>NZ_AP043687.1:1162500-2722500 GCF_055393275.1 Pseudomonas sp. Pso3 | reverse complement strand
CCCGTACTTCTAGTTACTGCGATGGGGGGACGGAGAAGGCTAGGCCAGCTTGGCGTTGGTTGTCCAAGTTTAAGGTGGTAGGCTGATCGTTTAGGTAAATCCGGACGGTCTAGGCCGAGAGCTGATGACGATCCTTCTTTTAGAAGGAGAAGTGGTTGATGCCATGCTTCCAAGAAAAGCCTCTAAGCTTCAGGTAACTAGGAACCGTACCCCAAACCGACACAGGTGGTCGGGTAGAGAATACCAAGGCGCTTGAGAGAACTCGGGTGAAGGAACTAGGCAAAATGGCACCGTAACTTCGGGAGAAGGTGCGCCGGTGAGGGTGAAGGGTTTACCCCGTAAGCTCATGCCGGTCGAAGATACCAGGCCGCTGCGACTGTTTATTAAAAACACAGCACTCTGCAAACACGAAAGTGGACGTATAGGGTGTGACGCCTGCCCGGTGCCGGAAGGTTAATTGATGGGGTTAGCGCAAGCGAAGCTCTTGATCGAAGCCCCGGTAAACGGCGGCCGTAACTATAACGGTCCTAAGGTAGCGAAATTCCTTGTCGGGTAAGTTCCGACCTGCACGAATGGCGTAACGATGGCGGCGCTGTCTCCACCCGAGACTCAGTGAAATTGAAATCGCTGTGAAGATGCAGTGTATCCGCGGCTAGACGGAAAGACCCCGTGAACCTTTACTGTAGCTTTGCACTGGACTTTGAGCTTGCTTGTGTAGGATAGGTGGGAGGCTTTGAAGCGTGGACGCCAGTCTGCGTGGAGCCATCCTTGAAATACCACCCTGGCAACCTTGAGGTTCTAACTCTGGTCCGTTATCCGGATCGAGGACAGTGTATGGTGGGCAGTTTGACTGGGGCGGTCTCCTCCTAAAGAGTAACGGAGGAGTACGAAGGTGCGCTCAGACCGGTCGGAAATCGGTCGCAGAGTATAAAGGCAAAAGCGCGCTTGACTGCGAGACAGACACGTCGAGCAGGTACGAAAGTAGGTCTTAGTGATCCGGTGGTTCTGTATGGAAGGGCCATCGCTCAACGGATAAAAGGTACTCCGGGGATAACAGGCTGATACCGCCCAAGAGTTCATATCGACGGCGGTGTTTGGCACCTCGATGTCGGCTCATCACATCCTGGGGCTGAAGCCGGTCCCAAGGGTATGGCTGTTCGCCATTTAAAGTGGTACGCGAGCTGGGTTTAGAACGTCGTGAGACAGTTCGGTCCCTATCTGCCGTGGACGTTTGAGATTTGAGAGGGGCTGCTCCTAGTACGAGAGGACCGGAGTGGACGAACCTCTGGTGTTCCGGTTGTCACGCCAGTGGCATTGCCGGGTAGCTATGTTCGGAAGAGATAACCGCTGAAAGCATCTAAGCGGGAAACTTGCCTCAAGATGAGATCTCACTGGAGCCTTGAGCTTCCTGAAGGGCCGTCGAAGACTACGACGTTGATAGGTCGGGTGTGTAAGCGCTGTGAGGCGTTGAGCTAACCGATACTAATTGCCCGTGAGGCTTGACCATATAACACCCAAACAATCTGACCGCGTGTCAGAGCGTGAGGAAGACGACGCCGAAAACGGGCGCGTGGGTTCGCAAGACCCCAAGACGACACGTCTACTTCGATCACAGACCCAATTGGGCCAGCCAGGCAGCTCCATCACCTGGCCAGCCAACCGAATTGCTTGACGAACATAGAGCATTGGAACCACCTGATCCCTTCCCGAACTCAGAAGTGAAACGATGCATCGCCGATGGTAGTGTGGGGCTTCCCCATGTGAGAGTAGGTCATCGTCAAGCGCCTAACACCCAGCACCCCCGCTCAGTTCACACTGGCGGGGGTGTTGTCTTTGGGGCGGGAAAAGTTTGGTCGGACGTCAGCATGCCTAGGCGCTGGGAGCAGATGATCGGCCAGCGAAGGCCTGAGGCTGCGTAGCTGAGGTTGCCCTCACCCTAGCCCTCTCCCGGGGGGAGAGGGGACCAGGAGCGGAGTGGCGGAGAGGTTGGCGCAGGGCCTGCCAGATGTGTGCTGCTGACACTCCGCAAAGAGCACAAGAGCCACAACCGCCCGGCTGCGCCGGTCTGTTGCGGCCGTGGCGATCCGCCGGTGCGGCCGCTCCTACAAGGAGGCATGCCGTAGGAGCGGCCCATGGCCGCGATCAGCTGAATGTTGGGCGTCGCTGCGCTCAACCCAACCTGCCGTAGCGTTATGCGAGCAAGAAAAAGCCCGGCAGATGCCGGGCTTTTTGGGTTCAGGATTTGCGGGCTATCAGGGTGGCGCGCAGGGGAGCGGGGAGGCCTTCGACGATCAGGCCTGGATCTTGCGGGTTGAGCCAACACCTCGGCGAACCATTGGTAACCTGACCGGGAATGATTCCGATCTGCTTCATTTCTCCAGCTCTTTTCGGTATACAATGCCCAATGGCCTAAGGCCGGCAGGCAAGGGGTGCGAAGCGTCGTACCCCTTTTTTCTTTGCATGACCAATCAAATTTATAGCGTAGCCTAGGATCCTATTCCTTAACGGGTAGGGCCAGCGGATAGTTGTTTAGGTGACGCAAGCGATGAAAGCGCAAGCGAAGGGGATTCGATTTTGATCAAGGTGCTAGTTGTCGACGATCATGATCTTGTTCGTACCGGCATCGTACGGATGTTGGCGGATGTGGCAGGAATCCAGGTCGTCGGCCAGGCAGACAGTGGCGAAAATGCACTGATGCTGGCCCGTGAGCTCGAGCCGGATGTAGTCCTGATGGACGTCCGGATGCCCGGTATCGGTGGGCTGGAAGCTACCCGCAAGCTCCTGCGCAGCCGACCCGACCTGAAGGTGGTGGTCGTCACGGCCTGCGAGGAAGATCCTTTTCCGACGCGTCTGCTCCAGGCGGGTGCTGCAGGGTATCTGACCAAGGGTGCGGACATCGAAGAGATGATCACCGCCATCAAGCAGGCCTTCGCCGGTCGACGTTACATCAGTGCGCAGATCGCCCAGCAGCTGGCCTTGAAACCCTTTCAGTCCAAGGCCGAAGCGTCGCCCTTCGATCAGCTGTCCGAGCGAGAGATTCAGATCGCGCTGATGATCGCGGGCTGCCAGAAAGTCCAGGTCATTTCCGACAAGCTCTGTTTGTCGCCCAAGACCGTCAACACCTATCGCTATCGGATCTTCGAGAAATTATCGATTACCAGCGATGTCGAACTAGCCATGTTGGCTGTTCGCCACGGCATGGTAGATGCAACGAGTTGATATGAGTCAATCTTTCGATGCTGCAGCCTTTCTATCCGGTTGCAGTGGACGTCCGGGTGTATATCGGATGTTCGATGAGGGCGGCAAGCTCCTCTATGTTGGTAAGGCCAAGAATCTCAAGAACCGACTTTCCAGCTATTTCAGAAAGACCGGCTTGGCACCCAAGACGGCTTCCATGGTGTCCAAGATCGCTCAGATCGAGACCACCATCACCGGCAACGAGACCGAAGCGCTCCTGCTGGAACAGAATCTCATCAAGCAGTGGCGCCCGCCCTACAACATCCTGTTGAGGGATGATAAGTCCTACCCCTATGTCTATCTCTCAACTGAGGATCAGTATCCGCGACTGACCATTCACCGTGGAGAGAAGAGAGGGAAGGGGCGCTACTTCGGTCCTTATCCCAGCGCCGGTGCCATCCGCGAAAGTCTCAATCTGCTGCAGAAAGCCTTTCAGGTACGGCAATGCGATGACAACTACTTTCGCAATCGTACGCGGCCCTGCCTGCAGTATCAGATCAAGAGATGCAAGGGCCCCTGCGTGGCGCTCGTCAGCGAGCAGGAATATGGCGAGGACGTCCGTCATTCGGCCATGTTTCTAGAAGGGCGTAGCAATGCCCTGGCGGAAGAGCTGCAAGCCAAGATGGAAAGCGCCTCGGTCAATCTGCAGTTCGAGCGGGCAGCGGAGTTGCGTGATCAGGTGGCCCTGGTGCGACGCGTTCAGGATCAGCAGAGCATCGAGGGAGGCACCGGTGATGTCGATGTCATCGCCGCGCTCGTCAATCCGGGCGGTGCCTGTGTGCACCTGGTCAGCGTACGCGGCGGGCGAGTGCTGGGCAGCAAGAATTTCTTCCCGGAGGTAGGGATTGAGGAGGATTCCAGCGAAGTGCTGGCCGCCTTCCTGGAGCAGTACTACCTCGCCTACCTGGAGCGGGATCTGCCGGACGAGATCATCGTGAATTCCGTCCACGAGGACTTCGCTACCCTGATCGATGCCTTTGCCGAGGTTCACAAGCGGCAGCTGGTCATCGCTCATCGCGTCCGGGGGACCCGAGCCCGCTGGCAGCAGTTGGCGGTAACCAATGCGGAGCAGGCGCTGAATACCCGACTGGCCAATCGGCAGCACATGGGGGTGCGTTTCGATGCCCTGGTGCAGGCGCTGGATCTGCCGGAACCGCCTCAGCGGCTGGAGTGTTTCGATATCAGTCATTCCAGTGGCGAGGCGACCGTGGCGTCCTGCGTGGTCTTCGGGCCGGAAGGACCGCTCAAGTCGGATTATCGTCGTTACAACATCGAGGGTGTAACCGCAGGCGATGACTATGCCGCCATGCATCAGGCGTTGACCCGCCGCTTCAGCCGGCTCAAGGCGGGCGAGGGCAAGCTGCCTGACATCCTGCTGGTGGATGGCGGCAAGGGCCAGTTGGCCATGGCCCGTGAGGTGCTCAGGGAGTTGGCGGTGCCGGACTTGGTCCTGCTGGGGGTCGCCAAGGGCGTCACCCGCAAGCCGGGTCTCGAGGTCCTCTATCTGGACGATCCGTCCAACGAGTTCACCTTGCCGGCTCATTCGCCCGCGCTGCATCTCATTCAGCAGATTCGCGACGAGGCGCACCGATTCGCCATCACCGGACACCGTGCACGCCGCGGCAAGGCGCGCCGCACGTCATCGCTGGAGGAGGTTGCCGGAATCGGGCCCAAGCGGCGGCAGGAGCTTCTCAAGCACTTTGGCGGACTCCGTGAGCTGCAGCGTGCGAGTATCGAAGAGATCGCCAAAGCGCCAAGCATTAGCAAAAAGCTGGCCGAGCAGATTTATGCGGCCTTGCACAGCGAGTAGAATCGCCTCACGTTCACCAACAGCCGCGCCAATGAATATTCCAAATCTGCTTACCGTACTGCGCGTCTTCCTCATTCCGCTCTTTGTCATCCTGTTCTATCTGCCAGTCCACTGGAGTTACTGGACCGCCAGCACCATCTTCGCCATCGCCTGTGCAACCGACTGGCTGGATGGTTATCTGGCTCGGCGCCTGGGGCAGAGCACGCCCTTCGGAGCCTTCCTGGATCCGGTAGCAGACAAGCTCATTGTCGCCGTGGCCCTGGTGTTGCTGGTGCAGGAGCATGCCAATGCCTGGCTGACACTGCCTGCCGTCATCATCGTCGGTCGTGAGATCGTGGTATCGGCGCTGCGGGAGTGGATGGCCGAGCTGGGCGCCCGGGCCCAGGTCGCGGTGTCCAATCTGGGCAAGTGGAAGACGGCGGCGCAGATGCTGGCGCTGGTCATCCTGTTGGCCAACCCGCCGCAGATGACCTTCTGGGTCATCAGTGGTTATGCGTTGCTCATCGTCGCAGCAGCCCTGACCCTGTGGTCCATGTGCACCTATCTGATGGCGGCGTGGCCGCATCTGATGAGCGCCGAGAAAAAGAAATAAGTTTTTTGAATCAATGGCTTGACATGAAGGGTGGCTCAGATAGAATGGCGCCCGTCACCAAGCGGGAATAGCTCAGTTGGTAGAGCACGACCTTGCCAAGGTCGGGGTCGCGAGTTCGAGTCTCGTTTCCCGCTCCATGTTTTACATGAGTGTCGCAAGACATTCAGGTTTGAGGCCGGGTGGCAGAGTGGTCATGCAGCGGATTGCAAATCCGTGTACGCCGGTTCGATTCCGACCTCGGCCTCCACTATTGAGAGCCCCGTAGATCCCAGGTCTACGGGGCTTTTCATCATCCAGGGATGTATGAATACTGGATCAGGTTTTACGAATCCGCTTGTCTGAGGGTTCGGTTCTGCCCGAGTGGTGAAACTGGTAGACACAAGGGACTTAAAATCCCTCGACTTAACCGTCGTGCCGGTTCGATTCCGGCCTCGGGCACCATCCAAATGAAAAGGCCACTCCTGTTCGAGTGGCCTTTTTCGTTTAGGAGGGAATCGTCCAGTAGGGCGTTTCATCCGCATCGCGCTCGATACGTGAGCGGCTGTCGAGGATGAAGGCTTCGAGCATGGCCGCGTCGAGCAACTCGGTGCGGGCGATAGGGCGGTTCAGTACCGACTGACCGCTGCGGGAAAAGACCTCGACATCGTAGGCGCGCTGATCACGCGTGGAGATCACGCAGCGCAACGGCTCGAATCCGCCTTTGAGGGTGTTGAAGGCGCTGGCGAGTTCGACATAGAGGGTCATCCGGAAAAGCTTCCTGTTCAAAGGTGGCACTGTGACAGCATTGGCTGCTACAGGGTTTCACCTTTGCAGAAAAGTGCCGTCATATCGCGATGCTAGTCGCAAAATCCCGGCCCTGCTTTCGGAGTTTCATTGCCAGCCTTGCAGCCAGCATTCTGCATCCTGCAACTCGTGCCAGTCCAGCGTCCAGGTACGACGAGTGAGAACGGCTTGCAGATCTATCTGCGAGATGGGGTCGGTCTCGACTTCCGGGGTATGGACCCGGGTGACGATGAAGTGCTTTTGCCGTTCGCGTGGCTGGACGGCCGTCCATTTGCTGAGCAGCAGCTTGTGGGGGTTGATCTGACGTTGCTTCATCCCTGCATGGCCTCCAGCAGCGGGGCGCTGCGATAGCGCTGCAGCAGGGCTTCCAGGTTGCGATCGGGCATGGCGTGGGCCCTGAGCGCCGTGATGGTGCGCTCGACGTATTCCAGGGTGGTGCCGAAATGGCCGCAGGCCTCGGTCAGGACGCGATTGAGGATGTCATCGGGCAGGCTGCCGGCGTAGCAGGGCAGATTGCGCTTCAGCACGAAACCGAGCGCCTGCACCTTGCTGCCGTCTTCCAGGTGGCATTGCAGCCAGCGGGGGCGGTAGGACCCATCGGGCATCTCGCGCTTCCAGAGGGCCAGCAGGTGGTCGTCCAGCTGGTCATCCGGCAACTGGTAGGCGAAGCCCGAGCAGGAGCCGCCGCGATCCAGACCCAGTACCAGGCCGGGTTGCTCGGGGGTACCGCGATGCAGCTGGGACCAGAGATAGAGACCGCGGTGGTAGCCGTGCACCCGCGCCCGGCGCACGGCGACGGCGGGGCACTCGGGGCGCCAGATCAGCGAGCCGTAGGCGAACAGCCAGACCGGGCCGGGTTGGCGTTGAGCCAGGGTGGCTTCCAGGGAGGCCACCAGCTCGGGAGGGGTGAGCGGCGTGGCGGGTGCGAGCTTGGGGGGATAGGAATCGTGGATGCTGGAAGGAATCTGTCTGTGCATATGCCGCCTGGTCCTCTACCGCTGAAGCTGCCAGGTTCAGGAACCCGGCCCTGAGATCCTAACGAAAGTCCGGGAGGAACTCCTAGACCGTTCGTGCCCATCTTTATGACGCCTGGTTAGGTCGCAGCGAGAAACATGCCAAGGTGGACGCAGAAAACGGCGGACGAAAAAAAGCCCAGCAGATGCCGGGCGGGAAAGGGGGCGTGAGATCGATCAGGCGCTGGTGCGGATCAGGTGATCGAAGGCGGCCAGGGAGGCCTTGGCGCCTTCGCCCAGGGCGATGACGATCTGCTTGTAAGGCACGGTGGTGACGTCGCCCGCGGCGAAGACGCCGGGCAGGGAGGTCTGGCAGCGGGCGTCCACTTCGATCTCGCCGCGCGGCGACAGCTCGACGGTACCCTTGAGCCAGTCGGTGTTGGGCACCAGGCCGATCTGCACGAAGACGCCTTCCAGGTCGAGGTGGTGGAACTCGCTGGAGTTGCGATCCTTGTAGACCAGGCCGTTGACCTTCTGGCCGTCGCCCTTGACTTCGCTGGTGAGGGCGCTGGTGATGACGGTCACGTTGGGCAGGCTGAACAGCTTGCGCTGCAGCACGGCGTCGGCACGCAGCTGGCCGTCGTACTCGATCAGGGTGACCTGGGCGACGATGCCGGCGAGGTCGATGGCCGCCTCGACACCCGAGTTGCCGCCACCGATCACGGCGACGCGCTTGCCCTTGAACAGGGGGCCATCGCAGTGCGGGCAGTAGGCCACGCCGCGGTTGCGGTATTCCCGCTCACCGGGAACGTTCATCTCGCGCCAGCGAGCGCCGGTGGCCAGGATCAGCGTCTTGGCCTTGAGCGAGCCGCCATCGGTGAAGCGGACTTCGTGCAGGCCGCCGGCTTCGTGGGCCGGAATCAGCTGCTCGGCGCGCTGCAGGTTCATGATGTCGACTTCGTACTGCTTGACGTGCTCTTCCAGCGCCATGGCCAGCTTCGGCCCTTCGGTCTCCTTGATGGAGATGAAGTTCTCGATGGCCAGGGTGTCCAGTACCTGGCCGCCGAAACGCTCGGCGGCGACGCCGGTACGGATGCCCTTGCGTGCGGCATAGACGGCAGCGGCAGCGCCAGCCGGGCCACCCCCGATGACCAGGACGTCGAAGGCGTCCTTGGCGTTGAGCTTGTCGGCGGAGCGGGCGGCGGCGCCGGTGTCGAGCTTGGCGACGATCTCTTCCAGACCCATGCGGCCCTGGCCGAAGGGTTCGCCGTTCAGGTAGACACTGGGCACGGCCATGATCTGGCGGCGCTCGACCTCGTCCTGGAACAGGGCGCCGTCGACGGCGACGTGCTTGACCCGGGGATTGAGCACGGCCATGAGGTTCAGGGCCTGCACCACGTCCGGGCAGTTCTGGCAGGAGAGGGAGAAATAGGTTTCGAACTGGTAGTCGCCGTCGAGCGCCTTGACCTGCTCGATGACGTCCTGGCTGGCCTTGGACGGATGACCGCCCACCTGCAGCAGGGCCAGGACCAGGGAAGTGAATTCGTGGCCCATGGGCAGACCGGCGAAGCGCAGGTCGATGTTCTGACCGGGGGTCAGCAGGGCGAAGGAGGGGCGACGGGCATCGGTGCCGTCGGTGCTGAGGCTGACCTGATCGGACAGGCTGGCGATATCCTGCAGCAGGCTGTGCATTTCACGGGACTTCGCGCCATCGTCGAGGGACGCGACGATCTCGATGGGGCGCGTGACGCGTTCGAGGTAGGTCTTGAGCTGGGCTTTCAGATTGGCGTCCAACATGGCGACGTGGCTTCCGTAAAAAATGGGCAAAAAAAGAGCGCGCGGGCAAGGCGCCCGGGCGCTCGGGCTAGATCAGGCGGGTGTTAGATCTTGCCGACCAGGTCCAGCGAGGGGGTCAGGGTCGCTTCGCCTTCTTTCCACTTGGCGGGGCAGACTTCGCCCGGGTGGTTGGCGACGTACTGGGCGGCGCGGACCTTGCGCAGCAGTTCGCTGGCGTCACGGCCGATGCCGTTGTCGTGGATTTCGCACAGCTTGATCTGGCCTTCCGGATTGATCAGGAAGGTGCCGCGCAGGGCCAGGCCTTCTTCTTCGATCAGCACTTCGAAGTTGCGTGCCAGGCGAGCGGTGGGATCACCTACCAGCGGGTAGTTGACCTTCTTGATGGCTTCCGAGGTGTCGTGCCAGGCCTTGTGCGCGAAGTGGGTGTCGCAGGACACGCCGTAGATCTCTACGCCCAGCTTCTGGAACTCGGGGTACAGGTCAGCAAGGTCTTCCAGCTCGGTGGGGCACACGAAGGTGAAGTCGGCCGGGTAGAACACGATGGCGGACCACTTGCCCTTCAGATCGGCCTCGGTCACCTGGACGAATTTGCCGTTGTGGTAGGCGGTCGCGGTGAAAGGCTTCACTTCGGTGTTGATCAGGGACATTGATGACTCCTTGATGGGTTTAAGTCAGGGTTGAAATCGATAGGACGCATACTAATCGCATTTTGACGATTCACCTCATTGTTAAAGGCGATGTCGGCGATTGGGCGTCTCTATCGGATACTACAGGTATTTAATGAAATCAGCGGCTTAGCTCGGCTCAGGCCGGGCCCAGCGCCTTGGTCGTGGCCGGATGCTGACCCCATTCGCTCCAGGAGCCGTCGTAGAGCCGACCATCCGGCAGGCCGGCGACGCTCAAGGCGAGCAGCAGGACCGCGGCGGTGACGCCACTGCCGCAACTGGTGATCACCGGATGCAGGCCGTCGATGCCCAGGGCCTGGAAGCGCTGGCGCAACTCCTGGGGTGGCAGCAGGGTGCCATCTTTTGTCAGCAGGCTGTCGTAGGACAGATTCTGGCTGCCGGGCATATGCCCTGAGGCGACGCCCGGGCGCGGCTCCGCTACCTCGCCGGTGAAGCGCTTGGCGCCACGCGCGTCGAGCACCTGGGTCTGGCCCACGCTGAGCGCGGTCTGCACATCGCCCAGGCCGCAGAGCAGGCGATTGTTGAAGATGACGGGGTAGGGCGGCTGCGGGTTGGGCAGGTTTTCACCGGTCTCCAGCGGCAGGCCCTGTTCACGCCAGAGCGGCAGGCCGCCATCGAGCACCATCACCTGGTCATGGCCGAACAGGCGGAACAGCCACCAGCCCCGGGCGGCGGAGAACAGGCCCTTCTGGTCGTAGACGACCAGGGTGGTCTCCGGGGTGACGCCCAGTTCGCCGGCCAGCCGGGCGAAGCGTCCCGCGCTGGGGACCATGTGCGGCAGCGCGGTGTCCGGATCGGAGAAGTGTTCGATATCGAAGCGCAGGGCGCCGGGGATGTGCTGCTGCCGATAGGTCTCGTCGGCGATCTGGGGTTCGTTGGGCAGGTAGAGACTGGCATCGAGGATCAGCAGATCCGGACGGCCGAGTTGCTCCTGCAGCCAGGCAGCGGTGACCAGCGGGGAGGCGATCATGGGTGGCGCTCCTTGATGGGCAAAGGACGACAGCTTACCGCGCCCGGCGCGACGTGGGCTGTCAGGGATCGGCGGATACTTTATCCTCGTCAGCCTGGTAACTGGATAGATGACTTATGAGCGAACTTAACGGGCAATCCACGGGCGGCAACGACTGGCAACTCGGGCGCATCGTCGGGGAACTGCATGAGGCGCGCAGCCAATGGCGCGAGACCCATGGGCGTTTCCGCGAGTTCAGCGGCCGCGAGCTGCCCTCGCGCAGCGTCATGGCCAGCGTGATCGAATCCCTCAGCGGCGCGCTCTTTCCGCTGCGCCTGGGGCCGGATCAGCTGCGCCAGGAAAGCGAGGACTTCTATGTCGGTTTCGAACTGGAGCGGGCGCTCAATGCCCTGGTGATCCAGGCGAAGCTGGAACTGGACTATTTCGCCAAGCAGCGTGGGGAGAACGGCGTCAATCGCGCCGACGAGGCCCGTCGGCTGGTGCAGGCCTTCGCCCTGGCCCTGCCGGATCTGCGGCGCCTGCTGGACACCGACGTGATCGCCGCCTACCAGGGCGATCCCGCCGCGCGCAGCGTGGACGAGGTGCTGCTCTGCTACCCGGGCATCTACGCCATGATCCATCACCGCATCGCCCATCACTTCTATCGCAGCGGCCTGCCGTTGCTGGCGCGGATGGTCAGCGAGCGGGCGCACTCGGCGACCGGGATCGACATCCACCCGGGTGCCCAGATCGGCGAGGGCTTCTTCATCGACCATGGCACCGGTGTGGTGATCGGCGAGACCTGCATCATCGGCGACCGGGTACGCATCTACCAGGCGGTGACCCTGGGCGCCAAGCGCTTCCCGGCCGATGCCGAGGGCAACCTCAAGAAGGGCCACCCGCGCCATCCGATCGTCGAGGACGATGTGGTGATCTATGCCGGGGCGACCATCCTCGGGCGCATCACCATCGGCCAGGGCTCGACCATAGGCGGCAACGTCTGGCTGACCCATGGCGTGCCGGCCAACAGCAACGTCAGCCAGGCCAGCCTGCAGGGCTGCGCCGGTCTGGCTCAGGAGTAGTCGGCGGCGTTGTCACGAACGAACTTGGCCAGGAAGCGCCGGGTGCGTTCTTCACGCGGCCGATTGAACAACTCGGCCGCCGGACCCTGTTCGACGATGCGGCCGCCGTCCATGAACAGCACCCGGTGGGCGACGTCACGCGCGAAGGCCATCTCGTGGGTGACGATGACCAGGGTACGACCCTCCTGGGCCAGCCCGCGAATGGTCTCCAGCACCTCGCCGACCCGCTCGGGATCCAGCGCCGAGGTGGGTTCATCGAAGAGGATGGCCTGGGGACGCATGGCCAGTGCCCGGGCGATGGCGACCCGCTGCTGCTGGCCACCCGATAGCTGTCCGGGATAGCTATCGGCCTTGTCGGCCAAGCCGACCTTGGCCAGCCATTCACGGCCCTGGGCGATGGCCGTGTCGCGCGCCTCGCCCTGGACGATGATGGGGCCCTCGATCACGTTCTCCAGCGCGGTGCGATGGGGAAACAGATTGAAGTTCTGGAAGACGAAGCCCATGCGCTGGCGCAGCTGGCGGATGGCGTGCTGCTGGCCCTTGAGCGGTCGGCTGGCGTCGATGCGCAGGTCGCCCAGGCGGATGCTGCCGGCCTCCGGGGTCTCCAGCAGATTGAGGCAGCGCAGCAGGGTGGTCTTGCCCGAACCGCTGGGGCCGATGATCGCGACCACCTCCCCCTGGGCCACCTCAAGGTCGATGGACTGCAGCACCGTCTGCTGCCGGAAGGACTTGGAGAGCCCCTGCACCTCGATCATGACTGACCTCGTTCATTGATGTGGCGCCCGTAGTGCCGTTCGAGGCGGTTCTGCAGGGTGGACAGCAGGCTGGCCAGGACCCAGTAGAGCAGTGCCGCGGCCAGGTAGAGGCTGAAGATCTCGAAGGTGCGGGCGGTGATCAGCTGGGCCTGGCGGAACAGCTCCGGCACCTGGATGGTGGCCGCCAGCGAGGTGTCCTTGACCAGCGAGATGAAGCTGTTGCCCAGTGGCGGCAGGGCGATGCGCAGCGCCTGGGGCAGGATGGCGCGCCTCAGGGTCTGCAGCGGCGTCATGCCGATGCTGGCGGCGGCTTCCCACTGACCGCGGTCGATGGCGCCGATGGCCGAGCGGATGATCTCCGCGGTGTAGGCGGCCATGTTCAGCGAAAAGCCGATCAGGGCGGCCGGCAGCGGATCGAGCTGCAGGCCCAGTTCGGGCAGGCCGTAGTAGATGACGAACAGCTGCACCAGCAGCGGCGTACCCCGGAAGAACGAGATGTACAGCCGCGCCAGGCTACGCAGCGGCAGGCTCGGCGAGCGGCGCAGCAGGGCCAGGCCGAAGCCCAGCAGCAGGCCGAAGAACATGCCGCCGAGGCTCAGGACCACGGTCCAGATCGCGCCCTTCAGCAGGAAGGGCAGCGAATCGAGCAGGAGCTGTAGCGTGTCGCTCATTGGGTGACGTCGGCCTTGAACCACTTCTCGGAGATCTTGGCCAGGGTGCCATCGGCTCGAAGCTTGGCGATGGCCTGGTCGACCGCGGCATGGAATTGCGGATCACCCTTGCGTTCGGCGATACCCGACTCCTGGCGGCTGAAGGGCTCACCGGCCAGGGCCAGCTTGTCCTTGGTCTTGGACAGCAGTTCCAGGGCGGCCAGGCGGTCGACGAGGATGGCGTCGATGCGGCCGACGCGCAGATCCTGGTACTTGGTCGGATCGTCTTCGTAGGTGCGCACGTCCGCCTTGGGTACGTTCTGGCGCAGCCATTGCTCGTAGTTGGTGCCCAGGCCGACGCCGACCTTCTTGCCGGCGAGGTCGGCGGCGGTCTTGATGCTGTCGACGTCGTCCTTGCGCACCAGGGCCTGGATGCCGGAGACGGTGTAGGGGGTGGAGAAATCGTATTTCTTCTTGCGCTCGTCGCTGATGGTGACCTGGTTGATCACCACGTCCAGACGCCGGGATTCCAGGGCGGCGAGCAGGCCATCCCATTTGCCGGGCTGGATCTTGGCGTCGACGCCCAGTTCCTTGGCCAGGGCCTTGGCGAAGTCCACTTCGAAGCCGGTCAGCTGGCCCTGTTCGTTCTGGAAGCTGAAGGGCGGATAGGTGCCCTCCAGGCCGACGATCAGTTCGCCGCGCTGCTTGACGATCTGCAGGAGGTCTTCGGCCTGGGCGGTGGCCTGGTGGGCCAGGCCCAGGGCGACCAACAGGGCGGCGCTACGGAGCAGACGCTGGGGGAGGGGTTTGCGCATGGAAGAGATCCTTGTGGTTATGAGGGTGCGCCACTATGGGGGTGTCTGTTCTGACATCCCAAGTCCGAAAACTGCTGACGTTATGCCATCGTCCTGTGGCTTGGCTAGCCGATCACGCCAACCAGTCGCCATAGGCGAAGGTGCCCGGGGCGCCGCCGGTGTGCAGGAATATTAGGGGGCCGGGTGGGAGGTCCCCGCTGGCGACCATATCCAGCAGGCCCGCCATGGCCTTGCCGGTGTAGACCGGATCCAGCACCAGGCCTTCGAGCCGGCCGAGGCGGCGGATGGCGGCCAGGGTGCCGGGATTGGGCTCGCCATAGCGCGGGCCGAAGTAGCCGTCACGCAGGAGCGGAGGATTCTCGGGTAGAGCAATGCCCAACAGCTCGGCCAGCTGCTGCCGCAGCAGGGCGACCCTGGGCAGCTGCTCGGCCTGGGTGCGGGAAACGGTGACGCCGATCACCGGCAGCTCTGGCCGCAGATGATGAAGGGCCAGGTCCAGCCCGGCCTGGGTGCCGGCACTGCCGGAGGCGAGGATGACGGCTGCGGGTTGCAACTGCAGCTCCTGCAGCTGAGCGTCGAGTTCCAGGGCCGCACGGACGTAGCCGAGGGCGCCCAGGGCGCTGGAGCCGCCAATGGGGATCACCCAGGGCTTGCGCCCTTGCTGGCGCAGGCACTCGGCTTCGGCTTCCAGCTGGCGCAACGGATCATCGAGCGCCGCGACGGCTCTGATCTCGGCGCCGAAGAGTTCGAGCAGGAGGCGGTTGCCGCCGTGCAGGTAGCCGGGGTCCGCGGTGGCGATGGGATTTTCCAGCAGGGCGACGCAGGCCAGGCCCTGTTGCGCGGCGACGGCGGCGGTCTGGCGCACATGGTTGGACTGGATGGCGCCGGCGGTCAGCAGGGTGTCGGCGCCGGCGGCCAGCGCCGAGGCGACCAGGTATTCCAGCTTGCGCACCTTATTGCCGCCCAGGGCCAGGCTGGTGGTGTCGTCGCGCTTGCAGTAGACCGGTCGGCCCAGCTCCGCCGACAGCCGCGGCAGGACCTCCAGCGGGGTCACCGAGGGTTGCAGCGTCAGGCGCGGAAAGCGGGCGAGGGCGGTGGCGAGCATGGCGGAACCCGAGGCAATTGAAGGGGGCATCACTCTAGGGCCAAGCCGCGCCTGGCGGCAATCCTGCCCTCAGGCGAGGTCCGGACGCCGCGCCCAGGCCTGGGGCACCAGCGAACGCAGCAGCACGCCATAGAGCGGAACGAAGAGCAGCAGGCTGACCGTCAGCTTGACGCCGTAGTCGACCAGGGCGATCTCCGGCCAGTGACTGGCCATGAAGGGGTTGTCGCTGCGCCAGAAGGCGATGGAAAAGAAGGCCAGGGTGTCGAGAGCGTTGCCGAACAGGGTCGAGACCGTGGGCGCCAGCCACCAGTGGCGCGAGCGCCGCAGGCGGTCGAACACCTGGATATCGAGCAGTTGGCCGAGCACATAGGCACAGAAGCTGGCCAGGGAGATGCGCAGCACGAAGATGTTGACCGCGGCCAGCGCCGCCCAGCCCTGGAAACTGCCGTCCTGGAACAGCACCGAGACCCCATAGGAAACCACCAGGGCAGGAATCATTACCCGGGCGATCACCTGGCGGGCGGGCGCCTTGCCCATCAGCCGCACGGTGAGGTCGGTGGCGAGAAAGATGAAGGGAAAGCTGAAGGCGCCCCAGGTGGTGTGCCAGCCGAACAGTTGCAGCGGTAACTGCACCAGGTAGTTGCTGGCGATGATGATGAGGATATGGAAGGCGACGAGCGCGGCGACCGCCGTGCGGCGCGCGGAATCGAGACGTGCGAGCATGAGAGGGCCTTTTTGAAAGTGCCTGGGGTGAGGGAACCCAGGCCCCGGAATTCGGGGCGGCGCCATCCTAGCCCAAACAGGGCGCCTATCACCAGCGAGCGTCGGTACATGGAAGGGAGTCGCTCGTCCGGGAGCGTTCCCTTCCAGGCTAAAGAGACTCAAGCGGCCGGCTTGAGCACTACCTTGGTCCAGCCATCGTCCCGCGCATCGAAATGCCGATAGGCGTCCGGTGCTTCGGTCAGGTTCAGGCGGTGGGAAATGATCTGCGAGGGTCGCGCCTTGCCTGCATGGATCAACCGCGCCAGCTCACGGTTGTAATTCTTGACGTTGGCCTGGCCGGTGCGGATCTGCTGGCCCTTGAACCAGAAGTTGCCGAAGTCGAAGGCCATCTTGCCTTGCTTGGCCAGGTCGTTCCGGCCGCCCGGGTCCTGGGGCACGAACACCCCGACCACCCCGATACCACCGGTGGCGCGGGTCGAGGCCACCAGGTTGTTCATGGTGAGGTGATTGGCTTCGTGCCCGTGGTGATCGCAGCACTGGTAGCCGACGCACTCGCAACCGCGATCGGTCCCGCGCCCATGGGTGAGGTTGAGCAGTTGCTCCACCGCATCGCCTTCCTTGGCGTGGATGGCCTTGGCGCCGAGCTTTTCCGCCAGTGCCAGGCGATCCGGCTGGTCGTCGACCACATAGACCTCGGAGGCGCCACGGATCATGGCGGAGTGGGCAGCCATGAGGCCGACCGGGCCCGCGCCATAGATGGCGATGGATTCGCCCGGGCGCAGACCGGCCAGCTCGGTGGCATGCCAGCCGGTGGGAAAGATGTCGGACAGCATCACGTAGTCGTCTTCGCGTTCCGCGGCATCTTCGGGCAGTACCAGGCAGTTGAAGTCGGCGTAGGGCACCCGCAGCAACTCCGCCTGGCCACCCTGGTAGGGGCCCATGTCGGCGAAGCCGTAGGCCGCACCGGCGACGCCCGGGTTGGCGGTGAGGCAGAAACCGGTCAGCCCGCGCTCGCAGTTCTCGCAGAATCCGCAGCCGATGTTGAAGGGCAGGCAGACCCGGTCGCCAACCTTGATGCGATCGACGCCGAGACCGACCTCGACCACCTCGCCGAGATTCTCATGGCCGAAGACCCGGCCACTTTCGAAGCTGGTGCGGCCTTCGTACATGTGCAGGTCGGAACCGCAGATGTTGGTGGTGGTGATCCTGACGAGGACGTCGGTGGGTTTTTCGATGCGGGCATCGGCTACGTTCTTGACCGCGACGTCGCGTGGGCCCTGGTAAACCACAGCTTTCATGATGTGCACTCCGGAGTGTCGCGTCGGTCCTCTACGGGCACCCGCTTGGGTAGATGGGCGTCTTCCCTAGCAGCGAGCAGCCTGGGCTGTCGCCTCAAGGGGAGGGCATCGGCAAGCGGACGATAGTTCAAGTCGTCAGACGAGTTGGGCTGCGCTTGGGAGTCCTGCTAACGTTGCGGTTTAAACCGCGAAAGAGGCTTGCCATGCACTATCGATCCTTGGGCCGAACCGAGCTGAAGGTGAGCGCCATTTCCCTGGGTACCATGACCTGGGGCGAGCAGAACACCGAGGCAGAAGCCTTCGAGCAGATCCGGGTCGCCAAGACGGCCGGCGTCAACCTGCTGGATACCGCCGAGATGTACCCGGTGCCGCCGCGCGCCGAGACCTACACCCGCACCGAGACCATCATCGGCAACTATTTCCGCCAGCACGGCGACCGCGCCGACTGGGTGCTGGCCAGCAAGGCGGCCGGTCCTGGCCGCGACATGGACTACATCCGCGACGGTGGCCTGGCCTTTACCAAGGCCAATCTCACTGCCGCGCTGGAGGCCAGTCTCAAGCGACTCAACACCGACTACCTGGATCTCTACCAGCTGCACTGGCCGGATCGGCGGACCAATTACTTCGGTCAGCTGGGCTATGTGCACAACGATGCCGACTTCACACCCATCGAGGAGACCCTGGAGGCCCTCGACGGCCTGGTGAAGGCAGGCAAGGTCCGCCATGTCGGCCTGTCCAACGAAACGCCCTGGGGCGTGCAACGCTTCCTGCACCTGAGCGAGACGCGCGGCTGGCCGCGGGTGGTCTCCATTCAGAATCCCTACAATCTGCTCAATCGCAGCTTCGAGGTGGGTCTGGCCGAGCAGGCCATCCGCGAGCAGGTCGGCTTGCTGGCCTATTCGCCGCTGGCCTTCGGTGTGCTCGCGGGCAAGTACCTGAACGGCGCCCGTCCGGAAGGGGCGCGACTGACCCTGTTCGAACGCTTCCAGCGCTACAGCAATCCTCAGACGCAACGGGCTGCCCAGGCCTACGTCGAACTGGCCCGGGAGCGCGGCCTGGATCCGGCGCAGATGGCCCTGGCCTTCGTCACCAGTCGGCCCTTCGTGACCAGCAACATCATCGGCGCCACCTCGCTCGCCCAGCTGGAAAGCAATCTGGCGAGCAGCGAGCTGGTGCTGGATCAGGAAACCCTGGCCGCCATCGAAGCCATCCACGTCGACCAGCCCAATCCGGCACCCTGATCGTCTGGTATCCGGCGCCCGGTACAGCCGCTGTACCGGGCGTTTCCTTGCGCCTGGCGAAAGGCGGCCGTGACCGACAGGGCAGGGACGCAAGGGCTGCTGTCCGCGACGCCTATTAAAACCACGGCCCCAAGGGCCTAGAGTCGGTCGGACCTTCCACGCCTGCAGGTGTCCGTCATGACGTCGTACGAAATCGTGCTCCTGGGAGACCAGGACCCTTCCATCGTGGCCCACCAGGCCATCCCCCAGGCCCTGGCGCTGACCGCCACGGCGCTGGGTGTCACGCTGCGGACACGCTGGCTGCCGACGGTCGAGGCCGATGGCGCCCTTGGCGGCTGCGACGGCCTCTGGTGCCTACCCGGGAGTCCCTATCGCCATCGCGAAGGGGTGCTGGCGACTCTGCGCACGGCGCGCGAACAGCGGATTCCCTTTCTCGGGACCTGTGGCGGGCTGCAGTACGCGTTGCTGGGGTACGTCCAGTCCGTGCTGGGCTGGACGGACGCCGCCCACGGTGAAGACGATCCGTCGGCCAGCCGCGCGGTGCTCACGCCCCTGAGCTGCGCCCGCATCGAGGTGCAGAATCAACTCCGACTGCTGCCAGGGTCGCGCCTGGCGGAGGCGGCCGGCGCCGAACGGGTCGAGGCCACCTATCGCTGTCGCTTCGGGGTGAATCCCGCCTATCTGCCGGCTTTGCTCGACGCCGGCTGGCGCGTACTCGCCTGGGATGAAGAAGGACTACCCGCTGCCTTCGAACTGACAACCCATCCCTGTTATTTCGGCACCCTCTATCAGCCGGAGCGCGAGGCGCTGGCCGGCCGGGTTCCCGCGGTGGTGCGCGCCTGGCTGGAGGCGATGATCGCCGCTCGGAGCGTGCTGCCATGAAGCGGCCGGAATTGCCCGAGGACTGTGTGGTGATCGCCTTCATCTCGCAACGCGCCGACGTCGATCCCGACTATGAGGCCATGGCCGCGCGCATGGTGGAGCTGGCGCAGGCGCAGCCAGGCTTTCTGGGCATGGAATCGGTGCGGGGCACCGATGGCCTGGGCATTACCCTGTCCTACTGGACCGATGAGGCCGCGGTCGCGGCCTGGGGCGCCCATCCGGAACATCGGCAGGCGCAGCGGCTGGGTCAGGCGCGCTGGTATCGCTGGCATGACACCCGGGTCATGCGCCTGCTGTCGAGCCGCGCCGGTCCCGGCGTCACTCCAGACGGATCGCGCCCAGGGCCGGGGTGACGCGGATCCAGCCGATGCGGCTGTCTTCGCCGATCAGCATGATCTTCTTCCAGGGGCGAAAGGGGGCGCTGTCCAGGACCAGGATGCGATCGCCCGGTTTGAGCATGGCGATCAGCTGGCGGTTGGCGACCACGCTGCGCTCCGGCATGGCGGGATACTGCATCAGCGGAATCTGGCCGCCGCGGATCTGCCAGGTCTCGCCGCTGGCGGCGTTGATGAAGGTCGGCAGCCGCGTCAGCAGGATGGCCAGCGCGAAGAACCCGATCAGCAGCAGGACGAGCCGCTGCGTCACGGTCCGGACGGCAACGATATCGGGTGACAGCTTGCCAAGCGAGGACATGGAGATGGCTCTGGGCGGCGGACGGTAGAGGCTCGATGCTACCGTCATGCGGCCAGTTGACATCATTCACATCCAGGAAAGGTCAACGGCTGCTCATTCGCCAGCGCCAGACTGTGAACGGCCGCAAAGCGGCCGACTAGAGAGGCGGGTTCAGGGCGCCAGCTGGCGGGTGACTTCCACGGCCTTGTCGAAGGACGGATAGCCACTCTTGGCCACCGCGAGCTCTCCGTAGGCGCTCTTGTAGGTCTGCGCCTGAATCGGGTCGGCCTCGGGCACCAGGAAGGGATCGGTGTACATGCGATAGAGCAGGGCATAGGCCAGCGGATAGCGATGATCAGCGGACGCGTTCAGCAATTCCAGGACGTCATCGGTCTGCGGACCCTGCTTGATAGCGATCACCGCGCGATAGAACTCCACTTCGCCATCGGCACTGGTTCCACCATTGCGCAGCAGCAGGGCATCCGCGAGCTTGAGCTGTTCTTCGCTGCCACCCAGGACCAGCAGCTTGGCCTGCAAGAGGTCGTTCTGGCGCAGCAGGGTGGTCTGTTCCGCGCTGAGCGGCCGCGTTTCCGCCGCCTCGTGATGACCGCCCAGGGAGCAGCCGGCGAGGGAAACACACAGCAACGGGAGCATCCATTTCTTCATGTCGAGATCTATCCGCGGAGTCGTGACGCTGGTTCCAAACTTTGGACGATAGCAGTTCTTTGCGGCTTTGCGCAGAACCGGAAGGCAATCCTGGAGTCGTATCCGCACGTCCACAGAGCGCCCATGCCTGGCTATTTCCAGCGTCGCGCGCTTCGGGCATTGTATGCGACAAGCGGCTGGATAGACCGCCGTTCGTTTTGCCTTCACGTACAGATCAAAGGACTCCCATGATCACCAAATGTCTGTTTCCGGCAGCCGGCTATGGCACTCGTTTTCTCCCTGCGACCAAAGCCATGCCCAAGGAAATGCTGCCCATTGTGAACAAGCCGCTGGTGCAGTACGCCGTGGAGGAAGCTCTGGAGGCTGGCCTGCATCAGATCGGGATCGTTACCGGTCGTGGCAAGCGCTCGCTGGAAGACCACTTCGACATCAGCTATGAGCTGGAAAGCCAGATCAAGAACACCGACAAGGAAAAGTACCTGGTCGGCATTCGCAAGCTGATCGACAACTGCACCTTCTCCTACACCCGTCAGGTGGAGATGAAGGGCCTGGGCCACGCCATCCTGACCGGCCGCCCGCTGATCGGTGACGAGCCCTTCGCCGTGGTCCTGGCGGACGACCTCTGCCTGAACCTGGAAGGCGACAGCGTCCTCAAGCAGATGGTCAAGCTGTACAACCAGTTCCGCTGCTCCATCGTGGCCATCCAGGAAGTCCCGGCCAACGAGACCAACAAGTACGGTGTGATCGCCGGCGAGATGATCCGTGACGACATCTACCGCGTGAACAACATGGTCGAGAAGCCGAAGCCGGAAGACGCTCCCTCCAACCTGGCGATCATCGGCCGCTACATTCTGACCCCGGACATCTTCGACCTGATCGAGCAGACCGAGCCGGGCAAGGGTGGCGAGATCCAGATCACCGACGCCCTGATGAAGCAGGCCCAGGACGGTTGCGTTCTGGCCTACAAATTCAAGGGTCAGCGTTTCGACTGCGGCAGCGCGGAAGGCTTCGTCGAAGCCACCAACTTCTGCTTCGAGAATCTGTACAAGGCGCTGTAAGCCTGACGTGCAGTCGACCAGGCCACCTGCGGGTGGCCTTGTCGTTTCTGGCGGTTGGCCAGCCGGGCCGCTGCCCAGGGTGGCCTTGCGTTATGCTGGTCGCCAGCAGCAAAAAGAGAGAGCTCCATGACGACCTATGATTTCGACCTCTTCGTGATCGGCGCCGGTTCGGGCGGGGTACGGGCCGCGCGCTTCGCGGCCGACTTCGGTGCCCGGGTGGCGGTGGCGGAAAGCCGTTACCTCGGCGGGACCTGTGTGAACGTGGGCTGCATGCCCAAGAAATACTTCATCTACGGCGCCTCCTTTCGCGATGAATTCCGCCAGGCCCGTGGCTATGGCTGGGATGCCGAGGTTCCGGCCTTCGACTGGAACACCCTGGTCGCCAGCAAGGACCACGAGATCCGCCGGCTGAACGGCATCTATCGGGCCTTGCTGGTCAACAGCGGGGTGACCTTGCTGGAAGCCCATGCCCGCATCCTCGATCCCCATACCGTGGAGGTGGAAGGCCAGCGCTATCGCTGCGAGCGCATCCTCATCGCCACCGGTGGCTGGCCGGACGTGCCGGACTTCCCCGGCCGCGAGCATGCCATCACCTCCAACGAGGCCTTCTACCTGCCGGAGCTGCCCAAGCGGGTGGTGGTGGTGGGGGGCGGCTACATTGCCGTGGAATTCGCCTCGATCTTCCAGGGGCTCGGCGCCAAGACGACCCTGCTGTATCGCCGGGAGCTGTTCCTGCGCGGCTTCGACCGGGGCGTGCGCGAGCACCTGCGCGACGAGATGCAGAAGCGCGGCCATGACCTGCAATTCAATGCCGATGTGGCGCGGATCGACAAGGCCGCCGATGGCAGCCTGCAGGTGACACTCAAGGACGGTCGGATGCTGGACGCCGATTGCGTCTTCTATGCCACCGGCCGCCGACCGATGCTGGACGACCTGGGCCTGGAAAACACCGGTGTCGCCCTGGACGACCGGGGCTTCATCGAGGTCGGCGAGACCTTCCAGACCGCGGAGCCTTCGATCTACGCCATCGGCGACGTCATCGGCCGGGTGCAGCTGACCCCGGTGGCCCTGGCCGAGGGCATGACCCTGGCGCGCCATCTGTTCGATCCCGACAGCTATCGCCCGCTGAACTACGACCTGATCGCCAGCGCGGTCTTCAGCCTGCCCAATCTGGCGAGCATCGGCCTGAGCGAAGAAGAGGCGCGTGAGCGTGGCCATCGGCTGAAGATCTTCCAGAGCAGCTTCCGGCCGACCAAGCTCAGCCTGACCGATGTCCAGGAGCGCACCCTGATGAAGCTGGTGGTGGATGCCGACAGCGACCAGGTGCTGGGCTGCCACATGGTGGGGCCGGATGCCGGCGAGCAGATCCAGTGCCTGGCCATCGCCCTCAAGGCGGGCGCGACCAAGGCCTGCTTCGACGACACCCTGGGCATCCATCCCACCGCCGCGGAAGAGTGGGTCACCATGCGCAAGCCGGTTCGCGAGGACGAGGCGCGCTAGACGGGCGCCTCGCCACCGCGGGGATCACTTCGCCACGGGGGCCGCCGCCACGGGCGCGGCCTCCACCGTCTCGCGCCTGGCGTAGCGCTGCGCCAACACCGCGCAGACCATCAGCTGGATCTGGTGGAACAGCATGATCGGCAGCAGCACCGGACCCATGGTACTGCCGGCGAACAGCACCTTGGCCATGGGCACCCCCGTGGCCAGGCTCTTCTTGGAGCCGCAGAAGACCACGGTGATCTCGTCTTCCTTGCTCATGCCCAGCAGCCGGGCGCTGTAGCGCGTGGCGAGCAGGACCAGGGTCAGCAGGGTGGCGCAGATGAACACCAGGCCCACCAGCGACAGGATCGGCGTCTCGCGCCACAGGCCTTCGATGACCGCGGCGCTGAAGGCGGTGTAGACCACCAGCAGGATGGACCCCTGGTCGACGAACTTGAGCTTGCCCTTGTGGCGATCCACCCAGTGGCCGATCACCGGACGCAGCAGCTGGCCGGCGACGAAGGGCAGCAGCAGCTGGACGCAGATCTTGACGATGGCATCCAGGGTGCTCTGGCCGTCCGAGCCGCCGTGGGCGTCGAGCAGCAGCCGGACCAGCAGTGGGGTGAGGAAGATCCCGAGCAGGCTTGACAGGGACGCACTGCAGACCGCGGCCGAGACATTGCCGCGGGCCATGGAGACGAAGGCGATGGACGACTGCACCGTGGCCGGCAGGGCGCACATGAACAGCACGCCGAGATAGAGCTCCGGCGTCACCAGCGGGGCCAGCAGCGGCTGCAGCGCCCAGCCCAGCAGCGGAAAGCTGACGAAGGTGAAGGCGAACACCAGGAGGTGCAGGCGCCAATGGGTGATGCCGGCCACCAGCGCCTGGCGCGACAGCTTGGCGCCGTGCAGGAAGAACAGCAGGCCGATGGCGATGTTGGTCACCACGTTGGCGATCTGGGCGGCGAGGCCCTGGCAGGGCAGCACGCTGGCCAGGATCACCGTGGCGACCAGCAGCAGCGTGAAATTGTCGGGCATCAGGCGGGGACGAGCCATGGTCTCTCTCGGGTTGTCTGCGGATAGCCCCAAGGCTATCGTCTCCTGACCTAGCCGACTAACGCGAAAAGCCCCAATGATGTCGTCAAACGGACAGTCTGCGGTCGAACGCCCCGTGCCCGAACTCGCGCACCTGCCGCGGCGCCTCTATGCCCGGGTGGAGTCCCTGGCCCAACCGGCCTGGACACCCTGGCACCGGCATCCCTGGGGCCAGCTGTCCTATGCCATCAAGGGGGTGCTCACGGTGACCACCGCCGAGGGCAGCTATGTGGCACCGCCGCAGCGGGCGGTGTGGATCGCCGCCGATGTCGAGCATCAGGTGCGCTCCTCGCCCAGGGCGGAGATGCGCAGCCTCTATGTCGGGGCCGAGGCGGCGCCCTATGTGGGCGAGCGGTGTCGGGTGGTGGCGGTGAGTCCGCTGATCCGCGAATTGATCAAGACCTTCAGCGGCTTCGCCCGGGAATATGACGAGGCGGGACCCGAGGGAAGGCTGGTGTCGGTGATGCTGGATCAGTTGCAGGCGGCACCCGAGGTCGGGCTGTCGCTGCCGGCGCCCCAGGATGGCCGGCTGCGCCTGCTGTGCGAGGCCCTGGCGGCCAATCCGTCGGACGATCGCACCCTGGCGCAGTGGTCGGGGGTGCTGGGCGCCTCGGAAAAGACACTGAGCCGGGCGTTCCTGCGCGATACCGAGTTGACCTTCAGAACCTGGCGCCAGCGGTTGCGCCTGATCAGCGCCCTGGAACGCCTGGAACAGGGCGCTGCGGTGACGGAGGTGGCGCTGGATTGCGGCTACAACTCCCCATCGGCCTTCATCGCCGCCTTTCGCCGGCAATTCGGCGCGACGCCCGGGGCCTTCGCCCTGGGCGTTTAGTCAGGCAGTGGCGCCGAGCAGGCTCAGGTAGTCGCCGAAACCGCCGCGGGCCCGGCAGTCCAGGCGCGAGCTGGTGCGCACCCGCACGCTGTTGCTCCAGGCGATACGCGCACCCTGGGTCTGGAGCGCGGTAACCAGGGTCACGTCCTCGTCCACCGTCATGGACGGAAAGCCGCCGGCCTGGAGATAGGCTGCCGTGGAGATGCCGAAGTTGGCGCCATGGATATGCTGATGGCCTTCGTGGTCGTGATAGGCCGCCTCGTAGCGAGCCCTGAGGCCGGGGGAATGCGGGGTCCAGTCGTCCACCTCCACCACGCCACAGACGGCATCGGCGCCATAGGCGAGCTGGGCGGCGAACCAGTCCGGCGCCACCTCTGAGTCGGCATCGGTGCAGGCCAGCCAGCGGGCGCCGAGCTGGATCAGGTGGGCGGCGCCGGTCGCCCGGGTCAGGCCGACGTTGCAGGCCCAGACTTCCAGGGCAGTGACCGGCAGCCGGCGAACGATGTCGGCGGTGCCGTCGGTGCAGCTGTCCAGCACGATGACGACCTCGACGGGTTCACCTAGCAAGGCCGGATGCCGCGCGGCGCGCAGGACCGATTGCAGGCAGCGTTCGACGTGTTGCTCTTCGTTATGGGCGGGTATCACGGCACCTATCATAGAAGCTGCTCCCGGCGGGCGACGGAGGTGGGGTCGGAAGACCAGAGGGTGAGGAGGAAATCGGATTCTTCGAGGTGGCTCAGGCGATGCAGGCCGGGCAGGGCGGCCATGCGCTCATGAACCTGGTCGCCGGTCAGGGCGCAGCCTTCGATGGGATGGCGCCAGTGACAGCCGAGCAGTACCCCTCCGGGCAGCAGCGCGCTGTGGGCGCGATCCAAGAGGGCAGCCAGGCCGGGCTCGCCGAGGTAGTAGCCGATCTCGCTGATGACGATGAGATCGAAGGCGCCGGCCGGCCAGGCGTCCGGCAGCAGCAGGTGATGCACCTCGACATGAGCCTGATCGGCCAGGCGCTCGCGAGCGGTGGCGACCGCGGAGGCATTGCCGTCGCTGACCAGCAGCCGCTCGCAACGCTCGGCCAGCCGCCGGGACAACTCACCGGTGGAGCAGCCAGGCTCGTAGCCGTGGCTGTAACGACGGTGCGGCAACATGGCCAGGGTCAGATCGCGCTTGCGCGCTTCGTACCAGCGATGGCGGTAGTCCCAGGGATCGTCGCTGCTGGCGTACAGCGAATCGAAATAGCTCATGGAGACGGTCACGTCAGATAGACCTCCCAGGCACGGGTGAGACGGGCCACTACCGCAGGCGGCAGGATGGGTCCCTGTCCCGTGCTCGTGTCCTCGGTCAGCTGACTGCCGAAGGCATTCACCGCGCGCTTCTTCAGCGCCAGGACGTCTTCCTCCAGTTCCAGGCGCCGCGCCCGTTCCCAGGGCACGCGTGGATCGCCCGGGGCGGCCCAGTGCCAGGTCCAGACCGGCACCTCGATGCAGCGGGCCCCGCGCAGGCGGCAGGCTTCCACGGCGGCGCGGCCGGTCGCCTCGTGATCGGGATGGCCATCCAATCGCCAGGTGGCGAAAACCACGTCTTCCGGCGTAAGGATTTCCACCAGCCGCTGCTGCAGGGCGGCTTCCTGCTCGCTCACCTGGCCATCCGGTATCGCCAGGCGGGTCACGGTGGCGCGCTCCAGATGCAGGCGGCGCAGGGCTTCGCGGGTCTCCAGTGGACGGGTATTGCGCAGGCGGGTGGCCGGCCAGAGGGTGGATTGCGGATGGCTGCCATCGCCGTCGGTGACCGCCACCAGTGCCAGACGACGCCCCAGCTCACCCAACTGGCAGAGCAGGCCGCCGCAGCCGAGGATCTCGTCGTCCGGGTGCGGGGCGACGACTACGGCGCGATGGCCGGGCGGGACCAGTTGCGAGGCCTCGATTGCCGGCATCTCGGCGAAGCCGGACCACTGCAGCCACGCCTCGGGCGCGGTGCCAGCTCCTTGAATCTGACGATCGCCTACAGTTGCCAAGGGGCACCCTCCAGCAGATTGAGGTCACCCAGCACCGCCAGGTCGCGTTCGGCGTGACTCTGGCGCAGGTAGACGGGGAGGTCCGCCATGTGGCGGGCGCAATAGGCGTCGCGGCACAGCGGCGCGGCGCCAAAGGCGCGGCCGGTATGGCGGATGACGATTTCGGCACACTGCTCGACCAGGGCCCGCAGCTGGCAGACGGGATAACGGGCGTCCGCCTCGGGGTTGAGGTCCAGCCACTCGGCGGCCTGGCGCAGTGCAGTGGCGGCGCCGAGCAGGGCGGCGTCCACATGGCCCAGGTGAGCGAGGGCATGGGGTTCGCGATGACGCTTGCAGTGAGCGCGCAGGGTATCGGCCAGGGCGGTGGCGGAGCCATACCAGCAGGCGGCGATACCGCCGCCGCCATGCCAGAAGCCGGGGCGGTGCAGGTAGCGACCGGGGGCCCCGACCAGCACGCCGGCGGCCCCGTCGAACAGCACGTCGACGCTACCCGTGTGCTGCATGCCGATGGCCCGCCAGCCGTCCTGGGTGACTTCGACGCCGGGTTGCTTCATTTCCACCGCCACCAGCATCGGATGATCGTCCATCCAGGCGGTGACCAGGGCGTGACTGACCAGGGAGGCGCCGGAGCACCAGGACTTCCGGCCGTGCAGGGTGACCACGCCGTCGGCGCTGTAGCGCACCAGCAGGCGGGCATCGGGCGGCTCGGCGGCCCAGACGCCCCAGAGGCTTTCGGGCGGAGCGTAGCCCTCCAGTTCGCTCAGGATGGCCAGGGCATCGGTGTGGCCTTCGTACAGCTTGACCAGGCCCAGGTCATGATGGGCGACCTGGGCCAGGGCGCGCCAACGGTCCAGGGTCTGACCCTGGCCGGGCAACGGCAGGCGGTCGAGACCGCGCTGGTTGAGAATCTGGAGTCGGTGTTGCAGCAGTGCGGGAGTGACCTCGTCATAGGCCCACTCGTCCAGGGTGTCCTGGAGGCTATCCAGATCGATCGACATCGGCTCCATCCCGTGGCTGGCGACGGCGCTGTCCACGACAGCGCTCGTTAGTGCAGACCACGGGCAGCGATAAGGGGTTTCGCTTAGGCGGTACGCTTGCCGACGGCAGGCGCATCGCTACGCTACGCCGAGCCGCTTGCGCCGCGCTGCGGTAAGGCTCTGGCGTATCTCGGCATACCCGGCCCAGGGGTCGTCCTTGAGCCCTTCGAGGCGTTCCAGCAGGGAGTCGAAGCGCCATTGGTCGCTGGCCTCCAGGGCCGCCAGCTCATCCCGGGCGATGGGTACCGAAACGCCGAGGTGGGGACGGGCGCGCAGGGAAAAGGCGCTGACCGTGGTGGCGCCATGGCGATTGCGCAGGTAGTCGACGAAGATCTTCCCCTGGCGATTCTGGGCGCCCATCTTGGCGGCGAAGAGCTTGGGCAGGGTGTTGGCCAGGTGCTGGGCCGCCGCCTGGGCGAAGGCCTTGACGGTGTCCCAGTCCTGGCGCCGATCCAGCGGCACCACCAGGTGCAGGCCGCGACCGCCGCTGGTCTTGACGAAGGCCTGCAGCTCCAGCTCGTCGAGCAGGGTCAGCACCAGCCCCGTCGCCTCCAGCATGCGCGACCAGGGCAGGGCGGGATCAGGGTCGAGATCGAGAATGAAGCGGTCGGGCCGGTCGATGCGGTCGGCGGTGGCGTTCCAGGTATGGAGTTCCACCGTGCCCATCTGGGCCGCGCCGATGAGGGCCTCGCGACTGTCGATGACCATCAGCGGCGCATGCCCCGGATCCAGTGCCGGATCGAGTTCGCGGATATGGGGGATCGCCAGGGTCTGCTTGTGCTTCTGGAAGATCTGCTCGCCGGCGATACCCTCGGGCGTCCGGACCAGGGCCACGGGTCGGTCGGCCAGGTGCGGCAGGATCCAGTCGGCGACGGCGGCGTAATAGCCCGCGATGTCGAGCTTGCGTGCGCCGCTGGCCTCGTCGATGACCCGTTCGGGATGGCTGATGCGCACCCCGGCGACGGTGGCGTCCTGCTGCTTGCCCGCAGACGGGCGGCGTGCGGCGGACGGGCGCGGCGCCTCGGCCTCGCGGGCTTGTGTCGCCTCTTCCAGGCCGATGCCCTCGGCCGGCTTGTCGTCGCGCAGGCCGTGGAAGACGCCCTGGCGGACGATGCGGTCCTGGGTCAGCTCGGCATAGGCGATCTCGCACAGCTGCTCGGGCCGCAGCCAGGTCACTTCGCGATAGGCGGCGCCCCTGGGCGGATCCACCACCGGCGGCTGATCGACGATCAGCGGCTGGAAGCGGGCGTGCAGCTGCTTGAGCACGGCCGCGGTGAAGCCGGTACCGACCTTGCCGGCATAGTGCAGCTGGCCCTGGTCATCGTGCAGCGCCACCAGGAGCGCGCCCAGGTGCTGGCGGCCGCCCTTGGGCGGGGTATAGCCGACGATGATGAATTCCTGGCGGTGGGCGCACTTGAGCTTGATCCAGTCCTTGTTGCGCCGCGAACGGTAGGGGCTACCCAGGCGCTTGCCGATGACCCCTTCGAGCCCGAGTTCGCAGGCACTGGCCAGGATGCGATCGGCCGGCACCTCGAAGGCGGCGGAGAAGCGCAGCAGCTCGCTGTCGTTGCTCTCTGCCAGCAGCTTGCCGAGCAACTCGCGGCGTTGCTCGACCGGCACCTCGCGCAGGTCCGCGCCATTGAGATAGGGCAGGTCGAACAGGTAATAGGTGATGCGGGTCGCCTTGCCAGTCTCGAAGGCATTCTGCAGCGCCTGGAAGCTGGAGACGCCTTGGGCGTCGTTGACCACGATCTCGCCGTCCAGCCAGGCGTTTTCCAGGCCCAGCGCGGCCAGGGCCCTGGCCTGCTCTGGCAGGCGCTCGGTCCAGTCGTTGCCGCTGCGGGTGAAGAGGCGCACCTCGCCGCCCTCGATATGGGCGAGCAGCCGATAGCCGTCGTATTTCACCTCGTACAGCCAGTCGCCGGCCGGCGGACTGTCGACCAGGGTGGCCAGCTGGGCTTCCAGGATCTCGGGCAGCTTGGCCTTGCGCGCCTTGGCGGTGGGCTGGCGGGTCGGCGTTTTGGTCGCCTTGGCTTTGGCGGAGGTTTTGCCCTTGGCCTTGGACTGCGCCAGCCGAGGCAGGGTCTTGTCGCTCAGCACGCTGTCGGGTTCGGCAGCGGTCACCTCGTAGTCGGCGGTGTCGCGGGCCTGGTCGTCGCGCTCCTTGATCAAGAGCCACTGCGGCTTGTCGCTGTGGCCCTGCAGCCGGGTGCGCACCAGGGTCCAGTGACCGCGCAGCTTTTCACCCCTGAGTTCGAACTTGAGCTTGCCCGCGGCATAGCCTTCGGCGGCATCGCCATCCGCCTCCCACTCGCCACGATCCCAGACGATGACATCGCCGGCGCCGTACTGGCCTTCGGGAATGCTGCCTTCGAAACTGCCGTAGGCGAGGGGGTGATCCTCCACCTGCACCGCCAGGCGCTTTTCGCCGGGATCGAGGCTGGGACCCTTGGGCACCGCCCAGCTCTTGAGGGTGCCATCCAGCTCCAGGCGGAAGTCGTAGTGCAGGCGGCGCGCGTCGTGCTTCTGGATGACGAAAGTCAGGGCCCCCTTGGCCTTGCGCCGGCGGGAGCTGCCCTCGTCACGCGGCTCGGCGGTGATGTCGAAGTTGCGCTTGCGGTTGTATTCGCTGGTCGAGCTGGCCATGGCGGCGCTCCTCACTTGGCCTTGCGGGTGCGGCTGGCGGCAGGGCTACGCCGGGTGGTCGAACGGCCGGAGCTCTTGGACTTGGGCGCCTCCTTGGCCTTGTCCTTCTTGCCACCCAGGCTGCGGCGCAGCAATTCGGTGAGGTCGATGACGTCGGCGCCGCTGTCCTCGGCTTCGGGCTCCTCGGCGACGGCTTCGAGCTTGCCGTCCTTGAGCTTGCGCTCCACCAGCGCCATGACGTTGTCCTTGAAGGTGTCGTGGTACTGCTCCGGGTCCCATTGCTCGGTCATGTCGTCCACCAGGCGCTGGGCCATGTCCACTTCCTTCTTGCTGACCTTGGCGTCCAGCCCCTCGAGCCCGACGTCTTCTGCGGACCGCACTTCGTCGGCCCAGCGCAGGGTGTTGAGCACCAGGGCATCGCCCAGCGGCATGATCACCGCCAGGTGCTGCTTGGAGTGCATCACCAGGTTGGCCACGCCCACCTTGCCGGCGGCGCTCAGGGTGTCGCGAAGCAGGGCATAGACCTTTTCGCCGTTCTTGTCCGGCGCCAGGTAGTAGGGCTTCTCGAAGTGCAGGATGGAGATCTCTCGCGCCTCGACGAAGGTGAGGATGTCGATGGTGCGGGTGGCCTCGGGCAGGGCGTTGTGGATCTCGTCTTCGCTGAGCACCACGTACTTGCCCTTGCCGTGCTCGATGCCCTTGACGATGTGTTCGCTGGGCACCTCCTTGCCGGTGGTCTTGTTGATGCGCTTGTAACCCACCGGGTCGAGGCTGCGTTCATCCAGCCAGTCGAAGTCGATGCCCGATTGCCGGGTAGCCGAGACGACCGACACGGGGATGTGCACCAGGCCGAAGCTGACGGCGCCTTTCCAGATCGAGCGGGGCATGGACGTTCTCCTCTTGGGGTGTCCCCTATGGATAGGCCGGCGATCCACCGGGTTCCGCCCTGGGGAACCCCGCTCCGCTGTTGGGTTCTACCCCCGGAACGACGATTTTGCCGTCGCAGGTGCAAGGTAGAGAGGAGCAGGGCGTGGACAGTGTCGATCAAGAAGTTTTGCGCATGACCCTGGCCTGGCGACGGGCAGGGCATGGCGTCAGCCTGTTCACCGTGGTCCAGACCTGGGGCAGCTCGCCGCGGCCGCCGGGCGCCATGCTGGCCCTGCGTGACGACGGCCAGGTATGCGGCTCCGTGTCGGGTGGCTGCATCGAGGACGACCTGATCGCCCGGCTGCACGCCGGCCAGTTCGCTGGCGAGCGTCCGGAGGTCATCACCTATGGCGTCTCGGGTGACGAAGCCGCCCGCTTCGGACTGCCCTGCGGGGGCACCCTGCGCCTGGTCCAGGAGCAGGTCGGTGACTGGCGCTGGGTCGAGCAACTGCTGCAACGGTGTGACGACCACGAACTGGCCCTGCGCGAGCTGGACCTGGCCACCGGCAAGGTGCGGATCTCCAGCACCACCCGCGACGAGCCGGTCGCCCTGGACGAGCACTGCCTGCGCCTGGTACACGGACCGCGTTGGCGGCTGCTGCTGATCGGCGCCGGTCAGCTGTCGCTCTATGTCGCCGACATGGCCGCCATGCTCGATTTCGAGGTGCTGGTTTGCGATCCCCGCGAGGAATTCCGCCAGGGCTGGGAGACGCGCCAGGCGCGTTTCATCCCGGGCATGCCGGACGATGCCGTGCTGGCGATCCGCCCGGACGAGCGCACCGCGGTGGTGGCCCTGACCCACGATCCGCGCCTGGATGACCTGGCGCTGCTGACGGCGCTGCAATCCGACGCCTTCTACGTTGGCGCCCTGGGTTCGCTGCGCAACAACGACCGGCGGCGGGAGCGGCTGCTGCAGCTGGAGGTGCCGGTGGCGGCGATCAATCGCCTGCACGGTCCCATCGGCCTGCACATCGGCAGCCATACGCCACCAGAGATCGCCCTGTCGCTGCTGGCGGAGGTGGTGGCGGTCAAGAACGGCATCGCCCTGACCCAGAAGAAGCGCGCCCTGGTTGCGGTGGAGCAGGTCGCCTAGGGATGCCCGGCGTTCAGGTGCTGATCCTCGCGGCGGGCGCCGGAAGCCGGTTCCGCGCCGCCGGCGGAGGCGACAAGCTGCAGGCCATCTTGCCCGGTCCGTCCGAGCTGACGGTGTTGCAGGCGACCTTTCGACTGTGGCGAGGCCTGGGTCTGCCGTGCCTGGCCGTGGTCTCGGACAGCGCCCCCTGGCGCGCCGCGCTGGCGCGGCAGGAAGGCCTGGCGGTACTCAGCCTGCCCACCACCGGCATGGGCGACAGCCTGGCCGCGGCCGTGCGAAGGACGCCCGAGGCGTCCGGCTGGCTGGTCGCCCTGGGCGACATGCCCTTCGTGCAGCCCGCCACGGCCCGCCAGCTGCTGGAGCTGCATCATCCCGGGCGCATCGTCGTCCCTGCTTACCAGGGCCGGCGCGGCCATCCCGTGCTCTTTGGTCGGAATTTTGCCGCTGCGCTGGGCGAACTCGCGGGCGACGAGGGAGCGAAACGGCTCCTGCGCGAGGGTTCGGTACTAGAGCGGGAGATCGCGGACGCCGGTATCCATCGCGACGTCGACACGCCCGCCGACCTGGAAAATACCCGGCAACTGACCCGAGAACTTCCCCATTTCGCCGTTCTTCCAACGGAGGAGAACTGCTTTTGGGGACACGCACTCATGAACAAAATCGAGTCCATGCTGGACTATCTCAAGACCCGCGAACTGCAACTCACCACGGCCGAATCCTGCACGGCCGGCAAGGTGGTGGGATTGTTGTCCGAGATACCCGGCAGCGGCAGCTGCATTGAATCCGGTTACGTCGTCTATTCGCCCGAGGCCAAGCAGCGCCTGCTGGGCGTCAGGCCGGAAACCATCGAGCGGCACAACCTCACCAGCGAGGAAGTGGCGCGGGAGATGGTTGCTGGCGCCCTGCGCGACAGTCCGGCCCAGGTGGCCATCGCCAATACCGGGCTGGCCGGACCGGGCGGGGCGGACGGCATTCCCCAGGGGACCGTATGTTTTGCCTGGGGCTACCGCGTCGGTGACGACATCGTGCTCTATTCTGAAACCCAGCATTTTTCCGGCGACCGTGAGGCCGTGCAGCTGGCGGCGGCCCGGCACAGCCTCGGCGCCGTGGTGCCCTATCATCAACGTCTCGAACGCGAATCAGAGGAGAACGCCCGATGACCGAAGCCCTTCAGCGCGACATCATCCAGGCCCTGCAGGTACCCGAGCATTTCGATCCGGCCGAGGAAGCTGAGCGTCGCATCCAGTTTCTCAAGGACTATCTGCTGAACAGCCGCCAGGAAAGCTATGTGCTGGGCATCAGTGGCGGCGTGGATTCCTCCACGGCCGGTCGCCTGGCCCAGCTGGCGGTGGAGCGGGCGCGCGAGGAGAGCGGCAATGCGCGCCTGAGGTTCATCGCCATGCGCCTGCCCTATGGCGTGCAGCGCGACGAGGCGGATGCCCAGCGCGCCCTGCAATTCATCCAGCCCGACGAGACCCACACCGTCAACATCAAGCCGGCCAGCGACGCCATGCTCGCCTCGGTGCGCGAAGCCCGCGTGGCCTTCGATGACGAACTGCACGAGGATTTCACGCTGGGCAACATCAAGGCGCGCCAGCGCATGATCGCCCAGTACGCGGTGGCCGGCGCGCGCCGGGGTCTGGTGATAGGCACTGACCACGCGGCGGAAGCCCTGATGGGCTTCTATACCAAATTCGGCGATGGCGCCTGCGATCTCACGCCTCTGCATGGTCTCAACAAGCGGCGGGTGCGGGCGGTGGCCGAGTGGCTGGGCGCCCCCAACGAGCTGGTGCACAAGGTGCCGACCGCCGATCTGGAATCCCTGTCGCCCGGCAAGGCCGATGAAGATGCCTTTGGCATCACCTACGCCGAGATCGACGATTTCCTGGAAGGCAAGGCGGTGAGCCCGGCCACGCTGGAGATCATTCTCAATACCTACCGGCGTAGCGCGCACAAACGCGATCTCCCCTATACGCCTTATAAGTGAAATCATGGGGTTATAGCTCGTAGCTCAAGTGATTTATCGAATATAGGCTTGAGGGCGATCCTTACTCCGGCTTGTGCTTCGGTGCTCTTCAACAAGCACCGTAGCGCTGGTCGCTAAGTTAGAAACAGCTTCATTTATTTACTTTAAGTAACTGATATTTATGGGTTTAGGCCGCTTTTACGTGCCTGTTGTTCATTGCAATTTGGCTGAACTTTTGCGCGTCGTCGGCGCTCAGACTCTTTCAGACACACCCGCGTGAGTGCTTCCGGTTGCAGTAGAGCCGCGGCTGTCTGGAGTGGCATCCCTAGGGGTGTCACTACGGGTTACCGATTCCCTTGAGGGGTTCGGCCAGCCGGGCCTCTTTGGCGGCAAGCCAAGCAGTAGCGGGTTCATGACCAAGGTCGCAGCGCTTGCGCGTTGCGACCTTTCACGCGTCCCAAGATGGAGTCAGGCTCGATGTCGAACACCGATCTCCCCGGTTCTTTTTCCACGCTTTCCCTCGATCCCGCTACCGCTGCCCAGACCCCGCGCATCGCCATAGAGTCGGTCACGCCGGCCGTGGACAATGGCCAGTTCGCCGCCAAAGGCATCGCCGGGCGCGTTGTCGAGGTGACCGCCAAGATCTTCGCCGATGGCCACGACAAGCTGGCGGCCAGCGTGCTCTGGCGTCAGGAGGGCGAGGAGAACTGGCAACAGGCTCCCTTGACCCTGGAAACCAACGATCTCTGGCGCGGCCGCTTCACTCCGCCCGCGGTGGGTCGCTACGAATTCGTGGTCCAGGCCTGGTGGGACGTCTGGGGCACCTATCGCTACGAAATCGAGAAGAAATACGCCGCGGGTGTCGGGCTGAACCTGGAATTGCAGGAGGGCCGCATCCATGTGGAGCAAGCCCTGTCCCGCGCCGAAGGCGAGCAGCGCGGTCCCCTGGAGGCGCTGCTGCAGCGGCTGGACCAGGCCGGCAGCGAGGGCGACAAGGTCGCCGTGCTCCTGGCCGGCGAGGCCAGCCAGGCCATGGCGTCGGTGGATGCCTATGTCCACCTGACCCACAGCATCGAATACCCGCTGGACATCGAGCGCCTGCGCGCCGAATTCGCCAGCTGGTACGAACTCTTTCCGCGCTCCATCACCGACGACCCCCAGCGTCACGGCACCTTCCGCAACGTGATCGGCGAATTGCCGCGCGTGCGCGACATGGGCTTCGATGTGCTGTATTTCCCGCCGATCCATCCGATCGGCCTGGCTCACCGCAAGGGCAAGAACAACACCCTGGGGGCGGGCGCGGACCAGCCGGGTAGTCCCTATGCCATCGGCAGCCCGGATGGCGGCCATGACGCCGTGCATCCCGAGCTGGGTACCCTGGACGACTTCCGCGCCCTGGTGGCGGCCGCTGCCGACCATGGCCTGGAGATCGCCCTGGACTTCGCCATTCAGTGTTCGCCGGATCACCCCTGGCTCAAGGAGCATCCGGGCTGGTTCTCCTGGCGGCCGGACGGCTCGATGCGCTATGCGGAGAATCCGCCGAAGAAGTACCAGGACATCGTCAACGTCGATTTCTATGCCAAGGATGCCGTGCCGGATCTCTGGCTGGCGCTGCGCGACGTGGTCTGGCATTGGGTGGAGCAGGGCGTGAAAATCTTCCGCGTCGACAACCCCCACACCAAGCCGCTGCCGTTCTGGGAGTGGCTGATCGCCGACATCCGCGGTCGTGACGCCGATGTCATGTTTCTCGCCGAGGCCTTTACCAAGCCGGCCATGATGGCGCGCCTGGGCAAGGTCGGTTACAGCCAGAGCTACACCTACTTCACCTGGCGCAACACCAAGGCCGAGCTGACTGAATACTTCACCCAGCTCAACGAAGCCCCGCTACGTGACTGCTACCGGCCGAACTTCTTCGTCAACACGCCGGACATCAACCCGGGCTTCCTGCAGACCAGCGGCCGGCCCGGCTTCCTAATCCGCGCCGCCCTGGCCACCATGGGCTCCGGCCTGTGGGGCATGTACGCCGGCTTCGAACTCTGCGAGGGCGCGCCGCTCACGCCGGGCAAAGAGGAGTACCTGGATTCGGAGAAATACGAGCTGCGCCCGCGCGACTTCTACGCCCCCGGCAACATTATGGGCGAGATCGCCCAGCTCAACCGCATCCGCCGGCAGAACCCGGCGTTGCAGACCCACCTGGGGCTGAAGATCTACAACTGCTGGAACGACCAGATCCTTTATTTCGGCAAGCGCACCGACGACCTGGGCAACTTCATCCTGATCGCCGTCAACCTGGATCCCTTCAACGCCCAGGAAGGCCACTTCGAACTGCCGCTGTGGGAGCTGGGTCTCGACGACCACGCCACCACCTACGGCGAGGACCTCATGACCGGGCACCGCTGGGCCTGGCACGGCAAGACCCAGTGGACGCGCCTAGAGCCGTCGATGCCCTTCGGCATCTGGCGCATCCAGGCGGGCCACTAGCGCTACCTCGGGCGGCACGGGCCAGGCGGTGCGGACAGATCCGCACCGCCTGGCCCGGCCGTCATCACTGCCGGGCGGCAAGGACGACCGGTACACGCATTCGATTCAGACGCCCTGTTAAGGACCTGACGACATGGCAAAACCCAATAAAGCTCGCTCCCGCAAACCCGCTGCCTTCATCGACGATCCGCTCTGGTACAAGGACGCGGTCATCTATCAAGTGCACGTGAAGTCGTTCTTCGACTCCAACAACGATGGCATCGGCGACTTTCCCGGCCTGATCGAGAAGCTCGACTACATCGCCAGCCTGGGCGTCAACACCATCTGGCTGCTGCCGTTCTATCCCTCGCCGCGGCGCGACGACGGCTACGACATCGCCGAATACCGCGGCATCCACCCTGACTACGGCACCATGGCCGATGCCAAGAGGTTCATCGCCGAGGCCCATGCCCGTGGCCTGCGGGTGATCACCGAACTGGTCATCAACCACACCTCCGACCAGCACCCCTGGTTCCAGCGCGCCCGCCGCGCCAAGAAGGGTTCGGCGGCACGCAACTTCTACGTCTGGTCCGATGACGACCAGAAGTACGACGGCACCCGCATCATCTTCCTCGACACCGAGAAGTCCAACTGGACCTGGGACCCGGTCGCCGGCCAGTACTTCTGGCACCGCTTCTATTCGCACCAGCCCGACCTGAACTTCGACAATCCCCAGGTGATGAAGGCGGTGATCTCCATCATGAGGTACTGGCTGGACATGGGGGTCGACGGCCTGCGTCTGGACGCCATCCCCTACCTGGTGGAACGCGACGGCACCAACAACGAGAACCTGCCCGAGACCCACGCGGTACTCAAGGAAATCCGCGCCGAGATCGACGCCAACTATCCCGACCGCATGCTGCTGGCCGAGGCCAATCAGTGGCCGGAAGACACCCAGCTGTACTTCGGCGATGGCGACGAATGCCACATGGCCTTCCACTTCCCGCTGATGCCGCGGATGTACATGGCCATCGCCCAAGAAGACCGCTTCCCCATCACCGACATCCTGCGCCAGACCCCGGAGATCCCGGCCAACTGCCAGTGGTCGATCTTTCTGCGCAACCACGACGAACTGACCCTGGAGATGGTGACCGACCGCGAGCGGGACTATCTGTGGAACTACTACGCCTCGGATCGCCGCGCGCGCATCAACCTCGGCATCCGGCGCCGTCTGGCGCCCCTGCTGGAGCGCGACCGTCGGCGTATCGAGCTGCTCAACAGCCTGCTGCTGTCGATGCCCGGCACCCCGACGATGTACTACGGCGACGAAATCGGCATGGGTGACAACATCCACCTGGGCGACCGCGACGGCGTGCGTACCCCGATGCAGTGGTCGGTCGACCGCAACGGCGGCTTCTCCCGCGCCGACCCAGCCAGCCTGGTGCTGCCGTCGATCATGGATCCGCTCTATGGCTACCAGGCGATCAACGTCGAGGCCCAGTCCCGCGATCCCCATTCGTTGCTCAACTGGACGCGGCGCATGCTGGCCGTGCGCAAGCAGCAGAAGGCCTTCGGTCGCGGCACCCTGAAGATGCTGTCGCCCACCAACAGACGCATCCTGGCCTACCTGCGCGACTTCACCAACGCCCAGGGCGAACATGAGACCATCCTCTGCGTGGCCAACGTCTCCCGCGCCGCCCAGGCGGTGGAACTGGACCTGTCCAGCTTCGCCGGTCAGGTGCCGGTGGAAATGATCGGCGGCAGCGCCTTCCCGCCCATCGGCCAGCTGCCCTACATGCTGACCCTGCCGCCCTATGGCTTCTACTGGTTCTACCTGGCCGGCAACGAGCAGATGCCTGCCTGGCACACCGAGCCGCCGGCGCCGATGCCCGACTACCAGACGGTGGTCATCAAGCGGCACCTGCAGGAATTGCTGGAGGGCGAGCCGCGCCGCATCTTCGAAGAGGTGCTGCCGGTCTATCTGCCCAAGCGGCGCTGGTTCGGTTCCAAGGACGAAGCCATCACCAGCGTGCGGCTAGACTACGCGGCCCAGATCAACACGCCCAAGCTGCCGGTGATGTTCAGCGAGGTGGTGGTGACCAATGCCAAGGGCGAAGAGCGCTATGCACTGCCCCTGGGCTTCCTCGCCGAAGAGGACCAGCACTGCAGTCCGCTGGCCACCCAGCTGGCCCTGTCGCGCATCCGCCACGTGCGGCGCGTGGGCCTGGTGACCGATGCCTTCGCCCTGACCAGCTTCGTCCATGGCGTGTTCGACGCCTTCCGCAAGGGCGCCAAGATCGCTTCGCCGTCCGGCGAGCTGAGCTTCGAGGTCTATGACCAGCTCGAGGACTTCGCGCTGGATCCGGACATCGAGATCAAGCACCTGGGCGTCGAGCAGTCCAACAGCTCGCTGATCGTCGGCGACCACCTGATGCTCAAGCTGATCCGCAAGGTGGCGCCGGGCATCCATCCGGAAGTGGAGATGGGGCGCTACCTGGCCCAGGCCGGCTTCGCCAACATCGCCGCGACCCATGCCGTGGCCCAGCGCATCGCGCCGGATGTCACCCCGCACGTGCTGATGCTGGTGCAGCAGCACATCCACAACCAGGGCGATGCCTGGACCTGGAGTCTGGACGGTCTGGATCGCGTCACCCGCGATCTGCTCAGCGGCGGCATCTCCGACGTGGAGAACGAGTTCACCGCCATGGGCGATCTGGCGGCCTTCGCCGGCGTGCTGGGCAAGCGCCTGGGCGAGATGCACCTGGTGCTGGCGCAGCCCACCGAAGACGCGGCCTTCGCGCCGGAAACCGTGGACGCCCAGGCGGCCAAGGAGCTGGCGCACCGCGTTCGCGTCCAGGTGGACGGTGCCCTGGACACCCTGCAGGGCATGAGCGACAAGCTCGATGCCACCGGCAAGGAGCTGCTGCAGGGTCTGGTCGGTAAGCGCGAAGCCCTGGCCAAGCGCATCGAGGCCCTGGCCGCGGATGTCGAAGGCGGTCTGCGCATCCGCGTCCATGGCGATCTGCACCTGGGTCAGGTGCTGGTGGCCCAGGACGACGCTATCCTCATCGACTTCGAAGGCGAGCCGGCGCGGTCGCTGGAAGAGCGGCGCGGCAAGTACGGTCCGCACAAGGACGTCGCCGGGGTGCTGCGCTCCTTCGACTACGCGGCGGCCATGGTCACCCAGTCGAGCAACGCCGGCGCCGATACCTCGGAAGAGCATCTGCAGCTGCGTGCCAAGGCGGCGGAGACCTATCGCAATGCCTCCTACGCGGCCTTCCTGGAAGGCTATCGCGCTGCGGCGGCCGGTATCGGCCACCAGTGGGGCGAGCGCGGCGAGCAGGCGGCGCTGGATCTCTACAGCCTGGAGAAGGCGGTGTATGAGATAGGCTACGAGGCTGCCAACCGACCCACCTGGATCAACATCCCGCTACGTGGCGTCGCTGCCATCGTCGAGACCCTCTTGTCCGGAGCCCGCGCATGACCGATCACAACACCGCTCCCGTCGCTCCCCTGGACGACGCCCGGCTCTCGGCTGCCGAAGCCGAGTCGCTGGCCCGCGGCGAGCACGGCAATCCCTTCGCCGTGCTCGGTCCCCATCCCGATGGCGAGGGCGTGATCGTCCGCGCCTTCCTGCCCAACGCCCTGGGCGTGGAGCTGGTCGATCGCGTCAGCGGTCGGCCTCTGGCCCAGATGCAGCCGGGGCGGGTGCCCGGGCTGTTCGTCGCGCGGCTGGAATACGCCGCGCCCTACAAGCTGATCATCCGTTGGCCCAGCGGCGTGCAGGAGACCGAGGATCCCTATTCCTTCGGTCTCCTGCTGGGGGAGACCGACCTCTATCTGTTCAACGAAGGCCGCCACCGCAACCTCGGCGAGACCTTTGGCGCCCAGCGCTGCCAGGTCGACGGCGTGGAGGGCGTGCGCTTCGCGGTCTGGGCCCCCAATGCCCGCCGCGTCTCGGTGGTCGGCGACTTCAACAGCTGGGACGGCCGCCGGCTGCCCATGCGCCTGCGCGCCAACAGCGGCGTCTGGGAGCTGTTCGTGCCGCGCCTGCCGGTCGGTACTTCCTACAAGTACGAGATCCTCGGCCAGCACGGCGTACTGCCGCTCAAGGCCGATCCCATCGCCCTGGCCGCGGAATTGCCGCCGCGCACCGCCTCGGTGGTGGCCGACAACAGGCCCTTCACCTGGCACGACCAGGACTGGATGGCCCGCCGCCGCGAACTGCAGGGTGTGGAAGCGCCGATCTCGGTCTATGAACTGCACGCCGGGTCCTGGCGCCGCGAAGGCGGTGACGAGGGGCGCCAGTACAACTGGCGGGAACTGGCCGAGCGCCTGATTCCCTATGTCCGCGAGATGGGCTTCACCCATATCGAGCTGTTGCCGATCATGGAACATCCCTTCAGCGGTTCCTGGGGCTACCAGCCGCTCGGCCAGTTCGCGCCCACCTCGCGCTTCGGTACCCCGGCGGATTTCGCCGCCTTCGTCGACGCCTGCCACCAGGCCGACATCGGTGTCATCCTCGACTGGGTGCCGGCGCATTTCCCCACCGACGAACACGGCCTGGCTCGCTTCGACGGCACCGCCCTGTACGAATACGAGCATCCCTTCGAAGGCTTCCACCAGGACTGGAACACCTACATCTACAACCTGGGGCGCCATGAGGTGCACGGCTTCATGCTGGCCTCGGCCATGCACTGGCTCAAGCACTTCCACATCGACGGCCTGCGGGTGGATGCCGTGGCTTCCATGCTCTACCGCGACTATTCGCGCAAGCACGGCGAGTGGATCCCCAACATCCATGGCGGTCGCGAGAACCTGGAAACCATCGCCTTCCTGCGTCACCTCAACGAGGTGGTCCACGAAGAGGCGCCGGGTGCGCTGGTGATCGCCGAGGAATCCACGTCCTGGCCGGGTGTGAGCGCACCGGTCAGTGAAGGCGGCCTGGGCTTCGACTTCAAGTGGAACATGGGCTGGATGAACGACACCCTCCACTATGTGGAAGAGGATCCGGTCTATCGCCAGTACCATCACCATCAGATGACCTTTGGCCTGGTGTACGCCTGGTCCGAGCGCTTCATGCTGCCCATTTCCCACGACGAGGTGGTGCACGGCAAGGGCTCGATGATCGAGAAGATGCCAGGGGACGTCTGGCAGAAGTTCGCCAACCTGCGTACCTACCTGAGCTTCATGTGGACCCACCCGGGCAAGAAGCTGTTGTTCATGGGCTGCGAGTTCGGCCAGTGGCGCGAGTGGAGTCATGACCGCGAGCTGGACTGGTTCCTCCTGGAGCACGGCACCCACCGCGGTGTGCAGCAATTGCTGGCCGATCTCAACCAGCTCTATCGCAATGAGCCGGCACTGCACGAGCGCGATCACCTGCCCGAGGGTTTCGACTGGGTGGTCGGCGACGACAATGGCAACAGCGTCTTCGCCTGGTTGCGCAAGGATGCTCAGCAGCGGCCCTTGCTGGTGATCGCCAACTTCACGCCAGTACCGCGGCATGACTACCGGGTGGGCGTGCCCTCGCTGGGCCATTGGCAGGAGATCTTCAACAGCGACGCCGAGCGCTACGGTGGTTCCAACCTGGGCAACGGCGGTGGGGTGAACGCCGAGGAGATCGGCGCCCATGGTCAGCCGGCCTCGCTGAATCTGCAGTTGCCACCCCTCGGTGTGCTGGTGTTCAAGCCGCAGGGCTGATCCGGGAGCGTCCCGCAAGGGACGCGCTGCGCTGACAGGCATCCCCGTTCTGGGCGATGCTTGTCAGGCATCTGGCAACCGAGAGCACCATGATCGATCTCGCCGAATGGAATCTGACGGTTCCCGTACCCATGCCCGTGGCCCAGGTACAGACCGCCGAACTCAACAGCAGCGCCTTTCGCAGCCCCTATCTCATGCGTGGTGAGGGAGGGTCGCTGCTGTTCTGGGTCCCCGTGACCGGTACTCCGCAACCCTTCAACAGCTATCCCGCCACCGAGTTGCGCGAAACGCGTCCGGACGGCAGCGCCTATGCCTGGAAGTATCGCGAGGCCGATGCCCTGCTGCAGGCCGAAGCGGCGGTGCAGCAGGTGCCCTCACGCCCCGAGGTCATCATCAGCCAGATCGAGGACCAGACCGCCGCGCCTGAAGCGTCCCAGGCCCTGTTGCAACTGGTCTACCGCGTGGAAAGCGCGGCCACTGCCAAGGGGCAGGTCGAACAGGGCCAGCTCATCGCCCGGTTGCGGGAAAGCCCCACCGACAGTCCCAAGGACGTCATCCTGCTGGAGCATCTACCGCTCAACAGTCGCTTCAGCTATGACATCAAGCTGGCGCGTACCGGGGTGCTCACGGTACGTGCCCATGGCGCTGGTTCGCGCAACGGAGACCTGGGTCTGCAACTGGACAGCGCCTGGAGCAGTCATCACCTGTATTTCAAGGCGGGCGCCCGCTTGCGCGATGGGGAAGGTCCCGCCACCGAGGGCGGGCGTGTGCTGTTCTACCGGCTGATTTCCATGCACCAGCCCAATAACAGATAGGGCACGTCCTAGGTGGCGTGCTTTTCCTGCTGCTTGCGCTCTTCGCGGCGGTCGTTGCTGACCTTGAGCTTCTTGGCGCGGCTCTCCAGGGCGAAGTAGAGCACGGCGGCGATCAGCAACGGGACGATGAAGTACAGCGTCCGGTAGCCGAGCAGGGCGGCGATGATCTTGCCCTGGGAGAGGCCGTCGTTGGCCAGCAGGGCGATGAACACCGTCTCCAGCACCCCGACCCCGGCCGGGATATGCACGATGACCATGGCGATGCTGGACAGCAGCAGGACGCCGAGTACATGCAGATAGTCCACCTGGCGGCCCAGGAACAGGTAGACGATGGCGGCCATGGCCATCCAGTTGATCGAGGACACCAGCAGCTGCAGACAGGCCATGCGCAGCGAGGGCAGGGCGAGGCGCTGCTTGCGCACCGTCCATTCGCGCTGCTTGGCGAAGGCGCAGACGCCCAGGTAGAAGACGATGAAGGCCAGCAGACCAAAGCCGATCAGTCGCAGCGTGGTATCACCGACGAACCAGTTGGGCGGCATGTCCACCACGCCGCTGACGAAGATGCCGCCGGCGAGCAGGACATATCCCAGCCAGTTGGTGGCGATGCTCAGGGAAAAGATCCGGGTGATGGTGCCGCTGGACAGGCCCAGCCGCGAGTAGAGGCGATACCTCATGCCGATGCCGCCGACCCAGGTGCTCAGGGTCAGGGTGAAGGCGTAGCAGATGAAGGACACCAGGAACACCTGGCGCTTGACCAGCTTGTGGCCGCAATAGGCGCGCCCGATCAGGTCGTAGCAGCCATACATGATGTAGGACAGCACCACCAGGCCACCGGCCATGGCCAGGGTGGTCCACTTGTAGCCGGTGAAGACCTTCCAGACTTCGCCCCAGTCGACCTTGCGGGCATATATCACCAGCAGCACCACCACCGCGATCAGGAACACCCAAGTGAGAATCTTCTTGGCCAGGACCCAGTGCTTGTTATGCGGTTTGTCGGCGGCCTGCTGGTCCGCCTCGTCGTCGGCGTGGTCCAGGGTGTCGCTGTGGCTGCTCATCGTTGCGGATACCTTGAGATCGAGGAATCGACCCGGTCCTGGGTTTCGAGCTCGGGCTGCACCGGCGGACTCACCAGTTCGATCTTAGGGGTATGACCGGGCAGCCAGCCGACCCAGGCGGGAAAGTGGCGCAGGAAGTGAAAGACCAGCATCGTCTTGGCCAGGTGCCAGTAGGTGCGCTTGGGCACCTTGCTGCTGTCGACGTGCTCGCAGTGATTCTGGATCAGGGTTTCCAGGCGACCGCGCAATTCACGGTTGAAGGCATGGTCGTGGAAGATCAGGTTGCATTCGAGATTGAGCGAGAGACTCAGGGGGTCGAGGTTGCTCGAACCCACGGTGGACCAATGCTCGTCCATGGTCGCCACCTTGCCGTGCAGGGGGCGCAGGCAATATTCGTAGATCTCCACCCCGGCCTTGACCAGGTAGTTGTAGAGCATCTGGGCGCCGACCTTGACGATGGCCATGTCCGGTTCGCCCTGGACGATCAGCACCACGCGGACGCCGCGTTGCGCCGCATTGCGCATCTCCCTGAGCAGCCGATAGCCGGGGAAGAAATAGGCATTGGCGATCACCACCTCGCGCTTGGCGTTGCGCAGCATCTCCAGGTAGTGCTTTTCGATATCGGCGCGGTGCTCGTCGTTGTCGCGGAACACCAGCAGCGCCTGGGCATTGCCGGGATTGCGATTGTCGGCCGGCTTTTGCGAACGCTTGCCCCACCAACGGTGGGTTTCCTCGGGGGAGTTGATGGCGTCGCGGGCGAAGCGGTGGATGTCATCGACGATGGGGCCTTCGACCTCGACGGCATAATCCTGCTTGGCCTCGGGCCCGAAGTCGCCCAGGTGCTCGGCGGAATAGTTGATGCCGCCGATGAAACCCAGGCGGGCGTCCACCACCACGATCTTGCGATGTAGGCGGCGGAAGAGGTTGGTCCTCATGCCCATAAGCAGGGGGCGCGGATCGTAGTAGCGAAAGCGCACCCCGGCATGGACCATCTCGTCGATGAAGGCCTGCGGCAGGTCCGGCGAGCCGTAGGCATCCACGGTGATGTCCACCTGGACACCGCGCTTGGCCGCCGCGACCAACTCCTCCTGCAAGGCCTTGCCGACCTTGTCGTAAAAGAGGATGAAGGTCTCGATGATCACCTCGCGCTCGGCTTCGCGGATCGCCTCGAAGACCCGTGGAAAGAAGTCCTCGCCGTTTTCCAGCAAGGCGATGCGGTTTCCGTCCCGCCATTCGAAGTTCATAGGTGGAAGTCCGCAGCCAGGGGAGCGTGGTCGGAAAGGTGCGACCACGGCTGATTGCCCAGCACCTGTGGGCGCCCGACACTGACGTTACGGGTATAGATGCGATCCAGGCAGAGCAGGGGACGCTTTGCCGGGAAGGTCTTGGGCAGGCGCCCCGCGGTCTTCATGAACACCTCTTCGAGGCCCGCGCCCTGGCCAAGGATGTCGTTGGCCTTCTGGCGCCAGTCGTTGAAATCCCCCGCCACCACGACGGGAGCGTCGCTGGGCAGGGAATTGATGTGTTCGCAGATCAGCTTCATCTGCATCTGGCGGTGCTTTTCCCGCAATCCCAGGTGCACGCAGATCACGTGCAGATCCACATCCTGATCCGGAACACGCAGGACGCAGTGCAGCATCCCGCGCTTTTCCGGTCCGGCGATGGAAATGTCGAAGTTGTCGTAACTGACGATGGGAAACTTCGACAGCACCGCATTACCGTGATGGCCATCCGGGTAGACCGCATTTCGCCCGTAGGCGAAATCGGTCCACATGGAATCGGCCAGGAACTCGTACTGCGGCGCCGCCGGCCAGTTCTCGAAGCGCAACGGGTGCTTTTCGTGGGTACCCAACACCTCCTGCAAGAAGACAATGTCCGCTGACACCGTCCGCACCGCCTCGCGCAATTCCGGCAAGATGAACTTGCGGTTGAAGGACGTGAAGCCCTTGTGCGTGTTGATGGTCAGGACCTTGAACGAAAAACCCTGTTGCGCGTCCGTCATGCCTGGCGCTTCCTCCGCTTGGTCTGGGTCAGCTCGAACAGCAATACCGAGCGTCCGGTGACCTGATAGGTGTCTCCGAAATTGAAGACGTCGCCGGCATCCAGGTCGGGCTGATTGGTATCCAGCTGCAGGGACCAATGCTCGCCCATGGGGACTTCCGGCAGGGTGAAATCCACCACGTCATAATGAGCATTGACCAGAATCAGCAGCGAGGTATCCGCGCCCTTGCGTCGAATGCCGGTCGGCTGGGCCCGGCCATCGAGCAGGATGCCCATGCACTTGTTGCTGCCGTCCTGCCATTGCTCGTCGCCCATCTCGGTGCCACCGGGTTGCAGCCAGGTGACGTCCTTGACGCCCAGTTCCTCGTTGTAGGCGCCGGTGAAGAAGCGGCTACGACGCAGCAGCGGATAGCGACGACGCAGGTCGATCAGGTTGCGCACGTATTCCTGCAGTTCGGCGCTCTTCTCGCTGATCTCCCAGTTGACCCAGCCGATCTCGCTGTCCTGGCAGTAGGCGTTGTTGTTGCCGCCCTGGGTCCGGGCGAATTCGTCGCCGGCCAGTAGCATCGGCGTGCCCTGGGAGAGGAAGAGGGTGGCCAGCAGGTTGCGCATTTGGCGATAGCGCAGCTCGATGATTTCCGGATCGTCCGTCTCGCCTTCGGCACCACAGTTCCACGACAGGTTGTGGGAGTGACCGTCGTTGTTGTCTTCGCCGTTGGCCTCGTTGTGCTTGTCGTTGTACGACACGGTATCGGCCAGGGTGAAGCCATCGTGAGCGGTCACGAAGTTCACGGACGAATAGGGCTTGCGACCGCGACGATTGAACTTGTCGCCGGAGCCCAGGAAGATCTTCGCGAAGTCGCCGATCTTGTCCTCGTCACCCTTCCAGAAGGCACGGGCGGTGTCGCGGAAGGTGTCGTTCCACTCCATCCAGCCGGGGGGGAAGTTGCCCACCTGATAGCCGCCAGGGCCGCAGTCCCAGGGTTCGGCGATGAGCTTGGTCTCGGCCAGGATCGGGTCCTGACGGCAGGCGTGCAGGAAGCCACCGCCCTCGTCGAAGCCGTCCGGCTCGCGACCCAGGATGGTGGCCAGGTCGAAGCGGAAGCCGTCCACGCCCATCTCGGTGGCCCAGTAGCGCAGCGAGTCGGTCACCATCTGCAGCACGCAGGGGTGGCTCATGTTCAGGGTGTTGCCGGTGCCGGTGTCGTTGATGTAGTAGCGCGCATCATCGGGCATCAGGCGGTAGTAGTTGGCGTTGTCGATGCCCTTGAGCGAGAGGGTCGGGCCCATCTCGTTGCCTTCGGCGGTGTGGTTGTAGACCACGTCGAGGATGACCTCGAGCCCGGCGTTGTGCATGCGCGCGACCATCACCTTGAATTCGCCGATGGACTGGCTGGCCATGTAGCGCGAGTGCGGGGCGAAGAAGGCTAGGGTGTTGTAGCCCCAGAAATTTCTCAGGCCCTTTTCCAAGAGGTGGTTGTCATCGAGGAAGTAGTGGATCGGCATCAGTTCGACGGAGGTAATGCCGAGCGACTTGATGTAGTCGATGACCTCGCTCTCCTGCAGACCGGAAAAGGTACCGCGGGCGCTTTCCGGTACGGCCGGGTGCTGCATGGTGTAGCCACGGACGTGGGTCTCGTAGAACACGGTGCGATCACGCGGCACGCGCGGGTGGGTGGTGTTGCCCCAGGTGAAGGCGGGGTCGATGACGCGGCAGCGCGGCATGAAGGGCGCGCTGTCACGCTCGTCGAAGGACAGGTCGCCATCGGGGTGGCCGATGGTGTAGCCGAACAGGGCGTCGTTCCACTCCAGCTCGCCCACGATCTGCTTGGCATATGGATCGATCAGCAGCTTGTTGTGGTTGAAACGATGGCCATTCTGCGGCTCGTACGGGCCATGCACGCGATAGCCGTAGAGGGTGCCGGGACGGGCGTCGGGCAGATAGCCGTGCCAGATCTCGTTGGTGAATTCCGGCAGTTCGATACGCTCGATTTCTTCCTTGCCTTCGTCGTCGAAGAGACAGAGTTCCACCTTGGTGGCGTTGGCGGAAAAGATGGCGAAGTTCACGCCGGAGCCGTCCCAGGTGGCGCCCAGGGGGTAGGGCAGCCCTTCACGAACACGAGACTTGGACTTGCTGATGAAAGTGGTCGCTTCGGTTAACGGCTTGTTGGACTCGGTTGAAGTCATTTCGACGCTCTCGGGATAGCTAGGAAGGAAGTAGCTCTGACTCGGCTCTCAATACCTGCCGGTGGCTGAATCGATACAGATCCGGCTACCTGCATATGAAAGGCCCGACGCAGCGCAGTTCCGAGCCCTGATGGCGAACCGACAAAGCGTTGTTTTTTCAGGAAAAAATCAGGAAAACAGCGATAACGCAGACACCGCAGCGAGGCGGCGGGGGGAAGGCCTGGCCGGACGGCCAGGCCGAAACATCACATCACTCGGTGGCGGCGGGCTTGGTCGTGGCCGCCTTGGCGCGGGACGCGCGCGGCTTCTTCGGCGTGGCCGGCGCCACGCCTACGCCGGTTGCGTCGACGTTGGCATCGGCCTTGGCCTTGCTGGCGGTGGTCTTGCTCGCGCCGGTCTTGCCTGCACTGGGCTTGACCGCCTGCTTGACCTTGGAGGCAACCTTCTTGGCCGCCGATTCCACCTTCTCGGTTACCGACTCACCGGCCGCTGCGGCTTCGGTAGCGGCCTTCTCGCTGCCACTCTTGGTCTTGCCGGTGGTGCGGGGCTTGCTGGCGACGGGCTTGTCCGCGCTCGCTGCCGCAGCCTTGGTCGCGCGAGGCTTCTTGGCCGCGGTCTTCTTGGCCACGCCTTCCTGTTCGGCTTCGTACAGTCGAGTCGCCATCTCCCAGTGGCGATCATGTTCGTGGGCCGGCCGTCCTTCGGACTCCCAGATCTGATAGGCGAGCTGCTGGATGCGTTCGTCTTTTTGGGTCATTGCGGTGCGGCTCCTTGAGTGATGTCTTGTGTGCTGAGCAATCCAAGCGGAAAACGTGCCAGAACCTCGCCGACAGAAAGCTCTTTCTTCTGGTCATGGACAGATGCCGGGGCAAAAGTTTCCCCAAAACGGTACATGGACAAGGTTTCCGGAAGTTTTATCCGGGTGTCCTGCCAGGCCTCTGCGGAAAAGCGGAGATTTCCATCGTTCTGCATGAGGTCGGAGGCATGCACCGGCACGATGACGATCACCGCCTGTTGCTCCCAGGTACGGGCGAACGCCAGCACCTGATCGGCATGGGCGCCCACTACGGTCAGGGGCAGGTAGCGACCTTCGGTGAACAGCTGCGGCTGCTGCTTGCGCAGTTGGAGCACGGCAGCCAAGACCTGTTGCTTGATCTCGCCGTTCTGCCAGGCATCCAGGGCAGCCTCGACGGAAGCGTTCTTGGTCAGCGCCTGCTGCCGCGGGGCATAGTCCACGGCACGGCGGTTGTCGGGCTCCACCAGGCTGAAGTCCCAGAATTCACCGCCCTGATAGAGGTCGGGCACGCCGGGCGCGGTATTGCGCAGTAGCATCTGCACCAGGCCGTTCAGCGCACCGGCCGGAGCGAGTTCGCGGACCGCGGTGACGATCTCGCCGCGCAGGGCGCGGTACTTATCGTTGGTGAGCAGACCTTCCAGGAAGGCCTTGCAGGCCGCCTCGTAGTCGCCATTCGGCGCCCACCAATCGGACTCCAGCTTCTCCTCGCGCAGGGCCTTTTCCTGCCACTGCAGCAGCCGCTCCAGATAGGCCTCCAGACCCTTCTGGTCATCGGCCTGGAGCTGCAGCGGCCAGCTGGCGAGCAGGGTCTGGTAGAGCATCAGTTCATCGCCCGGCGTCGGCGCCGGCGCGTCGTTCCACTGGCCGCGCAACGGTGCGGCCTGTTCCATCCAGCGGGTGGCCTGGGCGATGTAGGCGTCCGGGCGTTCCGAGACCACTGCCAGGCGCGCGCGGGTGTCTTCGCCACGCTTGTGGTCGTGGGTCGCGGTGGTCAGCATGTTGCGTGGGAAGTGCTCGGCGCGCCAACCGCTGGCCTGGTGGAAGGCACTGACCGGCTGGGCGAAATGCTGTGGATCAAAGCCCACGTCATTGCGCGACAGCAGCGGCGCGGAGCGATAGCAGGCCGTGTCTTCCACCGCCTTGGCGGCGATCGGCGAGGTGAGTTGCTGGAACTTGGTGATGGCACGACGCTGCTCGCGGCGGGCCACGCTGCCCACGGGCTTGTGACGCGGGGCGTCGCCACCCAGCCAGGCGCGCAGCTGTTCCAGCAGCGGTTGCTCCGCCTCGCTGACGTGGGGGCGAGCAGCTTCCAGTGCGGTATCGAACCACTGGGCGTCGTTGCCGACGAAGCCCGCCGCGCCGGCGTAGGTGCGATAGACCTTGAACTGCACGATCAGCTCCAGCAACACCCGGCGGATGGCGCCCTGGCTGGTGTCGCGGGTGCGCCAATCCTGCTGCGCCAGCAGGTGCAGGGTATGCACGGCCGATTCGAACTCGCTGTTCAGCGCGGTGGTGAGCACCAGGCGGCGCGCTTCCCGCACCTCTTCGAGGAAGTCCTCGGTACGACCGGTCCGCTCGGCCCAGAACTGGCGCAGCGGGGCTTCGCCACTGGCGGCATGTTGCACCGCCGACACCTCGTTCATGAATTCGTAGCCGGTGGTGCCGTCGATGCCCCAGCCTTCCCGCAGCTGCTCGCCTTCGGCGAGGATCTTCTCGATGTAGATGGGGAAGCCGTCCTCCGGCGCGCCGCCGGTGCGGCTGGCGCAGAGGTCGTCGACGCGACGGCGCAGCTTGCGGCAATAGGCGCGCGGATTGGCCAGGCCATCGATGTGATCCAGGCGCAGGCCGTCGAGCAGGCCTTCGCTGATCAGGCGGAAGATCAGCGAATGGGTTTCTTCGAACACCTCGTGGCGCTCCATGCGCAGGCCGCCCAGTTCGGTGATGTCGAAGAAGCGCCGCCAGTTGATGTCGTCCGAGGCGGTGCGCCAGCTGGCCAGGCGATAGTGCTGACTCTCCAGCAGGGCGTGCAGCCGCTCCTGGTTGGCGGCCTGGCTACCGTCGAAGGCGGCGACCGCCTTGTCGATGGCGGCGGCGACGGCGGGGTCCTTGGCGGCATCGGCCAGTTGGCGCTGGGCGCCACGGGCTTCTTCCAGGTCCTTGGCCCGTGCCGAGAAGGCATCGGCGAACAGACTCAGCTGGGGCAGGTCGCTCTCGCGCAGGATCTGGCCGTAGGTACCCGGATTGATCGGAAAGTGGTGGGCGTAGTACTCGACGCGGAAGGCGCCTTGCTCGGCGTCGAATACCAGCTTGAGTTCGCCGGCCTGCAGCACGTTGCCATAGGCGTCACCGAGGAAGGGCAGCAGCACCTGGCCCTGCAGATCCGGGTCGGGCCCGTACCAGTTGATGTCGTAGAAGCCCGCGTAGCGGCTCTGGCGACCCCATTCGAGGATGTCCAGCCACCAGGCGTTCTCCGAGCCGCCCACGTTGGTGTGGTTGGGCACGAAGTCGGCGATCAGGCCCATGCCGTGTTCGCGCAGGCGGGCGACCAGGCGCCGCAGCGCCTCTTCGCCGCCCAGCTCCGGGTTGACCCGGGTCGGATCGACCACGTCATAGCCGTGCACGGAACCGGCGCGCGCGGTGGTAATGGGCGAGGCATAGAAGTGACTGATGCCCAGCTTGGCGTAGTACTCCACCAGGGGCAGGGCGTCGTCGAAGGTGAAGTCCTTGTGGAACTGCAGGCGTACGGTAGCGCGCAAGCGACTCATCGAGTGTTCTCCGGATTGTTACGAGCAGTGCTCAGCACGCGTAGGCGTCGTTCAGGGGTAGCGGCATCCAGCAGGCGCTCGGCGGGGTCATCCCAGCGGCGCAGCCAGTTGGGGTGTTCGTTGGTGGTGCCGGGCAGGTTGGCCTGTTCCAGCTGACCCAGGGCATCTTCCACCGGCAGGATGATCAGCGGCGCCGGGGTTCGGCCGATGAAGTCGATGGCGGCATCGACGGCGGACTCGACATTGCTTTCCCGGGTGTCGTCCAGTTCCAGCACCTTGGCCAGCTGCTGACGATCCTTGGCACGCTCGTCGAGACGGTCCTGGCGCGAGGTGCCGTCGGGCAGCAGTCCGAGTTCTTCCTGCCAATCGGCGTCGCGACCCTGCCACCAGCCGGTGAGGGTCGGCAGGTCGTGGGTGGTGGGCATGCCCATGGCCGTGTCCGACCACTGCGCGGCCGGCTTGAAGGCGTCGCCATCGCGCTCGAACAACAGCACCTGCATGCCCATGATGGCGCGCTCGGCCAGCCGCTCGCGAAAGCCCTCGGGTACGGTGCCCAGGTCTTCACCCATGACCACGCAGCGATAGCGCCAGGATTCCAGCGCCACCAGCCGCAGCAGGTCGTCGATGGGATAGGAGAGATAGGCACCGTCGGCCGGGGAAGCACCCTCGGGCACCAGCCAGAGGCGCTGCAGCCCCATCACATGGTCGATGCGCACGCCGCCGGCATGGGCGAAGTTGGCCCTGAGCATCTCGATGAAGGCGCGAAAGCCATGCTTGACCATGCCGGTGGGGGAGAAGGCGGAAATGCCCCAGCCCTGGCCCTTCTGGTTGAGCAGATCCGGCGGACAACCCACGGTGACCGAGGCCAGCAGCTCTTCCTGGCGACTCCAGGCCTGGCTGCCGCCACCGTCGGCGCCTACGGCGATGTCGGCGATCAGGCCGATCTTCATGCCTGCTTCGCGGCACTGCGCCTGGGCCGCCGACAGTCCTTCACTGGCCAGCCACTGGGTGAAGGCATAGAACTCCACGTCCTGGGCATGGCGTTCGGCGAATTCGGCCACGGCCGGATTCTTGGGATCGCGATACTGCTGGGGCCAATGCTGCCAGCTGGGCGAGGCATCGCCCTGGGTGAAGGAGGCGTGCAGGGCTTCGAAGCGGCAATGGTTTTCCAGGGCGTCGCCACCGTCGCGGCGGAAGGCCTCGAAGCGCTCGCGCAGCTCACCGCCAGCGGTGCGGAAATCCAGGTGCAGGGTACGCAGCAGCCTAAGCCGCAGCCTGGCCAGGGCCGGCCAGTCGATCAGTTCCAGTTGCTCCAGGCGCTCGGCTTCGGCCTGCAGGCCGGCGCGCTGCATGGCCTGGCGTACGGGCTCGGCACCCAGGACCAGCTCCGGCGCGGCATAGAGCACGTTGAAGAACACCCGACTCGACGGCGAGTAGGGGCTGTAGCGACTGCCGTCGGCGCTGAACATGGCGTGCAACGGACTGATGGCCAGGGCGTCGGCGCCCTTGCTGCCCGCAGCCTTGGCGAAATGCACCAGGCCCTGCAGATCGCCGGCGCCGCTGCCCCCTTCGCGCCTGAGGCTGTAGAGCTGCACGGCCAGCCCCCAGAGACGGGCCTGCTCGTTACCGGTGGCGTCGGCGATGGTGAAGCAGCGTTCCGGGGCAACGGCCAGGGTCAGGGCTTCGCCATCGACCTCGGCCCGGTGATAACCGGCGGCGCTGATCGGCGCCAGCTGTCCGCGGTCGTCGACCTGACCGTCCAGACGCTCGCCGTCTTCCAGCTGAACCTGGTAGCGGACGCCACGCTTGAACTGGTCCGGCGCCCCGACCGGCTTGCCGACCACGGCAGTGATGAGCGGCGGCAGATGGTCCTTGTCGCCCACCTCGGCCAGCTTGCGCAGGCTGCTGTCGATCTCGTTGTCGCTGTCCGCCGGTAACTCGATGGCCTTGAGCAGATTGCGCAGGGCTTCGGGGCTCACCCGTTGGCGCTTGCCGTCGTAGGCGGTCCATTCGATGGCGATGCCCGCGGCCTCCGCTAGTTGTTCCAGACGATCGCCACTCATGCCTTTTTCTCCAGCCAGACCAGTGCCGAATGAGCGGCCAGGGTGCCGTCCTGGCGGGTCGGCGTAGCGCTGGCGTCACTGCTGTGCAGCAGCTCGCCCTGGGGAGCCTCGTCCACCGGCACGGCCTTGTCGCTCAGGTTGAGTTCGATGGTCAGGCGGCTACCGTCGGCAAGACTCCAGCGTGCCCGCACGGCGCGCTCGGCCAGGGCTTCGGCGCCCATGGGGCGGGCACCTTCCAGGCGCGGGAAGAGTTCGCGGCGGCGGATTTCCAGCAGCTCGCGATACAGCCCCAGCCAGGCGGCGTGATCGGGCTGATCGGCCTCGCCGAAATTGGGCTTGGAATCTTCGAAGGTCTTGGCGGCGTTCGGGTCGGGGATCTGCTGGCGATGCTCTTCGCTGGTGAAGAAATCGAAGTCCTTGAATTCGTTGCGACGGCCGTCGCGGACCAGCTCGGCCAGCTCGTCGTTGTGGCTGGTGAAGAACAGGAAGGGTTGGCGGCTGCCCCATTCCTCACCGATGAACAGCAGCGGAATCATCGGGCTGAGCAGCAGCAGGGCAGTGGCGGCCTTTAGCGCCGGCTCGGGCGCCAGACGGGTCAGGCGTTCACCGAAGGCGCGGTTGCCGACCTGATCGTGGTTCTGCAGGAAGATGACGAACGCCGAGGCCGGCAGGTCCTTGCTGGGTTCACCACGGGCCTTGCCATGGCGGGTCTGCTCGCCCTGGTAGATGAAGCCCTCGCCCAGACAGCGCACCAGCTTGGCCGTGGCGTCCTCGGTGAAGTCCTGGTAGTAGCCTTCGTTCTCGTCGGTCAGCATGGGGTGGATGACGTTGTGCCAATCGTCCGCCCACTGCGCGTTGTAGTGCTTGCCACCCAGCAGCGTGGCCGTGTTGTCCTCGTTCTCCAGCATCAGGTGGATGTGGCGACCCGGCTCGACGGTGCTGCGGATCTCCTCGGCCATCTCTTCGAGGAAGCCCTTGTCGTTGATGGCGTGGACGGCATCGAATCTGAGGCCGTCGAAGCGATACTCCATCAGCCACATCAGGGCGTTGTCGATGAAGTAGCGGCGTACCGCGTCCTGGCGGAAATCGATGGCCGCGCCCCAGGGCGTATGGATGTCTTCGCGGAAGAAGCGCTCGGCATAGGCGTGCAGGTAGTTGCCGTCCGGTCCGAAGTGGTTGTAGACCACGTCCAGGTAGACCATGACGCCATGGCCGTGGGCGGTGTCGATCAGCGACTTGAGGTCGTCCGGGGTGCCATAGGAGGCTTCCACCGCATAGGGCAGCACGCCGTCATAGCCCCAGTTGCGATCGCCGGGAAATTCCGACAGCGGCATCAGCTCGATGGCGGTGACGCCCAGTGCCGCCAGGCGCGGCACCAGCTTCTCGACGCCGGCGAAGCCACCCAGGGTGCCGACGTGCAATTCATAGATGACGCTCTCGTGCCAGGGACGGCCCTGCCACTCGACGGTCTGCCAGTGGTAGGTGGTCGGGTCGATGACGATGCTCGGCTCGTGCACATCGCCGGCCTGGGCGCGGGAGGCCGGGTCGGGGACCAGCAGGTCCTTGATCTGGTAGCGATAACGGGTGCCGGCACCGCATTGGGCCTCCACCGCGAACCAGCCGTCTTGCTCGGCTTCCATGGGAAGGGTCATGCCACCTTCCAGGACCACCGACACGGCGTCGGCGCTGGGCGCCCAGAAGTGGAAGAGGGTGCGTTCCTTGTTCACCAGAGTGGCACCGGCACGGGTCTGCCAGGCATAGCCCCCGGTCACCGCGGCTGCGTCGCGCGAAATATCAGTCATGGATAGAGAACTCCCGAAACCGGACGGCAGAAAAGACGCTGCGGCCCAGTTGGCCGCAGTTGCTGTTATGACCGGTGAGAGTTGCGCAAAGTTAGGCGGGGAAAGCGCTTTTCGTCGGCCTTTTGGCGAGGGAAAAGCGCTTGGTAGTCAGGTTGCGCCTCAGGCGCCGAGCTGACGCTCCTGGTGAGCGGTGGTCTGGAGCAGATCGAGGTACAGCGAGGCATAGGGCTTGGCGCATTCGGACCAAAAGAACGGGCCCTGCATGGCGCGATGACGCATGGCCAGCAAGAGGTCCTGACGTTCGAACACACCCAGGGCGCGGTCGATGGCGCTGATGTAGTTTTCCAGCGACAGCGGGGCGAACAGGAAGCCGGTGGTGCCGTCCTCGATGCTGTCGGCCAGGCCACCGGTGCGGGTGGCGATCGGCAGGGAGGCGAAGCGCTGGGCGTACATCTGGCTCAGACCGCACGGCTCGAAGCGCGAGGGCATCAGCAAAAAGTCGCTCCCGGCGTACATCCGCCGTGCTTCGGTCTCGCAGAAGCCGATGTGGGCACTGACGCGACCGGGATGGCGCAGGGCCAGGGCCCGTACCTGGCGCTCGATGTGCGGCTCGCCGCAACCGATGATCATCAGCTGGCCACCGCGGGCGACGATGTGATCGGCCGCCTCGATGGTCAGGTCGATGCCTTTCTGCTGGACCAGTCGGGAGACCACTGCGAACAGCGGGCCGTTGGAGGGCTCCAGGCCGAATTCCTCGCGAATGCGCGCGGCGTTGACCGCCTTGCCGTCCCAGTCCGATTCGGTGAATTGCTGGCACAGGTGCGGGTCGCTGCAGGCACTCCAGCCATCGTCGATGCCATTGAGCAGGCCGGTCAGCTTGCCGTCGCGGGCCTTGACCTGCAGCAGGCCTTCGAGGCCGCAACCGAATTCCGCGGTGGTGATTTCCTGGGCGTAGGTGTGGCTGACCGTGGTGATGTGGTCGGCATAGACCAGACCGGCCTTGAGAAAGGACACCTTGCCCCAGAACTCCAGGCCCTCCATCTGGAAGGCGTGGGCGGGAATGTCCAGATCGGCCATGACCGAAGCCGGGAACAGGCCCTGGTACGCCAGGTTGTGGATGGTGGTCAGGCACGGGGTGCTGGCACCCTTCCAGCGCAGGTAGCCAGCGGCGAGGCCGGTCTGCCAGTCGTTGAGGTGCAGCAGGTCCGGCACCCAGCGAATGGAGGCGTCGCCCAGGGCGAAGTCGGCGGCAGCGCTGGCCAGGCGACCGAAGCGGATGTGGTTGTCGGCCCAGTCGGCACCGTTCAGGTCGCCATAGGGGTTGCCCGGGCGCTCATAGAGTTCGGGGCAGATCAGCACATAGACGACCAGGCCGTCTTCCAGATTGACGCGACCGATCTCGCAGGCCGGCATGGCGGCGCGGGCGGCGATGCGGCCGACCATCTGCACGCGATCCTTGATCGCGGCCATCACCTGACGATAGCCGGGGATCAATACCCGGACGTCGTGGGAGGCGGCGAGGGCGCGCGGCAGGGCGCCTGATACCTCGCCCAGGCCACCGGCCTTGACGAAGTCGGAAATTTCCGGAGTCACGAAAAGAATGCGTTTACGACTTTCGACGACGGAGCTCAGCGTCAGCTGAGGCTCGTCCGTGCGCTTGCGGAGAGAGCTGGATCTGGTGGTGCGAGTGGCAGTTTCAACGGGCTCCAGAGCCCCAAATTTCCCCACGACGGCATTTGCCATGGTGCGCTCCCAATGCAGCAAGTTCGAGACTGAGGTTTACCTGATTGCTTCTTTCCTGAAGCTCGATGCTCCTGGTTCAAAAACGCCTACAGCCGAGCTGCTACAGCCTTTTTGCCGGTCACCTCTTCTTGAGATGTCTGGATCTGGGCGAGAACTGCTTCGCGGATTTCCAGATTGCTCTCGCACTGACTCACGGACAACGTCACAAGTTTCCCGCTCGAATGTTGCGGTCTTGCTTCGTATTGCCAGATGCATGCCCGAAAGCCGTCGCGGTTCGGGCCGGCACCTGTGAATAACCGCCAGGTGAACCGCTTGATGGTCACCTGATCGCGACAATTGGCCGAAAAATCAGACTTCTGGCTGACGAACGACCGGCTCTTGCCTTTCGTCGGATAGTGGCGCGGGGTGGACGTCGCGGCGTCCCAGTTCGGTCCGCAGCTTGGGCAGGCAGAGGGGGAATTCGCGATTGATGTAGGTGATCAGCCGCTCGCGCACGAAGCAGCGCAGGTCCCAGTTCTTGGAGGAATCACCCGAACTCACCAGTACGCGCAGCTGGATGGAATCGTGAGACGCATCGGTCACCTGCAGTACGCAGACACGGCCATCCCACAAATGGGGCACCTCGGCACAGGCGCGTTCCAATTCGGTGCGGATGGGTGCCAGGGGTAGGGAATAGTCAACCCATATGAAGACTGACCCGATCAGGCTGGAAGACGAGCGCGTCCAGTTCTGGAAGGGCGTCTCGATGAAGTATTGCAGCGGGACCACCAGCCGGCGGTCGTCCCAGATGCGGACCACCACGTAGGTGCCGGTGATCTCTTCCACCCGGCCCCATTCGCCCTCGACGATGACCACATCGTCCAGCCGGATCGGCTGGGTCACGGCGATCTGCAGGCCGGCGATGAGATTGCCCAGGACCGGTCGCGCAGCGATACCCGCGACCAGGCCCGCGACCCCGGCCGAGGCAAGCAGGCTCGCACCCACCTGGCGAACCGCCGGGAAGGTCATCAGCATCAGGGCGATGCCCACCAGCAGGACGATGAAGCTGAGGCTGCGCACCAGCACCCGATTCTGCGTCTGGATCCGCCTGGCCCGCAGGTTGTCCGCCACATCCACGGGATTGCGCAGGGCGATGGTCGCGCCGACGGCCTTGACCGCCCGGAGGCCCAGCCAGGTAAAGGCGGCGATGCTCAGCAGACCGGTGAGGTGCTGTACGGCACGCAACAGCGGCAGGGCATCGGGTGCGGAATTCCAGACACCTTGCAACACCACCAGCGGCACGGCCAGGCGCGCGGGCTTCTCGGCATACCTGACCAGGTTGCGCGCCAGCAGGAAGGGATTGGCCAGGCGGCGGATGGCCGCGAACGCCAGGGTCAGGGCGACGCTGCTGATCAGCAGGGCGACCCCCGCCGCGATCAGCGTGGTGATCCAGGGGGCGTTGAGCCAACCCGTCCAGTCGATGGCCGTCATGCGCAATTTCCTCAGGCAGACGGCTCCCCGTGATCCAGAAAAGCTGACGCGCCGGAACCGCGGGGAGCCTTTCGAGACACCTGTTTTCCGACTGAGGGGCTTCGCCACGGTTCCCCGAATGTCCGGCAAACGGTCCCAGGGTGGTAATACCACCCCGATAGGTGGGATGCCTGTTGCGCGGTGCTGGCTTTTTTCTGTCGATCAGTGGGGCAGGATGTCGCACCTCGCGTCTAAGCTCAGAGGAGAGTGCGCAGCGGACGCCGGATAGGAGTAGAATTCGCGCCCCAACGAGATACGTCCAGTCAGATGGCGGACCTGCGGAGATCGAGACGGATTTATGAAACCAGTGGTAGTGGTCGTCGAAGACGAGAACATGTTGCTCGGGCTGATGGAAGAGGTGCTCGAAGGCGAAGGCTTTCAGGTGCACACCTTCGGCACCGCGGATCAAGCCTGGGAATACCTGTCGAGTGCACGTCCGACGCCTGATCTGCTGATCACCGACGTCCGTATGCCGGGTGCCATCGACGGCCTGGAGCTGGCGCGCCGCGTCAAGCAGCAGCTGCCGGGTCTGCCCATCATCGTCTCTTCGGGCTATTTCGAAGAGCTGCAGCCCGAGCGCGCCCCGGACATCTACTACCTGCCCAAGCCCTGGCGCTTCGACGACCTGCTGGCCGGCTGCTTCCGCTTCCTCAATCAGCGCAAGGGCTGATTGCTGCCTTCTGCGGCCTGGTTCCAGGTCGTACTCTCCTTTGTGGTGGAAGCGGGCGCTGTCCGCAACCGTCCAGCATCCTGCTTAAGCTGATTCCTTTTCGTTATTTATCTGACGATACTTAGATCCTTTAGCTTGGCCTCCGACAGGCATCGAGTCGATGCCGAGGGCGCGCTCCGGCGTGCCTGCCGACAAGGAGGCCTTCATGAATTTGCTGTTCAAATCCCTGGCGCTGGCTGCAGGCCTGGCAACGCTCGCGGTGCAGGCGACCGCTGCCGATCTGGTGGTCGGCTACCAGACCGGTGTCGATCCCTCCAAGGTCGCCCAGGCCGATGGCCGCTACGATCAGGCGATTGGCCAGAAGATCGACTGGCGCCGTTTCAACAGCGGTCCCGAGGTCGTCGCCGCGCTGGCGTCGGGTGACGTGCAGATCGGCAATCTCGGCTCCAGCCCGCTGGCGGCGGCCACCTCCCGCAAGCTGCCGCTGGTGACCTTCCTCGTCTCCGCGCAAATCGATTCCGCCGAAGCCCTGGTCGTACGCGATGGCAGCGGGATCGACAGACCCGAGCAACTGGTCGGCAAGACCATCGCCACGCCCTTCGTCTCCACCTCCCACTACAGCCTGCTGGGAGCCCTCAAGCACTGGGGCGTGGATCCCACCAAGGTCAAGATCGTCAACCTCAATCCCACCGAGACCGCTGCTGCCTGGCGCCGCGGTGATATCGATGGCGCCTTCGTCTGGTCACCCGCGCTGGGCGAGATCAAGAAGAACGGCAAGGTGCTCGCCGATGCCGCCCAGGTGGGCAGCTGGGGTGCGCCGACCTTCGAGGTCTGGGTGGCGCGCAAGGACTTCGCCGAAAAGCATCCCGAGGTCATCGCCCAGTACGCCAAGGTCACCTTGCAGGCCTTCGCCGACTACCAGGCCCATGGCAAGGCATGGGAGGCGCAGTCCGAGCAGGCCAGGAAGATCGCTCGCCTGACCGGCGCCGATGCCGCGGACATCCCCGAATTACTGGCCGGCTCACGTTATCCGGATGCCCAGGCGCAACTCGGGCCCGATCTGCTCGGTGGCGGCACGGCCAAGGCCATCGCCCGCACCGCCGAATTCCTCAAGGAACAGAAGCGCATTCCCACGGTGCTGGACGACTACTCGCCCTATGTCAGCGCCGAATACGTCCGCAAGGCCCAATAGCGATCCCCTTCACGCCACGATTCGCCCCTCTCCGGAGGGGCTTTTTTTCCCAGCCGACAGGAGCCGGTCATGAGTCGACTCACCCTGGAACAGGCCAGCCTCGGATTCGTCCGCCGTGGCCGTCGTCAACCGATCCTGCAGCGTCTCGACCTCGCGGTGGAGAAGGGCGCCTCCCTGGTCGTCCTGGGTCCGTCCGGCTGTGGCAAATCCAGCCTGCTCAACGTGCTCGCCGGTTTTCAATCGCTGGATGAAGGGCGCGTGCAGCTCGATGGCCGGACCCTGGCAGGGCCGGGCGGCGAACGCGGCGTGGTGTTCCAGGACGACGCCCTGATGCCCTGGCTCAATGCGCTCGACAACGTCGCCCTGGGCCTGCGCCTGCGCGGGCTGGGTCGTGCCGAGCGCGAGGCCAGGGCCCGCGAGATGCTCGAGCTGGTGGGGCTACCGCAGCATGCCGAGCACGCCATCGGCGAACTCTCGGGTGGCCAGCGCCAACGCCTGGGCCTGGCCCGCGCTTTGGCGGTGGATCCGGATTTCCTGCTGCTCGACGAACCCTTTGGCGCCCTCGACGCCCTGACCCGGGAACGCATGCAGGTGCTGCTGCTGGACGTATGGAAGCGCACCGGCAAGGGTCTGTTCCTCATCACCCACAGCGTCGACGAGGCGCTGTTTCTGGCGACCGAGCTGCTGGTGCTGGACGGACCGCCCGCGCGCATCGTCCGCCGTCTGGAGGTGCCTTTCGCCCGCCGCTATCTGGCGGGGGAGCCCGTCCGCGCGATCAAGGCCGATCCCCTTTTCACCGAGCTGCGCCAGGAGTTGCTCGACCTCTTTCTGCAGGAGTCTCCCGATCATGTCCTCTGACACCCTGACAACCTCCCTGCGCGATACCCGGGAACGCCGTCGACTGCACCTGGACCGCCGCCGAGTGGCAGCGCTGGGCACCCTGGCAGGCGTGGCGACGCTCTGGTGGAGCGCGACCCATCTGGGTTGGGTGGATACCCTGTTCCTGCCGTCGCCCGAACAACTGCTGGTCGCTCTGCAGGGACTGCTCGCCGACGGCTATCTGGATGCCAGCCTCTGGCAGCACCTGGGCACCAGCCTGCTGCGGGTGCTGGCGGCGCTACTGGCGGCCGTGCTGACCGCGGTACCCCTGGGCATCGCCATGGGCCTCAACCCGACCCTGAACGCCGCGCTGGACCCCCTGGTGGAGTTCTATCGGCCGATTCCACCGCTGGCCTACCTGCCGCTGATGGTGATCTGGTTCGGCATCGGCGAGCTGTCCAAGGTGCTGCTGATCTATCTGGCGTTGTTCGCGCCCTTGCTGATCGCCACCGTGGGTGGGGTGCGCCGGGTCGATCCGGCGCGACGCCAGGCAGTGCGCTGCCTGGGCGCCTCGCGAGGGCAGGTGGTGCGGCACGTCATCCTGCCCAGTGCCTTGCCCGACATCCTCACCGGCCTGCGGATCGCCCTGGGGGTGGGCTGGTCGACCCTGGTGGCCGCTGAGTTGATCGCGGCCAATCGGGGCCTGGGCTTCATGGTGCAATCGGCCGCCCAGTTCATGGCCACCGACGTGGTGGTGGTGGGCATCCTGCTGATCGCCAGCATCGCCCTGTCCATCGAACTGGGCCTGCGCGCCCTGCAGCGGCGCTATGCCGGCTGGCAGTAGGGAGACGTCCATGCCCCTTACCTTCGAACGTCTGAGCCCCGCCCTCGGGGCACGCGTCCATGGCCTGGATCTGCGCGAGCCCCTGGACGCCGCCAGCCACACGGCACTCCACTAGGGGCTGCTGGAGCATCAGGTGCTGTTTCTGCGTGACCAGTTGCTGACGCCACGCCAGCAACGGGACGTGGCGGCTCATTTCGGCGATCTGCACATCCACCCGATCTATCCCAAGCATCCCGAGCAGCCGGAAATCCTGGTACTGGATACCGAGTTGAACGACCTGAGGGACAACGCGCTCTGGCATACGGATGTGACCTTCATCCAGACGCCGCCGCTGGGGTCGCTGCTCAGCGCCCGCCAGGTGCCTGCCTATGGCGGCGATACCCTCTGGGCGAGCAATTCCGCGGCCTATGCGGCGCTGTCCGCACCGCTTCGCGGGCTGCTCGACGGTCTCAGTGCCTGGCACGACCTGAGCAAATCCTTTCCGCTGGAGCGCTTCGGCCAGACGCCGGAAGGCTTGCAGCGTTTCAATGCGGCACGCGCGGCCAACCCGCCGGTGCGTCATCCGGTGGTGAGGGTGCACCCGGAGACCGGGGTCAAGGGGCTGTTCGTCAGCGCCGGCTTCACCACCCGGATCGTCGAGCTGGCAGAAGCCGAGAGCGAGGCGCTGCTGCAATTGCTGTTCGCCCATGCCGCCCGACCTGAATTCCAGGTGCGCTGGCAGTGGCAGGCGGGCGATCTGGCCTTCTGGGACAACCGCATCACCCAGCACTACGCCTGTGACGACTATCGTCCGCAGCGGCGCGTGATGCACCGGGCGACCATCCTGGGTGACCGTCCCCGCGGGCCGGGCGAGCAGGGATGATGGCCTGTCCGCAGCAGGGATAGGCCGGCGTCCCGGCGGAAGATCAGTTGCCCAGGACGTCGATCAGCCCGAATACGAAGAACAGCACGATGCACACGGCCGCCACCGCGACCGGGATGAAGCGCGGATCCTTGATGGCCTTCCACATGGCCTGACGATTGCTGCGAGACCTTTCCATGACACCGCTCCAGGGGGTAAGGCCGGCGAGCTTAAAGCATCGCCGGGGGCGGCGGCCAGCCGGGCAGGGCGGCTCTCGTCGGGGTTTGCGGCCGGTTCGGCGGCCTAGGCGACGCCGATCTTCCACTGCGGCGGCGGCGGGGTGCCGTTGACCGCGAAGTCGCCGACGATTCGATCCTTGTAGATGCGCGGATTGTGGGAGGCGAGGGTGCGGGCATTGCGCCAGAAGCGATCCAGCCCCTGGGGTCTCAGCGTGGCCGAGGCGCCCAGGGCGTCGAACAGGCGTCCGGAGGCCTCGATGATCAGGTCCGTCACCACATTGAGCGATTGGCAGACTTCCAGTTCGGCCAGCGCCACCGCGCGATCCTCGGCGGCCTGGTCGTCCGTCTGCCTGAGGGCATGCACCCGCTGCAAGGCCTCGGCGTTCTTCAGGGCAATCACCCCGGCGCAGTAGGCCGCGCTGCGTACCTGGCCTACCACGGCCAGCACCTGGGGATCCTGGCTGACACGGTCGGCGTTGCCGATGGTGAAGGTGCGGGTGCGAGCGGCGACCGCGGCCGCTACCTCGCTGCTCATGGCCCGTCCCAGGCCCGCCAGGTTGGCGAGGTGAAAGACCTGAAAGAAGCCGGGCGAATAGCGGAAGCGCTCGCCCACCGCCACCACGTCCGCAGGCTCTACCCGTACATTGCTGAAGGTCGCCGTGCCGCTGGCGGTCAGGGTCTGGCCGAAGCCATTCCAGTCATCGACCACCTCGACGCCGGGGGCGTCGCGGCGGACGGTGACCATGACGCGGGTGCCGGCCTCGTTGGTGGCGCCCACGTCGATCCAGTCGGCATAGAGCGAACCGGTGGTATAGAACTTGGTACCGGATAGCAGCAGGGTGTCGCCCTCACGGCGTACGCGGGTGCTGAACTCGGCGCGCCGGGCATCGCCGACTTCGCTGGACGCCGGACCTATTGTCTCGCCGGCAGCGATGCGCGCGAACCAGCGGCTGCGGCGCGCCGGGTCGTCGCTGTTGAGCAGGCCCTCGACAAAGCCCATGTGGCCGCGCAGGGCCTGGACCAGATTGGAATCCGCCTCGCCCAGTTCGATGAGCAGGGCGAACAGTTCCGGCAGGGTGACGCCTGCGCCGCCGTGCTCGACCGGCAGCCGCAGGGCGGTGAAGCCCGCCGCCTTCAGCCAGTCCAGCTCTTCGACCGGCAGCCGCCGCTGCACCTCGCGTTCGATGGCGCCCGCGCGGATGCGCTGGAACAGCGGCTGAAAGCGCGCGGAGAGGTCGGCATGGCGCGCGGAAGGGCCGGCGCCCCAGCCTGCGGAAATGATGCTCATGGGAATGGAGATCCTTCTAATGCTGTCGGGAGAGATTCGGTACGGGCGAGACCGAGACGGGCCATCTCGGCCTGGGCGGCGCGGGTGCGGCCGATCAGGGCGATGGCCGCCAGCAGACGGCGGCCCAAGGTTTTCAGGACCGCTACCGGCGCTGCGGGACGGTATCGGGTGGACGGAGCCCATTCGTCTTGCTGCCTGCCCGCCGGCCTCGCATGAGTCCTTATCGGGGAAGTGGGTGCAGGTTCACCCGTACGGAGCATCTTGCTGGATAAAAACATGGCGGACTTTGACAAGTGCAGAGTTGGCTCAAGTCTAGAAGGCACTTCGAGCCATTGGCCAGTTTTCAAAAGTGCTAAGGATATGTCTCGAATTATTCCTTGCCAGAAGTGTTGTTCCCGCAACAGTTGGGTCTTGGTGTGGATAATTTTTATAAGCTTATGATTTTATTGGTCGCTTGAATGATCGTTAGATGGGCTGCGGAATTATCGCGGCAAGACGTTGAATATCGAGCCATTGCATGGCTGAAGTCAGCGGACAACCACTTGTTCATGAAGTAATGCCTTAACGATATTACACTTCGGGATGCTCTTTTTCTAAGGTCGGCTTTGATTTCTGGCTATCAGGGCCCTGTGGTGACTGTCTATCTCGATACGCGGCATCGCCGCCTGGTCAAATTGCTCCTGCATACGTTCACCGCCCGCAGCGAATGGCCTACCTGGGGGCTGGTCGCAGGGGTCTACGCAAGCTGGCTCCTGCTCGTCCTGGCCTGGCCGCTGCTTGGCTACTGGACCCTGCCACCGCTGATTCTGGTCGTCGTGCTGCACCAGTCGCTGCAGCACGAGTTGATCCACGGTCATCCCACGCGCTGGCCCAGGGTTAATGCCCTGCTGGCCTATCCACCCCTCGGCCTCTGGTTTCCCTTTCCGCTCTATCGGGACAGCCATCTGGCGCACCATCGGCGCGAGAACCTCACCGACCCGGACCTCGATCCCGAGAGCCGCTATGTGGATGGCGAGGTCTGGGAGCGAAGAGGGCAGGCCGGACGGGCGTTGCTCTGGCTGGACAAGACCTTGCTCGGCCGTGTCCTGGTGGGACCGGTGCTGTCGCTGCACGGCATGCTGGAGTTCGAAGTGCGCCGCTGCCGGCGTGGCGAGCGGGGCGTGCAGGGTGTCTGGCTGATCCACCTGACACTCTGCACAGGGCTGCTCCTGGCGATCCATGGGCTGTCTGGCATGCCCCTGGCGGTCTATGTGCTGGGGGTGGCCTGGCCGGCGCTGGCCCTAGCGCTGATCAGGTCCTTCTACGAACACCGCCCGGCGCTGGATCCGGCGCAAAGGTGCGTGCTCAACGAGAGCGGCGGGGCGCTGCGCTGGCTGTTTCTCAACAATACCCTGCACCTGGTCCACCACGATCTGCCGGGCTTGCCCTGGTATCTGATTCCGCGGGTCTACCGCGCCAGGCGCAGTGCCTATCAGGCGCGCAGCGGAGGCTTCGTGTTTTCCGGCTATCGCGAGCTGGGTCGACGTTTCGCCTGGCGAGCCGTGGATGCACCCAGGCATCCCGGTGCTGACGCAAGGCCTCCCAACCATCTCCCGGCCGGTCAGCCTTCATTGATATCTGCCTGCCGCTAAATAATACCACCCCTATGTATTGGATCGCTTTGGGAGTGATTCTCCCTGCCTGGGTAATCAAGGCGAAACCAAGCCAGATCGTTGCGATGCCGGGCCGTTCAGAAGGGCCGATGGAGCAGGGCTGCCAATTCGGACCCCAGCCGCAGTCTGGGAAGCCTGACGGCGCCTGAGGTAGGGCGCGCGCTCACGGATGTCTTGAGACGTCAGGATCCTCTGCGGAATCCTGCAGGAGCCTGACTAGGGCGCGGACGCTTTCCGGGAGTGCCTCCAGATCCCTGACCAGAATGTTTCGCTCGCGAACCGCCCAGGGTTCCTCGATCCTCACCGTCCGAATCGCCATGCTTCGGCCATGATGCCGAGCGGCGGATTCGGGCAGGATGCCGATGCCCACCTTGGCTTCGACCATGCGGCACACGGCCTCGAAGCTGGAGAGCTGGATACGCAGATTCAGAGTGGCACCGAGACGTTCCACCTGATCCCGCAGGAAATTCAGCAGGCTGGTGCCCTCGCGCAGACAGATGTGCTGATAGTCCAGGGTCTCCCGCAAGGTGACCTGGGGCTGGCTGGCCAGGGGATGCCCGGTGGGCACGACCAGCGTCAGGCGATCCATGCTGTAGGGCAGGATCTGCAGATTGCTCGCTTCGATCAGTCCGGCGGTGATGCCCAGATCCGCTGCCCCGTCGATCACCCCCCTGACGATGTCACGATTGAGGCGCTCCTGTAGATCCACCGTCACGCCCGGGCGATCCGCGAGATAGACGGCGAGCAATCCGGGGAGGAACTCGGTGACCGCGGTCGTGTTGGCGAAGATGCGGATATGGCCGGTGGCATCACTGCGGTACTCGGTGAATTCGCCTTTGAGAAAGTCGACCTGGCGCATGATGAGACGGGCATGCTGCAGCAGGCGCTGGCCCGCTGGCGTGAGCTCGACGCCACGACTGTCACGGTAGAGCAGGCGAATGCCGAACTGGCTTTCGAGGGCCTTCACTCGCGCGCTGGCGGCGGCCGGCGACAGGGCCGCGCGGCGTGCGCCCTGGGTCAGGCTGGGCGACTCGGCGATATGGATGAAAAGCCGCAGGTCAGCCAGGTCGAAATGCATGCTCGCGTGCTCCGTGCGTTTTTTGGCGTTCAGCCTAGCCGAATGCCGGCTTACGCAAATGTAAATTCACAGAACGAAACAACTCCCCGCAAGCTGGCGATGAGCCTATCGATGGGAGTCAAGCATGAACGCGACGCCAGCCACTGCCTGGGTGGGAAGAACCCTCGAAACAGAGGATTTTCTGGGGCAACGCCAGGTAGCGCGCATCGCCCACACCTTCGATGAACCGCCATTGGCGGCGGGCGAGGCGCTGCCGCCGCTCTGGCACTGGGCCTTCTTTGACAACCCGGTGGCAGGGGCCCAGCTCGGGCCCGATGGGCATGCGGCGCGCGGTACCTTCCTGCCGCCGGCGGAAGGGCGTAATCGCATGTGGGCAGGCGGGCGCCTGGACTTTCTCGGCGAGCTGCACGTTGGCGAGCGGGCGCGCTGCGTCTCGACGCTGCTGCGCGTCGAGGAGAAGGCGGGCCGTAGCGGCAGCCTGCTGTTCGTGACCGTGGAGCACCGTTATTTCCAACAGGACGAACTGGTGCTGCGCGAAGAGCAGGACCTGGTCTATCGCGAGCCCGGTGCGCCCAAGGCCGGCAGCGGCGAAGCCATCGCGCTCGGCAGCTGGGCGGAGTCGGTGGTACCCGAACCGACGTTGTTGTTCCGCTATTCGGCGGTGACCTTCAACGGTCATCGCATCCACTACGACTGGCCCTACGCGACCCAGCAGGAGGGCTATGCCGGTCTGGTCGTCCATGGCCCGCTCATCGCGACCCTGTCGCTGCGCAGCTTCCGTCGCGCTCATCCGACCGCGCGGATACGGCAGTTCAGCTATCGCGGCGTTCGTCCGCTGATCGCGCCCGCTCCCTTCACGCTCAGTGGTCAGGTCATCGCGCCCGGCGAGGCGGAGCTGTGGGCTGGAAATGGCGACGGTGCAGCCCAGGTGGCTCAGCTGCGATTCGAGTGACAGCGGTGCCCCTATAACGACAAGAGAGAAACTCCCATGCTGGACGAACGACAAGAAGAATTCGCCGCCATTCGCGACGGCGTCCGTGGCCTTTGCGCCGGCTTCCCGGCCGAGTACTGGCGCCACATTGATGAGCAGAAGGGCTTTCCCCAGGACTTCGTCCAGGCGATGACCGAGGCGGGCTGGCTGTCCGCCATGATTCCGGAAGTCTATGGCGGCTCGGGGCTGGGCCTGGCCGAGGCCTCCATCATTCTGGAGGAGGTGAATCGCTGCGGCGGCAATTCCGGGACCATCCATGGGCAGATGTACAACATGTTCACCCTGCTGCGAAACGGCAGCGACGAGCAGAAGAGCGCCTATCTGCCACGGCTGGCCAGCGGTGAGCTGCGCCTCCAGTCCATGGGCGTCACCGAGCCCACCACCGGCACCGATACCACCAAGATCAAGACCACGGCAGTGCGCAGGGGCGATCGCTATGTGATCAATGGGCAGAAGGTGTGGATCTCCCGGGTGCAGCATTCCGATCTGATGATCCTGCTGGCGCGGACCACGCCGCTGGAAGCCGTCCAGCGCAAGTCCGAGGGGATGTCGATCTTTCTGGTGGATCTGCGCGAGGCCATCGGCAAGGGGCTGACCGTTCGGCCCATCCCCAACATGGTCAATCACGAAACCAACGAGCTGTTCTTCGACGAGCTGGAAATTCCTGCCAGCAACCTCATCGGGGAGGAGGGCAAGGGGTTTCGCTACATCCTCGACGGTCTCAATGCCGAACGCACCCTGATCGCCGCGGAATGCATCGGTGATGGCCGTTGGTTCGTCGACAAGGCCCGTCACTATGCCCGCGACCGGGTGGTGTTCGGTCGCCCCATCGGGCAGAACCAGGGCGTGCAGTTTCCCATCGCCGAGGCCCATATCGAAATCGAAGCCGCGGATCTGATGCGCTGGCACGCCTGCGACCTGTACGACCGCGGCGAAAACGCCGGCGCGGCGGCCAACATGGCCAAGTACCTGGCGGCCAAGGCCAGCTGGGAGGCGGCCAACGCCTGTCTGCAGACGCACGGAGGCTTCGGCTTCGCCACCGAGTACGACGTCGAGCGCAAGTTTCGCGAGACGCGCCTGTACCAGGTCGCCCCGATCTCCACCAACCTCATTCTTTCCTACGTGGCCGAGCACCTGCTCGAACTGCCACGCTCCTTCTAGGGCGACCGCCATGACCCATACCGAACGTCTGGCGGCCTTTCTCGGCGAGCTGGCCTATGCGGATCTGCCGGCCAGCGTCGTGACGCGGACCGAAGAGCTGTTTCTCGACTGGCTGGGCTCCGCGCTGGCCAGCGATGGCAGCCATCCCATACCGCTGTTCCATGCCTATGCGCAGAGCATGGGTCCCACCGAGGGGCGTGCCCGGGTACTGGTCGCGCCCTACGGCACCTCAGCCTACTTCGCCGCGCTGGTCAATGGCGCCGCCTCTCATCTGGTGGAGCAGGATGATCTGCACAACAGCTCGGTGCTGCATCCGGCCACGGTGGTCTTTTCCGCCGCACTGGCCGCGGCCCAGGACCTGGGAAAGAGCGGACAGGAGTTGATCCTCGCGGCGGTTGCCGGCTATGAGGCGGGTATCCGCATCGGAGAATTCCTCGGGCGCTCGCACTATCGGATCTTCCATACCACGGCCACCGTGGGCACCCTGGCCGCGGCGGTGGCGGTGGGCAAGCTGCTGGACTTCGACCGGGAGCAGTTCATCCAGGTGCTCGGCAACGCGGGCACCCAGGCGGCAGGGCTCTGGGAGTTCCTGCGCGACGCGGCGGATTCCAAGCAGCTGCATACCGCCAAGGCGGCGGCGGATGGGCTGCTGGCGGCTTATCTCACAGCGCAGGGGTTGACCGGTGCGCGCAACATCCTGGAGGGCGAGCAGGGCCTGGCCGCCGGTCTCTCCACTGACGCCGACGCCCGCCGGTTGAGCGATCGCCTGGGGCAGCGCTGGGCCTTGCTGGAAACCTCCTTCAAGTTCCATGCGTCCTGCCGCCATACCCACCCTGCGGCCGATGCCCTGTTGGACCTGATGCAGCGCGAACGCCTGGCGCCCGACGACATCGCCCAGGTGACGGCGCGGGTCCACCAGGGCGCCCTGGACGTGCTCGGTCGCGTCGAGGTGCCGCGTACCGTGCACCAGGCGAAGTTTTCCATGGGCACGGTACTGGGGTTGATCGCCGTCCACGGCCAGGCGCAACTGGGTGATTTCGCGACTGCCGCGCTGAACGATCCCGCGGTCGCGGCCTTCCGCGCACGCGTCGGCATGCGGCTGGACCCCGAGGTCGACGCCGCCTATCCCCAGCGTTGGCTGGGCAGGGTCGAGGTGACGACCCGCCAGGGCGCTGTTCTGCAGGGACGGATCGACGAGCCCAAGGGCGATCCCGGCAATACCCTCGACAGGGCTGAACTGGAAGACAAATTCCGCCGGCTGGTCGCTTTCGCCGGCAAGCGCACGCCCGCCGATGCCGAGGCCCTCATCAGCCAGGCCTGGCGGCTGCGCGAGTGCGTGGATCTCTACTGCTTCACCTGACCTGGAGTGAACCAAGATGGCTGTCGAAAAACCTCGTCCTCTGGATGGCATCACGGTCGTGAGTCTCGAACATGCGATCGCGGCGCCGTTCTGCTCCCGGCAACTGGCCGACCTGGGCGCCCGCGTCATCAAGATCGAGCGGCCGGGCAGTGGCGATTTCGCCCGCGGCTACGACGAGCGTGTCGCCGGACTCGCCTCCCACTTCGTCTGGACCAATCGCTCCAAGGAGAGCGTGGCCCTGGATCTCAAACAGGACGACGCCCTCGCCGTGCTGGACGGGCTGCTCGCCAAGGCGGACGTCCTCTTGCAGAACCTGGCGCCGGGCGCGGCCAGTCGGCTGGGGCTGGATTTCGACGTCCTGCACGCGCGCTTTCCTCGGCTGATCGTCTGCGACGTGTCCGGCTATGGCGGCGGTGGCAGCTATGAACGCAAGAAAGCCTACGACCTGTTGATTCAGAGCGAGGCGGGTTTTCTCTCGGTGACGGGGGGACCTGACGATGACCAGCTGGCCAAGGCAGGCTGCTCCATCGCCGACATCGCGGCCGGCATGTATGCCTACAGTGGCATCCTGTCGGCGCTGCTGTTGCGGGAGCGGACGGGGGAGGGCAGTCGCGTCGAGGTCAGCATGCTGGAGAGCCTGGTGGAGTGGATGGGCTATCCGCTGTATTACGCCTATGCCGGCATGCCGCCGCCCGCACGCGCCGGCGCCGCCCATTCCACCATCTACCCCTACGGGCCCTTTCCCGCGGGCGATGGCGGCACGGTGATGCTGGGCCTGCAGAACGAGCGGGAGTGGCAGCTCTTCTGCGAGCAGGTGCTGTTGCAACCGGAGCTGGCCACGGATCCGCGATTTTCCGCCAACTTCAAACGCTCGGCGAATCGCGGCGCGCTGCGCGACCTGATCGTCGAAGCGTTCGCCCAGCTCGAGACCGCAGAGGTCATCGCCCGTCTGGAGCGGGCGCAGATCGCCAATGCCCAGGTGAATGACATGGCGGCGGTCTGGGCGCATCCCCAGCTGCGCGAGCGCGATCGCTGGCGTGAGGTGGGCAGCCCGGCCGGTCCCTTGCCCGTCCTGTTGCCACCGGCGAGCAACAGTGCCTTCGAGCCGCGGATGGATCCGATTCCCGCGCTGGGCGAGCACACCGAAGCGGTGTTGCAGGAGCTGGGGTATGACCCCGTAGCCCTGGCCGCGGCGCCCCAGCGAGGTGCGTCATGATCCCCGGCGCCGACACGCTTCCCGCCGATCCTCGCTCCGCCCTGTTCGTCCCGGCGACGCGCCCGGAGCGAATCGGCAAGGCCCTGGCGAGTGGTGCCGATGTGGTGATCGTGGACCTGGAGGATGCGGTCGCCGAAGCCGCCAAGACAGCTGCACGTGACGCCCTCGAACAGGCACTGCTCGCCGCGCCTGACTTCCGGGTCTGGATCCGCATCAATGCCGCCGCCCACCCGGCGCATGGCGACGACCTGGCGCTGTGCCAACGCCTGGGGCAGGTGCGCGGAATCGTCCTGCCCAAGGCGGAAAGCGCCGCCCAGGTCGAGCGCGTCCATGGCCAGACGGGCTTGCCCGTCTGGCCGATCATCGAGAGCGCCCGGGGTCTGGATCGACTCAAGGAGATCGCCGGGGCTGCCGGGGTGGAGCGCCTGGTGCTCGGTGGCCTGGATCTGGGCCTGGATCTTGGCTTGGAAAGCGGTACCGCGGCAGCGGAACGGCTGCTGGACCAGGCACGCTTTCGACTCCTGCTGGAAGGCCGACTGGCCGGGTTGCCCGCACCCCTGGACAGCGTTTTTCCGGCCATCGATGACCTGACCGGGCTGGCGGCGGCCACCGCCAGTGCCCGTGACCAGGGTTTCGCCGGGCTGTTGTGCATTCATCCCCGCCAGGTCGCCGTGGTGCATGGCGCCCTGGCGCCGACGGCCACGGAAATCGACTGGGCGCAGCGGGTGATCGCAGCGAGTCAGGACGAGCAGGGGGTCTTCGTCGTCGACGGAAAGATGATCGATGCGCCCGTGATAGGGCGCGCGCGCCGTCTGCTCGGACGCCTGGAAAAGGCGGCTCCCGTGTTAGGCGGAGCTGAAGGCCCTGTTGGGCAATGCTGAATTCCGCCCCGTGGAGGGGGCGCGTTTAATAACCCGACCTGATTACAAAAACAAGATGAGGTGTCGCCATGCCCACGTTTCCGTTCAAGACGCTGTTCTGTGCCGCCGTGTTTTCCTTCGCCGGTTCGCTGTACGCGGCGGATGAAGCGCCCATCACCATCAAGTTCGCCCATGTGGTCGCCGAGCACACGCCAAAGGGGCAGGGGGCCGTGCTGTTCAAGAAGCTGGCGGAAGAGCGCCTGCCCGGCCGGGTGAAGGTGGAGGTGTACCCCAACTCCTCGCTGTTCGGCGACGGCAAGGAGATGGAGGCCCTGCTGCTGGGCGACGTCCAGATGCTCGCCCCCTCGCTGGCCAAATTCGAGCATTACGCCAAGGCGGTGCAGGTCTTCGATCTGCCCTTCCTGTTCGATGACATGGCGGCGGTCGACCGCTTTCAGGCCGGGCCCCAGGGCAAGGCGCTGCTGACCAGCATGGAGGGCAAGGGCATCACCGGTCTGGCCTATTGGCACAACGGCCTCAAGGTCCTCTCGGCCAACAAGCCGCTGCGTGAACCCAGGGATGCCCGCGGTCTGAAGTTCCGGGTCCAGGCCTCCGCCGTCCTCGATGAGCAGTTCAAGGCCTTGCGCGCCGCGCCGCGCAAGATGAGTTTCGCCGAGGTGTATCAGGGCCTGCAGACCGGGGTCGTCAATGGCACGGAAAACACCTGGTCCAACTACTTCAGCCAGAAGATCCATGAGGTCCAGCCCTATTTCACCGAGTCCAACCACGGCCTGATCGACTACATGGTGATCACCAACACCACGTTCTGGCAGGGCTTGCCCGAGGACGTGCGCACCGAGCTCAACAAGGTGATGGGCGAGGTCACCCTGGAGGTGAACCGTCAGGCCAAGGCACTCAATGACGAGGCTCGCGGCGCCATCGCCAAAGCCGGCACCAGCGAGATCATCGAACTGACTCCCGCGCAACGCGAGGAGTGGCGCAAGGCCATGCAGCCGGTCTGGAAGAAGTTCGAAGGAGAGATCGGCAGCGAGGTGATCGAGGCAGCCGTCAACGCCAACAAGGCCAGCTGAAGCTCCGCGAGCGCGTCCTTCTTTCGCCCCCTGTCAGTGCCTGTTGGAGGTTCGTATGTCTGCCGTGACCCGTCTCTGGTGCCGGCTGGAGGAAGCGCTCGTCGCCTTCCTGCTGGCGGTCATGACCCTGATCACCTTCGTCTACGTGGTGGTCAACAACGTATACGCCGTTTTCTATTATCTGGCCGATCGCAGCGCCTTCCTAGAAGAACCCCTGTTGGCCATGGGGGACGGCCTGCTCTTCGTCTCCCAGGAAATGACCTGGAGCATCGCCCTGACCAAGGCGGTGTTCGGCTGGCTGATCTTTATCGGTCTGGCCTGGGGCGTGCGCATCGGCGCTCACCTGGGGGTCGATCTGTTGGTCAAGACCTTTCCACCCGCCTTGCGCAAGGCGGTGGCCTTGCTGGCGGTCGGCATCTGTATCTTCTATTGCGGACTGATGACCTATTCCAGCCAACAATGGGTGGCGGCGCTGATGAACGCCAACATCGGCGCCGAGGATCTCGACCGCTTCGGTCTGCGTCAGTGGCATATCGTCATGATCGTGCCGATCGGCTTCGCCCTGATGCTCATCCGCTTCGTCGAGGTGTTCCTGCGCATTCTGCGCAACGAGCAGAGCGGCTTCGGGGGCCATAGCGAAGCCGAGGATGCCCTCCGACTCGTCGACGGCCAGCACGGCACGGAGCGCCAGCCATGACCATTACCTTCCTGTTCCTGGCGCTGTTCGCCCTCATGTTCATCGGCATTCCTGTGGCCGTTTCCCTGGGGCTTTCCGGTGCCCTCACCATCCTGCTGTTCAGCAACGACTCGGTGCGCTCGCTGGCCATCAAGCTGTTCGAGACCAGCGAGCACTACACCCTGATGGCGATCCCGTTCTTTCTCCTGGCCGGAGCCTTCATGACCACGGGCGGTGTGGCTCATCGGCTGATCGAGTTCGCCAACGCCTGCGTCGGCCATATCCGGGGCGGCTTGGCCATCGCCGCGATCCTGGCCTGCATGCTGTTCGCCGCCCTCTGCGGATCGTCGCCAGCCACCGTGGCCGCGGTGGGCTCCATCGTCATCGCCGGCATGGTCCGTTCGGGCTACAAGCGCGAATTCGCCGCCGGCATCGTCTGCAATGCCGGCACCCTGGGGATCCTCATCCCGCCCTCCATCGTCATGGTGGTCTATGCGACGGCCACCGAATCCTCGGTGGGCAAGCTGTTCATGGCGGGGGTGGTGCCGGGGTTGCTGCTGGGCCTGGTGCTGATGGTGACCATCTACATCATCGCCCGCATCAAGAACATTCCGGCGCTACCGCGAGCTTCCTTCAAGGAGGTGCTGCGGACCGGACGGCGCGCCATCTGGGGCTTGATGCTGATCGTGATCATCCTTGGCGGCATCTATTCCGGCATGTTCACGCCCACGGAAGCGGCGGCGGTCTCGGCGATCTATGCGGCCATCGTCGCGGTCTTCGTGCACAAGGACATGCAGCTGCGGCAGTGCCATCGGGTGCTGATCGACGCGGCCAAGCTGTCCGTGGTGCTGATGTTCATCATCGCCAACGCCATGCTCTTCGCTCATGTTTTGACCACCGAGCAGATTCCCCAGTCGATCACCCGCTGGGTGGTGGACCAGGGCTTCTCGCCGATGGAATTCCTGATCGTGGTGAACATCGTGCTGCTGATCGCGGGCACCTTCATGGAGCCGTCGGCGATCATCCTGATCCTGGCCCCCATCCTGTTCCCGATCGCCGTGCAGCTCGGGATCGATCCGATCCATTTGGGGATCATCATGGTGGTCAACATGGAGATCGGGCTGATCACGCCGCCGACGGGCCTCAATCTGTTCGTCACCTCAGCGGTGACCGGCATGCCGCTCACCACGACCATCCGGGCCGTTTCCCCCTGGCTGCTGGTGATGCTGGCCTTCCTCATCCTGGTGACCTATGTGCCTTATCTGTCCTTGGCCTTGCCGAACTGGTTGGGCATGACCTGAGGTCGGGGAGGGTGACCAAGTGAAGAGTCCGGCAACCGGACTCTTCACCTGGTGGTTGAGGCGGCACCACGCATAGCACGATGGGCCGGAACCGTCCTCGTCGCTACCCGGCCCTGCATCGTTCATCACTCAATACCACCCCTGTGCGGGGTGAACTTCTACCGTTCGACTCCTTTCGCGCGAACACTTGATGGAGACGATGACCGCCCATTGCTGACTCCGCCCTTGGCCCTGGACAGCTCGCCCTGCTAGCGTTCGCCGCTCGATAAGCGAAAAAGAGCAGGGGATAAGATGACCAGCGCGACTCATGACGTCATTGTCCTGGGCCTGGGCGCCATGGGGGCGGCCACGCTCTACCAGCTGGCGAAGCGTGGGGTCCGGGTCGCGGGCATCGATCGCTATGCGCCGCCCCACGACCTGGGCTCCAGCCACGGCGCCACCCGCATCACCCGCCAGGCCGTGGGCGAGGGCGCGGCCTATGTACCGCTGGCGATCCGTTCGCAGCACCTCTGGCGCGAGCTGGAGGCGGAGCGGGGCGTCCGGCTGTTCGAGCAATGCGGGGTGCTGATCATGACCGCCACCGCGACGGCGACCTCCCATCATGGCCGCCCGGATTTCACCCGGGCCACCCTGGAGCTGGCGCGCCAGTACGGGATCCCTCATGAAGCCTGGGACGGCGTCGCCATTCGCCAGCGCTTTCCGCAATTTCGCGTGGCAGACGATGCCCTGGGCTATTTCGAACCAGGCGGCGGTTATCTCTATCCGGAAGCCTGTATCCAGGCGCAACTGGACGGGGCGCGCCAAAGGGGCGCCCAGGTCCATACCGATACCGTCATCGAGCGCCTGGAAGCGGACGAGCAGGGCGTATTGCTGCATTCGGCGCAAGGGCGCTGGCGGGCGAAGCGGGTCATCGTCGCTGCCGGCATGTGGAGCGCTGAATTGCTGGGCGCACCTTTCGACCGGCTGCTGCGCGTCTGTCGGCAGACGCTGCACTGGTTCGAAGTCGCCAGGCCCGGGCTCTTTCCGGCGGATTCACCCAGCTTCATCCTCGCCCATGGCAGTGGTGACAGCGATCTCTTCTACGGCTTTCCTCCCTTGCCAGGCGAAAACGCCGTCAAGGTTGCCACGGAGCAGTACCAGAATAATACCACCCCAATAGGCATTGATCGGTCGATTCACCCGGAAGAATCGAGCAAGCTGTTCAGTGATCAAGTGGGAAGGTGGGTTGGCGGTCTTGCAGACCGGGCGGTGCGCAGCGCGGTCTGCGCCTACACCGTGACACCCGACTTCGGATTCATCGTCGACGAACATCCGGCGCTGCCGGGCGTGACCGTGGTCAGCGCCTGCTCGGGGCATGGTTTCAAGCATTCGGCGGCGCTGGGCGAGGCGCTCGCCCAGCGGGTGACCACCGGGCGCAGCGACATCGATCTCGACAGCTTCAGCCTCGCGCGATTCGGCTAGCGGCTGCGCACCGTCAGGGTGACCAGTCGCGTCACCACCAGGGCGATGTACATGACGCCGGAGAATTGGCCGAGCATCACCAGCGAGCGCGCCATCGGCTTGATCGGATAGATATCGCTCAGGCCGACGCCGGAGAGGATGGCGAAGCTGACATAGAGCAGCTCGGTCCAGGTCCGCGCAGCCAGGGGGTCGTTGGCCGCGGTGAAGCTGTTGGGCTGCAGGATCTGACAGGCCGAGTAGGCGTGGGCGAAGGCCCAGGCCAGCAGGGTGAAGGTCGCACCCACGGCAAAGAGTTCATCGGTGGTCGCGCGCTGGTCTTCCATCATGTAGGCGATGAGACTACCTGCCGCATAGAAGTAGAAGACCGAGTCAAGAATGGCCAGGGATACCACCAGGTGGGGATTGCCGTGCCATTCCACCAGCACCGTGAGCACCAGGATGCAGCCGGCGAGGATGAACCCCAGCCACTGGATGGTCGGACTGCGTCGCACCATGCGCAGGGCGGTGGCCAGGACGATGATGCCGAAGGCGCCGATGATGGCGCGGCCATGCTCTTCCTGTTCCACCAGCGGGTAGAGCAGCAGGCCGAGGAGCTGGATGAACAGCAGGTTGGCGGAAGGATAACGGACCAGGTAGTGCAGGGGACTCTTCATCGCGACTCGGCGAAAGGCTCAGGGGCGGCCAGCGTAGCGGGTGGCGCAGCGCTTCGCCACGGGAGCCTTGCGCTCCCGTGGCCTGCACCTCAGGCCGCCTTGCGGCGGGTGGAGGGCAGCAGGAGGGTGAGGATCCCGAGCAGCGGCATGTAGGAGCACAGCTGGTAGACGTATTCGATGCCGTGGTGGTCCGCGAGGTTGCCCAGGCCCGCGGCGGCGATGGCACTGACGCCGAACATCAGGCCGAAGAAGATGCCGGCGATCATGCCCACGTTGCCCGGGACCAGTTCCTGGGCGTACACCACGATCGCCGAAAAGGCCGAGGCCAGGATGAAGCCGATGATGACGCTGAGCACGCTGGTCCAGAACAGGTCGACGTAGGGAAGGGCGAGGGTGAAGGGCGCCGCGCCCAGAATCGAGAACCAGATGACCGCCTTGCGGCCGATGCGATCGCCGATGGGGCCGCCGAAGAAGGTACCGGCCGCGACCGCACCTAGGAAGAGGAAGAGGTGCAGTTGGGAGCTGGCGACCGAGAGGCCGAAGCGCTCGATGAGATAGAAGGTGAAATAGCTGGTGATGCTGGCCATGTAGATGTACTTGGAGAACACCAGCAGCGCCAGCACGATCAGCGCGAAGGTCACCCGACCGCGCGACAGGCCATGGCTGACCGCGGCGGCCTTGCGCCCCTTGGCGCTGCGCAGGTGATTGCGATACCAGCGCGATAGTCCGTACTGCACGCCGATGGCGAACAGCGCGAAGAGCGCGAACCAGGCGACATGCGTCTGGCCATAGGGAATGACGATGGCGGCGGCCAGCAGGGGGCCGATGGCGGTGCCGGCGTTGCCGCCGACCTGGAAGGTGGATTGCGCCAGGCCGAAGCGACCGCCCGACGCCAGGCGCGCTACCCGCGAGGTTTCCGGGTGGAAGGTCGAGGAGCCGACGCCGATCAGCGCCGAGGCGGCCAGGATCGCGGGAAAGCTGCCGACAAAGGCGAGCAGCAGTACACCAATCAGGGTACAGACCATGCCGGCGGGCAGCAGATAGGGTTTAGGATGGCGGTCGGTATGGAAGCCGATCCAGGGTTGCAGCAGCGAGGCGGTGATCTGGAAGGCCAGGGTGATCAGACCGATCTGGGTAAACGTCAGACCATAACTATCCTTGAGCATGGGATAGATCGAGGGCAGGACGGACTGGATCAGGTCGTTGATCAGGTGTGCCAGAGCACAGGAGGCCAGAATGCCCGCCACCATCGGCGAGGCGCCGGGCAAGGCGGCGGTGGGGGTTTCGCCAGGAATGGCTGGCGTGGCAGAGGAAACGGCCATGCAGGTATTACCCTTATTATTTATGTCCAGCCGCTCACTGTGGCATCCTGTGGTATCGGAATCCAGTGCCAGTTACCGGATGTTTCCGGCAACCGAACTCACGCCAGGCGGCCTTTCGGCTCGCGTTGGGGCACTTGCACCTTCCACTCTTTTCACGTTTTGTAATGGCAGATCCCATGACAGCCAAAGATCCACTGCTCCTTGACCAGCAACTGTGCTTTTCCCTGTATTCGGCTTCGCTGGCGATGACGCAACTCTACAAACCCCTGCTGGAGAGCATGGGCCTGACCTTCCCGCAGTACCTGATCATGCTGGTGCTCTGGGAGCATGACGGCCTCACGCTCAAGGAACTGTCCAATCGACTGCGGCAGGATTCCGGTGCCCTGACCCCCGTGGTCAAGCGCCTGGAAGCGGCCGGGCTGGTCACGCGCCGGCGCAGTGCCGAGGACGAGCGCAACCTGTCGATCGAACTGACGCCAGCGGGTCGCTCGCTGCGTGACCAGGCCAACGGCGTCAACAGCCGGGTGCGGCAGGTCTGCGCGCTGGGCGATGCCGGGCTGGACGATCTGCGCGAGACCCTGGTCATGTTGCGCAACCGCCTGGACGAGGAAGGCAACCCGACGTCCTGAACCAACCCGCCCTGATCGGTTCCCATGGCTACAGTCGCCGGGGAATTCGCATGACCTTCAACTATCAGCCCGACCAGGATTACCTGCTTGTGGATCTCACCAGCGGGCGCACGGCCGGCAAGTTGCTCCAGGGCGAGCTGCATATCGCCGAGAGCTGTCAGGGTGAGGACCCACGGACCTATGCGCGACTGCTCGGCGAGACGCTGCGCAGTACCCTGGGCGACGAGGTCGGACAGCGCGAGGGCGATATCCTTACCCTGCGCCGCACCGGTATCAAGCTGCGCCTGGTCCCTCTGGAAATCGCCTGCGACTAGGCCGGGGCACGGCCGAACAGCGCCCTGAATAGCCAGGCGACCAGGGCCACGTTGATCAGCGCCAGCATGCAGAGCAGGGCCAGCACCGCCTGGGGGCCGTGATGTTCCAGCACATAGCCGCAGAGCAGGGGCGTGGCCGCCTGGCCGAGTAGCGCCGGGCGCGCCATGCGGCCCAGGACGGTGGCGTATTCCGCCGGATTCCAGAGCGCCAGCGGCAGGGCGCCCCGAATGATCGCCCGCAGGCCATTGCCCGCACCGAAGATCACCAGACCCACGACCGTCACCCAGACCAGGCCAGGCCCCAGGGTCACCAGCAGCAGGCCGGCGGCCGTGCAGACCACCGAGGCCAGGGCCGTCCACAGCGGGTGGCCGTTGCGGTTGAGCAGGTCGATGATCCGCGAGGCCACCTGGCTCGGCCCCAGGCAGGTGCTCAGCGCCACCGCACTCGCCAGGCTGTAGCCGAGCCCCTGCAGCAGGGTGATCAGCTGGACGGAAATGGCCGTCATCAGCATCGCGCCCAGGGTGAAGAGTGCCGTGAGCACGCTGTAGAGCGCCCGGTTGACCGGCACGGCCGATGCCGCCTGGCCGGTCCGGGGTGCCTGGGTGACGAGGACCGGCGCGGGCAGGGCGCGGCGATAGAGCGGCCAGATCGTCAGCAACAGGACGGCCGCATAGGCCAGGCAGGCACCGCGCCAGCCGAGGTGACTGACCAGGAAGGCGGCAACGGGCCAGGTGATGGCGGTGCAGAAGCCCGATACCAGGGTGATACCGCTGATGGCCGAACGGGCCTGGGTGCCGTAGCAGGTGCCCAGGGTGGCGAACAGCGCATCGTACAGACCCGCGGCCATGCCGATGCCCATCACCACCCAGGCGAGCAGAAACACCGGCAACTGCTGGGCGCTGGCCATCAGTACCAGCCCGGCCGCCACTCCCATACCACTCAGCGACAGCAAGGTGCGGCCCCCCTGGCGGGCGATCAGGCGGCCGCACGCCGGTGCCAGCAGGCCGGACACCAGCACCCCGAGGGAAAGTCCGCCATAGACCCACTGCCGGGACCAGCCGGTTTCCCGGACCACCGGATCGGCGAGCACCGCCAGAATGAAAAAGGAGCCACCCCAGACGAGGATCTGGGCGATGCCGAGCAACAGGATCTGGAAGGACGAAGCCTTGGCGGTAGGGGTAGTCATGACAGCGGCGGGCAGGTTGGCGGACAGAGGGGCGGACCTTAGCCCCAGTTATCTTTTGCCGCAATCGTCAGATTTATCTGGATGAAGGCATTTTGTAATCAGTCCGACATCTTGCTTGCCTAGGCTCCTGTGCTTGACCGTCTTCATGCAGTGACGCCCCCATGCTTCGTATCCTTGCCCCCTTTCGCCGTCTGTCCCGCCGCTCCTGGTTGCGAACGCTCAAGACCGGCCCGCGGATGCTGTGTTCCTTTACTTTTGCCGCCGTGCTGCTCGCCGGGCTGGGCAGCTTTTCGCTGTGGGAAATGCAGCAGCTGCGCCGACAGGCCCTGAGCATGGAGCAGGACTGGCTGCCCAGTATCGCCATTGCCGATTCCCTGGCGATCAACCTCGGCAAGTTGCGCAACCAGGCCTCGGTGGTGCTGCTCAATGCCGAGGATCCGGGCGCCGTGGCCATGAGCCGCGTCACCCTGGAGCAACTGGTCAACGAGACCGACCAGCTGTTCCGGGATTATGCGCCGGTCGTCACCGACGCGACCGAGGGCGACTCGATCAAGGCGTTGCACGACGCCTACCAGCCCTTCGTGGAAGGACTGCGCGAGGAGGTGCGGCTGATCGAGCAGCAGCAGATCCCGGCCGCGCGGGTACAGCTGGATACCGTGGTCGGCCTCAAGGGCGATCTGATGGACATGCAGGTGCAACTCCTGCGCGAATTGAACAAGCAGGGCGCCGCCCAGGCCAAGGAGGTGGCCAACGCCCAGTTCGTCCAGGCCCGCGCCATCGTCTGGTCGGTCATAGGTGGTGCCATTCTGCTTCTGCTGCTGCTGGCCTGGCGCCTGACCCGCAGCGTGGTGCAGCCGCTGCGCCAGGCCCTGGACATCTCCGGCGGCATCGCCGCGGGTGACCTGCGGCAGAACATCCAGCCCCAGGGACGCGACGAGGCGGCCATGCTGCTGCTGGCGCTGGAGCGCATGCAGGGCAATCTGCGCGAGGTGCTGGCCCACACCGGCAATGCCTCCGAGCAGTTGGCCTCGGCCTCGACCCAGGTGAGCGCCGTGATGGATGACAGCTGCCGCAACCTGGAGCAGCAGACGACCGATATCCAGCATGCGGCCAATGCCGTCACCCAGCTCAATCAGGCGGTCCAGGCGGTGTGCGAGCACGCGACCTCCACCTCTGCCGAATCGCAGCGCTGCGTCGATCAGGCCAAGCAGGGACAGGCGCAGGTCAAGCAGACGCTGGCCGCCATCACCCAGCTGGTGGGCAATGTGGACGATGCGGCCAACCAGGCGGACCAGCTGGCCGCGCAGTCCAAGGGCATCAGCAAGATGCTCGACGTCATCCGCAACGTCGCCGAGCAGACCAACCTGCTGGCGCTCAACGCCGCCATCGAGGCGGCCCGTGCCGGGGAAGCCGGGCGTGGCTTTGCCGTGGTGGCCGACGAGGTGCGTGGGCTGGCCAGCCGTACGGGCGACTCCACCCGCGAGATCGAAGGCCTGATCGGCGGCATGCAGCAGGTCAGCGAGAAGACGGTGATCGCCCTGGATCAGAGTCGCCTCCAGGCCAGCCATACCCGCGACCAGGCCCAGGCCACCTGGCAGGTGCTGGAAGGCATCACCCAGGCCATCACCGCCATCGGCCAGCGTAATGACGCCATCGCCGCGGCCACCGAAGAGCAGACGGCTACCACGGCGGCGGTCGATCGCAATCTGACGCTGATCCGCGACGCGGCGAACCAGACCGCCGCCGGCGCCCAGCAGACCAGTGCCAGCAGCCAGCAGCTGTCCGCCCTGGCCGCCGATCTGCACGGTGCCCTGCAGCGCTTCGTGGTCTAGGGCGGCCGGGGGCTCAGGCCGCCAGCATCACCCGGTCGCGGCCTTCCTGTTTGCCCCGGTAGAGCGCCTGGTCGGCGCGCTCCAGGGCGCTGGCGAAGGCTTCGCAGTCGCGAATCTCGCAGACCGCCAGGGTGGCCGTGACCCGCGCGGGACCGCGTTCGAGTGATTCGGTGACCTCGGTCAGGCGCTGGCGGATGCGTTCCGCCACGCCCCAGGCCACCTCGGTTCGCGCCTGGGGCAGCAGCACCAGGAATTCCTCGCCACCCCAGCGCGCCGCCAGATCGGAATGGCGCACCTCGCGGCGGATGACGTCGGCGATCCCCTGCAGCACCAGATCGCCGCAGTCGTGGCCGAAGCGGTCGTTGATGTGCTTGAAGTGATCGACGTCGAAGAGGATGAGGCTGCCACTCACGCCACTGTGCTTTTCCGCCTGGTCGAGAATCCGCCGCCGGTTGTAGAGGTTGGTGAGGCTGTCGTGGCTGGCGGAGTGCAACAGGTCCAGCTGCATCTTGGTGCTGTGGTGGAAGGAGGCACCGGTGCCGTAGAGCAGCAGCCCCAGGGCGCTGATGATGTTGATGGTGCCGAACAGCTTCATCGCCAGCGGCGCGAGGGTGGCGGGTGGGTGCAGCAGATAGCCGCCCGCCAGGGTCACCAGGATGCCGGAGACCAGCAGCAGATGGCGGATCGGCGCGGTGCGGTAGTTGTAGATGACGATCGGCAGGATGCACAGCACGTAGTAGTGGAAGTTGCTGTCCCAGCCTAGTTGCCAAGTGGCGATCCAGGCGTGGGCGACGATCTCGCAACTCATGGTCAGGCTGGCGATGCGATAGCGCCGCTGGCGCAGGGCGGCCAGACAGCCCACGTAGGCGGCGATGCTGAGCACGTTGGCCCAGGCCATCAGGATCTGGTCGAGCAGGATGAAAACGACCAGCAACGCCACATGAATGGCCATGGCCGCCTGAACCACGGGTTTGGCGACCTGCCAGAATTTGCCCAGGGAGTCGTTGAGAGCCTGGTTGCGATCACGATAGGAAAGAGCAGTCATGAAGGGATCACCATAAAGCAGTGCGCCAATGATAAACGCGCTAACAGTAAGCTTAATGGCAAACGGCCAGTCTGGGGGATCCTTTAGCCGAATGGAGGGTAGAAAGGATCAAGCGGAGCGCCGCCGCGACCATTGGCGCTCCTGACGGCTGCACTGCGACGCCAATCGTCAGAGCTTTCCACCCAGCCGCCCGCTGATGGCCTGGGCGGCTGCCCGCAGATGCAGCGCGGCGGCGCTTTCGACCTCGGCCTGGAAGCCTGGCGCGGCACCGACCACGGTCAGGACGCCGGCCAGCCGGCCGCCGGCTCCTAGCAGTGGCGCGGAGAGGGCATTGACCCCCGCCATCAGCAGGCCGTGCACCGGCTGGATATGGGTTTCCCTTAGCTGGCGCGCGGCCTCCGCCAGGGTCGCGGCGCTGGGCGCAGCCGGTTGGCGCAACTCTTCCGCACGCAACGCCGCGGTCTCGGCATCCGGCAGGAAGGTGTTGAACACCAGGCCGGTGGACGAGCCCAGTAGCGGCAGCACCGAACCGACCTGGGTCACCAGGGTGACGGCGCGCACCGCCTGTTCCACCAGCACCACCGTCGGGCCCTTGTTGCCCCAGACCGCTAGAAAGCAGGTCTCGCCGACCTCGTCGCGCAGGTCCGCCAGAACCGGCGCCGCCAGCTTCACTACATCCAGTCGACCCAGGGCGGCCAGACCGACGAAGAGGGCGGCCTGGCCGAGTCCGTAGTGATTGGTTCGTGGATCCTGCTCGGCGAAACCGCTGGCGATCAGCGCCTGCAGGTAGCGATGCACCTTGCTGGCGGGCATGTCCAGGTGGCTGGCCAGGCGCGACAGGGACGTGGAGGGTGCCAGCTCGGCGAGGGCTTTGAGGATATCGGTGCCGACCTCGGCCGCCTGCACCTTCTGCCGCCGTGGGGGTGCTGCTTCGGGAATGTCTGTCATCGATTCGCTCGCCGTGGAAAGGCAGCGTTATAGCTTGACGCTCCGCCAGGTTCAATTTACTTTTTGCGTAAACCTGTTACGCATAATGGGTGGCCCCGTTGAACCAACAAGAACAAGTAGCACCGCCAGTGAGCTACCAGTCCGGCTTTGGCAATCACTTCAGCTCCGAGGCGCTGCCGGGTGCCCTGCCCATCGGGCAGAACTCGCCGCAACGCGCGCCCTTCGGCCTCTATGCCGAGCAACTCTCCGGCACGGCCTTTACCGTGCCGCGCCACGAGGCCCGACGCTCCTGGCTGTATCGGCTCCGGCCGTCGGCCGCCCACGGCCGCTTTCAGCGCTGCACCGTCCAGCTGACCGGCGCGGAACTGGGCGCCCCCACGCCCAATCGCCTGCGCTGGAATCCCTTGCCGATCCCGGCAGTCGCCACCGATTTTCTCGCCGGCCTGGAGCGGATCGTCGCCACCGCCGCAGCCGATCAGGCCGAAGGCGTCAGCCTCTATCGCTATGCCGCCAATGCCAGCATGACCGGCGTCTTCTACGACGTCGACGGGGAATTGCTGATCGTGCCTGAGCAGGGACGCCTGGAGCTGGTGACCGAGTTGGGCCTGCTGCGCCTCGAACCGCTGGAGATCGCGGTGATTCCACGCGGCCTGAAATTCCGCGTCGAGGTAGCGGCGGGCGAACCGATACGGGGTTATGTCTGCGAAAACCACGGGCGATCCCTGCGGCTGCCCGAGCTGGGGCCGATCGGCAGCAACGGTCTGGCCAATCCGCGGGATTTCCAGGCACCCGTGGCCCGCTTCGAGGATCTGGAGGGACCCTTCCGGCTGGTGCAGAAATTCCTCGGCGAACTCTGGGAGACCGAGCTGGATCACTCGCCGCTGGACGTGGTCGCCTGGCATGGCAACAACGTGCCCTACAAATACGACCTGCGCCGCTTCAATACCCTGGGTACGGTGAGTTTCGATCATCCCGATCCGTCGATCTTCACCGTGCTGACGGCCCCGGGCGCCAGCGAAGGGGTGGCCAATATCGACTTCGTGATCTTTCCGCCACGCTGGATGGTCGCGGAAAACACCTTCAGGCCGCCCTGGTTCCATCGCAACCTGATGAACGAATTCATGGGCCTGATCCAGGGCGCCTACGACGCCAAGGCCGATGGCTTCGCGCCGGGCGGCGCCTCCCTGCACAGCTGCATGAGCGCCCATGGCCCGGACGAGGTGTCCACCCGGAACGCCATCGCCGCCGATCTGCGGCCGCACAGGATCGAGAACACCATGGCCTTCATGTTCGAAACCGGCCGTGTCCTGCGGCCGACCCGTCACGCCCTGGCCTCGCCGCTGCTGCAGCCCGACTACGACGCCTGCTGGGCAGGCCTCACCAAGACCTTTGTCGCGCCCGGCGCGGGAGAATCGGCATGACCCACGAATCGCCCAGCTGGGTGGCCTCGGCCAACGGCCATGCGGATTTTTCCCTGCACAACCTGCCGCTGGGTGTGTTCAGTCGCGGCGAGGAGACGCCCCGGGGCGGCGTGGCGGTGGGTGACTTCATCCTCGACCTGGGCTTCGCCCTCGAAGCCGGGCTGTTCCGTGGCGAAGCCCAGCGGGCCGCCGAACTGGCCGCCCGGGAGACGCTCAATGCCTTCTTCGCCGCCGGCCGGCCGGCGCGGATCGCCTTGCGCCAGGCCGTGCAGGCGCTGCTGCGCGCCGACCATCCGCAACGCGAGCACCTCGAGGAGCTGGGCGAACACCTGCTGGTGCCCCAGAGCGCCTGCCGGATGCACCTGCCCGCGCGGGTCGGCGACTACACCGACTTCTATGTCGGCATCCACCACGCCACCCAGATCGGCCGGCTGTTCCGTCCGGACAATCCGCTGCTGCCCAACTACAAGCACGTGCCCATCGCCTACCACGGCCGCGCCTCGACCCTTGGGGTATCCGGCGAGGCGTTCCGGCGACCCAAGGGCCAGACGCTGCCGCCCGGACAGGACGCCCCGGTCTTCGGCCCCTGTCGGCGGCTGGACTACGAACTGGAGCTGGGCATCTGGATCGGTCCGGGCAACGCCCAGGGCGAGTCCATCGCCATCGGTGACGCCGCCGAGCATATCGCCGGCTTCTGCCTGCTCAACGACTGGTCGGCGCGGGATATCCAGGCCTGGGAATACCAGCCCCTGGGGCCCTTCCTGTCGAAGAGTTTCGCCAGCACCCTGTCGCCGTGGGTCGTCACCGCGGAAGCCCTGGCCCCTTATCGCCAGGCGCAGCCGGCACGACCCGCCGGGGATCCCCAGCCCTTGCCCTATCTGTACGACGAGCATGACCAGGCCCAGGGGGCCCTGGACATCGAGCTGGAAGTGCTGCTGCGCACGCCGCGCATGGCGGAGCAGGGGCACCCCGCCCAGCGGATCGCCCTGAGCAACACCCTGAACATGTACTGGACGGTGGCGCAGATGGTGGCCCATCACACCGTCAATGGCTGCGCCCTGCAGCCCGGCGACTTCTTTGGTTCGGGCACCCTGTCCGGGCCGGACGCCGACAGCTGCGGCAGCCTGCTGGAGCTCACCCAGGGCGGCAAGCAGCCGCTGCAGCTGCCAGGCGGCGAGACCCGTACCTTTCTGGAAGACGGTGATGAGGTCATCCTCCGGGCGCGCTGCCAGCGGCCCGGGCTGCCCACGATCGGCTTCGGCGAATGTCGCGGTCGGGTAGTGGCGGCCGACTAGGCGAGCGGGTATTGGCCGACCCAGGCGGCATTGACAAGCCATCCGGGCCGGCGCAGATTCCACTTAACGTAATCAGCTTACGCATAATAAGAAGCCGACAGGCAAGCGCGGGGCAGTGTCGATGGACCTCTTCACCTATTACCGTTCCACCTCGTCCTATCGGGTCCGCCTGGCTCTGGCGCTGAAGGGGTTGGACTACCGAGCCGTACCGGTCAATCTGCTGTCGGGCGCGCAGCACCAGCCGCCCTACCGGGCGCTCAATGCCCAGGGGCGGCTGCCCAGCCTGCGCCTCGACAGCGGCGAGGTGCTGATCCAGTCGCCCGCTATCCTCGAATACCTGGAAGAGCGCTATCCGGCCGTGCCCTTGCTGCCGGCCGATCCGCTGCTGCGCGCCCGCCATCGGGGTGTCGCCGCCCTGATCGCCTGCGATGTCCATCCGCTGCACAACGTCTCGGTGCTCAACCGCCTGCGCGGGCTGGGCCTGGAAGAGCCGGCCGTGCTCGACTGGATCTCGCACTGGATCGGTGAGGGCCTGGCGGCGGTGGAGGCGCAGATCGGCTCCAGTGGCTTCTGTTTCGGTGAGGTGGGGCTGGCGGATGTCTATCTGCTGCCCCAACTCTATGCGGCGCGGCGTTTCCAGGTGGACCTGGCGTCCTATCCACGCGTCCAGCGGGTAGAGGCCCTGGCTGGCGCGCATCCGGCCTTCCAGCAGGCACACCCCGAGGCGCAGCCCGATGCCCCGGTGCGGGTGGCCTCATGAAGCTGCTCGGCTGTCAGCTCATCCTGGGTGATTTCCTGGCGCGCAGCGTGCGTGGCATTTCCTGCGCGCCGCCCTTGACGGGTTGCTAGCCCGCGTTATCGGCAACGTCCGTCACGTCACCCGTCAAGGAGCCAATCATGGCCGATCTGTTTGAAAATCCCATGGGCCTCATGGGTTTCGAGTTCATCGAATTCGCCTCGCCCACGCCCAACGTCATCGAACCCGTGCTGGAAAGCCTGGGCTTCACTCACGTCGCCAACCACCGATCCAAGGACGTGGTGCTGTTTCGCCAGGGCGACATCAACGCCATCGTCAATCGCGAAAAGACCGGCCATGCCGCCTATTTCGCCGCCGAACACGGCCCCTCGGTCTGCGGCATGGCCTTTCGCTGCCGCGACTCCCACCACGCCTATGCCAAGGCGCTGGAGCTGGGCGCCCAGGCGGTGGACATGCCCACCGGGCCGATGGAATTGCGCCTGCCGGCGATCAAGGGTATCGGCGGCGCGCCGCTGTACCTCATCGATCGCTACGAGGAGGGCAGCTCCATCTACGACATCGACTTCGTGTTCCTGGAGGGAGTCGAGCGCAAGCCGGTGGGGGCTGGTCTCAAGGTGATCGATCACCTGACCCACAACGTCTATCGCGGGCGCATGGCCTACTGGGCCGACTTCTACGAGCGACTGTTCAATTTCCGCGAGTTGCGCTACTTCGACATCAAGGGCGAGTACACCGGGCTGACCTCCAAGGCCATGACCGCGCCGGACGGCCTGGTGCGTATCCCGCTCAACGAGGAATCCTCCAAGGGGGCCGGGCAGATCGAGGAATTCCTCATGCAGTTCAACGGCGAGGGCATCCAGCACGTGGCCTTTCTCACCGATGACCTGGTGGCCACCTGGGATCGGCTCAAGGCCTTTGGTACCCGCTTCATGACCGCGCCGCCGGAGACCTACTACGAGATGCTCGAAGGCCGGGTGCCCAACCATGGCGAACCGGTGGAAGAGCTGAAAGCCCGCGGCATCCTGCTCGACGGTACCTCCGAGGGTGGGGAGCGTCGCCTGCTGCTGCAGATCTTCTCCCAGACGCTGCTGGGGCCGGTGTTCTTTGAATTCATCCAGCGCAAGGGCGATACCGGCTTTGGCGAGGGCAACTTCAAGGCCCTGTTCGAATCCATCGAGCGCGACCAGGTGCGCCGTGGCGTGCTGAGCACCTCGGAATAGCCCCTCCCGTAACTCCACCGGCTTGCCCAGCGATGGAGGCGCCTCTAAGGTGACGGCGCGCCATGCCGGCGTCCTTCAACCTCCGAGGTGGCCATGGAGCTGAGCCAGACCCTGGCGCAGGAAATCGTCGAACGCGCCATGCGCATCCTGCCCGGCAACGTCAATGTCATGGATGCGTCCGGGTTGATCATCGGCTCGGGCGATCCGGCGCGGCTGTTCAGCCACCATGCGGGGGCGCGGCAGGTCATCGCCGAAGGCCGCGCGGTGGCATTGGATGCCAGCGCTGCCGCGGGATTGGCGGGGGCCCAGGCCGGTATCAATCTGCCGCTGTATCACCAGGGCGAACTGGTCGGCGTGCTCGGCGTGTCCGGGGAGGACGCCGAGCAGTTGCGCCTGCCCGCCGAACTCCTGCGCCTGACCGCGGAAATGCTCATCGAACAGGCGGCAGGGCAGCCGCCCGCGACCGCGCGCATGACCACGCCGCTGCTGCGGCAGCTGCTCGCGCCCGGGGCCGCACCCGAACTGGGGCGCCATGCCACGCTGCTCGGGCTGAAGCCAGCCCTGCCGCGGGACGTGCTGCTGCTGGAATTCGCCGTGCCGGCGCCGGGTTTTGGCGACTGGGCGCAGCAGCGCAGCGTCCATAGCTGGTGCCTGCCCCATGAAGAGCGGCAATGGCTGTGGTATCGACCCGGCGCGCAAGCGCCCGAGGCGCTGCTGGAGGAACTGCCGGGGCAGGGCTGGTCGTTGCAGCGCAGCGCCTGGATCCCCGAGCCGCGACCCTGGACGGGGCTGGCCGAGACGACCCGGCGGGCGCTGGACCTGCTGGCAGTAACCCGGCGCCTGCGGCCTGAGCTCATCCGGGTGACGCTGGACGATCTGGCCCTGCCGACCTGGCTGCAGGGCCAGGCCGAGTGCGCGCGCGGCGCCTGGCTGCTGGAACCGCTGGCAAGACTGCGCCGCGCCGATCGCGACGGCCAGCTGCTGGCGACGCTGCGCAGCTGGTTCGCTCAGGACGCCAGCCCCCAGGCCTGCGCCGAGGCGCTGGGGCTGCATCGCAATGGGCTGCGGCATCGACTGGAGCGGATCCAGGCGCTGACCGGACGGGATCCACGCCGTTTCGCCGACGCCGCCGAACTGTATTGCGCCTTGCTGCTATGGGATCAGGGCTGGGCGAATTCACAGTCCTGACCTGTCGAGACTGGGCGTCTGTCCTGTTGCTGCCGTGCCCGATCCAGGAAACACTCGGCGCATAACAACGGAGAATCGCCCCATGAAAATCGTCATCGCTCCCGATTCCTTCAAGGAAAGCCTGTCCGCCGCCGGTGTCGCCAGCGCCCTGGCCCGCGGCCTGCGCCAGGCCCTACCCGAGGCTGAGGTCATCGAGTGCCCCCTGGGGGACGGCGGCGAAGGCACCCTGGATGCCGTACTCGCCGCGACGGGCGGCGAGGTGCGCGAGGCGCGGGTGACCGGTCCCCTGGGCGAACTCGTGACCGCCCGCTGGGGCTGGCTGGCCGAGCAGCGCACCGCCTTCGTCGAGATGGCCAGCGCCAGCGGTCTGGAACTGGTACCCAGGGCCCGCCGCGACGTGCGGGTCGCCACCTCCCACGGGACCGGCGAGCTCCTGCGCGCCGCCCTGGATGCCGGCGCCGAGCGCCTGGTGCTGGCCATCGGCGGCAGCGCCACCAACGACGGCGGCGCGGGCGTGCTCCAGGCCCTGGGCGTCCGGCTGCTGGACGGGCAGGGCCAAGCGCTGGCACCGGGCGGTGCGGCGCTGGCCTCCCTGGCCAGCCTGGACCTGACGTACCTGCATCCGCGCCTGGCGGCGGTGGAGGTGGTCATCGCCGCCGACGTCGACAATCCGCTCTGTGGTCCCCAGGGAGCCAGCCAGATCTTCGGGCCGCAGAAGGGCGCCTCCCCCGAGCAGGTGCGGGAGCTGGACGCGGCCCTGGCGCATTTCGCCACGGTTACCGCCGCGACCCTGGGCCGTGATGTCAGCGAGCAACCGGGTGCCGGCGCCGCCGGTGGGGTCGGCTTTGCCGCCCTGGCCTTTCTCCAGGCCACCTTTCGCCCCGGCATCGAGGTGGTCGCGGAGCTGGTAGGTCTGGAAGAAGCCCTGCAGGGCGCCGATCTGGCGGTGACCGGGGAAGGGCGGCTGGACGGCCAGACCCTGAGGGGCAAGACCCCGGCGGGCGTCCTGCGCCTGGCCCAGCGCCACGGCGTACCGGTGGTGGCCGTGGCTGGCTCGCTGGGCGAAGGCTACGACGCCCTCTATCAACAGGGCCTCGCCGCTGCCTTCAGTCTGGTACCGGGCCCGCTCAGCCTGGAAGAGGCCCTGGCCCAGGCCGAGGGGCTGCTGGAACGCACCGCTCGCAATATCGGTCGGCTGTGGCAGGCGGCGCAGAGCTGAGAGCGATCAGTCGACTTCGCTGGCCGGGTCTTCGAGGTGGTCGATACGCTGAAAGCGTTCCACCAGGAAGTCGATGAAGTGGCGCACCTTGGCCGATAGGTGATGGTGTTCGGAATAGACCGCATAAACATCTGCCGAAGGCGGTCTGGCGTCCTCCAGAACCCGACGTAGCCGCCCGCTACGCACGTAGCGGGCGATGTCCCATTCCGCCCGAAGCAGGATGCCGCGGCCCTCGAGTGCCCAGTTCAGCGCCACCTCACCATCGTTGCAGCTCAGGTTGCTGCGGACCTTGATGCTGCGGGTGCGCGACCCTTCGAGAAACTCCCAGACGCCGTGGATGCTGTCGTTCTGTCGCAGGAAGATGCAGTTGTGCGTTGCCAGATCCTGCAACCGTTGCGGTGCACCGTAGCGCTCCAGATAAAGCGGTGAGGCGCAGAGCAATCGGCGATTGCTGGCGATGCGTCGGGCGTGATAGCCCGCATCCGGGGCCACGCCGAAGCGGATGCCCAGGTCCAGACCATGGGCAGCCAGTTCCATGGGATGGTCGCTGAGCAGCAGTTGGGTCTCCACCTCCGGGTAGCGGTCGATGAAGGCTGCCAGAGCCGGGCCTATGTAGCGTCTGCCAAAGCCCAGGGAAGCGTTGATCCTCAGCAGGCCTTTGGGCTGGCTCCGGCGACTGGCGACCATGTCTTCCACTGCTTCGATATCACCGAGAATGCGTCCGGCATGGCGGAAATAAAGCTCACCCTCGGGCGTGAGACCCAGGGAGCGAGTGGTCCGGTTGACGAGCCGAACGCCTAGCCGTTTTTCCAGTGCGGTCAGTCGTTTACTGATTGCAGAGGGCGTGATGCCCAGCTCGCGAGCCGTGGCGGCCAGGTTGCCCTGCTGGGCCAGTTGGTGAAAAAAGGTCAAATCCTGGGGACGACTCATTATCAACCTCAGTTCACGTAAGTGATGAGTTCAGGTGAATCTTAGCTCAGGTTTCACTACCTATACTCGGCCCAGCGCTGCCAGTCGGCGTCTCATCCAACGAACCAGAGCACAGGGCCCAGCCATGAAGAACTACAAGATCGCAGCCATTCCCGGAGACGGTATCGGGGTCGAAGTCATTGCCGCCGGCCTCGAGGTCCTCGAAGGCCTGGCCAGGCGCCTGGGCAGTTTCGCCTTTGATGTCAGCCACTACCCCTGGGATTCGGAGTACTACCTGCAGCATGGTCACTACATCCCGGAAGGGGGGCTGGACGAGATCAAGCAGGCCGATGCCATCTTTTTCGGCGCGGTAGGAAGCCAGAAGGTGCCGGATCATATTTCCCTCTGGGGCCTGCGGCTGCCGATCTGCCAGGGCTTCGACCAATACGCCAACGTGCGGCCGGCGCGGGTGTTACCCGGGGTTAAAAGTCCGCTGACCAACGGGCAGGCCATTGACTGGGTGATCGTGCGGGAGAATTCCGAGGGCGAATACTCCGGCAGCGGTGGTCGGGTCCACCAGGGGTTGCCCATCGAGGTAGCCACCGAGGTCTCCACCTTCACCCGCGTTGGCGTCGAGCGTATCCATAGATTCGCCTTCGAATTGGCCCGCAGCCGCCCGGCCAAGCACCTGACGCTGGTCACCAAGTCTAACGCCCAACGCCACGGCATGGTGTTGTGGGACGAGGTGTTCGCCGAGGTGGCCAAGGATTATCCGGACGTGCGCACTACCCGTGAGCTGGTGGATGCGGTGACCACCACCATGGTGCTCAAGCCCGGCAACCTGGACGTGATTGTCGCCACCAACCTCCACGCCGACATCCTCTCGGATCTGGCTGCAGCGCTCTCCGGCAGCCTGGGTATCGCGCCTACCGCCAATCTCAACCCCGACCGGAGCTTTCCCTCGATGTTCGAGCCCATCCACGGCTCAGCCTTCGACATCACCGGCAAGGGCGTCGCCAACCCTATCGCTACCTTCTGGACCGCGGCGCTGATGCTCGACCACCTTGGCGAGCGCGAGGCCAGTGCCCACCTGATGCGAGCCATCGAGGAGGTCACCGCCAGCGGCCTGCACACGCCAGACCTGGGCGGTACGGCCACCACGCGCCAGGTCACCGACGCCGTGCTGGAGCTGATCGCCCGCTAGCTCGGCGTTCCCACCCGCGGCGAGCCAGCGGGTGGGAAGGCCTCAGCACTTTCACGGGCGACCGCCCGCCGGCGCGGTCGCTTCCATTACAAGAACAACAATGGATATCCCATGAAGCGCCTACTCGGAAAACTCTACGTCCAGGTCGTCATCGCGGTCATTGCTGGCGCCTTGCTCGGCGTCTTTTATCCGGACTTCGCCACCTCGCTCAAACCCATCGGCGATGCCTTCATCAAGCTGATCAAGATGCTGCTCGCGCCGGTGATCTTCCTTACCGTGGTCACCGGTATCGCCAAGATGAACGACATGAAGGAGCTGGGCCGGGTGGGCATCCGCGCCTTCATCTACTTCGAGGTGGTCTCGACCCTGGCGCTGATCGTCGGGCTGGTAGTGGTCGATACCTTCAAGCCCGGCGCTGGCATGAACATCGATCCAGCCACCCTCGACAGTTCCGCCATCGCCAGCTACACCGAGGCCGCCAAGCATGAATCCTTCATCGCCTTCATGATGCAGATCATCCCCAACACCCTCGGGGATGCCTTCGCCAAGGGCAACATCCTGCAGATCCTGTTGTTCTCCATCCTGCTCGGCGTGGCCCTGGCGCGCTGTGGCGACAAGGGCAAGCCGATCATCCGCACCCTCGATAGCCTGATGCACGGCATGTTCGGCATCGTCAACATCGTGATGCGCCTGGCGCCGCTGGGGGCCTTTGGCGCCATCGCCTTCACCATCGGCAAGTACGGCTTCGGCTCGCTGTTCTCCCTGGGCAAGCTGATGGCCTGCTTCTACATTACTTGCATCCTGTTCGTCGCCCTGGTGCTGGGCCCGATCTGCCGCGTCGCCGGCTTCAGCCTGTGGAAGCTGCTCAGGTACCTCAAGGAAGAGCTGTTCACCGTGCTGGGCACCAGTTCGTCGGAATCGGTGCTGCCACAGATGATCCGCAAGATGGAAAACGCCGGCTGTTCGAAGCCGGTGGCCGGCATGGTCATCCCCTCCGGCCTGACCTTCAACCCGGACGGCCAGGCCATCTACTACACCGCCGCCGCGACCTTCATCGCCCAGGCCACCAACACGCCACTGAGCCTGACCGACCAGCTCATCATCATGGCTGTGTTGATGCTCACATCCAAGGGTTCGGCCGGCGTCACCGGTTCCGGTTTCATCACCCTGGCGGCGACCCTCGCCAGTCTTGGCACCATCCCGGTGGCCGGCATGGTGCTGCTACTGGGTGTAGACCGCTTCATGTCCGAGGCTCGAGCGATCACCAATACCATTGGCAATGGCGTAGCCACGCTGGTTATCGCGCGCTGGGTGGGAGCGTTGGACATGGGACGGCTCAACGCCGCGCTGGATGGCCAGGCAATTCCCGCTTCGGAGCCGGAGGCTCAGGAAGGCGTGGCGATGGCCGAGCCGGCCCTGTCCAGTCTGGGTCGCAAGGCGCTCTAGCACGCCAGTGCTGGTCGGGCTGCGGGATTTACCTCATGCTGGGCGTCCCGCTCCCGACCGATTACCGCCATGACCTCGTCTGCGCTCCTGCGTACCGGCCTGCTGGCCGCGGCTCTGCTGCTGGTACCTGCCGTCCAGGCGGCCATTCCCAGTCTCAAACCGGCCAACACCTGCGTGCGCAGCGCCTTCGTGTTGCGTTGCCAGGACGGGCAGGGGGGTTGGTACGGGGTGGCGGTCCAGGGCAACGACACCCTGATGCGGGGCTACGATCCGGTTTCGGGTCTGTCATGGGCGCAGACCAGCACCCGCCTGGGACGACTGCAGTTCTTCAGCGGCCTGACCAGCGACGGCAACCTCTGGCTGGGCCGCACCCGGCAGCTGGGCTGGAACGTCATCAGTCGCTTCTCCACGTCCCAGGGCGACCGCGCCCGTACCAGTTGCAACCGTGTGGCGGGGTGCGAGTGGCGTTGACCGGCGAGTCGTCGGAAAGTCTTCCCGCAGATCCTGCCAGCAGGCGCCGATTTGCGCAGGAATCTGCCTGAGCGTCCCTGTTGTAGAGCATCCCAGCGGGCGCGAACTCCCTAAGCTTGAGGCATCACCCCTCACCCAGGCGCTGGAGTTCGCGACACATGACGTACAAGCCGAAATTCATCAGCTTCGACTGCTATGGCACGCTCATCAACTTCGAAATGGGACCCACCGCGAAGCGGCTGTTCGCGGATCGTGTGCCGAGCGAGCGGATGCCAGCCTTCCTCGACAGTTTTCGTTTCTATCGCCTCGATGAAGTCCTGGGCGATTGGAAGCCCTTTTTCGAGGTAGTGGAAAACGCCATTCAGCGCGCCTGCGCCAAGCACGGCGTGGACTATCGCGCGACCGATGCGCTGGCTCTGTACCAGGCCGTGCCCACCTGGCAGCCGCATCCGCATGTCGTCGAGACGCTCAAGGCCATCGCCCCGCAGGTACCGCTGGTGATCCTGTCGAACTCCATGGTCGATCTGATTCCCGCCAGCGTCGCCCACCTGCAGGCGGATTTTCACGCGGTCTACACGGCGGAAGAGGCGCGCGCCTACAAGCCGAGGGCGCAGGTATTCGAGTACATGTTCGAGCAACTGGGCTGCGGGCCGCAGGACATGATGCATGTCTCTTCGAGCTTCCGTTACGACCTGATGACGGCTGCGGATCTGGGCTTCATGGCCAGGGCCTTCATCGACCGCGGGCATGAGCCGGCCTGCGACGGCTATGGCGTCGAGCGCCTGACCGATATCCGCCAACTTCCGGGGCTGCTTGGTCTGCCAGGCCTCGCCGAGACCGCCTTGCTGAGGCAGGGGTGATGGTCGCCACCGCACAGCCAGGCGTCTCGGCGACCATGGAGACGCCGCCACCGGCCCTCGCGCCGGACGAGGTGCAGCAGCTCGTTCGGCGTCTCTACGGTATCGATGGCCGGGTCGACCTGCTGTTGGGTGAGCGGGATCAGAATTGCCGTGTGGAAACGGCGGCGGGCGAGCGCTACGTGGTCAAGATCAGCAATCCGTCCGAATCCCTGGCAGTGGTGGATTTTCAGATCGCCGCGCTCGACCATATTTGCTGCGTGGCGCCCAGCCTTCCGGTACCTCGGGTGGTGCGGACGCTGGAAGGGCAGACGCACGCTACCCTGGTGCTCCCGGACGGATCGGCGACCTCTGTGCGGATGCTGACCTATCTCGACGGTGTGCAGGTCCGCGATACCCGCCGTACCGCTACCCAGCGCCGAGCGATGGGCACCTTCCTGGCCGAATTGAACCTCGCCTTGCGCGACTTCGAGCACCCGTCCGCGACCCACGATCTGCTGTGGAACGTTGCCACGGCCCATCGCCTGGCGGCCAAGGTCGATAGCATCGAAGAAGGCCCGCGCCGCGCCCTGGTCAGGACGTTCATGGCGCGTTTCAACCGGCACGTGCTGCCGCTGTTGCCACATCTGAGGGCCCAGGTCATCCACAACGACTACCACCTCTACAACGTGCTGGCCGCGCCCCAGGACCACGAGCGCATCGTCGGAGTCATAGACTTCGGCGACATGCTGCATGCGCCCCTGGTGGGCGAGGTCGCCACCGCCGCTGCCTTCCACATGAGTGGCCCTGCCGGGAGCGGCCCTGCCATGAGTGGCCCTGCCGATCCACTCCTGGGCCCCGCGCAATTCCTCGGCGCCTATCACGCCACGCTGCCGCTCGACGAAAGGGAGCAGGAGATCGTTGCCGACCTCATGGCGACGCGTCACCTGATCACCGTGCTGATCTCGGAGTGGCGGGCCAGGCGCTACCCGGAAAACTACGACTACATCATGCGCCACAACGCGGCCTCGTGGGAGGCACTGACCTTGCTGGCCGATCTGTCTCGAGATCAGGCACGCGAGCTGTTACTTACCGACGTATGCACAGGACCACGCCATGAACAGCACCCCTGACCTCAACATGGTCAACGCCTACATACCGGGCCGCGTCAAACTGAACGCCGCAACGGCGGCCCTGATCGAACGCCGCGACGCCCTGCTCGGGCCGGCCTATCGGCTGATGTACGAGCATCCCCTGCATATCGTGCGGGGCGAGGGCGCCTGGCTGATCGATCCGGAGGGCCGCCGCTATCTGGACGCCTACAACAATGTCGCCTCGCTCGGCCATTGCCACCCCACGGTGACCGAGGCGATCTGCCGGCAGGTGCAGACCCTCGCCACCAATACCCGTTATCTGCACGACACCATTCTCGAACTGGCCGAGCGCCTGCTCGCCACCGTGCCCGAGACCGAGCTGGCGCACCTCATGCTCACCTGCACCGGGAGCGAGGCAAACGACGTCGCCTATCGGATCGCCCAGGTGCGCACGGGGGGCACGGGCGTGATCGTCACCGAGACCGCCTATCACGGCTTCACCGATGCGGTCGCGAAGTTCTCGCCGTCGCTGGGCGCCACGGTGGACCTCGGCGCCCACGTGCGGCTGGTACCGGCGCCACGCGCCTACCATGCCGGCGCGGTGGATGTCGCTGAGCGCTTCACCCGCGACGTCGAAGCGGCGATTCGCGACCTGCAACGCCACGGCATCAAGCCGGCGGCGCTGATCGTGGACTCGATCTTTACCAGCGATGGCATCCTGCCCGAGCCGGCGGGTCTGCTGAAGGGCGCGGTCGAGGCCATCAAGCGGGCCGGTGGTATCTTCATCGCCGACGAAGTCCAGCCGGGCTTTGGCAGGACCGGCGAGCACCTGTGGGGCTTTCAGCGTCACGGTGTGATCCCGGATATCGTCACCCTGGGCAAGCCGATGGGTAACGGACAACCGGTCGCCGGGCTGCTGGCCACCGCTGACGTCCTCGCCGAGTTTGGTAGGAACTCCCGGTATTTCAATACCTTCGGGGGCAATAACGTGTCCTGCGCCGCCGCCTTGGCGGTGCTCGACACGATCGAGAAGGAACGCCTGGTGCAGCATGCCGCCGAGGTGGGCACGCTCCTGCGAGAGGGTATCGCGGCGCTCGCCCACCGGCACGCGGCCATCGGCGATGTGCGGGGGGTAGGCATGTTCGTCGGCGTGGAGCTCGTGTCCGATCGGCTGACCCGAGAGCCGGATCGAGCGCTGACGACCCGGGTGGTCAATCTGATGCGCGACAAGGGTGTCTTGCTCAGCGGCTGCGCCATGGGCCACAACGTGCTGAAGATTCGCCCCCCCTTGGTGCTCACCGCGGAACAGGCCGGCCTGGTGATAGAGACGCTCGACGCGGCGCTGACCGAAGCGCACTCTGCAGTTCCCCGCGTCTAGCGCTCACCGTTCAAGGCAGACCCATGCACCCTCCGGCGTCCCTCGATGCGTTCGATATCAAGATTCTCGTGTATCTGCAACGCGAGGGACGCTGTTCGAATGTCGAGCTTTCTTCCGCGATATCGCTGAGCGAGAGTCCCTGCCTGCTTCGCACCAAGCGACTGCAGGAGACCGGGGTGATCCGCGGCTATCACGCCGATATCGCCCTGGAGAAGGTGGGCAGTCATGTCATCGTCTTTTCCGAGGTCACCCTCAGCAGCCATCGACCTGCCGACTTTCGCACCTTTGAAGACGGAATCACCCGGTATCAGGAGATCGTCGAGTGCCACAACGTGAGTGGCGGCTACGACTATCTGCTCAAGATCGTGGTGCCGAGCATCAACTGGTTGCAGGCCCTGATGGATCGACTGCTGGAGGACAATATCGGTATCGAGAAATTTGCCAGCCGCATCGTCCTGCGCCAGCCCCTTCGCCAAGGCGGCTATCCCTTGGAAACCCTCGTCAATGAGCGGCCCAGCTGGGCGGATGAAGGACGCTAGCCAGCGTCTGGAACCCTGGCCTGACGGTGCGGACGGCTGTGCCCTGAGGGCGCCTGCGGGGCTGGACGGTTAAGGGGATGGTCGCCGATTTCGCCCAGCAGAGCGGTCAGGCGACCGCGCCGCCTGTCACGGGGATACCGCTCGCGCGAGGCCGCGGTCGCTCAGCCCAGCGCCTGAGTCAGCAGCGCGAACTGATCCAAGCCATCGCGGGACAGCGGCGCCTTGCCCCGGGCCATCTGCTCGACCTCATCGACCTGGGGAACGCCGATTTCGCTCAGCCAGGGATTGAGACCGCTGCGGGCCGTCACGTCGAATCTCACGTATTGCCCTTCGGCGTGGCGCAGCAGGGCGAGGATCAGCGCCTTGGCCTGGTCGGTGGATTCGGCGATCACCGGACCGACCGACAGGCCGCGGCCGTAGGGGCGCAGCAGGGCGAAGCCGCGCAACTGGCCCTCCTGTTCAAAGCCGACGATGCGCTCGGCCTGGGGCAGCAATTCCTGCAGCAGGGCGCTGCGGTCCAGGCCGGTAGCCGCCTGGGCCAGGGTCTTCAGCTGCGGCGCCGCTGCCGGACTCAGCTCACGGATCTGGTCTTCCAGTGGCTGACGTTCAGCCATTGCCGGCAGACTCGCCACCTGGTGCTGATAGATGCGCTCATAGGAATCGAAGCCCTGGCTGCGGTAGAGCGGGGCGCCGCGCAGGGTGGCGACCAGCAGGGGCGTGCGGTTGCCGGCCAGTTGCAGCAGGCCGTCCATGAGGCGGCGGCCATGGCCCTGGCCCTGGTGGCTGTCGGCGACGATCACCAGGCCAATGGTGGCGAAGTCGCCCTGGGGCACGCAGAACCCGGTGCCGAACACGCCCTGGTCGTCTTCCAGCACCAGGCCTTCGCCGGTGTGGAACAGGCACTGCCAGTCTTCCGGGCGATGGGGCCAGTGCAGCGCCTGGGACAGCTGGTGAGCGGTGGCGAGGTCGGTTTCGCGCAGGGGTCTTAGGATGGCGTGGGACACGGCAGGGCTCCGATTCGGGTCTGGCTGATTCAGGCGTCAGCCTAACAAGCCGCGACGGCAGATTCGGTTGCCGAGGGGTGGACGCGCCACTGCGCGGCGCCGAAGGCCCCTGCCAGTTCGGCAAAAGATGGCGATCCGCGCGCCTAGCATGGGGGCCAAGCCCACAGCCCTAGCGGAGCGCGCCATGGCCTCGTTCGACCCCAGAGCAATAGCGGTTCGTTGTGCCCATTTCAGCGAGGGGCGCATCCGCGACGCCCGCGCCGAACTGGAGGTGTTCCGGCCTTCCGATGGCGGTTTCCAGAGCGGTCTGCCGTGCGCCTCGGCGGACCTGGTGGACGAGGTGGTGGAGGGCACCTGGCGTGCCTGGAAGGCCAGCGACTGGGCCAGCCGGCCGCCGCGCGAGCGGGCGCGGGTGATGCGCCGCTGGGCCGATCTGGTCGAAGCCGACGGCGAGATCCTCGGCCCGCTGGAAGCGGTGGGTTCGACCCGTCCGCTGCGCGAGGTGCTGGCCTGGGACATCCCCTATGTGGCCGAGGGCATCCGCTTCTTCGCCGAATTCGCCGACAAGCACGGCGGCGAGGTGGCGGCCACCGCCACCAGTCACCTGGGGCTGCAGATCACCGAACCCTATGGCGTGGTGGGCGCCGTCGCGCCCTGGAATTTCCCCCTGAGCATGGCCGGCTGGAAGATGGCGCCGGCGCTCGCCGCCGGCAATGCCGTGGTGATCAAGCCGTCGGAGCTGACGCCGTTCTCCATTTTGCGCCTGGCTGAATTGGCCGTCCTGGCAGGTCTGCCGGCCGGCATCCTCAGCGTGGTCCAGGGCGATGGCCGGACCACCGGCGACGCCCTGTGCCGCCATCCGCGCATCGGCAAGGTCACCTTTACCGGCTCCACCGGAACCGGTACCGCCATCATGACCGCCTGCGCCGAGAGCGGGCCCAAGCCGGTGACCCTGGAGCTGGGCGGCAAGAGTCCGCAACTGGTGTTCGCCGATGCCCCGGATCTGGCCCGTACCGCCCGCAGCGTGGCCGCCGCCATCACCGGCAACGCCGGCCAGGTGTGCGTTTCGGGGTCGCGGCTGCTGGTGCAACGGGCCGCCCTGGAGCCGATGCTGGAGGGCATCCAGGCGGCCTTCGCCGCCTTGCGCCCGGGGCCGACCTGGTCGGCGGAGGCCACCCTGGCGCCGATCATTTCCCACCGCCAGGGCCAGCGCATCCAGGACATCGTCTCGCGCAGTCGGGCGGCCGGCGCGGAGATCCTGGTTGGTGGTGCCCTGGAGGAGGGCATGGGCGGCGCCTACTATCAGCCGACGCTGATCACCGGGGTCGAGGCCGACAATCCCGCGGTGCGCGAAGAGATCTTTGGCCCGGTGCTGACCGTGCAGGTGTTCGACGACGAAGCTGAGGCCCTGGCGCTGGCCGACCACCCCACCTACGGCCTGGCCGCCGGGGTGCACACCGCCGATCTCGGCCGGGCGTTGCGCCTGACGCGGGCGCTGGAAGCCGGTACCGTCTGGGTCAATCGCTATGGCCGCAGCCACGACTGGATCATTCCCACCGGCGGCTACAAGCGCTCCGGCATCGGCAAGGACCTGGGCCGCGCCGCCTATGAGGCGACCCTGCGCAGCAAGAGCGTGCTGATCGATCTGGAGCACTCCTGAGGCTTGGCCGAAAAGTCGCTGAGCGATGGTCAGGCAAGGCAAAAATCAGCGAGGAAGCGGAGTTTACGAATGGTAAATGAGCATTCCGAGATGATTTTTAACGCAGCATGGCCGAGCGCAGGCACTTTTCGGCCAAAGCCTGAGGTCGCCGCAAACAATGCTGGGCCCTACCGCCAAAACGGTTTTTTCTGTCTCCCGCGGCGCCTGAAAGCGGACAACTGTCAGGCCCGCCGGTGCTGTAATGCTTGCCAGGGATGCCACTGGCGCCCCGGCCTCTCACTCACGACCCCTGTCAAAGGACTCTTGCCATGACCGCCTTTCGGCCCAAGTACATCACCTTCGACTGCTACGGCACCCTGACCCGTTTCCGCATGTCCGACATGGCCCGCGAGATGTTCGCCGACCGCATTCCGGCCGAGGCGATGGACCAGTTCTGCAAGGACTTCAACGGCTATCGCTTCGACGAGGTGCTGGGCGCCTGGAAACCCTATTCGGAAGTGCTGTACTCGGCGGTGGAGCGTACCTGCAAGCGCTGGGGCATCTCCTTCACCGACGCCGAGGCCAATGCCTACTACGAGGCGGTGCCGAGCTGGGGGCCGCATCCGGACGTGACCGCGGGCCTGGCCAAGATCGCCGACAAGATCCCGCTGGTGATCTATTCCAACGCCGCCGACGAGCAGATCATGTCCAACGTCGACAAGCTGGGCGTGCCCTTCCACCGGGTCTTCACCGCCGAGCAGGGCCAGGCCTACAAGCCGCGCCTGCAGGCCTTCGAATACATGCTGGACAACCTCGGCTGCGGCCCGGAAGACGTGCTGCACGTGTCGTCGAGCTTCCGCTACGACCTCATTCCGGCCGACTACATGAACATCAAGAACAAGGTGTTCGTGAATCGCGGCCATGAGCCGAGCACGCCGTTCTACCGCAACACCGAGATCAAGGACATCGGCGGCCTGGCCGCGGTCGTCGGTCTCGAATAACCCCCTGAGCTGCCGGAGCGCCTGCCCATGAGTCTTGGCCCAGCATCGTCCGATTCCTACTGGCTCGCGACCGCGCCGGGCTTTACCGGGGCCACCCCGGGGCCGGTGGCGGGCGAGGTGGATGTCGCCATCATCGGCGGCGGCTTCACCGGGCTCTCCGCGGCCGTCGCCCTGCGCCGGCGCGGTGCCAGCGTGGCGGTGCTGGAGGCCGGTCGGGTGATCGGCGAAGCCTCCGGGCGCAACGGCGGCCACTGCAACACCGGCGTCGCCCAGGACTACGCGGCCCTGCACGCCAGCCTGGGCGCCGAAAAGGCCCGGGCCTTCTACCAGGCCTATGCCGATGCGGTGGCCAGCGTGGAGGCGGTGATCGCCGAAGAAGGCATCGCCTGCGACTTCCACAAGGCCGGCAAGCTCAAACTGGCGGCCAAGCCGCAGCACTACGACAACCTCGCGCGTACCTGCGAACTGATCCGCCAGGAGGTGGATCCGCAGGTCGAATTGCTCAGCGCGGCCCAGGTGCGGGTCGAGGTGGCGTCAGATGATTTCCATGGGGGGCTGCTGCAGCACAACGGTGCCCAGATGCACATGGGGCGCTTCGGCGTAGGGCTGGCCGATGCGGCGGTGCGACGGGGCGCCCAGGTATACGAGGGCGCGGCGGTGAGCGATCTGCAGCGCCTGCCCGATGACAGCTTTCGGGTGATCAGCGCCAAGGGCGAGTTGCGCGCCCGCCAGGTGCTGGTGGCCACGGGCAACGCCAGCGTCGGCCCCTTCCAGTGGTTTCGCCGCCGCATCGCCTCGGTGGGCAGCTTCATCATTGCCACGGCGCCGCTGCCCAAGGCGCAGCTGGATGAACTGCTGCCCAATCGGCGCACCTATGTCACCAGCCGCATCATCGGCAACTATTTCCGCACCACGCCGGATCACCGGCTGATCTTTGGCGGGCGGGCGCGTTTCGCCCTGTCCGATCCGCGCCAGGACGCCAAGAGCGGCGCCGTGCTGCGCAACGCCCTGGGCCAGCTGTTTCCCAGCCTGGCCCAGACGCCCATCGACTATTGCTGGGGCGGCCTGGTGGACATGACCGCCGACCGCCTGCCCCGCGCCGGCGAGCAGGATGGCCTGTTCTACGCCATGGGCTACAGCGGCCACGGGGTGCAGATGTCGGTGCACATGGGCCGGGTGATGGCCGAGGTGCTGGAAGGGCGCAGCCAGGCCAATCCCTGGCGGGTGCTGGATTGGCCCGCCATTCCTGGGCATTTCGGCAAGCCGTGGTTTCTGCCGCTGGTAGGGCTGTATTACCGGGTCCAGGATCGCCTGCACTAGCCGTCGCTCCCGCAACCGCCCGCCCAGGCCCTGCCACGCGCAGTGCCTGCGCGGGCGGTTTTGCGTTTCCGCAGCCCGGCGGGCGCAAACCGGCGGCGCTGCGCAGAACCTGCTGCCACCGCAGGTTTTTCGCAGCCATCCAGTCTCCCGTCGCGGTCCGCACCGCGCTCCGCCACCCCAAGCGAAACGCCGCGCCAGCGCGCCAAAGACGGGCATGGCGGGCCCTGATGCGCCGTCGCGACGCACACCGCAAACAATGCTGAGCGGCTTGGTCAAAACGGTCTTTTCTGTCTCGCCGCAGGGGCAATTCGACGGTAATCGGCGAGGGGCCGGTGCTGTAATGAACCAGGCCGCATGACAAGGCGGCCAAGAGGACAGCGCCGTGCGCCCGGGGAGGGGTGTACGGACTGGTGACCGAGCCCCCAACGAGCGAGCCGACATGACCGAGAAAAAGACTGGAAGTCCCCTGATAGGAGCTGCTGAAAGCGTTCGGGCCTTCGAAGCCCTGCATCGGGGGCTGTCGCGGCGCGATGCGCTGCGCCTGCTGGGCGCCGCCGGGTTGCTGGCGACCGGGGTGGGTGGTCTGCTCGGCCGTGACGGCCAGGCGTTCGCGGCAGAAGATGCGGTCACCGGCACCCCGCGCCGTGGCGGTCGGGTGCGCGCCGCAGCGGCCGGGTCGTCCACCGCCGATACGCTCGATCCGGCCCGCGGCGCTTTCTCCGGCGACTATGCCCGGCAATACTTCTTCTACAACGGCCTGACCGTCTTCGACAGCCACCTCGAACCCCAGATGGCGCTTGCCACCAGTTTCGATACCCAGGACGCCCTGACCTGGACGATCAAGCTGCGCCAGGGTGTGCAATTCCACAACGGCAAGACCTTCGACAGCGCCGACGTCGTCTACTCGCTGCTGCGCCACAAGGACCCGGCGGTGGGTTCCAAGGTCAAGGCCCTGGCCGACCAGTTCGCCGAGGTCACCGCGGTGGCCCCCGACGAGGTGCGCATCCGCCTGGTGTCGCCGAACTCCGAGCTGCCCGCGGTGCTGGCCATCTCGCCGTTCCTGATCATCGCCGACGGCACCAAGGATTTCTCCACCGCCAACGGCACCGGGCCCTTCAAGGTCAAGGAATTCAAGCCGGGCGTGCGCACCGTGGGCGTGCGCAACGAAAACTACTGGAAGTCCGGCAAGCCCTATCTGGACGAGATCGAGCTGATCGGCATCGGCGACGAGCCCTCGCGGGTCAATGCCCTGCTGGCCGGCGACGTCCAGCTCACCGTGTCGGTGGATCCGCGCTCCGCCGAGCGCCTCAAGCAGAGCGGCAAGCTCAAGGTGGTGGCCAACACCTCGGGTGGCTACACCGACCTGATCATGCGCATTCCCAACCGGCCGTTCAACGATCCCAACGTGGTCGAGGGCATGAAGCTGCTGTTCGACCGCGAGCAGATCCTCAAGTCGGTGTTCCTCGGCTACGGCACCATCGGCAACGACCAGCCGATCATGCCGGGCACACCCTATTACGCGGCGGATCTGCCCCAGCGGCCCTACGATCCGGACAAGGCCAAGTTCCTCTTCCAGAAGGCCGGCATCGCCGGCGCACGGATGCCGCTGGTGACCTCCACCGCCGCCGACAACGCCAACGAGATGGCCCTGGTGCTGCAGCAGTCGGCGCGCCAGGCCGGCCTCAACCTGATGGTCAATCGGGTCAGCGCCGACGGCTACTGGGACAACCACTGGATGAAGGATCCGCTGGGCTTCGGCAACATCAACGCCCGGCCCACCGCCAACATCCTGCTGTCGCAATTCTTCAAGTCCGATGCGCCCTGGAACGAATCCGGCTGGAAGAACGAACAGTTCGACCAGTTGCTGGTGGCCTCCCGCGGCGAGACGGATGTCGCCAAGCGCAAGCAGATGTACGCCGACATGCAGCTGCTGATCCACCAGCACAGCGGCATCGGCCTGCCGATCTTCACCAGCTCCATCGATGCCCATTCGCCCAAGCTCGGTGGCTACGGAATCATCCCCATCGGTGGCTTCATGGGTTACATGTTCGCGGAGCACGTCTGGCTGGAGGCCTGACGCTCGTTGCCTCACGGTGAGTCGCTCCGCAGCGACCGGCTCGCCGCTCCACGCTCAAGCAGGAGGTGGCTTTGGACCTTTCCGTCTTTTCCCTCATCGCCAGACGCCTCGGGGGCGGGTTGCTGACCCTGCTCATCGTCTCGTTGCTGGTGTTCTTCGTCTCCGCGCTGTTGCCGGGCGATGCCGCGCAGCAGGCGCTGGGCCAGTTCGCGCTGCCCGAGCAGGTCGCCGCGCTGCGGGCCCAGATGGGCCTCGACCAGCCGGCGCTGCTGCGCTACGTCCACTGGCTGAGCGGCCTCCTGCATGGTGATCTCGGCCAGTCGCTGGCCAGCCAGATGCCCATCTCCACCATGATCGGCGATCGACTGGGCGGCTCCCTGATGCTGGCCGGGGTCACCGCCCTGGTGTCGGTACCCCTGGCGCTGGGCCTGGGCATCGTCTCGGCGATGAACGCCGGCGGTCGCCTGGACCGCGCCCTCAACGTCTTTACCCTGGGCATCGTCGCGGTGCCGGAATTCCTGGTGGCGACCCTGGCTGTGCTGGTCTTCGCCGTGCACCTGCAGTGGACCTCGGCGCTGACCTTCGCCCATGACATCGACGGCCCCCTGGACTTCCTGCGCGCCTATGCGCTGCCGGTGGGCACCCTGTGCTGCGTGATCGTCGCGCAGATGGCGCGGATGACCCGCGCCGCCCTGGTGGAGCAACTGCAGAGTCCCTATGTGGAGATGGCCCGGCTCAAGGGCGTCGGTCCGGTGCGCGCCGTCCTGCGCCATGCCTTGCCCAATGCCGTGGGGCCCATCGCCAATTCCATCGCCCTGAGTCTTTCCTACCTGATGGGCGGGGTGGTGATCGTCGAGACCATCTTCAACTACCCGGGCATCGCCCAGCTGATGGTGGACGGCGTCGCCAGTCGCGACCTGCCGCTGATCCAGGCCTGCGCCATGCTGTTCTGCTGCGCCTACCTGGTGCTCATGACCCTGGCGGACCTCTGCGCCATCCTGTCCAATCCGAGGCTGAGAACGCTATGACCCGACCCGTGATTCCCGTACGTGCCGCGTCCGTCGTGCCGGTGGATGGCAAGACGCTCGACGCCCAGCTGTCACCGCCGCGGACCCGTCGGCGCAGCCGCTGGTCCCTGACCGGCATCATCGGCGGCGTCCTGGTGGCCTTCTGGCTGTTCATCGCCCTGTTCGGCGTCTGGCTGGCGCCCTATGACCCGGGCGCCCTGGGCGACAGCGCGGTGCTGGCCAGCTATAGCCCTGCGCACCTGCTGGGCACCGACTACCTGGGCCGCGACGTGCTCAGTCGCATCCTCGACGGCGCCCGCTTCACCGTGGGGCTGGCGCTGGTGGCGGCGGTGTTGGCCTGCGTCCTGGGTACCGGCCTCGGTCTGCTGGCGGCGCTGTCCGGACGCTGGGTGGACGAGCCGCTGTCGCGGCTGATCGATGCGCTGATCTCGCTGCCGAGCAAGATGCTGGCGCTGGTGATGGTCTCGGCCTTCGGCTCCTCGGTGCCACTGCTGATCGTCATGGCGGTGGTGGGCTATGCCCCCGGCTGCTATCGCATCGCCCGCAGCCTGGCGATGAATCTCACCGAGCTGGAGTACGTCCAGGTCGCCCGCACCCGTGGCGAAGGCCGGCTGTACATCGCCCTGCGCGAGATGCTGCCCAACATGCGCCTGCCGCTTCTGACCGACCTGGGCCTGAGATTCGTCTACATCGTGCTGCTGCTCAGCGGCATGAGCTTTCTCGGCCTCGGCGTGCAACCGCCGAACGCCGACCTCGGCTCCCTGGTGCGGGAAAACATCGGCGGTCTGGCCGACGGCGCTCCGGCGGTGCTGATGCCGGCGCTGGCCATCGGCACCCTGACCGTGGGCGTCAACCTGCTCATCGACCGTTTCGGCGCGCGGCGCCGGGGAGGGCGCTGAGATGGAATTGCTGGTAGAGGTCAAAGACCTGCGCGTGGTCGCCCAGGGCGAAGACGGCAGCGAAACCACCATCGTCAAGGACGTCGGCTTCAACCTGGCCAAGGGCGAGGTGCTGGCGCTGATCGGAGAATCCGGCTCGGGCAAGACCACCATCGCCCTGTCGCTGCTCGGCTATGCCCGCGCCGGCTGCCGATTGGCCGGCGGCTCTATCCGCGTCGGCGACACCCAGGTGCTGGAGCTGGACGCCGCGGGCCTGCGCCGGCTGCGTGGCCGCACCGTGGCCTACATCGCCCAGAGCGCGGCGGCGGCCTTCAATCCGTCGCGGCGGCTGATGGAGCAGATCATCGAAAGCGCGCTGATCCATGGCGTGCTGACGCGTCGGGAAGCCGAGGCGCGGGCGCTGCAGCTGTTCAAGGAGCTGGCGCTGCCGGATCCCGAGCACATCGGCCAGCGCTATCCGCACCAGGTCTCGGGCGGGCAGTTGCAGCGGCTGATGGCGGCCATGGCACTGATCACCGATCCGACCCTGGTGATCCTCGACGAACCCACCACGGCGCTGGACGTCACCACCCAGATCGAGGTGCTGCGCGTCTTCAAGCAGGTGGTGCGCGAGCGGGGCGTGACCGCCATCTACGTCTCCCACGACCTGGCCGTGGTGGCCCAGATGGCCGATCGCATCCTGGTGCTCAATGGCGGCGAGGTCTATGAAAATCGCCGTACCGAACGCCTGCTGGCCAATGCCCGCCATCCCTACACCCGCAGCCTGCTGGCCGCGGCCCGGCCGGAACCCCTGGCGGAACGTGGCCTGCCCACGGTGGAGACCGCCGCCCCGGTGCTGGAGGTCAAGGACCTGGTGGCCGGCTACGGCCCCGTCGGCGCCGATGGCCTGCCGCGCTACCGGGTGCTGGAGGGCATCGACCTGCGCATCGGCGCTGGCCAGGCCCTGGGCGTGATCGGCGAATCCGGTTCGGGCAAGTCGACCCTGGCGCGGGTGATCGCCGGCCTGCTGCCGCCGGCCCAGGGCAGCGTACGCCTGGGTGGCGAATGGCTGCCGCCCGGTCTGGACGGCCGCACCCGCGAGCAGTTCCGCCAGGTGCAGCTGGTCTACCAGAATGCCGACACAGCGCTCAATCCGGCCCACAGCGTGGAGCGCATCCTCATGCGTCCGCTGGAGACCTATCACGCCTTCGACAAGGCTACCCGCCAGCGCAAGGTCCGCGACTTGCTCGACCGGGTGCAACTCCCGGCCAGCCTCGCCAGCCGGCGTCCGGGCGAGTTGTCCGGTGGCCAGAAGCAGAGGGTCAACCTGGCTCGGGCACTGGCCGCCGAACCCGAACTGATCCTCTGCGACGAGGTCACCTCGGCGCTGGATACCGTGGTCGGCGCCGCCATTCTCGATCTGCTCGCCGAATTGCGCCGTGAGCTGGGGCTGGCCTATCTGTTCATCAGCCACGACATCTCCACGGTGCGCAGTCTCTGCGACGAGGTGCTGGTGCTCTATGCCGGCCAGCCGGTGGAGCTGGGTACCCCGACCACGCTGCAACATCCGCCGCTGCATCCCTACACCGAGTTGCTCACCGCCTCGGTACCGGCGCTACGCCAGGGCTGGCTGGAAGAGCAACCCATCCGCACGGCGGTCCCCCTGGTTTCGTCGCCGCCCGCCAGTGGTCGGCTCTGCAGCTTCCTGCAGCGCTGCCCGGTACGGCTCGAAGGCCGCTGCGACCGGGTGCCGCCCCGGCCCCAGACCCTCGCCGGGGGCAACCGCATCCTCTGTCATCATGATGGCGAGACCCTGCAGCGCCTGCAGGGTGGCGCCCTGCTGCACACCCAAGGAGTTCGCGCATGACTTCCCGCTTTCAGCGACTCGGCGAGACCGGCCGGCCCCAGGTCAGCCTCAGCGTCGATGGCCTGCCGGTCACGGCGCTGGCCGGCGACACCCTGATGGTCGCCTTGCTGGCCAACGGCCCGGCACTGCGCCGGTCGGAATTCGGCGACGAGCGCCGCGCCGGTTTCTGCCTGATGGGCGCCTGCCAGGATTGCTGGGTCTGGACCGCCGACGGCGAGCGCCTGCGCGCCTGCGGCACCGAGGTCCGCGAGGGCCTGCAGATCCTCACCACGCAACCGGAGGCGGTATGGAATCGGGCCTAACGAAAGGGGGCGGCAACCCGCCGCGGGTGGTCATCGTCGGGGCCGGTCCGGCCGGCGTGCGCTGCGCGGAAACCCTGCTGGCTGCCGGCATTACCCCGGTGGTGATCGACGAGAATCGCCGCGACGGCGGCCAGATCTATCGGCGCCAGCCCGAGGGCTTCCAGCGTCCCTATGCCACCCTCTACGGCAGCGAGGCGGGCAAGGCCGAAAGCCTGCACCGCACCTTCGACGGCGTGCGCGGACGCCTCGACTACCGCCCCGACACCCTGGCCTGGCACCTGCACGAGCGAACCCTCTACACGGTGCAGGGCAATCGCCAGCGCACCCTGGACTTCGATGCCCTGGTGCTCTGCACCGGGGCCGGTGACCGCCTGCTGCCGGTGCCGGGCTGGAACCTGGCCGGTACCTATACCCTCGGTGGCGCCCAGATCGCCCTCAAGGCCCAGGCGGTATCCATTGGCCGGCGGGTGATCTTTCTGGGCAGCGGCCCCTTGCTCTACCTGGTCGCCGCCCAATACCAGCAGGCCGGCGCCACGGTGGCCGCGGTCCTCGACACCGCGCCGCTGCGCCTGCGCGCCCAGGCCACACCCAAACTGCTGGCCCGCCCGGGCGTGGCCTGGAAGGGCGTGCAACTCATGGCCTCGCTCAAGCGCGCCGGGGTGCCGCTGCACTTTGGCGTCACCCCGCTGGAGATCCTCGGCGATGCCGAACAGGGCGTGCGCGGCGTGGCCTTCGCCGATGCGTCTGGCCTGCGCCAGGAGGTGGCGGGCGACGCCGTGGGCCTGGGTTATCACCTGCGCCCCGAGACCCAGTTGGGCGATCTCGCCCGCTGCGCCTTCGAATTCGAGCGCGCCACTGGCCAATGGGTGCTGCAACTGGATGCCGACGGCCGCACCTCCACGCCGGGGGTCTATGCCGCCGGCGATGGCGCCCGGGTACGGGGCGCCGACGGGGCGGAGCTGGCCGGGCAACTGGCCGCCTGCGCGGTGCTGACCGATCTTGGTCGCACCCCGCCCGCTGGCCTCGCCGAGCGCTGCCGCGAGGCGCTGACGGTGCAGGAGCGCTTTCGCCTGGGCCTGGCCGAGGCCTTTCCCTGGCCCGCGAAACAGATGGCCAGCCTGCCGGATACCGCGGTGGTCTGCCGCTGCGAGGGCATCACCGCCGGAGAATTGCGCGCCGTGGTGCGCGAGAAGGGTGCCCAGGAAGCCAATCGGGCCAAGGCCTTCAGTCGCGTCGGCATGGGTCGCTGCCAGGGTCGCTATTGCGCCCAGGCCGGCGCCGAGATCATCGCCGCCGAATCCGGGGTGCCGGTGGAAACCGTTGGCCGCCTGCGCGGCCAGGCACCGGTCCGGCCATTACCGCTGGGCATCGTCACCAGCGAAGAGGAGCTTTCGTCATGAACCAGACCGCCAACCGCGCGGACGTCATCGTCGTCGGCGCCGGCATCATGGGCAGCGCCAGCGCCTTCTTCCTGCGCCGCCGGGGCCTGTCGGTGCTCCTGCTGGAGCGCGATCAGGTCGGGCGCTTCGCCAGCGGCACCAATTTCGGCAACGTCCGCCGGCAGGGCCGCTACCTGACCCAGGTGGCGCTGTCCAACCGCTCCCGCGGCCTCTGGGGTCGCCTGCCCGAGCTGATCGGCGATGACCTGGAATTCATCCCCGGCGGCCATCTGCGGGTGGTCTACGATCCCGGTCGCATCGCCATGCTGCACGAGTATGCCCGGGCGCCGGAGACCGCCGCCCTCGATCTGCAGGTGCTCGAAGGCGCGGCCCTGCACGAGAAGTTTCCCTACCTGGGACCCGAGGTGGTGGCCGGCTCCTATGCGCCCCACGATGGCCACGCCAATCCGCGCCTGGCCGCGCCGGCCTTTGCCCGTGCTGCGGTGCGCGAGGGCGTCAATCTGCAGGAAGGGGTGGAAATCACCCAGGTCACCAAGCCGGATGGCGATTTCCTGGTGCAGGCCGCCGACGGCCGCCGCTACCAGGCGCCGCGGCTGCTGATCACCGCCGGAGCCTGGGGCAGTCGGTTGTCGAGCCAGTTCGGCGAGCCGGTGCCCATCGAGACCCATGGCCCCCAGATGGGCGTCACCGAGCCCTTGCCCTATGCCTTCAAGGAGGCGGTGGGCGTCTCTTCGCCGCTGGTGAGCGAGACCATCTACTTCCGCCAGATCCCGCGCGGCAACGTGATCTTCGGCGGCTGCTTCCGCTCCCGCCCGGATCTGGACACCCGTCTGGCCCGCGCCGAGCCCCACGGCCTGCTCAATCAGCTCACCCAGCTGCGCCGCCTGGCACCGGCCCTGGCCAGGGTCAACGTGATCCGCACCTGGAGCGGGGTGGAAGGCTATATCGCCGACGACCTGCCGATCATGGGCCCGAGCAGCCAGGTGGACGGTCTCTATTACGCCTTCGGCTTCTGCGGCGCCGGCTTCCAGCTCGGCCCGGGGGTGGGCGACACCATGGCCGAGCTGATCGCCACCGGTCGTACCGAAACGCCGCTGGCGGCCTTCGACATCGGCCGCTTCGCGCAACCCCGCAGCGAGAGTCTCGCCGGATGAACAGCCAGGACCTGCTGCGCACCCTGATCGGCTTTCCCACCGTTTCCGCCGACTCCAACCTGGCGCTGATCCAGCATGTGCAGGGTCTGCTGGAGGCCGGCGGCATCGCCTGCCGCCTGGTGCTCGACGAGAGCGGGCGCAAGGCCAATCTCTTCGCCAGCGTCGGCCCGAGCGACGTGCCCGGCGTGCTGCTCTCCGGGCATACCGACGTGGTGCCCGTGGCCGGCCAGGCCTGGACCCTGCCACCGTTCGAGGGGACCCTGAAGGACGGTCGGATCTATGGGCGCGGTGCCTGCGACATGAAGGGCTTCGTCGCCTGCGCCGTGGTGGCCCTGCTGGCCGCCGCCCGGGGTGAGCCCCTGAAGCGACCGCTGCAACTGGCCCTGTCCCACGACGAAGAGATCGGCTGTGTCGGGGTGCGCCGCCTGCTGGACGTGTTGGAACTGGCGCCGGTGCGCCCCTTCCTCTGCATCGTCGGCGAACCCACGGACCTGCAGGTCGCCCTCGGCCACAAGGGCAAGGCCGCGCTGCGCGCCCACTGCCATGGCCAGGAGGGCCATTCCTCCCTGGCGCCGCTGCACGCCAACGCCATCCACCTGGCCAGCGACCTGGTCGGCGCCCTGCGCGCCAGCCAGCGGCGCCTGGCGGAAGAGGGCGCCCACGACGCGGCCTACGACATTCCCTACACCACCCTGCATGTCGGGCGGATCGATGGCGGCAAGGCGCTGAACATCGTGCCCAACCTCTGCACCCTGGACTTCGAGATCCGTCACCTGCCGGCGGACGATCCCGCCACCCTGGTCGCCGCGCTGCAGGAAACGGCGGACAGCCTGGTCCGGGAGGCACGGCAAACCTCGGCCAAGGCCGCCATCGAGATCGAGACGGTCAACGCCTATCCGGGCCTGGATACCCATCCCAGCGTCGAAGCCGTGCGCTTCCTGCAGACCCTGGTCGAGCCGGGCACTACCCAGCTCAAGGTGGCTTTCGGCACCGAGGGTGGCCTTTTCGCCAGCCGGCTGGACACCCCGGTGGTGGTCTGCGGTCCGGGCAGCATCGAGCAGGCGCACAAGCCGGACGAGTATGTCGAACTGAGCCAGCTCGCCGCCTGTGACGCCTTGCTTGGGCGGTTGCGGGTGGCCCTGGGTTGAGGCCACCCGGTCTCTTCAGTAGCCCCGCTGGCGATCCACCAGACCCTGCATGGGCTCACCGCGCTGATGGCGGCGGATATTGTCCAGCAGCACGGTGAACGCCGTTTCCGGCACCGTCATGGCGCCCACGTGGGGCGTCAGCCAGATCCGCGGATGCTGCCAGAAGGGATGGTCGGCTGCCGGCGGTTCCGGCTCCACCACGTCCAGCACCGCCTGGCTCAGCTGACCGCTGTCCAGCGCCGCCAGCAGGTCGGCTTCCACCAGCTGGGCGCCACGGCCGAGGTTGATCAGGCTGGCGCCGCGGGGCAGGGCGGCGAACAGGCGGGCGTCGAGGAGGCCGCGGGTCTCCCCGGTCAGCGGCAGCAGGCAGATGAGGATCTCGCAATCGGCCAGGAACGCCGGCAGCTGCTCGGCGCCGGCATGGCAGCGCACCCCCGGCAGCTCATGGGGCGAGCGCGACCAGCCCGAGAGCTGGAAGCCGAAGGTGGCGAGCCGCTCCAGCACCGCCTGGCCGATCTGGCCCAGACCTAGCACGCCGACGCGTCTGTTGTTCGCCGTTACCAGGGCATGTTCCTGCCAGCGTCCCGCGGCCTGCTGGTCGAGATAGAGGGGCAACTGGCGATGCAGCGCCAGCACCATGAGGGTGGCGTACTCCACCATGCCGGCGACGATGCCAGGATCCAGCATCCGCACCACGGGCAGCGCTGACGGCAACAGGTTCAGGTCGAACTGGTCGACACCGGCCGAGGTGGCGAACAGCACCTCCAGGTTGGGAAAGCGGTTGGCCAGGTCTTCCGGCGGTTGCCAGCAGGCCAGATAGCGGACTTCTTCGGGATTGCCCACGTCCGGCCACTGGCGGAAGGCGATATCGGGCGCGCGTTCCTGGAACAGGCGTCGCCAGGCCTGGCCACGTTCGGGATCGGCCTTGTAGAGCAGCGTCATGGGGAGGTCTCCGGCAAAGCTCAAGGATGGCGCAAGCGTGCGGTAGTTTGTCCCGAATTCTCCGCTGCCGCCGCCATGATCGGTGGTGCGGTGGAAACTGCGCCGCATCTGGGAAAAACGGCAGCTTCTGTGCCGGCCCAGGGCGCAAACGCCATAACCCCGGTGCCCTGCGAGTCGATACTGGCCGGGTCCGCGGCGCCCCTGCCGCGCCTCTCGACGTGAGGATCCGCCATGCCTTTGCTGCACTATTGCCAGCCGCCCGGTGACCGCCAGCTGCCCCGGGCGCTCCAGCCGCTGCACGATGATCCCCTGGCCGCCGGCCGCGAATTGCACCTGCACGATGGCCACCTGGGCTATGTGATGGGCAGCGCCGTCGCCCATTCCGCCGATTGCCGGCTGGACGACTACCCCTGGGTGGAAGTCAGCCTCATCGAGGCCGGGGAGTTGCAGCTGGAATGGGAGGGGAATGCCCTGCACCTCAAGGCCGGCGATGCCTTCATTTTGCCGCGTGGCCTGAGCTGCCGCTGGCGTCACAGCGGCGAATTGCGGCGTCTGTTCATGGCCTTTCCCGGCCGGGCCAGCGAAGGCCCCATGCCTCAGGCACCCGTGCTGCTGGATCCCTCGGCGCCGCGCGAACCCTCGCCGCCGCCAGCGGCCAGCGTACTGCTCAGTCCCGAGCCCACGGCCACCGGCTGCGACCTGTTCGAAAGCGGTGGCGGGGCCTTGCGGGTCGGGATGTGGGAGTGCACGGCCTATACGCGCAAGGCGGTGAGCAATCCCCACTGCGAGCTGATGCTGCTCTATGCCGGCGCCGTGACCCTCACGGTCGAGGGCGAAGCGCCCTGCACGGTCAACGCGGGCGAGGCGGTGCTGGTACCGGCGGAAACGGCCATGGCCTGGGACAGCCGGGAGCGGGTGCGCAAGCTGTATTGCATCCTGCGCTGAGAAGAGGGCGCTCCGGCAGCGGGATGCTGGCGGAGCGCCGCGGCGAGGGAGGTCAGCCGGCCTTGATCAGGCTGCGCAGCGGCAGGGCGTTCTTGACCACCGGCGACTTGATGACGATGTAGCTGAAGTACTTCTCGATGCCGACGTTGCGGTCGAGGATGGATTCCATCAGCTCCTGGTAGTGGCCGATGCTGCTGCACATGAAGCGCAGCAGGTAGTCGTAGCCGCCGCTGATGAGGTGGCATTCGAGGATCTCGTCGACCCCGCGGATGAAGGACTCGAACTTCACGAAGTCGGCGCGCTTGTGGTCGGAAAGGGTGACCTCGGTGAAGACCGTCACCGAGTTGGCGATCTTGGCGAGGTTGACGTGGGCTTCGTAGCCGCTGATGTAGCCGGCCGCCTCCAGGCGCTTGACGCGCTGCAGGCAGGGGCTGGGGGAGAGGCCCACGGCTTCGGCGAGACTGACATTGGTCATCCGGCCATCCTTCTGCAGTTGCACCAGGATGTTGATGTCGATGCGGTCCAGTTTTGTTGCGGCGTCCATCGTCGTTCCTCGCAGTCGTGAACGTCAGGCTAGGCACGCAGGGCGGTCTGATGCGCATGCACCAGGTCGGCGAGACTCGCGTACTCGCACCGCGTGCCATCCAGGGCCTGCCGTGAAAGGTTCCAGGGCCGCGAGCGATCACGGCGCAAGGTACACAGCGGAAAATCCACCAAGGGGTTCCAGGGGTCGTCCGGTTCGCTGCCTCTTACCGGCAGCAGATCCCCGCGCGCCAGGCCAAGCTCCTCCAGGGTGTTGTCCAGCGCCAGGCGCAGATCGCCGCCGCGGTTGGGGATCACGGCGGCGAACACCTCGGGCAGCCGCGCCGTGACCGCTGCGGCGTCGCCGTCATCGGGCGAGGCCAGCAACACCAATCGATAGAACTTGCTCAGGTACTGCAGCGCGCCCGGCGCATCCTCGAACACCGGCCAGCACGACGTGGCGTTTCCAAAGGCCACGCTGGCATCCAGGTCGGCTTCCTGCTGCAACTCTTGCGCCAGACGCTGGTGGATACGCAGGTGCAGGCTGGTCTGGCTGGCGTTGGGCATAGCCTGGCGCAACTCGCGGGCGAGGCGGTGATAGCTGCCGAGCAGCCAGTCGGGATGGGTGCTGAGGCCCGCCTGCGCCACAAGGGGGCGCAGGGCTTCGAGGATGCCCCCTTCGCGGTCGACGAGGGTGCCGTAGCAGGAAAAGCCTATGGCCTGGTAACGCGTGATTCTCATGGTCGGTTTCCCCTTGGCGCCGCTCTGCCGATGCCAGGCGGCGTTACGTTCGACCTCAGGCACCGGCCTGGGCGAGGGCTTGGCCGAACATGTGCAAGGCTTCGGCCAGTTGTGCCTCGGTGGTCACCAGCGGTGCCAGGAAGCGGATGACGTTGCGTTCGACACCGCACTTGATCACCAGCAGGCCCGCCTGGCGGGCGCCGTCGATGACCTGCTGGGCGAGGGCAGCGTCCGGGCTGTGGCCATCGGCGCCGACCATCTCCACCGCCAGCATGAAGCCGCGGCCGCGCACCTCGCCGATGCGTGGATGCCGCTGCTGCAGCGCGAGCAGACCGCTGCGCAGCTGCTCGCCGAGGGCGACGCCACGGGCGACCAGGTCCTCTTCCTCGAATACGTCCAGCACCGCCAAAGCCGCGGCGCAGGCCAGGGCGTTGCCGCCATAGGTGCCGCCGAGACCGCCGGGCAGGGGGGCGTCCATGATGGCGGCGCGCCCGACCACCGAGGAGAGCGGCAGGCCACCGGCCAGGCTCTTGGCCACCGTCACCAGGTCGGGCTGGACGCCGGTCTGCTGGAAGGCAAACAGGCTGCCGGTGCGACCGAAGCCGGTCTGGATCTCGTCAGCGATCAGCACGATGCCGTGCTGGTCGCAGAGGGCGCGCAGCGCCTGGAGGAATTCCACCGGCGCCGGGCGGAAGCCGCCGTCGCCCTGCACCGGTTCGATCAGAATCGCGGCCACCTGGTCGGGCGCGACCTGGGTGGCGAAGACCTCGCGCAAGCCGGCCAGGGCCTGCTGGCTATCCACTCCGCGGAAGGCATCGGGGTAGGGCGCGTGGTAGATGTCACCGGGGAAGGGGCCGAAGTTCTGCTTGTAGGGCTGGGCGAAGCCGGTGAGGGTCACGCCGAGCAGGGTGCGACCGTGGAAGCCGCCGCGAAAGGCGATCACCCCGGGCCTTTTGGTGTGGGCGCGGGCGATCTTGATGGCGTTTTCCACGGCTTCGGCGCCGGAGGTCAGCAGCAGCGTCTTGTAGGCTTCGCCGTTGCCGATGAGGGTGTTGAGACGATTGGCCAGCTCCAGGTAGGGCTCGTAGGCCATTACCTGGAAGCTGGCGTGGGAGATCTCCCCGACCTGACGGCGCACGGCCTCCACCACCCGTGGGTGGTTGTGACCGACATTGAGCACGCCGATGCCGCCGACGAAATCGAGGTAGCGGCGACCGTCCACGTCCCAGACTTCGCTGCCCTGGGCGCGGGCCACCACGACGGGATGGGCGGTGATGATGCCGCGGGGAACGCCTTGTTCGCGAAGACCCAGCAGGCGGTCGGTGGCTTTGGCAGCGGAATTCATGCAGCGATACTCCAGGCAGGGGCGAGAGTTCCAGCCTACGCAGGCCGCAGGGTCGGTAACGCTGAAGTTGCCGGCCCCGGCATCGTGATCGGCTGTTTTGCTTGGGGGTGGCGGCATTTTCGGTTGCCTGCCGCCGGTGGCTTTCAGTCGAGGCCGCCGAGGTGCCAGGCCTTCACTTCCAGGTACTCGTCCAGCCCCAGGTGCGAGCCTTCGCGGCCCAGGCCGGATTGCTTCACTCCCCCGAAGGGCGCGACCTCCATCGACAGGGTGCCGGTGTTGAGCGCCACCATGCCGAATTCCAGCTGCTCGCCGACACGCCAGGCGCGGCGCAGGTCCTGGGTGTAGTAGTAGGCGCCCAGGCCATAGGGCGTGGCATTGGCCAGCGCCAGCGCCTCGGCTTCGTCGCGGAAGCGGAACAGCGGCGCCACCGGGCCGAAGGTCTCCTCGCGGGCCAGCAACATGTCCGCCGTGGCGCCGGTGAGCACCGTGGGGGCGACGAACTGGTCGCGACCGCTGGGCAAGCCGCCGAACAGGGCCTTGGCGCCCTGGGTCAGGGCATCGTCGACATGACGCGCGACCTTGTCCACCGCCAGGCGATTGATCAGCGGGCCCAGGGTCACGCCGGCCTCCAGGCCGTTGCCCACCTTGAACTTGGCCACCTCGGCAGCGAGCCGCTCGGCGAAACGGTCGTGGATGCCGTCCTGCACCAGGATGCGGTTGGCGCAGACGCAGGTCTGGCCGGCGTTGCGGAATTTGCTCTGCAGCACCCCGGCGATGGCGAGATCCAGGTCGGCGTCATCGAAGACGATGAAGGGCGCATTGCCGCCCAGTTCCATGCTGGTGCGCTTCACCGTGGCCGCGCACTGCGCCAGCAGCAGCTGGCCGATGCGCGTGGAGCCGGTAAAGGACAGCTTGCGCACCGCCGGATTGCCGGTCAGTTCACCGCCGATGTCGGCGGGCATCCCGGTGACCACGTTGAATACGCCGGGCGGAAAGCCGGCGCGATCGGCCAGCTCGGCTAGCGCCAGGGCCGACAGCGGGGTGAGGTCCGAGGGCTTGATCACCACCGGGCAGCCGGCGGCGAGCGCCGGGGCGGCCTTGCGGGTGATCATGGCGTTGGGGAAATTCCACGGGGTGATGGCGGCAGCGACCCCCACCGGTTGCCGCAGCACCAGCACCCGGCGATCCCGGGCCGGTGCGGGCAGGATATCGCCAAAGCTGCGTCGGGCTTCCTCGGCGAACCATTTGACGAAGCTGGCGCCATAGGCGATCTCGCCACGGGCCTCGGCCAGTGGCTTGCCCTGTTCCAGGGTCATCAGCAGGGCCAGGTCGTCCTGGTGCTCCAGCATCAGCGCGTGCCAGCGCTCCAGCAGGGCCGCGCGCTCGGCGGCCGGACGCTCGCGCCAGGCCGGCCAGGCCGCTTCCGCCGCGGCGATGGCGCGGGCGGTTTCCACCGCCTCCAGGGCGGCCACCTCGGCGAGGGTCTCGCCAGTGGCGGGGTTGTCCACGGCAAAGGTGGCGCCGTTGTCGGCGGCGATCCAGTGGCCGTCGACATAGGCGGAAGCTTTGAACAGGCGGGGATCCCGCAGATCGAGGTGCAGCGGCATGGTGGCGCTCCCAGTGGCAGGTCAGGCCCTGAGTCTAGGGAGGGGTGGCGGTGGCGAATGCCGAAATCGACCGCTGTGAACCGGTGCCGAACGCGTTCGCGGCGACGTTGCCGCACTTTGTGCGGTGGCTTCCTGGCCGGCCGCTAGTGAAGGTCAGCGCCCGCGTCCAGCCCCTTCACCGCCAGGTCGAGGAAATTGGCCAGCGCCTGGAGGCGGGCACTGCGCTGTTTGCGGGCGGGGACCAGGAGGGTGATGGGCGCGCTGTCGAAGCGCCACTCCGGCAGCAGCCGGACCAGGGTGCCGCGCGCGATGGCATCGGCGACGTCCCACTGGGAACGCAGCACGATGCCCAGACCCTGTTCGGCCCAGCGTCGGGCCACGCTGCCATCGTTGGTGAGCAGCGCCGGTTCGATGCGCAGCGTCTGGCGCTCCTGGTCGTTGCGCAGTTGCCAGAGGGTCACGTCCTCGTCGTTCTCACGGATGCAGATGCAGCGGTGCTGCAGCAGCGCCCTGGGCCCCTGCGGCAAGCCGTGCTGCTCCAGGTAGGTCGGACTGGCGCACAGCCAGCGTTCGTTGTGGGCCAGGGTCTTGGCGATCCAGGAGCTGTCGTCGATGGCGCCGATATGAATGACCGCATCGCTGTCGTGCCGGTCGGGCCAGGGGGTCTCGCGCAGGTCCAGTTGCAGGCGTAGCTGCGGATGCAACACGGCGAAGCGCGCCAGCAGCGGGGCGATGCGCTGGCGTCCGTAGCCGAAGGGCGCGGCGAGGCGCAGGGTGCCCACCAGCTGCCGATCCTGGCGGGCGAAGGTGTCGGGCAAGGCCTCCAGGCGTTCGAGCAGTTCGCTGCATTGCTGGGCGAAGCGCTCGCCGTCGGGGGTCAGACTCAGCCGCCGGGCATCGCGATTGGCCAGGGCCACCCCCAGCCGTGCCTCCAGCTTGCGCAGGCGGGTGGAGAGCGCGGGCGGCGAGACGTTGAGGGCGCGCGCCGCTGCGCTGAGGGAATCACAGCGGGCCAGGAGTACCACCAGGCGCAGGTCTTCGATGGCGATCATTAATCTGGACTAAAGGAATGCATCAGCAGGATTGAATCACAGGTTAACGAAGGGCGGCTACAGTTCGCCCATTGCCCACCGGTCGAGTCCTTGCCATGACCCTTTCCCTGCTCACCCTCGATACCCCTGCCGCGCTCATCGACGAAGCCCGGATGATGCGCAACATCCACCTCATGCAGGCGCGCATGGACGCCCTCGGCGTCCGCCTGCGGCCCCATGTGAAGACCAGCAAGAGCGAGGCGGTCATCCGCCGGCAACTGGCGGCGGGCGCCCAGGGCGTGACCGTCTCCACCCTCCAGGAGGCCGAGGCCTGTTTCGCCCTGGGCATCACCGACGTGCTCTACGCCGTGACCATCGCCCCGGCGCGGTTGGAACGGGTCAGCGCGCTGCGGCGGCAGGGTTGCCGGCTAGGCATCCTGACCGACAGCCTGGCCGGGGCCCAGGCCATCGTCGCGGCCGGCCAGCGCTACGACGAAGTCTTCGAGGTCTGGCTGGAGATCGACTGCGATGGACATCGCGCGGGCCTGCAACCGCACGATCCCCTGCTGGTGCATATCGCCGAGCTGCTGAGCGCGGGTGGCATGCGCCTGGCGGGGGTGCTTACCCATGCCGGCTCCAGCTACGAGCTGGACGCCCCCCAGGCGCTGCAGGCCCTGGCCGAGCAGGAGCGCGCCTGTTGCGTGGCGGCGGCCGAGCGGCTGCGTGCCCAGGGTCTGGCCTGTCCGCAGGTCAGTATCGGCTCGACGCCCACGGCGCTGTCGGCCCTGGATCTGACCGGGGTTACCGAGGTCCGCGCCGGGGTCTACGTCTTCCTGGACCTGGTGATGCATAACGTCGGCATCTGCCAGGCCGAGGATCTGGCGCTGAGCGTCCTGACCACGGTGATTGGCCATCAGGTGGAGAAAGGTTGGCTGCTGGTGGACGCCGGCTGGATGGCCCTGAGTCGCGACCGGGGCACCCAGCGGCAGCGGCGTGACTTCGGCTATGGCCAGGTCTGCACCCTGGACGGCCGCTGGCTCGAAGGGGCCCTGCTGACCGGTGCCAACCAGGAGCATGGCATCGTCAGCTTCGCCGGGGGCTGCCCAGATGATCTGGAGCAGCGCTTCCCGGTGGGCAGCCGCCTGCGCATCCTGCCCAACCATGCCTGCGCCACCGGCGGCCAGTTCGAGCGCTATCACGCCGTGGACGCCAGCGGCGCGGTCACCCCCTGGAGTCGCCTGCATGGCCGCTGATACGCGTTTCATCCAGACCGCGGCCGCGGCGCTACCGGGCGGCCACTATTCCCAGGCGGTGGCCTACCAGGGGCTGCTCCATGTATCCGGGCAACTGCCGGTACGACCCGACGGCAGCCATGCGGTCGCGGCGAGTTTCGCTGAGCAGGCCCAGATCGCCCTGGACAACCTCTGCGCCATCCTGGCCGCGGCAGGGCGGGGGCCGCAGGATCTGCTCAAGGTGACCGTCTATGTTGTCGGCATCGAGCACTGGCCTACCTTCGACCGCCTCTATGCCGGATTCCTGGGCGAACACCGGCCGGTGCGGGCGGTGGTGCCGGTGCCGCAGTTGCACCATGGTTATCTCGTCGAGATCGAGGCGCTGGCGCGCGCCGACTGATCGCCCGTCGCCATCTGGGAGCTCCCCTCATGCTGCTGGACCCTTCGTTGCAAACGTTGATCGATCCCCAAGTGACCCGCTGCTGTTATCTCGCCGGCCGCTGGGTGCCGGTGCCTGGCGCCGCCCGCGCTACGGTGACGGATCCCGCGACCGAACGCGCGCTCGCCGAGGTGGCCCTTGGCGGCGCCGCGGAAGTCGACCAGGCGGTGCAGGCCGCCCGCGGCGCCTTCGACGCCTGGTCCGGGCAGACGCCGGCCGCTCGCGCCCAACGGCTGGAGCGCCTGCAGACCCTGCTGGCACAGCGTGCCGACACCTTCGCCCAGGTGATTTCACGGGAGATGGGTGCGCCCCTCGCCGCGGCCCGGGCCCTGCAGGTGCCCCTAGCCCTGGAACACCTGCGCGTGGCACGCGAGGTGGTGAGCGACTACGCCTTCGAGCGCGCCGACGGTGCCTTGCGTCTCAGGCGTGAGCCCATCGGCGTCTGCGCGCTCATCACGCCCTGGAACTGGCCGCTCTACCAGATCACCGCCAAGGTCGCGCCGGCGCTGGCCGCCGGCTGTACGGTGGTGCTCAAGCCCAGCGAGCTGGCGCCGCTGAGCGCCCTGCTGTTCGCTCAGGCGGTTCATGACGCAGGGATCCCGGCAGGGGTGTTCAACCTGGTCAACGGCGACGGCCCCACCGTCGGCGCGGCGCTGGCCGAGCATCCCGATGTCGACATGATTTCCATCACCGGCTCCAATCGCGCCGGGGTCCAGGTGGCCCAGGCCGCCGCCCTTACGGTCAAGCGCGTGACCCAGGAACTGGGCGGCAAGTCGCCCAACCTGCTGCTGCCCGATGCCGATCTGCCGGAGGCGGTGGCCAAGGGCGTGCTGGCGGCCTTCCGCAACAGCGGCCAATCCTGCAGCGCGCCGACGCGGATGCTGGTGCCTCAGGCCCAGTTGACCGAGGTGGAGCGCCTGGCGGCAGCCACCGTGGCGGGCCTCGTGGTCGGTGACCCCCAGGCGCCCGCGACGACCCTCGGCCCGCTGGCCAATGGCGCCCAGTTCGCCCGGGTGCAGGCGCTGATCGAGAGCGGTCTGGCGGAGGGCGCCAGGCTGGTCTGCGGCGGACCGGGGCGCCCGGATGGCTGCACCACCGGCTTCTATGCGCGCCCCACGGTGTTTTCGGCGGTCACCTCGGGGATGCGCATCGCCCAGGAGGAAATCTTCGGGCCGGTGCTCTGCCTGCTGCCCTACAGCTCGCTCGAGCAGGCCATCGCCATCGCCAACGACAGCCGCTATGGCCTCAGCGCCCACGTCCAGGGTCGCGACCCCGACCAGGTCGCCAAGGTGGCGGCCCGTCTGCGCGCCGGGCAGGTCCATCTCAACTATCCGGCCTGGAACCCCTGGGCACCCTTCGGCGGCTACAAGCGCTCCGGCAACGGCCGCGAGTATGGCGTCCACGGCCTGGAGGAGTACCTGGAGACCAAGGCGATCCTCGGCCACTGAGCGGTTCAGGCGAACAGCGGATTGTCCCTGAGCGCCGCCACCGCCAGGTCGATGAAGGCCCGTACCTTGGCCGGCGCCTGGCGGCCTTCGGGGTAGATGAGGTGGATCGGCAGCGGCGCTTCCTCGTGCTCGGCGAGAACGATCTGCAGCGCGCCTTCGGCCAGGGCCGGCGCGATCTGGTAGTGCAGGACCCGGGTGAGGCCGCGACCGGCCCTGGCCGCGCTGATGGCGGCCTCGTTGGTGTTGCAGTGCAGCAGCGGATCGACGCTCACCCGTTGCCCACCGGCAAAGCGCCATTCCGGTGATGACCAGGCGCTGTGGGACACCAGGATGCGGTGCTCACGCAGCGCGGCAGGGGTAGCGGGCACGCCCTGGGCCTGCAGATAGTCGGGGGCGGCGCAGACCACCCGGCGCACGCGCCCGACCTGGATGGCGGTGAAGCCCGAATCGGGCAGGTGACCGATGCGCAGGGCGACGTCCATGCCTTCCTCGACGATGTTCACCGGCCGGTCGACGAAGAAGGTGCGCGCGCGCATCTGCGGATAGCGCTCGAGATAGTCCAGCAGCAGCGGCAGCACGTGCAGCTGCCCGAACAGCAGCGGGGCGGTGATGGTCAGGGTGCCGACCGGCTTGGCGTAGTGGCCGGCCGCGGCCAGCTCCGCCTCGGCGATGTCGGCGAGGATGCGTCGGCAATCCTGCAGGTAGCGGGCGCCGGCTTCGGTGGGCCTGACCGAACGGGTGGTGCGCACCAGCAGGCGCGCGCCGACCAGCTCCTCCAGCGCCGCCACCAGGCGGGTCACCGCCGGTGCGCTCAGGTGCAGCTCCCGGGCGGTACGGGCGAAACTCTCGGTTTCCGCCACCTTCACGAACACGCGCATCGCCTGCCAACGATCCATCTGCCTCGCCGTCCTGTCTTGTCGACCAGGCTCCATGGTAGTCAACTTCAGGCGGCGCGGATCATAGATCGAGTTCCAGGCGGTCGGTGCCAGCCGACGGCACCGCGCAGCACAGCAACGCATCGCCGTCGGCGACCCGCGCCACCGGCTCCCGTGCATAGGTGACGGCACCACCGAGCAGCCGTGTCCGGCAGCTGCCGCAATGACCTTCGCGGCAGCTGAAGGCGGGGTCGAGGCCTCGGGCTTCGGCCAGTTCCAGCAGCGAGCCTGCCGCGGGTGTCCAGCGCGCTTCCTTGAGCGAGGCGGTGAAGACCACCGGCACGCTGTCCGTGGCCGCGGCTGGACGCACGGGAGCCGCCGCTTCCAGGGGCTGACTGCGGCGCAGCGCCGCCGGACCGAAGGCTTCGGCATGGATACGCGTGTCCTCGATGCCGTAACCGCGCAGGCCGTCGTACAGTGCCTGGGTGAAGGCCGCCGGGCCGCAGAGGTAGAAGGTGTGATCGCCGAAGGGCAGGAAGCGGCCCAGCACGCCCAGGTCGATCCGTCCGGCCACCTCGTAGTCGGTATCCGCCACGGCCCCGCGGGTATCGCTCAGCGCCCGCACCAGGCGCAGCGAGCCTCCGGCAGTGGCCACCAATTCGGCCAGTTCCGCATCGAAGGCGCGCTCGGCCTTCGACCGGGCGCCGTAGAAGAGGGTGATCGGGCGCTGGCGCTGGGTCCGGCGTCCTTCGTGGACCAGGTGCCTGAGCATCGCCAGCAGCGGGGTGATGCCGATGCCGGCCGCCAGCAGAACCAGGGACTGGTCGGCGGCGGTCAGGGTGAACTCTCCCGCCGGCGGACGCGTGTCGAGCAGATCGCCCTCGCGCAGCCGGTCGTGCAGCCAGGTGGACACCAGCCCCTCGCGCTTGACGCTGATGCGGTAGTGCCCGTCGGCCGGCGCGCTGGAGAGGCTATAGCTACGCAGCGCCGGGGCCTGGCCGGCGACTGGAGTGAGGCGTACCGGCAGGAACTGGCCGGCCTGGGCGGGCGGCAAGGCGGTGCCGTCTGCCGCGGCGAGATGGAAGGAGCGGATGGTGACGCTCTCCTCGACGATGCGGATGACGCGCAAGGGTCGCCAGCGGTTGCCGAGTTCACGGCTCAGCAGGCGCTCGCGCGCCTGCGCCCAGCTGCCGGTCAGCTGGTTGCTGTCCGACTCGCCCCCGGCCCGCGCCTGCCAGCGCAGGGTCAGGGTGCCGCGGCGACGGACGATACGTTGCGGGCGAAAGGTCCAGAGGCGTTCGGCGCCCTCGAAGGCGGCGATCTCCGGCGAGTCGAACAGCACCTCGGCGGTGCCGCTCAACTGCAGCAGATCGCCGCGCTGGTCGTCGACGAACAGCAGTCCGGCCTGGCCGTTGACGGCGATGTTGCCCAGGGTGTTGAAGAACAGGTTGCCATTGAAGTCGGGAATGGTCAGCACGCCCTCGGCATCCACCCGGACGAAGCCCGGCTGGCCGCCGCGGTGGGAGACATCCACCCGGCGCCGGCCCTCCTGCTCGGCATAGGAGGCGACGAAGAAGGTATCGGTCCCTTCGATCAGCTGGCGTGCCGCCTCATCCAGCGTCTCGAGGGGTTCGACGGCCGGAGCGGGCGTCTGATCCGGTGGTTGGTTGGGTTGCAGGTCGCGCAGCTGGATGTAGCGCGGGCAGTTGCCGAAGCTCTGGTCCACGGTCAGCCGCAGGCCCTGGGGCATCAGCTCGACCTCGCCGTTGACGCGGTTGCGGCGCCGGGTGTGCAGTTCGATGCCCAGCAATCCCACGGCGGCGCCATCCGCCAGGCCGGTGCCGGCCGGATCCCCTGCCGCTAGGCTGGCCGCGATGTCCAGCCGCGTTGGTGTCGGTGCGCTGACGAAGCCCGGCGCGCCCTCCAGGATCGTCGCCCAGGCCGCGCCGGTCGCGTCCACGCTACCCAGCACCAGGAAGGGCAGTTGCTGGTAGAAGGCGCGGTGCTGGTCGGGCATGAAGCTGCGGATCACCCGCGGGCCGACCTCGGCCATCCGCTGGCGGACGCCGACGCGCTCCTGCAGGGCGATTTCGCCGGGGTGCCAGGTGGGCAGGGCGTTCAGGGGCGTGCTCATCGAGGTGGCTCCTCGTGGTGGGGGAAGGCAGGTGATCCCGCTGCTTCAGGCGCGCAGACCGGCAGCCGTCTGCGGAAAGGGCACGAAGCCCGGCAGCGCTTCCACCCGCTGCAGGAACGCCCGCACAGCGGTATAGGGCGCCAGGTCCACGTTGCCTTCAGGCGCTCCGGCCAGGTAGCTGTAGAGGGCGACGTCGGCGATGGTCGGGTGATCGGCGGCCAGCCAGTCGCGGTTCGCCAGATGAGCCTCCAGTCGCTCCAGAAGGACGTGGGCGCGGGCGATGACTTCCTCGGGATTCAAGCGGGCACCGAATACCGTGATCAGCCGCGCCGCTGCCGGGCCATAGGCCAGTTCGCCCGCGGCCACCGACAGCCAGCGCTGGACGGCGGCGGCCCCGGCCGGGTCTTCCGGCAGCCAGTCGGTGCGGCCCAGTTTCTTCGCCAGGTAGACGAGGATGGCGTTGGAGTCGGCGACGATCACGCCAGCGTCCTCCAGCACCGGCACCTGGCCGAAGGGGTTGAGGGCGAGGAACGCCGGGGTGCGGTGCTCGCCGGCCGCGAGGTCGACCTCGACCAGTTCGGGCGCGAGGTCCAGCAACGAGGCGAACAGCACGGCGCGATGGGCATGACCGGATAACGGCAGGTGGTAGAGCTTCATGATCCAACTCCTGGCAGGCATCGGGCCAAGGGTGGTCCCGATTCGTGCTACCAGCTTGGGGTCAGAGAGCTTTCGTGGGAATCGGCCTTCTCGTCAGTTCAGCATTCCGCAAAATGGAATGATCAGGTTAGGTTCTGTACGAAAAGTCGCCGAGCGAAGGTCAGGCGAGGCCTAGGCGGCCCCACGAAAAAGGCTGAGGAAGCGGACCGGGCTCGCGCTCGAGTTTACGACCGGTAAATGAGCATTGCGACCGGGCTGGCGATCCAGGCCTTTTTCAACGAAGCATCACCGAGCGCAGGCACATTTCGTACAGGACCTAGCGGCAGGCGAAGGCCAACACCCGCTCCAACATGGCATCGCAGCCGTCCAGTTGCGCCTGGGTGACGAATTCGTCGGGCTTGTGCCCCTGGGCCATGCTGCCAGGGCCGCAGACGACGGTGGGGATGCCGGCCGCGGCGAACAGGCCGCCTTCGGTGCCGAAGGCCACCGTGCCGAAGTCGTGGGAGCCACAGAATTGCGCGACCCATTCGGCCGCCTCGCTTTCGACGGCGGTATCCAGGCCGGGATAGCTGGACAGCTCGGTAAAGCGGATGGCGCTCTGACCGCTGATGGCGCGCATGGCCGGCAGCAGCGTCGCCTCGGCATGGGCCTGGAGCTGGTGGATCACCTGATAGGGATCCTGGGCGGGCAGGGCGCGGATCTCGAAATCGAAGGTGCAGTCCTCTGGCACGATGTTCAGCGCCTGGCCGCCGGTGATCAGGCCGGTCTGCACCGTGGAGAAGGGCGGATCGAAGCGTGGATCCTGGTCTTCCGAGGCCTTGAGCGCCTCGCCGAGCCGGCCGAGTTCGACGACCAGACGCGCGGCGTATTCGACGGCATTGACGCCCTCGGGCGCATAGGCCGAATGACAGGCCGCGCCGTGCACCTGGCAGCGCATGGCCACCTTGCCCTTGTGGCCGAGCACGGGCTTGAGCTCGGTGGGTTCGCCGATCAGGCACAGCAGCGGCTTGACCGGGCGCTGGGCCAGCTGGTCCAGCAGGCTACGCACGCCCAGGCAGCCAACTTCCTCGTCATAGGACAGCGCCAGGTGCAGCGGGCGGCGCAGGGCCGCGCGGCTGGCCACGGGCACCAGCGCCAGCAGGCAGGACAGAAAGCCCTTCATGTCGGCGGTGCCGCGGCCATAGAGCCGGCCGGCGCTTTCGCTGAGGGCGAAGGCGGGACGGGTCCAGGCCTGGCCGTCCACCGGCACCACGTCGGTATGCCCCGAGAGCACGATGCCCGGTACGTCCGCCGGCCCCAGGGTGGCGAAGAGATTGGCCTTGGTGCCCTCGGCGTTGTGGATCAGCTCAAAGGGTACGCCGAAGCCATCCAGGTAGCCGGCGACGAAGTCGATCAGTGCCAGGTTGGATTCGCGACTGGTGGTGTCGAAGGCCACCAGCCGGGCCAGCAACTCCTGGCTGGCGCTCATCGGTCGTCTCCCGGCACGCCGTAGCCGGGGGCGAGATCCGGACGCACCGCGCGGTCGAGATAGTCCTGCAACTGGGGTTCATAGGCGCGCCACAGGGCCGCCAGCTCGCCAATGGGGTCGGTCTCGGCCCAGTCGACGCGCAGATTGACGATGGGCCAGCTGGGCTCGCCCACCACCAGCAGCGCCGCCGAGTGCACCGGACCGGCCTCGCCACCGGCGGCCATCGCCGCCTGCATGGCCAGCAGCAGGCGCTCGGCGAGGGTGCCCTGGCTGGTTTCGAAGCTTGCCACCAGCGCCTCTACCACCGCGGGGCTGGCCAGCATGTTGCCGGCGCCCACGCAGTTCAGGCCGCTCAAGGCCTGGTGCACGCCCAGGGTATGGGCACCGCTGTGATGGGCACTGCGGCCCTGGGCGTCGATGACGGTCACCTGGCGATACTCGGCGTAGCCATCGCCGGCCAGGCTCTCGGCCAGGGCCGCGGCGGGTGTCAGACCTTGCGCCAGGCGCTCCAGGGTGCGCGGCCCCAGGGCGGGCAGGGTGATGTTCTGCGAGCTGACCGCGCCGACACCGGGCTGCAGCCAGGGGCAGCGGGCGCCCACGGCGATGCTCGACGAACTGATGGCGATGCCGAACTGACCGGTGGCGGCGCAGCGGGCGGTGAGGGAAAAGGTCATGGCGGCGCCTCAGTCGGGGATCACGGCGATGACGTCGATCTCCATCAGCCACTGGGGCTGCCCCAGTGCGGATACCACTAGACCGGTAGAGATGGGAAAGACGCCCTTGAGCCACTTGCCGACCTCCTGGTAGACCGGCTCGCGGTAGCGCGGATCGGTCAGGTAGGTGGTGGTCTTGACGATATGGCTGAGGTCGCTGCCGGCTTCTTCCAGCAGTTGCTTGACGTTCTTCATCGCCTGCTCGGCCTGGGCGCGGGGATCGCCCAGCCCGACCAGCTTGCCGTCGAAATCGGTGCCCACCTGACCGCGCACATAGACGGTGTTGCCGGCACGCACGGCCTGGCAGAGGTCGTTGTCCAGGCTCTGATTGGGGTAGGTGTCCTTGGTGTTGAACATGCGGATGCGGGTATGGGTCGGGGTGGCCATGCGGGGAGTCTCCGGATCTCGATAAGGGCGTCAGGCGCTGCGCGACTGCTGGGGTTGGACGGTCGTCTCGACGCTCGGGCGGTAGTCCTGGTAGCGACGCTGGATGGCGATCTGGTCGGCCACATGGCGGGCGTCGTGCCAGCAGCCCCAGATGAAGGCCGAGCCGCGGCGGCTGAGCCAGGGCAGACCGACGAAGTAGATGCCCGGCTCGGCGCCAACCCCGCGTTGATGTTTGGGCTTGCCGTTGTCGCCAAAGGTATCCACCTGCAGCCAGCTGAAATCGGTGGCGTAGCCGGTGGCCCAGATCACCGAGGTCACGCCCGCGGCCTGGAGGTCCAGTTCCCTGAGCGGTTCGCGGATGCAGGCGGCGTCCGCCACCCGTTCGCGGGCTGAGGGCTCTTCGGGCAGGTCCAGGCCATGGCGGGCGGCATAGGCGTCCGCGGCGTCGAGCAGGGACAGGTAGTTGGCGTCGCCGGCGTCGAGGTTCTGCTTGAGGTCCGGGCGGAAGCGCACGACACCGTCGGTGAAGGTGTCGGTGAGGCCCACCAGGGTCATGCCGGCCTGGGCCAGGCGGCGGAAATCCACGGTATGGCCGCCGCGGGCGCCACTCACGGCGATGGTCACGTGTTCGCGACCCGGCTGCATGGTCTCGGTATCCCACAGGCCGAGCACGCCCAGCCACCAGCAGAAGTCGCGACCGCGATAGGCCCGCGGCGGCCGGTCGTGGGGGCCGACGGAGAGATAGACGCGCTTGCCGGCGCGCAGCAATTCCTCGGCGATCTGCACCCCCGAGGAGCCGGCGCCCACCACCAGCACTGCGCCGTCGGGCAGTTGCTGGGGATTGAAGTAATGGGCGGAGTGGATCTGGTAGAGCCGCTCGTCCGTTGGTGCGATGGCCGGGATCACCGGCTTCTGGAAGGGGCCGGTGGCCACCACCACCCGCTGGGCATTCAAGCTGCCCGCCGAGGTTTCCACCAGAAAGCCCGCCTGGCCGGCCTGGCGGGTCACCCGGGTGACGGCGACGCCGGTGCGGATGGGTGCGCCGATCTGCCGGGCATAGGTCTCGAAGTAGGCGGCGATCTCGTCCTTGCCGGGAAAGCCATCCGGCGGCGTCTGGAATTCCAGCCCGGGGAAGCGGTCATGCCAGGCCGGACCGTTGGCCACCAGGGAATCCCAGCGACCGGTGCGCCAGGCTTCGGCGATGCGGTTCTTTTCCAGCACCAGGTGCTCGATGCCGAGGCGCCCCAGGTGCTCGCTCATGGCGACGCCGGCTTGGCCAGCGCCTATCACCAGGGTGTCGATCGTGGTCGGTAATGTGGACATGAGGGTACCCTTCGGCCGCTCCGCAGGGCGCGGCCGTCATCTAAGCAGTAGGAAGGCGGAGCGCAGAGGCTCCGCGGCGATCAATCCAGCACGGAGGAGTCCTGCTGGATCATCAGTTCTTTCATCTCGGCGAAGTGCTGCTCGGAGAAGTCGGTGATGCCTTCCCAGGCGCGGGCGGTCTTTTCGGCGACCTCGGCGGACAGCACCTTGAGCGGCTGGCCGGTGGACCAGGCGGTGACCAGGATCTGGCAGGCCCGCTCCAGGGTCCAGATGTCGTCGAAGGCCTGGCCGATGGTGGGGGCGATCACCATGACGCCGTGATTGCCCATCAGCAGCCGTTGCTTGCCGTCGAGCAGCCCGGCCAGGCGCGCGCCCTCGGCCTCGGTGTCGGCCATGCCGCCGTAGAGTTCGTCCACCGCGATACGGTTGAAGTAGCGCGCGGTGTTCTGGTCGATGGGCGGCACCTCGGGCCTGGCCAGGCAGGCCACCGCCGTGGTGTAGACCGGGTGCAGGTGCAGCACCACCCGGGCCTCCGGCAGCAGGCGATGGATCTGCCCGTGGATCGACCAGGCCGTCCGATCCACGTCCGGCCGCTCGGCGCCCTGCGGATCCTCCGCATCGAGCAGCAGCAGGTCGCTGGCGCGGATGCGCGAGAAGTGCTTCCACTTCGGATTGATCAGGAAGCGCTTGCCGTCGGCGGAGACGGCGGCGCTGAAGTGGTTGGCGACGGCTTCGTGCATGCCGAGGTGGGCGATGACGCGAAAGGTCGCCGCCAGATCGATGCGCAGCCGTTCCTCGTGAGAAAGTGCCATGGTCGTGACTCCGTAAGACTCAGGGCTTGGGCATCAGGGCGGCGATGTCCGCCTCGGTGGGCGCCTGGAAGTTGTATTTCTTCAGCAGCGCGGCGTACTCCGGAGTGGCGCTGTATTGCTTGAGCGCATCCACCAGGGCGGTCTTGACCGCGTCGTTGCCCTTCTTCACGCCAAAGCCGTTGAGCACCGGATAGATCAGGGTGTCCGAGGAGATCACCACGCGATTGCCGAGCTTTTCCACCAGGCCACGGGCCACGGCGGCGTCGGTGATCTGCGCCTCCACGGCCTTGGACAGCAGTGCCTGGGTGGTCTGGGGATCGGTGCCGTATTCGCTCACGGCGATGGGCTTGAGGCCGTTCTTCACGCAGTACTCGTCGGACAGCTTGTGCAGCTGCTGCAGCCAGGAGGTGGCGCCCATGGAGCCGATCTTGTGGCCGCAGAAGTCTTCCGGCTTCTTGGGCTGATAGCTGCTGCCCTTGAGCGCGATGATCGACTCGCCGCTCTTCAGGTAGGGGATCATGTCGATCACCTTGAGGCGGTCCGCGGTGATGTACATCGAGGAATTGGTGATGTCGAAGCGGCCACCCTGCAGCCCGGTGATGAGGTTGGGGAAGCGGGTGTCGATCGTCTCCACGGAGCGGCCCATGAACTTCGCCAGGCCGTCGACGAATTCGATGTCGAAGCCGGCCGGCTTGTTGTCCTGCACGTATTCGTAGGGGAAGAAGGTCAGGTCGGAACCGGCGACCAGCTTGCCCGGCTGCAGGAAATCGGCCGAGGCCAGGCTGGAGACCAGCGCCAGGCTGGCGCCCAGTACGGCGGTGGAGAGGATGCGAAGCGAGGCGCTGCTGAATCTTTGCATGGCGAAACTCCTTGAGCGGTAGGAAAGATCAAACGGCAGCCTGGTCGAGCCCGGCCTGCTGGACGAAGAAGGACGCGCCGCGCGGTTTCTGCGGCAGCCGTACGCTGTTGGCCACGCTGCGCACCAGCCCGCTTTCCTGACCGGCCACCAGCACCCCGGCGTGCTCGCTGGGCAGCGGATTCTCGCCAAAGGGCAAGGCGTCCTCGGCGGCGTAGACGCTGATGAACAGGGTGCGCGGCAGCTCGGTCTGGTTGGGGCTGGAGGCGTGCAGCAGGCGGGTGTGCATGAAGCACACCGAGCCGGCCGGGCCAAAGCAGGCCACGGGCTCGCCGCAATGCTCGGCCACCACGTTGTCGTCGACCGCGCCGGTGAAACGACCGTCCTGCCAGTGCGACCAGAGCGGACCCCGGTGGCTGCCGGGGATGACGGTGAGGGGACCGTTCTCCGGGGTCACCTCGCTCACCATCAGCAGCGCGGTGACCACGTCATCATTGCTGTGGGGCGTGAACAGGAAATCCTGGTGCCACTTCACCTGGGTGGCGGTGTGCGGCAGCTTCGAATTGATCTTGCTGTGGTGGAATCTCGTGCCGCTGCCGCCGATCAACTGGGCGGCCACCTGGGCCATCCGCGAGGACAGTGCGACCTCGCAATAGGCCGCGGAGATTTCGGTGGGCGAGCTGACCCGGCGCAGGGAAGGGTGGTCGGGCCGGTGGTCCAGCTCGACGTCGAAGCGGGCGCGGCCATCCTGGGTTTCGCCCCAGGCTTCGGCGTGGCTGCGGCTCTCTGCCACCCAGCCGTCGAAATCGGCCTGCAGGGTGGCGATCTCGTCGGCGGTCAGCAGGTTCTCGACCACCAGGTAGCCGTCTCGGTGGAAGCTGTCTATTTGCGCTTGCTCGATCATCTCTGTTCTCCAGAAGCCAAGGGTGGGGTCAAGCCAGGGACACGTCCTTGAGGAAGGCCTCAACGCGCGGATGCTGGCCGTTACGCAGTACCGCGGGCGCGTCGTCGCAGACCACGCGGCCCTTTTCCATGAACACGATGCGGTCCGAGACCTTGAAGGCGAAGTTCATCTCGTGGGTGACGATCACCATGGTGATGCCCTCCTGGGCCAGGGCCTCGATCACCTGCAGCACCTCGTTGACCTTTTCCGGATCCAGCGCCGAGGTGGGCTCGTCGAACAGCATGATCTGCGGTCGCATCATCAGCGCCCGGGCGATGGCCACGCGCTGCTGCTGGCCGCCGGAGAGCTGGTGCGGGTACTTCCAGGCGTGGTCGAGCATCCCGACCTTGTGCAGCAGGGCATAGGCCTGCTGCTTGAGCGCCGCGGGAGCATCCAGGCGGTGATAGCGCGGCGCGAGCAGCAGGTTGTCCAGCACCGTGAGGTGGGGAAAGAGGTTGAAGCTCTGGAACACCATGCCGATGTCCAGGCGATGCTCGCTGTGCTCGACGAAGCGGGGCTTCTGGGCGCCGTCCTTGTGCAGGTGGATGAAGGGCTGGCCGTTGATGCGGATCTCGCCGTTGTCCAGTTGCTCCAGGCCGTTGAGCAGGCGGATCAGGGTGGTCTTGCCCGAGCCCGATGGGCCGATCACCGAGACCACCTCGCCGGGCTGGATGCGCAGGTTGACCGAACCCAGCACCTCGACGTCGTTGTAGGCCTTGTGCAGCCGCGCCGCCTGCAGCGCCGGGGTGCCGGCATCCCACTGCGGCCTGGCGCTGGCGGTCGAGGCCTGGTTGGCCAGGGCCAGCACCTGGGCATCGGGGGTCCGCACCACCTTGCGCTGGGTGACGTCGAGAAAGCGCTCCAGGCGTTTGAGCAGGAAGTCGAACAGGGTGACGATCAGCACGTAGTAGAAGGCCACCGCCACCATGGTCTCCATGACCAGGAAGTTCTGCGAATAGAGCCGCTGGCCGACCATCAGGATCTCGGTGAGGGAGATCACCGAGACCAGCGAGCTGAGCTTGACGATGGAGATGTATTCGTTGGCCAGCGACGGCAGGGCCACGCGCAGGGCCTGGGGGATGACGATGCGCCACTGGGTGCCGAGAAAGCGCAGGCCCAGCGCCCGGGCCGCCTCGCCCTGGCCCTTGGGAATCGACAGCAGGCCGCCGCGGTGGATCTCGGCGACATAGGCCGTTTCGCTGATGACCAGGCCGATCAGGCCGGCCCAGAAGGGATCCGCGAGCACCACCGAGGTCGCCGGCAGCGCCTGGGGCAGGTTGTAGATGAAGATCAGCAGCACCAGCAGCGGCACGCTGCGAAAGAACCAGATGTAACCGCGAGCGGGCAGGCTGAGCGCCGGATATCGTGACTGTTTCGCCAGGGCGATGAAGAAGCCCAGGGCGATGCTGATGATCCAGGTGAGGGTGCTGAGTTTGATGACCGTCCAGGTTGCCAGCCAGAATTGAGTGTCGCCAATGAGGCTGAACATGTAGTTCCAGTCGAAAGTCATGGTGAGCCAGCCCGTCGCCATTTCAAAGAAAGTGCGAACTTTCCTGAAGCGTTCGCACTGTTGCCAGAAACAGAATTGGCGTCCGCCAGACTCATCGTCAATTAACAAATTACAGGTCGTTGCATAGCCTTTTCCTAAGTAGTGTAAGGCGGCATCTTGTTCTGCGCGCTATACGCCCCAAGGCAGGGCAAGATGCAATCATAAGCACTCGAAGTGCAGTCTTTTGGTGCGTTTTAACCCGTGCGGCAGGGACTTTCGTCGGCACGCCACCGCGCGTGCAGTACCGCTAAGCACAGGCCGCGCGGTGACATTCAGGCGGATGGCATGGCTTTCGCTTCAGCAGATTGCGCTATGCAGATATGCGTTCTGCAAAGTTTTATCCTATGGATGAGCCATGACGCGTTTTACCCTGAGGCAACTTCGCTATTTCGTCGCGGTGGTCGAGGAAGACAGCATCGTCGAGGCCGCGCGACAACTGCATATATCCCAGCCGTCGATCTCCGTCGCCATCAAGAACCTCGAGGAAAGTTTCGAGCAGAAGTTGTTTATTCGCCATCACGCCCAGGGCGTTTCGCTCACCGCCAGTGGCCGTCGGCTTTATGAAAAGGCCAAGGAACTGTTGCGGCTGTCCCAGGAACTGGAACAGAACGCCAAGGCGGAAAACGAGCTGGTTTCGGGCACCGTGGCCATCGGCTGCTTCGAATCCGCGGCGCCGCTCTATCTGCCCAAGCTGGTCGCAGGTTTCAAGCGGCTCTATCCCGAGATCACCATCCAGCTGCACGATGGCGAGCAGCACGAATTGATGCACGGGGTGCACCGCGGACGCTTCGACCTGGTGTTTCTCTACGACCTGGAGCTGGGTGATTCCATCACCAAGGAAAAGCTCAATGCACCGCACAAGCCCTATGCGCTGTTGCCCATCGCCCATCCCCTGGCCGGCAAGAAGGCGGTGACCCTCAAGGAGCTGAGTCGCGAGCCCATGATCCTGCTGGACGTGGTGCCCAGCCGTAACTACTTCATCGACATCTTCAGGGAGAAGGGCTACCACCCCAACGTGGCGTACAGCTCGCCCTCCATCGAGATGGTGCGCTGCATGGTGGGGCAGGGCCTGGGCTTTTCCGTGCTGGTGACCCGGCCCACCACCGACCTGACCTACGACGGCAAGCGCCTGGCCCAGGTCAACATCCACGACGACATGCCGGCCTCCACCTTCATCATGGCCTACCTGCGCAACAACGAACCGACCAAGGCGACGCGGCTGTTCATGGACTATTGCCGGAGCGTCGATCTCTCGCCTGCGCCCGCGGAAAGCCTGGTGGGCTGAGGCCCATGCTGGCCATTGCCCAGCTTTCGGGCGAAAGCGCAGGGAATAGACGGCTCCGGACTGGTCCTGGATGATCCATGTAAAGTAGAATCAATATCATCTAAGCATCGACGAGCAGGTAGCACCCGTCATGAGTGATATGGCTCTCGCGTCCACGCGCCACCTTCATCGGCTCTATCTCGACCACAGCGGGTGGCTGCAGGCCTGGTTGCGCCGGCGGCTGGGCAGCGAATGGGATGCGGCCGATCTCAGCCAGGAAGCCTTTCTGCGGCTGTTGCGCCATCCCGAAGTGCTCGGTGAACTGCAGGAGCCGCGGGCCTATCTGGTGACCATCGGCAAACGCCTGCTGATCAATTTCCAGCGGCGCAAAAGCCTCGAGCAGGCCTACCTCGATGCCCTGATGGCATTGCCCGAAGCCTGCGTGCCGTCGCCCGAGCAGCGTTGGCTGCTGCTGGAAACCCTGCAGGCGCTGGACGAGCTGCTCGATGGCCTGCCCGCCGCGGTGCGGCGGGCCTTCCTGCTCAGCCAGCTCGAGGACCTCACCTACCGCGAGATCGCCGAACGCCTGCACGTCTCCGAGCGCACCATCAAGAGATACATGGCGCAGGCCTACGAGCATTGCCTGCTGGCGGAGTTGTGCTGAGCGGCCAGGACCGGCGGCGGCGGGCGATCCGCGAGGCCGCGGAATGGCTGGCGCTGCTGGAGTCCGGCGCAGCCGGCGAGCGCGAGCGGCAGCAGCTGCAGGCGTGGCGCCAGGCCCATCCCGAACACGAGCGCGCCTGGCAGGCGGCCCTGCAGCTGCAACAGCGCTTCGCCGCGGTGCCGTCGCGGCTGGCCATGGCCAGTCTGCAGCCGGCCGAGCGCACTCGGCGTACCGCCCTGCGCCAGTTGCTGGGCCTGGCGGTGGTGGTACCGACCGGCTGGTGGCTGAGCCGGGAATTGCCGCTGGACGCCTGGACCGCCGATCTCAGCACCGCCACGGGCGAACGCCGCAGCCTGACCCTGGCGGATGGCAGCCTGCTGCAACTCAATACCGCGACCGCCGTGGACCTGGATCAGACCCGGCGGCGCCTGACCCTGGTGCGCGGCGAGCTCTCGCTGCGCGTACCCGGTACCCAGGCGCTGACGCTGGATACCCGCTTCGGCACCCTGACGGTGGAACAGGCCGAGGTCTGCGTGCAGCAGGACGATGAAGGCTGCGACGTGCGCGTGGTCAGCGGCAGCGTCGAGGTGCGGCCGCTGATGGGCCTCGGGCTGGCGTTGGGCAAGGGCCAGCAGTTGCGCCTGAGTACCCTGGGCATCGGCGCCATCGAGCCGTTTTCGCCGACCCTGCTGAGCTGGCGCCAGGGCGTGCTGATCGCCCAGGACCAGCCCCTGGGCGAATTCCTGCAGCAATTCAGTCGCTATCGTCCTGGCCTGCTGCGCTGGGATCCCGCGGTGGCCAATCTCAGGGTCACCGGCAGCTTTCAGCTGGCCGATACCGACCGGGTACTGACGCTGCTGGCCGCGACGCTGCCGGTGGAACTGCAGTGGCGTACCCGCTTCTGGGTGACCCTGATACCCCGTTCGGTCGCCGTCTGAAAAAAGTCTGTCCCCTTTTTCGTACCTGTCGGTCATTAACGGCATAGGACAACCAAAAGGAGGGGGATTCGATGGTGACGTTGGTATTGCGTCCGTTGCTGCGCACGGGCTTGCTGGTGGCGTTGAGCGGTACTCCCTGGTGGGCCGCTTCGGCCCTGGCCCAGGAGGCGGCCCGCCGACATTACGAGATTCCCGCGGGCAGTCTCGCCCAGGCACTGACGCGCTTCGCCGCCGAGTCCGGCGTCAACCTGGCGGTGGATCCGGGACTGGTGGGTAAGCGCAACAGCGCTGGCCTCAATGGCGATTTTGGCGTGGAGGAGGGCTTCAGCCGGCTGCTGGCCGGCTCGGGGCTGCGGCTGCAGCCGCTGGGTGAGCGCGACTTCACCCTGGCACCGGCCCCCCAGGACAGCGGCGTCCAGGAGCTGGCCAGCACCTCCATCGTCGCCTCCAGCCTGCAGGCGGACGACGCCCCCTACGCCGGTGGCCAGGTCGCGCGGCAAGGCTCCCAGGGGTTGCTGGGCCATCGCGACTTCATGGACACGCCCTTCAGCCAGACGTCCTACACCGCCCAGACCGTGCAGAATCTCCAGGCCCGCACCCTGACCGACCTGATCGCCAGCGATCCCTCGGTGCGCTCCACCAATCCGTCGGGTGGGCGCTTCGAGCAATTCACCATCCGCGGTTTCAGCCTGTTCAACAGCGATGTGGCCTACAACGGTCTCTATGGCGTGCTGCCGACCTATTCCATCGACATGGAGATGGCCGAGCGGGTCGATATCCTCAAGGGGCCGAGCCAGCTGCTCAACGGCATCTCGCCCCGCGGCAGCGTCGGCGGGGGTATCAACGTGGTGCCCAAGCGCGCCACCGACCAGCCCATCACCGAAATCACCGGCAGCTATGCGTCCGACAGCCAGGTGGGCGGGGCCGTGGACATCGGGCGTCGCTTCGGCGAGGACAATCGCTTCGGCCTGCGCTTCAACGGTGTCAAGCAAGCGGGCGACACCACCTGGGATCACCAGCACGTCGATCGCCAGATGGGCGTGCTCGGCCTGGACTATCGCGTGGAGCGCCTGCGCCTGGGTCTCGATCTGGGCCACACCGAGCGCGACACCGACGCGCCCCAGGAGCGGGTGCTGGTGGGGGCCAACGCCCGGGTACCCGATGCCGACGACGTGCGCCACAACTATGCCCAGCGCTGGACCCGCGCCCAGACCAAGGACACCTTCGGCGCCCTGCGTGGCGAATTCGACGTCGACGACTCGCTGATGGTCTATGGCGCCGTGGGCGCGCGTCGCAGCGATCACGATTTCCTCCGCCACAACGTTTCCATCACTAACAACGCCGGCGATTTCAGCGTCCAGCCGCGCGATTTCACCCGCGACGAGAATGTCCGCACCGCCAACCTGGGCGCGCGCAAATGGCTGCAGACCGGACCAATCAGCCACGAACTCAACGTCAGCGCCGACTACTTCTACATGGACTTCGAGAACGGCGGCGGGCGCTACGCCAGTGGGCCGAGCAACCTGTACAACCCCAGTAACCTGCCCGCGCCGGGCATCCAGACCCGCTCCGATGGCAAGGACTACACCGAGAACCGCTTCAGTGGCGTGGCCCTGGCCGACACCCTGGGCTTCTTCGACGACCGCCTGCTGGTCACCCTCGGTGCCCGCTGGCAGCGGGTCAAGGTGGACGACTGGTCCGACGGCGTGAAGCAACCCACCGCCTACGATGAGGAAAAGGTCTCGCCCTCGGCGGGCGTGCTGTTCAAGGCCACCGAGCGGCTGTCGCTCTATGCCAACTACATGGAAGGCCTCAGCCAGGGCAAGATCGCGCCGTCCACCGCGCTGAACGAGGACGAGATTTTCCCGCCCTTCATCAGCCGCCAGGCGGAAGTGGGGGCCAAGTACGACTTCGGCGCGGTGGCCGTGACCGCCAGCGCCTTCCGCATCAAGCAGCCGGCCTACGAGACCAATGCCACCAGCCGCGTCTTCGGCCCCAACGGCAAGCGCGTCAACGACGGGGTGGAGCTGAGCGTCTTCGGCGAGCCGCTGGCCGGCTTCCGCGTGCTCGGCGGCCTGATGTACATCGACAGCGAACTCAAGGACACCGTCGGCGGCTCCTTCGATGGCAACCGCGCCCCGGCCACGCCCAGGCTCAATGCCAACCTCGGCGCCGAACTGGACATCCCGGCGGTGCCGGGCCTGACCCTGACCGGACGGGGGATCTACACCAGCTCCCAGTACCTGGACCAGGCCAACAGCAAGGAAATCGACGCCTGGCATCGCTTCGACGTGGGGGCGCGCTACGCCTTCAAGGTCGACGCCACCCGCGTGACCTTGCGTGCCTCGGTGGAAAACGTGATGAACGAGCGCTACTGGGCCTCCGCCGGCGCCTCGGACGACAGCGAACCGGGCCTGACCATCTCCACGCCGCGGACCCTGGTCTTTTCCACCACCCTGGCGTTCTGAGCAGGCGTTATCCGTCCTTGCGCAAGGCGTGTCGCCGCCCGGCGCAGGGGCGACTTTCGCGCATCGCCAACGGGGGCAGAACGGTGGCCCCTCAGGCGTCATTCATCGGCAGGAGTGAGCGGCATACAGAGCGGGAACAGCTGCCTATCAGGCGTTTTGGCACGTGATTTCAAGGGCGGACCCGCCGGGCGTTCGGGCCCTTTATCGCCCGCATTTTGGTGAAAGTGGCGCGACTTCAAAGACTCGATCTTTTTCGGGAATGGCGGTTGAAGGATGAGAATGAAACTGATTATCGTTTACGAGGATAAACGTCCAGAGGTCTGACGCCATGCTTCAACCATCCCTCAGTCGCGATACCGCAACAGCCGACAACGCCTTCTTTCTCGCTCGCCAGGCGCGCTTCGAATCCAGGGTCCGCAGCTACCCCCGCAAGCTGCCGCTGGCCATCGCCAAGGCCGCCGGGGTCTGGGTGACCGACGTCGAAGGCAAGACCTACCTGGATTGCCTGGCCGGAGCCGGCACCCTGGCCCTGGGGCATAACCATCCGGCCGTCACCGAGGCCATCACCGATTTTCTCGGCAGCGGCCTGCCGATGCACAGCCTGGATCTCACCACGCCGCTCAAGGATGCCTTCAGCGAGCGCCTGCTGGGCCTGCTGCCGGGCCGCGCGGAAGACTACTGCCTGCAATTCTGCGGTCCGTCCGGTGCCGATGCGGTGGAGGCGGCGCTGAAGCTGGCCAAGCGCGTCACCGGACGCAGCAACGTGGTCGCCTTTTCCGGGGGCTACCACGGCATGACCCACGGTGCCCTGGCGGTGACCGGCAATCTCTCGCCCAAGCAGGGGGTGGCCGGGCTGATGCCCGGGGTGCAATTTTTGCCCTATCCCCACGAGTACCGCTGCCCGCTGGGGCTGGGCGGCGAGCAGGGCGCCGCGGCCTTGGCGCGCTATCTGGAAAGATTCTTCGGCGACGTGGAAAGCGGCGTCTGCCGGCCGGCAGCGGTGATCGTCGAGGCGGTGCAGGGGGAGGGCGGCGTCAATCCGGCACCGGTGGCCTGGCTGCGGACCCTGCGCCAGGTCACCCGGGAGCACGGCATCCTGCTCATCGTCGACGAGGTCCAGACCGGATTCGGCCGCACCGGCGCGCTGTTCGCCTGCCAGCATGCCGGCATCGAGCCGGACGTCCTGGTGCTGTCCAAGGCCGTGGGCGGTGGCCTGCCGCTGGCCCTGCTGGCGATTCGCCGTGAATTCGACGCCTGGGAGCCCGGTGGCCATACCGGCACCTTCCGCGGCAACCAGCTGGCCATGGCCACCGGGCTCGCCACCCTGGAGGTCATCGAGCGCGACGGCCTGGTCAGCCATGCGGCCCAGCTCGGGGGCTGGCTCAGGCGCCATCTGGAGCGGCTACGCGAGCGTTTCCCCGCGATCGGCAATGTCCGCGGGCTGGGGCTGATGCTGGGCCTGGAAATCGTCGAGGCGGGTGGCGCGGCGGATGCGCTCGGCAGCCTGCCGGCCGATCCCGCACTGGCCGCGGCCATCCAGCGCCACTGTTTCGCCCAGGGACTGCTGCTCGAACGCGGCGGCCGGGACGGCAACGTGGTGCGGCTGCTGCCGCCGCTGATCCTCCAGGAAAGCCATTGCCTGGTGCTGCTCGAACGCCTGGAGGCGGCCCTTGTGGCGGCCCTGGCCGAGCCCCGTGGCTGAGCACAAGGCACCACCCGAGTGCCGTGACACCGGATCGCCCGCAGGGACGCGCAACCTCTTGGACACTGCCATGACTTCTCTAGAATCCACGCTGCTTTCCCGCATCGTCAGCGAGCTGGCGTCTTCCCACGCCCTGATGAATTGCCTCATCAAGGAATTCGCCCTGCCGGAACGGTGCCTGTCTTATGCCTGGCCGGAAGACCGGCGCGGTATTGCCCCGGCCAACTATCTCGGCTGGTTGCAAGACGGCGGCGTGCCCCTGCTGATCGCCTTTCCCGGCGACCGCCAGTTCTTCCTCGTCGTCGATCGGCAGGATGAACTCGGCAGCCAGCGCTATCTCTCCGATATCTATGTCCGGCGCGGGAACCAGGCCTGGCATTGCCCGGACTTCGCCGCCTTCATCGATTTTCTGCTGGAGGCCTGCGAAGAACTCGCCGGCGCCCACAATGGCGAATTGCTGCAGCAGGTCCTGCAGAGCCAGCACCTGACCGCGGCCATCGTCGACCACGTGCAGGTCTCGCGCCATCCCGCGCCGCTCAGCGACTACCTGGCCAGCGAGCAGAGCCTGTGGTTCGGCCATCCCAATCACCCGGCACCCAAGGCACGGCGCTGGCCGGAGCCCCTGCCGGCCGAGGCCTATGCCCCGGAGTTGCACACCAGCGCCCCCATGCACGTGCTGGAGGTGCCCCGCGCCGGGTTGCAGGTGGCCGGCAACGGCCTGAGCGACGCCCAGGTGCTGCAGGGCTTCGTGGACCAGGCGCAGGCCGCCCCTGAGCGGGCGCGCATCGTGCTGCACCCGGTCCAGGCGCAGCTGTTCCTCGGCGATCCCCGGGTCCAGGCGCTGGTCAGCCAGGGGGTGATCCGCGACCTCGGCGCCAGCGGCGCCCTGGCCAGTCCCACCGCCTCCATGCGCACCTGGTACCGCCCAGGCCATGCCTTCTTCATCAAGGGCTCGCTCAACGTGCGCATCACCAACTGCGTGCGCAAGAACGCCTGGTACGAACTGCAGAGCACCCTGATCGTCGATCGGCTCATGCAGCGCCTGCAAGGGCGGGTGGCGGGGCTGGACATGGTGCGCGAGCCGGGTGCCCTGAGCTGGGCTCCGCCGGCCGCCAGTGCCGAGGACGAGCGCTGGTTCCGCGAGCAGACCGGCGCCATCCTGCGCGAGAATTTCTGCCTGGAGCATGGCGCCGACTGCTGCCTGCTGGCCGGCACCTTGTTCGCCCGCGACACCCGCCTGCAGCCGTTGCTGCAGGACTTCCTCAGCCGCTGCGGTGGCCAGCCGGTCAGCGACGAAACCCGGCTGGCCTGGTTCCAGGACTACCAGCGACTGCTGCTGGGGCCGGTGCTGCGGCTGTTCTTCGAGCACGGCGTGGTGCTGGAGCCGCACCTGCAGAATTGCGTGCTGGTGCATGACAACGGCCGACCCGTCCGGCTGCTGCTGCGCGACTTCGAAGGCATCAAGCTGACCGATGCCCTCGGCGCCGAGGCCCTGGACGCCCACGTCCAGCCCCGGGTGCGCCAGTCGTTGCTCTACAGTCGCGACCAGGGCTGGCGGCGCATCGCCTATTGCCTGTTCGTCAACAACCTCGCCGAGGCGGTGCTGGCGCTGAGCTGGGAGCGTCCGCACCTGGCGCCGCGCCTGTGGCGGCAGGTGGAAGCCGAGCTGATCGCCATCCGCCGGGACCTGCAACGCGCCGCGCCCGAGCTGGATGCGCTGATCGCCGGCCAGCCGATTCCCTGCAAGACCAATCTCAAGGTGCGCCTCGCCGCCCAGGCCGATCGCCACGCCGGCTACGTGCAGTTGCCTTGCCCCTGGGGCGCGGAGGTGCGTCATGGCTGAGCTACCTGCCGCGGTCCGCGCCGCCCTGGTGGAGGCCCAGGCGCAGTCCGGCGATCCCCTGGCGGCCTTCGTCTATGACCTCGACGCCCTGCGGCGGCACGTCGCCGCGCTGATGGCCGAATTGCCCCCGGGCGTGGAGCTGTACTACGCCATCAAGGCCAACAGTGAGGCGCCGATCCTGGCGGCCCTGGCGCCGCTGGTGCACGGCTTCGAGATCTCCTCCGGTGGCGAGATCGATCGCCTCGCCGCCTGCCCGCAGCGCAAGCCGTTCATCTTCTCCGGTCCGGGCAAGCTGGATTCCGATCTGCGCACCGCCCTGAGCGCGGGCGTCGAAGCCATCCACCTGGAGAGCCTCGGCGAGATCCAGCGCCTGCAACGCCTGGCGCTTTCCCTGGGACGGCTGCAGCCGGTGTACATCCGCATTAATCCGCAATTGCCGGCCGGGCTGACCAGCACCTTGGCCATGGCCGGCACGGCGACGCCCTTCGGCTTCGACGAAGCCGATCTGCACGCCGCGGTGGCGGCGGTAGAGGCGGCCAGCCACCTGCAGCTGCAGGGCTTCCATGTGCATGCCCTGTCGCACCAGCACTCGGTGGAGCGCCATCTGCAACTGCTGGACTTCTATCTGCAGCGCTGGCCGCACTGGCGCGGCCTGGCCCGGCGCCCGGAAAGCGTGGTGCGGCTCAACGTCGGTGGCGGCATTGGCGTGGATTACCGTGAAGGCCGGCGATTCGACTGGGCGCGGCTGTGCGGGCACCTGCGCGCCCGCTTGGCCGAACAGGCGCAACCGCCGCTGATCCGCTTCGAACCGGGACGTTTCCTCGCGGCCTTCTGCGGCTACTACGCCATGGAGGTGCTGGATACCAAGACCAGCCACGGCCAGCACTTCCTGGTCTGTCGCGGCGGGACCCACCAGTTCCGCCTGCCGGTGGCCCAGGGGCACGATCATCCGGTGCTGCACCTGCCCCGCGAGGGGCGGGCGACCGCGACTGGAGGCAAGGCCTGGACAGTGGTGGGTCAGCTCTGTACCCCCAAGGACATCCTCAGCCGCGGCCAGCCGCTGGGTGAGGTGCGGGTCGGCGACCTGCTGGTGCTGCCCCTGGCCGGCGCCTATGGCTACAACATCTCCCACGCGGATTTCCTCTGCCATCCGCGCCCGCGGCAGCTGTTCCTCGCCGGCAACGGGAGTGTCCCGGCGTGAGCGTTGCGATCCCGCGGGTCTGGGTGGCGGTGAACGTGCTGCTGGGCACGGTCACCGTCAGCCTGGCCAATACCGCGCTCAATCCGGCGCTGCCGGCCTTCATCGCCGCCTTCGACCTGGGGCCGCTGCTGGCCAGCTGGATCGTCGCCGGCTTCATGGTCGCCATGGGCATCACCATGCCGCTGACCGGCTTTCTCGCCGGGCGCATCGGGCGGCGGCGACTCTATCGCCTCGGGCTGCTGGCCTTCATCGCCGGCTCGGCGCTGGGCGCCCTGGCCGATTCCATCGCCGGCGTGCTGCTGGCGCGCATGGTCCAGGGGGTGGCCAGCGGCCTGATGATTCCCCTGGCGCTGGGCATCATCTTTTCCGTCTATCCCAAGGAGGAGCGTGGCCGGGTGACCGGCTGGTGGGGTGGGGCGGTGATGCTGGCGCCGGCGGTGGGGCCGCTGTGCGGCAGTCTGCTGCTGGAGGTGTTCGACTGGCGCGCCCTGTTCCTGCTCAACGTCCCGGTGGGCCTGCTGGCCCTGGCCATGGGGCAGGTGGTGCTGCCCGCGGATGGCCCCCGCGAACGCAAGCCCTTCGACCTGGCCGGCTACCTGCTGATCGCCAGTGGCCTGGGGCTGCTGCTGGTAACCCTCGGCCGGCTGCGCGAGCTGGCGGCGCTGGCCGACCCCCTCAATCTGCTCGCCCTGGGCGCCGGACTCCTCTGCCTGCTGGCCTTCGTCCGGCTGCAGCTGCAGCGCAGCCATCCGCTGCTGCCGCTGCGCCTGTTCGCCCTGCGCGGCTATCGGGCCAGCGTCATCATCGCCGTGGTCCAGGCGGTGGGCATGTTCGAATGCCTGGTGCTGCTGCCGCTGCTGGTCCAGCTGGTGCTGGGCCATAGCGCCCTCTGGACCGGCCTGGCGCTGCTCTGCACCGCCCTGGCGGCGGCGCTGTTCGGCCAGATCGGCGGTCGCCTGCTCGACCGCCGCGGACCCCGCGGGGTGATCGCCACCGGCCTGGCGCTCAGCGGCCTGGCCACCCTGGCCCTCGGTGTGGTCGGCAGCCATGCCGGGCTGGCCTGGATCTGCGCGCTCATGGTCCTGCGCGGCGTCGGCCTGGGGCTGTCCTACATGCCGGCCACCACCGCCGGCCTCAATAGCCTGCCGGATGCCCAGGTCACCCAGGGCGCGGCCATGAACAACATCGCCCGGCGCCTGGTGTCCTCGGTGGCCGTGGTGGCCGCCTCCCTGTGGCTGGAACTGCGCCTGGGCGGCGCGGCCGGCTGGGGCCCGCGCCAGGCCGCCACCGGCGTCGCCATCCAGGACGCCTTCATCGCCACCGGCCTGTTCATCCTGCTGGCACTGCCCTGGGCCTGGCGCTTTCCCGCCGCTCAACCCCTTTCCGTTCGGAGGTACTCATGACCGCTCAGCTTTCACTTGCCGCGCAGCCCTGGCCGTCGCCCGCCGATGCCGCCCTCTATCGCCAGGTCGAGCAGCGCGTGGTGGCGCAGCTGCTGCAGACGCTGATCTACGAAGAGGTGCTCAAGGCCGAGGTCCAGCCGCTGGCCGAGGGGCTGGCAGCGTATCGCCTGGCCGGTACCGCCGCCGATGGCACACCCGTGCAGTACCTGGGCTATGCGCCCGCCGCTGCCAGCTTCGGCCTGATCCGCCTGGATCCGCAGCGCCTGGTGCGCCAGGACGCCCAGGGGAGCCGCGCGCCGACGCTGCACGAGACCCTGGCCGAATTGCTCGGCGAGCAGAGCGACTCGCCGCTGTGGCCGCGCTTCGTCCAGGAGCTGGAGCAGACGCTGCTCAAGGACCTGCAGTCGCGCCGTCAGGATTATCGTCCTGAACGCCCGGCGCACGAGCTGGACGTGGACGCCCTGGAGCGGCACTTCATGGACGCCCATGGCTACCACCCCTGCTACAAGTCGCGCATCGGCTTCTCGCTGGCGGAGAATCGCCGCTACGGACCGGAATTCGGCGAGCCGATCCAGCTGGTCTGGCTGGCCCTGGCACGCGAGCGGGCCTCGGTGGGGCACTCCCGCCGCCTGGACTTCCCGGCCTTCATCGCCGCGGAGTTCGGGGTGGAGCGCTGGACGGCCCTGGCCGCCGAGTGGCGCGAACAGGGGCGGGCGTTGGACGACTACCAGCTGATCCCGGTGCATCCCTGGCAGTGGGAGCAGCACCTGGCCGCGCTGTTTCAGCCCGAACTGGTGAGCGGCGAGCTGCTTTACCTGGGCAGCTCCCGCGACCAGTACGCGGCCCAGCAGTCCATCCGCACCCTGGCCAATCGCAGCGCGCCCGAGCGGCCCTATGTCAAGCTGGCGATGTGCCTGACCAATACCTCCAGCACCCGCATCCTGGCGCGCCACACGGTGCTCAACGGCCCGCTCATCACCGACTGGCTGCAGCGGCTGATCGCAACCGATGCCACCGCCCGGGACCTGGACTTCGTGGTGCTCGGCGAGATCGCCGGCGCCGCCTACGACAGTCGTGCGTTGCCGGTCAGCCGTGCGGGGCAGGTCTACGGTACCCTCGGCGCCGTCTGGCGCGAGAGCATCCACGCCTATCTGCGCGCGGATGAACAGGCGGTACCCTTCAACGGCCTGACTCAGGTGGAGAATCGCTACGGCCAGGGCGCGCCATGGCCCTTCGTCGCCGCCTGGATCGAGCGCCACGGCCTCGACGCCTGGCTGCGGCAGCTGCTCAGGGTCACGGTGACGCCCCTCATGCACATGCTCCATGCCGAAGGCATCGGCATGGAGTCCCATGGCCAGAACATCGTGCTGATCCACCGCGACGGCTGGCCGCTGCGCATCGCCCTCAAGGACTTCCACGACGGCGTGCGCTACGCCGAGCGCCACCTGGCGCGCCCGGAATTGCGTCCGACCCTGGAGCCCTTGCCGGCGAGTCATGCGCGGATCAACCGCAATTCCTTCATCCTCACCGAGGACGTGGCGGCGGTGCGCGACTTCACCTGCGATGCCTTCTTCTTCATCGCCCTGGGCGAGCTGGCGGTGTTCCTGCGCCAGCACTTCGCCCTGGCCGAGTCCGACTTCTGGCGGGCGACCGCCACGGTCATCCTCGACTACCAGCGCGCCCATCCCCAGCACCGGGACCGCTATGCGCTGTTCGACGTCTTCGCTCCCACCTTCGAGGTGGAGGAGCTGACCAAGCGGCGCCTGCTGGGCGATGGCGAGCGGCGCTTCAAGGCGGTGGCCAACCCGCTGCATCCCTATCGGCCCGCCGCATGCTGAGGCGCAATCGACTCAAGGCCGCCCTGGCGGCCGGCACGCCCAGCCACGGCCTGTTCGCCTCGCTACCCACGCCCGCCAGCATCGAGCTGATCGCCGAAGCCGGCTACGACTTCGTGATCATCGACATGGAGCACGTGCTGATCAATCCGGAAACCCTGGAGAACATGATCCGCACCGCCGAGAGCTACGACCTCACGCCGCTGGTGCGGGTGCCGGACGCCGAGCCCAAGCGCCTCTTGCGCCTGCTCGATGCCGGGGCCCAGGGGATCGTGCTGCCCTGCGTGGAGGACCCGGCGGTGCTGGCCGCCGCGGTGCGCGCCTGCAAATACCACCCGGAGGGCGAGCGCAGCCTCAATGCCGGCCGTCCGGGCTCCTTCGGCAAAGCCAGCCTGGCCGACTACGTGACCCGCGCCAATGCGCAGATCCTTATAGTCGCCATGATCGAGAGTGCCGCGGGCGTCTCCCGGGCGGCGGAAATCGCCGCGGTGCCGGGGGTGGACCTGCTGCTCGAAGGGGCGGCGGACCTGTCGCAGTCCCTCGGCCACCCCTGGCGCCTCGCCGATCCCGAGGTGCAGGAGGCCCTGCGCCAGACCTGGGCCGCCGCCCAGCGGCAGGGCACACCCTACTGCGCCATCCCCCGGCAGCCGGAGGACCTCGACCTCTGGCGCGCCCGGGGCGTCACCACCTTCGTGCTCGGCGACGAGCGCGGCATCGCCTTTCGGGCCCTGCAGGCCCGCCTGACCGCCCATTCCTGCGGAGAATCCCCATGAACGCTCAGACCCTCGCCACCGACCTGATCCTGCAGGACCTGTTCGACTGCCTGCTGGCCGAAGACGTCTTCGCCCCCATGGCCGTGACCCTGGCGGCCGCGACCGCGGAACATCCCGCCAGCCTGCAACCAGCGGCCCCGGAGGAGCGCCTCTGGGAGTGCTGCTGCGATCCCCGCGAGCAGCGTTTCATCGCCGCGCGGGTGCGCCCGGGCATCACCCAGGCCTGGGTGAAGGTGCCCGGTACGCCGATCTTGGCGCGCCAGGGCGACGCCTGGAGCACCCTCACGCCGGATGCCTTCGTCTCCCTGGTGTTCGCCGAGGCGGCCGCCGATCCCGAGCAGGCGCGGGGCATCGCGCTGTTGCGCGAGACCCTGGCCACCAGTCTGCGGCAGACCCGGCTGTCCCTGGAACAACCCCTGGTCCCGGGGCCGTTGCTGGAGGGCGACGGCCAGGCCGCCTTCCTGCAACTGGAACGCTGGGCGGCCCTGCGGGATCGACCCTATCACCCCCTGGCCAAGGCCAAGCTGGGGCTGAGCGACACCGACTACCAGGGCTACCAGGCCGAATTCGGCCAACCCGTGCGCCTGGCCTGGGTCGCGGTGCGCCGCGATCAGCTGCTGTGCGGAGAGGGTGTGGCGGCCGATTCCCAGGGACCGGCGGCCGACTTGCTGACCCCGGCGGCGCTGGCCGAGTTGCAGGCCGAATTGCAGCGGCGCGGCCTGGCGGCGAGTCATGTGGCGCTGCCGGTACACCCCTGGCAACTCGCCGAGGGATTGCCGGGTCGGCTGGACGAGGCCTTCGCCAGTGGCGTCTGCCAGCAGCTGGACTTTGCCGGCGCACGCTGCCACGCGACCTCGTCGCTGCGATCCATGCTGATGGAGGAAGGCACGGGCGTGGACCAGCTGAAGTTGCCCATGGCGGTGCATTCCCTGGGCGCCTCGCGCTACCTGCCGGCGGTGAAGATGATCAACGGCTCGCGCAGCGAGGCCCTGCTGCGGCAGGCGCGGGCCCTGGACCCGGTGCTCGCCGAGAGCCTGCACCTGTGCGACGAGTCTCGCTGGTGGGCCTTCATGCCACCGGCAGCGACCCTGTTCGACGAGGCACCGCGGCATCTCTCGGCCATGGTGCGCGGCTATCCCGCGGCGCTGCTGGCCGATCCCGATTGCCGCCTGCTGCCCATGGCCGCGCTCGGTACGCCACTGCCGGGCAGCCGTCGGCATTTCTTCGACGACTGGCTGGCGGCCCGGGCGCTGGCGCCGACCCCGGCCAATGTCCAGTTGTTGCTGGGTGAGCTGTGCCACAGCTTCATCGATCTCAACCTGCGGCTGTTCCGCCTCGGCCTGCTCGGCGAGGTGCACGGGCAGAACGCCGTGCTGGTCTGGCGCGCCGGACGTATCCAGGGCCTGCTGCTACGCGACCACGACTCCGTGCGCCTGTACGTGCCCTGGCTGGAGCGCCAGGGGCTGGCCGATCCGCAATACCGGATCAAGCCCGGTCATGCCCAGACGCTCTATCACGAGCATCCATGTGACCTGCTGTTCTGGTTCCAGACCCTGGGCATCCAGGTCAACCTCAGGGCCATCTTCGAGACTGTCGCGAGCTGCTACGCTGTCCCGCTGACCGCCGCCTGGACGCTGCTACGCGAGGTGCTGGAAGAGCGCATCGCGGCCCTGGACTTCGACGCCGAGGCTCGGGCACTGCTCCGGAAGACGCTGTTCGAGGCACCGGACTGGCCGCAGAAGTGGCTGCTGCGCCCAATGATCGAGCGGGCCGGTGGGCCCGGCAGCATGCCGTTCGGTAAGGGCAGGGTGGTCAATCCTTTTCATCAGGTGAGCCATGCCCCCTAGTGTTTTCCCAGCTCTGACCCGCCGCCGGCTCCTCGGACTCGGCAGCGTTCTGGCAACCGGCCTGGCGCTGTCGCCGGGCGTGGCCCGGGCGCAGCCAACCCGTGTGGCCACGCTGTTCCAGGGTGCCACCGACAGCGCCGTGGCCCTGGGGCTCAGGCCCTGCGGGGTGGTCGAGTCCTGGAGCGAGAAACCCGTCTATCGCTATCTGCGCCCGGCGCTGGCGGGGGTGCCTTCGCTGGGCCTGGAAACCCAGCCGAGTCTGGAGGACCTGGCGCTGCTGGCGCCGGACCTGATCGTCGCCTCGCGCTTTCGCCATGGCCGGATCGCACCCTTGCTGCAGCAGCTGTGCCCGGTGGTGATGCTGGAGGAGGTCTTCGAATTCAAGCAGACCTTGCTGGCCCTGGGCACCGCCGCGGGGCGTGAAGCGGACGCCACGGCCCTGCTGCAGGCCTGGCAGGCGCGCATCGCTCGTCTGCGCGAGGCGCTGCAACGCCACTACGGCGCCCAGTGGCCGCCGACGGTGGCGGTCCTGGATGTACGCGCCGATCACTTGCGCAGCTATCTGCCCGACAGCTTCGCCGGCCGGGTACTCAGCGAGCTGGGCTTCGCCTGGCCGGCGGCCAGCCAGGGCAGCGCCGCGCCCTCGATCAAGCTGACCTCCCGGGAAAGCCTGCCGGTGGTAGAGGCCGACGTCTTCTTCGTCTTCCTGCGTGCCGACCAGGCTGCGGTGCAGCGCAACTACGAGCGTCTGCTCGAGCATCCGCTCTGGCAACGCCTGAGCGCCCCCCGGCGCGGGCAGGTCTGGCGGGTCGATGGGGTGGCCTGGAGCCTGGGCGGCGGCATACTGGCGGCGAATCTGCTGCTGGACGACATCCAGCGCGTCCTGGCCGAACAGGGGGCCGCATGAGCGCACCCCTCAGACTGCTGCTGCTCGCCCTGGCCCTGGCGTTGATCGCCGTGCTGAGTCTCTCGGTGGGCGCCCGCTGGATCGCGCCCACTAGCGTAGTGGCGGCCCTGGTGCAGGACCCCTCGCTAGGGCTGGATGCAACCCTGATCAACACCACTCGGCTGACGCGCCTGCTGGTCGCCCTGGTGGTGGGCGCCAACCTGGCGGTGGCCGGCGCCCTGATGCAGGCCATGACGCGCAATCCCCTGGCTTCGCCGGGGCTGTTCGGCATCAACGCCGGCGCCACCTTCGCCCTGGTGCTGGGCATCACCCTGCTGGGCCTGTCCAGCACGGAAGGCTGGGTGCTCTGCGCGCTGCTGGGCGCGGCGGTGGCCGGCACCCTTGTCTGGACCCTGGGCAACCGGTGTCAGGCGCGCCTGACACCGCTGCGCATCGTGCTGGCCGGCGCCGCCCTGGCGGCCCTGTTCACCGCCTTCAGCCAGGCGCTGCTAGTGATCAACCAGGAGGGGCTGGACAGCGTGCTGTTCTGGCTGGCCGGTTCGGTGGGAGAGCGCAACCTGGCCACGGCTGCGCCCCTGCTGGTGTTCAGCCTGCTGGCCCTGGCCGCCGCCGGGGTCCTGGCCGGGCAGCTCGATGTGCTGGTCGCCGGTGACGACCTGGCCCGTGGCCTGGGCCAGCCCATCGGCCTGATCCGGCTGCTGGCCGGGGTGCTGGTGATCTGCCTGGCCGGCAGCGCCGTGGCCCTGGCCGGCAACATCGGCTTCATCGGCCTGATGGTGCCGCACCTGGTACGCGGACTGTTGGCCCGCGCGCGACACGAGCATCGCTGGCTGATCCCCGGCTGCGCCCTGGGCGGGGCTCTGCTGCTGGTGCTGGCCGACAGCCTGGCGCGGGTGGTGATCCTGCCCCAGGAGGTGCCCGTGGGCATCATGACCGCGCTGTTCGGCGGGCCGTTCTTCATCCATCTGGCGCGCCGGGGAGGCCGTCATGGCCGCTGAGATCGTCTGGCGGCTCGGCCGTTTCTCCCGCCGCCTGGCCCCGGCCACCCTGGGGCGGCTGGCCGTCGCCGCGCTGGTGGCCCTGGCGGCCTTGCTGCTGTGCCTCTGCCTGGGCAAGGTCTGGTTGACGCCCGCCCAGGTGTTCGCCGCGCTGGTCGAACGGCAGGGCGGTGGCCTGGGTTTCATCGTCACCCAGCTGCGCCTGCCGCGGGCGTTGCTGGCGGCCCTGGTCGGCAGCGCCCTGGCGGTGTCCGGCCTGCTGCTGCAGGGCCAGGTGCGCAATCCCCTGGCCTCGCCGGACCTGCTGGGCATCACCAGTGGCGCCAGCGCCGGGGCGGTCTTCTATCTGGCGGTCCTGGCCGGCAGCCTGGGGCCCCATGGCCTGCCGTTGGCCGCGATGCTCGGCGCGGGCCTGGCGGCGCTGCTGGTCTATGGCCTGGCCTGGAATCATGGCGCCTCGCCGCTACGCCTGGTGCTGGTGGGGGTAGGGGTGTCGGCCATGCTCGCCGCGGCCACCACCTTCCTGCTGGTGTTCAGTCCGCTGACCACCACGCTGTCCGCCTACGTCTGGCTGACCGGCAGCGTCTATGGTGCCAGTTGGCCGGAGGTGCGCGCCCTGGGGCTGTGGTGGCTGGTCCTGCTGTTGCCGCTGGCGACCCTGGCGCGCCACGCCGTGCTGGCGCAACTCGACGACGAGCTGGCCCGCGGCCTCGGGGTGCGCCTGCAGGTGCACCGCGCAACCTTGCTGGCGCTGGCCGTGGCCCTGGCCGGGGTGGCCATCGCCTGGGGGGGCGCCATCGCCTTCGTCGGCCTCATCGCGCCCCATATCGCCCGCCGCCTGCTGCCCGCGGGTTTCGCCGCTCAGGCGCTGATGGCGGCCCTGGCGGGGGCGTTGCTGGTGATGCTCGCCGACCTCCTGGGTCGTACCCTGTTCCTGCCCCTGGATCTGCCGGCCGGCATCTTCGTCGCCGCCCTGGGGGCGCCCTTTTTCCTCTACCTGCTGATCCGGCAGCGTCCCTGAAGGAGTCTTCATGGCAACCCTGGCCAGCCGCGGCCTGACCCTCGGCTACGGCACCCAGACCATCATCGAGGCCCTCGACCTCGAATTACCGCCGGGGCGTGTCTCGGTTCTCATCGGCAGCAACGGCTCCGGCAAGAGCACCCTGCTCAAGGCCTGCGCCCGGCTGCTGGAACCGCGCCAGGGCCAGGTGCTGCTCGACGGCCAGGACACCCACCGGCAGTCCACCGCCGCCCTGGCCCGGCAACTGGCGGTCCTGCCACAGACCCCGGTGGCGCCCGAGGGCATCAGCGTGCGGCAACTGGTGAGCCTGGGCCGCTATCCCTACCAGAACTGGATGCGCCAATGGTCGGCGGACGATGCCGCGGCGGTGGACAAGGCGCTGCGCCTCACCGACCTGCTGGCGTTGGCGGAGCGACCGGTGGACGATCTCTCCGGTGGTCAGCGCCAGCGCGCCTGGATCGCCCTGACCCTGGCCCAGGACACCGATTGCCTGCTGCTGGACGAGCCCACCACCTACCTGGACCTGGCGCACCAGATCGAGGTGCTGGACCTGCTGCGCCAGCTGAACCGGGAGGAGGGCAAGACCATCGTCATGGTGCTGCACGATCTCAATCTCGCCTGCCGCTACGCCGATCACCTGGTCGCCGTCCATCAGCGTCGTGCCTTCGCCCAGGGCGCACCCGCAGAGGTATTGACGGAAGCCCTGGTACGCGAGGTGTTCGCCCTGGAATGCCGGATCATCGCCGATCCCTATTTCGGCACGCCGCTGTGCATTCCCTTCGGTCGCGAGGTACCGCCATGTGCCTGAGGCCGGCCCTCGACAGCGCCCAGCGGGACGAGCTACGCACCACCTTCGGTCTGCGCGAAGCCAGTGAGCGCGACGGGCAGCACAGCCAGCCGGTGGCCGCCTGGCTGGACGCCGCACGCTGCGCCGAGTTGCTCGACGACCTGGCGGAGCGGATGGCAGCGCCTACCCGGCGGGTCGCGGCGTCGCTGTTGACCAAACGGCTGGGCTTTCTCACCACCGGGGTGGCCTTCCAGGCCCTGTCGGCATATGACCGGTGCCTGGACCTGACGCCGGGCAATGTCTGGATCGAGGATGGCCACGTCCAGGGGCGCTGGCGATCGGCCCTGCCGCTCAGCGATACCCGGCCGCTGCCCGCCCTGGAGGATCACGCCACGGCCCGAGCACTGCTGGCCCGCACCCTGTTCGGCGAGCTGCTGCGGCCGCTCTGGGAGACCCTGGCGCGGGTTGGCCGCGTCTCGCCCCGCATCCTCTGGGAGAACGTCGCGGTGCGGCTCTATTCGCTGTACGACCGGCGCCTCGCCGAACTGGAGGATCCGGCCATTCGCGCCCGCTGCGCCGAGGATTTCGCCTGGCTGCTGGCGGCCACGCCGGCGGAGCTGGGGCTGGAGACCAATCCGCTGGCGCAGTTCCGCCGGCCTGCGACGGCCAATACCCTTGGGCGCCCCGTTCGCTTCCGGCGCACCTGCTGCTTCTACTACCAGGCCACGGCGCCTGCCGAATACTGCACCAACTGCCCGCTGATCCGTCCCCGGGAGGCCATATGCCCGGCCCCCTGAGCGAGCTGCCGGCCGAGCTGATCGCCGGCTACGCCGAGGTAGCCGCCTCGACCCTGGGCCATCTCGGGCGCAGGGGCTATCTGCCCGAACTCAAGCCGGTGGTGGCCAATACGCGCCTGCTGGGCCGGGTGGTGACGGCGCGCATTCCCTTACCCCATGGCGCCCTGTTGCGCGAGGCCCTGATCGCCAGTCGCCCGGGCGAGGCCCTGATCGCCAGTCGCCCGGGCGACGTCCTGGTGATCGAGGCTGTGGGCGATCCCCACTGCGCCTGCTGGGGCGAATTGCGCACCCTGGCCGCCCTGATCAAGGGCCTGGCCGGTGTGGTGGTGAATGGCGCCATCACCGACGTCCAGGCGCTTCGTCAACTCGGCCTGCCGGTCTTCCATCGCGGTATCAGCGCCGTCACCACCCAGGGTGGCGAGGCGCTGGGCGAATTGAACGTCGAACTCCAGCTCGGCGAGACCCGCGTCTGCCCCGGTGACCTGGCCCTCGGAGACGACGATGGCCTGTTCGTCCTGTCGCCCGCGCGGGCCGCAGCCTTGCTGCCCGGTGCGCTGGCCAAGGAGGCCGCGGACCAGGCGCGGCGTGCGCAACTGCTACAGCGGCTGACCGAAGGGCGCTGAAGCCGCTATTCCGGCTTGGTGCCGATCTGCTCGCGCAACAACTCTAGGTAGCGGCGCGCGCCCAGGCCCAGGGGGCGATTCTTGATCCAGATGACGTCGATCCAGCGGCGGATCTGGCTGGCCATGTTGTCGAATTGCACCTGCTCGAGCAGGCCGGCGGCGATCAGCGGCCGCACCAGCGGGTGGGGCAGATAGGCCCAGCCCAGCCCGGCCTGCACCAGGTCCAGCGTCGCCAGGTAGCTGTCGGTCAGCCAGACCCGTTGCGACAGCACGATCTGCGGGTCCGAGGCATTACGGTCGCCCCCGGCCACCACGATCTGGCGGGTATCGGCCATCAGCGTTTCGCCCAGTGGCCGATCCTGGCGGGAGGCGGGATAGCCGGGCGCGGCCACCGCCGTGAGCAACTGGCTCCCAGCCTCGGCGAAACCTTCCAGCGCGTTGATGCCCGGGCGCTCGAAGATCAGCGCCATGTCCACGCTGCCCTCGTGCAGCAGGCGGATCGCCTCGGCGCGGGCGGCCGAGCGGATCTCGATTTCCAGCGCCGGAAACTCCTCGGCGAGGGTCATCAGCGGGCGGCTCCAGGCGCCGGTCTGCAACTCCGGCGCCATCACCAGCACGAAGCGCCGCTCAAGGCCTGCGTGCAATTGCAGGGCATGGGCGTCGAGCAGCGTGAGCTGGCTGGCCACCTGCCGCGCCTGGGGTTCGAGGGCGCGCGCGGCGGGGGTCGGCAAGGCCTTGCGGGTGGCGCGGTCGAACAGCACCAGGTCCAGCTCGGCTTCCAGTTGCGAGATCGCCATGTTCACCGCGGAGGGCACCCGCCCCAGGACGCGAGCCGCGGCGGAAAAGGAGCCCTCGTCGATCACGGCGAGAAAGACCCGGAGTGTTTCGCTGGTAAAGGCCATGGTTGTCAATTTCGCTGATAACGATCGTCTTTTTGTATCAGCCAGACCGGCTTAGAGTCCAGCAGACCACAACGGAGACAGCCACATGAGCGAGTCGATGGCGGGCCAGGTGGCCCTGATCAGCGGTGCCGGCAGCGAATCCGGTATCGGCATGGCGATCGCCCGGCGCCTGGGCGCGGCGGGAGCGCGGTTGATTGTCACCGCCAGCAGCGCCCGGATCGCGGAGCGGGTGGCGGAGTTGCGCGCCGCCGGCTTCACCGCCGAAGGCCGGGCGCTGGATCTCACCGAGGAGACGGCCGTTGGCGAGTTCTGCCAGTGGGCCGAGGCGCACTGGGGCCGTATCGACATCCTGGTCAACAATGCCGGCATGGCCATGCAGGGCAATCCCGAGCCCCTGGTCGAGGTGGCGCGGATGACCCTGGCCGACTGGAATCTGACCCTGGCGCGCAACCTGACCACGGCCTTCTTGCTGACCCGCGCCGTGTTGCCCGGCATGCAGGCGCACGGCTATGGCCGCATCGTCCATGTCAGTTCCGCCACCGGCACCCGGGCGGGCATTCCACAGGCCGCGGCCTACAGCGCGGCCAAGGCGGCCATGGTCGGCATGAACATGAGTCTCGCGCTGGAGGTGGCCGGGCAGGGCATCACGGTCAACGCCGTGGCGCCCGGCTGGATCGAGACCGCCTCCAGCCTGCCGGAAGAATTGCAGGCCGCGACCCGGGTGCCCGTGGGCCGCGCCGGTCGTCCCGCCGAGGTCGCCGCAGCGGTGGCCTTCCTGGCTTCGCCCGAGGCCAGCTACATCACCGGGGAATACCTGGTGGTGGACGGTGGCAACAGCCGCATCGAAAACAAGGGGGCCTGACATGCAGCCAGTCGTGCTGATCAGCGGGGTTTTGGGGGGCATCGGCCAGGCGGTGCGTGCGCACTTTCTGCAGGCCGGCTGGCGGGTCTTCGGTACCGATCTCGATGGCGCGGCCCTGGCGGCGCTCGAGGCCGAAGGTGGCCTTGCCGGCCAGCACGCCGCCGACCTGCGCCAGGCCAGCGCCAGCCGGGAGGTGGTCGCCAGCGCCCTGGACCGCCTCGGTCGGCTCGACGCCCTGGTCAATTGCGCCGGTGCCTGGCGCGAAGGCCCAGCCGAGACCTTCAGCGAGGAAGACTTCGACCTGGTGCTGGACGTCAATCTCAAGGCCAGCTTCTTTCTCTGCGCCGCGGCCATTCCCGCGCTGCGGGACACCCGGGGCGCCATCGTCAACCTGAGCAGCGATGCCGGTCGCCAGGGCAATCGCAATGCCGCCGTCTACTGCGCCAGCAAGGGGGCGGTGACCCTGATGACCAAGGCCCTGGCCCTGGATCTGGCGCCCAGCGGGGTGCGCTGCAACAGCATCTCCCCCGGCGATGTGGCGACGCCCATGCTGAGCTTTCAGGCCGAGCGCTATGGCGACGGCAATCCCGCCGCCTACCTGCAGGACCTGTTGGCCAAGTATCCGCAAGGTGAAGCGGCGCGCTTCATCCAGCCCGAGGAGGTCGCCGAGCTGGCCTTTTTCCTGTGCCAACCCGCCGCCCGCTCCATCACCGGCGCGGACCTGGCCATCGATTGCGGCGTCTCGGCCGGGCACTGAGCCCGAGCCGATTCGCCCTCCACCCCAAGAGGAGTCCGAAATGACCACCAGTGGTATCAGCGAAGCCGCCGTGCAGAGCTTTGTCGCGGCCGAACGCGAGCGCTTCCTGGCGCGCAATCCCAAGTCCCTGGCCCTGGCCGAGCGCGCCCGGCACTCGCTGTTCGGCGGTGTGCCCATGCACTGGATGAACGACTGGTCGATGCCCAGTGCGCTGTTCGTCAGCCATGCCCAGGGCTCGCGCTTCCATGACGTCGATGGCCACGAATACATCGACTTCTGCCTGGGCGACACCGGCAGCATGTTCGGTCACTCGCCGGCGCCTATCGCCCGGGCCCTGGCCGAGCAGGGCGCCCGCGGACTCACCACCATGCTGCCCGGCGAGGATGCCGTGGTCGCCGGGGAACTGCTCGCCGAGCGCTTCGGCCTGCCATTTTGGCAGGTAGCGACCACCGCCACCGATGCCAACCGCTATGTCATCCGCTGGGCGCGCGCCATCACCAATCGCAAGATGCTGCTGGTGTTCGACGGCTGCTACCACGGCACCGTCGACGACGTCATGGTGCGCCATCAGGAGGGCCGCACCGTGCACCGCGGCGGCCTGATCGGCCAGGCCCACAACCTGGCCGAGACCAGCCGGGCGGTGCCCTTCAACGACCTCGCGGCGCTGGAGGCGGCACTGGCGAAAGGCGACGTCGCCGCGCTGATCTGCGAGCCGGCCATGACCAACATCGGCATGGTGCTGCCCGCCCCGGGGTTCATGGAGCAGGTCCGCGTCCTGACCCGGCAGTACGGCACCCTGCTGATCATCGACGAGACCCATACCCTGTCCACCGGTCCCGGTGGCTGCACCCGTGCCTGGAATCTCCAGCCGGACTTCATCACCTTCGGCAAGCCCATCGCCGGTGGCGTGCCCTGTTCGGCCTATGGCTGCAGCCACGAGATGGCCCAGGCCATGCGCCTGGCGCAGCAGCACGCCAGCGAGACCAGCCACGGCCATGGGCACAGCGGCATGGGCACGACGCTGTCGGCCAATGCCCTGGCCATGCGCTGCCTGCGCGTCAGCCTGGAAGAGGTCATGACCCCGGCCGCCTATGCGCGAATGCTGCCGCTGGCGGCGCGACTGGCCGCCGGCCTGCGCGAGGTGATCGCCCGCCATGGCCTGGCCTGGTCGGTGACGGAGCTGGGCGCCCGCTGCGAATTCCAGTTCTGCGCCACGCCGCCCACCACCGGCGCCGAGGCGGAAGCCGCCTTCCACGACAGTCTGCAGCAGGCGCTGCACCTCTACCTGATCAACCGGGGCATCCTTATCACCCCCTTCCACAACATGACCCTGTGCTGCCCGGATCTCGAAGCGGCGGACGTCGACCGCCTGCTGGCCACCCTCGACCAGGCTCTTGGCGAGCTCCTGGCGTTGCCCGGCGCCCGGGAGTGTCAGCCATGAACTTCGCCGACGCCCAGGAAGCCCGCGACTTCCTCGCCGCCTACCCCGAGGTGCGCAGCATCGAACTCATGCTGATCGACGCCAATGGCGTGCCGCGCGGCAAGCTGCTGCACCGTGACGAATTGCTGGCCATCTACGAGGAGGGCCGGCCGCTGCCCAGCTCCATCCTGGCGCTGACCCTGCAGGGGGAAGACGTCGAGGCCACCGGCCTGGTCTGGGAGGTCGCCGATGTCGACTGCTGGACCTATCCGCTGCCCGGCAGCCTGACCCTGCAACCCTGGCGCAGCACCCCGACCGGTCAGGTGCAGGTGAGCATGCACCCGACCCAGGGGCTGCCGGCCACCCCCGCCGATCCCCGGCATGCCCTGGTGCGGGTGATCGAGCGGCTGCAGGCCGACGGCTTCCAGCCGGTGATGGCGGTGGAGCTGGAGTTCTATCTGCTCGACCGCACCCGCGACGCCCAGGGCCGGCCGCAACCGGCGCTGCAGATGAATGGCGTTCGACCCGGCTCGCCGCAGGTCTATGGGGTCTACGAACTGGAGCAGCTGCAGCCCTTTCTCGACGACCTCTACGCCGCCTGCGAGGTGCAGGGCCTGCCGGTGCGCACGGCCATCTCCGAATACGCCCCCGGCCAGCTCGAATTGACCCTGCTGCACCGCGTCGATGCCCTTCAGGCCATCGACGAGGGCATTCGCTACAAGCGCCTGGTCAAGGGGGTCGCCAACCGCCACGGCCTGCAGGCCTGCTTCATGGCCAAGCCGTTCGGCGACCAGGCCGGCAGTGGCCTGCACCTGCACGTCAGCCTGGCGGATGCCGCGGGCAACAACCTCTATGCCAGCGAGGATCCGCAGGGCACGCCGCTGCTGCGCCACTCCATCGGTGGCATGCAGCACCGGATGCTGGATGCCCTGGCGATCTTCTGTCCCAACGCCAACTCCTACCGCCGCTTCCAGGCCAACAGCTATGCGCCGCTGGCCAAGAGCTGGGGGGTCAACAACCGCAGCGTGTCCCTGCGCGTACCCGGCGGTCCGGCCAGCAGTCGCCACATCGAGCACCGCATCTGTGGCGCCGATGCCAATCCCTATCTGGCGGCCGCGGCCATCCTCGCCGCCATCCATGAAGGCATCCGTGACGAACGCGACCCGGGGCCGGCCACTGTCGGCAACGGCTACGAGCAGGCCACCGACTTCCTGCCCACCGACTGGCTGACCGCGCTACAGGCGCTGGATCGCTCCAGCTGGATCCGGGAGGCATTGGGGGAGCGCTTCGTCGAGGTGTACCTGGCCATCAAGCGCGCGGAATACCGGCAATTCATGGCCGAGGTGGGCGAGCAGGACTGGCGCTGGTATCTGACCCACGCGTGAGGGCAGTCAGCCAGCCTCGCCCGGCACGGCGGTGATGCGGTTGATAGCGATGATGCCGCCGTTCCAGATCATCTCGACCGGCGCCGCCTGGATGACAGCGGTGACCAGCCGGGGAGTCAGTAGCGCCCAGCAATGACCCGCGGCACGGCGTACCGAGCGATAGCGCAGCCCTGGGCAGCCAGTGCGTTTGGCGGCGGCGCCCAGGCTGCGCGCCGCACCATAGTCGTCGGGCTCATAGATGGGATCGGCGGCGTCCAGCACCAGGGCGTCGCGCAGTCCCTGGTCGGAAAAGCTCACCGTCAGATTGCGGAAGACGAAGCGCTCGTACTTCAGCGTCGGCACCTTTGACCAATAGGCTTCCTGGTGATGGCGAACCTCGGCCAGCGCCGTATCGGCGTGATCGGCAAGATAAAGAACGCCGAAGCTGCCATCGCTGAAGCGCGAACCTGCAGGGTTGACGTGGGTGAAGGGGGCCGTTGCATAGGAACAGCCAGGAATGCCGAAGGGAATCTGGTCACGCGGGATCAGCTCCAGACGTCCCAGCTCGTTCTGCAGACGCGGGTTGGTCAGCGCCTGGAGCTGGTAGAGCGTTTCGAAATCTTCGGCATCGGCTACGTCATCGAATAGAGCGATGGGTGGAAACTTGGAGTTGACCAGCCGGTGTCCCTGCAGAGACGCGCCCTTGAGCAGCGGCAGATCCTCCAGCTTTACCACCCTGCACCTCGCAGCACGTCGATACGCCGGAAGGTTTCGTACAGGGCGATCATATCGCCCTGGGCCATGATCTCCAGGGGCGACCGGCCATTGAAGAAGTCGTTGTGGTTGCCCATGGCGACGAAGCCATAGACGTTTTCCGGATTGTCGAAGACCACGCGCAAGGCGGAATGAATGTTCAGGACCAGGCTGATACGTTGCAATTGATCGGTATCCAGGCTGACCGACCACGCCGGATCCTTCTGCAGTGCGCGCGCATAGGTGCTGCGTGAGATACGCAGGATGCGGCAGCTTTGTTCGCTGGAGGCCTGCCACCTGTCGAGGATGTTGAGCGCTGTCCTGAGGCCAACGGTACCTTGGCTCTTCGAAAAGTCAGCTTTCGCGATGGCCGCCTGTAGCATGGCAATGCTCCTCAATCTGCAGATTTAAATATATCAATATTGTGTCTGCAGATAAAGTCCGTCGGTCTCGTCTTCTCTAGCGGTCGCGCTTGCGACTCTCCAATGCCGTCCGCCATTGCTCATCCCGCCGCGAGGACCGTCGATGCAGACGCTCGTCCAGCAGGGCGAGCGCCTTGGCGTGCTCCCCGGCGCGCATGAGCGCAACCAGCAGGGTGTCTTCGATGACCTCGCGCTGGGCGCCACTGCCGCCGATGCGGGCGACGTCCCCGCGCAGCGGTTCCAGCAGCCGGGCGCAACCTGGGTAGTCCTCCTCGGCAAAAGCCAGCAGGGCGCGGCAGAGCAGGGGGACTACCGGTCCGGCGGCCAGGCCGCCGTCGCGCAGGCGGCTTTCCAGTCCAGCGATACGGGCTTCCACCGCCAGACGATCCCCGATCGCTGCGGCGATCAGCGCCATATGGACGTCGGCGAAGGCCAGTCCCGGTTGCTGGAACAGCCCCTCCGCACTGGCGGCGGTGGCCTGCCAGAGCTCGGCGGGCACCTCATGGCCATAGAGTCCCAGGCGCCAGAGAAAGGAGGCGTTGTCGCTGACCCGATTGAGCGGGCCGGCGGTGGACGCCGCCGGCGCCACGAAGCGCTGATAGAGGTCCAGCGCGCCCTGGCTGTCACCCTGTTCCAGGGCCACCAGGGCGCCATGCCAGGCGATATGCCCATGCAGGGTGCCGTGGCGCGGATACTCGGGCAGCCAGCCGGCGATCAGGGCCTGCGTGGCCTGGCTGTCGCCGGATTCGTGCAGGACATGGGTCAGGGCATGGGCCGCATTGACGTTGTGGCGGCGCAGCTCGAGCGCCCGCTCGGTGAGCACTCGACCGCGGACCACATCGCCGTTCTCGCCATGGGACCAGCCGCGGTAGGTCAGGAACCACCAGTCGTCCGCGGCGAAATGGCGGGCATGGCGTTCGCAGAGGTCGACCCGCGCCTGGTTATGATCGGCCCGCCCGGAAAACGCCAGCAAGCCAAAGGCCCCCAGCGGCAGGCCAAGGATCAGGATGTCGCGTGGCCAGCGCTCGGCATGTTCCAGCGCGCCCTGCAGCGCCCGCGCGCCTTCCCCGCCGATCAGTCGCCGCAGGACCTCGACATGGCTGCGCTCGCGCTCCGTGCCAAGCCGCTCGACCAGCCGCTGCGCCCGCGCGATGGTCTCCCGGGCCGCGCCGGCCTGGTTGTCGATCAGCTGCAGCCGCGCCCGTGCTGCCAGCGCCAGGGCGAAATCAGGATCGGCCGCGATCGCCTCGTCGAGCGCCTCGGCTGACCCGGGCCAGAGCGACAGCAGCAGGTCGACACCGGCCTGGTAGCGCTCGGCGGCGTGGGCGGAAGGGGTGGACAGGGGATGGTCGTAGCGGTCGGTGCAGGAGAGAGGCATGAGGGTGTTTCGATCTTCAAGCGAGGAGGCGCCACTGCCCAGCAACGGTCAGCGGCTTCGAACACCCTAGATAGCAGGCGGCCACGGGTACGGCTAGCGCCCGCGGCTCATGGCGGCTTGAGAGAAGCTCATGAACGGCAGACGGGTGCGTCCGTCCACCGCTTGCACAGCGGCGGCTAGTAGCGGCGCGCTGCGCGTCCTGGGATACGGTGGCTTCGCCGCCTGGCCCGTCGCCCGACCTAAACGGCGCTGCGACTTGCCAACCACGCCCGCCACCCACCATGGGCGGTAATGTCCTCGGCGCCGGCCAGGCCGTAGGGCTCGCAGATGAAGCCGGTTTCCCAGCTGCCATCGGCCAGTTCCACCTTGCCCAGGCCGAGCGGGGCGGGGATGCCGGTGAGAAAGCTGCCCAGTTCGCTGCTGGGCAGCTCCCAGACTTCCACCTCGATGGCGGCGCCGTCTTCGGCGACCCGGACCATGCCGGGACGGAGCGGCGGGCCGCCGGCCAGGGCGTGGAGGCGATAGTGCGGCGCGCTCCGGGTCAGAGCGAGGCGTCGGCCGCCGCGGGCGAGCAGCTGGCCGTTGAGGGGCAGTCCCTGCAGATGGGCGCCGCAGACCACCAGGCGGGCACGGTCATGGCGGGCGGGGCGCGCCGGCAGGCTGGCGCCTGGGTGGGCGCCGCCGACCAGGGGTAGGCCCTGGGCTTCCTGCAGGGCCACGGCCAGGCTCAGCAGGTACTGGTCGGTGAAGACCCGGCCGAACAGCGTCACGCCCCAGGGCAGTCCATTGGTCATGACACCGGCTGGCACGGCCACGGCGGCGTAGTCCAGCAGGTTCATGAAGTTGGTGTAGTAGCCCAGATCGGCGTTGCGGGCGACCGGCTCGGCGGCCAGTTCGGCCAGGGTCACCGGCCGTGGATAGGTGGGGGTGAGCACGCAATCCAGCTCGGCCAGCAGGGCATCGCACTGGGCTTTCAATGCCTGAAGGCGATAGCCGGCGCGAAAAGCGTCCACTGCCGTGGTGCCGGGCGCCTTTTCCAGCACGGCGCGGATCACCGGCAGCACTGCGTCCGGTTCGGCCTCGATCAGGGCGCCGGCCACGCTGTAGCGCTCGGCCAACCAGGGGCCCTCATAGAGCAGGCGTGCGGCTTCCAGGAAGGGCGCAAGATCCAGCGGCACGGCTTCGCCACCCAGGGCTTCCAATTGCGCCTTGGCGGCCGCGAACAGCGCCGGGCTTTCCGGGCAGCCGAGGAATTCCAGCTGGGTCGGGACGCCGAAGCGAAAGGGCCGCGGGCGGCCGAAGGCACTGGCGTCGTTCCACTGCGGATTGGCGCGGCTGTAGGGGTCGCGCGGATCGAGGCGGGCGGTGAGCGCCAGCAGGGTGCTGGCTTCGGCGGCGGTGGCGGTAAAGAAGGTCACACAATCCAGGGTCTGGCAGGCGGGCACCACGCCGGCGGTGGACAGCAATCCCTTGCTGCCCTTGAGGCCCACCAGGTTGTTCAGCCCCGCGGGTACGCGCCCCGACCCGGCGGTGTCGGTGCCCAGGGCGAAGCTGGCGACGCCCAGGGCCACGGCCAGGGCCGACCCGGCACTGGAGCCGCCGGAAGGATAGTCCGGGTGGACGCTGTTGCGGCAGGCGCCATAGGGCGAACGGGTGCCGTTGAGGCCGGTGGCGAACTGGTCGAGATTGCACTTGCCGAGGGGCACGGCGCCCAGGGCGACCAGCTGCTCCACCAGGGTCGCCGAGCGCTCGGGCACATAGGCATAGGCCGGGCAGGCCGCCGTGGTGGGGATGCCGGCGAGGTCGATGTTGTCCTTGATGGCGAAGGGGATGCCATAGAGCGGCAGCTCGGCGGGGTCGCGGTCGTCCAGGGCGGCGAGATAGGGCTCCAGCTCGGCCGGGGTCAGCAGGTGGATGAACAGCCGGTACTCGGGATTGAGCTGGGCAGCTCTTTCCAGCAGTTCAGCGAGGAGGACTCGTGGTGTCTGGGTACCGGCGGCATAGGCGGCGCTCAGGGTGTCGAGGCGCAGATCGAATGTCATGGTGGCTTCCTTCACGTCTTGTCGATGACCAGCAGGCGCTGGCCGGCGCGGATCGGCGAGCCGGGCTGGACCTGCAGGTCGTGGATCCGGCCGCTGCAGGGGGCGAGCAGCGGGATTTCCATCTTCATGGACTCCAGGATCAGCAGCGGCTGGCCGGCTTCCACCTGATCGCCCGGTTGCACCTGGGCCTGCCAGAGATTGCCGGCCACCGGACTTTCCAGGGCCAATTGGTGGCTGGCGAGGGGGGCGTCTTCGGTGGCTTCGACGGCGGCTTCCTGGCTGTCGAAATGCGCCTGGCCGGAGTCGATCCAGCGTTGCCGCTCCGCGGCGAAGGCGCTCTGCTGACGCCCGCGAAAGGTGGCGATGCCCTCGGCTTCGCGGGCCAGGAAGGCCTGGTAGTCGGCCAGGGACAGTTCGCTCTCTTCGATGCGCAGGGGTACCCGTCCCAGGGGGAAGTCGGCGCGGATGCGCAGCAATTCCTCCGCCGAGACTTCATAAAAGCGGATCTGATCGAAGAAGCGCAGCAGATAGGGTTGGCCGTGGAAGGCCTCGACTTCGCGATAGCGATTCCACATCTGCAGGGTGCGCCCGACGAACTGGTAGCCGCCGGGGCCTTCCATGCCATAGACGCACAGATAGGCGCCGCCAATGCCCACCGAATTTTCCGCGGTCCAGGTGCGCGCCGGGTTGTACTTGGTAGTGACCAGCCGATGGCGCGGATCCAGGGGGGTGGCCACCGGTGCACCGAGGTAGACATCGCCGAGGCCCATCACCAGGTAGCTGGCGTCGAAGACGATGCGCTTGACCGCCTCCAGCGACTCCAGGTCATTCACCCGGCGGATGAACTCCAGGTTGCTCGGGCACCAGGGCGCGTCCTTGCGTACCGTTGTGGTGTATTTCTCGATGGCCAGGCGGCAGGCCGGATCGTCCCAGGACAGCGGCAGATGGACGATGCGCGAGGGTACCCGCAGGTCCTGGGCATCGCCCAGCGCCTGCCAGCAGCGACTGACCGCCGCCAGCAACTCGGCCAGGGGCAGGGCCTCGGGCTGATAGTGCACCTGCAGCGAGCGGATGCCGGGGGTGAGCTCGCACAGCCCGGGCAGTGCCAGGGCGGCCAGCGCCTGCATCAGGCCATGGCCGCGAAAGCGCAGGGCGAGGTCCAGCTCCGGTGGGCCGATCTCCAGCAGCAGATGGGTATCCCCGGAAAGCCGCGCCACCAGGCGCTCGGCGCCCTGGCCCAGGTCCAGCACCACGGGATCGCCGCGCTCGGGCGCGATGGCGATCTCCGCCTGCGGCTGCAAGCTGCTTTCCTCGGCCAGGCGTGCCAGCTGCAGGCGCCGTGCGGTGGCCAGGTCCACAGGCAGGAAGCGCACCCGGTCGCCGGCCTTGAGCTGGCCCAGTTGCCAGAGATCGGCCTCGATCACCGTGACCGGGCAGACGAAGCCGCCCAGGCTGGGGCCGTCGGGTCCGAGGATGACCGGCATGTCGCCGGTGAAGTCCACGGCGCCGACCGCATAGGGATTGTCGTGGATGTTGGAGGGGTGCAGACCGGCTTCGCCGCCGTCTTCGCGGGTCCATTCCGGCTTGGGCCCGATCAGGCGCACACCGGTACGACTGGAATTGAAGTGCACCTCCCAGTCGGTGGCGAGAAAGAGTTCCAGATAGGCCGGGCTGAAATAGTCCGGCGCGCCATGGGGGCCATAGATGACGCGCAGGGTGCGGGTCTCGGCGAGCTGGGTGGTCAGGGCGGCGGGTAGCCGGGCCTCCGTGTGCGCGTCGGTCAGCGGGTGCAGGTGCAGCACGTCACCGGCGCGCAGGGCGCGGCCACCGTGGCCGCCGAACTGGCCAAGGGTGAAGGTGCTGCGGCTGCCCAGGTATTCGGGCAGGTCCAGACCGCCTTTCAGGCAGAGATAGCTGCGGGCGCCGGCGCCGGTGATGGCGCCCAGTTGCAGAATGGCACCCGCGGGTACGCGAAAGACGCTGTCCATGGCCTGGGGCTGGTCATCCAGCAGGATCGGCAGCGCCGCGCCGGTGACCGCCACCACGGCCTCGGTGTTGAATCTGAGGGTCGGGCCGGCCAGGGTGATTTCCAGGGCGGCCGCGCGGCCGTCGTTACCGAGCAGGCGATTTCCCAGGCGCAGGGCGCGGTCGTCCATGGGGCCGGAAGGGGGAATGCCCACCGACCAGTAGCCGAGGCGCCCGGGGGCGTCCTGCACCGTGGTCTGGGTGCCGGCGCTGAGCACCTCCAGGGTGGTGGCCTGGTAGGTCAGGCCTTCCAGGCAGCGGGTCCAGGGCTGGCCGCTGGCGAAGGGCGGGGCGGCGAGGATCTGCCGCAGGTAGTCGCCGTTGGTTTCCACGCCATAGAGCCGGCTTGCGGCCAGGGCCTGGTCGAGACGCTGCCGAGCCGAGTCCCGGTCCGGGGCCCAGGCGATGACCTTGGCCACCAGCGGATCGAAATAGGGCGGGATCTCGCAGCCGGCCTCGACCCAGGTGTCCAGGCGCAGCGCCCGGCCATCCGCCGGTGGAAAGTCGACCTGGGTCAGCAGGCCCGGGCTGGGCTGGAAGTCGCGACCCGGGTCTTCGGCATAGAGTCGCGCCTGGATGGCATGGCCCTGGGGCCGCAGCCCCGCGGCGAGGGTTGCCAGCGGCGGCAGGTCGCCGGCGGCCAGTTCGATCATCCAGCGCACCAGGTCCACGCCCCAGACCTGCTCGGTGACGCCGTGCTCGACCTGCAGCCGGGTGTTCACCTCGAGGAAGTAGAAACGGTCGGCGGCGCTGTCGTAGACGAACTCCACGGTACCGGCGCTGCGATAGCGCACCGCGCGCGCCAGCTCCAGCGCGGCGGCGCAGAGCGCCTCGGCCATGCCGGCCGGCAGGTTGGGCGCCGGGGTTTCCTCCAGCACCTTCTGGTTGCGGCGCTGTACCGAGCAATCGCGCACGCCCAGCGCCAGGACCTCGCCCTGACCATCGCCGAACACCTGCACCTCCAGGTGCCGCGCCCGCTCGATGTATTTCTCCAGGAAGACGCCGGCGTCGCTGAAGTTGTTCTGGCCCAGCCGGCGCACGGCGTCGAAGGCCTCGGCGAGTTCAGTGTCCGTGCGGCACACGCGCATGCCGATGCCGCCACCGCCGGCAGTGCTCTTGAGCATCACCGGATAACCGATCGCACGCGCGGCCGCCAGGGCCGCCTCCAGGGTCTCCAGCAGCTCGGTGCCCTCCAGCAGCGGTACGCCCTGGCCGCGCGCCAGGGCTCGCGCCGTGTGCTTGAGTCCAAAGGTGCGCAGTTGCTCGGGGGTGGGACCGACGAAGGCGATGCCGGCGGCTTCGCAGGCTTCGGCGAAGGCGGCGTTCTCGGAGAGGAAGCCATAGCCGGGGTGGATGGCCTGGGCACCGCTCTGGCGCGCGACCTCGAGCAGCTTGGCGGTGTCCAGGTAGGTGGCCGCGGCGGCGCCTTCGCCCAGGCTGAAGGCCTGGTCGGCCTCGCTGACATGGCGGCTGGCGCGATCGGCTTCGCTGTAGACGGCGACCGCGGCGACGCCCAGGTCGCGCAGGGTGCGCTGGATGCGGCAGCTGATGGCGCCACGGTTGGCGATGAGCAGGGTGGTGAACATTCGAGGCGTCCTCGAAGGCGGCGGGCCGTCCCGCCAGATAAAAGCTCTCGGGGTCGTCCCCAAGAGGCCGCGCGAGGGCGGTGGGTCAGTCGGCGTCTAGCGCTTGCCGCGGTAGCCGTAGCGTCCGGCGCGGACTTCACACAGCCGATAGAGGTGCGGCCGCAGCCACTGCCAGAGCTGGCGTACGCGGGTCAGTCCCATAGCAGCACCTCGGCCGGGGTGGGATTCCAGCCGTTGCAGGGATTGTTCAACTGCGGGCAGTTGGAGATCAGCAGGATGACGTCGGTCTCGGCGCGCAATTCCACGTACTTGCCGGCGCCGGAGATGCCATCGGCGAAGGTCAGGCCGCCATCCGCGGTCACCGGCACGTTCATGAAGAAGTTGATGTTGGCGCCGATGTCGCGCTTGCCCAGGCGCCCGTCATGGCCACCGGCGCAGAGGAAGTTGTCGCGGCAGCTGTGCATCTGCCGGCGGTCCAGGGCGTAGCGCACCGTGTTGCTCTCCTGGGAACAGGCGCCGCCCAGGGTGTCGTGGCGGCCACAGGTGTCGGCGACGATGGTCAGCAGCGGATTGCCCAGGTTGGAATAGAGCACGCTGCCGGTCGACAGATAGACCCGGCCCTGGCGTCTCAGGGTGCGCTGGGGATCGTAGCGCTCCTGGGGATTGGCGGCGGCGTAGAAGAGGGTGTCCACCGCCTGGTTGCCTTCCAGGTCATGGATGCGCAGGGTCTGGCCGGCCTTGACCTCCTTGAGGTAGGGCGCTCCGGCCGGCAGGACGGCGCGGTAGCTGGCATCTTCCGGGCGTTTGGTGCTGGCGATCAGATTCATGGCGGGGTCTCAGAGGAAGTAGCGGGCGGTGTTCTGGAAGGCGCGCTCGTTTTCCGGGCGCGAGGTGCGGCAGCGATCGGCCACCTCGGGCGCGGCGCGCAACTGGGCGAGATCGACCGGGCGCGGCGCATAGACTGGATCCGGGTCCAGCGGATGCTGCAGGGCGGTCAGCACCACCAGGGTGTTCATGGGCGCATACAGCTCGACCAGATCGCCGGCGCGGGAGTTGCCGGGCACAAAGGCAAAGGCGCCCTCGGCATCCACGTCCACCCGGCTGAACAGATTCAGGGTCATCAACAGGTCTTCCAGCCCCAGGCCCCACTTGGCCAGCTCCACCAGCAGGTTGTCGGTGCCGTTGCGGTGGAAGCCGTTGCGCAACTCCTGGTAACGGCCCGCGCCGTATTTTTCGGCCACCTCGGCGGCATTGGCCACGCCGCCGAAGCTGTCGTGCCAGCCGCAGGTGTCGCGCACCACGGCCGCCAGCACCCGTCCCATGTCGGAATAGAGGCAGTGTCCGGCGGTGAGACGGGCGGTGTGCTGGCCCTTGAGGGTATCCGGCAGATTCAGCCGCTCGCTGCGGTCATCGGCATTGAACAGCAGCAGGCTGACATTGGCGCCGCCTTCCACGTCGGTCAGGCGCAGGGTCTGGCCGCGGCGCAGGATGAAGGAGGCGGTACCGCCGCCGGGGACGCGTTCCTGGTAGAGCAGTTCTTCAGTCATGGGCAACCTCGTCAGATAAGGGCCGGCCGCGTCCCGGCCGCATGTACGGGCGGGGTCTTGGCGGTCAGGGGCAGGTCGTAGGTGATGCGGGCGCCATAGGCACCGGGGGCTTGCGGGTCCTGGCGGACCTTGTCGAACACCAGCACCCGGGTGGCCAGGCTGAAGCCCTCGTGCAGGTCATGGGTGACCATGAACACCGTGAGCGGGCGCTCGTGCCAGAGCTCCAGCAGCAGGGCGTGCATGTCCTTGCGGATGCCGGGGTCGAGGGCGCCGAAGGGCTCGTCCAGGAGCAGGATGCGCGGCCGGACGATCAGCGCCTGGGCGATGGCGAGGCGCTGCTGCATGCCGCCGGACAGCTGCCCCGGGTACTTGCCCAGCGCCTGGCCCAGGCCGACGCGCTCGAGCAGGGCGGCGGCCTGTTCCCGGGCCTGGCGCTTGGCCGTACCCAGCAGCCGGCCGAGCAGCGGGGACCTGGGCAATTCCAGGCCCAGGGCGACGTTGTCCAGCACGCTCAGGTGGGGAAAGACCGAATAGCGCTGAAAGACCACGCCCCGCTCGGGATCAGGTTCCGCTGACAGCGGCTGACCATCGATGCGGATCTCGCCCCGGCTGGGGCGCTCCTGACCGAGCAGCAGACGCAGGAAGGTGGACTTGCCGCAGCCGGAGGCACCGACCAGGGCGCAGAATTCGCCTTCGCGCACCTGCAGATTGAGGCCTTCGAGCACCACCTGCTCGCCGTAGCGTTGCCAGAGATTGCGGACCTCGATCATCAGCGACCCTCCCCGTACCAGGGAAAGGTGCGTCGCGTCAGCAGGCGCAGACCGGCGTCCAGCAGCCAGGCCAGCAGGGTGATCCAGGCCACATAGGGCAGGATCACGTCCATGGCCAGGTAGCGCCGCACCAGAAAGATGCGATAGCCCAGGCCATCGGTGGCGGCGATGGCCTCGGCCGCGATGAGAAACAGCCAGGCGGCGCCCAGCTGCAGCCGCAGGGCGATGAGCAGGCGCGGCAGCAGTTGCGGCAACACCAGGCGCAGGATCACCGTCCAGCTGTTGGCGCCCAGGGTCTGGGCCTTGATCAGCAGCTCGCGGGGCAACTCCCGGGCACGCTGGTCGAGCTCACGGATCAGCACCGGGGTGACGCCCACCACGATCAGCATCACCTTGGCCAGTTCGCCCAGGCCGAAGACGATGAAGAGAATCGGCAGGATCGCCAGGGGCGGGATCATCGAGAGCACCGTCACCAGTGGCGACAGCGGCGCGCCGACCAGGGGCAGGCTGCCCGCGGCGATGCCCACCACCAGGGCGATCAGCGCGGCGATCCCCAGGCCCAGCCCCAGGCGTTGCAGGCTGGCCAGGGTGTCCTGCCAGAACGGATAACCCCCGGTGCGCACGTCGGCGGTAAAGGCCAGGCGCTGCACCGCATCGGCCATCTGCGCCACGCTGGGCAGCAGCTTGTCGTTGGGATTTTCCGCCAGCCGGGTGGCCGAGCCCACCAGATAGAGCAGGGCGAGCAGGGCGAAGGGCAGCAGGACCAGCAGGAGCCGGCCACCCCGATCGGGATGCCGATTGATGAAGCGCATGGGCGTCGTCCTCGCGGCGGGGCTCAGAGCTTGCCGTCGGCGGCCAGCTGTACGAAGGTCGGATCGAAGCGCAGCTTGAGATTGCCCGCGTCCCCGCTGGTCTTGCCGCCCGGATAGGCGATGCCGATGGCCTCGGCGCTGGGCGCGCCCTGGCCCAGCAGGCCGTGTTCGAAGGAGAAGTGGGCGATGCGCTGCATGGTGGTCGGCAGCGCGGGGTCCTTGACGAAGGCCAGGGCCTCGGCGGGCGTGGTGAACAGCCGGGTCTTGTCCAGTTGCGCCTGGAAGCCGGCGAGGTCGGTGCCCGAGGCCTTGGCCATGGCTTCCAGGGCCGCCTTGCCCTTGGCATCGTGGGCCTGCATCAGTGCCATCATCTCGAACCAGGCACCGGTCAGCGCCTTGCCCAGGGCGGGGTTATCCTTGAGCGTGGCGGTGTTCACCACCAGCATGTCGAGGATTTCGCCGGGAATCTTGCTGGAATCGAACACCTCGGTGGTGTCGGGCTGGGCCTTGACCTCGGCCAGCAGCGGATTCCAGGTCACCACGTTGCGCACGTCAGGCGTCTGGAAGGCGGCCACCATGTCGGCATCCGAGGTGTTGACGGTGGTCAGGTCCCTTTCGCTCAGCCCCACGCTCTGCAGCGCCCGCGCCAGCAGGTAGTGGGAGACGGAGAATTGCACCAGGTTGACCTGCTGGCCCTTGAGGTCGGCCAGGGTCTTGCCCTTGCCCTTCATCACCACGCCGTCGTTGCCGTTGGAGTAGTCGCTGACGATCAGCGCCGTGCTGTCCACGCCGCCCGCGGCCGGAATGGTCAGGGCGTCCATGTTGGTCATGGCGCAACCATCGAACTGGCCGGTGGTGTATTGATTGATGGATTCGACGTAGTCGTTGAGCTGCACGACCTCGACGTGGATGCCGTATTTCTTGGCCCACTTGTCGATGATGCCCTGGGCCTGGGCTTCGCCCCAGGGCATCCAGCCGGCATAGATCGTCCAGCACACCTTGAAGTCGTCGCGCGGCGCCGCCTGAGCGGTGGCACCAAGCAGCAGGGAACAACCGAGAACGAGCGAGGCGAGCAGGGGATGGCGCATGGGACCTCCAATAGGATGGACGACGGGACAGGAGCACGCGACTGGCGCTGTGTCTCCCGGGCTTTTGTCCCGCCGTGTAACCCCATCAGAGGTCGACGACTCTCGGACCAGACACCCGCACGAGCGAGTCGGAACCCTAGTCATCCATTGCAGATTGTGGTGCATCAAACCGGCTGACCGGTGCTCCTGCACGATATGGTCTTTGCCAGATGCGTGCCAGTTGCCTCCAGGCCCCGTGCCATGCTGGTTCTTTGCCATGACGGCGCTGCGCTATCGGTCGCGCCGCCCCGTTGCAGTGCATCGTAGTGGCTTGATGCACCGCTTTGACTCAGCGCCCCAGCGCCGCGATCAGCGCGTGGCGGAAGGCATTGACCGCCGGTGGCAATTCGCGACCCGCCATGCTCTGCAACTCGATCCGCCGCGCCGCCAGGCCCTCGTCCAGCAAGGGCAGGGCCACCAACTGGCCCTCGCGCAACCGGCTGCGCAGGCTCAACTCGCTGAACAGGCCGACCCCGGCGCCCAGCGCGGCGAAGCGATAGAGCGCCTGCATGTTGTTGCTCACCAGCACCGGCTCGAAGGACAGGCCCTGGACGCCACAGCAGATGTCGAACAGCTGGCGGATCGTGGTGTCCGGCGTCGGCAGCGCCAGGGGATAGGGCTGCAGATCGACCAGGGCCAGGCCGGTGCGGCTGGCGAGCGGGTGGTCGGGAACGACGATCGCCTTTATGGCGCCACTCAGGGTGGCCTCGACGCGGATATCCGGCTCGGGCCTCAGGCTGAAGGTCAGCCCCAGGTCGGCATCGCCTTCCTGGACGCGGCGGGTCACCACGGCGGGGGCGCAGACCTCCAGGGAAAAGTGGATGCCGGCGTAGCCCTGGCGAAAGGCGGCGATCACCTCGGGCAGAAAGTCCAGCGAAAAGCCTTCGGTGGTGGCCAGGCGCACCTGGCCGCGGCGCAGGTCGGCCAGGCCGCGCAGTTCGGCGGCCACCTGCTCACTGGCCAGCTGCGCCTTGCGCGCATGCACCGCCAGACGCTCGCCAGCGGCGCTGGGCACCACCCCGCGAGCACGGCGTTCGAGCAGCGGCGTCTCCAGTTCGCGTTCCAGCTTGGCGATCTGGCGACTCACGGCACTGGCCGCGACATTGAGCCGTTGGGAGGCTTCGCTGATCGAGCCGCAACGCACCACCTCGAGGAAATAGCGCAGGGCGGTGGACTGGATTCCGTAGGGCTGCATGGAGCCTCCTTTGCCGAAAAGGCATGGCTTGCATCTAAATATTCTGCTTGTGGCATGGGATGGCAAGACCTAGAGTCGGGTCAAGAGACCAATAACAGGCTTCAGCAAGAACTCCTTCCCCGCGCTTCGCGGACCTGCCTTTGACCAACCACCGCCCCGGAGACAGACGGCATGGGACTCAAAGGTTTCGCTTGTGGCATCGCGTTTTCCCTCTTCCTGGCCCAGGGCCAGGCCTTCGCCGGCAAGGCCAACGACACCCTGGTCTACGCCTCCGACACCGAACCCGAAAACGTCAGCCCCTATCACAACGATGCCCGTGAAGGCGTCATCCTCGCCCACCTGGCCTGGGACACCCTGATCTACCGCGACCCCCAGACCGGCGAATACAAGCCGATGCTGGCCACCCACTGGCAGCAGGTCGATCCGCTGACCCTCGACTTCGATCTGCGCCAGGGCGTGACCTTCCACAACGGCGATCCCTTCACCGCCGATGACGTGGTCTTCACCTTCAACTACGTGGCCTCGCCCGAGGGCAAGGTGGTCACCCAGCAGAACGTCAACTGGATCAAGAGCGCCGAGAAGCTGGGCGAATACAAGGTCCGCCTGCACCTCAAGCAGCCGTTTCCAGCCGCGCTGGAATACCTGGCCAATCCCTTGCCCATCTATCCCGGCAAGTATTTCCAGAAAGTAGGCCTGGCGGGCTTCGCGCAGAAGCCGGTGGGAACCGGGCCCTATCGCATCGTCGCGGTCACCAGCGGCCAGGGCGTCACGCTGGAACGCAATCCCGACTACTTCAAGGACAGCCCCCAGGGGCAGCCACGCATCGGCCATATCCAGTTCCGCGTCATTCCCGACGCCGAAACCCGACTCGCCGAACTCATGACCGGCGGCATCGACTGGGCCTGGCGCGTGGCGCCGGACCAGGCCGAGCAACTCAAGGCCGCGCCCAATCTCACGGTGGAAAGCGGGGCCAGCATGAGGATCGGCTTCCTCAGCATGGATGCCCAGGGCGCCTCCAGCCCGGATTCGCCCTTTGCCAAAGCCGAGGTGCGCCAGGCGGTCAACTACGCGATCAACCGCAAAGCCATCGCCAGTCAGCTCATGGGGGGCGGCAGCCAGCCGCTGCAGGTGGCCTGCTATCCGGAGCAATTCGGTTGCGACGCCAAGGCGGTGCCGGGCTACCCCTACGACCCGGCCAAGGCCAAGGCGCTGCTCAAGGCCGCCGGCTACCCCAACGGTTTCAGCACCGAGATCTTCGCCTACCGCGACCGCGACGTGGTCGAGGCGCTGATCGGCGACCTGCGCGCGGTGGGCATCGACGCCAAGCTGCGCTATCTGAAATACGCCGCGCTGCGTGACCAGCAGCGCGCCGGCAAGGTGCCCATGGCCTTTCTCGCCTGGGGCTCCTTCTCCATCGCCGATGCCTCGGCGGCCACCGGCGTCTATTTCAAGGGCAATGCCGACGACGTGGCCAAGGATCCCCAGGTGATCGACTGGCTCAAGGTGGCCGACACCGCCATGGACCCGGCCGTGCGCAAGGAGAACTACCGCAAGGCGCTGCAGCGGATCGCCGAGCAGGCCTACTGGGCGCCGGTGTTCAACTATTCTATCAACTATGCCTTCACCTCGGACCTGGCCTTCCAGCCCTATCCGGACGAGTTGCCGCGATTCGCCCTGGCCCACTGGAACTGATCCGTCCCGGCGCCCCGCACGGGGGCGTCTCTCGCCGAGGAGCCGAGCATGTCCGCATACCTCCTGCGCCGCCTGGGTATCGCCCTGGCCGTGGCCTTTACCGTTTCCCTCATCAGTTTCTTCCTGCTGCACCTGTCCGGCGATCTGGCCACCGCCATCGCCGGCCCCGAGGCCACCGCCGAACAGATCGAGGTGGTGCGTCATCAGCATGGACTCGATAAACCCCTGGCGACGCAGTACGTCGAGTGGGTCGGGCAGTTGCTGCGGCTGGACCTGGGCCAGTCGTTTTTCTTCCAGGAGTCGGTGCGGGATCTCATCGCCAGCCGCCTGCCCATCACCCTGACCCTGGGCGCCATCGCGTTGCTGGTGGCACTGCTCATCGCCATCCCGCTCGGGGTGCTGGCCGCGGTCAAGCGCGACACCTGGATCGACCGCCTGGCGCTGACTCTGGCGACCTTTGGCCAGGCGATGCCCAGCTTCTGGTTCGCCCTGGTGCTGATCGTCGTCTTCGCCGTGACCCTCAAGTGGCTGCCGGTGTCCGGCAATACCAGCTGGCAGCACTTCATCCTGCCGGCGATCGCCCTGGGCTACTACGCCACCCCCTCGCTGATGCGCCTGACCCGCGCCGGGATGCTCGACGTGCTGGGCGCCGACTACATCCGCACCGCCCGGGCCAAGGGCCTGAGTCCGGCGCGGGTGCTGTTCAAGCACGCCCTGCGCAATGCGCTGATCCCGGTGGTGGCCCTGGCCGCGGTGGAGTTCGGCTTCATGCTGGGCGGCTCGGTGGTGATCGAGGCGGTGTTCTCGCTCCAGGGCATCGGGCAACTGGCCTGGGACGCCATCGCCCGCAACGACTTCCCGGTGGTGCAGGCCATCGTTCTCTTGATCGCGTTGATCTACATCGTGCTGACGCTGCTGGCCGATCTGCTCAACGCCTTGCTCGACCCGCGCATTCGCGTGCGCTAGGAGGCCCCATGACCGTCGCCAATCCCTTCGTGCTCGACGACTATCTGCCCCCGCGTCCGACCCTGGGTCGCCAGCTGCGCCGCTGGTTCGGCCACCGCGGCTTCGCCCTCGGCGCCGTGCTGCTGGTCATCATCGTGTTCGCCGCCCTGGCCGCGCCCTGGCTGGCGCCCCACGATCCCTATGCCCAGGACGTGATGCAGCGGATGAAACCACCGGTATGGATGGCCAAGGGCACCTGGGCCCATCCGCTGGGCACCGACAAGCTCGGCCGCGACTACCTGTCCCGCCTGCTCTATGGCGCCCGCATCTCGCTGTTCATCGGCCTGGCCGCGGCGCTCATTTCCGGCGCCATCGGCACCCTGCTCGGGGTATTGGCCGGCTATTACGGCGGCAAGGTCGATGCCCTGGTGAGCTACCTGGTGACCACTCGCCTGGCCCTGCCGGTGGTGATGGTGGCCCTGGCCGCCGCCTCCCTGGTGGGCGGCTCGCTGAAGGTGGTGGTGATCCTGCTCGGCTGCCTGCTGTGGGATCGCTTCGCCGTGGTGGTGCGCGCCGCGGTGCAGCAGATCCGCGACGCCGAATACGTCGCCGCTGCCCAGGCCCTGGGCTGTTCGCCCTGGCGGGTAATCGTCGGCGAGATCCTGCCCAACCTGCTGGGCGCGCTGATCGTGGTGATCACCCTGGAGATGGCCCACGCCATCCTGCTGGAGGCGACCCTGTCCTTTCTCGGCGTGGGCGTGCAGCCGCCGTTGCCGTCCTGGGGCCTGATGATCGCCGAAGGCAAGCCCTACATGTTCTTTTCGCCCTGGGTGATCGCCATCCCCGGCGTCGCCCTGATGCTGCTGGTGCTGGCCATCAACCTGGTTGGCGACGGCATCCGGGATCTGGCCGCGCCCAGCGGGCGCAACTAAGCGGAGGACTGACCATGGCACTGCTCGACGTTAAAGACCTGCGCATCGACATTCCTCTGGGGGACGACACCCTGCACGCCGTGCGCGGCCTGGACCTGCAGGTGGAGCGGGGCGAGATGCTCTGCCTGGTGGGCGAATCCGGCTGCGGCAAGTCGCTCACCTCCCTGGCGCTGATGGACCTCCTGCCGCGCCAGGCCCGGCGCCAGGCGGCGCGCCTGACGCTGGGCGAGCACGACCTGCTGACCCTGGGTGAAAGGGGCATGCGCGACCTGCGCGGCAATCGCCTGGCGATGATCTTCCAGGAGCCCATGACCGCCCTCAATCCGGCCTACAGCATTGGCGACCAGCTTGCCGAGGTGCTGCGGCGTCACCGCAGGCTGGACCGCAAGGCCGCCTGGGCCCGCGCCGAGGCGATGCTGGAGAAGGTCGGCATCAGCAACGCCGGCGAGCGCCTGCGGCAGTATCCGCACCAGCTCAGCGGCGGCTTGCGCCAGCGGGTGGTCATCGCCATGGCGCTGCTCTGCGAGCCGGACCTCATCATCGCCGACGAACCCACCACGGCGCTGGACGTCACCATCCAGGCGCAGATCCTGCACCTGCTGCGCGACCTGCAGCGGGAATTCGGTACGGCCATTGTCTTCATCACCCACGACCTGGGCCTGGTAGCGCGCATCGCCGACCGGGTAGCCGTGATGTATGCCGGCCAGATCGTCGAGCAGGCACCGGCCGCCGAACTCTTCGCCGCGCCGCGACACCCCTATACCCGTGGCCTGCTGGCGAGCATCCCGGTACCGGGTCGGACCCGTCCCGGGCAGCCGCTGGGCGCCATTCCCGGCCTGGTACCCAGTCTGGTCGGCGAGCAGCACGGCTGCGCCTTTCGCAACAGATGCCCGCAGGCGGTGGCGGCCTGCGCCGACAGCGTGCCCTTGCTGGAGGAGGGCGCGCACCTGGCGCGTTGTCATTTCGCCCTGCCCAGCGAACCCCTGCGCCGGGTCGGAGGTGTGCGATGAGCCGCGAGATCGCCCTGGAGCTGTGCGACATCCGCCGCGAATTCACCCTGAGTCGCGGCCTGTTCCGCCCGCCTGCCACCCTCAAGGCGGTGGATGGCATCTCGCTGCGGCTCTATCGCGGCGAGACCCTGGGGCTGGTGGGGGAATCGGGGTGCGGCAAGAGCACCCTGGCCAAGCTGCTGCTGGGGCTGCTGGCGCCCACCAGCGGCGACATTCTGGTGGGTGGCGAGCACCTGCGTGGGGTGGACCGCAAGCGCATGGCCCGGCACATCCAGCCGATCTTCCAGGATCCTTATTCGTCGCTCAATCCGCGCAAGACGGTGCGCCAGATCGTGGCGCTGCCGCTCCAGGTGCATGGCCTGGGCACGCCCGCCGAGCAGCAACGCCGGGTCGCGGAGATGCTCGACGTGGTGGGCTTGCCGCGCCGCGCGGCCGACAGCCACCCCGGTCAGCTCAGTGGCGGCCAGCGCCAGCGGGTGGCCATCGCCCGCGCCCTGGTGATGCGCCCGGACGTGCTGATCTGCGACGAACCCACCTCGGCGCTGGACGTCTCGGTGCAGGCGCAGATCCTCAATCTGCTGCTGGAACTCAAGCGAGAATTCGGCCTGACCTATCTGCTCATCAGCCACAACCTGGCGGTGGTGGAACACCTGGCCGACCGGGTGGCGGTGATGTACCTCGGCAAGATCGTCGAGGAGCGGGAGCGGGCGGCGCTGTTCGCCCAGCCGGCGCATCCCTATACCCGGGCGCTGCTGGACGCGGTGCTCACCCCCGATCCAGCGCTGGGGCTCCCGGCGCTGGGCCTGGGCGGCAGCTTTCCCAATCCCATCTCGCCGCCCAGCGGCTGCGCCTTCCATCCCCGCTGCCCGCGCTGCTTCGGCCCCTGTGCCGAGCGCTATCCGGAACGCGAAACCATCCCCGGCGGCAGCAAGCGCTGCCACCTGCCCGAACCCGCCTGACCCCGGAGTCCGTCATGACCAGCCGTACCCATGCCCTTGAGCTTGCCGCCGCGCACTTCGACAGCGGCGCCTTCCGTGCCCGGCTCGCCACCGCCGTGGCCCATCCCACCGAAAGCCAGGAACCCGAGCGCCAGGCGGAGCTGGGCCGCTACCTGGATGACTTCATCGCCCCCTACGTGGCCAGTCTCGGCTTCACCAGTCGCCGGCTGGACAACCCGGTCGCTGGCAAGGGGCCCTTGCTGATCGCCGAGCGGATCGAGGACCCGACGCTGCCGACCCTGCTCAGCTATGGCCACGGCGACGTGGTGCGCGGCGATGCCAGCCGCTGGCGCGAGGGCCTCGCGCCCTGGACGCTGGTGGAGCAGGGCGAGCGCTGGTACGGCCGCGGTACCGCCGACAACAAGGGCCAGCACCTGCTCAACCTGGCGGCGCTGGAGCAGGTGATCGCCGCGCGCGGCGGACGCCTGGGCTACAACGTCAAGTTGCTGCTGGAAATGGGCGAGGAGATTGGCTCGGTCGGCCTGCGCACCTTCTGCCAGGAGCAGCGCCAGGCCCTTGCCGCCGACCTGTTCATCGCCTCCGACGGTCCGCGGGTCTCGGCATCCAGGCCCACGCTATTCCTGGGTGCCCGGGGCACCTTCAACTTCGACCTGCATCTGGACCTGCGCGAAGGCGGCCATCACTCCGGCAACTGGGGCGGGCTGCTGGCCAACCCCGGCATCATCCTCGCCCATGCCCTGGCCAGCCTGGTGGATGCCCAGGGCCAGATCCAGGTCGCGGGGCTCAAGCCCACCGAGCTGCCCGCACCGGTGCGCCGTGCCCTGGCCGACATCGAGGTGGGCGGCGCGCCGGGCGATCCGGCCATCGATCCCCACTGGGGCGAGCCCGGGCTGACCCCGGCCGAACGTGTCTACGGCTGGAACACCTTCGAACTGCTGGCCTTCACCACCGGCAATCCCGAGGCACCGGTCAATGCCATTCCTGGTACTGCCCGTGCCCACTGCCAGATCCGCTTCGTCGCCGGCTGCGACTGTACGACCTTCATTCCGCTGATCGAGGCGCACCTGGCCGAGCGGGGTTTCGCCGCGGTGCGCGTCACCCGTGCCAAGGACGAGATCCTCCACGCCTCGCGGCTGGACCCGGAGAATCCCTGGGTGGACTGGGCCCTGACGTCCCTGACCCACACCCTGGGTGAAAAGCCTGCCTTGCTGCCCAATTTCGGCGGTGGCTTGCCCAATGACATCTTTGCCGACATCCTCGAACTGCCCACCCTCTGGGTACCCCATTCCTATCCCGCCTGCTCCCAGCACGCGCCCAATGAGCATCTCCTGGCCCCGGTCGTGCGGCAGGGGCTGCAACTCATGGCCGGGCTGTTCTGGGACCTGGGCGATCGCTGGAGCCGCAGCTGATGTCCCTTGCCAAGACCGCCGCCCTGGAGTGGCTCGCCACCCAGCGCGAGCCGATGACCCGCCTGCTGCAACGCCTGGTCGATACCGATTCCAACAGCTACGACAAGGCTGGCGTGGATGCCGTCGGCGCCGTGCTCACCGCCGCCCTGGCCGAGGATGGCATCGAGGTCGTCCGGACGCCGGTGACCGACTTCGGTGACGTCCTCGTCGCCCAGGTGGGGCCTGCCACGGGCGCCGCGGTGCTGCTGCTGGGCCATCGCGACACCGTCTTTCCGCCGGGCACCGTGGCCAGCCGCGGCTTCACCCAGGATGCCCGCCAGGCCTACGGCCCCGGTGTCGCGGACATGAAGGGTGGCCTGGTGGCGAGTTGCTTCGCCTTGCGCGCGCTCAAGCGTGCCGGCGAGCTGCCATTCCCGGTACGGGTGCTCTACACCGGTGACGAGGAGATCGGCTCCGGCACGGCGCGTCCTCATCTGGAAGCCGCGGCGCGCGCGGCCCGGGCGGTACTGAACTGCGAGCCCGGACGGGTCAGCGGCAACGTGGTCAAGGCGCGCAAGGGGGGCGCCAGCCTCACCATTAAGGTCAGCGGGCGGGCGGCTCATTCCGGGGTCAACCACGCCGAAGGCGCCAGCGCTATCCAGGCCCTGGCGCTCAAGGTGATCAAGTTGCATGCCCTGACCGACTACGGGCGCGGCATCACCACCAACGTCGGCCTCATCGAGGGCGGCACCTCCAGCAATACCGTCGCGCCCGGTGCCACCGCGCGCCTGGACGTGCGCTTCGTCGCCCTGGCCGACTGGCCCGAACTGCAGGCGCGCATCGAGGCCATCGTCGCCGAAGAAGAGCTGCCGGGAACCCGGGCCAGCGTCACCATCACCGGCCTGTTCCTGCCCATGGAAGAGCACCTGAGCCGTGACTTGCTGGCGCTCTACCAGCGCGAGGCGCAGGCACTTGGCTTCAGCGTGGAGGGGGAGTTCACCGGTGGTTGCGCCGATTCCGGCTTTACCGCAAGCCTGGGTGTGCCCACCCTCTGTGGCCTGGGCCCGGTCGGTGGCAAGGTGCATACCGATGCCGAATTCCTGGTGCTCGACACCCTGGTTCCGCGCACCCAGGCGCTGGTCGCCACCATCCTCGCCCTGGCCGTAAAGGTCTGATGACGAGCCGCTTCAGTTCTTGGCAATGTTTAGGGCTGCTCGGATCAGGCGAAGGGAAAAAGAGCTGGGGAAAGATCAATGCTGCTGCTTGGGCATAAATGAAAAGGTCGTAGCATTCCAAAGCGGAGCCAATCCAACCACTCGCGGTGGCCTTCCTGGCCTGCTTGGTAGGGTGCTGTTCTGTCTCGGTTGCCGTGGTCAACTGAATGCTCCAGTTATTGTTTTTATAGATCTGGCAGGGCGGCGAAAACAGCCGTGGTACCCGTAAGGCAGCGCATGACTAGACGCTATGCCAAAGACTCAGATAGGGCCGATTTCCATGATCGAGCCGCTCTTCGCGGCTGCTGAGATAGCCTCGGTGATGATGAGATTTCGCAGGCCGTCGCGCACAGAAACCAGTGGCGATTCCGTGCCTCGTATGACGTTGCAGAAGTGCTCAAGCTGGATCTCAAGCGGGTCGTGGCGCTCGACACCAGCAATGCCTGTTTGGAAGGGCTTCCACCAGGATCGGTCTTCGACCTTTGGGTAGTATTTGAGACGCATAGTGGGCACTGACAACGAGCCGTTTTTCCCACTGATGACGTAGCAGTCCTCATCTTCGTAGGATGGATAGCTCGCGTTTTCCTGCGATGTTTGTTCCCAGCTGCGGGCGCATCCAGAACTGTCGGAAAGCAGGAAGGAACCGAGGGCTCCACTCTCAAAGCGCAGGCCGATACACACGGTATCTTCGACGGGAAACCCGCGCGCTGCGCTGGACTGCATCGCCTGAACGGCAACAATCTCGCCGCACAGCGAACGCAAGTTGCCTATTTCATGGATCATGTTGATCAGAATGGGGCCGCCGCCTTCCTGGCGCCGCCAGATGGCAGCGTCGAAGTAGTCATCTGGTTTGTAGAATAAAGCGCTGCCTTGGACAGCAACGATGTCTCCCAGGATGTCGTCGCGTATGACCTCTCGCGCCTTGGCAAGGATGGGGCTATGCGCCCGATGATGACCTACGAGCAGCTTGGCACCCGTTGCGTCGGCGACCGCGAGTAACCGCTTACCTTCCGCAACGCTATGCGCCACCGGCTTCTCGATCAGCGCGGCAACACCCGCTTCAATGCATTGCAGGGTCTGTTCGACGTGTAGAGCGTTAGGTGTGGCAAGAATCACGCCGTCAGGCTTGTCTTCGGCGAGGCAGGCAGAAAGATCTGCATAGTGCGTGACGCCTAGTGAATCCAGGTATTGGGCATCGATTTCAAGCGGATCGACAACCGCTGCCAGTTCACAAGAAGGACTCGCCTTGATGAGTTCGATATGGCGGCGCCCGATGAGGCCGGCACCGGCTACCGCAATTCTGATTTTGGACATGCTTTGATCTTCGCGAGCGTTATTGTTGTAAATCGCGACGCAATTGGGGGCGCGATTCGATCTGCTAGGATCAAGGCTACTATCAACTCCAAATGCCATAATTGTCCGTCATGGAAAATCAGAATTCTCCACTAGTGAACAATGATCCCTTCCTGAGGGATCTGCTCCTGTTCTCCGTGATCGCCAAACGCGGCAGTTTTAGCGCCGCAGGCACAGAGCTTGGGATCTCTCCCGCTCACGTCAGCAAGCGTGTTCTGGCGCTGGAGGAGACGCTGAGCTGCAAGCTTTTCAACCGGACAACCAGGCGGGTTTCGATCACCAAGGATGGCGAGACGATGCTTGTCTGGGCACAGACGATCATGGACAACGTCAATGGAATGCTTGAAACGTCGCTGGGTGACCGCGTCGAACCCAGAGGCACGCTGCGTATCAGCACGAGCCAACGGATGGGGCGCTTTCACATCGCACCTGTTCTGGCCTTGCTCAGGAAACGCTACCCCAAGTTGGAGGTTTGGCTTGAGCTGGTTGACCGTCGAACTGACTTGGTTGCAGAGCAATTCGACATCGACATCCGAGTGGGTGAAGTCAACGAGCAGAACCTGATTGTTCACAAGATTGCAGACAGCCAACGGATTCTCTGTGCCGCTCCGAGCTATCTGAAGGAACGAGGCTGCCCAACCGCGCTAAGCGACCTTCAACGCCACGACTGTTTATTGTTCCGTGGCAGGGATCAGAGTTTCGGTGTATGGCGGCTGGAGGGGCCAAATGGCCTTGAGTCGGTAAAGGTGACAGGGCCAATGGCATCCAATCACAGTGATGTCGTTCGGGAGTGGGCCCATGAAGGATTCGGCATCATCATGGCATCGACCTGGGACGTGGCGCCGAGCATCAGAAATGGCACGCTTGTCCGTGTCCTACCTGAACATTACCAGCCGGCTGACGTATCCGCCGTCACCACGATTCGGGCTTCCGGGTCGATGAAGATCAGGGTCTGCCTGGAGTTCTTGAGTGATCACCTGAGTTCCGGCCCGTACGCACTCTTGGCTGAGACCACGGCCAACGGGTTGTCAGGGCCCGGCACTGATAACAACAGCACGCAGGCAACGGTGTACTGAACGGACGCCGCGCGGTACCCGTCCCTCCCTAGGCGCCACCCGCCGAATCAGATGGGCAACAACCCATCGGTCTTGATCTCGTTCAGCACGAAGAAGGTGCGCACCTGGCGCACGCCGGGCAGGGCGATCAGCCGCTCGCTGTGCAGGCGATTGAAAGCCGCGATGTCCTTGACCCTGAGCTTGATGAAGTAGTCCACGTCGCCGGCCACCAGGTAGCACTCCAGCACCGGGGGCAGGGCGCGTGCGGCCGCCTCGAAGGCCTGGAAGGATTCGGGGGTCGACCTGTCCAGCACCACGCCCACCAGCACCGCGGTCTCCCGTTGCACCGCCTTGGGGTCCACATGGGCCCTGACACCGGTGATGACCCCGCTCTCGAACAGCTTGCGCGTGTGGTTCCAGCAGGCGCTCGGGCTCAGGGAAACCTGGCGCGCCAGCTCGGCATTGCTGAGCCGTCCGTCCTGTTGCAGGGCGCGCAGGATCTTGCGTTCGACCGAGGTGAGTTCCGCAGCTTCGCTCATCGAAAGATTCTCCTTGAAAAGTGGTTTCTGGAAGAACGTCTATGGGAGGAAATCGGGGTAGCCAAAAGGAAAGCAGATTTCGTACCGCTCATTCGAAAGCACCTTTTTCAACGTTTTCCCTAGCATTGAAAGCGTTCTCTCACCACTGGAGTCGCTGCTATGTCCCTGGATCTCGAAAAGCGTTTTCCCCGCCTCAAGCTCGGTTATTTCCCGTCGCCCCTGCACAAGCTGGAGCGCATGTCGAAGGACCTCGGTATCGAACTCTGGGCCAAGCGTGACGACGTCTCCTCCGGTCTCGCCTATGGCGGCAACAAGGTGCGCAAGCTGGAATGGCTGGCCGCCGATGCCCTGGCGCAGGGCTGCGATACCCTGGTGTCCATCGGCAACATCCAGTCCAACCACACGCGCCAGGTCGCCGCCGTCGCCGCGGTGCTGGGCATGAAGTGCCGGCTGGTCCAGGAGGAATGGACCAAGTGGGAAGACCCGGTCTACGACAAGGTCGGCAACATCCTGCTGTCGCGGCTGATGGGCGCCCAGACGCTGTTGGAAGGCGAGGGCTATTCCACCGCGGTGAAAGCCACCTGGGAGCGCGCCCTGGACGAGGTGCGGCGTGAGGGCGGCAAGCCCTACGCCATTCCCGCCGGCGCCTCGGACCATCCCCTGGGGGGCCTCGGCTATGCCCATTTCGCCGACGAGCTGGCGGCGCAGGAACGCGACCAGGGCCTCTTCTTCGATACCGTGGTCACGGCCACCTGCACCGGTTCGACCCAGGGCGGCATGGTGGTGGGCTTTCGCGCCCAGGAGCGCGAGCGTCGCCTGATCGGTATCGACACGGCGGCGGACGCCGCAATGACCCGCGCCGCGGTGACCAAAATCGCGCGTAACACCGCCGAGATGATTGGCCTGGACAAGGAGATCCGCGACGAAGACGTCATCATCGAGCCGCGTTTCTGCGGCCCCGACTACGGCTTGCCGGATGGCCCCACCGTCGAGGCCATCCGCTACACCGCGCAGATGGAGGGGATGCTCACCGACCCGGTCTACGAGGGCAAATCCATGGCCGGGCTGATCGCCATGGCGCGCAGTGGCGAGATCGCCAAGGGCAGCCGGGTGCTCTATGTTCACCTCGGGGGCGCACCGGCGCTCAACGCCTATCACAACGCCTTCGCCTGAGCCCAGGCTTCGACCGGTCACGAGGAGGTCCAGCATGACGAGCCAACCCTGGACAGCGGTAGACGACCTCCGACCGGCCGTGGCGCTGGTCATCCTGCATGGCGATCTCGACCCCGCCGTGACGGCTGAATTGCGCAGCGGCTTGCCCGGTTGCAGCGACCTCCCGGTGCTGCAACTGGAGGACGCCGTCGGGTTGCACGAGGAGTGGCTGGCGAAGGGTCCACGCAGCCGGATCGTGGGGTTGTTGTCCCGGCTGGGCGGTGACTGCCTGCTGCTGGCGGTCGAGCCGGAAGGCGTTAACGAGCTGGAATGGCTGGGATCGGTCGCCGGGCAACGCCTGCAACGGCTCACCAGCGGCACCCCCACGCGCGAGCTGGTCGCCCGCCTACAGCAGCTCAGACGCGAGCGCCTGCTGGCGGTGTTGCCGCTTTAAGGGTGGCCGTCAGGCCAGCCGCTCGACCTGTTCGGCGATCAGCGCCCTGATCGCCCGCAGGCAGCGCAACTCGCCGGCGAACACTGCCCGCAACTCCGGTCGGGTGGCGGCCAGAACCTGATTCTCCCGCTCGGTCTGTTCCAGCAACTGCTGGGCCTGGGAGGGCAGGCGCTGGCGCAGGCGTTGCAACTGGGCGGCGGCCGGCGAGCGCTTGATACCCAGCACCTCGGCGGCATCCAGCAATCGCTCGCGGTCGACGGCCGCCAGCCGGTTTTCACCGAGGATCGGCCAGGCGAGGGTGGTCACGTCCGGCCAGCGCTGCTGGTCGAAGGCGCGACTCTCGTATACCGCCGTACAGAGCAGGTCATAGCAGGGCGCCAGGGCGAGTCCCCGCGGTGAGACCAGAAAGCCCAGATTCTTCAGATGGGCATCGGTATTGCCCACCAGCACGTTGAACGCCAGCCAGTTGAACAGCCGCGTCCGGGTCACGGCGGGCGCCTCGCACAGCCGTGCCAGCTCGGCCAACCGCTCCACGCTGCCTGCCTGGTACTTGAAATGACGATCCAGCCCCAGCACCTGGCAGGCGTCGATGCCATGGCGTCGCTGCCAGCCGCCCGGGGTGCGGACGCGGTCGAAGCGCTCGATCAGATAGACCGGCTCGGGTACGTAGCGGCGCTCGACGGCAGGAACGATCAGCCCGGCCATACCCGCCAGGCGCATGGTGAACCATTCGTTGATCACCGAATGGGCGAAGGCCTCGTGGGGATGGTCCGGCTTGAGGATATGGGTCGAGGGCAGGGCGCCCACGGGTTCCTGCAGCCCCTGCTCATCAAGGATCACCGCCAGCTTGTGCTGGGCGCCGGCCAGCGACATGCGCTTGTGCGCCTCGTGGGTCAGTGGCAGCTGCGGCATGGCCTTGATCCGTCGGGAGAGGTCGGCGTCGCTCAGGGGGCGGCGATCCCCCGGTGGCAGGCGCTGGCCTTCGGCGAGCAGGGTAAGGGAGCCGGCGGACTCGGCGCCGTACCAGCTGAGCAGGGCGAAGGCATCGGCGGCCTCCAGGCGCGCATCCTGGGCGAGCAGTTGCCGCTGGCCTTCCTCGGGTAGCAGGTTGTCGAAGTACCACTGCACCGGTCGCTGCGAACTGCCATCGATCAGCGGCTCTGGCTGCAAGGGCAATTGCGGACAGAGTCCGAAGGCCTGCCAACCGGATTCGTACTGGAACGACCAGATACCGTTCTCGTCAGCCAGCCGACCCACCAGCTGGTCGTCGATCCAGGCCAGGAGTTCACGCCTCATGGTGTCCGGGTATCCGGCTGGGCTTCCACCTCGGGGGGCAGATCCACGATCAGGCGCACGCCCAGGCCTTCCAGTACCTGGAACAGCTTGCCCCACTGGACGGTTTCGCCGCCGCGCTCGACCTTGCCGAGAAAGTTTTCACTGACGCCGAGGCTACCGGCGGCGTCGTCCTGGCGCAGGGCCTGGGCCTTGCGCGCCTGGCGGACGAGGGCACCGAGGTCGGCGGCATTCTTGAGTAGCACCTGCATGATTTATCCTCACGAGCGTGAGGATCAGGCTAACGCCAAAGGGATAGCCGGTGCAATCCTCAAGATCGTGAGGATTTTAGCTATCCAGGCTGTTATGCAGATCGATTCCTTACGTTCGTGAGGATTTATCCCTGCAATCACCGTCGTGCGCCCAGTTGCTGGGGCGCCAGGAAGGCGCTGTGGAAGTAGCTGCGAAAGGCCTGCATGGCCGGCGTCAGCGGATGCTCCCTATGCCAGGCCAGCCCCACGCTCATGGGCGTAATGGGCTCTACCAGGGTGCGGGTCTCCAGCCGTTTGCCCTCCAGCGACCAGGGTCGATAGACCAGATCGGAAAGAATGGCGACACCGCTGCCGTTGGCCACCATGCTGCGCACGGCCTCCACCGAGCTGGTACGCAACCGCACCTGGGGCTCATGACCGGCGTGGCGCCAATAGCGCATGGCGCTCTGTTCGGCCTCGTCGACGGTCAGCAGGACATAGGGCTCGCGGGCGACATCCGCCAGGCTGACGTTGGGTCGATCGCGCAAGGGATGGCCACTGGGCAGCCAGAGTCGGCGTTCGGAATTGAAGAGCGTCTCGGAGACGATGTCCTCGTGGGTCAGGTTGGCGGTCAGCACCACCGCCATGTCGATGCGCCTGTCCAGCAGCGCCTCTTCGATGGCCTGGCGCTCCTGCTCGTGTACCGCCACCGTCACCTCGGGATAGAGCTGTGCCAGGCGTTGCAGGTGGTGGGGGAGGAAGTAGCCGATCACCGTATAGCTGGCGGCAATGCGCAACTCGCCGCTGGCGCGGTGATCGGGCAGGGCGCTGCTGAGGGCGTCGTCGACGCCGCGCAGAATACCATAGGCATGGTTGAGGAAATGCCGACCGGCATCGGTCAGCGCCATCCCTTGCGCCGAACGGACGAACAGACTGGTGCTCAGCAGGCCCTCCAGTTCCTGGATGGCGCTGGTTACCGCCGACTGGGAAATGTTCAGGTGGATGGCCGCCTGGGAGATCTGCCCCAGTTCTGCCGTCGCGGTGAAATAACGGAGTTGGCGCAGGGTGAGGGCCATGGCGACTGTCCTGAGGTATCGATTTTTCCGAACACTGGGCTTTGGATAATAAATCTTCCCAAGGGGGCAGGGCAGTCCTAAGGTCGAGGACAACGCACCGCTGCCAGGGAATACCGCAATGATCGAGGTGGATTTCAATTCCGACATGGGCGAGGGCTTTGGCGCCTGGACGCTGGGTGACGGCGTGGACGACCAACTGCTCGACCTGGTCAGCTCGGCCAATATCGCCACCGGCTTCCATGCCGGCGATCCCGGCCTCATGCAGCGCACTGTCCAGCAGGCCAAGGCCCGCAACGTGGCCATCGGCGCCCATCCGGGCTATCGCGACCTGGTGGGGTTCGGCCGTCGGCCCCTGCAGATGCCTGCCGACGAACTGGTGGCCGATATCGTCTATCAGCTCGGCGCCCTGCGTGAATTCGCCCGGCTGCATGGCCTGCGGCTGCAGCACCTCAAGCCCCATGGTGCGCTGTTCATGCACCTGGCCCGGGACGAGGCGGCGGCCCGGCTGCTGGTGGAGACGCTGCAACGGCTCGAACCCGGGCTGCTGCTCTATTGTCTGCCCGATTCGGCCACCTGGCGAGTCGGTCGCGAGCTGGGCCAGCCCCTGGTGCGCGAGTTCTATGCCGACCGGGACTACGACGCCAGCGGCTCCATCGTCCTGGTCCGGCGCATGGGCGCGCTGGATCCCCAGGCGGTGGCCGACCGGGTGCTCAAAGCCTGCCAGCAGGGACGGGTCGCCACGGTGGAGGGAGGCGAGGTCGAGGTGGCCTTCGAATCCATCTGCCTGCACAGCGACACCCCCGGGGCGCTGGGCCTGGCCCAGGCCATCCGCCAGCGCCTGGAGGCCGCCGGCATCGCCATCCGCGCCCCGGGCGCCGGCTAGTTTTCCATGCGGACACCGGCGCGAAGACGCCGGGTCCTCCTGCCCTTAGCTACGCCTGCCTTTCCGACAACATTGCCTAGAAGAGGAATCGTCATGGCCGAACATTCGGTGCTCTCGCCCCTGCCCGGAACGTTCTATCGCAAACCCACGCCCGATGCGGCGCCCTATGTGGATGTCGGGGAAACCGTCACCGCCGGCACCGTGATCGGCCTGGTCGAGGTGATGAAGCAATTCTCCGAGGTTCACGCCGAGGTCGCCGGGACCCTGACGGCCTTTGCCGTCGAGGACGGGGATCCGGTCGAGCCGGGTCAGTTGCTGGCCACCCTGAACGGAGCCGCCTCGTGAATACGACAGGGGGCGGCATCCGCCGTCTGCTGGTGGCCAATCGCGGCGAGATCGCCGTCCGGATCCTGCGCGCCGCCAAGGCGCTGGACATCGAGACGGTACTGGCCTGCAGCGAGGCTGACCGGGATTCGCTGGCGGCGCGCCAGGCCGATGCCGTGGTGGTGATCGGCCCGGCGCGGGCGGATCGCAGCTACCTCAATATAGAGGCTCTGCTCACGGCCTTGCGAGACAGCGGCGCCGATGCGGTGCATCCCGGCTATGGCTTTCTGGCCGAGAACGCCGCCTTTGCCGATGCGGTGGAGGAGGCCGGTGCCGTATTCGTCGGCCCTTCGGGTGACATCATCCGCCGCATGGGCGACAAGGCCGAGGCGCGGCGCACCGCGCTGGCGGCTGGCGTCCCGGTGGTACCGGGCTCTGCCGGCGAACCGGCCGATATAGAGGCCGCCATAGCGGCAGCCGCGACGGTGGGCTATCCGCTGCTGATCAAGGCATCGGCCGGGGGAGGCGGCCGGGGCATCCGCCTGGCGCGCGACGCCGCCGAGCTGGCGCGGGAGTTTCCCATCGCCCAGCGTGAAGCCCAGACCGCCTTTGGCAGCGGCGCCCTCTATCTGGAGCGCTTCATCGAGCGCGCTCGGCATATAGAGGTGCAGATCCTTGGCGATGGCCAGCGCGCCGTACATCTGTTCGAGCGCGAATGCTCGCTGCAGCGGCGCCGGCAGAAGCTCCTGGAAGAGGCGCCATCGCCGGTCCTTACCGCTGCCCAGCGCGAGATTCTCTGCGCCAGCGCGGTACGCCTGGCCGAAAGCCTCGGCTATCGGGGCGCCGGCACCCTGGAATACCTGTTCGACGAAGCCCGCGGCGAGTTCTTCTTCATCGAGATGAACACCCGCATCCAGGTGGAGCATCCGGTCTCCGAGATGGTCACCGGCATCGATCTGGTCCAGGCCATGTTGCGCATCGCCGGAGGTGAACCCCTGGGGCTGCGCCAGGAAGACATCCATCTGCAGGGCGCCGCCATCGAGCTGAGACTCAACGCCGAAGATCCGGCGCGCAATTTCTTTCCCAGCCCCGGGACCGTCGAGCAGCTCGCCTGGCCGCAGGGTCCGGGCATCCGCGTCGACAGTCATCTCTATGCAGGCTACCGAGTGCCGCCTTATTACGACTCGCTGCTGGCCAAGCTCATCGCCCATGGCGCCGATCGCGGCGAGGCCCTGGCCCGTGCTCGCCAGGCGCTGGACCAGTTGCGTCTGACCGGCATGGCTACTACCGCCAGTCTGCATCGCCGCCTGCTGGACGAACCTTGGGTGATCGAAGCCCGCTTCGACACCGGTACCCTGGAACACTGGTTGGCCGAGGAGATTCCCGCATGACGACTGCGATCCGCTATAGCTTCGGCGGCGACGAGCACCTGTTCGTCGAATTGTCCGAAAGCATGTCCCTGGAGGCGTTTTTCCGTGGCCTGGCCATGACCCGTGCGGTGCAGGCGCTGCAACTGCCCGGCATCCACGACATCTGCCTGGCCAATGCCTCCTTCCAGATCCGCTTCGATCCCGATGTCCTGCCGCCCGACCGGCTGCTGGCCGCCGTCCAGGGCGTGGAAGACCAGGCGGTGGCCGAGCGCCAACTGGCCACGCGGCTGATCGAGATCCCGGTGCTCTACAACGACCCCTGGACCCACGAGACGCTGATGCGCTTTCGCGATCGCCACCAGGATCCGACCGCTACCGATCTGGAATACGCCGCCCGCATCAACGGCCTGGCCGATGTCGAGGCCTTCATCGAGGCCCACAGCGGCGCGCCCTGGTTCGTCTCCATGGTGGGCTTCGTCGCCGGATTGCCGTTCATGTTCCAGATGGTCGAGGCCGAGCGGCAGCTGCAGGTACCCAAGTACCTGCGACCCCGCACCGACACGCCCAAGCAGACCCTCGGCCACGGCGGCTGCTTCGGCTGCATCTACTCGGTACGAGGCGCCGGCGGCTACCAGATGTTCGGCGTGACGCCGGCGCCCATCTACGAGCCGGCCCAGCGCCTAGATTACCTGCAGGACCACATGGTGTTCTTCCGGCCCGGCGACATCGTCCGTTTCCGCGCCATCGACCGCGCCGAATACGACCGGATGCTGGCCGAGGTAGAGGAGGGTAGCTTCACCCTGAATATCCGTCCGGTGGACTTTTCCCTGGACGCCTTTCTCGACGATCCCCGTGGCTATCCGCGCACCCTGATGGAGGAGCCGGCATGATCAAGGTACTCAAACCCGGCCTGGCCACCTCGATCCAGGATCTCGGTCGCGAAGGCTACTACCACCTGGGCATCCCGCCGTCCGGGGCCATGGACAGCTACGCCTTGCGCGCAGCCAATCTGCTGGTGGGCAACACACCCGGCGCCGCCGCCCTGGAATGCACCTTGCTCGGCCCGGAGCTGCACTTTACCGAAGACGCCCTGGTCGCCCTGAGCGGCGCGCGCATGACGCCACGCCTGGACGGCGCCGAAATGCCACTGGACGAAGCCTTCAGCGTGCGCGCCGGCCAGGTGCTCAAGTTCGATTACCTCAAGGCTGGCGCCCGTGGCTATCTGGCCGTGGCGGGCGGTTTCGCCGTGCCCGAGGTGCTGGGCAGTCGCTCGACGTACACCTTGGGCGGCCTCGGTGGCTTCCAGGGTCGAAGGCTCGCCGCGGGCGACGAACTGACTGTCGGAAGCCCAGCGACAGGCGCCAAGGCTGGCATCCGGTTGCCAGTCGACCTGGTGCCGGCTTGCGGTGGCGAGGTGACCCTGCGTGTCGTGCCGGGGCTCTATCATCACCGGCTGACCGCAGACGCCGCCGAGGCCTTTTTCGCCGATACCTGGACAGTGGGCTCCGAAGCCGATCGCATCGGCTACAGATTCAAGGGCGGCCGGCCGTTGCAATTCACGCCGCGCGAACAACCCTTTGGCGCCGGCTCGGATCCGTCCAATATCGTCGACAGCTGTTATCCCATCGGCTCGATCCAGGTGCCGGCCGGCCTCGAACCCATCGTCCTGCACCGAGACGCCGTGTCGGGTGGCGGCTACGCCATGATCGGCACGGTCATCAGCAGCGACCTGGATCTGATCGGCCAGCTGCAGCCCAACCAGAAGGCGCGATTCGTGGCGGTAACCCTGGAAGACGCGCTGGCCGCACGGCGTGTGTACAAGGAGCGCCTGCAGCGACTGGAGCAGCTGTTGGCGAGCTAGGGACTCGATGGCAGCCGGTGATCAGTCGAGAGATCCTGAAGGCGTCGTTCGCAACGGACGCGTTTTCAGGATCGTCATGCAAGGAGATCCTGATCGCTGATCAACAGGGCCAGGGTAGGGAAGCCGGAGTCGAAGCAGGTGGCCGAATCAGGGATAAGGTTAAAGACTGGAGGGGATGGCAAAGGGCAGTTGTCAGTCTAGGCCCATATCCAATTTAACATAATATACATTATGCGAAGTTGTGGTTATGGAGCGCTGCACCGAGTGTCTGCCTTTTCACGCTGGCGGCTTTCTGAAATCCGCTACCGCCTTGCCAGTTTGCCAGACATGACTGCTTCAGGGATTCAGATCGCCGCTTACCGCACACCTGCAGCGCAAATTCCGCAGCGGCCGTTTGTACAAGCTGGCGCCGACAGCTTTAATCGGATGGCGTCCGTTCCCGGAGCTCTTTCCCGATGGTCGCGCCTCCGCCTGTGTCACCACGCGCGAATGTCCTGGGTTTCCAACAAGTATTCCATCCCGAGGAGTTTTGAATGGCTTATCAAGCCGCTTCCGATCGCTACGACCGTATTCCTTACCGCCGCGTGGGTCGCAGCGGGCTCGTGCTGCCGGCGCTGTCGCTGGGCCTCTGGCACAACTTCGGCGATACCACGCCACTGGATCGTCAGCGCGCCTTGCTGCGCACCGCCTTCGATCTGGGCATCAATCATTTCGACCTGGCCAACAATTACGGGCCGCCCTATGGCAGCGCCGAGATCAATTTCGGTCGGCTGCTGCGCGAAGATTTCGCCGCCTACCGCGATGAACTCATCATCTCCAGCAAGGCCGGCTGGGACATGTGGCCCGGGCCCTATGGCCAAGGTGGCGGCTCGCGCAAATACGTGCTGGCCAGCCTGGACCAGAGCCTCAAGCGCCTGGGCCTGGATTACGTCGACATCTTCTATTCGCACCGTTTCGACGAACACACGCCACTGGAGGAAACCGCCAGCGCCCTGGCCACCGCGGTCCAGCAAGGCAAGGCGCTCTATATCGGCATCAGCTCCTATTCGGGGACCAAGACCCGGGAAATGGCCAAGCTGTTGGCCGACTGGAAGATCCCGCTGCTGATCCACCAGCCGGCCTACAACCTGCTCAATCGCTGGATCGAAAAGGATCTGCTGGATGCGACCGAGGAAATCGGCAGCGGCGTGATCGCCTTTACGCCACTGGCCCAGGGCTTGCTGACCGACAAGTACCTCAATGGCGTTCCGGCCGAAGCCCGGGTCAATCAGCCCGGTGGCCAGTCGCTGCAGCAAGGCCATCTGTCTGCCGAGAACCTGGCCCGGGTCCGCGCCCTGGATGCCATCGCCAAGCGCCGCGGCCAGAGTCTGGCGCAGCTGGCCCTGGCCTGGACCCTGCGCGATCCGCGCATCACCAGCGCCCTGATCGGCGCCAGTCGGCCCGAACAGATCGTGGAAAACGTCGCGGCCCTAGACAACCTGAGCTTTACCGCCGAGGAACTGGCCGAGATCGACACCCATGCGGTCGAAGGCGACATCAACCTCTGGGCCAAGCCGTCCAGCGCGGAATAAGGCTGTGTTCGGCGTATCTGGCGCTCCAGGGCCAGGTACGCCTACCTCTATGAGCGCCTACCGGCCCAGGGCATGACCACCCTCGCCCGCCCTCACCCATGCGGCTGCTGACGCCGGGTTCCGATCTGCTCCTGGCGATACTGACTGGGCGTCCGTCCGGTCTCGTTGCGGAAATGCCGGTTGAAATTGGACAGATTGGAATAGCCCACCTCGAAACAGATGGCGGCGATGGACAGCTCCGCCTGCAGCAGCAGCCGACAGGCCCGCTGGATGCGCAGCTTGCGCGCCAGTTCGATGAAACCGTGGCCAGTGACCTTCTTGAAAAAGCGTGAAAACCCCGCCTCACTCATGCCGACGCGCCTGGCGATCACCGGCAGTCGGATATCCTCGGTGAGTTCGCTCAGCAGATAGTCGAAGGCCTGATGTACCCGTGCGGAACTGCGGGCATCCAGCGCCGGCGCATAACAGGCACTGGCCAGGACGAGCCTCTCGCTTCCCGGCGCCCGGGACAGTAAGCCCAGCAAGGCGAACAGCCTGAGTAGCCGCTCGGCGCCCTGGGCCTGGCCGATCGCCTCGATCAAGGCAGCCGCTTCGCGGGCCGTGTCGCCGCTGAACTCCAGCCCGCGTCGGGCCTGCTCAAGCAACGGCAGATAACCGCCCAGTTCCGGCGCCACGGCGCTCAGCGAGCGCAACAGTTCGCCGTTGAACTGGATGACCACGTCACGGCCAGCGAGCACCTCGCCGGGTGGTAGATCACCGATCCAGTCGTGCGGTAGATCCGGCCCGATCATGGCCACATGACCTGCGGCAAAGGGCCCGACATAGTCGCCGGCCAGCAGCCGGCCGCTGCCTTGGCGGATCAGGTGGATCTCGTATTCCGGATGATGATTCCAGCGCGCCAAGGCGTAGGGATAGTCGTGCTCGTACCAGCGAAAGCTCTGGTCGGGCGCGGCGAAGATCACTTCCAGCTCTGCCGGCCGCGCCTCGAGGAAGGCGGTCGCCTTCATGATGCACCTCTGCTTGTTCTTGTAGGCCCGCACCGGCCGGCCTGGCTATCGATGCTTTTTTGACATCGGTGCGCTCGGCGATCCAGGTCAAAAATGTATCGGTAATCGGTCAGTGCCAGGTTAGCCAGCGGCTTGGCCCTGCTGTTGTAATCCTCTCCAGCTGCGCTGTCGAGATCAGATTTATATCGGCGGCCAGTCATTCATAACAACAACAAGCTGCCCGTTGTGGCAGTCACGGAGAGAAGAAGATGAAGCGCCCTATCGCCTTGCTGCTGTTGGCCGGTCTCGGGTTGACCGGTGTTGCCCAGGCCGTCGAATCGGTCACCGTTGCCACCGTCAACAACAGCGACATGGTGCGCATGCAGCGGCTGTCCCAGGTGTTCGAACAACGGCACCCCGACATCAAGCTCAACTGGGTGGTGCTCGAAGAAAACGTGCTGCGGCAGCGGCTGACCACCGACATCACTACCGGTGGTGGCCAATTCGATGTCCTGACCATCGGCACCTACGAAACCCCGCTCTGGGGGGCCAAGAACTGGCTGGAGCCGCTCGACAACCTGCCTGCCAGCTATGACGTCGAAGACATCTTCCCGGCGGTCCGCCAGGGGCTGTCGGTCAACAACCATCTCTATGCCCTGCCGTTCTATGGCGAAAGCACCGTCACCTACTACCGCAAGGACCTGTTCAAGGCCGCCGGCCTGCAGATGCCCGACAAGCCGACCTGGTCGCAACTCGCCGCGTTCGCCAGCAAGCTCAACCAGCCGGACAAGGAGCAATACGGCCTCTGCCTGAGGGGCAAGGCCGGCTGGGGGGAAAACGTCGCGCTGCTCAGCCTGATGGGCAACGCCTTCGGCGCGCGCTGGTTCGACGAGCAGTGGCACCCCGAATTGACGAGTCCCGAGTGGACGGCAGCGGCCAACTTCTATGTCGACAACATGAAGAAGTACGGCCCGCCCGGGGCTTCCAGCAACGGTTTCAACGAGAACCTGGCCCTGTTCAACAGCGGCAAGTGCGCGCTCTGGGTGGATGCCAGCGTCGCCGGTTCCTTCACCACCGACAAGAGCCAGAGCAAGGTGGCGGACGAGGTCGGCTTCGCCGCCTCGCCCCATGAGGTCACCGACAAGGGCTCGTCCTGGCTGTATGCCTGGTCGCTGGCGATCCCGGCGAGCGCCAAGCACAAGGAGGCGGCCAAGACCTTCATCACATGGGCGACTTCCAAGGAATACATCCAGCTGGTGGCCGAGCAGGACGGCATCTCCAACGTCCCGCCGGGCACTCGCTAGTCCACCTACAGCCAGGCCTACCTGAGCGCTGCGCCCTTCGCCAAGATCACCCTGGAAATGATGCAGCACGCCGACCCGGCCCATCCCTCGGCCAAGCAGGTGCCCTACGTCGGCATCCAGTACGTGACCATTCCCGAATTCCAGGCCATCGGCACCTCGGTCGGCAAGCTGTTCTCGGCTGCCCTCACCGGCCAGATGAGCGTCGAACAGGCCCTCAACGCGGCCCAGACCTCGACGACCCGCGAGATGAAACGCGCGGGCTATCTCAAGTAATCCCTTTCTACCCCAAGAAGCCGACCGCGCGGTCGGCTTCTCTCGATTGGAGCCAAGACCATGAACAGACTGGAAGGAAAAAGCACCCTGATCACCGGCGCCGCGCGCGGGATCGGCAAGGCCTTCGCCCAGGCCTACCTCAGGGAAGGCGCGACGGTGGCCATCGCCGACATCAACATCGAAAGAGCCCGCGAAACGGCCGAGGAACTGGGCGAGCGTGCCTACGCCCTGGCCATGGACGTCACCGACCAGGCCTCCATCGACACGGCCATCGCCCAAGTGGTCGCTACTGCCGGCAAGCTCGACATCCTGGTCAACAATGCCGCCCTGTTCGACTTGGCACCCATCGTCGAGATCTCGCGGGCAAGCTATGACCGGCTGTTCGCCATCAACGTGGCAGGTCCCCTGTTCACCCTGCAGGCCGCTGCCCGGCAGATGATCGCCCAGGGGCATGGCGGCAAGATCATCAACATGGCCAGTCAGGCCGGTCGCCGCGGCGAAGCCCTGGTGGCCGTCTATTGCGCGACCAAGGCGGCGGTGATCAGCCTGACCCAGTCGGCCGGCCTCGACCTCATCAAGCACCGCATCAACGTCAATGCCATCGCCCCGGGCGTGGTCGATGGCGAGCATTGGGAAGGTGTGGACGCCCTCTTCGCCCATTACGAGCAACGACCGCTGGGCGAGAAGAAGCGCCTGGTCGGCGAAGCCGTGCCCTACGGCCGGATGGGAACCGCCGAGGACCTGGTCGGCATGGCGCTGTTCCTGGCGTCCAGTGACAGCGACTTCGTGGTGGCCCAGACCTACAACGTCGACGGCGGCAACTGGATGAGCTGATCGCCGCGCGGTCAGCTCAGGTCGTGCAGTTCCTTGACGATCGCCGGCCCGATCTGCAGGTCGGCAAAGCTGACCTCCAGGCCCTCGCGCTGCGGCGAACAGCAATAGGGCCCGACCTGCAGCGCCGCGCCCTCTTCGCTCGCGAAGCGGCACAGCCGCAACAGCGGCCAGGTCTGGCCATCCAGGGAATACTGGAGGCGCAGCACCTCGGCGTGTAGCGTCATGCGCAGCCAGAATCCCCTGACCGCATCCGGCATCGGCCCGAGGGCCCAGTCGGAATGCCCCAGGGTGAGGACGCTGCCCAGATGGGCGATGCCATCGTTGATCTCGAGCCCGGTCTTGTACCAGCGCTCGCTGCCCTGCCGCACCATCAGGCCGGCCTGGTCGTACAGCTCGGTAAAGGTCCCGGTGATCCGCACCTGCACGGTGAAGTCCGCGCCGGCCGCATAACCCCGGAAATGTCCGCTGTCACGTTCGAAGCCGTATTGGGTCTTCTGCCAGAAGTCGGTCTCGCGATCGGTGCTGATATGCAGCAGGCCGTCCGTATCGGACCAGCGCGTCGGCTCGTTCAGCCAATGGGCAGGCAGGGTCTTCGCAAGGGTCATGACAGGTATCCATGGCGGATGGGCTGCGCTCACGATAGATCACGGATGCCCGATGCGCCAAAGCCAGACGGTAAATCGTACTGCGAGGACCACGAGCAGAGTGCTGAGCGCTGTGCCAGGGGCCATTACCTGCCCTCCAGCGACTTTTTTGCAGGCATGAAAAAAGGGAGCCCTGAGGCTCCCCTGTTCAAGTACGTCTGCTGTCCTCTTGTTTTTGTTGTCGGACGTCGACGTCATCGATCTTTAGTACGCCCCACCAACGAGGTGGGAAGTGAACAGATTACTTTGGTTGCTCTGGAGCGTTCCAAAATGATCGGTTCGCGAGCCTTGGCCGTCTTGTTCTTGTTGTGGGCGGTTAGCGGCGCATCTTGTTGTTCTTGTGCCAGTAATAAAGCACTCGCCGTGCCAACATTCATAAGTCGTTGAAAATCCTGGGTTTCTCTGATTCGAGGCTGGTGTGCAGGCAACTGTTGCGGAGGATTTCGTTACCTTTTCACTCGGCCATGAAGGATCTGGTTACGACATCCACCCGCTCGGTAACGTCATCGGGGCTCAGCGACTGTAGGTCGAGCGCTTGAGCGTAGCCTCGTTGTTGCGCTGGGCGGCGGGCCGTTCCGGGTTATCGGTGGGCAGGTACAGCAACCGCGTGGCCAGCACCTCGCGACGCGGCTTGATGTCGGGTCGCAGTGCCCCGCGCTGAGTCCGGTCGAAGTCGCGCAGATCGACGACCTGCATGCCGTCCTGAGCCGGTACCACGAACACCGGCAGGTTCGCGTGGATCATGGCGTCATAGCGACTCTCCTCGCCGAACCAGAGCATCGCCCGCGGATGCGGTGCGATCTTCTTGTGGCGGACCAGGATGTCATCGTCCGCCATGCGATTGAGTGCCTGGTGTTCCTGCCATTCCGGAGTGCGATCCAGAGCGATCCGCTCCCGGTCGGCGCGGGCCATGGCCAGGGTCTTGAGTTGCTCGCGCACCTTGGCCACCTTGACCCGCTCTCCTCCCGCGGTATGCCCGGCCCAGGTAAAGGTCAGCTGCCGGACCGGATCGGGAAAGCCATGCACCTTGCGGATCAGCTGCTTGGTATTGAAGGCGCCCCCCAGGGCCTTGCGCATGATCCGGGGCCGCGCCTCCGGCGCCAGCTCCAGCTCCAGGCGTGTCTGCTCGATCGCCGCGCTGAAGGCGGCCTTGCAGGTATTGATGGCCAGGATCTCCTCCATCAGCGGCTCGGCCAGGGCGATATAACCGGGCAGTCGGCTGACCGTACCCGGTGCCTGGCCGGGTTGCAGGTGAAAGGCCAGCAAGGCATCGCGGGTGAGTTCCACCGCGGCGCTGCCCTCGAAGGACTCCGCCGCGATGTGGTCAGGCACCCGCTGCTGGGCCAGCAGCGGCAGCCGCCAGACCCGGGCAGCTATCACCTTCCCGGGCCAGCGTTCATTGAAGATGGCGATGCTCCGCTTGAGGTCTTCGAACGCGCTCTTGATGTCTTCGTGCATGGCCAACTCCAACCTGATATCTACCAGATTGTAGCATTTACAAGAACTTGGGCCTCTTCTTGATAGCTGTGCAGAGGATCATCACTAACTGTATTTATGCTATAGGGGTGGTATTGCTATTTAGGGGCTGTAGCTTCTGGGTAAATTGCGGACGGCCGTCCTGATCCCTGAGGGTGACCTGCAATTCGGCGGTCTTGCCGTCGATCTCCACCTCCCCGAAGAATTGAAAGTTGCTCAGCGGTGAGGTGTTGGCCTGGGGCGGCGCCTTCTGGAACACCACCTCGGGCCCGAAGGTGGCATCCAGCGGGTTGGGACCGAAGCTGCCGGCGTTCAGCGGCCCCGCCACGAATTCCCAGAAGGGTTCGAAATCCTGGAAGGCCGCCCTGTCCGGGTGATAGTGGTGCGCGGCGCAGTAATGCACGTCCGCGGTAAGCCAGACGGTGTTGCGGATCCCCTGCCGGGCGATGAAGCGCAGCAGGTCGGCCGTTTCCAGCTCGCGCCCCTTGGGGGCTCCGGGATCGCCGTTGGCGATCGCCTCCCAGCGCGCCTGGCCCTGCGCGTCCTTGCCATCCGGGACCTGCAGCCCGATGGGCATATCGGCCGCGATCACCTTCCAGGTCGCCTTGGACGCCTGCAGCTCCTTCTTCAGCCAGTCGAGTTGCTCCTGACCCAGAAAGGCGCCCTGACCGCCCTCCTCGCTACCCAGGTTGCTGTCGTTGCCGGCGCGATAGCTGCGCATGTCCAGCACGAAGACATCCAGCAGGGGGCCATAGGCGATCCGTCGATAGATGCGCCCTGCCCCGTCGGCCGAGACGCCCCGCATGGGCGCGTATTCCAGGAAGGCCTGGCGGGCCCGACCGCTCAGGACATTGATGTCCTTGACCTGGTAGCGATCGTCCAGCGTCTTGCTCGGCGACCAGTTGTTGGTGGTCTCGTGGTCGTCCCACTGCCACACCTGGGGCACCTCGGCGTTGAATCTCTTGAGGTGGGCGTCCATCAGGTTGTAACGATAGTTGCCGCGGAATTCGTCCAGGGTTTCCGCCACCTTGCTCTTGGCCTCGGTGGTGAGGTTGCGCCAGATGCGGCCCTCTTCCACCGTCAGCTGGGCCGGGACCGGGCCGTCGGCATAGATGGTGTCGCCACTGTGCAGGAAGAAGTCCGGCCGCCGCTCGCGCATGGCGTTGTAGATGCGCATGCCACCGATGTCGGGATTGATGCCAAAGCCCTGCCCCACGGTGTCGCCGCCCCAGACGAAGCGGATATCGCCGCGCTGGCTGGGCGCCGAGCGCAGGTGGCCGATGACGGGCTCGCTGAGCGTGCCGCTGTCTACGTCCTCGAAGCGCACGCGGTAGAAGATGCGCTGATCGGCCGGCAGCCCGGCCAGGTCGATGCGGGCCGTGTAGTCCTGGGCCGCCGTGGTGACGGGACCCGTCGCCTTGCGCAGGGAGCGAAAGCTCTCCTGGGTATCCCACTCCACCAGCATCCGCGCCGGACGATCCGTCCGACTCCAGATCAGCGCCTGCCCGCCGGTGACATCCCCCGCCTGGACCCCATCAGGTATTCCCGGGCGCCCTGCCGGTGCGGCCCAGGTTCGCTGGCCCAGGGCGGGCAACAGCAGCGTGGCACCCAGGCCTTGCAGAACGCGACGACGATCGGGACGGATAAGGGACATGGCAACGGCCTCTGGCGGAAAAAGGCTAGCACTACCCCGCCTTGATGACCTGTTCGTGACAATAGAGGTATCAGGTGAAAGCCACGGTCCCTATAGGGGTGGTATTAAAGTACGGGTGCTTTGGCCTGGGCGGTCTGAAATGGCATCATGGCGCCCCCATTACGATCCGCCGTTGTGGCCGTCGCGAAGTTGCTTGGAGCCCCCATGTCCGCCAGACCCTACATCACCGTCACCCCGCCCAACGTCGCGCTACATGGACGGGTCGCCCCACCCGGTTCCAAGTCCATCACCAACCGCGCCCTGCTGCTGGCAGCGCTGGCCAAGGGCACCAGCCGCCTGACCGGCGCTCTCAAGAGCGATGACACCCGGCACATGTCCGAGGCGCTGCGGCAGATGGGTGTCACCGTCGACGAACCCGACGCCACTACCTTCGTGGTGACCAGCTCCGGGCGCCTGCAGCAACCGAAAGCACCGCTGTTTCTCGGCAATGCCGGCACGGCGGTGCGCTTCCTGACCGCGGCGGTGGCCACCGTTGACGGCGCCGTCACCCTGACCGGTGACACCTATATGCAGAAGCGGCCGATCGGTCCCCTGCTGGAGACCCTGAGCGCCAATGGCATCCAGGTGGAGGCGCCGAGCGGCTGCCCGCCGGTGACCGTTACCGGCCAGGGCCGTCTCACCGCGCGCCGCTTCGAGGTGGATGCCGGCCTGTCCAGCCAGTACGTCTCCGCCCTGCTGATGCTGGCCGCGCTCGGCAGCGAACCGGTGGACGTCGCCCTGCGCGGCAGCGACATCGGTGCCCGCGGCTATGTCGACCTGACCGTCGAGGCGATGCGCGCCTTCGGCGCCCAGGTCGAGCAGCTGGACGCCGCCACCTGGCGGGTCGCCCCGACCGGCTACGTCGCACGGGACTACTTCATCGAGCCGGACGCCTCCGCCGCCACCTATCTCTGGGCAGCCCAGGCTCTCACCGGCGGAACCATCGACCTGGGGGTGGCCGACGACGCCTTTACCCAGCCCGATGCCAAGGCCCTCGACCACATCGCCGCCTTCCCTCGGCTGCCGGCGGTCATCGACGGCTCGCAGATGCAGGATGCCATTCCTACCCTGGCGGTCCTGGCAGCCTTCAACGAAACCCCCGTGCGCTTCGTGGGCCTGGCCAATCTGCGCGTGAAGGAATGCGACCGGGTGGCGGCCCTGCACGACGGCCTCAACGCCATTCGCGCCGGTCTCGCCAGCGTCGAGGGTGACGACCTGCTGGTGGCGGCCGATCCTGCCCTGGCCGGTACCCGGACCGATGCCGTGATCGAGACCCACGCCGACCACCGGATCGCCATGTGCTTCGCCCTGGCCGGCCTGAGGGTGGCAGGCATCCGCATTCTGGACCCCGAATGCGTCGGCAAGACCTATCCTGAGTACTGGAATGCCCTGCGCAGTTTGAACGTCCAGCTGAGCGAGGGTATCGAAGCCTAGGTAACGCCCGTCACACGCCCGCTCGCTGAATGGAATCCACGCATGTCGACCTCTCTGCTCGAACAGCAGGCGCTTTTGCAGTTGACCTCCCACGCTCTGGTCATCACCGACCGCGACGGGTGCATCGAGCGTTGGAACCGCGGGGCCGAACTGCTGTGTGGCTGGCCGGCCAGCGAAGCCCGGGGCCAGCGCTTCGCTGATCTGCTGACGTCGGGTCGGGACGCCGCCTTCCTGACCACCGCCCTGCATCAGGCGCTGGTCGACGAGCACGGCCAGGGCGCCGGCTGGATCACGGTGCAGGGCGGTACGCCACGCTGGGTGGAGATCGCCACTACCGCTCTGAAGGACGCCGAGGACCCGCTCGGCTTCGTACATGTGCTGCAGGACAGGACCGATCAGCTGATAGCCGAGGAGCGGGTGCGACTGGCCCAGGAGGTCGGGCGCGTCGGTACCTTCGAGCTGTTACCCGGCGAGGCCCGACTGCTGGTGTCCTCGGGGTTCTGCCAGCTGTGGGGCTTGCCGGTCCGCCGCAGCTATCCCCTGGAAGAGCTGATCCGGCAGCTGCATCCCGACGACGTCTCCAGCCTGCGAACCCTGACCGCGGCGCCGGACGACGACGCCCTCGACTATCTCGAATACCGCATTCGCCGTGCCGACACCGGCGAGGAGCGCTGGCTCGGTCGACGCGGCCAGCTGATGACCAGCCAGGGCGGCGGCCGCTATCTGGGCGTGTGCTACGACATCACCGAGCGCAAGCTCAACGAAGCCGCCATCACCGAACGCGATCTCTGGCTGCAGGAGCTGTACCACGGCATGCGCGAGGGCTTCTACATGGCCCAGGCGATCCGCGATGCCGCTGGCCGGATGGAGGATTTCCGTTTCCTGGAGGTCAATCCGGTCTTCGCCACCCTCACCGGCATCCCCCTGGATCAGGTCCTGGGGCGGACGCTGCGCGAATCCCTGCCGCAGCTGGAAGCCGATCTGCTGCCCGCCTATGTCGACTTCATGAACGGCGATGCCGAATTCACCCAGTTCGACATCCTGCTGCACCTGCAGCATGAACACTGGTACGAGGTGCGCGCCCACAAGCTGCCGGGCGACCGTTTCGCGGTATTGTTCATCGACATCAGCAATCATCGCCGCCAGGCTCAGGAGCTGGCCCGCAACGAGGCGCAGCTGCGCGCCATCATCAACTCCATCGACCAGATGGTCTGGGCCACCCGCCCCGATGGCCACCACTTCTATTTCAACAACCGCTGGTACGAGTTCACCGGAGTGCCGGAAGGCTCCACGGAGGGCGAAGGCTGGGCCAACGTCTTCCACCCGGACGACCAGGAGCGCACCTGGAAGGTCTGGCACCACAGCCTCAGCACCGGCGAGCCCTACCACATCGAATACCGCCTGCGGCATCGCTCCGGGCGCTACCGCTGGGTGCTCGGCCGGGCGCAACCGGTGCGTGACGCCAAGGGCCGCATCGAGCAATGGTTCGGCACCTGCACCGATATCCAGAGCATCGTCGATGCGCGGGAGGTCCTCACCCGTTCGCGCCAGGAGCTGGAGCAACAGATCGAACTGCGCACCCGCGAGCGTGACCGGATGTGGCGCATCAGCCATGACCTCATGGTGATCTGCCGCGCCGATGGCGAGGTAAAGACGGTTAACAGCGCCGCTACCCGCCTGCTGGGACGGCGTGAGACCGATCTGGCCAGCATCCAGCTCACTGAACTCATCCATCCCGACGATCAGCGCCAGGTCTTCGATACCCTGCGCAGCCTGGGCCGCCAGCAGGGCTCGGCCAATCTCAGGGCGCGGTTGCGTGGCCGCGATGGCAGCTATCGCATCCTCGACTGGACCGCCAGCGCCGAAGACGAGCTGATCTACGCCGTGGGGCGCGACGTCACCGAGCAGCAGGAGCTGCAGGAGCAGTTGCGCCAGGCGCAGAAGATGGAAGCTGTGGGTCAGCTCACCGGTGGCATCGCCCACGACTTCAACAATCTGCTGACCGGCATCATGGGCAGTCTCGACATGCTGCAGCGGCACCAGAAGGCCGGTCGCCAGGACAAATTCGACCAGTATCTGCACTCGGCGCTGACCTCCGCCCAGCGCGCGGCCGCCCTCACCCAGCGGTTGCTGGCCTTTTCCCGGCGCCAGGCGCTGGATCTGCAGCCCATTCACGTCAACGACTGCGTGCGCTCCATGGAGGAGCTGCTGCTACGCAGTCTGCGCGGCGATATCGTCCTGCAGCTCGAGCTGGACGCCGGACTCTGGCAGGCGCTCACCGATGCCCACCAACTGGAAAGCGCCCTGCTCAATCTGGTCATCAATGCCCGCGATGCCCTGCCCCATGGCGGCACCGTCCGCATCGAGACGCGCAATGTCTATCTCAGCGACAGTGGCAATGGCCTGGACGCCGTGAGCGCCGGTGACTACGTGGCGCTGCTGGTGGCGGACAACGGCACCGGGATGCCGCCCGAGGTCATGGCACGCGCCTTCGACCCCTTCTTCACCACCAAACCCATCGGCCAGGGCACCGGCCTGGGGCTGTCGATGATCTACGGCTACGCCAAGCAGTCCAAGGGGCATGTCCGGCTCGATTCCCTGCCCGGCCAGGGCACAACCGTGGGCCTCTACCTGCCCCGCTACCTGGGCGCCGATGTGGAACCGCCGCGGCTAGCCTCCCCTACGGTCACCGCTCATAGCGCCGGCAAGACCGTGCTGGTGGTGGAAGACGAACCCGTGGTCCGGCAGATGGTGGTGGATCTGTTGCGCGAACTGGGCTACGCGACCCTGCAGGCCGAAGACGCGCGCAGCGCGCTGCCGTTGCTGGAAAGCGGCCGCCCCATCGACCTGCTGCTATCCGATGTCGGCCTGCCGGGCATGAACGGTCGCCAGCTGGCCGAGATCGCGCGGCAGCGCCGGCCCGGTCTCAAGGTACTGTTCGCCACCGGCTATGCCGAGGGGGCCCACCTGGAAGGCTATCTCGACCCCGGCATGACCCTGATCACCAAGCCCTTCAATCTCGACGCCCTGGCCACGCGCGTCGGCGAAACCCTGGCAGCCGATCCCCTGCCCCTCAGCTCGGCGGTTGTTGGCCCGCAAGACGGCGATAACTGAGCGGACTCTGGCCGGTGCCGCGGCGGAAAAAGCGGGCGAAGTAGGCCGGATCGGCAAAGCCCAGGGCATCGGCGATCTCGCCCACCGATGCCTGGGTGTAGGTCAGGGTGCGGCGCGCCTCCAGCAGCAGGCGCTGGTGCACGATGGCCAGCGCCGAGGCTCCGGCCAGCTGCCGGCAGAGGCCGTTCAGGTGTACTCCCGAGATCCCGAGCGCCGCCGCGTAGCGCCCCAGGCTCCAGTGCTCGCGATAGTGCTGCTCCACCAGCGCCAGAAAGCGTCCCAGGTGCTGTTCGGCGCGTCGTGGCAGGGTCGCGCCCTGTTCGGGCCGATGCTGCCGCAACAGCCAGATCGCCAGGCTGTCGAGCAGGGCTTCGAGCATGACCTCGCGACCCGGCTTGTGGCCCTCGTATTCGGCGACGAGCTGACCGATCAACTGGTCGATCCAGGGGGCGTCGGGTCCGCTCAGGTCCAGGCACCCGGCGGCCAGGAACAGTCCCTGCCCGGCTCTCTGGCAGCGCTGCTTCAGGCGCTCCAGCTGAGGCACCGGCAGGGTGACCACGAAGCCCTCCACCGAAGGCTCGAATTCGAAGGCATGCACGCACAACACCGGCAGCACCACCAGCAGCGGCCCGGTCCTTTCGCCCTGCCAGTCTTCCAGCTGCAGGCGCACCCCGCCCTGGCGCACATAGAGCAGCTGCGCGAGATCCGCATGACGATGGGTTTCGATATGCCAGGCATGCAGCCGACTGCGACTCTCGATGGTTTCGCAGTGCAGCAGGTCCGGCGCTGGCCAAGCCTGGGCCTCGCCATACAGCTTGAAGATGGGTGGCAAGGCAGTGGTCATCGTCAGTCCTTGGGCGATAGCCGCACGAATCATTGAAAAGTACCAGAAAGTATCGCAAAGGTCGCTGTCGATACCGGCGGAAACCGTCCAAAAATACCGGAGCCCCATAATAAACGGCGTTCACGCCAGACAAGAGGACAGACTCCATGCGCACCCAAGTCGTCATCATCGGCGCGGGCCCTTCCGGACTGCTGCTGGGCCAGCTGCTCACCCGCTCGGGTATCGACAACGTCATCGTCGAGCGCCAGAGCGCCGACCACGTACTCAGCCGCATCCGTGCCGGCGTGCTCGAACAGGGCACGGTCGATCTGCTACGCCAGGCCGGCGTCGCCGAGCGGCTGGAACAGGAAGGCCAGGTGCATGAAGGCGTGGAGTTCGCCATCCACGGCAAGCGCGAGCGACTGGACTTGAACGATCTGCTGGGCGGACGCTGCGTCACCGTCTATGGCCAGACCGAGGTGACCCGCGACCTGATGGCCGCCCGCCAGGCCAGTGGCGCCCCTACCTTTTACCAGGCCAGCGAGGTCCAGCCCCACGAACTCAAGGGCGAGCGCCCTCATGTCACCTGCCAGGTCGCCGGTGAGACGCTGCGCATCGACTGCGATTACATCGCCGGCTGCGACGGCTTCCGTGGCGTCTCGCGCCGCAGCATCCCGGACGGCGTGCTCACCGAATACGAGCGGGTCTATCCCTTCGGCTGGCTGGGCTTGCTGAGCGACACCCCGCCTGCCGCCGACGAACTCATCTACGTCAATCACCCGCGAGGCTTCGCCCTGTGCAGCATGAGGTCCGCGACCCGCAGTCGTTACTACCTGCAGGTGGAAGCCGGGGACGCGGTGGAGAATTGGTCGGACGAGCGTTTCTGGGCGGAACTCAAGGCGCGCCTGCCGGCCGAGACGGCGGCCCAGCTGGTGACCGGTCCCTCGCTGGAAAAGAGCATCGCCCCGCTGCGCAGCTATGTGGTCGAACCCATGCAATACGGCCGGCTGTTCCTGGTCGGCGATGCCGCCCATATCGTCCCGCCCACCGGCGCCAAGGGACTCAACCTGGCCCTGGGCGACGTGCGCAATCTGCACCTGCTGCTGGAACGCGCCTATCGCAACGGCGACGCCAGCTGCCTCGAACGCTACTCGGCGCTCTGCCTGAAGCGGATCTGGGCGGCAGTGCGCTTCTCCTGGTGGATGACCACCGCCCTGCACCGTTTTCCGGATACCGATGCCTTCACCCAGCGGGTGCAGGACGCCGAACTCCAGGCGCTGCTCGATTCCAGAGCGGGTCGCACCACTCTCGCGGAAAACTACGTCGGATTGCCCTTCCCCGCCCTGGATTGATCGAGGTCGCCCGCAGGTGGTGACGGCTGCGCGTCTGATGCATGATGGCGCCCCCGTTCCACCTGGCGCCCTACCCTCATGCTCGAATTCGCCCTGGACCCCATGACCCTGACGCTGCTCGCCGGGGTCGCCTTCCTCGCCGGTTACATCGACGCCATCGCCGGCGGTGGCGGCCTGCTCACGGTGCCGGCGCTGCTGATGGCCGGCGTGCCGCCCCATCTGGCGATCGGCACCAACAAGCTCAGCTCGACCTTTGGCAGCGCTACCGCCGCCTACACCTTCTACCGCCGCAAGCTGTTCCATCCCCGTCAGTGGCGGCATGCGCTGCTGGCTACCGCCCTCGGTGCGGGGATCGGCGCCCTGGTGGCCCACCATCTCTCCGCGGACTTCCTCAATCAGCTGCTGCCGGTCGTGGTGTTCAGCTGCGCCCTCTATCTGCTGTTCGGCGGCACGCCCAAGGCACCGGTGCTCAGCGATGCGCCCGTGCCGCAACGGCGCCAATGGCCCCAGGGCCTGACGCTGGGTGCCTACGACGGCTTGTTCGGGCCAGGCACGGGCGCCTTCTGGACGGTCAGCAGCCTGCTGCTCTATCCCCTGGATCTGCTCAAGGCCAGCGGCGTGGCGCGCACCATGAATTTCGTCAGCAACGGGGTCGCCCTGGTGATGTTCATCGCCCTGGGACAGGTGCTCTGGGTGCTGGGGCTGACCATGGGTCTGTCGCTGACCCTCGGGGCCTACCTGGGCGCGCGCAGCGCCATCGCCGGCGGCGCCAAGTTCATCCGCCCGGTGTTCATCTGCGTCGTGCTGGCGCTGACCGTCAAGCTAATCTGGCAGCACTGGTTCAGCGCCGCCTAGGCGCTCGACCCGATAGCAATCGATCAGAAAGCGCGAGATGGAAAAGGCCGGCGGCAGCGTCGGCAACTCGCGCAGGTGGAACCAGCGGGCATCTTCGATTTCATCCGGTTGGCACCGGATGTCGCCGCTCAGGTAATCGACGTGATAGCCCAGCATCAGGGAATGCGGATAGGGCCAGTTCTGGCTGCCCTGATAGCGCAGGTTGGTGACCGAAACGCCCACCTCTTCCATGATCTCCCGGTGCACGCAGGCCTCCGCCGACTCGCCCGGCTCGACGAAGCCGGCCAGGGTGCTGAAGACCCCGGGCGCGAAACGGGGCGACCGCGCCAGTAGTACCTCGTCGCCGCGCGTGACCAGGGCGATCATGCTCGGCGACAGGCGCGGATATTGGGTGAGCTGGCAATTCGGGCATTTGAGGCCGCGCTGGCCATCGAGGGCGAAGGTGCGGGTACCGCACTGTCCGCAGAAGCGATGCTGGCGTGCCCAGGTCCCGATCTGATTGGCATAGCCCAGCAACTTGAACAGCGCATGGGGCGATTGCAGCATCAGCGGCCGCAAGGGTTGCCAGACGCAGCCCTCGATGTCCGGCGGGGTGTCCAGTTCGAGCAGGGTGACCGGCTGGGCCTGCCACTGGCCAAGGCCGTGGCGCTCTCCTTCGAATCCCTGCACCCGCGGATCGTCGCTGGCGAAGAGCACGTCCGCACCCGAGGTCAGAAACGCCTGGCCGCTATGGACGACCAGCCAACCGCCAGAGGATTGGGCGGTCTGGAACCAGCCGGGCTGCCAGGCACTCATGCCGCAGCCGAGGTCCAGCCCAGGGCGCGAATGCTTTGCGCGGCGATATCGAGGATTTCCGGGGTACCGTCCTGACTCTCGGTGCCACCGCTTTCGACAAAGAATTCGATGCTGCTGAGGGCATCCGCCAGCACCTCGAGGGTCGCCGGCTCACAGGCCTGGCCGCCCTCGATCAGGCAGCGCTGGATGTAACCGGTGCAGGCACGCACCAGCTCGGCCGCCCGGGGATTGCCCAGGAAGAACAACGCCCCGCGGACGGTATCCAGCAGCGCCGGCACGGTGGCCAGGTGCAGGGCGTCGCCCCGCGAATCGAGGAAGGCACCGATGGCGCGCTTGGCGTCGGTCAGGCCCTTGTAGGCTTCCCGATGCAACAGCGCCTGGGCTTCGCCCAGCTGGTAATTGGCGACACTGACCTGGACGCCATCGGCTTCCAGCGGCACGTCGATCAGCGAGCCCTGCCCTTCGGGCTGGCCCAGCAGACTTTCCACCAGCAGCAGGGCATCGGCCAGGGGCGCCAGATCGTCCAGCACCAGGGACTTGTCGCGGAACTGGGAGATATTCGGCAGGCACTGCTGCAGGACCTGGCCGGCATTCTCCTGGCCAACCATCTCCAGCGTCTTGCCGAGCAGGCCGACCTGGACATACAGCCGGGAGAAGTTGTCGGAGCGTGGCAGCCGATTCTGCTCGGCGCCGTTGCGCAATTCGGTTTCGATGAGATCTATCAGGTCCTTGACCGTCTCCAGCTCTTCGCGGATGGCGGCCGACAGCGAATGCATCACGGCATGGCCCGGACCGGCGAGACGCTTCTTGCCGGCTTCGAGCTGGGCGTCGGTGAAACCGAGTCGCTCGAAACCGTAGGCATTCATGACTTCCTGTGGATGGGCGCCCTCGACACCGGCCAGCGCCAGCAGATACAGCAACTCCTTGAGAGTGCTGCGCGCGGGCTCGTGCAATTCGTTGCCCAGCATCTGGCGCAATTCGCGATCCACCCGGGCGAACAGCTGCTTGCGTTCACGGGTGGCAGTCAGGCGACCCTGGGCGAAGCCCTCGACGGTAGCCGCGGCGACCCAGGGCAGGTAGCCGCCGACCTGATCGTGCAGCAGCGCCGCGGAGCGCTCCAGCGCCCGCGCCATCAGGCGCAGACTGGCTACGCCATTGACGTCGCGCAGGAAGCCCAGCAGGCCGACCTGGTACATCTGGCGCATCCGGCGTGCCTGGGCCTGACGCTCGCGCAGGCCAAGGCGCGTGGTGGCGCTGATCAGCGGGCGCTGGTCGAGGCGGACACTGAAGAAATAGCTTTCCGGGAGTTCGGGTTCGCCGCCCGCCAGGCGCAGGGCATTGATCGCCGGCAGCAGCAATTCGGGCATCTCGTCCTGGCCGCTGCGCAGCTGTTCGAGATAGCGGCGCAGGACATGCAGCCCACGGCAGATCGCCATGAGGTGCTCGTCATGCTCGGGACCGGCGCCGGCCGGGATGTCGTTGGCAATCTGCAGCGTCTGATGGGCGAGCAACTGGGCGCCTGCCAGCTCGATCAGCGTCAGGGCGCCGCGAATCTGGCCGATACTCTCGACCGCGCGTTGCAACAGGCTGCTGCAGTGCCGCTCGACGATGAATCGTTCAAGATGGGATTCAGCTTCCTCTATGGTCGCGAACAGCTGTTCGCGGACCAAGCTCAAAGCTCTTGCTCCGGTCACCATAGTGCCTTACGCCTCCTGCGCCATTACAACCTCGCCAACGCCATTTTAAAACGGGAAGAAAGGCTTGCTATTCCAACTGGAGCCTAGGTACCTGCGTCTTCCTGACCGGGCCACACTAATCATTCCAGGCGGACGGGGATTCGACCTCACGCCACGCCAGGGAACCTTGCTCTGGAACGCTAGACCTGTAAATCCACAAAAGCGAAGCGATAATTCCGAATCGTCATATGATTTTCAGGAACCAATAAAGTTCCGCGCAATTCGAAATTCGAGGCTTCATGCGGGCTCAAATGACCAGCCTGCAGCATCTTAGTTGAACAATAGCTGAAAATTGTGAGGTCTTTCAGCTTATTCGGACGAACGCGAACGTCCGGTCAGGCACTGACCGGGCGCTGGGGAGAAGGGAGGAAGGCGTTATTCGGCTCCGGCGCCCGCCAGCCAGAGGGGGGTCCGGCCACAGCTCTTCTCGATGGCCGCCATCCGCGCCGCATGGGCATCGAGATCGGCGCTGCTGGCGTTGATCACGCGCGTGCGCTGGCGATCGGCCGGCAGCCGCCTGATCGGCATGACGTAGTTGCCATCGCCATTGCCTTCCTGGCCGTGCGCGGCCAGGGACAGGCTGGTCTGGCCACCGGTCATGGCCAGGTAGACGTCGGCGAGGATCTCGGCGTCCAGCAGGGCGCCGTGCAGCTCGCGGTTGGAGTTGTCTACGCCATAGCGCTTGCAGAGCGCATCCAGGCTGTTGCGCTGCCCGGGATGCCGACCGCGGGCCATGACCAGGGTGTCGAGCACCGAGCAGTGCTTGGTGATGTCGGCCCGCTCGGGATGGGCGCCCAGCCGGGCGAACTCCATGTTGATGAAGCCCACGTCGAAGGGTGCGTTGTGGATGACCAGTTCGGCGCCTTCGATGAATTCGAAAAAGCTGTCGGCGATCTCGGCGAAGCGCGGCTTGTCGGCCACGTATTCGTCGGTGATGCCGTGGACCGCGATGGCGCCTTCGTCGATCTGCCGATCCGGATTGAGATAGACATGGAAGTGCCGCCCGGTCAGCCGCCGGCCAATGACCTCCACCCCACCGATCTCGATGATTCGATGGCCATCGGTCACCGGCATGCCGGTGGTTTCGGTATCCAGAACTACGTATCTCATCGCTAACCTCTTGGCTGGTTACGCCTTGGCGGCCTGCTTGGCCTGCCGGACTTCATCGACACCGCGGTTGGCCAACTGGTCGGCCCGCTCGTTCTCGGGATGGCCGGTATGGCCGCGCACCCAGCGCCACTCGACCTGATGGCGCTGAACCTGCTCGTCCAGGGCCTGCCACAATTCGGCATTCTTCACCGGCTGGCGCGCGGCGGTCTGCCAGCCGCGCTTCTTCCAGTTCACCAGCCACTGGGTGATGCCCTTCATCACGTACTCGGAGTCGGTGGTCAGGCGGATCTGGCAGGGGCGCTTGAGCGCCGCCAGCGCCTGGATGGCCGCCATCAGCTCCATGCGGTTGTTGGTGGTGTTGGCTTCGCCACCCCAGAGCTCGCGCTCCGCACCCTTGAATTTCAGCAAGGCACCCCAGCCGCCCGGGCCGGGATTGCCCTTGCAGGCGCCGTCGGTAAAGACCTCGACGATATCGTCACTCATTGGATTCACTCGATTCGCGGCGGCTGATCTTGGCCACCGGCATGGGCACCAGCTTGCCACGCGGTTCCTTGCGCGCCTGGGGAACGGGGCGCAGGCCGAACATCAGCTTGCGCGCCGACAGCAGATAGAAGCCCGCCCCCGCCGCCTGTTCGCAGTTGGGTTCGGCCTCACCCTGCTCCATCCAGGCCAGCCGCTGCTGCCACTTGGGGGATGAAAGCGGCGGACGATAACACCCGAAGCGACGTTTCTCCAGCGCGAAGCCCAGTACCGAGAGCCAGTCGCCGACCCGGCTGGGGCCGAAACAACGGGCCTTGCGCAGGGCATCCCGGGCCAGGTAATGGCGCATGCCCCAGAGGCTCCAGGGATTGATGCCCACCACCACCAGATGCCCGCCCGGGCGCACGCTCAGAGCCGCTTCGCGCAACAGCCGATGGGGCGCCAGGGAGAAATCGAGACCGTGCTGCAGCAGGACCACGTCGGCGGCGTGCTCACCCAGCGGCCAGGCGCCCTCCTCGCAGACGATGTCGACATCTCCCAGCGGCGGACCGATGCGCACCGCATGGCGGAGCTGGCCGCAATTGGCCGGCGCCTCGGGGTGCGGACCGTAATGGATCAGATAGCTGCCGAAGTGACGCTTGAGCTCTTCGTCGATCAGCACCCGCTCCTGCTCCAGCAGCAACTGGCCCAGCGGGCCGGCCAGCCATTCCCGTGCCGAGCTCATCAATTTCAGCCAGCGCGGATCGACCTGGGCGGAGAATTCATCGTGCATCGTCTGGTCCTCTCATACTGAAGCCTAAGCCCTTCCACCGACTGCTACCCTAGGGGCCAGCCGTCCGACCAGAGAGCCCATCCATGTTCGACATCCTTCCGCTGCCCGCTTTCAACGATAACTACATCTGGCTGATCAAGGACGCCGCGACAAGACAGGCGGTCGTGGTCGATCCCGGCGATGCCGCCCCCGTCCTGGCCTGGCTCGACGCCCATCCGGACTGGCGCCTCTCCGACATCCTGATCACCCACCATCATAACGACCACACCGGTGGCATCGCCGCCCTCAAGCAGCGCAGCGGCGCCCGGGTCAGCGCGCCAGCCGACGAACGCATCGCCGCGGTCGATCTGCCGCTGACCGACGGCCAGCAACTGGAGGTGCTGGGTACGCGCTTCGAAGTCCTGCGCGTGCCTGGCCATACCGCCGGCCATATCGCCTTCCATGTCCCTGGCGAGCGGCCCCTGCTGTTCAGCGGCGATACCCTCTTCTCGGCCGGCTGTGGCCGCCTCTTCGAAGGCACGCCCAGCCAGATGCTCGGCTCGCTGCAGCGCCTGGCCGAGTTGCCGGACGCCACCGAAATCTACTGTGGCCATGAATACACCCTGAACAACCTGCGTTTCGCCGAGGCGGTGGAGCCGGACAATGCCGCGGTCCGGGAGGCCCTGGCCGAGACCCGGCAACTCAGGGAAACCCAGCGCCCCACCCTGCCCTCCAGCCTGGGCCGCGAACGCCAGATCAACCCCTTCCTGAGAACCGGCGAAAGCAGCGTGCGCCAACGCCTGCAGGAAGAACGCGCGGTGCCGGCCGAGGCGTCGGAGGATACCTATTTCGCCGCCTTGCGCGGCTGGAAGGACACGTTCTGACACCTATTGCCCAGATCCTGCCAGAGCGCTGAAACCCAGGGTTTTCGGTCGTCGTACAGGTCACAGGCCAAGGGGTTGTTCCTTGACCCCCCGGGATGCGGTTCCTAGAATCGCCCATCCTTCAGCTCCCGGAAAGCCCAGACCGATGCCGCCAGCGACGCCGAAAACCCGCGAAATAGACGTGCTGGCCACCTCCTTCAAAGTCTCGGCGCTCTGCCTCGCCGTCTTCCTCGCCGGCTGTCAGAGCAATCAGCAGCCCGATAATCGTGCCTACCAGGCCGATCTGCACATGACGCCCAGCAAGATCCAGCGCCCGCCGGAATGGCTGCGCAAGGCGCCGACCGCGGCAGCGACCAGTGGCGACATCTGGGACCGGGTACGGGACGGCTATCAGTTGCAGGGCGCCGGCGACAACGGCACCAACCCGCGCATCGATCGCCAGCGCCTCTGGTACGCCAGCCACGAAGCCGCCCTTGCGCAGTCCTGCAGTCGCGGTGCGCCCTATCTGCATTACATCGTCGAGCGCCTGGAAGAGCGCAACATGCCGCTGGAACTGGCCCTGCTGCCGGTGGTGGAAAGCTCCTTCAACCCCAATGCCCTCTCACGCAGCGCCGCCTCCGGGCTGTGGCAGTTCATCCCCACCACGGGGAAGTACTTCAATCTGCGCCAGACCCGCTTCTATGACGGTCGTCGCGACATCACCGCCTCGACCAATGCCGCCCTGGATTACCTGAGCAAGCTGCACGACATGTTCGGCGGCGACTGGCTGCTGGCGCTGGCCGCCTACAACGCCGGCGAAGGCACGGTCAGCCGCGCCATCGAGCGCAACCAGTCGCTTGGCCTGCCCACCGACTACTGGAATCTGTCGTCGCTGCCGCCGGAAACCCAGGACTACGTACCCAAGCTGCTCGCCGTCTCCCAGATCGTGCGCAACCCGGACGCTTACGGCCTGGCCCTGGAATCCATCCCGGACGAGCCCTACTTCGAAGTGGTGGACATCAAGCAGCACCTGGACCTGGCCCGGGTGGCCGAGCTTGCGGACCTGGATGCCAACGAACTCTATCGCCTGAATCCCGCCTACACCCAGCGCGTCACCATGGACGGCCCCAAGCACCTGCTGGTGCCGGCGGAAAAGGCCAAGCGCCTGGTTGCGACCCTGCCCAACATCACCCCCGACGCCGTGGTGCAGTGGCAGGAATACCGGGTGCGCCGCGGCGATACCATGCGCAGCGTGGCCAAGCGCAATCGCGTGAGCGTCGAGCAGCTCGCCGCCCTCAACAAGCTCAGCAGCAGCAGCCGCCTGTCCGCAGGCCGGGAACTGATGATCCCGCGGCGCGAGACCGGCAAGACCACCACCCCGCTGGAAACCATCGCCGTGGCCGAAGAGCCCGTGGTGCGGACCTACAAGGTGCGGACCGGCGACAGCCTCTGGTCCATCGCCCGGGCCAACGAGGTGGAACTGGCCGACCTCAAGCGCTGGAACGATCTCGGCAAGCGGGGCCTCAAGGTCGGCGAGACCCTGAAGCTGCACGGCACGGGCAGCAGCACCGCCACCGCCGTGGCGATGCCGGCGTCCTATACCGTCAAGACCACCCAGGCCGCCGCCAAGACGACCAAGACCGCCAAGGCCGCGCCCACCTACTACCGGGTCAAGGCCGGCGATTCGCTCTACCAGATCGCCAAGCGCTACAACATCGGCGTGCAGGCGCTGCAGGACTGGAATCCGCGCATCGCCTCCGCCCTGACCCCCGGTCAGACCCTGACGCTGTTCCTCAACTGAGGCGCGACCGCTCACCGCAGCGGTCAACCAGCGCTTTTGTCCCGGGTATCGACCTGCTACCTTACCGCCCCACCCGTGCCTGACCCCTAGCGGAGTCAGGCCAAGATCTCGCTCTGACCTGCGCAGAGCCCTGCCCAACCCGGACCTCAGCCCAAGGCTGCTGCCCGGGAATCAACACAGAAGAGGAAAAAACCATGGGATTTCTCGCCGGTAAGCGCGTTCTCATCGTCGGCGTCGCCAGCAAGCTGTCCATCGCCTCCGGCATCGCCGCGGCCATGCACCGCGAAGGCGCCGAGCTGGCCTTCACCTACCAGAACGAGAAGCTCAAGGGTCGCGTCGAAGAATTCGCCGCGGGCTGGGGTTCCAATCCCGAGCTGTGCTTCCCCTGCGACGTTGCCGACGACGCCCAGATCGAAGCCGTGTTCGCCGAGCTGGCGAAGAAGTGGGATGGTCTGGACTGCATCGTCCACTCGGTCGGCTTCGCCCCGGGCGACCAGCTGGACGGCGACTTCACCGCCGTGACCACCCGTGACGGCTTCAAGATCGCCCACGACATCAGCGCCTACAGCTTTGTCGCCCTGGCCAAGGCCGGTCGCGAGATGATGCGCGGCCGTAACGGCAGCCTGCTGACCCTGTCCTACCTGGGCGCCGAGCGCACCATGCCCAACTACAACGTCATGGGCATGGCCAAGGCCAGCCTCGAGGCCGGCGTCCGTTACCTGGCCGGCAGCCTCGGCCCGGAAGGCACCCGCGTCAACGCCGTGTCCGCCGGTCCCATCCGCACCCTGGCCGCCTCGGGCATCAAGAGCTTCCGCAAGATGCTAGCCGCAAACGAGCGTCAGACGCCCCTGCGTCGCAATGTGACCATCGACGAAGTCGGCAATGCCGGCGCCTTCCTCTGCTCCGACCTGGCGTCGGGCATCAGTGGCGAGATCCTCTATGTCGACGGTGGCTTCAACACCACCGCCATGGGTCAGCTGAACGACGACGAGTAATCGCGGCAGCTGCCTGATCACTGCGAAGGGCCGGCAATTTGCCGGCCCTTTTGCGTTCAGGTATCACTGCGTACCTGGGCGTGGCTGATCAGCGCGAAGATCAGGCTGCCGCCGACGATGTTGCCGGCCAGGGTCGGCCCGGCAAAGGTCAGCAGGAAATCGCTCCAGCTCGCCTCACCTGCGAAGACCAGATAGGCCACCTCGACGCTACCCACCACGATGTGGGTGAAGTCACCCAGGGCCATCAGGTAGGTGATGAGCACGATGATCCAGATCCTGGCGTTCTCTGCTGCTGGCAGCATCCAGACCATGGTCGCGATCATCCAGCCCGACACTATGCCCTTGGCAAACATCGCCGAGGCGTCGTTCTCCATGACATGGGTGCCGATTTCCAGAAATTTCGCGTCGGTCTTGGCGTCGAACAGCGGCAGGTGGAGGACCACATAGGCCACCAGGATGGTACCGATCAGGTTGCCCACCAACACGATGCTCCACAGCCTGGCCAGACGGCCAAAGTTGTGCAGCGTTGGTTCGCTCATCACCGGCAGGACTGCCGTAAGCGTGTTTTCGGTGAACAGCTGCTGACGAGCCAGGATCACCGCCAGAAAGCCGGCCGAATAGCCAAAGCTGGCAATAACCTTGCTGTAGCCACCCTCGGGGAGGTTGGCATTGAGCAATCCCATCGCCATCAACGACAGGCCCATGGTCAAACCGGCCGCTAGTGCCGACCAGAACAACGCTGCGATCGTCCGCTCCAGTTCATGATCACCCTGGGTGCGGATGATCTCGTGGAGAACCACCGCGCGAGGCAGCTGACTCTCGCCGACATCCTCCTCTTCTTCACGACTCAGCTCCGGATCTTCCGGAGTGGATTCCTGGGTCTGTCGAGGTTCTTCGCCCTGCTCCTGGTCTCTCTTCATCAGACGGCCTGCTCGTCCCAGAGAAGCTCATCGTTCTCGCCGATTTCCGTCACCCGATTGAGCGCGGCATCAGCGGCTTCTTCCGCTTCCGAGGCCAGATCGAAATGCCGCTCGGTAGCGACCTTGTGAAAGGTCGGGCGGGCGTCATCGCGCCGCGCCTTGACGGCGATGACCGCTTCAAAACCCTGTTCAGCCGGAACGGCAGACGAGATCGCTTCGTGATGATCGAAATGCTTGATAGCCATGGACGCCGATGTCTCCAACCTGAGGCGACCGGACTGGTCGCACCTGATCAATAGACTGCCCAGGCAGGAAAACGATCTATGGCGATGGCGAGGATCAGGCGCCGAGCAGTTTCTGCACCTGGAGGTGGAGACGCTCGAGCGAGAAAGGCTTGGTCAGCAGCGGGACCTTGCCCAGCAACGGCGAACCGGTGTCGATGATTTCGGCGGGATAGCCGCTGATGAAGAGGACCTTGAGGTCGGGGCGCAGCTTGAGCGCCGGCTCGGCGATCATCACGCCGGACACGTCGTCGGGCAGACGGAAATCGGTGATCAGCAGATCCAGCCGTGGCCGCCCGGCCAGGATCCGGAAGGCTTCGAGCGACGAGGGGGCTTGCAGGACGGTGTAGCCCAGTTCGGAAAGATAATCCGCAAGAATCATCAAAATCTGCGGTTCATCCTCGACGACCAGGACAACCTTGCTCTGTTCCGCACTCACCATCTGACCCCTGTACCCACACGCTCGGCTCCCTTGGACACAAGAGGCCTGTAAAGTTCCATTCTAGACGCAGGTTCAGGGTCGCCGGCGGTGCCAGCGACCCTTCGACCTTACTGCTGTTGCTTCTGGCCCTGCTCGTTGAGCGTGGTCTTGCCAGCACCGGTAGCGGCGCCTGCGCCTTCACCGGTCTTCTGACCCGCCGGGGTGCCCATACCGGCGCTGTTGGCCTTCGGCGGATTGCCTGCACCTTCGGTGGCGAAGGCAGCGCCACTGGCGGCGATCAGACCAGCAAACATCAGGGCAGAGATTTTCTTCGCGTTCATGGTAGGACTCCGGGTTGATTGGACACTGTTTAGGCAGGCCAAGCGCCGATTCGTTCTCTACCGGATGCCAGACGCGATGTAACGGGATACTAAAGACAGTCTGGCGGGTGTGCCAGCGCCGAGCGGGCGTGCCAGAGGCCCCGCCGCCGCTTGGAAGAGTGCCGCGCGACGGGTAGTAGTCAGGCTATTGCAGCATGGGTGACTGAGGCAAAGATGCAGCGGGAGGCTGCGCGCCCTTCCTGCCCGGGCTAGGCGGGAACGGCGCGACGATGCCAGGTCAGACGGCGAATTCCCGCACCACGCGATTCAGTCCGGTGGCGAGCCTGGAGACCTCGGCGCTAGCGCTGGCGGTCTGGGTGGCTCCGGTCGCGCTCTGGGTCGCCAGGTCGCGGATGCTGGTGATGTTGCGATCGATTTCGCGGGCCACCTGGGCCTGCTCCTCGGCGGCGGTGGCAATGACCGCATTGCGGTCGTTGATCTGGGAGATGGATGCCGCGATCTGTTCCAGGGACACATTGGCCAACTGGGCGACCGAGGTGGACTCGCCCGCCAGTTGCTGACTCTCGGCCATGGCCTTTACGGCCAGCGACGAATCGCTCTGGATGGCGCCGATCATCTGCTCGATCTCGCGAGTCGACTGCTGGGTACGATGGGCCAGCGCCCGTACCTCGTCGGCGACCACGGCGAAGCCACGGCCCTGCTCGCCCGCCCGGGCCGCCTCGATGGCGGCGTTCAGCGCCAGCAGGTTGGTCTGCTCGGCGATGCCGCGAATGACCTCGACCACGGCGTTGATGTCCTGGGCACGGGAGGACAGGGCCTGGATCTGCTCGCTGGTACTGGCCACGTTCTGCGCCAGTGCCTCGATCGACTGGACCGTGCGGGTGACCTTGTCCAGGCCATCGCTGGTCAGGGTCTGGGTATGCAGCGAGGTGCTGGCCGCATCGGCGGCGTTGCGCGCGACCTCCTCCACCGCCGAACTCATCTCGGTCACGGCGCTGGCAGCCTGATTGACCTCGTCGTTCTGCCGCACATAACCGCGCCCGGCTTCATCGATCACCGCGGTCATTTCTTCCGCTGCGGACGCCAGCTGGGTCGAGCTGTCGGCGATATGGGAAAGGGTGTCGCGCAGATTGCCCTGCATCTGGGCCAGCGCCTGCAACATCCCCGCAGCCTCGTCACGACCGACCACGGTGATGCGCTCGGTGAGGTCCTTGCGCGCGATCCGCTGGGCGATTCGCAGGGCTTCGCCCACCGGCAGGGTGATGCTGCGGATCAGCAGCGCGGCCAGCACGACGGTGGCCGCTATGGTCAGGCCGATCAGCCCATAGACCCAGAGCAGGCCGTTGGCATAGGTGGCACCGGCCGCCTGCCCAGCGGCCTTGGCACCGCGCTCGTTGAAAGCGTTCAGCTCGGCGATGGTCTTTTCCAGCGCGTTGGTGAGCGGACGGATCGAGGTGTTGATCAGGGCGATGGCGCCTTCGTTGTCGCCCGCGCGCAGCTTGGGTTCGAAGGTATCCAGCAGTGTCCGGTAGCTTTCGGCGCCCTTGACCACGGCGGCGTACAGCTGGCGATCTTCAGCGTCGGCCACGGTCCTTTCGTAGTCCTTGACCGCGGTGAAGAAGGCCTCGCGATAGCCGGGGAAGGCCGCGACGGTCTGGGCCCGCAGCTGCGGATCCGGCGTGGTGGTGGCCCTGAGGCTTTCCAGGCGCAGCCGCAGCAATCCGCCACTCATCTTCGCCGCCAGCTGGTTGCCCGGCAGCCAGTTGGTCTCCACCTCCTGTTCCGCATCGTACAGCTTGCCCATCTGCACCACGGCGACGCCGCCGAGGGCGAAGACGATCAGGACGATCATGGAAAAGAACAGCACGGCGCGGGGCGCGACGTTCAGGCTGCGAAGATTCATGGGTGGGCATCCCTGATAAAATGACTATTAGGGATATCGGCGCAGCGGTGCCCCCTTAAGCCAGGGGCGACGGACGGCCGCGAACCGCTTGCCAGCGGTTGCGGCGTCCATTGGGAGGACGGTAGCGTCAGAGCAATTGCAGCGGATAGTCGAGGATGACCCGCAGCTGATTGACCGAACCGCCGGTGGATGGCGAGCCGCGGTGCCAGGCCTGGCGGACCCGGATCGACAGCCCCTTGACCGCGCCCGACTGCAGCACGTAGCGACCCTCCAGGTCGACTTCGTGCTCGTGGTCGTCGGCGCCATAGAGCCCGCGATAGGCACTGTTGGCCGGCAGATCACGGCCATCGATACCACTGCCCTCAAGGTAGCGGGTCATGAGGCTGAGGCCGGGCACGCCGAGCGACTTGAAGTTGAGATCGTAGCGCGCCTGCCAGGAGCGTTCGCCCGGGGCATTGAAATCGGAGAGCATGACGGCGTTGGCCAGGAAGATTCCGCCGCCCAGGCGGTCGTTGTCGCCCAGGGCCACATAGTCGAACGGCGTATCACCGTGGATCTGCTGCCAGCCCAGGGTGAAGGTGTGCGGCCCCTGGCTGAAGGCGGTGGCCAGGCTATAGGAGGTATTGTCGATGGGACCCGCTTTGGCCGCTCCGGTATCCCGCGTGCGATAGAGATTCGCATCGAAGGTCAGCGCCTGGGTGCCGGACAGCGCCTTCACCAGATTCAGGTTGCCGTAGTACTGGTTCCAGATGTCATCCAGCTGCGCCGCATAGAGCGACAGGCTGACGCCCTTGACCGGGCTGTACTTGCCACCGGCGAAATCGATGTGGTCGGCGCGCTGCCGTGCGTATCCGGCCCAGAGATCCCCGTTGCGGTTGGTGCTGACCTGATCGGTGGAAGAGGTGAAATGCCCTGCCTCCAGCAACAGATCCGTCACGTCGTTACTGAGCAGGCTCCAACCCATGGCGGTCTGCGGCAGCAGGCGACTGGTGCTGATGGCGAACACCGGCGCCGTGGGCGCCTGTTGCCCATAGCGCACCACGGTATTGCCCAGACGCAGCTTCAGCGCAGCGCCGGCACGGGAATATTCGTCAGCCGGCTCGTTCCCGGCATGGACGGGCAAGTTACCGGTGCCACGGCGCCCCGGGCCGGCATCGAGCTTGAGGCCCAGGTAACCGAAGGCATCGATCCCGACCCCCACCGGGCCCGGCGTGAACCCTGACTGATAGTCCAGCAGGAAACCCTGAGTCCAGTCTTCCTGGTTCGCCCGTCCGTTGGCGCGGTCACTGTTGAAGTAGAAGTTGCGTACCGTCAGCACCAGTTTGCTGTCGTCAACCAAGCCCTCGGCGAAGGCTGCCTTGCAGCCAAGCAGCAGCGTACAGCCGCCCACCACCCCAAGCGTCCAGGGGCCGAAGAATCGGCTGAAACTGGTCAAAGGGCTATTGGATATAGCTCCTTTCTGATAACGCGAGCTTTGCATAACTTCCCCTATTCATTGTCGGCGACTAATAGTGGTTGAAGACGCGCAGCCAGACGCGCGCCGGAGAGCAAAGCCGCACCGGCGAGGCTTGATATGCGCATTGAAGAGAGCCCGCACTCCCCAGTACGGACTCTAAAATCAGGTCATGGCGCTGGCGAATCGACTACCAGAAAGAAAAGACTGCGGATATAAGAATCATCAGTTCCTTAGCGCCAAAAAGCGGAGTTGCAGGCTGACTAATTCAGCCCTTCGCTAGAACTTGAGGCCCTTGTCAAAATGGGCCACATAAACTTTTGTACTCTTACCCAACCAAGGGTGTAGAAATCAGTCGTCACATGAACTTCATTGCTAGAGCGTTCTCTTGTACGGACACCGCCTTGCAATCGCCTGGCGCAGTCGATTGCAAGAGGGGCACGTCTACACGGGATGCATAATGCTGCTTTTTCTTTTCAGCATGCGTCAAGTAATAAGGCGCTCTTTCACTCAAAATTCAAATTTGGACATTTGAGACACCAAGGCTTTTAGCGCCAACAGCCGCTGACAACCAACTAGCACTGACGATAAAAAGCGGACGTATTATAAGAATGCCTTAATTGAACAGTGGAAACTTACGAACTTCGCAGTGGACGCCCCAACCAAACAAAGATCGACTAAAAACCTGGATCACGTCGCCCAGTGGTTGTGCCGCCAACCGAGATTCCGCTCTAACTGACCCAAAGCGCATTACCGGCAACTTGCAATAAAGTAATACCAAGTTGAATCTGCGGCGCTCGAAGCAGGGTGTGGCCACCTCCTGCCCGCTACCCAGGGCTGTTAGTCACGGCCGTTGCACGCAACACGCGACTGTGGCCGCCGGGTGTCAGGAGGCGCTCTTGGCTGGGAGGGTGAAGCCGGCGCCGAGGGATGCCGGCGAAAACCCTATTCCTGAGCGGTGGAGACCACCTCCATCACCCTGGAACGGGATTGCCGATCCACCAGACTCCGCGCAAGCGCCGGATCTGCCAGATGGATACGCCGATCGGCGACGGCATTCACCAGGTCCTCGTCATGGCTGACCAGGAGGATGGCGGTTCCGGATTCATCGGCGGTTTCAACCAGCAGCTCGATCATCTCCTTCTGGGTGATGAGATCCAGCCGCGAGCTGGGTTCGTCGGCGAAGATCAGCGCCGGATCGAGCAGGAGCACCCGCAGCAGGGAAAAGCGCTGCAGCTCACCGCCGGAAATGTTGCCGGGCAGTCGATCCAGCAGGCGCTCGTCGAGGCGCAGGCGCCGCATCAGCCGACCGATGCGCGTCGCATCCAGCCGATGCAGTCGCACCAGATCCGTTAGCAGTTGGCGGATGGTCACCGAAGGCGCGAAGGCGGCCACGGGATCCTGGTGCAGCTTCTGAAAGGCGAAGCGACCGAGCCCCGGCTGACGGCGGATCGTCCCGGCGCCGGGTGTGGCCAGGCCGAGCAGGATGTCGCCCAGGGTCGACTTGCCACAGCCCGACGGCCCGGTCACGCCGAGGATTTCCCCGGGCCGGACGGTAAAGGACAACTCCTCGAACAGCTGCCTGCCACCGCGCTGGGCGGCGAGCCCTTCCACCGCGACCACGGCTTCGCCGGTAAGGGGCCGCGACGGACGTCTTGGCCACCGCGCGGGATCGGCGGCCAGCAGCTGGCGGGTATAGGCATGCTGCGGCTGGCCCAGCACCTGCTCGGCCGGACCGGCTTCGATGACCCGTCCCTTGAGCATGATCATCACCTCGCCACCCAGCCGGCGCGCCACTTCCAGGTCGTGGGTGATGATGAGCAGGCTGCCGCCTTCGGCGAGCATGGCCTTGAGCAGGTCGATGACCTCGTCGATGCGGTCGCGATCCAGCCCCTTGGTGGGCTCGTCGGCGATCAGCACCGGCGAGCCGCCGGCATGGGTGGCGGCGAAGGCCAGGCGCTGGGCCATGCCCCCGGACAGCTGGAAGGGATACTTGCGCTCGGCGCCGGCCAGGCCCAGCCGCGCCAGATCCGCGCTGGCCCTGTCGCGGGCTTCGGTCCGACCGATGCCCACCACCTGGGTATAGGTCTCGGCGATCTGGGACAGCGCCCGCATGGTCGGGTCCAGGCTTAGCCAGGGCTCCTGGGGCAGCACCGCGAGCCCCCTGCCCCAATGCGTCCGGCGACCGCTCTGGCGGCCTTCTTCGCTGAAGCCGTCCGCCAGGCCTATCTGCCCGTGGGCCTCTAGCCCCGCTGGCAGATTGCCGACGACGCCCTGGGCGAACAGGCTCTTGCCCGAGCCGGTCTCGCCGATGATCGACAACACCTGACCCGGCGCCAGGCGGATGGACAGCGGTTCCACCAGCTGGGTATCAGCGGTACGGATCTCCAGCGCCGTGGTGGTGAGCAAGGCGGTCATGGCTTGCGGCCTCCGGTGATGAGCAGCAGCGACAGCACGGTCAGGAAGATCGCCAGGATCGGCAGGGCGATCACCCGCGGTGCCTCGGCATAATAGGGCAGCAACTCGGTGATCATCAGTCCTAGCTCGGCGGTGGGCGGGCGTACGCCGATGCTGACGAAGCCCAGAGCGGCGATGGCCATGATGGTCGAAGCCGCGCCAAAGGCGGCGATGGTCAGGAGCACCGGCGCCAGCTGCGGCCAGAGATGGCGGCGGACGATGTAGACGGGCCCGAAGCCCAGCAGCCCGCTGGCGGCCACCGCCGGCGAGGCCAGCACGGTACGCGCCAGCGCCCGGGTCATGCGGAAGTACTCCACCCAGAGCACCAGGGCCACAGCGCTGTAGAGGGCGACGAAGGAGCCGGGAAACACCGCGACGATCAGCAGCACCAGCAATAGGCCCGGCAGGGCCAGGAACAGCTCGGCCAGGCCGCCCAGCAGCTTGTCGACCAGCCCGCCCTTCCAGGCGGCCAGGATGCCCAGCAGCACGCCGGGAATGGCGGCGGTGCAGACGCTGATGAAAGCCAGGCCCAGCGAGAAGCGGACGGCGACCGCCAGCCGCGCCAGCATGTCGCGACCCAGGTGATCGGTGCCTAGCGGATAGGCGCTGCTGGGCGCCGCGAGGATCGCCGCATAGTCCTGACGGGCGATGTCGCCCGGCCAGAGCAGCGGAGTGAGGAAGGCGAAGGCGATCAGGGCCGCCAGCAGACCCAGGCCGAGCCCACGCGCGGAGGATTTGACCGGAGGCGCCGCCGAAGCGACGGTAGCGTCGAGATTCATGAGGCTCTCCCACGCGGATCGATCAGGTGGTTGGCAAGATCGACCAGGGTATTGAGGATGGCGAACAGCAGCCCCATCGCCAGGGCGGTGCCCTGCACCATGGGCACGTCGCGCTGGACGATGGCGTGGACCAGGCCGTGGCCGATGCCCGGCCAGGCGAACAGCGTCTCCACCACCACCACGCCTTCGATGAGATACACCAGCTGCACGCCCAGGTAGGTCACCACCGGCACGCCGATATTGCGCAGGCCGTGGCGCAGGAAGACGCCGGCGCCTCTCAGGCCCTTGAGGCGGCCGAAGCGGTAGTAGGCGGATGCGGCCACCTCCACCGTGGCATCCCGGGCGACCCGCGACGACACCGCAGCCAGCCCCAGCGCCAGGGTCAGCGTGGGCAGGACGCTGTGCCAGAAGGTACCGTGGCCGGCCGCCGGAAACAGTTGCCAGGAGATGGCGAACAGCAGCACGAAGATCACGCCCAGGACGAATTGCGGCAGCGCGCGGATCGCCGTGGTCAGCACCAGCAGGCCGCGGTCCAGCAGGCCGCCCGGGCGCAGACCGGCCATCACGCCCAGCGGCGGACCCAGCAGCAGCGACAGGCACACGGCGCCGATGGCCAAACGGATGGAGCTGCCCAGTTCGTGGGCGACGACGTCCATCACCGGCTTGCCGGAGACCAGCGAGTGACCGAGATCCAGGGTCAGCAGATCGCCGATCCAGGCGAAGAAACGCCACAGCAGCGGCTGATCCAGATTCAGCTCGGCCCGCACCGCCTCGGCCGCGGCGGTATCCACCAGGTCATAGCCGTAGCGTCCGGCGGCGATGCGGTAGGCGGCATCGCCCGGCAGCAGGTTCATGAACAGGAAGGTGAGACCGCCCACCAGCAGGGCGACCAGGCCCGCCTGCAGCAGGCGAAAGGCGAGCAGCCGGGTCATTGGGCCCACCGCAGCGTGCTCAGGCCAAAGGTGCGCTCGAAGGGATCGATGGCAGCGCCTTCGACGGCATTGGAGACGGCCATCGTCTGGCGGTACCACGCCACCGGAATCACCGGCAGGTCCTTTTGCACCTGGGCCATGGCGGCATAGCGCTGACGCTGTTGCTCGGCTGGATCATCGCTAGCCAGTAAGGCGGCCATGGCCTGGTCGAAGGCCTGATTCTTCCAGCCCAGAGGGCCCCATTCGGCGCCGCCATGGCTGAAGTCATTGAGCAGAGTGACCAGGGGATCCGGCACCAGGGCGAAGTTGCGGCCATAGAGCGCCAGTTGCAACGACCCATCGTTGTGCGCGGCCGGGATGGCGCTGGAGTTCTGCACCGCGACCTCCACGTCCACACCCACCTCGCGCAACTGTGCCTGCAGGGCGGTGGCGATCAGCGGCAGCTCGGGTCTGTCGGAATATGTCAGCAGCTTGAGCCTGAGTGGCGTGCCGTCCTTTTGCAGGATGCCATCGGCGCCGGGGGTCCAACCCTGCCCCGCCAGCAGCTTGCGTGACGCCGCCGGATCGTAGGCGAGCGGCGCCAGCGCGGGGTCGTGCCAGGCGGGCACGTTCTTCGCGAACAACTGGGTCGCCCCGGTGCCCGGCGCCCGCAACACGGCGGCAGCGACGCCGTCGCGCTGGATGGCCAGGCTGAGCGCCTGCCGGACCTCGACCGGCGCCGTGGCACCAGCGCCGGAGTTCGGGGTCAGCAACACCACCCGCGGGACTGGCTCGATCAGCACCTTTAGGCTGCTGGAGCGCTTGAGGCGGGCGATGCTGGGCGGGTCGAGCTGGAACACCAGCTCGGCATCGCCGCTCTCGGCCATCAGGGTGCGGGTCTCACCGCGGCCGGCGGCCAGGTAGGTTGTCCGGGCGATCTCCGGCTTGGCGCCCCAGTAGCCTTCGAAACGTTCGGCGGCCAGGCGCTGCGGCGGTTCCAGCAGGGTCAGCCGGTACGGCCCCGTGCCGATGATCTTCTGCACCTTGCCTTCGGCGTCATAGGCGGCCGGCGCCAGAATATTGGTGGAGGAATGCGCCAGCAGTGCCAGCAGGGGCTTGAAGGGTTTCGCCAGCCGGATCACCACTTCGTTGCCCTCGGCGATGACCGACTCGATGCCCGCCTGCTTGAGCACCCCCGGCTTGCCCCGCGCCGCATCGAGGGCAGCCGCCGCGGCCTTAGCCGTGAGCGCGCTGCCGTCATGGAAGGTCACCCCCTGGCGCAGGCCAAGCCGCCAGGTCAGGCCATCTGCGGATTCCGTCCAGCGCTCTGCCAGTCCGGGAATCGGCTTACCCTGGGCATCGGCTTCGAGCAGGGTCTCGGTGATCTGCATGCGCTGGAAGACGAAACCGGAAATCGACGGGTCCAACCCACCGATCTCGAAAGGGCCGACTACGTCGAAGACGCGTTCTTCAGCGCTGGACAGCGGTGGCACGAAGGCAACCAGGGTCGCCAGGGCCGAAGCGGTCAGCACCAGGCGAAGGGAGCGGGATACAGGCATGACAGTCCTTAGCAGAGCGAAAGCGCCGATACCCGCCGCCGACAGCTGGGCATCGGCCAAGCCAATGAAGGCGCACGTTATATCATAACGTTTTCGTGAGAATCCAAGGCCAGCTGGTGATGGCAACATCTTGAAACAGCTGGAGATTTTGCTGAGGAGCTTCGTCAGAGAGTGACGCCGAATTTACCTGGCCGAAGGCTCGGGTGAGCGCCATTGGAGGCATGCGGAGTCATGCAGGAAGTCGAGTGCAGTCTGAGTGCATGGACCGGACGGCCCCTGGCCGCCCTGCCCTGCACTACCGATCTTTGCTCAGGCGGCCACGTTCAAGGTGCTGCCCGCGGCAGTGCTGCTGCCGTTGCTGCCGATGCTCTGGTACTGGCGCAACACCGCCTGGACCAGTTGCGTGTAGGGGCTCGACGCGTCCTGAGTGCTGGAATCGGCCTCGCTGTCCCCTTGCCCGCTCGCCCCCTGCGGTGGCGGTGGCGGCGGCATGCGCGGAGGCGCTGAACCGCCCAGGCCGGCGATGCTGGAATCGCTGGAATCGCTGGATTCTTCGGTGCCCCTCTGCCCCTGAGGCCCACCCGGCGGCGGCGCGAAGGCCGAGGCGAATTCGCTTTCGCCGACGCTGCCATCGCCATCCTGGTCGAGCATGCCGAGCAGCTTGTCGACGTCGATATCCCCGCTCTCGTCGGTATCCGTCTGGGTATCGCTCGCCGCGCTGGCGGCGGTGGTGAGTTCGCTCTTGCTGATGGAGCCGTCGCCATCGCTGTCGAGCTTGCCGAACAGCTTCTTCAACGGATTACCGTCTTCGCTGCCGCTGACGCTACTGCCGGACGCTGTCGCGCCAGTGCCTTTGATCGCGCTGGCACTGCTGTAGTAGCTGGAGTAGCCACTGCCTATTCCGCTGATCATGGATGTCTCTCCTGGGAAATGCGGACATCAGTGTTCCGCACCTCCCAGTATCCGCCGCGTAGATGTCGGCCGTTTGGTCACTTTGTATGCCAGGCGATACATCAGGGGCGTGGCAGCACCACCTGGCAGGTCAGGCCGCCGCCGGGGGTTTCGCCGAGGGTCAGCTCGCCGCCCATGTGCGCCGCCGCTTCCCGGGCGATGGCCAGCCCCAGCCCGGTCCCGCCAGAGGATCGGTTGCGCGACCCCTCCAGGCGATAGAAGGGTTCGAACACCGCTTCCCGATACTGCGCCGGTATGCCCGGCCCGCGGTCGAGGATGGAGATGATCAACCGCTCCGGCTGCTCGCTCAGGCGGATCTCTGCCTGGCCGGCGTAGCGCAGGGCATTCTGCAGCAGATTGCCCAGGCAGGAGCGCAGCGCCATGGGCGCCACCTTCAGCGGCTGGCAGCTACCCTTGACGGCGACCTGGGCGCCCTCCTCGGCCGCGTCTTCGGCCATGGCCTCGACCAGCGCCTGAACGTCGCAGAGGATGGGCCGCTCCTGGCGGTGCTGTTCGCGCAGGTACCTCAGGGTGCCATCGAGCAACTCGATCATGTCGTCCACGTCCTGGCTGACCCGGGCGTGCAGGCGCGGATCGTCGATGTCCTCGATGCGCAGCTTCACCCGCGCCAGGGGCGTGCGCAGGTCATGGGAGATGGCCGTGAGCATGCGCCCGCGCTGCTGGAGCTGTTCGAGCAGGTGCTGGTGCATGCGATTGAGCGCCCGTGCGGCCTCGCGGGTCTCCCAGGGCCCGGTGACGGGAATGGGCGAACCGTCGAGGTTGTGACTCAGGTGCTCGGCGGTCTCGGTCAGCTGGCGCAGCGGCCGGGTCAGCAACCGCGCCCCGAGCCAGGCGGCGATCACCAGCGAGCCCAGCTGGAAGATCAGCGGGCCGCCGAGAAACCACTCGATGTGCCGCCAGAAGCCGGGTTCCCGGTGCGGGAAAGGTCCGGGCGGCGGTGGCCGATCGAAGCCGGCCTCGCCCTCCATGGGCGGCGGCGGGGGTGGCGGTCGCTCGCCGAGGCCATGCCGAAACCAGAAAAAGGCCAGCAGATGGCCCAGCAGGATGGCCAGCAGAAAGACCGCGAACAGGCGGGCGAACAGGGTATCCAGGCGGCGCACGGCTAGTGCCCTATCTGCCTGGCATCGAACAGATAGCCTTCGCCGCGCACGGTCTTGATCAACTGCGGCGCCCGCGGGTCATCACCCAGCTTGCTGCGCAGCCGCGACACCTGCAGATCGATGCTGCGATCGAAAGCCTCGATCGCCCGCCCGCGGGTCGCATCGAGCAGTTGCTCGCGGCTCAGCACCTGGCGCGGCTGCTCGATGAACACCCACAGCAGCCGTACCTCGGCATTGGACAGGGGCACCATCACCCCGGCGGGCGAATGCAGCTGGTGCAGGACGCCGTCGAGCTTCCAGCCATCGAAGCTGACACTGGTCCGCGGCGCCTTGCGCTGGGGCACGCGGCCATCCTGGGTCCGCCGCAGCACCGACTGGATCCGCGCCACCAGCTCCCGGGGCTCGAAAGGTTTGGCCATATAGTCGTCGGCGCCCAGCTCCAGGCCGATGATGCGATCCGCCGGCTCGCACTGGGCGGTCAGCATCAGGATGGGAATGCCGCTGTCGCGCCGCAGCGAACGACAGAGGGAAAGCCCATCCTCTCCCGGCAGCATCAGATCCAGCACCACCAGGTCGAAGGCCTCCTCCGCCAGCGCCCGACGCATCTCCAGGCCATCACCCACCCCGCGGGCATTGATGCTGAAGCGCGCCAGATAGCCGCAGATCAACTCGCGGATCGACGGATCGTCATCCACCAGCAGGATGCGCGAGGTCCAGCGCGGGGATTCGGATGACAGCGACATCGGGGCTACCTGAACAGTCGGACGATCTGGACGTGCATGCTAGCCGCTCAGCCTGCAGGGCAGCTACGGCCTGGCATGTAGGATTGTGTAAAGGTGGTCAAGAGCCGGATACGGAGCCAGAGCCTGCCAGGCAGCCAACCACCCGCAGTCGAGACGCCGTAGGCGCACGACGATGATCGCGATTGCGAAGCCATTCGTTCGATGGTACATCGGACCCAGCGCCCGTCGCCCTGCAGAGGGCTGGGGAGTGAAGCTGTCAGGACTCGCGCTTCAGCGCTCAGCGAAACGCGGCCCTTAGCGAACAAAAACAAAAACTGCCGTGCCTCCTTTCGGAACGCCATCCTTGACGAGCAGATCAGCCGCATCGGCCAGCCCTGAAATGAACCCGGAGCCCGTCGCGCTCAATGTCCTGCTGCAGGCCTGTGGCCAGGGCAATCGCCTGGCCTTCGAAACGCTCTACCGCGTGACCTCGAGCCGGCTGTTCGGCGTATGCCTGCAGTACGTGGGCGATCGTGCGGAGGCGGAAGAGGTCCTGCAGGAGGCCTATACCGCCATCTGGCTCAAGGCCGGCACCTTCGACGCCACACTGTCCAGCGCCCTGACCTGGATGGCGATCCTGGTGCGCCACAAGGCCATCGATCGCCGCCGTGCCCAGCGTCGGCACGAGCCGCTCGACAGCCTGGCTGAGTGGCCGGCAACCCAGTCCGTCGCCGAAGACTTCGAAGCCCATCGCCAGCGTCGCCAGATCGATCTCTGCCTGAAAACCCTGGGCAAGGACCAGCAGACCTATATCCGGGTCGCCTTCTTCGAGGGCTATTCCTATGCCGAACTGGCCGCCCGCCACCGCATCGCGCTCGGCACGATGAAAAGCTGGATTCGGCGTGGCCTCCTGCAACTGCGAGCGTGCCTGGGCCTATGAACGACGACATCCCTCCTAACGACCGGCACGCGCTGCTCATCGCGGAATACGCCCTTGGCGTACTGTCCGCCGAAGAACGCCTGGAGGTGGAAAAACTCGTGCGGCGGGAGCCTGCTTACCAGACGCAACTGGCGGCCTGGCAACGGCATTTCGCCGACTGGCTCGATGAATTTCCGGTCGTCGAGCCGCCAGCCCACGTCTGGCACGGTATCCAGCAACGGCTGTTCCCGACGGAGCGACCGGCACTCGAGCCGACCCGCCGCTGGAACAACCCGCGCCTGTGGCGCTGGACGACCGGGCTGGCACTGGCCGCTGCCCTGGTGCTGGCGCTGCTCGTGCTGCTGCGCCCGGTCCAGGTCGCGACGCCCGCCCTGCTCGCCCGCCTGGAACAGAGTAACGGCAGCCTGGCATTCAGCGTCACCTTGCAGGCGAACGGCCGGCAGCTGCTGTTCGTGCCCGCCAGCAAAGCGGATTGGCCAGGCAGGAGCGCCGAGGCCTGGATCATCACGGCGGATGGCAAACCCCATTCGCTCGGTCTGCTCCAGGACGCCACGGCCGTGACCCTGGCCGTACCCGCGGGACTCGCACCGGCACTAACGCCTGGAGCGGTACTGGCGGTCTCCCTTGAACCGCGAACCGGCTCGCCGACCGGCGCGCCCACGGGACCGGTCATCGCCCAGGGAAAAATAATCGCGCTGTGATGCATCCGTTTGCCGGGCCGCTCCGTACATTCATCACCCTCATCCGGAGGGCTGAAGAACTCAGGAGACGTACCATGCACACCTTGCTCAAGCGCATCGCCATCGTAGCCAGTCTCGCGATCCTAGGTGCCACCGCCCCGCTCAGCTTCGCCGCCGATACCGTCATGGTCGGCGGCGCGCCCATGTACCCGTCCAAGACCATCGTCGAGAATGCGGTCAACTCCAAGGACCACACCACGCTGGTGGCGGCCGTCAAGGCGGCCGGTCTGGTCGACACCCTCAACGGCAGCGGTCCCTTCACCGTCTTCGCGCCGACCAACGAAGCCTTCGCCAAGCTGCCGGCCGGCACCGTCGATACCCTGGTCAAGCCCGAGCACAAGGCCGACCTGACCAAGATCCTCACCTACCACGTGGTGCCCGGCACCCACACCGCCAAGCAATTGATGGCCGAAGCCAAGATGCATGGCGGCATGACCAGGCTGAAAACCGTCCAGGGCGAGGACCTCACCGTGAAGCTGCATGACGGCAAGCTCTGGCTGGTCGACGCCAAGGGCGGCAAAGCCGCCGTCACCATCGCCGACGTGATGCAGTCCAACGGCGTGATCCACGTTGTCGATACCGTGCTGATGCCGAAGTAACGGGCAGGCGGCGTGCGGACACCGCTGAGGGTGTCCGCTTTTTACTTGGTATCAACCCGCGGGGCGGTTACCTCTTCCGGTCGCAAGCAATACCAGACCGCATTCTGACTATCAGCTGCGCGAGACGCGACCGGACCCTCCGCCTCTTGGATGCTCGACGAAATACCCATCTTCGAAGCTAAAAGGCAGCTTCGATGCGATCATGCCGCTGGCTAACGTACATAGATGGAGATTTCGATGAAGCGGAGCACTTGGACCCTCTGGGCTGTTATAGGGGCGGGACTGGCATTCGTAGCGGTAGACCAACTGATCAAGCTCGCTGCGTTGGCTCAGCTTGCAGCAATTTCCTATCGAATTGGCATCTCTAGCCTATGGATGGATGTGGTCCTGAGTCTGAATCCTGGCGCCTTCCTCAGCGTCGGTCAGGATCTGCCACCGACAGTGAAATCAGTGATCTTCCTTTGCGGGCTGGCAGCGGTGGCAGGCGTTATCTACTGGGCACTCTCGCGTTGGAAGCAGTCCCCAGGTCGCTCGGCGGCTTTATACCTGATCGCTCTCGGAGGCGGTTCAAATCTCATCGATAGATTCTTTCGCGATGGCCACGTCGTCGACTACCTGGTCCTGAACCTCGGCTCACTCCATACGGGCGTTTTCAACCTCGCAGACGTAGCGATCATGGCAGGCGTGGCCTACCTGGCCCTGTCAGGATTTTCGAAAGAACAGAAGGCGCTAGCCTGATCTGCCGGGATAGTGACCAGCGCTGCTACCTGCAGGCTGATCGCGAGCGCTACGACGCCATGCGCGCCTTCCACTACGACGTCCACAGCGCCAAGAAGCAGGAGGCCGTCGCCGGCGGTGGCGAGAACGTGAAGGACCTGCGCCACACCTACGCCGACGAGCTCTCCGCGCTGCGTGCCGCTCGGGCCGAGTGGAACCGCCTGCAGCGCGGTACCGCCACCCTCACCTACCAGCTCGCCCTGGGCAGGCCTGAGCTCATGCCCGAGCTCACCTACACCCTGCAGGGCGTGAAGGCCGAGATCGACGCCATCATCTGGTACGGGGGGAACGTGCAGCATAGCCTCACCGCGGACGGCGGCTACACCACGCGCCTCGAGCTGGAAGCCAAGCTGCCCGAAGACTTGGTCGCCGACCTGGTCGACGAGATCTCGGGCGACTACACCGGCATCATCGCCTACTACCGCGATCCCAAGACCGGTAGGGAGCACACGCTCACCGAAGGCGACCAGAGCAAGCCAAGGCGGCTGCGGCATCTGTACGCCACCAAGGCGACGGCGAAGCGGGCGGTGGAGCGGGAATGGTTTAAGCTCAATGGCGTAATGACGGCATCCTCCTAAGGCGGCCTAACCTAGTCTCTACTCCGGACTTAACGGCCAATCACTAAAACCCAGTCAATAACTACGATACAGCGATGAATAGACTCGAATTATCCACTTTAGTGTCCAGCTGCCTGTCTTCTCCAAGCACTGTGTCTTGGGATGCTGTCAGTGCAATCAGCACGGCATTTACGGGCTTGGTGGCCTTGCTCGCCTTAATAGCTGCGATTGCAGGACTCGACACTTGGAAAAAGCAGTCACTCGCGACGGAAAGACATCAGCTAGCAAAGCGCTTAATCCAGAATCTTTACCGGCGAAAATTGGCGATAGAGACAATAAGAAATCCGTTCAGCCAGCACGACCTATCCAAATACATGTCTCCTGAAATAGACCCAAAAAGAAGATTGTGGCTAGCATCCATAGACGAAGCAAAGAATCGCTTTAACAAGCTCGAAGAGCAAAAATCTGCGGCTCAGCCCGACCTGCTAGAGGCAGGTCTAATACTTTCAGAATCGACGACACAGACCCTGAGAGAATTTGAAGAACTTGAAAAAACACTAATCAAAAATATGAATACTCATCTGGAAGCGACGCGCCCTCCACCCAGCGATGACTTTCCTGATGACTACTATGATGAGGACCACATCAAAAGCCTTAACGAAAACGGCAGGAACATAGAAAGAAGACGAATAATATTTGGCGCAGGGGGAGCACGCGACGAGTTCAATAATCAAATAGAAAGAGCATATGCGGCATGTGTTGATGAGCTAAAAAGAAACCTTATAAATCGCGGTTAATGAATGCGAATAAATCGAAGAACCGATATAGTATTTAATTGACCTCTCAAGCTCCTATCTATCATTCTGACAAGCTCGTAAAGAAACCACCACTCAAATATAGATGCCTGGCGCACACCATGACAAAAGAAGATCAAATCAGTCATCACCGACAGCTAGCAATCACTTATCTCCCGAACCTAATTAAAGACCACGCCTTCTTTTTAGACAAAATATTATATGAATGCCACGAAACCCTTAGTGCCTGGAAAAACAATCAGAGCGCCAGAGGCAATGGCGAAATTAATGCATATTTTCCGCATACATATCCAGCTTCCAAACCATAAAAGATACCAGCTCACTGGCATCTAACAAGGAAATCTCCTGGAAATGTCTCTTAGGAGAGCTAGGTAACTTTATTTACAGCCTGAGAAACGCTGTAACTCATAACGGCATGTCTATGATAAATTTCTGGCTTGACGGCCAGTTCTTCTTTCCGACCAGTTTTTTTCGTCTAAATCAGAGAAAACAGCTAGAAGAGGTGATCTGCCTGCCTGACGAGATTTCAAGCATATGCAGAAAGGCATCAAACACTCTTGCAAAAAACCTCTTATGCATTTTTTCCGAGCTTGACCTAGACACTTCAAAGGCAAGAGCTCTAGAGACACGAAATAACTTAGTCACTATGGCTTCAGACACTAGAATAGATCCAGAAACCAGAAAGATATTTACTGAGTTCTCTAACATGAAGAACCTCCTCGTAATAGACGAAGAGGACCAGCTACTTGAAACTCTTAGAACGCTAATTAGAGTCACAGAACATAACAAAAGCTAGCACGCCCTCTCAGCCTACACCGCTTCTGGCAACTCTCCCCACCGAGTCGTATACCCTCGCGACAACAGCTCCCGCCGCATCTGCCACCCTAGATCGGCGGGCACCCGCCCCACATGCAGCGCCGCCCGCCCGTACCGCGCGTTGATCCGCTCCACCACCTGCATCAACTCGCTCGGGCGCCCCTGCCTGGCCGGGGCGAAGAGGTCCGGCGTGTACTCGTCGGTCTGCACGATGCTGCCCAGCACTACGGCGCACTTCGAGTAGGCGTAGCCCTCGCGGTAGATAGGATCCAGGCCAGCCAGGGCGGCCTGCACCAGGATGCGGGTGTCGTCGGTCGGGTGCGCCAGCTGAATGCCCAGGCTGCGATAATAGCGGCGGTCCTCGGGCTCGTGCTGGCCGGTCTGGACGCTCACCAGCAGCGTGGAGCACAGCGATCCCTGCTCACGCAGCTTCTCGGCCGCCCGGGTCACGTAGGTGGCAATGGCTTCGCGCAGCGCCTCCAGGCAGTAAACCCGGTGGCCGAACATCCGCGAGCTCACCTGCAAAACGGCGCAGACGCGGACGATTGGACGAGCACAAATCCTCTACAACGCGCCGAGCATCCCAAGGCGGCTGAACTGGGCCTGATAGAGGCGATCGAGCACCAGGAACACACCGTCCAGGTCTTCGCGAGCCAGGACCTCCAGATCGCGAAGCGCCGCCAGGTACGCACCTGCACGCCCATGGTGAAGGTCCAACGATGCAAGGTCGCTTGCTCGCTGAATGTCATTGAGGAGCGAAGTCACAGGCGCTTCGACTTTTTGATTCGGAAAGGGAAGATCAGCAGACACGTTTACAGTCGGAAGGATGGTGGAGCGGAAAATGGTATCAGCGCCGATCCCAGGCAATCGTTTCTGGAAAGCGCCATTCATCGCCTACTGGTCACACCACGTAAACGCTCCCTGTCGCACCTGTTAGCCCGGTCGTCAGGCGGGTAAAACCTTGCCGAATCGTCTCGCTCTTAGTATTCCAGCAAGACATTTATCGTGGCGTGATGAACAACCAGCTCCAGATCCTGCTCGTGGAAGACGAGCCCCTCGTCCGGGAATTGATGAAGGACGTATTGAGCGATCTGGGCAATGGCGTGATCGAATGCGACTGGGCCGACGCAGGGCTTGCGTGCCTTGAATCAAACGCCGATAACATCGCCCTCCTGGTCACCGATATCCTTACCCCAGGCAGTCTGAACGGCCACCAGCTCGCTCAGATCGCTTCTCTGCGCTGGCCCAACTTGAAGGTACTCATCACCTCGGGCTACGCGGATGCCAGTACCCACCGTTTGCCACCCAACGCCACCTTCGTAGCCAAGCCCTGGTCGTATCAGCAGCTTGAGGACGCAGTACGCGCTATCATGCAGTAGCAGCAAGGCCTCTGTAAAAGCGAAGCTGTTAATGCTGATTATTGATACAGTCCGTCCTTTACTCACGGCTGGTCTTGGTCTGATGCTGAATTTGACGTCCTTTCGGGTTGCCGTGGTCGAAGACGACCCGATGTTGGGCCAGATTCTGGAAGACCTGCTCGAAGAGCGTGGCGCTTGCTGCACGAAATATCTGACCGCCGACGATGCACTGGTAGCCCTTCTGCGCAGCGGGCAACCCGATCTTTTCATCACCGACCACCTGGTACCTGGACAGTTGACCGGCGGCGACTTGGCCAACCTGCTCATCAGCCGCTGGCCAACGCTGCCAGTCATTATCACCACTGGCTACGGCTTCGAGATCCAGGCCGATCTCCCTTCCAACGTGGTTTATCTCCAGAAGCCTTGGATGCCAGCCGCCTTGGAGTCCGCGATAGCCCAGGCGCTGAGCTGAGCTGAGCTGAGCAGCGCACTGTCCGGCTGAACGGCTAGTTGCCCAGCAGCCGATCAACTCGAGCAGCAAAGGCTTCAACGGAAAAGGGCTTCGCCAGCACCTCCATACCTGATCCGAGCTGACCCTCGTCTTGGAAGGCCGTATCGGCGTAGCCGGTGACAAAGAGTACCTTGAGCGCCGGGCGCACCGCCCGCGCAGTCTCGGCCAATTGCCGACCATTCATGAGACCCGGCAGGCCCACGTCCGTTATCAACAGATCGATCCGGCCATCAGCATTCAAGATCTCCAGCCCGCCCGCACTTCCTGACGCCTCGAGCGTGGTGTAGCCCAGGTCCCCGAGGATCTCGGTGGCCAGCATCCGCAGCACCGGCTCATCCTCAACGACCAGCACCACCTCACCGCGCCCTTTCTTTTCCGGCTCTGCTGCTGTCTCACCGAGGCAATCACTCGCCGGGTCATGCTCATTGCACCGCGGCATGTACAAGCACATGGTCGTGCCTTCACCTGGGGTCGAATCGACCGTGATCCAGCCGCCGGACTGCTTGGCGAAACCGTAGATCATCGACAGGCCTAGCCCGGTACCCTCTCCGACCGGCTTGGTCGTGAAGAACGGATCGAAGATGCGACTCAAGAGCTCAGGGGGCATGCCGGTCCCGGTGTCGATCACACACAAAGATAGGTAATCACCTGGATCCAGATCCAGATTCTCGGCGGCGGGATCCTCGAAGTGGTGATTGGCGGTCTGGATGGTAATGCGGCCCCCGCCAGGCATCGCGTCCCGCGCGTTGATGCAGAGATTGAGCAGCGCGTTCTCCAGTTGGGGCGGATCGATCCGCGCATGCCAGAGCTCGGGTTCGGCGACGACCACGAGTTCGATCTCCGGACCCACCGTGCGGCTGATGAGGTCAGCCATATCCGCCACCAGTGCATTGACGTCCGTCGACCGCGGATCGAGCGCCTGCCGGCGCGAGAATGCCAGGAGGCGATGCGTCAAGGCAGCCGCCTTGCTGGAGGCGCCCAGGGCCGCGCCAATATAGCGATCCAGGTCTTTCAGCCGTCCCTGGTTGAGCCGCATTCTGAGCAGCTCCATGGCGCCATTGATGGCCGCCAGCAGGTTGTTGAAATCGTGTGCCAGGCCGCCGGTGAGCTGGCCCACTGCTTCCATCTTCTGGCTCTCGCGCAAGGCGTCCTCGGCAGCGGCCAAGGCCACCGCCTGCTCCTTGTCTTCGGTGATATCGCGTCCCACCGCAATAATGACGCCCTCCCCGGCCTGTGCGGTCCAGGAGATCCACCGGTAGTCACCGCCCTTGCGGCGATAGCGATTCTCGAACCCGGTGAATCGCATACCGTGCTCAATTACATCTATTGCACCCTGCTCTGTATGAGCGATGTCGTCAGGATGAATAAGGTCGAAAAAGCTCACGTCTATGAGCTCCTCTGGCAACCAGCCAAGGATCTCGCTCCAGGCCGGATTCGATCTGATGATGCGTCCCTCAGCGTCGGCTACCAGCATGAGATCGCCAGAGAGCCGCCAGAGACGATCACGGTCACGGGTCCGCTCGGCGACCTGCCCCTCCAGCGACGTTGCGAGCTGACGGAGTTGCCGCTTTGATCGCCGTCTTTCTATGGTCGCTTGGGCGAGCTTTGCCACGTCTGAGATGAAATTCAGCTCGTCCTCAGACCAGACGCGTGGCCGATCATTGTTGACGAACAAGACGGCTTCCAGCTTGCCCCCGTCGAAGAGCGGTATGTTGGCCAGTGCCGACACGGCTACCTCAGCAAAGGCCGCAGCACCGCGCCGGGTGCGAGGGTCAACGGCGACATCGTTGACCACGATCGCCTTACCCTCGTCGAGCCCGGTTAAGGCCTCGCCGTAGCTGTTCAGAAAATGTAGACCGGCGCCGGAGGGAATCCCCGGCGCCGTCCAATCGCGCTCAATGACCAGCGTCAGCCCACCCGGCTGGATGACCCCATAGCCGACTCGGCTCACCCCCAAGGTACGACCAGTGATCTCCGCCGCGAGATAAGCGATATCGGCGGCACTGTCGAAGTCATGTTGCCGAGTACTCAGCTCGATCAGCGCGGCACGTTGAGCATCGCGGTGCTTCCGTGCAGTGATATCGGAAAACAGCACGGCAACCTGGTTGGGTGCCTGCTGCCCCAGGGGATAGGCATAGACGTCGTAGTGCCGATTATTCAGTGACGAGGCCAGGTGCTCGAAATGCACGGCCTTACCGGTAGCCAACATCTCGGCGTACCGCTCGGCCCAGGGAGACTCACCCTGAGGCGCCAGTTCACCCATCCAACGCCCGGTGATATCGGTCAGGCCCGTGATCTCGCCGAACGCCTTGTTCACCTTGAGGAAACGATAGGCCTCCGGTGCGCCCTGGTCGTTGCAGCGGACCTCGACGATGCAGAAGCCGATGGCAATGGCGTTGTAGAGGTTGCGGTAGTTCGCCTCCTGCTCAGCCACCTCCAGCTCGTTCAGCTTGGCCTGGGTGATATCGCGTGACACGGACAGGATCCGCCGGGGCTGACCAGCCTCATCGAAGATGGGTGTGACCTGAACATCCCACCATTTCGCGTTGCCCTTGAACGTCTTGGCCTCGCCTTGAAAGCGCCCCGTCCGCCCTTCACGCCCCGCCTGTAGCGCCCGCCTAGCATCCTCGTGCCCCTCACCCTCCCAGAAGTTCGGCCAAGGGCAGCCCTTGATCGAATTGAAGTCACTGACCTCCATCAGCGCCTGCCCGCCGTCGTTCATGTAGGCAACCCGTCCCTCAAGATCGAGAACCTTGATGCAGTCCCCTGAGGCAGCCAGGACGCTGCGCAGAAACGCGGAATCCGCCTTGTATTGTTCCGCGGCTGCAAGCTCGTGACGGAGGCGATCGATTTCAGTGGTAAGCGCGATAAGGGTTTGATAAGAGGTATTGGTTAGGCTGGTCATTAAGAGGGGCATGGGCAGGGAAGGATGACGCGCGGATTATCCGGCAGGACCGTGTTCACTTCCTGCGCGAGACGACAGATGGCGATACCGTCATACGAATGGCGAAGTCGCACTGCGCGACAGCGAGGCCCTGGAGACTCACATAACAGCAGGGGCCGACATGCGCCAAGACGTCTGACGGAGCCATCCATGACCAACCCTGGAAGCCTCCTTGCACATCCCCTCGCTGCTGCCGCGCCACAGCCATGACAGGCACGAACGGCAGCAACAACGGTGACCCGATCAGTCCCAAAGGAAATCACCTCACACGGGCAAGACGGTCCCAGTTACAGTGCAATCCTGCAGTCATAGCTGGCTCCCACCCCGTTAGTCACTTCAACCGCTCTCTGGCCAAGCCAGGACCGTCCCCGCCCGCTCAGCACCCGCGATTCTTGATAGACTGTTTCCCTCTCGCGGCGCAGTCGGATCAGGGCATAAACATTCACGCCCTGGCGCCTTCCCGCCGTGCCATCCTTCCCGTCTGCCGCCGAGCTCTATACGTTTTTTCCGAGTGCTTAGATTCAGCATTGAGCCAGGAAAAGCACGCTGAAACCGGGCAGAACAGTGCTACAAACGAAGTTTCCAGATGCTTGCCGAAACCGCCCTACCCCCAGCAACCATGCGCCCTGAGCCGTCCCGCCGCTTTTCCGTGGCGCCCATGATGGATTGGACGGACCGCCACTGCCGCTATTTCCATCGCCTGCTGTCCCAGCACGCCCTGCTCTATACCGAGATGGTCACCACCGGCGCCCTGCTGCATGGCGACGCCCAGAGATTCCTGCGTCATGACGAAACCGAGCATCCCCTGGCGCTGCAGCTGGGCGGCAGCGTGCCGGCCGAACTGGCCGCTGCGGCGCGGCTGGGTGAGCAGGCGGGGTATGACGAGATCAACCTGAACGTCGGCTGCCCCAGCGACCGGGTGCAGAACAACATGATCGGCGCCTGCCTGATGGCCTATCCCGAGCGGGTGGCCGACAGCGTCAAGGCGATGCGCGATGCCGTGGCCATCCCGGTGACGGTCAAGCACCGCATCGGCATCTCCGGGCGGGACAGCTACGACGCCCTGCGGGACTTCGTCGGCCAGGTCGCCGAGGCCGGTTGCCGCAGCTTCACCGTGCACGCGCGCATCGCCATCCTCGAAGGGCTGTCGCCCAAGCAGAATCGCGAGATCCCGCCGCTGCGCTACGACGTGGCCGCGCAGCTGGTGCAGGATTTTCCGGATCTCGAATTCATCCTGAATGGCGGCATCAAGACCCTGGACACCTGCCGCGAGCAGCTGGAGGTGTTCGAAGGGGTGATGCTGGGTCGCGAGGCCTATCAGAATCCCTACCTGTTGGCCGAGGTGGACGCGGCGCTCTACGGCTGCGACCGTCCGCAACAGACCCGCCACGACGTCATGCTGCAGCTGCGGCCCTATGTCGAGGCGCATCTGCAACAGGGGGGGCCCATCCACCACGTCACCCGCCATATCCTCGGCCTGGCGCAGGGGTTTCCCGGCGCGCGGCGCTTCCGTCAACTGCTGTCCACCGATCTGCATCGCAGCCCTGAACCGCTGCGCCTGTATGACGAGGCCACTGAACTTCTCAGGGGCCACTGAGTCACGTCTCCACGATGTCCATTCGCTAACCGAAGGAAAGACCTGCCATGAGCAAGCTGGAACAACTCAAGCAATACACCACGGTCGTCGCCGATACCGGCGATCTGGACGCCATCGCCCGCCTCAAGCCCTACGACGCCACCACCAACCCCTCGCTGCTGCTCAAGGCTGCTGCCCTGCCCCGCTACGAAGAACACCTGCAGGCCGCCTTCAGCGGCGCCAATGGCGACATCGGCCTGGCCTGCGATCGCTTCGCCGTGGCCGTCGGTGGCGAGATCCTCAAGCTGATCCCCGGTCGCATCTCCACCGAGGTGGATGCGCGCCTGTCCTTCGACACCAGCGCTACCCTGGATCGCGCCCACCGCCTGATCGAACTGTACGAGAAGGCCGGCATCGGCAAGGATCGCGTGCTGATCAAGATCGCCTCCACCTGGGAAGGCATCCGCGCCGCCGAGCAACTGGAGAAGGAAGGCATCCAGACCAACCTGACCCTGCTGTTCTCCTTCGCCCAGGCCGCGGCGTGCGCCGACGCCGGCGTATTCCTGATCTCGCCCTTCGTCGGTCGCATCTACGACTGGTACAAGAAGGCCGAAGGCCGTGACTACGAAGGCGCCGAAGATCCGGGCGTGAAGTCCGTGACCCGCATTTACCAGTACTACAAGGCCAATGGCTACGACACCGTGGTGATGGGTGCCAGCTTCCGCAACCTGAACCAGATCGAGCAGCTGGCCGGCTGCGACCGCCTGACCATCAGCCCCGAACTGCTGCAGCAGCTGTCGGAAGCCCAGGGCGACCTGCCGCGCGTGCTGACCGCCGACAGCAAGGGTGGTGAGCCCAAGCAGCAGCTGAACGAGGCGGCCTTCCGCTGGGCGCACAACGAAGACGCCATGGCCACCGAAAAGCTGGCCGAAGGCATTCGCCAGTTCGCGCGCGATCAGGAAAAGCTGGAAGTGCTGCTGCCCGGCAAGCGCTAAGAGCTGACGCGGTCAGTGCCTTTCGAGGGCACTGACCAGATCGCGAAAGGCATTGCGGTTGGATTCATTGAGGCCCATCAACACCCGATGGGCTTCAAGCACGCGACTGCGCACCTCGGCTTCGGACTGGTCCTGCGGTGGCAGGTCGGTCAGGCAATCCGGGCAAGGCAATACGGTCTCGACGATATTGAACACCTGATCGAAACCCATGGAATCCAGCAGGCGCAGGATGTCCGGGTTGTTGGTGGTCAGCATGGGCAGCAGCCCGATGCGCTGCCGCGACAGGATCGACAGCTTGGCCAAGAGGCCCAGGGTGGTGCTGTCGATGCTCTGCGTCTCGGTCAGATCGATGACGATGGACGAGAAATTCAGCGACGAGAAGATGTGCTCGATGGTCGCGTCCAGCGCCGAGCAGAGGGTCAGACGCACCTCGCCGGTAAACTTCAGGACGAAGGTGCCATCCTGCTCGGCAAATTGGATTTTTCCGGTGCTCATGCCAGGTTCCTGCTCAACACCAGCAAAGCGATATCGTCGGGCATCTCGGTGACGGATGCCAGATCCAGGGCTTCGCTCAGGCCTGCCAGTGTACCGCCGGCGCGGCGGACGTAGTCGGGCAAGCTGTGTTCTTTCTCTTTCAAATTGTCTCCCGGCAGCAGGTCGAAGATGCCATCCGAAAAGAGGGTCAGGCTGAAACGCTCGGGCAGATCCATCTGGTGGTCATTGTAGGTCGCCTCCTGGAACAAGCCGACCGGCAGCCCCTTGCCGACCAGGAACCGCGTTTCTTCCGGGGTATGCAGGACCGGCAAGGGCAGATGGCCACCGATGCTGTACGCCAGGGTACCCGTGGTTTCGTCGATGACGCCACCCAGCATGGTCACGTGCTTGCCCAATTTGCAATCCAGTAGACCCCTGTTGATGTGACCGAGCACATCCGAGGGCTTGAATTCGGGCAGGGTGCCGTTGCGCTTGGACTCGTAGAGCAGGCGCGTGGTCATAAACTTGAGCAGCACGGTCACGAAGGCCGACGAGGCGCCATGGCCGGAGACGTCGGCCAGGTAGAAGGCGACGCGGTGCTCGTCGATGCGAAAGTAGTCGACGAAATCGCCGGACAGATACAGCGACGGGATGATCTCGTGGGCGAAGTTCAGCCCCTCGGTTTCCCAGGGCGTCACCGGCAGCATGTTCATCTGCACGTGGCGTCCGGCGTTCTGGTCTTCCTGCAACAGGCTCAGGCTGGCCTGCAGCTCGCGATTGGTGTTTTCCAGCTTGACCCGGTAGCGATCGTTTTCCAGGCGCAGGCGGGCGCGATCCAGGGCGCGGTTGACCGAGTGCTCGAGCACCATCAGGTCTTCCAGCGGCTTGATCAGGTAATCGGCGGCGCCCAGGCGCAGGGCTTCCACGACGTCGCTCATGACGCCGGCGCCGGACAGCACCAGCACCGGCGTATCGATGGACAGCTCGCTGATGCGGCGCAGCAGCGTCAGCCCATCGACCTGCGGCATGCGCAGATCGCAGATGATCAGGTCGGGCTGTTCGCGCTCGAACATTTCCAGGCCCTGCTGGCCATTGCTGGCTTGCAGGACATTGAAGCCACTGTCTTCGAGATAGTCGGCGAGACTGAGGCGAACCACCTCGTCATCGTCAATGATCAAGAGCGTGGCAGGCGAATTAGACATAGAGGATCCAGGCATGCACCCGAACGGCAAACCGGCGGACAGGATCCGACACGGGCCACGGTGATTACGACACGGCGGAGACACTACTCCCATCCACCGGGGCGTTCAAGCTTGCCAACCGGATGGAATTTCTTTACAGGGTGCCTTTATGGAGTTTATACCTCCAACAAACCGCCTTCCATCCTCCCAAGCAGTAGGATTGCCATGAGTACCATCGACCGTTCTTACAGTGAGAAGCGCGATTTCATTCGCATGCACGTCGACTCCAAGGCCGTATTGAAGGTCGGCGACGCCTCCTTCGAGGCGCGCTGCGTCGATCTGTCCAGCACCGGTTTCCAGATCGAGGCCGCCACCCGCCTGCAGGTCGGCGACAAGGTGACCGTGCTCATCCCCTCCAACCACGCCGAACTCCCCGGCCTGGAAGCGGACGCCGAGGTCCTGCGGGTCCAGGCCACCGATTCGGGCAAGCAGCTGCTGGGCCTGTCGGTGCTGGAAATGCGCTAGGCGCCCTTGCCAACAAAAAAGGCAGCCTCAGGGCTGCCTTTTTCATTGGGGCCGGGACTAGAAGTCGTCGACCACCTGGCCATCCTTGACCTTGAACTCACGGGTCTGCAGGTAGGCGTTGCGAATGAACACGTACTTGTCGCCAGTGATCAGGCGCTCGGCCTGCAGCAGACCGGCGCGGGTGTCGACGGTGCTGAGGGCGAAGGCACTGTTGCGTACGGCGACATCGTCCACGTAGGGATAGGCGCTGGTGTAGCTGTCCGGGATGCGACCGAGGCCGTCACGCACGCTGCTGGGGCCGAAGAACGGCAGGACCAGGTAGGGACCGCTGCTCGCACCCCACTTGCCCAGGGTTTGGCCGAAATCTTCGTCGTTGCGCTGCAGGCCGGCCTTGGTGGCCACGTCGACCAGGCCGAGGCCACCCAGGGTGGTGTTCATCAGCAGGCGCGCGGTATCGACCCCGGCGTGCTCGACCTTGCCTTGCAGCAGATCGTTGGCCAGGTTGCGCACATCCCCCAGGTTGTTGAAGAAGTTGCTCACGCCGGTCTGCACGAAGCCGGGCGTGAAGCGCTGATAGCCTTGGGCGACCGGCTTGAGGGCATAGGTGTCCAGGGTATCGTTGAACACGAAGATCTTGCGGTTGAAGCCTTCCCAGGGATCGGGATTCTCGGCTTCGGCCGCCATCGCCTGACCGGCAAACGTCAGGGCCGTTGCAAGGAGCGCTCCCCAGACCCTGGAACCACGTCGCTCGACCGTCATCGCTTCTCTCCTCGTTGAACTCAGACGCCTGAAAGGCGCCGATTATAGTCATAGCTTTGCCAGTTTGGCTTAGGGCCAGGCTCAGACACTCGATCTTTGACCCAACGTTGCGGTCAAAGAGTCCGGACACAGGAGAAACGCCATGACCACCTCTCATCTGCAGGAACAACTCGACCACCTCCGCCACCAGCTGGACCAGGACCCACCCGCCTCGCCCGAGGACCGGGAGGAACTGGAACTGCTGATCCGGGACATCGAATTCCAGCTGGCCAACGAAGATGCCACCCATACCCGGGATGGCAGTCTGGTGGAAGGCGTCAATCTGGCCGTGGAGCGCTTCGAGGTCAGTCACCCAACCATGGCCGGCACGCTCCGCTCGATCATGAACAGCCTGAGCAGCATGGGCATCTGATCACTGCCGAACGTAACGCTCCGCGGCGGGCTGGATGGCGTCACTGCTTCGGTAGGGATTGATGTCCAGCCCGCCACGCCGCACATAGCGGGCGAACACGGTCAGCTTCGCCGGCTTGAGCAGCCGCCACAGATCCAGATAGATGCGCTCGACGCACTGCTCGTGGAAATCCGCATGCTGGCGGAAGGCGACCAGGTAGCGCAGCAGACTCGCCGCCTCCAGTGCCAACCCCTCTTCGTAATCGATCACCACGGTGCCCCAGTCCGGCTGACCGGTGACCGGGCAATTCGACTTGAGCAAATGGCTGTAAAACCTCTGACTATCCCGGGCTCCACCCACGCTTAGCAGATCCGCCTGCGGGTGGGCGTAGCGATCCAGGCTGATATCCAGCTCATCGACGCACTGGCCATCGGGGCGTTGCACACCACGGGCCGCCCAGTCGTCCAGCGACACCAGGCTGACACCGACGGTCCCCCCGGCAGCGGCGCTCAGGTCCCTGACCAGCACGGCTTCGACGTCGGCCAGGGTGGCGAACGCCGACTGGTTCAGGGAATTGAGGTAGAGCTTGAAGGACTTGGACTCGATGATGTTCGGCGAATCGGCGGGAATGGCGAATTCGCCGATGGCCACCACCGGCTTGCCGGACGGCAGCAGCCAGGACAGCTCGTAGCAGGTCCAGATGTCCACGCCGCGAAACGGCAGGCCCTGCCCGTCCAGCCCCAGCTCCGCCCACTTGGGCGCCCGCGGGATCGGATACAGCAGCTCCGGGGCATACTGGCTGACGTACTCGGTGCTTTTGCCCAGGGGCGATTGTTCTACGCTATGCATGACGCTCAGACACTCAATGACGCATGCCGCGCCCGCTCACGAGCAGACGGATGCTGACCAGATAAAGCACGACCACGGCGACCAGCATGAAGGCGATCGCCACCCCGATGCGGATGTCGGACACCCCGAGGATGCCGTAGCGGAAGGCGTTGACCATGTGCAGGATCGGATTGACCAGGGACACCTTCTGCCAGAAGGCCGGCAGCAGGTCGATGGAATAGAAGACCCCGCCCAGGTAGGTCAGGGGCGTCAGGACGAAGGTCGGCACGATGGAGATGTCGTCGAAGTTGCGCGCGTAAACGGCGTTGATGAAGCCGCCCAGGGCGAAGATCGCCGCGGTGAGGATGATCACCAGCAGCATGATGCCCAGGTGGTGCACCTGCATGTGGGTAAAGAACAGCGACAGCACGCTGACGATGGCCGCCACGGCCAGGCCACGCAGGATGCCGCCCATGGCATAGCCGATGAGTATGACGTGGGGCGACACCGGCGAGACCAGCAGTTCTTCCACCGAGCGCTGGAACTTGCTGCTGAAGAAGCTGGAGACCACGTTGCTGTAGGCGTTGGTGATCACCGACATCATGATCAGGCCCGGCACGATGTACTGCATGTAGGTGAAGCCACCCATGCCGCCGATTCGATTGCCGATCAGGTTACCGAAGATCACGAAGTACAGGACCATGGTGATCGCCGGCGGCAGCAGTGTCTGCGCCCAGATGCGGGTGAAGCGGCGCACTTCGCGATGGACGATGGTCCGCAGCGCCACCAGGTTGGCTTGGAATTCGGTACTCATCGGGCGACCTTGGCTAGATTCTTTTCCACCAGGGAGACAAACAGCTCCTCCAGGCGATTGGCTTTGTTTCTCAGGCTCTGCACCTGGATGCCGGCGGCGTCCAGCTGGCGGAACAGGGCATTGACCCCGCTGGCCTTGTCGATGGCCACCTCGAAGGAGTGATCGCCCAGCAGCCGGGTCGGATAGCCTTCCAGCTGCGGCGCCGCCGTCAGCGGCTGGACCACGTCGACGATGAAGGTCTCGACATTGAGCTTCTGCAGCAGCTTGCGCATGCTGGTGTGCTCGACCAGCTCGCCATGGTCGATGATGGCGATGTTGCGGCAGAGCTGTTCGGCCTCTTCGAGATAGTGGGTGGTGAGGATGATGCTGGTCCCCTGCCCGTTCAGCTCGGTGAGGAAATTCCACATGGAGCGGCGCAGCTCGATGTCCACGCCGGCGGTGGGTTCGTCGAGGATCAGCAGGCGCGGCTTGTGGATCAGGGCGCGGGCGATCATCAAGCGCCGCTTCATGCCACCGGAGAGCATGCGCGAGGGGGTGTCACGCTTGTCCCACAGGCCGAGCTGGGTCAGGTACTCCTCGGCCCGCTCGCCGGCGATCCGCGCCGGGATGCCGTAGTAGCCCGCCTGGGTCACCAGGATGTCGAAGGCCTTCTCGAACTGGTTGAAGTTGAATTCCTGGGGCACCACGCCGAGGCAACGCTTGAGGCCCGCCGGATCCTTGTCCAGGTCGTTGCCGAACACCGAGACCTCGCCGCCGGACTTGTTGACCAGGGTCGAGAGGATGCCGATGGTGGTCGACTTGCCCGCTCCGTTGGGACCGAGCAGCGCGAAAAAATCACCTTCGACCACGTCGAGGTCGATGCCCTTGAGCGCGGTGAAGCCGTTGTTGTAGGTCTTGGTCAGACCACGAATGGAGAGAGCTAGACTCATGTGCCTCCCGGCAAGAACTGATTCGCAAAGAAAAGTGCTACTTCCTATAACCCCGGCAGAGGGCAAAGGTTCGATCCTAGTCGAACCAGACAATGTCGGACAGTGCCCCTATACTGCGCAGCCGCTTTTTCAGGAGACACCCATGGCCACTTCCTATCTCGCCCACCACGTTGCTCTCCTCGCCCAGCTGCGTGCGGTCCTGGCCGACGTCGGCGCGGCCGAGCAGGTGCCCTCGGAGAACCACGCGCTGTTCCTCGACCGCTTCGACGAACTAGTCGCCGGCCTGCCGCAGGCGCCCGAAGAGTACGCCTATCTCGGCCAGGACCTGCTCAGCCAGATCTTCAGCCGCTATCCGCAGATCGCCCACCGGGTGCCGCGCGACCTGCTGTGGTTCTTTGGCGGCGATTGCCTGCACTTCATGCCGGACGAAGAGCTGGCGCTCTACCAGCGACTGGACGAGCGTCGCCACGAAGCGGAATCCCGCGGCGAGGCCTTCGACTGGGCGCAGGAACAGCGCCTGATGGCCCTGCCGGACGACGCCGCGCGCCACTGAAACGCCGAAGGGCTATCGAATCGGTCGATAGCCCTTCGTACCCGCAACACGCGCTATCTCTAGTAGTAGGCGTTTTCGCGGTTGGTGTGGTCGGTGACGTCGCGCACGGCGGTGAGTTCGGGGATCCGCTCCAGCAGGGTGCGCTCGACGCCATCCTTGAGGGTCAGATCGACCTGGCCACAGCCCTGGCAGCCGCCGCCGAAGCGCAGGACCGCGACATTGTCGTCGACGATGTCCACCAGGCTGACCATGCCACCGTGGCTGGCGAGCCCCGGATTGATCTCGGTCTGCAGGTAGTAGTCGACGCGCTCGTTGAGCGGGCTGTCCTCGTTGACCATGGGCACCTTGGCGTTGGGCGCCTTGATGGTCAGCTGGCCGCCCATGCGGTCGGTGGCGTAGTCCACCAGGGCGTCTTCCAGGAAGGGCTGGCTGATGGCGTCGATATAGGCAGTAAAGCTCTTCAGCCCGATGGGCTGGTCATCGGGCTTCTCTTCGCCGGGCTTGCAGTAGGCGATGCAGGTCTCGGCGTACTGGGTGCCGGGCTGGGTAATGAAGATCCGGATACCGATCCCGGGGGTGTTCTGCTTTTCCAACAGGTCGGCCAGGTAATCCTGAGCCGCGTCGGTAATGGTGATGGCGCTCATGGTCACTCCTCAACAGGTGTGACAAGTTTACGCCACCCCACCCCTCGACGAAAGCCCTAGTGAAACAGTCGGATAATCGTCTCAGTCGAGCCGCTGCACGAAGCTGGTCACTCGGTTGCGCCCGTTGTGCTTGGACTCGTACAGGGCCTTGTCCGCCTGCTGGATCATCTGCTCGTGGTTGCCCAGGGGCACCGACAGATCGGTGATGCCGACACTGATGGTGAAGGCGATGGGCGTCCCCAGCACGTCGAGCCGCATGGCCTCGACCGCCTCGCGCAGGCGTTCGGCGAGCAACCGGGCGCCCTCCACCGCCGTGTCCAGCAGCACCACGCCGAATTCCTCGCCGCCGTAGCGTCCGGCGATGTCGGCATTGCGCACATGGGTCTTGATCACCCCGGCCAGCGCCTTGATCGCCTGATCGCCGACGGCATGACCATAGGTGTCGTTGATGCGCTTGAAGTGATCGATGTCGAGCATCATCAGCGCCAGGCGACCGCCATAGCGCTGGTGGCGGGCGAATTCCTCGGTGAGGCGCTCTTCCCAGTAACCACGGTTGGCCAGACCGGTCAGGCGATCGGTACGCGACAGTTCCTGCAGCTTGTCGTTGGAGAGCTCCAGTTGCCGCTTATTGATGGCGACATCGGTGACGTCGTAGATCACCACGCAGATGTGGGCGATGGCACCGGTGGAATCCCGCAGCGGCAGCAGGGTGACGTTCTGGTACATGAAGGCTTCCACGCCGGTGATCGGCTGGTAGCTCTTGAAGTGGACCAGGTAGGGCCGCTGTTCCCAGATGGAAAAGGCCCGGGTGCCCAGCAGCACCACGCTCTCGGCCTTGGCGCGAAACCAGGCCTCGTCGATTTCGGCGAAGACGGCGAACAGCGACTGCTGGCTGACCTCGCTGAGGATCCGTCCGGAATGGTTTTCCATGAAGCTGTTCCAGACCTCGATGCGGTAGTCGAGGTCCAGCACCACCACGCCGACATCGATGTTCTGCACGATGTCCAGCAGCCAGTGGAGTTCGTTGATATCGATCTGTGCCGCCATGCTCAACTCATCAGGTAGCCGATCTTGCGGGTGATGCGCTTCACCGAATCCTCGGTGAACAGCAGCAGCAGATCGAAGTGGACGTTATGGCCTTCCAGGCTGTAGCTGAGTTCGACCGCCAGGGTCTTCTTCCAGCGGGTCTTGTTGACGACGATGAGTTCGTCGATGGACGCATGGTGGCCGAGGATGGTCGGATGACCCTGGGAAAAGCGGATGTCGAACTGCTCGGCGATGCCGGCCAGGCAGGCGCCGATGATGATGCTCGACAGATCCAGCAGCATCTCGATGTCACCGGACTCCCCTGCCTCGCGCCAGCGCACCAGCTTGGCCATGTCGTCGAATTCGGAGTCGTGGAAGATCAGCAGCGCCTCGCCGGCGATGCCCTCGCCGATATAGCCCTGGCAGACCGCACTGAGGCGATCCTCGCGCTGGGCGTCCACCAGCGTCATGTGCAGCTCGCTGACTTCCAGGATGTTGACGTTGGGAATCGGCAGCTGGACGAAGACATCCAGCGCCTTGGCCAGCAGCGCGCCGGCGCGGCCCATGGAAACGTTGACCACCTCGCGGAAGGCGTCGCGGAAGCTCACCTCCAGCTCGGGACGCACAACCGGTTCCGGCAGCGCCGCAGGGCTGGGGCTATAGAGACCATGGCGCTCGAGTACCGCGGCCAGTTCGGCGGGATCGGCCGGCTTGCGCAGGAAGTCCAGGGCGCCAAGTTCGCGCACCCGGGCCACCGCCTGGTCCTGGACGTCGCCGGAGACGACGATCACCTTGACTGCCAGGCCTTCGTTGCGGATGGCCGCCAGGGTGCCGTAGCCGTCCAGGATCGGCATGGTCAGGTCCAGCAGCATCACCTGACCCAGCCCCTGGCGCAGCGCCGTGAGGGCTTCCTCGCCGTTGGTGGCCTGGGTGATGGATACCGCCCAGCCTTCGGGCAGGGAGCGAACCAGCTGCTTGCGCGCCATGTTCGAGTCGTCGCATATCACCAGAGGAATCACGGCCACCTTCCATGACACTGTTTTGACGCACAGTAAACGTCGGTCAATTGCCAGTAAAGCAGCACTTGAAGGGCTTGCCCACCAGACGCGCCAGATCGTCAGACGTTTTCGCCATGAAAGACTCGCCGACCCTGCATGAGCGCTGTTCATCATGGACCGTCGCCAATACCGGGGCAGGCGCCGGCTTTTGCTATGCTGCCACCCTTTGTCCAGCGTCTCTTCATCTCTGTGGAATGCCCATGACCGATCGCAGCTCTCGCCTCGCCGCCCTCCGCCACGCCCTCGCGCAGCGCATCCTCATCCTCGACGGCGGCATGGGCACCATGATCCAGAGCTATCGGCTGGAAGAAGCGGACTACCGTGGCGAGCGTTTCGCCGACTGGCCGAGCGACGTCAAGGGCAACAACGACCTGCTGCTGCTGACCCAGCCGAAGATCATCGCCGAGATCGAAAAGGCCTACCTGGATGCCGGCGCCGACATCCTGGAAACCAACACCTTCAATGCCACGCGCGTCTCCCAGGCCGACTACGGCATGGAGGCCATCACCTATGAGCTGAATCTGGCCGGCGCCCGAGTCGCCCGCGAGGTGGCCGACGCCAAGACCCTGGAGACCCCGGATCGCCCGCGTTTCGTCGCCGGGGTGCTTGGCCCGACCAGTCGGACCTGCTCCATCTCTCCGGACGTCAACAACCCCGGCTATCGCAATGTCACCTTCGACGAGCTGGTGGAGAACTACACCGAGGCCACCCGCGGCCTGATCGAAGGCGGCGCCGACCTCATCCTGATCGAAACCATCTTCGACACCCTCAACGCCAAGGCGGCCATCTTCGCGGTCCAGGGCGTGTTCGAGGAGGTCGGCGTCGAGCTGCCGATCATGATCTCCGGCACCATCACCGACGCCTCCGGCCGTACCCTGTCGGGCCAGACCACCGAAGCCTTCTGGAACTCGGTGCGGCACGCCCAGCCGATTTCCGTCGGCCTCAACTGCGCCCTGGGGGCCAAGGAATTGCGGCCCTACGTCGAGGAACTGGCGACCAAGGCCGACACCTTCGTCTCCGCTCACCCCAACGCCGGCCTGCCCAATGCCTTCGGCGAATACGATGAAAGCCCCGCGCAGATGGCGGCGGTGGTCGAGGAATTCGCCGCCAGCGGCCTGCTCAACATCGTCGGTGGCTGCTGTGGTACCACCCCGGCGCATATCCAGGCCATCGCCGAGGCGGTCGCCAAGCATCCGCCGCGCCAGCTGCCCGAGATTCCCAAGGCCTGCCGCCTCTCCGGCCTGGAGCCCTTCACCATCAGCCGCGACTCGCTGTTCGTCAACGTCGGCGAGCGTACCAACATCACCGGCTCGGCCAAGTTCGCCCGGCTGATCCGCGAAGAGAACTACGCCGAGGCCCTGGAAGTGGCCCAGCAGCAGGTGGAAGCCGGCGCCCAGGTCATCGACATCAACATGGACGAGGGCATGCTGGATTCGAAGGCGGCCATGGTCACCTTCCTCAACCTGATCGCCTCCGAACCGGATATCTCCCGAGTGCCGATCATGATCGACTCCTCCAAGTGGGAGGTGATCGAGGCCGGTCTCAAGTGCATCCAGGGCAAGGGCATCGTCAACTCCATCTCCATGAAGGAAGGCGTCGAGGCCTTCATCCATCACGCCAAGCTGTGCAAGAGATACGGCGCGGCGGTGGTGGTCATGGCCTTCGACGAAGACGGCCAGGCCGACACCGAGGCGCGCAAGAACGAGATCTGCGCGCGCTCCTACGACATCCTGGTCAACCAGGTCGGCTTCCCGCCGGAAGACATCATCTTCGACCCCAACATCTTCGCCGTGGCGACCGGGATCGAGGAGCACAACAACTACGCGGTCGACTTCATCAACGCCTGCGCCTTCATCCGCGACAACCTGCCCTACGCCCTGACCTCCGGTGGCGTGTCCAACGTCTCCTTCTCCTTCCGCGGCAACAACCCGGTGCGCGAGGCCATCCACTCGGTCTTCCTCTACCACGCCATCCAGAACGGCCTGACCATGGGCATCGTCAACGCCGGCCAGCTGGAGATCTATGACGAGATCCCGGCCGCCCTGCGCGAGCGGGTCGAAGACGTGGTGCTCAACCGTACCCCGGCCGGCACCGATGCCCTGCTGGCCATCGCCGACGACTACAAGGGCGGCGGCGCGGTCAAGGAAGCCGAGACCGAGGAATGGCGCGGCCTGCCGGTGGACAAGCGACTGGAGCATGCGCTGGTCAAGGGCATCACCACCTATATCGTCGAGGACACCGAGGAATGCCGGCAGCAGTGCGCGCGGCCCATCGAGGTTATCGAAGGCCCGCTGATGAGCGGCATGAACGTGGTCGGCGACCTGTTCGGCTCGGGCAAGATGTTCCTGCCCCAGGTGGTCAAGTCCGCCCGGGTGATGAAGCAGGCGGTGGCGCACCTGATTCCCTTCATCGAGGCGGAGAAAGGCGACAAGCCCGAAGCCAAGGGCAAGATCCTCATGGCCACGGTCAAGGGCGACGTCCATGACATCGGCAAGAACATCGTCGGCGTGGTCTTGGGCTGCAACGGCTATGACATCGTCGACCTGGGTGTCATGGTCCCGGCGGAAAAGATCCTGCAGACCGCCATCGCCGAGAAGTGCGACATCATCGGCCTGTCCGGTCTGATCACCCCTTCGCTGGACGAGATGGTCCATGTCGCCAAGGAGATGCAGCGCCAGGGCTTCACCCTGCCCTTGATGATCGGCGGCGCCACCACCTCCAAGGCCCATACCGCGGTCAAGATCGAGCCGCAGTACAAGAACGATGCGGTGGTCTATGTCACCGATGCCTCCCGCGCCGTGGGCGTAGCTACTCAGCTGCTGTCCAAGGAACTCAAGGCCGGCTTCGTCGAGCGCACCCGCGCCGACTACGTCGAGGTCCGCGAGCGCACCGCCAATCGCAGCGCCCGCACCGAACGCCTGTCCTATGCCAAGGCAGTGGCCAACAAGCCCGCCTTCAACTGGCTCGGCTACCAGGCGCCCACGCCCAGCTTCACCGGCACCCGGGTACTGGAAGACATTGACCTGGCAGTCCTGGCCGAGTACATCGACTGGACGCCCTTCTTCATCTCCTGGGACCTGGCCGGCAAGTACCCGCGCATCCTCACCGACGAGGTCGTGGGGGAAGCGGCCACCGCACTGTTCCACGACGCCCAGGCCATGCTCAGGAAGCTGATCGACGAGAAGCTGATCAAGGCCCGCGCCGTGTTCGGCTTCTGGCCGGCCAACCAGGTGCGTGACGACGACCTGGAAGTCTATGGCGAGGACGGCCAGCCGCTGGCCACCCTGCACCACCTGCGCCAGCAGACCATCAAGCCCGAGGGCAAGCCCAACCTGTCGCTGGCCGACTTCGTCGCACCCAAGGAAACCGGCGTCACCGACTACGTGGGTGGTTTCATCGTCACCGCCGGCATCGGCGCCGAGGAGCTGGCCAAGGACTACGAACGCAAGGGCGACGACTACAACTCCATCATGGTCAAGGCCCTGGCCGACCGTCTCGCCGAGGCCTGCGCCGAGTGGCTGCACGCGCGGGTGCGCAAGGAGCACTGGGGCTATGCCGCGGACGAGACCCTGGACAACGAGGCGCTGATCCGCGAGCAGTACAAGGGCATCCGCCCGGCCCCCGGCTACCCGGCCTGCCCCGACCACACCGAGAAGGCCACCCTCTTCAAGCTGCTGGACCCCGAGGCCCGCTTCAACGAGGCCGGTCGCAGCGGCGTCTTCCTTACCGAGCACTACGCCATGTTCCCCGCCGCCGCCGTCAGTGGCTGGTACTTAGCCCATCCCGAGGCCCAGTACTTCGCCGTGGGCAAGATCGACCGGGATCAGGTGGACAGCTACACCGAGCGCAAGGGCCAGGAGCTGGCGGTGACGGAGCGCTGGCTGGCGCCGAATCTGGGGTACGACAACTAGCCTGACAGACGCCTCAGGTAACAAAAACGCGGCCCTTTTCCCGGGCGTCCCTACTAGGGTGTAGGGACTTCCATCGACGAGGACCGCGTGCCCATGAAAGGCCTTACCCTAGCCGCCGGCAGTCTCCTGCTCGGTCTCGCCACCCTGAATGCCAGTGCCGCGCCCCAGGCGCTGAGTGAAGCTCAGTGGCCCTTCACCGCCACCCCACGGGCCACCCTTGACGCACCCTGGGCCATCGCCTTCCTGCCGGACGGCACCGCCCTGGTCACCGAGAAAGGCGGCGTTCTCAAGCACCTGAACGTGCAGACCGGCAAGGCCCAGGATATCAGCGGAGTACCCAAGGTGGTCGCCGCCGGCCAGGGCGGGCTGGGCGATGTCATCCTGCATCCGCAATACGCCAGCAACGGGCTGATCTACCTCAGCTATGCCGAGGCAGGCGAAGACGGCACCCAGGGGGCGGCGGTCGCCCGGGCCAAGCTGACCCTGAAGGAGGACGGCAGTGGTTCGCTGGGTGATCTCAAGGTCATCTGGCGGCAGACACCCAAGGTCACCGGCAACGGTCACTATGGCCATCGCATGAGATTCGGCCCGGACGGCAAGCTATGGATCACCTCGGGGGAACGGCAGAAATTCACCCCGGCCCAGGACATGAGCGGCAACCTGGGCAAACTCATCCGCCTCAACGACGATGGCAGCACGCCGGCCGACAACCCCTTCGCCCAGCAAGGCGGCGTCGCGGCCCAAGTCTGGTCGCTGGGCCATCGCAATCCACTGGGCATCGCCTTCGACGCCCAGGGCCGGCTGTGGGAACAGGAAATGGGCCCCCAGGGTGGCGACGAACTGAATCTGATCCAGCGCGGCGGCAACTACGGCTATCCCGAGGTCTCCAACGGCGATCACTATGGCGGCAAGCCGATTCCGGATCACGCGACGCGCCCGGAATTCATCCCGCCCAAGATCACCTGGACGCCGGTGATCTCGCCGGCCGGCCTGATGATCTACGCAGGCGACCGCTTCCCCGCCTGGAAGGGCAATGCCTTCATCGGCGGGCTGTCGTCCAAGGCGCTCGTGCGGATCGAACTCAAGGGCGAAGAGGTGCGCGAGGTCGAGCGCTATGCCATGGGCACGCGCATCCGCGACGTCGAGGAAGGCCCCAACGGCAGCCTCTGGGTGCTGGAAGACGGTGCCAAGGCGCGACTGCTCGAATTGCAGCCGAAGTAGCGGCAGGAGTCACCCAGGGACGGGTGACCGCCGGCTCAGCGCAGCTCGGAAGGCGAGCGGCGAACGATCTTGATCGAGTGCTTGATCTCGGGCTTGCGCGTCACGCTGATCGGCCGTTTGGTGACGGTGTCCAGGGTAATGTTCCAGAAGCCAGTGCTCGGTACCGTGATGCGCGCCGGAAAGGTGTCGAAGGCGCCACCGTGATAGGTGTGGCGGCCGCCATTCTTGAAGCTGCGGAAATTGGCATCGTTCATCAGGCGGATGTTGCACACCCCCGAACTCTGGATGACGACCAGGTCGCCCTCGTTGAGATGCTCGCGCTGGTGGATGAACTTCATGACGGGTCCTCGTCTTGCAAAGGACTAGGATAGCATCCCTGCCCTGTCCTATTATCGCCGCCCGCCCTCGACCTGCCCTTTTCCAATGCGTATCTCCGATGTCGTCCAGTTGCTCGCCGATGCCGGCGCCAAGCCCAAGCACAGCGCCCGCATCCTGCGCGCCTGGTGTCAGGGGCTGCCCCTGGACACCGGCACCCGGCGCCAGCAGGCGGAAAACTTCCTGCCCCTGGAGGTGCGCCACGCCATTCCGGCTCTGACCGCGCGACTGGAAGGCCTGGCCCGGGTGACCTCGGAGCACCCGGGCGCCGACGGTTCGGCGCGGATGCTGGTGACCCTCGGCGATGGCCAGGCGGTGGAAAGCGTGCTGCTGCCCCGTGATGGACTCTGCGTGTCGTCCCAGGTCGGCTGCGCGGTGGGCTGCGTGTTCTGCATGACCGGCAAGAGCGGCCTCCTGCGTCAGGTGGGCAGCGCCGAGATCGTCGCCCAGGTGGCCCTGGCGCGACGCATCAGGCCGGTCAAGAAGGTGGTCTTCATGGGCATGGGCGAGCCGGCGCACAACCTGGACAACGTGCTGGAAGCCATCGACCTGCTGGGCACGGCCGGTGGCATCGGCCATCGCAACCTGGTGTTCTCCACCGTCGGCGATCCGCGGGTATTCGAGCGACTGCCGCAGCAGGCGGTCAGGCCGGCGCTGGCGCTGTCGCTGCACAGCACCCATGCCGAGCGAAGGGCCCGCTTGCTGCCCAAGGCGCCCCGGTACGAACCCGGCGAGCTGATCGAGCAGGGGGAAGCCTACGCCCGACTGATCGGCTATCCGATCCAGTACCAGTGGACGCTGCTGGCCGGCATCAACGACAGCCAGGACGAGATGGACGAACTGCTGCGGCTGATGAAGGGCAAATATGGGGTGCTCAACCTGATTCCCTACAACAGCCTGGAAGTGGACGACTACCAGCGACCCACTGGCGAGCGCATCGTGCAGATCGTGCGCTACCTGCACAGCCGCGGTCTGCTGACCAAGGTGCGCAATTCCGCGGGCCAGGATGTCGATGGCGGTTGCGGCCAATTGCGGGCCCGGGCCGAGGTGCTGCGCCCGGTGCGCGTCAGCGTCTGACCGATCGTCCTGCGACTGGCCCCGCCCATCAGATCTGGCGGAACGCCAGGCCGGGCGGCCTCTCAGAGTGCACTCGCACCATTCAGAGGGAAGCTTTTTCCATGCAGGATCGCATCAAACGCCACGACCCCTTCATCGCCGGTCTGAAGGAACGCCTGCCCGAAGAGCTGCGCGAATCCTTTACCGAGGAGCAGCTGGAAGCCCTCAAGCTGGCATTCGGCACCCGCAGCTGGGGCAAGCACAGCGTCGATCTGCGCGGCACCGTCAAGTTCTGGCACCGCCGTTACTACTTCGTCTTCCTCGCCGGTCGCAACTACCGTCAACTCTCCCGCCTGGAGCAGGAATTGTCCCTGCTCGGCAAGGCCACCGTGCTGGCGGTGATCCTGCTGGCCTGCGGCCTGGTGGGTCTGCTGCTTCTCTATCTGCTCAAGTCGGCGCTGGGCATCGACATCTTTCCCGATTACTCCTTCGGAGTTTGGACCTGGTTCAAGGGTCTATTCGACTAGCACGGATGCTTGACCCTGGCAGGGAGGCTTGCCGCTCGGGAGACCTCCTATGCCCCACCTGAATCGCCGCCGGACCCTCGGCCTGCTGGCTGCCAGTGCCGCCCTGCCACTGCTGGGCGGCTATCCGCTCAACGCCCTTGCAGCGGGCGACGAATACCTCGCCTTGGTCGAGAAGGAAGCCCCCGGCCTCGGCTTCTATCGCCTGGCCGATGGCAAGCGCATCGGCAGTCTGGAATTGCCCGAGCAACCCCATGAAATCGTCGCGGACCGCCAGGGTCGCTATGCCTACGTCGGCCAGTACGGGGTCAAGAGCTGGCAGGCGCCCGGCGAAGGCGGCCATCAGGTCAGCGTGATCGATCTCGCCGAGCGCCGGCTGGTGAGAGCCATCGACCTGTCGCCCTATCACCGCCTGCACGGCATGCGCCTGGACGACCAGGGTCGCCTCTATGTGCTGAGCGAGACCGACTCGCTGCTCATCCGCTTTGATCGCCCCGCCACCGCCGAATATCCCAGCCAGATCGTCCCGGTTGGTGGCACCCGCAGCCACTACTTCGTCCTGACCCGTGACGGACGCCGCGCCTACGTTGCCGACACCCTGAGCGGTCTGGTGATCCTGGTCGATGCGCACAATCCTGCCGTGCTGCCGGTGAAGAGGTACCTCGGCCAGGCGCCGGAGGGCTGCTGCCTGAGTCCGGACGAGCGCACCTTCTATGTGCTGGATCGCTTCGCCGGCATCCTCCATGCGCTGGATGCCCGCGACCTGACGCCGATCCGCCAGGTCAAGCTGCGCGGCGAAGCGGTAAGGGTAGCCGCCCTGCCCGATGGTCGCCTGCTGGTCTCCAACCTGGCGGACAAGAGTCTCTCGCTGTTGCGGCCCGATACCTTCGCCGAAGTCGCCTACCTGCCCATGGGCAGCGCGGTGCCCGGGCTCAACCTCGATCCCCGTGGCGAGCGCCTGTTCGCCGCCCTGGAGGACAATCAGCTGGCGGTGGTCGATCTGCGCACCTGGCGGGAGATCCGCCGGTTCGCCACGGGCAAGGCGCCGGACACCGCCGTGGTCTTCCAGGGCTGACGGTCGCCTGCCGCCCGATCCGCTGCCAACCAGTCGGCGGATCCGCAAGGCACGAGAATCATCCGCATTTAACAATCCGAATCATTGTGATACAAATCACCGACCTCCGGGCGCCTCTGCGCCCCTTCGCTTCTGTCGGTGATAGCTTTCATGCTCGTTCCCTTTCTGATCATGCTCCGCGAAGGCATCGAAGCGGCGCTCATCGTTGGCATCATCGCCAGCTACCTGCAACGCACCGGTCGCGGCCACTGGATGCCAGCGGTCTGGATCGGGGTCATGCTGGCTGCCGCCCTGTCGCTGTTCGTCGGCGCCGGCCTGCAACTGGCCAGCGCCGAATTCCCGCAGCGTCAGCAGGAGCTGTTCGAAGCGGTGGTCGGTCTGGCGGCCACCGCCATCCTCACCTCCATGGTGTTCTGGATGCGCAAGGCGGCGCGCTCGATCAAGACCGAACTGCACGACTCCCTGGAAAACGCCCTGTCGGCTTCGCGCAACCAGGTCTATGCCCTGATCGGCATGGTCTTCCTGGCGGTCGCCCGCGAAGGCCTGGAAACCGTGTTCTTCCTGCTGGCGATCTTCCAGCAGAGCGCCGGCCCCGGCGCGCCCCTGGGTGCCCTGCTGGGGCTGATCATCGCCATCGCTGTGGGCTACGGCCTCTATACCGGCGGCGTACGACTGAACCTGGGCAAGTTCTTCCGCTTCACCGGCCTGTTCATCCTCTTCGTCGCGGCCGGCCTGTTCACCAACTCGGTCAAGGCGCTGCATGAAGCCGGCCTGTGGAATTCGCTGCAGCAGGTGGTCTTCGACTGGAGTCACGTGCTGCCCGCCGACGGCCCGGTGGGCACGGTGCTGGCCGGCATGTTCGGCTACCAGGACACTCCGACCGTCAGCACGCTGGGCGCCTATCTGCTGTTCCTGGCAGTCACCCTGCCGCTGTTCTTCCGCACCCCGGCGCCGCCCCAGCGTCCTGCCGTGACCACCCCTGCCTCGCTGGAGCGCCCGTCGTGAACCACGCCAACCCCCATCCGCCGAAGCAGGGCTCCCTGGCGCTGCGCCTGGCCGTGATCGGCTCGGCCACGCTGCTGATCGCAGCCGCCGCGGCCTTCTACTATGCCTCGCGCGCCGCAGGCGAGCGTCACGCCACCGTGGCCGACGGCGAAGTCAAGGTCGACATCCTCGCCAATCGCTGCGAACCCAACGCCCTGCAGGTGCCTGCCGGGCCGGCGCGCTTTCGTATCGTCAACCGCTCGGACCGGGCGGTGGAGTGGGAGATTCTCGATGGCGTCCTGGTGGTCGAGGAGCGCGAGAACATCGCCCCCGGCCTCAGCCAGGTCATCAATGCCACCCTGGCCCCTGGCGACTACGCCATCACCTGTGGTCTGCTGAGCAATCCGCGGGGCACCCTGAAGGTACTCCCAACCGCCGCCTCGGAAGCCGCCAGCAAGGCCGGTCCGACCCTGACCCAGTTCGTCGGTCCGCTGTCGGAATACCGCGTCTACCTGAATCAGCAGAGCCGCTTGCTACTGCAGGGTCTCGCCACCCTGCAGCAGGCGCTGACCGCGGGCGATCTGGAGCAGGCACGCGCCGCCTATGCGGCCGCTCGCCTGCCCTACCAGCGCCTGGCGGCGACCGCGCAGCGCTTCGCCGAACTGGACAATCGCCTCAACGCCCGCGCCGACTACTATGAAAAGCGCGAGCAGGATCCGGCCTTCGGTGGCTTCCATCGCCTCGAGCAAGGCCTCTTCGCCGGCAACAGCACCCAGGAGCTGGCACCAGTCGCCATCCGCCTCGAGCAGGACGCCGCCGCCCTGCGCGACGCCCTGCTCGGCCAGTCGCTGCCGCCCGAACAACTCAGTGGCAATGCCGCGCGCCTGCTGCACAACCTGGCCGGCACCCGGATCTCGGGTGAGGAAGAGCGCTACAGCCAGCTCGTGCTGCCCGGCTTCTCCGCCAATCTGGATGGCACGCGCAAGGTGATCGAGTTGCTGCGCCCCCTGCTCGGCAAGGGTCATCCCGAGCTGCAGCACCGCCTGGATACCCAGGCCGACGCCTTCGCTACGGCCCTGGGCGATGTCCAGCGTCCCTACTCCACCCTTTCCCCCGACGACCGCCAGCGCATCGCCGCCGCGGCCCAGGCGCTGGCCGATTCCCTCGACCAGGTCGCCCCGGCCCTGGGTCTGGCCGCGACCAAGACCACGCCATGAAGAAGTCCGCTCCCGATCAGCCCAACATCGAACGTCGCCGCCTGCTGGGTGGCCTCGGCGCCGCCAGCGTGGCCCTGGCCGGTGCCGGGCTCTGCCCGATGCACGCCCGGGCGGCCAGCACCGCCGAGGTGACCCGTGCCCCCGGCAGCGCCAATACCCATCAGCGCCAGGCGTTCCTTGGCCTGCACCAGAGCGGCATCGTCACCCCACGGCCGGCGGCCGGAATGATCGTGGCCTTCGATGTGCTGGCCAGCGATCGCGAGGACCTGGAACGCCTGCTGCGGACCCTCGACGAGCGCATCCGCTTTCTCATGCAGGGCGGCCCGGTGCCCGAGGTCGACCCCAAATTGCCACCGCTGGATTCCGGCATCCTCGGTCCTGTGGTGACGCCGGACAACCTGACCATCACCGTCTCGGTGGGCGAATCGCTCTTCGATGACCGCTTCGGCCTCACCGCGGTCAAGCCGCGGCAGCTGCAGCGCATGACCGGCTTTCCCAACGACGCCCTGGAAGCGGACTGCTGCCACGGTGATCTCTGCCTGCAATTCTGTGCCAACACCCCGGACACCAACATCCACGCCCTGCGCGACATCGTGAAGAATCTGCCCGACCTGCTGGCGATCCGCTGGAAGCAGGAAGGCAGCGTGCCGGTGCAGGATCCGCCACCCGGTCAGCCCGCCGAGAGCGCGCGCAACTTCCTGGGCTTTCGCGATGGCTCGGCCAACCCCGACTCCACCGACCAGCAGGCGATGGACCGGATCGTCTGGGTCCAGCCCGGCAGCGGCGAGCCGGCCTGGGCGGCCCAGGGCAGCTATCAGGCGGTGCGCATCATCCGCAATTTCGTCGAGCGCTGGGATCGCACCCCGCTGCAGGAACAGGAAGCCATCTTCGGGCGGCGCAAGGCCAGTGGCGCGCCCATGGCCGGCGGTCACGAGACCGATGTGCCGGACTATGCCAGCGATCCCAAGGGTAAGGTCACGCCGCTGGACGCCCATATCCGCCTGGCCAATCCCCGCACCGCGGAGAGCCAGCGCAACCTGATCCTGCGCCGCCCCTTCAACTACTCCAACGGTGTGCGCAAGAACGGCCAGCTCGACATGGGCCTGCTGTTCATCGCCTACCAGGCCGACCTGGAACAGGGCTTCATCGCCGTGCAGAAGCGGCTGGATGGTGAGCCCCTGGAGGAATACATCAAGCCCATCGGCGGCGGTTACTTCTTCGTCCTGCCGGGGATCACCGATGCCAAGGACTACCTCGGCCGCAGCCTGCTGGCCGCCGCATCGCTTTAATACCTCGACAGGAGAAGTCGAATGAAACGCTCGTTCCTCGCCATTGCCCTCGGTCTGGCCCTCGCCACGCCGGCCTTCGCGGCCAACTCGCCGCTGGATCTGGTCGGCCCCATCTCCGACTACAAGATCTATGTCACCGACAACCTGGCCAAGCTCACCGAGCAGACCCAGGCCTTCACCGCGGCGGTCAAGCGCGGCGACCTGGCCACCGCGCGCAAGCTCTATGCGCCGACGCGGGTCTCCTACGAGCAGGTGGAGCCCATCGCCGAGCTGTTCAGCGACCTGGACGCCGCCATCGACTCCCGCGAAGACGACCATGAGCAGGGCGTGAAATCCGAGGACTTTACCGGCTTCCACCGCCTGGAATACGCACTCTTCACCCAGAACACCACCGAGGGCCAGGGTCCCGTCGCCGACAAGCTGCTGGCCGACGTCAAGGACCTGCAGGCCCGCGTCGACGGCCTGACCTTCCCGCCGGAAAAGGTGGTGGGTGGCGCTGCGGCGCTGATGGAGGAAGTGGCAGCGACCAAGGTGTCGGGCGAGGAAGAGCGCTACAGCCACACCGATCTCTACGACTTCCAGGCCAACGTCGATGGCGCCAAGAAGATCGTCGACCTGTTCCGCCCGCAGATCGAGAAGCAGGACCAGGCCTTCGTCGCCAAGGTCGACAAGAACTTCGCCACGGTCGACAAGATCCTGGCCAAGTACAAGACCAAGGACGGCGGCTTCGAGACCTACGACAAGGTCAGCGAGCGTGACCGCAAGGCCCTGGTCGGTCCGGTCAACACCCTGGCCGAAGACCTCTCCACCCTGCGCGGCAAGCTGGGCCTCAACTGAGGCCCGCGGTGGGCGGTGTCCGGCGCCGCCCATCCACTCTCCGCTTATCGCCGGAATAGATTTATATATAAAGAAACATCGCTTTTAAGCATATAGACCTGCTGCTATCGTGCACGGCCTAGAAAAGTCGCCAGAGCGCCCCCGGGTGCCCAAGACTTCGATCACGCGCAGCCGTGCGCGCCGCCTGACAGCAGGATGACCATGTACGTTTACGATCAGTACGATCAACGGATCGTCGAAGAACGTGTCGCCCAGTTTCGCGACCAGACCCGCCGCTTCCTGGCCGGAGAGCTGGGTGGCGAAGAATACCGCCCGCTGCGCCTGCAGAACGGCCTCTACATCCAGCGCTATGCGCCCATGCTGCGGGTCGCCGTGCCCTATGGCCTGCTGAACACCACCCAGGTGCGCAAGCTGGCGCAGATCGCCCGTGACTACGACAAGGGCTACGCCCACATCAGCACCCGGCAGAACTTCCAGTTCAACTGGCCGGAGCTGGAAGACGTCCCCGAGATCCTCGCCGAGCTGGCCACCGTGCAGATGCACGCCATCCAGACCAGCGGCAACTGCATCCGCAACACCACCACCGACCAGTTCGCCGGCGTCGCCCACGACGAGCTGATCGATCCGCGCCCCTGGTGCGAGATCATCCGCCAGTGGTCGACCTTCCACCCCGAATTCGCCTTCCTGCCGCGCAAGTTCAAGATCGCCGTCAACGGCGCCGCTCTGGATCGTGCCGCCATCGAGGTGCACGACATCGGCCTGGAAGCGGTGCGCAACGAGGCCGGCGAACTGGGCTTCCGCGTGCTGGTCGGCGGCGGCCAGGGCCGTACCCCCCACACCGGCGAATTCATCCGCGAATTCCTGCCCTGGCAGCACCTGCTCAGCTACCTGGAAGCCACCCTGCGGGTCTACAACCGCTACGGTCGCCGCGACAACAAGTTCAAGGCGCGCATCAAGATCCTGGTCAAGGCCCTGGGCGCCGAGGCCTTCGCCGAAAAGGTCGAGGCCGAATGGGCCCACCTCAAGGACGGTCCCATCACCCTGACCGACGCCGAGGTCGCGCGGGTCTCCGCCTTCTTCGTCGATCCGGCCTATGCCGAGCTGCAGGACCAGGATGAGGCCCTCGCCCGCCTGGACGCCGAGCACCCCGGCTTCGCCCGCTGGCGCCAGCGCAACACCTTCCGCCACAAGCGTCCGGGCTATGTCGCCGTGACCCTGTCGCTCAAGCCCACCGGCGTGGCCCCCGGCGACGTCACCGATCGCCAGCTGGACGCCATGGCCGACCTGGCCGATCGCTACAGCTTCGGCGAGCTGCGCACCTCCCACCAGCAGAACGTCATCTTCGCCGACGTGCGCCAGGACCAGTTGCTGGAGCTCTGGCACGCGCTGCGCGAGCATGGCTTCGCCACCCCCAACATCGGCCTGCTGACCGACATGATCTGCTGCCCGGGCGGTGATTTCTGCTCCCTGGCCAACGCCAAGTCGATCCCCATCGCCGAAGCCATCCAGCGCCGCTTCGACGACCTGGACTATCTGTTCGACATTGGCGAGCTGGACCTCAACATCTCCGGCTGCATGAACGCCTGCGGCCACCACCACGTCGGCCACATCGGCATCCTCGGCGTGGACAAGAAGGGCGAGGAGTTCTACCAGGTGTCCCTGGGCGGCGACGCCGGCCGCGACGCCACCCTGGCCAAGATCCTCGGCCCCTCCTTCGCCCAGGACCAGATGCCCGAGGTGATCGGCAAGCTGATCAACGTCTACGTCGAGCAACGCACCGAAGACGAGCGCTTCATCGACACCTACCGCCGTATCGGTATCGACCCCTTCAAGGAGCGCGTCTATGCAAAGAATCATTAAGGGCGACCAGCTGGTCACCGACAACTGGCACCTGCTGCCCAAGGACGTCGCCTTCGCAGACGTTCCCAACAGCGACGACGTGATCATCCCGGCCGCCCTGTGGCTGGAGCACGGCCATGCCCTCACCTGCCGCGACGGCAAACTGGGCATCTGGCTGGACAGCGACGAAGAGCCGGAAAGCATCGCCGGCGACCTTAAGCACTTTGCGCTGATCGCCATCAACTTCCCGGCCTTCGTCGACGGTCGCGGCTACTCCTACGCCCGGCTGCTGCGCGAGCGCTTCGGCTGGACTGGCGAGTTGCGCGCCATCGGCGATGTGCTGCAGGACCAGCTGTTCTTTCTCAAGCGCTGCGGCTTCGACGCCTATGTGGTCCGCGCCGACCGCGATCCAGAAGCGGCCCTGGCCGGTCTGCGCGACTTCAGCGTGACCTACCAGAGCGCGGTCGACCAACCGGAGCCGCTATTCCGCCGTCGCCAGGCCTGATCGCTGGCTTGGACGCAAAAAGAAACCCGCCATGGCGGGTTTCTTTTTACCTGGCCTTCGCTCAACCGAGATCGACCACCACCCGGCCCACCATCTTGCCGGCGAGGATCTGGCTGATGGTATCGGGCAGTTCCTCCAGGCCGACCTCGCGGGTCAGGCTGTCCAGGTCGTCGAGCTTCCACTGCACCGAGAGTTTGTCCCAGAGCGCGGCCTTGGCCATCAGCGGCAATTCGACGGAATCCACGCCTAGCAGATTCACCCCGCGCAGGATGAAGGGAAAGACCCCGGCTTCGAACTTGGTGCCCGCCGTCATGCCGCAGCAGGCCACGCTGCCGCCGTATTCCAGCGACTTGATGACGTTGAAGAGGATGTCGCCGCCGACGGTATCCACCGCTCCGGCCCACTGCTGATCCAGGAGCGGCTTGCCGACGCCATCGGCCAGGGTCGCACGGTCGAGGATCTGCCGGGCGCCCAGGCGATGCAGCCACTCCGCGCGCTCCAGCTTGGCGGTGGACGCCGCCACGTGATAGCCGAGCCGCGCCAGCAGCTTGACCGCCAGACTGCCCACGCCGCCACTGGCGCCGGTGACCAGCACGGTGCCAGCCTCCGGGGTCAGGCCCATCTGTTCCAGTTTCTCGACGCACAGCGCCGCGGTGAGACCCGCGGTACCCAGCACCATGGCCTCGCGCAGGCCGAGATTGTCCGGGCGCCGGATCACCCAGGCGGCCGGCACCCGGATGTACTGGCCGAAGCCGCCGGGGGTGTTCATGCCGAGGTCATAGCCGGTGACGAGGACTTCGTCGCCCACGGCGAATTCGCCCGCGCTGGACTGCTCCACCACGCCCGCCGCATCGATCCCCGGGGTATGGGGATAGCGCCGGGTCACGCCGCGGTTGCCGATGGCCGAGAGCGCGTCCTTGTAGTTGAGCGAGGAGTAGCGCACCCGGATCAGCACCTCGCCCGCGGGCAGGTCGTCCAGGGTGCGTGTCACCACTTCTTGCCGAAAAGCACCATGTGCCCCTTCGGTTACCCAGAGCGCCTGAAAATTGCTCATCGCAGAACCTCCGTTGGAGTCTTGTTATGGGGCCGCCCGTCCTATGGACCTCAGCGCCAGCGGGTCGACTCGCCCAGACGCTCCCACCAGGTGGTCACCAGACGATCGACACCGAGACTCGCCGCCATGCCCAGGCGTTCGGGCAGGGATTTCTTCTCGACGAAACGCAGCGAAAAGACCTCGACCACCTGGGCCCGTTCGGCCAGGTATTCGTCACTGGTACGCAGTTCGTCCACCAGTTGCTTGCCCAGCGCGGCCTGGCCCAGCCAGACCTCACCGGTGGCGACCTCGTCGATGTTGAGCTGCGGCCGGTAGTGGGCGACGAAGTTCTTGAACAGGACGTGGGTAGTGTCTAGGTCGTGCTGGAATTTCTCCTTGCCCTTCTCGTCGTTCTCGCCAAATACGGTGACGGTGCGCTTGTACTCACCGGCGGTGAAGACCTCGAAGTCCACGTCGTGCTTCTTCAGCAGGCGATGGACATTGGGCAACTGGGCGACCACGCCGATGGACCCGAGGATGGCGAAGGGCGCGCAGAGGATGCGATCGCCGATGCAGGCCATCATGTAGCCGCCGCTGGCGGCCACCTTGTCGACACAGATGGTCAGGGGGATCCCGGCCTGGCGGATGCGCGCCAGCTGGGAGGCGGCCAGGCCATAGCTGTGCACCAGGCCACCGCCGCTTTCCAGCCGTACCACCACCTCGTCCTTGGGCGTCGCCAGGGTCAGGACCGCGGTGATCTCGTTGCGCAGGTGTTCGTTGGCCGTGGCCTTGATGTCGCCATGGAAGTCGAGCACATAGACCCGCGATTTGCCGGTCTCGCTCTTGCGCTTGGTCTTCTCGGCCTTGGTCTCGCGTTTGCGCAGGGCCTTGAAGGCCTCCTTGCCCAGCACGCTCTGCTGCAACCTCAGCCGCAGATCGCGATAGAAGTCGTTGAGCTTCTGTACCTGCAGCTGGCCGGCCGAGCTGCGCCGGTTGCGGCCGCGAACGGCGGCGGTGAACAGCAGCACGGCGATGATGGCGACCACCACGGTGACGGTTTTGGCCAGGAAACTGGCATAGTCGGCAAGAAACTCCACGGACTCTCCTAGGATGGCGGCAGCAGTGCCCTGCCCAGCATACCGAGTCGCCCGACCGATAGAAACTCGGCGACTCCCGGGCGGTCTTTCTGCACAGGCCGCCGTGGGCCGTGATCCGGCCGGGCATGCGCCCGCGCCTTTCAAACAAGCGTATGAATATCCGTTGACAGGCCTCCTGTCGCCCCCTACCCTCGGTCGAGTGCCCTGCCCCTCCGCCTGGAGTGGGCCTCATCGAAAAAGACCACAAGGACCCTCGCCATGAGCGCAGCCGAAGCCATCGCCACCCTGAAGAGCAAGTTCGACCCCTCCGCCGCGGCCGGCCTGGACCTCACCTATCAATTCGACGTCGAGGGTGGTGACAACTACTACGTGGTCGTCAAGGACGGCACCTGCGACGTCCAGCAGGGCGACGCCGCCGACCCGGATTGCACCCTGATCATGGACCAGGCCACCCTGGCCGGCATCGTCAGCGGCGAGACCGACGGCATGCAGGCCTTCATGTCCGGCAAGCTGCGCGTCGAAGGCAACATGATGCTGAGCATGAAGCTGGGCGAACTCTTCCCCAACTAAGAGCCAGTCGTGAAAAAGCCGGGCCATCGCCCGGCTTTTTTGTGCCCGCCGTCAGGGCCGCTGGGGCGTGACGTTGCCCTCCCGTGCAGTAGCGTGGAAAACAGCGCAGCCTGTTCCACTGGGGACTTCGCGGCAAAGGGCCCCCTGACCCCAGCCCTCTCCCGCAGGGAGAGGGGGCTATCCACGCAAGCGTTCAGCTCCATCCACTCCGGCACGCCGGTGATCGGCCGTCGTGCCTCGACCGCTGGCGCGCCCGCAGCCTCGACAATCCCGAATCTGCGCGGCTTTTTCCTGCTCAGGATCAGGGCCGCCGTGGCGGTGCGGGCGGCGTGAGATTGCCATCCCAGCCACCGCCAAGCGCGGCGATCAGCTGGACGCTGGTGCTGAGGCGACTGCCGAGCAGGGTCAGGTTCGTGCGCTCGTTGCTCAGGGCGGTGGTCTGCAGGGTGACCACGTCGAGATAGCCGATCAGGCCGGCCTGGTACTGGTTCTCGGCCAGTTGCAGGGCGCGGCGCGCGGCATCCAGGGCCTCCTGGCGCACGCCGGCTTCGTCGCTGTAGGTACTCAACTGCACCAGATAGTCTTCCACCTCGCGGAAGCCCGCGAGCACGGTCTGGCGATAACCGGCGACGCTGGCGTCGTAGCTGGCCTCGGCGGACTCCACCTGGGCGCGTCTCAGGCCGCCATCGAACAGCGACAGGGCAAAGGACGGCCCGATCGACCAGAAGCGATTCGGCGTGCTGATCAGGTTGCCCCACTGGCTGGCGCTGTAGCCGCCGCTGGCACTCAGGGTCAGGTCGGGATAATAGGCGGCTTCGGCGACGCCGATGGCGGCATTGGCGGCCATGACCTGGCGCTCGGCCTGGGCGATGTCCGGACGACGTTCGAGCAGCGTCGAGGGCACGGCGCTCGGTAGCGGCGGCAACTCGGGAATCGTTTTGACCGCGGCCAGCTGGAAATTGGCCGGGACCTCGCCGACCAGCACCGCGATAGCGTTTTCCAGCTGGGCACGCTGATACCTGAGGTCGATGGCGTCGGCCTGGGTGCTCTTCAGCTGGGTGGTGGCCTGGGCCACATCCGCCGGGGTGACGATGCCGGCGCGGTACTGATTCTGGGTCAGGCGCAGCGATCGCTCGTAGGCGGCCACGGTGGCGTCGAGCAGTCGCTGCTGGGCGTCCAGTACGCGCAGTTGCAGGTAATTGGTCGCCAGTTGCGTCTGCAGGCTCAGGCGGGTGGCCGCGAGCTCCGCGGCGCTGGCCTGGGCAGAGGCCCGATCCGCCTCCACCTGGCGCCGGACGCGGCCCCAGAGATCCAGCTCCCAACTCACCCCCAGACTGGCGTCGTAGGCGTTGCTGATGGTGCTGGAGCCACCGCTGCTGACGGTGCTGCTGGTGCCATTGGAGTTGCGGATGACGGTGTTGCTGCCCGAACCACCCCCGCGCCCGGAGCGGGTGGCGCCCAGGCTGCTGGAGAGGGTCAGGAACAGCGACGCCCGCGCCTGGCTGACCAGCGCCAGGGATTGCCGATAGGTCGCCTCGGCCTGGGCCAGGCTCTGGTTGCGCTGGTTGAGCTGGACCATCAGACGGTCGAGGGTCGGATCGTCATAGCGCCGCCACCAGTCGCCACGGATCTCCAGGTCCTTGGGCGCCGCCGCCTGCCAGCCTTCGGCGTGGCGATAGGCGACCGGCACCGTGGTGGTCGGCCGCTGGTAGTCCGGGCCCAGGGTACAGCCGGCCAGCAGCAGAGCCAGGGTCAGCGTCGGCAGGCGCAGGGTTGGGGTCATAGCGGCGTATCCAGGGCAGCGTCGGTACGGATGCCGCGCCAGCGATTGACGCGGCGGCGCAGGCGTTCGAAATAGAGATAGACCACCGGGGTGGTGTAGAGCGTGAGGATCTGGCTCAGCACCAGTCCGCCGACGATCACCAGGCCCAGCGGCTGGCGCATTTCGGCGCCTTCGGTATCGCCGATCAGCAGCGGCACGGCGCCGAGAATGGCGGCCATGGTGGTCATGAGGATGGGCCTCAGGCGCAGCAGGCAGGCCTGGCGGATGCCTTCCTCGGGCGTCAGGCCCTGCTGGCGTTCCAGCTGCAGCGCCAGGTCCACCATCATGATGGCGTTCTTTTTCACCACCCCGATCAGCAGGAACAGCCCTAGCATGGAGATCAGGCTGAACTGGCCACCGGTGAGCTGGATGGCCAGCAAGGCCCCTACCCCGGCCGACGGCAGCGTCGAGAGGATGGTCAGGGGGTGGACATAGCTTTCGTAGAGCACGCCGAGCACGATGTAGACCAGCACCAGGGCGCCGAGGATCATCAGCGGCTGCCCGGACACGGTGCTGGCGAAGATGTTGGCGGAGCCGCCCAGGCGCCCCTGCACATCGCTGGGCAGACCGATGGCGGCCACGGCGCGCTGCACCGCCCGGGTCGCCTGTTCCAGGCTGACATCCGGCGCCAGGTCGAAGTTGATGCTTTCCGAGGCGAACTGGCCGTCGTGGGTGACGCGGTCCTCGGCGAGGCTGTTGGTGTAGTAGGCGAAGGCCGACAGCGGCACCTGGGCGCCGCTGGCGGTGATGACCCGCACCTGCTCGAGGACGGTCGGGTCCTGGGCATAGCGCGGATTGATCTCCATCACCACCTTGTACTGGTTGAGCGGCTCATAGATGGTCGAGATCTGCCGCTGGGCGAAGGAGTTGTTGAGTACCGCGGCCACGGTCTCCATGTCCACGCCGAGGCGCTTGGCCTTCTCGCGGTCGATCTGCAGGGTGATCTGCTGGGTGCTGCCTTCGCGACCGTCCACCGCGGTCAGCTCCGGCAGCGCCTTGAGCGCGGCCAGCACCTTGGGCTGCCAGGTTTCCAGCAGCCCGACGTCGCCGGAGAGCAGGTTGTACTCATAGGACGAGGTGCTCTGCTGGCGCCCGCCGAATCTCAGGTCCTGATCGGCCATGAGGAACAGCTGGGCGCCCGGCACCTTGGGCGCATTGGCGCGGATACGCTCGATGACCTTCTGGGCATCCAGCTGGCGCTCGGCGATGGGCTTGAGGCGAATCAGCATCACCGCGTTGTTCACCCCGCTGCCGGAGCCGGAGCTGCCGACGAAGCCGGAGGCACTGGCCACCGCCGGATCGGCCAGCAGCGACTTGCGCAGGATCTCGATCTTCGGCTGCATCACCTGGAACGACAGGGCGTTGTCGCCGCGGATGAAGCCGATCAGCTGGCCGGTGTCCTGCTGCGGCATGAAGGTCTTGGGCACCACCACATAGAGCGCCACGTTGAGCGCTATGGTGGCGAACAGACTGAGCAGGGTCAGGCGCCGATGGCGCAGCGCCCAGCCGAGGCTGCGGTCGTAACCCGCCACCAGGCGACGATGGGCGCGCTCGCTGAAGCGCTGCAGGCGGCTTTCGGTGGCCGGGTCATGAGGCCTGAGCCAGCGTGCGCAGAGCATGGGCGTCAGCGTCAGGGACACCACCAGCGACACCAGGATGGCCGCCGCCAGGGTCAGGGAGAATTCGCGGAACAGCTTCTCGACGATACCGCCGATGAAGAGGATGGCGACGAAGACCGCCACCAGGGAGACGTTCATCGACAGCAGGGTGAAGCCGACCTCGCGGGTACCCTGGTAGGCCGCCTTGAGCGGCGCCATGCCGTTGTCGATGTGGCGGGCGATGTTCTCCAGCACCACGATGGCATCGTCCACTACCAGCCCTGCCGCCAGGATCAAGGCCATCAGCGACAGGGTGTTGAGCGAAAAGCCCAGGATGTACATGACGGCGAATGTACCCACCAGCGAGATGGGTACCGCCAGGGCCGGGATCACCGCGCTGCGCAGCCGACCGAGGAACAGCCAGACCACGCCGATCACCAGGAAGACGGCGATGATCAGGGTCAGCTCGGCTTCATGCAGGGTCGCCTTGATCACCCCGGATCTGTCCATGGCCACTTCCAGGCGGGCGCTGGCCGGGACGATGGCTTCCAGCGCCGGCAGGCGCGCCTTGAGCGCGGCGATGGTCTCGATGATGTTGGCGTTGGCCTGGCGATTGACCACCAGCAGCACGGCGCTCTGGTCGTTGTAGAAGCCGGCGTTGTAGCGGTCTTCCACGGCGTCGCTGACCTTGGCGACATCGCGCAGGCGCAAGGCCGCGCCATCCTGGTAGCGGATGATCAGGGGCGCGTAGTCGGCCGCCTTGAACAGCTGGTCGTTGGCCTGGATCTGCCAGTTGTGCTCGTCATTGGCCACCGCGCCCTTGGGCCGGCGCTGGTTGGCGCTGTTGATGGCGGTGCGGACGTCATCCAGCGCCAGGCCATAGTGCTCCAGCTGCCGCGGCTCCAACTCGACGCGCACCGCTGGCAGGGAGCTGCCGCCGATCTGCACCTCGCCCACGCCGTTGACCTGGGACAGGCTCTGCGCCAGCACCGTGGACGCCAGGTCGTACAGCTCGCCCTTGCTCAGCGTCTTGGAAGTCAGGGAGAACACCATGATGGGTGCCTGGGACGGATTGACCTTGCGATAGCGCGGCATCTGGCGCATGCCGCTGGGCAAGAGGTTGCGCGAGGCGTTGATGGCCGCCTGCACCTCGCGGGCGGCAGTGTTGACGTCCTTGTCCAGGTCGAACTGGATGATGATCTGGGTCGAGCCCTGGCTGCTGCGGCTGGTCATGGAGCTGATGCCGGCGATGGTGCCCAGGGAACGCTCCAGCGGCGTGGCGACGCTGGAGGCCATCACCTGGGGACTGGCGCCGGACAGGGTCGCCGAGACCGTGATGGTGGGAAAGTCCATCTGCGGCAGGGGCGCCACCGGCAACAGCCGGAAGGCGATGGCGCCGAGCAGCAGCAGCGCCAGGCTCAGCAGCAGGGTCGCGACCGGCCGGGCGATAAAGGGCGCCGAGAGATTCACCTCAGGCCGTCCTGCGCCGACCCAGGCGCTCGCCCAGGCTGTCGAAGGCCAGGTAGATCACCGGGGTGGTGAACAACGTCAGCACCTGGCTGACCAGCAGGCCGCCGACCATCACCAGGCCCAGCGGCTGGCGCAACTCGGCGCCGGCGCCGGTGGCCAGCATCAGCGGCACCGCGCCGAACAGCGCGGCCAGGGTGGTCATGAGGATCGGCCGGAATCTCAGCAAGGCGGCCTGGTAGATGGCCTCTTCCGGCTTCAGCCCCTGGTGCCGTTCGGCGTCGAGGGCGAAGTCGATCATCATGATGGCGTTCTTCTTGACGATGCCGATCAGCAGGATGATGCCGATCACCGCGATCAGGCCGAGGTCGTTGCCGGTGAGCAGCAAGGCCAGCAGCGCGCCGATGGCCGCCGAGGGCAGCGTCGAGAGGATGGTCAGGGGATGGATGAAGCTCTCGTAGAGCACTCCCAGGACGATGTACATCACCACCACCGCCGCCAGGATCAGCAGCAGGGTACTGGACAGCGAGGCCTGGAAGGCTGCCGCCGCGCCCTGGTAGTGGGTGTTGATGCCCACCGGCAGGCCGATCTCCTGCTTGGCCGCATCAATGGCCGCCACGGCGGCGCCGAGGGAAACGCCGTTGGCCAGGTTGAACGACAGGGTCACCGCCGGGAACTGGCTCAGGTGGTTGATCACCAGCCGGGTCGGCCGCTGTTCCATCTTCACCAGGCTGGACAGCCGCACCGGCGCGCGACCGGTGTCCGTGGTGGTTTCGCTGGTGGTGGCCGTTCCGGTGCCGCTGCTGCCGCTGGACGAGGTACCACTGCCCGCCTTCACCCAGACCTGGCTGAGGGCGTCCGGACCCAGGCTGTCAGCGGCGGCGCTGGCCAGCACCACCCGATACTGGTTGGCCTGGGTGTAGATGGTCGAGATCTGCCGCTGACCGAGGGCGTCGTAGAGGGCGTCGGTGATGGCCGAGACCTGGACACCGAGGCGCGCCGCGGCGTCTCGGTCGATGGTCAGGTACAGCTGCAGGCCCTTGTTCTGCAGGTCGCTGGTGACATCCGTGACTTCCGGGCGTTGCTGCAGGGCCTGGGTCAGGCGCGGCACCCAGGTGTCGAGCAGACTGGCATCGGGCGAGTCCAGGCTGAGCTGGTACTGGGTCCGGCTGACCCGGTCCTCGACGCTGAGGTCCTGCACCGGCTGCATGTAGAGGGTGATGCCCACCACCTTGGCGACCTCGGGACGCAGGCGGTCGATCACCTCCTGCGCCGTCACGTCGCGCTCGCTCTGCGGCTTGAGGTTGATCTGCATGCGGCCGCTGTTGAGGGTGACGTTGTCGCCGTCGACGCCAATGTAGGAGGACAGGCTCGCCACCGCCGGGTCCTGCAGCACCACCTCGGCCAGCGCCTGCTGGCGCTCGCTCATGCCGCGGAAGGAGATGGACTGGGGCGCCTCGGTGATGCCCTGGATGGAGCCGGTGTCCTGGGCCGGAAAGAAGCCCTTGGGCACCAGCAGGTAGAGCACCGCGGTGAGCACGAAGGTCGCGACCGCCAGCAGCAGCATCAGCGCCCGGTTGGCCAGCGACCAGCGCAGCGCGCGACCGTAGCCGGCGATCAGCCGCTCCAGCCAGACCAGTCGATGTTCCGCGGCCTCCTCGCGCTTGAGCAGCCGGGCGCACATCATCGGCGTGAGCGTCAGGGAGATCACCAGGGAGATGAGGATGGCCACCGCCAGGGTGATGGCGAATTCGCGGAACAGCCGGCCGACCACGTCCTGCATGAACAGCAGCGGGATGAGCACCGCGATCAGCGAGACGGTCAGGGACACCAGGGTGAAGCCGATCTGGCGGGCACCCTTGAGCGCCGCTTCCAGGGGCGTGGCGCCCTCTTCCAGATGCCGGGAGATGTTTTCCAGCATGACGATGGCGTCGTCGACGACGAACCCGGTGGCGATGGTCAGGGCCATCAGCGACAGGTTGTTCAGCGAGAAGCCGGCCAGGTACATGGCGCCAAAGGTGCCGATCAGCGACAGCGGCACCGTGACCGAGGGGATCAGGGTGGCGCTGAAGCGGCGCAGGAAGACGAAGGTGACCATGACCACCAGCCCCACCGCCAGCAGCATCTCGTGCTGGACGTCGGTGACCGCCGCGCGGATGGTCTCGGTACGGTCGCTGAGCACGGCGATGTCGAGACCGGCCGGCAGGCTTTCCCTGAGGCTGGGCAAGAGCGCCTGGATGCGGTCGACGGTCTGGATGACGTTGGCGCCGGGCTGGCGCTGGACATTGACCAGGATGGCGCCACTGCGATTGGCCCAGGCGGCCAGGCGGTCGTTCTCCGCACCCTGGGCGATGGTGGCGACGTCACCCAGGCGCAGGGCGCCGTTGTCGGCGTAGTTGAGGATCAGGTCGCCGTAGGCCTTGGGGTCGCGCAACTGGTCGTTGGCGTCCAGGGTGGCGACCCGGGTGGGACCGTCGAAGCTGCCCTTGGGCTGGTTGGTGTTTTCGCTAGTGACCAGGCTGCGCACGTCGGCCAGGGTCAGGTTGTGGGCGGCGAGCTTGTCCGGATCGACCTGGATGCGCACGGCCGGGCGCTGGCCACCGGCCAGGCTGACCATCCCCACCCCGGTCACCTGGGCGAGCTTCTGCGCCATGCGGGTATCGACCAGGTCGTAGAGCGTGGGCAGCGGCAAGGTCCTGGAGCTGATCGCCAGGGTGACGATGGGCGTATCCGCTGGATTGACCTTGTTGTACACCGGCGGCGCCGGCAGGTCGTTGGGCAGCAGGTTGTTGGCCGCGTTGATCGCCGCCTGGACCTCCTGCTCGGCGACCGACAGGTCCAACTCGAGATTGAATCTAAGGGTAATGACCGAGGCCCCACCGGAGCTGGTGGAGGCCATCTGCGACAGGCCGGGCATCTGCCCGAACTGGCGCTCCAGCGGCGCGGTCACGGCGCTGGTCATGACGTCGGGACTGGCGCCCGGATAGAGGGTGAGCACGCGGATAGTGGGATAGTCCACCTGCGGCAGGGCCGCGACCGGCAGCAGGCGATAGGCCAGCAGACCGGCGATGAGCAGCGCCACCATCAGCAGGGTGGTGGCGACCGGGCGCAGGATGAAGGGGCGCGAGATATCCATCGCGGCCGGTCAGCCCTGCGTCTTGCCGGGCTTGCGTACCGCCGGCTTGGCTGGTTCGCTGGGCGCCGCCGAGGCCCCGGTGACCACTTCCACCTCGTTGCCCTCGCGCAGGCGATCGGTGCCTTCGGTCACCACCCGGTCACCGGCGGCCAGGCCCTCGGTGACCACGGTCAGGCTGCCGTCATCCGGCCCCAGCTTGAGGCTGCGCACCTGGATCTTGTTGTCGGCCCCGACCACGTAGGCGAAGGTGCCATTGGAGCCGAACTGGATGGAGGCCGAAGGCACCACAAGGGCCTGTTCCAGCACCTGCTCGCGCACGCGCACGGTCACGAACTGGTTGGGGAACAGCGCCTCGTCGCCGTTGGCGAAACGGGCGCGGAACTTGAGGGTGCCGGTGGCGGTGTCGATCTGGTTGTCGAAGCTCTGCAGGGTGCCGTCGGCGACCTTGTGGGAACCGCCGCGATCCCAGGCTTCGACCGGCAGGGTCTGGCCGGCGCGGGCACGCCTGAGCAATTCGCCCAGCTGGCTTTCCGGCAGGGTGAAGACCACCGAGATCGGCTGGGTCTGGGTGATCACGGCCACCACGGTGCTGTCGTTGGCGGACAGCAGGTTGCCGCCGTCCAGCTGGCGCAGGCCGACGCGCCCGGCGATGGGCGCCTTGATCTGGGTGAAGGCCAGATTCAGCTTGGCATCGGCCACCGCCGCCTGGCTGTTCTTGAGGGTGCCGCGGTACTGGTTGACCAGGGCTTCCTGGGTATCCAAGGTCTGCCTGGCGATGCTGTCCTCGCGGAACAGCCCCTGGTAGCGCTTGAGGTCCAGCTCGGCGTTGCGCAGCTGCGCCTGGTTCTGCTGCAGGGTGCCCTCGGCCTGCTGCAGGGCCACTTCATAGGGACGCGGATCTATGCTGGCCAGCAACTCGCCGGCCTTGACCTTCTGGCCCTCCTCGAAGGCCACCCGCACCAGTTCGCCAGCGACCCGGGTGCGCACATTGACGGTATTGAGCGCTGTCACGGTGCCGATGGACTTGCGCACGATGGGAAAGCTGCGCTGCTCAACCGCCACCACCCGTACCGGCGTGGGGCCGGTCATGCCGAAAGGCGAACGCGCGCCCTTGCCGCCAGCGGCCTCGTTCTTCTGGCCATGCTGGTGATACCAATACCAGCCGCCCGCAGCCACCAGCACCACGAGGACGAGCAGCCACACCAGTCGGCGACGGGAGGAAGAGCGAGGCGAAGAGTCGGACATCGGAAGATACGTACACGCTGGGAAAGGCGGAAGATAAGCAGTAGCGAGACGGCTAACCAGCCCCTTTACCGCGATTTTACCTAAAGCAAAACGGGCAGACACAAAAGGCGCCTGCCCGTTTCGAAGCGCCCACCGCGCAGAGCGGTGGGTTGGCGGCGATCAGCCGAGAACGGCGAGTGCGGCCGCGTAGTCCGGCTCCTGACCGATCTCGGGGACCAGCTCGCTGTGCAGCACCTTGTCCTGCTCGTCCAGCACCACCACGGCGCGGGCGGCCAGGCCTTGCAGCGGACCGCTGGCCAGGGCGACGCCGTAGTTCTGCAGGAATTCGGCACCGCGCAGGGTGGAGAGGTTCACCACCTTTTCCAGGCCTTCGGCGCCGCAGAAGCGCTTCTGGGCGAACGGCAGGTCGGCGGAAATGCACAGCACCACGGTGTTATCCAGCTTGTCGACTTCGCTGTTGAACTTGCGCACCGAGGTGGCGCAGGTCGGGGTATCGACGCTGGGGAAGATGTTGAGCACCTTGCGCTTGCCGGCGAGGCTGGCCAGGGTAATGTCCTGCAGATCGCCGTTGACCAGGCTGAACGCCGGGGCCTGCTGGCCGACCTGCGGCAGGTTGCCCTGCACCTCGACCGGGTTGCCACGCAAATTGACGGTTGCCATGAACTGCTCCTTTCTCATGAGACGGGACAGGGAGTAAACACGTTTTCCGCACCCGATCAAAGCGTTACGCGTCCTTGCGTCAAAAATCGCGGCGATAGAAGAAATCCAGGGAGTTGGCCAGACCGCTGGCGATCTCCAGATAGAGCCGGCGGGTGAGCTGGTAACGCAGGGCGACGGTGTTGGCGGAATCGAACACCCCTACCCCATAGCGCACCGACAGTCTGTCGGTGAGATTGCCCGAGGCCACCACGCTGGTCTTGTCCCCCGAACCGGCGGTATCCAGCTGGAAGTTCTGGATACCCAACCGTTGCGCCAGGGCGCCGGCAGTACCGGAGCTGCCGGCCAGGCCGAGGGCCAGTGCCGCCTGACCGAGCACGTTGTTGTCCCCTTCGCTGCCGCTGGAAAGCGGGCGTCCCAGCACCAGGTAGGCCAGCGCCTGCTCCTGGCTCATGCTCGGTTCGGAGAACACCTCGATGCGCGGCTGCTGGGCGAAACCCGAAAGCCGCAGGCCGGCGGTGACGTTCTGCTCCTGCACCACCCGCACGGCTTCCACATCGATATAGGGCTGGGCGATGGGCCCCTGGAAGAACAGCCGTGCGCGTCTCATGGTGAGGCGCTGACCATAGGCGTTGTAGCGACCGTTGCGCAGGTTCAACTCGCCGCGGGTGTCGAGGTTGTCGCCGATGTGCACCTTGCCGACGATTTCGGCGGACAGGCCGAAGGCATCGAAGGTGAGCTTGTCGGATCCGACCAGCACATCGACGTCCATGGCGATCTGCATCGCCGGCTGCTTGGCCGGAGCCTCCTGGCCGACGATGACGGCATCGTCCGACACCTTGACCGTGGATGGCGGCAGCTGCTGCACCTGGATGCGCCCGCGCGGCACCCGCACCTCGCCGGCCAGGGCCAGGCGGCCGTCCTTCATCAGGATCTTGAGATCGGGCACCACTTCCAGCTGCGCATAGGGCTCGACATTGACCGGCAGCTTGTCGCCGGTGACCGCCACATTGACGTCCAGGCCGTTGGCCCAGCCTACGCTGCCCCGGATCTGGCCGCGCCCCTGGGTGCCGCTGCGCCAGCCGCCGTCGAGCAGCGCGGTGTCGCCCTGGATGCGGGCGGTCAGGCCGAGGTCCTGCAGGCGCGTCGGCACGCTGCCGCCGCCGATGTCGCCCCCGCTGAGCTGGATCTGGCCGTTGACCCTCGGTTGCAGCAGGGTGCCACCCAGCTCGCCGGCACCGTTGATCTTGCCTTCGAGGTGTTCGATGCCTTCGACGAAGGCCTTGCCGAGGGCCAGATTCAGGCCCTGCAACTGGAAGCGACCGGCCAGCGCCTGGTTCGGATCGCGGGGATCCAGCCTCGCCTGGATGTCGAGTCGGCCAAGATCGGCACTGGTCAGGCGCACCTGGGTGTCCACCTGCTGCGGCTTCAGGGCGCTGGTGACGTCCAAGCTGTCGTAGCTGAAGGTCTGCCACTGGCCAGCGGCGTCGCGCAGCTTGAGGCTGCCACGACCGGCCTGGAGACGGATCTCGCCATCGGGTCCGGCCTTGGGCAGGCGCAGGTCGACGTCCCCATCGAGGGTGCCCTGCCAGGCCAGTTCCGGGGGCAGCAGCGGTTGCAGACTGGCGAGCGGGAAGGCGCGCAGGTGCCAGGCGAGACGGGTGTCGGGCAGCAGTTGCTGATCGTCGCCACAGAGGCTGGCCGCGCCGGACCGCCAGCAGTGCCGGCCCAGTTCCAGACGCCCGTTGGCCAGGCGCTCGATGCGCGCGGGGCTTTGCAGGGTCCAGTTCTGGCCACTGGCGGCAACCGAGCCGCGGGCCAGTTGGCCTTTCCAGTCACCGTTGTCGGCCAGGGTACCGCCGGCCGTGAGCGCCAGGTTGAGCTGTGGCCCCTTGAGCGACAGCTCGGCCTGCTGCTGGCGGCGATCGCCCTGCCCCTGCAGGCGCAGGACGCCGAAATCGCGCCCGGCCGCCTGCAGACCCTGGGCGGTCAGCTCCAGGTTGCCGCGCTGGCGATCATCTAGGGTCGCCGCCAGCGCCAGGCTGCTCATGCGGTTGTCGGCATAGGCGAGCTGGCGCCCGTCGAGGCGCAGCTGGCCAGCCGGCGCCTTGAGGGTGCCGGCCAGATCCAGGCGGCCCTGGGCGCTGCCGGACAGATCGGGCCAGAGCTGGCCGAGGCGTCGCAGATCCAGTTGCAGCTGGCCCTGCAGCCGTTGATCGAGGGCGCCCTGCCCCTGCATGCGATTGTCACCCAGGCGGATGTCCAGCTGCGAAACCTGCCACTGCTCGCCGGCGCCCTTGGCCTTGGCTGCCAGCACGGCCGGCTGGTTGCGCAGCCGACCCTTGAGATCCAGATCGGCGTCCAGCTGCAGGCGGCCATCCTTGAAGGCACCGGAACTGCGCAGCGGACCGGCCAGGCTGCCGGGCAGCTGGGCGACCCAGAAGGCCGGATCAAGGCGGCTCAGATCCAGGGCCACCTGCCAGCTCACGCCCTCGGCGAAGCCCAGGTTGACCTTGCCCTGCGCCCGCCCCTGGCCGGCCTGGAGATCCAGTGAGGGCAGATTGAGCTGGGTGGTATCGCCGCTGAAGGGGGTGGCCAGGGTGAAGGCGCCGGCCGGTCCGGTCGCCGCAGCCTTGAGATTGCCCAGGTAGGCACCATCCCTATAGGCCACCTCGCCCTGCAGACGCTGCAGACTTACCGGGGGCTCCGCCATGGGATACAGCCGGCGCCAGGGAAAGTCGCGCCAATCCAGTGTGGCGTCGGCGGCGAGCCCCTGCTGCCAGTCGATCTGGCCGGCCAGCGCCACACGCTGCTCGGGCGCGGCCTGGAGGCGCAAGGCCGAGATCCGCGCGCCCTTGGCATCGACGCGACCCTCCAGATTCAGGTCCACCGGACCGCCCTCGCCCGGCAGTTTCGCCTGGCCGACCAGGGCGTAGCCCGCAGCCAGATCGCCTCGCGCGGTCAGCTTGAGGTCGTTCAGCCGCAGGGTATCGGGCAGGCTGGCGGCCGCCTTGAAGCCATCGGCCACCAGTTGCAGATCGGCCGGGACGTTGTCCACCAGCGGCTGCACCGTGCCGGTCAGGCGGCCGGGCAGATAGCCGCTGCTGTCGGCCTCCAGCTGCAAGGTCTTCTGCAAGTCGCCGTTCAGCTTGAGCGCCAGCGACCAGGGCGCGGCCTCCGGCGCAGGCAGGCCGAGGGTGCCCTGCAACTGCAGCGGCCAGGCGCCGCTGGGCTGCAACCGGCCGTGGGTATCCAGGGTTATGCCGTGCGCCATGCCGGCCAGGCGCTCGATGGCTATCCCATCAGCCTGCCAGCGGGCCTGGAGCTCCAGGTCGCGGGCCTGTTCGGCGTCGTTGTAGCGGATCTCGCCGATCCGTACCTCACCCAGCTGCACCCCCAGCGGCAAGCCGAGGCTGGGCAACTGGATGGGCCCGCTCTTCTCCGGCGCCGGCTCGGGACTGGGCGCCTGCTCGATGGCGACGCGCGAGGCGACCAAGGTATCGATGCACAGCTGCAGCCTGAGCAGGCAGGCGGGTCGCCAGGCGAATTTGGGTGCCTCGACCGTTACCCGAGTGGCGCCCCCCTCCCAGACCAGCTGCCGGGCCTGCCAATGGCCACCCAGGCGCCCCTGGAAGTCGGTCAGGGTCAGACCCGGCACCCGTTCCAGCACCAGCCGGCTGACGCCGGCGTTGCCCAGCACCAGGGCGAGAAGGAGGATCAGAGCGCCCAGCAGGGCCGCCAGTACGCCGAGGATGACACCGCCTACCGACTTCACAGCTCAGGTCCTATGGAAAAGTGCAGGCGGATACCGCCGGGTTCGTCGAGACCGTGCGCCAGGTCGACGCGGATCGGGCCGACCGGCGAGACCCAGCGCACGCCCACGCCGACGCTGGTCTTGAGTTCGTAGTTGTTGAGGTCGTTGAAGGCGCTGCCCTGGTCGATGAAGGTGGCCAGCCGCCACTTGTCGCGCAGGGGATACTGGTATTCGACCCCACCGGCGACCAGGTAGCGACCGCCCACGTAGTCGCCTTCGTCGTTTTCCGGCGACAGGGTCTGGTAGTCGTAGCCGCGAACGCTCTGGTCACCGCCGGCGAAGAAGCGCAGCGATGGCGGGACCTTGTTGTAGCCATTGGTGAAGTTGCCGCCCAGTTGCAGGCGTCCGAGAAAGCGGTGCCCGTCGCCCACCGTGATCAGGCCACGGGCCAGCGCCGTGGTGTGGATCATGTTGGCATCCGAGAGCAACCCCTCCTTCGCCGCCGAGACGCCAAATTGCAGGCGATAGCCGCGATTGGGGTCGATGCGGTTGTCGCTGCGCAGCAGGGAGAAATCCACCCCAGGCATCACCAGGTTGGAGGTGCCCTCATCGTCGCCCAGCCGATAGCTTTCGTTGCGCCACTTGAGCGAGAGCACCCGCTCCCAGCCGTTGGGAAACTTGCGATGCCACTCGGGCCCCACGGTCAGCAACTGGCTGAGGGAGTCGTCGTTGGCGATCTGCTCGTACTGGTAGCCGCCGGCGAAGCGGAACTTGTCGTTGATCGGGTCCTGCCCGGGAATGTCGTACCAGGTGGCGATGCTCTGGCGTGGCGCCGACAACTCGGCCTCGGCGCCCAGGCTGTGGCCCTGGGGATTGAGCCAGTGATTTTCCCAGGTGAATCTCAGCCGCGGACCGACATCGGTGGAGTAGCCGGGGCCGAAACCGAAGGTGAGCGGCTTGCGCGTGCGCAGAGTAACCGTCACCGGCACCTCGGCGGCGCCATCCTGCTTGGGATAGGTATCGAGCCGCGCCCCATCGAAGAAGCCGCTGGCCAACAGATTGCTCTGGAAATCGGCGATCAGCTCGGAATCGTAGGGCGTCCCCTGGGCGAAGGGCACCATGCGCTGAAGCAGATCGGGATCGAAGGGCGCATCCCCTTCGAAGGACACCTTGCCGAGGACGAAACGCGGCCCGCTGTCGAACACCAGGGCGATGTCGGCAAATCCGGTGGCAGGGTCGATCCGGAGCTGGTGCTGGGTAAAGGTGCCGCGAAAGAAACCATACCGTTGCGCCTGATTCTGGATCAGGCTCTTGGCGTCTTCGTAGAGGCCCTGGTTCAGCGGCTGGCCCGCCTTGAGTCCGGCCGGTATCGGCTGGCGAAAGGCGCGCAACTCGCGCGCCGGCCCTTCGATACGGATATCCACGTTGCGCAGCCTGACCGGCTCGCCGGGGCGTACCTCGACCACCAGCCGTGGCGTCTCCCCCGGCTCGACGCGGGTCTCGATCTGCGCATGGTAGTAGCCGAGTGCCTGGGCTGCCTGCTCGGCCTGCCGCTCCGTCGCCGGGCGTAGGCGTTGCAACCCGGCGACATCGCGCCCTTCGACGGAGCCGATATAGGCCTGGATGTTGTCTCGCAAGGCGTTATTGGCAGGCTGGACGCGAACGCTGACTTCGGCGGGTGCCGCCCAGGCCACGCCGTGCAGACAACAAATTCCAATCAGGGCGCGGCGTAGAGCGTTCGGCTTATTCATACAGGGATGCTAACGGGCGTTGCGCTGTGAGACAAACGGGAGTGGCCAGGGTTCGCCCGCCTGCCGCTTCGGCGACAGGCTTTCTGCTAGGCTAGGGCCATCCACCTTTAGAGAGGGCGTCATGAAGGTAGTTTGCTTCAATATCAATGGCTTGCGCGCAAGACCTCATCAACTTTCTGCCATCATCGAACGCTATGAGCCGGATGTGATCGGACTGCAGGAAACCAAGGTCTCGGATGACCAGTTTCCCCGGGCCGAGGTCGAGGCCCTGGGTTATCACGTGCACTACCATGGCCAGAAGGGTCATTACGGCGTGGCCCTGCTGTCGCGCCTGGCGCCCCTGGAGTTGCACAAGGGCTTTCCCGGCGATGGCGAGGAGTCCCAGAAGAGATTCATTTATGGCGTCTTCGCCGACCGCCAGGGTCAGCCGCTGGTGGTCATGAACGGCTATTTTCCTCAAGGCGAGAACATCGCCCATCCGACAAAATTCCCTGGCAAGAGGAAGTTCTACGCGGATCTTCAGAATCTACTTGAAGAACGTTTTTCGCCGGACACGCCCTTGCTGCTGATGGGCGACTTCAATATCTCGTCCCAGGATCGTGATATCGGCATCGGCGCCGCCAATGCCAAGCGCTGGCTGCGTACCGGTGCCTGCAGCTTTCAACCGGAAGAACGCGAATGGATGCAGCGGCTGCTGGGCTGGGGCCTGCTCGACAGCTATCGCCAGCTGCATCCCGAAGTCGACGATCGCTTCAGCTGGTTCCCCTATCGCAGCCGCGGTTTCGAGGACGAACCCAAGCGCGGCCTGCGCATCGACACCATCCTCGCTTCGCGGGCCTTGCGCGAGCGCATCGTGTCCGCCGGGGTGGACTACGAGATCCGCGGCATGGAGAAACCCTCCGACCATGCGCCGATCTGGCTGGAATTGGCGTGAGCGGCTGTCACATCGACGTCATGCGGCATGCCTAAGGTGTCGGCCTCGCCTTTAGGCTCGAGGCCGACCCATGAATTGCTCCGCCCCGGTATTCCGCCGCGCCTTTCTGCGGCGAGCGGTGCTCGCGACCCTGCTTCCTCTGCTGCCCTCACCCCTGTTGGCCAGCGAATCCACGACCATCCTCCTGCGCCTGCAGGGCTCCAACACCATCAATGCCCGGCTCGGGCCACGTCTGGTCGCGGCCCTGCTCGCCGAACGCGGCTATCGGGATCCACAGGTGGTGCCCACCGCCGTCATGGACGAATGGCACCTGATGGCCCGAGCCCCGCAGGGCAATACCGTGGCCGTGCAGATCGCGGCCCATGGCTCCAGTACCGGCTTTACCGCCCTGGCCGCGGGCGCGACCGATCTCGCCGCGGCCTCGCGCCCCATCACCGATAGCGAAGTGAGTGCCCTGGCCAATCTGGGTGACCTGCGCAGCAAGGAAGCGGAATACGTCATCGGCCTGGATGGTCTGGCGATCATCGTGCATCCCGGCAATCCGCTGCGGGAACTCGATTTGCAGCAATTGGCGCAGGTCTTCTCCGGCGACGTTGGCGACTGGCAGCAGCTGGGCGGCACGCCCGGCCCGATCCGGATCTATGCGCGGGATGACCGATCGGGTACCTACGACACCTTTCGCGAGCTGGTCCTGAATCCGGCCGGCAAACGCCTGAGCGCCGCCGCCCGGCGCTTCGAGTCCAACGAGGAATTGGCGCAGCGGGTGGCCGACGACCCCGCCGGCATAGGCTTCACCAGCCTGGCGGCGGCTGCCGGATCGCCAAAGCTTGCCCTGCGCGACGGTGAAGGCCGCGCCATCGCGCCCAGCGAAGCCAGCATCGCCACCGAAGACTATCCGCTCGCCCGCCGCCTCTTCCTCTATGCACCTCCGGCTCAGCGTTCGGACTGGACGCGGAGCCTGCTGGAATTCAGCCAGACCCCGGCGGGCCAGGCGGTGGTGCAGCAAAGCGGCTTCGTCGCCCAGCGCATCGAGCCCCTGACCATAGGCGACACCCGCGGCATGCCTCCGGCCTACAGCGAGCTGGCGCGCCGGGCGCAGCGCCTCACGGTCAACTTCCGCTTCACCGCCGGCAGCGCACGCCTGGACAACAAGGCACTGCGCGATGTCGAGCGGCTGGCCGCCTTCATGCGCCAGCCCGAGAACGCCAACCGGCAGCTGATCCTGGTGGGCTTCAACGATGCCACCGAGGATCCGGCACGGGCATCTCTACTGGCGCGCCTGCGGGCCACCGCGGTAGCCACGGCGCTGCGCCATCAGCAGGCCTTCGCCAGCGAAGTGCTCTCCCTGGGCGACCAGTTGCCGGTTGCCGGACTGTCAGCCAATGGCCGGGTCAAGAACCGGCGTGTCGAGGCCTGGATCCATTAGCGATCGCCTGGCTGATTCTTTGGCAGGAAACGGTAGGAAGCAACGGACGGCGTCATCGCCTTCGTGGGTAGAGGGCAGTTGCCGAGTCACCTGGATACAGATTTCGACTGCGTTTCGAGCGCTACCCTGTACTTAAAGTGATTTCTCACAAAGTACCTATACCCAACACTAAAATCATCTCTCAAGCTCATGTTTTTGAATGACTTTTAAATAATAAAAGACTTCAATTACACGCGCTCACCGGGATGCTGGCGCCACTCCTTCCAATCCCTGTACGGATTCGCCCGGCTTGATCCCGCGCGCCGCAAACCAGCCGGCCTGGGCCTCCAGCGCATAGCGCGCCGGCGCCCTCGAGCAGTGCCGGGTATCGGTCAGCGGCAGCATCTCGACCGTGTTGAGGATCCTGCCGCTGGCATCGATGAAGGCGGCGGCCAGCGCGCTGGGGGTATCGCGCATCCACAGGCAGCGCTCGTCATCCCCAGCGAAGACGAACAGCATGCCCTCGCGAGCAGCCAGTGGCGGTCGCCCCATCAATCCCTGGGCCCGTTGCGCCGGTGTCGCCGCCACCTCGACGGCCAGGCGCTGCCCACCGATGCGCAGTTCGATCCGCTCCGCCGCCCAGCCGGGCAAGGCCACCCACGCGGCCAACAGCAGCAGACCACCCCAGCCAGTGCCTGGCGCCCGCTTCGCTCCCTCTCGAGCGTGGACAAAAAATGTCATCGCATGTGACCTTTACCGGACGAAAGCAATCTATCCCACATTGTCAGACAACCTCTCGAGTCCGATGTCGACCGCCAGCCTACCGCCCGCACCCTCACCCGCTCTGGCCACGCGCATCACCCTGGGTACGGTGCTCTTCACCTTTATCGCCTACCTTACCATCGGCATTCCCCTGGCCGTGCTGCCGGGCTATGTGCACGACCAACTGGGCTTCAACTCCATCATCGCCGGCCTGGTGATCAGCAGTCAGTACCTGGCGACGCTGTTCTCGCGCTCCCATGCCGGCCGCATCATCGACACGGTCGGCGCCAAGCAGTCGGTACTCTACGGCATGCTCGGCTGCGGGCTCAGCGGCGTGCTGATGCTGGCGTCGGTGCTCTTGCAGGCCTGGCCCTGGGTCAGCCTCGTCGCCCTGCTGCTCGGCCGACTGGTGCTGGGCTGCGCCGAAAGCCTTTCGGGGACCGGCGCCATCTCCTGGGCGATCGGTCGGGTCGGTCCGACCAACACCGCCAAGGTGATCTCCTGGAACGGCGTCGCGAGCTATGGCGCCCTGGCCATAGGCGCGCCGCTGGGCGTAGTGCTGGTGGATACCCTGGGGCTGTGGATCATGGGTGTCAGCATCATCGGCCTGGCCGCCCTGGGCTATCGCATCGCCAAGCCCCGCCCGCCCATCGTCCCGGTCCGCGGCGAGCGCCTGCCCTTCACCACGGTGCTGGGCCGGGTCCTGCCCTTCGGGCTCGGCCTGGCGCTGGGCGGCATCGGCTTCGGCACCCTGGCAACCTTCATCACCCTCTATTACGCCAGTCAGGGCTGGAGCGGCGCGGCCCTGTGCCTGACCGTGTTCGGTTCCTTCTTCATCGGGGTACGCCTGGTCTGCGCCAACGCCATCAATCGCCACGGTGGCTTTCGTGTCGCCATCGTCAGCCTGGCGGTGGAAGCCGTCGGCCTGGCCGTCCTCTGGCTGGCCCCCAGCGTGACCACTGCCCTGGTAGGCGCAGCGCTCACCGGCATCGGTTTCTCGCTGGTGTTCCCGGCGCTGGCCGTGGAGGCGGTGCAGCGGGTGCCGTCCTCCAACCGGGGCGCCGCCCTGGCCGGCTATTCGGTGTTCATCGACCTCTCCCTGGCGGTGACCGGTCCGCTGATCGGGGCGGTGGCCACCCATTTCGGCTATGCCGCGAGCTTTCTCTGCGCCGCGCTGGCCGCGCTGGCAGGCCTGGCGCTCAGCGTTCGCCTCCTCTGCCGTTTCGACGAGTCCTCTCGAGAACAGCCATGACCACGACCGCCCCAACCGCCAGCTCCCTCGCCGTCACGCTGCGTATCGTTTCCATCGTCGTCTTCAGCTTTCTGCTGTTCCTGGCGATCGGCCTGCCGCTGGCGATCCTGCCGGGCTACGTGCACGACGATCTCGGCTACGGCTCGGTCATCGCGGGACTGGCGATCAGCATCCAGTACCTCGCCACCCTCTTCACCCGCCCCCTGGCCGGCAAGCTGGCCGACAGCATCGGCGCCAAGCGCGGGGTGATCTACGGCCTTTTCGGTTGCGTCGCCTGTGGCGTGCTCACCCTGCTGGCCACCTCGCTGCAAAGCGTGCCTGGCCTCAGCCTGGGCCTACTGATCGTCGGCAGGATCATTCTCGGCATGTCCCAGGCCATGATAGGCACTGGCTGCCTGAGCTGGGGCATGGGCAGCGTCGGCATGCAGCACGTCAGCAAGGTAATCTCCTGGAATGGCATCGCCGCCTATGGCGCCCTGGCCCTGGGCGCCCCCCTGGGCGTGGCCATGGTCGCGGGTCTGGGCCTGTGGAGCCTGGGCGTGGCTATCGCGCTGCTTGGCGCCCTGGGTCTGGCCCTGGCCTGGAACAAGGAGCCGGCACCGGTGATTCCCGGTGAGCGACTGCCCTTTCACAAGGTGTTCTGGCGCATCAGCCCCTTTGGCCTCTGCCTGCTGCTGAGCTCCATCGGCTTTGGCGCCATCGCCACCTTCGTCACGCTCTACTACGCGAGCAACGGCTGGCCCAATGCCGCCTTTTGCCTGACCGCCTTTGGCGCCGCCTTCATCTGCGCGCGACTGCTGTTCGCCGGCACCATCAACAAGCTGGGTGGTTTTCGGGTTGCCCTGGCCTGTTTCACCGTCGAGACCCTGGGTCTGCTGCTGCTCTGGCTGGCGGTCACGCCGCAGATGGCACTGATCGGCGCAGCCATGGCCGGGTTCGGGCTGTCGCTGGTCTATCCAGCCCTGGGTGTGGAAGCCATCGTCAAGGTTCCCCCGACCAACCGTAGCGCCGCCCTGGGCGCCTATTCGCTGTGCCTGGATCTGGCCCTGGGCATCACCGGTCCACTGGCCGGCGCTATCGCCAATGGCTTCGGCTTCAGCGCCATTTTCCTCTTCGCCGGCCTCATGGCCCTGGCTGGCCTGGGGCTCAGCGCCCTGCTCTATCACCGGGCGCTGCGCGAACGCCCTGACCTGACGCCGGCCTGACCGCAGGTGAAATCGGATGCGCGCCTACAGCGGACCGGGATCCGGAATCGGCGCTGGCGGCTTGGCCGGCTCGGTCAGGTTCTCGACCACTTCGTCGGGGATGTCGGTATCGATCTCCTCGTCAGCCATGTCGGAATCGTTCAGCGGTGCCTGATCGCCACCCAGCCAGAGGGCGAGCGGGGACGTGGTATCGGGCGCCGGAGAAAGAGAAAGGATCATGCCGTGGCTCCTGTGCCGGTCGGTCTCAGAGGTTAGTAGGTCGGCGGCGCCAGATGTTTCATCCTGACGCTTACCGCACGTCGCCCGACTGCCAAGCGGCGTCGACCCCTTGCCAGAGCCTTCGCGCGAGTCAGCTGCCTGGACCTAGAGGCTCATCCCTAAAAAAGCTGAGTGCTGATCCGGGCCATTGGCCAGCAGCCTGGCCAAGGCTGACTAGACTTCAGGTATTTCTCCACTCCGGACTGCCTGCCTATGGATACGCCGACCCGCTCCGCCAGCACCCCGAATCTGCTCGCCGTCGTGGCCGAGGATGAACTGCTGCTCCAGGCACTGGTCCGCGAGGTCCTCAAGCAGGAAGGCTTCCATGTCGAGACCTTCGGCACTGCCGATGCCGCCCTGCAGTTCCTCGAGCTGCACTGGCAGCAGGTCAATGTGGTGGTGTCGAACGTGCGGATGCCGGGCGTGATCGACGGCGTCCAGTTGGCGAAGATCGTCAGTGAACGCTGGCCCGCGGTGCCCTTCGTACTGATGTCCGGCTACGCCGGCCTGAGAAACGACATTCCGTCCGGGGTGCCCTTTCTGCACAAGCCGTGGACACTGGATCAGCTGACCGAAGCGATCTGGAAAGTGGTACCCCGGCCTGGCACCCCCGACCCGACCGCCCGCTAGTCCAGCGACACCCGGCCGCCGCCCGCCCCGTACAAAGGAACTCGCAGCTATGACACAATAGGCGGCATGTCGGGCGCCGCCCGCCTTTACCGCAGCCCAGCCAGGCCGCCGCGCATCGTCGCGACCCCTCGACCCTGCCCGCTGGAGCTCTGCCCATCCGATCGAAACGCCCCGCCCAAGCCGCCCGCCGGCTCGGGTCGCAGGCGAGCTCCGGTCTGAAACCCCTACAGGTACCCCCCTTGATCTCCACCGCTAACATCACCATGCAGTATAGGTGGCGTTAGCTTGTGCTCGTAAGGCTCTAGTTTTGCTGGGGATCTAGGCTTTCTAGGATGCCTTCAGAACCCCTCAAAACACTCCCGAACGCAGCGATTGGTATCAGAATTGGTATCGCTCGCTGCCCCTCTCGCGGCGTTCTGCCAACCCGAAATTCCCTCCTTTCGTCACTACCCACTCGACATCCAGATCGACGGAATTACTGTATGCACGAACAGTAAGGACGCGATCATGCTTTTTGACCCAGATAACCCTACCGTCGCCGGGCTGAGGGACTACCTCACCGACGAGCGCGACCGGCTCACTTCCCGGAGATGTGGCATCGGTTCTGTACCGTAGGGGCCTTGGCGCTGCTGGAGCGGCGGGCCGTCAGCCAGCCGGAGTGCGTCGAGTTCTGCGAGCTGGCTGACGCCGGGCTCGACCATACGCTGGAGATTCACGCGACCTGGCCTCGCAGGTGGGACATCAGGCTCAGCTACGAGCTGACGTGCCCGCTAACTGGCGACGTGTGGGCGACATCAAGCGGACCCAGCTTCGTCAGGCCAGAACTGGGGCGCCTCCCGGTGGGCCAGTTCAGTCGGCGCGCGAGGGCCGCATCTACCTGGTGGACATGCGCCAGGAGGAAGTCCTTGGCGTGTTCGTGACACCGACCGCCGCTGAGATCGACGGCCGGCTCTACGAGATGGTGCTGGCTGGGCAGTGGGACGGGCAGAGAGTGCGGCAGATCGCTGACCCCTACTCTGTTCCCAATAGGTAAAACGGATGATAGTGTGACGCCTATCACCATTTAACGGAATGCTGAAATGCTCCAGAACGGCCACTTGAATTTCTTTAACGTCGACAAATGTGGCCTTTACCGCCATTTCGGCACGGATCCTAAAGGACTTGATTTGGCTACTACTTTCGCCAAATTGAAGGAATGGACTACTGGTCGAAACTTTGACGCGACCAATCCGTGGGACCCTAAAAAAAACCGGAACAAAACAGCCTGCTATAGTCACCAGATTCATTACGATGAAGCCACAGGCGACTACCTTCTGGTTCTTTGGAAAGGCGACACAGATAAGCATGGCCCCCTTTACGGAATAACTGTAAATGCCGACGGCACTACAGAAAAGGCAGTAGAGCAAACCAAAACCAAGAAGAACAAACAGTTGATCTGGGGCCGGCCGTGCTATTACTGGGTGGTACCCGAACTTAATATCGTTGCGTCGATAAAATTCGAAAATTCTCGCTGCGACTCGGTGATGTTCCAAGATTGGGTAAGCGGGTGCATTGACTTCCGAGTTCCACTGCCAGAATTCAAGACCAGCCAAACGGAAAAGGGGTTTACTAGAATCGAATTTCCCGACGGGGACGACAAATATAAATATCACTTTCAGTTCAATCTCTCGATGACTGCACTCTCCACTTCATCTGCCGAAATAAATGATCTAGCCAGCCGTGTAACGCACATAATTCGGCGCGAGACTGTATCGATAAAAAATGTCGATAAACGCCAGGGATTTGCGAGATACTTTCAGAGATTCGCAGTTCCATTCACCTCTGCGGAAGATGAATCTGTCCGCAAGGTAGAACTGCGAGTTGAGGCAAAGCCCACACCTGCAGAAATAAAAGCCATTATTGAAACTTACGGTGCAGATGGCAGTTCTGTTTCGTGGGAGAATGTAGGCTTCATGCTAGACAACTCCAATCGAATTGTATGGGCTAGCAGATATCGACTCACCGAAAACCTGTCGATTGACGACCAGAGCGAGCCAGTGCTACAGGCTGAAAAATTGTATGCTAAGGTGCAGGAAAATCGGGAAAGATACCTGAGCCCGATTAGAAAAGAAATTCAAGCCAACCAGGCAGCAGCCAATGCATAAAATCTTTGTGATGGCAATAGTCTCGCTAATAGCGGGCGCCCTTGCATACTACTACGAGCCCAAGTTCAGCTATTCTGATTTCAAAGACTATTGCAACACATTGCTAGCAGTGTCCGGCATGGTCTTTACCATCATGGGGATTTGGATAGCATTCATTTATCCAAATGCAATAAAAAGACTTCAAGATCCGGAAAAAATAAAAATCGCGGATTTTAGTTCCACTTTACAAGATACCAGGCGCCTGGAAAGCATAGTCGGCAGCGTGATGGAGGCTGGCTTTGTAGCCTTATGCATCACGCTAATCTACTTCGCCAAACTGGCAATAACAGGATTTGCGGGATACGAAAGCATTCGTATTCCAATCCGAGCGATAGCCGCTGGCTATGTTGTATTCTTAACCTTGATACAATTTTCTTCGATCACTAGCGTTATCTACGCGAATTATTTATTTATCGACGACTTGCACCGCCGAAGAGAAATTCAAGAAAGGGCCAATGATGTATAGGCTTTAAAATTTTGGAGCCGGCTAATTATTGGCAGACGGAGTTGGCTGCCAATAATTCGCGCTCATAACCGATGCGTTGTCGCCGTTCTGCCAGCAAAGCCCGCACCTTTACCTCTAGACTGTCATCCCTACGCAGCACCTCTGCCGCCCAAATCGGTTCCGCAGGCGCCCTCGCTCGGCACGGTACTTGTACCGGAACCTCTACGCGCACTACGCGCGGCTCTGGCTCGGCGACGGGCCTAGCGCCGCACCCCGCCAGCGCGACCAGCATCCCCACCGTGATCCACCTCATAGCCCCAGCTCCTTGTCGATGATGGCCGCGGCGGCCGTCGCCGGGTCGCCGCCAGTGCGCTCCTGCTGCAGGCGATTGGCGGCCTGGTAATCGCCGACGGCTGCCTTCGCGGCCTGCTGCTGGATCGGCTCGGCATCCTTGGCGCGCTTCTCGGCGGCCAGGCGTAGATCGGCCAGGGCCTGGTTCTGCTCCCCGACCTGCCCTTCCAGCGTGCTGCTGGTGGTCCGGCAGGAAGCCAGGGCGCTGGCCGAGGCCTCCGCAGCTCTCGTCTTAGCGTCGACGATGGGCCGATAGTGGCCGGCGGTCACCCAGTAGGCCGCGCCGGCGCCAGCCAGCACGCCTAGGGCGAGCAACACGATTGCGGCGCCCGCGATGACGGCCGCCCTGTACTGCTCGAGCACGGCCATCACGCCACCCTATCCAGCAGCAGCTGGAAGTAAGGCTTGACCGTGTCCTTGATCAGGTCGTGGCCGAAGTCATTGGGGTGGACGTTGTCCCCGGTCGCGCCATCCCGGATCTGATCCTGGCCAGCAGCGTCTCGGCCGCCGGTAATCGCCGCGGCGAAGCCCTTGATGACGATCCCGCCAGAGACCCTGGGCAACCAGGTGGCGTTGAAGTCCCGGCGTCCCTGGTCGTTTGCGCCCACGTTGCGGTAACCGGTGTTGACCGGCGTGGCCTCGGGCAGCAGCATGATCGGCCGGAGGCCTGCCGCCTGGAGCGAGGAGAACACTCGGCCGAGCGAGGTCTTGAGCCGACGCATGGCCGCGGGGGTGATTCCGGTACCGGCCGCAACATCGTTACCTGACCACGGCGAGTAGGTGACGATGGTCGGCCGCACCACAGCTACGTGGTCCGCCAGGAACCGGCTGTAGACGTCCGGGCCCTGGGCATGCAGCGCGGCGTTGAAATACTCCAGCGGCCGATCGGGCGTCGACAGCTCGTAGACCGATCGCTGCATGGCGCCATAGCAGCGTACGTCCCCGCCGATCCCTTCCTGGATGCTATCGCCGCAGATCATCACCTGGTGGCCACGGGCTACAGTCTGGTACTGGACGACCGGCACGACGGCGTAGTCGTCGCCGCCCTTGGTTGCGGCATAGGCGGCCTGGTTGGTGTAGGAGGCCTTGGTGGTAACCCCCTGAACGGCCTGGCTGCTGGTGCGCAGCACCCGGGGCGCCTTGGAGCCGCGCCAGTAATACTGGTTGTTGGCTGGCATCGACGCGACGGAGTTCGCTGGGAACTCGATGCGGTAGATGATGAGGGTCCGACCGTTCGCGACGTCGGTGCGCGCTACGCTGGCCAGCGCCGCAGCATCGATGTAGGTGATGCTCGGGCGCTCTTCGCCGAGGCGCTTAGGGAGGTCGATGGTGAAATCCAGCCACTCGTTGTTCTCGGGGTTGATCCACAGCTGATAGTCAGCTGCGGGCACCGAGGACAGCACGCCGATGCTCACCTTTACACCAGCGATCGCATCGGTATGGATGTTCGGGATGCCCAGGCGCAGCGAGAGGAACTCGGCCTCCAGCTCCATGTTGCCGTTGAACGTGGTGGCGGCGGTGAGCGGCTCGGCACGCAGGCGGCCAAACAGGCTTTTGGTCAGGACGTTGGTGCCGGTGGTCATCAGGCCATCAAGGCGGTCCCTTTCCTCCATCTGGTCGTAGACCGGCCCCATGGCGTTCGGTAGGCGGCGTTGATACTGCATAGTCCCTCTCCTATGAGGTGACGCGATTGTGGGTCAGCTCGACTCAGGCGGTGGCGCGCTTCGCCTGCTCACCCGCGGCGATGGCCACCCGGGCTGTGGAGCCCAGGAACAAGGCCTGCTCAGCGGTGCGGCGTTTGGTCAGGCCGTGCATGACCGCGCCGTCGTTCTTGTTCCAGCGCGGGAACTGCTCCGCGGCGCCGGCATAGTCCTTGGCGTTCAGCCTGCGCAGAAGGGTCGATTCGCCCAGGCCCTCGGCCTTGCCGTTCCGGTTCTCGTCCAGGCCCACGTTGTAGGCGAACGAAACCAGGGCATCGAACTGGCCCTGGGTCAGCGGGACCTTGACCAGGCGCTGGACGCCGGCCTCGGTGGCTGCGAGGTCCTGGAGGAAGGCTGCGTCGGCCTGCGCCTGGGTCCAGACCAGGCCTTTCTTGACCTCGGGGCCGGTGTGTCCCCAGCCGATGGTCCAGGGGTGGCCGTCCTTGCTGCCCGGGTCAGGGTAGGCAACCAGCCGGCAGCTCTCGAAGTGGTGCATGAGGGCGACGCCCTCGGCGGATGTCCGCATGGTTTTCTCCAGGCACAAAAAAGCCCGCGCGGGGCGGGCTGTGTGTAGTGGCGTCCTCATGATCGTGAGGATTAGGGCGGATCACCGGTGATTCGCAGGCCTATTCCTCACGCTCGTGAGGACAGCAGGGTCAGACCGATCCAACGTCGCCGGTCTGGGCGGGCGCCGCGTCCTCGATCACCGCCGAGGTCACCCGCACGCTGGCGCTGTACTTCTTCAGCAGCTGGGCAGTGCGGACCTCGATGTTGGGGTTGCTGTTGAGCATCTCTTTGGCCTTGGCCTCGGCTTCCGCCTCGGTGGCGAACTCCATGGACGGGTCGATGTTGTAAAAGGGGGCGAGTACGACATAAGGCATAGCGGTGTCCTCCGGACATGAAAAAGCCCGCACGCGGCGGGCTTGATAGGATTGGGTGGATCAGTAGTTTTCGACGTCGACAACCATGATCTGGCGATTGCCACCGTTATAGTTGATGGCTCGATCGTTACTGCTGTATGGGCGGACCATGTAGTAAATGTTTCGGCTGCCGCACTTCACGGCGTTGCCATCGGTCCAGACCGTGGAAGTCAGGCTTTCAATGCGCGTCGTCTGCTGGGTCATGGGTTGGACGATATAAGCCCACGCCCGATTTGCCAGAACAACCGCTGGGTATTTCCCATAGTTCCGGGTCTCATCTGAGTTCGAGTTCCCCAGGAAGAAGTCCTGCACCTTGAGGTACTTCATTCGGGAATCGAAGACCGGCTCCCGAGTGGCGGGATTGCGCACGATGAACTTGCCCGCAGAGGTGAACATCATCCCGTACTTGGGCAGGTCGAACAGCCAGAATTCGACATCGAAGTCGACGGCGCTATCGGGGATCCCATATAGCGTGTAGGTCACCTGGCCACCGTTCACTACCGAATGGGTAATGCACACCGGGTAAGGCGCCCTGACAGCCAGGATCGGCTGGTCTGCGTTGACGGTAAAGGTCACCACACGGACGTAAGGGTTCGCCTGGCCCGAGGAGGCCGTGCGCACCCTTCCCGTCTGGCGCAGCGCAAGGTTGAAGTAGTCCGTGTCGATTGCAACGGTCTGGTTCTGGCGGCGCAGCTTGAAGCCCGGCATCAGTAGACCCCATAGCGAATAACGGTCCCGACGGGCATGCCGCTCCAAATGATGGAGCGGCCTTCCAGGCGGACTTGGTTGCCAGTGCTCTGGACACCCTGCTGGTTCTCACTGGGCGTGAAGAAATAGAAGGGTGAGCCGGAGATAGAGTCGGGGATGTCGATCCGCCCGCTGGTGGTTCCGCCGTTCACCATGTGGGAGCCGACCAGCCGGACGATGCTCTCGTTCAGCTGGAAGATCACACGGTTCTGGGCGTCTCTGTTGATGAACCCAGGCATCAGTTCAGGCTCATTTCGACGAGCACCACGCCATCGGCGACCAGGAAAATGCCGTCTTGACGCATGATCATGTACCTCCCTTGTGTGCTGGCGTTCTGGATAGTGATCTGGCCTTCGTTGTAATCAGCAATCATTCGAGGAGAACCGTAGGAAGTCAGGCTCTGCGAAACGATCGACTGCCCAACAAGCGCCTGCGAGACATAAAGCTTGTTGATGAAGGCGGTATCGATGAAGGTCTGGCCGTTCACAACGGAGAAGAACGCCTTGCCCTTCCCGTCGATGCCAGGACCTAGCACCATGAACCGATCCGACGCGACCGCTACGGTGGACTGCAGGCCGACGTTGCCACCACCAGGCTCAATGCCTACCCCGATACCGGCGAAGTAGTACAACCCGTCCTGGGTGACGCCCAGCTTCACCGCCCAGTTGGCGTTGATCTTCCCATCCGTGTTGGCCTGGGCCTGGCTGATCTGCTGCACCGAAGCATTGGTATTGCCCAGCGAGGTCTGCAGCGTGCTGATCGACGAAGCCTGAGAGGTCAGCGTGGAGCCTTGCTGGGTCACCTGTGCCTGGGTATCGGTCAGCGCAGTGGCCGATGCTGCCGCTGCACGGCGCCCGATGGCGATGTAGGCGATGTCCACCACCGCAGACGTGTCCTGAGAGTTCAGGAAGTCGAAGCGGATGGTGAAGTTGCCCGTCTTGCTCGCCCAGGCCGTGTTGCCCGACAGATCGATCTCGATGTCCTGCCAGTCGGTGGTGTTCAGGTTGATGGTGAACGTCGCCGTCCGGGCCTCCGACAAACCACCGTCCTCGTTGGCCCAGTAGATGCGGCCAGGATTGCGGGTGGTGTTGCGCCGGCGGATCCGCATCTTTACCAGGTAGTTTTGCGCGCCATTGGTGTTGGCGAACGTCGGCAGCCGGAAGTTGGCGTAGCCGGTCAGGGTCGCGTTCTGCTGGTAGGCAGTCAGCGTTGCTCCGCTGGCGGCCTGCTCCAAATAGGCGCCCCGCAGCGTGTTCAGGAACTCGAAGTTGACGCCCGCCGCGAACATGCCGGTGCCGGCGATCTGCGCCTGCAGGTTGGTCAACTGCGTGGCCTGGCTTGTGATGCTCCCTTCTGCCGAGGTAACGCGGGTCCCTAGGTTCGTCGCTGCCGTCGCTGCCGCGTCCGCCGTGGCCTGGGCCTGCTTGGCCGCCGTGATGTTCTCGCAGTGCCAGTCGGTGACGTACCAAGTGGCAGTTTCGCCATTCGATCCGGTCTCGATCTGCAAGAACGGGCGCATGAAGTTTGTGCCCGCAGGGACGGTGAAATCCCAGGTGTGACGGGTCCAGGTCTGCGTCGGCTGCAGCGCCGGCGAGTTGGCGAAGGCCTGCTGCCCTGCCAGAGCACTCGTGCCCCGGAACAGATAGTGCTGGAACGGGCGGGTGCCGCTGTTCGCTTCGCATGCCAGCAACGCCGAGATCCGATAGACGTCGCCGGCCTTCACTGGGAAGTTCGGCATCTGTTCGAAGGGAACGACGTTGTCACGGTTGCGGATGCGCGCGGCGAACGGGAAGGGACAGCCCGCCGGAACACCTGCATCAGTGGTTTTCGCGATGTAGAAGCCCAGGGTGTTGAAGGCCGGATCGAACGTGGGGTTCGGCACCATGTTGAAGGCCTGCTGCACAGCGCCCTTGATACTGGTGCTCAGGCTGGTTATCTGGCCTGCCTGGCTGGTGATGCTGCTCCCCTGGTTGTTGACGGTGGTGGTCAGGCCGGACAGGGCCGTAGCGGTCGCATCCTGCTGCGCCGAGAGGACCTTGGCGTTGTTGCTCCAGCCCGTGGCCGAGTTACCGACCTCAAGCTGTGCCCGGGTGCCCTCAACGAAGCCGTCCGTGAGGCCGGAAGCCGAAGAGCGGACACGGTAGAACAGGGATACCAGGGCAGTATCGGCCGGCAGCCCAGGGTGGGTGAACGAGAACCGCTTGCCGGTGGCGTCGATCTCGAACAGCTGGGACACCGGCGCGCCGATCGCGACGCCGTCGGCCTTCAGCGCCTGGACGAATATCTGCATCCGGATGCCCGGCGTACCGCGCATGTAGATGGATGCGGTGACGGCCTGGCCAGCCGCTGCCTTGACCCGATATGCGACCGAGGTGTTGATCGAGAAATAACGGGCGCTGGTGTCGACCCCCTTAAAGTCGATCCGCATCGACTTTTCAGCCGAGCTGAGCCAGGACTGCACCAGGCTCGCGGATGCCGAGGTCGTCGAGTCGACGACGCCACCATCCATGTTCCAGCCCAGCGCCAGGCGAGGATCCGGGCTCACCTCGGTGAACGTCGGGTTGTAGAGGAGGTTCTCCCCGCCGGCGTTGCCGAGGTCGCTGCGCAGATTGGTGATGCTGGTGGCCTGGCTGGTGAGCGTGCCCTCCACGTTCGTCACCCGGCCCGCAAGCTGGCTGGTGGCCGTGGCTTGCCCGGCGAGACTGTCGATGACCGTCTTGGTGTTGTCCTTCCAGCCGGTCACAGTCGTGCCCAGCTGCAGCTGCGCGTTATCGCAGTCCACGGTGACCGTCGACAGCGTGGCGGTGCCGTAGACCCGCAGGATCAGCCGGATACCGACTGTCGAGGCCGGGCACTCGCCTACGCAGGTCAGCCGCTGCGCGGTGCCATCCGCAACGACCCGCGTGCTCTCGGTGTAGTAGGTGGCATTGCCGGCCGCGTCGAAGGCGCGGAACGCCACGAACACGACGGCTCCTGCGGTCGCCTTGACGTAAATGGACGCCGCCAGCTTCTGCGCGCCGGTGACGACCTTGTTCCGGACGTCCTCGTTGTAGATGTAGGCGCCGGCCGACGCCGACAGGCTGGTCAGCACCATGCGCTGGGCGAAGGTCTGGGCGTTCAGGAAAGAGGCGACCTTGCTGTAGGTCTTGCCCACGTTGGCATCGCCGTCTGCATACCAGCCAGCCGCAACCACATAGCCATCGGCCCAAGTCTCGAAGCCCGGGTTATAGAGCAGGTTTTCGCTGCCGCTATCGCCCAGCGCCGCGTTGATGCTGGTGATCGCCGAGCCCTGGGCGGTGACGGTATTGCCCTGGCTCGTGACCTGGTTCTGCAGGGCCTGCACGGTGGTGCTTTCGGCCTTGCCAGAAACCGAGGTCTTCAGCTGAGTGATGTCGTTGCTATTGGCGGTGATCTTGCCGTCTTGGGTGCGGACGGTGTTCTCGGTGGAGGTCACGCGGGAGGCCAGCCCATCGCCTTCACGGATGATTGCCCCGGCGTCGCGCCAGTAGGTGGTCGCTGGCGGCGCGCTGCTGCCATCGGCCGCCGCAGGCACGTCCTTCTTGGCCTGGAACAGGGCGTTGTCAACCGTGACGATGGCGCCGGCCTTGTAGGCCTCGGTCTTCTTGTACTCCTGGGCGTCGGCCAGGTCGCCGATCTGATCGAGCTGGTTCTGGACGGCGTCAAGCTCCTGCTGCAGGGCACTGCGGGTCTCCGCGATGCGGCTGCTGACCGATCCCGGGACCGAGGCGTCCGCGTCGACAAGGTCGATGCGATCGAACAGCTCCTGGCCCAGGGCGCTGTGGACGAACTCCTCGGTGATGAGCTGGTTGTACTCGGTGGCATCCGTGCTGGCGGTGCCCACGGTCCAGTTGGTCCAGGGGCCCACGTTGCCGATGCGATCGATCAGCCGGCCACGGAAGAACAGGCGCGCGCCGGCCGCCAGCCCGTTCAGCGTGTAGGTGTTGGTCGGGAACGCGAACAGACCCATGCTCTGGGCGTTGTCGCCCTGGGCGGTGGTGGCCTGCTGGATCTCGGTATAGGCGCTGTCCCCTGCCCCCTCGGCTGGGAATGCCCAGTCCAGGGTGATCTTCCAGGCGCCCGCAGTGGTTTTCAGGAGGGCGAGCGCCGGCGGCGCGCCAACTTTGCCGGTCAGCTGCGTCAGGCTCGACGTCTTCCAGACCGAGGCGATGTCCACGGCGTTGACCGCACGCACGCGCGCCAGGTAGCCCCCGGCGTAGATGCTCGGCACGTCGACAGCCAGGCTGCCGGTGCGCTGGATGCGAACCCAGTTGCCGCTGTCCTTCCGCCACTCGACATCGTAGGCCACCGCGCCAGGCACTGCCGTCCAAGAGATGGTCATGGTGGTGACGGTGATGCCCTGGTTCACCGCGTGGTAGGCCGACAGCGCCACGCTGGCCGGCGCTTCGACGGTACCGGTGGGCAGAATGCTGATCGGCCGGCTTTCCAGCTTGGCCCCGGTATCGATAGCGGGAAACTTCGACGGCTCGAACTGCAGCGCCGAGATTTCGAACACGCCCTCCTCCGGCCGGGTGACCTTCATCACGCGGTACAGCGGCACCGCCAGGTCGTCGGCATCCAGGGTCCAGACCAGTTCAGCCTGCGGCGTTTCGCTGTAGGCAGTGGTCACCGCGATCTGCCGACCCGCCACCTGGCGGATGGTACGACCCTCGCAGGCACCGCTGGGCAGGTTGATGATCAGGCGATCGCCCGCCTTCGCCCGGGTGTCACGGTCCAGGGTGATGACGGTGCCGGATGCCGCGCTGATGCGCCCACCGATCTCGGCGCCGGAGATGAGCTTGTCAGCCACGGGAATGACGTGGCCCGGCAGCGGAATGCGACCATCCATGCCGACCCGGAAGGTCACGGTTCGGTCCTGGCTGTTGGTCAGCAGGATCCACTTCCCGCGGCGCTGGGCCTCGGACTCGCGCGTGCAGCCGATCGCACTGATCTCGACCGGGTTGTCGCCATAGCGGCGCTGCAGCTTGGCATCCGAGGCGGCGGCCACGTCAGTGTCGTAGTTGTTGGCCGGGTTGTCGTAGCTCACCAGAGCGCGGGTATAGCGGGTGCGCTCGCTGGCGGAGCCATAGGTGAATTTGCCGTCGATGACGTTCGCCCGGGTGAAGGCGAAGTCGACGTCGGCCGATCGCGGGATGTCTGCCTGCACGTTCAACTGGCCCTGGGCCCAATAGGTCATGCCGCGGTAGATGGCGGAGACGTCGCGTAGCAGCTCCCAGGCGCCGGTGCGGCTCTGCAGGTTCAGGTCGCAGAGGTAGCGCGGCTCCTGGCCGCCCTTTCCGTCCGGCACGAGCTGGTCGCAGTACTGGGCGATCCGATAGAGCTCGTACTTATCGACCATCCAGGGCTTGATGCGCTTGCCCAGGCCGAAGCGGTCGTTGGTGGCGATGTCGAAGGTGATCCAGGCCGGGTTGTTGGTCCAGGCCGACTTGAAGCTGCCGTCCCAGACGCCCGAGTAGGTGCGGTTCACCGGATCGTAGGTGGTGGGCACCTGGACCTTGCGCGCGTCGCACTCCAGGGTCACCGCAGGGATGTTGCTGAACTGCTCAGCGCTGAACTCGACGTAGAGCAGCGCCGTATTGGGATAGCGCAGCTTGGCGTCGATCACCTCGGTGATGCCCGCGATGGACATGGTGTCGGCGATGCGGTTGTTGTTCTGGTTGGCGGTGATCCGGCGGACGCGGATCTGCCAGCCGCTGATGGCCTTGGGCAGATCGATCCGGCGCGAGCGCTCGTAGCGGGTCGTGGTCTTGCCGTCCACCGCCTCGAGCAGCACCTGCTGGTAGGCGCCGCCGTCGGTGGCCACGTCTACCGCGTACTCGATCCGGTAGCCATTGATGTTGCCCTCGCTGTCCTGCTGCTGCAGAGCCGGCCAGGCAAAGCGCAGGCGCACGGCGGAGAGCTGGGTGTTGCTGATCGAGCGGACCCAGGCCGCGGTGCTGCGCAGCTCCACATTAATGGTCGTCTCGTTCTCCACCGACGGCAGGCCGGGGATATAGGACTGCTCGACGGTGCCCGGGCGCCACTCCCAGGCGACACCGGTGAAATTGCTATTGCCCTGGGCATCGGCCAGCGGGGTGTTATCGAGGTAGATGGTCTGCGCAGCGGGCGCTCCAGCGAACTCCCCTTCGCCCACGGCAATGAGCATCTTGGCCTTGGCAATGCTGCGCAGGCTGTCGACGGCCTCGCTGGGCTCCTTGGGCTTGCTGCTGCCGCCCTTGCGGCCGGTAAGTTCGGAAGGCAATGCGGCGGTCATGCGTTACTCCAAGGCATGAAAAAGCCCGCACTGGGCGGGCTCGGATGTTCAGGGGTAGATCAGGTGGCGTCTTCGGCGTAGATGCCGGCGCTGATAATGGCGCCGCCCCAGCGCCGGCGGCCATAGCAGATCGGGACGGGGTTACCGCTAGCGGTGGTGTTCTTGGCGCTGCCGAAGGCGTAGCTGGGCTGGTTCTCAGGCGCAGCGCTGGTCTTGAGACCCTTTGCCTGGGGGCTGAGCATCTGGACGACGCCGCCAGCGACAAGAGCGATACCGGGTGCGAGCAGCGCCTGAAAACCAGGGATGAACGATGCTGCGATCAGAACGACGCCGATGATGGTCTGCAACACACCCGCGCGCTTGCTTCCTCGCATCACCGGCACGATGCGAATTTCCCGGGTACCGCTCAGTTCGAAAGAATCAGCACCTACATTCTGGCGATTGCGGAACACGGCATAGACCAGGCCGCGGCGCTCCAGCGCCATGACAGCTTCGCGGAACCCATCCAGCGTGTTCCGCAGAGCGCTGAACGCCTCCTCGGCAGTGCCCCGGTCCAAGAAATACCGATGGGTTCGGCCAAACAGTCGTGCCAGCGGGCCGGAAAGCTTGATGATGGTCGCCGGGGTGTAGTGGGCTGCTGATGCCATGTTTTCTCCAGGTATGAAAAAGCCGCCCGGAGGCGGCTGATTTACAAGCAGCGGCGAACCGCTTCTGAGATTCCTGATCGCCCGATGGAGGCCCAGGCTGCTCGCTGGTAAAGCTTTACGGTGCTTCCCCCGGAAGCGTTTCGATTGACGTCCAAGACCTCGTCTGTCTGCCCCGTAGCCTCAGCGGAAATCGTCAACCGATACCCGCTTAACGTCTCCGCGACAGCAGCTTGAGGGCGTACCTCTTGCCACAACGGATGGACGCAAAGCGCGTACGAACGTGGATCCTTTTTTGTCGTAGCAGAGACTTCCGGCGCCCCCTTCATGAGATCAGCTGGGGTAGTGCACCCCGCCAGCGCCAGCGCGCCCAGTCCCATCACAATCCACCGCATAGCGCCTTCCTCGACTAATTTTCGTCGAGTTTAGCCCAAAGCAGAGATAGCACTGCTCGCAGCGCAGCTGCCGAATGAGGGTGACGACAAGGCACACCTGGCGGACCGCTCGGCAGATCCGACATCCTCAAGTCAGGGAAATGGTTGCCGATACGCTGCGCTACCGCGCTTGAGCCCGCATTCGAAGCAGGTCATACGACTTCGCTTTTCACTTACCAAGGAATGGTCATGCTAGACACCAATCTCGCAATCAAACTCGCGTTATGGCTTTGGGAAAACGCTGCCGCCGCTCTATTCGGCGCGGCTGTCGTATGGATCGCTGGCCGCGGTATTCATCGTCTGAAATCAGCCGTGAAAACCAGTCATGCCAGCCTTCTCAGGTCACTGAGAGCTCTCACCAGGCGCTTCGAACTGCGCGAACGTCGATGGATCCGAAAGTATCGATTCGATTCGGTTTGGATCGACCGGGAAGTGAGTAGAGGCCATACAAGCCAGATCATTTTCCTGCTGTGGTTCGGGCTTTGGATAATCGCCATGGGCCTGAAAGAAAGTTTCCTGATCACTGACGCTCCTCTCGCGCGGTCTCCAATCGCCGCGATAGTTTCTGCTGTACCGATGTACCTCTTCGAGATCGCCTGGATTAGATACTCAGGTCGAGCAGCAAAACTCATCAACTACCGGCAGAAGGTCCGCATTTGGCGTTGGCACTGATCTACAGCTACGGCGGTGGTGCGCTTCGATGGCGCAGGATCAGCCGGGCACGCTCGTGCCAGTTGCCGCCGTAGACGATGACCTCTGAGGGCCGGCCATGCAGGTGGTGCAACAGAAACGGCCCTGGGCCGAAGACCTGGGCCTGCTCACCCGGCAGTGAGGGGTCGGTGCCGAGGTAGATGCCTGCGTGGTTGGGATGAGCCGTGCGCCCGATCTGCAGCACGATCATGTCGCCGCGCTGCGGCCGGTCCACCGGGTAGAACCCCGCGGCCTCGTAGTGCTGCTCGTAGAGGCTGGCGTTCTCCGCCAGCTCCCACCAGCCATCGGTGCGGCTATAGGCCGGAAACTCGAGCCCCCATTCCCTCCGGTACCAGTCGGCGCAGATCGCCCAGCAGTCCTGGACGCCATGAACGAAAGCCCGGCCCAGCAGCGGCACGTCTGCTTCCGGCACCAGGGTTCGCAGATCGCCCTCCGGCCAGCTCAGGATGTACCAGGTTAGGCCGGAGGCGTTGCACATGGCGACGTCCGCCGGCGAGGGCCTGCTGCTGGCGTCCGGATGGCTGTGCACCACCGCCAGGATCTCGCCCTGGTCCTCGGCAGCAGCGTAGGCTTCCGGAGCGATGCGGAACTCCTCGCCCGGGTCGGCCGCGGTGTTCTCGCACGGCACGTACCGCTGGCGGCGCCCGTCTTTGATGACCAATCCGCAGCACTCGCGCGGGTAGACCTCGGCAGCGTGCGCCTGCACGGCCGCCAGGATGTACTTCAGCATGATCAGCTCCTGGCGATCAGGGAGACGGCTGGGAAGCCGCCGTGGGGTAGCTCGTTGCCTCCGCCGAAGCGCGGCACGCAACCGGTGCCCAGGGTGCCATCGCAGACATCCCGCGCCGGGTCGTCGGTCAGCTTGCCGTCTTCATCCCGGTAAGGCCCGGTGTAGCCGCAGTTTGGCCCGCGATAGCCTCCGGTCATGGCCCAATGGCAGAAGGTCGTGCACTGCCGACCCACGGCCTCGCCGGTGAGGTCACCTGGCGATGCCAGCTCCCAGGCCACCGCCTCGCCGTCCTCGCTGGTCTTCTGGTCCATGTACCAGACCTCGACGACCTCTTGGGTGGGGTCGGCAGTTGGGTTTCCGGCAGGAAAGTTGCGCGCGTCCAGGTACTCGACCAGCGTCTCCCGCAGCACCAGGCGGAACTGAAGCAGGTCCTCGAAGGCCAGGCACAGCGCGGTGATCCGCCCCGAGACGTTGCCCGCCGAGAACGTTGGCCGCGGCGCCGTCCCATCGCTGGTCGCCTCGATGCCCTCCAGCTGGACAGGCCAAGCCGCGTACTCGACACCCTTCCACCAGATCGACTTGGCCGGCAGCTGATCCGCGTTGGCGCCCGCCGCTGCAATCTCCTCAGGGGTATGCGGGATGGCATGGCCGTGGAAATACAGCACGTCCGCACCGAAGTCGCTGCCGTCCAGCTCGAATAGCCGGATCTCGGCGCCAGGCTCCAGCTGCTGATACCGCGTCTGCAAACTCATGGGTGGAAGGCCTGCTCGAAGGTTGCCGTGAGGGTGTATATCGCGCCGCCGACTGGAGAGATGGACACCTCCTTGGCCCGGTAGAAGCCGACGCTTCCCAGCGGCGGCGTCCAGAGGAACGAGCGGTAGCCTGCGTGTCGATCAAGGAAATCTCGGATCTCGATGATGGAGTCGCGGCGCCCCTTGAAGGTCAGCGGCCATGACTGCGAGCGGTTGTTGGGGCCGTCGCCGACCACCTGGGCGTAGCCATCACCGAACCGGGAGGTTCGGGTACGGTGGTCGATCTGCCCCTGGGCCCCGCTCAATGGCCGCCAGGTGAAGGTTTCAACGGCCATTCACGAGCCTCCAGATGGCGCCGCCGGTGGCGAGCTGCTGCTGCACGACGCGGAGCGCGCCATCGTTGATCATCTTCCCGAGCTGCTTGCCCGCGTCGCCCGCTCCGTTGGCGTCGGTCGTTGTGGTGGCGTTGCCATTCGCATCGATGTGCACCTCGGTGGTGATCTGGATCGAAGGGGCTGCCATCGCTGCGCCAGTGCCCGGGCTCCCCAAAGGGGTGATGGAACCGCCCTGCCCGCCCATCATCAGGTAGCTCCTGCCACCCTGGCTCAGCAGCTCCGGGCCGCGCTCGTTGACCTGATACAGCGAGCCCGCCGACACGGGTCCGCCAGTAGCTCGCTGTCCCGCTACCCAGGTGCTGAAGTCGGTACCGGTATACCCCGCCTGAGTAGCACCTGCTGACGAACTGGCGCCTCCGCCGAAGTAAGACGAAGCCACTGAGCCCGCGATGCTCAGTAGGCCCGAAAGCGCTTGGCTGCTGGCAGACCGCACCGCAATCCTCGCCATATCTGCGATGACCGATTTGGTGAAGTCGGAAAACGACGCCTTGCCCGTCATGGCGAAATTCACCGCCGCATCCTCCATGCTGCCAAAGGCTCCGGTCACTAGGCTCTTGGTCTGGCCCGCGATGTTCCGGGCCGAGTCCTGATAGTCCTGCAGCGCCGCCGTGACGCCGTTGCGCCAGTCCCCCTGGGCCCGGCTCATATCGTCGTAGTTGGCCACGACAGTGGCGCGGAGGTCGTTCTCGGTGGCCTTCAGAGCATCCAGCTTGCGCTGGTACTCCTCGATGCTCATGCCGCGCGAGCCGTCTCCGTACTGGTTGGCCAGGTCCAGGCGGCTGCTGTTGATCCGGTCGGTTATCGCGTTCTGACTGTCGTACAGCGAGCGCTGGCGGTCACCCATGCCGAGCGTCGCGGCGGAGCGCTGGCCCTGGTCGCGCAGCGTGCGAACCTGCTGCTGCAGGGCATCGGTATAGGTCCGGACCGACTCCTCCTGCTTCTTCAGCCGGCCCTGCTCGTTCAGCGCCAGGACCGACAGCTCGCTGTCCGCATCCTTCTGGGCCTTGACCATGCTGGCGCGGGCATCCGCGATCTTTTGGTCGAGCTGGATCCGCTGCTCTGCACTGGTGGTGCTGCGGGCCTTCGCCTGCTCCAGCGCATCGATCTCGCCTTGATAGGCGGCGGTGACCTGCTCCTTCTCGGCGTTGATCAGCACCACGCGCTGGCGGTAGTAGGCCTCCTGGGTGATCAGCCCAGCCTTCTGCTGGGCTTCCAGTTCCTTCTGGCTGTTGGCGTAGCTGGAAACCAGGGCCTTCCGGGCGTTCTGCTCATCGTTCAGGTCCGTCAGGTCGACGGCGCTGCGGCGCGTGCGGGTCCGGGTCTTCGGGTCCTTGTACTTGTCGTCGATGTTAGCCAGGACCTTGTCGACGTTGGCCTGCTTGACCAGGTCCGAATCAGGGTTCGCCTTTCGGATCTCGCTGATCAGGCGGAGGTATTCCTCCTTCTTCTTGTTCCGCTTCTCTTCGTTGCTGAGCGTCTCATCGGTCAGCGCCTTTACCTTGGTCGCGGCCTCGATAGCGTCTGCGTTCTGCTTGCGCCTATCGCCTTGCTCCTTGGATCGCTGCTGCTCAGTTGCCAGCTGCGCCTTCAGGACCTCCAGCTGCCGCTCGTAATCGGCGTTGTCGTAGCCGCCTAGCTTCGAGCGCTTGTCGATGAAGCTGGACAGCTTGTCGATCCGGATCTGGAGCGTCTCCTCCCGGCCGATGCCGAGCATCGCGTCCCAAGCGCCCTTGGCAGCAGATGCCAGGGAATTCCAGCCACGCTGCAGCGAGCCCAGGCTCTCCTGGACGCGGGTTGCCATCTGATCCTGAGCATCTGCCAGGGCGGTCTGGGCAAGCGCCGCGGCCTGCTCGCGCTCGCCCTGGGCTTCCAGCGCGGTGATCTGCTCATAGACCGCAGCGGTCAGGTAGCCGTACTGGTCATTGAGCTTGCGCGAAGCCTCTACGGGTTCTTTGCCCAGGGCGACATACTGCGCGACCACGTCCTCGATGGCGGTGCCGGTGGCCTTGGAGAACGACACGGCGGCAACGCCGATTTGCTCCATGTTCTCGGCGGCGATCTTGCCGCTCTGCGCCATCAGCACCAAGGCCGCGGCTGCCTGGCCGGTGGTGCCGACCACGTTGGAGATGTGCTTCGCAGTCTCCGCCAACTGGTCTGCGGTGGTGCCAGCGGCGTTGCCGGAAAGGATCAGGGCCTTCTCGAATGCGGTGGCCTCTTCGCTGCCCTGGTAGTACGCCAGGGTGAGCACGGCGGCAGCAGCGGCGGCGACCGTAAACGGATTGACCAGGCCGAGCACGTAGCCACCCAGCGCGCTCGCCGCCGGCCCGATACCGCCGAACATATCCTTCAGCTGGCCACCCTGCTGCAGCAGTACGGTCAGGGGCGCTTGGCCAGCCTGGAGGCTGACCACGATGTCGGTAAATTGGGCCGGCACGTTGCGCAGGGCCGCGGCCGTCTGCTTGGCCGTGTTGCCAGTTCGGGTGAGGCCCGAATCGAAGTCGGTCAGGCCCGACCGGGTCTGCTGCAGCTGGCCGTTGAATCGCTCGAAGGTCTCGGCATCGATCAGGCCCTTCGCCTTGAAGCTCTGCAGCTTGCGCTGCTGGGCGTCCAGACGATCCAGGGCAGCGACGGTCGGATCGATCTGGCCCAGCAGCTGGGCAAGCTGCTCCTTCTGCGACTTCAGCGGCGGAATGGTCTTCGGTGCGGTGACCGCCAAGGCCTGCAGCTGCGCCGTCATCTCCCGCAGCGACGCCGCGGCAGCCCGGAACTCGGCAGACGAGCGATCCACGGCAGAGCCGAGGTTCGCCATTGACTGCACCGACTGCTGCTGGCGGCTATTCAACAGCTCGAGCTGGTCCACGGTCTGCCGCGAAGACAGGGCCATGTCGCTCATGCTCTCAGCGACATAGGTCTGCTTGAGGCCCAGCGACTGCAGCTCGTGGTTAACCGTCACCGCGGCCTTGGCAATCTGGGCCAGGGACGTGGCCGACTCCCGCTGCCGCTGTGCCATGTCGGACAGGGAGCGGGTGGCCTCGCGGGACTTCAGGTTGAGCGCGGCTAGTTCGGCGTTGGTGCGGGTGCCGGCCTGCACCAGGCGGTCGAGATCAGTGGCGGCAGTATCGACGCTTTCCGATTCGACCCGAATGCCTAGTTGGGCGATGTTCGTCATTCTGGTTTCTGCTCCGCCATCACTGCCAGCGCCTCGGCCTCCATGATGCGAACGTCATGGAACACCTGGTCGCGATCCTTCTTGGGCACGCCCACCAGGCGCATCACCACGGGTAAGGCGGCATAGTCGAGCCCGCTGGCGCCGGCCATGCCGGTGCGCCATTGGGTCGACATCGCCTCGAACACGTTGAAAGCCAGCCAGTTGTGCTGCCAGACCTCCACGTCGTCCTCTTCGAACATCGCTGCCGATAGGCCAAAGGCCGAGAGTGCTGCCTCGGGCGGCGCGCCACCGTAGAGCGCGCGCGCCGCCTCCCTCAGTTTCCCGACTTGGCCGGCCGATAGGCCTGGTGGTAGGCGCTGAGCACCGCGGCGGGAGCATTGACCGAGGTCAGCGCCAGCGCACGGATGGAGTCCTCGTTGAACTCGTCGTCGAAGCCCCAGCCCACCACCACTTGCTGGATCTGGCCGACCTGCATGTCGACCTCCAGCTGGGTGGCCTCCTCGACCGACTTGCCCTGGGCGACTTCCACCAGCTCCTTCTCCTGCTGGTTCCAGCCGTCGATGACCTTGGCCAACTCGACGCGGTCCAGGAAACGGAAGGTGAACGGGACCACCATGACGTCACCGCCCACGCGGGGCAGCGACACGTCAGCCTTGAAGGTCGGCGCCTGCTGAATCGAGAATTTCTTCGCCATGATCAGCCTCAGGCAGCGGTGGAATAGCGGGTGGGCTCGGCCTGCAGGGCCAGGCCAACGGTGCGCGTTAGGATCTGGCTACGCGCAACCACCGGCTGCTTGGAGTAGGAAATGAAGGCGCCGTAGAACAGCGCGTCATTGCCAGGCAGGTTCAGCCGCGCGGCCTCGACCTGCTGGTTCGCATCGGCAGCTTTCAAAACCGGCACACAGGCCTGGACCGGGTCGTCCGCGATGGTCAGGGTCATGCTCGCCGCAGATTTGTCGGTCGGCAGTTGCCGCCCCTGGGTGTCCTCGAGGAAGACGACGTCGGTGTATTGCTGTTCGCCGCCGGCGAAGGCCACCTCGGTGATCTGCGGGATGACCACCCATGCGGTGATCTTTTTCATGGAGCCCACGCCGCCGCCAGCCGGGAAGCCGGTCGGGTTGGTGGTGTCGATACCTTCCAGCGTGACGGCGGTGGAGTTCACAGCCTTGACGCGCGCCACGCGGCCATTCAGCTGGGTCCAGCCGGAGGTGAGCAGGACGATGTCGCCGGTGGCGATCGCCGCGCCGGAGCCGATGGTCGCGATAGCTTCACTGGCGTTGCTGATAGCGCTGATGGCGACGGCGGGGCCGTAGGTGGACGCCATCTGGAAGGTGGCGCCGTTGGGGAGCTTGTAGCCCATGGTCTATTCCTCGTGCAGAAATGAAGAAACCCGCACAGGGCGGGTCTCGGGTTTGCCCAACGGGCGAATCAGTTGGTGTCGGCGCGGTAGCTAAAGCTGGCCGGCAAGGTGAAGGTGCTAGCCTCGGGGACCTCAGGTCCCTGACTCACCGGGGACATGATCACCACGGTGAAGGCGTCCAGGCTCAGGCGGTCATACAGCGGGAACAGGTCCGCCAGCTCGCCGACGATGTTCTCGGCCTGGCCAGCCCCCTGTCCGGTCGGTACCACCACGCTGACCTGGAACACGCCCTGGTACCTGCGATGATCCCCGGCCAGGGTGTCGCTACCGGTTGGCGCCGGCAGCAGGTAGGCGCGGAGGTAGATCCCGTTCTCGGGCGGGGTGAAGTCCTGGTTCTGGTAGGCCACCGGGTAGCCCTCGGCAACGGCCCAGGCCGATAGCCGCGACTCGATCAGCTGGCGAATGCGCTTCTGGCTCATACCTGGTGCGCCTCCGCGGCCTCTTTGACCATCTGCTGGAATTGCTCGATGGTGATCCGGACCATGCCGTGGGGCGCCTTCTGGCTATGGCCGTACTCCAGCGGGATGCCGTAGACCAGGGTATTGACCAGGTAAGCCACCTGCCCGGGCTCCAGGGCATTGGCAGCGGCCACCAGGCGCGCGATGGTGTCGTCGCCCTCCTTGTCGGTGGTGATCAGGCTGCTGTTCGCCGGGGCGCCGATGGTCAGCTGCCAGTTCGCCTTGAACCGGCCGGTGTCCACCGGGCTAAGGTTGATCAGCGACTCGCCGATCTGGATCACCACGTCGCGCAGGGTCTGCTCAATGGCGGCCAAGGCCTGCAGCTGGAACTCTTCCAGCTGAGCCACGAAGTCGCCGTCGAGGTCGCCATAGCGCGCCGTCATGTGGTGCGTCTTGGCCATGGCCTACGCCCTCCCCTGGACCTCGTAGCCGCAGGCAACACCCGCGTAGTTCCAGGGCTCGACGCTGATGACCTTCAGCACCTTGCCGTCGAACCGGATCTGGTCGCCGGTGACTGGCTCCGGCAGATCGGTACCGTCGGCCTGCACCGGCGAGACCAGCAGCTTGACGTCGCCCTGGCGGATAAGCGTGCCGTCGATGTCGGTCTGCTTGTAGCTCTCGCGTAGGCCCGAGCCGGTGAAGGCCTGGGGTGCGGTGGTGACGGTGCTGGTTGCAGGGTCGTAGGCCTTCTGGCCTGGCTTGGTCAGTGTGAGGTTCAGGCCCTTCCCGCCCTTGGAGCGCGGAGCCAGCATGCGGATGGCCAGGGCCCGGCCGCGGTCATGAATGTCAGGCATAGGGCATCTCGATCTTCACAGCGCCATGGGCAGTGATGCGGACGACCTCGTCGCCCTCCATCTTGACCTGCCCCTGCTCGTCCACGTCGTACATCACGACCAGCCCAAGCTCGTCGTCTGCGGTCACCACTCGGCGCTGCTCGATGTCATCGAGGAACACCTTCACGCCGCGGCCGATCAGGCCAGGGCTATAGCCAGGGTCTTGCGTGTCAACGGATACGCGCATTTCGATCACCACGTCACTCGATACGAGACCGTGCACCGGCAGTTCGCCAGGTCGGCCCAGGAGGCCCCCAGCGTCTTGTCGCCGGGGTAGTTGAGCCGCGCGCCGGTTGGCGACTGGAACGGCTGGTTGAAGCTCACGCGAACACCGCCGAGGGTGACGTGGGCATGGCGGACCCGCAGGTCGCCCTTGTTGCGCCAGATTTTCTCCACCGACCGCGGCTTGACCGGGCCTTCGAGCACCTGGCCGTGCAGGCGGTTGAAGCCGGCGTTCAGTGCCTCATGCGCCTGGGCCTTGCCCACCAGCAGCGCATGCTTGTCGACCTTGGCCGCCGCGTAGGCAGTGGTGATCCGCTGTGCATCGGTGACCGTCACCGGTCTCCCCTGCTCAATGGCGCGCTCGACGATCCCATCCAGGCGCCGGTCGCGGTCGGCCTTGGCCAGGTACTGGCGCATGCGTTCAGCGACGCCGCTGCGCAACTGTTCGCGCGTGGTGGCGATGGCCTGGGCCTCAGGGGCAGACAACCCCAGCACACCGCCCTGGCGACGCCCGGTGCGCTCATTGCGGCGGCCGACGACGTCCAGCGCGATCTGGCGCGGCGTGCGTCCGGCGGCGCGGCCGGCGGCGGTCATCACGCGGATTGCCTCGGCCTGCTGCCGGGCGATGGTGCCGGTCAGGTCGGCGGCGTTTTGGTTGAGCCAGCGCTGTGCGGCCTCGGCGTGCTGGTCGAACTGCACCTTCCGTCCGCCGGGCATCTTGATGACCACCAGGGTGCCGCCCTTGATGTAGGCGGCGCGGACCGCCTCCAGCAGCGCGGCGAAGGCGCCAGGGGACAGCAGGGTCACCAGACCAGCGTCGTCCTGCTGGGCGATCAGCTGTTCCACCTCGGTGATGACTGCGGCGTCGACCGCGGCGCGGATCTGCTCCAGGTAGGCCCGCTGCAGCGCCGGCGCCATGCCGTCGATGGCGGCGAGGATCTCGGCCTCGGTCACACGACCACCACGGCGGGCAGCTCGAACCGGGCGACCAGCACCGGCGCGATGATCTCGTCGATCAGAGTGATTACCGGCCGGGTCGGGGCGGCGCCCGGGGCGCTGGCATCAGGCACCGCGTAGGTCGTTTCCAGCGGGCCGACCTTCTCGCTCTTGACCAGACTGGTGGCAACGAAGTCAGGGCTCAGGCTGCCTGGGCTCACCAGCTCGCGCAGGGCGGCCTCATAGGTGGCCTGCTCGACCTCGGCGGGAACCTCGCCGGCGCCAATGGGGTTTCCGCTGTAATCCTGGGCGCCGATACGTGGCCACTCCCGGGCCTGGGCGCGGCCCAGCGCTTTCTCGCCGGGGAACATCGACACCCAGCGGCCGGAGCGGTAACGCTTCCGGTACCGGCCGTCGATGTAGACCGAGGCACGCAGCAGTGCGGCCTGTTTGCTGGCCTCGTCACCTGCCCAGCCGGTGCTGGCGCGGGCGGCGTGGTAGGCGTCGGCGCCCAGCAGGGTGCCGTAGGAATCTGCCATGGCGTCGATCTCGAATAGATGGGCGGCGAACCGCCCGGGGTGTTACTCGGCGGCTTCCAGCTTGGCTTTCAGCTCGTCCAGGCTCGCGGTCTCGTCGAACTCGACGTCCTTGGCCTTGAGGGCCTCGATGACGTCGGTGCGCGCCTTCGCGGCCTCGGCTTCGGCCAGGGCCTTGCGCAGTTTTTCCAGTCCGGTGTTCGGGTGCATCTGGATGCCGAGCAGGTCCAGCTTGCCGCGCAGGTCGCGCTTCTGCTGCTCCTCTTCGGTCTCGCTGGCGCCCTGGCTCGGGTTCGAGGACGAAGGCTGGCCGCCCGCGCTGGCCGCCACGACCAGCACACCGTGCTGAACGTAGTGCTTCAGGTTGGCGCGGTCCTTGAAGTCGTCCCAGTTGTCCACCGGCGCGGCCTGCTTCGGCGGGATGACGGAGCCGTCGGGCAGGCCGATCGGCGTGCCGCTGGTGTTGATGATCTCGGGCATGGGACCTCCTTACAGGCCGTCGGCGTAGCGGACTTGCAGCGGCTGGCGGACATCCACACCGCCGAGGCGGAAGATGCCGGGGATCTCGAAGCGCAGCGGACCCGCCTGGAACACCGGCAGGAAGCGGTGCGGCATGGGCAGGTGCAACTTCACCACCGACGGGTCGCGGCGGTAGGCCACCATGCGGCGGGTGTTGCCGGCGCCCATTCGCTCCAGGCCACGGAGGCCTCGGACCTTCAGCGGCTGGCCGGTCTGCGCGGTGTAGACGTTGTTGCGCAGCAGCCAGCTGAGAATGGTCTCGGTGGACAGCTCGGTCACCATGCGGGTCGCCAGCAGGGTCAGGGCGTCCATGGGCAGCAGCAGGGTGTCAGCCAGAGCGCCGTACAGAGTGCCCTGGGCCTGACCGGACAGCTGGTTGTTCACGTCGGCGAGGATTTTGTCCGACGTGGCGGTGGCCCAGCTGCCGTTGGTGACCGAACCGGCAGTCACGTTCGGCGCGTTGGTGATGCCATAGAAGCCCTTGGAGCTATCGCCGTAGATCGCGACACGGTCGACCATCTCTTCGTAGGCACGGCGCGCAGCAGCGGCATCCTCGGCGTCGAGGTTGTAGCCCAGCATCGCAGCCTGGCTGATCTCTTCGAGACCGTAGCCGTAGCCGACACCGGCGGTGTGGACCTGGGTCTCGAACTTGCTCAGCTCGGTACCGGCGCGAGGAATGTCGTCGGAGTTGCCGTTGATCCAGTCGGCCTTACCGTACTTGTCCGAGGAGAAGTAGGTGACGGTCTTGGCCCAGGGACTGGCAGAGGTATCCACCGGTACGAGTTCCGGATATTGGATGTCCGGGTACTGGATGGCGTTGACGCCACGCTCGATGTGCGTGGTTTGGGAGATCACGAAGCCCAGGGCGGCCTGGGCGTCCAGAAGCTTGAAGGGGGCGCGCATGTCGGCTCCTTACTTGAGGAAGATGTTGGCGACGGCGCCGGCCGCGGCGCTGGTGTCCCAGCGAGCGTTCGGAATCGTGATGCCACCGGTGTTGCTGAAGGTGCCGTCGGCGGTGACCGTTACCGGGTCGCTCGCCTTAACCGCCACGGCGGCGGTAACGCTGATCGGGCCGTTGAGCAGGATGCGCGCGGACTCGAACTGGACGAAGCCGTTGGGGCCGCTGGCGGAGCGGTCCAGGACCGACACGCCCACGAACTTGGCCGCGGTATCGCCAGTGGCGAAGACGCGGACGGCCTTGTCGGCGGTGCCCTGGAACACCGGCAGGCCGAAGCCCAGGCCGGCAGCCGACTCGACAGTGCGAGACACGACGTCGGCGTGGGTCATGTCCGGGATGTGGCCCGGTACGCTGGCGCGGATGTTCTCGGAATAGCTGGTCTGAATGGACGGCATTAGTTGGCACCTCCTTTCCAGGCATCAGTCACGCGCGCCTCATAGGCGTCTTGACCGTTGTCGTTGGGGTTCTTGGGCTGGCCGTCCTGCGCCCTCAGGTGCTGGCGCACCGGATCGCTGGAGTCCTCGACCAGGATGTCGAAGCGAGCGGTGATGTAGTCGGCGCTCTTGCCGGCCACCGCGGCGTCGCCCAGCTTGGCCACCACGGCGGCCTTGCGGATCTCGTCGTCGCTCTTGCCGCTGTAGTCGGCGTCGGCGATGGATTTGGCTTTGCCGATCAGGTCGCCGCGCGCCAGGACGCGAGCATCGATCTGGGCGTCGGAGAGCAGTTGCCCCTTCAGCTTCTCGATCTCGTTGTCCTTGGTTGCCAGCTCGCGGTCCTTGCCTGCGATGGCCGCGGTGTGAGCATCGGTCAGCGTCTTGACGTTGACGCCTGCGTCGGCCAGCTGCTTGGTCAGCTTCTCGATCGCCTGGGCGCCTTGGTCAGTGGTTTGCACAGACAGGCCATCGACGATGACCGTGCGCAGAGAATCAGCCATGGGATGGCCTCCGTTGTCGTTGGGGTGCGCAGGGGTATTCGCACCGGGGCTGCGCTGGTCCCCGATCCGTAGTTGCTCGCCACCTCGCGCCCGATCAACGAGCGCCAGGTGATTCATCCGCATGCTTTCCACGCGGGCGTCGTAGGGTTCGCCGTCGGGAGTGACGCCATCCTCGAAGACGACGATGGCTTCCAGTCCCATGGAGAGCTCGCGGCGGCCGCCCTCGACATCGCGGATAGCCGCTGCATCCATCACCACCATCGGGACGCGGACGAACTCACCGTCGCGCAGCACCTCGGCACCGGTCTGGCCCACAGCCAGCTCTTTCCAGTTGGCGGCGTTCACATCGCCGTGGTGGCCGTTGGTCATGGGCCGATAGGCGTAGGAGCGCATGGCGTCCTCGGCGAATACGGCCTCGGGCGGGCGGTACAGCCGGACGATGGGCATCTCAGGCTTGCCCACCTCGGTGCCGAGGTAGTCCTGGATGCCAGTGCGCGCTACCCGGGCCTCGGCCACGAGGTAGCCGTCAGTGGTTCGGCGGACAGCCGAAACCGACACGGAGTCGTGCAGGAGCATGGTGTTTTCCTTGGCGCTGGGCGCTACTTCAGGTTGTAGGTGCGGGCTCGGGATCGAGTTGGCCATCAGGGTCCAGATCGCCCTCGCCGCCCTCCTCGTCTGGCAGCTCTTCGCCGTACTTCTCCATGGCCGCCTCCAGGCCGGGCAGGACGCTGAACTCGACCAGGGCCGTCTCTGCGGCACTGGAAAGCGCGGCGTCCGGGAACAGACCGGTGTCCTTGATCACCTTGATGGTGTCGGCGACGGTCTTGCCGATGGTGGCGCGCTCCGTCGCCGTGGGCTGCCAGAGGCTGTTCCAGACGTAATGGATCTCAGGAGGCCGGCTGCCCAGGGCCGAGCGAATCAGGCACTCGTCCAGCACCGACATGGCGGGCCGCACTTCCAGCTCCTGGCCCGACTGGATCCGGTCGTAGTAGTTGCGCAGGTCTGACTCCCCGCTGGCGTTGAGCCCAGCCGGGGATTGACCGAGGAATCGGGTGGCTGGGATGTCCGCGGCGCCGGTCACGTTCTGCAGGAAGCGGTCGATGATGTCGGGCAGCGTGCTGAAGTTGGCCGTCTTGGTCTGGTAGTCCTCACCAGCATCCAGCATGAGCGTGCCATTGATACCTTTCTGCATGGCCGCCAGCCGGAGGCGATCCATCAGCAGCTTCTCCCAACCCTTGTCTTCGAGGTTCTGCATCAGATCCGGGATCTTGATGACGTCGACCTTTGCCTCGAACACCATGCTGGCTACGTTGGCCAGCGTGCCGTCGCTCTGCTTGATTGCCTCCATGACCGAGGTCAGGACCGAGTCGCTCCAGCCATGGGCCTCGCCCTCGACCAGCTCGGGGTCGGCGTGCTCGGCGCCGTGGAAGATGACCAAACGCGAAGGGTGGATGTCGACACTGGACCCAGCCAGCCGGTAGGCCTTGGGCATCCCATAGCGCGGCGACTGGACGTCTCGCTCGATCTCGGTCGGGCTCAGGTGACGCCGGCTCATGACGGTCAGGTACTTCACGCCGCCCTGGCCGATACGATCGGGCCGCAGTTCGCTCGCTGTGTCGCGCTCGCCGGTGCCGATGAACACCGCAGCACCACCGAACAGGCGGCCTCGAATCATGGCGGTGTGGACCCTGGCGACCAGCGCCAGGCGCTTCTCCTCGGCCTCGATGGCCTGGATCTGCTCCTTGGAAGCCTGCCACCCACGCCAGCGCCGGCAGGCGTCGAGCGCCGGGATGTCGATGATCTTTCGCGGCAACCAGCTGCTGCGGTAGGCCGCGAGGAGCTGCTGATCGGTCAGGGTCGACATCAGGTAGCCCGAATGGGACGCCTTGTCCCGCTCGGTGCCCAGGTTGGCCACGAGGTTGACCAGCTTGTCGGAGAGGAACTGTTTGACACCCATTATGCGACGCCTGCGAGGGAGTACCTGGTGATCGGGTATTCCTTGTGAATGAAGTAGCCGCCGGCATCGGGCCGGTGGTCGTTGCCTTGCTTCTTGTCGGGCTCGCCGTTCTCCGCCCAGACCTGCTGCTCTAGGTCGTCGGCATAGGTCGGGCACTTGTCGGCGTTCACGCGATAGCGCCGTTCGCCCACTGCGTTGCGGAACATGGCGTTCATGGCGTTGATGCGGTCCTTGACCGGCGGGTTGGCGCCCGGGGCGACGACCATGAACCCGGCCTGTTTGAGCAGGGAGATGTCGGTCTCGCTGGCCCGCACCGACTTGCGGGAATCGCCACTGGCGTCCGGGTAGATCCGGATCAGCCGAGTGTTGCGGTACTCGGTCCCGGTATAGAGCCAGTACCGCTCCTTGAGCTTCTGGATCATGTCCGGCGTGTCGTAGCCGTTGATGATCTCGTCGACCGCGTGCGGCATGCCCAGGCGCTTGACGTGGACGATGGCCGACATCTTGCCGACGTTGAAGTCCATCCCCACGAAGAGCGGCTCCCCGGGCTGGATGGTCTCCTGGCTGCCGTTGAGCTTCCGGTCATAGGCGGTGTAGATCGTGCCCGCGGTCAGGTTCACGAACTGGCCGTCGAGGTAGGCCAAGATCAGCTGCTCGGGATAGGACTCCATCAGCGAGGGGATGTAGTCGTCCGGCAGGTTGAGTTCGTTGTCGAAAGTGCTGGCCTGCACCAGGCCGTACATCTCTGCCAGCGTCGGCTTGGCTCGCAGCTGCTTGACGAACTGCTGGTAGACGAACTTGAAGCCCTCCGGGGTCGTGGTGACGTCCACCCCGTTCTTCAGCCCGTCCACCTTGTAGCGCATCCGCGCGATGATCTTGCGCCAGGCCTGCTGGGCCTTGGCCGCGGGCAGCACGTCCAGCTCATCCACCAGGGCGTGGCCGATCTTGAAACCGACGATGGTCTGGGGCTTCTCCATGGACCGGCAGATCGTCGTGCTGCGGTACTGGCTGCCGCTGTAGAACTCGACCTCCTTGTCGCTCTCCTTGGTCCGGACCTTGAGGCCCCAGTCGAAGGCGACCTCCTCGATGGTCGGGAAGAAGATGTCCCGGATCTGCGGGTAGGTCGGGGCGAAGTAGCCGGAATTGATCCTGGGCCACTCCCAAACGTGCTTGCAGAGCGCTGCGCAGCCCACCCAGGTCTTGCCCGAACCGAACCCCGCCACGAACCCCCGGAACTTGTGCGGCAGCTGCAGGAACCGCGCCTGGGGGACGTTCAATGTGGGCATGGTGAGTACTCGGGGTGCAGCTCACGCTTCGCGCTCCAGTAGGCCTCGCTCGCCTCCTCCGCGGTGTCATACGTTCCGAGGTTGAACCGGTTGCCGTCACGATTGATGTAGGCCCGGAATCGCTGCCCGCGCTGGCTCACTCCAGGCATTCCCAGTGCTGAGCGTCGGTACGTTCCCTTGTTCCGGAGGTTCGCGGCTCTACTTGCCCGACGAAGATTCTCGAACCGGTTATCGATTCGGTCACGATTGATATGGTCGACGTCCCCCTCTGGAAGCTCGCCGTCCATGTACAGGAACGCTAGCCGATGGAGTGCATAGGCCTGTCCATCTATCTGGACTCGCTTGTAGCCCCTGCTGTTGAGGTAGCCAGCGTCCTGTCCAGCACGTGCTCGAGGGCGGTTTACTTTCCAGCGGAAGATTCCGGTTAGCGGGTCGTACGACAGGACATCTTTCAGTTGCTGCTGAGTCAGCTCATTCATCGCGCACCCTCGCGTCCACCACCTCGACCTGCACGCGGGTCGGCGGCAGATCGTCGTGCGGCATCTCGACCTTGGTCTGGCGGTTGACGTAGACGTCGCCCACTTCCTTGGCGGCCTGCTCCAGCAGCTGGGCAGTCAGCGCCAGGTTGCGCATCCCCTCAGCCTTCTCGGCCATGCGGCCAAGGGTGCGGAGGCGGTGCGCGCGGTTGGCGATCGGAATGTCCGCGGTCTCCTCGCGGAAGCGCCGGCGGGTGTCCTCGAACAGGACCCTCCAGCGCTTGGCCAGGTCCCGCCCGGCGTACTTCGTGGGGTCGTGGCTTTCGCACTGCTGGCGGCTGACCTCGATCCCGAATTCCTCTTTGACGGCTGCTGCCACCTGGGAGGGCGTGTCGAAACAGGCCAGGGCCTGAACGATGAAGGCTTTCACATCGTTGCTCAGGGTGGCCATGGTTCTACTTCCGTCAAGGGTCTGTCAGAGGTCAAGCCGACTTGAGCAGACAGGTTCCGCAGGCCCTCGCAATGTTGATTTTCTCCACCTCAGGGCGGCTGCTCGCGGCTTCCACCAGGCGCTGCACGTCCGGGCTGGCGCCATAGCGACGCACCACGCCGACGAACTCTTCGACGTCGTGGCCGCGCAGCTTGAGCTTGGGCATGCCGTCTCGGGTGAACGCTGGGGCGCCGAAGCCATCCAGCTCTTGGGCGATGTGGTAGAGCTCGTGCTCGACTAGGGCGCAGAACTCGGCGTCGCTGCATTCGGCGCAGTAGTCGGCGGCCAGGGTGATTAGGAAGTCGGGTACTCGCCCGAACCACTCCACCATCTGCTGCTCCGCCCTCGCCTTCTGCCAGCCGCCGGCGCGGAACGCCACCTGCTCGGCCTGGCCCAGCACCAAACGGCTGCCCTTGATGAAGCCCGTCCTGGCCCAGAGGAAGCCGATGTCCGCGTCGAGCAGGTGGATATGGTCCTCGTTGAAAAGCGGGTCAGTGGGCTTCAGGAGCGTTGCTCTGACCCACTCAAGCAGATCCGCTGCCGGGGCCATTTGTAGCCAACTATCCGCAGCGGTCGAGAAGAAAGCTGAAGTCGGAAAAGGCCTGACCATTTCGTCCCCCTGACGCTAACCAAGTGGTGATCGTCTACCGCCGCCTTCAGAAATTCCGGAGACGGCCGATCCGCTTGGGGCTATCCCATTATGTAAGGAGTACAAAATGGCAATTTCCTGTGGTGATCCAAAACGCCTCATTGAGATCCTGCGTCTCATGTATCCCAAAGCCACCTTCGGTGCAGAAAACGCAATCGGGACCGTTAAGATCACCTTTCCAGACCGCTTGGTTGTAAATGTTTTCGCTAACGGGACCGTAAATTTTCAGGGCCAGGCGAGCCCGATAAAAGGGCAGATTGAGGAACAGATCGAGATCGTGAATAAAGAATGATTGCTCTGGAGGGCAGTTCTCTCTGCCCTCTTTTCATCGTAATTCTCCAGCTTGCTTACCATGAGCTGCACCCGCCGCTTTAGCTGCCGCCTCACTGGCCTGCTGCGCTGCGCCGGCGGCAACCTCAGCAGCCTTCCCGGTCTGGCTCGCGAGGGTTTCGAGCCGCTGATCCTTCTTGCCCAGCGCCTTATCGTAGGCGTCACGGATCGCAGCGAGCTCTACGAGCATGATCCGGTGAGCGCTGTACATGGCGGCCTGGTACCCGAAGATGCCACCGCTCAGCACCAGCAGTGCCCCCAGCGCCCACAGTTCGTACCGTCGCCACCATGCTTTAGCGCGCTTCAGGGTTTCGCCGTTCATAACCGGTCCTCTGCAAGGCCTGCCGTAGCTGCGAGACCTCGCTCGTCAATTGGCTGATCTGGGCTTCCTGCAGGTCGAGCTGCGACTTCATTGCCTTCATGGTCCCGGTGAGTTCGCCCACCGTTCGGTACATCTCGTTGCGTTCTTTCGTCACCGTCTCCAGTGTCGTCCGAAGGTCTTTGTTCTCTTCGGTCAAGCGCTCCAGCATGTCCTTCTCGGCGCGATCATTCGCGACGGAGGCGTTCGTGCTGGAGTAGAACTTGCGAAGCCAGGTCAGGCCCCAGGCGAGGCCGATACCGCCCGCGGTGAACCACCCGGTCGGGTTGCCGCCGCCCAGATCGGATGGGTCCATTTCGATGCTCCAGAAATGCGAAAGGCCCGCCGAGGCGAGCCTGATAAATAACGATGAAAGGCGAATTTGCCCTGTTGCAAAATAGGCCCAATGGGCCTAATATATTTCACATGGGAAGCGCATACCGCGCGGCCCGACAGCCCCAAAGGGACGAACCAATGAGCCTCGAAATGACCCACGCCGAACTCGAAAAGATCCACTCCGAGATCGCCAAGCTGATGGCCGAAACCAGCAAGCTCAACGCTGAGACCAACAAGCTGCGAGTAGACATCTTCTGGTACCCCGTTGCAGTTGCCACTGGCCTGGTCAGTGCCGTGGCCGGCGTGACGGCGATAGTCATCAAGCTCTTCAACTGAATACCCAGGCCCCGCGAAAGCGGGGTCTCTCTTTGGGGTCCACCATGCAGCGCATCAAGCACTACCAGCCGCCTACCACCGAAGACCTGGCCCAGCTCAAGGCGCTATTGAAAGCAGCTGGCATGAAGGCGACCGGCGATGAGCTTGCCGACTTGGCCGGCCTGTCGGATGGCAGGCAGTGGCGAAAGTACACTGGCGGCGCCCAGCCCCGCGAGCTGAGCGCGCAGATGCTCTTCTTCATCGCTGCGAGGCTGACTCTGCCGGAGGAGCAGCTGGAGACGATCTACAGCAAGATGCGGGAGATTGGCGCCACCCTGGATTTCGAAGGCTGAAGCAAAAACCCCTGCACATCGGCCGGGGCGTTGCTTACTTTCTGAGGCAGCCCGGAAAACGCCGGTCCGCGTCCGACACGTACTGCTTGCCATCCTTCCCCATGCACCAGGTGCTGCCGTACTGACGGAAGCTGGTGAACTGGCTGCCTTCGACATCCATTCTCGCCGCACGCCGGAACTTGCGATGCCATTTGGCCTTGTCGGCCTTCTCGCTTTCGCAGGTCGTCATTCCGAAGATAGGTGTCTTTCTGCGGCTTCGGCTCATACGGGCCATCCTGCGGCATCAGCACGCCGCTCCTGCATGGTCAGCATGTGGAAGTAGCGGCGAGGGTTGCCGCACATGAAGCAAGAGCAGACCTTACCGTGATTGGCGAATATACCTGCCATCCTGGCGTCATTCGTCCACGCCTCATGGGCACTCTGCTTTCGGTAGAACTTGGCCTTCACGCGTTGCGCGTGATGCCTTCTCTCGGATCGATCCATGGTCATCTCCAATGGCCAGATCCAAGAAAGCCCCGGGAGACGAATCTGCCGAGGCTTCTGATGGGGTGCTGCTTCACACGATGAATAAATCATGCCGCCAGCCGCACATTTGTGTCAAGCCGCACACTTCATCGCCCGAAGAAGGTTCGCGACGGGCGCCAGAGCCATCTTGTCCAGGTCGTTGCAGGCGGTGAAACAGGCTTGGACGAACTCCTCCCATTCCCGGTCCCAGTTCCGGGCATCCAGCTCCACGCCGTAGGTGTAATCGAGAAAGGTGCGAAAGGCCTCCGGCGTCGGAAGCGGGTCCGGCGCGGCGCTCTGCCCGCCCTGGTGCTGGCGCCGGTACCGGTATAGCACCGCCATGGCGACGAACTCGGCCTTGGCGTGCTTCTTCGCGTACATCTTAGGCCCGCGCAGGTAGGCCAGCTGGAACACCGACCATTCGGCTACCTCGCGCCACAGGTCGTTGCTGTCCGGGTGATACAGGTGGTTGCCGAAGGCGAACAGGTCCGCCGGCAAGCGCTCCACCACGCTGCGGACGTGGGCGCCGATGGTCTCGTTCACCAACCCGGTCACGCCGCGCACGCGCTCGGTGCTCTGGTAGGGGCCGACCAACGCCAGCGACTCGCAATGGCGGTTGGTGCCGTCCCCTGGGCGGTAGTAGGCGTTGAACCACTCGTCTCGGGCTGAACTCAGGCGCATCTGGGATACCTCGGAAATCTGGATTGCGACTTGCGCGGCCACCTGGCGGCGCAGACAACTGCAGGCGTCCTTGCCGGGTGGATCACAGGCGGCGCTTTGCTTGGCGCTCGATTTGGTCATGGCGGTCACGGAGCAGCCTGCGTAGCTCTCGGGCCTCCCGCTCGCGCTTCAGCTGGAGCAGGCCATGACCGACGATGCCGACTCCTGCCAGCGGGACCAGGTAAGACAGGAAGGTCATCATGCCGTCCGCCTCTGGCCGTAGATGGCCAACATCAGGTCCTCGGGGTGAGGCAGCAGCAGTTCGAGATGCTCGGCGCAGTAGCGGTCGAGCAGGTCGAGGTATTCGGTCATCTGGGCCTGAGTGAAGCCGCTGGTCTTGGCTCGGCCGATCTTGAACTCGCCGCCGGCGGGCCCAGGCATGGCCACCTTCCGGACCTCGCACGGCCACAGGCGCGCCACCAGGATCTCGTGCCACTCCTGGGCGCTGGCGAACTGGCCAAAGCTGTCGGCCAGGTGTCTCTGGATCGCGTTGTTCCACATCCAGAGCAGGCGGTTCTGGGCGTCGCTGCGCTGGCTGCGGATCTCGGTGATGGCGATCTTCCGCGGCTTCGAGAGATCCAGGCCGGCGAGGAAGGACATCAGGCGCTCGCGGTCGGCGGGCGTGCGGATCACGAGATCAGTCATCGCCCTGCCCCTCTACATCGCCCAGCCAGTCACAGGAAAGCCGGGCAGAGCGTTGAGAGCGCAGACCATGCAGGTCGTGCAGGTGCGCCAGCAGGATCAGTAGCCAGTAGATGCCCATCACGCCGCCTCCTCCGTCATCAGCGGCACGATCCGCACGCGCACGCACGGCGTCTCGGCGTAGCGCTTGCGCACGATGGCGTCGACCACCTGGACGTCGTCCCGCCACACCACGCCATTGAGGCCGTCGTAGATCGCCTTGATCACGTTGTCCATGTCGGGCTTCGTGGTCGGGAATACCTGGCCGGCGACAGCCTGGGCCTTCCACTTTTTTGACTTCGACTGAGGGATCGGCAGCAGGATCTGTAGCTCGACCATGACTGGGTGCGGGATCAGGCCCCGGCCGGCCATGGCGATCTGGGCCGCATGGGCGATCAGCCCCTCATAGGCCACCGTCTCCTTCGGCGTGAACATGCGGGCATGGGCGCCTACCTTGCCGATGCGCGGGCGGCCCTTGCCGATAGGCTTGCCAGGCACCACGAACTCCACCGCGGCGAACTCACGCATGGCCCAGCTCCTTCTCGCCCTGGCGTACCGGGGCGAAGTCGCGGCCCAGCGGCATGAGGTGGTGCTCAGCAACGAATGCCCAGTCACGATCGCTGTTGACGAACACGATCCAGGCGGGGGTGTTGCTGGAGCTGAACCACCACCTCCCGTCCGGACCGATGAAGTCTTCGCCCGGCTCGGCGCGGAACCACAGCTCGACGGTTGAGCCGATGAGGTGCGGCGACACGCGGCAGCCGGTCACCAGGGCCAGGTCCTCTGGTTTGAAGTCACGCATGGTTGTCTCTCCGGATACGCATCTTGGCCAGCAGCATGGCGCGGGCTTGCGCGGGATCGTTGGGAATGCCCTGGGCTTGCATGAGGTCCCGCGCCTGCTGGTGGCTATGGGCGAACTGCACCTGCATCGGCGACTTGTGCTCGTGCTCAATGCCGAGGGGGATCGTGTCCTCAAGCGGCTTGCCCATGACGGCACGGGCCCGGACCACGGCGTAGTTGCGGCCAAAGGTCTTGCGCAGGCCCTTGTTGTCCGGCCGCGCGGTACGCAGGTCGTAGGTGCCAGTCAGCTTGGCGGCTACGCGCACGGCATCGTGGCCGTACTCACCGCGCAGGGCCTGGTCCCACGCCTCCTCCTCGGTGGGCAGACCGGGGACGTTGAGGCACATGGCGCGGAACTGCGGTGCCGAGGGCGGCCAGCCATCGTTCTCCAGGCTGGACAGGGCTGCCAGGCCGTTAGCGAGCTGGCGACCAGAGATCCCGGTCAGGTGCTTGGCCCAGGCGTGGTCAGGCTTCGGAGTCACGCCAAAATTCGCCGTCCAGCGGTGGCCGTAGGTCTCCACCATCGTGATCCACAGTTGCTCCAGCAACTCCATGCGCAGCGGGTCCACACGCTTGGGCTCGCTCGAAGCGTCCGCGCTCGATGGCTTCCCGGACCTGTTCTGTAGCTGAGAGGTTGCGACCGCGGCCAGGTTGACCACGCGCTGGGCGGTTCTGAGCGGCTTCTGCTGCGGCATAGCGTCCGGGGTTGGCTTGTGCATGGCGGTGCTCCCGTTTCAGATGCTGGGCGAGCGCGTGCTCCCAGCGGGCTTGGGTTCGGTGTTCATCAGGGTTGGTGATCCAGTAGGAGCGGAACTCCATGAGCTGGTCAGCCTGGATCTGGACGCCGGCCATGGCGTTCATCGTGAGCGTGGCCTTGAAGGTCTGCGGGTTCGGCTCCCAATCCGCCGTCATGGCGAACCTGGTGCGGGAGTCGGTTGCGCACGCACGCGGTGATGGTGGTGGTGTATTACCGGACTCCGGAAGTAGGTTGCTGCTAGCGGGTTGCTCAAAAAATGACCCGGTTGCAGCTCCACCCTCCTCCTGGCTGGAAACCCCGTCGTTGCTGGGTTCTGGCCGGTTGCTGCTCGGTTGCTGCCCTGGTTGTAGCTCGGTTGTAGCTCGGTTGTAGCTCTTTTGGGCGGACTGATACGTGCGAGCGTGGGGAAACTCGAAAACGAGGGGGCCGACTACCTTGAGAGCACCGATCTTTTCCAGTCTGCGGACGGCCGATCGGTACTGCTCTCGAGTGACGGGCTTAGGGGTAGGACGCCCAGGGATAGGGTCCACGGTGAAGCCTTCACGTAGCACTATCTCATTGATGAGCGTCTGCTTTCCAGCGATGCCGGTGGCGAAGTCCATGCGGCGCTTCAGAGCCACGTAGAGCTTCAGCAGCTCCGCCGGCTCACCAGCGAACAGGGCCCATTCATCATCGTTGACCAGAACTGCGGTCATGACTCAATCCCAGCCCAGGGGTCCTGGGCGCTTCTTCTCAGCCTTGAGGCCGATGCGTGCCATGGTTTCGAGCGCCGAGAGGTACTCGGCCGTCACCACCACCGCACTATCTGGAACGACACGCAGGCCCAATAGCGCGAGCACCTTCGCCCAGCGCTGGTACTCGTCCTCATTCCATCGAGAAACCGTCGATTCGCTGCAACCGACTTCCAGGGCGATCTGCTTCTGACTTACGCGCGGAACGCGCTGCAAGATCAGGGTTTCGATCTCCCGTGCTATGTCATCCCTGGTAGGGCTCAATGCGGTTGTGTTCATGGCTAGGACGCTAGTTTGGAGGGCTCGGGTATCGGATAGATGTCCGGCCGCAGCTCGTGACGCGAAACCCCGGAAGCCGCCTCGATTTCGAGGACGCGCTCGGCGGGAACCTTGCCCAGCGCGCACCAGCGCTGGACTGCTTGAGGGGTGACCTTCAGCGTTCGCGCCAGGGCCGATTGGCCACCAGCTGCTATAGCTGCGCGAGTCGGCGCGTTCTGTTCCTGCTGCATAACAGGGACCTCGTCAGTTGGACTACAACCAAAAGTTACAGGCAAGGACGAAATGATACAAGCAAAACTTGCAATGCTCCCTACAAGCCAAGGTTGTAATCTGGCCCGCATGAATAGCATCGGCTCTAGAATCACAGCCGCACGCGAAGCGCGCGGGCTGAACCAATCGGAACTCGCCAGACAACTCGGCGTGACGCCTCAGGCTGTCCAGAAGTGGGAAGCGGGAGAAACTGAGCCGCGAAGAAAGCGCGTCGAAGAGATGGCTGTCATCCTCGGCACCTCCGCTGAGCACCTACTCATTGGCGGCTCGCGCCCGGATGCCGAACAGTCCAACGTCGGCCAGCCGATCCCAATCACCTCGCCCTTCCGGCAGATCCCTATCGTCGGGACCGCCCAGCTCGGTGCAGAGGGCTACTGGACCGCCTTGAGTCCCAGCGAGGGGCACATCAAATTTCCCACCCAGGACAAGGATGCGTATGCGCTGCGCCTTCGCGGCGACTCCATGTCCCCTGCCATCCGATCAGGCTGGGTCGCGATCATTGAGCCCAACGGCGACCTGGTGCCAGGCGAATACGTCTACATCAAGCTGCACGGTGTTCATGATGAAGGCGAGAGCATGGTCAAGGAGCTGTTGCGGGCGGATGACTACGAGGTCAGTCTGATGTCGATCAACGATGCCTTCGGTCGACGTAGCATCCCCTGGGAGCAGATCCAGCATTGCTACCCGGTCGGCGCCATCGTGCCGCCAAGCAAGATCGTGCCGTAATTAAAGCAACAGCAAATAAGCATCGCTGATACTTCAAAGGCGAGGCTATAGAGGACTAGCGATGGCGGACGAGCGTTCAAAAGACATAGATTTGATAACGATGGGTGATCTCATCCGGTTTCTGCAGGCCAAAGCAGAGCGATCAATTTGTATGTCATGCGGGGCCGATGACTGGATGCTTATGGGTGATCCTGAAACCGACCTAAGCACCAAACTGAAGCTTCCTATCAGGAATGCGCGTGTACCCTCCGGCATACCTGTATTGGGCCTATATTGCACAAATTGCGGCTTCGTGCGTCAACACATGGCTTTCTCAGTCAAGCGGTGGCTAGAGGAGAACCCTTCAGAGGACGAAGAGAAACCCCTAGAGGGGCATGAAGGTGACTGAGGACAGCTATCACAGGGCTGAAGATGTCCAGGCCCAGTTCGAAAAAGTTACGAAACTTCGTGTCCCTAGCAAGACCGGTAAAGGACCGATTGCTGACAATAGCGAAATTTCTGCAGATACTGATGGCATGACTAAAGACGACTTTCGCCACGACCTGGCCCTTAGAGACGAACATCTCAAACGTGAATTGGACCTACGTCATGAGTCGGCTAGGCAGGAGCAGGCAGCGCGCGACAAGGCGCTAGATGAACGGCTAGCTAGTTTCTATGCCGCTCAAGCTGAACGAGATAAAGCGCTTAGCGAACGTTTTGCCGGCTTCATTGCCGCGCAAATGGAACGTGAAAAACGCTTCGAGCTGCTCTCAGATCGTGCATTGAAAGCAGCTGAAGGAGCCGAAGAAGCCGCAAAGCAGGCTGCTACGGTAAAGGCAAATTACTGGGCTGCCGTAGTTGTGCAGCTGCTAGCTGTAGTGGCTATTGTGGTAGGTGGCTACTTCGCACTCCACCAGTCGAATCAGAGTGTCGCTCAGACTGTGCAGTCTTCCTATCAAATGGGTCGTGATGACGGCCGAAAGGAAGACTCAAAACCGCCGTTAATACCCGCCCATCAATAGGGAAAGCCCGCCCCGCGCGGGCTTTTTTCTGCCCGGAACCTTGCCGCTTCGCTGCCTGTCGCATACTGTATATTTGAACAGTGTCACAGTAAGGAGGTACCGATGTCCCGCAGCAATGCCCAGGTAGTTAAGAAACAGGTTCAAGTCTCCAGCTACGAGCGGCTATGTCGCCGCATCAACGCTCACATCGCCGAGCCGCACGCGCAGCTAGAAAGGCGGTGCAGGGTCGAGCGCCTGGAGACGGACCACGACGACGACTGGGAGCGGGTCGTGGACGAGATGCGGGAGGTCGACGGCCTATCCGTAGAGCAGAGCGGTACCGGGTATGAGTTCAGCTGGCGCGGAATGCCTGCTACTGACTGACCAGGCCGATACCAGAAGCCCGCCAAGTGCGGGCTTTTTTGTGCCCTACAACTTTTTTTTGGAAAAAATTACAAGTTTTGCTTGCAGGCTACAAAGCAGGGTTGTAACTTTAACTCACAGCCAGCAACCACTGGCCGGGCAGCTCCGCCGCCCCTGCTCTTTCACAATCCGACGCAACAAAGAAACCACAGACCGCATTGCCGCTACGGCGACCGGCAATCAGACAGGCCCGAAAGCCTGCCCACGCGAAGGCGACCCCGAGGGGCGACCGGGACGGCTGATTGAGGGCACCTGGCCCGCTCCGCGCGAGAGACCCGCACGCAATGCGCCGTTTTCACTGGCTGGCCTTGGCAACAGGGCCAGACGGGAAGACAACCGAGGAAAGCACCATGCGCACCTACCTGATCGTGCTCGCCATGACCTGCGCCGCTTTCTTCGGCGCCATCGAGTACACCAAGCCCGTCAAGGACCAGCCGATGGTGATCATCGGCTACCAGGACGAGTAGCCCCGTTCGCCGGGCTGCTGCACACCGCCCCCACCGGTTGCAGCCCGGCCTTTTACCCCGCGCCCAAGGCGCCCATCGAGACCCACACCATGACCCTCGCCATCCAGCATGAGCGGGCGCTCGAGTGCGCCCACGAGCAGGTGCTCCAGCTCGAGTACGACATCGACACCCGGCAGCCCGACGTGATGCTGGCCTTCGCCATCCACTGCGATATGCAGATCGATCCGCAGCGCCAGGTGGTGCTGCTGGAGACGCTGGCCAGCATGCGCGATCGCCAGTTCAACGAGGCCTACATGACCCTCGCCAGCATTAGCCTGCCGCTGGCCAAGGAACTCATGGAGTGGCGCCGGGTGCTGCTCGCCGAGCACGACAACTTCTTCACCGACGAACTGGCCAAGCGCCGCAAGGAGGCAGCATGAGCACCGAGCAGGAAGTAGCCCAGCGGCTGATCGAGACCTGGATCGCACGCATCCCGGCCTTCAATGACGGCATCGCCGAGGGCATGAACGAGATGGCCTATGCCTTGGGCGCCATCGACGACCGCGCCCACGATCACAACCGGGTGCGTATCTCTCAGGAGGTCGCGAAGCGCTGGGCCAAGTCGCAGGGGGCAGCAGCATGACCACCGCCCCCGCTCCCGCAGTCATCGGCGAACAGGTCGCCGACGTCGAAGCGCGCCACACCCTGCTGCTGCGCGCCAGGCAGTCGCTGCCCGAGGCCCTGGGCCTGCCGCCGGAGACTCGGCTGATCGACACCCCGATCCGCTCCCCGATGATACGCCGGCCCGGTCGGCGCTGGTCGGTCGAGGTGGCGTCGTGAACATCGTCACCATCCGCGCCAGCTCGCTGGCCGAACTGTTCGACTGCCCGGCGCGCTGGGAGGCGAAGCACCTCCTGGGAATGCGCAGCCGCTCCAGCGGCGCCGCGCACCTGGGCACGTCGATCCACGCATCCACCGCCCTCTTCGACCAAGCCACCATGGACGGCGCGCCGATCAGCGCGGACGACGCGGCCGGCCTGTTCGTCGACACCCTCTACAACCCTGAGCACGAGGTCGACTGGGAGGACAGCGGGCCGAAGCAGGTCGAGCGCATCGGCCTGACGCTGCACAGCCGCTACTGCGCCGACATCGCGCCCACCCAGGACTATGTCGGCATCGAGGTGACGTGCGAGCGGCTGGAGATCAGCGACCTGGGCCTGGCGCTCACTGGCACCACCGACCGCATCCGGCGCGTGGATAGCCGACTGGGCATCAGCGACCTGAAGAGCGGAGCCCGTGCTGTGGGCTCCACCGGTGTCGCGGTCACCGCCGGCCACCGGCCGCAGCTCGGCGTCTACGAGCTGCTCGCCGAGTTCGCCATCGGCCAGCCGCTGACGGCCCCCGCCGAGATCATCGGCCTAAAGACCGGCGCCGGACCGTGCGTAGGCCGTGGCGAGGTCACCGGCGCCCGCCAGGCCCTGGTCGGCGATGAAGACAACCCTGGCCTGCTCCAGATGGCCTCCCGCCTGATCCATGGCGGCCTGTTCTACGGCAACCCGAAATCGGTGCTGTGCTCCGCACGGTACTGCCCGCGCTATCCCACCTGTCCCTACAAGGGGTGACCCCATGAGCAACACCCAGACGCTGCAGTCCCTGCAGCAACGCCCGGCGCGTGAGCAGATGCCGGTGTCCATGAGCTTCTTCAACCTGGAAGGCTTCGAGCTGATGCAGCGTATCGCCAAGGCCTTCGTCCAGTCCGACCTGGTGCCCAAGCAGTACCAGGGCAACCTGCCGAACTGCCTGATCGCCCTGGACATGGCCCAGCGCATCGGCGCGAACCCGCTGATGGTGATGCAGAACCTCTATGTGGTGCACGGCACCCCGAGCTGGTCGAGCAAATTCCTGATCGCCACGGTGAATACCTGCGGCCGCTTCAGCGCGCTGCGCTACGAGTGGAAAGGCGAAGCGGGCAAGCCGGACTTCGGCTGCCGCGCCTGGGCCATCGAGAAGGAGACCGGCGAGCGCCTCGACGGCATCTGGGTGACCTGGCAGATGGTCAACGCCGAGGGCTGGGCGAGCAAGAGCGGCAGCAAGTGGAAGACGATGCCCGACCAGATGTTCGTCTACCGCGCCGCAGCGTTCTGGCAGCGCGCCTACGCGCCGGATCTGGGCATGGGCCTGCAGACCGAGGAAGAGGTCCGCGACGTCTTCGACGCCAAGCCTGATGCCGGCGGGAACTACGCGGTGGACATCGACGCCCTGCGCCAGGCTGAGGCCGCGCCCCGGACCGTCGATACCGCGACCGGCGAGATCCTGGACGCCGAGCCGGACAAACGTGACGAAAAGGCCGAATCGGTTAACACCGAGGCCGAGAAACGCGACAAATCGGCCGAAAAAGCTGACACCAAGCCGGAAAAGGCTGACACCGGCGCCGCCCAAGACGACACCGACGACTTCAGCATGGAGTGATGGCCATGGCCAGCCGGACCGTAGAGGAGCTGTTCGACCGCGTCGAGCAGTTCACCGTCCTGCTGGACGCCGCTGAGGACGGCGCGGATACGGACTGGGAGATCCAGTTCACCACCGACATCCGCGACCAGTTCAAGCGCTACGGCGCCCACACCTACCTCAGCGACGCCCAGCTGCAGTCGCTCAACAAGATCGCCCACCAGTAGGAACACGCCCCATGAAAATGGAACACCGCGCCATCATCGAAAGCGCAGAGCGTCACGGCTGCCGCCCCTCCGAACTCGCCCACCAGTTGCTGGTGCACGACCTGATCGAGACGTGCCGCTTCGAGCTGCACAATCTCAAGGCGCCCTATCACAAGCTGAACGAGGGCCAGCAGCAGGAGGTCATTGACCGCCTCACCGAGAAGGTCGAGGAGGCCGTCGAGCTGGCCGTCCGGATCATTGCCGCGCGCGATGTCGTGTCGGTACCGATGGATATCCGGTCGATCAAGGTGGAAGCGAAGGCCCTGACCGTGACGGCCAAGGTCGACGCCAACGAGCCGTCGAACACCGAGCTGACGAAGTCCGCCGGCAAGCTCTGCCTGCTGGTGCTGGCACCGAACGACTACAACGACGGCCTGGACGGCATCCAGCCTGACCGCGACCAGTCGGACCTGCCGCTGGCGGCTGCCGACCTGCTGGGCAGCCCGGAGGAACTGGAGAAGCGCCTGGGCGGCGGTGGCGAGCGTGACGACCTGGAAGACGACGCCCTGTTGGAGGAGGCCACCCGCTTCGTGATCAGCACCCGCCGGGCATCGATCTCTGCCATCCAGCGCGCGCTCAAGATCGGCTACAACCGCGCCGCCCGCCTGGTCGAGGCGATGGAGATTGCCGGGACCGTCTCGCCCATGGACAGCACCGGCGGCCGCGAGGTGATTGCGCCGGCGCCTGAAGGCGGTGCGGTAGACGGCAAGGCCGATGAGGCCGAGCTGGAAGACAACACCCCTGAGGATCCCGCCGCACCGCCGCCCGCGGCCTACGGCATCGTGCCCTATTCCGACATCTGCGCCGTCCTGGCCCGCGCCACACCGCCCGTGACCATCGACTACCTGCAGAGCCGGTTCGCCATCAGCAGCGACGCCGCCCGCGCCCTGGTGGTCCGCCTGCTGGATGACAAGGTCATCGCCGTGCAGAGCGAAGCGGAGAACCCGCTGCACAACACCTACCGCGTCACCAAGGACCTCGACGAAGTCGTCTCGATGGAGTAACCAGCATGCGCATCACGAATATCACCGCTACCAACGTCCAGGGGCTGCGAAATGCAGCCCTTGTCGTATCTGAGCCCCTGCTGCTGGTATCCGGTGACAACGGCGCCGGCAAGTCCAGCCTGCTGGACTCGATCAGCATGGCGTTCACCGGCCAGCCGCGCCGGGTGTCCCTGAAGAAGGACCTGGGCCAACTGGTCAATGACGACGGCAAGAAAGGCGAGGCCCACGTCGCCTACGTCGACGCCGCCGGCGAAAGCCAGACCGCCTGGATGATGCTGCCGGGTGGTAAATCAGTGGTAATTCCTGATGCGCCGTTCCTACCCTTCGTGCTGGAGGCCGCGAGATTCGCGGCCTTGGATGGTAAGGAGCGCCGGAAAGTCCTGTTCGACTTGACCGGTGCGGGCGCCGGCGCCGCTGAGGTGGCCCGCCGCCTGGAAGCCAAGGGCGCCGACCTGGCGAAGTTTGAAAAGGTGAAGCCCCTGCTGCGCGGCGGCTTCCCCGCCGCCGAGGCCCAGGCCAAGGAATACGCTGCGGAGTCGCGCGGCGCCTGGAAGGCCATCACCGCCGAGAACTATGGCAGCCAGAAGGCCGAGACTTGGGAGCCGGAGCTGCCGCCGACCACGGTCACCGAGGAGCAGATCGCTGAGGCCGCCAAGGCCCTGGCCGATCTCGATAGCGACCTGGCCGAAGCGCAGCAGACCCTGGGCGTCCACAAGGCCAACGCCCAGGCCGCCGCCCAGCGCCAGGCCCACATGACCCAGCTGCGCGACACCGCTGACCTGCTGCAGCGCCGCCAGGAGAAGCTCGGCGCCGACCAGGCCCGGGTGGACGAATGGACCCCGAAGGTAGCCGAGGCCCAGCGCGCCGCCGCCGGCGAGCCGGCACATGACCCGCTGGCCTGCCCGCACTGCCAGGGCCAGGTGCTGATGGAGCGCGGCCAGCTGGTGGCCTATGTGGCGCCGGAGAAGGTCGCCGACCCCGAGGCCGCCCGCCGCCTGACCGAGTACCAGGGCTATCTGCAGAGCGCCCAGCGCGCCGTGGCGAACAGCCAGCGCGACGTCGATCAGTCCCGCACTGCTGCTCAGCAGCTGGCCACCCTGGAACAGCAGGCCGCCGCGGTACCGGACGCCAAGGCCATGGAGAACGCCGAGCAGGCCATCACCGAGATCCGCCAGGAGCGCGACAAGGCCCGGGCCAAGCACCAGGCACTGGTGGATGCCCATGGCGCTATCGCCGGTCACGACGCTGCGATCGCCAACGCCGCCCAGCACCATGCCGACGTCGTGGCCTGGTCGCTGATCGCCGAGGCCCTGGCGCCCACCGGCATCCCGGCCGAGATCCTCGCCGGCGCGCTGGACCCGTTCAACGAGCTGCTGGCGGCCCAGGCCGCGGTGGCCACCTGGCACCCGGTGGTCATCACCCCCGAGATCGACATCACCTACGGTAGGCGCCTCTACGGGCTGCTCTCGGAATCGGAGAAGTGGCGCGCCGACACCCTGCTGGCCATCGCCATCGCGCGGCTGTCCGGCATCCGCCTGGTGCTGCTGGACCGCTTCGACGTACTGCAGCCCACCGCCCGCCCCCAGGCGCTGAAGCTGCTGCTGGCCCTGACCCGCTCCGGCGACCTCGACAGCGCGGTTATGGCCGGGACGATGAAAGAGCCTATGGCCAAGGTGCCGGCCGGCATCCAGCAGGTGTGGATCCACGCTGGCGTCATTACCAACCAGAAGCAGGCGGCGGCATAGCCGCCTTATTCCATCCCTCGGCGGGTGACGCATGCGCCACAACCAGAAGCTGACGGCAGAGGACGCCGAGCACATCCGGCAACTGCACGAATGGAAGCAGGGCGAGATTCGCCGGCTGAACGAAATTGCCAGTGCAGAAGCGCTGGCCCGCAAATACGGCGTCCACCGCCGCACCATCGAGAAGGTCCTGCACTACAGGACGCACTGACAAGCGCCTCGGCGCGACTGAGGTAATCCATGCGCGCCTATCACGCCGACGGCCGGACGGCCTTGAGTTTTTCCGGCGGCCGCACCAGCGCCTACCTGGCGCGCCAAGTGCAGCTTGCTAACCCTGGCAAGGAAATCACCTACCTTTTCGCCAATACCGGCAAGGAGCGCGAGGAGACCCTTCGGTTTGTCCAGCGCTGCGACGAGGAATGGGGACTGGGCGTGATATGGGTGGAGTTCCGGGACTCTGATGCCGGATTTACCTTGGTCGACTTTGAGACCGCCAGCCGCCAGGGAGAGCCTTTCGAGGCGGCGATCCGCAAGCGTCGCTACCTGCCGAACCCGGTGACACGCTACTGCACGGTCGAGCTGAAGATCCGCGCGATGCACCGGTACCTAAAGTCGATCAGCTGGGCGGATGGCGATGGAGAGTGGGATCAGATGGTAGGCATCCGCGCCGACGAGCATCGGCGGGTGGCCAAGATCCGAAAGCGTGGCACCAGCACGGAGACGCCTCGGGAGCACATGCGGCTGCCGCTGGCGGATGCCGGAATCACCCTGGCCGACATCGATGTCTTCTGGGCAGAGCAACCGTTCCGCCTTGAGCTGCCAACCGTCAACGGCAAGACCCTCTTGGGCAACTGCGACCTGTGCTTCCTGAAGGGTAGGCAGCAGACCTACAGCATCATCCAGTCCGACCTCCGCAGCGCGGACTGGTGGGCCCGGATGGAAACGCTAGTCGAGTCGGGTGGCCGTGCGGCCACCTTCCGGAAAGACCGCCCGAGCTATGCCGAGATGCAAGCCTATGCCCGCCAGCAGCAGGTGTTGTTCGCCGATGAGGTGGACGATGCCATAGGGTGTTTCTGCGGCGACTAACATTTAAGGGTATTCCATGGCAAGCCTGGCAGACTTTCACCATCTAAGAGCGTATTAAAATTCGGTAGGCAGCTCTTCGCTTGGTTTGTCCTCGGAATTATTCACCGCATCGCTTGAACTTTCATAACCCAAGAATTTGAGTGCATTCTCCCTCATGATTATTTCTCTATTTAATCTATCCTTAGACGTCGATAGATCTAAAAATCTGTTTGCATCATCAACAGTAGCACCAGCAAAATCGTTAAATATATAAAAACGCAAAATATCCCTTAGGTATCCTTGGAGCTGAAGGCAATGCCAGTCGGGACTATCCAAAGCAACACCAGAGTGAACATTAGCATTTCTATACTCGCGCAAATGCTCGAGCACTTGGCAGTGATATTCCCGCTCCTCATACAGAAAAGAGCAGCGCTGGACAATACCATCGGGCCCGCTACCGCCTCTTCCAGCTAATGATTCGAGAGCTGTCCATAACTGGAGGACGGTGGAGTTTTTGTCGACACTATCCAGCGCACGAACATATCTAAGCACTGACTTTTTCAAAAGACTTGAATCAGGATGATTATCTATACCATCAACAATACTGTCGAAGTCTAGGGCGGCACCTAAAAACTGCTTATCAGTGACGAGAAGTGCTTTAGCCTTCTTATATCCTCGCTCGTACCAGTATGTATCGTCTACCGCAAGACTACCATCCACCCTATGAAGGCAGTGCATGCCACCCAAGGCTATCTTGTTTCCGGCATAAGCACCAAACCGCTCACCTAAAGACAACTGGGCTTTAGGATTGAAAATCAGACAGAACACGCCTCTGACAAAGTCCAATGTATCGAGCGCCTTCTCGAACGCATCCCGCCAGTGCTTGTTCTTCACGGTCACGAGAACAGGGCAGTGATCGTCACACAGGGGCGGGTCTGCGAACTGCCATCGATCATTGAAAACCTCACGCGTTTTGAAGTCATCTGGGAACCCGGAAGGAAATGACTCCACAATAGCACCATCAATTTCGATCCTGCCTATAGGAAAGCCAGCCTTTACCGAGATGGAGGAACTTAATACGTATAGCTCCTCAGGCACACCCAAGTGCCTTTTAATCTCATTCCTAAGCGAAACCAAGAAAAAATCCTTGGAAAAATCTCCATTGTAAGCGCAAGTCATTATTGCTTCACGCGCGAACTCCTGCGCATTGTGAGAACAATAATTTTCATCAAATTCTAGCATCGTGAACAGCAACGTATCGTAATCAAACTTTCTTAAGTCAAAACCTATCCGGCCCTCGGGAGAAACCTTCACTGACTTCTTGTAGAGATCAAGCACAATTTCCGGCTTAAACTTCTTATTTTTTGTTTTCCATCTGACTGTCATGGAGGGCCCCGCCCTAATCATTAAAATTTCGTCCTAACAATCATATCAATCTAGCATGCTCAGTGAGCGCCTCATGCCCGCCTACTACAACGAAATTGACCCGTATGCGGCCGCGTGGCTGCGCAACCTAATTTCCGCTGGGCACATAGCGCCTGGTGACGTGGACGAGAGGGACATCCGCGATGTTCGACCAGACGACCTCAAGCCATACACTCAGTGCCACTTCTTCGCCGGCATCGGGGTGTGGTCCCACGCTCTTCGCCGCGCCGGCTGGCCAGATGATCGACCTGTTTGGACCGGTTCCTGTCCTTGCCAACCTTTCTCCCAGGCAGGCGCGGGAGCTGGGTTTGATGACGAGCGGCACCTCTGGCCGGACTTCCATTGGCTCATCCGCGAGCACCAGCCTCCAGTCGTCTTTGGAGAGCAGGTTGCGAGCAAAGACGCAGACCCTTGGATCGACCTTGTACAAGCTGACTTGGAAGCCATGGCGTACGCCTTCGGGGCCGTCCCGTTCCCGGCTGCGGGCGTCGGTGCTCCGAACATCCGCGACCGGCTCTACTGGATGGCCCACGCCCACAGCGATGGACGCAAACCGCGGCGCCAAGGACGCCAGGCCTTGGGACACCGGTCGCCCGCTGAATCAGATCGCGGCGCTGGCCGGCTGGGCGACGCCAGCAGCTCGAGACTGGAAAAGTGCTTCGGCAACTCCAGAGTGGCTGGCGGGCCGACTGGAACATGCCAGGGGGAAGCCGCTGAGCGAGCAGGCATTCACATTGGCACCAGCGATTCCTGTCCGGTTAACGGCTTCTGGCGAGATGTTGACTGGCTCGGATGCCGGGATGGCAAGTTCCGGCCAGTTGAACCCGGCACATTCCCGCTGGCTGATGGGGCTACCGCCCGAGTGGGACGCCTGCGCGCCTACGGTAACGCGATCAACGGGGAAGCAGCCATCGCCTTCATCCAGTCCGCAATGGATTCCCTGACCCAAGGCTCGATTTCATGAACGCCCCGATCTACTGCCGCACCACCGGCCAGCGCGTCGGCACCTGCGCGCGCCTGCGCTGCAATCCACCAACACCGCCTAAGCAACGTTGAGGTGACCTATGCCTGGAGGAGCCCCGCCCCGCCGCCGGCTCGAAATTCGCGGCGAGCTTCTAACCCTGCGCGAGATCGCCGAACGCTACGACATCCCCTATCGCGCCATCCATGACCGCTACTACGCCCAGTGCCTGGAGGGTGAAGACTTGATAAAGCCGCTGCGCAAGGTCAGCACGGAGATTGCCGATGCCTGCAAGGCCACTGGTTTGTCCTTAAGCGCTATGCGGTATCGGAAGCTGGCCGGCAAAGACCTGTACGCGCCAGCACGACCACGACTGAGCGCGGAGGAACTGGAGCTGCTGGCCCAGATATCCCGCGAGACCGGCATTCCGCGAAATGTCCTCATCACCCGGTACCACCGCGGATGGCGCGGCGACAAGATCCGCAAGCCAGTCAGGGGGCGCATCTGCAAGAGCTTCGATCGCGGCATGGACGACTGGGTACCCGGCTCCCGGCCTCGCAAGTCCGCCTGACCCCTTCCGCGCCACCCTCTCCTATCATCCCGCACAGCTGGCCGCCGGCCGGCGAGGAGTCCCCATGTCTGCAGCAGAGCAACTGGTCGACGACCGCGACAAGCTCAACGAGGCCCAATTCGCCCAGTACCTGGGCATCACCGTCCGAGCGCTCCGAACGCGGCGCGCCCGCAACCAAATCCCCTCCGGCATCTGGATCAAGCAGGGCCGCGAGACCATCTACAGCAAACGGAGGTATGACGAATGGCTGGAAGCGCAATGGATATGCCCACCGGAGTCGAAATTTTCCGGAAGTCGCTCCGCATCCGCTTCACCTGGAACAGCAGGCGACACAGCGAGACACTCCCCTATCCCATCACGAAAAAGGGCATCGCGGCTGCATCCCGACTGCGTTCTCAGGTAGTCGACCTGATCAAGCTGGGCCTGATGGACGACGCCAAGTATGCCGAGTTCTTCCCGGGCTCGGCCTTGGCCGCCAGCAGCAACACCTTCGGCGAGTACGCGCAGCTCTGGCTGGACAGCCGCGGGATGGCGAAGGGCACCAGGAACAACTACCTGAGCGCGCTCAACATGTACTGGCAGCCGCACCTGGCCCGGACCCGGATCGACCTCATCACCCCGGCCCTACTGCGGCGGATCGTCGCCGAGACCGACTGGACCTCGCCAGCGGTGAAGCGCAACGCGATGACCCGGCTGTCGACGGTGCTGAAATCGGCGGTCAGCGATGGGCTGATCGAGAAGAACCCGGCCGAGGCCCTGGAGCTGCCGCGCCGGACGAAGAAGGAGGTGGACCCGTTCAGCCAGGCCGAGGCCGACCGGATCATCGAGGCGATGTATGCCCGCGATCACTGGCCCACCAGCATCTATGCCGCGCTCTATGAGTTCATGTTCTACAGCGGCGTCCGGATCGCTGAGGCCCTGGCGCTGCAGTGGGATGCGGTGGATCTCGAGAGTGGGCACGTCCGGATCTTCCGGGTGGTCGCCCTGGGCGAGGTCGAGGAGCGGACCAAGACCCACAAGTCGCGGACCATCCTGCTCAACGAGCGATCGATTCACGCCCTGCGCTTCGCCCAGCAGTACGCCGAGCGCCGCCGGAAGGGCTCCGGCAAGATCAAGGAGACCCCGTTCGTCTTCCCGCCCTCGAAGAACGCCGAGCATGTGAAGCAGACGTCAGACATCCATCACCAGTGGCGCCCTACCCTGGCCGCCCTCGGCATCCGGTACCGGCGGCCTTATAACTGCCGTCACACCTATGCGACAATGTGCTTAATGTCCGGCATGAACATCGCCTTCATCGCCCAACAGCTGGGAAACACCATCCAGATCCTCCTTTCCACATACGCTCGCTGGATCAACTCAGGTTCAGACTGGAGCGAGATAGCAAAGCTCGGAATTGGTATCAAATCGGTATCGGCGAATCCGGCGACGCTGTAAGTCCTTGATAGGTAACCCCCTTGATCTCCACCGCTAACATCACCATGCAGTTTGGCGCCAAGCCGCTGTTCGAGAACGTATCCGTCAAATTCGGCAACGGCCATCGCTACGGCCTGATCGGCGCCAACGGCTGCGGCAAGTCCACCTTCATGAAGATTCTCGGCGGTGACCTGGAACCCACTGGCGGCCAGGTGATGCTCGAGCCCAACGTGCGCCTGGGCAAGCTGCGCCAGGACCAGTTCGCCTACGAGGATTGCACGGTCATCGACACCGTGATCATGGGCCATGCCGAGCTGGCCAAGGTCAAGGCCGAGCGCGACCGCATCTATTCCCTCCCGGAAATGAGCGAAGACGACGGCATGGCCGTGGCCGAGCTGGAGGTCCAGTTCGCCGAATACGACGGCTACACCGCCGAAGCCCGTGCCGGCGAACTGCTGCTGGGCCTGGGCATCCCCCAGGACCAGCACTTCGGCCCCATGAGCGCCGTCGCCCCCGGTTGGAAGCTGCGCGTACTGCTGGCCCAGGCGCTCTTCTCCGATCCGGAACTGCTGCTGCTCGACGAACCGACCAACCACCTGGACATCAACACCATCCGCTGGCTGGAAGGCATCCTGGTCGCCCGCAACAGCACCATGATCATCATTTCCCACGATCGCCACTTCCTGAACAGCGTCTGCACCCACATGGCCGACCTGGATTACGGCGAACTGCGCCTGTTCCCCGGCAACTACGACGAGTACATGACCGCGGCCACCCAGGCCCGCGAGCGCCTGCTGTCGGACAACGCCAAGAAGAAGGCCCAGATCGCCGAGCTGCAGCAGTTCGTCAGCCGCTTCTCGGCCAACGCCTCCAAGGCCAAGCAGGCCACCAGCCGGGCGCGTCAGATCGACAAGATCCAGCTGGACGAGGTCAAGCCGTCCAGCCGCGTCAGCCCCTTCATCCGCTTCGAGCAGTACAAGAAGCTGCACCGCCAGGCGGTGACCCTGGAAAACGTCACGCAGGGCTTCGACGGCACCCCGCTGTTCAAGCGTCTCGGCCTGCAGATCGAAGCCGGCGAGCGGGTCGCCATCATCGGCCCCAACGGGATCGGCAAGACCACCCTGCTGCGCACCCTGGTGGGCGAGATGGCGCCGCAGAGCGGCGAGGTGAAGTGGACCGACAGCGCGGACGTGGGCTACTTCGCCCAGGACCACGCCGAGGACTTCGCCGACGACGTCACCCTGTTCGACTGGATGGGTCAGTGGACCCAGGGCGGCGAACAGATGGTGCGCGGCACCCTGGGTCGCATGCTGTTCTCCAGCGACGACATCCAGAAGTCGGTCAAGGTCATCTCCGGTGGCGAACAGGGTCGCATGCTGTTCGGCAAGCTGATCCTGAAGAAGCCCAATGTGCTGGTGATGGATGAACCCACCAACCACCTGGACATGGAATCCATCGAGGCGCTGAACCTGGCGCTGGAAAACTATCCGGGCACCCTGATCTTCGTCAGCCACGACCGCGAATTCGTCTCCTCGCTGGCCACCCGCATCCTCGACATGAGCGAGGCCGGGGTGGTGGATTTCAGCGGCAGCTACGACGACTACCTGCGCAGCCAGGGCATCAACGGCTGAGACGAGGTTCGTGTAGTGGGTCGCGACACCCACTACACGAATAAAATAGAGGGTGCCCTAAGCAGTTACCCTAGGTATCATTTCGCACCGAAACGGGTACTCGACCAGGATCGCCGCGATCATCACCTATCGTTTGCGCCGGGAGACCAGGGGTCTCCTGCCACGTCTCGTAACACGTAGCGCCCCCTTCCGGCACGCTCGACGGGTTCCCTGTCGCATCCTGATCTCCCCGCCTGGTACCGGCCGCCGCCGGTCCGCCAGGACCCTTGCTCCCCACTCAACAAATCAGAACATTGCCGGACGGCCGCTGTCGCAACTGACTGCCATGCCCTACCGGTTGCTCACCCCTGCCCGGCCGTTCGCGGTCAGCCCGGGGTTGCCCAACTCGAGGGCGGGCTCCGACGCCCGCTCTCCCTCAGGTGTAAAGCGAGACACTGTCTCAGGAGTACGATGAATGCACAGTGGTAACGAAGAGTCGGATTTCGTTTTCGTCGGCGCGGGAATCATGAGCGCGACCCTGGCGGTCATGCTCAAGGAACTGGAGCCCACGAGCACCGTCGAGGTGCTCGAACTGCTCGACGTAGGCGCGGCGGAGAGTTCCAACCCCTGGAACAACGCCGGAACCGGCCATGCGGCCCTCTGCGAGCTGAACTACACGCCGGAAAAGGCGGACGGCAGCATCGACATCACCAAGGCCCTCAGCATCAACGGCATGTTCGAGGCCTCCAAGCAGTTCTGGTCCTACCTGGTCGAGGAAGGCCACTTCGGCTCGCCGCGCGCCTTCATCAGCCCGGTGCCGCACATGTCCTTCGTCCATGGCGCCAAGGACATGGCCTTCCTGCGCAAGCGCTACGAGGCCCTCAAGGACCACGCCTGCTTCGACGGCATGGAGTATTCCGAGGATCACGCCAAGCTGCGCGAGTGGATGCCCCTGGTGATGGAAGGCCGGCCGGCCACCGAAGCCGTGGCCGCGACCCATGTGGCCGGGGGTACCGACGTCAACTTCGGCGCCCTGACCATGAGCCTGCTCGGTCACCTGCAGACCCGTCCCGGCACCCAGGTCCGCTACAACCAGAAGGTGGTGGACCTGACCCGCGAGGCCGACCAGCGCTGGCGCCTGACCATCGAGGACAGTCGTTCCGGTGCCACCCGCACCCTGATCGCCAAGTTCGTCTTCCTCGGCGCCGGTGGTGCGGCCCTGCCGCTGCTGCAGAAGTCCGGCATCCCCGAGGGCGCCGGCTACGGTGGCTTCCCGGTGAGCGGCCAGTGGCTGCGCTGCGACGATCCGCACATCGTCGAACGGCACCAGGCCAAGGTCTACGGCCTGGCCGGCGTCAACTCGCCGCCGATGTCGGTCCCGCACCTGGACACCCGCGTGGTGGATGGCAAGAAGTCCCTGCTGTTCGGGCCCTTCGCCGGCTTCACCACCAAGTTCCTCAAGCGCGGCTCCTTCCTCGACCTGCCCAAGTCGATCAAGTCGGGCAACATCGGCCCCATGCTCGCCGTGGCGCGGGACAACATGCCGCTGACCCGCTACCTGGTCGGCCAGGTGCTGCAATCCTTCGACCAGCGCGTCGAGGAACTGCGGGCCTTCTACCCGGCCGTGCGCAAGCAGGACTGGCGCCTGGAAGTGGCGGGCCAGCGGGTGCAGATCATCAAGAAGGATCCGCAGAAAGGCGGCGTGCTGCAATTCGGCACCGAGATCGTCGCCTCCGGCGACGGCACCATCGCCGCGCTGCTGGGCGCGTCCCCAGGCGCCTCCACCTCGGTGTCCATCATGCTGACCCTGGTCGAGCGCTGCTTCCCCAGCCGCTTCCAGAGCGAAGACTGGCAGGCCAAGCTGCGCGCCATGTTCCCGGCCTTCGGTCACAAGCTGGCGGAAGAGCCCGAACTGCTGCGCGAAGTGCGCGAGCGCACCACCCGCGTCCTGCAACTCGACCAGCCGGCCTGACCCCACCTGGATGGCCCACTGGCGGGCCATCCCTGCTCCTGACCTCCCCCCAGCAAAACCGCCCCCTCTCCCCCAGGGAGAGGGCTGGAGTGAAGGGCTATCGCCCTCCGACGCCTGCCTAATCCCCCAGCGCCGCGCCCTCCCGCCGCGGATCGGCGCCGCCCTGCCAACCTGAGCCCATTCGGCGTATCACCTGGATGCCGCTGGTCATCTCGTCTTCGCGTACTTGGTGCCCACGCTGCTCCAGTGCCTGGCGCAAGGCCGGGGTGGTCTCGCCGCGCTCCAGCTCGGTGGGGCCGTTACGGCTGCCGAAATTCGGCAGGCCCGCAGCCGCCTGGGGATCCAGCTGCCAGTCCAGCAAGCCGACCAGGGTCTTGACCACATAGCCGGCAATCTGCGAACCGCCCGGCGAGCCCAGGGCCGCCAGCAGCTCGCCACTCTGGCGGTCGAACACCAGGGTTGGCGACATGGTCGAGCGCGGTCGCTTGCCCGGCTCCACCCGGTTGGCCACCGGCAGGCCCTTCTCCCGCGGCACGAAGGAAAAGTCCGTCAGCTGATTGTTGAGCATGAAGCCCTTCACCATCAGGTGGGAGCCGAAGTAGCTCTCCACCGTGGTGGTCATGGACAGGGCACCGCCCCAGGCATCCGCCGCCACCACCTGGGAGGTGGAGATGCGCAGCGGCGAGCGATCCGGTGCCCAGGCCAGGGTCGGACCGGGCGGAACACCCGGTGCGGCCTTGCCCAGGCTGCGCTCACCGACCTGCTGCGCACGACTGGCCAGATACCCGGGATCGAGCAGCCCCTTGACGTTGACCGGCACCAGCTCCGGATCGGCTACGTACTGGGCGCGATCGGCATAGGCCAGGCGCTCGGCCTCGGCGATCAGGTGCACGGCTTCGGGACGCGGCTCCTGGCCCGCCGGCAGCGCGGTCGGCACTGGCCGCAACGGCGCCAGGGCCCAGGCCGGATCGCGGGCCTCCAGGGCCTGGAGAATGCCCAGGGTCTGGGCCACGGTGATGCCGCCGGCGGGCGGTGGCATGCCGCAGACGCGCCAGCGCTGGTAGTCGGTGCACAGCGGCGTGCGCGTCCTGGCGCGATAGCCGGCCAGGTCCTGAAGACTCAGGCTGCCGGGATTGGGGCTCTCCTGCACGGCCCTGTCGATGGCCTGGGCCAGGTCGCCGCGATAGAGCGCTCCGGCGCCCTCCCGGGCGATCACGGCGAGGGTAGCGGCCAATTCCGGGTTGCGCAGCCGGGTGCCCACCGGCTTCACCTGCCCCTGGGCATCCAGATAGAGCGCGGCCATGCCGGGTGACTGCTTGAGGAAGGGGTCGTGGAGCAGCTGGTTATGCAGCCGCGGCGACAACGGGAACCCCTCCCGGGCCAGGCGGATGGCCGGCTCGAACAGCACCTGCCAGGCCAACTTGCCGTGGTCGCGATGCGCCAGCTCCAGGGCGCGCAGCACCCCGGGCACCCCGACCGAACGACCGCCGATCCGTGCCTCCTCGAAGGCCATGGGGCTGCCATCCGGGTGCAGGAAGAGCCTTTCCGTAGCCCCGGCTGGCGCGGTCTCGCGACCGTCGTAGGCCTGGACCTTGCGACCGTCCCAGTAGAGCAGGAAGGCGCCGCCGCCAATCCCGGAAGATTGCGGCTCGACCAGCGTCAGGACGGCCTGCATGGCGATGGCGGCGTCGATGGCCGAGCCGCCCTGGCGCAGGATCTCCCGGCCGGCCTCGGCGGCCAGGGGGTTGGCCGCGGCCGCCATCTGCCGGGTGGCTGCGCTGGCCGTCAGCCCGGGGCGGTAACCGGAACCGGCCTCGGGAGCCGTGGGCAGGGAGTTCTCGCGACCCTGGCTACAGGCGGCCAGGGTCAGGGACAGGAAAAGGGGCGTGAGGATCGACAGAGGGGTTCGCAACGGGGGGCTCCTGGGCAACGGGGGCTTTCGCCCGCCAAGCCTAGCCCATCACCTGCCCCGCCGCCTGTCTGACCTCAGAGCGGCAGGTGACGGTGCAGAAAGCCGCCGCAGAGCACATCCAGCCAGAGCAGCTGGTGCAGGGCGACGATGGCGAAGAACACCAGCCGAAAGCTCAGCTTGACGGTCTTGTGGCGAAAGCGCTGCTGGGCGATCAGGGCGCCCGGCCAGCCGCCGAGCAATTCGCCCAGGTGCAGCATGCGCTCCGGCACGCGCCAACCCTTGTCGCGGGCGCGCTGCTTGTCGTGCTTGTAGAGCAGGTAGGTGGCCACGCTGGCCACCAGATAGAGCGGCATCGGCCAGAGCACCCCGCGGCCGAAGGCCAGCGACAGCATGCCCACCAGGGGCAGGATGAAGACGGCGATCTGCAGCAGCGCCAGCATGTCCTGGCGGGCGATGGCGGCGCGCTGCTGATAGGGCGTCAGCGGCGCTGCCCGCTTGGCGGCCTTGGGGGAAGCATTCTGCCCAGACGCACGAGCCGGCTTGCGCCGGCTCTGCTGTTCCTTCTCGGGTTTCACCCGGCCGCCTTGGCCGCGTGCCAGTCGATCCAGCCGAATTGCCAGGTGGCCAGGATCAGCAGTCCGAAGACGATGCGGTACCAGCCGAAGACTTCGTAGCTGTGGTTGCCGATGAACTTCAGCAGGGCCTTGACCGCCAGCATGGCGAAGAGGAAGGAGGTGACGAAGCCGACTCCGAACACCAGGACGTCGCTGGCGGTGAACAGGTGACGGTACTTGTACACGGAGTAGACCGTCGCCCCGACCATGGTCGGCATGGCCAGGAAGAAGGAGAACTCGGTGGCCGCCTTGCGCGACAGGCCGAACAGCAGGCCGCCGATGATGGTGGAACCGGAACGCGAGGTGCCCGGGATCATCGCCAGGCACTGGGCGCAGCCGACCTTGAGGGCATCATGCCAGCGCATGTCGTCCACCTCTTCCACGCGGATGCGATGGGTACGCTTTTCCGCCCAGATCATGATCACGCCGCCGATCACCAGGGCGAAGGCCACGGTGATGGGGTTGAACAGGTATTCGTGGATCAGGTCACCCAGGATCACGCCCAGGACCGCGGCGGGCAGGAAGGCGATGATCAGGTTGCCGGTGAAACGCTGTGCATAGGACTTGCGCGGCAGATCGGTGACGATCTCGAAGACCTTGAAGCGGTATTCCCAGACCACGGCCAGGATGGCCGCCAGCTGGATGATGATATTGAAGGCGATGGCCCTTTCCCCACCGAAGCCGATCAGATCGGCAACGACGATCTGGTGGCCGGTGCTGGAAATGGGCAGAAACTCGGTGATGCCCTCGACGATCCCCAGAATCAGCGCCTGCAAGGCACTCCATAGGTCCATGGTATTACTCCATCCAAGTGAAACATTTGCAGGTAGCCGGAGCTGCAGGCTCCGGCGGCAACGGGGTTCGAACCGTGACGCTCCGCAGGGCATGGCCCTTCGCGGTACCCAAGACAGCACGTGCTGAAGTCAGCGCCCGGCACCTTACCAGAGCGAGACCGGTTGAAGAGACCGATAGACGGCCATTAGGTGCCGTACAATGACCAATTCAATCTTTCCGGATGTGAAGCATGTCGTTTCTGGAGTCGCTCACCACCCTGCTGGGCATGTCGCCCGTGGAGCTGCTGGCCGCCGTTCTCGGGGTGATCGCCGTCTGGCTGACGGTGCGCCAGAACATCTGGGCCTGGCCCATCGGCCTGGTGATGGTGGTGCTCTACGCCTGGATCTTCCTGGACGTGAAGCTCTATTCGGACATGCTGTTGCAGTGCATCTATGCGGTGCTGCAACTCTATGGCTGGTGGCAATGGCTCAAGGGCGGCCAGCAGCACCAGGGCCGCGAGGTCACTTCACTGGCGGCGAAACCCCTGCTGGCCGGTCTGGCCATTGGCGCCCTGGGCAGCCTGGCCCTCGGCTATCTCATGGGCACCCATACCGATGCCGCCCTGCCCTGGCTGGACGCCGCGCTCACCGGTTTCAGTCTGGTCGCCCAGTTCTGGATGGCGCAGAAGCGCCTGCAGTGCTGGGTGCTGTGGTTCGTGCTGGACGTCATCTATGTGGGCCTCTTCTATTACAAGGGCCTCTACCCCACCGCGATCCTCTATGCGGTCTTCGTCGGCCTGGCGGCCTATGGCTGGCTCGACTGGCGTCGCGCCCTGGCGACCGCGCCATGAAGGTGGTGGTACTGACCGGCCCCGAATCGAGTGGCAAGTCCTGGCTGACGCAGGTGCTGAGCGAAAGGTTCGGCGGTATGCGGGTCGACGAGTACGTCCGCGAATACTGCGAGCGGCACGGTACCGACACCACACTGGCGGATGTGGAGCTCATCGCCCGCGAGCAAGTGCGCCGGGAAGACCAGGCGCGTGCCGCCGCGCCGCCCCTGCTGCTGCTGGACACCCATCTGCTGAGCAATCTGCTGTGGAGTCGGCTGCTGTTCGGCGCCGCGCCCGCCTGGCTGGAGCCGGCGCTGCTGGCCCGCCGCTACGATCTGCACCTGCTGCTCGACCCCCGCGACGTCGCCTGGCAGGACGACGGTCAGCGCTGCCAGCCGGAGCTGACCGAGCGGCTGGCGTTCTTCGCCCACTGCCGCGACTGGCTGCAGGCCCATGGCCAGCCGCTGCTGGAAATCGCCGGCGACTGGCCCGAGCGGCAAAGGGCCGCGCTGGCCGCGGTGAGCCGATTGCTGCACGAGGCCTGACCCGCCGGTAGAATGACGTCCTACACCGGAGAACGCCATGCACGACGACGATGCCTCTTTCGCCGACTTCACCCGCGGGATCCGTCCGCTCAAGCAGGATCGCGCCGACACCGGCAAACCGCGCGCCGACCTGGGCCAGGTCGCCCAGCGCCGTGCCGATGCGACCAGGACCACGACCGCTATCCGGGTCGATGGCCTGAGCGATGCCTTCGTCATCGATGTGGGCGCCGAGGACGAACTCTACTGGGGTCGCGACGGTGTCCAAGACACCCAGCTGCGCCGCCTCAAGGGTGGACAGATCCCGTTCGAGGGCAGTCTGGACCTGCACGGCATGACCGTGGAGAAGGCCCGGGAAACCCTCTGGGACTTTCTCGCCGAGGCCACCCGCCTGGAAATCCGCTGCGTGCGCATCACCCATGGCAAGGCCGCGCGCCTGGACGGGCGCCGTCCGCTGATCAAGAGCCACGTCAACACCTGGCTGCGCCAGCACCCCCAGGTACTGGGCTTCACCTCCTGCCTGCCCCGCCACGGCGGTACCGGCTCGCTTTATGTCTTGCTCAAGCGCACCATGCTCGAAGGTCGCGACGAGTGACTCCGCGACTCGGGTGACGTCTCATCCGAGCGCCAACCTCCTTATCGACAAACAGGAACCCAAATGTCTCTCGAACAGCACTACTCCTCGATCCTGACCGGACTCGGCGAAGACATCGGCCGGGAGGGGCTGGTGGACACGCCCAAGCGCGCGGCCAAGGCCATGCAGTACCTCTGCCGTGGCTACAACCAGACGCTGGAAGAGGTGGTGGGCGAGGCGCTCTTCACTTCCGACAACAGCGAGATGGTGCTGGTCAAGAACATCGAGCTGTACTCCCTGTGCGAGCACCACATGCTGCCCTTCATCGGCAAGGCCCACGTCGCCTACATGCCCAAGGGCAAGGTGCTCGGCCTGTCCAAGGTGGCGCGTATCGTCGACATGTTCGCCCGTCGGCTGCAGATCCAGGAAAACATGACCCGGCAGATCGCCGAGGCCATTGAGCAGGTGACCGGTGCGGCCGGGGTCGCGGTGGTCATCGAAGCGCAGCACATGTGCATGATGATGCGCGGCGTGGAAAAGCAGAATTCCTCCATGGTCACCTCGGTGATGCTCGGCCAGTTCCGCGCCAGCGACGCCACCCGCGCCGAATTCCTCAGCCTGATCAATCGCTGAGTCGGCTGCGACGTCCGCCATCCTGGAGGGTCGAATCCCCGAACCTTCAGGAGACCTCAACGCCATGCCGGACGTCCACAGCCTCACCCTGCTCAGGGCCCAGCCCGAACGCTCCCAGGCGCTGGGCGCCCATCTGCTCGATCTCGCCGCCGTGGCGGTGACCGACGCAGGCTGCCTGGACTACCGGGTGTTCCAGGGCAGCGAGGATGGCGACCTCTGGGTGATCCAGACCCGCTGGGCCTCGGTCGCCGCCCAGGACGACCACTTCAACCAGCCCCATACCCTCGCCTTCCTCGACGAGTTGCCTAAGCTGGCGGACGAGGTGGACCTGTATCCGCTGGAGCCGAAAGGGCCGACGGCCGAGCTTTGACAAGGGTCTGCCAAGGTTGCGCTAGATCGCGGGTTGTCTTGAGACGGCTCCGTCGTCGAAGCCCAACGAGATAGGCGCCGCGGAGGCAACATCCGTTCAGCTTCGCTGCTCTCAACCCAACCTACGACTTGAGTGATCTGCTACGGCCAAGGTGATCTGCCGATGCGACCCGTCCTGCAAAGGCACCACCGTCGTAGGGTGGACAACGGCGCAGCCTTGTCCGCGAACAGACACCTCGGGAGGTGCCGGCAGAACGCTAAGGTCAGGTTCGACGCTGTTATCGCGGCCATGGGCCGCTCCTACAGGTATCCGGTGCGCCTGTAGGAGCGGCCCATGGCCGCGATCGAGGGGCCACTCAATACTCGGACAGCGCAAAGCTCGTCAGGGCGAAGGTGGGGATGCCGGTGGCTTCCAGGCGCTTGGAGCCGCCCAGTTCGGGCAGGTCGACGATGGCGGCGGCCTCGTGGACCTCGGCGCCCAGGCGGCGGATCAGGTTGCCAGCGGCGACCAGGGTGCCGCCGGTGGCGATGAGGTCGTCGACCAGCAGCACCGAATCACCGGCGGCGACGCTGTCCTTGTGCACCTCGATCACGGAGTCGCCGTATTCAGTGCTGTAGACCTCGGTCAGCAACTCGGCCGGCAGCTTGCCCTGCTTGCGGAACAGCACCAGCGGCTTGCCCAGTTCATAGGCCAGGATCGGGCCGATGAGGAATCCGCGGGCATCCAGCGCCCCGACATGGGTGAAGGACGCCGAACGATAGCGCTCCAGCAACTCCGCCATGACGGCGCGCAGGCCTTCGGGCGACTGGAACAGCGGCGTGATGTCCCGAAAGATCACCCCCGGCTTGGGAAAATCGGGCACGGCGCGGATGAGGGATTTCAGGGCGGATTCGGAAAAGGACATGGCAAAGACTCTCGGGCGCCGGGCGCCTGGTTGAACACGATTGCACAGTATACCGGGGGCTACAGGGCCGGGGCCAACCTGCCGTCCCCTGGCGCTGAATCGATTCATGTAGTGACTTCCGTTGACAGCTACCAACGAAGCGGACATTCTCGCTTTCGCGCAAACGTTTGCGCGACCACAAGAACCATAAGAATTCGGAGATTCCCCTATGCTGGCCTTTCGCCCTGCCCGCCTGCTGGCGGCTATCGCTCTCACCTCCGCTTCGCTGATCCTGCCGCTCGCCGCCAGTCACGCCACGGCCGCCGAAAAGCCCAAGGTCGCGCTGGTCATGAAGTCCCTGGCCAACGAATTCTTCCTGACCATGGAAGACGGCGCCAAGACCTACCAGAAAGACCATTCCGCCGATTTCGACCTGATCTCCAACGGGATCAAGGACGAGACCGACACCTCCAGCCAGATCCGTATCGTCGAGCAGATGATCGTGTCCAAGGTCGACGCCCTGGTCATCGCTCCGGCCGACTCCAAGGCCCTGGTTCCGGTACTGAAGAAGGCCAGCGACGCCGGCATCAAGGTGGTCAACATCGACAATCGCCTGGATCCCGAGGTGCTCAAGTCCAAGTCCCTGGACATCCCCTTCGTCGGTCCCGACAACCGCAAGGGCGCGCGCCTGGTGGGCGAGTACCTGGCCAAGCAGCTCAAGCAGGGTGACCAGGTCGGCATCATCGAGGGCGTCTCCACCACCACCAACGCCCAGCAGCGCACCGCAGGCTTCAAGGACGCCATGGAAGCGGCCGGCATGAAGATCGTCGGCGTGCAATCCGGCAACTGGGAAATCGACAAGGGCAACGCCGTCGCCGCGGCCATGCTCAACGAATACCCTGACCTGAAGGCCCTGCTGGCCGGCAACGACAGCATGGCGCTGGGCGCTGTCTCCGCCGTGCGCGCGGCCGGCAAGAAAGGCCAGGTGCAGATCGTCGGCTACGACAACATCAAGGCCATCCACCCGATGCTCAAGGACGGTCGGGTCCTCGCCACCGCCGACCAGTTCGCCGCCAAGCAGGCCGTGTTCGGGATCGAAGCCGCGCTCAAGCTGGTCAAGGGCGAGCCTACCGGTGCCAAGGACGGCGTGATCGAGACCCCGGTCGAACTCGTCACCCAGCCCTGATCCGAGGAGAGCCCCATGTCGTCCGAGGTCATCCTCAGCGCCCGTGGCATCGGCAAGACCTATGCACAGCCGGTACTCGGCGGCGTGGACCTGGAATTGCGCGCCGGCCAGGTGCTGGCGCTCACTGGAGAAAACGGCGCCGGCAAGAGCACCCTGTCCAAGATCCTCTGTGGCCTGGTGCAACCCACCACCGGCGAGCTGAGCTTTCTCGGCCGACCCTACGCTCCGGGCAGCCGCCGCGAGGCGGAAGCCCAGGGGGTGCGGATGGTCATGCAGGAGCTCAATCTGCTGCCCACCCTCACCGTGGCGGAAAATCTCTTTCTCGACCGCCTGCCCCGGCGGCTGGGCTGGATCGACCGCCGCCAGCTGCGCGAACAGGCGCGGCTGGCCATGGCCCAGGTCGGCCTGGAGTCCATCCATCCGGATACCCCCATCGCCGAACTGGGCGTGGGTCACCAGCAGATGGTGGAAATCGCCCGCAACCTGATCGGCGATTGCCGGGTGCTGATCCTCGACGAGCCCACCGCCATGCTCACCTCGCGCGAGGTGGAGCTGCTGTTCGAGCAGATCGAGCGGCTGCGTGCCCGGGGCGTGGCCCTGGTCTACATCTCCCATCGCCTGGAAGAACTCAAGCGTATCGCCCAGCAATTGGTGGTGCTGCGCGATGGCCGCCTGGTAGCCGATGCGCCCATGGCGGAGTACGGCACCGACCAGATCGTCAGCCTCATGGTCGGCCGCGATCTCGGCGAGCACCTGGACATGGGCGAGCGCCGGTTCGGGCCGCCGCTGCTGGAGGTCAAGGGCCTGTCGCGCGCCGACAAGGTCCAGGACGTCTCCTTCAGCGTCCGCGGCGGGGAGATCTATGGCATCTCCGGGCTGATCGGCGCCGGACGGACCGAACTGCTGCGGCTGATCTTCGGTGCCGATCGCGCCGACTCCGGCGCGGTTCACCTGGCCGGCAAACCGGTCGACCTGGCCTCGCCGGCCAAGGTGGTACGCCAGGGCATCGCCCTGATCACCGAGGACCGCAAGGGCGAAGGTCTGCTGCTCAGCCAGCCCATCAGCGCCAACCTGGCCCTGGGCAACATGGCCAAGGTCGCTCAGCAGGGCCTGGTCAGCGGCGCCCGTGAAGCCGCCCTGGCCGAGCGTCATATCAAGGGCATGCGCATCCGCTGCAACGACGGCAGCCAGCCCGTGGGCGAACTTTCCGGGGGCAACCAGCAGAAGGTGGTCATCGGCCGCTGGCTCGAACGCGACTGCCAGGTGCTGCTGTTCGACGAACCCACGCGCGGCATCGACGTCGGCGCCAAGTTCGAGATCTATGGCCTGCTGGCCGAACTCACCCGCCAGGGCAAGGCCCTGGTCGTGGTCTCCAGCGATCTGCGCGAGCTGATGCTGATCTGCGATCGCATCGGCGTGATCTCCGCCGGCCGCCTGGAAGCCACCTTCGAACGCCATGACTGGGATCAGGAGCGGCTGCTGGCCGCCGCCTTCGCCGGCTATCGCTCCCGCGAAGCCCTGCTGGAAGAATCTGTCCCGCCGCAACCCCTTTCTCAGGAAGCCATTCGATGAGCAGTCTTCCCGTCACCTCCTCCCGGCGCGCCTTCGGCCTGGGCCTGGGCACCTACGTCGGCCTGGCCGCTGCCCTGCTGGCCATGATCGTGCTGTTCTCCCTGATGAGCAGTCACTTTCTCTCCTATGCCACCTTCACCACCCTGGCCAACCAGATCCCCGATCTGATGGTGCTGGCGACCGGGATGACCTTCATCCTGATCATCGGCGGCATCGACCTCTCGGTGGGTTCGGTAGTGGCCCTGGCCGCCGCCGTGGTCAGCGTCGCCACCCTGGAATGGGGCTGGGGCATCCTGCCCGCCGCGGCCCTGGGCATGCTCTGCGCCGCCCTGACCGGCACCCTCACCGGCAGCGTGACCGTGGCCTGGCGCATCCCTTCCTTCATCGTCTCCCTGGGCGTGCTGGAAATGGCCCGCGGCGCGGCCTACCAGTTGACCGATTCGCGCACCGCCTACATCGGTGATGCCTATGCCTGGCTGTCGACGCCCTTCGCCTTCGGCATCTCGCCCTCCTTCGTCATCGCCCTGCTGGTGATCGTGGTCGCCCAGTTGCTGCTGACCCGCTCGGTGCTCGGGCGCTACCTGATCGCCATCGGCACCAACGAGGAAGCGGTGCGCCTGGCCGGGATCAATCCCAAGCCCTACAAGGTCATCGTCTTCGCCCACATGGGCCTGCTGGCGGGCCTCGCCGCGCTGTTCCAGATCTCCCGCCTGGAAGCCGCCGATCCCAATGCCGGCGTCGGCCTGGAGCTGCAGGTGATCGCCGCCGTGGTGATCGGCGGGACCAGCCTCATGGGCGGTCGCGGCTCGGTCATCAGCACCTTCTTCGGCGTACTGATCATCTCGGTGCTGGCCGCGGGCCTGGCCCAGATCGGCGCCAGCGAGCCGACCAAGCGCATCATCACCGGCGCGGTCATCGTGGTCGCCGTGATCCTCGACACCTACCGCAGCCAGCGCGCCAAGAGCAAGGGCTGATGGCGACCATCAAGGATGTCGCCGCCCGCGCCGGCATCTCCTACACCACCGTCTCCCATGTGGTGAACAACAGCCGCCCGGTCAGCCCGGGCGTGCGGGAAAAGGTCGAGGCGGCCATCGCCGAACTGGGCTACGTGCCCAGCGGCGTGGCGCGCTCCCTGCGCAGTCGCGCCACCGGCACCTTCGGCGTGCTGGTGCCCAATGCGGTCAACCCCTACTTCGCCGAGCTGGCGCGAGGGATCGAGGACCACTGCGAACGCCAGGGCTACAGCGTCATCCTCTGCAATTCCGATGACGACGCCGACAAGCAGCTGCGCTATCTGCGGGTGCTGAAGGAGCGCCGGATCGACGGCCTGGTGGTCGCCACCGTGGATGGCGATCCGCGCTTCGCCCGCGCCCTCGCCGGCCTGCGCATCCCGCTGGTGCTGGCCGACCGGCCGCTGGATGGCGTCCAGGCCGCGCATATCCGCATCGATCACCACCAGGGTGGCCTGCTCGCCACCCGCCACCTGCTGCAACTCGGTCATCGGCGCATCGCCTGCATCGGCGGCCCGGCCGACTCTCCCGTCGCCAGCGAGCGCATCACCGGCTACCAGCAGGCCCTGGCGGAGGCCGGTATCGCCCCTGGCGCCATCCAGCGCTGCTCCTTCACCGCCGCCGCCGGTCATGCCGCAGCCCGCGAATTGCTGGCCCGGGCGGAGCGCCCCACCGCGATCTTCGCCGGCAACGACACCATCGCCCTGGGCGTGCTGCGCGCCGCCGCCGAACGGGGCCTGAGCGTCCCCGGCCAGCTGTCCGTAGTGGGCTTCGACGACATCGAACTCAGCCGCTATCTCTACCCGGCCCTGACCACCATCGGCCAGTCGATCCGTGACCTCGGCGAACGCGCGGCCCAGCTGCTGCTGGCGCGCCGCGAGACGGTCGGCAGCCCTTCCACCCACGACATCGCCGTACCCCGGCTGGTGCTGCGCGAATCCACCGCGGCGCCCTCTGCTCTGGAGACCTCCCATGCACCCTGACGTCGTCGTCATCGGCAGCCTGAACATGGACCTGGTGGTGCGCACCCCGCGCCTGCCCAAGGGCGGCGAGACCCTCGCCGGCCATACCTTCACCACCGCACCCGGCGGCAAGGGCGCCAACCAGGCCGTGGCGGCCGCGCGCCTGGGCGCCCGGGTCGCCATGATCGGCTGCGTCGGCGCCGATCCCTATGGCGACTTCCTCACCCGCAGCCTGCTCCAGGAGGGCATCGACTGCCAGGGCGTCTCGGTGGCGGCCGAGGTGCCCACCGGCATCGCCTCCATCCTGGTGGACGACCAGGGCCAGAACGCCATCGTCATCGTCGCCGGTGGCAACGGCGAACTGTCCGCCGCCCATCTGCAGGCCCAGGAATCCGTGCTGGACCAGGCCAAGCTGGTGATCGCCCAGCTGGAGGTCCCGCTGGCTACCGTGGGCGCCGCCCTCGCCCGCGCCCATGCGCTGGGCAAGACGGTGATCCTCAATCCGGCGCCGGCCACCGGACCGCTGCCGGCCGAGTGGTACGCCCATATCGACTACCTGGTGCCCAACGAAAGCGAGGCCAGCCTGCTGACCGGCCTGCCGGTGGACACGCTGGAGCAGGCCGAAGCCGCTGCGCGCCAACTGGTCGCCGCTGGCGCCCGGCAGGTGCTGCTGACCCTGGGCGGCCAGGGCCTGCTGCAGGTCTCCGCCGACGGCTGCCAGCACCACCCGGCCACGCCGGTCAAGGCGGTGGACACCACGGCCGCCGGAGACACCTTCCTGGGTGGCTTCGCCGCCGGCCTGGCGGAGGGTCTGAGCGTCTCGGCGGCCATCGCCCTCGGCCAGCAGGCCGCCGCCATCGCCGTCACCCGTCCGGGCGCCCAGCCCTCCATCCCCACCCGCCAGGAGCTCGCCCGGTGAAGAAGACCGCTCTGCTCAACATCGCCCTGTCCCAGGCCGTCGCCAGTCTCGGCCACGGCGACCTGGTGGTCATCGGTGACGCCGGCATGCCGGTGCCGCCGGGCACGCCCCTGGTCGATCTGGCCGTGACCCCGGGCGTCCCGGATTTCCTCAGTGTGCTGCAGGCGCTGCTCAGCGAGATGCAGGTGGAAAGCCATCTGCTCGCCGAGGAAACCCTCGAGGTCCAGCCCCCGGCCCTGGCCGAACTGGAGCGCCTGAACGCCGACGGCGCCCTGGGCAGCCGCCGCCTGGTTTCCCATGACGAGATGAAGACGCTGTGTCGCCAGGCGCGGGTGCAGATCCGTACCGGCGAGTGCCAGCCCTACACCAACCTGATCCTGGTGGCCGGCGTCACCTTCTAGCCGGCGGCCCTGCCCAGCAGCTGCCGGGTCGCCTGCAGGTCCAGCGGCCGGGCGAACAGATAGCCCTGGGCATGGCGGGCGCCCATGTCCTTGAGCAGTTGCAGTGCCTGGGCGTCCTCGACGCCCTCGGCGACCACATCCAGGCCCAGCGACTCGGCCATGCGCACGATGGCGCGGACGATGGCGACACTGCGCGTGCTGTCGCCCAGACGCAGCACAAAGGATTTGTCGATCTTGAGGCCGCGAAAGCGGTATTCGTGGACATAGCCCAGCGACGAGAAGCCCGCGCCAAAATCGTCCAGCACCACCGAGACCCCGTGGCGATCCAGGGCCTCCATGGCCGCCTTGGCACGCTCGGGCTCGGCGACCAGGGCCCCTTCGGTCAATTCCAGGCAGATCCGTGACGGCGCCACACCGTACGCGGCGAGGATGCTCAGCACCTCGTCGGCGAATTCCGGCTGCACGATGCTGTAGCTGGAGCAATTGACGTGCACCACCGGCCAGTGGGCCTGGGCGGGCTCGGCCAGGGTGGCGGCGATGCGCGTCAGCATGTAGGTATCCAGCCGCCCGATCAGGCGCAGGCCTTCCAGCTCGGGGAGAAAGGCCCCCGGCGCCAGCACGCTGCCATCGGGCTGTCGCCAGCGGATCAGCGCCTCCAGCGCCGCCACGCGACCGGTGCCGACCTCGATGATCGGCTGGAAGAAGGGCTCCAGTTCGTTGCCGTTCTTCAGCGCCTTGCGCAGCGCGCCTTCGCGCACCACCTGGTCGGACACCACCTGGCGCAGTTCCCGGTTGAACACCGCGAAGTTGTCGCGGCCGCCCTGCTTGACCCGGTACATGGCCGTGTCGGCATCGCGCAGCAGGTCATCCGGCTGGCGATGCAGACTGGGATCGGCCACCACGATGCCGATGCTGCAGGAGGCGAACAGACTGTGGTCGTCGATCACCAGTGGGCGATCGAAGGCGTCGATGATGCGCTGGGCGATGGCCACCGGCGAATCCAGGCCGCCACCGGGCACCAGGATGGCGAATTCGTCGCCCCCCAGCCGCGCCAGCAGGTCGGTCTCCCGCAGGCAGCCGGACAGCCGCTCCCCCGCCGCCACCAGCAGCAGATCGCCGAAGGGATGGCCGAACTGGTCGTTGATGCGCTTGAACCTGTCCAGGTCGAGAAACATCACCGCCAGGCCGGCGCCGTCGCGCTCCAGCGCCGTCCAGAGTTCGCCCAGGCGCTGCTGCAAGAAGCTGCGATTGGGCAGCCGGGTCAGGGCATCGTGATTGTTCTCGTACAGCAGTCGGGCATTGGCCGCATCCAGGGCCCGGGTGCGCTCCTGCACCCTGACCTCCAGGGCCTGGCGCGACTGCTGGATGGCTTCCGCAGCGCTGCGCCGGGACAAGGCGGTATCGATGTGGCGCGAGACGAAGGTCAGCAGCTCCTGGTCGCGCTGGCTGTAACGGACGTCTTCGCGATAGCTCTGCACCGCCAGTACGCCGCGCACCTGCTTGCCGTCATAGAGCGGGATGCCCAGCCAGGAACAGGCTTCCGGGGTGCCCTCGACCGGTGTGATCTCGCCGCGCTCGATGAGCAGGCGGGCCTTGTGCCGATCGATGATGCAGGGCCGCCGTTGGCGGATGGTGTATTCGGTATAGCCGCGGCTGCCGCGCCGGGCGACGGGGGCCGCGGCACGGCGCTCATCGGCGAAATAGGGAAAGCTCACCTCGCCCGAGGCGTCGTCGTAGAGGGCGATGTAGAAGTTGTGGGCATAGAGCAACTCGCCGACGACGCGGTGCAGCCCCCCCAGCAATTCCGGCATGTCGGTGCTGGCGCTGGACAGCTCGGCGATGCGGAACAGCGCCGCCTGCAACTGCTCGGCGCGTTCGCGCTCGGCGATCTGCTCGCGCAGCCGGGCGTTGACCTCCGACAGCTCCTGGGTGCGCTGGCCCACGGTGGCTTCCAGATCCTCGCGCCGGAGGATGCGGTCCAGGGCCATGGCGACGTCGCGGGCGATGACCTGGAACAGCGCCTGGTCCTCGGGGCCGTAACGGCGCTCGCGGTCGTAGACCTGCAGGCTGAGCACGCCGAAGGTGCGGTCGGCGCCATCCTTGAGCGGTATGCCCATCCAGAATTCGGGCACGCTGCCCTGGCAGTAATAGGGTCCGTTGGCCTGGGCGGCCTCCATGGCCTCCTTGGGCAGTAGCAGCGGCTCGCCGTGCATGAGCACGAAGGCGGTCAGGCTCGGCTGCTCGCGGTCCAGCGGCTCGAAGGAACCCGGCGCTGGCGGGCTCTCGTCGCGCTGATCGAAGTAATAGGGATAGTGGATCCGGTCGGCGTCGGGATCGAGCAATGCCAGGCAGAGGTTCTCCGCATCGATCAGGGTCACCAGCAACTCATGGGTGCGCTGCATGAACAGCTGGCGATCCAGAGTCGAACTGGCGAGGTAGGTGATGTCGTAGAGCACCTGCTGGATGGCCTGAGCCCGCTGCAACTGCAGGCGCTGCAGCACGAAGCCGAATCTCAGGGCCAGGGCGGCGAAATCGGTATGGCCATCGGGACGGGCGAGCAACCAGCCCAGCGGGGTCGGGCCACTGCCGGTGGGATAGCAGCGGAGCGAGGCCTGGGCGGACAGCAGTGCCAGTTCCTCGTCGTCGAGCAATTCCGGCCAGCCACCGGCGTCATTTCCGGTGGCCATGCAAGACCAGTGGCCACGGCGCTGGTACCAGGCCCAGTCAGCGCCCGCAGCCGACGCCCGCAGTTGCGCGATGATCTCGTCCGGCTCCAGCCCCGGCACATTCGGATCCGGCCAGCGTGCCTCCGGCGGCCTGACCGGGCCTACGCCTGGCAGCTGTTCCTCAGCCCCTTTCATGCTGACTCCTTCCCATGCATTCGCCGGATCCTGACACAGATGTCCCTGGCTTCGGCAAGTACGGAATGAACGGTTTGCTCGAGGGGGTGAACGGCAAAGATATGACTAAAGACGCTATTTGGCTAATACAAGAGTTGTACAGCCGACAGGCGCCTGTCCAACAACTCGGCGTTCCAGACAATCCCCTGCCGCTGGGCTTGTAAAACAAAAAGCCCAGGGCTTCCCCATCGATCCGAAAGGCCACCATGAGCCGAATCTCTGGCTAGGCCAGGGCCACTAATAAGCAGACAGAACGCAATCTGGCGGGGCGCTGCAGCCCGTTGTCGCCACTCTCCACGAGCAGGAGTTTTCCATGACCGCTTCCAAGCAAGACAACCTCATCGATTGGCTGCGTGATGCCCATGCCATGGAGGAACAGGCCGAGAAGATGCTCTCCGCCCAGGCCGCGCGCCTGGAGCACTATCCGCAGTTGCGCCAGCGTATCGAGCAGCACATCCGCGAGACCCAGGAACAGCGGCAGGTGATCGAAGGCTGCCTGAGCCGTCACGGCAGCAGCCCCTCGACCCTCAAGGACATGGGCGGCAAGTTGATGGCGCTGGGCCAGGCCATCGGCGGCGCACCCATGAGCGATGAGGTCATCAAGGGGGCCATCGCCGGCTATGTCTTCGAGAACATCGAAATCGCCACCTACACCACGCTGATCGCGGCCGCTGCCGAGATCGGCGACAGCGAAACGCAGCAGGCCTGCGAACGCATCCTCGAACAGGAGAAGGCCATGGCGGCCTGGCTGCTGGAAGACCTGCCCGCCACCACCCGCGCCTTCCTGGAACGCTCCGCCGACCCCGATCTGACCGCGAAGCGCTGAAACGCCCGAGTTATACCGTGACTAGCCCCTGGAGGTCACATGTTCGTCCATAACAAGCGACTGCAATACACCGTGCGCGTGTCCGAACCCAATCCCGGTCTCGCCAACCTGATGCTGGAGCAATTCGGCGGTCCCCAAGGCGAACTCGCCGCCGCCATGCGCTACTTCACCCAGGCGATAGCCGAACTCGACCCGGGCCGCAAGGACATGCTGTTCGACATCGCCACCGAAGAACTCAGCCACCTGGAAATCATCGGTTCGATGATCGCCATGCTGAACAAGGGCGCCAAGGGCGACCTGGCGGAAAAGACCCAGGAAGAAGCGGACATGTACCGCTCCCTGACCGGTGCCGGCAATGACTCCCACCTCACCCAGATCCTCTACGGTGGCGGCCCGCAACTGATCAACTCGGGCGGGGTGCCCTGGACCGCGGCCTACATCGACACCGTCGGCGAGCCGACCATCGACCTGCGATCCAATATCGCCGCCGAGGCCCGGGCCAAGATCGTCTACGAGCGCCTGATCAACGTCACCGACGATGCCGGCATCAAGGATACCCTGAGCTTTCTGATGACCCGCGAGATCGCGCACCAGAAGTCCTTCGAGAACGCGCTGCACTCCATCCAGCCCAATTTCCCCCAGGGCAAGATGCCACCGCGGCCGGAATTCGCCAGCGTCTACTACAACATGTCGCAAGGCGAAGGCGATATGCGCGGTCCCTGGAACCAGGGTCAGGACTGGGAGTTCGTGGAACAGCCCAGCCCCGCCGTGGACGGCGGCGACGGCCTGGCCAGCGTCAAGCTGCCGCCGATGCAGGCCAAGGCGGTCGAACAGCTCGCGACCCGCACCATGTCGGACCCGAATGCTGCACCGGTAACGGGTGCCGATCTGGGCGCCGGCCTGGCCAAGCAACTCGACAAGAACCGCCTGGAAGAGTGATGTCTAGGCGACGGCGCCCATCGGGCGTCGTCGCCCTCCCCTCGGCCCGATGACCTTTCGTCGGCCCGCTTGCGCGCGCTGCGCTTCCGCACGAACCTGGCCAATTGCCATCGGTCCTACTGCCGTCATCGTAGTAGGGAAAGCCCTGATGGAAGATTATCTCCTGGCGTTTGCCATGGTCGCCCTGACCGCCCTGTTCATAGGTCTCACTACCGTCGGTCTGGTGGAATTCACCTGATGGCGCTTTGCCGCCTTTCGCGCTGAACATTTGTCCGGCGGTGCAGTCTGCCGCTGTGCATTGATGCCATCACGTTGTATGACGTAGCCAGGGACGCCACCATGAAACGCCACGCTTACGCCTTAGCCCTCGTTGCAGCCGCCGTCTGCAGCGCCCCCGTTTTCGCCATGGATCAGGATGCCCTGCAATTCGAGCAGGCCAGCATGGTCGCCTTCAAGAGCTGTGCGAATAAGGCGGTGATCGCCGGAACCCGCATCGGCGATACGGCTCGCTTCTCCGATACCGACAGCTGTGTCGTCCAGGCACTGTCGCAGATCGAGCCGGCCTATCAGAAGGCCCTCACCTCCCTGCAGAACAACGGCACCGCCCGCCGCTGCCTGCAGACCTACTACAGCAACTGGCTGACGCTGATGAAATCCCTGCCGGAGCTGCAGTCCAAGCCACCGTCCTCCGTGCTGCTGACCGCCAACGGTGGCGAGCGCCGCCTCAACCAGTACTGGCAGTTCGTGGTCAGCGCTCGCTGATCACGTCCGAGCGTCCCGCGGGGAGCCCTGGCTCCCCGCTCGCGTTTCAGCCGATGGCGATATGCCCCGGCTGCGCCGCTACCCGCGCCAGCCAGGCCTGGATGGCCGGATAGTCGTCCAGGCTGAAGCCGCCTTCGTGGGCGACGTGGGTGTAGGCATAGAGCGCGATATCGGCGATCGAGTAGTCCTCGCCGACCAGGAAGGGCGTGCGCTGCAACTGCTGCTCCATCACCCGCAAGGCCTTGTAGCCGCGCACCAGGCAGACCTCGTACTCCTCCCGGCGCTCCGCCGGCAGCCCCTGGTAGAGCTGGATGAAACGCGCCACCGCCACATAGGGTTCGTGACTGTACTGCTCGAAGAATTGCCACTGCAGCACCTGGGTCCGCAGCCGCGGCTCGCTGGGCAGGAAGCGCGTGCCGTCGGCGAGGAAGTTGAGGATGGCATTGGATTCCCACAGGCAGGTGCCGTCTTCCAGCTCCAGCACCGGAATCTTGCCGTTGGGATTCTTCGCCAAAAAGGCTTCGCTCTGCGTCTCGCCGGCGAGGATATCGACCTCGTGCCAGCGATACTCCAGGCCGAGCAGGTGCAGCATCAGCACCGCCTTGTAGCAGTTGCCGGAACGACGATCGCCATAGACCTGATACATCTCACAGCTCCTTGTCATGGGGGGTGGCTTCCCGGATCACGCTGGCCAGGCGCGCAAGGCCCGTGTCCAGCCGCTCGGGCAGCACATGACTGAAATTGAGCCGCAGCAGACCGCGGTGACGATCCGGTTCGGCGAAGAATGGCTCGCCCGGCATGAAGGCGACGTCCTGCGCCAGGGCGGCATCCAGCAGCGTACGGGTATCCAGGGGCGTTTTCAGCCGTAACCAGAAGAACAGTCCACCCTGGGGAATCTGCCAGTCGGCGATGTCGCTGAAGTGTCGCGTCAGCGCCCGCGCGAAGCCATCGCGACGCTTACGGTAGAAGGTCCTTACCTCCTCCAGGTGCCGGGCATAGCGCTCACTACCAAGCCATTGCAGCACCTGCCACTGGCTCATGCGGCAGGTGTGCAGATCGGCCGCCTGCTTGAGCGCCCGCAGGGGCTTGAGCAATTCAGGCGAGGCGATCAGGTAGCCCACGCGCAGGCCGGGCAGCAGCGTCTTGGACAGGCTGCCGGTGTGAATCCAGGCGCTGCGCCGGAGTTGGCCGCACAGCGGCCGCGCCGGCGCGCCGTCGTAGCTGAGTTCGCGATAGGGCTCGTCCTCGACCAGGGTCACGCCGTACTCGTCCAGCAGGGCTGCCACCGCCGCACGGTTGGCTGCGGAATAGCGCACCCCGGAAGGATTCTGGAAGGTCGGGATCAGATAGGCGAAGGCCGGGCGTCGCTCTTCCAGGCGCAGGCGCAAGGCCTCCAGGTCCAGCCCCTCCGGCGTCAGGCTGACCTCCAGGCACTCGGCGCCAAAGAACTGGAAGCTCTGCAGCGCCGCCAGGTAGGTGGGGCCTTCCACCAGTACCGGGGTGCTGACATCGAGATAGAGCTTGGCGATCAGATCCAGGGCCTGCTGCGAACCCGTGGTCACCAGCACCTGGTCCGCCGTGCAGTCCAGGCCATAGGCGCGGGCCTGGGCGGCGATGGCCTCGCGCAGCGCCGGCTCGCCCTCGCTCATGCCGTACTGACCCAGGCCGGCCGGCATCGTGCTCCAGTCCACCGTTGGCAGGCAGCGCTCGGCCGGCAGTCCTCCGGCGAAGGACATCACCTCCGGGCGCTGCGCCGCTGCCAGGATGTCGCGGATCAGGCTGCTCTTGAGTCGGGTCACCCGTTCGGAAAATGCCATCTGCCCTCCTGTGGCCCGTGGCCTGGTAATGAGTCAAACTACTTGACCGACCCTAATCCACTCCGGAAAGACAAGTCAATATGCTTGACCTAAATCAGACCTCCCAACAGCGCCTGGTCATGGAGACCTTCTTCTTCGGTTATCAGGCGTTCACCGCCAAGGCCGACGACATGCTGGCGCGGCGCGGCCTGAGCCGGGTCCACCAGCGCATCCTGTTCTTCATCGCGCGCGAGCCGGGCCTGAGCAACAAGGCGCTGCTGGAGGTGCTCAACGTCAGCAAGCAGGCGTTGAACATTCCGCTGCGGCAGTTGCTGGAGATGCAACTGGTGGCCATGGAGACGGATGCCGCAGACAAGCGCAAGCGACGGCTATCCCTGACCCGGGGTGGCGCCGCCCTGGAGCAGACCCTGAGACGTGAACAGATGCGCCTGGTGCAGGCGGCGCTGGCTTCGGCGGGAGCGGACGCGGCCGAGGGCTGGCTGGCGTTCAATCAGGCCCTGGCCGGCCGCCAGGAGAGCGAAACCGAAAGCCAGGACAGTTTGACCCCTTCGGTCGACTCCTGAAAACTGTACCGCTGGTTCGCGGCCTTGGTGTACGGATACCGGCCCGAGCGGCCTGGCTAAGCTGGCGCAAAGCCCAGGGATGCCCCTCATGACCGTCGAACTGCTCTCCGCCTTCATGCTCTTCGCCTTCGTCTCCTCCGCCACGCCCGGCCCCAACAACATGATGCTGCTGGCGTCGGGAGTGAATTTCGGCTTTCGGCGGACCCTGCCGCACATGTTCGGCATCAGCCTGGGCCACATGCTGCTGGTCATCTGCACCGGCCTCGGCCTGGGTCAGCTGTTCGTGCTCTATCCGCCGCTGCAGATCGCCTTGCGGGTCATTGGCGGCGCCTACCTGCTGTATCTGGCCTGGAAGCTGGCCACCGCCTCTGCCCCCACGCCGCGCGAATCGGGCAGCGGCAAGCCCTTCGGCTTCTTCCAGGCAGCAGCCTTTCAATGGGTGAACCCCAAGGCCTGGGTGATGGCCATCGGCGCGGTCACCGCCTATATTCCGGCCGAGAACTTCACCGCCAACCTGTTGCTGGTTGCCCTGCTCTTCGCCCTGATCAACCTGCCCAGCGTCAGCCTCTGGACGCTGTTCGGCATGGGCCTGCGCCGTCTGCTCAGCAGCCCGGCACGGCTGCGGCTGTTCAACTGGAGCATGGCCCTGCTGCTGGTGCTGTCCCTCTATCCCATCCTGTTCGGCCATCACTGAGGTTTTTCGATGCACGCGGCTCCGCAACGCCTTTCCCCGCTGGCCGATACCTCGCCCGCCGCCGTGGTCGCCGGCTTCGTCGCCATGCTGGTGGGCTACACCAGTTCCCTGGTGCTGATGTTCCAGGCCGGCCAGAATGCCGGCCTGAGCAGCGGACAGATCTCCTCCTGGATCTGGGCACTGTCCATCGGCATGGCGCTGACCACCATCGGCCTGTCGCTGAAATACCGCACCCCCATCGTCATCGCCTGGTCGACCCCGGGCGCCGCGCTGCTGGTCACCAGCCTGCCGTCGGTGCCCTACAGCGACGCCATCGGCGCCTTTGTCCTCTGCGCCGTGCTGCTCGCCCTCTGCGGTCTCACCGGCAGCGTCGACCGCCTGCTGCGCCGGGTCCCGCCGGCGCTGGCCGCCGCTCTGCTGGCCGGCATCCTCTTTCGCATCGGCATCGAGATCTGCACCGCGGCCCAGCACCAGACCGCGCTGGTGCTGGGCATGGCCCTGGCCTATCTGGTGGCCAAGCGGCTGTGGCCGCTCTATTGCGTGCTGGTCGCCCTGGTGGCTGGCCTGTTGCTGGCCGCCGGGCTGGGCCTGCTGGACTTCCACGGCCTGCGCCTGGAGTTGGCGGTGCCGGTATGGACCACCCCGACCTTTTCCCTGGCCGCCACCATCGGCATCGCCATCCCGCTGTTCGTGGTGGCCATGGCGTCGCAGAACATGCCCGGTATCGCCGTGCTGCGCACCGATGGCTACGCGGTCCCGGCCTCGCCGCTGATCGCCACCACCGGCCTCGCCTCGCTGCTGCTGGCACCCTTCGGCTCCCATGGCATCAACCTGGCGGCCATCAGCGCGGCGATCTGCACCGGTCCCCAGGCCCATGAGGACGCCAGCAAGCGCTATACCGCGGCGGTCTGGTGCGGACTCTTCTATGGCATCGCCGGGCTGTTCGGCGCCACCCTGGCAGCGCTGTTCGCCTCGCTGCCAGGCGAACTGGTGATCTCGGTAGCCGCCCTGGCGCTGCTCGGCTCCATCATGAACGGCCTGCACGGCGCCCTCGCCGACCCCGGCCAGCGCGAACCGGCACTCATCACCTTTCTGGTCACCGCCTCGGGCCTGACCCTGGCCGGCATCGGCTCGGCCTTCTGGGGCCTGGTCGCCGGTCTTTTGGCCAGTTTGCTACTGACCGCACGCCGCCGTTAGAACCCGCGCCCCTCCTGACGGGTCGGAACTGGATCCTTCCCGTCAGGAGAACACCATGTCCCGTACCAATCGCCAATTCCTGCTCGCCAAACGCCCCTCCGGCGAACCCACCGCCGACACCTTCGAGCGCGTCGAGCAGCCGATCGGCGAACCCGGCGCCGGTCAGGTGCTTATCAAGAATCTGTACCTTTCCCTCGACCCGGCCATGCGCGGCTGGATGAACGAGGGCAAGTCCTATATCAAGCCCATCGGCATCGGCGAGGTCATTCGCGCCCTGGGCGTCGGCGAGGTGGTGGCGTCCAACCACCCGGACTTCAAGGTGGGCGATACCGTCAATGGCATGCTCGGCATCCAGGACTATTACCTGGGCGAGCCCCAGGGCTTCTACAAGGTGGACCCCAGCAAGGCCAGCCTGCCCCAGTACCTTTCCGTGCTTGGCATGACCGGCCTGACCGCCTACTTCGGCCTGCTGGAGGTCGGCGAGCCCAAGGCCGGCCAGACCATCGTGGTCTCCGGCGCCGCCGGCGCGGTGGGCAGCATGGTCGGCCAGATCGGCAAGCTCAAGGCCTGCCATGTGGTGGGCATCGCCGGTGGCGCGGAGAAATGCCGCTATCTGATCGAGGAGCTCGGCTTCGACGCCGCCATCGACTACAAGGCCGAACCGGACCTCGCAGCCGCCCTGCAGCGCGAGTGCCCCAACGGCATCGACGTCTATTTCGACAACGTCGGCGGTCCGACCCTCGACGCGGTGCTGGCGCAGATCAATTTCCGCGCACGGGTGGTGCTCTGCGGCGCCATCAGTCAGTACAACAGCGACAAGGTGCAGGGCCCGCAGAACTATCTGGCGCTGCTTAGCAATCGCGCGCGCATGGAAGGGTTCATCGTGCTCGACCACGCGGCTCGCTATGCCGAGGCGCAGAAGCAGTTGGCGATCTGGCTGGCCGACGGCCAGCTCAAATCCCGCGAGCATGTGGTGGAAGGCCTGGACACCTTCCCCGAGACCCTGATGAAGCTGTTCTCCGGCGAGAACTTCGGCAAGCTAGTACTCAAGGTATAGGCCACGCGTCGGAAAGTCGTCACGAGCGGGTCGCGAAAGCGTCCCGCCTGGCTTCCAGGCGTCAACTTACAGACGGCCAATCGCCACCATACGCCTAAGTCATTGATTTTACTGCCACTGAAAGACTGGCACGCTTCTCGCTGTAGAGGGACTATCCGCCAAGGAGAACAGGCATGGTCCCGCCCTCGTCCAACACCATCAATCTCGATCGCGCTCGCCAGCAGCGCAACGCCAACCTGGCTGCCCCCGCCCGCGACAGCGATCCGGCGGTGCTGGGCGCACTGCGTCAGCGGCTGCTCAGCGTCCTGCAGACCTCGCTGGAGCTCGAACGGGTCCTGCAACTCTTCCGGCAGGAGGTGGATACCCTAGTGGACCTGCCCGGCCTCACCTACCGACATGCCGCGGAAGACGTGGCCATCGGCCTGGGCGAAGAACAGGGTCATCAGGTGCACTATCACCTGAGCCAGGGGGACCTGCGTCTGGGCGATCTGACCTTCTACCGTCAGGAGCGCTTCCAGGACAGCGAACTCGGGGCGCTGGAATACCTGCTCGGCAGCCTGCTGTTTCCCCTGCGCAACGCCCTGCTCTACCGCGAGGCCCAGAACAACGCCCTGCGCGATGCCTTGACCGGTGTCGGCAATCGCAGCGCCCTGGATCGTGCCCTGGTGCGGGAACTGGAACTCGCCCGCCGCACCCAGCAGCCGCTGTCGCTGCTGATGCTGGACCTGGATCACTTCAAGCGCATCAACGACAGATTCGGCCACAGCGTCGGTGACGACGTGCTGCGCCAGACCGCCCGCACCCTCGGCAACAGCCTGAGAAGCATGGACATGGTCTTTCGCTTTGGCGGCGAGGAATTCTGTGTACTGCTGTCGGCCACTGGCCATGAAGCGGCGCATATCGTGGCGGAACGCCTGAGAGCGGCGGTGGAGGCCCAGTCGGAGACCGCCGGTGCCATCCCCTTGCCGGTCACCCTGAGCCTGGGCCTGGCGACCCTGCGCGACGTCGAGTCTCCGCGCTGCCTGCTGCTGCGCGCGGATCGCGCCCTCTATCAGGCCAAGGCCGAAGGCCGCAATCGATTCTGCAGCCTGGCCTAGCGGTCGCCTGGGACCAGGCGACCTCTCTGCTTAGCGGCGACCGCCCTTGCCGGTACCGCCACCACTCGGACCACGACGCGGGGCGATGCCCGGCGAGGTACGGCCCTTGCTGACCGGCTTGCGGCCCATTTCGCTGGGACGCTCGGCCACGGCCGACCCCTGGGGCTTGCCGGTCTTGCCCGTCTTGTTGAGCTTGTTGCGCGAACCCCGACCGGCATCGATCGGCCGCGCCGTCTTGCGCTGCTGACGCTCGAGCTTTTCCTTGGTCTTGCCGCCCATGGACGGCAGCGCCACCGGCGGCAGGCCGACTTCGCCCGCGAGGATGTCGATCTCCCCCTGGGTCATCTCGCGCCAGCGCCCGACCGGCAGATCGCTGGTCATGAACACCGGACCGAAACGTACGCGCTTCAACCGGCTCACCACCAGGCCCTGGGATTCCCACAGCCTGCGGACTTCGCGGTTGCGACCTTCCATCACCACGCAATGGAACCAGTGGTTGAAGCCGTCGCCTTCCGGCGCCTGCTGGACATCGGTGAAGCGCGCCGGGCCGTCTTCGAGGATCACCCCGTTCTTCAGGCGCAGCAGCATCTCTTCGGTCACCTCGCCCCGTACCCGTACCGCGTACTCGCGGTCCATCTGGTAGGACGGGTGCATCAGCCGGTTGGCCAGTTCGCCATCGGTGGTGAACAGCAGCAGGCCGGTGGTGTTGATGTCCAGGCGACCGACATTGATCCAGCGGCCCTGCTTGGGCTTGGGCAGGCGGTCGAAGACGGTGGGTCGGCCTTCGGGATCGTCACGGGTGCAGATCTCGCCTTCGGGCTTGTTATAGATCAGCACGCGGCGTACCACTTCCTCGGCCTGGTCGCGCTTGAGCAGGCGACCGTCCACCGCGATGGCGTCCTTGGGCATGACGCGCAGGCCCAGGGGCGCGACCACGCCGTTGACCTTGATGCGGCCTTCGCCGATCCAGGCCTCGACGTCGCGACGAGAGCCGACGCCCAGGCGCGACAGCACCTTCTGCAGCTTTTCGCCAGCCGGCGCGGGTGCGCTTTCTTCGAGGATTTCGTTTGGGGGATTCTTGTCGAGGGTCATCAGGCACCTCCCGGTGTAGTGGACGACAAAGGCGCCACGGAACGGGCGCCAGGAAAAAGACAGGGGCGCATGATAGCGCCCCTGCTCGCGCCAGCCTAGCGAGTGTGGTGTCTCAGAAGTTGACTGCACAATTTTGGCGGCGCTTTTTCGGCTATGGCGGCGTTGCCACTCCTCGCCATAGCCCTGCTATGACTCGTACCGGCGCCTAGCCATAGCCAAAAAATCACTCGCCAATTCTTGCGCGAACTTCAGAGACACCGCACTAGCCTGGCGGGTGACGGATGGCCGCAGTGTCAGTCCAGTGTGGCCAGGGCCTCGCGGCACAGCTGCTCGACGCGGGTCCAGTCCTTGGCCTTCACCACATCGCCGGGCAGCATCCAGCTGCCGCCGACGCACAGCAGGTTGGGCTGCTGGAAGTAGCTCTTCACATTGCCCGGGTTGACGCCGCCGGTGGGGCAGAACTTGAGTTCGGCGAAGGGACCGGCAAAGGCCTTGAGCGCATCGACGCCGCCATAGACGTTGGCGGGAAACAGCTTGAAGCGGCGATACCCCAGGCGGTAGGCCTGCATGATCTCCGAGGGCGTGGCGATGCCGGGCAGCAGCGGGATGGGCGCCGCTACCCCGGCCTGGAGGATTTCCTCGGTGGTGCCCGGGGTGACGATGAACTGGGCGCCGGCCTCGACCGCGGCATCGAACATCCGCACGTCCAGCACGGTGCCCACACCGACATCCAGCTCGGGACGTTCCTGGCGCAGCAGGCGCACCGCGTCCAGCCCGTGGGCCGACCTCAGGGTGATTTCCAGGGCGGTCAGTCCCCCCGCAGCCATGGCGTCGGCGAACGGCAGCACGTCAGCGGGATCGTTGATCACGATCACCGGCAGGATCCGCGCGCGGGCGCACAGGGCATCTAGGGTCGCGATCTTGTTCTGCATGTCCAAAACTCAACTCCTCGTCAGGGGCACCAAAAGACGACCAGGGGTTCGCGCAGGAACGCCTTGATCGGAGTGGCCAGCTCGTCGCCCTCGGCCAGAGCGGTTTCCAGCACCTGTCGCTTGCCTGCGCCCTGGATGGCGAGGATCTGTTGCCGCGCGCGGCTCAGGTAGGCACGGCTCAGAGTGATGCGGGTCTGGGGCGCGGACGGTGCCACGCCGGGAAAGCTGAGGCGCTCGCTGGCCGGATCCAGGGCCTCTTCCAGGCCGGGACTGCCGGGGAACAGCGAGGCGGTATGGGCGTCGTCACCCATGCCCAGCACCAGCACATCGGGCGTCGCCAGGGCGTCGCGCAGCCGGGCTTCGGTCAGGGCCATGCCCTCTTCCGTGGAGCTGGCCGGGCTGTAGAGGTCGACGAAGCCGGCCGCGGCGGCAGGCCCCTGGAACAGGTGCTTGCGCAGCAGGCCGGCATTGCTGTCCGGATGGTCACCGGGTACCCAGCGCTCGTCCGCCAGGGTCACCAGCACCTTGGACCAGTCCAGCTCGGCCTGGGCCAGGCGCTCCAGAAAGGGCACCGGACTGCGACCGCCGGAGACGATCAGCAGCGCCTCGCCGCGGGCCGCCAGGGCTTCGCGCAGCGCGGTGGTGACGGTCTCGGCCAGCGTCGCCGCGTGGGCGTCGCGGTCAGGCAGTTCGCGCAGGGTCACGCCCTGCCCCAGATCAGACGTCGCCATACCAGGATCTCCCGTCTCGTGCGATCAGTGCGATGGAGGTCAGCGGACCCCAGCTGCCGGCGGCATAGGACTTGGGCGAATCACCCATCTTCGACCAGCCATCCATCAGCTGGTCGCACCATTTCCAGGCCGCTTCGATCTCGTCCTTACGGACGAACAGCGACTGGTTGCCCTGCATGACTTCCAGCAGCAGTCGCTCATAGGCATCCGGCGTACGCAGGTGCTTGAAGGTCTCGGAGAAGTTGAGCTGCAGCGGACCGCTGCGCAGCTGCATGCCCTTGCGCAGGCCCTGATCCTTGCTCATCACCTGCAGCGAGATGCCTTCGTCCGGCTGGATGCGGATGATCAGGCGGTTGCTGATCAGGCTGCGCTGCTCGGGAGCGAAGATGTAGTGCGGTGGCTCCTTGAAATGGATGACGATCTGCGACAGCTTCTGCGGCATGCGCTTGCCGGTGCGCAGATAGAAAGGCACCCCGGACCAGCGCCAGTTGCGGATATCGGCGCGGATGGCGACAAAGGTCTCGGTGCGGCTCTCGGTGTTGGAATTGGGCTCTTCCAGATAGCCCGGCACCGGCTTGCCGTCGCTGTAGCCGGAGGTGTACTGACCCAGGACCACCCGACTGGCGAGCTGGTCGGCGGTGATGGGCTCCAGGGCCTTGAGGACCTTGACCTTCTCGTCGCGGATGCTGTCGGCGGAAAGATCCGCCGGCGGATCCATGGCGGTCAGGCAGAGCAGTTGCAGCAGGTGGTTCTGCACCATGTCGCGCAGCTGGCCGGCCTGGTCGAAGTAGCCCCAGCGACCCTCGATGCCCACCTTCTCGGCCACGGTGATCTCCACGTGGGAGATGTAGTTCTGGTTCCACTGGGTCTCGAACAGGCTGTTGGCGAAACGCAGGGCGATGAGGTTCTGGACGGTTTCCTTGCCCAGGTAGTGGTCGATACGATAGACGCGGTCTTCGGGAAAGAAGCGCGCCACGGCATCGTTGACCACCTTGGAGGATTCCAGGTCGTAGCCGATGGGCTTTTCCATCACCACCCGGGTGCGCTCGCACAGGCCGACGGCGGCGAGGTTCTCGCAGATGGCGCTGTAGACCAGCGCCGGGGTGGCGAAATAGGCGATCAGCGGCGACGTCTCACCCACATCCTCGGCAAGTCCCGTATAGTCTTCGCGATTGCGGAAATCGATGGCGCGATAGCCGAGACGACCACGCATCCGGGTCCATACCGCTTCGTCCCAATCGGCCTTGGGCACATAGTGGCGCAGGCGCTCCTCGATGTGTTCCAGCTGCTTGACCCCATCGCCCTGGTCACGCGCCAGCGCCATGATGCGGGTATCCTCGTGCAGCAGACCTTCACGATCCAGCTGATACAGGGCAGGGAAAAGTTTGCGCAGAGCCAGGTCGCCCAACGCGCCGAAGATTGCCAGGGTACAGGGTAGAACTCGGACGCCAGCCATAAATATTCGTTCTTTTACTTAAAGTTTGAGATATTCCAGCACCATCATAGGGGAGCCGGGGCGATTCGCGTAGTCTTTATATTAAAAAATACGGCGCAGGGGTAAGCCCGGCCCACACCTTTTATAGCCTTAGGATAGAGGCACAACAACCACTAGGAGTTCTCATGGATCGTGCCAGCACCCTGCTGCAAACCATCCAGACCCGTATCGGCGAACTCAACCGCGCAGAACGCAAGGTCGCCGAGGTCATCCTGCAGAATCCCCGGCAGGCCACCCGCTACACCATCGCCGCCCTGGCCCAGGCGGCCCAGGTCAGCGAGCCCACCGTCAACCGCTTCTGCCGTTCCCTGGGCGTGAGCGGCTATCCGGAAATGAAGATCCAGCTGGCGCAAAGCATCGCCAGTGGCGCGGTCTATGTCAGCCAGGCGGTGGAAGCCAACGACGAACCCGAGGCCTACGCGGAAAAGATCTTCAGCAGCACCATCGCCTCGCTGGACAGCGCCCGCCAGCGGCTGGACGCCCGCACGGTGGATCGCGCGGTCGACCTGATGATCCAGGCGCGGCAGATCCACTTTTTCGGTCTCGGTGCCTCGGCGCCCGTGGCCCTCGACGCCCAGCACAAGTTCTTTCGCTTCAACATGGCGGTGTCGGCGCATTCGGACGTCCTGATGCAGCGGATGCTCGCCTCCATCGCCAGGACCGGCGATCTCTTCGTGATCATCTCCTACACCGGCCGCACCCGGGAACTGGTGGACGTGGCCAAGCTGGCCCGCGACAACGGCGCCTCGGTGCTCGGCCTCACCGCCAGCAACACCCCGCTGGCCAAGGTCTGCACCCACAGCCTGGACATTCCGCTGCCGGAAGACACCGATATCTACATGCCCATGACCTCGCGGATCATCCAGCTCACCGTGCTGGACATCCTGGCTACCGGGGTCACGCTCAAGCGCGGCGTGGATTTCCAGCCGCACCTGCGCAAGGTCAAGGAAAGTCTGGTCGCGACCCGCTACCCCTCGGAGCCCGACCAAGGCTGACGCGCCCTGCCCGTTCGTGTGCTCCAGTCCCCTGGAGCACGTCGCTCATCAAATATCGTCGCGGTGGCTGAACAGGTCCCAGGTCGACATGAACAGCGCGGCGATCAGCGGGCCGATGACGAAGCCGTTGAGGCCGAACAGCGACATGCCGCCGATGGTGGAGATCAGCACCACGTAGTCGGGCATCTTGGTGTCCTTGCCGACCAGGATGGGGCGCAGCAGGTTGTCCACCAGGCCGATCACCACCACGGCGAAGACGATCAGGATCACGCCCTTGATCACCGCTCCCGTGGCCAGGAAGTAGATGGCCACCGGCACCCAGATCAGCGCCGAGCCGACCGCGGGCAGCAGCGAGAGGAAGGCCATCAGGGTGCCCCAGAGCACCGCGCCCTGCACACCCAGTACGCCGAGGATGAAGCCGCCCAAGGCGCCCTGCACCACGGCCACGATGATGTTGCCCTTGACCGTGGCGCGCACCACGGCGGTGAACTTGGCCATCAGGCTGCGCTTGTGCATGTCGCTCAGCGGAATGGCCTTGCGGATCAGCGCCACCAGCTGCGAACCGTCGCGCAGCAGGAAGAACAGTAGATAGAGCATCACGCCGAAGCCGATCAGGAACTGGAAGGTGCCCTGCCCGAAGCTGAAGGCCTGGGTGGCTACCCACTGGCTGCCCTGCATGGCACCAGCGGAGAGCTTCTGGCGGATGCCGTCCAGGTCACCGGCACCAAAGCGCTGCAGGACGCTGCGTACCGAATCCGGCAAGGCGCCCCAGATCTGCTGGTAGTACTGGCCGAAGTTAAGCTGACCGCTGCTGATCTGCTGATACAGCAGCGAGCCTTCCTGGACCAGGGAAATGGCGATGAACACCACCGGCAGGATGACGATGAGCAGGATCACGAACAGGGTGCAGAGCGCCCCGAGGTTGCGCCTGTTGTTGAAGCGGCGGACGAACCAGCGCTGCAGCGGGGCGAACAGGATGGCGAGGATGGCGCCCCAGAACACCGCCCCCAGGAACGGGGTGAGGATCCAGACGAAGGCCAGCGAGACCACCACCAGCAGGATCAGGAACGTCTTGTTTTCCAGCCGAGCACTTTTCATTGGCTTTCGCGATTCCAAACAAGGATGACAGGCCTTGCTTAGAGCCTCGGAAGCCGTGGGGTTCCCGTGAGCACCCCCAACTCGACCTGAAGAGGCGCGCCGGAGAACCCGACGCGCCAGCGATCATACACGGAACTGGCGAACCAATCCGTCCAACCGCTCGCCCAGACCGACCATTCCGGCGGTACTCTGGGCACCCTGTTGAGCCCCCTGGGCCATGCTGTCCACGGCACCGGCGATGGTATGGACGCTGCGATTGATCTCCTCCGCCACCGCTGTCTGCTCTTCCGCCGCACTGGCGATCTGGGTGTTCATGGCATTGATGGTGGCGATCAATTCGCTGATGGCAGCCAGGGCTGTCCCCGCCTGCTCGGCCTGGGCCGTAGTGGCCTCGCCCATGCCCCCCGAGCGCTCCATGGCTCCCACCGCACGGCCAGTGGCCTGCTGCAGACGATCGATCATGCCCTGGATTTCCTGGGTGCTCTGCTGCGTCCGGCTGGCCAGCGCGCGTACTTCGTCGGCGACCACGGCGAAACCGCGCCCGGCTTCACCGGCCCGGGCCGCTTCGATGGCGGCGTTGAGTGCCAACAGATTGGTCTGTTCGGCGATGGCGCGGATCACGTCCAGTACGCCGACGATGGCGCCGACGTCCTGCTTGAGGCCATCGAGGGAGACGCTGCTCTGGCGTACCTCCTCGACCAGCTCGTGGATGCGCGCCACGCTGGTGGCCACCGTCTCCCGGGCCAGCCGGCCCTTCTCCTCGGTCTGGCGGGTGGCTTCGGAGGCCCGCAGGGCGCTGCTCGCCACCTCCTGTGCCGCGGCGGACATCTGGTTGATGGCGGTCGCCACCTGATCGGTTTCGCTGCGCTGACGCTGCATGTCGCGATCGGTGCGCTGGGCCTGCTGGGCCACATCGTCAAGCAGACCGGTGAACTGGTGGGTGATGTCGACGACCTGGGCGATGGTGCCCTGGATGCGATCGACGAAGCGATTGAAGGCAGCGGCGAGTTCACCGATCTCGTCGCGACCGTTGACCGGCAGGCGGCGGGTCAGATCACCCTCGCCGGCTGCGATGTCATCGAGGTTCTCGCGAATCTGCGCCAGGGGCCTGAGGGTCCGGGCGGCAAAAAGTTGCGCGGCGATACCTATCACCACCAGCAGCACGCCGGAGGTACCGAAGATCAGCCAGAGCTGGTCCTGGGTACGCTTGGCGACCTGGTCGGCCACGGCGGCGACCTCGGCCTCCACGCCATCCAGGTTCACCGCGGAACCGATCACCAGATCCCACTTGGGCAGGTAGTCGGTATAGGCGAGCTTGGGCACCAGCACGTCCTTGTTGCCCGGCAGCGAAGAGCTGTAGCGACTGAAATGCGAGCCATCCTTGCCGACCCGGACCAGTTCTTGGTTGAGGTAGACGCCGCTGGGATCGCGATTGTCCTTGAAGCTCTTGCCGATCCCGGCCGGGTCGTTGCCCTTGAACAGGCGGACCACGTTGGAATCGTAGCCGAAGATATAGCCATCCTTGCCGTAGCTGATGGCGGACAGCAGGCGGATGGCCTCCTGGCGCGCCTCGGTATCACCCGCGGCGGCCTTGTCGTACAGCGGCTTGACCACGGTCATGGCCGCTTCCACGGTGTTCTGCAGGCCGTTGCGACTCTGCACCATCAGTCGCTCGCGGGCATCGGCGACGTCCTTGAGCGCCTGCTCGTGCAAGACCCAGTAAGACAGACCACCCAGCACGAGCGTGAACAGGCAGACGGGCAGGACCGCCAGTAAGGTGACTTTAAGTTTGAGGCTCACGAGGTTCTCCTTGTTCGCAAGAGCTGATGCCGTTATCGGCATCGCGCTGCAGAACTTGACCGAGAAGTCACCTCGTAGACGCTGTGCGCACCGGCGCCGGAAGGCAGATGACCACCGCCAGCCCACCCAGCCGGGAAGTCTCAAGGACGAGGGTTCCAGCGCAACCTTCGACGATGTCCTTGGCGATTCCCAGCCCCAGGCCATGGCCGGCCACCGCCTCGTCCAGTCGGGAACCCCGCTCGAGGATGGCCGCGCGCTGCGCCTCCGGCACGCCGGGGCCGTCGTCCTCGATCCGGATCAGATAACCCTCTTCCCGCTGCGCCACCTCCAGCCGAACCTGCCGATCCGCCCACTTGCCGGCGTTGTCCAGCAGGGTACCGAACAGCTCCAGAAGGTCTTCCCGGTCCCAGGGCAGGCGCAGTCCTTCGGGCAGATGGCAGTCGAACCGCTGGTGCTCGCCATGCAGGCGATTGAGCAGCCGGCAGAGCTCGCGCAGTTCGGCGGCATCCAGATGAGCGCCTGGCAGGGCCTCGCCGGCCAGCCGGGCGCGGCGCAACTCCCGCTCCAGCCGCTGGCGGATACGCGCCAGTTGCTCGCGCAAGACCTCGCGCTGCTCGGGCAGTGCCTGGAGCTCGGGACGCTCGGCCAGGCTGGTGAGCACCGCCAGCGGCGTCTTGAGCGCATGCCCCAGGTTGCCGATGCCATGCCGCGCGCGCTTCAGGCCGTCCTCGGTATGGCGCAGCAAGGCGTTCATCTCCTCCACCAGCGGCGCAAGCTCGATGGGCATGCCGGCGTCCAGCGTCGAACGGCGCCCCTGATGCAGCTGGGCGATCTGCTCGCGCACCTGGTCCAGCGGGCGCAGTGCCCGGCGCACGATCAGCCGTTGCAGCAGAAGGACCAGCAGCAGGGTCGCCAGCCCCAGCAGGGCACCGAACGCGAGGATGCGCGTCAGGTTGGTCAACAGCGGGTTGTAGTCGTCGGCCACCACGACCCGTACCGTCTGGCCATAGCGCTGGTAGTCAGCGCGGTAGGTGAGCAATCGCTGGCCGCTGGGGCCGTCCGCCAGGGTCTCGCTCAGGCCACTCCTGGGCGGCGCTTCCAGTTGCGCGTCCCACAGCGAACGCGAGCGCCAGCGGATATCCAGCACCGGGATCTCGATGAGGAAATAGCGACCGGACAGCGGGCGGGTGTAGAGGCTGCCCAGGCGCCCCTCGTCCAGTTGCAGGCCATGGGGCCCGCGTACCAGGGCAGCGAGCAGATTTTCCGTCTCGCCGCGCAGCCCGGTCTCCAGATAGCGGCGCAAGGCATGGTCCACCAGCCAGGCGCCCCCGAGGACCAGCACCAGGCCCGCCACCAGCAGAATGGCCACCAGCCCGACTCTGAGGCGGGCCTGGATGGACCTCAATCGACACCGCCCAGGCGATAGCCCTGGCCGCGCCGCGTCTCGATGACTTCCCGCCCCAGCTTGCGCCGCAGGTGATTGACGTGCACCTCGATGACATTGGAGTCGCGCTCGCTCTCGCCGTCGTAGAGGTGGTCGTTCAGGCGCGTCTTGGAGAGGATCTGCCCGGGATGCAGCAGGAAACAGCGCAGCAGACGGAATTCCGCGGCGCTCAGGGAGATGGTTTCGCTGCCACGCACCACGCACTGGCGCGCCTCGTCCAGCGCGAGTCCGGCGGCCTGCAGGAGCGGCTGGTTGGCCACGCCGCGAACCCGCCGCAGCAAGGCGGCGATGCGCAGGCCCAGCTCTTCGGGGTGAAAGGGTTTGGTGAGGTAGTCGTCGGCACCGGCCTTGAGACCGTCGATGCGCTCCGCCCAGCTGTCGCGGGCGGTCAGGATCAGGACCGGCGTCGCCAGCGCCTTTGCGCGCCACTCGCTGAGCACCTCGAGCCCTGGCCGCCCCGGCAGGCCGAGATCGAGCACGATGAGGTCATAGGGCTCCTGAGCACCCTGCCAGGCGGCGTCGCGGCCATCGGCGAGCCAGTCCACGGCATAGCCCTGGCGGGCAAGGAACGCCGAAATTTCGTCGGCCAGGGCGACATCGTCTTCCACCAGCAACAGGCGCATCTAGTCGTCCACCTCGTCCTTCATGATGGCGCCATCCATCGCGCCGATTTCCAATTCGCGGACGACATCGCCGACGAGGATCTCGATCTCGTAGCGATACTGACCGTCTTCTTCTTCCAGTTCGGCTTCCAGCAGCCGAGCCTGGGGATAGCGTTCGTTCACCCGCTGCAAGAGGGTCTCCAGCGGGCGGATAACCCCCTCCTTGCGCAGCTTGAGGGCCTCGTCCTGATCCAGGTCGCGGGCCTGGATCAGCGGCGAGACGCTGCCGAGCAGCAAGAGTCCGGCGAGGACAACGGTCAGTCGTCGCGCTGATCTTTCAGGACTTCGCCGGTGGTGGCGTCGAGTTCCAGATCCCATTTCACACCTTTGGGGTCACGCAGTTCCAGTTGATAGATGTAGCGACCGTATTCTTCTTCCAGTTCGGTCTCGTGGGTGGTCGAGCCCGGATGCTTGGCGATGGCGGCCTGGTTGAGCACCTCGAAGCTCTTGATCTTGCCGCTGTCACGCAGCTTGAGGGCTTCGTCGCGGCCGAGATCGCGGGCCTGGGCAACGCCCATACCGGTGAGCAAGAGGGTGGCGGTCGCAAGGGCGGTAAGCTTTTTCATGGTGATGCCTCTGGTTGCTGTCTGAACGGTTTCCAGAGTAGCCATCGGCCATTAATCGAAACTTAAACGCCGCTTAAGCCAAGCTTAATCGGATCGGACCGCGCCAGGTCGCTTCGGTATCAAGGACCTCGCCCTTCTGCGTCACCCGTAGTTGGCCTGCGCGAGCCAGCTCCCGTGCCACCTCGCGCAGGGGCTCCATCAGTGGTCGCCAGTCCGCCGCAAGGTCGCGCGCAACTTCCGAAGGACAGAAGGTGGTCCCTGGGCGGCGCGCCCGTGCCTTGGCCAGCAAGGCTTCGCGCAACTGTGCGTCGGTCGGCTCGAGCGCTGTCATGAGAACCGGGTCCTGTTTCCTGGAGTCCACCGTTTCGACCAGGAAATCGTCGGTGCAGTCATGACCTCTCGCTCGAAACCCTCCAAAATAATGCAACGCCTCGCCCAGACCGACCTGCCCATCCCCGCCGATGAGCGTGACGACACCGGTACCGCCCTCTGCACCCCCCTGCCGCCCGACCTCAACTACGTCGACGACAGCCAGCCGGGTCTGAGCCGGCGCAAGCCGCGTGGCAAATGGGCCTACTTCACTCCCGCTGGCGAGCGCATCCGCGACCAGGCGGAAGTCGAGCGGATCAACAAGCTGGCCATCCCGCCGGCCTATACCGACGTCTGGATCTGTCCGGACGCCAACGGCCATCTGCAGGCTACCGGACGCGACGCCCGCGGTCGCAAGCAGTATCGCTACCACCCGCGCTGGCGCGAGATCCGTGATACCGACAAGTACGAGCGGATGCTGGCCTTCGGGCAGGCCCTGCCCAAGCTGCGGCAGCGGGTGGAAGAGGATCTCGCCCGCCGCGGCCTCTGTCGGGAAAAGGTCATGGCCACGGTCATCAGCCTGCTCGACGCGACCCTGATCCGGGTCGGCAACGCCCAGTATGCCAAGAGCAACAAGTCCTATGGCCTTACCACGCTGCGCAACCGGCACGCCGAGGTGCATGGCAATACCATCGCCTTCCACTTCCGCGGCAAGAGCGGGGTGGAGCACGACATCAAGGTCAGCGATCCGCGGCTGGCGCGCACCGTGAAGAAGTGCCTGGAGCTGCCCGGCCAGCACCTTTTTCAGTATGTGGACGGTGATGGCGAACGCCATACCGTGACCTCGTCGGACGTCAACGCCTACCTGCACGAACTCACCGGCGCCGACTTCACCGCCAAGGACTATCGCACCTGGGCGGGCAGCGCCCTTGCCCTGGAAGCCTTGCGCGAATTGCGCTGCGAGACCCAGACCGATGCCAAGAAGGAACTGGTGGACATGGTCAAGGCGGTTTCCCGCACCCTGGGCAATACCCCGGCGGTCTGCCGCAAGTGCTACATCCATCCCGGGGTGCTGGATGCCTTCCTCGCCGGTGACCTCTGCACCCTGCCCAAACCGCGCAAGCGCAAGGGGCTGAAGGAAGAAGAGGTGCTGCTGCTCAACTTCCTGCAACGGCTGGAAGAGCGGATGGCGGAGACCCAGGCGGCCTGACAGGGTCGCGCCCTTCCCTGCCTCTTGCTTGGGGCAGGGAACATTCTGCGGCAAAACCCGACCCTGCTGGCCTAGCGTGATTCATCCCGCGCGCACTGATGACGCTACTGCATTTGTTATGTTATAACTTTTACACGTTATCCAAGGCTCGATCATGGCATCCCCGCGCGCTTCCCTTCTACTGCTCTCCGTACCCGCCCGCCTGCTGCTCGCCAGCATTCCCCTGGTCGCCCTGTGGCTGGCCGTGCTCTGGGCGGTCGCCCTGCCATGAGCGCGGCCATCGAACTCCAGGACCTGACCCTGGCCTATCAGCGACATCCGGCCATCCATCATCTCAGTGGCTGCTTCCGGACCGGCAGCCTCACCGCCATCGTCGGCCCCAATGGCGCCGGCAAGTCCACCCTGCTCAAGGCCATCGCCGGCACCCTGAGACCCGTCAGTGGCCGGGTCAGCCGCGCGGTGCCGCAACGCCGTCTGGGCTACCTGCCGCAGGCCGCCGAGATCGACCGCAGCTTTCCCCTCAGCGTGCTGGAAACCGTGGTGCTGGGCGCCTGGCGCGGCCTGGGCCTCTGGCGCGGGGTGACCGCCGCCCACCGGGAGGAAGCGGCCAGGGCGCTGCAGGCGGTCGGTCTCGAAGGCCTGGAGGACCGCCTGGTCGGCGCCCTCTCGTCCGGGCAATTCCAGCGGGTACTGTTCGCCCGCCTGCTGTTGCAGGACGCTCCCGTGCTGCTGCTGGACGAGCCCTTCACCGCCATCGATGCGCGCACCACTGCGGACCTGCTGACCATCGTCCGCCGCTGGCATGGCCAGGGCCGCACGGTAATCGCCGTGCTGCACGACCTGGAGCAGGTTCGCCAGCACTTTCCCGAGACCCTGCTGCTGGCCCGGGAGGCCATCGCCTGGGGCGACACCGATCAGGTGCTGGTCAGCGAGCATCTGGCCCGCGCGCGCAATCTCGCCGAACGCTGGGACGCCAACGCGGCGGTCTGTGAACGCGCATGACCCTCTATCAATTTCTCGTCGAACCCTTCGTCGAATTCGGCTTCATGCGCCGCGCCCTGGTGGCCTGCCTGGCCCTGGCGCTGGGCGCCGGTCCGGTGGGTGTCCTGCTGATGCTCAGGCGCATGAGTCTGGTAGGCGATGCCATGAGTCATGCCGTGCTGCCAGGCGCAGCCCTGGGCTTCATGGTCGCCGGGCTGTCGCTGCCGGCCATGGGCATCGGCGGAATGCTCGCCGGCCTGCTGGTGGCCGGTCTCGCCGGCCTGGTCAGCCGCTTCACCAGCCAGCGCGAGGATGCCAGCTTCGCCAGCTTCTATCTGATGTCCCTGGCCGCCGGGGTGCTGATCGTGTCACTGCACGGCTCCAGCGTGGATCTGCTGCACGTGCTGTTCGGCACCATCCTGGCCATCGACGCCACGGCGCTCTATCTGGTCGCCGGCATCGCCACCCTGTCGCTGCTGGTGCTGGCGGTGATCTACCGGCCGCTGGCGCTGGAGTGCTTCGATCCGGGCTTCCTGCGCGCCGTGGGTGGTCGCGGTTCGCTCTATCACCTGCTGTTTTTGCTGCTGGTGGTGCTCAACCTGGTCGCCGGCTTCCAGGCCCTGGGCACCCTGATGGCGGTGGGTCTGATGATGCTGCCGGCCACCGCGGCGCGCTTCTGGGCCAACAGCCTGCCCGGGCTGATGGCGGTAGCCAGCCTGATCGCCAGCCTCAGCGGCCTGATCGGCCTGGTGCTGTCCTACCACCTTGGCTGCGCCTCGGGTCCGGCCATCGTCCTCACTGCGGGTGGCTGCTACCTCCTGTCCCTGCTGTTCGGTCGCCTGGGTCTCTACCGGCGACTGCGCCCCCGCCCCCACCTCACCCACTGAAAGGAGTCACCATGAAATCCCTGTTCTCCCTGGGCGCTGCCCTCCTGCTCGCCGCTGCCGGCCAGGCCCAGGCCGCACCGGTCAAGGCCGTCGCCACCTTTACCGTGATCGCCGACGTGGTCAAACAGGTCGGTGGCGATCAGGTGCAGGTCTCCTCCCTGGTCGGTCCCAATGGCGATCCCCATGCCTATGAACCGACGCCCACCGATGCCCAGGCGCTGAAGCAGGCCGATGTGGTGTTCATGAGCGGCCTGCACCTGGAAGGCTGGATGGACCGCCTGATCAAGGCCTCCGGCCAGGCGCGCCCGCCGGTGGTGCTCAGTGAGGGGATCAAGACCCGCGAGATGGCGGAAGACGAGGATGAACATGGCAACGCGGACCATGATCACGACCATGGCGGTATCGATCCCCATGTCTGGAACAACCCGCTGAACGTGGTCGTCTACACCCGCAACGTGGTGAAGGCGCTGTCCGCGGTGGATCCGGCGGACGCGGCCACTTTCAAGGCCAACGGCGATCGCTACATCGCCGAACTGGAAGCCCTGGATCGCTATGCCCGCGAGCAGATCGGCCAGGTACCCAAGGCCAAACGCAAGGTACTGACCTCCCATGATGCCTTCGGCTACTTCGCCGACGCCTATGGCGTGACCTTCATCTCGCCGCTGGGGCTATCGACCGAAGCCGAGGCGTCCGCCCAGGACGTCGCCAAGCTGATCCGCCAGATCAAGCAGGAGCATGTCGCCACCTACTTCTTCGAGAACTCCAACGATCCGCGCCTGGTACAGCAGATCGCCAAGGCCAGCGGCGCCCAGCCGGGTGGCGAGCTGTACGTCGAAGCCCTGTCTCCGGCGGACGGCCCGGCGCCCACCTATGCCGCCATGTTCCGCTACAACGTGGATACCCTGGTCAAGGCGATGAAGGGCGGGCATTGAGGCTCTCTGGTAGGTTGGGTTGAGCGCAGCGAAGCCCAACAGAACGAGGCTCGAGTTCCCCGATGTCGGGCTTCGACGATGGGACCGCCTCGACCCGACCTACGCCGCACCGGTGGCTAGACCACCGGTACCTCCTCGAGGTGAAGGTATTCCGCGCCCAGGCGCCGAGCCAGTTCCCCTGCCCGTCCCAGGCGCAGTGGTCCCAACTCGATATCCAGCACCCGGATGGGACAGTCCGGTAGGGCCAACCCCTCCAGCTCACGCAGACGTCCATCGGTGACCAGCAGCAGCTGGCATTCCTCGCCGGGGTGTTGCCGCCGACGGCTCGTCAACCAGGCCTGAGCTTCCACCAGTCCCGCCAGCAAAGGCGTTCCGCCTCCCGCGCCCAGCTGCTCCAGCCATGCCTGAAGGGCCTGCCCGCTACGCTGGCCCTGGAAAGACCATTCGGGTCGCGCCCCCGCCGTCTGCAGGACCGCGACCCTGACCCGCTGGCGATAGGCCTGCTCGAACCAGTCGGCCAGCAGCCCCTTGGCCTGGGCCAGGGCACCGTGGCGGCGGGTGGACGCGGAGTGATCGAGGATCACCAGCCAAAGCTGGGCGGGACGCTGCCGGCGTGGTTGCCGGAGGAGATCACTCGCGCAACGTGGACGCCCGCGGAGCAGCGTCGACACCCAGGCAACAGGGCCTTCGGTACCCGGCGAACGCGCGCCCTGGCGACCGCCTGCGGCCTTGCCCGTCCCGCTTCGGGCATCGCGATCCAGGGTGCCGGATGATCGGATGCCTAGGGCTTTTTTGCCCCGCCCAATCGGCGTCTGGGACCCGTTGCAGTGGGCTCCGGCGCCAGGGCACCCCAGCTATCGCCCTCGCCCTGCGCGGTCTCGGCATCCCCCTGCTCCTGTTGATCGCCAGGCTCTCGCTCCAGAGTAGTGGGAGTCAAATCATCCTGTAGGGGTGGTATTAATGAGGGACCATCCGCCAGTTCGCGGCGCCGATGGCGCAAGGCGTATTCGGCCACGGCGGCGATATCGGCGTTTTCGATCGCCGTGGCGCCGCGCCAGGCCGCATGGGCGCGCGCCGCGCGTAGCCAGACCAGGTCGGCGCGCAGGCCATCGACACCGGCCTGGTGGCAGCCTGCAGTGATGGCCTCCAGGGCGGCATCGTCCAGTGGAATGTCGGCCAGCCGTGTACGGGCCACAGCGCAGCGCTGACGCAGTTCCCCCTGCGCCGCTTCCCACTGCGCAATGAAGGCTGACGGATCGCTGTCGAAGGCCAGCCGCCGGCGCAGGATCTCCGCCCGCTCCCGGGGGGCCGGCCGGCTGTCCAGCGCCAGGGCGAAGCCGAACCTGTCCAGCAACTGCGGACGCAACTCGCCCTCCTCCGGATTCATGGTGCCCACCAGCAAAAAGCGCGCGGCGTGCTCATGGGAGATGCCGTCGCGCTCCACCCGGTTGACCCCACTGGCCGCCACATCCAGCAGCAGGTCGACCAGGTGATCCGGCAGCAGATTGACCTCGTCGACATAGAGCACGCCGCCATGGGCCGCCGCCAGTACGCCCGGCGCGAAGCGCGCCCGGCCTTCGCCCAGCGCCGCATCCAGATCCAGGGTGCCGACGATGCGCTCTTCGCTGGCGCCCAGAGGCAGGGTGACGAAGGGACCGCCGCCGAGCAGATCGGCCAGGCCCCGGGCCAGGGTCGACTTGGCCATGCCCCGGGGACCTTCGATCAGCACACCGCCGATACGGGGATCGATGGCATTCAGGCACAGCGCCAACTTGAGGCTGTCTGCGCCGACCACGGCGGCCAGGGGAAAGACAGGGGCGGTCATCTCAGGCTTCATCCATATCCATCAGCAGCTGTTCGAGGGCTTCGCGGTAGTCGCCCGGCTGTTGCCAGAGACCGCGCTGCTGGGCCTCCAGCAGGCGCTCGGTCATGTCGCGCAGGGCCTCGGGGTTATGGCGCTCGACGAAGTCACGGGTATCGGCGTCGAGCAGATAGGCATCGGCCAGTTGCCGGTACTGGTGATCCTCCACCAGTTCGGTAGTGGCGCCGAAGCCGAACAGGTAGTCCACGGTGGCGGCCATCTCGAAGGCCCCCTTGTAGCCATGGCGCTTCATGCCGGCGATCCACTTGGGATTGGCTGCCCGGGAGCGCACCACGCGGCCCAGCTCTTCCTTCAGGGTGCGGATCTTCGGCAGATCGGCCTGGGCATGGTCGCCGAAGTAGCTGGCGCGCCGTTGGCCGCTTAGGGTCTCAGCGGCGGCCAGCATGCCGCCCTGGAACTGGTAGTAGTCGTTGGAATCGAGCAGGTCGTGCTCGCGGTTGTCCTGGTTCTGCAGTACGGCCTGCAGCCGACCGAGGCGGCGGGAGAAGTCATCGCGAGCGGCGGTGCCCTCATCCTCGGCGCCATAGGCGTAGCCGCCCCAGTTGAGGTAGGCCGTGGCCAGTTCGCTGCGATCCTGCCACTGGCGTTCTTCCACCGCGCCCTGAACACCGGCGCCATAGGCACCGGGCTGGGCGCCGAAGATGCGCCAGCCGGCCTGACGCCGGGCGAGGTCAGCAGCGGTACCGGCCGCTTCCAGGGCAGCGCGCTCGTGGCGAACCTGGGCGGCCAGGGGGTTGAGATCGTCCGGCTCGTCCAGGGCAGCGACCGCCTGGACCGCGGCATCGAACAGCCGTACCAGACCACCGAAGGCATCGCGGAAGAAACCCGAGATGCGCAGGGTGACGTCCACCCGCGGACGATCCAGCAGCGACAGCGGCAGGATCTCGAAGTCTTCGACCCGGGCGCTGCCGGTCTGCCACACCGGGCGCACACCCAACAGCGCCATGGCCTGGGCGATGTCGTCGCCGCCGGTCCTCATGGTCGCCGTGCCCCAGACCGAAAGACCCAGCTGGCGCAGGTGGTCGCCCTCCTCCTGCAGATGACGCTCCAGCAGCAGATTGGCCGACTGCCAGCCGAGCCGCCAGGCGGTCATGCTCGGCAGGTTGCGCACGTCCACGGAAAAGAAGTTGCGCCCGGTGGGCAGGACATCCAGCCGCCCGCGACTGGGCGCGCCGCTGGGACCGGCCGGCACGAAGCGCCCGTCCAGGGCCGCCAGGAGGCCGACGATTTCAGCGGGGCCACAGCCGTCCAGTGCCGGCGCCACCTGGGTGACCAGGTGTTCCAGCACCGGACGGGTCGCCGGCAATTCGTCCAGCGCCAACGGCAAAGGCTCGGCATCGACCATCGCGGCGACCAGCGCCAGGGCCAGCAATTCCAGGCGCTCCCGGGTATCGCCCAGGGTGCGCCAGGGTTCGGCGGACAGCGCCGCCAGGCAAGCCGGGCGCGCCCCTTGCCAGGGCTCGCCCAGGTCGGCGGCCAGGGGATCGAACTCCAGCTGCAGATCCTTGGCCAGCGCCCGCAACAGACTGGCATTGCCGCCCTGGGCATCGCCACGGGGGATGCGCAAGAGCGCCACCAGGGTATCGCGACGCAATTGCCCGGTCGGGGATTCACCGAACACATGCAGGCCGTCGCGGATCTGGGATTCCTTGAGATCGCAGAGATAGGCGTCCAGCTGCGGCAGCCAGCTGTCCGGATCGTCGGTGATCACCAGCCCTAGCTCGCGATCCAGGGCGGTCTCGCGCACCAGTTGCAGGATCTCGCCGCGCAACTCGGTGGCGCGCCGCAGATCCAGCAGGCTGGCGTCATAGTATTCGTCGGCCAGCCGCTCCAGATCGCGCAGCGGCCCGTAGCTCTCGGCCCGGGTCAGCGGCGGCATCAGGTGATCGATGATCACCGCCTGGGTGCGGCGCTTGGCCTGGGCGCCCTCGCCCGGGTCGTTGACGATGAAGGGATAGACGTTGGGCAGCGGTCCGAGAATGGCGTCCGGCCAACACTCCGCCGACAGCCCGACGCCCTTGCCCGGCAGCCATTCCAGGTTGCCGTGCTTGCCCAGATGCACCACGGCCTGGGCGCCATAGGCCTCGCGCAGCCAGAAATAGAAGGCCAGGTAGCCATGGGGCGGCACCAGCGCAGGATCGTGGTAGACCGCCGCCGGATCGACGTCATAGCCACGCGCCGGCTGGATGCCGACAAAGGTCAGGCCGAAGCGCACCCCGGCCACCATGAGCCGACCGCGACGGTGCATGGGATCGGTCTCGGGTCCGCCCCAGCGCTCGATCACCGCCTGCTGCAGGCTGAGCGGCAACCCGGCGAACAACGCCTGGTAGTCCTGCAGCGCCAGGCTCTGCAACGCCGGGCGCAGATCGCGCAGGGCGCTGTCGTTGGTCACCCCACCGAGCAGACGCTCGATCAGGGCGGTGCCGCTGTCCGGCAGATTGGCCACCGGATAGCCGGCCGTCTGCAAGGCGCGCAGTACCCCGAGCGCTGCCGCCGGGGTATCCAGGCCCACGCCATTGCCGATGCGGCCATCGCGGGTCGGATAGTTGGCCAGGATCAGGGCGATGCGCTTGTCCGCCGCAGGACGCCGTGCCAGTTCGATCCAATTACGCGCCAGACGGGCGACGAAGGCCATGCGTTCGCCATCGGCCTGGTAGTTGACCACGTCGCTCTGGCTGCGCTCGCAGCGCCAGGCCAGGCCCTTGAAGCTGATCGGCCGGGTAATGATGCGCCCGTCCAATTCCGGCAGGGCGATATGCATGGCCAGGTCGCGGGCACCCAGACCCTGGGGATTCTCCAGCCAGCGCTCGCGATTGTCCTGGGCGCAGATGGCCTGGAGCACCGGCACCGGGCGACGGAACGGCGTCAGATTCGGCCGCTCCGGACTGGACTGGGCGAAGCCGGTGGTATTGAGGATCAGCGCGGCGTTGGTCTCGTCCAGCAGCCGCTCCACCTCCTCCAGACAGGCCGGCTCCTTGAGACTGGCCACGGCGATAGGCAACGGATTCAGCCCTTCGGCGGCCAGCTGCTGGCAGAAGACGTCGACGAAGGCGGTGTTGGCCGACTGCAGATGGGTGCGATAGAACAGCAGCGCCGCGGTCGGCCAATCCGGTCGCCAGTGCTGGCGCCAGCCGTCCAGACCCAGGCCTTCCGGCTGATAGACCGCCACCCGCGGCAATTCCCGTGGCGGCTGGTAGGTGTACGGGGCACCCAGGCATTCGGCCGCCAGGCAATGCAGGAAATCCCGGGCATTGCCCAGCCCTCCCTGGCGCAGATAGCGCCACAGCCGTTCGGCCAGCTCCGGGGCCACCGTACCCAGGGCCATCAGCTCCGGATCGGGCCGATCGCAGCCGGGTACCGCGATCAGGGTCAGCCCCCGCGCGGCCAACTCGGCCAGCCGTTCCATGCCATAGCGCCAGTAACCCTGGCCGCCATGCAGGGAGATGAACACCACTCGCGCCTGGCTCAGCACCTCCTCGACATAGAGGTCCACCGAGGCGTGGTTCTGCAACTGCATGGGATTGGCCAGGCGCAGACTCGGATAGTCCTCGTCCAGGCTACGGGTCGCCTCCGCCAGCAGCGCCAGGTGCGAATCGCCACTGCAGAGCACGACGATCTCACCGGGCGTCTGCGCCAGGTGAGCGATGCCGTCGTCGGGGACGAAGCCGCCCGGCTGGGTACGCAGCAGATGCATCTGGCGTCAGGCGACCGCGGCGCGCAACTGGGTGGTGATGGCCGCCTGGTCCAGCTCCTGGCCAATCAGCACCAGCTGGGTGCTGCGGGTCTCATCGGTCTTCCAGGGGCGGTCGAAGTGCTTGTCGAAGCGGGTGCCGACCCCCTGGACCAGCAGTCGCAGCGGCTTGCCGGCGATGGCCGCGAAGCCCTTCACCCGCAGCACACCATGGGTCTTGACCACCTCGGCCAGGGCCGCCAGCAGGGTCGCCTCGGCCACCTCGGGCAGCTGGACGCCGAAGGAGTCGAATTCGTCGTGATCGTGGTCTTCATGACCTTCGAGGTCATGGTGGGTGGGACGGCTGTCGATATGGGCCTCGGATTCGGCCTGCAGCCCCAGCAGAACCGACAGCGGCAGCACGCCGCGACTGGCTTCCACCACCTTGACCGCCGGCGGCAACTCCTCGGTGACCTCGGCACGTACCCGCGCCAGGGCCTCGGCATCCAGGCCATCGGCCTTGTTGAGGATCACCAGATCGGCGCTGGCGAGCTGGTCTTCGAACAACTCGTGGAGCGGCGATTCATGGTCGAGGTTGGGGTCCTGGCGGCGCTGGACGTCCACCTGCTCGGGATGGGCGGCGAAGGTGCCGGCCGCCACCGCGGGGCTGTCGACCACGGTGATCACCGCATCCACCGTGCAGGCGTTGCGGATCTCCGGCCACTGGAAGGCCTGCACCAGGGGCTTGGGCAGGGCCAGGCCACTGGTCTCGATGAGGATATGGTCGATGTCGCCGCGGCGGGCTACCAACTCCTTCATCACCGGGAAGAATTCTTCCTGCACGGTGCAGCACAGGCAACCGTTGGCCAGTTCAAAGACGCGGCCCTGGGCCTCTTCCTCGGTACAGCCGATGCTGCACTGGCGCAGGATTTCACCGTCGATGCCCAGCTCGCCGAATTCGTTGACGATCACCGCGATGCGGCGGCCTTCGGCGTGGTCGAGCATGTGCCGCAGCAGGGTGGTCTTGCCGGAACCGAGGAAGCCGGTGACGATGGTGACGGGGGTCTTGGCCAGGGTTTTCATGGGCTGCCCTTAGAGAGAAAGCGAAAGAAGACGGGCAGGCATGCCAGGCGCTCGCGCCGCGGCGAGGCCCCAATGGCAGCCCGGATCACCCCGCCCGGTTGCGTGTTCGAAACGTGGCGAGGCAGGTCTCCTGGCTCGCGGCGCCCGGCTCCGGCCTTCCCGCGTGAGCAGTGGCCTTAGAGCGTGTTCATAATTTCGCGAGCTAGAGTCAAACAAGGCGAAGATGCTTGAGGAAGCGGAGTTTACGAATGGTAAATGAGCATTCCGAAAGCAGCTTCAACGCAGTTTGGCCGACGCGCAGCAAATTATGAACAGGCTCTAGTGGAGAGGCTAAAAACGCCGCTTACAGTTGCGGGGGCAGCCGCGGTGTCGCACCGCGTTCCCTTTCAAGCTCTTGCCGACAAGAGCACCTCGCAACGCGACAGGCTACGAGCGCCCCGCCGGGGTGTCAATCGGCCAGACTTGACCGGCGGACGAGGCGCGTGGTCTGCTCGCCGCTGCTTCAGGTGTCGCGACTCCGCCATGGGTCGCGGTGAAACGGGAAGCCGGTCCGAGTCCGGCACTGCCCCCGCAACGGTAGACGAGCGCAGGATCACAGAGCCACCCGGCCGGCAAGTCTGGGGAAGGCGATCCTGGTAGTTGCAGCCTGCAACCCTCGTGAGTCCGGAGACCGGCCTGCTGCTTTCAAGCAACCCGCGGTGGGCGGTCGTGCTGGACGGCGGCCGCCTGCGGCTCGCTGCCTCGGCGCGTCCCTGCCGCTTCGACTCCGAGGCCCTGCCATGACCGCTACCCGCTCGACCACCGCCCTGCCCCAGACCAGTACCCGCACCCAGCGTCTGACCGCCACCCTGCTCGCCTGCCTGCTCGGCCTGGGCCTGGTGCTTCTGGCCGGTTTCTCCCATGTCGAGGCGCTGCACAACGGCGCTCACGATACCCGCCATAGCGAAGGCTTCCCCTGCCACTAAAAGGAGTTCGCCATGTTCCAGCGTATTGCCTTCAGTGCCGGCGTGGCCGGCCTCCTTGCGGCCCTGTTGCTGAGTGCCCTGCAAAGCCTGTGGCTGACCCCGCTCATCCTCCAGGCGGAAACCTACGAGGTCCAGACCGAGGCGCCCGCCATGGCCGGACAGCATCATCATGGTGAAGAAGCAGCCTGGACGCCGGCGGATGGCTGGCCGCGAACCCTGTCGACCTTTGGCGGCAACCTGGTGGTGGCGGTAGGCTTCGGCCTGATCCTGGCGGGCCTGTTCAATCTAAGAGGCCCGACCCGCCTGCACCAGGGCCTGCTGTGGGGCCTGGCCGGCTATGCCACCTTTTGCCTGGCGCCCAGCCTCGGCCTGCCGCCGGAGCTACCCGGCACGGCCGCGGCGGATCTCACCCTGCGTCAAGCCTGGTGGCTGGGCACTGCCGGTGCCACTGCCGCGGCGCTCGCGCTCCTGGCGTTCACTCGCCATCCCGGCTTCAAGATCGCCGCCCTCGGGCTGCTGCTCATTCCCCATCTGCTGGGTGCGCCCCAACCCGTCGCCCAGGCGAGCCTGGCACCGGAGGCCTTGCAACGGCACTTCCAGATCGCCGTGCTGGCCAGCAACCTGCCGTTCTGGCTGCTCCTGGGACTCGCCTGCAGCTGGCTGTTCCATCGCCAGGCGCCTCAGGCCTGATGGCGCTGGTCCTGGGCCTGGGTTGCCGCCGGGGCTGTTCGGTGGAGGAGCTGACCGCGCTGGCCCTGGCAGTGCTGCAGGAGGCCGGCTGCGACCCCAACGCCCTCACGGCGCTGGCGACGGTGGACCGCCGTGTGGAGGAAAACGCACTGCAACACCTGGCCCAGCGCTGGCAACTACCCTTGCAGGGCTTCTCCGCCGAACGTCTGGCGCAACAGGAGGGCATCGCCGCGCCGAGTGCGGTCGCCTTGCAACACACCGGCAGTCCCAGCGTGGCTGAAGCCGCGGCCCTGGCCGCGGCCGGTGAAGGCGCCCGGTTGCGGGTCGGCAAGCGCAAGAGCGCGGCCGCGACGGCAGCGCTGGCTTACGCCTGAGCGACCCCTTCCGCATCAGTGTCTCTGACCCGGGCGCGGACATGGATGGGGCTGAAGGGCTCGTTCTGCACCAGCTCCACCAGGGATTCCTTGACCAGCTCGAGGATGGCCATGAAGGTCACCACCACCCCGAGCCGGCCTTCATCCAGGGTGAACAGCGCCACGAAGGGTACGAAGGCGCCATCCTTGAGGCGCTCCAGCACCTGACTCATGCGCTCGCGGGTGGACAGCACCTCGCGGGTCACCTGGTGACTCTCGAACAGGTCGGCGCGGCGCAGGACCTCGCCCATGGCCAGCAGCAACTCGCCCAGCTCCACCTCGGGTAGGAGCTTGCGCGCCCGCGCCTCGGGCGCCGGCAAGCTGGGCACCACGAAGTTGCGTCCCTCCCGCGGCAGGTCGTCGAGGTCCTCGGCGGCCTTCTTGAAGCGCTCGTATTCCTGCAGCCGGCGGATCAGTTCGGCGCGCGGATCTTCCTCTTCGGCCTCCAGGCCTTCGGCGCGCGGCAGCAGCATGCGCGACTTGATCTCCGCCAGCATGGCGGCCATCAGCAGGTATTCGGCGGCCAGCTCCAGTTGCACCGCCTTCATCAGCTCGACGTAGCTCATGTACTGCCGGGTGATCTCGGCGACAGGAATGTCGAGGATGTCGATGTTCTGCTTGCGGATCAGATAGAGCAGCAGGTCGAGAGGCCCCTCGAAGGCTTCGAGAAAGACCTCCAGCGCATCCGGCGGAATGTAGAGGTCCTGGGGCAGTTCGGTGAAGGCCTCGCCATAGACCAGCGCCAGGCGCAGCTGCTCGGGTTCGAGCAGCTGGGGGTCCAGGGCTTCGCTCATGCTTCGATCATGAAGGGCGTGGGATCACCGGCACCGACGCGGATCACTTCCGGCTCGTCGTCGGCCAGGCTGATCACGGTGGAGGGCTGCAGGCCACCCGGACCGCCCTCGATCACCAGGTCGACGAAATGCTCGAGACGCTCGCGGATCTCCCAGGCATCGCCCAGGGCCTCGTCATCCCCCGGCAGGATCAGGCTCACGCTCATCAGCGGCTCGCCCAGCGCCTCCAGCAGCGCCAGGGTGATGGGATGCTGGGGCACCCGCACGCCGATAGTGCGCCGCTTGGGATGCAGCAGCATGCGCGGCACCTCGCGGGTGGCGTTGAGGATGAAGGTATAGGGTCCTGGTGTGTAGGCCTTGAGCAGGCGAAAGGCGCTGGTATCCACCTTGGCATAGATGCCCAGCTCGGAGAGGTCGCAGCACACCAGGGTGAAGTTGTGCTTGTCGTCGAGCTGGCGGATGCGGCGGATACGCTCCACCGCGCTCTTCTCACCGATACGGCAGCCCAGGGCATAGGACGAATCGGTGGGATAGGCGATGACACCGCCGGACTGGATGATTTCCACGGCCTGACGAATCAGCCGCGGCTGGGGATTCTGCGGATGAATCTCGATGAACTGGCTCATTGGGGTTCCCGATTCTGAGGGTACAGCGGTTGACTGAAGCGCGCCCAGAGGGGCGGCAGATCTTCGGGCAACGGGCGGTACATCCCCAGCTCCGACCAGTCGGCCGGCGCATGGAAATCGCTGCCCGCACTGACCATCAGACCGAATTCCCGCGCCAGAATTGCCAGGGTGCCGACCTGCTCCGCCGGCTGCACGCCATTGACCACCTCGATGGCGTGGCCACCGCCGGTGACGAATTCTCCGATCAGCTTGCGCAGCTTGGTGCGGGTGAAGCCATAGGCCAGCGGGTGGGCCAGACTGATCCATGCCTTGGCGCCCTTCAGGGTCGCCAGGGTCTCGGCCAGGGTCGGCCAGTGCTGCTTGACGTCGCCGAGCTTGCCGCCGCCCAGCCACTTGCGAAAGGCATCGCCGCGGTCTTCGACGAAGCCGGCCTGCACCAGGTATTCGGCGAAATGCGGCCGGGCCGGCGCATTGCGACTGTCGCCCAGGGCCAGCTGCACCGCCCGGGCGCCGTCCAGGGTGCCGGGCATGCCCTTGGCCGCCAGCCGCCGGTCGATTTCCCGGGCGCGTTCCCAGCGTCCCTCGTGCAGGGCTTCCAGCGCAGCGTTCAATTCGGGCGCCTCGGGGGCGAAGTTGTAGCCCAGCACATGCAGGGTCGCCCCACCCCAGGTACAGGACATCTCGATCCCGGGCAGCAGGCGCAGACCCAGGCCGTCCGCGGCTTCCAGGGCTTCGGCATAGCCATCCAGGGTGTCGTGGTCGGTGATGGCCAGCAGTTGCACCCCGCGCTCATGGGCGCGTCTGACCACCTCGGCGGGCGCGAAGGCGCCGTCCGACGCGGTGGTATGACAGTGCAGGTCGATACGCATGGCTTTCTCCTCCGGCTTCATCAGGTATTATGCCGCGATGCACTGCTATCGGCTGCGTTAATGAAACAATTCATCGATTTCATCCCTCTGCTCCTGTTCTTCCTGGTCTACAAGCTCGATCCGCGTCCGCTGGAGTTCGCCGGGCACGCCTTTACCCTGGGCGGCATCTTCAGTGCCACCGCGGTGCTGATCATCGCCTCCCTGGTGGTCTACGGCGCGATCTTCGCGACCCAGCGCCGGCTGGAGAAGAGTCAGTGGCTGACGCTGATCGCCTGCCTGGTGTTTGGTGGCATGACCCTGGCCTTCCATAGCGAGACCTTCCTGAAATGGAAGGCGCCGGTGGTGAACTGGCTGTTCGCCCTGGCCTTCCTGGGCAGCCATTTCATCGGCGACAAGCCGCTGATCCAGCGCATGCTGGGCCACGCGGTGCGCCTCCCAGCCCCCATCTGGACGCGGCTGAACATCGCCTGGATCGTCTTCTTCATCGTCTGCGGCTGCGCGAATCTCTACGTGGCCTTCACCTACGAAAGCTTCTGGGTCGACTTCAAGGTCTTTGGCAGTCTGGCAATGACCCTGGTGTTCATGCTCGGTCAGGGCCTCTATCTGGCGCGCCATCTGCAACCCATGGATGAACCGCGAGACTGATCCCATGAGTCAGATACTGCTGATCGACGACGACCAAGAACTGTGCGACCTGCTCGGTGCCTGGCTGAAACAGGAAGGCTTCGAGGTCAACGCCTGTCATGCCGGCAGCGACGCCCGCACCCAGTTGCGCGAGGCGACACCGGATGTGGTGGTGCTGGACGTGATGCTGCCTGACGGCAGTGGCCTGGAATTGCTCAAGCAGCTGCGCAGCGATCATCCGCAACTGCCCGTGCTGATGCTGTCGGGACGGGGCGAACCCCTCGACCGGATCCTCGGCCTGGAGCTGGGTGCCGACGACTACCTGGCCAAGCCCTGCGATCCGCGCGAACTCACCGCGCGCCTCCGAGCCATCCTCAGACGCAGTCATCCGGCCCAGCCCGCGGCCCGCCTGCAGCTGGGCGACCTGTCGCTGAGTCTGGCGCGCGGCGTCGCCAACATCGGCGAAACCGAGATCACCCTAACCCTCACCGAGAGCCGCATCCTCGAAGCCCTGCTGCGGCAACCGGGCGAACCCCTGGAAAAGCAGGCCCTGGCCCAGGCGGCCCTGGGCCGCAAGCTGACCCTCTACGATCGCAGCCTGGACATGCATGTCAGCAATCTGCGCCGCAAACTCGGCAGCCATGCCGACGGTCGTCCGCGCATCCTGGCGCTGCGGGGCCGCGGCTACTACTACAGCGTCTAGCCCACCGCGCAGCCTTTACCCCCTCTTTACCCCCGCTGACCGCCACTGACTCCCCCGCTCCTAGACTGGGCTCATCCGGTGTTGCACCGGTCATCCCAAGGAGATTTCCCGATGCGCAAACTCATGCCCGCCGTGCTGTTCGCCGCCCTGCTGCCGACCCTGACCCTGGCCGCTACCCAGGACAGCACCGACATCACCCCGCCGCCCCACGGCAAGCTGATGGATGGCGGTCCGCGTGGCGATGGCCCCCTGCGCGGCCTCAAGCTGACCCCCGAGCAACGCGAGCAGGTCGGCAAGCTGATGGGCGAGGAGCGCCAGCAGCAGCGCGAGATCGTCAAGAGCTACCTCGACAAGCTGCCCGAGGATCAGCGCAAGGCCCTGCACGATCAGCTGGATGGCAGTCGCGACAAGACCCGTCAGTCCATTCGCGCCCTGCTCAAGCCCGATCAGCAGAAGCGCTTCGACGAAATGGAAAAGAAGCGTGAGGATCGCGCCAAGGAGTGGGCCGAGTTCCAGCAATGGAAGCAGGACCACAAGTCCTCCTGATCCCCGATCGCTGCGCCGATGGTCCTCGGCGCAGCGTCTGACCAAGAACCTGCCCAAAATCTCGCGAGCTAGAGACAAACAAGGCGAAAATGCCTGAGGAAGCGGAGTTTACGAGTGGTAAATGAGCATTCCGAAGGCATTTTCAACGCCGTTTGGCCGACGCGCAGCAGACTTTGAGCAGCTTCTAAGGCGACTGCATGGTTTTTCGTTCCCTCTTCTGGCGCATCTTCGCCACCTTCTGGCTGGCCATCCTGTCCGCGGTCGGCCTGACCATGCTGCTCGGCCACCTGGCCGACCAGGATTCCTGGATCCTCGCGCAGCATCCCGGCCTGCGCGATCTCCCCGAACAGTGGGTGCAACGTTATGAAAACGACGGTCCCGCCGCCGCCCAAGGCCTGCTCGAACAGCGCAAGGGCCGCTACGGCATCGATGTGCTGGTGCTGGGCGAGAACGGCTCGCCCCTGGTGCGCGGCACCCTGCCACCGCGCATCTTCGACCAGGATCTCGACCAGCCGCAGCGTCAGCAGCGCCCCGGTCCTGGCGCCCGCGACCCCAACCGGCCGCTGCCCTGGCGACGACTGACCGACGAATACACCAGCCCGAGCGGCCAGACCTACCTGTTCATCTACCACCTGCCCACCCCCGAACTGGGCGCCTGGCGCCGCCAGAGCCTGTTCTGGCCGGTCGGCATGCTGGCCATCGCCACGGTGGTGCTGACCCTGTTCAGCCTGCTGCTGACCCTCAGCCTGACCCGTCCGCTCAATCATCTCAGGCGTGCGGTCCATGATCTCGGGCAGACCGCCTATCAGCAGGACACCCTCGCCCGCCTCGCCCGCCGCAAGGACGAACTGGGCGTGCTGGCCGAAGACTTCAATCGCATGGGCGCCCATCTGCAGCGCCTGATCGACAGCCAGCGACAGCTGCTGCGCGACGTGTCCCACGAGCTACGCTCCCCGCTGGCCCGCCTGCGCATCGCCCTGGCGCTGGCCGAACGCTCCGATCCCCATGACCTGGGCAACATGTGGCCGCGCCTGACCCTGGAATGCGATCGCCTGGAAACCCTGATCGGCGAGATCCTCGCCCTGGCTCGCCAGGAAGCGGATCCCGGTCCGCCCGAGCAGCTGGAATTGCACCCGCTGCTGGAAGGCCTGGTCGAGGATGCCCAGCTCAGCGCCCCGCAGCAGCGGGTAGAGCTGGACGTTCCCGCCGCCCTGCGACTGGACGGCTGGCCCGATGTACTGGAACGGGCCCTGGACAATCTGTTGCGCAATGCGCTGCGCTTCAACCCGCCCGCCCTGCCGATCGTCATCTCGGCGACCGCCGCCGCGGGCGAGGTGTGCATCCAGGTGCGTGACCATGGCCCCGGAGTCAAGGTCGACGACCTGCCCCGGCTGGGTGAGCCCTTCTTCCGCTCGGATCAGCAGCAGGCCACCGGCTATGGCCTGGGGCTGGCCATCGCCCGCCGCGCCATCCAGCGCCATGGTGGCGAGCTGCACCTGAGCAATCACCCGGACGGCGGCTTTCTCGCCACCGTCACCCTGCCGCTCAGACCGGTCCTGACCAATGGCTGACCTGGCCGCTCAGATCACGCGGCGCCGGGATCCGCGGCGCCATCTCCGGCGTGCCCAGGTAGATGTAGCCCACCAGTTGTTCGTCCTCGGCCAGTCCCAGCCCCTGCAGCACCCAGGGATCATAGCTGAATTCACCGGAACGCCAGACCGCACCCAGGCCCAGGGCGAAGGCCGCGTTGACCAGGCCGTGGGCGACGCAGCCGGCGGTGATGATCTGCTCCTGGACCGGCACCTTGGGGTGTTCCTGGGGCGTGGCGACGACGGCGATCACCAGGGGGGCCCGCAGCGGCATGCGCCGCGCCTTGTCCAGGGCCGCCGCATCGGCGTCGGGCTCGCGCCGGCGCAGGGCATCGGCATAGAGCTCGCCGAGCGCCGTGCGGCCGGCGCCGCTCACCAGGATCAGCCGCCAGGGGCGCAGCAGCTTGTGGTCCGGCGCCCGGTCCGCGGCGCGCAGCAGGGTCTCGAGTTGCGCGGGCGTTGGGCCCGGTTCGGTCAGGCGACCGACCGAGGCGCGATTGCAAAGGGCTTCGAGGGCATCCATAGCGTCTCTCCTGTAAAGATGCCGCAGTGTACCCCAGGGACGACTGCCGAATTTGGCTGTCACAGCAGCGGAATGGCTGACATTCTTGGCCGCTACCGGGGCGGTCGGCTAAGATCGCGAATGCTAGAAAACCCGGCCGCTTTCATCGTCGCGAACGGAGTTATCCCGACCTCTCGCCTTTTTCGAAACGGACCCGACAGATGAAGTTTGCGCTCAACCGGTTCCTCGCTGCGTCCGGTGACAGCCTGGGCGTCTACTACGCCCGGGTATTCGCCTATCTGATCGCCGCCGCCAGCGTCACCGCCGGGTACTACACCCAGGCCGATGCGGTGGGCCTGTGGCTGATCCCCTATGCCCTGCTCTACCCCCATGTGGCCCAGACCCTGAGTCTCAAGCTCAGACGCGATCGCGGCGCCCAGACCGATATCATCCTCGCCGCCCTGGACGCCATCCATGTCGGCATGGCCGCGGTGGTGTTGCGCTTCCCGCTGATGCCCACCCTGATGCTGCTGTTCATGCTCGGCTATACCAGCATGCTGCGCGGTGGCCCGCGCCTGCTCGGCCTGTGCCTGCTGTTCGCCACCAGCGCCGCGGCGCTGGGCAGCGCCACCTTCTTCCAGGGTGTCGACCTCACCAGTCCGCTGCTGGTGGCGGTCACCAGCGTGGTGGGCACCATGCTGCACCTCTGGGGCACCGGCTACTTCCTGCATCGCCAGCGCAAGCGCCTCATCCAGATCAACGACGATCTCAAGCGCGAGCAGGAAAAGTCGGCGATCCTCGCGCACAACCTGGCCAAATACCTCTCGCCCCAGGTCTGGGAGTCCATCTTCACCGGCAAGCAGCACATCGCCCTGGGCACCCAGCGCAAGAAGATCACGGTGTTCTTCTCCGACATCAAGGGCTTCACCGAGCTGTCCGAAGAACTCGAGGCCGAAGCCCTCACCGACATGCTCAACAACTACCTCAACGAGATGTCGAAGATCGCCGTCAAATACGGTGGCACCATCGACAAGTTCGTCGGTGACTGCGTGATGGTGTTCTTTGGCGACGCCAACAGCCAGGGCGCCAAGAAGGACGCCGTGGCCGCGGTCTCCATGGCCATCGCCATGCGCAAGCACATGAAGGTCCTGCGCCAGCAGTGGCGCAGCCAGGGCATCAACAAGCCGCTGGAGATCCGCATGGGCCTGAACACCGGTTACTGCACGGTCGGCAACTTCGGCTCCAGCACGCGCATGGACTACACCATCATCGGTCGCGAAGTGAACCTGGCCAGCCGCCTGGAGAATGCCGCCGATGCCGGCGAGATCCTGATCAGCCACGAGACCTACTCGCTGGTCAAGGAAACCATCATGTGCCGCGACAAGAGCTGGATCACCGTCAAGGGCTTCAGCAAGCCGGTGCAGATCTATCAGGTGGTGGACTTCCGTCGCGACCTGGGCGCCTCTCCCAGCTATGTCGAGCACGAACTGCCGGGCTTCTCCATGTACCTGGATACCAACAACATCCAGAACTACGACAAGGAGCGGGTCATCCAGGCGCTGCAGCTGGCAGCGGAAAAGCTCAAGGACAAGGTAATTCTTTAAAGCGACCGCAGACCCTGTGGCCGCATCTGGACGTACCTCGGCGCCCTTGGCTGGGCGCAACCAGACCGCCAGCGCAGGCGGCATCCGGACCGCTGCCCGGCAGGCGCTGATAGATCGCTGACAGCCACAGAGCGCAGCCAAGCCTGCCCTCCCTTGGCCATATCCATTGCCGCCCACCAGATCGCATCTTGGCTCGGCAAAGAGACAAGGTCTTAGCTGAAGCGAACTTGCTGCTGCGGCCCAACTGGAAAGGCCCAGACCTTCGATACCCAGGCTGCCCTGCCCCTTCAAGAAGCACTCGACGCCGAAGACCTATCTATGGCTCTAGCACGAGCCACCCAGTGATGAGGCATCTCCATTTGTGCCGCTGGCGAACCGGCCTATCCCGATTTGCAGGAAAGGCAGCCGGGCGGTGATCAGCCTTGACCAGCGTATCTTCGCGTCACAGGGTACCGATGCTGGCAAGGTGCAGCCCAACCTCCTGGGCAACTTCCACAGTGGGCCTTCGATAGCGCCCCGTAGCCCCTCCCCGCAACGTGGAATCTCCCGAAGCGACTTTAATAAGCCATGAACATGCCAGCAGCATGATTTCCAAAGAAATACTATCAGCATATCAATTTTCGGCCTGCTTATTACATGCATGCCAATACCTATCGCGCGGACCGGCGTATCTTCGTTATATGAACTAGCCTAACCAGGCCAAGCCGCCAACCACAGGTATTTTAGAAAAACGCAGCAGTAATCAGGAACATCCACTACAAATCACCACCCAAGCAAGAACTATCAATTAAGCAGAAGGCGCGCACACTCACCCACACCCTTAGCAGCGGCACCCGACCACCACATACGAATACCGTCATCTTATAATCCGACAATATATAACTTCCTAACCGCCTCTCTTGCCACCCACTATTTTTTCGCCAAACATATACTCTTCATTTACTGCCGAAGGCCATTTATCATGGAATTCCAAACAGAAGAGCCGTCATCCTTTTCCAACCTGGAAAGCCCCGTAGAAGTCTATACGGAGTGGGATCCCCTGGAGGAGGTCATAGTTGGCATAATGGATGACATCCGCGTACCTGAATGGGATACCGGTCTGAGAGCCATCATACCCAGAGAGTCGAGCGACTTTTTCCAGACATACTCTGGACAGCGATTTCCGGAAGAACTGGTCATCAAGGCCAGGCAGGAAGTCAATACGCTGGCCAGGATCCTGGAAGCCGAGGGCATAAGAGTAAAACGGCCAAACGAGTTCAATCACCATCAGCCCATAGTGACTCCCCATTTCACTACAGGTGGCACCTTCTACTCCGCCATGCCAAGGGACTGCCTTTTCGCAATCGGCAAAAAGATCATTGAAGTGCCCATGGCCTGGCGCAGCCGTTACTTCGAGACCTTCGCTTTTCGTGACATCCTGAACGATTACTTTAGCAGAGGTGCTGACTGGATCTCAGCCCCCAAGCCGATGCTGAAAGACAACATCTGGAAAAAGGATTATGACTTCGACCAGGAGATTCCATTCAACTCCATAATCACCGAGGTGGAACCGCTATTTGACGCGGCCGACTTCATGAAGATGGGCCGCGACATCATCGGCCAGCGCAGCCATGTAACGAATAACAAGGGCATCGAATGGCTGCGCAGAACCCTCGGATCGGATTATCGCATCCACATCTATGAGTTCGAAGAGCCAGGACCCATGCACATCGACACGACGATACTGCCGCTGGCGCCAGGCCGCGTACTCGTCAACAAGGGCTGGGTACCGCAGATTCCTGACATCTTCAAAGATTGGGAAATCCTGACTCCGCCGCCGTCCAACCTGCCCGACGACCATCCTCTTTACATCACTTCCAAGTGGATTCACATCAATGTGCTGATGCTGGACGAAAGAACGGTGGTCGTCGAGCAGGACGAGGAGGCTCTGATCAACGCCTTCCGCCAGTGGGGTTTCAAGACCATCCTCTGTCCCTTCAAGCACTTCCAGACCTTCGGTGGCTCCTTCCACTGTGCCACGCTGGATGTCAAACGGCGCGGAAGCCTGAAAAGTTATATCTGAAGACTTCCGGCGCCCATCTGGAAATAGTGGGGCGCTCTAGGCGCGCAGGGCCCGGGGCCCTGCGCGCACCAATAGCCGCAAGCATGACAGGATTTGGAAATGCAGCTCGAACATACGGTACTGATCGTTTCTTCCGACCTGGATGTCGCCTTGAACGTAGCGGCGCTCAAGGCGAAGTATGACCTGCAGACCTGGAGGTTCGTCTTCCTGCTGGAGGATTATCTGGGCGAGGCGCGAGAGGAATTGAAACGCCCGGAAAACTTTCTCGTCTCTGACTTCGCCATTGCCACCGAGGTAGAGGCAGCCCTTGATAAGATAGCTCGCCACTACAGCATTTCTACCGCGGTGGCTTTCGACGAATTTTCGCTCTACGTAGCCGCTTCAGCAAATGAGCGCTGGCAACTTCCAGGCATCACCCGAGAAGAGGCGCAAAGGTTTCGCGACAAGAAGAAAATGAAAGAGATCGCTCAGCGCGCAGGAATCAGGACCGCCAGAGAAATAACGCTCGATGAAATCAAGCTTGGGCAGGTGCAGTTTCCCATCATCGTCAAACCGCGTTCGCTGGCGGGCGCTCAAGGCGTCCGGATCATTACCGAAGCAGACGAAATGTCGTCCATCAATATCGATTCGAACCCTGAATATCAGGATATGAGCAAACATCAGTATCTTATCGAAACCTATAATCCAGCCTGCATCTACCATATTGATTGTATCGTCCGTAAAGGAACACTGGCCTTCCTATCGGTCGGCGAATATCTAGGCAAACCCATGGATTTCCTGCAGGAAAAACCGGTCGGCGTGATAGCGGTTCCCGAGGAGATGATCGAGAATATCTGGCGCCATTTTACCGAAGCCGTGATAGCCGCCTTCGATGCGCCTGACGGGGTCTATCACATAGAGGCCTTTGCTGGCGCAGAACTGCTGGAAATCGCCTATCGACCTGGCGGCGCGGCCATTGTCGAGATGATAGAGATGGTCTACGGACTGGACCTGAAGCTAATCCATCTCGCGGCACAACTGGGCTTGGAACCTTCACTAGATATCCAGCGGAAGGCCCAAGCCTTTGGCTATATGACCTTTCCTAAAAAGCACCTTTCCCTCACACCGCTTTACGTCACCCAGGTGTCCTTACCACCCCTGGAAAATCTGCCAACGCTTAGCACCCATTCGATACCCAAGGCCGGCGATGTCGCGTCGGGAGAATTCTACTGCTACAAGGACTCGCTGGGCTCATTCGTCTTTTGCGGCGATCGCGATCTCGTGCTTCAGGACATCGACTACCTGAACAGGCATTACAGCGTCGCTGTGGCCGCTGAACCGTAGATAGCGGCCTGGGACCGCTGCTCCCACAGATATCCGCCACGACCAAAGGCCCCGTTCATCATGAGAATTGACCAGCACAACACCCTATTGATCATTTCCTCCGAACTGGATGTCGATGAGGTGGTCGCCAGACTCAGGGACACCTATGAGCTAGCGCGATGGACATTCGTCTACCTCCTGGAGGACCTGTTGGGCCAGGCTGGAGCGGAATTGATGCGGAGCGACACCTTCCTGGTCCGGGATTTCGCCGTCCATGGCGAAATTGACAGCGTCCTTGGTCGAATCGCCGACACCTACGCCATTACCGCAGTCCTTCCTAATGACGAATTCGCGGTGCACGTCGCGGCGTGGGCCAACGATCGCTGGGGCTTGCCAGGGCTTACGCTCGATATGGCTGTGCGGTTTCGCGACAAGAAGCGGATGAAACAGATCGCCCAGCTGTTCAACATACCCACCGCCAAGGAAGTCACCTTCGACGAGCTGAAAAGCGGCGCGGCTACCCTTCCGGTCATTCTGAAACCCCGATCGCTGGCGGGCGCCGTGGGGGTCAGGATCATCACCGATGCCCGCGAGCTCTCCGGCCTCCCCCGCGATACGGGTGACAGCTACCAGGACATGAGCGAACACCAGTACATCATCGAAACCTATAACAGCCAGCCTCTGTATCAACTCGATGCCATCGTTCTCGGCAAGCAACTGGCGTTCCTCAGTGCCGGTGAATACCTGGGGAAACCCATCGACTACCTTGCCGAGCAACCACTGGGGTATCTCTCAGTTCCCCAGGAGGATCTCGAGGCGCTCTGGCGTCCCTTCGCCGAACGGGTGATAGCTGCGTTCGATTGCCCTGACGGGGTCTATCACATCGAAGCCTTCGGCGACGCAGGCGCTGGTTTGGAACTGCTGGAAATCGCCTTCCGCCCGGGCGGCGGACATACGACCGAGATGATAGCGTTCGCTCATGGCCTGGACCTGCGCCTGCTTCACCTCGCCCTGCAACTCGGCCTCTGTGAATCCCTGCAGACCAGCCGCCGCTGCGAAGCCTGGGCCTATATGATGTTTCCGAAAAAGCACCTGTCCCGCGAAACGCTCCATGTCTCCCACCTGACGCTCGCAGCGATCGAAAGCCTTTCGACATTGAGCATGAAGACCCTACCGCGTCCGGGAGACATAGCGTCGGGCGCCTTTTTCTGCCACAAGGATGGCCTGGGTACTTTCGTATTCTGTGGGGAGCGGCGAAGAGTCGCCGAAGACGTCCAGTACGTTCTGGAACATTACCAGGTACATCTCGCTGTCAGAGGCAGCTAGCCCTTAGCAGCGCTCGCAATCCCACTCCTCCCACGGTTCTTGCCTGAGACCGTTCCCGTGGATTTCGCGGCCTACCAGTCCCTTCGCAAGGGGGAAAACGGCGACCCGTAGCGTATACGCGCGTGAGCACAGGTTGGTCGTACCAGACGTCCTGCGCAACAAAAAGGCCCCGACGCCTTGCAGCGCCGGGGCCTCTTATCGCCAGGCAAAAGCCTCGGGATCAATCCTCGCGATAGCGACGCAGGCGCAGGGCCTTGCCGGCTACGCGGGTGTCCTTGAGCTTGGTCAGCAGACGCTCCAGGCCTTCCTCGGGCAGTTCCACGAGGCTGAACGAGTCACGGATCTGGATGCGGCCGATGGCCTCGCGATCCATGCCACCTTCGTTGATGATGGCACCCAGCAGGTTCTTGGCGGCGACGCCATCACGGGCGCCCAGGGCGGTGCGGCAGCGCACGCGGCCTTCCGGCAACGGCTGCATCGGACGACGCTCGCCACGGTCCGGACGCTCACCACGCTCGGGACGATCGCCCCGTTCGCTGCGCTCGCCACGGGGACGCTCGCCACGGCCGGCGCCGGGGGTGAGCGGCTGCTCGCGACGGACCGACTCGATGTCCAGGGCGCGGCCGCTGGTCAGCTTGGCCAGCAGGGCCGCGGCCAGGGTCGAGGGATCGCACTGCAGACGCTCGCACAGCTCCTGACGCAGGGCGCCATGGGTGGTGTCAGCATCGGCCAGCAGCGAACCCACGCCATCGGCCAGGCGGGAGATACGGGCTTCCAGCACGGCTTCGGCGTCGGGCAGGCGGATCTCGCCGACGCGCTGACCGGTGACGCGCTCGATGACCTGCAGCATGCGGCGCTCGCGCGGGGTGACCAGCAGCAGCGCGCGACCTTCACGACCGGCACGGCCGGTACGACCGATACGGTGCACGTAGGATTCCGGATCGTAGGGCATGTCCACGTTCAGGACGTGGGTGATGCGCGCCACGTCCAGGCCGCGAGCGGCGACGTCGGTGGCGACCACGATGTCGAGCGAACCATCCTTCAGCGACTCGATGGTCTTCTCGCGCTGCGCCTGGGGCATGTCGCCATTCAGGGCGCTGACGCGATAGCCCTGGCGTTCCAGCAGCTCGGCCAGGTCCAGGGTCGCCTGCTTGGTGCGCACGAAGGCGATCAGGGCGTCGAAGTTCTCCACTTCCAGCAGGCGCAGCACCGAGGCCGGCTTCTGGTCGGCGTGGACCATCAGGTGCGCCTGCTCGATGCGGGCGACGGTCTGGGTCTTGGCCGCGATGCGGACGTGTTGCGGCTCCTTGAGGTGACGCTCGGCGATGGCGCGGATCGACGGCGGCAGTGTCGCCGAGAACAGTACGGTCTGGCGGGATTCCGGCATGGCTTCGAAGATGAATTCGAGGTCATCCATGAAGCCCAGCTTGAGCATCTCGTCGGCTTCGTCGAGCACTAGGTGCTGGACGGTGGCCAGCAGGTTGTCGTCGCGACGCAGGTGGTCGCACAGACGACCGGGGGTGGCGACCAGAACCTGGGCGCCCATGCGCAGGGACTTCAGCTGCGGGCCCATGGGCGCGCCGCCGTAGAGGGCCACGACCTTCACGCCGGGCATCTCGGTGGAATAGGTTTCGCAGGCGGTAGCCACCTGCAGGGCCAGTTCACGGGTGGGAACCAGCACCAGAATCTGGGGTTCGCGGCGGGACGGGTCGAGCTTGGAGAGCAGCGGCAGAGCGAAGGCTGCGGTCTTGCCGGTACCGGTCTGGGCCTGGCCGATCATGTCGTGGCCGGAGAGAATCACCGGGATGGACTGCGACTGGATGGGCGACGGCTCTTCGTAGCCGACGGCCTTGATGGCGGCGAGGATGGCGGGATTGAGATTGAGCGCAGCGAAACCGCTGGTGTCCTGGGTCATTGTCTTGCCTCGTGTGCTTCGCAAAGACCCCAAAGCCAAGAGCTGCGCTTATCCGAATGACCGAAGTCGCCCAGGCAGCCAAGGTGTGAGCTTTTTGCGAAATAGCGGATGAAAAAGGGGTGAAGCGTCTAGGATTGTTCGCCGTCGGGCGAACGCACGACCGGTGTGGCCATGGCGGCGGACCGGGAAAATGCAGTTCCTGAACGGAAGGTCAAAAAGACCGGGGCGAATGATACCCGAACCCTGGACATTTCTCCAGAGAACCTTGGTCTACTTTTGTGGTCAGGTTGCCGCACGCAGGTTGTCCAGATAGGCCTCCACATCGAACCCTATCCGCGGGGTCAACTCCCGGGCGCGCTGCCGCGTGCCCGCCTCGTCCAGCTCCTGCTCCAGACTGGCCGGCACCAGCAGGATGACATTGCCCTCGACCACCGGGCACTCCCAGTAACGATGGCGGAACAGGCCGCGCAGCAGTGCGGCGCCCAGGGGCTTGCCGTCGGTGGCGCTCCACTGGTTGATCATCAGCCAGCCGCCGGGGTTGAGCTTGGCCTGGCAGTTTTCCAGGAAGCGCCAGGCCAGATGGGCACTGGACGGACCGACATCGGTATAGAGATCGACAAAGATCAGATCGGCAGGCGCCGCGCTGTCGAGCAGGTCCAGGGCATCGCCGATACGGATGGCCAGGCGCGGGTCCTCGTCGAGGCCCAGATGCTGGCGTGCCAGGCGCGGTACCGCGGGGCGCAGCTCCAGGGCTTCCACCGCCTCCAGGGGCAGCCACTTGAGGCAGGCCTGGGTCAGGGTGCCGGCGCCCAGGCCGAGAAAGAGCGCTCGCCGCGGCTGCGGGTGGCAGAGCGCGCCCAGCAGCATGGCGCGGTTGTAGTCGTATTCCAGCCAGGCGGGGTCCGCCGTAAAGACGCAGCTCTGCTCCACCTCCTCGCCAAACTCCAGGAAGCGATAAGGCCCCACCTCTACCACCCGGATCCGGCCATGGTCATCGACGACCTCTTCCAGCAACACTTCCGTCTCGACCATCACCACCCTCCTCTATAGCCGTCCATGGTAGCCGCGATGGGCACTGTCTATCGAGCCATGCCGCCGCTATCGGTTACCATGGACGGCTTCATCGCACCCTCAGAGAGAATCATGTCCGCGCCCTGGAGCCCCACCAGCTGGAGAGGCCTGCCCATCCAGCAACAGCCCGAATACCCCGATCAAGCCCGTCTCGCCGATGTCGAGCGCACCCTGGCCGGCTATCCGCCGCTGGTGTTCGCCGGCGAAGCCCGCGAATTGCGCCGGCAGTTCGCCGAGGTCACCCAGGGCCGGGCCTTCCTGCTGCAGGGCGGCGATTGCGCGGAAAGCTTCTTCGAATTTTCCGCCGGCAAGATTCGCGACACCTTTAAGGTGCTCCTGCAGATGGCGGTGGTCATGACCTTCGCCGCCGGCTGCCCGGTGGTCAAGGTTGGCCGCATGGCCGGCCAGTTCGCCAAGCCGCGCTCGTCCGGCGATGAAGTCCAGGACGGTATTTCCCTGCCGGCCTACCGCGGCGACATCGTCAACGGCATCGACTTCACCGAAGGCAGCCGCATCCCGGATCCGCAGCGCCTGATCCAGGCCTACAACCAGTCCACCGCGACCCTCAACCTGCTGCGCGCCTTTGCCCAGGGCGGTTTCGCCGACCTGCACCAGGTCCATCGCTGGAACCTGGACTTCATCGCCAACTCGGCCCTGGCCGACCGCTACCACCAGCTGGCGGACCGCATCGACGAGACCCTGGCCTTCATGCGTGCCTGCGGCCTGGACACCGCCCCCCAGGTCAAGGAAACCAATTTCTTCACCGCCCACGAGGCGCTGCTGCTCAACTACGAGGAAGCCTTCGTCCGGCGCGACAGCCTGACCGGCGACTGGTACGACTGCTCGGCGCACATGCTCTGGATCGGCGATCGCACCCGCCAGCCCGACGGTGCCCACGTCGAATTCCTGCGCGGCGTGAACAACCCCATCGGCGTTAAGGTCGGTCCTTCCACCACCAGCGAAGACCTGATCCGCTTGATCGATACCTTGAACCCCGAGAACGATCCGGGTCGCCTCAATCTCATCGTGCGCATGGGCGTGGGCAAGGTCGGCGATCACCTGCCGCGCCTGATCCAGACCGTCGAGCGGGAGGGTCGCCAGGTGCTGTGGAGCTCCGACCCCATGCACGGCAACACCATCAAGGCCTCTACCGGCTACAAGACCCGGGATTTCGCCAGCGTGCTGGGCGAGGTCAAGGAATTCTTCGGCGTGCACCAGGCCGAGGGCACCTACGCGGGTGGCATCCATATCGAGATGACCGGCCAGAACGTCACCGAATGCATCGGTGGCGCCCGCCCGGTCACCGAAGACGCCCTGTCCGATCGCTACCACACCCATTGCGACCCGCGCCTGAATGCCGACCAGTCTTTGGAGCTGGCCTTCATGATCGCCGAGACGCTCAAGGGCATTCGCCGCTAAGGAAGAGCGCGGCGCGCTCTAGTGCCGCGCCACCGCCTCGCGCAAGACGTCCGCCGGCCCGTGCAACTGCAGGTCGGCGAGACCGAGCCAGTCGGCCAGGGCACGCAACTGCCCCGCCAGGGCGTCCAGCCCCTCGTCATCCAGCCCCGCCGCCTCCAGATGCACGGCATGCACCGCCAGCCGTGACTGCGCCCGCTCGGCGCGCAGATCCACCCGCGCCGCCAGCCGCTCCCGGTAGAGAAAGGGCAGTACATAGTAGCCATAGACCCGCTTGGGCGCCGGCGTGTAGATCTCCAGTCGATAGCGAAAGCCGAACAGCTGCTCGGTGCGCTCGCGCTCCCAGACCAGCGAATCGAAGGGCGACAGCAGCGCCGCGGCGCGCACCGGGCGCCCGGGATTGGGCGTCTCGGCGACATAGGCCGGCTTCGACCAGCCCTGCACCTGGAGGGACTGCAGACTGCCCTCCTCCAGCAATTCGGCGAGGCCCTGGCGAGCTTCGGCCGGACTGAGACGAAAATAGTCACGCAGCTGGACCTCGCTCGCCACGCCCAGGGCACGGGCGCTGCGCAGCAGCAGGGCGCGGCGGGCGGCTTCGGGCGCATCAGCCGGCGCCGCAAGGATCTCCGCCGGAAGCACCCGCTCGGGCAGGTCATAGAGGCGCTCGAAGCCCCGCCGCCCGGCCACGGTCACCTCGCCGGCGGCGAACAGCCACTCCAGCGCCAGCTTGCCCGGACTCCAATCCCACCAGGGACCGGCCTGCTCGACCCGCTTGGCCAGGCTGCCGGCGCCCAGGGCACCCCGCTGCACCACCGCCTCCAGGGTCTGGGCGACGACCTGCGGCTGCTCGACGGCGAAGCGTGCCAGCTGCCGATAGATGCCGATGCCCTGGCGCGCCTGATCGCGTCGCCAGCGCAGCTCGGCCCAGACCTCGGCCGGCACCAGCGAAGCCTCGTGGGCCCAGCATTCATAGAGCTGGCGCCTGCGCCCCTGGCCCCAGGCCAGGGCATCGAAATCGGTGAAGGCATAGTGGCCGAGACGGCTGAACAGCGGCAGGTAGTGGGAGCGCACCAGCGCATTGACCGAATCGATCTGCAGCACGTTCAGGCGTGCGGCCTGGCGATACAGGGCGGCCGGCCCCGCGCCACCCCTGGGTTGATTACCGAAACCCTGGGCGCGCAAGGCCAGACGCCGGGCCTCGCGCAGGGAAAGGCTGTCCATCCGAGCTCCTGATAGAGGAAGGGATCTTTCACCCTAGCAGGATCGGCGGCGGCGCTCCTCCGCGGGCTGCTGCCAGAACGGCTTGTCGGCCTCCTGCCAGGCATCGGCGCGACTCAGGCCGAGGTCGTGCAGCGCGCCTTCATCCAGCCGATAGAGCGCTCGGCGTTGGCGGGAAAGCTCTATCGCCCGCCGCAACCAGGCCCAGGCCTGCCGCAGACGAGAGGTGACGCCCGCAACACCAGGGGAACGCCCGGACGAATCTCGGTGAGCTATGAGCTGAGCCATGGTGCATCTCCTTCTCCAGAGGGTATGGCTCAAGTCTGGAAGCCGGCTTAACATCAATCCAACGAATCTTTCTGATGCGATCCATTCACCGAGCTGATGCCATGAACTACCCCAGCATAGAGACCGATCTGCTGCGCACCTTTGTCGCCATCGCCGATCAGGGCGGCTTCACCCGCGCGGCCGAGGTGGTCAACCGCACCCAGTCGGCGGTGAGCATGCAGATGCGCAAGCTGGAAGAGGACGTGCTGCAGCGGCGACTGTTCGAGCGTGACGGCCGCCAGGTCCGTCTGACTGCGGAAGGCCAGATCCTGCTGGGCTTTGCCCGGCGGATCCTCAAGCTGCATGGGGAGGTGATGACCACTCTGCGCGAGCCGCACATGGTGGGGACGGTGCGCATCGGCACCCCTGACGACTACGTCATGAGGTTCATTCCGGGCATCCTTGCGGGCTTCGCCAAGGCCTACCCGCTGGTGCAGGTGGATGTCCACTGCGAGCCCACCGCGGGTCTGCTGCAGCGTCAGGATCTGGATCTGACCATCGTCACCCGCGAACCGGGCAACGAGATCGGTCTGCCGTTGCGGCGGGAACGCTTCGTCTGGGCCGAGGCGCCTGGTTTCGACATCCACCAGCGCGATCCGCTGCCGCTGGCGATGTTCAATACCTCCTGCTTTCTCAGCGAATGGGCCCGCCGCGCCCTGGACAATCGCGACCGTGGCTATCGCCTGGCCTACAGCAGCCCCAGCCTTGCCGCTCTGCTGGGCATCGTCAAGGCAGGCCTGGCTGTCACCGCGCAGCTGGAGAGCCTGCTGCCGAGCGAATTGCGCCGGCTGGGAGAAGCCGACGGCATGCCCGACCTGCCCTCCTGTTCCATCGAACTGCTGCGTAATCCACGCAGCGCCTCGCCGATCATCGACACCCTCGCCGAGCATATCGCCGAGGGCTTTCGGCAGTAGTCAGCGCAGCGCCAGCAGCGCCGCGCAGAGCAGCAGAAAACCGCAGAACAGCAGGCGCAGCAGCCGTTCGGGCAACTGGTGGGCCAGCTTCACGCCCCAGCTGACGCTGAGCAGGCCGCCGATGGCCAGGGGAATGCCGACGCTCCAATCCACTTCGCCATGCCAGGCATAGCTGGCCAGGGTGACGCCCGTGGTGGGCAACGCCATGGCCAGGGACATGCCCTGGGCCGCGACCTGGGTCAGCCCCATCACGCCCGCCAGGATGGGCGTGGCGATCACCGCCCCGCCGACGCCGAACAGCCCACCGACCAGTCCCGCCACCAGCCCCAGCACGCCAAGGCCCAGACGGCTCGGCGTGGTCAGCGGTGGCTGGCCACGGCGATAGAGTTGCCAGAGGTTGTAGAGCACAAGGAGCAGCAGGAAGCCGACGAAGCCGTGGCGCATGGAGCGGGCGTCCAGGGAGACCGCCAGTGCCGTGCCCACCAGGGCCGAGACCATGCCCGCGCCCGCTAGCAAGGCGGCGCGCTGCCAGTCGATGCGGTTGCGCTGGTTGTACTTGTAGACCGACAGCAGCACGTTGGGCACCACCATCACCAGAGCGGTGCCCTGGGCCAGTTGCTGGTCGAGGCCGAACAGCAGCGCCAGCACCGGAATGGCGATGAGGCCACCGCCGATGCCGAACAGCCCACCCACCACACCCAGCACCGCCCCGAGGACGATATCGATCAACAAGGTAAACAGCGATTCCACGGCAATTCTATCCAGCGGCGAACGGATTTGGAGAGACCGGCCAGGCCGGCCTGCGGCGAAAGCCCAGACAGCAAAAAGCCCGGCAAGCCGGGCTTTCTGGTCGAGACGCCTGGTTTAGACCCTGGCGCGCGACTTGTACTCGTTGGTACGGGTGTCGATCTCGATGTGGTCACCGATATCGCAGAACTCGGAGACCTTCAGCTCGTAGCCGTTGTTCAGGCGAGCGGTCTTCATGACCTTGCCCGAGGTGTCGCCGCGAACGGCCGGCTCGGTGTAGGCGATCTGGCGCACGATGGTGGTGGGCAGTTCGATGGAGATGACGCGGTCGTTGTAGAACACCGCTTCGCAGACGTCGGTCATGCCGTCTTCGATGAAGGCGATGGCTTCGCCCAGGTCGTCCTTCTCCACTTCGTACTGGTTGTAGTCGGCGTCGACGAAGACGTACAGAGGATCGGCGAAGTAGGAATAGGTTACTTCCTTGCGATCCAGAATTACCGGCTCGAGCTTGTCGTCGGCGCGGAAGACGGTCTCGGTCGCGCTGCCGGAGAGCAGGCTCTTCAGCTTCATCTTGACCACTGCAGCGTTACGGCCGGACTTGTTGTATTCAGCTTTCTGGATGACCCAGGGAGCGTTGTCGATCATGGCCACTTGGCCGGCACGGAACTCTTGTGCGGTTTTCATGCGGTTATCCGTATGGATGGAAGAACGGGATTTCGAGGCGCCATATGATAGCCAATCTGTATGGAAATGCACCAGGCTGGCGGCAAGATCGCTGTGAGAAGCCATCCGATCGCTCCAGTCACGCGCCAGCAGACGCCAGTTTTCGACCTGTGCGTCCAGCGCCGACCAGGCCGCAGCCAGGTCGCCACGACCGTTCCAGGCCAGCCACAGGGCACTGACCGCCGCGCCCAGTTCAGGGGTGCCGGACGCCACATAGCGCGCCAGGAAGGCCTCGAGCTTGACGAAGTGGGCGTCCTCTTCCTGCGGATAGATGTGCCAGACGAAGGGATGCGCCGCCCATTGCGCGCGGACGAAGGAGTCCTCGCCGCGGATGGCATTGAAGTCGCAGCACCACAGCAGGCGGTCGTATTGCTGCTGGGAGACGAAGGGCAGCACCTGCACCCGCAGCGCGCCACGGCCGTGGCTGTCGCCGGCCTTGAGCCAGTCGACGCCCAGCCAGGCGGCGACGTTGGCCAGCACCCGCCCCTCCGGCACCAGCAGGCAGGTCGGCCGGTTAGCGGCGCTCAGGGCATCGAGCCAGTCGATCAGCGCCGGATTCTCGTAGGCGAACAGCGAGAACAGGCGCTCGCCCGGCTGCCGGCGGACGCCCAACCCGGCAAGAAAATCGTCCCGCGTCGCGACCGCCTGCTGGAAGCCGTCCCGCTGCTCGAGCAGGTCGCGCTCGCGCAGCAAACCGCCGACCTTGGCGGTAAAGCCGGGAAAGAAGAAGTACTTGTTCAGCCCGGTGGGCTGCAGCGACGGCAGAGCATGACAGCCTTCGATCCACTCCTCGGCGCTCAGGTATTCCAGATTGAGCCAGAGCGGTCGCTCGGCGCGCCCCGCCATGGCGGTGATGAAGCCTTCCGGCAACTGGCAGGCGAAGGCTTCCACCACCACGTCGCCCGGCTCGGCCGGCGTCCAGTCGGCACGCCAGAGGCGTACCTCGACCCCGCGATGCCACTGCTGCTCGGCCGTGCCATCGACCCCCGGCTGGATCCGCGCCAGGGGATAAAGGTCGTCGATCCAGAGGCGGACCTGCTGTCCATGCTCGGCGACCAGCTGATGGGCCAGACGCCAGGTGATACCCGCGTCCCCATAGTTGTCCACCACAGTGCAGAAGATGTCCCAGGCTGCCATGCCATACCTCTAAGTCATTGATATCGAATCGTGTTTCGCTTCAGCCGGCGGGTGATGCGCGGCGGATTCCAGTGAACCCAGTCACACCGCGACCCCAGGCGGGTCGGTAGTATCCGCGCTTTTTCGGACGGATTCTCCATGTCGTTGCGCCCCGCCCTGCTGTTCTGCCTGAGCCTGGCTTCCCTGAGCGCCCTGGCGACACCCCAGCCACCCCGCACCTTCAGCGAAGCCAAGGTGGTCGCGACCAAGGTCTATGCCAAGCAGGGCGTGGACTTCTATTGCGGCTGCCACTACAGCGGCAAGACCGTGGATCTGAAGAGCTGCGGCTACGTCCCGCGCAAGAGCGCCCAGCGCGCCAGCCGCATCGAGTGGGAGCACATCGTGCCGGCGTGGGTGATCGGTCACCAGCGCCAGTGCTGGCAGAAAGGCGGTCGCAAGAACTGCACGGCCAGCGACCCGGTGTACCAGAAGGCCGAGGCCGATCTCTTCAACTTGGTGCCGGTGGTCGGCGAGGTCAATGGCGATCGCAGCAACTTCGCCTTTGGCTGGCTGCCGCAGAAACCCAGCCAGTACGGCGCCTGCCAGATGGTGGTGGACTTCAAGGCCAAGACCGCCATGCCGCGTCCGGAGATCCGCGGCATGGTCGCCCGCACCTACTTCTACATGAGCGATCGCTACGGCCTGCGGCTGTCCAAGCAGGACAGCCAGCTCTACACCGCCTGGACCAAGCAGTACCCGCCCGAGGCCTGGGAGCGCCAGCGCAATCAGCGCCTGGCCTGCATCATGGGCCATGGCAATCCCTACGTGGGCCAGACCAAGGCCTGCAAGTAGCGCGACTTAGGCAGCGGTTGGAATACCGCTGTGGAATCTCAGCTCGCCATCGCTGGAGGTGATCAGCTCCACTTCCAGGGCGCGGACCTCGGCGATCTTGGCGTCGACGTCGTCGCGCTCGCCATAGAGGTAGGCGAGCTTGAGATAGTCCTGGAAATGCCGGGCTTCGGAGGCCAGCAGGCCGCTGTAGAACTTGCCCAGCTCCGCGTCCAGATGGGGCGCCACCGCACCGAAGCGCTCGCAGGAGCGGCATTCGATGAAGGCACCGATCACCAGGCTGTCGGTCAGCTTCAGCGGCTCATGGTTGCGGCAGAGCTTGCGCAGGGCGCCGGCATAGCGTGCCGAGCTGACGTTGCGATGCTCGATGCCGCGGCGCTTCATGATCTGCAGCACCTGTTCGAAGTGGCGCAACTCTTCGCGGGCGATGCGCGACATCTTCCAGGACAGTTCGGCGCGATTGGAATAGGTGAACAGGTAGTGAAAGGCGGCGCCGGCGGCCTTCTTCTCGTTGTTGGCGTGGTCCTGCAGCAGCGTCGGCAGATCCTGCAGCGCGGCCTCGACCCAGGCATCCGGCGTACGGCAACCGAGGAATTCGTTCATCTCGGGCAAGGACATCAGCGTAATCCCGTGCAAAAGCCGCGCATTATAGAGAAAGGCGCGCGCCTGGGCAGCGCCGCTCGCCTGCTGACGCTCAGACGCGGCTGTCGACCCCTTCGAGCAGGAAGCGCGGGGCGATGTAGCGGTCGTAGTGGGCTTCGGAGAGCAGAAAGAATTCCCGGTCGATGGCGTCGCGCAATTCGGCCAGCGGGCGCTCGCGAAATTCCGGCAAGAGGCGCACCCCATAGGCGTCCAGCTGCTGGATATGGCGCGCACCCCGGGCCAGCAACTGATAGGCCCAGCAATACTCGGACTGATCCGGCCGGAAGCGGATGCTGCGCTGCTGCAACTGCTGGCGCAACAGCGCAGCATCGAAGACATCGACCTTGGCCGACACCACCTGCACCAGCAGCAGCTCCAGGCGCGCCCAGACGGCGCGACGCTCCTCTTCGCCGTAGAGATTCCAGTTCACCACCTCGTGGTGGAATCTCTTGCAACCACGGCAGACGTGGTCGCCGAACATCGTCGAGCACAGGCCGACGCAGGGCGTCTTGATGACAGGAGCGGGCATGGGCGGCAAGCCTTGGAGCAAAACGCCTAGTCTAGCCGGAAACGGCAACGACCGGCGCGGGTGGCCCGCGCCGGTCGTGCAGAACCTCAGGTCAAATCACACCGCGGCGACGCCGCGGCTCGGCAGCGGGCTGGCGCTGCGCCGGCTCAGGGCATAGAAGAACAGCCCGCCGAGGAAGCAGCCGGTGAACCAGGCGAAGTTGGCGATCGGCTTGAACCAGGGCACGAAGGTGAAGCACAACCCGATCAGCGCCGCGGCCACCAGCGCCTGGACCGCGACCCAGTTGACGCCACCGCTATACCAGTAGGCGCCCTGCGGGGAATCGTCGAACAGGGCATCGACGTCGATCCGGCCCTTGCGCAGCAGGTAGTAGTCCACCAGCAGGATGCCGAACAGCGGGCCGATGCAGGCGGCCAGGACATCCAGGGTGTAATGGATCACCTCGGGGTTGTTGAACAGGTTCCAGGGGGTGATGAAGATCGAGGCCACGGCCGCGATCATGCCGCCAGCGCGCCAGCTGATCTTGCTCGGCGCCACGTTGGCGAAGTCGAAGGCCGGCGAGACGAAGTTGGCGACGATGTTGATGCCGATGGTGGCGGTCACGAAGGTGAAGGCGCCCAGCAGCACCGCGGTGGTGTTGTCGATACGGGCCACGGTGGCGATGGGGTCGTGGATCATCTCGCCGAATACCGGCAGGGTGCCGGAGACGATCACCACGGTGACCAGAGAGAAGGCCAGGAAGTTGATCGGCAGGCCCCAGAAATTGCCGCGCCGCACATCCTGCATGGAGCGGCAGTAGCGACTGAAGTCACCGAAATTCAGCGTGGGGCCGGAGAAATAGGACACCACCAGAGCGATGGCGACGATCACCTGGCCAAAGGCCGCCCAGCCGGTCAGCTGCTTTTCCGCCAGGGTGAAGCTGATGTTGCTCCAGCCGGCGCGCCAGACGATCCAGGCGGCGAGCAGGAACATCACCGCATAGACGGCAGGGCCGGCCCAGTCGATGAAGCGGCGGATGGACTCCATGCCCGCCCAGAAGACGCAGGCCTGCAGGAACCAGAGGGTCAGAAAGCCGCCCCAGCCCAGGTAGGAAAGACCCAGGAAGCTGCTGTCGCCATAGACCGCCAGCGCGGGAAAGAAGCGCAGCACCACGATGACCAGGGCGCTGGAGGCCAGGTAGGTCTGGATGCCGTACCAGGCGACCGCGATCAGGCCACGGATCACCGCCGGAATGTTCGCGCCGAAGACGCCGAAGGCCAGCCGGCAGATGACCGGATAGGGAACGCCGGCCTGCTGGCTGGGCCGGGCGACCAGATTGGCGACCACCTGCACGATGCAGATCCCCACCAGCAGCGCGATCAGTACCTGCCAACTGGCCAGCCCCAGGGCGAACAGGCTGGCGGCGAAGACATAGCCGCCAACGCTGTGCACGTCGCTCATCCAGAAGGCAAAGATGTTGTACCAGCTCCATTTCTGCTCGACCGGGCCGAGGTCTTCGTTGTACAGGCGCGGGCTGTAGCCCGGGGGAATCTGCTGGTTCATTAATAGCCTCCTCCGTGGTGGCGGGCACCTGCATACGGCGCCCGCCTTGTTTTGTATACAATCCACCAGGCAGAGAACGTGCCAGCTACCGAAAAATGTCCTTAACCTCCTGGCTCGATAGAGAATTTTGAGGAAAAGAGGCTCTAACCCAGGCCTGCAGGCGTTACCGCAGATGCACTTCTCTGGGGCGTTTGGTGGCAGACAGGCGCTACCTTGGCGCACGAGGCGGAACGCATTCGCCCATCGTCGTCGCCCGAGACTTTGTATACAATTCAGGCAAATCGCCGGAGTCAGCCCATGAGTGCAGTACCCTCGCCGCTCGCCGTTGCCGCCTCGCCCCGGGACGAACGGATCTACCAGGACATTCTCGAAGCCATCGTCGAGCATCGTCTGACCCCGGGCACCCGGCTGCCGGAAGACACCCTGGCGGAAACCTTCGGCATCAGCCGCACCGGCATTCGCAAGGTGCTGCAGCGGTTGGCCCTAGAGCGGCTGGTGACCCTGCGCGCCAATCGCGGCGCCCAGGTCGCCCAACCCAGCGCCAAGGAGGCCCAGGACATCCTCGCTGCGCGCCAACTGATCGAACCGGCGCTGATGCCCCTGGTGGCCGCCCGCGTCGACAGCGCCCAGCTCACGCCCCTGCGGCAACTGTGCCTCGAAGAGCACGAAGCGCAGCATGGCGGCCGCCACAGCCTGGCGATCCAGTTGTCCGCGCGCTTTCACGTCGAACTCGCCGCCCTGGCCGACAATCAGGTGCTGACCGAACAGGTGGCCCAACTGGCCAGTCGCTCTTCGCTGCTGATCGCCATCTATGGCTCGCGGCACAGCCTGGGCTGCGATTGCGGTCAGCACGAAGACCTGCTGGACCTGCTCGCCCGCGGCGACGGCACGGCTGCCAGCGAGTGGATGGCGCAGCACCTGCGCCTCATCCGTGAATCCCTCCGGATCGACCGGCCCACGGCCGCCGAGCCCGATTTCCGCAGCATCTTCAAACGCAGCTGAGGCTCCCATGCAGATTCAGGTCATCAATCCCAACACCAGCGCCAGCATGACCGCCAAGATCGGTCGCGCGGCCCAGGCCATTGCCCGACCGGGCACCACCATTCTCGCCAGCAATCCGGACGCCGGTCCGGTGTCCATCGAAAGTCACTACGACGAGGCCGTGGCCGCGGTCGGGGTGATCGAAGAGATGCGCAAGGGCGTCGAGGCCGGCTGCGCGGCCCACGTCATCGCCTGCTTTGGCGATCCGGGCCTGCTGGCCGCGCGGGAAATGGCCCAGGGGCCGGTACTGGGCATCGCCGAGGCCGGCTTTCACCTGGCCAGCCTGCTGGCCACCCGCTTCGCGGTGGTGACCACCCTCACCCGCACGCGCATTATCGCCGAGCACCTGCTGCAGCGTTACGGCTTCGCCGAGCTGTGCACCTCGGTGCGCTGCATCGACCTGCCGGTGCTGGCCCTGGAAGCCGCCGACGACAGCCTGATCGAACTGATCGCCGCCGAGGGCCGCCGCGCCCGTGACGAGGAAGGCGCCGGCGCCATCGTGCTCGGCTGTGGCGGCATGGCCGATCTGCGCGAGGCCCTGAGCGAAGCCATCGGCATTCCGGTGATCGAAGGCGTCAGCGCCGCGGTCAAGCTGGCCGAATCCCTGGTCGACCTGGGACTGGGCACCAGCAAGCACGGTGACCTGGCCTACCCCATCGCCAAACCCTTCAGCGGACGCTTCGCGCACCTGGGCCGGTAGCAGCCTGCGGCCAAGGTCTAAACAGCCGACGCAGCGATGCGACAACGCGGCGCTTAACTTCGCTCGAGGCTTGGCGTAGAATTAGGCAGCCTTATAGGCGCAATGTCCGATACGAAGCTGTTTTCAAAGCGTCACGAGCAAAGTATCCGGCGATCCGGCAGCGGCGGCCTCATCAACCGCCCTGCTGCCGATCAGCTCTCCAGCAGCCGGCGTAAAACTTTGAAAACAGCTTCCAGCGGAATGCGTCCGGCGCGACGGCGGTCCTGCCCGCAGCCTCCCCCGTCTTACCCTGCCGGATACATTTCGGGGCGCCAGCCCCCGGACGCAATATTGGACCACTGATGAGGGTCAACCTGTGCTTGAAGCCTATCGTAAACACGTAGAAGAGCGTGCCGCCCAGGGCATCGTGCCCCAGCCGCTGAACGCCGAGCAAACGGCCGGTCTGGTCGAACTGCTGAAGAATCCCCCGGCCGGCGAAGAAGAATTCCTCGTCGACCTCGTTACCAACCGCGTGCCGCCGGGCGTCGACGAAGCCGCCTACGTCAAGGCCGGTTTCCTCTCCGCCATCGCCAAGGGCGAAGCCCAGTCCCCGCTGATCTCCAAGCAGCGCGCCACCGAGCTGCTGGGCACCATGCAGGGCGGCTACAACATCGCCACCCTGGTCGAGCTGCTGGACGACGCCGAACTGGGCGCCGTGGCCGCCGAACAACTCAAGCACACGCTGCTGATGTTCGACGCCTTCCACGACGTGGCCGAGAAGGCCAAGGCGGGCAATACCCACGCCAAGGCCGTCATGCAGTCCTGGGCCGAGGGCGAGTGGTACAAGAAGCGTCCGGAAATCGCCGAGAAGTACACCCTGACCGTGTTCAAGGTGCCGGGCGAAACCAACACCGACGACCTCTCTCCTGCGCCTGACGCCTGGTCGCGCCCGGACATCCCGCTGCACGCCCTGGCCATGCTGAAGATGGCTCGCGACGGCATCGTGCCCGAGCAGCAAGGCAGCATCGGTCCGCTGAAGCAGATCGAGGAAGTGCGTGCCAAGGGCTTCCCGGTCGCCTATGTCGGTGATGTGGTCGGTACCGGTTCGTCCCGTAAGTCCGCCACCAACTCGGTGCTGTGGTTCTTTGGCGACGACATCCCCTACGTGCCCAACAAGCGCGCCGGTGGTTTCTGCTTCGGCTCCAAGATCGCCCCGATCTTCTACAACACCATGGAAGACGCCGGCGCCCTGCCGATCGAATTCGACGTATCGGAGCTGGAAATGGGCGACGTCATCGACGTCTATCCCAAGGCCGGCAAGGTCACCCGCCACGGCAGTGACGAGGTGCTCGCCACCTTCGAACTCAAGACCCCCGTACTGCTGGACGAAGTCCGCGCCGGCGGCCGTATCCCGCTGATCGTCGGCCGCGGCCTGACCGAGAAGGCGCGTGCCGAACTGGGCATGGGTCCGACCGACCTGTTCAACAAGCCGGACCAGCCGGCCGAGAGCAGCAAGGGCTACACCCTGGCGCAGAAGATGGTCGGCAAGGCCTGCGGCGTCGAGGGCGTGCGCCCCGGCACCTACTGCGAGCCGAAGATGACCACCGTCGGTTCCCAGGACACCACCGGCCCGATGACCCGCGACGAGCTGAAGGACCTGGCCTGCCTGGGCTTCTCGGCTGACCTGGTGATGCAGTCCTTCTGCCACACCGCGGCCTATCCCAAGCCCATCGACGTCAAGACCCACCACACCCTGCCGGATTTCATCCGCACCCGTGGCGGCGTCTCCCTGCGTCCGGGCGACGGCATCATCCACAGCTGGCTGAACCGCATGCTGCTGCCCGACACCGTCGGCACCGGTGGCGATTCCCACACCCGCTTCCCGATCGGCATCTCCTTCCCGGCCGGTTCCGGCCTGGTGGCCTTCGCCGCGGCCACCGGCGTCATGCCGCTGGACATGCCGGAGTCGGTCCTGGTGCGCTTCAAGGGCAAGATGCAGCCCGGGATCACCCTGCGTGACCTGGTGCATGCCATCCCCTACTACGCCATCCAGAAGGGCCTGCTGACCGTCGAGAAGAAGGGCAAGAAGAACATCTTCTCCGGCCGCATCCTCGAGATCGAAGGCCTGGAAGACCTGACCGTGGAGCAGGCGTTCGAGCTGTCCGATGCCTCCGCCGAGCGTTCCGCCGCCGGTTGCACCATCAAGCTGTCGCCCGAGTCCATCACCGAGTATCTGCAGTCCAACATCACCCTGCTGCGCTGGATGATCGAGGAAGGCTACGGTGACCCGCGCACCCTGGAGCGCCGCGCGCGCGCCATGGAAGCCTGGATCGCCAACCCGGAACTGCTCGCCGCCGATGCCGACGCCGAATACAGCGAAGTCATCGAGATCGACCTGTCCGAGGTCAACGAGCCGGTACTGTGCGCCCCGAACGATCCGGACGACGCCCGCCTGCTGTCCCAGGTGGCCGGCGACAAGATCGACGAGGTGTTCATCGGTTCCTGCATGACCAACATCGGCCACTTCCGCGCCGCCGGCAAGCTGCTGGACAAGGTCAAGGGTTCGATCCCGACCCGTCTGTGGCTGTCGCCGCCGACCAAGATGGACCAGCACCAGCTGACCGAGGAAGGCTACTACGGCATCTACGGCAAGGCCGGTGCGCGCATGGAAATGCCGGGCTGCTCGCTGTGCATGGGCAACCAGGCCCGCGTTGCCGCCAACGCCACCGTGGTCTCCACCTCCACCCGCAACTTCCCCAACCGCCTGGGCGACGGCGCCAACGTCTACCTGGCGTCGGCTGAGCTGGCAGCGGTGGCCTCGATCCTGGGCAAGCTGCCCACCGTCGAGGAGTACATGGAATACGCGAAGAGCATCGACAGCATGGCCGCGGACGTCTACCGCTACCTGAGCTTCGATCAGATCGCCGAATTCCGTGAAAGCGCGGAAAAGGCCCGTATCGCCGCCGTCGAAGTCTGACGCTAGCGTTCGGTACTGAAAAACCGCCCCTCGGGGCGGTTTTTTTATGGGGGTTTCGCCGTAGGGTGGACAACGCGAAGCTTGTCCACGTAGCCGCCGGGAGAGGCCTTGATGGCTGCCGGTGGAAAAGGCTGCGCCGTTTTCCACGCTACGCGGGCAGCGGCATAGGCGCTGGTCTTAAGCGCCTGTTAACCCGGGTGCCGTTACCTTCGGCGCTCCAGCACGCCTCGGATACCTGCCATGAAACGTCTTGCGGTCATCACCCTGTCATTTTTCCTGCTTGCCCTCAGCCAGGCGAGTCTGGCGGCGGGTTGCATCAAGGGTGCCGTGGTCGGCGGGGTGGCCGGGCATGTCGCAGGTCACCATGCCATCGCCGGTGCGGTGGCCGGGTGCGTCATCGGCCACCACCTGGCGGCCAAGGCCAAGGCCAAGGAAGAGTCGCCGCATACTCATGGCTGAACGGCCGTCCGCCACCCACTACCGATTGCTGGGAGATCATCACTATGCCGCGCGCTCTGCTCGCCCTGCTGGTGTCTCTGGGTCTCTGGAGTGCCGCTGCCCTAGCCGCGGAGCCGATCGCCACCCGCTCCCTGGCGGCGGCCTATGGCGGGCGCCTGAAGATCGGCGCCGCCATCGAACCCGATCAGCTCGCGGGTCCCGACGGGGCGCTGCTGGCGCAGCAATTCGGCAGCCTGGTGGCCGAGAACGCCATGAAGCCCCTGCGCATCCATCCGCAGGAAGATCGCTATGTCTTCGGGCCGGCCGATGCCATCGTCGCCTTCGCCGAGCAGCACGGCTTGGCGGTGCGCGGCCATACCCTGCTCTGGGGCAGCCACACCCCGGACTGGTTCTGGCGGGGTGCCGACGGGCAGCCGGCCACCCGGGAGCAGGTGCTGCAGCGCCTGCGGGTGCATATCGCCACGGTGGTCGGCCACTACCGCGGGCGAGTCTATGCCTGGGACGTGGTCAACGAGGCCATAGACCCCAACCAGCCCAGTTGCCTGCGTGACGATCGCTGGCTGCAGGTGGTCGGTCCGGACTATCTGGCCGAGGCCTTTCGCGCCGCCCATGCCGCCGATCCCCAGGCGCGCCTGTTCATCAACGAATTCAACACCCACGAGCCCGCCAAGCGCGACTGCCTCGCGCGGGTGGTCAAGGGCCTGCTGGCCGAGAGCGTGCCGGTGCAGGGCATCGGCCACCAGACCCATATCAGTATCTACTGGCCGTCCCTGGCGGCCATCGATCAGTCGCTCACCACCTTCGCCAAGCTGGGGATGGAAAACCAGATCACCGAGCTGGACATGAGTCTCTATCAGCACCACGACTACCACCCCGTACTCGGTCTGCCGCAGCGGCTGGACCTTCAGGCCGAACGCTATCGCGACTTCATGGCCATGGTCCTGAGGCACCCCGAGGTGAGCGCCGTGACCTGGTGGGGCGTGGCCGACGACCACAGCTATCTGAACAATCCGCCCGGCGTACCGGGAGACGACCAGCCGCTGCTGTTCGACCGCCAGCAGCGGCCGAAACCAGCCTACTGGGCCGTCCTGCATCAGGCGCCCCACCCGTAGCCTGGAGGCTGGCAGGCTCTGGCATGCGGCTTGTCCACGGAAGATTTGCACGAGGCAGCGAACCCCCGGAGCGCCGCCAGGTCAATTGTTACAGGACATTACTTCGCACCCACGAGAGGTCGCCACCATGAAGCTCCTGCCTACCCTTGCCCTGTCTGCTCTGCTGCTCGGCGCCAGCCAAGCCACCTTCGCCGCCGGTTGCGTCAAGGGCGCCGTGGTCGGCGGCGCCGCGGGTCATGTCGCCGGTGGTCACGGCGTTGCCGGTGCCGCCGCGGGCTGCGCCATCGGTCACCACGAGGCCAACAAGAAGGCCAAGGAAGAACAGCAGGCCGCGCCCAAGCAATAGCCGCAAGGCCCCGCCAGCACTGGCGGGCGGGGCCGATTTAACGCTTTCTTTACGCCCCGCCACCGCTCCCCGCCTCGCTTCTTTACACCCCTCCTCCCGACAATTTCTCCACGCGGCAACGGCCGTCTCTGGAGAACTCGCGATGACCCCCTGGAATCTTCTGGCCCTGCTCCTGGCACTGGGTCTGTTCGTCTATCTGCTGGCGGCGCTGTTGCGCGCCGGCCGGTCCTAGGGAGGCGGCATGGACAGCCAAGCCGCGTTCCTGATCCTGGCCTTCCTGGCCCTGACCTTTCTTCCCGCGCCCTTCCTGGGGCGCTACTTCTACCGCGCGCTGGAAGGCGAGCGGACCTGGCTGACCTTTGTCGGCGGGCCCCTGGAGCGCCTGACCCTCAAGGTGGTGGGCACCGATGGCCGTGGCCAGGACTGGCGCGCCTATGCCATTGCCTTGGTGCTGTTCAACCTGCTGGGGATCATCCTGCTGTTCGCCATCCTGCTGCTGCAGGGCGAACTGCCGCTCAATCCGCAGCACCTGCCCGGCTTGGAATGGACCCTGGCGCTGAACACCGCCATCAGCTTCGTCACCAACACCAACTGGCAGGCCTACAGCGGCGAAGCCTCGCTGAGCTACTTCAGCCAGATGGTCGGCCTGGGCGTGCAGAACTTCGTCAGCGCCGCGGTGGGCGTCGCCGTGCTGGCCGCCCTGGCCCGCGGCATCACCCGCCGCAGCGCCCAGGAGATCGGCAATTTCTGGGTCGATCTGTTTCGCGCCACCTTCTATGTGCTTCTGCCGCTGTGCGTGCCCCTGGCGCTGCTGCTGATCTGGCAGGGCGTGCCCCAGACCTTCGCCGCCTATGTCGATGCCACCACCCTGCAGGGCGCCAGCCAGACCCTGCCGCTGGGCCCGGCGGCCAGCCAGATCGCGATCAAGCAGCTGGGTACCAACGGCGGCGGCTTCTTTGGCGTCAACTCGGCGCACCCCTTCGAGAACCCCACGGCGCTGAGCGATCTGCTGGAGCTGTCCGCCATCCTGATGATTCCGGCCGCGCTGGTGTTCAGCTTTGGCCACTACGTCAAGGATCGGCGACAGAGCTGGGCGATCTTCGCCGCCATGTTCGGCCTGCTGGTGGTCGGCGGCGCCGTGGCCATCGGCGCCCAGAATCACGCCAGCCCCGCGCTGGCCGGTTTGTCGATCACCCAGGGGGCGTCCCTGGAAGGCCTGGAGACCCGCTTCGGCGGTACCGCCTCGGCGCTCTGGGCGACGGTGACCACGGCGGCATCGAACGGCTCGGTGAACGCCATGCATGACAGCCTGGCCCCCCTGACCGGCCTGATCGCCCTGTTCAACATGATGCTCGGCGAGGTGATCTTCGGTGGCGTCGGCGCCGGTCTCTACGGCATGTTGCTCAATGTGCTGATCGCCGTCTTCATCGCCGGCCTGATGGTGGGTCGTACCCCGGAATACCTGGGCAAGAAGCTGGAAGCCCCCGAGGTACGGCTGCTGGTGGCGACCCTGCTGGTCATGCCGCTGGGCGTACTGGTGCTGGGCGCCATCGCTGCCAGCGTTCCGGCCGGCGTGGCCGGGATCGGCGCGACGGGCCCCCATGGCTTCAGCCAGCTGCTCTATGCCTACACCTCGGCCACGGCCAACAACGGCTCGGCCTTTGGCGGCTTCAGCGCCAACACCCCCTTCCACAACCTGATGCTGAGCCTGGCCCTGCTGATCGGTCGCTTCGGCTACATCCTGCCGATCCTGGCCATCGCCGGCAGCCTGGCCGCCAAGCGACCCGTGCCGCTCGGCCCCAACAGCTTTCCCACCCACGGCCCGCTGTTCGTCACCCTGCTGGTGATCACCCTGCTGCTGGTGGGCGGCCTGACTTTCCTGCCGACGCTCGCCCTGGGGCCGATCGCCGACCATCTGCAACTGTTCGGAGTCCGCTGAAATGGATGCCCAGACCCACACCCTGCCCACTCCTACCCCTGGCACCCTGTGGCGCCAGGCGCTGCGGCAGGCCTTCGTCAAGCTCGACCCGCGCCAGCAGATCCGCTCGCCGGTGATGTTCGTGGTCGAGATCACCGCACTGTTTTCCACCCTGCTGTGCCTGGCGCCGGACAATGGCGTGAGCACCGGGGTGGCAGTGCAGATCACCCTCTGGCTGTGGTTCACCCTGCTGTTCGCCAACTTCGCCGAAGCCCTCGCCGAGGGGCGTGGCAAGGCCCGCGCCGACAGCCTCAAGGGCATCGGCCAGAATCTCGCCGCCCGCCTGGAGGAAAACGGCGAGCACCGGATGGTGCCGGGCAGCTCGCTGCGCAAGGGCCAGATCGTGCGGGTGGAAGCCGGCGAACTGATCCCCGGTGACGGCGAGATCATCGAAGGCGTGGCCGCGGTCAACGAGGCGGCCATTACCGGGGAATCGGCACCGGTGATCCGCGAATCCGGTGGCGATCGCTCAGCGGTCACCGGCAACACCCGGGTGGTGTCGGACTGGATCCGGGTGCGCATCACCGCCAACCCCGGCGAGTCGACCCTGGACCGCATGATCGCCCTGGTGGAAGGCGCCAAGCGGCAGAAGACCCCCAACGAGGTCGCCCTGGACATCCTGCTGATCGGCCTGACGCTGATCTTCCTGCTGGTGGTGGTGACCCTGCAGCCTTTCGCTGCCCTGGCCGGTGGTGAGTTGCCGCTGCTGTTCCTGGTGGCGCTGCTGGTGACCTTGATCCCCACCACCATCGGCGGCCTGCTCTCGGCCATCGGTATCGCCGGGATGGATCGCCTGGTCCGACTGAACGTGATCGCCACCTCGGGGCGCGCCGTGGAAGCCGCCGGTGACGTCCATACCCTGCTGCTGGACAAGACCGGCACCATCACCTTCGGCAACCGCCGTTGCAGCGCCCTGTACGCTACCCCCGGCATCACGCCCAAGGGCTTGGCCGAGGGTGCGCTCTACGCCTCGCTGGCCGACGAGACCCCGGAAGGCCGCTCGATAGTGGAGTACTTGCGCAACCTGCACCCGCTGGAAGAGCCGCCGCGCGCCCAGGTTATCCCCATTCCCTTCAGCGCCGAGACGCGCCTGTCGGGCATCGACTGGCAGGGCCGCGAGTATCGCAAGGGTGCGGTGGACGCCGTGCTGATATTTCTCGGCCAGACCCGCGCCGACCTGCCGGAGGTATTGGCCCGGGAGATCGAGACCATCGCCAAGAGTGGCGGCACCCCGCTGCTGGTCTGCGGCGAAGGCCGGCTGCTGGGCGCCATCCACCTCAAGGACGTGGTCAAGCCGGGCATCCGCGAGCGCTTCGCCGAGCTGCGTACCCTGGGCATCCGCACCGTGATGGTGACCGGCGACAACCCCCTGACCGCCACCGCCATCGCCGCCGAGGCCGGGGTGGACGACGTCATCGCCGAAGCCACGCCGGAAAAGAAGCTGGAGCGCATCCGCAGCGAACAGGCCGAGGGCAAGCTGGTGGCCATGTGCGGTGACGGCGCCAACGACGCCCCGGCGCTGGCCCAGGCCGATGTCGGCATGGCGATGAACGACGGCACCCAGGCCGCCCGCGAGGCCGCCAACCTGGTGGACCTGGATTCCGACCCCACCAAGCTGCTCGACGTGGTGCAGGTGGGCAAGGAGTTGCTGGTGACCCGCGGCGCCCTGACCACCTTTTCGGTGGCCAACGACGTGGCCAAGTACTTCGCCATCCTGCCCGCGCTGTTCGCCGGCATCTATCCGCAGCTGAACGTGCTCAACGTAATGCACCTGGCCAGTCCGCAGAGCGCCATCCTGTCGGCCATCGTGTTCAACGCCCTGATCATCGTCGCGCTGATTCCCCTGGCGCTGCGCGGAGTGCGGGTCAAGGCCGCCAGCGCCGCCGCCCTGTTGCGCCGCAACCTGCTGATCTATGGGCTGGGCGGCATCGTCGTGCCCTTCGTCGGCATCAAAGCTATCGACCTGGCGCTCGGCGCCCTGGGTCTGGTCTGAGGAGACCGCCATGCTCATGCAATTGCGTTCCGCCGTGCTGATGCTCCTGTTGCTCAGCGCCCTGACCGGGGGCGCCTACCCCCTGCTGGTGACGGTGCTCGGCCAGGTGCTGTTCGCCGACCAGGCCGGCGGCAGCCTGATCCAGCGCGCCGACGGCAGCGTGGTCGGCTCACGCCTGATCGCGCAGAAATTCAGCGGCCCCGAGTGGTTCCAGCCGCGCCCCTCGGCTGGCGACTACGCCACCGTCTCCAGCAGCGCCAGCAACCTGGCCCAATCGGCACCGGCGCTGCGCGAGCGGATCGAGAAGGCACTGCCCGAGGTCCAGGTGACCGGCCAGGGCCCGGTGCCCCAGGAACTGGTGACCACCTCCGCCAGCGGCCTCGACCCGGACCTCACCCCGGCCGGCGCCCGCTATCAGATCGCCCGGGTCGCGGCCGCGCGCGGCCTGGCCCCGGAACGCCTGGAAGCCCTGGTGAGCGAACAGACGCGCACCTCGCGCTTCGGTCCGGCAACGGTTAATGTCCTGCTCCTCAACCTGGCCCTGGCAGACCTGAGCAAATGACCGACAGCACCGGGCGCGCCGAAGCGCTGCTCGCCGAACACCGCGAAGGCCGTGGCCGCCTCAAGGTCTTCCTGGGGGCGGCGCCCGGCGTGGGCAAGACCTACGCCATGCTGCAGGCGGCCCAGACCGCCCTGCGCCAGGGCCGCCGGGTGCGCGCCGGGATCGTCGAAACCCATGGGCGGCGGGAGACCGCCGCCCTCCTCGCCGGCCTGCCGCAGCAACCCCTGCGGCGGGTCGAGCACCGCGGCCTCAAGCTCAGCGAACTGGATCTGGAAGGCCTGCTGGCGGATCCGCCGGAGCTGGTGCTGGTCGACGAACTGGCCCACAGCAACGCCCCCGGTAGTCGCCATGCCAAGCGCTGGCAGGACGTCGAAGACCTGCTCGCGGCCGGCCTCAACGTCTACACCACGGTCAATGTCCAGCACCTGGAAAGCCTCAATGACGAGGTGCGCGACATCACTGGCGTCCAGGTGCGCGAGACCGTGCCGGACCAGGTACTGCTCGATGCCGATGACCTAGTGCTCATCGACCTGCCACCGCGGGAATTGCTGGAGCGCCTGCGCGAGGGCAAGGTCTATGTGCCCGAGCAGGCGCGCGCGGCCATCGATGCCTTTTTCAGCCAGACCAATCTCACCGCCCTGCGCGAGCTGGCCATGCGCACCGCCGCCGCCCAGGTGGATTCGGCGCTCGCCCTGAGATACCGCCAGCAGGGCCAGGCCGCCCCGCCGCTACTGGGTCGCCTGATTGTCGGCGCCGGCACCGCACCTTCGGCGGAGCGCCTGGTGCGCCATGCCAGTCGCCTCGCCGACCAGCGCCACCTGCCCTGGACCCTGGTCCACGTCGACACCGGCCAGCCGCTGGACGACGCCGCCCGCGCCAACCTCCAGGCCAGTCAGCGCCTGGCCGAACGCCTAGGCGGCGAGGTGCTGACCCTGCGCGACAGCGATCCGGCCCGCGCCCTGGTCCGCCATGCCCGCGACCAGCGCGCCAGCGTGCTGCTGATCGGCCGCGGCCGGCCGCGCGGCTTCAGCTTGCGGCGCCGTCTGGCGAGTCGCCTGCTGCGCCTGGCCCAGGGGCTGGAGATCGCCATCCTCGATCTGGATCGCGACGCCCCGCCCGCCGCCCGCCCGCGCCGGTCCATCAAGCCCGGACCCTATGGCGCCGCCGTCCTGGCGACCGCCGTGGCCGCGGCCATCGCCGAAGGCCTATCGGGACTGCTGGAACTGCCCAATATCTCGCTGATCTTTCTGGCCGCCGTCCTGCTGGTGGCGGTACGCAGCAGTCGCGGTCCGGCGCTGTTCTGCGCCCTGCTGGGCTTTCTCGCCTACGATTTCCTGTTCATCCCGCCGGCCTTCTCGCTGACCATCAACCGCGAGCAGGACGTCCTCACCCTGGCCTTCTTCCTGTTGATGGCCCTGCTCACCGGCGACCTGGCCGCCCGTCAGCGGCGCCAGCTGCAGGCGCTGCGCCGGACCCAGCGCGAGACCCTGGCGCTGCTGGACTTCACCCGCCAGCTGAGCGCTGCCAGCGATCGTCAGGCGGTGGCGAGCGTCACCCTCAAGCAATTGGGCGACGCCACGCGCCACGTCTGCCTGCTGTTGCCGGAAAAGGCGGGGCAGCTGGTGAGCCAACCGGGCGATCTGCACCTGGCCGACAACGAACGCATCGCCGCCGAATGGGCCTGGAAGCAGGAAAAGCCGGCGGGTCGCGGCACCGATACCCTGCCCTCCGGCGGCTGGTGGTGGTGGCCGCTGCTGGGCGAGGGCGGCAGCCTGGCCGTGCTGGGCGTACGGCGTGACGATGCCCAGCCGCTGGATCACGCCGAGCGTCGCCAGCTGGCCAGCCTGGCGCAGCCGCTGGCCCAGGCCCTGGCCCGGGTGCGCCTCAGCGAGGATCTCGAGGCCGCGCGCCTGCACGGCGAGACCGAACAGCTGCGCAGCGCCCTGCTCGCCTCGGTGTCCCACGACCTGCGCACACCGCTGACGGTGATGCGCGGCTCCATCGATGCCCTGGCGACTCTGGGCGAAGCCATACCCGCCAGCGATCGCCAGGAGTTGCTGGACGCCACCCGCCAGGAGGCCGAACGCCTCGACCGCTATATCCAGAATCTGCTGGACATGACCCGCCTCGGCCACGGCAGCCTGCAGCTGGCGCGGGACTGGGTCGACCCCGGCGACATCCTCGCCAGTGCCCTGCAACGCCTGCAGCCGCTGCTGACGGGATTGCGGGTAGCCACCCGGATCGAGCCGGGTCTGCCGCTGCTCTGGGTTCATCCGGCGCTGATCGAACAGGCGCTCGTCAATGTACTGGAGAACGCCATCCGCTTCTCCGCACCCGGCGGGCGGCTGGAGATCAGCCTGCTGCGCCAGGGCAATGAACTGCAGCTGGCCGTGGCCGACGAAGGCCCGGGCATTCCGCCCGAGGATCGCACGCGGATATTCGACATGTTCTATACCGCGGCGCGCGGCGATCGCGGTGGCCAGGGTACCGGTCTGGGTCTGGCGATCTGCCAGGGCATGGTTGGCGCCCATGGCGGACGGGTCAGCGTGGAAGACGGCCTGGACGGTCGCGGCACCACGATGCGCATGCACCTGCCGCTGCCCGCTCCTCCGGCGGCATAAGACTGGCTCATGCGGCAGCCGCAGCGGCTATGATGACGCCCTCTCGTGTGGAACCCGTTCAGATGCCCGCTCACGTCCTCGTCATCGACGATGAACCCCAGATCCGCAAATTCCTGCGCATCAGTCTCGCGGCCCAGGGCTACCAGGTCAGCGAAGCCGCCACCGGCACCGAAGGCCTGGCCCAGGCGGCGTTGGGCCAGCCGGACCTGGTGATCCTCGACCTGGGTCTGCCCGATCGCGACGGCCAGGAGGTGCTGGTCGAATTGCGCGAATGGTCCGCGGTGCCGGTGCTGGTGCTGTCGGTGCGGGCGGACGAGCGCGAGAAGGTCCGCGCCCTGGATGCCGGCGCCAACGACTACGTGACCAAGCCCTTCGGTATCCAGGAATTCCTGGCGCGCAGTCGCGCCCTGTTGCGCCAGACCTCGGCCACGGCGAGCCAGCAGGTGGCGGCGCTGGAGGTTGGCGATCTGAAAGTGGATTTCGCCTATCGCCGGGTCACGCTGGCCGGCAGCGAAGTGGCCCTGACGCGCAAGGAATACGCCGTACTGGCCGCCCTCGCCCAACATCCGGGACGGGTGGTGACCCAGCGACAATTGCTGATCGATATCTGGGGCCCGACCCATGCGCAGGACAGTCATTATCTGCGCATCGTGATTGGCCATCTCCGACAGAAGTTCGCGGACGACCCGGTAGCGCCGCGCTATATCGTCACGGAGCCCGGCGTGGGTTATCGCCTGCGCGCCGAAGGTTAGCCGTGCTGGGCTGAATGCCGCTTATCCAGTGCGGAAACAAGCCGCCTTCGCCGTTATCCCCGCACCCTAGACCCTCTGCATAAGTCTGAATGGCACTGGCCTTTCTTATGAGCCTAGAGGCGACTAAAAGATATGATGAATGCGGGGGTGATTGCAGCTAGAGCAGCTGCCTGGAACATATTCGTCCCTGGTAAAGACTTGGAGAGGGCGGAAGTGCGCGAGGTGAAGAGGCTGCAGCGGTGGGAAAAGATTCCAGTCGGTAGACTCGCCTTGCACGGCTACCGACTGCAATCCCGTCGAGACGTTACTGCAACCAGCCTTCCACGGTATCGGCGCCGTGTTCGGCTTTCCAAGCCTTGAGCAACTTGTGGTTGCCGCCCTTGGTTTCGATGATTTCGCCGGTCTTGGGATGCTGATAACGCTTGGTGCTGCGCGGACGACGCTTGCCTGCCGGCTTTTCCGGGTGCGGCGTCTGCGCCTTGTGCTTGGGGGCAGCGTTGGGATCCAGGATGCCGATGATATCGCCCAGGTTCATGTGGTATTCATCCATTAGGGCCTGGAGCTTACTTTCGAATTCGATTTCTTTTTGCAGGGAACTGTCCTGCTTGAGATCTTCGAGCAGCTGCAATTGGGCGCGAAGTTGCTCTTCGGCGGCACGGAATTCGGCGAGACGGGACATGGGCACTCCTGAGGGCTATTTGAAAAAGCGGGTGGAAACTTCGCCCGCAGGCGAAAGTTGCACGCGACAATAAAGGATTGATGCCCCGGATGCCAGCGACAAGTAATCCTTTTGAAAAAATAGAGGCCACTTCTTGTGTCTGCAAGTTTGAATATTAAGAAAATCTTAAGCCAGGCCGCGGATTGGCGCCAACAAGGTCTTGCGAGGCCTCTTCGCAAGTTACCCGGTAGTAACCGAAGCCATCAAAGAACAGCCAGCCAAGTAAGAACGCTCAACTAAACTGCATAATCATGCAGAAGTTGGCAAAACTTCCGGGCTTGGACCTGGCTAGACGCTCTGGCATGCGCCTCAGGCCGAGGCGTCCAGGTCTGGCTGGGCTTCGGGCAGGGGCTGCCAGTTGAAGGTCTGGGCTATTACCCGGCGGTATTCGGTATCTATGGCCACGGGCGTGCGCCGGATATAGTCCCGCGCATGGGCCTGCCGCTCGTGATCGAGGGTGCGCAGATAGTGGAGCGCTTCGGCCGCTGTGGGCATGCGCTGATTCAGACCACCACTGCGCGGCGGCAAGGCCGTCCAGACCACGGCGTCGACGCCCTGCTCCGCGGCCCAGGCGGCGATGCGCGGCTGAAAAGGCGAATGCGGACCACTCGGCCAGCTGCCGATGCATTCGGGCTGCTCTCTTGGCACCCCCTCGCGCTCACGCAGGGCGTCGCGCGCTTCTTCCAGGGTGTCGACCGCCAGATAGGCCCAGAGCACCTGGACCTCGGCCACACCGTCACAGATGACCGTGGCCAACTCGCCGCTGTCACCTTCCCGGGCGAATTCGATGGGCAACCTGGGGCCGTCCTCGAACCAGTCCGAGGCGACCGGCAATTCCGCCGCCTTCCAGATCAACGACCCCCAACCCAGACAGGCGATCTTCATGGCCACTCCTACGCATCGACGTTAGGCCATTGGAGACTAACGAAGCGTCGGGGGTTTCCTGGCGGCAAGACTTGGCGACAAAGGTGCAGGACGAAAAAAAAGCGGCCGCAAGGGCCGCTTCTTTCGTTACCCGCGAGCCAGAGCTCGCGGGTGGTAGGTGGCGCAGCGGACGGGACTCGAACCCGCGACCCCCGGCGTGACAGGCCGGTATTCTAACCGACTGAACTACCGCTGCGCATGGAAGCCTTGCGGCATCCTGCTGGCACTTGCCGAGAACCTGTTCAGCGGGGTTCTCTGCACCAGCGGCCGCTAAGATACTGATTTATCAGGGAAGAAACAACAGGCGTAGCGAAAATATTTCTCGCCGTGCACAGCCGGCGGCGTCCCACGCCATCTCGTTCAGGCCGCGGCGCCAGCGGCCTGCTGCCTGAGCAGGCCGAGAAAGCCTTCCAGGGCCGCGCCGGGTACCTGCCCCGTGCGCAGCAGGATACCGAAGGGCGTCAGGGGTTCGATGATCTCCAGGTCGAGCGAGACCATCAGCCCGGTACGCAGGTGATCGCGCACCACCGCCTCGGTCAGCACCAGGATGGCGTCGGTGATCTGTACCAGCTGCAGCATGGCGAACACCGAGCCGCATTCGATGACGTCCGCGGGAGGTGGCAACTGGCGCCGGGCGAAGGCGGCCTCCAGCGCCACCCGGGCCGGACTGGCTTCGGGCTGCAGGATCCACGGCCACTCGGCCACCAGTTCGGCCAGATCGGGCGCGGCGCGCCCGGCCAGCGGATGCCCGGTGCGCACCACCACCGCCAGGTGCTCGTTGCCCAGGGGCTCGAAGGTGAAGCGACCGAGATCGGCCGGCTGGGTGAAACGGGCGATGGCCACATCGATCCGCTCCTGCTCCAGCAGCTCGGTGAGCTGGTCGCTGGTGTCGCCGAGGATGCGTAGCTGCAGGCCCGGCTGGCGCGCCTTGCTCTCGGCGATGGCCCGCACCACCAGATCGGGCAAGGCGCCCATGATGGCGCCCACCGCCAGATGCCCATAGCCACCGGAGCGCCGCGCATCGAGGTCTTCGGCGCAGCGATCCAGGCCATTGAGGGCGCGCCGGGCGAACTCCAGGATCTCTGCCCCCAGCGCCGTGGGCTTCAGGCCGCGCGCCTGGCGTTCGAACAGCGCGCAGCCAAAGGCTTCCTCGACGTCCTGCAGCATCCGCGTGGTGGCTGGCTGGGACATGTGCAGGGCTTCCGCGGCGCGGTGCAGATTGCGGGTGCCGGCCAGGGTCACCAGCATCAGCAGGTGCTTGTAGCGCAGGCGACTGAACAGCGCGCGGGCATGGGGGGAAGCGTTCATTGGCGGCGTCCTGATGGGGCGAGCGGCGGCGGGTCCTGCAGGGCGGGAAGGCTCTGGCCAAGCCCCGCGCACGAATCGATACCTTAAGGGTATCGGTCCTAAACAAAAAGCGATTATCCAGGCATTGCAACTGCGACTACCTTGAGCCGTGGCCGAATCACAACAACAAGAGAGATCGCCATGCACACCACCCTGTCACCGGGGCTGGTCGCCAAGGTCACCCGGCGCCTGCTGCCCTTCCTGCTGCTGATGTACGTCATGGCCTTTCTCGACCGGGCCAACGTGGGTTTCGCCAAGGTCGCCTTCCAGGCCGACACCGGCATCTCCGACGCGGCCTTCGCCTTTGGCGCCGGGGTCTTCTTCGTCGGCTACGCCTTTCTCGAGATTCCCAGCAACCTGATCATGCACCGCGTCGGCGCCCGGCTGTGGATGTGCCGGATCATGGTCAGCTGGGGTCTGATCTCCGCCGCCATGATGTTCGCCCATACGGCGACGGCCTTCTATGTGCTGCGCTTCTTGCTCGGGGTGGCCGAAGCCGGCTTCTTCCCGGGCGTCATCCTCTACCTCACCTACTGGTTCCCCTCGCGCTACCGCGCCCGGGCCCTGGGTTTCTTCTACTTCGGCGCGCCCCTGGCCTTCATCTTCGGCAGTCCGCTGTCGGGCCTGCTGCTGGAATTCGACGGCTTCGGCGGTCTGCACGGCTGGCAATGGATGTTCCTGGTCGAAGGGCTACTGGCCAGCCTGGTGGGTGTCTGGGCCTGGTTCTACCTGGACAATCGGCCGCGCGATGCCCGTTGGCTGAGTGCGGAAGAAAAGCAGACGTTGCAGCAGGCGCTGGACGCCGAGGACGCCGCCAAGCCGCACCATGGCGGGCTGCTGCGCCTGCTCGGTCAGCCGCGCATCCTGCTGCTGTGCAGCATCTACCTGCTGATCCAGGCCAGCGTCTATGGCGTGGTCTTCTATCTGCCGACCCAGGTGGCCGGGCTACTCGGGCAGAAGGTCGGGCTGCTGGTCGGCCTGGTCTCGGCGATTCCCTGGATCTGCGCCCTGCTCGCCGCCTGGCTGATCCCCAGCTGGTCGGATCGCACCGGCGAACGCCGGCGCACCGCCGCCGCCACCCTGGCCATCTCCGGTCTAGGCATCGCCGCCTCGGTAACCTTCTCGCCGCTCTATGCGCTGATCGCCCTGTGCTTCGCCGCCGCCGGCTTCATCGCCGTGCAGCCGCTGTTCTGGACCTTTCCGTCCGACCAGTTGCGCGGCAGCGCCGCCGCGGGCGGCATCGCCCTGATCAATACCTGCGGCGCCATCGGCGGCTTCATCGCGCCTCTCGCCAAGCGCTGGGCCGAGGTGACCTTCGCCCACCCCGGCGCCGGCCTCTATCTGCTCGCCGGCACCACCCTGGTCGCCGCCGCCCTGATCCTCGGCCTGCGCCGCCGCGACCAGGCCGATCCCCAACCCCAGCTCACGCCCAGTCATTAAGGGAGCCTCGCCATGACCCTACCCACCATCAAGCAGGTGCGCGCCTACACCCTTCGCGGCGGCGGCGCCGACTACCACGACCAGGGCGACGGCCACTGGATCGACGACCACATCGCCACGCCCATGGCCAAGTACCCGGAATACCGCCAGAGCCGGCGCAGTTTCGGCATCAATGTGCTGGGCACCCTGGTGGTGGAAGTCGAGGCCAGCGACGGCACCGTGGGCTTCGCCGTCACCACCGGCGGCGAGCTGGGCGCCTTCATCGTCGAGCGGCATCTGGCGCGCTTCCTGGAGGGTGCCAAGGTCACCGACCTGGAAAAGATCTGGGACCAGATGTACCTCTCCACCCTCTACTACGGGCGCAAGGGCATCGTGCTCAACACCATCTCCGGGGTGGATCTCGCGCTCTGGGACCTGCTCGGCAAGCTGCGCCAGGAGCCGGTGCACCAGTTGCTCGGCGGCGCCGTGCGCGACGAATTGCAGTTCTATGCCACCGGCGCCCGGCCGGACCTGGCCAAGGAGATGGGCTTCATCGGCGGCAAGTTGCCGCTGCAGCATGGCCCGGCCGAGGGCGAGGAAGGCTTGCGCAAGAACCTGGAGGCCCTGGCGACCATGCGCGAACGGGTCGGCGACGACTTCTGGCTGATGCTCGACTGCTGGATGAGCCTGGACCTCAACTACGCCACCCGCCTGGCCCAGGGCGCCCAGCAATTCGGTCTCAAGTGGATCGAGGAGGCGCTGCCACCGGACGACTACTGGGGCTATGCCGAACTCAAACGCAACGTGCCGAAGGGCATGCTGGTCACCACCGGCGAGCACGAGGCCACCCGCTGGGGCTTCCGCCTGCTGCTGGAAATGGGTTGCTGCGACATCCTCCAGCCCGACGTCGGCTGGTGCGGCGGCCTCACCGAGCTGATCCGCATCTCGGCCCTGGCCGATGCCCACAACGCCCTAGTGGTGCCCCATGGCTCCTCGGTCTACAGCTACCACTTCGTCATCACCCGCACCAACAGTCCCTTCGCCGAGTTCCTGATGATGGCGCCCAAGGCCGACGAGGTGGTGCCCATGTTCCATCCGCAGTTGCTCGACGAACCCGTCCCGGTGCGCGGCCGCATGCGCGCCTCGGCGCTGGATCGGCCCGGCTTCGGCGTGCGCCTCAATCCGGAGTGCGCCCTGGAACGTCCCTATCGCCACTGAGGCCTTGCCCAGGAGGGCTGGATGAAAGCGACCCAAGACACCCTGGCGACGCCCCTGCCGGATGTGCGCCCCGCGGCAACGCCGCTGCCACCCAAGAGTGCCCGGCTCAAGCGGGTCCAGGTGATCGCCCTCGCGCTGCTGGTGCTGGCCGGCTTCGTCAACTACCTGGACCGCAGCACCCTGGCCATCGCCAACCAGACCATCAGCGGCGAACTGGGCTTCACGCCGACCGAGATGGGCCTGCTGCTGTCGGCCTTCGCCTGGGCCTATGCCTTCGCCCAGCTGCCCATCGGCGGCCTGTTGGATCGCTTCGGCGCGCGCCTGACCCTGGGCCTGGGCATCTGCCTCTGGTCCATCGCCCAGGGCGTGCTCGGGCTGCTCAGCAGCCTGCACCTGATGATCCTCGCCCGCGTCGGCCTGGGCATCGGCGAGGCGCCGCAATTCCCGGCCGGCGCCAAGGTGGTCAGCGAGTGGTTCAACGTGCGCGAGCGCGGCCTGCCCTCCGGCATCTTCAACCTCTCCTCCTCGCTGGGACCGGCGATCTCCCAGCCGATCCTCACCGCCCTGCTGCTATGGCTGGGCTGGCGGCAGATGTTCATCGCCATGGGCGTGCTGGGCGTCCTGGTGGCGGCGCTCTGGTACCTGAGCTATCGCGACCGGGTCCAGGTGGCGCTGGACGCCGCCGAGCGGGCGCACCTGGACGCCGGGCTGCCACCCCAGGACGCCGGCCAGCGACTGACCTTCGCCGACTGGCTGGGGCTGTTCCGCCGCCGCCTGACCTGGGGCGTGGTGATCGGCTACGTGGGCATCATCTACATGCTGTCGCTGTTCCTGACCTGGCTGCCGGCCTACCTGGAGCGGGTCCACCACCTGTCCCTGTCCCAGGCCGGCTGGGTCGCCAGCCTGCCGTTCCTGGCCGGCGCCTGTGGCGTGATCGGCGGCGGCCTGCTGGTGGATCGCCTGACCCGCAGCGGGCGCAGCCTGGCCTTCAGCCGCAAGCTGCCGATCTGCGGCGGTCTGGCCGCAGCCGGGCTGTTCGCCCTGTGCAGCGCCGGGGTGGCCGGCATCGGCAGCGTCATCCTCTGCTTCAGCCTGGCGCTGTTCAGCCTCAACGTGGCGGTGGCCGGCACCTGGTCGCTGGTCAGCGTCGCCGTGCCCTCGCATCAGGTCGCCTCGCTGGCCAGCATCCAGAATTTCGGCGGCTACTTCGGCGGCGCCTTCGCCCCGGTCATCACCGGCATGATCGTCCAGCAGACCGGCTCCTTCGGCCTCGCCCTCGGCATCGCCGCCGCGGTCGCGGTGGCCGGTGCCCTGAGCTACGGCCTGCTGGTGCGCCTGCCCGACACCCCTTCCTGATTCCCCTGGAGACCACCGTCATGGACCTGCCACGCAATCCCTTCAAGGCCCGCCTCACGGGCAGCGATACCCTCTATGGCCTCTGGGCCGGATTCGCCACCGGCTATGCCGCCGAAATCGCCGCCAGCACCGGCTACGACTGGCTGCTGATCGACGGCGAACACGCACCCAACACGGTACCGAGCATCCTCGCCCAGTTGCAGGCGGTGGCGCCCTACCCCACGGCGCCGGTGGTGCGCTGCGTGACTGGCGATGCGGTGCTGATCAAGCAGTTGCTGGACATCGGCGTGCAGACGCTGATGGTGCCCATGGTGGAAACCGCCGACCAGGCCCGCGCCCTGGTGCGGGCCATGCGCTATCCCCCGCATGGCATCCGCGGCGTCGGCGGCGGCCTGGCCCGCGCCACCCGCTGGGACGCGGTGCCCGACTACCTGCACAACGCCCATACCGAGCTGTGCCTGATCGTCCAGGTGGAGTCGCGCCTGGGCAGCGACAACGTCGCCGAGATCGCCGCGGTGGAAGGGGTGGATGCCGTCTTCGTCGGTCCGGCCGATCTCTCCAGCGGCCTCGGTCACGCCGGCAATCCGGGCCATCCCGAGGTGCAGGCGCGCATCCGCGCCGCCATCGACGCCACCCGCGCCGCCGGCAAGGTGGCCGGGATCCTGGCGCCCCAGGAAGACGATGCCTGGCGTTATCGCGACTGGGGTTGCCAGTTCGTCGCCGTCGGCATCGACATCAGCCTGTTCCGCCAGGCAGCGCTGGCCAACCTGGCCCGCTATCGCCCCCTCGACGCGCCCCAGGCGCCCTCTCGCACCTACTGACCCGGAGTCCGCCATGGCCGATCTGCCCCTTTACCAGAACTATATCGACGGCCGCTTCCTGCCGGCCGCCGAGGACTTTCTCGTCCACAACCCGGCCACCGGCGAGGCCCTGGCCCGGGTGCCGGCCTCCAGCCGCGACAACGTCGACCAGGCCATCGCCGCCGCTCGCCGCGCGCAAAAGGCCTGGGCCCGCAAACCGGCGATCGAGCGTGCCGGCCATCTCAGGCGCATCGCCGCCAAGCTGCGCGAGCAGGCACCGCGACTGGCCCAAACGATTGTCGCCGAACAGGGCAAGATCCACGGTCTGGCCGAGGTGGAGGTCAATTTCACCGCCGACTACCTCGACTACATGGCCGAGTGGGCGCGGCGTATCGAAGGCGAGATCATCACCAGCGACCGACCCGACGAGCAGATCTTTCTGCTGCGCAAGCCACTGGGCGTGGTGGCCGGCATCCTGCCCTGGAACTTCCCCTTCTTCCTGATCGCCCGCAAGCTGGCGCCGGCGCTGCTCACCGGCAACACCATCGTCATCAAGCCCAGCGAAGAAACCCCGATCAATGCCCATGAATTCGCCCGCCTGGTGGCCGAGACGGATCTGCCGCCCGGGGTGTTCAACCTGGTCAGCGGCGCCGGTTCCGTAGGGGGCCAGCTCAGCGCCCATGCTGGCATCGACATGGTCAGCTTTACCGGCAGCATCGCCACCGGCTCGCGGATCATGGCCGCTGCCGCACCGAATTTGACCAAGCTGAACCTGGAGCTGGGCGGCAAGGCGCCGGCCATCGTCCTGGCCGATGCCGACCTGGACCTGGCGGTCCGGGCGATCCGCGATTCACGCATCATCAACACCGGGCAGGTATGCAACTGCGCCGAACGGGTCTATGTGGAGCGCGCGGTGGCCGAGGACTTCATCGAGCGCATCGGCCGCGCCATGGCCGCCACCCGCTATGGCGACCCCCAGGCCGACACCAATGTGGAGATGGGACCGCTGATCAACGCCGCCGGTCTGGACAAGGTGGCGGCCAAGGTCGACGTCGCCCTCGGCCAGGGCGCCCGCCTGGTCACCGGTGGCCGTCGTGCCGACCTGGGTCGCGGCTTTCACTTCCAGCCCACGGTGCTGGCGGACTGTCGCGCGGACATGCCGATCATGCGCGAAGAGATCTTTGGCCCCGTGCTGCCGATCCAGATAGTCGATGATCTCGACGAAGCCATCGCCCTGGCCAACGACTGCGAATACGGCCTCACCTCCTCCGTCTATACCCGCAGCCTGGGCAAGGCCATGCACGCCATGCGCGAGATCGACTTTGGCGAGACCTACATCAATCGGGAGAACTTCGAAGCCATGCAGGGCTACCACGCCGGGGTGCGCAAGTCCGGCATCGGCGGCGCCGACGGCAAGCACGGCCTCTATGAGTACACCCATACCCAGGTGGTCTATCTGCAGGGCTGAGTAGCGCGGCCTGGTCCCCTGCCGGGCCTGGCTGGGCCGCTTCGCTCGAATGTTCTTGGGCGAACGCGGGTCGAAACAGCTGCAACCCAAGACCAGGCAAGGGCCAAAGGGCCCCAGGGAGACCAGATGCAGAACTACCACATCCTACCCACCGACACCGGCTGGGAATTCAAGGAAGAGCACGGCGATCGCGCCCTGCTCAAGGCCTCGACCAAGGACGCCATCGTCCACCAGGCGGCGCAATACCTGGACGGCAAGACCGGCAGCGTCAAGATCCACACCGCGGATGGCCGCATCGAGGAAGAGCGCACCTATCCACGCAGTGCGGATCCGGCGCAGTCCAGGGGCTGAGGTCGAGGCGCCTTGCCCTGCTACCCCGCCGCCGACACGAGGAACTGCCGAAACGCCTGGGCCCCAGGGCCCAGGCGCTCCTCGGGACTCCAGATCAGGCCCAGCTCCATGGGCGGGATGGTATCGGCCACCGGGCGGGCTTCCAGCTTGCGGCCTTCCAGCGACCAGCCGCGATAGAGCATGTCGGAGAGGATGGTCACGCCGAAGCCGTGGGCGACCAGGCCGCGCAGGGATTCCATGGACGAGGTCTTGAACACCACGTTGGGTTCCAGGCCTGCCGCGCGCCAATAGCGCAACGTGGAGGTCTCGCCTTCGTCCACCGTGGCGAGGATGTAGGGATAGGGGGCGATATCGGCCAGGGTGACGCGCTCCGGCGCCAGCAGCGGATGGGCGCTGGGCAGCCAGAGCTGACGCGGCGAGCGCATCAGCAGATGACGCTCGAAGGGCTGGGTGGCGTCGACGTTGGAGATGACGGTGAGACCCAGCTCCAGGGTGCCGTCGGTGATGCCGGCTTCGATGCTGGGTCGGTCCATGTCGCGCAGGTCGATGTCGATCTGCGGATAGCTGCGCTTGAAGCGCGCCAGCAGGGTCGGCAGGTAGTAGCCGAGCACTGCATAGGAGGCGCCGACGCGCGCCTGGCCAGTCAGGGCATGACTCTGGAACAGCGGCTGGCTGACGGCGTCCTGCAGGGTGTCGAGGATGTGCCGGGCATGGTGATAGAACTGGTGCCCCTCGGCGGTGAGCTTCACCCCATGGGGCAGGCGCTCGAACAGCCGCACGGCGAGCATCGCCTCCAGCTGGCTGACCGCCGTGGTGACCGCCGACTGGCTGACGTTGACCGCGCTGGCGGCCAGGGAGAACTGGCTGTTCTCGGCGGCGGCGACGAAATAGCGCAGTTGCCGCATCGAGATGTCCTTGAGCAGTGCCATCTGATTTTCCAATACCTGGATTCTATTTTTATCGTTTCACGATAGCGCATTTCTCCTCCTAGACTCAGAGGCACAGGCGCGCCGCCTTCCTCTCGCGGTCGCCATGACAAGAACAATGAACAGGAGGACGGACCATGAGCGCCCTGGCGCCCGCGTTCCGCACCCGCGCGTCGAGCGCACCCTTGCCCAGCCGTCGGCGGCCCTGCCCGACGTCCTTGCGGCTATCGCTTTCGGGCCACGCCCGCGCCTGGCCGATAACGCCGCCCCGCCCTGTCCCTTTCCGCTCCGCACCGTGCCTGGCGGCCGCCCTGCGCACGCCTGTTTGGCTGACCGCTCGCACCCGACAATCCCAACAACAGGTGACCCCATGAGCTACCCGAGTCTCAACTTCGCCCTGGGCGAGACCCTCGACCTGCTGCGCGATCAGGTGCGCACCCTGGTCGCCCGCGAGGTGGCGCCCCGCGCGGGCGAGATCGATGCCAGCAACAGCTTCCCCATGGATCTCTGGCGCACCTTTGGTGACCTGGGGCTGCTCGGCATCACCGTGGGCGAGGAATACGGCGGCGCAGGACTCGGCTACCTGGCCCATGCGGTGGCCATGGAAGAGATCAGCCGCGGCTCGGCTTCGGTGGCCCTGTCCTATGGCGCCCACTCCAATCTCTGCGTCAACCAGATCCACCGCAATGGCAGCGCCGCGCAGAAGGCCCGCTACCTGCCCAGCCTGGTCAGCGGCGAGCACGTCGGCGCCCTGGCCATGAGCGAACCCAACGCCGGCTCGGACGTGGTCTCCATGAAGCTGCGCGCCGAACGCCGCGGCGATCGCTATGTGCTCAATGGCAGCAAGACCTGGATCACCAACGGCCCCGATGCCCACACCTATGTCATCTACGCCAAGACCGAACCGGAAAAGGCGGCCCATGGCATCACCGCCTTCATCGTCGAGCGTGACTGGAAGGGTTTCAGCCGCGGCAGCAAGTTCGACAAGCTGGGCATGCGCGGCTCCAACACCTGCGAGCTGTTCTTCGACGACGTGGAGGTGCCGGAGGACAACGTGCTGGGCCAGGTCAATGGCGGGGTCAAGGTGCTGATGAGCGGCCTGGACTACGAGCGGGTGGTCCTCGCCGGCGGCCCGGTGGGCATCATGCAGGCCTGCCTGGACGTGGTGCTGCCCTATGTCCACGACCGCAAGCAATTCGGCCAGAGCATCGGCGAATTCCAGCTGATCCAGGGCAAGGTGGCCGATCTCTACACCGGCCTCAACGCCAGCCGCGCCTATCTCTATGCCGTGGCCCAGGCCTGCGACCGCGGCGAGACCACCCGCAAGGACGCCGCCGGGGTGATCCTCTACACCGCCGAGAAGGCCACCCAGATGGCCCTGGAAGCCATCCAGATCCTCGGTGGCAACGGCTACATCAACGAATACCCCACCGGCCGCCTGCTGCGCGACGCCAAGCTCTACGAGATCGGCGCCGGCACCAGCGAGATCCGCCGCATGCTGATCGGCCGCGAGCTGTTCAACGAAACCCGGTGAGGACGCCTTCATGACCGTGCTGACCTCCACGCTGAACCGGCGCACCCCGGACTTCCAGCGCAACGCCGCCGCCATGGCCGAACAACTGGCCCGGCTCGACGGGCTGCTGGCGCGCATCCGCGAAGGCGGCGGGGCCAAGGCCCAGGCGCGCCATACCGCGCGCGGCAAGCTGCTGCCCCGCGCGCGCATCGATCTGTTGCTGGACCCGGGCTCGCCCTTCCTGGAAATCGGCGCCCTGGCCGCCCTCGACGTCTACGAGGAAGAGGTACCGGCCGCCGGGGTGGTGGCCGGCATCGGCCGCATCGAGGGCGTCGAGTGCATGATCATCGCCAACGACGCCACGGTGAAGGGCGGCTCCTACTATCCGCTCACGGTAAAGAAGCACCTGCGCGCCCAGGCCATCGCCCTGCAGAACCGGCTGCCCTGCCTCTATCTGGTGGATTCCGGCGGCGCCAACCTGCCGCGCCAGGAGGACGTCTTCCCCGACCGCGAGCACTTCGGGCGGATCTTCTTCAACCAGGCGACCATGAGCGCCCAGGGCATCCCGCAGATCGCCGTGGTGATGGGTTCCTGCACCGCCGGTGGCGCCTATGTGCCGGCCATGAGCGACGAGACCATCATGGTGCGCCAGCAGGCCACCATCTTTCTCGCCGGCCCGCCGCTGGTGAAGGCCGCCACCGGCGAGGTGGTCAGCGCCGAGGAGCTGGGCGGCGCCGATGTCCATTGCCGGACCTCCGGCGTGGCCGACCACTACGCCGAAGACGACGCCCATGCCCTGGCGCTGGCCCGGCGCTGCATCGCCAACCTCAACTGGCGCAAGCTGGGCGACTTGCAGCTGAAGACGCCTATCCCACCCCTCTACCCGGCCGAGGAACTGCACGGTCTGGTGCCGGCCGATCCCAAGCAGCCGCTGGAGGTGCGCGAGGTGATCGCGCGGCTGGTGGACGGCAGCGTCTTCGATGAATTCAAGGCGCAATTCGGCACCACCCTGGTCTGTGGCTTCGCCCACCTGCACGGCCATCCGGTGGCCATCCTCGGCAACAACGGCATCCTCTTCGCCGAATCGGCGCAGAAAGGCGCGCACTTCATCGAACTGGCCTGCCAGCGTCGCATCCCGCTGCTGTTCCTGCAGAACATCACCGGCTTCATGGTCGGCAAGAAATACGAGGAAGGCGGCATCGCCAAGCACGGCGCCAAGCTGGTCACCGCGGTGGCCTGCGCCCAGGTACCCAAGTTCACCGTGATCATCGGCGGCAGCTTTGGCGCCGGCAACTACGGCATGTGCGGTCGCGCCTACGATCCACGCTTCCTGTGGATGTGGCCCAACGCGCGCATCGGCGTGATGGGTGCCGAGCAGGCGGCCGGGGTGCTGGTGCAGGTCAAGCGCGAGCAGGCCGAACGCGCCGGCGAGGCCTTCGACGACGAGGAGGCGGCGCGGATCAAGGCCCCCATCGTCGAGCAGTACGAACGCCAGGCCCATGCCCACTATTCCAGCGCGCGGCTGTGGGACGACGGGGTGATCGACCCGGCCCAGACCCGCGAGGTCCTCGCCCTGGCCCTGTCGGCCAGTCTCAACGCCCCTCTCGAGCCGACGACCTTCGGCGTCTTCCGGATGTAGGCCATGACTGACTTCCACACCCTGGAACTGATCCGTGATCCACGCGGCTTCGCCACCCTCTGGCTCGATCGCCCGGATCGCCACAATGCCCTGGATGCGCAGCTGATCGCGGAGTTGGGCAGCGTGCTCGCCGAGATCGCCAGCGATCAGGAACTGCGCTTTCTGCTCCTGCGCGGCCGCGGGCGGCACTTCTGCGCCGGCGCCGACCTCGCCTGGATGCAGGCCTCGGCCCGCCTGGACGCCGCCGCCAATCGCGCCGACACCGAGCGCCTGGCCGAGGTGATGTATCGCCTGCAGGCCTTGCCGATGCCGACCCTGGCGGTGGTCCAGGGCGCGGCCTTTGGCGGCGCGGTGGGCCTGGTCAGCTGCTGCGACCTGGCCCTGGCCGCGGGCGACGCCATCTTCTGCCTGTCGGAGGTGCGCATCGGCCTGGTGCCGGCGGTCATCGCGCCCTTCGTGACTCGCGCCCTGGGCGAGCGCATGGCGCGGCGCTACATGCTCGGCGCGGAGCGCTTTTCCGGCGAACGCGCCGCCGAACTGGGCCTGGTGGCCGAGACGGCGCCGGCTGCCGACCTGGACACCCTGGTCGAGGCCTGGATCGCCCGGCTGCTGGACAACGGGCCCCAGGCATTGCGCGCCTGCAAGCGGTTGCTGGACGGCGCTGGCGCGGGCGCACCCCCCGACGAGGTGCGCTCCTTCACCGAGGGCCTGATCGCCGAGGTACGCGTCACCCCCGAAGCCCAGGAAGGCCTGCAGGCCTTTCTGGAGAAACGTCGTCCCGCCTGGCAGGAGACCTCGCCATGACCTTCGACCGTCTGCTCGTCGCCAACCGCGGCGAGATCGCCTGCCGGGTGATGCGTACGGCCAAGGCCCTCGGCCTGGGTACCGTCGCCGTGCACAGCGCCATCGATGTCGACGCCCGCCATGTGCGCCAGGCCGATCAGGCAGTGGACCTGGGCGGGACCAAGCCGGCCGACAGCTATCTGCTGGGCGAGCGCATCATCGCCGCGGCCCTGGCCACCGGCGCCCAGGCGATCCATCCGGGCTACGGCTTCCTGTCCGAGAATGCCGCCTTCGCCGAGGCGGTGGCCGCGGCCGGGCTGGTCTTCGTCGGTCCTCCCGCCGCGGCGATCCGCGCCATGGGCAGCAAGTCCGCGGCCAAGGCGCTGATGACCGATGCCGGGGTGCCCCTGGTGCCGGGCTATCACGGCGAGGACCAGTCCCTGGCCACCTTTCGTGACGCCGCGGCGCGCATCGGCTATCCGGTCCTGCTCAAGGCCACCGCCGGCGGCGGCGGCAAGGGCATGAAGATCGTCGAACACGAAGCCGACCTGGCCGAGGGCCTCGCCTCGGCCCAGCGCGAAGCGCTCTCGGCCTTTGGTGATGCGCGGATGCTGGTGGAGAAATACGTGCTGCAACCGCGCCACGTGGAGATCCAGGTGTTCGCCGATGGGCACGGCCATTGCCTCTATCTCAACGAACGCGACTGCTCCATCCAGCGCCGCCACCAGAAGGTGATCGAGGAGGCGCCCGCGCCGGGTCTCACGCCCGAATTGCGCCGGGCCATGGGCGAGGCGGCGGTGCAGGCGGCCCAGGCCATCGGCTACGTCGGCGCCGGCACCGTGGAATTCCTGCTCGACGCCCGTGGCGACTTTTTCTTCATGGAGATGAATACGCGGCTGCAGGTGGAGCACCCGGTCACCGAGGCCATCACCGGCCTGGACCTGGTGGCCTGGCAGCTGCGCGTGGCCGCGGGCGAAGCCCTGCCCCTCACCCAGGCGCAGGTGCCCTTGCACGGCCATGCCATCGAGGTGCGCCTCTATGCCGAGGACACCGACCAGGGCTTCCTGCCGGCCTCGGGCACCCTGCAGCTCTATCGCGAGCCCGCGGCCGGTCCGGGGCGGCGAGTGGACAGCGGCGTAGAGGAAGGCGACGAAGTGTCGCCCTTCTACGATCCCATGCTGGCCAAGCTGATCGCCTGGGGCGACAGCCGCGAACAGGCGCGCAAGCGGTTGCTGGCCATGCTCCAGGACACCGCGGTGGGCGGCTTCGCCACCAACCTCGCCTTCCTGCAGCGCCTGCTCGCCCATCCGGCCTTTGCCGCGGCGGAGTTGGACACCGGTTTCATCGAGCGGCATCAGGCGGCCTTGCTGCCCGCACCCGCAGAACTGCCGGAGGCCTTCTGGACCCTGGCGGGCCAGGCCTGGCTGGCGACGCTGCCCGCCGCTGCCGATCCCACGTCACCCTGGGCGTCCCGCCAGGGCTGGCGCCTGGGTGGACCACCACGCATCGCGCTGCGCCTGGCCTGTCGTGGCGAGGTGCGCAGCCTGAGCCTGGTCGACCCGCTGGCCGTCGCATTGAGCGGTGATCGGCTCCACTGGCAGGTGGACGGCGTTCGCCACAGCGCCCGTCTCCATCGCCGAGGGCCGACGCTGTTTGTCGAATGGCAGGACCGTTTCGAAGCCGTCACCTGGGCCGATCCGCTGGCCGAGGTCGCGCGCCAGGCGGATGCCGGTGGTCTTACCGCGCCGATGAACGCCAGTGTGGTAGCCGTCTCGGTGGCCGTCGGCGACGCCGTGGAAGCCGGGGCCCCGCTGGTGGTGCTGGAGGTGATGAAGATGGAGCACAGCATCCGCGCGCCCCGTGCGGGCGTGGTGGCGGCGCTGTTCTGCAGCCCGGGCGAGCTGGTGGCCGAGGGCACCCCCCTTATAGAACTGGAGGAGGTGGCACCATGAGCGAGGCCCTGCCGTCCCGGGTGCGGCTGGTCGAGGTCGGACCCCGCGATGGCCTGCAGAACGAGCCCCAGGCGCTGGGCATCGCCGAGCGCATCCAGCTGTGCACGGCGCTGATCGCCAGTGGCATGCATCATCTGGAGGTGGGCAGCTTCGTCTCGCCACTCTGGGTGCCGCAGATGGCCGGGACCGCCGAGGTGCTGGCAGGACTCGGCCGGCCCGAGGGCGTGGTGCGTTCGGTACTGGTGCCCAACCTGAAAGGTTTCGAAGCCGCCCTGGCGGCGGGGGTGGACGAAATCGCCGTGTTCGCCGCCGCCTCGGAGGGCTTCTCCCAGCGCAACATCAATTGCTCCATCGCCGAGAGCCTGGCGCGCTTCGTGCCCGTGGTCGAGGGCGCGCGGGCGGCGGGCATCCGGGTGCGCGGCTATGTGTCCTGCGTGCTGGGCTGCCCCTACGATGGCGAGGTCGCAACCGACCAGGTGGCGAGCGTGACCCGCGAACTGCTGGAGCTGGGCTGCGCCGAGGTCTCGCTCGGCGATACCATCGGCGTCGGCACCCCGGGTCGGACCCGGGCGCTCTGGCAGCGGCTGGGCCGGGAGGTGCCCCTTAGCCAACTGGCCGGGCATTTCCACGACACCTATGGCCAGGCCCTGGCCAACGTCTACGCCAGCCTGCTCGAAGGCGTCGCGGTGTTCGACAGCTCCGTCGCCGGGCTCGGCGGCTGTCCCTATGCCCAGGGCGCCAGCGGCAATGTCGCCAGCGAGGACCTGGTCTATCTGCTCGACGGCCTGGGCATAGCGTCCGGCGTCGACCTGAAGAGACTGGTCGAGGTCGGACAGAACGTTTCCGCCCTGCTCGGTCGCCCCAATCAATCGCGGGTCGGCCGCGCCCGGGCAACGCGAGCGGTCAACTAGCCGGGGCTCTGGCCGGCGCCCATGGCAACCGCCGGGCCTTGCTCTCATAATGGCAGCCTCTCTCATCCAAGGACCCGCTTTGGCCAGGAAGTCCCGACGCGAAATCGCCCAGCTCGATGGCACCACCGAGCTGCCCCTCACCGTGCGCGAGGTCGCCCTCGCCGCCGGGGTGTCGCCCATTACCGTGTCCCGGGCACTGCACCGCCCGAGCCTGGTGAGCGCCGCCACCCGCGAGCATGTCCTGGCCGTGGTCAAGGAACTGGGCTACGTACCCAATCTGCTGGCGGGCAGCCTGGCCTCCAGCAAGAGCCGGCTGGTGGCCATCCTCTTGCCCACCATCGCCAATTCCATCTATGCCACCGTGGTGCAGGCGATCATGGATCGCCTCACCGCGGCAGGCTACCAGGCGCTGATCGGTCCCACCGGCTATTCACCGGAAAAGGAAGAGGAACTGCTGGAAGCCATCCTCGGCCGCCGCCCCGATGGCATCGTCCTCACCGGCACCCTGCACACCCCGGCGAGTCGCGCGCGGCTGGCGGCGCTGAACATCCCGGTGGTGGAAGCCTGGGACCTGAGCGCCGAGGCCCTGGACATGCAGGTGGGCTTTTCCCACGAGCAGGTCGGCGTGGCCCTGGCGGAGCACTTCGTCGCCCGCGGCTATCGCCGCTTCGGGGTGATCTCGGTGGACGATCCTCGCGCCATGCGCCGCAACCTGGCTCTGCAGGCCCGCCTGGTCGAACTGGGCATCCCCGAATTGCCCATGGAAGTGCTGCCCCTACCCGCCACCTGGGAAGTCGGCCGCATCGGCCTGGCGCGCCTGCTGGAACGCCCCGAGCCCCCGCAACTGGTGCTGTGCAGCTCCGACACCCTGGCCCTGGGTGTGGTCGCCGAAGCCAGCAGCCGCGGCCTGCGCATCCCCGAACAGCTGGCGGTGGTCGGCTTCGGTGATACCACCAACGGCCGCTTCGCCACCCCGGCGCTGTCCACGGTCAGCGTCAACGCCGATGCCATGGGCCAGCGTGTCGCCCAGGCGCTGCTCGACCGTCTCGCGGGCGATCAAACTGCGGTAAGCCTCGACACCGGTTTCGCCCTGATCGAGCGCCAGAGTTCCTAGCCACTTTTTTGCGCCCAGCCACAGATTTAGCAGTTGAATGATAGCGTTATCTGTTTAATGATAGCGCTATCGTTGTCAGACGACTTACAACCTAAGCCCGCTACACGATGTCAGCCCGCACACAAAAACAAACCAGTGGGAGCTCTCCATGCACGAAACCAAGCAGACGCGCGTCCGCTATCTGATCCTGTTCATGCTGTTCGTGGTGACCACGATCAACTATGCCGACCGCGCCACCATTTCCATCGCCGGCTCCGCCCTGCAAAAAGACCTCGGCATCAGTGCCGTCTCCCTCGGCTACATCTTCTCCGCCTTCGGCTGGGCCTATGTGCTCGGCCAGATCCCCGGCGGCTGGCTGCTCGATCGCTTCGGGTCGAAGAAGGTCTATGCGGCGAGCATCTTCACCTGGTCGGTGTTCACCATGCTGCAAGGCTACATCGGTGAATTCGGCATCGGCACCGCGGTGTTCCTGCTGTTCGCCCTGAGATTCATGGTCGGCCTGGCCGAAGCGCCCTCCTTCCCCGGCAACGCCCGCATCGTCGCCGCCTGGTTCCCCACCAAGGAGCGCGGTACCGCCTCGGCCATCTTCAACTCGGCGCAGTACTTCGCCACCGTGCTGTTCGCGCCGCTGATGGGCTGGATCGTCTACCACTTCGGCTGGCAGCACGTCTTCGTGGTGATGGGCGCCCTGGGCATCGCCTTCTCGGCGGTCTGGATGGCGGTGATCTACAGCCCCCGCGAACATCCCCGCGCCAACAGCGCCGAGGTCGAATACATCGCCAGCAACGGCGGCCTGGTCGACCTGGACACCCCCGGCAAGAAGAGCGAAGGTCCGAAGTGGAGCTACATCGGCCAGTTGCTGACCAATCGCATGATGGCCGGCATCTACCTGGGCCAGTTCTGCATCAACGCCCTCACCTACTTCTTCCTGACCTGGTTCCCCGTGTACCTGGTGCAGGAACGCGGCATGACCATCCTCAAGGCCGGCATCATCGCCTCCCTGCCGGCCATCTGCGGCTTCATCGGCGGCGTGCTCGGCGGGGTGATCTCCGACTGGCTGCTGCGTCGCGGCAGCAGCCTGAGCGTGGCGCGCAAGACCCCCATCGTCGCCGGCATGCTGCTGTCGATGAGCATGATCCTCTGCAACTACGTCGACGCCGACTGGATGGTGGTGGGCTTCATGGCCATGGCCTTCTTCGGCAAGGGCATCGGTGCCCTGGGCTGGGCGGTGGTCTCCGACACCTCGCCCAAGCAGATCGCCGGCCTCTCCGGTGGCCTGTTCAACACCATCGGCAACCTGTCGTCCATCACCACCCCGATCATCATCGGCTACATCATCGCCGCCACCGGTTCCTTCAAGATGGCCCTGGTGTTCGTCGGTGCCAATGCCCTGGTGGCCGCCATCAGTTACCTGTTCGTCGTCGGCGAGATCAAGCGCGTCGAGTTGCGGGGCGTGCCCACGCCGCCTGCCGAAGCCCCGCTCGCCGCTGAAACCTCTCGCTGATCGCCAAGGAGCCCGACCATGACCCAATTCAACGCCACCCCCGCCCTGCACACCGGCACCCCGGTGGTCACCTCGCTGGAAGTCGTGCCCGTCGCCGGCCAGGACAGCATGCTGCTCAACCTGAGCGGCGCCCATGGCCCCTACTTCACCCGCAACGTGCTGATCCTCAAGGACAGCGCCGGCCGCACCGGCGTCGGTGAGGTGCCCGGCGGCGAGAGCATCCGCCAGACGCTGGAAGACGCCCGTCAATTCCTCATCGGCCAGCCGCTGGGGCAGTACCAGCGCATCCTCGGCCAGGTCCGCCAGGCCTTCGCCGGTCGCGATGCCAGCGGCCGTGGCTTGCAGACCTTCGACCTGCGCATCACCATCCACGCCGTCACCGCCCTGGAAGCCGCCCTGCTCGACCTGCTCGGCCAGCACCTGGAGGTGCCGGTGGCGGCCCTGCTCGGCGAAGGCCAGCAGCGCGACGCCGTGGAGATGCTCGGCTACCTGTTCTATGTCGGCGACCGCAACAAGACCACCCTGGACTACCGCAGCGAAGCCGAGAGCGACGACGCCTGGTTTCGCGTGCGCAACGAAGAGGCCCTGACCCCCGAGACCGTGGTGCGCCTGGCCGAGGCGGCCTATGACCGTTACGGCTTCAAGGACTTCAAGCTCAAGGGCGGCGTACTCAGCGGCGACGCCGAGATCGAGGCGGTCACCGCCCTGGCCGAGCGCTTCCCCGAGGCGCGCGTGACCCTGGACCCCAACGGCGCCTGGTCGCTCAAGGAAGCCATCCGTCTGTGCCGCGACCAGCACCACGTCCTGGCCTATGCCGAGGATCCCTGTGGCGCCGAGAACGGCTATTCCGGACGCGAGGTGATGGCCGAATTCCGCCGCGCCACCGGCCTGCCCACCGCCACCAACATGATCGCCACCGACTGGCGCCAGATGGGTCACGCCATCCAGCTGCAATCGGTGGACATCCCCCTGGCCGATCCGCACTTCTGGACCCTGCAGGGCTCGGTGCGGGTGGCGCAGATGTGCAACGACTGGGGCCTGACCTGGGGTTCGCACTCCAACAACCACTTCGACATCTCCCTGGCCATGTTCACCCACGTCGCCGCCGCGGCGCCGGGCAAGATCACTGCCATCGACACCCACTGGATCTGGCAGGACGGCCAGCGCCTGACCCGGCAACCGCTGGAGATCAAGGGCGGCCTGGTGGCGGTGCCGCAGCAGGGTGGCCTGGGCGTGGAGCTGGACATGGACGCCCTGGCCCGCGCCCACGAGCTGTACAAGGCCAAGGGCCTCGGTGCGCGCGACGACGCCATGGCCATGCAATTCCTCTCGCCCAACTGGACCTTCGATAACAAGAAGCCCTGCCTGGTGCGCTAGGCCCTTCGGCCCGCCAACAGCGCCCGCTCCGGACTCTCCGGGGCGGGCGCTGTTTCCGTTCCAGCGTCCGACACCTGGAATTACACCTACCGATAGCCTGCTAAGCGTTCGTTAAGCTCACCGGATGGACACTGACCCCAAGGTATCTCGCAACCCTGCCCGATACCCCCGCGGTTCCAGTTACTTTCGTATCCGGGAGAAGCACATGAACCTCAATCGTCGTATCGCCAAGAGCCTCCTCGTCCTGACCATCGCCTCGGTGTTTTCCACCGCCGCCCTGGCCGACACCCGACCCGACATCGCCACCCAGCAGGTCGCCACCCTGCCGGCGATCTCCCAGCAGGGACAGCAGGCCTTCATGGACGTGGTCGCCGCCCGCCAGGACCTCTTCGAGGCCCATGTCGATCAGGCCAAGCAGCACCTGGCCGCCGCCGAGAGCGCGCTGCAGACCGCCCAGACCGACAAGACCGCCTACCTCAAGTCGGCCAGGGACCTGCGCGGTCAGGACGGCAAACTCATGCAGGTCTCCGCGCAGGACGCCAAGGCCACGTCCTGGCTGCCGATCTGGAGCGGCATGGCGCTGCGTGACGACTATGTCGCCACCCCGGCCAAGAACCAGGCCGTGGTCCAGGCCAACGAGAAGATCCAGCAGGGCGATACCAAGGCCGCCGGCGAGATCCTCAAGGTGGCCGGCGTCGACGTCGACTACTCCACCGCCGTGCTGCCGGCCCAGGAAACCCTGGATCTGATGCACCGGGCCAATCAGGAGCTGGGCCACGAGCAATACTGGCAGGCCAACCTGACGCTCAAGCAGGTGCAGAACAGCCTGAGATACGACAACGCCAATGTCGACGTGACCCCCACCGGCTGGTTCTCCAAGACCACCACGGTGTTCACTCCGGTCGACAAGACCTGAGCCGGTCGCGGCGGCCTGATGCAGGCGGGATCGTTAACTTCAGCGTAACGATTCCGCCTTCAGGTTGATTGAACGCCAGGGAGGCGAGGTCTAGGGTGACTCCACGACAGGTGATTCGTGGAGACTCCAATGACAACGACATCCCACCCACCGGCTCGGATCGCCAGGCGCCGCGGTGACAAGCAGCAGCGCCTGGACCGGGTGGCCGCGCTGGCCGATGGCAAGGTGCTGCCCACCGCATCCATCGTCGCGGCCCTGGAACAGCTGCTCGCCCCCGGCGACCGGGTGGTGCTGGAAGGCAACAACCAGAAGCAGGCCGATTTCCTCTCCCGCAGTCTCGCCCAGGTCGATCCGGCCCGGCTGCATCACCTGCACATGATCATGCCCAGCGTCGGTCGCGCCGAGCACCTGGATCTCTTCGAACGCGGCATCGCCCGCAAGCTGGACTTCTCCTTTGCCGGCACCCAGAGCCTGAGGATCAGTCAGCTGCTGGAAGACGGGTTGCTGGAAGTGGGCGCCATCCACACCTACATCGAACTCTACGCCCGGCTGCTGGTGGACCTCATCCCCAAGGTGGTGCTCAGTGCCGGCTTCATGGCCGACCGCGCCGGCAACATCTATACCGGCCCCAGCACCGAGGACAGCCCGGCGCTGATCGAGCCGGCGGCCTTCAGCGACGGCATCGTCATCGTCCAGGTCAACCAGCTGGTGGACGACGTGTCCGAGTTGCCGCGGGTCGACATCCCCGCGGACTGGGTGGATTTCGTGGTGGTGGCCGACCGGCCCTTCTATATCGAACCCCTGTTCACCCGCGATCCGCGCCACATCAAGCCGGTGCACGTGCTGATGGCGATGATGGCCATCCGCGGCATCTACGAGCGCCACCAGGTGCAGTCGCTCAACCACGGCATCGGTTTCAACACCGCGGCCATCGAGCTGATCCTGCCCACCTACGGCGAGCGCCTGGGCCTCAAGGGCAAGATCTGCCGGCACTGGACGCTCAATCCCCATCCCACCTTGATCCCGGCCATCGAGAGCGGCTGGGTGGAAAGCGTGCACTGCTTCGGCACCGAGCTGGGCATGGCGGGCTACATCGCCCAGCGCCCGGATGTCTTCTTTACCGGTCGCGACGGCTCGCTGCGATCCAACCGCCTGCTCTGCCAGCTGGCTGGTCAGTACGCCGTCGACCTCTTTATCGGCGCCACCCTGCAGGTGGACGGCGATGGCCATTCCTCCACCGTGACCCGCGGGCGCCTGGCCGGCTTCGGCGGCGCGCCCAACATGGGTCATGACCCGCGCGGCCGCCGCCATCCCACCCCGGCCTGGCTGGACATGCGCCAACAGACGGGCGACAGCGCCCCGGCGCTGCTGGAGCGCGGCAAGAAGCTGGTGGTGCAGATGGTCGAGACCTTCCAGGAAGGCGGCAAACCCACCTTCGTCGACACCCTGGATGCCGTGGAGGTGGCGCGCAAGAGCGGCATGCCCCTGGCGCCCATCATGGTCTATGGCGACGACGTCACCCACCTGCTCACCGAAGAAGGCATCGCCTATCTCTACCGCGCCCGCTCCCTGGAAGAGCGCCGGGCGATGATCGCCGCAGTGGCCGGGGTCACCGCCATCGGTCTGCGCAGCGATCCGACCGAAGCACGGCGGCTGCGCCAGGAAGGCCTGGTCGCGCTGCCCGAGGACCTCGGCATCCGCCGCACCGACGCCAGTCGCGAATTGCTCGCCGCCAAGAGCATCGGCGAACTGGTGGAATGGTCCGGCGGCCTCTATCAACCCCCGGCCAAATTCAGGAGCTGGTGATGCGCGCCCTCGCCCGTCTTGCCCCGTCTCCCGCCGAACGCCTGGCCGACCTGGCCGTGACGGCCCTGGTCGACGAAGCCGAACTCTCACCCAAGCCGGCCCTGGTGGATCGTCGCGGCCAGGGTGCCCACCAGGACCTCAGCCTTGGCCTGATGCTGACCTCCGCCCAGGCGCTGAGGCCCTGTTTCCAGGCCATGGCCGAAGCCGCCAAGCTGGGGCTGCCCGCGGCCGACCTGCGCCGCCTGATCGGCCGCCTGGGTCGCGATGGCGAAGCCGCGATGCTGAGCGTGACCGGTGGCGTCAACACCCACCGTGGCGCCATCTGGGCGCTGGGACTGCTGGTGACGGCGGCCGTGCATGGGCGTCCTGGCTCTGCTGAGGCCTTGTGCCTTGCGGCAGGTCGCCTGGCTAGCCTCCCGGATCCTGATGCTCCCAGCACTCTGTCGAGCCACGGCCAGCGCGTCGCCCAACGTTATGGCGTCGGCGGCGCCCGGGCTGAAGCCGCCGCCGGCTTTCCCGCCATCCACCAGCGCGGCCTGCCGCAACTGCGCGCCAGCCGCCAGGCCGGTGCCGGCGAGCAGAACGCGCGCCTGGATGCCCTGCTGGCGATCATGACCCGGCTGGACGACACCTGCGTGCTACACCGCGCCGGCCCCGCCGCCCTCAGCGCCATGCACCAGGGTGCCCAGGCGGTACTGGACGCCGGTGGCAGCGCCAGTCTGGCCGGCCGCCGCCAGCTGCTGGCCCTGGACCGGGAGCTGCTGGCCGCCAATGCCTCGCCCGGTGGGGCCGCCGATCTGCTGGCCGCCACCCTTCTCGTCGATCGCCTGGAGCCACGGCTCCCTGGAGACCTCTGATGGAACATTTCAGCTGCAGCTATCCGGCCAGCCAGCGCCGCCAGGGCCGTGCCCTGGTGGGCTGCGTCGGCTCGGGGGATCTCGAAGTCCTCCTCGAACCCGCCAATGCCGACTTCACCCTCAAGGTGACCACCTCGGTCAATGGCAGCGAACCGCGCTGGCGCGCCCTCTTCGACCGGCTGTTCGCCGCCCGCGATGACCTGCCGGCCTTGACCCTGGACATCCACGACTTCGGCGCCACCCCCGGCGTGGTGCGCCTGCGCCTGGAGCAAGGTCTGGAAACCCTCGACCTGGAGGAAGCCGCCCATGTCTGAAGCCACCCTTCCCGACGTGCGGGAATTGCTGCACAGCCGCAGCTTCGTTGAACTCGGTGCCCGCGAACGGGCGCGCACGGTGCTCGACGCCGGTAGCTTTCGCGAGCTGGTCGGGCCCTTCGAGCGGCTGATGTCGCCCTGGCTGCCCAGGCAGGGCATCGTCTGCCAGGCCGATGACGGCGTGGTGGTGGCCAAGGGGCTGATCGACGGCCAGCCGGCGGTGGTCTGCGCCATCGAAGGTGCCTTCCAGGGCGGCAGCATGGGCGAAGTGGGCGGCGCCAAGATCGCCGGGACGCTGGAATTGGCGCTGGAAGACAACCTCGCCGGCACCCCGACCCGCGCCGTGCTGCTGCTGGAAACCGGCGGTGTACGGCTGCAGGAAGCCAACCTGGGGCTGGCGGCCATCGCCGAGATCCAGGCGGCCATCGTCGCCTTGCGTGCGCATCAGCCGGTCATCGGCGTCATCGCCGGCAGCGTCGGCTGCTTTGGCGGCATGTCCATTGCCGCGGGCCTCTGCAGTCAGCTGATCGTCACCCGCGAGGCCCGCCTGGGCCTCAACGGACCCCAGGTGATCGAGCAGGAAGCCGGCATCGAGGAATATGACTCCCGCGACCGCCCCTTCATCTGGAGCCTGACCGGCGGCGAGCAGCGGGTCGCCACGGGCCTGGCCGATGTCTTCGTCGCCGACGACAGCGCCGCCGTGACCGCCGCCATCCGCCAGGGCTTCAGCCAGGGCGTTGCCGGCGCCTTGCGCAGCCAGCAGGCCGAACACTATCTGACGCGCCTCGCCGATCTCGACACCCGTCCCCAGGCGGACGCCGCCGCGGTCCGCCACCTCTATGCCGGAGACCAGCCATGAGCACCCAGCCTTCGCAACGCGGCCTGACCTGGTTCCAGGCCTTGGCCGGTCAGGGTGAGGCCGTCAACGGCCTGCCCGCCTCCCTGCGCGTCGCCGACCTCGAACTGGCCGGACGCCCCGCGCGCTGGCTGGCGGTGGTAGCGGATGCCGGCAATCCCTTTCCCCGCGCCCGCCAGGGCGAGGTGGGCCTGCTGGAGGGCTGGGGCCTGGCCCGGGCCATCCAACAGGCCATCGCCGAGGATGGTGGCGCTGAGATGAAACGCACCCTGATCGCCCTGGTGGACGTGCCCAGCCAGGCCTATGGGCGCCGCGAGGAAGCCTATGGCATCCACCAGGCCCTGGCCGGGGCCGCCGGGGCCTATGCCGAGGCGCGTCTGGCCGGGCACCCGGTGCTGGGGCTGCTGGTGGGCAAGGCCATGTCCGGTGGCTTTCTCGCCCATGGCTACCAGGCCAATCGGCTGCTGGCCCTGCGCGATCCCCAGGTGCAGGTGCATGCCATGGGCAAGGCCTCGGCGGCCCGGGTCACCCTGCGCAGCGTCGAGGAGCTGGAGCGCCTGGCGGCGGACATCCCGCCCATGGCCTATGACCTGGACAGCTATGCCTCCCTGGGCTTGCTCTGGCGCCAGCTGGAAGTGGCCCAGCCCGACCAGCCCTCGGCCGAAGCTGTGCAGCAGGTGCGCCAGGCCCTGGCCGACGCCCAGGCGGATGTGCTGGCCAGCGGAGCCACCGATCTCAGGCTGCGGCTGGATGGCGCCAATCGCGCGGCCTCTCGCGAGGTGCGCGAACGCCTGCGGGCAGGATGGAACGCGTGATGAGCGGGCGGTCGATGGGAGCCCAATACAGACCCCACGACCTGCTCTGGGGCCTGACGCCGGATGGCCTCCCGCCGGAAGCCCCGGCCTGGGCGGTAGAGGTTGTCCAGGCCGGCCTGCCGGTGGTGGTCCGGCGGGCTGCACCCGAGGCTGACCGCATTCCGGTCGGCCTGCGCGGCACCACCCGCGCCGAACGGCTGGCGGCCTTACTGGAGCCTTCTGCCGTGAGACGCCAGATCTCACCCGAGGCCCTGAGAGTCTCCACGGATTGCCGTGACCTGCCCGTCTTCTCGACCCTGGCCTTTATCGAACCGCTATTGGATGACCTGGGGCTGCCCTGGGGACCCACCGGCGCCGCGGGTTATGAATTGGCCTCCGGCTGGCCGGCGCTGCACGCCGGGAGCGATCTGGATCTGCTGATCCGCTGCGCAACCCCGCTGTCGCGCGACCAGGCCCGGGCCTTGCTGACGTCCCTGCAGGGGCAAGCGCTTTGTCGTCTGGACATCCTGCTGGAAACTCCGCTCGGCGGCGTGGCCCTGGCCGATTGGGCCGGAAACGCCCCACGCGTACTGCTCAAGACCGCCGCCGGTCCCCATCTGGTAGGCGATCCCTGGCCGGAGGCGCATGCCGCATGAGTACCCTCTTCCAATTTCCCGGCCAGGGCGCCCAGCGGCCCGACATGCTGCACGCTCTGCCCGACGACGCCGAGATCCGGCGGACGCTGGCGGAAGCCGCCGAGGTGCTGGACACCGACCCCCTGAGCCTGGACTCCGCCCAGGCCCTGGAACACACCCGCGCCGTGCAGCTCTGCCTGCTGATCGCCGGCGTCGCCACGGCGCGCCTGCTCTTGAGTCGCGGCCCGGCGCCGCAACTGGTGGCCGGGCTGTCCATCGGCGCCTATGCCGCCGCGGTGGTGGCCGAGGCCCTGGGCTTCGCCGATGCCCTGCGCCTGGTGGCCCGCCGCGGTGAATTGATGCAGGCGGCCTACCCGTCCGGCTACGGCATGCTGGCGATCCTTGGCCTGGGGCGCGGTGCGGTCGAGAAGCTGGTCTCTGACCACCAGCGTCCTGACGCGCCGCTGTACCTGGCCAACGCCAATGCCGAGCAGCAATACGTGGTGGCGGGGAGCGACGCGGGCCTGGCCACGCTGGCCGAGGCGGCGCGCGCCCAGGGCGCGGCGGCGGCCAAGCGCCTGGCCATGAGCGTGCCCTCCCATTGCCCGCTGCTGGCGGAGGCTGCCACGACCCTGGACCAGGCCTTCGCCGGCGTGGAGCTGCGCACGCCGCGCCTGGCCTATCTGAGCGGCACCTCGGCACGGCGGCTGGTGCGCGCCGAACAGCTGCGCGACGACCTGGCCTTCAACATGGCGCGGCCCATCGAATGGCACGCCACCCTGGAAGCCGCGCGCGAGCGCGGCGTGCGCCTGGCCATCGAGCTGGCGCCGGGCAGCGTGCTCACCCAGCTGGCCAGGCGCGTGCTGCCCGCCAGCGGTGTTCTGGCCTGGCAGGATACCCACCCCGACACCCTGGACGCGCTGCGGCGCGAGGAGGCGGCGCGACTGGACTGAGCTTTTCGCACGAGTCGGCCGCCCTCACCCCGGCCCTCTCCCCGAGGGAGAGGGGGTAAGAGCGGGAGCCGTGCCAGGCTTACACCCAACCTACAGGAACAACGGAGACCTTCAGACAGGGCGGCTGCCCTCACCCCAGCCCTCTCCCTCAGGGAGAGGGGGCAAGAGCGGGAGCGCTGCCCCAGGCTTCACCCCACCCCAAGCACAACCGAGGACAACAACAATGATCATCTACGGTGTAGCGCTCCTGGCCGTCTGCATGCTTGCAGGCGTCATCATCGGCGACTTCCTGGGCGTCCTGCTCGGGGTCAAGTCCAATGTCGGCGGGGTGGGCATCGCCATGCTCCTGCTGATCTGCGCCCGGCTCTACATGGAGCGGCATGGAGGCATGAGCAAGGAATGCGAATTCGGCGTCGGCTTCTGGGGCGCGCTGTACATCCCGGTGGTGGTGGCCATGGCGGCCCAGCAGAACGTGGTCACCGCCCTGCACGGCGGACCGGTGGCGGTGCTGGCCGCCGTGGGCGCCGTGGGGATCTGCGGCTTGACCATCGCCCTGATCAGCCGCAGCCATCGCGGCGAACCGCTACCGCCACTGCCGGACGCCGCCGTGGCCCCCGCGCCAGCGGTCACTCATGCCGCACCGGTCGGAGGTCGCTAGGATGAACGACATCGTCACCAAAGCCCTGCAACACAACGGCCTGGTCGCCGCCTTCGCGCTGATCGGCCTGATCATGTGGATCTCGGTGATCCTTTCGCGCCGGCTGACCTTTGGCCGGGTGCACGGCTCGGCCATCGCCATCGTCATCGGCCTGGTGCTGGCCTGGGTCGGCGGGACCGTCACCGGGGGCCAGAAAGGCCTGGCCGACCTCGCGCTGTTTTCCGGTATCGGTCTGATGGGCGGCGCCATGCTGCGCGACTTCGCCATCGTCGCCACCGCCTTCGAGGTCCAGGCCACCGAGGCGCGCAAGGCCGGAATGATCGGCGCCGTGGCCCTGCTGCTCGGCACCGTGCTGCCCTTCATCGTCGGCGCCGCCGTGGCCTGGGCCTTCGGCTACCGCGACGCGGTGAGCATGACCACCATAGGCGCGGGCGCGGTGACCTACATCGTCGGCCCAGTGACCGGCGCCGCCCTGGGCGCCAGCTCCGACGTCATGGCGCTGTCCATCGCCACCGGCCTGATCAAGGCGATCATCGTCATGGTGGCGACGCCCGCGTCGGCGCGCCTGCTGGCGCTGGACAACCCGCGCTCGGCGATGGTCTTCGGCGGTCTGGCCGGCACCGTCAGCGGCGTCACCGCGGGGCTCGCCGCCACCGACCGCCGCCTGGTGCCCTATGGCGCCCTCACCGCCACCTTCCACACGGGTCTGGGCTGCCTGTTGGGGCCGTCGCTGCTGTTTTTCTGCGTGCGGGCGCTGGTGGGTTAGTTGCGCGCGTACATCCGGCATTCGGCGACGAAGGCCAGCAGATTGGGATCGCGCTCGCGGCTGCGCAGAAAGACCGCGCCGATGCGCTGCTGCAGCCGGTAGCGCGGGGCCAGGGGCAGCAGCTTGAGGCGGTTCTGGTAGACCGCCTCGACCCGCCCGGGCAGCAGGGCGTAGCCCACCCCTGAGCTGACCATGCTCATCAGCGAGAAGATGTCGTTGACCTGCATGATCACCTCCGGCTCGAAGCCGGCCTGGGCGAACACCTGGCGGCCGTCGCGAAAGGTGGCGAAGCCCTGGGTCAGGGTCACGAAGGGCACCCCGGCGAGATCGCGCAGGTCCACCTCGGCCTGGTCGGCGAAGGGCGAGTCGCTGGGTGCGGCGAGAAAGATATCGTCGCTGAACAGCTCGACGCTCTCGCAATCGGCATCCACCACGGCGTCGTCCAGGGCCACCAGCATGGCGTCCAGCTTGAAGTCGTGCAGTTGCTCGGCGAGATCGGCGTTGGAACCCAGCACCAGGTCGATGTTGAGTTCGCTACGCCTGAGCTTGAGGCCCATGATCAGCTGGGGCACGGTCTTGACCGTCAGCGAATAGAGCGCACCCAGGCGAAAGCGATCGGCCGAGAAGCCCGCCGCCTGCCGGGTCAGCCGCACCGTCTCCGCCAGGTCCTGCATCAGTCGCTCGGCCCGCGCCTCCAGCACGAAGGCGCCGTCCAGCGGCGTCAGGGTACGCCCCTCGTGCTTGAACAGCGGACAGCGCAGGGCGTTTTCCAGCGAATGGATGGCGCGGTGCACGCTGACATGGCTGGTGCCCAGCTCGGCGGCGGCCCGCGCCAGATTGCGACTGCGCATGAAAGCCAGAAAGATCTCCAGCTTGCGCAGGGTGAGGTCATCGGTATCGGACATGGCGGCCAGCGGGCGGTGAGAGACAGCTGATCACCTTGCCCGGATGGGCGGGCGGCGTCGAGTCTTCGAATCGCCCTGGCGGCGCCTGGCTTCCTCAGTGCACTCCCTGAGGTAACCAGGCGCCCTCTCCCCGCCCTACAACCAACCCTTGATCTTCTGGCAGACCGCTTTGGTAGAGATGCCGTAGCGGTCGTGCAGGGTCGGCAGCGCCCCGGCGTCGAGGAAGGCGTCGGGCAGCGCGATCTGGCGGAAGGTGGGCGTCACGCCGTTGCGCAACAGGGTGGTCGCGACGGCCTCGCCCAGGCCACCGATCAGCGAATGGTTCTCCGCCGCCACCACCAGTCGTCCCGGCTTGCGGGCTTCCGCCAGGAGGGTGGCTTCGTCCAGTGGCTTGATGGTCGGTACGTGCAGCACCGAGACGTCCACGCCATCCGCGGCCAGGGCCTCGGCGGCCTCCAGGGCGCGCATGGTCATCAGGCCGGTGGACACCACCAGCACGTCGCGTCCGGGGCGCACCACCTGGGCCTTGCCCAGCTGGAAGCGGTAGTCGTAGCGATCCAGCACCAGGGGTACGTTGCCGCGCAGCAGGCGCATGTAGACCGGCCCCTGGTGGGCGGCGATGGCCGGTACCGCCTGCTCGATCTCCAGGGCGTCGCAGGGGTCGATCACCATGAGGTTGGGCATGGCGCGAAAGATCGCCAGGTCGTCGGTGGCCTGGTGGCTGGGGCCGTAGCCGGTGGTCAGCCCGGGCAGGCCGCAGACGATCTTGACGTTGAGATTCTCCTCGGCGATGGCCATGCAGATGAAGTCGTAGGCGCGTCGCGAGGCGAACACCGCATAGGTGGTGGCGAAGGGCACGCAGCCTTCGCGGGCCATACCGGCGGCGGCGCTCATCAGCAGCTGCTCGGCCATGCCCATCTGGTAGAAGCGCTCGGGATGGGCCTTGGCGAAGATGTGCAGGTCGGTGTACTTGGCGAGGTCGGCGGTGAGGCCGACGATGTCCTGGCGCTGTTCGGCCAGGGCCGCCAGGGCATGACCGAACGGTGCTGGTCGGGTCGGCTGGCCCTCGGCGGCGATGCTGGCGATCATCGCCGAGGTGGTCAGGCGTGGCTTGGTGGCGGTGGTAGTCATCAGAAGTCCCTCCCGGCATCCAGGGCGTCGAGGGCCAGGGCCCATTCGTGCGCCTCGACGCGGATGAAGTGAGTCTTGTCGCGGGTTTCCAGGAAGGGCACGCCCTTGCCCATGCGGGTATCGCAGAGAATGATCCGGGGCTGCGCGCCCGGGTGCTGGCGAGCCCGGTCGAAGGCGGTGACCAACGCCGCGCGGTCGTTGCCGTCGACGCGCTGGACGAACCAGCCGAAGGCCTGCCAGCGCTCGGCCAGGGGCTCGAAGGCGAGGATCTCGCGGCAATGGCCGTCGGCCTGCTGGTTGTTCACGTCCACCAGGGCGATGAGATTGTCCAGCTGCCAGTGGGAGGCCGACATGGCCGCTTCCCAGGTGGCGCCCTCGTTGAGTTCGCCATCGGACAGCAGGTTGTAGACGAAGGATTTCGACTGCTTGCGCTTGAGGCCGAGGCAGGCGCCCACGGCGATGCCCAGGCCCTGGCCGAGGGAACCGCCGGTGATCTCCATGCCGGGGGTGTAGGCGGCCATGCCCGACATGGGCAGGCGGCTGTCGTCGCAGCCATAGGTCTCCAGTTCTTCCTGCGGCACGATTCCGGCCTCGATCAGCGCGGCATAGAGGGCGATGGCGTAATGGCCGATGGACAGGTAGAAGCGGTCGCGCCCTTCCCACTCAGGCTCATGGGGCTGGTAGCTCAGGGCATGGAAGTAGGCGACCGCCAGGACGTCGGCGACGCCCAGGGCCTGGCCGACATAACCCTGGCCCTGGATCTGGCCCATGCGCAGGGCATGGCGGCGAATGTTGTGGGCGCGCTCGGCCAGCGAGAGCGTTGCGGGTAGTGGCGAAGAAGCGGTCATGATCTGTACCTCGATTAGCGATTGACCAGGGCGGCGGGAATGCGCAGGACCAGCGTGGCGCCGATCACCAGCACCCCGGTGATGAGGAACATGCCGATGGCGCTGGAGCCGGTGCTGGTGGTGATCCAGCCGATCAGGTAGGGCGAGCAGAAGCCGGCCAGGTTGGCGAAGCTGTTCACCGCGGCGATGCCGGCGGCGGCGGTGACCCCGCCCAGCAGCGTGGTGGGCAGCATCCAGAACAGCGAGGACGCGGAGAGGATGCCGGCCGCGGCCAGGCACAGGCTGAGGATCGACAGGGTGACGTTGTGGCCGAACACCGCCGCGAGGCTGAGGCCGCAGGCGCCCAGCAGCATGGGAATCACCAGGTGCCAGCGGCGCTCGCGGTGCCGGTCGCCGCTGCGCCCGGCCAGCAGCATGGCGACGATGGCGCACATATAGGGCAGGCTGGTGAGCAGGCCGATGTGCAGCGGATCGGCGACCCCCGAATTGCGCACCAGGGTCGGCAGCCAGAAGGTGATGGCGTACTGGCCCATGACCACGCAGAAGTAGATGGCGGCCAGCAGCCACAGCCGGCGATCACGGATGAAGTCGCGCACGCTGGCGTGTTCGGTCTTGTGCTGGTTGTCCTCGGCCAGCTCCTTCTGGATCAGCGCCTTTTCCTCGTCGTCCAGCCAGGTCGCCTGGTGCACGCCATCCTTGAGGTAGCCGAGCACCATCAGCCCCACCACCACCGTGGGGATGGCTTCGATGACGAACATCCACTGCCAGCCAGCCCAGCCGTGGACGCCGGCGAACTGATTCATGATCCAGCCCGACAGCGGTCCGCCGATCATGCCCGACAGCGGAATGGCGACGAACCAGAGCACCGTCATGCGGGCGCGGCGGTAGGAAGGAAACCAGTAGGTGAGATAGAGCAGCAGGCCCGGCGCCAGGCCGGCCTCGGCCACGCCGAGCAGGAAGCGCAGCAGGTAGAACTGCCAGGCCGTCTCGACGAAGGCGAACATCCCGGAAAGGATGCCCCAGGTGATCATGATGCGGGCGATCCAGCGGCGGGCGCCGACCTTGTGCAGGATGATGTTGCTGGGTACCTCGCAAAGGAAGTAGCCGATGAAGAACATGCCGGCGCCGAGGCCGTAGACGGCTTCGCTCAGGGCCAGGTCGTTCATCATCTGCAGCTTGGCGAAGCCGACGTTGACCCGGTCCAGATAGGCGCAGAAGTAGCACAGCATGAGGAAGGGCATCAGCCGCCAGGCGGTCTTGCGATAGGCGTTGGCGCGCGCCGAGGTGGCCGCTGCCAGGGTGAGCGTAGTCATGGTCTGATCTCTTGTTGTTATGGACGCCGCAGACGCGGCGCCCTTGTCGATGCAGAGCGTTGAAAACGAGGGGGCGATCAGTGGATCAGCATGCCGCCGTTGACGTCCAGGGTGACGCCGGTCAGGTAGCCGGAGAGATCGCTGGCCAGGAACAGCGCGGCATTGGCCACGTCCCTGGGCTCGCCCAGGCGACCCAGGGGGATGCCGTCGATGATCGACTGGCGGCGCTCGTCGTGCATCAGCCCGCCGGTGATATCGGTCTGGATCAGGCCGGGGGTCAGGGCATTCACGCGGATGCCGTCCGGTCCGAATTCCCGCGCCATGGCCCTGGTCAGGCCCAGCACCCCGGCCTTGGCGGCGCTGTAGTGCGGACCGCCGAAGATGCCGCCGCCGCGCTGGGCGGACACCGAGGACAGGCAGACGATGCTGCCACCGCCCTGCTCGCGCATGGCCGGGATCACCGCCTGGGACATCAGCAGGGTGCCGCGCAGGTTGACGTCGAGGATGCGGTCGTAGTCGGCGCGGCCGATCTCCAGGGTCTTCACCGGCTGGGTGATGCCGGCGTTGTTGACCAGCACGTCGAGGCGACCGTAGTGGGCGAGCGCCTGGTCGACCGCGGCCCTGACCTGGGCCTCGTCGGCCACGTTGGCCGCCAGGCCCAGGTGGCCTTCGCCAAGGCTGGCGGCGGCATCCCGCGCGGCGCTGGCATCGAGGTCGAGGATGATGACCCGCGCGCCCTGGGCGGCGAAGGCCTGGGCCGTGGCTCGACCGATGCCGCGCGCGGAGGCGGCGCCGGTGACGAGGGCGATCTTGTCTTGCAGCAGCAGGGAATGCAGGGGCATGACGCTATCCTTCTTGTTGTTGTGGAGGGCTTTCGCTGAGGGCCAGAGTGCCCCCGCCCCAGGGCCCCAGCAACGCAGCCTGCGTCAGACCGTGCTGAATAAAATTCATGCCTGCGACTTGGCAGTCGGGTCTTACCACCTGAGAATCGACCTCGAACTGGCCACAGGACCCGCAACTCATGGATTCCGGCAAGACGCTTTCCCTGCCACCCCTGAAAGCCCTTCAAGCCTTCGAGCAGACCGCCCGCTTCGCCAACGTCGCCCGCGCGGCCGAGCAACTGGCGCTGACGCCCTCGGCGGTCAGCCATCAGTTGGCCAAGCTCGAAGCCCTGGTGGGGCGCGCCCTCTTCGTCCGCGGCGCGCGCGGCATGACCCTGACCCCGGCCGGGGAGCAATACCTCGAAGAGGTCAGCGAGGTGCTGCACCGGCTGGCCATGGCCACGGATCGCGCCGCCAGCGATGCCGGCCTGGAATGCCTGCGCCTGCACTCGGCGCCGAGCTTCGGCCTGCTCTGGCTGATGCCACGGCTGGAACAGTTCCGCCAGAGCCATCCCGACCTGCAGATCAATCTCTCCTGCTCCTACGAATCCCTGCACTTCAGCCGCGACAAGGTGGACATCGACATCCGCCACGGCCTGCCCAGCTGGCCGAACCTGGAGATCCGCACCCTGCAGCGCGAGCGCCTGGCGGTCCTGGCCGCGCCGCAGTTGCTGGAAAAACGTCCGATCCACTCGCCGGCGGATCTGCTGCACAGCGAGCTGATTCTGTCCGAGGCCACTCTGATGAAGTGGCCCAACTGGTTCGCCCAGCAGGGCCTGGCGCTGCCGGAACGCCCCTATACCCTGAGTTTCGATCGCTCCTACATGACCTTGGAAGCCGCTCGCCATGGCCTGGGCTTCGCCTTGGAGAGCACGGTGCTGGCGGCGGACTATCTGGCCCGCAGTGATCTGGTGCGGGTGCTGCCTCAGGATGACGACCTGCCGGTGGCCGCTCACCACCTGGTGTTTCCCCGGGCGCACTCGCGCTACGCCCGGGTGCGGCGCTTTCTGGACTGGCTGCAACAGGAGCTGGGCCAGCCCTTCGAGTACTAGCCGGCCTGCAGCCGCTCCCGGAGCAAGGCGACGAAGGCCTGAGCCGCCGGGGTGAGGCTGCGGCCGGTGGGGGTCAGGATGCCCAGCGGCCGGGCCAGGCTCTCGCCGCGGACCGGCAGGGCCACCACCGGGGCCTCGCCACCCGCCGATTCCGGCAGCAGGGCCAGGCCCTGCCCGGCCGCCACCAGGGCCAGCAGGGTGCTCATGTAGTTGGCCTCCAGGGCCGCCACCAGGCGCAGGCCGGTGGCGGCGAAGGCGAAGTCCAGGCACTCGCGCACGCTGCTGTCACGCCCCGTGAGCAGCAGGGGCACGGCGTCGAGTTCGGCCAGGGTAATTTCGGTGCGGCCTGCCCAGCGATGGTCGCGGGGGACGAACAGCTGCAGGTGATCGACGTACAGCGGCTGGAAGTCCAGGCCTACGGCCCGTGGACGGACGCCGATGCCCAGGTCCACCTGCCCTTCCCTGACCAGCGCCTCGACCCGGCCGGCCACCACGTCCTGCAGGCGGACCTCGATGGCCGGATGACGGGCCTGGAAGGTCTTCAGCAACTCGGGAAAGGGCCCCATGAAGAAGGACGGCAAGGCCGCCAGGGTGATCCGCCCGCGGCGCAGGCCGGCCAGGTCCCGGGCGTGGGTCTGGACATCGCCCAGGTCCACCAGGATGCGCTCCAGGGGGCCGCGCAATTCTTCCCCGGCGGTGGTCAGCTGGACCCGCCGCGGGGTGCGCTCCAGCAGTTGCACCTCCAGCCAGGCTTCGAGTTGCTGGATCTGCACGGTGAGCGCCGGGGGTGACAGGTGCAATTCCTCCGCCGCCCGGGCGAAGGAGCCCTGGCGAGCCACGGCGAGAAAGGCCTGCACATGCTGGAGCAGATTCTTCATTTTGTTTTTCTGAACGCTGCTTCGGAAGATTCCAATTTACAGGACATCGGACGTCTTCGAATACTGGACCCACAACAACAAAACCTCCCGTGCGCCCGCCTGCCGCGCCACGGTCCAAGGAGTCCGCCATGCTCGCCCTGCTCGGTGTCGTCACCATTCTCGCGTTGCTCGTCGCGGTCATGAGCAAACGCGTCTCGCCCCTGGTCGCCCTGATCGTCATCCCCATCGCCGCGGCCCTGATCGGTGGCTTCGGCCTGGGCACCAGCGCCTTCATCATCGCCGGCATCAAGGGCGTCGCCCCGGTGATCGGCATGTTCGTCTTCGCCATCCTGTTCTTCGGCATCATGACCGACGCCGGGATGCTCGATCCCATCATCGACCGCATCCTGCGCACCGTCGGCACCCGGCCGACGCGCATCGTCTGCGGCAGCGCCCTGCTCGCCCTGCTGGTGCATCTGGACGGCTCCGGCGCGGTCACCTTCCTGGTGACCATCCCCGCCATGCTGCCGCTCTACACCCGCCTGGGCCTGGACCGGCGCATCCTCGCCTGTGTCGCCGCCATGGCCGCCGGGGTCAACTTCCTGCCCTGGACCGGCCCGGTGCTGCGCTCTTCCGCTGCCCTCCACGTGCCGGTGGCCGAGCTGTTCCAGCCGCTGATCCCGGTACAGCTGGTGGGCCTGGCCTTCGTCTTCGCCAGTGCCTGGTGGCTCGGTCGTCGTGAAGAAAAGCGCCTGACCTTGGCCGGCCAGGCGCCCTGGCTGGAAGCCGGGGGCACCGGCGTCGCGCCGGAGCGGGTGCTCAGCGAGGCCGAGCGCGCCCTGCGGCGCCCAGAGCGCTTCTGGCTCAACCTGTTGCTGACCCTGGTGGTGATGATCGTGATGATCGCCGGCTGGGTCGATCCGGTGGTGATGTTCATGCTCGGCACCGTGGCCGCGCTGTGCCTGAACTACCCCTCGGTCGACGCCCAGAAGGCGCGTATCGACGCCCATGCCAAGACCGCCCTGACCATGGCCAGCATCCTCTTCGCCGCGGGTGTCTTCACCGGCATCATGCAGGGCAGCGGCATGCTCAAGGCAATGGCCCAGGTAGCGGTCGCTGCCATTCCGGCCGGGCATGGCCAACTGATCCCGGCGGTGGTGGGCTTCCTATCCATGCCGCTGAGCCTGCTGTTCGATCCGGATTCCTACTACTTCGGGGTCATGCCGGTGATCGCCGAGGTCGGCCGCAACCTGGGGGTCGATCCGGTACAGGTGGCCCAGGCCTCGCTGCTCGGGGTGCACACCACCGGTTTCCCGGTCAGCCCCCTGACCCCGGCGACCTTCCTGCTGGTGGGCCTGTGCAAGCTGGACCTGGCCGATCATCAGCGCTTCACCATCCCCTTCCTGTTCGCGGCCTCGGTACTGATGACCCTGACCGCCCTGCTCCTGGGAGTCTTCTAGATGAGCCGTCTTCTTCGCATCGGCTGCGGCGCCGGCTATTCCGGCGATCGCATCGAACCCGCCGTGGAACTGGCCGAGCATGGCCGGCTCGACTACCTGGTCTTCGAATGCCTGGCCGAACGCACCATCGCCCTGGCGCAACAGGCGCGGCTGGCCGATCCCAAGGCCGGTTTCGATCCGCTGCTGGAAGCCAGGATGCGCCGTATCCTGCCGCTGCTGAATAAGGCCGGACGGCCGCGCCTGCGGGTAGTCACCAACATGGGCGCCGCCCATCCCTCCGCCGCGGCGCGCAAGGTCGCGGCCCTGGCGCGGGAGCTGGGCGTAACCGGTCTGAAGATCGCCGCCGTGGCCGGCGACGACGTGCTGGCCCAGTTGCCCGCCGACGCCCGGCTGGACAACGGCCAGACCCTGGCCGAACTGGGCGACCGATTGATCTCGGCCAACGCCTACCTGGGCGTGGAAGGCATCGTCCAGGCGCTGGAGGCCGATGCCGATATCATCATCACCGGGCGGGTTGCCGATCCCTCGCTATTCCTGGCGCCGCTGGTGCATGAATTCGGCTGGGCGGCGGATGACTGGGAGCGTCGCGGACGCGGCACCCTGGTCGGCCACCTGCTGGAATGCGCCGGCCAGGTCACCGGCGGCTACTTCGCTGATCCCGGCTACAAGGACGTCCCCGACCTCGCCCGCCTGGGCTTTCCCCTGGCCGAGGTGGACGCCGACGGCCAGGCGACCCTGACCAAGGTCGCCGGCTCCGGTGGCTGCGTGACCCCGGCGACCTGTACCGAACAATTGCTCTATGAGGTCCACGACCCGGCGGCCTACCTGACGCCGGACGTCACCGCCGACTTTTCCGGCGTCGCCCTGGAGCAGTCCGCACCTGATCGGGTCGCGGTCAGCGGAGGCCGGGGCAAGCCGCGCCCGGACCAGCTCAAGGTCTCGGTGGGCTATCGCGACGGCTGGCATGGCGAAGGCCAGATCTCCTACGCCGGCCCGGGCGCCGTGGGCCGGGCCAGGCTGGCGGCTGACGTGGTGCGCGAACGCCTGCAACTCTGTGGTGTACCGGTGGAAGAGCTGCGCTGCGAACTGGTCGGCTGCGACGCCCTGCACGGCGCCACCTTAGCGGCCCGGGCCAGCGGCGAACCCTGGGAGGTGCGCCTGCGCGTCGTCGGCCGCTGCGCCAGCCGGGCGGCGGCGGTGCAGATCGGCAACGAGGTGGAAACCCTGTACACCAATGGTCCGGCCGGCGGCGGCGGCGCCACCAAGGCGGTCCGCGAGGTGATCGCCGTGGCCTCGCTGCTGTGGCCGCGTGCGGCCGTCACCCCTACCCTGAAGCTGGAGACGTTGCCATGAAATTGCGCGAGATCGCCCACGTCCGTACCGGCGACAAGGGGGACATTTCGAACATGGCGGTGATCGCCTATCGCCGCGAAGACTTCGACCGCCTGCGCCAGGCGCTCACCGCGGAACGGGTCGCCGCCTGGTTCGCCGACAGTCGCCCAGCCGATGCCGCGCCGGTGCGCCGCTACGAATTGCCGGCCCTGGGCGCGCTGAACTTCGTGCTGCCCGGTGCCCTGCGCGGCGGCGTCACCCGCTCGCTGGCGCTGGACGCCCACGGCAAGGGCCTGGGTGCGGCGCTGCTGGATCTGGAGCTGGAGGACTAGAGACGCCGCTCAACCTGGAGTACCGACCCCCGCGCAGGGCAGCCGCGTCAGCAGAACGGTGTCCTTGTCGAGGGGTACCTGGGCACCCTTGCGTCTGAGTTCGTTGATGGCGTGCAGCAGGATCAGATTGACCTGCTCCACCTCACGCATGTCGTCCGCCTTCAGCAGGCGCGACACCCGCACATTGTGATCGGCCTCGATGAGGGTGATCAGCAAGCCGTCGCTGCGCCGCTCCAGCTCGTGGCGCACGGGCGGATCGAGTTGGGCCAAGCGTTCATGCAACCTGTCCATCAGCAGGGCTCCCGGAGGAACGTCACCCTGTTCAGGCTAGCCGCCTCGGTGAAGAACGCAAGGTCTCTATTCGGGGCCTGTCCGCCGACGGGAAATGCCCTCCGTTCACTCGGGCACGGGGGCGTAAACGGATGCGAGGCTGTCATGAAGCTGCCATCCACTACCGGCACGCTGGACCTCTTGACCACCACGCCGTGGCAGAGGCCCATCCATGGATACTCGTCCCGCCATCCGTCCGCTCGATCCTTTCGCCACGCCATCGCAAAGGCTGGCGCTGGCTAACGACCTTGACCACTGCCGCTCCGCCGAGGCGCACGGCCAGTGCATCGCGCTGGCCACCCAGCGGCTGATCGTGCTCGGGCATCGGCGAATCCTGCTGGTCACCGCCGGGGAGCCGCCAATCGCCGACTTGCAGGCTCACAGTCAGATCATGCTGGCGGAGGGGTTGCCCCTGCTGCCCTGCCTGGAGCTCGATCCGGCAGCCATCCTGTGCTGGCCCGAGCTCGCCACCCGCCTGCAAGGCGCTGCTCCGACCGCCCTGCTCTGCACCCGGGCTATCCTGGCCCAGACACTCCAGACCGCCCTATACCCTGGCGCGCTACCCTCGCTGACCATCACCGGTCCCGAAGCGCGTACCGGAGCACATAGCGCGTCCTGGCACTAGCTGGGACGTCCATGCCTTAGAAATTCGAACCCCGGATAGTCGGTCCCGCCTGATCGGGCTGCTGCAGATTGCCCGAGGTGGCGGCCTTGGCCGGATTCCAGTCGATCTCGGCGCGCTGGACCGCGGCCGCGGTGAAGCGCTCGTTGAGCTCCGGCGCCAGGCGATGCCCCCAGTAGGCCAGCTTGGCCTTGTAGCCCACGGTGATTTCCTTTTGTGGCTGCAGCAGCGCGCCGACGATGGCCTGCACCGCCTTGTCCGGCGAATCCTTGGTGGGCAGGTCGGCGCGGTGGCCGGTATAGGTGGCAGCATGGCCCCAGATCGGCGTATCCAGCGCCCAGGGCAGCACCGTCGACAACTGGATGTTCGGCTGGCGGCCACGGCGCAATTCCTGCTGCAGCACCCGACCGAGACTGAGCACCGCGGCCTTGGATGCCGAATAGGACGCCTGGTAGGCGTGGGGAATCTCGCCGTCCACCGAGGCCACGTTGACCAGCCGGCCGTAGCCCTGGCGGCGGAAACGCTGCAGGGCCAGGTGGGTACCTATCACCACACCCTTCACATTGGTATCCAGTAGGCGCAGGTGGTCTTCCAGGGGCACCTCTTCGAAACGCCCGACCGCGACCACGCCGGCATTGTTGATCCAGCCGTCGATGCGGCCGAAGCGCTGCTCGGCCTGCTCGGCCAGGGCGGTCATCTGCGCCACGTCGGCCACGTCGGTGGGCACTGCCAGGGCGGCCACGCCCAAGGCCTGGACCTCGACCGCCAGGGCTTCCAGCGCCTCGCTGCGCCGCGCGGCCAGCACCAGGTTGGCACCGTGCCGGGCCAGCGCCAGGGCCACGCCGCGGCTGACGCCACTGGAGGCGCCGGTCACGACGATAGTCCGGCCATTCAGCTGCTGGTGATCGATCTGCGGCGAACGCCGGGACGAGGTGCGATTCAGCAGAGCCAGGGCGGCAGGCAGGGCAAGCAACAGCGGCAGGGTACGCATCAGGGGGGCTTCCTCAGGGTCTGTGTCTGAGGTGTGACTCCTGGGCGACCGCGCTGACGTCCCGCAGCGAGACGACCGGGGCCAGCGATGCCGGCGCCCGCCGTTTCGGTTGTCTGCGGTAACCACCGTGCCAGGGCAGCCCCTGCTGGCCATGACCGTTCGGCGGAACGCCTCAGTCCTCGGACTGGCGATGCGGCATCGCGATGCCGTGCAACTTGAGCCGCCGGTAGAGGGTGGCCCGGGACATCCCCAGCGCCCGGGCGGTCGGAATCGCCTTCCAGCGATGGCGGACAAGGGCCGCCAGGATCGCCCGCCGCTCGGGGCTGTCGATCTCGGGTGGCGGCTCGGCGGCCGGCGCGTCACCCATCCGCAGACTGACCGGCAGATGATCGAGGGTGATAAGGGCGCCATCGCACAGGGCGCAGGCGTAGCGCAGCACATTGCGCAATTCGCGCACATTGCCCGGCCAGTCATGGGCCAGGATGGCCTCCTGCACCTGGGGCGCCAGCTCTGGCGCCGGACGCTTGCCGCACTCTTCTTCGAGCAGCCGCCGCGCCAGCGCCAGGCGGTCGGCACGCGTGCGCAGCGGTGGCAGCTGGAAGACGGCACCATTGAGGCGATAGAGCAGGTCTTCGCGAAACAGCCCGGCGGCGACCTGCACATGGAGGTCGCGGTGGGTGGCGCAGACCAGCCGCACATCCACTCGCCGCGGCTGGGCGCTGCCCACCGGCAGCACCTCGCCTTCGGCCAGCACCCGCAGCAGCCGGGTCTGCAGCGCCAGGGGCATGTCGCCGATCTCGTCGAGAAACAGGGTGCCGCCATCGGCCGCCACGATCAGACCATCGCGACCCTGGCGCTGGGCGCCGGTAAAGGCCCCCGCGGCATGGCCGAACAATTCGCTCTCGATCAGGCTTTCCGGCAGCGCCGCGCAATTGAGGGCGATGAAGGGCTTACTGGCACGATCGCCCCCCTGGTGCAGGCCGCGGGCAAACACCTCCTTGCCGGTGCCGGTCTCGCCGGTGACCAGGATCGGCAGGCCATGGCGATAGAGCCGCAGGGCGGTCGCGAGCGCCTGGCTGACCCGCGGCTCCTCCTCGGGGTTCGCCGCAAGCGGCTCGCGGACCAGCGGGATCACCACCCCAAGACGCTGACGCGGCGCCCGTACCCGGGCGTGGAAATGTGCTTCGCCCAGGCGCAGAGGTTCGCCATGGTCCTCCTGCAACCGCGCCGGGGCATCGCGACCGAAGAGCTCGTCCAGGCGCTGCGGCAGATAGCCCAGCTGAGCGAGGCAGAGTTGCCGGGCTGGGCGATTCAGACCGGTCAGGCGTCCGCTCTGATCCCAGGCCAGCAGCAAGTCCGGCTGGGTGTCGAGATAGCTGGCCTGGGCATGGCCGCAGAGCACCCAGTCGCCCCGGGCGCTGTGCATGAAGTAGGCATTCTCGATGCGCTGGGCGCTGTCGCGGGTGAACTGCTGGATCAGCAGCTGGCTGCGGCGGTCGTCCGGCGAACGCGGCGCCGAGACGTCCAGTACCCCGAGCAACTCGCCGCTCGGCGCGAACACCGGCGCGGCGGTGCAGGTCAGGCCGGTAAAGGCCACGCGGAAGTGATCGGCCTTGTGCACCGTCACCGGCGCCCGGTCGGTGAGCACCGCGGCGACCCCGCAGGTGCCCTCCTCCTGCTCGGACCAGCAGGTGCCCAGGTAGAGCCCGGCGCGGCGGCATTCGTCGTCCAGCCGATCGCTGACCCGGTAATCCAGGGTATGGCCCTGGGCGTCGGCCAGCAGCACGCAGTAGTCGGCCGCCTCGACCCGCGCATGCAGGGCGCCCAGCTCGCCATCGGCAACGCGCAGGAAGTCTTCCGCCGCCTGCTGGTGCTGGCGCAATTCGTAGCGCGAGAGGATGCGCGGGCCGCGCAGGCTGCCCGGGTCGAGTTGATACTGCTCGAAGGAACGACGCCAGGAATCGAGGATGCGCCCGGGCGGACTGGCCGTGCGCAAGGGCGCGCGCAGGGCCTGGTCGATGGCGCGGGCGTGATAGCGGGCCTGGGTAGACAACATGGGCGTCTCTCCCTGAATTCCGGTCATGGCATGGAAGGCCGGTCATTGTTCTGCCCTTCATTTAGCGCCCCCTGGCCCCGGCCTTCAAGTCCGCCGCGCCGTGAGACGAATCGTCTCAGCGTCTCGCCCTGCCGTCGCAGCCCTGAGACGCCCCGGCGCAAAGCGCCCGTCCCGCCGGACCTGGCCATCCCCCCGCAAAGCCGCACCCAGCCTGGCCTGCAGCGAAGCTATAGCGACCTGGCACCCGCCTTGCTCAGGGCTCTGCGACGCTCCCAAGACAACGACAAGAGGGCCAGACCCATGAGCGCACCCCTGATTGGCAAGACCGCCCTGGTGACGGGTGGCGGACGTGGCATAGGCCTTGGCATCGTGACCGCCCTGGCCGAGGCCGGCGCCGATGTCGCTGTGGCAGATCTGACACTGGACCTGGCGCTCCAAGGCGCCGCCGCTGTGGAGACCGCTGGACGACGCGCCCTGGCCCTCGCCGTGGACGTGCGCGACGCGGCCAGTGTTCAGGCCATGGTGCGGCGCTGCCAGGATGAGTTTGGGCGGCTGGACATCGCTGTGAACAATGCTGGGGTGATCAGCATCGCTTCGGTGCGGGAACTGGACGAAGCCGCGTGGGACCTGGTCCTGGACATCAACGCCAAGGGTGTCTTTCTTTGCTGCAAGGCCGAGCTCGAAGTCATGCGACCACGGGGCTTCGGTCGAATCGTCAATACGGCCTCCATCGCCGGCAAGGTCGGCTTTCCCGATCTTGCTCACTACAGCGCCTCCAAGTTCGCCGTGATCGGTTTCAGCAATGCGCTGGCCAAGGAGGTCGCGCGCGAGGGCATCACGGTCAACGCACTCTGCCCCGGTATCGTCGGCACCGGCATGTGGCGCGGCGACGACGGTCTGTCCGGGCGCTGGCGCCAGCCAGGAGAAAGCGAGGAGCAATCCTGGACCCGCCACCAGGCCACCTTGCTGCCGCAGGGCGAGGCCCAGACCGAAGCCGACATGGGTCAGTTGGTGGTGTACCTCGCCCAGGCGTCCCACGTCACCGGCCAGGCCATCGCCGTGGACGGCGGCTTTTCCCTCTAGGAGCGCTGCCATGCCCATAACCGTCGGCATCCTGCCCAACCCCGCCTCGGGGCGTGACCTGCGCCGGCTGACCGGCAATGCCGCCCTCACCTCCAGCACCGACAAGGCCGGGGTGGTGATGCGCCTGCTGGCGGCCTTTGGTGCCACCGGGGTGGAGCGGGTGCTCCTACCGCCGGACATGACCGGTATCGCCGCCGCCGTGCTCAAGGCCAGCGGCAGTCGCCAGGCCCGCGAGCAGCGCTGGCCGGAGCTGGTGTTTCTCAATCTGCCGCTGACCCAGACCGTGGACGACACCCGCCGCGCCGCGCGGCTGTTGCTGGCCCAGGGCGCGGCGGTGATCGCCGTGCTCGGCGGCGACGGCACCCACAAGGCGGTGGCCGCCGAGGTGGGCGACCTGCCGCTCTTGACCCTGTCCACCGGCACCAACAACGCCTTTCCCGAATTGCGCGAGGCCACCAGCGCGGGCCTGGCCGGCGGCCTGGTGGCGAGTGGTCGGGTCGATCCGGCGCTGGCGCTGCGGCGCAACAAGCGGCTGCGGGTGGAGGTGCCGGAGCGCGGCATCCGTGACTGGGCGCTGGTGGACGTGGCGGTCTGTCGCCAGGCCTATCTCGGCGCCCGGGCGGTGACCCGGGTGGAGGATCTGGCCGAGGTCTTCACCACCTTCGCCGAGCCTTGGGCCATCGGCCTGTCGGCCCTCTGCGGCCTCTGGCATCCGGTCGCCCGCAGCGCCCCCCATGGCGGCTGGGTGCGGCTGGAGCCCGAGGCGCCGGCGCAACTGACCGTCCCCCTCGCCCCCGGCGTGCTGGCCCAGGCCGGGATCGCCGCCAGCGGCCTGCTGCTGCCAGGCGAGCCACGCAGCCTGTCGCTGGCCGCCGGCACCCTGGCGCTGGACGGCGAGCGGGAAATCGAATTCGGCCCCGAGGCGCGTCCGCAGGTGACGCTGGACCTCGACGGCCCCCTGAGCATCGACGTGGAGCGGGTGCTGGAGCTGGCGGCGCAGCAGCGCCTGCTGGTCCGCCGCCGGCCCACGTCGGCCCTCGGCAATCCTGGAGAACAATAAGATGAGCGAGACCCCAAGCGTCGAAAACCTGAGCCATGCCTACCGGGTGATGCGCACCATCCGCGCCTTCGAGGAGCGGCTGCACGTGGAATTCGCCACCGGCGAGATTCCCGGCTTCGTCCACCTCTATGCCGGTGAGGAAGCCTCGGCCGCCGGCGTCATGGCGCACCTGGGCCACGAGGACAGCATCGCCTCCACCCACCGTGGCCATGGCCACTGCATCGCCAAGGGCGTGGACGTCTACGGCATGATGGCCGAGATCTATGGCAAGAAGACCGGGGTCTGCCAGGGCAAGGGCGGCTCCATGCACATCGCCGATCTGGAAAAGGGCATGCTCGGCGCCAATGGCATCGTCGGCGCCGGCGCGCCCCTGGCCGCCGGCGCCGCCCTGGCCGCCAAGCTCAAGGGCAGCGACGCCGTGGCCGTGGCCTTCTTCGGTGATGGCGGCTCCAACGAGGGCGCGGTGTTCGAGGCCATGAACCTGGCCTCGGTGTGGAATCTCCCCTGCATCTTCGTCGCCGAGAACAATGGCTATGCCGAGGCCACCGCCTCCAACTGGTCGGTGGCCTGCGACCACATCGCCGACCGTGCGGCCGGCTTCGGCATGCCCGGGGTGACGGTGGACGGCTTCGACTTCTTCGCCGTCCATGAAGCCGCCGCGGCCGCCGTGGCCCGCGCCCGGGCCGGCGAAGGCCCCTCGCTGATCGAGGTGAAGTTCACCCGCTACTTCGGCCACTTCGAGGGCGACGCCCAGACCTATCGCGATCCCAACGAGGTCAAGCAGGCCCGCGAGCAGCGCGACTGCCTCATGCAATTCCGCGAGCGGGTGACGCGCTCCGGCCAGCTGCAACCCGCCCTGCTCGACAGCATCGACCAGGAGGTGGAACAGCTCATCGAGGACGCCGTGCGCAAGGCCAAGGCCGATCCCAAGCCTGGCCCGGAAGACCTGCTCACCGACGTCTACGTCACCTACGCCTGATCGGAAAACAACAAGGAGCGCCACCATGGCCAGAAAGATCAGCTACCAGCAAGCCATCAACGAAGCCCTGGAACAGGAGATGCGCCGCGACCCCACCGTCTTCCTCATGGGCGAGGACAACGCCGGCGGCGCCGGCGCGCCCGGCGAACAGGACGCCTGGGGCGGCGTGCTCGGCGTCACCAAGGGGCTCTATCACAAGTTTCCCGGGCGGGTGCTGGACACCCCGCTGTCGGAGATCGGCTACGTCGGCGCGGCGGTGGGCGCCGCCGCCCGTGGCACCCGGCCGGTATGCGAACTGATGTTCGTCGATTTCGCCGGCTGCTGCCTGGACCAGATCCTCAACCAGGCCGCCAAATTCCGCTACATGTTCGGCGGCAAGGCGGTCACCCCGCTGGTCTTGCGCACCATGGTCGGCGCCGGCCTGCGGGCCGCGGCCCAGCATTCGCAGATGCTGACCTCCTGGTGGACGCACATCCCCGGGCTCAAGGTGGTCTGCCCGGCCACCCCCTACGACGCCAAGGGGCTGCTGATCCAGGCCATCCGCGACAACGACCCGGTGATCTTCTGCGAGCACAAGCTGCTCTATGGCATGCAGGGCGAGGTGCCGGAAGAGTCCTATGCCATCCCCTTCGGCGAGGCCAGCTTCCTGCGCGAGGGCGACGACGTCAGCCTCATCACCTATGGCCGGATGGTGCACCTGGCCATGGACGCCGCCGCCAACCTGGCGCGCCAGGGCGTCTCCTGCGAGGTGCTCGACCTGCGCACCACGAGCCCGCTGGATAGGGACAGCATCCTGGAAAGCGTGGAAAAGACCGGTCGCGCGGTGGTCATCGACGAAGCCAATCCGCGCTGCTCGGTGGCCACCGACATCGCCGCCCTGCTCGCCGAACAGGCCTTCGACGACCTGCGCGCCCCGGTGCAGCTGGTGACCGCGCCGCACACTCCGGTGCCCTTCTCCGACGCCCTGGAAGACCTCTACATCCCCGACGCGGCCAAGATCGAGCGCGCCGTGCTGAAGATCACCCAAGGGAGGCAGGCCGCATGAGCCAGATCCATACCCTGACCATGCCCAAGTGGGGGCTATCCATGAGCGAGGGCCGGGTCAACGCCTGGCTCAAGGCCGAAGGCGACCCCATCGCCAAGGGCGATGAGGTGCTCGACGTCGAGACCGACAAGATCAGCAGCAGCGTCGAGGCGCCCTTCTCCGGCACCCTGCGCCGCTGCCTGGCCCGCGAGGACGAGACCCTGGCGGTGGGCGCCCTGCTGGCCATCGTAGTGGAAGGCGAGGCCAGCGACGAAGAGATCGACGCCGTAATCGCACGGTTCGAGGAAGACTTCGTGCCCGGTGGCGAAGACGCCGCCGAGGCCGGTCCCCAGGCCCAGCGCATCGAACTCGACGGCCGGCCGCTGCGCTATCTGGAGCGCGGTGAAGGTGGCTTGCCCGTGATGCTGATCCATGGTTTCTCCGGCGATCTGGACAACTGGCTGTTCAACCACGAGGCCCTGGCCGCCGAGCGCCGGGTGATCGCCCTGGACCTGCCCGGCCATGGCCAGTCCGGCAAGACGCTGGCCACGGGCGACCTCGCCGAGCTGGGCGCCGCGGTGCTGGCGCTGCTCGACCATCTGGACATCCCCCGCGCCGTGCTGGTCGGTCACTCCATGGGGGGCGCCGTGGCCCTGCACCTGGCGCAGGTGGCGCCGCAGCGGGTCGCCGGCCTGGTGCTGATCGGCAGTGCCGGGCTGGGTTCGGAGATCAACGGTGACTACCTCGAAGGCTTCATCGCCGCCACCAGCCGCAACCAGCTCAAGGGCCCGGTCAGCCTGTTGTTCAGCGATCCGGGCCTGGTCACCCGGCCGTTGCTGGAGGATCTGCTGAAGTACAAGCGGCTGGAAGGCGTGGACCAGGCGCTGCACCAGCTGGCGGGTAACCTCTTCGCCAATGGCCAGCAGGCCCAGGTAATGCGCCAGGTACTGGGCGGTGAAATTCCCGCGCTGCTGATCTGGGGCAAGGCCGACGCCATCATTCCGGTCCAGCATGCCGAAGGCCTGCCCGCGGCCGTCCAGGTCGAGATCCTGGAGGGCCAGGGCCATATGGTGCAGATGGAAGCCGCCGACCAGGTCAACGCCCTGATCCAGGCCTTTCTGCCCCGTTGCGAACGCTAGAGGAGCCTCGCCATGAAAGCAGCCCGTTTCCATGCCGCCCGCGACATCCGGGTGGAAGACGTCCCGCCACCCGGAGCGCCGGGCCCCACCCAGGTGCTGGTCAGGAACCAGTTCTGCGGCATCTGCGGCACCGACCTGCACGAATACCTGGGCGGCCCCATCTTCATTCCCACCGCGCCGCACAGCTACACCGGCGGCCAGGTGCCGCAGATCCTCGGCCACGAGTATTCCGGCGTGGTGGAGGCCGTGGGCAGCCAGGTGACCGCGGTGAAACCCGGTGACCGGGTCTCCATCCAGCCCATGGTCTCGCCGCGGGACGACTACTACGGCCGCCGCGGCCAGTACCAGCTCAGCGAACAGCTGGCGATCATCGGCCTGTCCCATCCCTGGGGCGGCATGGCCGAGTACTCCCTGGTGGAGGACTACAACGCCATCCCCATGCCGGACGACCTCAGCACCGCGCACGCGGCGCTGATCGAACCCACGGCGGTCACCGTCTACGCCACCCACAGGGGCGGGGTGAAACCCGGCGACAGCGTGCTGGTGGCCGGTGCCGGGCCCATCGGCCAGTTGCAGGTGATGGCCGCGCGCGCCGCCGGGGCGACCCGCATCTTCCTAGTGGATCTCAACGACAACCGCCTGGAGATGGCCCGGCGCCTGGTGGACGACCTCATCACCCTCAATCCCGGCAGCACCGATGTGCTACGCGAGGTGCGCGCCCACACCGCCGGTGGCGTCGGCGTGGACGTGGCCTTCGAATGCGTCGGCGCCGAGGCCCCGCTGGGGCTGTGCCTGGAAGCGGTGCGCCGCCAGGGCGTGGTGGTGCAGGTGGGAATGCAGGGCAAGCCGCCAGCGCTGGACGGCTTCACCCTGACCTACAAGGACGTCGACCTGCGCGGCTCCTGGTGCTACTCGACGCTGATGTGGCCCCAGGTGGCGGCCCTGATCGCCAGTGGCCAGCTGCCGGCGGAAAAGGTGGTGACCCGCCATATCGCCCTGGACGACGTGGTGGAACAGGGCTTTGAGGCCTTGCTGGACAAGGCCGGGACCCAGTTGAAGATCCTGATCGAGTTGTAGGGCTTTCCCACGCGGCCGGCCGCGTGGGGTTCTTCTCGCCCTACTGGAAGGTCGTCGCGCTAAAGCTCGGGCGTGCGGTGAGGCGCTGGTGGAAGGCCACCAGCCGTGGGTGCGCGGACCAGTCGATCTCCGGCAGGCGAAAGCTCAGGTAGTCCAGGCCGACGGCCACCAGGTAGTGGCTGAAATCGAGGTCCTGTGCATCCAGCGCAGACGTCTCCGCCAAGCGCGCCAGCAGCCGGTCGATGGCCGCCAGTCGGCGGGCACCCAGCACCGAGTCATCCTGGGCCGCACCGCCATGCTTGCGGGCGATCACCGTGCCGAAGGCGGCGTCGATCAGGCCCTGGCCCAGGCCGGCCAATTGCAGCCGTTCGGCCGCGAGCGGACTGCCGCCACCCAACTGGTGCAGATGGACGCAGATCAGCAGGGTCTCGCTGAGGGCAAGGCCCTCGTCGGTGATCAGGACCGGAACCTTGTTGCCCGGGTTGGCCGCCAGCAAGGTCGGATCGTCGTTCCAGGGATCGCTCCACACCAGTGTCAGTCGCTCGCCGAAGCCGGCTTCGAGGGCGGTGACGCGCGCAGCGCGGGCATAGGGCGAGGTCTGGTTCAGCAGCAGTTGCATGGCGGACTCCGGGACACGGGTGGGCAATAAAGACGTGCCCGCCAGTGTAGCCGCTGGCGTACACCCTCAGTGCGGTCGGGTCACCGTTAGGACCACGGCGGCGATGCGATCGGTATGGGCATAGACGCCGCTCTCCAGTTCTTCACCGAAGACATCCGGGTCCAGCTCGCGATAGCGCCAAGCCACGTCCTGGTCGGCCAGACGCGTGCGGACCTCTTCCAGGAAGGGATCGCGCCCCTCGACCATGGCGACGCCGGTATAGAGCAGCAGGGTGCCACCCGGGGCCAGGCGCTCCAGCGCCGTGTCGAGGATGGCCAGCGACAGGCCAGCGCCCAGCGCGCCGCCGCCATGACGATAGGCGCGCTCGCCCGGATCGACCAGATAGGGCGGATTGGACAGGATGAAGTCGAAGTCTCCGTCCACGTCCTTGAGCAGATTGCTGTAGCACGCTTGCAGATTGTCGGCTCCGGCCAGCGCGGCATTGACCCGGGTCAGTGCCAGGGCGCGCTGGTTGATGTCCACCGCCAGCACCTCGGCATCAGGCCGCGCCAGGGCGATCAGGATGGCACCGGGACCGGCGCCACTGCCGATGTCCACCGCCCGGCGGATGGTGCCGGTCTCGAAGCGCAACTGGGCTTCCAGGGCATTGGCATAGCGATAGGTATCGGGGCCGAAGAACACCGCATCGGCTTCTTCGGTGGGATAGGCGGAATGCACGAACAGCTGATCGCCCAGGCTCGATACCCGCACCCGACTGCGCCAGCCGCCGGGCACCGGGGTCAGCAGCTCGGCCGCGGCCAGGGCGTCGATGAGGGACTCCGGCAGCACCTCGCGGGAAAACGGCCGGCTCCAGCCGAAGACGCCTTGCAGATCCCGCGCCCAGGCATTGCCGGGTCGGGCATTGACCCGGGCGTGAGAGGCCGGGGTCGGGGTGATGAAGTGATAGTCGGCTGCACGCAGCGTCTCGACCAGCAGCTCCAGCGCCTTGGTCGGGTCCGGGGTCGTCGCGGGGTGTTCGGGGTGTTCCATGGCCGTCACGGGCAGGTCCTTAGGTGGCAATCGAAATGAAAAAAGGACCCTCGCGGGTCCTGGCCTGGGCGTCAGCCCAACAGCGAGACGAACAGCCGCGTCGCCAGCAGGCCGGCGCGGCTGTGATGGCGCGCCGGCGACAGCTGCTCGACCAGCAGCGCCATGGCGGCGGCGCGACTGGGCTGGCTCGCCAGCCGTTGCTCCAGTGCGGCTTCCTCGCTGTCGAAATCGCTGGTCTGGGCCCTGCTCGCATTGGCCGCCCCGCCCTGCTCCGCTTCCAGCGCCGGGCACAGGCGTTCCTGCTGGCGCTGGCGGGCGCGAAAGCTCACCTCGCGGCGCGGCAGCACGGCCACTCGCTCGCCAGTGGCCTGCTTGCGGGCGCCGTTGTGCACGAAATCGCCGGCGATCCAGTCGTGGATCAGTTGCTGCTCGTAGGCGGTGAAGACGCCGAACATCTCCGCGCGTTCGCCCTGGATCAGCCGCCAGAAGCGGCTGTTGGTGGGGTCCTCGTGGCGCTTGATCCAGCCCTGTTCCTGCATCACCTGGAGGAAGTCCGGAATCTGCGACGGATCGTATAGCCAGTCGCTGACGCTGCGCCCGCCGATGCGGCAATAGTCGGAATGCACATAGCGGCCGACGCTGCTCTTTTCCGCCAGCACCTCGATCACCGCCTGCTCCAGGTCGAAGCCGGCGATCACCGAGGTGGTGCTGGCGCCCAGTTCGTTGAGCAGATAACCCTGCACCACGCGCTGGTAGAAGACCGCGCGGCCTTCCGCGGGCATGGCGTCGTGCACCGCCTGCAGGGCCTTGCGCGCATGGCCGGTGCCGGCGTTGTCGACGGTCACGTGCAGGGTGAAGTAATAGGGGTCGATGCCCAGTTCGTTGAGCTCGTAAGAGGTGATCAACAGGTGCAGCGGCAGTTGCTCGTAGCCCAGGTTGAAACCCAGCACCTCGGGCAGGTAGTGATCGGCGTTATGGGCCAGGGCCAGCTGGATGGCGCCCTGCACATAGTGGTCGTCGCTCAGGTCGGCGAAGTCCTCGCAGCCGTGGCTGGCCAGCAGCTTGCGATAGAGCACCACGTGATTCTTGTCCGGTTGGCCGTCGCCCAGTTCTTCGAGGTAGATCTGGATGGCGGCGCGATAGCGCAGGTCGTCCCAGTGGGCCAGGGTGCCATAGAGCCAGGCGCCATCCACCAGTTTGGTCGGCGCCACGCCGCGCAGGAAATACAGCGCATGGGCCTTGCTGCCGAAATAGCGGCGCGGCGCCCCGGCCTTGCGTGCGGCCAGGTAGTCGCGGTACTGGGCGCCGACCCGGGCGTTGTTCTCCAGCACCCAGGCCTCCAGGCCGTCGGAGTCTTCCGGCAGGTCGGCGCTCATACCGGCTACCGCCTGCAGCTGGTCGTCGAGAAAGAGACGGGCCCGCTCCTGCGCCTGGACACCCGGGTGGTCTACCAGCAACGCCTGGTAAAGCGCCTTGGCGGGTTCGAGAGTGACCGGGTTCGAGGTGGCGTGCTGGCCGGTAACGGCTCTTGTCGTGGTCTGCATGAGGGGCACATCTGGCAGCTGATGAATACCTCATTCGGCCCATGGGACAGACCTAGGTTCCTGACCGAACCCGCGCTGTAGCGGGCCGCCTCGCTTGTGGCCGTCAAAGGCGCAGGCTCGGGAACACTGCCGTTCGTCGGCGGCCGGTCCGCGCCGCTTCGCCTGTTGCCACCTTCCTGGCCAGGCGACGGGTGACCCGACGAGGGACCTCATTTCCCACCCTGACAGGCCGATAGCCTGGAAACCCATGCGACCGCCAGGCCCTGCCCATGTCCCCCGCCGATTCCGACGTCGATCTGCGCACCCTCCTCGATTCGATCCAGGAGTTCATCGTCGCCAAGGACGGCCAGGGGCGCTGGCTATTCGTCAATCGCATCGTGCTCGAAGCCTATGCCATGGTCGGCTTCGACTATGTGGGCATCACCGATGTCGAGTTGATCGAGCGGTTTCCGACCCATGCCGAGGCCTTCCGCTACAACATCGACACCGACGAGCAGGCCTGGCAGAACGGCGCGCCCACCCAGATCGAAAAGTCCTTCCTGGGCCCGGACGGTCGCATCAACACCTGGGAAGTGGTCAAGACCCCGCACTTCGATGCCCAGGGTGGACGGCGGCTGCTGACCATCGTCAGTCGCAACGTCACCGAGCGCAAACTGGCCGAGACCGCCTTGCAGGAAAGCGAAAGGCGCTTCCGGTCACTGGCCTACCTGGACGCCCTGACCGGCATCGCCAACCGCCGCAGCATCCTCGACCAGATCGCCCATTACCGGGCTGGCGCTGCCGGCCACCTGCCCTGCGCCCTGTTCTATCTGGACCTCGACCGCTTCAAGGCCATCAATGACGAATTCGGCCACGAATTCGGCGATCTGCTGCTGGTGGCCTTCGTCGCCCGGGTCAGCGCCTGCCTGCGCACTGGCGATCTGCTTGGCCGGATCGGCGGCGACGAATTCATCGTCTTCCTGCGCGAGACCTCCGCCGATGCGGCCCTGGCCCTGGCCGAGCGCCTGTGCAGTGCCCTGCAGCGACCCTGGCAGCTGCAGGGCATCAGCCTCCAGACCACCTCCTCCATCGGCATCGCCCATTGCACCGATGGCAGCCTCAATGTCCATGAACTGATCCGCCGCGCCGACGGCGCCCTGTACCAGGCCAAGCGCGCCGGCCGGGCGCGGGTAGTGCTGGCCGAAGCCTAGAGGCGTTCGGTCGGCTGGGCGCGGATCAGGATTTCGCGCTGGCGAAAGGCCGCTTCCAGCCGGCGCCGATAGTCCGCCCACCAGGCCCTGTCCAGGGCTTCGGTCATGACCTCGTAGACCAGCAGCTCGTCGTCCTCGACGCGCTCCGCCTCGTCCTGGCACAGGCCCTCCACCGGCGCCCGGCTGAAGGCGGTCAGCCCGCCGAAGCGCACCACCAGTTCCTCACGGACCTCCTGGAACAGCGCCCCGGGCAGGCGCTGGCCGTCGTTGTCGTTCAGGGGTAGCAGCAACTGGATGAGGTACATGGCCGTCTCTCCTGGGATCTTTCGCTGCAGACCCCCTGGCACCCCGAACCGGTTCCCGCCGCTGGTCCCGCCATACCGGCCTGCCGGGAGACTGGAAACGAAAAGGCCCTGCCGAGGGGCTCTCGGCAGGGCCTTTCCAGGCGTTCAGCTGGATCAGACCGAGAAGCGACCGACCAGGCGATTCATGTCCACCGCCAGGCGTGAGACCTCATGGGCGGCCGCGGCGGTCTGGTGGGCACCGGCCGAGGTCTGGATCGACAGGTCACGGATGCTGACCAGATTCTGGTCCACCGATCGGGCGACCTGGGCCTGCTCTTCCGAAGCCGTGGCGATGAGGAAATTGCGCTCGTTGATCTCGGTGATGGAGCGGGCGATCTCCTCCAGGGCGGCACCGGCTTCGTGGGCGATCTTCAGGGTGGCGGTGGCCTCGTCGCGGCTGCGTTGCATGGCCTGCACGGCGCCTTCCGAACCGCTCTGGATGCCGCCGATCATCTGCTCGATCTCGCGGGTGGATTCCTGGGTTCGGTGGGCCAGGGCGCGCACCTCGTCGGCGACCACGGCGAAGCCGCGACCCTGTTCACCGGCCCGGGCGGCTTCGATGGCGGCGTTCAGCGCCAGCAGGTTGGTCTGCTCGGCGATGCCACGGATGACATCGACCACGGTGGCGATGCCTTGCGCCTGTCCGGCCAGAGCGACGATCTGCTCGCTGGTGTGGGACACGGTGCTGGTCAGGGAGTTGATGGCATTGACGGTCTCGGTGACGCGGGCCGCGCCCAGGCCGGTGGAGCGCTCGGATTGCTGCGCCGAGGTCGAGGCCGAGGCGGCGTTACGCGCCACCTCCTCCACGGCGGCGGTCATCTCGTTGACCGCCGCGGCAGCCTGTTCCACCTCGCCGTTCTGGCGTTGCAGGCCACGGCTGGCTTCTTCGGTCACGGCATTCATCTCTTCGGCGGCGGACGCCAGCTGGGTCGAGGCTTCGCCGATGTGGCTGACGGTGTCGCGCAGGGTCTGCTGCATCTGCACCGTGGCCCGCATCAGGTCGGCCATCTCGTCGCGACCCTCTGCCACAACCGACACCCGCAGATCGCCTTCGGCAATGCGCTTGTTGATGGCCAGCACCTGGCGCAGCGGCTGCAGGATGCTGCGGGTATAGAGCACAGCCATTACTACGGTGAGGACCACGGCCACGGCGGAGATGACCCCGAGCAGCCAGAGGTTACGGCTATAGGTCTGGTTGGCCAGCTCGCCCGCCTGCTTGGCGCCGCGTTGGTTGAAGTCACCCAGGGCGACGATCTTCTCCTGCAGGTCGTTGGTCAGCGGACGGATGTTGGCGTTGACGTAGGCGGTCCCTTCGCTGGCCGGACGCGTCCGGGCGATGGCAACGATCTCGTCGAGCCGGGCGTCGTAGGCCTTGACGCCGGCGGACACGGCATCGGCCAACCGCTGCTCCTCAGGCGAAGCGACCAGGGCCTGATAGGCCGCCACCTCCTTCTGCAGCTGGCCGCGCGTCTGGGCGATGGTCGCCGCGGCGGTCTGCTTCATCTGGTCGTCCTCCGAGGCCACCATGCGCAAGGTCTCCAGGCGCAGACGGAGCACCAGGGTATCCATCTTGGCGGTCTGGGCGATGCTGGCCATCCAATTGGTCTCGACGTCCTGCTCCGCTTTATAGAGCGAATTCAGGCCGACGGCCGAGGTGACCGCCAGGACCAGCAGCAACAGGGTGACGGCGGCAAAACACACGGCCGAACGGGCCGACAATCTCAGGGTACGCATGGAATGACTCCGGGCAGACAGGGCAGATTCACCTCCTTCTGTTCGGCGTCACCGTCCCTTGACTGAATAGCCACCCATCGCCGATCAGCGGCACCCCCTCGATAAGCTGCAGGCTAGAGCTGGCGCGGCCTGCAGCGATATACACCGGCCCGACGACGGGAGCTCAAGCCTGGCAAAGGACCACTCTAACTCAGGCTAGAATGAGCCTTCTCCACCATCGAAATGCCCATGTCGCCTATCAAGTCCCGCCCTGCGCACCTGGTCCCGCTGCGCAACCGCCTGCTGGCCATCGCCTTCGCCGGGATCGTACCCCTGGCGCTGATTGCCGGGCTGGGGCTGTGGCTGCTCGTCCATCACCAGCAGCATGAAGCTGAACAGCGGGCGCTGGAATCCAGCCGCCAGGCCGCCACCACCATCGAGAGCGAACTGCGCCGTTCGGTGACCATCCTCCAGGCCCTGGCCGAGTCGCCCCTGCTGGCGGCGGGCGACCTGGAGGGCTTCGCCACCCTGGTCGAGCGGGTCCTGCCGCTGGCGCCGGGATGGCGCTCGGTGCTGCTCGCCACACCGGATGGCCAGGTGGTCCGGCGCATCTCGACGCAACAGCGTCAACCCGCGGGCTCGCTGGCCGAGCCGGAAAGCTTCGCCGAGGTGGTCGCCCGACGTCACCCGGTCATCGGTCAGCTGGGCAAGGGGCCCTCCGGCCAGCTGGCCTTTCCGATTAGGGTCCCGGTGTTGCGTGAGGGTCAGCTGAGCTTCGTGTTGACCGCGGTGATGACACCGGAAAGCATCCGCGCGGCGCGTCTGGCCCGCGCCCTGCCCAAGGACTGGGTGGGCTCGGTATTCGATCGCCACGGCCTGCGCATTGCCCGTACCAGTCTGCATGAGGAAAGCCTGGGCGAGCCCGCCCTGCCAGGCCTGGCGGCGATCCTGACGCAACCGGGTGAGGAAGGCGTCGGCACCGCCCGTACCCGCGAAGGCCGCCAGGTCTATACCGCCTTCGTGCGCCTGCCCGATTCCGGCTGGACCGTGACCACCGCCATCCCCACCGAAGAGGTGACCGCGGCCGCCAATCGCTCCTTCGCCCTCTATGGCGGTGGCCTGGTGCTGTCGGTGGCTTTCGCCTGGGCGATGGCCCTGCTGCTGTCGCGGCGCATCAGCCAGCCGGTACAGGCGCTGCAGGCCGCCGCCCAGGCGCTGGGCCAGCGCCAGCCACCCGTGCTGCCGGACAGTGACGTCCTGGAGATCCGCCAGGTCGGCGAAGCCCTGCTGGCCGCAGCCGACGCCCGCCGGCTGCTGGAAGAGGAGCGGGACGACTACCTGCGGGGCCTGCAGCGGAGTCAGGAACAGTTGCAGCTGCAGGTCGCCGATCTGGAGGTCCTGCAACGGCTCAATCATCGCCTGCTGCAATTGCCCTCGCTGTCGCAACAGTTGCAGGAGATCCTCGAGGTCCTCTGCCACTTTCATCAGACGTCCCTGGGCTGCGTCTCGCTGCTGGAAGACGGCAAGCCGCCGCAGCTGTATTTCGCGCCGGGCTTCGCGGCCGAGGAGCAGGACCAGTTGGCCGCCCTGCAGCCCGCGGACAGCGCCTGTGCCGCCGCCCTGCGCAGCGGTACCCGCGTGGTGATACCGGAGCTGGCGACCGCGCCTGAGTTCGCCGCCCTGGCCACGCTTGGCCGCCGCCTGGGCTTTGCCGCCCTGCATGCCGTGCCCTTGCGCAGTACCCTGCACGGCACCCTCGGCGCGCTCACCGTGCACCTGCCGGAGGCCGGGGAACCCACGCCGCGCCAGCAGCGCCTGGCCGATCTGTGCGCCTCCAAGGCGGCGCTGGTGATCGATCGCGCCCGGATCCAGGAGGCCGCGCTGCACTCGCAACGCCGCCTGCGGGTGGCGCTGGAGAGCTCGCAGGTGTCCTTTGGCATCGCCGTGCCCGCTGCCGAAGGCGGCTTCGTCTGGGACTATCTCAACCCCATCGGCGCCGCCACCCTGGGCCACGACGGCAGCGCCGCGCATCCCAGCCTGCCCTGGGCCGGTCCGCGCATCCTGCAGGCCTGTGGTGAGCACCAGGCCGACGAGGCGGCCTGGTCCGTCGAACTACAGGGCGCCGATGCCAGTGGCACCAGCCGCTGGCTGCAGATCAGCGCCACGCCCTTCGACGGCAACGTGGCGGTCTGGTTTCTCGACATCACCGAGCGCAAGCGCCAGGAACAGCAGCTGCGCGACAACGATCGGCAAAAGGATGAATTCCTCGCCGTGCTGGCCCATGAGCTGCGCAATCCCCTGGCGCCCATCCGCCATGCGGCGGCGCTGATCGCCGCGCCCCAGGCCTCGCTCGAACAGCAACAGCGCAGTTGCCAGACCATCGAGCGGCAGGTGGAACGCATGGGCGCCCTGCTCAATGACCTGCTGGACATCTCACGCATCACCTTTGGGCGCATCACCCTGCACAACGCCTTCGTTACCCTGCAGACGGTGCTCCAAGCGGCGGCCGACGCGGCCCAGGCGCCGATGCAGGACAAGGGTCAGAGCTTCATGCTGCAACTGCCCGAGGCGCCGCTCTGGCTGTACGCCGATACGCTGCGCCTGGAGCAGATCTTCATCAACCTGCTGGGCAACGCCGCCCGCTACACACCGGCGGGCGGTCGGATCACCCTCGCCGTACAAGCGGGCGACGACGAGGTACGGGTGGAGATCGCCGACAACGGCATCGGCATCGCGCCCGAATGCCTGACCGATCTCTTCCAGATGTTCGGCCAGATCGATCCGCGCCTGGCGGAACGCTCGCCGGGCCTGGGTATCGGCCTGGCGCTGTCCCGCGAACTGGCGCGGCTGCAGGGTGGCGACATCACCGCGACCAGCGCCGGCCTGGGTCAGGGCAGCCGCTTCACCGTGAGCCTGCCGCTGACCGTGGCGCCTCCGGCGGCAATTGCCGAGCCCGTCGCAGCGGCGCCAACGCTGCCGGCCACCCGGCGGATCCTGGTGGCGGACGACAACCCCGACATCGCCGACACCATCGCCGAATTGCTGGAGCTGGATGGCCACGAGGTACGGGTCGTCTACGACGGCCAGGCGGCGCTCACGCTGTTCCAGAGCTATGGCCCCGACATCGTCATCTCCGACATCGGCATGCCGGGGCTGACCGGTCACCAACTGGCCCGGGCGATCCGCGAGATCCCGGCCGGGCAGGCCGTCAAGCTGATCGCCATGACCGGCTGGGGTCAGGCCCAGGACAAGGCCGAGGCCTTGGCGGCGGGCTTCGATCATCACCTGACCAAGCCGGCCGACATGCAGACCCTCTATGCGCTGGTGGGCGGCTAGGCGGTGACCCGGCGCGCGCCGGCCAGCCGCGTCAGGCCATAGAGCGCGGCGCCGACCAGCAGCATCAGGGCGGCGCGCCACCAGGTCGCCGCGCCCTGCTGGGCCAGGAGCAGCGCACAGGAGGCCAGGGCCAGCACCGGAAAGAGCCAGTGGACGCGGAAATGCGCGTGTTCGACCCGGTCGCGCTTGAGCACCAGCACCGCCAGGTTGGTGCTGATGAACACCACCAGGAGCAAGAGCACCACGGTCTCGGCCAGCACATCCAGGGTGCTGGTATAGGTCAGGGCGATGGCCACCGCGGTGGTGGCGAGGATGGCGACCCCCGGGGTCTGTCGCCGCGGCAGTACCCGACCGAGCACCGCCGGCAGCAGCCCCTGGCGGGCCATGCCGTAGGCCAGGCGGCTGGCCATGATCATGGTCAGCAGCGCGCCATTGGCTACCGCGATCAGAGCGATGACGGCAAATAGCCGGGTCGGCACGCCCAGCCCCGAGGCGCCGAGGACGTCCATCAGCGGCGCGCCCGAGGCCTTGAGCTGCGCCACCGGCAGCACCAGCGCGGCGCCCGCCCCCACCAGCATGTAGACGATGCCGGCGATGACCAGGGCGCCAAACAGCGCCCGCGGATAGACGCGGCTGACATCGCGCACCTCCTCGGCCAGGTTGGCCGAGGTCTCGAAGCCGACGAAGGAATAGAAGGCCAGCAGCGAGGCGCTGAGAATGGCCACCGTGGCCGAGGGCGCATCCACCTCCAGCAGCCGCGCTGGCTCACCCTGCCCTTGGGCGACGAACCAGGCCGCCGCCACGATGACGATCACCAGGCCCGACAACTCGACCAGGGTCATCACCAGGTTGACCGACAGCGATTCCTTGATGCCCCGGGCATTGAGCAGGCCGATGAGCACCAGGAAGGCCAGGCAGACCCAGCCGGCCGGCCAGGGCACCAGGGCCTGCAGATAGCCACCGGCAAAGGCCACCGCCAGCCCCGCGGCACTGGTGACGCCAGCGGCCAGCATCGAGAAACCCACCAGAAAGGACAGCCAGGGCCGGCCGAAGGCGCGTTCGGCAAAGACCGCCGCGCCGCCCGCCCTCGGGTACTTGGTGACCAGCTCCGCATAGGAGGCAGCGGTCAGCAGGGCGAACAGCAAGGCGATCAGCAGCGGCGCCCAGATGGCACCGCCGACCCGCCCGGCGATCGTCCCCGCCAGGGCATAGACACCCGCGCCCAGCACGTCGCCGAGGATGAAGAACAGCAGCATGGGCAGGGTGATGGCGCGTTTGAGCGTGGTGGTTGCGGGGGAAGATTCCGTGGCCATGGCGTGGTGCTCCTGGAGCGGTCGAAGAGACGGACGCGGGCCCTTGCCGAACCCGTCGCGTGCAACCGTAGAGAGCCCGCGCGCCGACCGGGTTCCAGCCCCTGACCGTTCGTCCCCCGGGCCGGACGGTCAGGCGCGCGGGCATAGCGCGATCCTGGGCCCCGGCTGCCGGCTAGCCGCCGCTGCGCTTGCCCTCGTCTAGCCCGGGAGCCCGCGCGAGCGCACCGTTTCGCTGGCATGCAGCGGTTTTGCCCGGCCACCGGCAAGCCACCGATCCGCCGGGTTTGCCGATCAGCGGCAGGGCCTTTTCGCCCTCGCGGGCCCTTGCCACACTCTCCGACTTTTTGCGGTCGAACGACCCTGAAGATCCCTGCCCCCGAGGATGCCCAGCAAGATGAGTGAGGGACCCCTGGCCACGCTGACGCGCGCCGAACTCGAAGCCGAGGTGCTGCGCCTGCGCGCCGCCTTGCAGGAGGCCCTGCCGGACAAAGACGCCCCCCGCCGCCCCAGCAAGGCACGCAGCCGCGCCGTGCTGGAAAGCACCACCCAGTTCGCCATCGTGGTCTGCGACCGCGAGGGGCTCATCACGGACTGGAATCCGGGCGCCGAGCAGGTCATGGGCTGGACCGCCCAGGAGATGATCGGCCAGGATGCCTCGCGCTTCTTCACCCCTGAAGACCGGGCCAACCGTCGTGCCGCGTACGAGATGGCCAAGGCGTTGCGGGATGGCAGCGCCATGGATGAGCGCTGGCACCTGCGCAAGGACGGCCAGCGCTTCTGGGCCTCGGGCGAGATGATGGCCCTGACCGACGACGACGGCGAGCCCCTGGGGTTCGTCAAGATCCTCCGCGATCGTACCGTCGAACACCTGGCGGGCCTGGCGCTCAAGGAAACCCAGGAACGCTACCGGCTGGTGGCCGAAGCCACCAACGACGCCATCTGGGACTGGGACTTCAGCACCGGCCAGGTGCGCTGGAACGAAGCCCTGACCACGGCCTATGGCCACGCCCCGGAAGCGGTGGACTCTACCGGCAGCTGGTGGCTCGCCCAGATCCATCCGGACGACCGCACGCGAATCGACGCCTCCATCCATGGGGTGATCGATGGCGACGGCCTGGTCTGGACCGACGAATACCGCTTTCTGCGTGCGGACGGCTCCTATGCGTTGGTGTTCGACCGCGGCCGGGTGATCCGTGATGTCTACGGCCGCCCCACGCGGATGATCGGCGCCATGCTGGACATGAGCCAGCTGCAGACGGCGGAAACCGCCCTGCGCAAGAGCGAAGAGCGCTTTCGCGCCATCATCGAGACCATCGGCTCGGCCTTCGCCATCGTCCAGGTCAAGTTCGATGCCGACGACAAGCCCATCGACTACCGCTTCCTGGAGGCCAATCCGGCCTTCGAACGCCAGGCTGGGGTCAATCTGCGCGGCAAGTGGGTGACCGAGTTCGCCCCCAACCTGGAGCAGTTCTGGTTCGACACCTATGGCCATGTGGCCAAGACCGGCGAACCGGCGACCTTCGAGAACTACGCCAACACCTTCGAACGCTGGTTCGACGTGCGCGCCGTGCGGGTCGGCGACCCGGACGAGCGCCAGATCGCCATCCTCTTCAGCGACGTGACCGAGCGGCGCAACGCCGAGGAACGGCTGCGCGTCAGCGAGGCCCTGGCCCGGGAGAACATCGAGCGGGTGCAGCTGGCGCTTTCCGCAGGCGCCATCATCGGCACCTGGCACTGGGACCTGCCGACCGACAGATTCACCGTGGACGAAGCCTTCGCCACGGTCTTCGGCCTCGATCCGCAGCTGGGCCGCGAGGGCCTGAGCCTGGCGCAGGTGGTCACCAACGTCCATCCCGATGACAAGGAGGGCCTCGCCCGGGCCATCGAGGTGGTGATCGCCCAGGCCGGATCCTTCGCCCATCAGTACCGGGTGCGCCGCGCCGACGGCCACTACTACTGGATCGAGGCCAACGGCCGGGTCGACCATGCCGCCGACGGGACGCCGCTGCGCTTTCCCGGCGTGCTCATCGACGTCGAGGAGCGCCGCGCCATCGAGGCCGAGCGCGACAAGGCCCTGGCCGCCCTGCGCACCCTCAACGACACCCTGGAGGTGCGCGTGGCCGAACGCTCGGCCGAGTTGATGCAGGCCGAGGAAAAGCTGCGCCAGGCGCAGAAGATGGAAGCCGTCGGCCAGCTCACCGGCGGCCTCGCCCACGACTTCAACAACCTGCTGGCCGGTATCTCCGGCGCGCTGGAACTGATGGAGACGCGCATCGCCCAGGGTCGGCTGCGCGAACTCGATCGCTACCTGGTGGCCGCCCAGGGCGCGGCCAAGCGCGCCGCCGCCCTCACCCACCGGCTGCTGGCCTTTTCCCGGCGTCAGACCCTGGCGCCACGACCGGTGGACGTCAACCAGCTGATCGATGGCCTCACCGACCTCATCCAGCGCACCGTGGGTCCGAGCATCCAGGTCGAGACGGTCGGTGCCGCCGGCCTCTGGCCCGCCCTGGTGGATCCCAGCCAGCTGGAAAACTCCCTGCTCAACCTGTGCATCAATGCCCGCGACGCCATGCCCGACGACGGCCGCATCACCATCGAGACCGCCAATCGCTGGATGGATCGCGAGACCGCCCGCGCCCAGGATCTGCCGGAAGGCCAGTACCTGTCGCTGTGCGTGACCGATACCGGGGTCGGCATCCCGCCCGAGGTGGTGGCCCGGGTGTTCGAGCCCTTCTTCACCACCAAGCCCATCGGCCAGGGCACCGGCCTGGGCCTGTCGATGATCTATGGCTTCGCGCGCCAGTCGGGCGGCCAGGTGCGGCTCTACTCCGAAGTCGGCCAGGGCACCACCCTGTGCATCTATCTGCCGCGTTACCTGGGCGAGGCGCCGGCCGACGAAGACCTGGCCACGCGCCTGGACATGGCCGGCAGCGCCCAGGGCGAGACGGTGCTCATCGTCGACGACGAGCCAACGGTGCGGATGCTGGTGGTGGATATCCTCGAAGACCTCGGCTACGCGGTGATCGAAGCCGCCGACAGCCTCACCGGCCTGAAGATCCTGCAGTCCGATGTGCACCTGGATCTGCTGATCACCGACGTTGGTCTGCCCGGTGGCATGAACGGCCGGCAGATGGCCGATGCGGGGCGCCAGTCACGCCCGGGGCTCAAGACCCTGTTCATCACCGGCTATGCCGAGAACGCCGCCATCGGCAACGGCCACCTGGACCCCGGCATGGAGATCCTGACCAAGCCCTTCGCCGTGGACACCCTGGCGGCGCGGGTGCGCGAGATGATGGGCGGCTAGTCCACCCCGCTAGAAGCTGGCGCCGATCTTCAGCGCCACCGTATAGCCCTCCGCCCGGTTGCGCGTCTCGAATTCCTTGTAGGCGTGCAACCAGATGGCCGGTAGCCCCGAGGCGGGGTCGAAGTAGCTGAGCGCCGGCCCCAGCGCCAGGGTGCGGGCGCGGTTGCCGCGGGTCAGGCCCGGGGCGTCGTCGTCGCTGAGCTGGCGGTAGTAGTAGCCGCCCAGCCCCGCCGTCCAGGGACCGACGTGCTGGCCGACGGCGAATTCGTGGCGGTACTCCACCCCGCTGCGGTAGTCGGTGGCCGAGTTGCGCGCATTGATGTCGACCTGGAAGCTGGACGACAGCTCCAGCCCGCTGGGGCTGATGTAGCTGGCATTGAAGATCGGCGAGACCGTCCAGTGGTTGGTCCCGGGACTGACCAGGCGATTCTTGTCGTAGTCGCCGGTGGGCGCCTGGATCGACAGCTGGGTGTTGATGCCGACGCCGGGCGCCGGCTCCCAGGCGAGGATCAGCGGGATCAGCTGCAAGTCGGCCGGGCGGAACAGCTCGGCGCTGTCGCTGAACACCCGCTGCCCGCCGGCGTTGATACCGAGGTCCGCATCCATGCGAAAGAACACCGAGACCGCGCCGAAGCCGTAGCGCGCCCCGAACAGCTGCTGATCGGTCATGCGCAGATAGGCCAGGCCGATGGCCAGGACGTTGATGTTGAAATCGTTGCCATCGTCCCGGCCATGGCTGTCCTTGATCACTCGCGCCTGGTAGTCGCTGAAGCGCATGCCGATCGTACCGACGGGCGTCGACGGCGGCATGAAGCCGGCGCCGAAGTCCTGTACCCCGGCGGCGGTGGTCGGCATGCCCTTCTCGGTGGCGTGGGTGGTGGCGGCCAGCGCCGCGAGTGACAGGACGGCGGCGCGGGTCAGCATTCCGGGCAGAGACGGCATGGCGGGATTCCTCAGGGCTTTCGAGCGGGCGAGCGAGGCCTCACCGGGCGCGCGAGGCGCCCGGTCTTGGCGTAGGGATCAGGGGGAGATCAGTCCGGCGCGGCGGCGACCTGTTGCGCGATCTGCGCCTTGCGGTTGACGCCGAGCTTCTCGTAGATGCGCCTCAGGTGATGACGGACCGTGGCCGGCGCCATGCCCAGGTTGCGGGCGACTTCCTTGTAGGTCTGGCCGAGGGCGAAGCACTGGGCCACTTCCAGCTCGCGGGCACTGAGGCGTTCCGCCGAACTGCGCCGGCGCGCCTTGAGCAGCAGCAGATCGCCCAGCGGCTGGGCCTCGAGCTGCAGGGTACGGCCCTGGTAGGTGCCCTGGGGATCGCAGGCGGGCGGCAGGCGATTGCCCTGCCAGCCCTCCCACTCCCCCGCCAGCAGGGCGGCGAAGCCGGGCTCCATGGACAGCAGCACGCCATAGCGATCGCACACCGCCAGGGCCAGTTCGTCGAAGCTGCCCTGGCTGTCTCTCAGGGTCGCCAGGGTGCGCAGGCAACTCTCACGCTCGGCATGCAGCAGATGCGGCATAAGCCACTCCACCAGCTGGCATTCCAGGGCGGTGAAGGGGATGGCGGGATCTTCGCGGAACAGCGTGAGATGGACACCGAGGCGGGTCTGGTCGTCGGTGAGCACGATGCGCAGGCCGTGGGCCAGGCCATACCGCTGCCCCAGCGCGGCCAGGCTCGGCGAGGCCGTCAGGTCCTGGCAGTCGAACACCTGGCAGCGTCCCTGCACCAGGTGCAGGTCGCCAAGGGTGCGGTCGTCGGCCTTGAGGGCATCCCATTCGCGGGTATAGCTCCCGGGCAGCCCCAGCAGAAAGGTGCTGTGCGCCACGGGGACGCCGTCGCGCCAGGCGGAGTTGCCCCACCAGGCCTTGTCGAAGGCGACCAGGCGTTGCAGCTGCGCCAGGGCCTGGGCATGGAATTCGGTGATGGCCCCGCCCCGCAGGCGGGCTTGCAGCGCCAGGACGACCTGGCTGAAGCGGGCGACCACGTCGCTGGGCACACTGCAGGAAACGACGGCTGACTGATCCATGCTACCCCCATTGTTTTGATTGTCTGGGTAGGATGCCGGCCCCCTGACGGGGCCTGGCTTGGGTCCGAGTCTACCGTACCGCGGCGGCGCGCCTATCGTTCAGATGCAGGATAGGCCGCCCTCAGCCACGGGCGCGACCGCGCAACGGCCGCGGGCTAGCCGAGGTCCAACAGCCGCCGCCATCGTTCATCTGATCGATAGACCCGCCCCAAGCCTGCGGCGAGGCTGGCGGCGACCCGGCGTCCATCCTGGCGCCCGGGACCACAGGAGAAGCCCCATGCCCGACGTCTTCGCGCGCCTCACTCCCGAGGTGGGCGGCCTGCTGGCGCAGCTGGCCGCCCACCCGCAGCCGCCGCTGGATAGCCTCACCCCGGCGCAGGCGCGCGCCGCCTATGTGCAGCTGAATCGCGCCCTTGGCCTGCCGCCGGCGCCCGTGACGCGGGTGGACGAACTCAGCGCCCCCGGTCCGCTCGGCCCCATCCCGCTGCGCCTCTACCGCCCCTATGCGGAAGACGATCGACCGCGCCCGCTGGTGGTCTATCTGCACGGCGGTGGCTGGGTGATCGGCGACCTGGACAGCCATGATTCGCTCTGCCGCCAGATCGCCCTGGGCACCGGCTTCGCGGTGCTGGCGGTGCACTATGCCCTCGCCCCCGAGCATCCGGCACCGGCGAGCCCCGACGATGTGCTGGCCGCCCTGCACTGGCTGGCCCAGGCCGGCAGCGCCTTGAATCTCGATCTCGACCGCGTCGCCGTGGCCGGCGACAGCGCCGGCGGCGGCCTGGCGGCCATGGCCGCGCTGCACCTGCGCGAAGGACCGCTCAGGCTCAAGGCCCAGGTGCTGATCTACCCCGGCGTCGACAACACGCCCGAGGCCTGGAATCACCCCTCGCGCATCGAGAATGCGGAGGTCCCGCCGCTGACCCGGCCGATGATGGACTACTTCTCCGGGATGTATCTCCAGGACGTGGACACCCGCGATCCGCGCGTCTCGCCGCTCTATGCCCGCTCCCACGCCGACCTGCCGCCGGCGCTGATCTTTGGCGCCGAATGCGACGCCCTGCGCGACGATGCCCGCCTCTATGCCCAGGCGCTGATCGGCGCCGGCAACGCCGTGGAGTACCACGAGTTGCCGGGCATGATCCATGGCTTCATCGAGATGCTCGGGGTGCTGCCAGGCGTGCGCTGGACCCTGGAAAGGATGAATGCCTTTCTGCGCGAGCACCTGCAGCAGGCGGCCTGAGGCCGCCCGCGCGGGTCAGACCCGGCCGAACCAGTGCAGCACCAGCCGGTAGAGGTGCTCCGGCCAGCGCGACCACCAGCCGCCCTGCGCCGCCGCCTCCAGGGCCACCAGCGGGCGGGTCTGCAGGACGCGGTCGCCCTCCACCAGCTCCAGGCGCCCGACCACCGCGCCCTGGGCGATGGGCGCCACCAGCGGCTCGTTCAGCACCAGGCGGCGCTCGGGTGGTTGCTGGCCCTTGGGACGGGTCAGCACCACGTCTTCGGTCACGCCCACCGGCAGGCTCGCCTGCTCGCCCTCCCAGATCGCCGGGGTGCCCAGGGCGACGCCGGCCTTGTCGAGGCTCAGGTTGTCGAAGAAGCGATAGCCATAGGTCAGCAGCTTCTGGGTGTCCGCCGCGCGGTTGTTGATCGAGTTGGAACCGAACACCGCGGTGATCAGCCGGCGTCCGTCGCGCAGCGCCGAGGTGACCATGCAATAGCCAGCCGCCTCGGTATGCCCGGTCTTGAGGCCGTCCACGGTGTGGTCGCGCCACAGCAGCAGGTTGCGATTGGGTTGGCGGATGCCGTTCCAGGTAAAGTACTTCCTGGCATAGAGCTCATAGTAGGCCGACTCGTCCTGGATGATGGCGCGGGCCAGCAGCGCCATGTCGTAGGGCGAGGAAAAGTGCTCGGGGTCGGGCAGCCCGGTGGGATTCATGAAGTGACTGTCGTGCAGGCCCAGGCGCTGCGCGGTGGCGTTCATCAGGCTGGCGAAGCTCTCGTTGCTGCCGGCGATGTGCTCGGCCAGGGCCACGCTGGCGTCGTTGCCCGAGTCGATGACGATACCCTGCAGGAGATCGTGCACCGACACCTGGCTCCGCGGATCGAGAAACATCCGCGAGCCTTCGGTGCGCCAGGCGTGCTCGCTGACGGTGACCGGGTCGTCGGCCTTGAGCTGGCCGGCCTGGATGTCGCGGGTCGCCACGTAGACGGTCATCAGCTTGGTCAGGCTGGCCGGCGGCAGGTGCTCGTGGGCATTCTCTTCGGCGATCACCTGGCCGGTGGTGGCATCCATCAGCACCCAGGCCTTGGCCGAGAGCTGGGGCGGCGAAGGAATCAGCACGGTGGTGGCGGGCGCAGCGGCGGGCGCGGCTTCGACCTGGCCGAGCCAGGCGAGACCCAGGGCGGCGAGGCCCAGTAGCAAGGGGTGTTTCACGAGCGGCAGATCCGGTGTGGCAGGAGGGGCCCGCCATCCTGGGAGAGCCCTGCCCCGGTCTCAAATGAAGCAAAATGAAGAAAAATTTAGGAAGGCGCACCTCACCCGGCGCTGCTGATGATCACCCGCGCGCCCACCGGTTCGGCCGCCTCGATGCTCAGGCTGAAGCCATGCAACCGCACGATGGCCGCCACCAGCGACAGGCCCAGGCCATAGCCCGGTTGCTGGCGACTGGCATCGCCGCGATAGAGCCGGCGCAGCACGCTCTCGCGCTCGGCCTCGGGAATGCCGGGGCCGTCGTCGATCACCTCGATGCGCACCGCCAGGCCAACGCCACGCGCCACCAGCCGCACCCTGCCCCCTTCGGGAGCGAACTTGAGGGCGTTGTCGAGCAGATTGACCAGCGCCTCGAACAGCAACTCGGCGTCGCCCTGCACCTCCGGCAGCGCCTCGCCCAGCTCCAGGCTCAGGGTCTGGGCCTTTTCCTGGGCCAGGGGTTCGTAGAAGTCATGGGCCTGGCGCAGCAGCGCGGCCAGGTCCAGGGGCGCGAAGGCCATGCGCCGCCGGGTGTCCTCCAGCTCGGAGATGCGCAGCAGGCCCTGGAAGCGCGACATGATGGCCTCGGTCTCGGCCAGCGCCTCGCCGAGGCTGTCGGCCTGGGGTTCGGCCAGCGGCAGTTGCTGCAGCTGGTGCAGGCGCGCCCGCAGCCGCGTCAGCGGGGTGCGCAGGTCATGGGCGATGCCGTCGCAGACGCCCTTCACCTCGTGCATCGAGCGCTCCAGCTGCGCCAGGGTGGTATTGACCGCATCGGCCAGCATGTCCAGCTCGTCGTGGCGCGGCGACAGTGGCAGGCGTTCCTCCAGGTGACCGGCGACGATCCGTTCCAGGCTGCGTTGCAGTCGCTCGACGCGCCGCAGCGGTCGTCGCCGCAACAGGTGCCAGCCGACCAGGCCAGGGATCAGGGTCAGCGACAGGCCCCAGAACAGCGCCTGGCCGATGATGCCGCCCACCGCCGAGATGGAGCCGCCGTCGCGGGCCAGCACCAGGATGCGGCCGTCGGCGCGGCGTTGCAGAAAGGCATGGCTGCTGCGGGTCTCGTCCAGGGCATCGGTGGTCCTGAGGCCGCGCTGCAGGTAGTGCACCCGGCCGTCGTCCGGCAGGTTGCCCAGGAGCTTGACCAGGTTGCCGGCCACATAGCGCCCATCGGCCTCGAACAGGCCGTAGGCGTCGATGCCGGGCATGGAATAGACCTCGCTGGCCTGCAGCTCGCCCAGCAGGTCGGCATCGGCCACCTTGCCGTAGTAGTGCGCCCGCTGCAGCAAGGTGCGCTCCGCCACGGCGCCCAGGTAACCGGAGATCTGCCAGTAGAGCACCCCGGTGAAGACCGCGCCCCAGGCCACGAAGAGCAGCGCATAGAGCGCCAGCAGGCGGCTGCTGCCCGAGCGCCAGCGCCTAGTCCGGGACGACGAGGACATAGCCGGCTCCGCGAACGGTATGCACCAGCGGCCGCCCCGCCCGCTCGATCTTGCGTCTGAGCCGCCCCATGTGCACGTCGATGATGTTGGTGCCCGGATCGAAGTGATAGCCCCAGACCTGCTCGAAGAGCATGGTGCGGGTCACCAGTTGCCCGGCGTTGCGCATCAGGTAGGTGAGGATCTTGAATTCAGTGGGCAGCAGGGCGATGGCCTCGCCGGCCCGGGTCAGGGTGTTCTCGATCAGGTCCAGGGTCAGCTCGCCGACCCGCAACTGGTGACTGGCGGACTGCGCGCCCGGCCGCCTGAGCAGCGCCTCCAGGCGGGCCATCATCTCCACCAGGGAAAAGGGCTTGGTCAGGTAGTCGTCACCGCCGCATCTCAGGCCGCGCACGCGCTCGTCGACATCGGACAGGGCGCTGAGCATCAGCACCGGGGTGGCGATGCCGAGGCCACGCAGGGTGCTGACGATGGTCAGGCCATCGAAATCCGGCAGCATGCGGTCGAGGGTGATGATGTCGTGGCCGCCGGCGATGGCCGCGGCCAGGCCCTCGCGGCCGGTGCTTTCCCAACGTACCTGATAGTCTTGCGCCCGCAATTCGCTGGCGATGGCGTGGGCGGTCACCTCGTCGTCTTCGATGACCAAAGCCTGGGTCATGATGGCCTCTGGATCTGGCGCCCGGTCTGGCGGACCGGACACCCTAGGGAAAACGACCAGGTCGGTAAATTAAATTTTTCTTCATTCGGACTAACGCGCTTCCGCCTCGCCCGCGGTCTATCGTCGGTCTTTTCACCCTGGAGTCTTCACCATGTTTCGACGTCTGCCCACCCTCGCCCTTGGCGCCCTGCTGCTGGCCTCCACGCCACTGCTGGCCGCACAACCCGTCACCACCCTCACGGTGCTGAGCTCGGGCGGCATCATGGGCGCCATCCGCGAAGTCGCCCCGGCCTATGAAAAGGCCACTGGCGTGAAACTGGACATCGCCGCCGCGCCGTCTATGGGCGACACGCCCCAGGCCATCCCCCAGCGCCTGGCCCGCAACGAGCCGGCCGACGTAGTGCTGATGGTGGGTTCGGCGCTGGACAAGCTGGTCGCCAACGGCCAGGCGCTCAAGGACAGCCGGGTCGACCTGGGGCAATCCTTCATCGCCATGGCGGTGCGCAAGGGCGCGCCCAAGCCGGACATCTCCACCATGGAGGCCTTCAAGCAGAGTCTGGAAAGTGCCCAGTCGGTGGCCTATTCCGACAGCGCCAGCGGTGTCTATCTGGCGCACATCCTGTTCCCGCGCATGCAGCTGAGCGATGCCTTCAAGGCCAAGGCGCGCATGATCCCCGCCGAGCCGGTGGGCGAAGTCGTCGCCCGTGGCGAGGCGCAGCTGGGCTTCCAGCAGCTGAGCGAATTGAAGCCGGTGCAGGGCATCGACATCGTCGGCCTGATCCCCGACCAGGCGCAGAAGATGACCCTCTACTCCGGCGCCGTGGTCAGCAAGAGCACGCACCCGGATGCCGCGCGCGCCCTGCTGCAGTACCTGGCCTCGAAAGACGCCGCCAAGGCCATCGAGGACAGCGGTCTCAAGCCCATTCCGGCACAGCAGTAATAAGGCCGCTCCCACAGCGGTTGATGCTTTTGTGGGAGCAACTGTCTTGATCGCATATCGCGGCCATGGGCCGCTCCTACAGGCACGGACGCCACCGTAGGAGCGGCCGCTACGGCGTACCGGCATGGCCGCGATAAAGACAGTTGCTCCACCGGCGTCAGACGAAGAAGGAGATGGCGCCGGTGAGCAGGGCGATGGCGGTGATGACCAGGGAGGTCAGCACCGCCCATTTGACGGTGGCCTTCTGGAAGTCGCCGATGTCGCGGTCAACCATACCCACCAGCAGCAGCGTCGAGGCCACCAGCGGACTCATCAGGTGCACCGGCTGGCCCAACACCGAGGCGCGGGCGATCTCCACCGGATCGATGCCGTAGGCCGCGGCGGCGTTGGCCAGGATGGGCACCACGCCGAAGTAGTAGGCATCGTTGGACAGCACGAAGGTCAGCGGCATGCTGGTGATGGCCACCACCAGCGGGAACCAGTGGCCCCAGGCCGGCGGAATCCAGTCGACCAGGGTCTGGGCCAGGGCGTCGACCATCTTGGTGCCGGAAAAGATGCCGGCGAAGATGCCCGCGGCGAACACCAGCAGCACCACGGTCATGGCATTGCCGGAGTGGGCCAGGATGCGCTCCTTCTGCAGCTCCAGTTGCGGATAGTTGATCATCAGCGCCAGCACGAAGCCGATCATGAACAGGATGGCGGCGTGCATCACGCCCATGACCAGGGCGGTCATCACCGCGATCACCAGCACCAGGTTGACGTAGGCCAGACGCGGCCGCTTGGTCGGCGAATCACCGAGGATCTCCTCGATGTAGCACTTGCCGCCGGCTGCCCCGCCGCTCTCCAGGGCGACGTTGCCGATGCGCGCGCGCTCGCGGCGACCCAGCAAGTAGGCGGTGAAGACCACCCAGGCCGCTCCGCCGATCACCGTGGGCAGCATGGGAATGAAGTAGGCGGTGGCGTCCAGCCCCAGCGCGGCGATGGCGCGGGTGGCCGGGCCGCCCCAGGGACTCATGCCGCTCATGATGCTCAGCGAGAGCATGGAGACGGTCGCCAGCACCATGGGATTCATGCCGATGCGCTTGTACAGCGGCAGCATGGCCGCGCAGGTGATCATGTAGGTGGTGGTGCCGTCGCCGTCCAGGGCCACCAGCAGCGAGAGCAGCGCGGTGCCGATGGCGATCTTGACCGGATCGCCGTTGACGCGCTTGAGGATCTTGCGGATCAGCGGATCGAACAGCCCGGCGTCGATCATCAGGCCGAAGAAGAGGATGGCGAACAGCAGCAGCGCCGCCGAGGGCGCCACCATCTTCAGGCCGTCGAGCATCATCTTGCCGGTGGTGGGGGCGAAGCCACCGATGAGGGCGAAGACGATGGGCACCACGGTGAGCGCCACGATGGGCGACAGACGTTTGCTCATGATCAGGTAGGTGAAGGTCACCACCATGATCAGACCGAGAAGCGCGAGCATAGGCATATCCCTTGTTCTTGTTGTGGGTCTGGCCGGACGCGGGCCAGCCGATCCCCGCCTCCGGCCAGCTGACGGCGCGGAGGTGGGATTGCAGCGGTAGCGGGGTTGGAACGATCAGGCGTGGGGACGAACGTCCGGTGCCGTCCACTCGGCGGCCTCGGGCAGCGCCACGGGTTCGGCCTTGCCACTGGCCAGGGCGCGCATCAGCTTGTCGCGATCGCAGGCGCCCTCGCCCAGCGCGATCACCACGGTGGCCACGGCGTTGCTGGCCAGGCTGGTGAGGGCGCGGGCCTCGGACATGAAGCGATCGATGCCGATGAGCAGCGCCAGCCCGGCCAGGGGGATGTCGTGGATCACGGTGAGGGTCGAGGCCAGGGCGACGAAGCCGCTGCCGGTCACCCCTGCCGCGCCCTTGGAGGACAGCAGCATGATCGCCAGCATGGTCAGGGTCTGGCCGACGGTGAGGTCGATGTTGCAGGCCTGGGCGATGAAGACCGCGGCCAGCGACAGGTAGATGGCGGTGCCGTCCAGGTTGAAGGAGTAGCCGGTGGGCAGCACCAGACCGACCACGCCCTTCTTGCAGCCCAGGCCTTCGAGCTTCTGCAGCATGCGCGGCAGCACCGGCTCGGTGGACGAGGTGCCCAGCACCACCAGGAATTCCTCGCGGAAGTAGCGCAACAGCTTCCACAGGCTGAAGCCGCGCGAGCGGCACAGCGCGCCCAGCACCACGAAGACGAAGAAGGCGCAGGCGATGTAGAGGGTGGCGATCAGCTTGGCCAGGGAGCCCAGCGAGGTGATGCCGTACTGGCCCACGGTAAAGGCCAGGGCGCCGAAGGCACCCACCGGGGCGAAGCGCATCAGGTAGCCGAAGATGCGGAAGACCATCTGCGACGCCGACTCCAGCACGTCCAGCACCGGCCGGCCGCGCTCGCCCATGGCGGACAGGGCGAAGCCGCAGAGCACGGCGATGAACAGCACCGGCAGCACCTCACCCTTGTTGAACGCCCCCATGAAGGTGTCCGGGATGATGTGCATGAAGAAGTCCACCACGCTGAGCTTGGCCGCCGACGCCGTGTACTGGGCGATGCTGGCGGTGCTCAGGGTCGCGGGATCGATGTTCATGCCAACGCCGGGCTGGAACAGATAGACCGCGCCGAGGCCGATGAACAGGCTGATGACGGTGAGCACCAGGAACAGCAGCAGCGTCTTGCCCATCAACCGGCCCAGGGTGCTCTTGTCGGTCATGCCGGCGATGCCGGTGACGATGGTGCAGAACACCACCGGGGCGATCATCATCTTGATCAGTTTGATGAAGGCGTCACCCAGGGGCTTGAGCGCGACGGCCTGTTGCGCCCAGAAGTGACCGACCAGCACCCCGAGGACCACGGCGCAGAGGATCTGGAAGTACAGCGATTTGGCAAGTTTCATGGGCATCACCGTTTATTGAAGTTGTGCGGATGCGCTGGTGGTTGGGGGTGTCGCGTTAGCCGGCGAGCCTCCGCGCGGTAGGCGCATAGACATGACCGGAAAACAGACGGCGCGCGGTCCGGACGACCGAGGCCTGGATGGTAGTGCCGTCCGCGCCGCCGCGCGACAGCACCACGTCGATCCCGCCGCTGGGATGCTCCAGGCGGACATGGGTCAGGTCACGCGCCGACTCGCCGAGCAGCGCCATCACCACGGTCTCCGAGGTGACGCAGGCGGTGGCCAGGCCGATGGAGCCGGTGATGGCCAGCGCCCGGTGGCAGCTGTGCGGCATGAAATAGCGCACCTGCAGGGTGCCGCCCTGCTGGGGCGGGGAGATCAGTACCGGCTTGGGGATCACCTTGCCGCTGACATCGCCCAGGCCCATGGCCCGACCCGCCTGCAGCCGCAGGGCTTCCAGCCGGGCCAGCAGCGCCGCGTTGGCGTCCAGTTCGGCCGGCCGCTCGCTGCCGGTCACGCCCAGGTGGCGGGCCTCGACGATCATCATCGGCATGGCCATGTCGATGCAGGTCACCGGCACGCCGTCGAAGACATCCGTGGCCTGGCCGGTGGGAAACAGCTGGCCGGTCTTGCTGCCCACGGCGTCGAGAAAGGTCAGCTGCACCGGCGCGGCGGTGCCGGGCACGCCGTCGATGGCGGTGTCGCCTTCATAGCGCACCAGGCCGCCGGGCGTATGCACCAGGGAATCGACGAAACTGTTGGTGTTGAGGTTGCGGATACGCACCAGGGTCTTGCCGTCTCTCGCGGCAACCAGCCCCTGCTCCACGGCGAAGGGCCCCACGGCGCAGAGCATGTTGCCGCAGTTGGGTGCGGTATCGACGCGCCGCTCGGCGACCATCACCTGGACGAAGAGGTAATCCACGTCGGCATCGGCGTGGCTGGAGGGGCTGATGATGGCCACCTTGCTGGTCTGGGGACTGCCGCCACCGATGCCGTCGATTTCCAGCTCGTGGCCGGCACCCATGAGGTCGATCAGCATCTCGTCGCGCGCGGCGGGATCGCTGGGCAGGTCACTGGCGTGGAAGAAGGGGCCCTTGGAGGTGCCACCTCGCATGAGAACGCAGGGAATACGTTGCATGACTGCTGACTCTTGTTGATCAATAGCGGTTATTGATGTTCTGGGAACAAGATTGGCAGCCGGATATAAATCTATCCAATGCAAATATCAGCGCTATTATTCCACTTGGATAATTAATAAAGCCGGCTTTACGAAACGGGGCGTTCATGGACTACGAGCTGCAAGATATTCGATCTTTCGTGAAAATCGCCGAACTGGGCAGCTTCCACGAGGCCGCCGATGCCTTGCACCTGTCGCAGCCGGCCCTGAGCCGGCGCATCAAGAAGCTGGAAGACGGCCTGGGCACGCCCCTGCTCGAACGCACCACTCGTCGCGTCGGCCTCACCAGCGTCGGGCGCGATTTCCTGCCCAAGGCGCGGCGGCTGCTGGACGACTTCGAGGACTCCATCCTCAGCATCCGCGAACTGGCCGAGCGCCAGACCGGCCAGGTCACCCTGGCCTGCATCCCCACCGCGGCCTTCTACTTTCTGCCCTCGGTGATCCGCCAGTACAACGAGCAATACCCCAAGATCCGCATCCGCCTGCTGGACCTCAGCGCCAACGACGGCCTGGAAGCCGTGTTGCGCGGCGAAGCCGACTTCGGCATCAACATGCTCAGCGGTCAGCACCCGGACATCGAATTCGTGCCCCTGGTGCAGGAGCAATTCGTGCTGGCCTGCCGGCGCGACCACGAACTGGCCGGGCGCCCGTCGATCAGCTGGGCCGAGCTGGTCGAGCACCGGCTGATCGGCGTGGGACGTCTGAGCGGCAACCGGGTGCTGCTCGATCATGCCCTCTCCGCCCGCGGCATCCGCCCCAAGTGGTTCTATGAGGTGCAGCACCTGTCCACCTCCCTGGGCATGGTGGAAGCCGGCCTCGGCGTCTCGGCCATGCCCAGTCTGGCCATGCCGGATGCCGACCACCCGACCCTGGTCAGCGTGCCCCTCAGTGATCCGGAGGTGACCCGGACGCTGGGCCTGGTCTCGCGTCGCGGCGCCTCCCTGTCGCCCGCCGCAGAAAAATTCGTCGCCATCCTGCTCGGCCAGTGGAAGACCGAACAGCCCTAGCCCGCACCTCGCACGCGGTCGTGCCCCGAGCGGGGGGGCGGCCAAGCGCCAGTATGCAGTGAACGGCTCGCCTGCTCGGGCGGTCTGTTGGCTGCAACAACTGGTTACGGTCGAGTCCGCTCATGTCCCTTGCGCGAAAGTCGCGTCCTTCTTCTCCCTGCCCGGGGAGCACCTCGAGGCGCCGCCTGGCGGTCGGGTCCCTGGCTGGCCTGCTGCTGGCCGCTTCGCTCACTGGCTGTTCGCCGCTACAGCACGGCTTTCTCGCCCCGGCCGGTCTCGCCGCCAGTGGCGAACGCGACCTGCTGCTGTGGATCGTCGGCCTGGCGCTGGTGGTGGTCCTGCCGGTGATCCTGCTCACCCCGCTGATCGTCTGGCGCTATCGCCACGGCAACACGCGCGCCGCCTACCGGCCGCGCTGGGAATTCTCCTGGCTGCTGGACGTCTTCGCCTGGGGCGTGCCAGCGCTGATTGTCGCGGTGCTGGCGGTGCTGGTCTGGACCCGCACCCACAGCCTCGATCCCTATCGCTCGCCGACACCCAGCCAGGCGCCGCTGGAGGTCCAGGTGATCGGCCTGGACTGGAAGTGGCTGTTTCTCTATCCCGAACAGGGCATCGCCACGGTCAATGAACTGGTCCTGCCAGCCGGACGCCCGGTGCAGCTCAGACTCACCAGCGATACGGTGATGCAATCCCTGCTGTTGCCGCGCCTCGGTGGCCAGATCTACGCCATGGCCGGCATGCAGACCCAGCGCTACCTGCAGATTCCCGCGCCCGGCCAGTTCGAGGGCCGCAATGCCCAGTACAGCGGCGAAGGCTTCCAGGATCAGCATTTCCCGATCCGGGTGCTGGATGCGCAGGACTTCGCCAGCTGGACCCAGGGCGTCAGCCAGACCCGCGAGGCGCTGGATTGCGCCCATTACCAGGTGCTATCCCGCCCCGGCACCCTGGAGCAGGCCGCCGCGTTGCGCCTGACCCAACCCGCCCTCTTCGCCTGGGTGCTGGCGCGCTATCGCCAGGATCCGGTACCCGCCTGCGCCACCTTCCAGGGAGCCACCCATGACTGATTCCTCGGCCCTCTGGCACCTGCTGTTCGGTCGCCTGGGCTACGATGCCCTGCCCTTCTACAGCCTGGTCGCCACCTGCGGCGCCAGCGTGGTGATCCTTGGCGCCCTGGCCACCGCCGGGGTGATCACCTGGCTCGGCAAGTGGCGCTATCTCTGGCAGGAGTGGTTCACCAGCCTGGACCACAAGCGCATCGGCGTCATGTATGTGGTGCTGGCCCTGGTGATGTTCAGCCGCGGCGTGGTGGAAGGCGTGATGATGCGCACCCAGCAGGCCCTGGCCATCGATGCCCCGGGCTATCTGCCACCGGAGCACTTCGGCCAGCTGTTCAGCACCCACGGCACCATCATGGTGTTCTTCGTGGCCATGCCCTTCCTTACCGGGCTGATCAACTTCGTCATGCCGCTGCAGATCGGTGCCCGCGACGTGCGCTTTCCGCTGCTCAACGCCATCAGCCTCTGGCTGACCGTGGCCGGTGCGGCCCTGGTGATGGTCTCGCTGGTGCTGGGTCGCTTCTCGACCGGTGGCTGGAGCGGCTATCCGCCCTATACCGGCGCCGAATACCAGCCCGGCGTCGGCCCCGACTACTGGATCTGGGCGCTGACCCTCAGCTCCATCGGCAGCACCCTGACCGGCCTCAATTTCGCCGTCACCCTCTACAAGGAGCGGACGCCGGGCATGCGCCTGTTCCATATGACGCTGTTCAGCTGGACGGCGCTGTGCACCAGCATCCTGATGATCTTCGCCATGCCGCCGCTGACCGTGGCCACCCTGCTGCTGGCCCTGGACCGCTACCTGGACTTCCATTTCTTCACCAACACCCAGGGCGGCAACCTGATGAACTACATCAACCTCTTCTGGCTGTTCGGCCATCCAGAGGTGTACATCCTGATCCTGCCGGCCTTCGGGGTGTTCTCCGAGGTCTTCGCCACCTTCTCCACCAAGCGGCTCTATGGCTATCACTCCCTGGTCTGGGCCACCCTGGTGATCGCGGTGCTGTCCTTTACCGTCTGGCTGCACCACTTCTTCACCATGGGCCAGAGCCCGAAGATCAATGCCGCCTTCGGCATCGCCACCATGCTCATCGGCATTCCCACCGGGGTGAAGATCTACGACTGGATGGCGACCATGTTCCGCGGGCGCATCCGCCTGACCACGCCGCTGATCTATGCGGTGATGTTCATCATGCTGTTCGTCATCGGCGGCCTTACTGGCATCACCCTGGCCACACCGCCGGTGGACTATCAGGTGCACAACACCGTCTACCTGGTCGCCCACTTCCACAACATGCTGATCCCCGGGATGCTGTTCGGCATGCTGGCCGGCTATCACTTCTGGTTTCCCAAGGCCTTCGGCTTTCGCCTCGACGAGCGCTGGGGCCGCATCGCCGCCCTGAATTTCGGCCTGGGCTTCCTGCTCGCCTTCATGCCGCTGTACGTGCTTGGGGTCTCCGGCCTGCCGCGGCGCAGCCAGGCGATCCACAATCCCGATTTCGCCCCGCTGCTGTGGGTCGCCGAGCTGGGTGCGGTGATCCTGCTCGCCGCCCTGGCCAGCCTGGTGATCCAGCTGGTGGTGAGCATCCGCCACCGCGACAGTACCCGGGTGCCGGTGGGCGATCCCTGGAATGGCCGCACCCTGGAATGGGCCGTGGCCGCGCCGCCGCCGGAATACAACTTCGCCGTGCCGCTGCCGATCAACGACCGCGACCCCTTCACCTGGCTCAAGGAGCACGACCTGGCCTATGACCGGCCGCGCACCTATGCCGACATCGAACTGCCAAAGAACAGCGCGGTGCCTGCCATCGTCGGGGCGGCGGGCTTTGCCTGCGCCTTCGGGCTGGTCTGGCACATCGGCTGGCTGGCCGTGCTCGGCCTGGGGGTGGCCTGGGGCGCGGTGATCGCCCGCAGCTTCCAGCGCGATACCGAGCGGCTGATTTCCGCTGCAGACATCCGCCGCCAACACGAGGCTTGGCTGGATCTCGTCGCCGCGACGCGAGCGGTCAACCGCGACGAGGAAACCGGGCCGGGCAACCGTGGCCTGGCGGAGATGGGCCCATGAGTCCGCGCGACATGAACCACGCCGGCCTCAATGTCGGCGCCACCGATCACGCCACCCACGCCGAGGCCGAGTATTCGCTGTTCGGCTTCTGGATCTTCCTGATGAGCGACGCCCTGGTGTTCGCGCTGCTGTTCGCCATCTACGCGACGCTACAGCACGCCACCGCCGGGGGCCCGGTCGCCCGGGACGTCTTCGAGATCGGCAGTGTCACCCTGCAGACCCTGGTGCTGCTGGCCAGCAGCTTCACCTATGGCCTGGCGTCCCTGGCCATGAAGTACCACGAGGGTCGCCTGCGGCCCCTGGTGACCTGGCTGCTGGTAACCCTGGCGCTGGGCCTGGTCTTTCTGGGCCTGGAGGTGCACGACTTCCTCGGCATGGCGGACAAGGGTGCCCTGCCCCAGCGCAGCGCCTTTCTCTCGGCCTTCTTCGCCCTGGTGGGCATGCACGGGGTGCACGTCGCCAGTGGCTGTCTGTGGCTGGTGGTGATGCTGGTGCAACTCAGGGTGTTCGGCCTGGATACGCCGGTGAAGACCCGGCTGATGCGGCTGGGCCTGTTCTGGCATTTTCTCGATATCGTCTGGGTAGCCATCCTCTCGGTGGTCTACCTGCAGGGGCTGCTGCCATGAAGAGAGATGACTATCGTCGGGAGCTGACGAGCTACGTCGTCGGCCTGCTGCTGGCGGTGACGCTGAGTCTGATCCCCATCGGCCTGGTGCTCTTCCCGAACTGGCCGCGCGGCACCACCCTGGGGGTCATCTTCGGCCTGGGTCTGCTGCAGATCCTGGTGCATCTGCGCTGCTTCCTGCATATCAGCCTGGGCCGCTCGCACCGCCACGACCTCTATCTGCTCTTGTTCACCAGCCTGATCCTGGTGCTGATGGTGGTGGGCAGCCTGGTGGTGCTCGGCGATCTGCAGCACCGCATGCATTGATCGGCTTGCCGCCCGACTGCGCGGCAAGCCGATCCATCTCGCACCTTACTGGGTACGCGTCACGCGCCAGACGGTGTTGGCCAGGTCGTCGGCGATGAGGACGCCACCGCGCTGATCCACCGCCACCCCGACCGGGCGGCCGCGGGTCTTGCCGTCGTCGCCGTAGAACCCGGTAGCGAAGTCGATGGGCTCGCCGGCCGGACGGCCCTGCTGGAAGGGCACGAAGACCACGCGGTAGCCCACCGGCTTGTCGCGGTTCCAGCTGCCGTGCTCGCCGACGAAGACGCCATCGGTGAATTGCCCGCCCACCGCCGCGGTGGAAAAGGTCACGCCCAGGGCGGCGACGTGGGAGCCCAAGCTGTAGTCGGGCTTGATGGCGGCGGCCACCTTGGCCGGATCCTGCGGCTGGGCACGGGTATCGACGTTCTGCCCCCAGTAGCTGTAGGGCCAGCCATAGAAGCCGCCTTCGCGGATGGAGGTCAGGTAGTCCGGCACCAGGTCCGGGCCGATCTCGTCGCGCTCGTTGGCCACCGCCCAGAGCTGGCCGCTGTCGGGCTGTATGGCCAGGGCGGTGGGATTGCGCACCCCGGTGGCATAGTTCTTGTGCGCACCGCTCTGGGCATCGATCTGCCAGATCACCGCGCGATCCACCTCGACGTCCATGCCGCGCTCGCCGACGTTGCTGTTGGAGCCGATGCCCACATAGAGATAGCGACCATCGGCGCTGGCAGCGAGGGACTTGGTCCAGTGGTGGTTGATCGCCGCCGGCAGCTCGACCAGCTTGTCCGGCGCGCCGCTGGCCTGGGTCTGGCCGTCCTGATAGGGAAAGCTGACCAGGGCATCCTGGTTGGCCACGTAGATCCGGCCGTTGGCGAAGGCCAGGCCATAGGGCGCGTTGAGGTTCTCGGCGAACACCGTCTTGAGTTCGTACTTGCCGTCGCCATCGGCGTCGCGCAGCAGGGTCAGGCGATTGCCGCCCTTCACCTGGGTGTTGCCCTGGGCCTTGATGTAGCCGGCGATGACGTCCTTGGGCTTGAGCTTGGGCGCGTTGCCGCCACGGCCTTCGGCCACCAGGATGTCGCCATTGGGCAGCACCAGCATCTGTCGCGGAATGCGCAGATCGGTGGCGATGGCGGTGATGGTGTAGCCCTGGGGCACGCTGGGGGTGCGATCGCCCCACGGTGCGGGCTCGGCGATCTTCATGCTCGGCAGGAGGCCGCGCTGGGGTTCGGGCAGCTTGGGATCGGGTCCGCGGGCCTGGGTGTCGGCACCGCCTTCGTTGCCGCAGGCGGCCAGCAGCACGGCCAGACCCAGGACGCTCAAGACTCGTGGAGTGCTCATCGGACCACCTCCGAACGCAGGTTGGAGAGACCGATCCAGGCAGCCACCAGGCTCAGCACCGACACGATCACCGAGAGGATCAGCCCGGCGGGCATCACCGCCCAGGCATCCTTGGCATGTTCGAAGGCATTGACCAGCCCCAGCACCCAGGCCAGCAACAGCAGGAGGAAATAGGCCGCCGGCCGGCGGCCGCGGAAGCGCGCGCCGAACAGATTGCCGAGGGCGAACAGCAGGGCCAGCCCGGACAGCAACAGCGCCCCGGCGATCAGCCAGGCGGCGAAGTTGGCCCACTGGATCTGCATCGTCTGGTAGTAGGCGATGTCGCTGAGCAGGCCGCCGATGAACAGCGGGACGGAACCGGCCAGCAGCAGCGCGTGCAGCGGGCCGGGCCGGACAGGGTGGTAATGATGGGCAGCTACGGTCACTGACGACTCCTTTTCATGACGGGACGTGGCAGGGCCGGGCAGCCACTGCGCGGCGCAAGACGCACTGAAACGGATTGCGCGCGGCTGAGGTTAGTTCAGCCGTTTCGCCTGGCGGACACCTCTTGCAAAAGAAGAGATAATGACAGTCTCGTTGCAGCCACGGCCTCTGCCTGGCGCCTGTAGGGCCGAGCCGTCACTGCAATCCGCTGTCCAGTCGCCGACCGCCGGGCTGGACGTCACCTCCCACAGGAATCTTTCGCGCATGACCTCTTCCCGGTCCGTCGACCAGGCCTCCCGGCGCGCGGCCATCGTCCTCGCCTGCTGCCTGCCCAGCGACGTGCTGCTCTATCTCGTCCTGCCCATGTACGCCCCGGTCTTCGGCATCACCCTGATCGAGGCCGGCATCCTGCTGGCCGCCAACCGGGTGATCCGCATCGTCGGCTACCGCTATGTGGTGCAGCTCTATGCCCGCTTCGGCGATCGCCGCAGTCTGGTGGTGGCTTCCGCAGTGGCCGCCCTCTGCGCCCTGGGCAACGCCAATCTCTCGGGTTTCTGGGCACTGGTGGGGTTGCGCCTGGCCTGGGGCCTGAGCTTCGCCACCTTCAACCTGTCCACCCAGGTGCTGGCCACCGCCGATCCGGCCGGCGCCGCCCGGCGCACCGGTACGTCCCGGTCGCTGATCGCCATCGGTCCCATGCTGGCGCTCTCGGTGGGCGCCTGGCTGACCCTGCAGTACGGACCGCGCGCCGTGCTGCTGCTGAGCAGCGGACTCTGCCTGATCGGCCTGCTGCTGGCCCTGGGGCTGCCCCGCGCCGGGCACGAATTGCCGGCGCCCGGACGGCGCCTGCGCTGGCCGGATCGCATCGTCACCTGGTCCTTTATCGAAGGGGTGACCCTGGACGGCCTGTTCATCTTTGGTCTGTCGGCCTTTTCCCAGGCGGTACTCGGAGGCAATGCGGTGCTGGTCGCTGGCTTGCTGATGGCGCTGCGTTATCTGTCCGACATGCTGCTCAGCCCGCTCGGCGGGCGGGCGGCGGATCGCTATGGCGCGGCGCCCATGCTGGTGGTCTGCTCGACGCTGACCGCGCTGTTCCTGATCGCCTTCGGCTTTCACTGGCTGATCCTCGGCGCGGGCGGGGTGCTGATCCTGCGCGCCCTGCAGATCCCCCTGGTGGTGACCCTGGTCGCCACCCGCCATCCGGGTCAGGCCCGGCTGCCGGCGCTGGCCTCCAACGCCATGTGGCGCGACGTGGGCGCCAGCGTCGGTCCGCTGCTGGCCGGGGCGCTCATTCCGCTGGTGCCCTCGACCCTGCTGTATCCGCTGTCCGGCGTGGCGATCCTGGCCAGCTCCCTGGCCTGCCTGCGACTGAAGCCGGCGAGCGAATGAGGCCGCCGGCCCTGGCACCTGTCCCTTGCGGACAGCTGCCAGGGCCGGCTGCGGGCTACTTGCCCTTGGCCTGCAGCACCGGCTCGCTGACGCCCTTGACGCCGACCAGGGTCAGGCTGGTCAGCAGCACGTTCTGCGGACCCTGGTAGGCGTCCACCGGCTTGTACCATTCCGCCAGCGAGTGGGCACTGCCACCCTCCCCGCCACCGCTGATGGTCATGGCCGGAATGCCCAGCGACATGGCGGTGTTGGAATCGGTGCTGCCACCGCTGAGGGTGACCTTGGCGCCCTTGGTGACCGCCGCAATGGAGCGCTGCGCCGTCTGCACCATGGGCGAATCCTCCGCCGTGCCCCCGGCCGGACGATCGCCGATCAGCTTGATGTCCACCGAGATCTGGTCGGTCTCCCAGCGCTGGTTCTCTTCCTTCACCGCGTCCTGCACCAGGGCCAGAATCTCCTTCTCTTCGGCCAGCAGCGCGGCCTCTTCGTTGGATCTCATGTCCAGGGTCAGGCGCGCCTCGCCGGCGATGGCATTGACCGAGGTGCCGCCCTGCACCGTGCCCACGGTGAAGGTGGTCTTGGGTTCCTTGGGCGGACGGACCTCGGCGATCTTGGCAATGGCGCGACCCATGGCGTGGATGGCGCTGGGCCGACCGAATTCGGCGAAGCTGTGGCCACCCGGTCCCTTGAAGGTCATCTCGTATCTGTGGCTGCCGGTACCGCGATTGACGATGCGGCGCACGTCGATGCCATCCACCGAGATGAAGCCGTCGATGCCCTGGCGATCCTTGAACAGCGCCTTCACCCCGCGCAGGTTGCCCAGCTCTTCCTCGCCCACGGTGCCGACGAAGACCAGGTCGCCCACCGTCTCGATGCCACTCTTGTTCAGGGCGTCGATCACCGACAGCAACGCCGCCAGGCCCCGGGCGTCATCGCCGATGCCGGGGCCGTAGGTCCTGCCGTCCTTTTCCTTGAGGGTCAGGTCGGTGCCCTCGGGAAACACCGTGTCCAGGTGCGCCGACACCACCAGCTGCGGACCCTGGCCAGTGCCCTTGCGGGTAGCGATCACATAGCCTTCCGGGGCGATGCTGGCGTCCTTGAGACCCAGCTCCTGGAAGCGCTTGAGGTAATACTCGGCGCGCACCTTTTCCTTGAACGGCGGCGCGGGAATCTGGGCGATGTGCTTCTGTTCCGTGAAGGTCCGACCATCGTCGGCGCGCAGCGCTTCCAGCGCCTTGGCGACCCGGGCATCGCCCTGGACGGCGGACAGGGAACCCTCGACCCCCGGCGCGGCGGCCAGGGGCAGCGCCAGGGTAGCGGTTGCGGCGGTGAGCACTAGAGCGGAAAAGCGGTTGGCCAAGGCCGAACGAGCAAAAGACATCTGACACTCCCATTGCCTGAATTGGTATTCCGATTGAGCACAATCGTCAGACGAATGCGCCCTGCCTGACCCTAGGTGTCCGCGCACGAAAGGTCAAAGCACGGGACGCTCTCGGATATGTGGCGTCGTTCAGGGTGCTCTGCGCGACTCAGGCGTCCAGAAATCTGCGCCCCTAGGCGGCCAGTCGCCGCAGTCGGGGGCAGATCTCGGTGCCGCGTTCGGCCAAGGCGGCATGCGGGAGGGTCGGCACGGGCAAAAGCGACGGGAAGGTTTTATCGGAAATATCCAAAGCCGCCCTACGTCTCTAGGGAATCTTGGCGATGCAGGAAAGGAATGACCCGAAGTCCTGCATGCTTCACTCGGCCCGTCCGGCCTCGACCAGGTGCTCTCGCGCCCACTGCTCAGCACTGGTCACCGGGAAACCGTGTCGGGCATTGAAGGTGGTCTCCATCGGCCAGGCGACGCCGCGGCCCTGGGCGAAGACGGCGCGGTACTTCCAGATGTGCTTGAGCTGCTCGTCAGGCTCTTTCTCCAGCTCATCCAGCAGTTGGGGAAGCGTCCACACCCGGGTGCTGAAGGGCCGCTGCAGCACCCGCTCCAGCAGCGCGGCCAACTCGCCATAGGCCAGGGTATCACCGGCGAGATAGACGATCTCGTTACGAAAGCGCGGCTCGAAAAACACGATCTCCGCCGTCAGCCTGCCGATATCCTCTGGCGTCGTCAGGGTCACCTGGGTATCCAGACTGCCCAGCGCTCTGACGGTATCCGTCACGAGATCGACGACCTCGAACGCGGGTTCGAACAGGAAGCTGGTAAACATCCCGGTGGAAATGATCACCCACTCGGTCTGGCTCTGGGCGCGCAGCAATTCGCGCACCTCGAGTTGCGCATCGAACAGGTCCTGGGGGCTGCCGCGGCCGATGACGTCGTAGTCCACCCCGAATTGCCAGGGAAAGTAGCGCTTCACACCCGAGGCGAGTGCCGCACGCGCCAGCTTCATGGGGGTTTCCCGGCCAGCGACCATGCCGGCGCAGCCAATGACGGTATCGAATCGCGCGAAGACCGCCGCCAGTTCGGCGATGGAATCATTGACCAGGTCGCCTGCCACCAGGGCGACGCCGAGCGCGCGCAGCTCGTCCAGCTCCCTTTTCTTGCCAGCGTCCTGGCTGTCGAGGGTCGACTGGCGCAGCAACACGCTCACCTTCGAACCGGGTTTCTCCTTGGCAAGCCGGGCGAGATTGCGCAGTACCGGCAAGCCGAGTTCGCCCGCGCCAAGCACGAGAATGGATTGGGTAGCGGTAGGGAATGGGTTAGTCATCATGACTCCTGACGTCAGGTATAAGATGAGCGAATGCTGGCAGACGCCAGCGGCGCTCAGAAGAAGGCACACGCGTGATACCAGGGGACGAGATGACCGATCTGGAACTCCTCCAACAGTCCGAAGCCATCTGCCAGACACTCAGGCGGGACGAAGACGGCGTACGCCGCGAGGTGCTGACCCATGCGGGCAGTCGCTGGTCCCTGGGGGTCCTGCATGCGCTGGGGGTCTATGGCGTCATGCGGCACGCCGAACTGGCGCGGCAACTGTCGGGCATCACCCAGCGGATGCTGACCAAGACCCTGCGCGCCCTCGAACGCGACGGCCTGCTGCTGCGGCACGACTTCGACGAAGTCCCGCCCCGGGTCGAATACGAGTTGACGCCGCTGGGCATGAGCCTGCTGCTCCGGATGACGCCCATCTGGACCTGGGTTATCGAGAATGTGGAAGATTTTCGGGCAGCGCGCCGCGCCTTCGATGAGCGAGGCCCGGAGAAGCCGGCGTGGCAATCGCCCAGACCGATGCCGAACGAGCCTACTGGCGAAGACCCACGGGCTTGAGTGCAACCGCTACCCTCCACAGTGGCTGGCGCCCTGATCCGAGCCCGGCCTGTGAGCCCTGAGCGGATCAGGCCGCTCCGCCCCTGCTCGAACTTGCCCGCTCAGGAATCGACCCCATGAGACTCTCCCATCTGGACCACCTGGTCATCGTGGCCCCGACCCTGGCCGCGGGCGCCCGGTATGTCGAGGAGCGCCTCGGCGTGGCGCTGCAGCCCGGCGGCCAGCATGCGCGCATGGGTACCCACAACCTGCTGCTGGGGCTGGGGGACGGCTATCTGGAAGTCATAGCCCCGGACCCGGACGCGCCGCCGCCGACCAGATCGCGCTGGTTCGGGCTGGATGAGCTAGCACCGGATGCTGCGCCCCGCCTGGCCCACTGGGTGGCCGGGACCCAGGGCTTGGCGCAGGCGGATGCGCACCTCACGCGGACCTTCGGCCGCATCGAGTCGATGAGTCGCGGCGCGCTGGCCTGGCAGATCTCGATCCATGCCGATGGGCAGCTGCCACTGGGCGGGGTCCTGCCCAGCCTGATCGACTGGGGCAACGCCCGGCACCCGGCGGCTGGGCTGATCGATCAGGGCTGTCGCCTGCAGCGCCTGGAGCTCAGGCATCCCGATGCCGCGGGGCTCGGGCAGCAGCTGGAGGCGATCGGCTTTGCCGGACCCGTCGCGGTGCTGCCTGAAGAGAGACCCGGCTTGCTGGCCTACCTGGAGACGCCGACGGGTCTGAAGACCCTCTGACGGTCGGCCCCCAAACGGCGACCCCTCACCCGTTCAGCCCGGCACCACCAGTCCCTTGGCGCGGTAGGCGTCTATGTCGATGCCATAGGCACCCGAGGGTTTCACTTCGCGAACGCTGACCAGACGGCCCTGCTCATCGAGCGGATTGCGCGCCAGGTCGAGCACCCGCTCCGGGCGCGGCTGCTTGCTGGCGTCCAGCACGATCAGCACGCGGGGCTTCAATTTGCTGCCGGCGTCGAAGCCGATGATGATGCCCACCTCGCCGGTGCTCAGCTCGACGATCTCGCCCGGCGGATAGACGCCGATCAGCTGGATGAAGGCCAGCACGACGACTTCGTCGAATTGCGTGCCCCGGGCTTCGAACAGTACGCGCAGGGCTTCCAGGCTGGAGCGGCCCTCGCTGTAGGGGCGATCGCTGGTGATGGCGTCGTAGGCGTCCACCACGGCGATGATCCTGGCCTTGAAGGGGATGCGGTGCGCCGGCAGCTGGCGGGGATACCCCTTGCCATCCATGCGCTCGTGGTGGGTATGGGCGACGTCGACGGCGGCCGGCGGCACCTCGCTGTTGGCCATCAGCAACTGATAGCCGTAGGTGGTATGGGCCTGCATGATGCGAAATTCTTCGTCGGTCAGGCGGCCTGGCTTGTTGAGGATCTCGTCGGGCACCTTGATCTTGCCGACGTCGTGCAGCATGCCGCACACCCCGAGTTCTTCCAGTTCGAGAGGCAGCAGGCCCAGCGCCTTGCCCAGGGCGATGGCATAGAGCGAGACGCGCAGGCAGTGCTCCGCGGTGTAGTGGTCGCGCTGCTTGATGCGCGCCAGCCAGAGGCTGGCCGCGGGGTGCTTGAGCACACTCTCGACGCACTCGCCGACCGCGCGGCGCACTTCGCCGACGTCGAGTTCCTTGCCGAACTTAACGGCGTCGAGCATGCGCATCGACACGGCGCGGGCTTCACGCCACACCGGTTCGGTGGTCTTGACCTCATCGCGGTAGTCGATGGCATAGGTCTTGGCCTGAGCGCCTGCCGACAGGCTGGCGGACAGCGGCGTCACCGTATGGCTCTGGCGGCGATCCACCCAGACGAATTCGCAGGTCTCCTGCAGGGTGCGCAGGTCGTGCGCGTTCTGGATGGGAAAGCCCTGGAACAGGAAGGGCGTGCCCGCCCAGGGTCGATCCAGTTCGCAGACGTACATGCCCAGCTGCAATTGGGAGACAGGTACTCTGAGACTGTATTGGGGCAGCGCCATGGTTTCTCTGCGAGAGCGTCGAGGGACGCAACTAAATAGGTATTACAATAACCATTGATACCAAAAAGCCACTACTCGGGAAAGCGCCCGGCGGGTTCGGGCTGATGAGCCGGCGAAACAGGGTGGCCAAAGGTAACCGAATGTAAGAAGAGCGGGCGCGCGACCGCCGTCAGCGCGCCCTGCCCCTCACGCCAGCTTGAAGCGGCGCACCAGCGTCTGAAGTTCACCGGCCAGTTCCGACAGCTGCTCGCTGGCGCCCACGGTTTCGCGGTTGCCATCGCTGGTCTGCACCGACAGATCGCGGATGCTGATGAGGTTGCGGTCCACCTCGCGGGAGACATGGGCCTGCTCTTCGGAGGCGGTGGCGATCTGCAGATTGCGCTCGTCGATCAGGCGCACGGCCTGGAGGATGTCGCTCAAGGCCGTGCCGGCTTCCTGGGCGATCACATAGGTGGCCTGGGCCTGGGTGGTGCTGAGCTGCATGGAATCCACGGCTTCGGCTGAGCCCTTCTGGATCGCCTGGATCATCTGCTCGATCTCGCGGGTCGAGGTCTGGGTGCGGTGCGCCAGGGCGCGGACCTCGTCGGCGACCACGGCGAAGCCGCGACCCTGCTCGCCCGCGCGGGCGGCCTCGATGGCGGCGTTCAGCGCCAGCAGGTTGGTCTGCTCGGCGATGGCGCCGATCACACTGAGCACCTGACTGATGTCCTGGGCCTGCCCGGCCAGGCCTTCGACCTGGACCGAGGTCGACTGCACCTGCTGGGTGAGACGCTGCATGGCGTCGAGGGCCTGGCCGACCTTGGTGTTGCCGTTTTCCGCCGCAGCACTGGATTCCCGCGCGGCCTGGGAGGTGGAGGCGGCGTTGCGCGCCACCTCTTCCACGGCGGCGCTCATTTCGGTGACCGCGGTGGCGGCCTGGTCGATCTCGGCGTTCTGGCTGGCCAGGGCGCGACTGGCCTGGTCGGTGACGGCGTGCATGGTGCGGGCGGTATCACTCAGGCGGTCGGACGAACGCGAGATACCGTGGAGGGTATCCTTGAGATTGTCCTGCATCTGCGCCAGGGCGCGCATCAGGCCGGCGGCTTCGTCCTTGCCCGTGGGATCTATCCGGCCGGTCAGCTCACCCTGGGCGATGGCATTGGCCACGGCCAGGGAGTCGCCGATCGGCTGAGCCAGGCTACGGGTCAGACGCCAGGCCAGCAGCAGGGTCACCAGCACCGCCAGCAGCATGATGCCGACCACGATGCTGACGCTGCGGTCATAGATGCCGGTGGCCGCCTCCCCCGCGTGACGGGCGCCTTCGCCGTTGAAATCGCGCAGGCGGGTCAGTTGCTCCTGATAGCCTTCGGCCCGCTGGCGCTGCTCGCCATTGGCCAGCCTAAGGGCCTCGGCGCGATCGCTGGCGGCCAGGGTGACGATGCGATCCAGCCCGTCCAGGTAGCCTTTCATCTGCAGCGCGGCCTGCTCGAAATTGGCGCGCTCTTCAGCGGTAGAGATCAGATGGTCGCGGTAATAGGCCGTGCGCGCATTCATCAGATCGCGATTCTGCTGGATCTTCCGCGTTGCCATGGCCATGGCGGCGCTGTCCTCAGTGGCCAGCAGCCGAATGCTCTCCAGCCGGGTGTGCATCAAGGCGATCTGGATGTCATCGGTGGTCTGGATACTCGCCAGCCACTCGGCCTCCATCGCCTGCTCGGTGGCGCGCAGGGCCTTGAGCTGGACCAGGGCGAAGGCTCCTAGCAGCATCACGAACAGGGTGACTGCACCAAAGCAGAGGATGGCGCGGGGGGCGATGCGTAGCTGACGAAGGTTCAAGACGGGCTCCTTGGATCGGCGAAAGGCGATCCTCTAAAACCCGTATCGACTGACTATTGCCTTTCTTTAGCGCGCAAGTGATTGGCGCGACAACCAGGCTGCGGAGCCGGTCCAGCGCCTGTACGCCCGACAGGAAAGGCCTAGCCGCGCGACGCCTCCAGCCGCTCGACCATCTTGACCAGCTCCGCCAGGGAACCGGCCTGCAGCTTGCGCATCAGGGCGGCGCGACGCACCTTGACGGTGATCTCGCTGACCCCCAGCTGGGCGGCGATCTGCTTGTTGAGCAGCCCGGTCACCACCCGCGCCAGCACCAATCGCTCGCCGTCGTTGAGGGTGTCGAGGCGGCTCTGCAGATCCTGCAACTGGCGGCGCTGGGCATGGGCGTCCTGCGCCTTGCGCAGTGCCTGGTCGATGGCATCGAGCAGGTCCTGGTCGCGAAACGGCTTGGTGAGGAATTCCAGGGCGCCCTGCTTCATCGCCCGGACCGACATGGGGATGTCGCCATGGCCGGTGATGAAGATGATCGGCAGCGCCAGGCCACGCCGCTGCAACTCCTGCTGCAGATCCAGGCCGTTCATGCCGGGCATGCGCACGTCCAGCACCAGGCAGCCCGGCGCGTCCAGCCGGGCCCGCTCGAGAAAGTCGGCGGCCGAGGCATAGCTGCGGGTATCGAGCCCCACGGACGCCAGCAGGTCTTCCACGGCGGCGCGCACCGAGGCGTCGTCGTCCACCAGGTGGACCAGGGTGGGCTGAGTTTGGTCGGTCATGCTCGCTGAGGTCATGGTTGTGGATCCTTGGGCAGGCTGCAGTAGACCCCGGTGCCGCCCTCCGGCAACGAGGTGGCCCAGATCCGCCCGCCGTGGGCTTCGACGATGGAGCGACTCAGCGCCAGGCCTAGGCCCATGCCCTGCGCCTTGGTGGTGTAGAAAGCCTCGAACATCTGCTCGCGCGCTACCGGCGTCAAGCCACGACCGCTGTCTTCGACGCCGAGGCGGATGGCGCCGGCGGTGTCCTGCCCCACCTGGATGACCACCCGCCGCTGCTCGGGCGGTATCCCTTCTAGGGCGTCCAGAGCATTGAGCAGCAGATTGAGGATGACCTGCTGCAGCTGGCTTTCGTCGGCCAGCAGCGGCGGCAGGCCCTCCTGCAGGCGCACCTCCACGGCGACCTGGCGCTGGCTCAATTCGGCGCGGACGAAATCCAGCACCTTCTCCACGGTATCGGCGACGTTGAGCCAATCCTTGGCCACCTGCGCCTGGCGCACCAGACTGCGCACCCGGGCGATCACTGCGCTGGCGCGGTGGGCGTCGTCGATGACCCGTTGCGCGGCCTGCACGGCGCGCTCCACCTGCGGCGGCTGATTGCTCAACCAGCGCTGGCAGGCGTTGCCACTGGCGGCGATGGCGGTGAGCGGCTGATTCACCTCATGGGCGATGGACGCGGCCAGTTCACCCAGCTGGCTCAGGCGCCCGGCCTGGACCAGGCGCGTCCGGGCCGCATCGGCGGCGCGCTTGGCGGCCTCCAGGCGCAGCGACAGGGCGGCGACCGCGACGATGGCCAGCAGGCTGATGATGCAGTTGACCAGCCCCGCCTCCTGGTCGCCGCTACGGGTGGCGACATAGCTGCAGAGCACCAGCAGCGTGCAGCCCAGGGCGGTGACCGTGACCCCGCGCGCGGACAGGAAACCGGCCGCCAGGAGCACCACCACCACCTGGAAGACGCCGATGGCGATCTCCCGGTCGGTGAGGGTGTCCAGCAGGGCGATGCCCAGCGCCAGGGCGCAGAGGCCCCCTAGCCGCAGCCAATGGGTGGTGGTGGCGAAGGGTCGTCGATCCATGGCCAGTTTCTCGTTCGTGGTCGCTCTTAACCTGGATTTTCCAGGCTGAACATATCGGCCGCCTGATCATAGGCGAAGAGCTCTCCATAGCGCCCCCACTGGATGGCGCTGCCGAGGGTGCGGGCGGCGTCGGCTTCGTCCATGAAGTCCTCCAGTTCGTCGCGGAAGCGCCGCGCCGGCGCCGTGTGGCCCTGGCGATCGTCCAGCACCCGGCGGATATGGGCCACCAGCGGCACGAAGTTGAGCAACTGGCGGGCGAACAGCTGCTTGCGCACGTCCACCCCCGCCTCGACGTAGGCGCGCCCGGCCGGCAGCAGGCGCAGATCGCCGCCCTCGAGGACCGCCAGGCGCAGCAGCTGCAGCACCTCGGCCAGGGGAAAGAGCTCGTCCAGCGCATAGCCCAGCCCGCCGGCCAGTTCCGGCAGGTCGGCGCGACCGTCGTAGGGCGCGGCCTGGACCGCCTCCAGCAGGCCGGCCAGGGCGTTGGTCGAGACCGTCGGCAGCCGCATGCCCAGGCCATTGCCGGGAACCCCTGCGTCGTGGGGCGCCGGGGTGGTCTCGCCGGTCATGCGCACATAGATCTCCTCCACCAGTTCGCGAAAGGCCGGATCGTGGCGATTGCGCGGCTGCGGCAGGTCGATGTGGATCTCGCTGGCGACGCGCCCGGGATTGCTGGAAAAGATCAGCACCCGATCGCAGAGCAGCACTGCCTCGGCGATGTTGTGGGTGACCATGAGGATCGAACGGATCGGCATGCGCCCCTCGACCCAGAGGTCGAGCAGGTCGGTGCGCAGCGTCTCGGCGGTGAGCACGTCCAGCGCCGAGAAGGGTTCGTCCATCAGCAGCACGTCCGGGTGCACCACCAGGGCACGGGCCAGGCCGACGCGCTGGCGCATGCCGCCGGAGAGCTCCTTGGGATAGGCGCTCTCGAAGCCGTCCAGGCCGATCAGGTCGATGGCGGCCAGGGCGCGACGACGGCGCTCGTCCAGCGGCACGTGCAGGGCTTCCAGGCCGATCTCAACGTTCTGCAGCACGGTCAGCCAGGGAAACAGCGCGAAGCTCTGGAACACCATGCTGACCCGGGCGCGCTGGCCGTCGTCCTTGGGCGGGAAATGGACGGTGCCGCCGCTGGGGGTGAGCAGGCCGGCGATGGATCTGAGCAGGGTCGACTTGCCCGAGCCGGAGCGCCCCAGCAGGCCAACGATCTCGTTTTCGTGCAGGGTCAGGGAGACTTCGTCCAGCACGACCCGGGCCGGACCGCCGGCGTTGCCATAGAGCTGGCGGACGTTCTGGACATCGATCAGGGGACGGGCATTCAGCGCGGTCAGGTTCATGGCATTTCTCCTCTGGAGCCTGTTTAAAGGCTAGCGAGCTAGAGACAGACAAGGCGGAAATGGCTGAGGAAGCGGAGTTTACGAGTGGTAAATGAGCATTCCGAAGCCATTTCCAACGCAGTTCGGCCGACGCGAAGCAGCCTTTGAACAGGCTCTTAGTCGAGCCGTAGGCGCCGCTCGGCGTAGGCATACAGGGGCCGCCACAGCAGCCGGTTGAATCCGAGTACGAAGATCGACATCACCACGATGCCCAGGGCGACCCGCGGGAAATCGCCGGCGGTGGTCATCTGCGCGATGTAGGCGCCCAGGCCATGGGCCTGCAGGCGTTCATTGCCCCAACTCACCACCTCGGCGACGATGCTGGCGTTCCAGGAGCCGCCCGCGGCGGTCAGGGCGCCGGTGACGTAGTAGGGAAAGATCGCCGGCAGGGCCAGCTGCCGCCACCACTGCCAGCGCTTGAGACCGAACAGCCGGGCCGCTTCGCGCAGGTCGTTGGGCAGCACGCTGGCGCCGGCGATGACGTTGAACAGGATGTACCACTGGGTGCCCAGCACCATCAGCGGCGACAGCCAGATGTCCGGATTGAGGTGGAAGCTGACGATGCCCACCACCGCCACCGGGAACAGCACGTTGGCCGGAAAGGCGGCCAGGAACTGGGCCACCGCCTGCAGGCGCTGCGACCAGCCGGGGCGCAGGCCGATCCAGACGCCGATGGGCACCCAGATCAGGCTGGCGACGGCGATCAGCAGCAGCACCCGGGCCATGGTCAGCAGCCCCAGGCCGAGCACCGCGACCGCTTCCACCCAGTAGACGTCGGCGGCGATGAAGCGGTACAGCGCATAGACGCCATAGGGCAGCACCACCAGCAGCGCGCCGTACCAGAGCACGTCCAGCCCGCGCTGCAGCCAGGCGCGGCGGTGCGGCGCCAGGTGCCAGTGCGGCCAGGCGCGGCGGATCCGCGGGGTGGCGAGCTGGGTGCAGAAGCTGCCGAAGCCGCCCAGCATGCGTCCCAGGCGCGCACGCCGGACCAGGTCGTAGACCCAGGAGCGCGGCACCTGCTGGCTGGCGGTCTGCTCGACGCGGAAGCGATCGGCCCAGGCCACCACCGGGCGGAAGAACAGCTGGTCGTAGACCAGGATCACCAGGCCCATGGCCAGCACCGCCCAGCCGATGGCGGCGATGTCCTGCCGGGCGATGGCCAGCGCCAGCCAGGAGCCGATGCCCGGCAGGTTGATGGTGTTGTCGCCCACGGTGATGGCTTCCGAGGCCACCACGAAGAACCAGCCGCCGGACATGGACATCATGGTGTTCCACACCAGGCCGGGGATGGCGAACGGCAGCTCGAGGCGAAAGAACCGGCGCCAGGGCGACAGCCCGAACTGGCGGCTCACCTGCTGCAGGTCCTCGGGCACGGTGCGCAGCGACTGGTAGAAGCCGAACGCCATGTTCCAGGCCTGGCTGGTGAAGATGGCGAAGATGGCCGCGCACTCGGCGCCCAGCTGGCGACCGGGAAAGAGCCCCAGGAAGAAACTCACGGTAAAGGTCAGGAAGCCGAGGATGGGCACCGACTGCAGGATGTCGATGGCCGGCAGGATCAGCAGCTCCGCCTTGCGACTCTTGGCCGCCAGGGTGGCGAAGACAAAGGTGAACAGCAGCGAGGCGCCCAGGGCGATGAACATGCGCAGGGTGGTGCGCAGGGCGTACTCGGGCAGTCGCGCCAGGTCGAGGGTCATGGGATCGGCGTCGAGCACGGCCAGGGGCGCGCGCATCTCGGCGACGCCATGCCAGATCAGCGCCAGGGCGATCAGCCCGAGGGCGAGGCAGAGGGCATCGGCCCACAGGGAGGTGGGACGTTGCCGCAGCGAGCGCGGCGCCACGGCGGGGGTGTAGAGGCCAGGAAGGGTCTTCATGGCGTACCTCTTTGAATGGGGGCCTTGGGAGAGCGGCCGGCCCTGCCGCGCAGGGTTCGGACACCGGGCTAATCTAGGCGCGCCACCCCGTCCCAGCCATCGAAACGATGGACGTTTGGCTATACCAAGGTATATCCCGCCCTCGCCTGCTGCCCTGCGCGCCGGAGGACCTACCGGCGCGCAGGGCCAGAGCAGAAGCTTCATCTCGCTGTCATCGTCCCGACATCTGCCGCCGGCATTGTCTGCCCCCAATGAGATCGATCTCAAACGAGGCCGGCATGACCGATCTGAAACAGGTAGCGCAACAGGCGGGAGTCTCCCGGGCCACCGCGGCACGTGCCTTCGCCACGCCCGAGCAGGTGCGCGAGAGCACTCGGCAGCGGGTGCTGGACGCCGCGCGCAGTCTCAATTTCCGCCCCAACCTGCTGGGCCGCCAGCTGCGCCAGCAGAGCACCCGGCTGATCGGCGTGGTGGTGCCGAGCCTGCTCAACCCGGTGTTCGCCGAACAGCTGCAGGCCATGGAGCGCACCGCGCGCAGCCAGGGCTATTCGCTGGTGATCGCCACCACCGACTACCAGCCGGAGCGCGAGGCGGCGGTGGTGGAGGAACTGCTGCGCCAGCGCGTCGCCGGTCTGGTGCTGACGGTGGCCGATGCCGACCGCAGCGGGGTGCTGGCCGAGCTGAGCCAGGAGCAGACGCCCTTCATCCTGGCCTATCACGAACCCCAGCGCCCCTATGCGGCGGTGGCGGTGGACAACCGCCAGGGCATGGCCATGGCCACCGAGCACCTGCTCGGCCTGGGACACAGCCGCATCGCCCTGGTCTCGGGGCCGGCCCAGCAATCGGATCGCAGCGAGCGCCGGTTCGCCGGCTATTGCCAGGCCATGGCCACCGCCGGCCTGCCGACGCTGCCGCGCCTGGAACTGGCCAGTCACACCGACGCCGACTGGGCGGAGCTGGCGCCGCTACTGGAGCGCCACGCCCCGACCGCCCTGCTCTGCACCAACGATCTGCTGGCCATCAGCGTCATCGCCGAACTGCAGCGCCACGGGGTGCCCGTGCCCGCCGACCTCTCGGTGGTGGGCTTCGACGGCATCGCCATGGGCGCCCGCCTCGAACCCAGCCTGTGCAGCGTCATGCAGCCCTTGCAGAGCCTGGGCGCCGTGCTCGTCACCGAATTGCTGGCGCTGATCGCCGGCAGTGCCACCCACCAGCAGTGTCTGCCCTGCCTCGTCCGTCCCGGCACCAGTGCCGGCCCCTTGAAGGAGCCCTACCGATGAAATCACTCTTCCCCGTGCGTCGCCTCCTGGCCGGCGTGGTCCTGGCCTGTGGCCTGGCCAGCGCCCAGGCCGCCGAAACCGCCATCTGCTACAACTGCCCGCTGGAGTGGGCCGACTGGGGCGCCCAGCTCAAGGCCATCGCCGCCGACACCGGCATCGAAGTCCCCCAGGACAACAAGAATTCCGGCCAGTCGCTGGCCCAGCTGGTGGCCGAACGCGAAGCCCCGGTGGCAGACGTCGTCTACTACGGGGTGACCTTCGGCATCCAGGCCGCCAAGGCCGGGGTGCTGCAGCCCTACCAGCCCAAGCACTGGGACCAGGTCCCGGCGGGCCTCAAGGACCCCCAGGGTGAATGGACCGCCATCCATTCCGGCACCCTCGGCTTCATGGTCAATACCCAGGCCCTGGGCGGCAAGCCGGTGCCGCAGCGCTGGGCCGATCTGCTCAACCCCGAGTACCGCGGCCTGGTCGGCTACCTGGACCCCTCCAGCGCCTTCGTTGGCTACGTCACCGCAGTGGCGCTCAACCAGGCCCTGGGCGGCAACCTCGACGACTTCGGCCCGGCCATGGCCTTCTTCAAGAAGCTGGCCGCCAACGATCCCATCGTGCCCAAGCAGACCGCCTATGCCCGCCTGCTCTCCGGCGAGATCCCGATCCTGGTCGACTACGACTTCAACGCCTACCGCGCCCGCTACAAGGACAACGCCCCGGTGGCCTTCGTCATCCCCCAGGAAGGCAGCCTCACCGTGCCCTACACCATGAGCCTGGTGAAAGGCGCGCCGCATCGCGCCAATGGCGAGAAGGTGCTGGACTACGTGCTCTCGGACAAGGGCCAGGCGCTCTGGGCCCAGGCCTATCTGCGCCCGGTGCGGGACGTGCCGCTGCCGGCCGAGGTGAAGGCGCGCTTCCTGCCCGACGCCGACTATGCCCGCGCCGGCACCGTCGACTACGGTCACATGGCGGCGGTCCAGGAAGCCTTCGCCAAGCGTTATCAGGCCGAGGTGCGCTGAGATGCAGGGCCTCGCCGTCTCCCTCGGGCGCCGCCGGGTGCCGCGCCGGCTGCCCTGGCCGGTGCTCGTCGCCCTGGCACCGGCGAGCGCCTTTCTGCTGGCCTTCTGGCTGCTGCCGCTGGCGCAGCTGCTGGTACTCGGTGCCCGTCCGGACGCTGCCGGCCGCTCCGGCTACTGGCAGGTGCTGACCAGCGCCGGCTACCTGTCCGGACTCGCGCAGACGGTGGCCCTGGCCGCCGTCACCACCCTGGCCACCCTGCTGGTGGCCGGCATCGCCGGCTGCTTCCTGGCGCGGCATGCCTTCGTCGGGCGCAGCCTGCTGGTGGCCCTGCTGACCTTTCCGCTGGCCTTTCCGGGCGTGGTGGTGGGCTTCCTGATCATCCTGCTGGGCGGCCGCCAGGGGCTGTTCGCCGGTCTCGGCCGCAGCCTGGTCGGCGAGCCCTGGGTGTTCGCCTATTCGCTGTTCGGGCTGTTTCTCGGCTATCTCTATTTCTCCATCCCGCGGGTGATCCTCACGGTGATGGCGGCTTGCGAGACCCTCGACACCAGCCTGGAAGAAGCCGCCCGCTCCCTGGGCGCTGGGCTCTTCGCTGTGGTGCGCGATGTGCTGATCCCGGGCCTGACCCCGGCGCTGCTGTCCAGCGGCGCCCTGTGCTTCGCCACCGCGATGGGCGCCTTCGGCACCGCCTTCACCCTCGGCACGCGGCTGGCGGTGACGCCCATCGCCATCTACGACACCTTCACCAACTTCGCCAACTTCGGCGTGGCCGCGGCGCTCTCGGTGGTGCTCGGCCTCGTCACCTGGCTGGTCCTGCTGCTGGCGCGGCGCCTCGGCGGCGTCCAGGGAGACCTGCGATGAATCGACCCCTGCGCTTCTGGCTACAACTGCTGTTCACCCTGCTGGTGGCAGCCTTCCTGCTGGTGCCGGTGCTGCTCTCGGTACTGGCCGGCCTCACCCGCCACTACTTCCAGGGCCTCACCAGCGGCCTCACCCTCGACTGGGTGATCCAGGTCTGGCAGGCCTATGCGCCCACCGTCTGGCTGTCGCTGCAACTGGCGCTGGGCACGGCGGCCCTCGCAGTGGTGCTCGGCGTCCCGGCGGCCTATGCCCTGGTGCGTCTGGACAACCGCTTCGCCCGCGCCTTCGAGGAATTGCTGGTGTTGCCGGTGGCCATGCCCGGCTTCGCCTCGGCGCTGGCGCTGCTGCTGACCTACGGTCACCTGGGCGGCTTTCGCCGCAGCCCGGCGATCATCCTGGTGGGCCACCTGCTGTTCACCCTGCCTTTCCTCATCCGCCCGGTGATGGCGGTGCTCAGACGCAGCCAGCTGCCGCTGCTGGAGGAAGCCGCCGCCAGCCTCGGCGCCGGTCCCTGGCAGCGCTTCTTCGGCGTGGTGGTGCCCAATGCCCGCGCCGGCATCCTCGCCGGCAGCCTCATGGTGATCACCCTCTCGCTGGGTGAATTCAACCTCACCTGGATGCTGCACACGCCCCTGACCAAGACCCTGCCGGTGGGCCTGGCCGACAGCTACGCCTCGGCGCGGCTGGAGGTGGGCTCCGCCTACACCCTGATCTTCCTATTGCTGATCGTGCCGCTGCTGGTCGCCCTCCAGGCCCTCAGCGCCCGCCTGTCCCGTGGAGCCCTGCGATGACCCAAGGTACCGCCGTCCGCCTGCGCCACTGCGCCAAGACCTTTGCCGGAGGCCGCCAGGTGCTGCAGCCCCTGGACCTCGACATCCACCCGGGCGAGACCCTGGTGTTTCTCGGCCCGTCCGGCTGTGGCAAGACCACCACCCTGCGCCTGATCGCCGGCCTGGAGCAGCCCGATGCCGGTGGCCAGGTGCTGTTCGACGACCGCGACGTCACCGGCCTGCCCATCGAGCGGCGCGACGTCGGCATGGTGTTCCAGAACTACGCCCTGTTTCCCAACCTGGACGTGGCCGGCAACATCGCCTACGGCCTGAAGATCCGTGGCCTGCCGCGCGCCGAGCGCGATGCCCGGGTCGCCGAGCTGCTGGCCATGATGCACCTCGAGCCCCTGGCCGAGCGGCGCATCCAGCAGCTGTCCGGTGGCCAGCGCCAGCGCGTGGCCCTGGCCCGGGCCCTGGCGCCGCGCCCCCGGGTGCTGCTGTTCGACGAACCCCTGGCGGCGCTGGACGCCCAGCTGCGCGAGCAGTTGCGGGCCGACATCGGCGCGCTGCTGCGCGAACTCGGCACTACCGCCGTCTACGTCACCCACGACCAGCAGGAAGCCCTGGCCCTGGGCGATCGCATCGTGGTGATGGGCGAAGGCCGCATCGCCCAGATCGGCACCCCGACGCAGATCTACCAGCGCCCGGCCAGTCGCTTCGTCGCCGGTTTCGTCGGCCAGCTCAACCGCTTCGAGGTGCGCGCCCACAGCGGCGCCGAGGTGGCGGTCGCTGGCGGGCGGCTGCCCTGGACCGGCGCGGCCAGCACCCTGTTCTGTCGCCCGGAACACCTGGAGCCGAGCGCGACGCCCGCGCACCTCACCGGCATCCTGGTCGGGCAATTCTTCCAGGGCGCCCATTCGCGGCTGCTGGTGGAGGTGGGCACCGGCCAGCCGCTGCTGGTGGACACCGCCCAGCCCCTGCAGGCGCAACCGGGCGACCTGCTGCACCTGAACGTGCGCCCCGACGCCCTCTTCACCCTGGCTTCCTGACTGGAGACCCTAATGCACGCGCCCTTCCTGCTGGCCCAGCTCAGCGACCTGCACATCAAGGCCGGCGGCCGGCTGTCCTACGGGGTGGTCGATACCCTCGGCGCCCTGCGCCTGGCGGTGGACCGCCTCAACGCCCTGCAACCGCGCCCGGATGCCCTGGTCATCACCGGGGACCTGGTGGACTTCGGCACCCCCGAGGAATACGCCACCCTGCGCGAGGTGCTGGCCGAGCTGGCCATGCCCTTCTTCGTCATCCCCGGCAATCACGACGACCGCGCCGCCCTGCGCGCCGCCTTCGCCGATCACCCCTATCTGCCGGCCCAGGGCACCCTGGACTGGCAGCAGGACTGCGGCCCGCTGCGGCTGATCGGCCTGGATACCCATATCCCGGGCGAGCACGGGGGGCGTCTCGACGCCAGGCAACTGGCCTGGCTCGACGACCAGCTCGCCCAGGCACCCGAACAGCCGACCCTGGTGCTCCTGCATCACCCGCCGTTCCCGGTCGGCATCGGCCATATGGATCGCATCGGCCTGGCCGGCGGTGCCGAACTGGAAGCGGTGATCCGCCGCCATCCCCAGGTGGAACGCCTGCTCTGCGGTCACCTGCACCGGCTGATCCAGCGCCGCTTCGGCGGCACCCTGGCCTGCGTCTGCCCCGGCGTGTCGCACCAGGTCGACCTGGACCTGCGCGAGGCGGCGCCCTCGCGCTTCCGCCTGGAGCCGCCGGGCCTGCTGCTGCATCGCTGGGCGGACGAGGCGCTGGTGACCCACCATCTGCCGCTGGGCAACTATCCCGGGCCCTATCCCTTCTTCGCCGCCGACGGCCAGTTGCTGGACTGACGCCGCCCCGTTTCGGGTACTGGGGTACCAAGGCGGCGGCAACTGCGACCCAGGCTGGTGCAAAAGGTAACGCCGGCGCCGGACCGCCCTGACCCGCGGCCCAGCGCTGGCAAGCATTTGGTTCCCTGGCATGGGCCTTGCCTTGGCAGATTGGATACAAAAATCCAGGAAGCCAGCCCATGCCGCTCTCCGCCCTTTCCCGCTCCACCGCCCTGAGCGCCGAAGAAGAGGCCTATCGCCATCTGCTGCAGGCCATCTGCGCCGGGCACTATCGCAATGGCGAACGCCTGATCGCCGAGGACATCGCCACCACCCTGGGCATGAGTCGCATGCCGGTGCGCAGCGCCTTCCAGCGCCTCGCCGCCGAAGGCCTGGTGATCCTCCGGCCGCACCGCGGCGCGGTGGTGAGCGGCCTGGACCTGGACGACATGCGCGAGGTGTTCGAGATGCGCAGCGCCCTCGAAGGCCTGGCCATCCGCCTGGCCACGCCCCATGTCGGCCCCCGCGAGATGACGCGCCTGGAGCGGCTGCTGGAAGACCTGGACGACGAGCAGGAACCCGGCGCCTGGGTCGCCCAGCACCGCGCCTTCCACGAATACCTGTGCAGCCTGGCCGGCCGGCCGCGGCTGCTGCGCCAGATCAACGGCCTCTATGCCCTGATCGAGCCGCACATGCAGCTCTGGCTGCACGCCGACCGGCCCCAGTCGGCCCGCGACGAACACGCGCCCATCCTCGCCGCCCTGCGCGCCGGCGATGCCGCCGAGGCCGAGCGGGTGCTGCGCGAGCACATCGAGGGCACGGTGCCCGACCTGCTGACCTTTATCGAACGATCGGGCGACCAGACCCGAAGTGCGCCCCCGCGCTGAGCCATCCGCCCTGCCCACCCCCGTCCTTCCGGAGAAGACCATGACCCGCCACCGGCTTTCCTGCAGTCTGCTCGCCCTGACCCTCGCTGCCGGCTTCACCCAGGCCGCTCCCCAGATCCCCGAGCGCCTGGCCAAGGCCTCCAAGATCACCTATTGCGGCGCCCTCGATACCCCGCCGATCGGCTTCTTCGACGAAGCCCAGAAGCCCAAGGGCCTCACCGTCGACCTCGGCGCCGAGATCGCCAAGCGCCTCGGCGACAAGAAGGTCGACTGGCGCGTAGTGCCCTTCTCGGGCCTGATCCCGGCGCTGCTGGCCGGTCAGTGCGACCTGCTGATCGACCAGCTGTTCGACAAGCCCGAGCGCCGCCAGGTGATCGACATCGTCAACTACATGTACTCCAGCCAGGCGGTGGTGGTGCCGGCCGGCAACAAGGCCGGCATCCATACCCTGGATGACCTCACCGGCAAGAAGGTGGCGGTGCTCAACGGCTCCACCATCCGCACCCTGCTCGACGCCCACAACGAAGAACTGAAGAAGGCCGGCAAGGCGCCCATGAAGCTGGTGGCCTACAACAGCGACACCGATGCCTTCCAGGCCCTGCGCCTGGGCCAGACCGACGCCTACGGCACAACCGTGGAAACCGCCGCCTACTACCAGGGCGTGGCGCCCGGCCAGTTCGAGACCGGGGTGCCGGCCTTCGCCCGCATCCTCACCGGGATCGGCGTGCGCAAGGACGATAGCCAGCTCAGCGCCGCCCTCACCCAGATCCTCGCCGACATGAAGGCCGATGGCAGCTACGCCGCCCTCATGGCCAAGTGGCACCTGGAAGGCGACAAGCTCGATTAAGGGACGGTCACGATGAACTTCAGCTGGGATGTGTTCTGGCAGTACCTGCTGCACCCGAGCGACGTCTACCTCTACGGCCTCGGGCTGACCTGCGTCATCGCCGTCGGCGCCATGCTGCTGGGCTGCGCGCTCGGCCTGCTGGCGGCGCTGGCACGGCTGTCGCGCTACCGGGCGCTGCAATACCCGGTGCGCTTCTATGTCTGGCTGATGCGTGGCACGCCGCTGCTGGTGCAGATCGTCTTCCTCTACACGGCCCTGGCGGCCGGCGGCATCTTCCGCTTCGAGGACCTGGACCTGGGTTTCCTGGTGATCCCGGGCAACATCCAGGCGGCCATCATCGCCCTGGGTCTCAACGAAGGCGCCTACATGGCCGAGATCATCCGCGCCGGCATCGGTGCGGTGGATCGCGGCCAGTACGAGGCGGCGCGTTCCCTGGGCATGACGCCGGCCAAGCTGATGCGGCGCATCGTGCTGCCCCAGGCGCTGCGGGTGATCATTCCGCCGCTCGGCAACGAGTTCAACGTGATGCTCAAGAACACCACCCTGGTCAGCGTCATCGGGGTGCAGGAGCTGCTGCTCAGCACCCAGATGATCACCTCGGCGACCTTTCGCGTCTTCGAGCTGTACCTGGTGGTGGCCATCTACTTCCTGGTCCTGACCACCCTCTGGGGCTTCTTCCAGGCCTGGCTGGAGCGGCGCTTCGGCAAGGCCGACGGTCACAGACCCACCGCCACCGGCCGGCTGTTCAGCCTGCAGGGCTTCAAGCTACGGGGACGCTAGCCATGACGACCACGCAAGAACCCGTGATCCAGGCGCTGGAGGTGCACAAGGCCTTCGGCGAGCTGGACATCCTCAAGGGCGTGAGCCTGGAGGTGCGCCGCGGCGAGGTGGTGGTGCTGATCGGCGCCTCCGGCTCCGGCAAGACCACCTTCATCCGCTGCCTCAACCACCTGGAGGACATCCAGGGCGGCACCATCCGCGTCAACGGCGAGCTGATGGGCTTTCGCGAGCGTCCCGATGGATCGAGGGTCAGGGACTCCGAGCGCAACATCGCCCGGCGCCGCCGCGACATCGGCATGGTGTTCCAGAGGTTCAATCTGTTCCCGCACATGACGGTGCTGGAAAACATCATCGAGGCCCCGATCCAGGTGCTCGGCGTGGCGCGCACCGCCGCCGTGGAGCAGGCCCGCGCCCTGCTCGCCCGGGTGCGGCTGTCCGACAAGGCCGACCACTATCCGGCGCAACTCTCCGGCGGCCAGCAGCAGCGCGTGGCCATCGCCCGCGCCCTGGCCATGAAGCCCCAGGCCATGCTGTTCGACGAACCCACCAGCGCCCTCGACCCGGAAACCGTCGGCGAGGTGCTGCAGGTGATGAAGGAACTGGCCGAGGACGGCATGACCATGGTGGTGGTGACCCACGAGATGGGCTTCGCCCGCGAGGTGGCCGATCGCGTGGTGGTGCTGCACCAGGGCGAACTGATCGAGGAAGGCCCGCCCGCCCAGGTGTTCGGCAATCCCACCCATCCGCGCACCCGCGAATTCCTCAGTCGCGTGCTCTGAGCCGACGCACGCCGCTACCCGATTGAAGACGAAGAGCCTGCCATGCTGAATTTCTCCGCCCACGACTACCCCTATGCCTCGCAACGCCAGAGCGTCTTCGCGCGCAATGGCATGGTCGCCACCTCCCAGCCGCTGGCCGCCGAGGCCGGCATCGCCATGTTGCGCCAGGGCGGCAACGCCATCGACGCGGCCATCGCCACCGCCGCGGCCCTGACCGTGGTGGAACCCACCGGCAATGCCATCGGCGGCGATGCCTTCGCCCTGGTCTGGGTCAAGGACAGGCTGCACGGCCTGGACGCCAGCGGTCATGCCCCGGCCAGCCTGGACATCGCCACGGTCAAGGCCGCTGGCCACGAACGCATGCCGGTGCACGGCTGGCTGCCGGTCACGGTGCCGGGCTGTCCGGCGGCCTGGGCCGAGTTGTCGCGGCGCTTCGGCAAGCTGCCTTTCGCGACCCTGTTTGAGCCCGCCATCGCCCTGGCCCGCGATGGCTTCCCGGTCTCGCCGGTGGTCGCCCACCAGTGGCGCATCGCCCAGGCCGAGTACCAGGCCAGCCGGGATAAGTCGCCCGAACTGGAAGCCTGGTTCGACACCTTCCTCATCGACGGCAAGGCCCCGGTCGCCGGCCAGCTGTTTCGCAATCCGGCCCAGGCGCGCACCCTGGAAGACCTGGCGCAGACCCGCTGCGAGAGTTTCTACCGCGGCGCCCTCGCCCAGCGCCTGGCCGCCCATGCCGCCGCGACCGGCGGCCACCTGACCGCCGCTGACCTGGCCGGCTACCAGCCGCGCTGGGTCGAGCCGATCAAGGTCGACTACCGTGGCTATCAGGTGTGGGAGATCCCGCCGAGCGGCCAGGGCCTGATCGCCCTCATGACCCTGAACATCCTCAAGGGCTATGACTTCGACCAGCGCGACAGCCAGCTCACCTGGCACCGCCAGCTGGAGGCGATGAAGAAGGCTTATGCCGACGGCTTGCACTACATCACCGATCCCGAGCACATGAGGGTCGCCGCCAGCGTGCTGCTGGACGACGCCTATGCCGAGCGCCGCCGCGCCGAGATCACCGACCAGGCCCAGCCGCCGCTGCATGGCGATCCCCAGGCCAGCGGCACCGTCTACATCGCCACCGCCGATGGCGAGGGCAACATGGTGTCCTTCATCCAGAGCGCCTACCACGGCTTCGGCTCCGGCGTGGTGCTGCCCGACAGCGGCATCGGCCTGCAGAATCGCGGCTCGGAATTCAGCCTGGATGCCGCGCATTCCAACGCCCTGGCGCCGGGCAAGCAGACCTTCCACACCATCATCCCGGGCTTTTTGACCCGAGGTGACGTGCCCATCGGACCCTTTGGCGTCATGGGGGGCTACATGCAACCCCAGGGGCATGTGCAGATGGTGATGAACCTGGTGGACTTCGGCCTGAATCCGCAGGCGGCGCTGGATGCGCCGCGCTGGCAATGGCTGGGGGAGATGAAGGTCGGCATCGAGCAGGCGGCTTCCCGCGCCCTGGCCAGTGGCCTGGCGCGGCGCGGCCACCAGATCGAGATCGCCCACGACTCCACCGACTTCGGTCGCGGCCAGATCATCGTCCGCGATCCGGAAACCGGCGTGCTCTGCGGCGGCACCGAGCCGCGCGCGGATTCCCATATCGCGGTCTGCTGACCGCTGGGAAGGCCCCGCCCCGCTACGGGCGGGGCGCTACCTCAGAGCGCGATGCCGGCCGCCCTGGCCCGCGCCGCGTGCAGCTTGCGATAGCTGTCGATCAGTCGCAGGTGCTTGTCGATGCCTTCCAGCTTGACGCTGGTGGGCGTCAGGCCGTGGAAGCGCACCTCGCCCGAAACCGAACCCAGGGCGGCGTCCAGTCGCTCATTGCCGAACATGCGCCGGAAGTTGACCTCGAAGTCGGCCAGTTCCAGTTCGTCGTCCAGCTCCACTTCCAGCACCGCATTGAGCGCCTGGTAGAACAGGCCGCGCTCCAGGGTGTTGTCGTTGAACTGCAGGAAGGTCTCGACCTCTTCCTTGGCCTCTTCGAACTGCTGCAGCGCCAGGTGGATGAGCAGCTTGAGTTCCAGCAGGGTCAACTGGCCCCAGACGGTGTTCTCGTCGAATTCCACGCCGATCAGGGTGGCGATGCGGGTGTAGTCGTCCACCTGGGTATCGTCCAGGCGTTCGAGCAGGGATTCCAGGGCCGCATCGTCCAGGCGGTGCAGGTTGAGGATGTCCTCGCGCACCGGCAGGGCCTTGTTGGTGTTGTCCCAGATCAGGTCCTCGACCGGATAGATCTCCGAGTAGCCCGGCACCAGGATGCGACAGGCCGGCGCGCCCAGTTCCTCGTACACCGCCATGTAGGCTTCCAGGTCCCGCTCGGCGAGGATGCCGAACAGGGTGGCGGCCTCCTGAGCGGTGGCGTCTTCACCCTCGCTGGAAAAGTCCCAGTCGACGAACTCGTGATCGGCCTTGGCGCTGAAGAAGCGCCAGGAGACCAGGCCACTGGAATCGATGAAGTGCTCGACGAAGTTGTTGGGCTCCATCAGTGCCTGGCTCTCGAAGGTCGGCTGCGGCAGGTCGTTGAGGCCCTCGAAGCTGCGGCCTTGCAACAGCTCGGTGAGGCTGCGCTCCAGGGCGATCTCCAGGCGCGGATGGGCGCCGAAGGAGGCGAACACCCCGCCGGTGCGCGGATTCATCAGGGTTACGCACATCACCGGGAATTCACCACCCAGGGAGGCGTCCTTGACCAGTACCGGGAAGCCCTGGGCTTCCAGGCCGCGGATGCCCTCGACGATGGCGGGATAGCGGGCCAATACCTTTTCAGGCACATCCGGCAGCGCCAGCTCGCCTTCGAGGATCTCGCGCTTCACCGCCCGCTCGAAGATTTCTGACAGGCACTGCACCTGGGCTTCGGCCAGGGTGTTGCCGGCGCTCATGCCGTTGCTGAGGTAGAGGTTCTCGATCAGGTTCGAGGGGAAGTACACCACCTCGCCATCGGACTGGCGCACGAAGGGCAGCGCGCAGATGCCGCGCGCCACGTTGCCGGAATTGGTGTCGTGCAGGTGCGAGGCGCGCAGTTCGCCTTCCGGGTCGTAGAGCTTGCGGCAGTAGCGGTCGAGGATCTCCCGGGGCAGCGCGTCCTTGGGCCCCGGCTGGAACCAGCGTTCGTCCGGATGGTGGACGAAGGCGGCGTTGCCGATGGCCTCGCCCCAGTACTGGTCGTTGTAGAAGAAGTTGCAGTTGAGGCGCTCGATGAATTCGCCCAGCGCCGAGGCCAGGGCCGCTTCCTTGGTCGCACCCTTGCCATTGGTGAAGCACAGCGCCGACTGCACATCGCGCAGGTGCAGCGACCAGACGTTGGGCACGATGTTGCGCCAGGAGGCGATCTCCACCTTCATGCCCAGCTCGGCGAGGATGCCGGAGAGCTTGGCGATGGTCTCTTCCAGCGGCCGGTCCTTGCCGGGGATGTAGGTCTGGCGGGTGCCATCGCTGGGCAGCAGCAGGGCCTGGGCATCGGCGTCGAGGCTTTCCACCGCCTCGATGATGAAGTCCGGACCGGCCTGCACCGCCTTCTTCACCGTGCAGCGATCGATGGATCTGAGGATGCCCTGGCGGTCCTTGTCGGACAGCTCGGCGGGCAGCTCGACCTGGATCTTGAAGGTCTGCTTGTAGCGATTCTCCGGGTCGACGATGTTGCTTTGGGCCAGGCGGATGTTATCGGTGGGGATGTCGCGGGTCTGGCAATAGAGCTTGACGAAATAGGCCGCGCAGAGCGCCGAGGACGCCAGGAAATAGTCGAAGGGCCCCGGGGCCGAGCCGTCACCCTTGTAGCGGATGGGCTGATCGGCGATCACCGAGAAGTCGTCGAACTTGGCCTCGAGCCTCAGGTTGTCGAGAAAATTGACCTTGATTTCCATGCACAGCATTCCGGTTTGGCGACAGAGTGGCCGCCATTATCCGGACAAAGGGCGGCGGGTGATACGCAGGCTGTCGTCTCGCCGCCAGCGGACTCCGCTAGTCCAGCCGAAAGATGCCGTCCGGATAGCGCGCGCAGAGGAAATCGACGAAGGCCCTGACCTTGGGGCTCTGCAGTCGCCGCGAGGTGTGCAGCACCCAGAGTTCGGTCTCGCCGGCCTGGGTGCCCCAGCGGCTGAGCGCGCCCTGGTCCAGCTGCCGTTGCACCAGGGACAGCGGCAACAGCGCCGCACCCGCCCCGGCGAGCACCGCCTCGCGGACGGTCAACAGCGAGGTCAGCTGCACCACCGGCTGGGGCAGGAAGCGCGCCCCGTCCTCCGCGAGCGTCCAGACCTCGCCGTCGCCATGGCCGGGCATGACCACCGCCGGCAGGGGCATGGGTTCGGCAGCGGATTCCGGGGGGCGATCGAGGCCAGGTGCTGCCACCAGCACCCTTCGATCCCGGGCGAAACAGCGCCCCACCAGGCGGCTGTCGGCCGCCGGATTGATGCGGATGGCCAGGTCGAAATGCTCGTCCACCAGATCGGCCAGGCGATCTTCGCCCACCGCTTCGATCAGGATCTCCGGATACTGCCGGCGAAAATCCGCACTCAGACGTCCCAGCGCCACCTGGGAAAACAGCAGCGGCGCCGCGATGCGCAACCGCCCACGCGGCACCGCCACCCCCTCCTGCACCGCCGCCACCGCCTCCTGCACTTCGCGCAGCGGCCCCAGGGTACGAGCCGCCAGCTCGGCACCGGCCGGCGTCAGCAGCAGGCTGCGCCCACCCCGCTCGATCAGCCTGATGCCCAGGGCCTCTTCCAGCTCGGCCAGCCGCCGCGACAGGCTGGCCTTGGGTCGGCCACTGGCGCGACTGGCCTTGCCGATGCCGCCGTGGGTGGCGATGAGCTGGAAGTCGAAGAGCAGACTGAAGTCCAAGGCAGTGTCTCGATTATGGAACGAAGTTTTCCTATTTTAGCGGCTATTGACTCAAGGTGAGACGACTTAAGGTGGCTCCACCCCTCACCCACCTGGAGTTACCGACATGACCATCCTCGTCACTGGCGCCACCGGCCGCGTAGGCCGCCACCTCGTGCAACAACTCGTGCAGCGCGATGCCAAGGTCCGGGTGCTGACCCGCAACCCGGCCGGCACCGATTTTCCTGCCGCCGTTGAGGTCATGCAGGGCGACCTGCTCGATCTCGCCGCCCTGCGCCGCGCCTTCAGCGGCGTTTCCACCCTCTTCCTGCTCAACGCCGTGACCGGCGACGAATTCACCCAGGCGCTCATCACCCTCAACATCGCCCGGGAGAGCGGCGTCGAGCGGGTCGTCTATCTCTCGGTCTTCGGCGCCGACAGCGCGGTCAACGTGCCGCACTTCGCGGTGAAGTTCGGCGCCGAACGCATGCTCGCGGCCATGGGCTTTGGCGCCACCATCCTGCGGCACAGCTATTTCATCGACAACGAAGCCATGCTCAAGGACGTCATCCTGCAGCACGGGATCTATCCCATGCCTCTCGGCGGCAAGGGCGTGGCCATGGTCGATGCCCGGGACATCGCCGAGGTCGCCGCCCTCGAGCTCATCCGCCGCGATCAGGCGCCGGGCAGGCTGCCCAGCACGACGCTCAACCTGGTCGGCCCGGACAGCCTCACCGGCGAGGGCGCCGCGGCGATCTGGAGCGAACTGCTGGGTCGCCCTATCCTTTACGCCGGCGACGATCCCCAAAGCTTCGAGCAGAACATGGCGACCTTCATGCCGGCCTGGATGGCCTACGAGATGAGGCTCATGGCCGAGCGCTATGTCAGCGACGGCATGCTGCCGCAACCCGGCGACCGCGAGCGGCTGGTGCAGATGCTGGGGCGCCCGCTGCACGGCTATCGCGACTTCGCCCGGGCGCTGATCGGCTGACGGGTACCACCCAGGCGCGGATCAACGCGCCACATCACGCTTGCCGGAGAGACAATATACATTATATAAATATTTATATTGTCCTCGCTCAGGCGTGCTTATGACGACTCTTCCTGCCCAACCCTCCCCCGGCGCGGCCCTCTCTGCCCAAGATATGCAGGTCCGCGCCCGGGAGGTGGCCGCCCTGCTCAAGACCCTGGCGCATCCGGTTCGCCTGCTGCTGGCCTGCGCCCTGGCCGAAGGCGAGTACGCGGTCGGCGAACTGGAAGCCCGCCTGGACATCCACCAGCCCACCCTTTCCCAGCAACTCGGCGTGCTGCGCGAAGCCGGCTTGGTCACCACCCGCCGCGAGGCCAAGCAGATCTTCTACCGGCTCACCGAAGACAAGGCCGCCCAGCTGCTGCAGGCGCTCTACCAGATCTTCTGCCAGGCGCAGGACACGCCAGCATGACCCTCGCCGCCTATCTCCCTGCCCTAGCGGGCGGACTGCTGCTGGGTGCGGCGGTCAGCCTGCTGTTGCTGGTCAACGGCCGGGTCGCCGGCATCAGCGGCATCTTTGGTCGGTTGCTGGGCGGCCAGCAGGTTGGCACCGGTCTGGTTTTCCTGCTGGGCCTGGTTCTGGGTCCGCTGCTGGTGCGCGGTCTGCACGACCTCCCCCAGCCGACCGTGAACGCGACCTGGCCGACAGTGCTGCTGGCCGGGCTGCTGGTGGGCTTCGGCACCCGGCTGGGCTCGGGCTGCACCTCTGGTCATGGCATCCTCGGCGTGGCCCGAGGGTCGCGCCGCTCGCTGGCCGCGACCGCCGTCTTCCTGCTCCTTGGACTGGCGACCGCCACCTTGGGTGGGTTGCTAAGATGATGCTCTGGCAGCTGGTCATCACGCTGCTGGCCGGTCTGCTCTTCGGCAGTGGCCTGGCCCTCTCGGGGATGCTCGATCCCGCCCGGGTCCTGGGCTTCCTCGATCTCGCCAGCGGTCACTGGGATGCCAGCCTGCTGTTCGTTCTGGGCGGCGCCCTGCTGGTCGCCCTACCCGCCGTCCAGCTGCAGCGTCGACTCACCCGCCCTCTGCTTGACACCCGATTCCATCTGCCGCCAATGGCACCCATCGACCGCCGCCTGCTGCTGGGCGCAGCGCTCTTCGGCCTGGGCTGGGGTCTGGCAGGCCTCTGCCCGGGCCCGGCCCTGGCGGCGCTGGGGCTGGGTATCGCGAAGATCTATGGCTTCGTCGCAGCCCTGGTCGCGGGGATGATGCTGCACGACCGTGGTCTGGCCGGACGCGAGACGGCGGCGCCCAAGGCCTGAGCGCCAGGTACTTCGCGCGTGGGGCGCGGTCCAAAGTAGGGACGCGCGGCGCTTCAGCCTGTGTCTCCCTCGCCCAGGAGCATCCCATGTGTGGCCGTTTCGCCCAGTACCGCTATGCCCTCGACTACCTGGACGCCCTGGGCGCCCAGCCCGCGGACGTCCGCACCGGCCTGGAGCCCCGCGCCCTGGGTCGCTACAACGTGGCGCCCGGCACCCGGGTTCAGCTGCTCCACCAGCAGGCCGATGGCCTGCACCTGGATCCGGTGCGCTGGGGCTACCAGCCCGCCTGGGCGCGCCAGGCCAAGCGGCCGCCGGTGATCAACGCGCGCGTGGAGACGGCGGCCACCAGCCGAATGTTTCGCGGCCTCTGGCAAAGAGGCCGCGCCTTGGTCATCGCCGATGGCTGGTACGAATGGAAGAAGGATTCCGCCGATCCCAAGCTCAAGCAGCCCTACTTCATCAGGCTGAAATCCGGCGAACCGCTGTTCTTTGCCGCCATCGGCCACTTCCGCCCGGCCGACCAGGCACCTCAGGACGATGACGGCTTCGTCATCATCACGGCTGCCTCCGACGCCGGCATGGTCGACATCCACGACCGCCGCCCGCTGGTCCTGCCACCCGCCGTGGCGCGCGAATGGCTGGACCCCGAGCTGCCCATGGAACGCGCCAGCGAGATCGGCGAGGTCGAGGGTACGCCGGTGGACGCCTTCGACTGGTACCCGGTGGGCAAGGCCGTGGGCAGCGTGAAGAACGATGGGCCGGAATTGCTGGAGCGCATCGCCGAGCCGTTAGTCTAGAGGCTTGTCAGCCTCGAGCGAGGCTGCATTAGTGTTTATAGCAATAGCGTTAAAGTAATAGCAACGGACAGACCGAATGCCACTTGACATCCAATAAGCTTTTGCCTAATTCAAAACAGGGATATTTCATCTACAGCGCCCCATCATGCGCCACATTGAACGCCAGCCTCCATTCAAATAAACTGACATTTCGCATCATTACTATATGGCACCCTAGCACGCCTAGATATCCTAGCAGCACTATCGATCCGACAACCAAACACAAAATTTAATCTAAAATTACTGCAACCTCTTAAAATGAGGACCTATAAACCTCACACATACTAGATCCTCCAGACATAAACCCTCATTAAACACAAAATATATCAATACCTCCTATCCTCTCTACATGTTCTAGCCAATCGGTGCTTTCGGACCACCCAAAACCATCATACCGGTGTATCCTTGCCTGACATCACTACAGGGAAAGGAAGCCTAGATGGAATTTTTGTTGATCACCGCTCTGGTGGCAGCCTTCGTATTGCTGATCAAGCACACCAAGGCTAAGGGCCGTATCGCCGAACTACTGCTTAGCCTCTCGGCACGTCATAAGGAGATTGAGGAGCTCGAGCGCCAGGAGGCACAGCTACGGGCCGAATTGGAGACCACGCTAAATGAAATGCAGCGCTTCCAACCTGTCATGGATGCAGAAGCAGAAGCCGAGCGCCTGCTTATCGATGCCAAGGGGCAACGGGATAACCTGCTAGCAAGCGCCCGGCTTCACCTTGAAAAGGCAGAGACCAAGCTTCAATCCGCGACAGGCGAAGCCGATCGAATCGTGGTTATGGCAAACGTTCAGGCGCATAAGATCGCGGGTGATGCCTATGCCGCAATGGGTAAGGCTAAAGAATTGACGGACGCCGCTCAGGCGATGAAAAACCTTATCGAAGGGTATGGCGATGAATACATCGTACCGACCTATAATCTTCTTGATGATTTGGCCGAAGAATTTGGCTTCACTGAAGCCGGAAAAGAACTCAAACAGGCGCGAGAATCCTCTCGCCTTCTGGTAAAGCTCGGTCGGTCCGCAACCTGCGACTATGCCGAGGCCAACCGTCGCCAGATTGCCATTCGCTTCGTCACCGATGCCTACAACGGCAAGGTCGATTCAATCCTGTCACGGACCAAGACGGATAATCACGGCAAGCTTGAGCAGGAAATCCGCGATGCCTTCGCGCTCGTCAATCTCAATGGCTCGCCGTTCCGTAACGCGCGAATTACGGTGGAGTACCATGCAGCTCGCCTTAACGAACTAAAGTGGGCGGTAACCGCGCATGCCTTGAAAGAACGTGAGCGCGAAGAGCAACGCCAGCTACGTGAGCAAATCCGAGAAGAAGAGAAGGCACGCCGTGAATACGAACGCGCCTTAAAAGAAGCGGCCAAAGAAGAGAGCACCCTGCGCAAGGCTATGGAAAAAGCACAGCAGCAGGTTGCGGCGGCCAACGAGGCCCAGCGTGCAGACTTCGAGGCACGCCTAGCAGCGCTACAAGAGCAGTTAAAGACCGCAGAAGAAAAGAACCAACGTGCTCTTTCAATGGCGCAACAGACCCGGGCAGGTCACGTATACGTCATTTCCAACATCGGCTCTTTTGGTGAGGAAGTTTTCAAAATTGGGATGACGCGGCGCCTGGAACCGCTTGACCGAATCCGTGAGTTGGGTGATGCCAGCGTGCCCTTCGAATTTGACGTCCACGCCATGATTTTCAGCGACGACGCACCGGGGCTGGAAAAAAAATTGCACAGGCATTTCCTACGCCAGCAAATCAACAAGGTGAATCCGCGCAAAGAGTTCTTCCGCCTGGCGTTGGCCGAGATACGCCAAGAACTCGAGACGCTTGGCGTCGAACCTCACTGGACTATGAACGCACTCGCGCGCGAGTTCCGTGAAACGCTACGCATCGAAGATCAAATTCGAGAGAATCCGGTGGTGGCTGCGGAATGGACTCGTCACCAGATCGAAGCTGAAGCATCCCTAGACATAGTCGAGGAAGACGTTTTGGCTTGACACCTGTACTTCCACCTTAATCTTAAGCTCTTTGACGACATGAAGGGGCAGGACCAGCAGCCTAGGTGCTAGCACTCGGCGTTGCGTGATTACGTTGCCTATATCTGCGCATGGCTACCAGAGCGACAGCGTTTCTTGATGCAAAGACCATCGATCTCCGGATAAGGGTTAGCCTTCACGATCCATTCAAGGGCAAGGAGCCAACAGGCAATGGAAAAAGGTCATCTTCGCCAAATGAGTGCGGGGAGTCCGGACTAGGCCGGCACCCGTATCGCGCTTTCCTCCCGCTGCCGCGCCAGGTCGCGATAGCCGGCGGCCGGGTGCTCCGCCGGCAGCCGCGGGCCGGCGCTGCCGAGCTTCTCGCGTAGCGTGCCCGGCTGATAGGCGCGCTTGTAGACCCCGCGCCGCTGTAGCTCCGGAACCAGCAAGTCCACCACGTCGGCGAAGGTCTCGTGGGTCACGGCATAGGCCAGGTTGAAACCATCCACGTCGGTCTCCTCAACCCAGCTCTGCAACTCGTCCGCCACCGTCGCCGGACTGCCTACCAGCAGCGGCCCGAAGCCGCCGATGCCGACCCAGTCGGCCAGTTCCTGCACCGTCCATTGCTTGCCGGGATCGGCGGTGGAAAAGGCCTCCACGGCGGACTGGATGGCATTGGTGTGCAGGTGCTTGAGGACCTGGTCCGGGCGGTAGGCGGCGAAGTCGATACCGGTCCAGCCGGAGATCAGGGTCAGGGCGCCTTCGTAGCTCACGTAGCCCTTGTAGTCCTGCCACTTGGCCCGCGCCTGGGCATCGGTTTCGCCGACGATGACCGTCTGCAGGTTGAAGATCAGCACCTGGCGCGGATCGCGACCGGCCTCGGCAGCCCGGCGGCGGATATCGGCCACGGTTTTCTTCAGCACCGTCTTGGACGGGGCGGCGACGAAGACGCATTCGGCGTGCTCGGCGGCGAATTGCCGGCCACGGCTGCTGGCGCCGGCCTGGTAGAGCACGGGCGTGCGCTGCGGCGAGGGTTCGCAGAGGTGATAGCCGGGCACCTGGAAGTGCCGCCCGTGGTGGCCGATGGGATGCACCTTGGCCGGATCGGTGAAGCGGCCGGAGGCGCGGTCGCGCAGCACCGCGCCCTCTTCCCAGCTGCCTTCCAGCAGCTTGTAGACCACCTGCAGGTATTCCTCGGCGTAGTCGTAGCGGGCATCGTGATCGGCCTGCGCGGACTGGCCGAGGTTGCGCGCGCCGCTTTCCAGATAGGAGGTGACGATGTTCCAGCCGATGCGCCCCCGGGTCAGGTGATCCAGGGTGGAAAGCCGCCGGGCGAAGGGATAGGGATGCTCGAAGCTCAGGGAGGCGGTGAGGCCGAAACCCAGGTGACGGGTCACCGCCGCCATGGGGGTGATCAGCGCCAGGGGATCGTTGACCGGCACCTGGGTGGCCTCGCGCAGGGTCGCCGCCGGGCCGCCGCCGTAGACGTCGTAGAGCCCGAGCACATCGGCGATGAACAGGCCGTCGAACAGCCCGCGTTCGAGCAGTTGCGCCAGCTCCGTCCAGTATTCGAGGTCCTTGTACTCCCAGGAGCGGTCGCGCGGATGGCGCCACAGTCCGGGCGACTGGTGGGCCACGCAATTCATGTCGAAGGCATTGAGGCGGATTTCGCGGGACATGGGGGACTCCTAGCGCGACGCGTCGCGGCGCCGCGCTAATTGGTTGAGGGTCAGCACCAGCAGGATCAGCAGCCCGGTGGCCACCTGCTGCCAGTAGAAATTCCAGCCCACCAGCAGCAGGCCGTTGGCGGCCACCGCCAACAGCAGTACACCCAGCAGACTGCCGGGGACGTTGGGCCGGCCGTGGCGATTGAGGCTGGCGCCGATGAAGACGGCGCCGATGCCGTTGATGAGGTAGGCATTGCCCGAGAGCGGCACATAGGCATCGATACGCAGCGCCAGCAGGATGCCGGCGACCGCCGCCGCCAGGGCCGTGGCCAGGCAGGTCCAGAGCGCCAGGCGGCGCAGCGCCAACCCCGAATGACGCGCCACCAGCGGCTGGCTGCCCAGGGCCAGCAGCGCGCGTCCCAGGCGTCCGCGCGCCAGTACCACCCCGTAGACCAGTGCCAGCAGCGCCACCGCCCAGACCGCCGCCGGTGCGCCCAGCCAGCTGCTCGCGGGGGGTCGGAATTCGGGTTTGAGGTAGAGCGGCAGGCCGCCCTCGGACAGCAGCTGTTGCAGGCTGGTACCGATGAACAGCACGCCCAGGCTGGCCAGGAACGGCGACAGCCCCACGCCGGCCACCAGCAGGGCGTTGGCAAGCCCCACCAGCAAGCCCAGCCCCACCCCGCCAGCGAGCGCCACGGCGAGTGGCCAACCGGCGTTGAGTAAGGCGATGCAACCGAAGGCCGCCAGATCCAGGGCGATGCCCACCGAAAGATCGATGCCGCCCGCGGCGATGGCGTAGGTCAACCCCAGGGCCACCAGCGCCGGGACCAGGCCATTGTTCAGCAACAGACTGAGCAGGTTGCCCTGGCTGAGAAAGCCGGGCGCGGCCAGGGCGAAGACCACCACCAGCGCCAGGAACAGCAGCGGCAACGCCAGGCGCAGACCGGACCGGCCGAGGGCAAGGGTCGCGTTCATCGACGGCTCTCCTGGCGCAGGCTGGCCGCGGCCACCACCAGCAGGATCAGCGTGCCCTGGACGCCATTGACCAGGAAGCTGCTCACCCCGAACAACTGAAAGCCATTGCCGAGCATCCCCACCAGCAGGGCCGCCAGCAGGGTGCCGCCGACGCTGGGTTGCGAGCGCCAGGAGAACACCGTGCCGAGAAAGGCGATGGCCACCACCGGCAGCAGCAACTCGCCCGAACCCGGGGTGCTGCCACTGAACCAGGCGACCGACAACAGCGCCGCCAGGCCCGCGCAGCCGCCGGCCAGCAGATAGCTGGAAAACACCAGCCCGCGCACCGGTAGACCCGCGGCGCGAGCCGCCTCGGGATGATCGCCCACCGTCGCCAGGCGCAGCCCATAGGGGGTGCGCTGCAGGAGCACCGCCAGCGCCAGAGCGGTCACCAGCAGCACCCAACCCGCGGCCGGTATGCCCAGCCAGCTGCCGAGGCCCAGCAGATCCAGCCAGGGCGCACTGGCCGGCAGCACGGTATTCTCGCTCAGCACCAGTTCCAGACCGGCTACCACGTTGAGACTGGCCAGGGTGGCCAGCAGCGGCGGCAGGCCCAGCAGGGTCACCGTCAGGCCGTTGAGCGCTCCGACCAGCAACCCGCAGACCAGGGTCAGGCCAATGGCCAGCGGCGCGCCGTAGCCGGCGTTGACCAGGGTCGCCTGTAACGCCGCGCAGAGTCCGAGATTGGCCGCCAGCGACAGGTCCAGGCCACCGGCAAGCACGTTACCTCCGCCGCCGACGATCACCAGGGTCAGGCCCAGGGCGAGAATGCCGGGAATGGCGGCCTGGGCCAGGATGTTGGCCAGATTGCCGGCGCCGAGAAAGCCCGGTGCGCGCCAGGCGAACAGGACCGCGATCACTGCGAAGGCCAGCAGCGCGCCATGGCGCCAGAGGTCCGGGCGCCGGGTCAAGACCGGGATCGACAACCGCTCAGGAGGCGAGGCCAAGATCTGCCCTCCGCTGCGGTCTGGCGGGCCACTCACGGGCGCCGGTGGCGGCGGCCAGAAGCTCCTCCGCCGTCAACTCGGCCGCCGGGCGTGCCGGCAGCAGGCGGCCGCGGTGCATCACGTGGATGCGGTCGCAGAGATTGAGCAATTCGGGCAGATCCACTGACAGGATCAGGACGCCGGCGCCCTGCTCCACCAGCCGGGCGACCTGGCGATAGAGTTCGGCGCGGGCGGCGAGATCGATGCCCACGCTGGGTTCGTCGAGCAGATAGAGCCGCGCGTCCCGGGCCAGCCATTTGCCCAGGGCGACCTTCTGCTGGTTGCCGCCGCTGAGCTGACGCACCGGCGTCTCCAGATCCGGGGTACGGATGTCCAGCGCCTCGCGTAGCCGTAGCGCCGCCTGGCGTTCGGCGCCTGGCCGGCGGAGACCGAACCAGCTGAAACGTTCCAGGGCGGCCAGCGTTAGATTCTCGGTCACGGTGAGATCAAGTGCCACGCCCTGCTGGCGGCGATTCTCCGGCAACAACGCCAGTCCTGCTCGCACCGCCGCGCGGGGACTGGCGAAGCGGTGCGGGCGACCGTCCAGCAGCAACTCGCCCTCGGCTACCGGCAACAGACCGAACAGCGTCTTGAGCAGCTCCTTGGCACCTGAGCCCACCAGGCCGGCGATTCCGACCACCTCGCCACGGCGCACCTGCACGTCGACCTCGGCGAAGGCCCCCGGACGGCCCAGCCTGCGGGTCTCCAGCAGCACCTCGCCTGGCGCGGTCCGGGCCTTGGGATAGGCCTCGCCCAGGTCCCTGTTGATCATCAACCGCGCCATGGCCGCTGCCGGCGTCACGCTGGGCGTAACCTCGGCCACCACCCGGCCGCCACGCAATACCGTGGCGCGATCGCAAAGGCGCTCGACCTCCTGCAGGTAATGGGACACATAGAGCAGGGCCAGCCCCTGGTCGCGCAACTGGCGCAGCAGGGTCAGCAGGCGCTCCACCTCGCCATGGGCCAGGGCCACCGTGGGTTCGTCGAGCACCAGCACCTCCGGCGTGCCGAGCAGCGCCCGACTGATCTGCAGCAGTTGCTGTTCGGCGCTGCTCAGGTCCGCCACCCGGGTTCGCGCGCGGCAGTCCAGGCCGAAACGCTCGGCCAGCAACCGCTCCGCCGCCCGTTCCTGCCCACGGCGATCCAGCAGCGGGCCGAGGCGCCGCTCCTGCCCGAAGAACAGCGCCTCGGCCAGGGTGAAGTTGGGCGGCAGCAGCCGCTCCTGGTGGATGATGGCGATGCCACGGCGGGCCAACTCGCGCGGCCCGACGCCCGTCAGGACTTCACCATGCAGGCGCAGCGCCCCGGTGTCGGGCGTCACCAGGCCGCCGAGCACCTTGATCAGGGTGGACTTGCCGGCACCGTTCTCGCCGATCAGGCCGTGGATCTCGCCGGCCCTCAGGGTCAGGTCCACACCGTCCAGCGCCCGGGTGGCGCCATAACGCCGGGAGATACCCTGCAGTTCGAGGATCGCCCTGCTCATGGATCACCTCGCAGCGCCGCGACCTGACTCAGGTTGCCAGGGGTGGTGAGCAGGGTCGCCACATGGGTCTCCCTAGGCAGGTCGCGCGCACCGGCCAGATAGCGGGCAACGTTCTGCACCGCGGTCCGGCCCATCAGCGCCGGTTGCTGGGCGACCACCGCGCCGACCGGACTGTCGCCGCGCTTGAGCAACTCCAGCACCTCGGGCGTGCCGTCGACGCCATAGGTCTTGATCTCGGTGCGGCCCGCTTCGATCAGCGCCTGGCTGGCGCCGAGCTGGGGAATGTCCCAGGCCGACCAGATGGCGGCGATCTGCCCCTTGGGATACTTGTTGAGTAGCGCCGCGATCTGGCCACGGGCGTCCTGCACGGTGTTGGGAATCACGTCGCGCAACTCGGGCTGGATGATCTTCAGTCCCGGATGGGCGTCGAGTACCTTGCGCAACTCGGCGTAGCGGATAGCGCAAACCGGCACGCCCTGGAAGCCGTTGAACACCAGGATGTCACCCTTGGCGCCGGTGTCCTTTGCCAGTTGCTCGGCCAGCTCCCGCCCAGCGGCGGCGTTGTCCGAGGTGGTGTTGTTGAGGCTGTACTGGGAGGGCGCATCGATGGTGAACAGCGGGATGCCGGCCGCCTGGATGCGGCGCAGCCAGGGGTCTATCACGCTCAGGGTGCCCAGGGTTTGGATCACCGCGTCCGGCTTCTGGGTCACCAGGGTCTGCAGCTGGGTCACCAGATTCTTGTCGTTGCGACCGGCGTCCAGGGTGATGGGCGTGCCGCCCAGCCGCTTGACCTCTTCCACCTGGGCCTGGAAGGCCTTGAGATCGAAGTAGTGACTGGTGCCGGTCATGCTGATGGCGATGCGCTTGCCGGCCAGCGACGGGATCTCGTCGGCAGCCGCCAGCGCGGTCGTGGCCAGCAGCGGCATTAGCAGGAGGGAACGAAGCAGTGTACGCAGTGACATGGCAGTCCTTTTCTAGTCGGTGATAGTCAGGTGGTGCTCGCCCAGCAGGCGCCGGAGGTCGCGAACGCTCGGCCCGGGCTGACGGGGCGCCGGGGCGTCCGTCAGCCATTCGCGCTTGAGTTCGGCCGCAAGCTGGCGGGCATGGTCGGCAGCCAGGCGCGCCTGGATCTGGCGTACCGGGGCGTCTTCGCTGCGGTGCGGTCGCTGCAGGGCGCGAGCGGCGGCCAGGCGCACCTGGAGGTCACCCACCGTGGCGATCACCAGCGGATCGCGGGCGCGGGCGTCCAGGGGCAGCGCCTCGCGCAGGTCAGCGAGTACCTGGTCGGCGAAGGCGAGTTCGGCTTGGATGGCAGGGGCGAGATCGGTCATGGCATCAGTTCCAGGCGTGACGGGGCGGCTCGACGCCGTTGAGCAGGTGGTTGCCGATCAGGTGGTACTTCCAGCGCACCGGATCGTGCAGAGTATGGGTGCGGGCATTGCGCCAGTGGCGGTCATGGCCGAAGCGCGCCGAGACGCTGCGGGTGCCGCCCAGCTCGCAGAGGCGATTGGCGGCGGCCAGGGCGATCTCGGTGGAGGCGATCTTGGCCTGCCCCACCACCACCGAGGCCTCGGCGACGCTGGCTGCGGAGGGCGCCGCCAGAGCCCGGTCGACGGCGGCGCCGGCGTCTTCCAGCAAGGCCTCGGCGGCGGCCAGCCGCCAGCTCAGGTCGCCGATCAGCGCCTGGCTCAGCGGATCCTGCCAGCCGTGCTCGAGTCCGCTGTCGGTCCAGGGCCGCGCCACCCGGGCAGCCGCTAGGGTGGCGGCAAAGGCGCCGCGGGCGATGCCGACGTCCACCGCCGCCTGGATGATCTGGGACACCGGGCCGTCCGCCGTCGGCCGTTCGAAGGCCTTCCAGGCCGGCAGCACCGCGCTGCGCCGGACACTGACGCCCTTGAGTTGCACCCGGCCACTGGCGGTGGTGCGCTGGCCGAAGCCGTCCCAGTCATCGATCACCGTCAGGCCACCGGCATCGCGCGGGACCAGGGCGAGATGAGCCAGACCCTCCTCGTCCAGCGCCACCGTGGGGACCACATGGGCGAACAGCGCGCCGGTGCAATAGGCCTTCTCGCCATCGATCCAGGCGGTGTCCCCGGTAAAGCGGATGCGCGTCTCGAACTGGGTAACGGTCTTGCTGCGCGCCTCGGAGAAGGCATTGCCGAAGCGATAGCCCTGGAGCACGAGGCCGAGGTAGTGACGCTGCTGGTCCGGGCTGCCGGTCAGCAGCAGGTTGTTGACCACGCCCAGGTGATTCTGCGGCAGTTGGCCCAGGGAGGGGTCTGCCGTGGAGATCCGAGCGATGACTTCCGCCACGGTGCCGAAGCCCACCCCGGCGCCGCCGAACGACCGCGGCACGGTGATGGCCCAGAGACCACTGGCCGAGAAACGCTCGATCTCGGCCCAGGGCAGGCGCCGCTCCTGATCGCGACTGAGCGCTTCGCGGGCGAAATCCTCCGCCAGCGCCGCCGCGGCATCGAGGGCCTCGGTGGCGTCGCGCAACACGGTGGCGGGACGTTCGGGTAAGGCGTGGGGAACGGCAGTGAGCGAGGGGGCGACGGCCATGCAGGGACTCCCTTAAAGGTGGCCCCTGAGCTGGAGCACATGCCGTGCCAGCGCGAAAATCTCGCTATATCAGTGACTTAAGTGAAAACCTCGCCGCCTGGAAGTCCCTGACCGAACAGTTTCCCGGACAACTGTTGCTCGGGGAACAGCCCGGATGGCCGAACGCGGGCAGTCGCGCAAGCCCGTCCCCGGGCTCTCCTCAACCCGCCGGATTCAACATCTCGCTGATCTTGTTCGCCAGCGCATCGATGGCGAAGGGCTTGGTGATGATCTCCATGTTGGCAGCGAGATAGCCCTCCACGTTCGAGCCTTCCGCATAGCCGGTCGCCAGCAGCACCTTGAGTTCCGGGCGGTTGGCCTGGGCCAGATCGGCCAGCTGGCGGCCATTCATGCCGGGCAGGCCCACGTCGGAGATCATCAGGTCGATGCGCTGGGGATTTTCCAGGAACGGCATGGCTTCCTGGGCATTCCCGGCTTCGAGGGTCTGATAGCCGAGTTCGCCCAGCACTTCCACGATCAGCGACCGCACCACGGCTTCATCCTCGACGACCAGCACCACCTCCCCGACGCCAAGGGGAGCGCTGCGGCTTTCTTCGCTGGGCAGGATGTCCAGGTCACCGCCCAGGCACGGCATGTACAGCTGCACCTGGGTGCCCTTCCCCGGCTGGGACAGGATGCGGACCCCGCCGTTGGCCTGACGCATATAGCCATACACCATGGACAGCCCCAGGCCCGTCCCCTGCCCGATCGGCTTGGTCGTATAGAAGGGCTCGAACACCTTGGCCAGCACCTCGGGCGTCATTCCCACCCCGGTATCGGCCACGGTGAGCGTCACGTAATCACCCTCAGCGAGATCCATCGCGGCACCCTCTTCCGGCGAGAGATGCACGGCTGCAGTGGTGATGGTGATGGTGCCGCCATCCGGCATGGCATCGCGGGCGTTGATGGCCAGGTTGATCACGGCGCTTTCCAGCTGGTTGGCGTCCATCCGCACCAGGGCCAGGCCCGCGGCCAGGTGCGTGGTGATGGTGATGTCTTCCCGGGTGGTGCGGTGCAGCAGGTCCTCCAGGGACGCCACCAGGGGATTGACCTCCAGGGGTTTCAGATCGAGGGTCTGGCGGCGGGAAAAGGCCAGCAGCCGCTGGGTAAGGGCCGCCGCGCGTTGCGCCGAGGTGACCGCCGCCGTGATGTAGCGCTCGTCATTCGTCTCGTCACCGCTGCGCCGACGCCGCTGCATCAGCTCCAGACTGCCGATGACCCCGGTGAGCAGATTGTTGAAATCATGGGCGATACCCCCGGTGAGCTGACCCACGGCCTCCATCTTCTGCGCCTGGTGCAGGGTGTCTTCCACGCGGGAACGCTCCGCCACCTCGGCCGCGACCCGCGCCTCGAGCGTTTCATTGAGGTCGGACAAGGCCTTTTCCGCCTGCTTGCGCGCGGTGATGTCCGCGCAGGTGCCGGTGACGTAGGACGGGTTGCCGGCGGCATCCCGGAAGACCTTGCCCTTGCTCAGGAGCCACTGTCTGCCTGCGTCGCGCTTCAGGCGAAACTCCACGACGAAATCCTTGCCATGGACGCATTCCGCCAGCGCCGTTCTGACGATGCCCCGGTCAGCGACATGCACATGGTCGAGGAAGCGCTCGACGGGTTCCGAGGTCAGGACGTCCGGCAAGCCGAACAGCTGCTGCAAGGCACTATCGCAATAGAAGCTGTGTTCATCGATGTACCAGTCGAAAATGCCTGCCTCGGAGGCCAGAAGGGCAGCGCGAAAGCGTTCGTCGGCAAGCTTCAGATGGGTGCTGGAATGTTGCTCGGCCAGCACCTGGTCAGTGACGTCTTCGGTCTGGTGGATGATGTAGCGAACCTCGCCCCGGTCATCCAGCACCGGGACATTCAGCGGGCTCCAGTAACGGACCTCGAAACCACCCCCCTCGCTGGCCGGCCGGGGAATGTCGTACTTGGTGATCGCCATACGATCCGGTTTGCCGGTCTGCACCACCCGCTCCAGCGAGGCCCGCAGCACACCGGCGCCGAACTCCGACTGCCCGTCCGGGTTGCGGGCGAACACCTCGAAAATCGAGCGACCTATGCAGTCCTCCCGTCGGGTATTGGTGCCGCGAAGCCGCCCTTCGTTGGCCGCCACCATGATGAAATCGGGACCAGGCGTCAGTACCAGGACCAGGTGAGGCAGCGCCTCGAACAGCAGCTGAAAGTTTGGATCTTGACTCATTGTTACCTGCATGGGGCTTGTCATCTCTGAGCGCGCGGCGCTCGGATCGATGCCTCGCGGAAGCTGGAGGCACCGTCATCTGTACTCTTTCTGTGGAGGAATGGATCAGGGCTCAGTTCAAACAGGGAGACGAATCGCCCGTTCCGCGCACCGGGCATCCGTCGGTAGATAGAGGGTGAACACCTGAGACTGGGACGGCCCTACCGCTCTCGGCAGCTGCCCCAAAAGGATCGGTACCGGCGGATTCTACCGTTGCGCTTGGCGACAACGGATTCCTGCGGGCGGGCCTTTCCGATCACAGCTACGGCTTTCTGGACGAGCTGCGCTCAGCGGGTCCTTGGCCGTCCGCATACCGCCCGAGGGACCGCCGGGGTGGCGGTCGGCTGGCCCCGCCCTCGCCCTCAGCGTCCGCTTCCCGCCAATCCGCCAAACCGCCGCCGGTAATCCCCCGGGCTCAGCCCCACGACCCGGGTAAAGACCTTGCGGAAGGCGCCTGGATCGCTGTAGCCGACCTCCCAGGCGACCCGTTCGAGCGGCAGGCGGCTGGCCTGCAGCAACTCGCGGGCACGGCCGACGCGCAGTTGCTGGCCGTAGGCGGTGGTGGTCATGCCGGTGGCCTGGCGAAAGCGGCGCAGAAAGGTACGAGGTTCCAGTCCGGCGCGTTGGGCCAGGGTGTCCAGGGCGAGGTCCTGGGCGCCGGTCGCCTGCAGCCATTCCTGTACGGCGAGGATGGCGCTGTCGCCGTGGTTCAGGCGCGGCGAAAAGGCGCTGTAGTAGCGCTGCTGTCGGCCAGGCGGGTCGATGACCAGGGTCCGCGCGGTGTCGAGCATCCGCCTGGCGCCCAGGTAGCGGTCGACCAGGCGCAGACCGAGATCGGTCCAGGCCATGAGGCCGCCGGCGGTGACCAGGTCCTCGCCGTCGATGAGCAACTGGTCGGCGTCCAGACTCACGCGGGGGAAACGGGTGGCGAAGCGCTCGACATGCAGCCAGTGGGTGGTGGCGGTACGGCCATCGAGCAGACCGGTTTCCGCCAGCAGGAAGGCACCGGCACAGATCGAGGCCAGGCGCACGCCTTCGCCATGCAGTTGGCGGAGCCAGTCACGATAGGGCGCGGCGGCGGCCGGTGAAATCGGCTCGGCCAGACTGGGCGGCAGGATCAGCACCTGGGGCGCGCCGCCTGCCCCGGGCAGGGAATCGTAGACCCGCCTGGGCAGCGTCTCGCCCTCCTCCAGCCGCCAGTGGCTGACGCGCAACCGCGGGCGCTCGGCATCCTCCGCGGTCCCGGTGAGGCGCCCGGCGATCTCGAACAGATCGGTGAGGCCATGGACCGTCGCCTGTTGCACGCCGGGATAGAGCAGCAGGCCGAGTTCGATCGGTGGTTGATCGTGCATGTGTCGCTGGCGCCCCTGAAGTTGTCGGTCACGCCCCTTCGCCGGCGGGCGCGGTTGGCCAATCATGGCCGGACCCAAAACCTGAAGCATCTTCCGAGAGGCTGGACATGAGCAAGCACGCCGTCGTCGTCATCGATCTGCAGAACGAGTACCTCCCCCGCGGCAAACTGCCCCTCAGCGGCATCGAGGCCGCGGTCGCCAATGCCGCGCGGATCATCGCCCACGCCCGCGACCAGGGCGTGCCGGTGATCCATGTGCAGCATCTGTCGCTGAGCGCCGAGGCGCCGATCTTCGTGCCCGGCAGCGATGGCGTCGAGATCCAGGCCGCCGTCGTGCCCCGCGCCGGCGAACCGGTGGTGGTGAAGCACTATCCCAATGCCTTTCGCGAAACCAATCTCAGGCAACTGCTGGACGAGCGCGGTATCGAATCGCTGGTGGTGGTGGGTGCCATGAGCCATATGTGCATCGACGCCGGCGTCCGCGCCGCGGCCGATCTGGGCTACGCCGTGACCGTGATCCATGACGCCTGCGCCACCCTGGATCTGGACTTCAACGGGGTCCGGGTGCCGGCGGCCCAGGTGCATGCCGCCCTGATGGCGGCGCTGGCCTTCGCCTATGCGACGCTGGAAGCCACCGACGCCTATCTCGCTGGCCAGGGCACTGCGGCGCCCGACTCGCCTTAAGGCACGCCCTGGTCAACCAGCTCCAGCCGCGCGACCCGGGTGCCGGGCGACAGCAGCGCGCCCGGCGCGATGACCGCATTGGCGCCCAGCCGGCAATTGTCGCCGATCAGGGCGCCGAACTTGATCACCCCAGTTTCTATCACCCGGTCTCCGTGGCGGATGCGGATGACCGCGCCGTCACTTTCATTGCGGTAGTTGGCGACGATGGCGCCCGCCTCCAGATTCACCCCGCTGCCGATCAGCGAATCCCCGACGAAATTGAAGTGGGCGAGCTTGCTGCCGTCCAGCAGCAGGCTGCTCTTCAGCTCGCAGGCGGGCCCCACCACGCAGTGGGCGCCCAGATGAACACCGCCGCGCAGATAGGCGCCCGCCGCCACCAGGGTGCCGGGCCCGATGATGACCGGCCCCTTGAGCACCGCGCCCGCCTCCACCACCGCGGTCTCATGGATAGCGCTGTCGCCCTGGCGCCGATAGCCGGGACCGAGCCGCGCCAGTAGCAGCCTGACCTGGTGCTCGCAGGCACCGGTTAGCGTCCAGGGCGGGGCAGCTTCCAGGCGCAGGCTGGGCCAGGCGGCGATGTAGGTGGCGATATCCAGATCAGGCATGACGGGCCTCGACAGTGGTGAAACGCCTGCCGATTCTGACCTGAGTCCCCCACTGATGCTCGCTCCGGCGGGCGAACGGCTCAGCCGTCGCGCAGGCGCCCCAGATGACCGCTGAGCATGGCGGCGACGGTGCGGCAGGTGCTTTCCGCCGGCAGACCCTCATCGAACAGCAGCTCCACGGTGGAGTGGATCAGCTCGACCACGATCCGCGCGACCTGGGCCACGGCGGCCGGTGGCACGCTGGGTAGCAACAGCACCAGCAACTCGGTCTGCTGCGCCGCGACCCGGCGGTGCGAATCCAGGCGCACGTGCTCCAGCGAGGGCACCGCGCGCAGCGCCTTGAGGATCCACATGCCACCGGCGGTCTCGGCGGTGACCCGGTAGGTATCCAGCAAAAGTCCGGTCAAGACGTCTTCCACCCGCTCCAAAGGACCGGCCAGCAGCTCGGCATTGATCCGCCCGTCTATCTGCGCATTCTGCTTTTCCAGCAGGCGCCGGCCCAGCTCCTCCAGCAGGGCGTACTTGTTGGGAAAGTAGCGATAGAGCGCCGGCGGGGTCAGCCCGGCGCAGTCGCAGACCAGATTGGTCGACAGCCGCTCGATGCCGACCTGACAGAGCACCTCCGCCGCCGCGGCCAGGATGCGTTCGTAGGTTTCCGCTGCCCGCTGCTGGCTGGGGCGGGCCTTGGGCGTGGCGCGGGAGGATGGAGCGGACTCTTTGGCGACCATGAAAAAGCTCTCGTCTAGACGAAAAAACACCTTGATGGGCAGTAAAATGATAGTTATAACTATCGTGTAGCGATAACTATCATATCAGCAACCGCGTTGCCCTTACTGCCTCCAGCCACAACCACAACAAACAGCAGGAGCCACCTCCATGAAAACACCCCTCGCGCTCGCCGTCGCCCTCTGGGCGCTACCCCTGGCGCCCGCTCTGGCCGCCGACACGGCACCTGTCCAGGGCCTCTGGCTGACCGCCGACCAGGGCGCCGCCGTCAGGGTCACGCCCTGCGCCGACAACGCCAGTGCCCTGTGCGGCACCATCGTCTGGGACAAGGACGCCGGCAATGCCCATGACACCTGCGGCACGCGCATCTTCCAGATGAGTCGCGACGACGGCGGCACCTGGCGCGACGGCTGGGTGTTCGATCCGCGCGATGGCAAGAAGTACAAGGGCTACGTCCGCCGCAAGGGCGACGACCTCAACATCCGCGCCTATGTCGGCACCGAGGTGCTCGGCAAGACCGAACAGCTCACCCCGCTGAGCACCCTCCCCGCCACCCCGCACTGCAGCTAAGCCACCGCAAGGAGCGACCCCATGAACCGGATTCTTCACCGCACCCAGGCGGCGGCCCTGCTGTGCCTGAGCGTTCTCGGCAGCGCGGTCCAGGCCGATGACGACCTGGCCAGCTATGCCCTGACCATCACCCCGCGCCTGCTCTCGGACGTGCGCAACCGCAGCATCTCGGACTCGCTCAATCGGCCGGGGGCCAAGGTCACCGTGGAATTCGCCCATGAAAGCGGCCTGATCGGCCTGGCGGAAATCGGCAGCGTGAGCAAGAAGCAGTTCCTCGACGGCGATGGCGCCAACGTCCTGCTGGCTGGCGGCTACCGCTTCGGCGATCCGGAAGCCTGGCACTTTGGCGTGGGCCTGGCAGGGGAATTCTTTCCCGGCGCCCACTTCAAGGCCCCCAGCCGCATCGATCCGGAGACCGGCGCCCCCGATGGCTTTCGCAGCACCAACTACAACAGCCAGTTCGCCGTGCTGGAGATCGGCTACGGGGCACTGCAGGGGCGCATCCTCAACGTGCTCTCGGAAAACTACCGCGGCGCCAACACCGCCGGCGTCTGCGGCGCCCAGCTGCAATTCAACCCCGACCCCACCAAGGGCCTGGAGTGCTATGCCAAGGGCGAGCACAACTCCCGCGGCAGCCTGCTCTACGACCTGGACTATCGCTACGAGCTGACCCCGCGCACCAGCCTCAAGCTGCACGCCGGCTACCAGCAGATCCGCAATTTCTCCGAGGCCAACTTCAGCGACTACGGCGTCGGCCTGGTGCATCGCCACTGGGGCTTCGACTTCGGCCTGGACTACCTGAGTCCCCATACCCGGGCGCGCGAACTCTACATTGCCGAAGACGGCGACCATCAGCGCGCGACGGACGAGGCCCGCTGGGTGCTGTCCGTGGCCCGCCCCTTCTGAGCTGGCGCCCATGAAACCTCACGTCTTCGCCACGCCGCCCGCGCCGGTCCAGGCCACCGCCCTCGATGGCCTGGTGCTGGTGGTGGACCTCGGCACCTCCGGCTGCAAGAGCGCCCTGGTCACCCTTGGCGGCGAGGTGGTCGCCTGGACCTTCCACGGCGTCACCCTGCACGTCGAAGGGCACAGCGCCGAGCAGGAGCCGGAAGACTGGTGGCAGGCCTTCCTGCGCGGCGCCGGCGAATTGCTGGCGGCGGATCCGGCGCGGCGGCGGCGCGTGGTGGCGGTGTGCTGCTCGACCCAGACCGAGGGCACGGTGTGCGTGGACGCCAACGGCCAAGCCCTGGGCCGGGCGCTGCTCTGGCTGGACATGCGCGGGGCCGAGTCGGTGGCGCGGCGGGTCGGCGGCGGCCGGCTGAAGGTCGCCGGGTATTCGCCCTTCAAGCTATGGCGCTGGATCCGCCTCACCGGCGGCGCGCCCTCGCTGTCGGGCAAGGATTCCGCCGGGCACATCGCCTACCTGCAGGACCACCAGCCGGAGCGCTATGCGCGCACGGTGAAGTTTCTCAATGTCCTCGACTTCATGAATCTGCGCCTTACCGGTCGCTGCTGCGCCACCGCCGATTCCATCTGCACCGCCTGGATCACCGACAACCGCGATTCGCGCCAGGTGAAGTACGACGCCGGGCTGATCCGCACCCTGGGCTTCGACCGCGACAAGCTGCCCGACCTGGTGGATTCGGCGGAGGTGATCGGCACCCTGACCGGCGCGGTGGCCGACCAGCTCGGCCTGCCGCGCAGCACCCCGGTGGTGGCCGGCTCGGTGGACACCTCGGCGGTGGCGGTGGGTTCGGCGGTGGAGGACTTCGCGCCGCACCTCTATCTCGGCACCTCCTCCTGGCTGGGCGCCCATGTGCCCTTCAAGAAGTCCGATGTCTTGCGCCACATGGCCGCCGTGCCCAGCGCGGTCAAGGGCCGCTACCTGGCCATGGCGCTGCAGACCGCGGCGGGCGCCAACCTGTCGTTCCTGCGCGACAAGGTGCTCTACCACCCGGACGAACTCCTCAGCGACGAACAGCACCCGGATCTCTATGCCCTGCTCGACCGCATCGCCGCCCGGGTGCCGGCGGGCGCCCGCGGGCTGCTCTACACCCCCTGGCTGTATGGCGAGCGCAGCCCGGTGGACGATCCCAGCCTGCGCGCGGCACTGATCAATCTGTCGTTGGAGCACACGCGGGAAGACATCATCCGCGCCTTTCTCGAAGGGGTGGCGCTCAACACCCGCTGGATGCTGGAACCCTTCGGCCGTTTCCTCGGCCGCCGGCCAGAGCGGATAACGGCGGTGGGCGGCGGCGCCCAGTCCAATCTCTGGTGCCAGATCATGGCCGACGTCACCGGCCAGGTGATCGCCCAGCCCGATGCGCCGATCCAGGCCAATGCCCGGGGCTCGGCCTATATCGCCGCCGCCGGCATCGGCGCCCTGGCCTTCAGCGACGTGCCGGCGCTGCAGCGACCGCCGCGGCTCTACCAGCCCTGCCCCCAGGCGCGGGCGCGCTACGACGACAGCTACGCCACCTTTCTCGAAGTCCGCCGGCGCCTGGCGCCGCTCTATCGCCGCCTCAACCCCAACCAGGGAGCCCGACCATGAGCGATACCCTCGAAGCGCGCGAACAGGTGGTCGATCTCTGCCTGCACCTGGTGCGCCGCGGCTTCTTCGCCGCCACCGGCGGCAACCTGGCCCTGCGCCTGGACGCCGAGCGCATCGCGGTGACCCCCTCCGCCCTCGACTACTACCAGATGGGCGCGGAAGACGTCTGCATCCTGCGCCTGGCCGATCTGCACCAGCTCGAAGGCGATCGCGCGCCCTCGGTGGAAACCGGGTTGCACGCCCGGGTGCTGCGGCGCTTTCCGGCGGCGGGCTGCAGCCTGCACACCCACCAGCCGCTGGCCAGCGCCTGCACCCTGCTGGGCGAGGCCCTGAGCGTCGACGATCCCGAGCGCTGGCCCGAACTGGGCCGCCGCCTGCCGCTGGTGGGCTATGCCCCCTCCGGTACCGGCTGGCTGGCCAAGCGCCTGGATCGCGCCCTGAGCGCCGAGAGCCCGGCCTATCTGCTGCGCAACCATGGAGTGCTCTGCTACGGCGCCAGCGCGCGCCAGACCCTGGCGGTGCTGGAGCAGCTGGAAGCCTTCTGCGAGCACTACCTGGTCGGTCGTATCGCCAGCCGCCCAGGTGTCTCCGCAGCCGACAGCCTGGCGCGCCAGCGCCTGCTGACCACCCTCACCGCCTCCCTCCCGTCCTGAGGTCCGCCATGAATCAGCCCCTGACCACCCCGCCGCCCCTGGTACCCACGCCTCCGGCGATTTCCGCCTGGCCGGATACCGAGACGCTCTATCGCCGTTTCGACGCCCTGGTCAAACAGCCCATGCGCCCGCTGCGCCGCGAGGCGCTGGCCAAGGTCATGGGCTATTTCGACGAGCGCTGCCAGGGCTCGCGGCGGCTCGCCGAAGAAGCCAAGCGCTTCATTCCCGGGGGCATCCAGCACAACCTGGCGTTCAACCATCCCTTCCCCCTGGCCATCGCCCGGGCGGAGGGCGCCCACCTCACCGACGTCGACGGCAACCAGTACATCGACTTCCTCCAGGCCGGCGGCCCCACCCTGCTCGGCTCCAATCATCCCGGCGTGCGCGACCAGGTGCAGCGCATCCTCGCCGAGTGCGGCCCGGTCACCGGCCTGCTGCACGAATACGAGGTCAAGCTGGCCGAACTGGTCTGCCAGAGCGTGCCCGGCATCGACCAGGTGCGGCTGCTGGGTTCGGGCACCGAGGCGGCCATGGCCGCGGTACGCCTGGCGCGGGCCTATACCGGGCGCCGCTGGATCATCAAGATCGGCGGCGCCTACCACGGCTGGAGCGATCAGCTGGTGTACGGCATGCGCCTGCCCGGCACCGGGCGCATGGAGGCCCTCGGCATTCCCCGGGGCGCCACCGCCCACACCCAGGAAAGCCCGCCCAACGACCTCGAAGCCCTGCGCCGGCGCCTGCAATTCAATCGCCTGCGCGGCGGCACCGCGGCGGTGCTGGTGGAACCCTTCGGCCCGGAGAGCGGTACTCGCCCGGTGCATCCGCACTTCAACCGCGAGGTGCGCAAGCTCTGCGACGAATTCGGCGCCCTGCTGATCTTCGACGAGGTGGTGACCGGTTTCCGCGCCGGCATGGGTGGGGCCCAGGGCTACTTCAAGGTGCTGCCGGACCTCACCGTGCTCGGCAAATGCCTGACCGGCGGCTATCCCATGGCCGGGGCCCTGGGCGGCAAGGCCGAGGTCATGCAGCTGCTGGTGGGCGGCATCGGCACCTCGTCGAAGCGCGCCTTCGTCGGCGGCACCCTGTCGGCCAATCCGCTGTGCTGCGTGGCCGGCTACTACGCCCTCAAGGAGATCCAGCGGCTCGACGCCGCCGGCCAGGCCGGCCGCGCCGGTGATCGACTGCGCCAGGGCCTGGAGGAGATCATCCAGCGCCGCAACCTGCCCTATGTCGCCTACAACCTGGGCTCCATCGTCCACCTGCAGACCTCCGGGGTGCTGCTGCTCGACACCGGCAATCCGCTCAAGCTGCTGCGGGTGCGCAACGAGGCCAAGGCGCGCAAGCACATGATGGAAGAGATGGGCGCGGCCTACACCGCCCATGGCCTCATCACCCTGGCCGGCAGCCGCATCTACACCAGCCTGGCCGACACCGACGCCGTGATCGACGACGCCCTGGAGCGTTTCGACCGGGTCTTCCAACTGGTATGAGGCTGCCCATGAAAGCCGAATCGCGCCAGCAATGGCTGGATCTGCAGCAGCGTCTGGCCCGCCAGGGCGAGCGCTCGGCCCTGGCCCTGTCGGTGCGCATACCGGGGGCGGCGAGCCTCTGGTACGGCACCCTGGGCGATGCCGCGCCCTGCGAGATCGAGCTGGCCCGCCGCAGCGGCGCCGCCCTGGATCATGCACTCGTCTACCGGTCGCGACCGGATGTCGGCGCCATCATCCAGGGCGCGGGGCGCTACGGGCAGCATGTGGCGGACTTCGGCGGCCAGTTGCCGGACCTGTTCGACGAGCAGGCCCGGCACCTGGGGCGGATGGCGCCCGCGGTGGCCCGGGGCGATGCCCTGGCGGAAGCCCTGGCCGCGCGCGGCAACGTCCAGCTGCTCGGCGGCCAGCCACTGTGCCTGGGGACCACCGCCAGTCGCGCCGCCCTCAATGCCGAGCTGTTCGAGAAATGCGCCAAGGCCTACACCCTGGCCCAGGCCACCGGCGCGGTGCTCACCCGCCTGCCCTGGTGGGTGGTGCTGATCGCCACCCGCCGACTCCAGCGCGACCAGCGCGCCGCCGCCGAGGCCTTTCGTCAGGGCCGGCTGCCGGCGGAAAGCCGTGGTTACTAGCCACTCTTCGAAGGTAAACCCCATGACCGTCACCGCGCCCGCTCCGCCTCGCCAGGTCCAAGCCGCGCTGCTGCTGGGCTCCCTGGCGCTGCTCATCCTCGGCCTGCAGCCGCTGCTGCTCGGCGAGCTGTTCACCAGCGGCCGGGCCAGCCTCGACGGCCTCGGCCTGGTGGCCATGGGCGAGATCGTCGCCCTGGGCCTGGGCGTGATCGCCGGTGAGGCCCTGGGCCCGCGCCTGGGGCTGCCAGCCGTACTGTGGCCGGCGACGCTGCTGGCGGTCGCCGCCGACCTGGCCAGCGCCCAGGCCAGCGGTGATCTGCCGTTGCTCGGCCTGCGCGCCCTCGCCGGCCTTGGCGAAGGCCTGCTGCTCTGGGCGGCGGTGGCGCTGATCGTCCGTCAACCCACCGCCGAGCGGCTGTCCGGCCTGTTCATGGCACTGCAGACCTTTTGCCAGGGCCTGCTGGCCGCCCTGCTGGCGCTGTGGATCCTGCCCCGGCTGGGCAGCGCCGGCGGCTTCCGGCTGCTGGCCGGTGTCACCGCCCTGGCCCTGCCGCTGACCGTCGCCCTGCCACGCCGGCTGGCGGCAGTGGACGTCCCTGGCAGCGCGCCGGTCCGCCATAGATGGCGACTGCCCCAGGCACTGCTGCTGGCCTTCGTCGGTTGCCAGCTGGCGGCCATCGGCGCGCTCTGGGCCTACCTGGAACCCTATGGCGAAGCCCTCGGACTGGACGCCAGCCAAGCCCAGACCCTGATCGCCGCCAGCTTCGCCGCCCAGTTGCTCGGCGGCTTGGCCGGCGCGGTCCTGGTGGCCTGGCTGCCGGCCGCCACCACCCTGACCCTGGCGACCCTGACGCTGGGCAGCCTGGCCGCGCTGATCTATGGCCTGGCGCCGGGGGCGCACCTGAGTTTCGTGCTGCTGTGCCTGACCTTCACCTTTCTCTGGCAGACCCTCACCCCCTTCCAGATCAGCCTGGCCCTGCGGCTGGACGCCAGTGGCCGCGTCGCCACCCTGGTGCCCTCGCTGCAACTGCTCGGCTGCGCCGCCGGCCCGGCGCTGGCGTCGCTCTGGCTGCAGGGCGCCGCGGTCCGACCGGCCGCCCTGACCAGCGCCCTGCTCGCCCTGCTGGCCCTGGGGCTGGCGGCCCTTCTCGCCCTCAGTGCCCGCGGCCCCCGGCCGGTGCCGCGCTGGCGCTGGCAGCGCCCAGGCTGAAGACTGCCGTCGTCACCGAATCGTCCCCTTCCTGCCCCCTTGCGGACTGCTGCCATGAATGCGCCCCTCCCCGATCCCGCTCCCGCCCTGGTCGACCCCGAGATGCTGCAGCGGCTGTTCGCCGCCCAGGGACCGCGTGCCCTGGCCCTGCGCGGTTCCAGCGCCGCCGAGCGCCTGAGCCTGCTGCAGCGCCTCCATGGCGCCCTGGTGGCGCGGCGGGGGGCGCTCTATGCGGCCTTTCGCCAGGACTTCGGCAAGCCCGAGGTGGAGGTGGAACTGTCGGAGATCATGCCGGTGCTGGAAGAGATCCAGCACGCGCGCCGCCACCTGCGCCGCTGGATGAAGCCACGGCGGGTGCGCCCGACCCTGACGTCCCTCGGCTGCCCGGCGCACATCCACAGCCAGCCGCGCGGGCGCTGCCTGATCATCGGCCCCTGGAACTACCCGATCTCTACCCTGCTCGGCCCCCTGGTGTCGGCCTTGGCGGCTGGCAACAGCGTGATGCTCAAGCCCTCGGAATTCACCCCGGCGGTCAACGCGGTGCTGCGCGAACTGCTGGCCGAGGCCTTCACCCCGGACACCGTGGCCTTTTGCGAAGGCGATGTCTCCACCGCCCAGGCGCTCTTGGCGCTGCCCTTCGACCACTTCTTCTTTACCGGCTCCACCGCCGTGGGCCGCCTGGTGATGCAGGCCGCCGCCCGGCACCTGGCCTCGGTGACCCTGGAGCTGGGCGGCAAGTCGCCGGCGATCATCGACGCCAGCGCCGACCTGGACGCCGCCGCCGAGCTGCTGCTCTGGGGCAAGTTCCTCAATGCCGGCCAGTCCTGCGTGGCGCCCGATCATGTCTTCGTCGCCCGCCGCCTGCTGCCGGCCTTCAAGGAGCGCTGTCGCGCCCTGCTGGTGCAGCGCTACGGCACCGATGCCGCGGCCAGCCCGGACTACGCCCGACTCATCCATCAACGCCACGCCAGCCAACTGATCGGGCTGCTGGAACAGGCCCGGGCGGCCGGTGCGCAGCTGATCCATGGCGGCGCGCACGATGTGGCCGGGCGCTATCTCGCCCCGACCCTGCTGGATTGCTCGGCTATCGACAGCCCCCTGGACAGTCAGGAGCTGTTCGGTCCGCTCCTGCCGGTGATCGCCTACGACGACCTGGAAGAGGTGCTGCAGCGCATCGACGCCGGGCCCAAGCCCCTGGCGCTCTATCTCTGGAGTCGCGACCGCGACATCCAGCAGCGAGTCATCGCCCGCACCAGCTCCGGCAGCGTCGGCCTCAATCTGTGCATGCAGCAGTACACCCAGCTGCACCTGCCATTTGGCGGCGTCAATCACTCCGGCAGCGGCAGCGCCCATGGTCAGGCCGGTTTTCGCACCTTTTCCCACGAGCGCAGCGTGCTCGCCGCCGGTCCGCTGCTGGCCGTTCGTCTGCTGCTGCCGCCCTATTCGCCCTTCAAGCTGCGACTGGCGCAGTGGGTGTCGCGCCTGACCGGAGGCGGCTAGGTCCAGTACGAGAAGTGCCTGCGCATCGGCGATGCTTCGTTGAAAACCCCTGGATCGCCAGCCCGGTCGGAATGCTCCTTTACCGCACGTACACTGCGCTCCCTCTGCTTTTTGGTTGGTGAGCGCTACCCCTTTGAGCAGCCTTGGGCGGTTACTCCCGTTGGTCGTTTCAATCCGCCTCACCTTCGCTCGGCGACTTTCGTACCGGACCTGGAAAACGCCCAGCAGGGCACACCATCCGCCGGGAATGACGCCGCCAAGGATGCACGAGCGGCAAACCAGCCTTTAGAATGACGGGCCGCCAGCCTTGGGCGTGCCGATCTGCGATTGGCGCGGTCCAAGCCCGGCATGGGTTACCCTTGCACGTGAATTCTATTTGGAGCGGTGAGCTGAACGATGGGCTTTGAGCAACTAGCTGAACTACGCGACCGCCTGCGGGCCGAAAAAGCGCAGGTAAAGACCGAGAGCAACGAGCGGCCGGCGCGGAGACCTTCACCGAAAGCCAAGCCCCGCGAGCAGAAGCCCCGCGAGCAGGATCCGGTGGTCGAAGGCATCCGCCGTCTGCAAAAGCACTTCCCGCTGGCCTTCCCGGTCAATCCGGCACCCAAGGTGCCGCTCAAGGAAGGCATCCTGAAGGACGCCGAGCAGCACCTTGAGCGCCTGGGCATCTCCGGTGATCAGCTCAAGCAGTCGATCGCCACCTGGTGTCGCGGCACCCGCTACTGGGCGGCCATGACCGAAAACGCCCCGCGCCTGGATCTGGATGGCCAGCCGGCTGGCACCGTGACCGCCTCCCAGGCGGTCTATGCCAAGCAGCAGGCACGCCGCCAGCGCGCCCAGGCCCGCCGTGAGCAGGCCAAGGCCAAGGCGGACACCGCCGCGCCTGCCGAAGCGCAAGCGCCTGCAGCGGCCGAGACCGTTGCCGCTCCTGCAGACGACGCCTCCGCCTGAGCCCCGCTGCCCCTGTCGCCCAGACAGGGGCAGTCGTTCCAGACGCCCGCCGCGTTAGGACAGCCGTCCCGGCAATTCGATGCGCATGACCGTCCCCCCACCCTCGCGCCCCAGGGCGACGATGCGGCCCTGATGCGCCGCGCAGATGGCGCGGGCGATGGACAGGCCCAGGCCACTGCCGCCCAGGTGCCGTGCCCGGGAGCTGTCGGCGCGCCAGAAGCGGTGAAAGACCCGCTCGCGATCGGCTTCGGCGATGCCCGGGCCTCGATCTCGGAATTCCAGCACCAGACCTTCGGCCAGGGCCAGCTGGACGATCTCCAGTTCGCCGCCGCTGGCGCCATAGCGCAGGAAATTTTCCAGCAGGATGTTGAGCAACTGGCCGATGCGATGGCGGTCGGCGCACAGCCGTTGGCGGGGATCCAGTTCCAGGCGCAGCTGGATGGCCTCGGCCTGCAGCTGGGGCGCGAACCAGGCCAGCCGCTCTTCCACCAATGCCGCCAGGGCGAAGGGCCGCTGATCCAGCGCCAGTTGCCCGGCCTCGGCCAGCGACAGGGTGTGCAGATCGCCCACCAGGGTGTTGAGCAGGTCGAGCTGGCGCTTGACCATCTGCAACTGGCGGGCATCGGCGGGAAAGACCTCGTCGAGGATGCCCTGCACCCGCACCGAGGCGGCGTTGAGCGGGGTGCGCAGCTCATGGGCGAGGATGGCGCTGGAATCCCGCACGTCGCGCTCGTATTGCTGCAGCCGCGCGGTGAGGCTGTTGAAGTCCAGCGCCAGGCGGCGCAATTCCGCCGGCGCCGTCTCGGCCACCTCCAGGCGGGTCTCCAGATCGCCGGAGGCCACCCGCCGCGCCGCCGCGGCGATGGCGGAGAACTGGCTCGACAGCGGGCGTGACAGCCGGAAGCCGGCCAGCAGGATCAGCGGCACGGCCGCCAGCAGCAGCCCCGCCAGCACCCACCAGTCGCGGCTGGCGATGCCGGGCAGGAAATAGCGCACCGGATAATAGTGGCTGAACAGCGCCCAGAGTCGCGCCTCGTTTTCCTGCGGATCGGCGCGCAGCTGGAGGATTTCCGCCCGCGCCGCCTGGGGCACCTGGCGCAGCACCCACCAGTCGCCGAAGAGAAACCAGAGGTACATGCCGGCAGCGATCAAGAGCACCGCGCCCAGGGCCAGCAGGCTCATGCGCCAGCCGACCCAGCGCCCCAGCGGCGCCTGGCGCTTCATGAAAAGCGATAGCCAATGGCGCGCACCGTCACCGGCACGCCGGGAAGGCCCGCCGCTTCCAGCTTGCGCCTGAGGTTGTGCAGGTGGGTGTCCACCACCCGCGCCAGGGCCTCGCTTTCCGGCAGGCAGCGCTCCAGCAATTCCTCGCGGGTAAAGGCCTTGTGCGGAGTGCGCATCAGGGTGGCGAGCAGGCCGAATTCGGTGGGCGTCAGCTCCAGGGCCCGTGACTCAACGGTGGCGCTGAAACGTTCCAGATCCACCGTCAGGGCGCCATGGCGCAGCCAGCGGTCATCGCGCGGCGCCTGGTGGCAGCGACGCAGCACCGCGTGCACCCGCGCCACCACCTCCTTGGGGTTGTAGGGCTTGACCACGTAGTCGTCGGCGCCATAGCGCAGGGCGCCGAGCTTTTCCGGCTCGTCGCCGATGGCGGTCACCATGATCACCGGGGTATCCCCGGCGCGGCGGATCTGTGCCAGCACCTCGGTGCCACCGAGGCGCGGCAGCATCATGTCGAGCAGCACCAGATCGGGTCGCTCGCGCTGGAAGAGTTCCAGCCCCTGGCGACCGTCTTCGGCGAGGATGACCGCGAAGCCGTCGCGCAGCAGATAGGCCTCCAGCACGCTGGCGCTGTCGGCGTCGTCTTCGACGATGAGTATGAGTTTGTCGCCCACGTCCGCTCTCTTGATCGAATCTCGACAATTCGCCGAAGGAATCTTGATTCGGCGTCCCTAGGCTGCGACCCATGCCTTGCACCGGGTCCGCCTGCCATGCCTTCACTCGCCGCTTCCATCACCTGCCAGTTGCTGCTGATCGGTCTGCTAGGCCTCAGCGGTTGCTCGCTGATTCCCGACTACCAGCGGCCGCCCCTGCCGGTGCCCGCGCACCAGGGGCTGTGGCAGCGGCAGGACGCTGCCCCCGCGGTGGGCGTTGATCTCAGCCCTGACGAGCGCCAACTGCTGGCCGCGGTCAGCGCTGAAGCTCTCCTGCCAGAGCTGGTGGGCCAGGCGCTGGCGGGCAATCGAGACTACCGGATAACCCAGCTCAGGGTCGAGCAGGCGCGGGCGCAGCTGGGCGCGCGCCAGGCCGACCGCTGGCCCACCCTGGGCCTGGCGGTGCAGCGGCCGCGCCAGCGCTTCGCCGACCAGGCGCTGGACGAGCGCTACCAGCAGGACCTGGCCACCGCCACCCTCGGCGTGGACGCCTTCGAACTGGACTTCTTCGGGCGGGTAGCCAGCCTCGGCGAAGAGGCCCGCCACCAACTGTTGGCCAGCGCCTATGGCCAGCAGGCCGCGCGCGGCGCCTTGGTAGCCGAGGTGGCGCGCCTTTTCCTGCTGGCCCGCGAGGCCGATGCCCAGGTCTTCAGCGCCCAGGCCATGGCGGCCCTCAGCGATGAGCTGGTGCAGCGGACCCGGGCACGCATCGCCGCCGGCGACCTGGCCCCGGCTGCCCTGGAGCCCCTGACCCAGGCCGCCCTGGACGCACGCCAACTGGAGCAACAGCGCCTGAGCCAACGCACCCAGGCCTATGGGGCGCTGGCCTGGGTCACCGGCTACCGGCTGGCGCCCTCGCCCAGCGCTGCGCCTGCCCCGGCCGGTCCGCCGCCGGAACTGCCGGGCGAGCTGGCCGACCTGCCCTCCAGCCGCCTGCTGGAGCGTCTCGACGTACGCGCGGCCGAGGAGCGCCTGCAGGCGGCCAACGCCAGCATAGGCGCGGCCCGCGCCGCCTTTTTCCCGAGCATTCGCCTGAGCACCGCGGTGGGCCTGGCCAGTCCGCAACTGCAGGACCTGTTCAGCGCCGGCCAGGGGCTGCGCCTGCTGACGCCGTCGCTGTCCCTGCCGCTGTTCGACGGCGGGCGCAACCAGGCCAACCTGGATTCTGCCAGGACCGCTCGCGACCTGGCCCTGGCCGCCTACGAACGCACCCTGCAGGACGCCTTTCGCGAACTGGCCGACGGCCTGGAAGAGCGCCGCCTGTTGCTCGCGCAGCGGCAGACCCTGGCCGCCCAGCTGCAGTTGAGCCAACAGCGCCGCCAGCGTCTGGCGCGCCAGTGGCAGGCCGGGGCCGGCGATCCCGGCGACAGCCTGCAGGCCGGTCTCGACGGGTTGCGCGCCGGCGAGGCGCTGCGCCAGACCGGCCAGGCCCTGCGCCTCAATCGCCTGCGCCTGTACCGCGCCCTGCACGGCCTCGACCACCCTTCCGCCACCTGAGAGGACTCGCCATGACCCGCACCACCCTGCTGCCGCTGCTACTCTGCCTGACACCCCTGGCCGGCCAGGCGGCCGACGCCTCGCCCTGGGGCGACCACACCGACGTCAGCCTCGGCCTGGTGGCCGGCGCGGTCAGTCGTTACATGGGTTCGGCCGCCTACCGGCCGCAGTTGCTGCCGCTGGTGGTGGTGCAGCGTGGACCCTTCTTTGCCGACACCAGTCGCGGCCTCGGCCTGCAATGGCAGTCGGCCCAGGGACTGACCCTCAGCGGCGCCCTCAACTACGACTTCGGCCGCGATGACCGCGACAACGCCTCGCGGCCAGGCGCCGACCGCTTGAAGGGTATGGGCGAGGTCGACGGCGCCACGGTGCTGGACCTCAATCTGAGCCAGGCCCTGGCGCCCTGGCTCAGCCTCAACGCCGAGGGCGAATGGCGATTGGCCGGGGCCCAGCGCGGCAATCGCTATCGCCTGGGCGTGGAAGCCATCGGCCTGCACACCGACCAGGACACCCTGGCGCTGGATCTCGACGCCCACGCCGGTGACAGCCGCTTCAACCAGACCTATTTCGGCGTCACCGCCGCCCAGAGCGCCGCCAGCGGCTTCGCCCCGGCGCGGCTCGACCGGGGCATCTATGCCTATTCCGCCGCGCTGAACTGGTTGCACGCCTTCGATCCGCACTGGAGTTCGGTGGCGACCCTGACCACCGCCTACTACGGCGACCAGGCACGCGACAGCCCGCTGCGGCAGCGCGCCACCGCCACCACCGCCCAAGTCGCCCTGACCTACAGCTTCTGATCCTGGAGCCCGCCATGCCTGGCCCGCGCCTGACCTCCGCCCTCGCCTTACTCCTGCTGCTGCCCCTTCTGGGCGGCTGTTCACCCGATGAACGCCCCGGTCCGGTGCCCCTGCGCACCGTCAAGCTCGCGCCGGTCGCGCGCCTTGCGGCCCAGGCCCCGCTGCTACCCGGCCTGGTGCGCCAGCCGCACAGCTCGGCGCTGGCCTTCGAAAATGGCGGCCGGGTGCTGAGGGTGGCCGTGGACGTGGGTGCCCGGGTCGCGGCCGGGCAACTGCTCGCCGAGCAGGACGCCGAACCGGCACGCCTGCGCCTGGCCCAAGCCAGCGCTCGGGTGCAGGCCGCTCGGGTGGAGCTGGACCAGCGCCGCGCCGGACAGCGGCGTGCTCGGCAGCTGTTCGCCGACGGCAACCTGGCCAAGGCCGAGCTGGAAGCCGCCGACGCAGCCCTGGGTGCGGCCCAGGCCCAGCAAGGAGGCGCCGAGGCGGAACTGGCCCTGACGCGCCGCGCCCTGGCCCAGACCCGGCTGATAGCGCCCTTCGCTGGCCAGATCGTCCTGCGCGCGCCGGAGCCGCTGCGGCTGGTGGGCGCGGGCGAGACCCTGTTCGGGCTGCAGGCCGACGGCGAACGTCAGGTGGTGGTGCAGGTGCCGGCCGCCCTGGCCCAAAGGCTGGCGCCCGGCACTCAGGCCCAGGCCTATGCCACGCGCGACGGCGCGCCCCTGCCGCTCCGGCTGGTCGGTCTTTCGCCGCGTGCCGAGCAGGGCCTGCTGCAGGAAGCGGTCTTCGCCCTCGACCAGCAGGCACCGGCCCTGCCCAGCGGCAGCCTGCTGGACGTGCGTCTGCCGCTGCCGGCCCAGGCGCAGCTGGCGGTGCCCCTGGGCGCGCTGCTGCCCGGTCAGAGCGGCAGCGCCGGTCAGGTCTATGTCTACCAACCGGAGACCCAGCAGGTGAAACCGCGCCCGGTCACGGTAGCGGCCCTGCAGCAGGGCCAGGCGCTGATCGCCAGCGGGCTCGCCGAGGGTGACCAGATCGTGGTGGCCGGCGCCGCCTTCCTGCGCGCGGGCGAGCATGTGCTGCCCTATCGGCCCGGCACCGTGCTCACGGGGGAGTAAGTTATGTCCCTGACCGCTTTCGCCCTGCGCCGGGGTCGCCTGGTGCTCTTTGTCGCCCTGGCCCTGCTGCTCGGCGGTCTCTATGCCTTTCTCGGCTTTCCCTCCCAGGAGGAGCCCAGCGTCACGGTGCGCGACGCCCTGGTCAGCGTCGCCCTGCCCGGCCTGCCCAGCGACCGGGTGGAAGAGCTGCTGGCCAAGCCGCTGGAAGACCGGCTGCGCGAATTGCCCGAACTCAAGACCCTGGTGACCACCCTGAGACCCGGCCAGGCCATCGTCCAGCTCACCGCACGGGACGAGATCACGGACCTGCCGGCGCTCTGGCAACGGGTGCGCAACAAGGTCGCCGAGGTGGCGCAAGAGCTGCCCGAAGGCACCCAGGGGCCGGTGGTGGACGACGACTTCGGCCGGGTGGCAGTGGCGTCCATCGCCGTGACCGCGCCCGGCTTCAGCCCGAGCGAACTGCGCAGCGAAGCCGAACGGCTGCGTCGGGCGCTCTATGATCTGCCCGGGGTGGATCGCATCGCCCTCTATGGCCTGCAGGAAGACCGCGTCACCCTCGAACTGGACGCCACCGCCCTGGCGCGGACCGGTCTTTCGCCCCAGGCCCTGCTGGCGCAGCTGCGGGCGCGCAACGCACTGGTCAGCGGCGGCAGCCTGCGCCAGGGCGACCGTGCGCTGAGCCTGGCCATCGGCGGCGAACTGGCCGATCCCGCCGCGCTGCGCGCCGTGCCGATCCAGCTGGCCGACGGCCGCGCCGTGCCCCTGGCCGAGCTGGCCCAGGTGCGGGTCGAACCCGCGCAGCCGGTGCGCAGCGCCGCCTTCTATCGCGGCGAGCGCGCCCTGGTGCTGGGCATCGCCATGACCCCGGGACGCAACGTGGAAGCCTTCGGCGCTGCGCTGCACGACCGGCTCAAGGCCCTGGAGGCCAGCCTGCCCGCCGGGTTCGCCCTGCACCGGGTGACCTTCCAGGCCGAGGTGGTCCATCACGCCATGGCGCGCATGCAGCACGTGCTGATGGAAACCATGGTGATCGTCATGGCGGTGGTCATGCTGTTCCTGGGCTGGCGCCTGGGCCTGATCGTCGGCGCCATCGTGCCGCTCACGGTACTGGCCACCCTGCTGGTCATGCGCGCCCTGGGCATAGAACTGCAGACGGTGTCCATCGCCGCGCTGATCCTGGCGCTGGGACTGCTGGTGGACAACGGCATCGTCATCGCCGAAGACATCGAACGGCGCCTGCGCGCCGGCGAGGACCGCCGCGCCGCCTGCGAGGCCGCCGGCCGGACCCTGGCCATCCCGCTGCTGACCTCTTCGCTGGTGATCATCCTGGCCTTCTCGCCTTTCTTTCTCGGCCAGACCAGCACCAACGAATACCTGAGGTCCCTGGCCGTGGTGCTGGCGCTGACCCTGCTGGGCTCCTGGGCGCTCAGCCTGACCGTGACGCCGCTGCTCTGCCTGCACCTGGTGCCGGATTCCACCCATACCGGCGCCAGCACCGACAGCGCCCTGCACCGCGGCTATCGCCGCCTGCTGGAAGCCCTGTTGCGGCACCGGCTGGCCTATCTGCTGGCCATGCTCGGGCTGCTGGTGCTGGCCACCCTCAAGGTGCTCAGCCTGCCCTACGACTTCCTGCCGCCTTCGGATCGCAATCAGTTCCAGATCCCCGTCCAGCTGGAACCGGGGACCTCCGCCCAGCGCACCCTGGACCTCATGCAGGGCTTCAGTCGCTGGCTGGGCGAGGATGCGGATATCGTCGAAAGCATCGGCTACGTCGCCGACGGCGGGCCGCGCATCGTGCTGGGACTCAATCCGCCGTTGCCCGGTCCCAATGTCGCCTATTTCACCGTGACCACTCGCCCGGACGCCGATCTCGCCCAGGTCATGGCCCGGGTCGGCGCCGAGCTGGCGCGTGGCTATCCCGAGGTGCGCGCCCAGCCCAAGCGCTTTTCCCTGGGCACCACCGAGAGCGGCCTGGCGGTCTATCGCCTGAGCGGCCCGGACGAGGCGGTCCTGCGTCAGCTGGGCAGCGATCTTGCCGACCTGCTCGCCGCCGTCCCCGGGACCCGCGACATCCAGGACGACTGGGGTCCGCGGCTGCTGCGCTATCAGGTCGAGGTGGACCCGGCTCGGGCCCGCGCCGCCGGACTCGACCGGCGCGACCTGGCCCAGACGCTGCAACTGGCCGGCGACGGCCTGAGCGGCGCCCGGTTGCGCGATGGCCAGTATGCGGTCGAGATCGCCGCGCGCAGCCCTGCCCCTGACGGCGATCCAGGCAGCCTGCTGGTCTATCCCCAGGGCGGCGGCGCGCCGCTGCCGCTGGGGGCGGTGGCCCGGATCGAGCTGGCCAGCGAGGCCGGGGTCAAGGTCAGACGCAATCTGCAGCGCACCCTCACGGTCAGCGCGCGCAATCCCGGCATGACCGCCGCTACCCTGGTCGCCACCCTCGCGCCCCAGTTGCCGACCCTGCAGTTGCCGCCCGGCTACCGCCTGGAGCTGGGCGGCGAGAGCGAGGATTCCGCCGCCGCCAACGACGCCCTGCTGCGCTACCTGCCGCTGGCCGCCGTGGCCATGCTGCTACTGTTCCTCTGGCAATTCGACTCCTGGCGCAAGGTGCTCATCATCGTTGCCAGCATCCCCTTCATCCTCATCGGCGTGGCCCTGGCGCTCTGGCTGAGTGGCCATCCCTTCGGCTTCATGGCCACCTTCGGCCTGCTGTCTCTGGCCGGCATCATCGTCAACAACGCGGTCTTGCTGCTCGAACGCATCGAAGCCGAACGCCAGGCCGGCAAGCCCCTGATCCCGGCGCTGCTCGACGCCGCCGGCGAGCGCCTGCGGCCGATCATCATGACCAAGCTGACCTGCATCCTCGGTCTCATCCCGCTGATGCTCTTTGCCGGTCCCCTGTGGACGGGCATGGCCATCAGCATGATCGGCGGCCTGGCCCTGGGCACCCTGGTGACCCTGGGTCTGATCCCGGTGCTCTATGGCTTGCTCCATGGGCGCCGTTAGCGGGCAACCGGGCGCGAGAAGGCGCCGCTTCGCTGGCGCAAAGGCGGGGTGACGTTATGCTGGTAGGGATCCGGCGCCACCCGCTCCTGTGGCCGCCCCTCGCCCCGATGCCCCCGCCCGGGCACCGCCAAGGACTCTCCCATGACCAGACTCCAGTCCCCATCGGAGGCTGTCGCGCTTCCCCCGCTCATCGTGATCGGCGCCTCCGCCGGCGGCATCACCGCGCTGCAGCAGCTGTTCGAGGCCATCGGCACCCAGTTGCCCTTCGCCTTCGTCGTGCTGCAGCATCTACCGCCCAGCAGCTCCAGTGGTCTGCGCAGCCTCCTGCAAAACTGGTCAGCGATGCCGGTCGAGACGGCCGCGAGTGACACCCACCCCAAGCCCGGCACTGTCCATCTGCCCTCGCCCGCCGCCATCCTGACCCTGGAAGACCAGCGTTTTCACACGCGCCCAGCCGAAGGTGGGCAGCGACGGCCGGAAACCGACGCCATCGATGCCTTCCTGGAGAGCCTTTCGCCGCAGGCGGCCGCCCGTACCGTCACGGTGATCCTGTCCGGCAGTGGCATGGACGGCACCGCCGGGGCTATCCACATCCGCCAGTGCGGGGGCACGGTCATCGTCCAGGATCCGCTGACGGCCGCCCATCAGGGCATGCCCAACGCCATCGCCCAGCGCGGTCTGCATCATCTGGCCCTGCCCATCGCCGCTATCGCGCGCTATCTGATCGGCTGCGCCGCGCCGGAGTACCGCTGGCCGGAGCCCACGACCCAGCCGACCCCCCTGGCAACGACCCTGGAGCAGATCCTGGAACTGATCCGCCGCCAGGCGGCGTTCGACTTCAGCGGCTACAAGACGTCCCCCCTGCTCTGGCGCATCCAGCAGCGCATGGATGTACGCCGGGTCTGGGCCTTCGGCGACTATGCCGCGCTGCTGGAGGACGACCCCGCCGAGCTGGTGGCCCTGGTCAAGGGCATCCCTATCCATGTCACCGAATTCTTTCGCGATCCGGACGCCTGGGACGTACTCGGCGAAGAGGTGCTGCTGCCGCTGCTGAAGCGTCCGGCGACCGAGCCCCTGCGCATCTGGATCCCCGCCTGCTCCACGGGGCAGGAAGCCTATTCGATGGCGATGTTGCTCGACGAACTGCGTACCGCCCATGGCTGCACCACCGGAGCGCAGCTGTTCGCCACCGAGCCAGCCCCGGAGATGCTGGCCCAGGCCAGCCGTGGCGCCTATCGCGGCAGAGAGCTGGCGACGCTGTCACCCGCACGTCTGGAAAGATTCTTCTATGCCGTCGATGGGGCCTATCGGGTTCGGCGCTCCTTGCGCGAGCGCATGGTCTTCGCGGTCCAGGACCTGCTGCTCGATCCGCCGTTCGCCGCGATGGATCTGATCAGCTGTCGGAATCTGCTGATCTACCTCGAACCCGAGACCATCGACTTCGTGCTGCAGCTATTGCACGGCGCGCTACGGCCTGGCGGCTATCTGCTGCTGGGCAAGAGCGAGGCCTATCCCCTGCATCGCTTCGGCTTCGAACCCGTGGCCCTGCGCTGGAATATCCATCGCAAGGCAGGGCCCTTGCCAGGCCCGCCGCCCACCCTGCCCCGGCGACGATCCGGCCGGACAGCGCGCGCCCTCGAAGCCGAGCGCACCGCCCTCGAACATTTCGAGCTGCCCTCGGTGCTGATCGACGTCGAGGGGCAGGTGCTGCGCCTGTACGGCAACACCGAGGCCTTTCTCGGCCTGCCGGTCGGTGAACCGAGCTACCGACTGCTCGATCTGGTGCCCCGCCCCTGGGTCGCCACCCTGCGCCATCACCTCACCGGCGCCCTGCACGGTGGCGAGCCAACGCTGGTCGCGGGCTTGCCGGATCGCTTCGACGCCACCTTGAGCGTCACCTTGCGCATCACGCCCCTGGATGGTCCGGGTCAACAGGATCAGGTGTTGGTGTCCTTCATCCGTCAGTCAGGGAGCGCGGGGACACCCGCGTCTCCAGACGTTTTCGATGACACTCGGGTGGTAGAGGAAGCGGACTGGCGTGAAGCGATCCGCCTTTCGCAGGAAGAGCTCGAAGCCTCGCGCGAGGAGCTGCAGGCACTCACCGAAGAACTCAAGGCCTTGAACAACGAACTCAAGGACACCAACGACCAGCTGCAACTGAGCAACGAGGACCTGAACCGGGCGAACGACTCGCTGCAGGACCATATCGGGCAGTTGCAGATGCAGCGGCGGGTCCTGTCCTCCGGCGCCGTGATGACCCTCTGCCTGGATGCCGAGCTGAAGATCCTCTGGTTCACCCCGGCCATGACCGACCTGCTGCCGCTGCAACAGGCCGATACCGGGCGGCATGTGCGGGATCTGGTACCCAAGTTCCAGGATCCCCAGCTGTTCGAGGACATTCGGCAGGTGTTGCAGGATGGCGAGCCCCGCACGGCGGTGGTGCAGTCCCGGGACAGCCGCTGGTTTTTGCGGCGAATCTACCCGGATACGGGCAATCCGCGAGCCGTCGCCGGTGTCGCCGTCACCTTCGCCGATATCACCCTGCGCACCCAGGCGGAGCTGGCACTGCGTGAACGCGAACGCCAGCTGAAACGCAGTCAGCAATGGCTTACCGCGCAGAAGGACGCCTTCCAGTCCGCCATGAGGGGAGAAGGCCTACGCCGGTCGCTGGGCATTCTGATCCAGGCCCTGATCGCCGAAGCGGGTGATCAGCGCCGGTGCGCCTTCTTTCTCTCCAAGAGCACGGGTCTGAGCCATGTGGTGGGTATGACGGAGCGCTACGCCCGGGACGTGGAGGGTTGCCCGATCTCCCTTGATTCGCTGGCCTGCGGGCTGGCCATCGCGCTGGGTGAGCCGGTCATCACCCGCGATGTGCTGGAGGAGCCGCTCTGGGAATCCCGGGCGTGGATGGCACGTCAATACGACTTCCGTGGCTGCTGGTCCTTTCCGGTCAAGACTGCGGACGGTGAGAGCCTCGGTTCCCTGGCGATGTATTTCCAACACCCCCGACTGCCGGATGCGATGGATCTCGAACTGGCCGCGGCCTTCACCCACACCGCGGCGATCATCATCTGGCGGCACCTGCAACCGGATGGCGAGGCCGTGACCAGCGGCATCGACACCGGGCTGGCAGAGCCCTGATACCGCCCACTCAGGTGGTGGCGCCCAGTTGCCAGGGGACGAATTCGTTCTGCCCGTAGCCGTGCAACTCGCTGCGGCTGCGCTCCCCCGAAGCCAGCGCCAGCAGGCGCTCGAAGATGAAGGCGCCCCGCTCTTCCAGGGTGGTGCTGCCGTCCACCAGGCCCCCGCAATCCACGTCCATGTCGTCGCGCTGGCTCTCCCACAGCCGGGTGTTGGTGGCGATCTTCAGCGACGGCGTCGGTGCGCAGCCATAGGCCGAACCCCGGCCAGTGGTGAAGGCGATCAGGTTGGCGCCCCCCGCCACCTGGCCGGTGGCCGAGACCGGGTCGTAGCCGGGGGTGTCCATGAACACCAGGCCCGGGGTGCGCACCGGCTCGGCGTAGCCATAGACCGCCATCAGATCGGTGGAACCGGCCTTGATCACCGCGCCCAGGGATTTTTCCAGGATGGTGGTCAGGCCGCCGGCCTTGTTGCCCGCCGAGGGGTTGTTGTCCAGGCTGGCGCCGAAGCGGGCGCAATAGTCTTCCCACCAGCGGATGCGTTCCACCAGGCGCTCGCCCACCGCCGGGCTGGCGGCGCGGCGGGTGAGCAGGTGTTCGGCGCCGTAGATTTCCGGCGTCTCCGAGAGGATGGCGGTGCCCCCGGCGGCCACCAGCAGGTCCACCGCCCGGCCCAGGGCCGGATTGGCGCTGATGCCGGAATAGCCGTCCGAGCCGCCGCATTGCAGGCCGAGGACCAGATGCCGCGCACTGACCGGTTCGCGCTGCACCGCATTGGCCGCGGGCAGCAACGCCTCGACCGCGGCGATGCCACGGGCCACGGTGGCGGTGGTGCCGCCGCTGTCCTGGATATTGAGGGTCTGCAGTCCCGCATGCTCGGCGAGGCCCTGGTCGGCCAGCAGTGAGGGGATCTGGTTGGCTTCGCAGCCGAGGCCGATGAACAGCACGGCGGCGAAGTTGGGGTGGGCCGCATAGCCGCCCAGGGTGCGGCGCAGCACCGCCATGCCCTCGCCCTGGGTGTCGATGCCGCAGCCGACGCCGTGGGTCAGGGCGACCACGCCGTCGACGTTGGGATAGGGCGCCAGCGCCGCGGGATGGACGTCGCGGCGGAAATGGTCGGCCACCGCCCGGGCCACCGTGGCCGAGCAATTCACCGAGGTGAGGATGCCGATGTAATTGCGGGTCGCCACCCGGCCATCCGGGCGGACGATGCCGAGAAAGCTGCGCTCGATGGGCGCCGGTGTCCCGCGGGCCTCGATGCCGAAGGCGTGTTCGCGGGCGAAGTCGCCCATGGCCAGGTTGTGTACGTGCACATGGCTGCCGGCGGCGATGGCCTCGCGGGCGAAGCCAATGATCTGGCCATAGCGGCGTACCGGCGCACCTGCGGCGATGGCGCGCACGGCGACCTTGTGCCCGGCGGGCACCGGCTCGCGGACCTGCACGCCCTCCTCCGGCAATTCCAGACCGGGTACCAGCGCCTGGCGGGCGATGAGCACATCGTCTTGCGGATGCAGACGCAGGGTGGCGCGGGCAGCGGCCGCGGCGCCGCTGCGGGTGATCAATTCCATAGGAGTCTCCACGTCAGCCTTCGAATTTGGTCCGGATCACGCCTGAGGGGTGCCTGATAGGTGCAGATCCGCATCAACCGCCCTCCTCTTCCAGTTGCCGCACGGCCTGTTCCACGCCGCGCAATTCCGCCAGCCCCTTGAGCCGGCCGATCAGCGAATAGCCCGGATTGGTCCGCCGCCCCTGGTCATCCAGCAGCTGATGACCATGGTCCGGCCTCATGGGCAGGCGCGCTCCGCCGTCGCGTGCGCGGCGACGCTCCTCGCGCACCAGTTCGCGGATCACCCCGACCATGTCGACGTCGCCATCCAGATGATGGGCCTCGTGGAAGCTGCGCGGATCCGCCTCGCGCCGGGTCGCCCGCAGGTGGACGAAATGGATGCGCGGCGCGAACTGGCGGGCCATGGCCACCAGGTCGTTGTCGGCGCGCACGCCATAGGAGCCGGTGCAGAAGGTGAGGCCGTTGGCCGGGCTCGGCACAGCATCCAGCAGCCACTGGGCATCGGCGGCGGTGGAGACCACCCGGGGCAGACCCAGCAGCGGTCGCGGCGGATCGTCCGGATGCACCCCCAGGCGGATGCCCACTTCTTCCGCCACAGGCACCACCGCCTGGAGAAAGGTCGCCAGGTGCTCGCGCAGCCGCGCGGCGTCGATGCCGGCATAGGTGGCCAGCAGGGCGCGCAGGTCGGCCACCGTATAGCCCTCCTCGGCGCCCGGTAAACCGGCGATGAGGGTGCGCACCAGTTCGTCGCGACCGGCGTCGTCGAGCCCGGCGTGATAGCGGCGCGCCCGTTCGATCTCCGCGGTGCTGTACTCGGCCTCGGCGCCGTCACGCTGCAGGATGCAGAGATCGAAGGCGGCGAAGGCGTCCTGATCGAATCTCAGCGCCCAGCCGCCGTCGGGCAACCGATGGGCCAGCTGGGTGCGGGTCCAGTCGAGCACCGGCATGAAGTTGTAGCAGACCACGTCGATGCCGCACTGGGCGAGGTTGCGCAGACTCTGGCAGTAGTTCTCCAGATAGCGTTCGCGACCCGGCAGGCCGCGCTTGATGTCTTCGTGGACCGGGATGCTCTCCACCACCGACCAGGACAGCCCCGCCGCCTCGATCAGCGCCTTGCGCTCAGCGATGGCGGCCACCGGCCAGACCTCGCCATTGGCGATCTCGTGCAGCGCCGTGACGATGCCGGTGGCCCCGGTCTGGCGGATGTCGGCGAGAGAGATGGGATCGCGCGGGCCGAACCAGCGCCAGGTGTGTTCCATGTCAGACTCCTTGCTCGGTCAGATCGGCGATGGCCGCTTCGATACCCGCCGCGGCGATGCGCGCGTGGGCCCGTTGCACCGCGGCGCGAAAGACGGGGTGCGCGGCCAGGTCAGGGGGAAAGACCTCGGCCAGCGCCAGCACGGCGTCCACCCGCGCCGCGCCCGTAGGCAAGGCGGCCAGGGTCGCGCGCAGGGGATCGTCCAGCGCCTCGCCCTCGCCTTCACCATAGTGGATCCAGGCCGCCACGCCGAGGGCGGTGCAGGCCGGATCACCGCCCTGCTCCAGCAGCTGCCGGGCGCCCAGCAGCCAGCGTTGCGGCAGCTTCTGCGAGCCGTCCATGGCGATCTGCCGCAGGCGGTGCTGCAGGGCATCGTTGCGGAAGCGCGCGACCAGCGCCTGGGCATAGCCCGGCAGATCCACGCCTTCCGGCATGTCCAGGGTCGGCGCCGCCTCGCGACTCATATAGCGGTGCACCAGGGCCGCCAGGCGTTCATCGGCCATGGCCTCGGCCACGGTGCCGTGACCGGCCAGGCTGCCGACATAGGCCAGCAGCGAATGGCTGCCATTGAGCAGGCGCAGCTTCATGGTCTCGAAGGGGCGGACGTCCGCCACCATCTGCACCCCTTCCCGTTCCCAGTCCGGGCGCCCTTGCGGAAAGCGGTCCTCGACCACCCACTGGCTGAAGGCCTCGCCGACCACGGCGGCCGGGTCATCGCAGCCGAGATCGCGCAGCCGCGCGAAGGCGGCTTCGTCCATGGCCGGAACGATGCGATCCACCATGCTGCAGGGAAAGGCCACCTCGGTAGCGATCCAGGCCGCCAGCCCGGCGTCCTGGGCCTCGGCAAGGGATACCACCGCCTGGCGGGTCCGCTGGCCGTTGTCCGGCATGTTGTCGCAGCAGAGGACGGTGAAGGGCGCGATGCCGGCCGCCCGGCGCCGGCGCAGGCCTTCCACCAGCAGCCCCGGCGCGGTGCGCGGCGCCCGCGGTTCGGTTAGGTCGTGGACGATGCCGGGATCGTCGCGGCGCAGCGCGCCGCTGGCCGGACTCAGGCAATAGCCCTTTTCCGTCACCGTCAGAGTGACGATGCGCACCCCGGGATCGGCCAGCCGGGCCAGCAGGGCCTCGCGCCCGGCCCCGCCGTCGCCAGCGTAGAGCACCTCGCGCAGGACGCCGATCTCGCGCAGCACCCCTTCGCGCCGGTTGCGGTATTCGGCCACGTGATAGCGACCCTGCTGGGCGCTGAGGGTCTCCACCAGCGCCCGCCCCGATCTGAGGTTGGCGCTGCACAGGCCCCAGGCGCCGCCGCCATGGCGGGCCAGGTTGCGCTCCAGGTAGACCGCCTGGTGGGCACGATGGAAGGCGCCTAGGCCCAGGTGGACGATGCCGATGGCGGGCGCCGGATAGCGCGAAGGAATACGTTCGAAATCGCTCATCGGGCGCCTCCAGTGGCCAGCTCGGCGGGTGCGTCCGCCGGCCGCTCGGCCAGCGGCTTGACGAAGCGCGCCACGCACAGCGAACCGATCACGGTCAGGGCGCCGGCTAGCAGGAAGGCGCTGGTGAAGGCCCCGGTGAATTGCACCAGGTAGCCGGTCACCGCCGGGCCGATGATGCCCGAGGTGTTGGCCAGGAAGTGCATGAAGCCGCTCACCCCGCCCACCCGCGCCGCCGGCACCGTGTCCTGGATGATCGCCCAGTAGATGGCGCCGGTCAGGTAGAGGAAGAACACCGAGAGCGCCACCAGAGCCACCGCGGCATAGAGGGTGCTGACCAGGCCGGCCACGGCGATGCACAGGGCGCAGGCCAGCAGGCAGGTCACCAGCACCACCTTGCGCGAGAACATCAACCGGCCGGTCTTGCGGAACACCCAGTCGGACAGATAGCCGCCCACCGCCAGGCCGATGAAGCCCAGCACCCAGGGGATCACCGTGGCGATGCTCATGTCCTTCACGTTGAGGCCATAGGCCTGGATCAGGTAGCTGGGAAACCAGGTGAGGAAAAAGAACAGGGTGTAGTTGTAGGCGAAGAACGCCAGGGCGGTGAAGAGCACCGTGGGCTGGCGCAGGTAGTACTTGAGCGGCCTGACCTCGGTGTCCACCACGGCCACGGCGCGCTCCTCGGCGGCGATGTCGGCGGCCAGCTGGCCGGTTGGCTTGTCCTTGATCCAGAGGTACCAGACCACCGCCCAGACGAAGCCGATCAGCATGATGACGACAAAGGACACCTTCCAGCCGTAGGCCACCGCGATCACGCCGACGATGGGGCCGGAGATGGCGCCGCCCAGGGGGGTGCCCGACATCGACAGGCCCAGGGTGCGGCCGCGGTTGTGCGGCGCGTACCAGTTGTTGACCATCTTGCTGGTGGAGACGCTCAGGGGCCCCTCGGCCATGCCGAACAGCACCCGGATCACGATCAGCGCGGCAAAGCCCGAGGCCAGCACCGTCAGGCCGCTGAACGCCGACCAGAGCACCATGGCCAGCAGCAGCGTGGTCTTGGCGCCATAGCGGTCGGCGGCCCAGCCACCGATGAAGTTGAACGCCGCATAGCCGACGAAGAAGGCGCTGAACAGCAACCCCATCTCGCCGGCGCTGAGCGCGAAGTCCTTCTGGATCAGCGGCGCCGCCACCGACAGCGCCGAGCGATCCAGATAGTTGACGACCCCCGCCAGGAACAGCATGACGAGTACCAGTCCACGACCTTGTCCAGCCATTTGTTACCTCCCGCTCATTGTCTTTATTCGGTAAGGCATCGCAGCGGCGCCCCTCGGGGAGCCCGTGTTGTCAGGCGTTGCCACCCCATTGCACCAGCACCTTGCGGGTCTGCTCGGGGTGCCTTTCGATCAGCTCGATGGCGCCCGGCATCTCCTGGCTGGCCACCTGGTGGCTGATCAGCGCCGTGGCATCCAGCCGGCCCGTCGCCAGCAGCTCGATGACCCGCGGAAAGCGGCCGTTGTTGAGCCGCGAGCCCACCAGCGTCAGTTCCTTCTTGATGATCTCCAGCTGCACCAGCTCGCTGGGCGTGGCGCTGAAGCCCAGCAGGCCGATGCGCCCGGCCGGCGACGCCAGCCGGACGATCTCCGGCAGCAAGGCCGGATGGCAGGCGGCGTCGACGATCAGCGGCAGGCCCTCGCCGCCGGTGGCTTCGCGCATGGCCGCCTCGACATTGGTCTCGCTACCATTGAGGGTGCGGGTCGCGCCCAGGGTCCGGGCGGTGGCCAGGCGATCGTCCAGCAAATCGGTCACCGTGATGTCGGCGATGCCCAGTGCCCTGGCCATCTGCACCAGGGTCAGGCCGATCACGCCGGCGCCGTAGATCAGCAGGCCATCGCCGGGCAGGAACTGCATCCGCTCCAGCACATTGAGGGCGATGCTGTAGGGCTCGACCAGGGCGGCCTGGGCCAGCGGCAGACCGGGCGGCAGGCGATGGGCGTTGGCGGCGGGTACGCAGACCTCTTCGCTGAAGCCGCCATCGCGGTGCACCCCCAGCACCTGCAGGCGACTGCAGACATTGGGCCGGCCGATGCGACAGGGATAGCAGCTGCCACAGGCGATCACCGGATCGACGCAGACCGGATCGCCCACCGCCAGGCCGCTCACGCCCGCGCCCACCTCGCGCACCACGCCGGCGAACTCGTGGCCGGTGACGCGGGGAAAGCGCACGAAGGCGTTCTGCCCATGGATGATGTGCATGTCCGAGCCGCAGATGCCGGCATAGGCCACTCCGACGCGGACCTCACCGGGCGCCAGCGTGGGTACCGCGACCTCTGCGATGCTGAATTCGTGGGGCGCTCTGACCTGAAAGGCTTTCATCCTGGACTCCTCCTTCACCAGTGCCACAGGGTGCCATCCACCAGCCGGTTCACCGGCAGGCTGGCGCGTTTGTACGGATAACGGGCGGCGAGGTCTTCATCGATGTCCACGCCGTGGCCGGGCACCTCGCCCGGGGTGAAATGGCCGTTGTCGAAGCGATAGGCATGGGGAAAGACCTCCTCGATGCGCGCCTCGTGGGGCATGTGCTCCTGGATGCCGAAGTTGGGCACCCAGCTGTCGAAGTGCAGCGCCGCGCCCATGCACACCGGCGACAGGTCGGTGGCGCCATGGAAGCCGGTGCGCACCTGGTAGAGCGCGGCCAGATCGGCGATGCGCCTCATGTGGGTGATGCCGCCGGCATGCACCAGGGTGGCGCGGATATAGTCGATCAGCTGCTCCTGGATCAGCTCGCGGCAGTCGTGGATGGAATTGAACACCTCGCCCACCGCCAGCGGCGTGGTGGTGTGCTGGCGGATCAGGCGGAAGGCCTCCTGGTTTTCCGCCGGGGTACAGTCCTCCAGCCAGAACAGGTTGTATTCCTCGACCCTCTTGCCCAGCCGTCCCGCCTCGATGGGCGTCAGCCGGTGATGCACGTCGTGCAGCAGGTGCAGGTCGTCGCCAAAGCGCTCGCGCACCGCGGCGAACAGCTTGGGTACGTGATTGAGGTACTTGGCGGTGTCCCAGACGTGCTCGGCCGGCAGGTCACTGTCGGCCGGCTCGTAGCGCTCGCCTTCGCGCTTGGCCACGCCGTAGGTGGTGGGAATGCCCGGCACCCCGCACTGCACCCGCACCGCGCGATAGCCCTGCTCCACATGGCGGGCCACCTCGTCCAGGCAGCTCTCGATGTCCTTGCCGGTGGCGTGGCCATAGACCATCACCCGCTCGCGGCTCTTGCCGCCGAGCAACTGGTACAGCGGCATACCGGCGGCCTTGGCCTTGAGATCCCAGAGCGCCACGTCCACCGCGGCTATGGCGGTCATGGTGACCGGTCCGCGCCGCCAGTAGGCGCCGCGATAGAGGTACTGCCAGATGTCTTCGATGCGGTGGGCGTCGCGACCGATCAGCGCCGGCAGCACGTGCTCTTCCAGGTAGGCCACCACCGCCAGTTCGCGGCCATTGAGGGTGGCGTCGCCGAGGCCATAGAGGCCTTCGTCGGTGACGATCTTGAGGGTGACCAGGTTGCGACCGGGACAGGTGACGATGACGCGGGCTTCGGTGATCTTCATGACTTCAGGCCTGGGCAGTGAGCGCGGGAATCAGGGGCGGCAGCGCCGGCATGGCGGCGCGCGGGATGAGCGCGCCGGGATGCTGGATGACCGTGGCGGCGAGGCGATGCCCCCAGGCGGCGGCCACCTCGGGCGCCCCGCCCTGGAGGCGGCAGGCCAGGTAGGCGGCGCTGAAGGAATCCCCGGCGGCGGTGGTGTCCACCACCCGGGCCACGGCTTCGCCGGCCACCTCCTGGCGCCCCTGGCGATGCTGCAGCAGGCAGCTGCGCGCGCCGCGCTTGAGCGCCACCTCGGCCACGCCCCACTCGGCGTACTGGGCAAGCAGCGCCGCCTCGTCGGCGAAGCCGAACAGCGCGGCGTCGTCCTCCCAGGTCACCAGCGCCAGGTCGGTGAGCTGCAGCAACCGGTGATAGGCCGTGCGCGCCGCCTGCAGATTCGGCCACAGCCGCGGCCGGTAGTTGTTGTCGAAGACGATGCGGGTGCCGGCGGCGCGCGCCTGGCGCAGGGCCTCCAGCAGCCGCTCGCGACCGGTATCGGTCAGCACCGCCAGGCTGATGCCGCTGAGATAGAGCAGCTGATACTCGGCCAGGGCCGCCAGCAGCGGCTGCGCCTCGGCGCCGTCGAAACACTCCCGCGCCGCCGCCTCGCCGCGCCAGTAGAGAAACCGCCGCTCGCCGTCGGCATCGGTCTGGATCAGATAGAGTCCCGGCAGACGCCCGGGCAATACCCGCACCCGCGCGTCACTCACCCCCTCCTCCCGCCAGCGTGCGCGCATGGCCTGGCTCAGGCTGTCGTCGCCCACCGCGGTAAGGTAATCCACCTGCACCGGGTCGTCGCCGAGCAGCCGCCGCAGATAGACCGCCGCATTCAGGGTATCGCCGCCAAAGGCCTGGCCCAGCTGGCCATCTTCCTGACTGCGCAACTCGACCATGCATTCGCCGATGAGGCCGATGCGGGTCAGGGGGGACGAAACGAGGGGTAGCGTCATGCAGACTCCTGAGGATGGTCCGGAACCCGGACGCGGCAGGCGGACACCGCCAGGCCGGTCACGCCGGGATCGAGGCGAAAGCTGCGCCCGGCCAGGGGTTGCGCCTGGCGGGCGGAATCATCGAGACCCACCCGGGCGGTGGTGATCAGCAACTGCTCCAGGCGCGCGCCATAGAAGGCGCAGGAGGTGACCCGCGCCACCGGCAGCTCCACCCAGGCGAGCAATACGCCCTCGGCGCTCCAGCGACTCAGGCGATAGCCGTCCCAGTGGGCGATCCACAGCGCGCCTTCGCTGTCCACGGCCAGGCCATCGGGCACGCCGGGCTGCTCGCCGAAGTCGATGAGGGTGCGCCCGCGACCGAGCTGGCCGCTGGCGAGATCGAAGTCGAAGGCCTGCACCCGGCGGGTGGGCGAATCTATGTAGTAGAAGGTCCGGTTGTCCGGGCTCCAGCCCAGGCCGTTGGACACGGTGATGCCGTCGAGCACCTGATGCAGTTGGCCATCCAGGTCCAGGCAATACAGCCGGCCACCGCCGGGCGCCTCGTCGAGCAGCGTGGTGCCCAGCCAGAAGCGGCCGAGCGCATCGCACTTGCCGTCATTGAAACGGTGCTGAGGCCCATGGACCGCCCGGGGCGGCTGCGCAACGGGCGTCGGCTGGGCGGCGCCGACGGCCAGGCGCCAGACGCCGTCGCTCAAGGCCAGCCAGGTGGAACCGTCGACATGGGGCACGGCGCAGCCCAGCGGTCGGCCGAACTCCAGCACCTCGACCGGAGCCGCCGGCTGCGGCGCGGCGCGCAACAGGCGACCGGCGAGGATATCCACCCACAGCAGGCGCTGCTGCCGGGCATCCCACACCGGGCCTTCGCCCAGTTCATCGCCATGATCGAACAGGCACTCAGGTGGCGCCATGCTGGGTCTCCTCCACGAAGCGCAGCGGTATCAGCACCAGCAGGCAGCTCAGGGCGAGCATGGCGTAGCTCCAGTGCCAGCCGAAATGCTCGATCACGTAGCCGGCCACCGGCCCCACCAGAAAGCCCGCCAGGCCCAGGCCCACGCCAATCAGCAGGCCCAGGCCGCTACCCGCCGCGCGGGGCGAGGAATCCACCGCCAGCGAATAGAGCACCACATAGGGCGAGTTGCGGAACAGGCCCCAGGCCAGCAGCAGGGTCCAGGCCATGGTGCGGCTGTCGATGAACATGCACAGCGCCACACAGATCGAGAAACCGACGGTCAGGATGCCCAGGGCGAACTTGCGGCCGCGGTGATCGCTCAGCGTCCCCCAGAAGATCTGCCCCGCCCAACCCACCAGCCCCGAGGCGCCGGAGATCACCGCGGCCTCGGCCAGGCTCAGCCCCAGCTGGCTGGTGAGCTGGTAGGTCAGAAAGGTGGCCACGCCCATCTCGGTCCAGAGAAACAGGAAGTTCATCACCAGGCAGAGGCGCACGTTGCGCTCGGCAAAGGCCTGACGCAGGTTGCTCAGCGGATTGCGCGAGACCGGCGCGGCGGTGTCGACCGGCACGGTCAGCCCCTCCTCGCGGATCCAGGCATAGACCTGTTCCTCGTTGCGGCGGCGGCCGAGGTAAAGCTGCAGCAGGATGATCGGCAGACCGATCAGGGGAATCCAGAGAAAGGTGGCGCGCCAGTCGCCATTGGCCAGGATCAGTCCCATCAGGACCGGGCCGACGAATTGCCCCAGGGGCATGCCGGTATGGTGGACGCCCAGGGCGAAGCCGCGATTTTCCTTTTGCCAGAATTCGCTGGCCACGGCGATGTTGACCGGCTCCATGGCGCCGGTGCCCAGGCCCATGGTGAATCTCAGCACCTGCAGGGCGCCCAGCGAGCGCGCGTACACGGTGGCGAAGGCCGAGCCTATGGTCAGGGCGCAGGCCCCCACCCAGCTCCAGGCACGGCGGTGGCCGGTGCCGACGCTGTCGGCCAGCACCCCTACCACCAGGGCGCCGACCAGGGTACCGACGAAACTCAGCGAACTGAGCCAGCCGCCCTGGGCGGCGTCCAGTCCGAATTCCTGCATGATCGCCGGCAGCACGGTCGGCAACAGCTGGCGATCCACCGAAATCATCAGCATCGCCAGGGTGGTGATGCCGAGCATCTGCCAGGACACCGGATGGGCGCGGGGCAGCCAGCGGGGAGTATGAGCGGCAGGCGCCAATGCGCCCGGGGCCTTGGTCATGGATTTCATCGTCGCGGGTTCCGTTGTTGTTTTTGTTCGCACCCCCGGCGACCGCCAGCGGTGAGAGAAGACCCTTACGCGCGAAATGCTTTGGAACGTTGTTCCATTCGCTGGCGAACAGTGTTGCTGGCCTTTCCCGCATCCGTCAATCAGAATGGAACAGTGTTCCGGCAACCAGGCGACCGGCGGTCCCATGGAAAAGATTCAGCAACTCGGCAATGACATGGTCAGCGCCGTCGGGCGCACCCTGGCGGTGCTCGAAGCCCTCGGCGAGCGCGAGGACGACTGCGGCGTCTCGGAGCTGGCGCAGCAGCTGGACCTGTCGAAGAGCACCGTCCACCGCTTCCTGCAGACGCTCAAGGCGCTGGGCTATGTGGTCCAGGACGCCGAGGACCGCTACCGCCTCAGCGTCAAGCTGTTCGAACTGGGCGCCCGCGCCCTGCCCCAGCTGGAGCTGGTCCGCGAAGCCGAACCGGGCATGCGCCTGCTCAACGACCTCACCGGCGAGACCGTCCACCTCGGCATCTTCGACGAGGGCGCCATCGTCTATGTGCACAAGCTCGATTCGCGCTACACCCTGCGCATGTATTCACGCATCGGTCGGCGGGCTCCGCTGTATTGCACCGGGATCGGCAAGGTGCTGATGGCCTGGCGCCCCGATGCCGAGGTGCGGCAGATCCTCGCCCAGGAAACCTTTGTCCGTCGCACGCCCAACACCCTCGACAGCCTGGCCGCCTACCTCGCGGAACTGGCGCGGGTTCGTGAGCTGGGCTTCGCCGAAGACCACGAGGAATTCGAGGCCAACATGAGGTGCCTGGCGGCGCCGATCCGCGATCGCTTCGGCCAGGTCATCGCCGGCCTGAGCGTGTCCTTTCCCTGCTTCCGCTTCCGCGAAGACCTCAAGGCCGAGTACGTCGAGCAGATGCTCGCCACCACGGCGCGCATCTCGGCGCAGATGGGTGCCCCGGCCGGCTAGCGCCAGCCGGGATCGTCGCTCCCACGAGGGCACTGATTCGGGCGTCCAGCCATAGTCAGACCAATGGTCCTATGGCCGGCTCGGCCTTAAGCCGCCGCTAAGCCACCCCCTATAGCGTGTGATGCACATCACAACTCCAACCCGGTGTCCCGCCGGGGCTACCCTCACGGTGACTGTCATGATGATGCGCACACTCAAGGTGGGTCGCCGGTCGGCCTTGGCCTTCTCGATTATCGTAGCAATCGTCATCGCGCTCGGGGCCATCGCCCTGATCCAGATGCGGCAACTCAGGCAGTCGGAAATCGAGGTGGAAACGGACTGGATGCCCAGCGTCCGCCAGGCCGGCCAGATGACCGCGGCGCTGCTCAGGTTGCGCCTCGAAAGCCTGAGAGCCCTGGGCACCCGGGACCCCGCGCGCCAGCCGGACATGGCCACGGCCCTGGTCGATCTGCGCAGCCGCTTCGCCACCGGGGTAAAGGACTATGCGCCCCTGGTGTCCAGCGATGCGGAGCAGCGGCTGTACCAGGCGGTGCAGGACGGGGCCACGGCTTATCTGGGCCTGCTGGACAGCTTCGAGACCCTTTACCGGACGGGGGATCTGCCCGGTGCCGAGGCCCTGGCCAACGGCCGCATGCGGGCGGCCGCCGACCAGCTGCAGGCGCAGATCGAAAACCTGGCCGCGCTGAATGACCGGGGCGCCGTCGCCTCGGGCATCGAAGCGGGACGGATCTACGACCACGGCCTGGCCTGGGTCGCGGGGCTGATCCTCGCCACCCTGCTGGCCACCATCGCCCTGGCCTTCCTGCTGACGCGCAGCATCACCCTGCCCATCGGCGAAGCCCTGCGCATCGCCCAGCGGATCGCCAACAAGGATCTTGCCGAAGACATCCAGGTCACGGGCCGCGACGAGGCCGCCGGCCTGCTGACCGCCCTGGCCGACATGCAGGCCAATCTGCGCGATACCGTGGCCCATCTGGCGGACAGCTCCAGTCAGTTGGCCGCCTCCGCCGAGGAGATGACCGCGGTGATCGACGCTGGCAATCGCGGCCTGCTCAGGCAAAACGACGAGATCGGCCAGGTGGCCACCGCGGTGACGGAAATGAGCGCCGCGGTGGACGAGGTGGCGCGCCACGCGGAGGAAAGCGCCGGCGCCTCGCAAAGGGGCAGCACCCTGACCCAGGCCGGCCTGCAACACGTGGCCGCGACCCTGACCGCCATCGAACGGCTGGCTACCCAGGTCGATCAGAGCAGCGGCCAGATCCAGACGCTGTCGGGGCGCGCCCAGGCCATCAGCAACGTGGTCGACGTCATCCGCGCCATCGCCGAGCAGACCAATCTGCTGGCGCTCAATGCCGCCATCGAAGCGGCACGCGCCGGCGATCAGGGTCGCGGCTTCGCCGTAGTCGCGGATGAGGTCCGCGCCCTCGCCCACCGCACCCAGCAGTCGACGCGGGAGATCGAGGCCATGATCGGCACCATCCAGCAGGATTCGACGGACGCGGTGAAGGCCATGCAGCAGAGCAGCCAGACCGCCGAACAATCCCTGGCCGTTGCCCGGGAAGCCAACGGTGCCTTATTGGCCATCGCCGGAGCCATGAACGGCATCGACGAGCGTACGGCGCTGATCGCCACGGCCGCCGAACAACAGGCCCTGGTGGCCAAGGACATCGACCGGGGCCTGATCAGCATCAAGGACCTGTCCGACCAGACCGCCGCGGGCGCCAGTCAGACCTCCAGCGCCAGTAATGAGGTGTCGCGCCTGGCGGCCGGTCTCCGTCAGGTGGTGGCGGAATTCGTGATTTGACCGGGGCCGGCGCTGGCCGCCAAAACGGTGGCAGTCCGCGAAGGATCGGCCGGCCTTTTCTCCAGGCACAAAAAAAGCTGCCCTAGGGCAGCTTCTCTTGCGTCGTTCGGGCAGTTCAGAGGACCCGGAACGACTCGTATGGCGCGGCGGACGGGACTCGAACCCGCGACCCCCGGCGTGACAGGCCGGTATTCTAACCGACTGAACTACCGCCGCGCATTGCGTGCACCTTGCGGAACACTTCCCGAAGAGTTTGGTGGCTGATGACGGGATCGAACCGCCGACCCCCTGCGTGTGATGCAGGTGCTCTCCCAGCTGAGCTAATCAGCCATCCCCTTCGGGTGACGCGCATTCTCCTCGTAGCCCCTTGATCCGTCAAGGATTTTTCCAATTTTATTTTTTTCGGGCGCTATTCCAGGTAGATCATCTTGCGGGTCATGCCGCCGTCCAGGGTGATGGCCTCGCCGGTGAGGAAACCGGCGTTGCCGCCGAGCAGCCAGGCCACGCAGGCCGCCACGTCCTCCACCGTCCCTACCCGTCCGACCGGATGCTGCTCGTGGTCGGAGGCGGACAGCGGTTCGGCCGCGCGGACATGGGCATCGCGGGCGTCGATCCAGCCCGGGCAGAGGGCATTCACCCGCACTTCCGGGCCGAGGCTGACGGCCAGGGCATGGGTCAGGGCCAGCAACCCGCCCTTGCTCGCGGCATAGGCTTCGCTGTGGGGCTCGGACTGCCGGGCGCGGGTCGAGGCGATGTTGACGATGGCGCCCTGCTGCTCGCGCAGATAGGGCGCGCAGTGCTTGGCCAGCAGCATGGGGCCGTCCAGATTCACCCCGAGCACCTTGCGCCACTCGGTCAGCGCCAGGCTTTCCAGCGGCTGGCCCTGGGCGGTGGCGAGACCGGCGTTGTTGACCAGGGCGTCCAGCCGACCGAACTGGCCGATCACCTGGGCCACGGCGGCCTCCACCTGACCCTCGTCAGCCACGTCCAGAGCCACGAACCAGGCGCGCTCGCCGAGTGCGGCGGCCACCTTGGCGCCGCGCTCCTGCTCGATATCGGCCACCACTACCCGCCAGCCTTCGGCTATTAGCCAGGCGGCGATACCCAGCCCGATCCCACGCGCCGCGCCGGTGACCAGGGCGACACGCAGCTCTACCGGTGCGAACGTCAGACTCATAGCGCCGCCAGTCCGCGGGCCAGGTCCTGGCGCAGATCGCCCAGGTCTTCGAGACCCACGGCGATGCGGATCAGGCTGTCGCTGATCCCGGCATTGGCGCGCTCGGCCGGCGACAGCCGCCCGTGCGAGGTCGTCGCCGGGTGGGCGATGGTGGTCTTGGTATCGCCCAGGTTGGTGGTGATGGAGATCATCCGGGTGGCGTCGATGAAGCGCCAGGCGGCGTCGCGCCCACCGGCCACCTCGAAGCTCACCACGGCGCCAAAGGCGCTCTGCTGGCGGCACGCCAGCTCATGCTGCGGATGGCTTTCCAGGCCGGCATAGTGGACCCGCTCGACGCCGGGCTGGCCTTCCAGCCACCGTGCCAGCTCCAGTGCGGTCTGGCTGTGCGCCTGCATGCGGATCTTCAGCGTCTCCAGGCCCTTGAGGAACAGCCAGGCGTTGAAGGGACTCAGGGTCGGGCCCGCGGTACGCAGGAAACCCACCACCTCCTTCATCTGCTCGGCACGACCGGCGACCACGCCGCCCATGCCGCGACCCTGACCGTCGATGTACTTGGTCGCCGAATGGATGACGATGTCGGCACCCAGCGCGAGCGGCTTCTGCAGCGCCGGGGTGCAGAAGCAGTTGTCGACCGCCAGCAGCGCGCCCCGGGCATGGGCGATCTCGGCCAGGGCGGCGATGTCCACCAGCTCCGCCAGGGGATTGGACGGCGACTCGACGAAGAACAGCCGGGTGTTGGGCTTGCAGGCCGCCTGCCAGGCGTCCAGATCGGCCAGCGGCGGATAGTCCACCTCGATGCCGAAGCGCTTGAAGTACTTCTCGAACAGACTGATGGTCGAGCCGAACACGCTGCGCGAAACCAGCACATGGTCACCGGCGCTGCACAGGCTCATGACCATGGCCAGGATGGCCGACATGCCCGAGGCGGTGGCCACCGCCTGCTCCGCGCCTTCCAGGGCCGCGATACGGGTCTCGAAGGTACGGACCGTAGGGTTGGTGTAGCGCGAATAGACGTTGCCCGGCACCTCGCCGGCGAAGCGCGCCGCGGCATCCGCGGCGGTCCGGAACACGTAGCTGCTGGTCAGGAACAGGGCTTCGCCATGCTCGCCTTCCGGCGAGCGCTGCTGCCCTGCCCGCACCGCCAAGGTCTCGAAGGCCGCGCCCTCGAGATCACTGTCCAGGCGTCCGGCATCCCAGTCTTGGCTCATGTGCAGCTCCTTAGTCGTTGTAGAGATCGATGATGGCGCTGACCGCCTTGTGCTTGACCTTGGCCGCGTCGTTGCGCGCCTGTTCGATCCGGTTCAGATAGGCGGCATCGACGTCGCCGGTGATGTACTCGCCATCGAACACCGCGCAGTCGAACTGCTCGACCTTGGGTGCCTTGCGGGTACGCACGGCTTCCTGCAGGTCCTGCAGATCCTGGTAGATCAGCCAGTCGGCGCCGATCAGTTCGCCGACTTCCTCGGTGGTGCGGCCGTGGGCGATCAGCTCGTGCACGCTGGGCATGTCGATGCCGTAGACGTTGGGGAAACGCACCGCCGGAGCCGCCGAGCAGAAGTAGACCTTCTTGGCGCCGGCTTCGCGGGCCATCTGGATGATCTGCTTGCAGGTGGTGCCGCGGACGATGGAGTCGTCCACCAGCATCACGTTCTTGCCGCGGAATTCCAGTTCGATGGCGTTGAGCTTCTGGCGCACCGACTTCTTGCGCGCGGCCTGGCCGGGCATGATGAAGGTCCGGCCGATGTAGCGGTTCTTGACGAAGCCCTCGCGGAACTTGACGCCCAGGTGATTGGCCAGCTCCAGCGCCGCGGTGCGGCTGGTGTCCGGAATCGGGATGACCACATCGATGTCGTGTTCGGGGCGCTCGCGCTGGATCTTCTCGGCGAGCTTCTCGCCCATGCGCAGGCGCGCCTTGTAGACCGAGATGCCATCGATGATGGAATCCGGACGCGCCAGGTAGACGTGCTCGAAGATGCAAGGCGCGTATTGCGGATTCTGCGCGCACTGGCGGGTGTAGAGGCGACCGTCTTCGGTGATGTACACCGCCTCGCCCGGCTCCAGATCACGGATCAGGGTGAAGCCGAGTACGTCGAGGGCGACGCTCTCGGAGGCGATCATGTACTCCACGCCGTATTCGGTGTGACGCTGGCCGAAGACGATGGGACGGATGGCGTTGGGATCGCGGAAGCCGACGATACCGTAGCCGGTGATCATGGCCACCACGGCATAGCCGCCACGGCAGCGCTCATGGACCTCGGAGACCGCGGCGAAGACGTCGTCCTCGGTCGGCTGCAGCTTGTTGCGCACCGCCAGCTCGTGGGCGAAGACGTTGAGCAGCACCTCGGAATCGGAGGTGGTGTTGACGTGGCGCAGATCGGATTCGTAGATCTCGCGGGACAGCTGCTCGACGTTGGTCAGGTTGCCGTTGTGCGCCAGGGTGATGCCATAGGGCGAGTTGACGTAGAACGGCTGCGCCTCGGCGGAGCTGGAGCTGCCGGCGGTGGGATAGCGCACGTGGGCGATGCCCATGTGGCCGACCAGATGCTGCATGTGCCGCTGCTGGAAGACGTCGCGGACCAGGCCGTTGTCTTTGCGCAGGAAGAGTTTACCGTCCAGGCTGGTGACGATACCGGCGGCATCCTGACCGCGATGTTGAAGGACGGTGAGCGCGTCGTACAAAGACTGGTTGACGTTCGTCTTGCCCACGATACCTACGATGCCACACATGTGACGCGACCCCACTGTTTCAAGTGATGCGACGGCGGACCATCGCAGGATGACCCCGCAAGGCGAGGCCTGGAAAAGCGTTCAAGGAGCCTTGGGCCCCAGCTGCGGCAGCAGTTGCAGACTGGGCATGGGCGTCGCGCCCAGCCACTGGCCGGCAAAGCCCAACAGCAGATTCTTCGACCAATCGGCCACCAGCAGAAAATGTGGAACCAGCACCGACTGCTGCCACCAGCCATCCTGCTGGACCGGCCCCAGGCTCAACAGCCCCACGGCCACGGTGATCAGCAAGGCACCGCGGGCGGCGCCAAAGGCCATGCCGAGAAAGCGATCGGTGCCCGACAATCCGGTGACGCGGATCAGTTCGCCAAGCAAGAAGCTCACCAGGGCACCCACGAGTAGCGTCAGCACGAAAAGAATGACACAGGCGGCGATCACTCGCCCGGACGGCACCTGAATATAGTCGACCAGATAGGTGGACAGTGCCCCACCGAAGACCCAGGCCACGCCACCGGCGACGATCCAGGTGGCCAGTGACAACGCTTCCTTGACGAAGCCGCGCCTGAGACTGATCAGGCTGGAAACGATGACAACGGCGACGATCGCCCAGTCCACCCAGGTGAAGCCCACGGCAAGGTCCACTTACAAAAAGGCCCTGCATTCTAGCAGAGCCTTGTGACCGGGTTAACCGCGCTCCGGCTGAAAGCGCACGACGAAACCCTTGACGCCATTCTGCTTGTTGAGCTGATCGCGCAGCCGATCCGCCTCGCTGCGCTCTATCACCGGCCCGACGAAGACGCGATTCATGCCATCGGCGGTGCGCACATAGGCGTTGTAGCCCTGGCTGCGCAGCTTGGCCTGCAGGGCGTCGGCGCTGGGCCGGGACGACAGGCTGGCGAGCTGGACCGACCAGCTGTTGGGCAGATTGGCCGCGCCCAGCCGCGAGTCCGGCTTGGCCGCCGGCGCCGGTGTAGCTGAGGGCGCCGCTGGCGCGCTGGCAACGGGCGCAGGGGCGGCAGGTGCCTTGGCGACCGGCGCGGCAGGCTGGGATTGGGCAGGCGCGGGACTTACCGGCGCATTCTGCGTCGGCGCCTGGCCGGCGGTACCGGCAATGGGGGTCTGCGGCTTGCCGAGCGGCTTGGCCGGCTCGTCCGGCACCACCACCACGGGCGGCGCCTCGGGCGTCTGTACCGGCTGCACCTCGGTCGCGGGCACGCTGGGTGCGGCCGGCTGGGGCGGCGCCTCGACCGCCACCTTGCGGGCGTCGTCCTGGCGATTGAAGAGCATGGGCACGAAGATGATGATCAGCGCCAGCAGCACCAGCGCTCCGATGACTCTTTGCTTGAGCATGGGTTATGCCTCCGCGGATTCGGATGGGGAAGAGAGCTGCGCGAGCACCTCGGCGACGCTGTAGAAGGAGCCGAACACGACCACCTCGTCGTCGGCCGCACTGGCGGCCAGTTGCGCCTCGAAGGCGGCCAGCAGGGAGGCATGGGCCTCGGCCTGGGCACCGCGCTCGACCAGGCGTGCGGCCACCTCGGCACCGTCGCGACTGCGCGGGGTCGGCAGGGTCGCCACCGCCCAGCTGGCGAACAGACCCTCCAGGGGCGCCAGGATGCCGTCCAGGTCCTTGTCGGCCAGGACGCCGAACACCGCACGACGTACGCCGGCGATCGGCTTCATGGCCAGGCGCCGGGCCAGGTACTCGGCGGCGTGGGGATTGTGGGCCACGTCCAGCAGGACGCTGCGAGCCTCCCCTGCCCGCTCGACCTGGCGGCGATCGAGCCGTCCGGTCATGCGCGTCGCCTGCAGGGCCGCGGCGATCTGCTCCGGCAGCCAGGGCTGGTCGAGCAAGGCGTAGGCCTGCAAGGCCAGGGCGGCATTTTCCATGGGCAGGTCGAGCAACGGCAGACCGGGCAGCGCGAGGGCGTTGCCCTGGGCATCGCGCCCGCGCCAGAACCAGCCGGCGCTCTCGATCTGCAGGTCGAAGGCTTCGCCGCGCAGCAGCAAGGGAGCACCCAGGCGCTCGGCGGCTTGGATCAGCGGCGCGGGGGGCTTCAGATCGCCGCAGAGGGCCGGCTTGCCGGCGCGGAAGATACCGGCCTTTTCCACGGCGACGCTTTCGCGGGTGTCGCCCAGCCATTCGGCGTGGTCGAGGCCGATGCTGGTGACCAGCGCCAGATCGGCGTCGATCAGATTGACCGCGTCCAGGCGTCCGCCCAGACCGACTTCGAGGACGGCGACGTCCAGCCGGGCACGCTCGAACAGCCAGAAGGCCGCCAGGGTACCCACTTCAAAATAGGTCAGGCTGATCTCGCCCCGCGCGGCTTCCACCGCGGCGAAGGCGGTGCACAGATCGCTATCGCTGGCCAGGGTGCCGTCCACATCGACGCGCTCGTTGTAGCGCACTAGATGCGGCGAGGCATAGACGCCGACCCGCTGTCCGCTGGCGCGCAGCAGACTGGCGAGAAAGGCGCAGGTGGAGCCCTTGCCGTTGGTGCCGGTCACGGTCACCACCCGCGGGGCCGGCCGGGTCAGGCCCAGCCGCTGCGCGACCTCGCGCACCCGGTCCAGGCCCATGTCGATCGCCGACGGATGCAGCTGCTCGAGATAGGCCAGCCACTGCGCGAGGCTGCGCGAAGCCATCAGGCCGCCGGTACCGGCTGGTGCTGGAAGGTCGCCAGCAGACGCGCCAGGCGATCACGCAATTCCTTGCGCGAGACGATGATGTCGACGGCGCCGTGCTCCAGCAGGAATTCGCTGCGCTGGAAGCCTTCCGGCAGCTTTTCGCGCACGGTCTGCTCGATCACCCGCGGACCGGCAAAGCCGATCAAGGCCTTGGGCTCGGCGACGATGACGTCACCCAGCATCGCCAGACTGGCGGAGACGCCACCATAGACCGGATCGGTCAGCACCGAGATGAAGGGGATGCCCTCTTCGCGCAGACGCGCCAGCACCGCGGAGGTCTTGGCCATCTGCATCAGCGAGATCAGGGCTTCCTGCATCCGCGCACCGCCCGAGGCGGAAAAGCAGATCAGCGGGCAACGCTCTTCCAGGGCCACATTGGCCGCGCGCACGAAGCGCTCGCCGACCACGGCGCCCATGGAGCCACCCATGAAGGAGAATTCGAAGGCGCAGACCGCCACCGGCATGCCCTTGAGGGTGCCGCGCATGGAGATCAGGGCGTCTTTTTCGCCGGTTTCCTTTTGCGCGGCGGTGAAACGGTCCTTGTACTTCTTGCTGTCGCGGAATTTCAGGCGGTCCACCGGCTCCAGCTCGGTGCCCAGCTCTTCACGACCCTCGGCGTCGAGGAAGATGTCCAGGCGGCGCCGCGCATTGATGCGCATGTGGTGACCGCACTTCAGGCACACGTCCAGGTTCTTTTCCAGCTCCGGACGGTAGAGGACCGCTTCGCAGGCCGGACACTTGTGCCAAAGACCTTCCGGCACCGAACTGCGCTTCACCTCGGACCGCATGATGGAAGGAATCAGTTTGTCGACCAGCCAATTGCTCATGCATCTCTCTCCACTTGCATGGGCTCCCAGCGCGACCGCGGCCGCGCCTTCCTTGAGCATCTGTAATAGGTTCGGCAGCGCCCGCTGTTGCCCGGGCCGCTACCCTGTTGTCTCATGCCGACTCCCGGGGAGTCGGACGGCAGGCCCACCAGGGCGGATCTGCTTGAATATGTCGCAGGTGTGGACGGCAACCACCCGACGAGGGTCACATCAGGCGACCGGCGCACCCCGCACGGCCGCCACGAAACGCACGATCTCGGCGGCATCCTTGATGCCCTTGGCCTGCTCTACGCCGCCGCTCACGTCCACGCCATAGGCGCGGGACGCGGCGATGGCGGTGGCGACGTTGGTCGCGTCCAGGCCACCGGCCACGATCAGCGGCAGCGACAGATCCCGGGGTACCCGCGTCCAGTCGAAGGCCTGCCCTGTCCCACCGGGTACGCCGGCGACATAGGTGTCGAGCAGCAGCCCGCGGGCGCCGGCATGGTCCCGGGCGATGGCGGCGAGGTCGATATCCTCGCGCATGCGCAGGGCCTTGATATAGGGACGGCGATACCGGGCGCACTGCGCCGGGGTCTCGTCGCCGTGGAATTGCAGGAGGTCCAGGGGCACGGCGTCCAGCGTCTCCTCGATCTCGCAGGGCGAGGCATCGACAAAGAGCCCGACACTGGTGACGAAGGGCGGCAGCGCCGCGACGATCTGGCGCGCCTGGGCAGCGCTCACCGCCCGTGGGCTGCGCGCATAGAACACCAGGCCGATGGCATCGGCGCCGGCGGCCGCGGCGGCCAGCGCATCCTCGACCCGGGTGATCCCGCAGATCTTCACTCGAACGTTAGCCAAACCGGAATGACCTCGTTCCAAATCGATGGATGTTAGCAGACCACCCGCGCAGCGTCAGCCTTGGGGGTCATCCAGCTCGGGGATATGCCCCAGGAACAGCGGACCCAGCGGCCGCTTGGGCACCGGCGTGCTCTCGGGATATTCGGCGTCCACCAGGTAGAGGCCGTAGGGATGGGCGGTTACGCCACCCAGGCGCCGCTCCCGCGCCGCCAGGACCTCGGCGACCCACTCCACCGGTCGCTCGCCACAGCCCACCGCCATCAGCACCCCGGCGATGTTGCGCACCATGTGATGCAGGAAGGCGTTGGCGCGGATGTCCAGCACGATCAGCCGCCCGCTCTGCCAGAGGCGCAGGTGGTGGATGGTCTTGATCGCCGACTTGGCCTGGCAGGCCTTGGCCCGGAAGGAGGTGAAATCATGGGTACCGAGCAGCACCTGGGCTGCCTCGCGCATGGGCTCGATGCGCAGCGGACGATGATTCCAGGTGACCTCCTCCGCCAGGTGCGCAGGCCGGATCGGATCGTTATAGATCACATAGCGGTAACGCCGCGCCATGGCGCTGAAACGGGCATGGAATTCGTTGCTGACCGGCTTGACCCAGGTGACGCTGATGTCGGACGGCAGATTGGCGTTGGTGCCCATCACCCAGGCCTTGAGTGGCCGCGCGACCGGGGACTCGAAATGCACCACCTGGCCGGTGGCGTGCACGCCACAGTCGGTACGCCCGGCGCAATGCAGCGCGATGGGCGCCGCGGCGACCTCGGACAGGGCGTCTTCCAGGGTCTCCTGAACGGAGCGCACGCCCGGCTGCTGGCGCTGCCAACCGCGATAGCGGGCGCCCTTGTACTCGACGCCGAGCGCGATGCGCTGCGGCGGGACGATGATGGTGGGGTCTAGAAAATCCAAGGCGACGGCCAGGCGAAAAAAAGGGGAGGCAGCTTATAGCGCCTCCCCTCCTCTGCCAAGTCCGGCCAGCCTCAGCTGAGCTGGGCGATGATCTCGCGCGCTTCCTGCTGTTGCCCGGCGTTACCCTCGGCCAGTACCTCGTCGAGGATGTCCCGAGCACCTTCCGGATCGCCCATGTCGATGTAGGCACGCGCCAGGTCCAGCTTGGTGGCGGTCTCGTCTTCGCCGGACAGGAAGTCGAAGTCGTCCAGACCATCGCCCCCGGTGGTGCCGCTGGTGGTCTCCGCATCGAACTGGCGGGAGGCCTCCTGCAGGCGGGCGGCGAATTCCTCGTCGCTTTCGCGCTTGGGCGCCGGCTGCTCGTCGTCGAAGTCGGACAGATCGAAACTCGCGGGCAATTCGGCGTCGGTCGTCGAGGTCGCCGGCGGCGCCAGCGGCTCGTCGAAGGCCGAGCCGGCACTGGAATCCGCAAGAGGCTCCTCGTGCGCCAGGTCGCCCTGCCGTTCGAATTCGCTGAAGTCCAGGGCGAAGTCGTCGTCCTTGGCGGCGGGAGTCGCCGCCGGGGTGGCCGCGGGTTCGGCATCGAAATTCAGATCGAAGTCGAAATCGTCGCGCGGGTCGGCCGCCTTGGCCTGAGCATCGGCGAAGGCCTCGCCGAACAGCGGCTCCTCGGCCGGACCGGCAGGCTGATGACCCTGGGTGTCCTCGCTGCCGAAGTCATCCAGGGACAGATCGAAGTCCTGGCTGTCTTCGGTGGCCGAGAAGCCCTGGTTGCGGGATTGCTCCTCGCTCAGTTCGTGGGCGGCGGCCAGGGCAGCCGCGCCGACCGCAGCGGAGGCTACCGCGACGGTGGCCATGGCCGGATATCGCGACTTCAGGTGCTCGACCGCCGGCTGGGCGCCGCCGATCTCCTTGAGTTCGCGCTCTTCGCGCTGGAAGCCGTCCTTGTCGCCCATCTCGGCATAGACTTCCATGAGCTTGAGGCGCAGATCGGCGCGATGGGGCTCCTGGTCGCTGGCCTTCTTGAGCACCTCGGCCGCCTGGCTGAAGCGACCATAGGCCATGTAGATGTCGGCCTGACCCAGGGCATCGTCCTGGGCATCGGCGTCTCGTGCGGCGTCCTGGGTACCCTGGTTCAATTCCAGGCCGGCGAGCGCGTGGTGATCACCGAGTTCGGGATCGGCGTCGAACACCGTATCGCTGCGCGCGGCTTCGGCGTCGCGCTCACGCTCGGCCTCCTTCACGGCATTGCGGCGCGAGTTGATCATCAGCAGCACCAGCAGCGCCAGTAACGCGCTGCCGCCGATGATGCCCAGCCACAGCGGATTGCTGAGGATCTCGTCGAGGAAACTGTTGGTGGCCTCGGTGGGTTCGGTGGCCGGGGTGCTCGGGGTGACCGGAATGACCTTGGGCTCGCTGGCCGCGGGCGGCGCCGAGCCGGTACCCGCCTCGCTGGCCGGCGGCGTGGTGGCGGGCGCAGGGGTGGCCTCGACCGGCATGGCCGGGGTCGCGGCCGTCGGCTCCTGGGGCGCCGGCGTGGCGGTGTTCTCGGTTGGCGCAGGCGCGACCGGCGCCGCGGCTTCCGGGGTCGCCGCCGGCTGGGCCGGCTGGCCCGCGGCCTGCGGATTGGCCATGTTGGCCTGCATCCGCGCCAGCTGGGCATCCTTGAGCTGCATGATCTTCTGCAGCTTGTCGAGTTGCGACTGCAGATCGCCCAGGCGGCTCTTGAGTTCTTCGTTCTCGCGGCGCGTGGTGTCCAGGCTTTCCTGGGTCACCGCCAGGCGATCGGCGAGGGACTGGTCACCGCCCTTGCCACCGGCGGACTCGCCCGCGCGCCCGGCCGGCTGACCGGAGAGCAGCTTGAGATTGTCCCTGGGGGCGGCGGCGGCCGGCGCCTCGTTGCCGCTCAGCTGGGCGGAGGCGTCCACCTGACGGCGCGGCGTACCGGCTGGTGCGGCGGTGCCACCCTGCTTCCAGGCACGGGTCTGGCGAGCGATCTCGGCGACCGCCTCGCGCTGGGGTCGCGTACCGGCCTGGGCCTGATCGGGCAGGCGCAGCACCTGTCCGCTCTTCATCAGATTGATGTTGCGATCGATGAAGGCGTCGGGATTCAGATCCTGGATCGCCAGCATGGTCTGGTCGACGCTGACGCTGGAGGCAGGGCGATTGCGCGCCGCCACTTCCCAGAGGGTGTCGCGCGGCTCGGTGGTGTAGGTGCCAGGCGTCTGGGTCGCACTCGGCGCCGGCGCGGCTGGCGGCGTGGCCGGACGCGGTGCGCTCGGCGTGTTGGCGCGTGCTCGCGGCGTGGCCGGGACCTGGGGCGCGAACGGCGCGGCGGCGGCCTGCGGGGTATAGAGCGGCGGATCCAGCAGCACGGTGTACTCGCGCAGGATACGGCCGCTGGGCCAGTTCACTTCCAGCAGGAAGTTGAGATAGGGCTCGCGCACCGGACGCGCCGAGGTCACGCGGATGACGGTGCGCCCGTTGCGCACCTCCGGGGTGAACTTGAGGTCGTTGAGAAAGAAGGCACGGTCGACGCCGGCCTTGCCGAACTCTTCGACGGACGCCAGATTGGGGCGCAAGTCGGCGGTGCCGAGGTCACGCAGGTCCGACAGATCGATGGTGGCATCGAAGGGCTGATTGAGGGCGGAGTTGAGGTGGATCTCCCCCAGGCTGAGCGCCTGGGCCGCGCCAGACATCAAGGCGCTCGCCGCTGCAATTGCCCGCACCAGTTTCTGAACTCGAACCATGACCGTCCCTTTTTAGAAGCTGTCGATCGCGCCACCGTGCGGGCGCCTGTGTCCATCGCTGCGTGCCACGTCCACTGCCCTTTTACTCAAGCCAAAAGGGCGAAGCATTTCACGAAGTATCTTTTAGGCCGACTGTTTAAGCAACAATTCGGCCAGCTGAACGGCCGTCAGTGCCGACAATCTGACATTGTCCGCCACCAGCCAGCATTCCAGCCGTCGCGCATCCCGCGGATGTCGCCGTACCCGCCCCACCAGCACCTCTTCCCGCCCCAGGGCATCGCCAACCGCCGACGGACAATCGACGTCTTCGTCGAGCGCCAGACCCGGCTCGTCACCCAGGGCCTCGAGCACCTGCTCCAGCTGCCATTGCTCCTTGCCCCTCAGACTCAGCGCCAGGCTGTCGCCAAAGAAGACCGGGGCCTGCAGGGCCGTGACATCCAGCACCGGCAAGGTCGCTCCCAGCACCTGCTGACATTCGTCCAGCAGGCGATGTTCCTGGGCAGTATAGCCATCCGCGGCCGGTGCACCGGTGCGACCGAGCAGATTGAAGGCCAGCTGGCCTTCGAACAGCCGGGCTTCCACCGGGCGCCCATTGAGCAATTCGGTGGCCTGCCGCGCCAATTCCTCGACGCCGCCACGGCCGGCACCGGAGGCCGCCAGGCAGGCGGTCATGGACGCATCGGTGAGCGCATTCAGGCGGGCCAGCACGGCGGCCACGCTGGCAGCGGCCTGGGCAGCCGCCAGGGGGACGCCGAGCCAGGCGTTCGCCGCGAGGCTGTCCAGGCGTTCGCCATTGATGCGCGGCAGTACGGACAGCGCGGCGGAGGCGCCGCTGAGATCGAGCACGGCGCAACCAGCGGCGGCCAGTTGCGGCCTCAGGCTTTCCACCACGGCGGCGGGCACGGCGAGGATGGCGATGCCGACCTGGGCAAAATCGAAGCCTTCGAGCCCGGTGACGCGCAGGTTGCTGCCTCGGAAGGGCAGATTCTGCCCCGCTGACTCACCGCTGGCGAGCAGGTGCAGCCGCCCGAGAGGCACGTCACGCTCGTCGAGGAGTTCACGAATGGCTTCGCCGTAGGCGCTGGTGGCGCCGACGAGGGCGATATCTCTGGCAGTCATGATGGGGCGTCCGCAACGAAAGAGGGCCGCACTTTACTGGCGGCCCTCCTCCCTAGGCAAACGTTTAGCCGTCGACCTACTGTTCCAGCAGGATCCGCAGCATGCGCCGCAGCGGCTCCGCGGCGCCCCACAGCAGCTGGTCGCCCACGGTGAAGGCGCCCAGGTACTGGGAGCCCATGTTCAGCTTGCGCAGGCGGCCGACCGGCACGCTCAGGGTGCCGGTGACGGCAGCCGGAGTCAGGTCGCGCATGCTGACGTCGCGGTTGTTCGGCACCAGCTTGACCCAGGGGTTGTGCTGGCTGATCAGACCATGGATGTCGGACAGCGGCACGTCCTTGTTGAGCTTGATGGTCAGGGCCTGGCTGTGGCAGCGCATGGCGCCAATGCGCACGCAGATGCCATCCACGGGAATCGGATTCTTGAAGCGACCGAGGATCTTGTTGGTCTCGGCCTGGGCCTTCCACTCTTCGCGGCTCTGGCCGTTGGGCAGTTCCTTGTCGATCCAGGGAATCAGGCTGCCGGCCAGGGGAACACCGAACTGCTCGGTGGGGAAGGCTTCGCTGCGCAGGGTTTCGGCGACCTGGCGATCGATGTCCAGGATGGCGCTGGCCGGATCGGCCAGGCTGTCGGCGACGGCGGCGTGGGTGGCGCCCATCTGGCGGATCAGCTCGCGCATGTTCTGCGCACCGGCGCCGGAGGCAGCCTGGTAGGTCATGGCGCTCATCCAGTCCACCAGACCGGCTTCGAACAGGCCGCCCAGGGCCATCAGCATCAGGCTGACGGTGCAGTTGCCGCCGATGAAGTCCTTGCGGCCATCGGCCAGGGCCTGGTCGATGACGCGACGGTTGACCGGGTCCAGCACGATGACGGCGTCATCCTGCATGCGCAGGCTGGAGGCCGCGTCGATCCAGTAGCCTTTCCAGCCAGCCTGGCGCAGCTTGGGGAACACCTCGCTGGTGTAGTCGCCGCCCTGGCAGGTGAGGATGACGTCGAGGGTCTTGAGCTCGTCGATGCTGTAGGCATCCTTGAGCGGCGCCACGCCCTTGCCAATGGCCGGGCCTTCGCCGCCGACGTTGGAGGTGGTGAAGAACACGGGCTCGATCAAGTCGAAATCCCGCTCTTCGAGCATGCGCTGCATGAGCACGGAGCCCACCATGCCACGCCAACCGATCAGACCTACACGTTTCATCGCTACTGCACCTTTGTTGTCTTGAGGACGGCCGCCTCCCCTGGCGGCCGATCAGATTAACGCCTAACGAGCGCCGCTACTACTGCTTCGCCCATCTCGCGGGTACCGACCCGCTGCTTGCCTTCCGACCAGATGTCGCCGGTCCGCAGGCCCTGGTCCAGCACCTGGCCCACCGCCGCCTCGATGGCCTCGGCCGCCGCGGCGGCACCGAAGGTGTATCTGAGCATCATGGCCACCGAGAGGATGGTGGCCAGCGGGTTGGCGACGCCCTGGCCGGCGATGTCGGGCGCCGAGCCGTGGCAGGGTTCGTACATGCCCTTGTTGTGCGCATCCAGGGACGCCGAGGGCAGCATGCCGATGGAACCGGTCAGCATCGAGGCCTCGTCGGAGAGGATGTCGCCGAACATGTTGTCGGTGACGATGACGTCGAACTGCTTGGGCGCGCGGACCAGCTGCATGGCGGCGTTGTCGACGTACATGTGGCTGAGTTCGACGTCCGGATAGTCCTTGGCCACCTCCTCCACCACTTCGCGCCACAGGCGGCTGGATTCGAGGACGTTGGCCTTGTCCACCGAGCACAGCTTGCGGCCCCGCAGGCGGGCCATGTCGAAGCCGACGCGGGCGATGCGGCGGATCTCGCCTTCGCTGTACGGCAGGGTATCGAAGGCCTGGCGCTCGCCGTTCTCCAGCACCCGGGTCTCGCGCGGCGAGCCGAAGTAGATGCCACCGGTCAGCTCGCGGACGATGAGGATGTCCAGGCCGGAGACCACTTCCGGCTTGAGGGTCGAGGCTTCGGCCAGTTGCGGATAGAGGATGGCCGGACGGAGGTTGCCGAACAGGCCCAGGGCGGAACGGATCTTCAGCAGACCGCGCTCGGGACGGATGTCGCGCTCGAGCTTGTCCCACTTGGGACCGCCCACGGCGCCCAGCAGCACGGCGTCGGCGGCGCGGGCACGCGCCAGGGTCTCATCGGCCAGGGGCACGCCGTAACGGTCGATGGCGGCGCCGCCCAGGTCGTCATGAACCAGTTCGAAGCCGAGGTCATGGTCGCGGTTGACCGCTTCCAGCACCTTGACCGCCTCGGCCATGATTTCCGGACCGATGCCGTCGCCCGGCAGGATGAGGATCTGCTTGCTCATTGTCTTTTCCTGTTCCAAATCAGATGGGCTGGGCCCAGAGAACCATGACGTCGACGGTGAAGGAGCCGTCGCGGTCGATTTCGAAATACTGGCGCACTTCCTGGCCGATCTTGCTCTGCAGGCTGCGGATGGCCTGGCACTGTGGCTCGGGGGTGCGCATACGCGCAGTCCAGCTGGCGAAGTCCAGGCGCAGGCGCTGGCGACGGCAACGGGTCACGCCGAGGCGCGCCATGTCCAGCAGGCGGTGCCACTCGGCGAAGGAATAGTTACGCACGTGGCTGATGTCGCGCAGGATCTCCACCGTCTGCAGGTAGGTATCCAGGCGCGGGTTGGCTGGCGAGATCACGTCGATGATGGCCATCTCGCCGCCATGGCGCAGTACCCGGCGCACTTCGCGCAGGGCCGCGCCGATGTCGCGCCAGTGGTGCGCCGAATAGCGGCTGAAGACGAAGTCGAAGCTGGCGTCGCCAAACGGCAGGTGCTCGGCCATGCCGGGCTGGACGCTGATGTTGTCCAGGCCCTGCTCGGCCGCGCTGCGCTTGACCACCGAGAGCATTTCCTCGGCCAGGTCCAGGGCGACAACCTGCCCGGCCACGGGCGCCACGTTGTAGCTGACGTGACCGCCACCGCAGCCGAGATCCAGCACCTTGGCGCCTTCGCGCTGGGCCACGGCGTCGCGCAGTTCGAGGAGTTCGGCGCCCTGCGCATGGACGGCACTGGTCAGATAGGCCTCGGCGGTGGCGCCGAATTGCTGCTGTACGTGTTGCTCGTGGTCACCGCTCATGGAGCCTCCGGAAAGAGCGCCGACCTCGCGGGCCGGCGACTGGGTTCAGGCGCTGGGGAACATCCAGGGACTGCTCTGGCGATAGCGGTCTTCGAAACTCGCGATGGCGTCGGCATCCTGCAGGGTCAGGCCGATGTCGTCCAGGCCATTGAGCAGGCAGTGCTTGCGGAAGGCATCGATCTCGAAGGACAGCGCCACGCCATCGGGACGGCGCACGGTCTGGCTCTCGAGATCGACCACCAGCTGGTAGCCCTCGCTGGCTTCGACCTGGCGGAACAGCTCGTCGACGTCGGCATCGCTGAGGATGATCGGCAAGAGGCCGTTCTTGAAGCTGTTGTTGAAGAAGATGTCGGCGAAGCTCGGCGCGATCACCGAGCGGAAGCCGTAGCCATCCAGCGCCCAGGGCGCGTGCTCGCGGCTGGAACCGCAGCCGAAGTTCTCGCGGGCCAGGAGGATGCTGGCGCCCTGGTAGCGCGGCTGGTTGAGCACGAACTCGGGATTCAGCGGACGCTTGCTGTGGTCCTGGCCGGGCTGGCCGACATCCAGGTAGCGCCACTCGTCGAACAGGTTGGGGCCGAAGCCGGTGCGCTTGATCGACTTCAAGAATTGCTTGGGAATGATCTGGTCGGTGTCGACGTTGGCGCGATCCAGGGGTGCGACCAAACCGGTGTGCTGGGTAAAGGCTTGCATGGTCAGGCTCCTCAGGCGTTGGCGAAGTCGCGGACGTCGACGAAACGACCGGCGATGGCGGCGGCGGCGGCCATCGCCGGGCTCACCAGGTGGGTACGGCCACCGGCGCCCTGGCGGCCTTCGAAGTTGCGGTTGGAGGTGGAGGCGCAGTGCTCGCCACTCTCCAGGCGGTCGGCGTTCATCGCCAGGCACATGGAGCAACCCGGCTCGCGCCATTCGAAACCGGCTTCGATGAACACCTTGTCCAGGCCTTCACGCTCGGCCTGGGCCTTGACCAGGCCGGAGCCCGGCACCACCAGCGCCTGCTTGAGGGTGGCGGCGACCTTGCGGCCCTTGGCCACGGCGGCGGCGGCGCGGAGGTCCTCGATGCGGGAGTTGGTGCAGGAGCCGATGAAGACGCGGTCCAGCACGATGTCGGTGATCGGCTGGTTGGCCTTGAGGCCCATGTACTTCAGGGCGCGCTCGATGGAACCGCGCTTGACCGGATCGGCTTCGCGAGCCGGGTCCGGTACCTGCTGGTCGACGGCCAGGACCATCTCCGGCGAGGTGCCCCAGCTGACCTGCGGCTTGAGCTGGGCGGCGTCGAGTTCGACCACGGTGTCGAAGTGGGCATCGGCATCGGACACCAGGCCGCGCCACTGGGCGACGGCGGCTTCCCAGACGGCGCCGGTGGGCGCGAAGGGACGGCCCTCGACGTAGTCGATGGTGGTCTGGTCCACCGCGACCATGCCGACCCGGGCACCGGCCTCGATGGACATGTTGCAGATGGTCATGCGGCCTTCCATGGACAGGGCGCGGATGGCGCTGCCGGCGAATTCGATGGCATGGCCGTTACCGCCGGCGGTGCCGATCTTGCCGATGACGGCGAGCACGATGTCCTTGGCGGTGACGCCGAAGGGCAATTCACCCTCCACCAACACCCGCATGTTCTTCATCTTCTTGGCCACCAGGCACTGGGTGGCGAGCACGTGCTCGACTTCGGAGGTGCCGATGCCATGGGCCAGGGCACCGAAGGCGCCGTTGGTGGAGGTGTGGGAGTCACCGCAGACCACGGTCATGCCGGGCAGCACGGCGCCCTGCTCCGGGCCGATCACGTGGACGATGCCCTGGCGGACGTCGTTCATCTTGAACTGGGTGACGCCGAAGTCGTCGCAGTTCTCGTCCAGGGTGCGGACCTGGATGCGCGAGATCTCGTCCTTGATGGAGTCGAGGCCTTCCTTGCGATCGGGGGTGGTCGGCACGTTGTGATCGGGGGTCGCCAGGTTGGCGTCCAGACGCCAGGGCTTGCGGCCGGCCAGACGCAGGCCTTCGAAAGCCTGGGGCGAGGTCACTTCGTGGATGATGTGGCGGTCGATGTAGAGCAGCGCGGAACCGTCGTCGCGCTGCTTGACCAGGTGCATATCCCAGAGTTTGTCGTAGAGCGTCTTGCCAGCCATGGATCGATTCCTCATCAGGCGTGGAACGGCACGGGCCTTTGCATGCCCTTGGTGCTTGTGGGGTCAAAGATACCGCGCTAGGCTCGCATGAAACAAATTCATCTTTTTCATGAAGCGCATAACCAAAAGGAATTCGACGTCTTGGATCTCGCCAATCTGAATGCCTTCGTCGCGGTGGCCGAAACCGGCGGCTTTTCCGATGCGGGCGAGCGGCTACACCTGACCCAGCCAGCGGTGAGCAAACGCATCGCCGCCCTGGAGCTGCAGCTGGGACTGCGGCTGTTCGATCGCATCGGGCGCGAGGTCAGCCTGACCGAGGCGGGACGCGCCCTGCTCCCCCGCGCGTACCAGATTCTAGGCGTGATCGATGACACCCGGCGTGCCCTGACCAATCTCAATGGTGCCATCGGCGGGCGGCTGACGCTGGCGACCAGTCACCACATCGGCCTGCACCGGCTGCCGCCGATCCTCAGGCGCTTCACCCGGGACTATCCCGACGTCGCCCTGGACATCCGCTTTCTCGATTCGGAAGCGGCCTACGACGAGATCCTGCATGGGCGGGTGGAGCTGGCGATCATCACCCTGGCGCCCCAGACCGCGGCGCCGATCAAGGCGGTGCCGGTGTGGAGCGATCCGCTGGATTTCGTGGCGGCGCCCGAACATCCGCTGGCGAACCAGGCGGAGGTCACCCTGGCCGACGTGGCGCGCCATCCGGCGGTGTTTCCCGGTGGCAATACCTTTACCCGGCTGATCGTGCATGGGCTGTTCGATGCCCAGGGACTGACACCCAATATCGCCATGAGCACCAACTACCTGGAGACCATCAAGATGCTGGTGTCCATCGGCCTGGCCTGGAGCGTGTTGCCGCGTACCCTGCTGGACGACCAGGTGCGTCGCCTGCCGTTGCCGGGGATTCAGCTGGAGCGCCAGCTCGGGTACATCCTGCATACCGAGCGCACCCATTCGAATGCGGCGCAGGCGTTCATGGGGTTGCTGGATGAGGCGGGTTGAGCCGTGATTGGGGACTAGCCGTGCCTGAGATCGCGGCCATGGGCCGCTCCTACAGGCAGGCTCCGTACGCATAGATACGTAGCGTGGAGACGGCACAGCCTTTTCCGCAAGGGGGGTTGTTGGCGAGGGGCGCCCTCACCCCAACCCTCTCCCCAAGGGAGAGGGGGCTGTCCGAGTAGGGGTTCAGCTCCAACAGCGCGGGCTCGACCTGGGCTGGATGTCTTTATCGCGGCCATGGCGGTCCGCCGATGCGGCCGCTCCTGTAATTTGGCCTGTGCTGTAGGAGCGGCCCATGGCCGCGATAACGATATTCGCCGGCAACCCTATCCCTTCTTGAGCTTCTTCAGGCGTTTCCTGGACTTGTCGATGACTTCCTTGCGCTCCTTGTCCTTCAATTCCTTCCAGCCCTTGATCTCTGAGCGCTTGCGGCCACATCCCTGGCAGACTTCGTCCTTGATCTTGCACTGGCTGATGCAGGGACTTTCGACCTTACCCACGGCAACCTCGGAAATGAAAAAGGCCCTGCAGTATAACCACTGCAGGGCCCTGTCCAGCGCCATCCGGCAGGATGGCGGGCTATGGGGACGATTTAGAAAACCGCTTGAACCTTCAGGCCGCCGACCACGGCATTGTCGACTTCACGCACGCCACCCGGGCTCTTGATGTACTGGATGTTGGGGCGCACGGTCAGCCAGTTGGTCACGTGCACGCCGTAGTAAAGCTCGGCGTCGTACTCGTTGTGCTGCAGGGGCGTGTAGGCCGGATCGTCGTAGTCGGTGGCACCGGCGGCCTGGTTGAGGGCGCGCTGGTTGTCGCGGAAGTCGCTGTTGGTGCTGATGCGCGCGACGCCGAAGCCGATGTCATCCTTGGGACGACCATCGAAGGGGCCCTTGTACACCAGGCCGGCCTGGACGTAGTTGCTGACCTTGTTGACGTCCTTGGCATGGGCGGTGAAGTTGGCGAAGACCGACAGGCCGCGACTCGGGTCATCGTTGTGCGCGGTGATCTGCTGACGCGCCACGACCCAGTAACCGTGCTTGCTGGAGTGCTCCTTGTAATCCAGCCCGGTGAGGGCCGCGGAGTTGCCGTTGACGTCTTCGTAGACGTCGTTGGCATCGGCGGTGCTGTAGTAGTAGCCGACGCGGTATTCGCCCGGCAGGCCGTTGACCTTGGGCGACCAGACCATTTCCACCGGCAGGACCGCACCCTTGGTGCCGCTGCCGTTGAGCTTGAAGCCGTTGCCGGTTTCCAGCAGCGACGGATTCTGCTCGTAGGCGCCGACCTGGACGAACAGCTCGGGGGTCAGGCTGTACTTGACGCGCAGGGCCCACTGGCTGACCGGCCAGTTGTACCAGACGCCTTCCCAGTTGCCGACCTGGGAGCCGCAGAACGCCAGGTTCTGGAAGTCGCACTCGAAGGAGTTGAAGTCCTCGCCCTCGCCGAAGCGACCGGCCTTGATGTCCAGACGGCCATCGAAGAAGCCCTTGGACAGCCACAGCTGGGTCAGACGCCAGGTCTGACCACGGCCATAGACTTCCTGCACCGAGGAGTAGCCGCCGACGCGCGGATCGGTGATGCGGTCGTCGGTCAGGTTGCGGCCGTCGCGGGAGGTGATGGCCAGCTTGAACACCGAGTTCTCCCAGCCGGCGATCTTGTTCATGTCGCCCCAGAGACCAAACATGTACTGGGAGCTCCAGCGCCCGGTGCGGTCGTCGTCATAGCCGCCACGCAGATTGGTCGCGCCCTCGCCGACGTATTCGAGCTTGATGTCCCAGCCCTTGTCGCGCAGGTCCTTGCGCACGCCACCCCAGTCACCGGTCATGGTGTTGCCCAGCGGCTCGAAGGCGGCCTCGGTGTTGTTGACGCCACTGAAGTTGCCACCCGGATTGGCCTGGGGCGCCGCCTGGGCACCCGCGGCGACCGCCAGGGCCAGCAGCGACACCAGGGGCAGTGCGCGCCCCGGACGATTCTTGTGGTTTTGCTTGTTCATTACTGAGATCCCTTTTTATTGAAGTGATGACACCCCGGGTGCCCGAAACCCGCGTCTCTAATACTTACGGCAGGACGTTGAGGACTTCGTAACAGGCACCCATGGTGTGGTAGTCGACCTTGCCGGCCGGACTCTTGTCGTCGGAGTACTTTTGGTTCCGACGGTCGAGCAGGCGCCACCACGCGCCGTGCTCGTGATCGATGAAATGCGTCCAGCTGTAGCGCCAGAGCGCCTCATAGTGTTCCCAGTAGCGCGCCTCGCCACTGCGCTCCGCGAGCAGCGCCGCGGCGGCCAGGGCTTCGGCCTGCACCCAGAAATACTTGTCCGGATCGCAGGGCGAGCCGTCAGGGGCGAAGCCGTAGTAGAGACCGCCGTGCTCGTCATCCCAACTCAGGCGCCAGGAGATGTCGAACAGCGCCTGGGCGCGCGGCAGCAGCCAGGGCTGCGAGCGATGACGCTCGAGGATGAGCAGCAGCTTGGCCCATTCGATCTGGTGCCCCGGCTGGAAACCCCAGGGCCGGAACAGATTGGCCGGATCGTCGCGGTTGTAGTCCCAGTCGATGGACCAGTCGCTGTGGTAGTGCTCCCAGACCAGGCCGCCGGGGACCTCGTCGGCCACCCCGCCCTGCCCCAGGGTCAGTGCGGCCTGGCGCTGGGTCATGTTGCGCGCCAGGGTCTCGGCGCGGTCCAGGTAGCGCACCTCGCCACTGGCTTCGAAGGCGGCCAGGAGGGCTTCGCAGGCGTGCATGTTGGCGTTCTGGCCGCGATACGGCGCCACGGTCTGCCAGTCGGCGCTGATCTCGTCGACATAGAGGCCATCGGCTTCGCGCCAGAAATGGGTCTCCAGGGATTCCCAGGCTTCGCTCAGCCAGCCGCGGGCTTCCTCGATGCCGGCCTGCAGGCCGTGGGCATAGGCCAGCACCACGAAGGCCAGGCCATAGCAGTGATTGGTGCCATCCACCACGGTGTCGCCGTCGAGCAGCCAGGCATAGCCGCCATTGGCCTGGCGATGCCGCTCGCGCAGGTATCTCAGGCCATGGCGAGTCGCGTCCAGAAAGGCCGGATCGCCATAGTGCCGGTAGGCCATGGCGAAATCGAAGACGAAGCGGGTGCTGGAGACCAGATGGCGGGTCCGGCTGTCGTAGACCGTGCCGTCGTCCTTGAAGAAGTGATAGAAGCCGCCTTGCGGATCGACACAGCGGGGATGGTAGAACGCCAGGGTGTGGCGGACGTGCTCCAGCAGGGTGTCGCGACGACGAAAATCGGGGAAGTCCATCGGGTTTCCTTGGCGGCTATTGTTGTTGTGGGAACGCGGTCTAGTGGGGGCTCACCTGCAGCAGGGCTTCGACGTCGGCGCGGGTCGGCGCATAGGCGCCGGCATGGCGGCAGGACACCGAGGCACTGGCCGCGGCGAATCTCAGGCGCTGCTGCAGATCGGTCAGGCCCAGCAGGCCGGAGGCCAGCCAGCCGGCCATGCAGGCGTCGCCGGCACCCACGGTGTCGGCCACGTCCACGGCGATGGCGGCCTGCTGCCACTCGCCTTCCGGCGTATAGAGCACCAGGCCGTGTTCGCCGCGGGTGAAGAGGATGCGGGCGTGGGGATTGAGAGCGCGCAATTCGTCCAGCGCGGCACGCTCGTCCAGGCCTGGATAGATCTGGCGGATGTCTTCGTCGGACAGCTTGATGTCGTCGGCCAGGCGCACCAGCTCGGGAAAGGTCTGCTGGCGATAGCGATCGTCCATCAGGTTGCGCCAGTTGGGGTCGTAGCTCAGGCGCTTGCCGGCGGCCTTGGCCTGACGGGCCAGGTCCAGCAGGGTGTCGGCCAGCGGATAGCGGGCCAGGCTGATGCAGCTGAAATGGCAGACCTCGGCGGCCTCCAGCCAGCCTTCGGGCAGCAGCGCCGGATCGAACTGGAGATCGGCTTCGCCGGCGAAGAAATAGCGCGGCGGACGACTCGACGGCACGATGGCCACCAGCGGATCGGCGGCGACGCGCTGCAGGAAGCGGGTATCGAGGCCGGCGGTTTCCGACTGCCAGGCGATCTCGTCACCCAGACCGTCCTGGCTGATGGCGCCGCCAAAGGCGCTTTCCACGCCCAGCCGGGCCAGGCCACGCGCCACGTTCCAGGGGGCACCGCCCGGGTAACCCCGCCATTCGCCAGGATTACCCTGGACGATGTCGGTGAGGGCTTCGCCAAAGACCACGACGCGGGGTAGTGCCATTGTTGTTCTCCTTTCTGTCACGGCGGCCGGAGGTGCACTCCTGGCCTCTGGTAGGGCCGCGACCCGACGTCAGGCGCGGCGGCGGGCGGACCTTACCATTGCTGTAACGTTTCAGCCATGAGCTCCGTTCAAGAAAGTCGGCGACCGCTCGCAGGATCGAACAGCACCGCCCGTCGCGAATCGATCCGCCACAGCACCTGGTCGCCGGCCCGCGGCGCTTCCCCCGGGGCCACCCGGCAGCAGACCTTGGTGCCGTTCCACTCGGCATACAGCAGGGTATCGGGACCGGTCGGCTCGACCACCTGGATCCGCGTCAGGATGCCTGGCACGGCGTTGTCCGCCGGATGCGCCGACTGGATCTGCTCCGGGCGCACCCCAAGGATAGCCTCTCGCCCCGCGAGCGCCGGGTCCAGATCGGGCAGGTCCACCTGGCTGTCGCCGGTATCGCCGGTGACTTGGGCGACCACCCTGCCCTCGCGCGCTTCCAGGCGCACCGGCACGAAGTTCATCGGTGGCGAGCCGATGAAGCTGGCGACGAAGAGATTGGCCGGATCGTTGTAGATCTCCTCGGGGGTGCCGAACTGCTGCACCTCGCCGTCCTTCATCACCGCGACGCGGTCGCCCAGGGTCATGGCTTCGATCTGGTCGTGGGTGACGTAGACGGTGGTGGTCTGCAGGCGCTGGTGCATCAGCTTGATCTCGGTGCGCATCTCCACCCGCAACTTGGCGTCGAGGTTGGACAGCGGCTCGTCGAACAGATAAAGCTTGGGCCGGCGGGCCAGGGCGCGGCCCATGGCCACCCGCTGCTGCTGACCACCGGAGAGTTGCGCCGGCTTGCGGTCCAGCAGATGCTCGATCTGCAGGAGCTTGCTAACCCGCGCCACCTCGGCGTCGATCTGCTCCTTGGGCGTCTTGCGGATCTTCAGGCCGAAGGCGATGTTCTCGCGCACGGTCATGGTCGGATACAGTGCGTAGGACTGGAACACCATGGCGATGTCCCGGTCCTTGGGCTCGACCTGGGTGACGTCCTCGCCGTCCAGGCAGATGGCGCCGCTGCTGATGTCTTCGAGGCCGGCGATGGCGTTCATCAGGGTGGATTTGCCGCAGCCGGAGGGCCCCACCAGGATGAGGAACTGACCGGCGTCGATGCGGATGTCGATACCCTTCAGGGCTTCCTGGGCGGCGTTGCCGTAGGTCTTGCGTACGCTTTTGAGTTCGAGAGCTGCCATGGTGGCCTTCCTTATCCTTTGACCACGCCCGAGGTCAGGCCCCGGACGAAATACTTACCCGCGAAGATGTAGACCAGCAGCGTCGGCAGCGCGGCGATCATGGCGGCGGCCATGTCGACGTTGTATTCCTTGGCGCCGGTGCTAGTGTTGACCAGGTTGTTGAGGGCGACGGTGATGGGCTGCGACGAGCCGCTGGCGAACACCACGCCGAACAGGAAGTCGTTCCACACCTGGGTGAACTGCCAGATCAGGCTGACCATCACGATGGGCGTGGACAGCGGCAGCAGGATCTTGAAGAAGATGGTGAAGAAACCCGCGCCGTCCAGCCGCGCCGCCTTGATCAGGGCGTCGGGAATGCCCACGTAGTAGTTGCGGAAGAACAGCGTGGTGAAGGCCAGGCCGTAGATCACGTGCACCAGCACCAGGCCGGCGGTGGTGTTGGCCAGGCCCAGCTGGCCGAGGGTGAAGGACATCGGCAGCAGGATCACCTGGAAGGGAATGAAGCAGCCGAACAGCAGCAGGCTGAACAGCAGATTCGACCCGCGGAACTGCCACTTCGACAGGGCGTAGCCGTTGAGCGCGCCGATGAAGGTGGAGATGAGCACCGCCGGGACGGTGATCATGAAGGAGTTCCAGAAGTAGCTGTGCACCACTTCCCAGGCCTTGAGCCAGCCGATGATCGTCCAGTCCAGGGGCAGGCTCAGCAGGTTGCCGGTGCGGACGTCGTCCGGAGTCTTGAAGCTGGTCAGCAGCATCACCAGCAGCGGCACCAGATAGACCGCGCAGGCGATGATCAGGGTGGCGTGGATGGCCACGCGATTGACGTTCAGAGCCTTAGCCATTTCGCTTGCTCCGCAATTCCGAGTAGAGGTAGGGCACCAGCACCGCCAGCACCGCGCCGAGCATCAGCACCGCACTGGCCGAACCCAGGCCCATCTGGCCGCGGGTGAAGGTGTGCTGGTACATGAACACGGCCGGCAGGTCCGAGGCGTAGCCGGGGCCGCCCGCGGTCATGGCCATCACCAGGTCGAAGCTCTTGATGGCGATGTGGGCGAGGATCATCACCGCGCTGAAGAACACCGGCCGCAGGCTGGGCAGGACGATGCGCAGGTAGATGGTCGGCAGCCCTGCCCCGTCGACCTGAGCGGCTCTGAGGATGGAGGAATCCACGCCGCGCAGGCCGGCGAGGAACATGGCCATGACGAAGCCCGAGGCCTGCCAGAGGGCGGCGATCAGCAGGCAGTAGATGACCCGGTCGGGATCCACCAGCCAGTCGAAGCGAAAGCCCTCCCAGCCCCAGTCGCGCAGCAACTTGTCCAGCCCCATGCCGGGGTTGAGCAGCCACTTCCAGGCGGTGCCGGTGACGATCATCGACAGCGCCATGGGATAAAGGTAGATGGTGCGGATGAAGCCTTCACGGCGGATGCGCTGGTCCAGCAGGATGGCGAAGAAGACGCCGATGGCCAGGCTCAGCAGGATGAACAGGCCACCGAAGATCGCCAGGTTCTTGCAGGCCACCAGCCAGCGATCGTTTTCCATGAGCCGGGCGTACTGGGCGAAGCCGGCGAAATTGTAGCTGGGCAGGAAGCGCGAGTTGGTAAAGGAGATCACCGCCGTCCACAGCATGTAGCCATAGAGGCAGACGACCATGGCGATGGCCGTGGGCGCCAGCACCAGCTTGGGCAGCAGGCGCTGCAGCCGGTCCGGACGTCGACTGACGGTCGCGACGGGAAGGGTTTCGGTAAGAGCCATGGGGCGCTCCCAAGGGGTGGTATTATTTTTATGGAGCTGGCCGGTCTCAGAATGCATCGCGGCACAGCACCTGGGCTTATCGCGGCCATGGGCCGCTCCTACAGGCAGTTCGGGCGCCTGCAGGAGCGGTCTCAGCGGCGGACCGCCATGGCCGCGATTGGCCTTACTTGGCGGCCTGGATGGCGGCGACCAGTTGCTCGGTGGCCTTCTTCGGATCGGCGTTGGCGTCGTTGAAGAAGTTGGTCACCACGTCGAAGATCGCGCCCTGCACATAGCTGGTGTTGGCCATGCTGTGGGCCATGCTCGGCTCGGCCTTACCGTCGGCGTTGGCCGCCTGGAAGTCCTTGGCGGACTGCTGGGCGCAACTGTCGAACTTAGCCAGGTCGATGTCGTTGCGTACCGGGATGGAGCCCTTGTTGAGGTTGAACACCTCCTGGAAGGGCTTGTCGATGACGGTGCGCACCAGGTCGTCCTGGGCCTTCTGGTTATCCTTGTTCTTGATCTTGAACATGGCCAGGGAGTCGATGTTGTAGATGAAGTCGCCCTGGGTGCCCGGCATCACCACGCACTCGTAGTCGACGCCCGGCTTCTTGCCGGCAGCGGTGAATTCGGCCTTGGCCCAGTCACCCATGATCTGCATGCCGGCCTTGCCCTCGATGACCATGGCGGTGGCCAGGTTCCAGTCGCGACCGGCGGCGTTGGGATCGACATAGCCCTTGATGCGCTTGAAGGTCTTGAACACCTCGACCATCTTGTCGCTGCGGATGGTGTCGGCATCGGTCTGGACGAAGACCTTGTCGTAGCCTTCCGGGCCCATGATGGCCATGACCAGGGATTCGAAGATGGTGCCGTCCTGCCAGTTCTGGCCGCCATGGGCCAGGGGCACGACGCCGGCGGCCTTGAGCTTGTCGGCGGCCTCGAAGAATTCGTCCAGGGTGGTGGGGACCTTGGCGCCGGCCTTCTTGAAGACGGCGGGGTTGATCCACAGCCAGTTGATGCGGTGGATGCCGGCCGGTACCGCGACGTATTCGCCATCGTGCTGCATGGTCTGGGCCACGCGCTTGGGCAGGATGGTGTCCCAGTTGCCCTGCTTGGCGATGTCGCTGATGTTGGCCAGGAAGCCCATGCCGGCCCATTCCTGGATGTCCGGGCCCTTGAGCTGGGCGGCGGACGGCGGGTTGCCGGAGACGGCACGGGTCTTGAGCACGGTCATGGCGGCCTCGCCGGCGCCACCGGCCACGGCGAAGTCCTTCCAGGTATCGCCCTGCTTCTGCATCAGTTGCTTGAGTACATCGACGGCGCGAGCCTCGCCACCGGAGGTCCACCAGTGCAGCACCTCTACCTCACCGGCATGGGCGGTCAGGGGGGCGGCGAGCGCGGCGCAGGAAAGGGAGACGGCGAGAGCGAGACGATTCAACGCATTCATGAGGGGATCGTTCCTTGTTGTTTTTTTATTGGAGCTGGGCCGAGTCTAGTCAGACGACTGCGGCCGTGGGTAACGAAGGGAAGGAGATTTGTCACGGGCTGGTGACATAGCGAAAGACGGCTACCTAGCTGCGCGGCAGGGTCAGGGTAACCCGCAGACCGCCCTCGCGGCGGTTGCGCAACTCCACCTCGCCACCATGGGCATGGGCCAGGTTGCGGGCGATGCCCAGGCCCAGGCCGTAACCCTGGCGGTCGGTGGCCAGACGGACATGGGGCTGGAACACCTGCTCCAGCTCCTGCTCCGGCACTCCCGGGCCTTCGTCATCGACATGCAGGACGAAGGCCTGGCCGTCGTCTTCCACCTGCAGGTGGGCGCGATAGCCATACTTGAGGGCATTGTCCAGCAGGTTGCCTATGCAGCGTTTCAGCGCCAGCGGCTTGCCCAGCAGGGTGCCCCGGGCTTCCCCGGTGAGGCGCACCCGCGGTGGCTGCTCCTGGGTGAAGGGCTCCACCAGCTGCCGCAGCAGCGCCTGCAGGTCGACCGGCTCCAGATTCTCGTGGATGTCGGTGTCCTTGACGCACTGCAGGGCGCCCTTGACCAGCAGGTCCAGCTCGTCGAGATCGCGCACCAGCTTGGCCTGCATCACCTCGTCGTCCACCAGCTCGGCGCGCAGGCGCAGCCGGGTAATGGGCGTGCGCAGGTCGTGGGAGATGGCGCTGAACAGCTGGGCGCGCTCGTCCAGGTAACGGGCGATGCGTTCCCGCATGGCGTTGAAGGCGCGGGTGACCTCGCGGATCTCCTGGGCGCCCTCCTCGCGCACCGGCGGCGTATGCACCTCCAGCGAGAGCTCTCGCGCGGCACGCGACAGCCGCTTGAGCGGGCGACTCTGCCAGCGGATCAGCAGGCCGATGAACAGCAGCAGGAAGGCGCTGCTGAAGACCATGAACAGCAGCTGCTGCAGCGGCAGCCAGGACTCGTCCAGGCTGTAGTAAGGCGCCGGCATCAAGGTGGCGAGATACACCCACTCCCCTTCGCCGATGCGGATCTGGGTAACCAGCACCGGCGGCTCCAGCGGCTCCAGACTCAGGGCGTAGTGGGCCCAGGAGCGCGGCAATTCGTCGAGCGCCACGGCGCCGTTGAACAGCCGCAGCTGCTGCGGGCCGATGAATTCGACGTACATGGGCATGGCCGCGCCCAGGCGCTCGCGCAGCACCGCCTCGACCCCCTGGAGCACCGCCCGGCGGCCGGGCGTATCCGGCAGTGCCTGCATGGTCAGCGGCTTTTCGTTGAGGGAGACGAAGAAGCGCGTGCCGCCCATGTTGCGCAACTGCTCCAGCACCAGCGGCCGATAGGCCGGCGGCAGCAGGCTGAAGTAGCGCACGCTGGCGGCGATGGAATAGCCCAGGCTGCGGGCCGCCGTCTGCAGGCCCTGGTTGCGGTCGCTGCGCAGGGAGGCGGACCAGAACAGTGCCGAGGCACCCTGGGCCAGGAGCACCGCCAGCAGGGTCAGGAGCAGCATCCGCGCCAACAGGGAACGCGGCACCAGCCGCGCGAGCAGACCGCTACACCGCATCGGCGACCAGTCCGCTGACCTCGGCGGCGAGCAGGTAGCCGGAACCCCGTACGGTGCGGATCAGCCGCGGCGACTTGCCGGTGTCTCTCAGGCGCTGGCGCAGGCGACTCACCGCCATGTCGACGATGCGCTCCAGCGGCAGCACCTCGCGGCCGCGGGTGGCATTGGCGATGGTGTCGCGATCGAGGATCTGCTGGGGATGGTCGAGAAACAGCTTGAGCAGGGTGAAATCGGCGCCGGAGAGGATCACCTCCTCACCGTCGCGATGGAACAGCCGGTGGCTGACCGGATCCAGGCGCCAGTCGTCGAAGGTGAGCAGACCGGTGGCCGCCGGGCGCGTCTCGCCGAAGCCGGCCCGGCGCAGCAGCGCCTTGATGCGCGCCAGCAATTCACGCGGACTGAAGGGCTTGCCCAGGTAGTCGTCGGCGCCCAGCTCCAGGCCGATCACCCGATCGGCTTCGTCGGAACTGGCGGTGAGCATGATGATGGGCACCTGGCGGCAGCTCGACTGCTCGCGCATCCAGCGGCAGAGGGCGAAGCCGTCTTCGCCGGGAAGCATGACGTCGAGGATCAGCAGATCGGGGACGAAGTCGCCCAGCGCCCGGCGCAGTTCGCGGCCGTCGCCGACGGCGCGCACCAGATAGCCGGCACGGGTGAGATAGGCGTCGAGAAGCTCACGGATTTCCCCGTCGTCATCGACGACCAGGAGGGATTTGCCCAGGGTGGACATGGCGATGTTCGCTCTTGTTGTCTTGGCCGGAGGCCAGCTACCGGTAGTGCCGGCAGCATACCGGGGTCGGGCGACCTTGAGTAGTCGCCCGTCCCCGGGGATGGATCAGGCCTGCCGTGCCTCGGCAATGGTCTGATCCAGGGCAACGCCGGCACCGAACAGCCCCGGGTACTCGGCGGTCACCAGCCAGGCCGGGATGTCCTTGAGGTAGGCGCTGCTGGTCTTGCCCTTGTCGGCGAAGGCATGGGCAAAGGCGCCATTCTGGAAGCGCTCGACGAAGCGCGGCAGGATGCCGCCGGCGATATAGACGCCACCCAGGGCGCCCAGGGTCAGGGCCGCGTTGCCGGCGACCCGCGCCAGCCAGATGAAGAACTGCTCCAGCACGGCGTCGGCATAGGCATCGCCCTTGAGCGCCAGCTCGCAGATGTCCGCCGCGCTGTGCAGGGCGGCGGTCCGGCCGTCCAGTTCGCAACTCGCGTGATAGAGGTTGACCAGGCCGCTGCCGGACACCACGCGCTCGGCGGAGACGTGGTTGCCGAACTGGCGCTTGAGGATCTTCCAGATATCGAATTCGCGCTGGGTGTTGATCGGCAGGTCGACATGACCGCCCTCGCTGGGCAGCACGATCCAGCGATCCTTGCCGCTCGGCACCAGGCTGGCGAGACCCAGGCCGGTGCCCGGCCCGATCACCAGGCGCGGGCGGGTCGGCAGGGCGATGCCGTCGCGCACCTGGACGGAGTCCGCCGGGTCCAGGCGGGCGATCGCCCAGGCCATGGAGGTGAAGTCGTTGATCAGCAGCAGATGGGTCAGGCCCAGCTCGCGGCAGAACTGCTCGCGCTTGATCACCCAGTGATTGTTGGTGAAGCGGAAGTCACCCTCGCCCACCGGGCCCGCACAGGCGAGGCACACGGCGGTGATGTCGTCCAGCGCCACGCCGGTCTGCGCCAGGTACTTGCGCACGGCGTCTTCCGGGCAGGCGTAATCCGCACAGGCGAAGACCTCGATGGCCTCCAGGCGACCGTCGCGCCACAGGGCGAAGCGGGCATTGGTGCCCCCGATGTCGCCAACCAAAGCCAAACTCATTTCAGCGCCTCCAGGCTGGAAGTAAATGCACTGGCACCTGATTCGGCCGTGCTCATGGCGCCGCGCATGAAGGCGAACAACTCACGACCACAGCCTACCCCGGTGCCCTGGGGCGCTTCGACCGCCTGGCGGGCCATCCATTCGTCCGCCGGGACCAGAATCTTCAGCTCTCCGGTACGCCCATCGACGCGGATGAGATCGCCATCACAGACCTTGGCCAGCGGACCGCCATCGATGGCTTCCGGGCAGACGTGAATCGCCGCCGGAACCTTGCCCGAGGCGCCGGACATGCGGCCGTCGGTGACCAGCGCCACCTTGAAACCGCGATCCTGCAGCACGCCCAAATAGGGGGTGAGCTTGTGCAACTCGGGCATGCCCAGGGCCTTGGGTCCCTGGAAGCGTACCACCGCGACGAAATCGCGCTCCAGCTCGCCGGCCTTGAAGGCGGCCGCCAGTTCGCTCTGGTCATGGAAGACCCGCGCCGGGGCTTCCACCAGCTGGTGCTTGGGCGCCACGGCCGACACCTTCATCACGCCGCGACCGAGGTTGCCCTGCATGACGCGCAGACCGCCCTCCTCGTTGAACGGGCGACTGGCCGGACGCAGGATGTCTTCGTCCAGGCTCTCGGCCCGACCGGTGCGCCATTCCAGCTTGCCGTCCACCAGGAAGGGCTCCTGCAGGTAGCGCGACAGGCCGCGACCCATGATGGTGTTGACGTCTTCGTGCAGCAGCCCGGCCTCGAGCAGGGTGTGCACCATGAAGTTGACGCCACCGGCGGCGTGGAAGTGATTCACGTCGGCCTTGCCGTTGGGGTAGACCTGGGCCAGGGTCGGGGTCACCGCCGAAATCTCGGCCATGTCGTCCCAGGTCAGCTGGATGCCGGCGGCCTGGGCGATGGCCGGGATGTGCAGGGTGTGGTTGGTCGAGCCGCCGGTGGCGCTCAGGGCCACCACCGAGTTGACGATGGACTTCTCGTCGACGATCTCGCCCAGCGGCATGAAGTTGCCGCCCTGGTGGGTGATGCGGGTCACCTGGCGCGCCGCCTCGCGGGTGAGTTCGTCACGCAGCGGGGTGTAGGGATTGACGAAGGAGGAACCCGGCAGGTGCAGACCCATGACCTCCATCACCACCTGGTTGGTGTTGGCGGTGCCATAGAAGGTGCAGGTGCCGGGGCTGTGGTAGGACTTCATCTCCGATTCCAGCAGCTCTTCGCGGGTCGCCTTGCCCTCGGCGAAGGCCTGGCGCACGCGCGCCTTCTCCTTGTTGGAGATGCCCGACGGCATGGGGCCGCCCGGGACGAAGATCATCGGCAGATGGCCGAAGCGCAGCGCGCCGATCATCAGGCCGGGAATGATCTTGTCGCAGATGCCGAGCAGCAGCGCGGCGTCGAACATGTTGTGCGACAGGGCCACGGCGGTGGACATGGCGATGACTTCGCGACTCGCCAGACTCAGCTCCATGCCGGCCTCGCCCTGGGTCACGCCATCGCACATGGCGGGTACGCCACCGGCGAACTGACCGACGGAGCCGATCTCGCGCAGGGCCTGCTTGATGATCTCCGGATAGTGCTCATAGGGCTGATGAGCCGACAACATGTCGTTGTAGCTGGAAACGATGGCGACGTTGGCCTGGTCCATCAAACGGAGGCGCTGCTTATCCGTCGAGGATCCACACCCGGCGACGCCATGGGCGAAATTGGCGCATTGCAGTTTGCCGCGCTGCGGACCGTCGCTGGCGGCGGCCCGGATCATGGCGAGGTAACGCTCACGGGTCGGACGACTGCGTTCCACCAACCGCTGTGTGACTTCGAGGACGCGAGGATGCATGGTTTCGATTCTCCACCGGGCTAAATTTGTTGTTATTTAAAACATTCACAGCCAAATTGGCGCTATTATTCCGCTTAGCACGCGTCATGTGTAATGTTTTTTACAACAAAACCCAGCTATCGCGAGGTTTCTCTCAATGAGTATTCGTATTGCCATCAATGGTTTTGGACGCATCGGCCGCAACGTGCTGCGGGCGCTGTATACCGAAGGCTATCGCCAGGACCTGGAGGTCGTCGCGATCAACGACCTGGGCGACGCCGCCATCAATGCGCATCTCCTACAGTATGACAGCGTTCATGACCGCTTCCCTGCCGAGGTGTCCGTCGAGGGCGACAAGCTGGTGGTCAATGGCGATCGCATCGCCGTGACGGCCATCCGCAATCCGGCCGAGCTGCCGTGGAAAGAGATGAAGGTCGACGTGGTGTTCGAGTGCACCGGTCTCTTCACCAACCGCGACAAGGCCGCTGCCCACCTGGAAGCCGGCGCCTCCAAGGTGATCATCTCGGCCCCGGGCAAGGACGTGGACGCCACCATCGTCTATGGCGTCAACGACAACATCCTGCGCCAGTCGCACCAGATCATCTCCAACGCCTCCTGCACCACCAACTGCCTGGCGCCCGTCGCCCAGGTGCTGCAGCGCGAACTCGGCATCGAGAACGGTCTGATGACCACTATCCATGCCTACACCAACGACCAGAACCTGTCGGACGTCTATCACTCCGATCCCTTCCGGGCGCGTTCGGCCACCCAGTCGATGATCCCGACCAAGACCGGTGCCGCCGAGGCCGTGGGCCTGGTACTGCCGGAGCTGCAAGGCAAGTTTAGCGGCATGGCCGTGCGGGTGCCGACCATCAACGTGTCACTGGTCGATCTGACCATCCTGACCGCCAAGGAAACCGACGCCAAGACCATCAACGCCTTCATGAAGGCCGCGGCCGAAGCCTCGCCGGTACTGGGCTACAACGACAAGCCGCTGGTTTCCATCGACTTCAACCACAACCGCCTGTCGTCGATCTTCGACGCCAACCACACCAAGGTGAGCGGCAAGCTGGTGAAGATTATGGCCTGGTACGACAACGAGTGGGGCTTCTCCAACCGTATGCTCGATACCTGCAAGGCGCTGGTCAACGCGCCGGCCTGAGGTCTGTAGGACTCAGCTGAAAAAGCGCCTTCGGGCGCTTTTTTCGTTTTCGTTTGCGGCAAGGTCGGTCCACGGATGCGGCCGCTCCTGCGGGGGAGTTCCGAGGATAAGAGCCACTGTCTTTATCGCGGCCATGGGCCGCTCCTACAGCAGCTGGATCTTCCGTAGGAGCGGCCCATGGCCGCGATACGCATCGGAGCCTGTTCCGGTCAAGCACCCTCGGTGAGCCCTGCCCTTACCCCAACCCTCTCCCCGAGGGAGAGGGGGCTGTTCGAGCGAGCGGTTGGTCTTCAGCGGCCAGGAAAGCACCGTAGCGTGGAAAACGGCGCAGCCTTTTCCGCCTGGGCCTTCATCGTGAAGCGTGCCCTCACCCCAACCCTCTCCCCGAGGGAGAGGGGGTTGTTCGAGCGAGCGGTTGGTCTTCCGCGGCCAGGAAAGCACCGTAGCGTGGAAAACGGCGCAGCCTTTTCCGCCTGGGCCTTCATCGTGAAGCGTGCCCTCACCCCAACCCTCTCCCCGAGGGAGAGGGGGCTGTTCGAGCAAGGGGTCTGCTTTCGGCGGGAAAGGGGCGGTTCAGCGTGAAGGTTGGGTTGAGCAACGCGAAGCCCAACGGGCCCGACTCAACCCTGGTCTTCCTCGTCCGCCGCCTGCTGCAGATCATCGAAATCGGTCTTAAGGCCGGTTTCCATGGCGTCCAGCTCGGTGAGCAGGGTGCGGAAGCTGGTTCGTTCGGGAAGCACCAGGGAGCCCTCCTCCGCTTCTTCCGCATCACCGACGCCCAGGGCCGCCAGGCTCAGTTCGGGGTCTTCCAGCACCGAGGCCGGCTCGGGCTCCAGTTGGCGGACTTCGGCCAGGGGCGGCAGTTGGTCGAGGCTGCGCAGGTCGAAATAGTCGAGAAAGGTCTTTGTGGTGGCGAACATGGCCGGGCGCCCGGGCACGTCGCGATAGCCGACCACGCGGATCCAGTCGCGCTCCAGCAGCGTCTTGACGATCTGGCTGTTGACCGCCACCCCGCGCACCTCCTCGATCTCGCCGCGGGTGATGGGCTGGCGATAGGCGATCAGCGCCAGGGTCTCCAGCATGGCGCGGGAATAGCGCGGCGGGCGCTCTTCCCAGAGCCGTCCGACCCAGGGCGCGTACTTTTCGCGCACCTGTAGACGATAGCCGGAGGCCACTTCCTTGAGTTCGAAGCCGCGCTTGCGGCAGGAGCCGCCGAGCACCGCGAGACCAGCACGCAGGTGGGCGGGCTCGGGGCGTTCGTACTCTTCGAAGAGTTCGGCCAGGCGCTCCAGGGTCAGAGGTCGGCCGGCGGCGAGCAGGATGGCTTCCAGCAGCGGCGCCAGTTGCTTGGGATCGGTGTAGTTCATGGGCGGCGATGATAAGGCCGGGCGCGGGTGCCGCCAAATCCAACCTGTCGCAGGATGGCCAGATTCGTGGGGTGTTTGACCTTGTCGCCAGCCTGGCGGCCAGGGCATCCTCGGCAGATCGCTACGGAGAGCCACCCATGCCGCTGATCGCCGCCCTGCTCTATCCCGATGTCATGAGTCTGGACGTCACCGGTCCGCTGCAGGTGTTCGCCTCGGCTAATCTGGAACGGGAGCGCCAGGGGCTGCCCGCCCACTATCAGTTGCGCCTGCTGGGCGCCGCCGAAGGGCTGGTGCGTACCTCCGCCGGGATCGGCATCCAGGCCGAACAGAGCTGGTACGACCTCGACGTGGGCGAGGTGGACACCCTGCTCGTTCCCGGCGGCCTGGGCATCGAGACGCTGCGCCAGGACGCCGGGCTGCTGGCCTGGCTGCGCGACTTGGAACCCCGGGTACGACGACTCGGCTCGGTGTGTTCCGGCGCCCTGCTGCTGGCCAGTGCCGGGCTGCTGGACGGCCGGCGCGCCACCACCCACTGGGCCTATGTCGACGAACTCGCGACCTTTCCGGCCATCGCGGTGCAGGGCGATCGCCTGCATACCTACGATCCCCAGGGACGCGATGGCGATCCCCATGTCTTCACCTCGGCCGGTGTCACCGCCGGCATCGACCTGGCGCTGGCGCTGGTGGAAGCCGATCTCGGGCGCCCTCTGGCCCTGGCGGTGGCGCGCCGGCTGGTGATGTTCCTGCGCCGCCCCGGTGGCCAGGCGCAATTCAGCGCCTGCCTGGCCCCTGACCCGGGGCGGACGCCGCGACTGGCCGCCCTGCTCGACTGGATTCCCGGTCACCTGGGGGAAGACCTGGGTCTTGAGCGCCTGGCCGAACGCGCCCATATGGCGCCGCGCACCCTGTCGCGCCTGTTCAGCCGCGAGGTGGGCATGGGACCGGGGCGCTATGTCGAGCAGGTCCGCCTGGAGACGGCGCGGGTGCTCCTGCAGGACGGCCAGGCCTCCATCGCCACGGTCTCACGCCTGTGCGGCTTCGGCCATCCGGAAAATCTCCGGCGCACCTTTCACAAGCACCTGGCGGTCAGCCCCCAGGACTACGCGGCGCGTTTTGGCGCCTGATCAGGGAGAGACAGTCATGCTGGACATGCGTAGCTCGTGTGAACACTGCGCCAAGGCGCTGCCGATGGAGAGCGAGGAGGCGCTGATCTGCTCCTATGAGTGCACCTTTTGCGCGGAATGCGCCGCGGGGCCGTTACAGCAGCGCTGCCCGAATTGCCAGGGGGAGTTGCTCAGGCGACCGCGGCGGGTACCAAAGGACCCGGAAGATTGAATCGACGCCGGGCGTATCGACAGCCGTAGCGTGGAAAACGGCGCAGCCTTTTCCACTGGGCGTCCGCGGTGAGGCGTGCCCTCACCCCAACCCTCTCCCACAGGGAGAGGGGGCTATTCGTGCAGGCGTTCGGCGCTCGCGGAACCGGTAGGCTCCCGATCGATCGTCAGGCTATTACCGTAGGCGCACTGTAGTGCCCAGTGTCAGCGGTAAGGCGTGCCCTCACCCCAACCCTCTCCCACGGGGAGAGGGGGCTATTCGTGCAGGCGTTCGGCGCTTGCGGAACCGGTAGCTGCCGATCGGTCATCGGGCTATCACCGTGGGCGCACTGTCGTGCCCAGTGTCCGCGGTGAGGCGTGCCCTCACTCCAGCCCTCTCCCACGGGGATAGGGGGCTATCCGCCCTGCCCTCACCGCAACAACCCCGCCTCCGCCCGGATCGGCTCGGGCGTAGGCTCGCCCAGCAGGTCCAGCACGGCGATCTCCAGGCCGCGGCTGAGGGCGTCCAGTGGCAGGTGGTTGGGCTGGGTGCCGAAGGGATCGGCGATCTGGTCGCCCAGGGCGTCCAGGCCGAAGAAGGTGTAGGCCAGCACCAGCACCGCCAGGGGCGTGAACCAGCCCAGGCTGTCCACCAGGCAGAACGGCAGCAGGAAACAATAGACGTGCACCACCCGGTGCAGCATCAGGATGTAGGGATAGGGAATGGGCGTCTGGCGGATGCGCTCGCAGCCGCTGAGCACCGCGGTCAGCCGGTCCAGCTGGTGGTCGAGGTTGGCGATCAGCGGATCGCCGAGGCCTTCCTCGCGGGCCCTGGCGACCAGCCGGGTGCCCAGCCGGCGGATCAGCGCGCTGGGTCGGTGCGGTGCCGCGAGCAAAGCATCCTCTCCCACCAACACGCGCTGCAGATCGGCCGACGGCGCTTCACGGCGTAGGTGGTCACGCAGGGCATAACCAAAGGCCAGCAGCGGAGTCAGCAGTTGGCGGCGCTCAGGCGCAGTCAGGCCCGGTACCAGGGTCTCCACCTGGCGCGCCAGGTTGCGCCCGGCGATCAGCAATTCGCCCCACAGACCGCGCGCCTCCCAGAAGCGCTGGTAGGCGGTGGTGTTGCGAAAGCCGAGAAAGATCGCCAGGGTCAGACCCCAGAGCGTCAGCGGCGTGGTGGTCAGGCCGAAGTCGAAGCGCAGGAAGACGTCATGGCTCAGGGTCACCGCCAGGCTCAGCAGCACCACATAGAGCAGCTTGGGCCAGATCGCCTGGACGATGGAGCCGCGCACGGTGAACAGCAGCTCGCGCAACGAGGGATTCTGGGGACGGGTGATCACAGCGGTGTTCTCGATTGAGGTAAGGACTTCGACGCTATCCGCGTCCGGCGGTGCCTGGGGCCCCTCGCGGTTCAGGGTCCGAACAGCACCCCGACCAGGGCCCCGCCGGCCAGCAGCCACAGCGGATGCCAGCGGGTGAACAGCGAGCCCAGGGCGCCTGCGGCCAGGATCAGCACCCACAGCGGCGCGGTGGCCACGCTGCTGCCCACCAGCCAGGCGCTGGCCGCCACCAGGCCGACGGTGACCGGCACCAGCCCGGCCTGCAGATGCCGCCGCCAGGGGCGATCGGCGAAGCGCTGCCAGAGGTGTAGCACGCCAAGGGTCAGCAGCGAGGACGGCACGAACTTGGCCAGGGAGGTCACCAGCAGCCCCGGCCAGCCGGCCACGTGCCAGCCGATCAGCGGCACGATCATGAGGTTGGGACCGGGCGCGGCCTGGGCCAGGGCGAACAGGGCGGCGAAGTCGGCGGCGCTCATCCAGCCGTGCACCGTCACCACCTGGCGCTGCATCTCCGGCAGCACCGAGTTACCGCCGCCAAAGGCCAGCAGCGACAGCTGGGTGAAGATCAGCGCCAGGGCCAGGAGAGTCGTGCTCATAGGCCCTGCCGATAGCTGAGCAGCACGCTGATGGGGGTGAGCACCAGCATGGTCCAGAGCAGCGGCAGTTTGAGCAGCGCCAGGGCGAGAAAGGCCAGGCAGGCGATGCCCAGGGCCAGCCAGCGACCGCGCAGGGGCTGGACCAGCTTGACGGCCATGGCCACCAGCAGCCCGGCCGCCGCGGCGGCGAGTCCGGCGAAGGCGCGCCCCACCAGCGGATCGTCGTGGTAGCGGTCATAGAGCACGCCCAGGCCGACCACCACCAGGGTCGGCCCCACCAGCAGTCCGGCGGCAGCGGCCAGGGCGCCGCTCCAGCCGGCGAATCTCATGCCCACCGCCACCGAGAGATTGATGATGTTGCCACCCGGCAGGAACTGACAGAGACCGAGCAACTCGGTGAATTCCTCCGCCGACAGCCAGCGACGCTTCTCCACCAGGTAGCGCCGCGCCAGCGGCAACACCCCGCCGAAGGCCGTGATACCCAGGCCGAAGAAGCCCAGGAACAGATCGCGGCGGCGCGGGCGGTTCAGGGTGGGAGCGGTCTCCATGGGCACCTCTCAGCTAGAGCCAGAGCGACAACAATAGCGTACCCGCGAGGCCGGTGACGGAAACCAGCGTCTGCAGCACCGACCAGACCCACAGCGTCTGCTTGAGCTCCAGGCCGAAGTATTCGCGCACCATCCAGAAGCCGGCGTCGTTGACGTGGCAGAAGAACACCGAGCCGGCGCCGATGGCCAGGGCGATCAGCGAAGCCTGAGGACCGGCCAGCCCGGCCACCACCGGCGCGAGGATCCCGGCCGTGGTGGTGGTGGCTACCGTCGCCGAACCGGTCGCCTGGCGCAGCGCCACGGCGATCAGCCAGGCCAGCAGGATGTAGGGCAGATGGGCGCCTTCGGCCACCTTGGCCACGGTATGGCTGACGCCGGCGTCGAGCAGTGTCTGCTTGAGGCCGCCGCCGGCGCCGATGGTGAGCAGGAGCGCGGCGATGGGTGCCAGGCTCTTGCGCAGCACGCCACCGACGCGCTCGCGCGGCATGCCGCTGCCCCAGCCGAGCAGCACCGTGGCCGCCAGCACGGCGAGACCCAGGGCGATCAGGGGTTCACCGAGAAACTTCAGCCCCTCCGCCAGGCCGCTGTGGGGATCCAGGGCGACCTTGGCGAAGGTGCTGCCCAGCATCAGCAGCACCGGCAGCAGGATCACCAGGAGCGACAGGCCGAAACCCGGCTGGCGGGCGTGCTGGTCGCGGGCGCTGAACAGCTCGCCCAGTTCCGCCGGCGGCTGGATGGTCATGCGCCGCGACAGCCAGCCGCCGTACAGCGGCCCGGCCAGGATCACCGCCGGGATGGCGATCGCCAACCCCAGGAGCATGGTCAGACCGAGGTCCGCGTGCAGCGCCCCGACCGCAATGAGCGGACCGGGATGCGGCGGCAGCAGAGCATGCAGGGTGGTCATGCCCGCCAGCGCCGGAATGGCGATGCGCAGCAGCGGCTGTCCGGAGCGCTGCGCCATGACGAAGATGATGGGCACCATCAGCACCAGGCCCACTTCGAAGAACAGCGGCAGGCCGATGACCATGGCCACCAGCGCCATCACCCACGGCAGGCTGCGGCCCTTGCCCAGCCCCAGCAGGGTACTCGCGATGCGGTCGGCGGCGCCGGACTCGGCCATCAGCGCGCCGAGCATGGAGCCCAGGGCGATGATGATGCCGGCCTCGCCGAGGATGCCGCCCGCACCCTTGCTGAAGGCCTTGGCCACGCCTTCGGCGGGCAAGCCGGCGCCCAGGCCGGCGATGAAGGTGCCGATGAGAATGGACAGGAAGGGCGGCAGACGGGTGACGCCGATGAGCAGGACGATGGCCAGAATGGCGGCCAGGCAGCACGAGATCAGCCGGGTGTCATGGGCGACCCAGGCGAGCGCAGCAGGATCCACAGGTGACTCCTTGTAACTTATTGTTTCAGGATCACCTTAACCGAAACGCCGGCCGAGGTACGACGTAAATCGAAATAAAGCCTGTCGCTTATTGCACTTAGCTTGCGAACCTCAGCCGTTTCGCACGATCCAAACAGCGTTCGGTCGTGACCGAATCCCTTACCCTTTGCTTGCAGGCGGTTGGCATGAACGAAACCTCTACTCTCTGGCAGCAGACCCTCGCCCAGTTCCGCGACGGCACCGGCTCCACCCTGCCCACCCCGGGCAGTGGCGCGGCGGCCACCGTGGCGGCCTGCCTGGGTGTCGCCCTGATCCTCAAGGGCCTCAAGCTCAGCCAGCAGCGCCAACCGGTGACCCGCCACGCCGACCTGATCACCGTCGGCGAGCGCCTGCAGGAAGCCCTGAGCACCTGTGCCGATGCCGATGTGCAGGCTTTCGCCAACTACCTGGAAGCCGATCGCCAGGCCAGCGGCGCCAGTGCCGAGGGCGAACGCCGCCAGCAGGCGCTCAATCTGGCCGCGGCCAATGCCGTGCAGATCCCCATCGCCACCGCCCAGCTGTGCCTGGAGGCCCTGGACCTGGCCGCCACGGCCACGCCGCTCACCGTCGAGCCGCTGCGCAGCGACACCCTGGCCGGTGGCCGCCTGGTCCATGGTGCCCTGGGCGCCGTGCTCACCACCGTGGATGCCGACCGCAATGGCCTGAAATCCGGTGACGCCCGGGAGGCCGCCCGGCAGATGCGCGACAAGCTCCAGCAGCAGGCCGACCAGCGTCTCGCCCAGCTGAGCGCCACCCCCGTACCGCCGGCCATGGGCTGACGCGCGGTGCTGGCCCGCCTGGGCTGGGTCCTGCGCGGACTGCAGCGACGCCTGTGGTTTCGCGCCACCCTGTTCTCGGTCGCCGGGGTGGCGACCGCCCTCCTCGCCCTGCTCCTGCGCGACCATATCCCGACCTCGCTGCCGGCCAAGGTCGGCGCCGATGCGGTCGACAAGATCCTCACCATCATCGCCAGCAGCATGCTGGCGGTGACCACCTTTTCCCTCAGCACCATGGTGACGGCCTACAACGCCGCCGCCAGCAGCGTGACGCCCCGTGCCTATCCGCTGCTCCTGGAAGACAGCACCACCCAGAACGCCCTGGCCACCTTTCTCGGCTCCTTCCTGTTCAGCCTGGTCGGCATCATCGCCCTGAGCACCGGGCTCTACGGCGACAACGGCCGGGTGGTGCTCTTCGCCGTGACCCTGGTGGTGATCCTGCTGATCGTCTTTACCCTGCTGCGCTGGATCGACCATCTCTCGCGACTGGGCCAGCTGGATGCCACCAGCGACAGCATCGAGGACGCCGCCAGACACAGTCTGCAGCGCTGGCTGGCCCAGCCCTACCTGGGCGGGGTGGCGGCGCCCGTCGATGAGCCCGCCAGCGGCCGCCCGGTCATGGCCGATCGCACCGGCTATCTGCAACGGGTGGACATGCCGCTGCTGGCGGACCTCTGCGGCGACCAGGGTCGCCTGCGTCTGGCCGTTCTGCCCGGCGCCTTTCTCGATCCGGCGCAGCCGCTGCTCTGGGTCGAGGGCCTGCCACCGGAAAAGGACCAGCGTCTGCGCACCGCCTTCACCCTGGATGCCCGGCGGGTACACGACCAGGATCCGCGCTTCGGCCTGACGGTGCTCGGCGAGATCGCCACCGGGGCGCTGGTGCCCTCGCGCAGCGACTCGGGCACCGCCATCGCCATCCTCGGTCGCGCGCAACGGCTGCTGACGGCGCTCACCGAACCGCGGGATGCGGTCGAGCCCCGCTATCCGCGGATCGAGGTGCCGGAGCTGTCGCTGGATGACCTGTTCGACGACTTCTTCCTGCCGGTGGGTCGCGATGCGGCGCCGCTGGTGGAAGTGGGCATGCGGCTGCAGAAAGCCCTGGCGCGCCTGGCGGTCCAGGGCGATGCCCGGATCAGGCGCGAGTGCCTGCGCCATTCGCGCCTGGCGCTGGCCCGCGCCGAGGCCACCCTTGGCCAGGCCGAGGACCGCGTCATCCTCCAGCAGCTGGCCGCGGACGTCGAACGCCTCTGCACGGCGCGCCAGTAGTGCAGCGCTAGCGCGACCAGGCCGGATCGGTGGTGAAGGCGATGGTCAGCCAGCGGTCCGGCCCCTCGCCGCCGATGGCCTCGCCGATCTGGTCGCGGATGGCGTCCCATTCGTCCAGGGTCTTGGCCGGCCACCCCAGGGGCACGATGAAGTACAGCTCGATCTGCCGCGCCCGGCCGACCTTGGCCACATAGGCGCGATAGTCGAGAAAGCCGAAGCGCGTGACCATGCCCCGGGCGACTTCATCGACCTGCCGCTTGAGCTCCGGCGGGGTCACCATGAGGATCTCCCTGACGGCCTGCCAGACCAGCCTGAGCGGTATGGGGATGATCAGCACGGAGATGATCGACAGCACCAGGGGATCGATGTAGGGCGTGACCCAGGCATAGGCCGTGCCCTGGGCCAGGGCGCCGATCAGGAAGGCCACCACCAGGGCAGCCGAGATGCTGCCCGACATGATCCAGCTCTTGATGTCGAGCCTGAGGAAGTCCGACTGGATGTCGCGGTTCAACCGGTGCACCAGGGCGGCGAATCCAAAGCAACTCAAGGCCGCGACCAGCGCATAGAGCAGCGCCATGCCGAATGCCAGTGCCTTGCCGCCACTCATCAGGCTGATGATCGAGTTGACCAGCGCGTAACAGGCCACGATGCACAGCACGCTGCCGTTGAGCGCCAGGACCATGGGTTCGAGGTGCCAGAAACCCATGTTGAAGCGCTCGGCCAACCGCCGATCGCCCTCCGGTTCCTGCGCATGCCGGTGGATCAGCATGGCCACCAGCAGCGCCACGCCGCTCATGAAGGCGTCCGTCAGCGAATAGAAGCCGTCGAAGACGATGGCATAGGAACCGGACAGCACCCCGAAGGCGATACCCACGGCCGCCAGCAGCACCGTGACGGCAATGGAAAAGCGCAGCACCCTGCGCTCGTTGCTCAGCCATTTCAGCATGATCGACTCCGGCCACGGGATCGCCTCCAGGCGTGGCCAACGGGTTGAGTTAACGCCAAGCATAGAGGCCGACAGCTCAACCTGCATGGGCGGTCCGGCAAGGCTTCCATGCGCGGACGCAATCAAAAGGCGGTGGGCTTCGGGTGTACACTGCAGCGGTGCTTTTTTCTCCCGGGATCTCTGGCAGCCGCCTGTCCCATACCGTGGAATCCTCAACGGCGACCCACCATGATCGAAGTTACCGAACGCTCCATCGCCGAGTTGCGTCGCGCACTCGAAACCGGCCAGACCACTGCGGTAGCGCTGGTCGAGGCCTACCTGGCCCGGATCGACGCCTACGATCCACCCAGCAGCGCCACCGCGCTCAATGCCGTGGTGGTGCGCAACCCCGAGGCCCTGGCCGAAGCCGCCGCGTCCGATCGCCGGCGCGCCCGCGGTGAGACCCTGGGGCCGCTGGACGGCATCCCCTACACGGCCAAGGACAGCTACCTGGTCAAGGGCCTTACCGCCGCCTCCGGCAGCCCGGCCTTCAAGAACCTGGTCGCCCAGCGCGACGCCTTCACCGTCGAGCGGCTGCGCGCCGCCGGCGCCATCTGCCTGGGCAAGACCAACATGCCGCCCATGGCCAACGGCGGCATGCAGCGCGGCGTCTATGGCCGCGCCGAAAGCCCCTACAACGCCGGCTACCTGACCGCGCCCTTCGCCTCCGGCTCCTCCAATGGCGCTGGCACCGCCACCGCGGCCAGCTTCGCCGCCTTCGGCCTGGCCGAGGAAACCTGGTCCAGCGGCCGCGGCCCGGCGTCCAACAACGGCCTGTGCGCCTACACCCCCTCGCGCGGAATCATCTCGGTGCGCGGCAACTGGCCGCTGACGCCGACCATGGACGTGGTGGTGCCCTATGCCCGCACCATGGCCGATCTGCTGGAAGTGCTCGACGTGGTGGTGGCCGACGATCCCGATACCTCCGGCGACCTCTGGCGCCTGCAACCCTGGGTGCCGCTGCCGCTGGCCTCGGCGGTACGTCCGGCGTCCTACCCGGCCCTGGCCACCGGTCCCAATGCTCTGGCCGGCAAGCGCCTGGGCGTGCCGCGCATGTTCATCAACCAGGATCCGGACGCCGGCACCAGCGAGAATCCCGGCATCGGCGGTCCCACCGGCCAGCGCATCCAGACCCGCGACTCGGTGATCGCCCTCTGGGAACAGGCCCGCACGGCCCTGGAAGCCGCTGGCGCCAGCGTGATCGAGGTGGACTTCCCGCTGGTCTCCAATTGCGAAGGCGACCGCCCCGGCGCACCCACGGTGTTCAACCGCGGCATCGTCTCCCGGGAATTTCTCCATGACGAACTCTGGGACCTGTCCGCCTGGGGCTTCGACACCTTCCTGCGCGACAACAACGATCCCAGGCTCAATCGCCTGGTGGACGTCGACGGCGAGCTGATCTTTCCCCACGAGCCCGGCACCCTGCCCAATCGGGAAGGCGACCTGGCCGCCGGCATGGCCGAATACGTGCGCATGGCCGAGCGGGGACTCAAGACCCTGGAGCAGATCGCCACCCTCCCCGACGGCCTGCGCGGCCTGGAACGGACGCGCAAGCTGGACCTGGAAGACTGGCTGGAAGCCCAGGGCCTGGACGCGGTGCTCTTTCCCACCGTGGCCGACGTGGCCCCGGCGGATGCCGAGATCAATCCCGCTTCGGCCGACATCGCCTGGAGCAACGGCGTCTGGGTCGCCAACGGCAACCTCGCCATCCGCCACCTGGGCGTGCCGACCGTGACCGTGCCCATGGGCGTGATGGCCGACATCGGCATGCCGGTGGGCCTGACCTTCGCCGGTCGCGCCTATGACGACGCCAACCTGCTGCGCCTGGCCGCCGCCTACGAGGCGACCGGCTCCAAGCGCCAGATACCGCCACGGACGCCGCCGCTGGTGGGTTGAGCGGAGACGGCGTGGACGCTGGCCGCCAGGCGTCACCCGGCGGCCGGAATCGGAGGATGCCCCCTGGCGTCAAGGCGCGCTAACCGGAGTGTCCAGCCACGGGCCGGTTATGCGGACGCCGCCAGCGGCCTAAGGTGGGTTCCAGGCAGGTGCCGTTTGCCGGCGCCGCTGCCCACCTCATTCCGACCTGCACGAGCCTACCGCCATGAATCCAGCCAAACGTCTGACCGGAAGCGCGCTGCTGGCGCTCGCCCTTTTGAGTGTTCTCTGGAGCGGCGTCGCAGCCGCCGAATCCACCGCTGAACGCAACCAACGCCTGGTCGAACGGGCCTTCGCGAACTGGAGCGCGGGCCGCGGCAGTCTGTTCGACGACCTGCTCTCGCCCACGGTGGTCTGGACCATCCGGGGCAGCGGTCCGGCAGCGGGCACCTACCATGGCCGCGAGGATTTTCTGCAACGCGCCGTACGCCCCTTCGCGCAGCGCCTGGCCACGCCCATCGTGCCCCGGGTCGAGGGCATCTGGGCACGCGAGGATCAGGTCGTGGTGCGCTGGATGGGTACGGCCACCGCGCGCGATGGGGCGCCCTATCGCAACGAATACGTGTGGATCTTCAGGATGGACGGGGCACGGGCGACCCAGGTCGAGGCCTTTCTCGATCTCGTCCCCTACCAGGACGTCATCGACCGCATAGCCCTGGCAGACTCCTCGCCCGCCATGCCCAGCGCAGAACGGCAGGCGCCCTGACGCCACCCCCGTGCGATCACGGCCGATGAGCGTCCCAGAGCGTCAGCGCCAGGGCGATGGCGCCCTCGATCACGGGCAACGCCACGCCATCCCGCGCCATGGGTGAAATGCCCAGCAGCAAGCCTTCGAACAGCGTCGCCAGGACAGGCGCTTCGGTGCCCGCCGCGAGATCGCCACGGTCGATACCGCGCCTGACGCAGGCCAGCAGACCGGCGCGGATCCGGGCACGGGCCTCGCGCAGGGGCAGCGGAATGCTGGAGTCTTCATCCGCATAGGAGCCCAGGGTGCCGAGCGCCACCAGGCAGCCCTTGGGCAGGCGCTCGTCGCACTGCATCCGCGCGGAACGCCCGAGGGCCGAGGCGATCGCCTCCCGCGGGGCCAGGGTCTCGTCGAACAGCGGATCGTTCACCCGGCCATGGGTCTCCATGTAGCGGGCGACTACCTCCTTGAACAGCGCCTCCTTCGAACCGAAGGCCGCATAGAAGCTGGGCGCGGTGATGCCGCCGCCGATCGCCGCCTTGAGCCGACTCAGGGAGGTCGCCTCATAGCCATAGCGCCAGAACAGCAGCATCGCGTCATCGATTGCCTGGGTGCGGTCGAAGGACCGCGGACGCCCCACCTGAGCCACAGCCGTACTCCTCGTCAAAATCGATTTTTATACTAGACGATACAGAATTCATTGACCAGCTAGAGGACCTGCTGCTTAGATATATACCGATCGATACATATCCAAGGAGCCTAGCCGTGACCGCGACCCCCAACCCTGAACGCCTGCCAGTGGCCGCGCTGCTGGCGCTGGCGATGACCGGCTTCATCTGCATCATGACCAAGACCCTGCCCGCCGGCCTGCTCCCCGGGATCGCCCAGGGACTCCAGGTCTCCAATGCCCTGGCCGGGCAGACGGTGACCGCCTATGCCGCCGGCTCGCTGACTGCCGCCATCCCCCTCACCCTGGCGACGGCGCGCTGGCGGCGTCGCCGGGTGCTGCTGGCGACCATCCTGGGCTTTCTGCTGTTCAACACCCTCACCGCGCTCTCCTCCAGCTATCCGCTGACCCTGGTCGCCCGCTTCGCCGCCGGGGCCGCGGCCGGCCTCGCCTGGAGTCTGCTGGCCGGCTATGCCCGGCGCCTGGTAGTGCCGCGCCTGCAAGGGCGGGCGATGGCCATCGCCATGCTCGGCACGCCGGTCGCCCTGTCGCTGGGCGTACCCCTGGGGACCTGGCTGGGCGGGCTGCTGGGCTGGCGGCTGGCCTTTGCCTGCATGTCCGCCCTCACCCTCGGCCTGATCGTCTGGGTGCTGGCCAAGGTGCCCGACTATCCGGGGCAGACCGAGGGGCAGCGCCTGCCGCTGCGCCAGGTGTTCGCCACGCCCGGCATTCGCGCCATCCTCGGCGTGGTCTTTACCTGGATGCTGGCCCACAACCTGCTCTACACCTATATCGCCCCCTTCGTCGCCCAGGCCGGGCTGGGCCACCAGGTCGACCGGGTGCTGCTGACCTTCGGGGCGGCGTCCTTGCTGGGGATCTGGATCACCGGGCGGATCGTCGACCACAGCCTGCGGCGGGCGGTGCTGCTGAGTCTCCTCGGCTTCGCCGCGATCGCGCTGCTGCTGGGACTCAATCGTGACTCGGCGTCGCTGCAGTACCTGGGCGTCTTTGGCTGGGGCCTGACCTTTGGCGGTGCGGCCACCCTGCTGCAGACCGCCCTGGCGGATACCGCGGGGAGTGGCGCCGATGCTGCTCTGGCGATGAACGTGGTGACCTGGAACAGCGCCATCGCCGGGGGCGGCATCCTCGGCGGCCTGTTGCTGGACGGCATCGGCCCCCAGGCGCTGAGCTGGGCGGTGGTGGCGCTGTCCCTGAGCGCCCTGGCCATCGCCGCCACTGCCCGGCGCCACGGCTTTCCCGCCGGCACCCGGGCGAGCGGCTCAGCGGTCATGGGTCACTGACCCCGGGGGGCGGGCGCCCTGCCCACCTCCTCAGCCCCGGTGCGGAAGTGCTTCCAGGGTCTCGCCCTGGAAGAACGCCGGCGCGCGCCAGCGGGCGAACAGCATCAGCACCAGACCCAGTGCCAGGATCGTCACGGCGATGATGAACACCAGGCCGATGCCGCCGAGGTGGGAGCCGCTGCCGAAGTCCGGCGAGAGGCTGGCGATGGCGGTCTGCCAGAAGATCACCGAAAGGATGATGGCACCCAGCAGCGGGCAGAGGCCGCGCAGCAGCGCATGGCGCAGGCTGTCGAACAGGCTGCGGCGGAAGTACCAGACGCAGGCGTAGGCGGTCAGCGAGTAGTAGAAGCAGATCATCATGCCCAGGGCGGTGATGGTGTCCGCCAGGACGTTGTCGCTCAGGGTACGCATGACCACATAGAAGCCGCCGGTGGCGATGCCCGCGGCGATGGTGGCATAGCGCGGCGTGCGCGATCTCGGGCAGATATGAGCGAAGCGCCGCGACACCGCGCCGTAGTACCCCATCGCCAGCAGGGTGCGCGCCGGGGAGATGAAGGTGGACTGCAGCGAGGCGGCGGTGCTGGCCAGCACCGCGATGGACATCAGGATCGCCAGCGGCCCCATTACCGGACCGGCCAGGTGGGCGAAGACGTTTTCCTGGATCTCCGGATTGCCCAGGCCCAGGCCGGCTTCGCTGATGCCGGCGAATTGCAGGGTCGCCGCCGCGGTGAAGAGGTACAGCAGCAGGATCAGCAGCACCGTGACCGTGGCCGCCCGCCCCGGCACCTTCTGGCTGCCCACCGATTCCTCGCTCACCGTGAGGCAGACATCCCAGCCCCAGAAGATGAAGATCGACAGCGACAGCCCCGCGGCAAAGGCGGAAAAGGATTCGACATTGAAGGGGTTGAACCACTCCGGGTGGAAGACCACCGGCGCCGCCTCGGGCGCGGCATTGAAGGCCGCCAGGGAAAAGCCGATCAGTACCAGCAGCTGCAGGGCCACCAGACCGTACTGGACGCTCATGGTCATGCCGATGCCGCGACAGCTGATCCAGACCGCGATGGCGATGAAGACGCAACAGGTGACGACGTTCACCAGCAGGTGCTGCGACAGCGCCGCCAACTCGGCCCGGCCGCTGAGCTGGGCGAGGAACAGATAGAAGAAGTCCACCGCCACCCCGGCGAGGTTGGACAGCACGATGGTGGTGGCCGTGACCAGGCCCCAGCCGCCGATCCAGCCGATCATGGGACCGAAGGCGCGGGTCGACCAGGTAAAGGAGGTGCCGCTGTCCGGATCAACCGCGTTCAGCTCGCGATACCCCAGGGCCACCAGCAGCATCGCCAGGAAGCCGACGATGAAGACCGCCGGCAGATAGACGCCCACCTCGCGCACGGTGGGGCCCAGGGCGCCGGTCAGGGTGTAGACGGGGGCGATGGTGGAGATGCCCAGCACCACGCAGGCGAGCAGGCCGAGGGAGCCGGCGGCCAGGCCCTTGGCGGACGGATCGGCCAGGGCTGCCGGCCCGGCGGTGTCCGAGCCGCCGACCGGCGTGCCCTTGCGCTGTTCAGTCATAGGTCTCTGTCCTGCTGTTGGTCTTGTTATTCAGAGTGCGGCGTGTGCGGCAAGGTGCCTAGCGCGCGGCGGCATGGCGTTGGCAGGCGTCACGAAACGCGTCCAGCAGCGCCAGGGATTCGGGGTTGTCGCGGAAATTCCACTCGGGATGCCACTGCACCCCGACGACGAAACCGGGCGCGTCGGCCAGGGATACCCCTTCCACCAGGCCATCCGGCGCCTGGGCCTCGATGCGCAGCCCAGGCGCCAGGCGCGCGATACCCTGGCTGTGCAGCGAATTCACCTGGAAGCTGGCCGGCAGGCCGAGGCGCTCGAACACCCCGCCCGGCGGCACCGCGACCGGGTGCGTGGGCGCGTACTGCTCGGCGAGCAGCTCGCTCTGGGGCTCGCGGTGATCGGCATGCCCGGGCAGCTCCTGGACGCGCTGGTGCAGGCTGCCACCCAGGGCCACGTTCAGCTCCTGAAAGCCGCGGCAGATGCAGAACACCGGGATACCGCGGTCGATGGCCAGGCGCAGCAGCGGCAGGGTGTAGGCGTCGCGCGCAGCATCGTGGTGGGTGCCGGCGAGACTTGCCGGTCCCTGATAGTGATGGGGCTCGACATTGGAAGGCGAGCCGGTGAACAGCAGACCGTCAAGGTGCGCCAGCAGCGCCTGCGGATCGCTCGGCACGCTGCGCGCCGGCAGCACCACCGGCACGCCGGCATGACCCGCCGCCTCGACGTACTTGTCGCCGACGGTATGGGAATCGTATTTGCCGAGCGTCTGCCGGCACGCCGTCACGCCGATGAGGGGCATAGGGGACATGGCTTACCTCCAGAGTGCCCGCCGGTAGCCGGCGGGCGGACAGGGTCAGATACCGAGGCGATCGCGCAACTGGTAGTAGGTCGCGCCCAGAGCGGTGAAGGGCACGCGCAGGAGTTGCCCGCCCGGGAAGGGATAGTGCGGCAGGCCGGCGAAGGCATCGAAGCGCTCGGCCTGGCCGCGCAGGGCCTCGGCCAGCACCTTGCCGGCCAGGTGGGTGTAGGTGACGCCGTGACCGCTGCAGCCCTGGGAGTAGTAGATGTTGTCACCGAGGCGGCCCACCTGGGGCAGCCGCGACAGCGTCAGCAGGAAGTTGCCGGTCCAGGTGAAATCGATCTTCACGCCCTTGAGTTGCGGAAAGGTCTGCAGCATCTTCGGCCGGATGATGGCCTCGATGTCCGCCGGATCCCGCGCGCCATAGACCACGCCCCCGCCGTAGATCAGCCGGCGATCGGCGCTGAGGCGGAAGTAGTCGAGCAGGTAGTTGCAGTCCTCGACGCAATAGTCCTGGGGCAGCAGGCTGCGCGCCAGCTCCTCGGACAGCGGCTCGGTGGTGAGCACCTGGGTGCCGCAAGGCATGGACTTGGCGGCCAGTTCCGGCACCAGCCCGCCCAGGTAGGCGTTGCCGGCGACCACCACGAAGCGCGCCTTCACCTGACCCTGAGCGGTATGCACCACGGGGTTGGCGCCGCGGTCGATGCGGGTGGCCGCGCTTTGCTCGTAGATCTTGCCGCCCAGGGACGCCACGGCCGCCGCCTCGCCTAGGGCCAGGTTGAGCGGGTGGATATGGCCGCCGCTCATGTCCAGCAGGCCACCCAGGTAGCGATCGGTGCCGACCACCCTGCCGATGCCGGCCTTGTCGAGCAGCTGCAGCTGGGTATGGCCGTAGCGCTCCCAGAGCTTCTGCTGGGCTTCCAGGTGACCGAGCTGCTTGCCGGTCAGGGCGGCGAAGACGCCACCGTCCTTGAGATCGCACTGGATGCCATAGCGAGCGATGCGCTCGCGAATGATGCGACCGCCCTCGAAGGCCATTTCGCCCAGCAGTTGCGCCTGCCTGGGTGGCAGCTGGCGCTCGATGGTATCGATGTCGCGGCTGTAGCTGTTGACGATCTGGCCACCATTGCGCCCGGAGGCGCCGAAGCCGACCCGCGCCGCTTCCAGCACCGTCACGCTGAAGCCGTGCTCCAGCAGGAACAGCGCGGTGGAAAGCCCGGTGTAACCGGCGCCGATGATGCAGACGTCGCTGTCGACACTGCCCTGGAGCACCGGGTATTCGGTGTGAATGTTGCGCGAAGCCGCGTAGTAACTGCCGACGTGTTGCTGCATGGTGAGATTCCTCTGCCTGCGGCTCCGGCGCGAACGCCCTGGCCGCCGCGCCTGTTCAGAGCTTGATCCAGGTCGCCTTGAGTTCGGTGTATTTGTCGAAGGCGTGCAGCGACTTGTCGCGTCCGTTGCCGGACTGCTTGAAGCCGCCGAAGGGCGCCGTCATGTCGCCGCCATCATACTGGTTGACCCAGACACTGCCCGCACGCAAGGCGCGGGCCACGCGATGGGCGCGGGAGAGGTCGCTCGTCCAGACGGCGGCGGCCAGGCCATAGGGGGTGTCATTGGCGATGCGCACGGCCTCCGCTTCGCCATCGAAGTCGATCACCGCCAGCACCGGGCCGAAGATCTCTTCCCGAGCGATGCGCATGGCGTTGTCCACGCCTTCGAAGATAGTCGGCGTGACGTAGCTGCCACCGGTTTCGCTCAGGGCCCGCTCGCCGCCGCTCACCAGTCGCGCCCCCTCGGCGCGGCCGGCCTCGATGAACTCCAGCACGGTGCGCAGATGGCCCTCGTCCACCAGGGCGCCGACGCGGGTATCGGGATTCAGGGCATGGCCGGGCGTCCACGCCTGCAGCGCCTCCGCCACCAAGGCCAGGAAGCGCGTCTTGATCGAGCGCTCGACCAGCAGCCGCGAGCCGGCGATGCACACCTCGCCCTGGTTGAAGGCGATGGCTGCGGCGGCTGCCTCGGCTGCGGCCCTGAGGTCCGGGGCGTCGGCGAAGACGATGTTGGGGCTCTTGCCACCCGCCTCCAGCCAGACGCGCTTCATGTTCGACTCGCCGGCATAAACCAGCAGCTGCTTGGCGATGCGGGTGGAACCGGTAAAGACCAGGGTATCGACGTCCGGGTGCAGCGCCAGCGCCTGGCCGACGGTGTGGCCGTAGCCGGGCAGCACGTTGAACACGCCCGCCGGAATGCCGGCCTCCAGCGCCAGGGCAGCGATGCGAATGGCGGTCAGCGGCGACTTCTCGGACGGCTTGAGGATCACCGAGTTGCCGGTGGCCAGCGCCGGCCCCAGTTTCCAGCAGGCCATCATCAGCGGGAAATTCCAGGGCACGATGGCCGCGACCACCCCGACCGGTTCGCGGGTCACCAGGCCGAGCTGGTCGCGCGGCGTGGGCGCCACCTCGTCGTAGACCTTGTCGATGGCCTCGGCGCTCCAGCGGATGGCATTGGCCGCCGCCGGCACATCGATGGCGAGCGAATCGCTGATCGGCTTGCCCATGTCCAGGGTTTCCAGCAGCGCCAGCTCCTCGGCATGGGCCAGCAAGAGATCGGCGAAGGCGATCAGCACCCGCTTGCGCTGCGCCGGTGCCCGATGGGCCCAGTCGCCTCGCGCGAAGCTCGCCCGCGCAGCCTGCACGGCGAGCTCGGCATCCTCGGCCATGCAACTGGCCACCCGGGCCAGCGGGCGACCATCCACCGGACTCAGGTCGGCGAAGGTCGCGCCGCCCTGGGCGGCCTGGTAGCGGCCGTCGATGAAGGCACGGGCTTCGATGGTCAACGCCTGGGCACGCTGCTCCCAGTCCTGTTGCGTCAGCACGGTCATGATCACGCCTCCTAGACGGTGTGCAGGTACCAGTTGTATTCGAGGTCGGAGATGGTGGTCTCGAACTCCTCCAGCTCGGCTTCCTTGCAGGCGACGAAGATGTCGATGTACTCGGGGCTGATGTACTGATTCATCACCGCACTGTCGTCCAGCTGGCGCAGGGCGTCGCGCAGGTTGTTGGGCAGGCTCTGTTCGAGCTGCTCATAGGAGTTGCCACTGACCGGGGCGCAGGGCTCCAGGCGCTGGGTCATGCCGTGGTGAATGCCGGCGAGGATCGAGGCCATCATCAGATAGGGATTGGCATCGGCCCCGGCGACCCGGTGTTCGATGCGGATCGCCTCGCTGCTGCCGGTGGGCACGCGCACCGCCACGGTGCGGTTGTCCAGGCCCCAGCTCGGCGCATTGGGCACATAGAACTGGGCGCCGAAGCGGCGGTAGGAGTTGACGTTCGGGCAGAGAAAGGCCATCGACGCCGGCAGGGTTTCGAGGATGCCGGCGATGGCATGGCGCAGCGGCGCATGGTGCTCGGGATCGCCGGTGGCAAAGATGTTCTGCCCGGTCTGCTTGTCCAGCAGCGAAATGTGCACGTGCAGGCCGTTGCCCGCCTGGCCGGGATAGGGCTTGGCCATGAAGGTGGAATCCATTTCATGGTCGTAGGCGATGTTCTTGATCAGCCGCTTGAGCAGCACCGCGTAGTCGCAGGCCTTGATGGCGTCTTCGACGTGATGCAGGTTGACCTCGAATTGCGCCGGCGCGGATTCCTTGACGATGGCGTCTGCCGGTATCCCCTGCTCCTTGGCGCCTTCCAGCATGTCCTGCAGGCAATCCACGTATTCGTCCAGGTCGTCGATCAGATAGACCTGGGTGGAGACCGGTCGCTTGCCGGAGATCGGCGAGCGCGGCGGTTGCGGCCGGCCGTTCACGTTCTCCTGGTCGATCAGATAGAACTCCAGTTCGAAGGCGGCGCAGATGGTCAGCCCCAGGTCGTCGAACTTCTTCACCACCCGGCGCAGCACCTCGCGCGGATCGGCGAAGAATGGCGAGCCGTCCTGTTCGTGCATGGTCATCAGCAGTTGCGCGGTCGGGCGCTTCTGCCAGGGTTCGTAGCTCAGGGTGCCAGGGATGGGAAAGCAGGTGCGGTCGGCGTCGCCGATGTGCAGGCCCAGGCCGGTGCTTTCCACCGTGGAGCCGTTGATGTCCAGGGCGAACAGCGAGGCCGGCAGATTGATGCCGCGCTCATAGACCTTGGAGAGACTGGCCCGCTCGACGCGCTTGCCCCGGATGACGCCGTTCATGTCGGTGATCAACAGATCGACGTACTGGATCTCGGGGTGCTCCTTGAGAAAGCCGTTGGCTTCGGTGAGCTGGACGACGCGGGGGGATATCGAATTCATGGGAGGCATCCTTGACGCTGGCCCGCTTCGTTGTGCTTGCTCGTGCGGGTCTGGCAGCGTGGCTGTGGGCGGTGGTTGCTGCAGGCGCCGACCCTGTCTGCAAGGTCCGCCCTTCCACCTGATTGCCCTTGGGGGGCCGGGCCAGTATAAATTGGCATGAGCGCAACCCATATCGGCGAATCGACAAAGGAAGAATGCACCGATGCAATATCAGATAGGTCATGCCGATCTCAAGCTGATCCTTGCCCTGGTCCGCGGCAGGACCCTGGCCCGCGCGGCGGAACAGTTGCAGGTGGACGTCTCCACGGTCTTTCGCGCCATCCGCAAGCTCGAAGCCAATCTGCAGGTCGCGCTGTTCGACAAGACCCGCCGCGGCTACACCCCGACCCAGAGCGCCAAGGCCCTCGCCGAACAGGCCGAGCGCGCCGAACAGGCGCTGGATGCGGCGCGCATCGCCCTCACCCAGGGCGAGAACGTCATCAGCGGCACGGTCCGCCTGACCTGCACCGATGCCGTGCTGCGCAGCCTGCTGCTGCCCGGCCTCGCCGACCTCATGCCGCGCTATCCCGCGGTCGCCCTGGAAGTCGCCACCTCCAACACCTTCGCCAGCCTGAGCCGACGGGATGCGGACATCGCCCTGCGCCTGTCCAACGCCCCGCCCGAACACCTGATCGGCCGCCGGCTCGGTCGCAGCTCCTATTTCGTCTGCGGTCACGAACGCTATCGCAGCGGTTACGGCCAGCTGGCCACCGAGCTGCCCTGGATCGCCCCGGACGACTCCCTCGCCGATCACGTCTCGGTCGCCTGGCTGAGACAGGCCTATCCCAGCCTCACTCCGCGCTATCGCTGCAGCAGCATGTCTTCGGTAGGCAGCCTGGTCGGCGCCGGCCTCGGTGTGGCCGCCCTCCCCGACTTCATGATCAGCAGCCTGGAGGGCGTCGAACGCCTGGGTCCGGCGCTGCATGGCTGCGACACCGATATCTGGCTGCTAACCCGCCCGGACAATCTGTCGCTGCGCTCGGTGCAGATCCTCTTCGATGAGTTGGCGAATCTGTTGAAGGCGCGGATAGCGGATGTCTGTCAGGCCTGAAGCGCAGCGTTCGTTCGTCCGTTTTGCTGCCAACTTGCCTAAAACTTTTGAAACACCACGTCCCACTTAAACAACCACCTAAAAAGGTTTTAACGAATTTTTCACGCATTCTTCACGAGCTTTTTGAAGATAAGGTCGCTAATGCGACCAAGAGCCCTCAAGCGCTCTTCCGACAACCAGAGTCAAGCACGCAAGGCGCTCTTTCCAAGTAGATCGTCGGCGACGAATTGCCTTAAAAAACAAGCGGGTTAGGCGATATCGATGGGCGTGAGGAACCTGTCCATGGAGACAACGATGAGCCGCCTGTTCGTCATCCCCGAGAATCCCGATCGTGACTGCCTGCTGCAGATCCACAGATTGCTGACGTTGAGAATCGATCAACTGCGCAATGTGGATATGGGCAGTCCGCAACTACAGGACATGCTCTTTCAGTTCGAAGCCCTGACGGCGGAAACTATCCAACTGGTGGAGGAAGTCGCAGTTCGACTTGCCACGGAAACAAGCTAGCTGACGACTGACAGTGCAAGTCCAGGCGGCGCGGCACTCTTAGGCGAAACGCCTCCTGGGGATCCGCATCGCTGCCGGCAAATGCAGACCTTGGGTAACGTCGCCCTCAAGGAGGAAGGCGCGCACGATCAGGCTCCGTCCAGCATGAGCGTCCATTCGCAGATCAAGAGCTGCCGGCTCGACTCCGTTCTCGAAAAGCTGAACGACACGACCGGCAGCCGGCAGCCACCCGCCTTCGCCAGCGCCCTGGCGCGGCGCCACCCCGCGAGGCGTCCGACGCTGTCCAGACTGCTGGAGCGACTGCGCCGCACGGCTGGCTCGAGCACGTCCGGCGAGCGCGATGCCGAGCGGCGCCGAGCCCCCAATGAAGTCATCACCAAGCATCCAAGGCCAGACCGATGAAGAACGCCAAACTTGCCACGCTGCCCACGCAAACACTGATGCAGCGCCTGACGCCTGAACTGGACGGCTGGACCGTGCTGGTCAGCCCGACCTGCCCGGACGGCTCGATCTTCGCGCGCCTGTATTCGCGCGCCGACCGGCGCGCGATCGTCATCCCCTTCGACGTCCAGGCGATCGATAACGACAGCTATATCCGCGAGCGACTGGCGCTGGTGCGCGCCTCCCGCGTCTGAGCGGACCTCCGCGCAACCGGCCTCTCAGCCAGGGCGGCAGGGGCCGGTACTGCCCCGTACCACCAGCTCGAAGGGCAGCACCACCTCCCGACAGGGCGGTGGCGAACCGGCAAGGGTCTCCAGCAACAGGGCGACCGCGCGCTGGCCGAAGGCTTCCGCGGGCTGGGCGATGGTGGTCAGCGGCGGATCGCTGTAGGCGGCGAAGGCGATGTCGTCGAAGCCTGCCAGGGACAGATCCTCGGGCACCCGCAGTCCGGCGCCGCGAAGGGTCTGGAGGGCGCCGATCGCCATCTCGTCGCTGCAGCAGAACAGTGCCGTCGGCCGCTCCGATAGCCGCAGCAGCGCCCGCACCGCGGCGGCGCCGGCGGCCAGGGTGAAATCACCCGGGTGCAGCAGGTCAGGATCCAAGGGGACACCGGCCTGGCTGAGCGCCTCCTGATAACCCGCCAGGCGTTCCAGGGTCAGCGGACTGCGTTCCGGGCCCTTGATCAGGGCGATGCGCCTGTGACCGAGCGCCAGCAGGTGTTCGGTCAGGCAGCGGGCGGCGGCGCGATTGTCCAGCCGCACCTTGGGCCAGGAATGCTCGGCGAGCACCTCGCAGGCATTCACCGCCGGCGGTGCGTCGGGGTCACCGGCGAAGGGATCGAAGGCGCGCAGCTGGATCACCCCATCCGCCTGCCGCGCATAGACCAGTTCGGCGTACTCGCGCTCGCGGGCCTCGTCCCCCGCGGTATCGCACAGCAGCACCCGATACCCCGCCGCCTGGGCCGCCTGCTGGATCCCGGCGATGACGCGGGCGAAGAAGCTGTTGGCGATCAGCGGCACCAGCACCACCAGGTTGCCGGTGCGGCGCGAGCGAAATTGCACCGCCATACCGTTGGGCCGGTAGTTGGCCGCGGTCACGGCGGCCTGCACCCGTTCGCGGGTCGCCGGCGCCACCACCTCGGGATTCTTCAGGGTGCGCGATACGGTCGCGACCGATACCCCGGCCAGTTCGGCGACCCTGCGGATATTGGACATGCGGCCTCGGTTGGCGTGGGAAAGGGTGCAACTGTGCGCAAAGCCCGGCGTGCGGGCAAGCCGTACGTCCGCCGGGCGCTTGACTAACGATCGCCGCAGGCTCCAAATACCCGCAGATGTAACCGGTTACACTCAACACAATAACAAACCGAGGGTAAGAGGATGCAGGCTGAAACCGGCGGCAAGGTCCGTTACGGCATGATCGGTGGCGGCCAGGGCGCCTTCATCGGCGCGGCCCATCGGCGCGCCGCGGCCTTGGATGGCGCGCTCGAACTGGTCTGCGGCGCCTTCAGCCGTGATTTGGCCAACAACGAGGCGACCGGTCGCGAGCTGGGTCTGGCGCCCGAACGGGTCTATGCCTCATGGGAGACCCTGCTGGCCAGCGAAGCCCGACTGCCCCCCGAGCAACGGGCCGAGTTGCTGGTGATCGTCACGCCCAACGACCTCCATGTGCCCATCGCCCAGGCGGCCCTGAGCGCCGGCTTCCACGTCTTTTCGGAAAAACCCGCCGGCATCTCCCTGGCCCAGGTGCAGCGCCTGGCGGACACGCTGGCCGCCCTGCCCCGGCCCCTGCGCTATGCGCTGGCCCACACCTACCTCGGCTATCCGCTGGTGTGGGAAGCCCGCGAGCGCGTCGCCCGCGGCGAGCTGGGGGCACTGCGCAAGATCCATGTGGAATACCCCCAGGGCTGGCTCGCCCAAGACCTGGCCGCCACCGGCAACCGGCAGGCGGCCTGGCGCGACGATCCGGCCCTCTCCGGCCCGGGCGGGTGCCTGGGCGACATCGGCACCCATGCCTTCAGCCTCGCCGAATTCATCGGCGGCCAGCCCATCACCCGCCTCAGTGCCCACCTGCGCAGCCACCTACCCGGTCGGCGGCTGGACGACGATGTCATGGTGCTGTTCGAAACCGCCGCGGGCGCCAGCGGCAGCCTGCTGGCCAGCCAGGTCTGCATTGGCGAGGAGAATGGCCTGCGCATCCGCCTCTACGGAGAGCGCGGCAGTCTGGAATGGCAGCAGCAGGCACCCAACAGCCTGCTGCAGCGCAGCCTCGACCAACCGCCACAGACCCTGCGCGCCGGCCTCGGTCTGCCCTGGCTGAGTGCCGGTACCCAGCAGCGCCTGCGCCTGCCCGCCGGGCACCCGGAGGGCTATCTCGAAGCCCTGGCCAATCTCTATCGCGAGCTGGCCGCGGCCATTCGCGATCCCGCCGATCCCGCGCCGGGCCTGCCCGGCATCACCACCGGCTGGCGCGGCCTGGCCTTTATCGAAACCGCCCTGGCCAGCCATCGGCACCAGGGCGCCTGGACCCCCTTACCGACCCTAGGAGCCTGAACATGGCCGCCAACGCTCGTCCCGGCCTCAAGGGCCCGGCGATCTTTCTCGCCCAGTTTCTCGACGACAAACCGCCCTTCGACACCCTGCCCAACCTGGCGCGCTGGGCGGCGGACCTCGGCTACCGCGGCATCCAGCTGCCGACGCTGGGCCCCCAGTGCCCGAATCTGGAACGCGCCGCCGCCAGCCAGGACTACTGCGACGAACTGCTCGGGCAGTGCGCCGAAGCCGGCGTGGCCATCAGCGAACTCTCCACCCACCTGCAGGGGCAACTGGTGGCCGTGCATCCGGCCTTCAGCGAGGCCTTCGACGCCTTCGCCCCGCCGGCGCTCCGTGGCCGCCCGGACGAGCGCCAGGCCTGGGCGGTCAAGCAGCTCAAGCTGGCCGCCAAGGCCAGTCACCGCCTCGGTCTCAAGGCGGTGGCGAGCTTTTCCGGTGCCCTGCTCTGGCCCTATGTCTATCCCTGGCCGCAGCGGCCCGCCGGCCTGGTGGACGAGGGCTTCACCGAACTGGCCCGGCGCTGGCGTCCCATCCTCGACGTCTACGGCGAAGAAGGCATCGACCTCTGCTTCGAATTGCATCCGGGCGAGGACCTGCACGACGGCGCCACCTTCGAGCGCTTCCTGGCGGCGGTGGACGACCATCCCCGCGCGCGCATCCTCTATGACCCCAGCCATTTCGTCCTGCAGCAACTGGACTACCTGGGCTTCATCGACCGCTATCACGCGCGCATCGGCATGTTCCACGTCAAGGACGCGGAATTCCGTCCCGATGCCCGCAGCGGTGTCTATGGCGGTTACCAGGACTGGGCCGAGCGGCCGGGACGCTTCCGTTCCCTGGGCGATGGCCAGGTCGATTTCGGCGCCATCTTCAGCAAGTTCACCCAGTACGGCTTCGACGGCTGGGCGGTGCTGGAATGGGAGTGCTGCCTCAAGGACGCGGCCCAGGGCGCGGCCGAAGGAGCGCCCTTCATCCAGCGCCACCTGATCCAGCCGGCCACCCGCGCCTTCGACGACTTCGCCGGCAGCGACGCCGATCCGGCGCGCAATCGGCGGATGCTCGGCCTGGAGTAAGGATCCGCCTCGTTTTTTCGTCACATAACCCACAACAAGGAATCGACGATGAACGCACTTTCGCTACGCCTGAGCACCCTGATGTTCCTGCAGTTCTTTATCTGGGGCAGCTGGTTCGTCACCCTGGCGACCTTTCTCGGCAATACCCTGGGCGCCAATGGCGGCCAGATCGGCCAGGCCTTCGCCACCCAGTCCTGGGGCGCGATCCTGGCGCCCTTCGTGATCGGCCTGATCGCCGATCGCTACTTCAACGCCGAGCGCATCCTCGGCCTGCTGCACCTGGCCGGCGCGGTGCTGCTCTACCAGCTCTATGCGGCGGTCGACTTCACCACCTTCTATCCACTGGTACTGGCCTACATGCTCTGCTACATGCCGACCCTGGCGCTGGCCAACTCCGTGGCCTTCCGCCACCTGGCCGATCCAGCCCGGCAATTCGCCAGGATCCGGGTTTGGGGCACCCTGGGCTGGATCGCCGCCGGCCTGGCGATCAGCTTCGTCTTCGCCTGGGACAGCCGCAGCGGCATCGCCGCCGGGGCCCTGCGCAACACCTTCCTGCTCGGCGCCGGTGCCTCGCTGCTCCTAGGGCTCTACAGCTTCAGCCTGCCGCGCACCGCGCCGCTGCCGGCCACCCGCGGCGGCCTGGGCGCGATGCTCGGCCTGGACGCCCTGCGCCTGCTCAAGGACCGCAGCTTCGCGGTGTTCTTTGCCGCCTCGGTGCTGATCTGCATTCCGCTGGCCTTCTACTACCAGAACGCCAACCTCTTTCTCGCTGAACTGGGGGTGGCCAATCCCACCGGCATGATGACCCTCGGCCAGGTGTCGGAGGTGGGCTTCATGCTGCTGCTGCCGCTGTTCATCCGCCGCTTCGGCCTCAAGCGCACCCTGCTGGTGGGAATGCTGGCCTGGGCGGTGCGCTATGGCTGCTTCGCCCTGGGTGCCCAGGGTGACGCCCTCGCCTACCTGCTGCTGGGCATCGCCCTGCATGGCGTCTGCTACGACTTCTTCTTCGTTTCCGGGCAGATCTACACCGACGCCAAGGCCGGCGAAGCGAACAAGAGCGCGGCCCAGGGCCTGATCACCCTGGCCACCTATGGCGTGGGCATGCTGGTCGGCTTCCGGGTCGCCGGGATGGTCTCGGACCACTACGCCAGCGCCACCGGCCATGACTGGCAGGGCATCTGGCTGTTCCCGGCGCTGTTCTCCCTGGGCGTGCTGCTGGCCTTCCTGGTCACCTTCCGCGACGCCCGCCCGGCGCGCGCCACGGCGGCTGCGCCCCTGCGCTAGGACATTGCGATCGGAGGTCCGACTCGACTTGGGTCGGGCCTCCCACAGCGCCTTCCTCCCCGACGATCCAGCTGGACCCGTGGCCCAGGCGCTGCGCCTGCGGGTCTGCGCCTTGGGGCTATCTCTCCCGCGCCCTCCTCTGCAGCAAGGCCACGCTGGCCCGAGCGCCTGACCCTCCGGCGCCCATCGCCTGCCTTGAGCAAGAAGGCTTTCACTAATCAGACCGCACTCTGGCAAGACCAATTCGAAAAAATCCAATTGGTCTTGCCAGCTATCCAGACTGGGGTGTAGCTTTCCCTGCCATGGATCTCACATAGGGCAGCGACCCTAGAACAACAACAAGAGAGAGCACCATGCTGGATACCCCATCGCCCCGCGGCGAAGGTGGCGGCCCCGTACCGGCTGCGCCCGCGCCCTGTCTGACGCTCGAAAACATCTCCAAGCGCTTTCCCGGCGTCGTGGCCCTCAACGATGTCAGCCTCAGCCTCTACCCGGGCGAAGTCCACGCCATCTGCGGCGAGAACGGCGCCGGCAAGTCCACCCTGATGAAGATCGTCAGCGGCCAGCAGCCGCCGGACGAGGGGCGGATCCGCTACCTGGGCGAAGAGCGGCAATTCAAGTCGGTATCGGAAGCCGAGCAGGTGGGCATCGCCATCATTCACCAGGAGCTCAACCTGGTACCCCACCTCACGGTGGCGGAAAACATCTTTCTGGCCCGCGAGCCGGTGCGCTTCGGCCTGATCGACAGACGCAAGATGCAGGCGGACACCGCAGCCTGCCTGGCGCGCCTGGGCGTGGCCATCAGCCCCCGCGCGCCGGTCTCCAAGCTGTCGGTGGCCCAGCAGCAGATGGTGGAGATCGCCAAGGCGCTGTCGCTGGACGCCCGGGTGCTCATCCTCGACGAACCGACCTCCTCCCTGACCGAAAGCGAGACCCAGGCGCTGTTCAAGGTCATCCAGGACCTCAAGGCGCGCGGCGTCGGCATGCTCTACATCTCGCACCGGCTGGACGAGATGCGCCACATCGTCGACCGGGTGACCATCCTGCGCGACGGTCGCTACGTCTCCACCCAGCGCTTCGCCGAGACCAGTGTCGACGCCATCGTAGCGGGCATGGTCGGGCGCTCCCTCGACGAGAAATTTCCGCCACGCACCGCCGTGCCCACCGGCGAGGTGCTGCTGCGGGCGCGGGGCCTGACCCGCAAGGGGGTCTTCCAGGACATCAGCTTCGAGCTGCGCCGCGGCGAGATCCTCGGCTTCGCCGGCCTCATGGGCGCCGGCCGCACCGAGATCGCCCGGGCGATCTTTGGCGCCGACCGGCTGGATGCCGGCGAGGTGGAGATCAACGGCCGCGCGGTCACCATCCGCAGTCCGCGCGACGGGATCGATGAAGGCATCGCCTACCTGTCCGAGGACCGCAAGAAGGATGGCCTGGCGGTCAAGATGACCCTGGCGCACAACCTGACCCTGGCCAATCTGGACGCCCTCTGCGGGCCGCTGGGGTTCATTCGCTTCGGCGAGGAGGCGCGGGTCGCCCAGGACTACGTGCGGCGGCTGGACATCCGCACGCCCTCGATCGACAAGGTCACCCGCTATCTCTCGGGCGGCAACCAGCAAAAGATCATCATCGGCAAATGGCTGTTCCGCGACGCCCGGATCATGTTCTTCGACGAGCCCACCCGGGGTATCGACGTCGGCGCCAAGTACGCCATCTACGAAATGATGGACCAGCTGGCGGCCCAGGGCATCGGCGTCGTCCTGATCAGTTCGGAGCTGCCGGAATTGCTCGGCATGAGCGATCGGATCCTGGTCTTTCACGAAGGTCGCCTGACCGGCGACGTCGAGACCCGGGCCACCTCCCAGGACCAGATCATGCACTACGCCTCCGGCTGCACGTCGCACTGACGGCAGCTCGCCCACGCGTGTCGAGCGAGACAGAGAAATGACCGAAAAACAAAAAGAATTCCTGCAGAAGTTTGGCGCCCTGGTCAGCCTGCTGGCGCTGATCGCGGTGTTTTCCTCCATGAGCAGCGCCTTCCTGACCATGGGCAATGGCATGAGCGTGGCCTTGCAGGTCACCTCCATCGCCTTTCTCGGCCTCGGCGCGACGGCGGTGATCATCACCGGCGGCATCGACCTCTCGGTGGGCTCGGTGCTAGCCCTGGCCGGCGTGGCCAACGCCATGGCGGTCAAGGCCGGCGCGTCCATCGAGGTGGGCATCCTGGTCGGCCTGATCGTCGGCGGGATCTGCGGGGCGATCAACGGGCTGTTCGTGACCCTGGTCAAGCTGCCGCCCTTCATCGCCACCCTGGGCATGATGCTGGTGGCCCGCGGCCTGGCGCTGCGACTGACCGATGCCCAGCCCATCTCCGGCCTCGGCGCCGCCTTCGGCACGCTCGGCAACGGCACCCTGGGGCGCATCGAACGCATCGGCGACGACGGCTTTCCCAACGTGATCTTTCCGGGCATCCCCTACCCGGTGATCATCATGATCGTGCTGGCCATCGCCCTGTGGCTGGTGCTCAGCCGCACCCGCCTGGGTCGCCACATCTATGCCGTGGGCTCGAACGCCGAGGCGGCCCGCCTCTCCGGGGTCAAGGTGCGCGCGGTCACCCTCTTCACCTATGTGCTGTCCGGCGTGCTGGCCGGCCTGACCGGCGCGGTGCTGATGTCACGCCTGGTCACCGCCCAGCCGAACGAAGGGGTGATGTACGAACTGGACGCCATCGCCAGCGCGGTGATCGGCGGCACCTCCCTTTCCGGTGGCATCGGCAGCGTGTCAGGCACCCTGATCGGCGCCTTCACCATTGGCGTCTTGCGCAACGGCCTAAACATGCTTGGCGTCTCCAGCTTCACCCAGCAGATCATCATCGGCCTGGTGATCCTGCTGACCGTCTGTATCGACCAGCTCCGCAACCGCAAGAAGTGAACCCTCGATAACAACAACAAGGAACGACCGATGAAAAACTTCAAGAAAGTGGTCCTGGGTGTCGCCCTCTCCGCCGCGACTTCCCTGGCGCTGGCCGGTAACGGCGAGATCGCCGTCATCGTCAAGAGTGCCAACTCCAACTACTGGCAGAACGTGCAGAAAGGCGTGCAGGAAACGGCCAAGCAGCACGCCAACTACAAGGTCACCTTCCAGGGACCGGCGTCGGAATCGGCGATCGCGGACGAGGTGAACATGGTGGTCAACGCGGTCAATCGCGGCGTCTCGGGCATCGTGCTGGCGCCGTCCGACCCCGATGCCCTGGTCCCGGCCATCAAGCAGGCCTGGGAAGCCCATATCCCGGTGGTGCTGATCGACTCCTCGGTGGCGGAAAGCGGCGCGCCCTACTACCAGTCCTTTCTCTCCACCGACAACAACAAAGCCGGCGAGCTGTCCGCCCAGCGCATGATCGAAAAGGTCGGCAAGACCGGCAAGATCGCCATCATGTCCTATGTGCCGGGCACCGGTTCGGAAGTGGGCCGGGTCGGCGGCTTCCGCAAGTACCTGGAGCAGCATTCGCAGCTGACCGTGGTGGGCCCCTTCTATTCCCAGTCGCAGATGGCCAACGCCCTCAACCAGACCACCGACGTGCTGGCCTCCAATCCCGACCTCAAGGGCATCTACGGCGCCAACGAACCCACCGCGGTCGGCATGGCGCGGGCCATCGCCCAGTCCGGCAAGGCCGGCAAGCTGCAGGCCATCGGCTTCGACGGCAACGAAGACCTGCAGGGCTTCGTCCGCGACGGCACCCTGGACGCCATCGTGGTGCAGAGTTCCTATCGCATGGGCCTGGAATCGGTCGCCACGGTGATCAAGGTCATCGAGAAGCAGAAGGTGCCCAAGTTCATCGACACCGGCGTCCTGCTCATCGACAAGGCCAACCTGGACAGCCCTGACGCACGCAACGTGCTCTATTGAGCGGAGGCCTGGCGATGAATCTCTCCGAACGGCGTCCCCTGGCGAAAAGCCCGCTGGCCCTGCCGGTGCTCGGGCTCGGTTGCTCCCAGCTGGGCGGGCTGTACCGGGACATGCCGCTGCAGCAGGCCGTCGACACCCTGGCCGGCGCCTGGCAGCAGGGCATCCGCTATTTCGACACGGCGCCCTTCTATGGCTATGGCCGCTCGGAGCATCGCCTCGGTGCCTTTCTCGACGAACAGCCACGGGATGACTTCGTGCTCAGCAGCAAGGTGGGCCGGCTGCTCGCGCCCAATGGCAGCGAGCGCGCCAACGGCGACGGCTGGGAACGGCCGCTGCCCTTCAAGCCGGTCTACGACTACCGCTACGACGCCATCCTGAGGTCCCACGAAGACAGCCTGCAGCGACTGGGGCTGGCGCGGATCGACATCCTCTATGTACACGACATCGGCCGCCGTACCCACGGCGAGCGGCACGACCTCCACTGGCAGGCGCTGACCCGGGGCGGCGGTTTCCGCGCCCTGGAAGAGCTGCGCAGCAGTGGCCAGATCCAGGCCATCGGCCTGGGCGTCAACGAATGGGAGGTGGTGGTCGACAGCCTCGAGGAGTGCCCGCTGGACTGCACCCTGCTGGCCGGTCGCTACACCCTGCTGGAACAGGAAAGCCTGAAACCCCTGCTCGATCGCTGCCGGGCCCAGGGCCACGCCATCGTCGCCGGCGGGGTCTTCAACTCCGGGATCCTCGCCGGTGGCCAGCACTTCGACTATGGCGCGGCGCCGCCGGCGGTGGTCGCCAAGGTGCGGGCGCTGCAGGAGGTCTGCCGCGACTTCGCGATCCCCCTGGCCGCCGCGGCCCTGCAATTTCCCCTGGCCCATCCGGCGGTCGCCTCGGCGGTCATCGGCGCACGCAGCGCCGAGCAGGTCGCCAACAACCTGGCCTGGCTGCAGACGCCCATTCCGGCGGAGTTCTGGAGCACCCTCAAGCAGCGCGGCCTGCTGGACGCCGACGCTCCCGTGGCGGGAGCCCCGGCATGAAGCCGCACCGCCCTTTCCACCCGCCTCTGTGGCGACGGACGCTCGCCGCCCTGAATCCAATGTGCATCCCGATGCGATGCGGAGTCTTCCTATGCTGACCGTCATCTGTGAAAAACCCGGCCTGCTGGTCTCGCGTGATACCCCCAAGCCCGCCCGTGGCGAAGGCGAAACCCTGATCCGCATCCGCCGGGTCGGCGTTTGCGGCACCGACCTGCACATCTACGAAGGCAACCAGCCCTATCTGGAATACCCACGGGTGATGGGCCACGAGATTTCCGGCGTCGTCGAGGAAACCGACGACAGCGGGCGCCTGCAGGCCGGGGATATCGTCTACGTGGTGCCCTATCTGTCCTGCGGCCAGTGCATCGCCTGCCGCCAGGGCAAGACCAACTGCTGCACCAGGATCGCGGTGCTGGGCGTGCATCGCGACGGCGCCCTCACCGAATACCTCAGCCTGCCCGACCGCTTCGTCTTCAAGGCCGAGGGCCTCAGCCTCGACCAGGCGGCCATGGTGGAATTTCTCGCCATCGGCGCCCATGCCGTGCGCCGCTCGGGCCTGGGCCAGGCCCAGCGCGTGCTGGTGGTGGGCGCCGGTCCGATCGGCATGGCCGCGGCCATCTTCGCCGGTATCGCCGGGGCCCAGGTTACCGTCCTCGACACCCGCACCGATCGCCTGGCGTTCTGTCGCCAGCATTTGAAGGTCGCCGCCACGGTCGCCGTCGGTGACGGCGACAAGGACGAACTGGCGCGGCTGACCGATGGCGACTTCTTCGATGTGGTGTTCGACGCCACCGGCAACGCCCGCGCCATCGAGCGGGGTTTCGAATTCGTCGCCCATGCCGGCAGCTATGTGCTGATCTCGGTGGTCAAGGACCACATCCGCTTCGCCGACCCCGAATTCCACAAGCGCGAGACCACCCTGCTCGGCAGTCGCAACGCCACCGCCGAGGACTTCCAGCACGTCGAGCGCTGCCTGCGCGAAGGCCTGATCCCGGACCAGGCGCTCAATACCCATCGCCTGCAACTGGCCGAGTTGCCCACCCGCTTCGCCGAGCTGCTGGACCCGGCCCGCGGCGTCGTCAAAGCCATCGTCGAAATCTAACGGGCCTGACCTGGCCGAGGAGCGAGACCATGACACGCTACTGCCTGTTGCTGGACCTACGGGACGACCCCGAACTCATCGCCGAATACGAACGCCAGCACGCGGCGGTCTGGCCCGAGGTCATCGCCCATCTGCGCGAAGCCGGCGTCGCCAACATGACCATTTGGCGCCTCGGCTGCCGCCTGACCATGCTGCTCGAGGCGGGGCCGGACTTCTCCTTCGCCCGCATGCAGGAGCTGGAACAGCGCAATCCGAAGGTCCAGGAATGGGAGACCCTGATGGCGCGCTATCAGCTGTCCTCGCCGGAGGCGGGATCGGAAAAGTGGCAGCTGGCGACCCCGCTGTTCGAGCTGGCGGCCCTGCCCTAGGTCGCTGGCGCCGATCCGGGTAGCCCATGAGATACTGAAGCCCTTGAAGATGCAGGTTTCATCGATGACGCTGCCCACTGCCACCACCGAAAGAAAGCTCTACCAGAAGATCGCGGACCGCCTGCGCCAGCACATCCGCGAGGGCGCCATCGAAGCCGGCACCCGCCTGCCCCCGGAGCGCGACCTGGCGCAGTTGCTGGGCGTCTCCCGGCCGTCGCTGCGCGAAGCCCTGATCGCCCTGGAAATCGAAGGCAGCATCGAGGTCCGCCAGGGCTCCGGCATCTATGTGAACGCGGCCCTGCTGAACAACGGCGCGCGGACCTCCACCCTCGGCGAGAGTCCTTCGGAGCTGATGCACGCCCGGGCGATCATCGAAGGCGCGGCCATCGTGCTGGCCTGCTCCCTGGGCGGTAAGGCCGACTATCGCTACCTGGCGAAGTGCATCCAGAACATGAGCGACAAGATCGCCCAGGGGCTGTCGCCCATGGAGGACGATCGCAAGTTCCACTGCCGCCTGGCCCGGATGAGCGGCAACTCCACGCTGGTGCGCATCATCACCTCGCTGTTCGACGAGCGCCACAGCCCCATCTCCACCCATGTCGCCGAGCAGACCGAAAGCCAGAAGACCTGGGGCGTCGCCGTGGCCGAGCACGAGGCCATCCTGCGCGCCGTGGAAGCCCGCGACCTGATCGGCGCCCAGACCGCCATGCGCCACCACCTGCTCTGCTCGGAAGCGCGCTGGCTGGAGGGGTTCGCGTCCAGCGAGGAGTGAGGCCACCTGGCCACCCTGCCCACAGTGACCCGCCCAGGCGACTTCATCACCCTTCGCGCGGAAATGGATTGCTTCGTCGCCTTCTCGTCCTGTCCCCAGGATATCGTCAGCATTCAGGGGGAAGGCGACAACACGCCCAAGGACGCCGAGCTGCGCATCCTCGACGACGCCTTTCCCCACATCCCGCTCCGCGGTCCCTGGGTACCTGCGCATCTGGCAGCACGATCGGGCTGAGCCGCCAGATGCGCCGGTGTCACCTCGGGTGACGCCGGTCGCTGCCAGGTGACTCTGCCCTGGTGCCTGAGGCCGCCCTTTAACACTTGTTTACAAGCGTTCAGGAAGTTTTACACGCGGCCCTTTATCGATCGATACCCTTGACCCCCGGCGATCATTCGCTGAATGCGTTTCGCGCAGAGGGTTATCGAGGTGAGGCACGTCCTGAAGAGCATCGGCGCTATCGCCATGATACTGGGCTTGGCAGCCGTCCTTCTGGGGTGGCTGATCGATCCCTCCCTTTCCCTGCAACGCGGCATCAAGTTCGCTTCGATAAAGCGCGAATTCCTGCAGACGGACCTCTTCCTCTGGGGCGCCCTGCTGTTCGCGGCAGGGTTCAATGGCTATGCGCTGCGCACCGATCCCTGAAACAGATCGTCGACGGCCGCCACTCGCCCTCATGACCAGGCGTAGCCAGGAGCGCCGACGATTGCCTTTTCGATCGGTTCACTGCAGGGTGATCCGCCCACGCTTACCGGGACGCCTGCCTTGACCCCTACCCTCCACATCGCCGCTGCCATCCTCCTGAACGACCGTCAGCAGGTGCTGCTGGTACGCAAGGGCGGTACCACCGCCTTCATGCAACCAGGCGGCAAGGTGGATCCGGGGGAGCAACCCTTGGAAGCCCTGATCCGCGAACTGCAGGAAGAGCTCGGTCTGGTCATCACCGCAGAGGCTGCGACCTTTCTCGGCAATCACCAGGCGCCCGCCGCCAACGAACCCGGGTTCAGGGTCGATTGCGCGCTGTATCAGGTCGCCCTGCGCGCGGGGGACCAGGCGGTGCCTGCCGCCGAGATCGAAGAGGCGGTATGGGTCGCAGTGGACGAACACGGCGATCTGCCGCTGGCGCCCCTGACTCGCGACGTGATCCTTCCCCTGCTGAGACGGCAACTGCTGACCTCTTAGCAAGGGGCCCTGCCCCCTCGGTCTCGGATGCAGCTGCCAGGCCGCTTGAAACTTCGGGTAGCCTGGCGCCGGCAAGCGTCAGACCCTGGGCAACGGCTGCCACCCCCCGGCCGTGCGCAGCTCGAGGCAGGCCGGCAGGCCATACAGACGCAGCAGGTGCAGCCAGCCGTTGCGCACCAGATCGCGCACGACGGCGTGGTTGGCGATCACCTGGTCGATCATGGCGCGCGGCGCCTCGATCACCACGTGCAGGCGTAGCGGCCGGTGCATCCATTGCTGGCCGTCGTGCAGCGACTGCCGCGCCAGACCGATGCGCAGGTCGCCGCCGTTACCTTCGAACACGCCGATATGGCCGCCCACCACGTTGTGCAGCAACTTGTTGCCGCTGCCGAAGCGCAGGTTGTCGGTGGTCGAGGTGAAATACTGCAGGTTGATCCAGTGCGCCACCACCATGGGCGCCGTCATGATCAGCTCCAGCACCTTGCCCTCCTGGTCCTGCCGCCAGTCGTAGTCGTGCAGGAAGGCGCGGCCCTCCAGGTCCACCGCGCGGGTGCGCGCCCGCGGTGCGGCGATGAAGGCGGCATTGCCGGCGAGGCCCCATTCCGGCCGGGTCTGCGCCCAGTCACGGGCCCGCCGGCGCAGCTGGCCGAGCAATCTTTCCGGCTGCGCCGGCAGCGGCGCCAGGCCCAGTTTGCCCGCCCGCTGCCGCCGCACCTCGGCGCTGGCGCTGTCCAGTGCCAGCCGCAGGCGCTGCCAGCTGGGCTGGAGCTCTGCCGGAAGCGACTCACACCCGAAGACCTGCACCTCATCCGTCGTGGTGTTGTGCAGCCCGGCCAGTACCTGGCAGTGCGGCGGCAGGTCGAGTCCGCGCACCCGCAGCCCGGCGCGCACCTGGGCATCGTTGAGCAGGCCGGCCAGCAGCCGCGCATTGATCTCGCCGCTCTGACCACAGCAGGCGCCGCAATCCAGACCCGCCGCCTGAGGGTTGTTGGCGCTCTGACTGCCATGGCCGAGCAGCACCAGCAGGGGTGGTACCGGTCCGTTCAGGCCCATGGCTTTGAGGATACGCTCGGCAAGGTCGACCCGCTGCAGCTGTGACATCTCCGGTAGCTGTGGTTGCAGCTGTTGCCGCTCATGGCGGCGCCAGGCGCTGAGTTCGGGCGAAGGCGCGCCACTGGCCAGGCCATAGGTCCGTCCCAACAGCGCCCCGGCATAGCCCAGCCCGACGCTTTCCACCAGGGTGAAGGTCGAGGCCGGCAGCCGCTCGAACAGCCGCCAGCGACCCAGCCGCGCCAGACGACCTTGACGCACCTGTGCCAATTGCCGATCCCGTACGGCATCGCCACTGCCCTCGCTGACCTGCAGTTGCGGCGCGAGCAGGCCCGGCAATTGCGGGCGCGTGGCACCGGTACCCAGCGGGGTAAAGGCGATGGGCAGCCCGAAGAAGCCGGCGAAACCGCCGGTTTCCAGGGCCGGGCAAGTCTGCTCCAGGGCGCGCCTGAGGGGCTCGGAGCGGACGTCGATACAGAAGAACAGCTTGGCCAGTGGCACCGGGGGCAAGGCCGCCGGTACGCTGTGGCACAGCGCCTGCTGCAGGTGCTCCTGCCAGGCCAGCTCGTCGGCGCGCTGCCACAGCTGCAGGGCCTGCCAATTGGCCGAAGGCATCCGCTGCAAGCCCTCCTCCCAAGCCGCCCGCCAGCACTGCCAGCGGCTATCGGCATCGCGCCGCCGATCATCCACCAGCCACTCCCAGGCCGCGCGGATGGCCAGCAACTCCAGCAGCGTGCGGTCGTCCTCTCCCTGCAGCCGGGCCTGCCAGTGCCGATAGGCGCACCAGGAGGCCCAGCCCAGGTTGCGCAGCAGCAGGCAGTCGAACCAGGCGGCCCAGTCTGATGCCGGCAGCCCCAGGTGGTCGACCGCCGCCTCCAGGGCCGCCTCGGGTAGTGCCGGCAATTCGGCGATCCGCTGGTGCAGCTCGCGACAACCGCTGAGTACGCTCAAGCCCCGGTCAGCCAGCAGGCTGGCGCGCCAGGTCTGATAGAGCCCGCCACCGTCTGACGGACGCCAATCCGCCTGTTCGTGATCGAACCAGGCCGCGCAACTCTGGCCGATCTGGTGGGTGATCAGTGCGGGCCAGCCCGGGAGCGGGATCCCTGGCTCGGCCAGATCTTCCAGCAACGGCAACCCTTGCCCGACCTCGGCGGGAGCGTCCAGCGCCTCCAGCAGCCAGGTCGGCTTGCAGGACGACCCCTGCTCGGCCAGCGCCTGCTGTAGATGACGCTCGGCGATACGCCCCTCCCGCCAGGCCTGGCGATAGTCGGCCGCTTCCAGGGTCAGGCGGCTGCCGGCCCGTTGCCAGAGTTGCGCGGCCACGGCCTGCCAGGCCTGGTCGCGCCGCTCCCACAGCGGGTTCACAGCGATCATGCGATCCAGCGGCCAGGTCGGTGCGATGCGCGCACAGGCCTGCCGGGCGGCCTCATGCAGGGCCTGGTGCTCAAGGCTGGGAAGTGTTTCGAGGACGGTCATGCGCGGTCTCCAAGGGTTGCGTTCAGCGGCTGGGGCGCACGCGCCGGCCACAGGCGAAAGGTCAGGCGGGTGAAGTGCTCGTCCAGGTAGAAGCCGGCAAAAGCCAGGGGGTAGAGCCGTTGCGCCAGGGCGCCGTGCGGTCGGGCCAGCAGCAGGCCCTGCACCAGGTAAAGTCCGACCAGCATGACCATCGCCACCACGGTCAACGGCAGCGGCGCCGTGGCGAGGTGCTGGTCGAGCAGCCAACCGGCCGCTTGGTGCCACAGCAGGTAAGCGCCCAGTAGCAGGCCGAACATGAGCAGGCCATGGGCGGGTTGGTCGCGGCGCAGGCACCAGGGCGCCAGGCCGATTGCCAATAGCGTCAGAGCCACCAGGGGCAGCTCATGGCTGGGCAGCAGCCAGCGCCAGAGTCCTTGCAACAGGAGCAGCGCCAGCGCGGCCGTGAGTAGCGCCCGCAGCAGGCCGCCCAGTTCGAGCGTGGGTGCCGGCGGCTGCAGGGCATGCTGGCGGGCGTGGGCTACCGTCTCGCCGGCGGCGAGGAAGGCATGGGCCTTGTAGAGCGAGTGGGCCAGCAGGTGTACCAGCGCCAGTTCGTACAGACCGAGCCCGCATTCCAGCAGCATCAGGCCCATCTGCGCGCAGGTCGACCAGGCCAGACGGACCTTGATGCTGATCCGGGTCATCATCACCAGCGCGGCCAGGACCGCGGTCAGGCCGCCAATCAGCACCAGCAGGCTCTGCGCCGGCACTGCGGCGGAAAACAGCGGGGCGAAGCGCAGCAGCACGAAGCCGCCCAGGTTGACCACCCCGGCATGCAGCAGGGCCGAGACCGGCGTGGGCGCCTCCATCACCTGGATCAGCCAGCCATGCACCGGCAACTGCGCAGACTTGAGGATCACCGTCAGCGCCAGCAGCAGCGCCGCGCCCTGCCATTCCCAGCCGAGCGGTCCCCCCGCCTGCACCTGGGCGGTCACGGCGGTGAGGATCAGCGAAATCTGGCTGCTCCCGCCGGCCTGCACCAGCAGCAGGGTCGCCAGCAGCAGACTGACATCGGCCAGGCGGCTGGCGAGGAATTTCTTGTGGGCTGCGACGACCGCCTGGGGGCGTTCGCGGTAGAAGGTCAGCAATAGATGCAGGCACAGACTGGACAGGATCCAGGCACCTGCCACCAGCACGAGGTTGCCGCTGGTGACCACTGTGGCCACCGCCGCCAGGGTGCCCAGCAGCGCGAGCACATAGCGCCGCTGCCCGGCCTCCCCCTCCAGATAGCGTCGGGAATACTCGATGATCACCAGCGCCAGCAGGCTAACCAGTCCGGCCATCGCCAGACCCAGGCGGTCGGGGTGCCGGGTGTCGTGGAGCGCCTGCAGCCAGGCCGCCAGCACCAGGAAGACGCCCAGATAACCCACGACCCGTGCGGGTAGCCAGAGTCGGCTGGGTGAAGCGAGGACGGCTGCGGGCAACAGCGCCAGGGCATAGACCCAGGGCAACAAGGGAGCCAGGGAAAACGGCAGGCTAGACATCGTGCACACTCCATGAACACCAGATACCGATAGTTTCAGGATGTGTACGAATTATTTAAAATAGATTGATCAGAACCTAACGTTCACTTTTGAAGAACGAAGCATGCGCCGGCTCAATTTTCATCACCTGCACTACTTCTGGGCCGTGGCCAAGGAAGGCAATCTCACCCGCGCCGCCGAGGCGCTGCATGTCTCCCAGTCCGCCCTCTCCACCCAGATCCGCGTGCTGGAGGATCAGCTCGGCCACCCCCTGTTCATCCGCTCCGGACGCAGCCTGCGGCTGACCGAAGCCGGGCAGCTGGTGCTGGACTACGCCGAGACCATCTTCGCCCTGGGCAGCGAGTTGCAGGACACCCTGCAAAACACCCAGGAAGCCAACCAGACGCTGCGCATCGGCTCCGTGGCGACCCTTTCGCGCAACTTCCAGGAAAACCTGCTGCGCCCCTTCCTCGGTCGTGAAGACCTGGTGCTGACCCTCGAATCCGGCAGCGTGGACGAGCTGCTGGAGCGCCTGGCGCTGCACAAGCTGGACGTGGTGCTGACCAACCAGGCGGTGAGCGCCGACAGCCAGCGCACCTGGCAATGCCGCCTGCTGCATCGCCAGCCGGTGTGCCTGATCGGCCCGCCGCGCCAGGACAGTCGCCCCTTCGATCTCCACCGCGACCTGCAACAGGCCCGCCTGATCGTGCCCGGTCGCAGCAGCGACGTGCGCAGCCAGTTCGACGTCTATTGCAGCGGCCAGGGGCTGACGCCCCGCATCTGCGCGGAGGTCGACGACATGGCGTTGCTGCGCCTGCTCGCCCGCGACTCCGGCGACATGGCCCTGCTGCCCGCCGTGGTGGTCCAGGACGAACTGCGCAGCGGCGCCCTGCAGCTCTACGCCGAAGTCCCCGAGATCGCCGAGCGCTTCTATGCGGTGACCCTGCAGCGGCAGTTCAGGCTGAGCATTCTGGAGGAGTTGCTGGGGCAGCCAGCGGTGCCGGATACCGCCTTAGCGCCATAGGCATTTTGATCCCGGTTAACGAGATCGCCGAGCGGTGACATTCGCTCGGCGTCACATGGAGTGCCCCGCTACCTCACCACGCCATTGGCCTTGAACAGCCAATCGAAGGCCTGGCCAAGACTCGGCGATGCCGTGTCGATAGGCGCGTGTGCCAGCTGCGCGGATGTCCGAGCGAATACCTCCCTCACCCCAGGCAGCACCGCCACCGGCAGCTCGGCGGCCCGCAGTTGGCGTTCGGCCTCTTCCACTTCCTTGAGACGGCGCGGGGCATGCACGACATGCGTCCTGATGAGGGCGCCGAGAAAGTCTCTTAATGAGGCCTGGTCGATATCGCTCAGGGCGTCATGAAGCTTTTCCGTGACACCCTGCTTCTCGGCCGCCATGAAGCACTCGATGGTCAAGGCTTCCAGTCCCTTGGTGAACACGCTGCGCAAGATCTTCAGGGCGGCTGCATCGCCCGCGGCGCCGCCCTCGACGGGCTTGAGCGGTGCCCCGGCTTCGGCAAAGAGGACGACCGCACGCTCCAGGCCGATACCGGCGGCCAGCAGATTGGTTTTCGCGTGCGTCAAGGCGATGGCCCCCAGGATGGCCACGTCCACATAGGGAATGGAGCGCTCGGCCGCAATGGCCGCGGCTCGTCTGATCTGCTCCGGATCCGCGGTGGTCATGTCGATGAACAGCGCACCCGTCCGCATAAGGGCGAGCGCCTGCTCGGCAACTGGCAGCGAGACAGTGCCGAATACGCAGGAGACGACGACATCGCAATTGGCTACCCCATCCTCCATCGAGGTGACGAGAGCCACGCCATGCTCTTTCGCGAAGGCCTGGGCCCTGGGTGAAGGCTTGAGGTCACACAAGAGGATTTCGTGGCCTGCCGCCGCCCAGGGGTGCGCGTAGGTAAGGCCCACTTCGCCTGCGCCGATAATCGCTAGTTTCATTTGCTTGTTCCGTAATCAGTGGGCCGCGTAGGCGCCCCGGTAGGTTCCCGCGGCAATCTGCGCGAGCATTTCCGCTTCCTTGCGCTCGGTCGCCAGGCAACGGTCGAGCAACTCCGCCGCCTGGGCCAGGGGAAAGGCGACGATGCCGTCATGGTCTCCCACGACGAGGTCTCCTGGTGAAACGATCATGTCGCCAATGCTCACCGGCACGTTGATCTCCCCCGGGCCGTTCTTGTAGGGGCCACGGTGATAGCCCCCGCGAGCGAAGATGGGGAAGCTGCCCTTGCTGATCGTCGCCAGGTCGCGAATCGCCCCATCGACAACGACGCCCGCGGCACCGCGTTTTTCCGCGATAGCCGCCATGATGTCGCCCATCAGGGCGCGACTCAGGTCGCCACCGCCATCGACCACCAGCACCTGGCCAGGGACGAGGAGCTCCAGCGCCTGGTGGATCGCCCGGTTGTCGCCGGCGGGTACTTTGACGGTGAGCGCAAGGCCGGCCATGGTGCCTTCGATCCGGTGGAAGGGCCGCAGCGGAGCGCCTGGAAGCCGGTCGAGACAGTCGCTGATGATCGAGGTGGAGGTGCGGGCGAAGGCTTCGACCAGCGAGGTCGGACTGGAAGCGTTGACGTTCATAAGGGCTCCTCTTGTTGGATAACGTCGAGGATAGGCCCGTGGCCAAATAGAAAAAGCGATATTAAGGTATGGCCATTCATGCCCTGGAGGAATGCCCGTGGTCACACTACGCCAGTTGCTGGCGCTGCACTGGATCGAACGTCTGGGTACCTTCGAAAGGGCCGCCGAGCATCTCAACACCACCCAGTCAGCCATCTCGAAACGGGTGCAGGAGCTGGAGTCCTCCACCGGCCTGCAGCTGTTCGATCGCTCGCAGCGGGGTGCCCGCTTCACCGCCGAGGGCGAGGAGCTGCTGGTCATTGCGCGCGAGATGCTCGATCTGAACGAGCGCATCACCTCGCTCAAGGACGGCAAGCACGTCACCACCCGCCGTCTGCGACTGGGCGTTACCGAACTTACCGCCTGGACCTGGCTACCGCGCCTGGTCACGCGCCTGGTCGCCGACTTCCCCGGGCTTACGGTGGAGCCGGAAGTCGACATGAGTCGCAATCTGCACGAGCGGCTGATGGACGATCTGGTCGACCTCATCGTGATACCGGACACCTTCACGGCGCCCGAGGTCACCAGCGTACCCCTCGCCACCGTGGAGAATGCCTGGATGGCCGCGCCGGGACTGGTCCGGAGTTCAGGCGTGGTGGGCCTGGCCGAGCTGGCCAAGTATCCCATGCTGATGCAGGGCAAGAAGTCAGGATCGGGCCTGTTCGTAAATCGCTGGCTGCATGCACGCGGAATAGAGCTGCCCAGGATCCTCTCCTCCGACAGCCTCACCGCCATGCTCGGTCTTGCTTCGGCGGGCCTGGGCGTCACCTACCTGCCACGCGAATGTTTCCGCCCGCTGGTGGACGAAGGCAAACTCGTCATCGTCGAGACCGATCCCGAGCTGCCACCGGTTCCCTACATGGCGATGTACCGCAATGATCGGCCCTCGACCTTCGTCGCCGAGATCGCCACGCTGGCGACGCAACTCTGCGACTTCACGAAACAGTTGCAGCGTTAGCCCGCTATCGCCAGACCGCCCTGCGGCTACCAGAGCGACAACGCAGCAGACGGCCGTGATCCTGGACCAAGGTTCCGCCCCCTAGTCAGCAGAGGCCTCGACCGGCGCGGTAGCCGGTTCGGAAATGGTCAGCACGAAGGCCAGCGCAGCCAAGGAGCAGACGCCGAGGAAGATGAACACCGCCGTCCAGCTGTAGCTATCCAGCAGGAAGCCGGTGATCAGCGGCGCCATGGCGCCCCCCGCCTGGCCCGCGCTGTTGACCACGGATGCAGCCACCGGATAGGTCGTTCTGGTCGTCAGTCCCATCGAATAGACCGAGAACGACGAGTAGCCGATATTGAGCAGAAAGCCGGTACCAAACAGCAACAGGCTGACCGCGAGCAGCCCGTTGGGTGCGTAAACCAGAGCGACCATCATCACGCAGGTCGCTACGGCGCTGATCATCATGGTCGGTTTGCGACGGCGGTCCAGGATTCGATCCGACAGCCAGCCGCCGACGATATTGCCGAGCACCCCGCCAACAAAGGGCAAGGACGCCACGAAGCCGACCTGCATCAGTTCGAAGTGCTTTACCTCGCCCAGGTACTTGGGGAGCCAGGCCAGGAGCACGTTCACCACTCCGGTCATCAGCAGGTAGCCCAATCCACAGCCCCAGATGTTCCAGGACCTGAACACGGAGCGGGACGTATCGAGGAGGAGGGTGCGCTCATAGCGCAGCGCGCGGTCGAGCCTGCCGAAATCCCGGTGCTTACGGACCGACTCGCTGTGCGCGGTCGTCTGGTCTTCGATGTGTTCGGCTTCGGCGTCACTCACCTGCTTGCAGGCTCTCGGATCATTGGGGACGAGCCACCACCACAGCAAGGCGAGCAGCACGCCTGGCAGGGCGAAGGCGATGAACATGGTGCGCCAGCCATCGAGCAGAATCAGCGCTGCCCCCAATGGCGGTGCTATCACCGCGCCCATCTTGGCGGCGGACAGGAAGGCGCCGGTAGCCGTGCCCTTTTCCCGCGGCGGAAACCAGCGGTTGATGGTGCTCAACATCGACAGGGGCAAGGCGGCTTCTGCGACGCCCAGCGCCGAGCGATAGATCTTGAGCATACCGATGCTGTGGGAGGTGCCGATCAGCAGCGTCACGAGCGACGTCAGGCCAATCGCCGCGGGGGCGACCACGCGCACGCTGACCTTACTCAGCAGGAAGCCCGCCGGTATCTGACCGAGCGAGTAGAACAGGAAGAAGGCACTGACCAGCAGACCCACTTCGGCATTGGTCGCGCCGAACTCCTTCTGGATATAGGGCAAGGCGATCCCGATATTGGCCCGATCGGCTGCGGCGAGCATGTACACGACCACGATGACCGCCAGTACCACCCAGCGATAGCGGGTCCTGGATCGCGTCTGTAGCGCTGCCCGTTCCGCCACTGCCGGTGCCGGCTTTGAAGCCAGGGATTCGGTCATGAGTCCTCCGATTTTTATGTTTATTAAAGGTGACGGAGGTTTTACGACGGTCCATTAATGGAAAAAAGCGATAAAGAGGCACAGGCATTCATTCCCCTTAGGAATGAGCAGCGCCCACAATCGGCGGGATAGCGATGCTTGAGCCCTTGGCAGTCGGCCTGCGAGTCGCGATCGCTGCACTCCCGGGCAGGAATAGGATGCGGAAACACGGATAACTGTCGGTCAGCCGGCGGGGCTGTGAATCCTGCCCCGGTTGATGGGCTGGCCCAACCACCCAGCACCCCAGGCGTGCCCTCCTCCCCCTCGCCCGCTACAATGCGCGCCTTGCCGTGCCACGCCTGATCGAGAAGAACCGCCATGTCCCTGCCCAAGCACCATCTGGAATTGCTCAGCCCTGCCCGCGATGTCGGTATCGCCCGGGAGGCCATCCTGCATGGGGCCGATGCCGTCTACATCGGCGGGCCGAGCTTTGGTGCGCGGCACAATGCCTGCAACGAGGTCAGCGAGATCGCCGAGCTGGTGAAGTTCGCCCGCCGCTACCATGCGCGGGTGTTCACCACCATCAACACCATCCTGCACGACGACGAGCTGGAGCCGGCGCGCACGCTGATCCACCAGCTGTACGACGCGGGCGTGGATGCGCTGATCGTGCAGGACCTGGGCGTGCTGGAACTGGACATCCCGCCGATCGAGCTGCATGCCAGCACCCAGACCGACATCCGCACCCTGGCGCGGGCCAAGTTTCTCGACCAGGCCGGCTTCTCCCAGCTGGTGCTGGCGCGCGAGCTGAATCTGCAGGAGATTTCGGCCATCGCCGCCGAGACCGACGCGGCCATCGAATTCTTCATCCATGGCGCCCTGTGCGTGGCCTTCTCCGGCCAGTGCAACATCTCCCACGCCCAGACCGGTCGCAGCGCCAACCGCGGCGACTGCTCCCAGGCCTGCCGCCTGCCCTACACCCTGAAGGATGACCAGGGTCGGGTGGTGGCCTTCGAGAAGCACCTGCTGTCGATGAAGGACAACAACCAGAGCGCCAACCTGCGCGCCCTGGTCGAGGCCGGCGTGCGCTCCTTCAAGATCGAGGGCCGCTACAAGGACATGGGCTATGTGAAGAACATCACCGCCTACTACCGCCAGCTGCTCGACGAGATCCTGGAAGACCGCACCGACCTGGCGCGCGCCTCCAGCGGTCGCACGGCGCACTTCTTCGTGCCCGATCCGGACAAGACCTTCCACCGCGGCAGCACCGACTATTTCGTCACCGACCGCAAGGTGGACATCGGCGCCTTCGACTCGCCGACCTTTACCGGTCTGCCAGTGGGTCAGGTGGAAAAGGTCGGCAAGCGCGACTTCATCGCCGTGACCGAGGAGCCGCTGTCCAACGGCGACGGCCTCAACGTGCTGGTCAAGCGCGAGGTGGTGGGCTTTCGCGCCAACGTCGCCGAGCTCAAGAGCGAATTCGAGGAGGACGGCCAGAAGCGCTATCGCTATCGCGTCGAACCCAACGAGATGCCCGAGGGGCTGTTCCGCCTGCGCCCGAATCATCCGCTGTCGCGGAACCTGGACCACAACTGGCAGCAGGCCCTGCTCAAGACCAGCGCCGAGCGCCGCATCGGCGTGCGCTGGCAGGCCGAGCTGCGCGAGCAGCGGCTACAGCTGACTGTCACCAGTGAGGAAGGCGTCAGTGTTTCGGTTGCCCTGGACGGTCCCTTCGGGGCGGCCAACAAGCCGGAGCAGGCGCTGGATGGCCTGCGTGATCTGCTGACCCAGCTGGGCACCACCGAATACCACGCCCTGGACGTGAGCCTGGACGCACCTCAGGCTTTCTTCGTGCCCAATTCGCAACTCAAGGCGCTGCGCCGCGAGGCCATCGAGCAGCTGACCGCTGCCCGCGTCGCCGCCCACCCGCGCGGCAGCCGCAAGGCCGAGAGCTGTCCCCCGCCGGTGTACCCCGAGTCGCACCTGTCGTTTCTCTACAACGTCTATAACCAGAAGGCCCGCGACTTCTATCATCGCCATGGCGTGCAACTGATCGACGCGGCCTACGAGGCCCATGAAGAGCCTGGCGAGGTGCCGGTGATGATCACCAAGCACTGCCTGCGCTTCTCCTTCAACCTCTGCCCCAAGCAGGCCAAGGGCGTCACCGGCGTGCGCACCAAGGTCGCGCCGATGCAACTGGTCCACGGCGACGAGGTGCTGACCCTGAAATTCGACTGCAAGCCCTGCGAGATGCATGTGGTGGGCAAGATGAAGGGCCACATCCTCGACCTGCCACTGCCGGGCAGCCAGGCCGCGGCCAAGGCGCTCGCCAGCATCAGCCCGGAAGACCTGCTCAAGACCATCCGCAACAAGCCGACCGGGTACAGTCACTGAGCCCTGAGGGGCTGACGTCGCTGCTGGCTAGCCAGCAGCGATCCGCCGGCTCGATTCGCTAGCGCTCGGCTGCCGCGGGTGCCTGCCGCGCCAGTCCGTTGTAGGCGTCGAGCATCCGCCCACACCAGGCCGTAATGGGGTCGTCCTGGGCCAGCAAGGGTTGGGTGCTGACGATCCGCGCCCACTGAAAGGCGCCGAAGACGATGTGATCGGCATAGGCCGGGGCCTCGCCGGCCAGGTAATCCTGCAGGGCCAGGGTGCTGCGCAGGGGCTTGAGGACCTCGCGAAAGGCCTGCAATGAGGCCTCGCGCTGTCCAGCCAGGGCCTCCAGCGAGACGCCAAACGCCGCTTCGCGGGTCCGCTTGAAATAGTCCTTATCGGCTTCATCCAGCACCGCATGGACATCGGGCAGGATCACCCGCGCCAGCGCCGGATGGACACTGTCCGCGACCCACTGGTTGATGAAGCGCGTCGTGGCCTTGAGCGAAGCATCGCCCAGTAGCGAGGGCCGCTCGGGGTATTGGCGATCCAGGTACTCGGCGATGGCCCAGCTGTCGCTCACCCACTGCTCGCCATCCACCAGCACCGGTACCTTGCCCTGCCCCGAAGCGGCGATGGCCTCCTTCTCGTGAAAGCGCCAGGCCACGGTCTCGACCGGCAGCCCCTTGTGCGCCAGCGCCAGGCGTATGCGCCAGCAATAGGGGCTGAAGCGGCAGCTGTCGTCGGCACCGGTCAGTTCGTACAGGCGTAGCGGAAGGGGCATCAGGAGGTTCCTCGTCGTTGTTCATCAGGTCATCTAGGAACGGCAGCCCGCAGGAAGGTCGGACCACCGCGGCGGCTCATCACACCTTGCTAAGACCACGCCTCGACAGTAAGTGTCCAGCGCGCATGGGTTCGCCGGGCCAAGAGCAACCACTCTCCGACAAGGGCTACTCGGGATGCATCACCGCGGAGATCGGACCCTCGAGATAAATGTCATGTCATGGCCTGAGCGCTGACCGCTCCGAGACGGCCTTCAGGCAGCGGGCCTGACCTTTCAGGGTATCCGGATAGCATCGTTCAGTGACGTTCGCCGCTCTATCCATTCGCCAGCCCAAGCTATCAAATCGACAGGTCATACCCGGCTATTTTCAATTACTTACCGGAAAAGTGACCTATTTCGCCGGGTACTGCCCTGCACAACGCCTCCCTACAATGGCCTCACAACAAGAAAAGCGCCAAGCGCATGAGGACCGAGCCATGTATCGCGACCACATCGTCAAACCACGTGCGACAGACAGCCTTCCCATTATGGCCATGGTAGCCGTCGCAGTCTTTCTCCTGGCCTGCGTCTATGGCGTCGGAGAGGGCGGTCTGGCCCGCCTCATGGGGCCGATCGTGCTCGACCTCGAAGCCCCGATGCTGCGCAACATCGCGGTCTCCGGGACCCTGACCCTAACCCTGATGCTGAACCTGTTCATCCTCGGCCGGTTTCCGCTGAAGGCTCAGGTCGTCACCGTCTGGTGCGAGTTGCTGCTGCTGTTCCTGCTGTTCTTCGATACCTTCGATCTGTCCTACAGCTTCATCTTCAGCAAAGTCGGCTTCATGATCACCCAGGGGGTTTTCACCACCGTCTACGTCTCGGCGCTTTCAATCGCCATCGCCTTCGTGCTGGCCTTGCTCGGCGCCACCGCGCGCCTTTCGGCCAATGGCTTCGCCGTCGCCATCGCGAGTTTCTACACCTCGTTCTTTCGCGGCGTACCTCTGCTGATCCAGATCTACCTGATCTACCTCGGCATTCCCCAACTAGGTTATGTCGTAGGCGCAGTGCCGGCGGGGGTGCTCGCTCTGTCGCTGTGCTATGGCGCCTACATGACCGAGATCTTTCGCGCCGGAATCAGCAGCATCCCGCGCGGGCAATGGGAGGCCTGCCGGGCAATCGGCCTTACTCCCTTCCAGGCCATGACCCGCGTGATCCTGCCGCAGTCGATGCGGCTCATCATTCCGCCGACCGGCAACCAGTTCATCTCGATGCTCAAGGACAGCTCTCTGGTATCGGTGATCGGGGTCTGGGAGCTGATGTTCCTGGCGCGTACTCAAGGGCGTGCGGAGTTCCGCCATCTGGAAATGCTGATCACGGCCGCGGTGCTCTATTGGGTGCTGTCGATCCTGCTCGAAACCGTGCAGGCCCGCCTTGAAAAGCGCTTTGACCGCGCCCACCGCTAACCTGGAGCATCCCATGCATCAGACCTCTGCTTCCTCCAACCTGAACGCGGCCGTCTCGGTACGCGATCTGCAGAAATGGTACGGCGACTTCCAGGTCCTCAAGGGGATCGACCTGCACGTCGGTAGCGGCGAGATCGTCGTGATCTGCGGTCCCTCCGGTTCGGGCAAGTCGACGCTGATCCGCTGCCTGAACCTGCTGGAAGACTTCCAGCGAGGCGAGATACGGATCGCCGGCCAGGTGCTGACCCGCGAAGCGGCCAGCGTGGCCAATATCCGCCGACAAGTCGGCATGGTGTTCCAGCAGTTCAATCTCTTCCCGCACCTGACGGTGCTGGAGAACCTGATGCTGGGGCCGCGACTGGTCGGCAGACTCGATCAGACCGAAGCCCGAAAACTTGCTCTGCAGTACCTGGCGCGGGTGCGGATCGCCAACCAGGCGGACAAGTATCCCGGCCAGCTATCCGGTGGTCAGCAGCAGCGGGTTGCCATTGCCCGTGCGCTGTGCATGAAGCCACGCATCATGCTCTTCGACGAACCGACCTCGGCGCTCGACCCGGAGATGGTCAAGGAAGTCCTGGATGTGATGGGCGAACTGGCTCAGGACGGCATCACCATGCTCTGCGTGACCCACGAGATGGGCTTCGCCCGCAAGGTCGCCGACCGGATCATCTTCATGGACCAGGGCCAGATCATCGAAGAGGCCCGTCCGGACGAATTCTTTGATAACCCACGCGAGCCACGGGCGCGCGAATTTCTCTCGCAGATCCTCAGTCACTGACCACAGCCGCTACACCCCTCACGACAACAACAAACGTGTATCCGGAGACATTCCATGACCCCAGCCGCTCGCCATCTCACCGCTCTCGCCGCCGCTGCCGCCCTGGGAGCCGCCATGCCCTCCGCCTGGGCCGGCGCGACCCTTGACCGCATTCACCAGACCAAGGTCATGAAAGTAGCCACCGCAGCAAATTGGCCACCGCAATCCTTTCTCGGCGAGGACAATCAGCTGCGCGGCTTCGACATCGACGTGGCGACCGAGATCGGGCGACGACTCGGGACCAAGGTGACCTTCGTGACACCCGAGTACGGCATCATCACCGCCGGTCGTTGGGCCAATCGCTGGGACCTCTCCGTCGGCTCCATGACGCCGACGACGGCCAGGGCGAGGGTGCTCGATTTCCCTGCCGTCTACTACTACACGCCCTATGTGTTCGCGGTGCACAAGGACGCCGCCAAGACGACAGTATCCGAGCTGAATGGCAAGAAAATCGGGGTGGAGGCCGGTACCACTTCAGAGGATTACATCAACAGGCGTCTGAAGATCGATGCCGCCGATGTACCCGCGTTCACCTACGAGGTGGAGCCTGGCGAAGTCCTGACCTATGGCGACAGTATGGGTCCGCTCGACGACCTGCGCATGGGCAACGGCACTCGGCTGGACGCCACCCTGTCTGCGCTACCGACCGTATTGGACGCTATCAAGGCCGGTTACCCCATCACCGCCGTGTCGGGTAAACCGGCCTACTACGAACCCCTTGCCATCGCGGTCGACAAGGGCGACGAAGCCTTCAACGCGGAGTTGGCCAAGACCGTCACCGATATGAAAGCCGACGGCACGCTCAAGCAACTCTCGCAGAAATGGTACGGCACTGACCTCACCCTGATTCAGTAACCATCGTTCCAGACGCCCGTGCCCGTCATGCGGCGGGTGTGAGGACCACTGCTGCCCGAAAAAGGACACCCACTGATGGCTGCCTACAGCAACAACTACTACACAGGAACCATGCGTGCGACCACTCAACGTGCGCCTTTGCTAGGCAATTTAGTGGCGGACGTCTGCGTCATCGGTGGCGGCCTGGCCGGTTTGAGTACGGCCCAGGAGCTGTCAGCACGTGGCCGTTCAGTGGTCTTGCTGGAAGCGAATCGCGTGGCTTGGGGAGCCTCCGGCCGCAACGGCGGATTTGTGCTGCAGGGCTGGTCGGAAGGTCTGTCCGCAATCGAACGGCGCTGCGGTCGTCAGACCGCAGCCGCCTTGTTCAGGCTATCGCTGGAAGGTGTCGACATCGTCCGTGACACCATCGCTCGCCATCAGTTGCCCGGGTGTGCGCCCACGTCCGGCAAGCTCAGCGTGGTGCGCTACGATGATGGCATCAATCTGCAACGGACCCGCGATCGCATGGCGCGGGACTTCGATTTCGAACTGGAGTATCTGGACACCGAGCAGATCCGTAAGCGTCTGAAGACAGATCGCTATTTTCAGGCGCTGCGCGACACCCATGGCTTTCACTTCCACCCCTTGAACTACTGCCTGGGCCTGGCGGAACTATTCGAGGCCGGCGGCGGCGTGATCCACGAGCGCACGGCAATGCGCGAGGTGGTGAGCCAGGCGGACCGGCACCGGGTCACGACCGACCAGGGTTCGGTGACCTGCCGCGACGTGGTCTACTGCTGCGGAGGCTATGGCGGTACGGAGTTCGGACGACTCCGCCGCGCCTTTCTGCCGATTGCCACCTATGTGGTGCTGACCGAGCCTCTGGGCGAGCGGCTCGCGAATGCCGTGACCACCACGGATGCGGTCGGTGACAATCGACGCGCCTCGGACTACTACCGCATCGTCGACGGCGATCGTCTGCTTTGGGGCGGACACATCACCACCCACAACCTGCAGGACGAGCAGCGGCTGGGGCAGTTGCTCACCCGCGACATTCTCGCAGTCTATCCGCAGCTGCAGGGCTTGAAGATCGCCAAAGCCTGGTCCGGACTGATGGGCTATGCGCGCCACAAAATGCCGCACATCGGTCGCCTGGCGCCAGGGGTATGGACCTGTACTTCATTTGGGGGCCATGGTATGAACACCGCACCGATCGGGGGCCGCGTCATAGCAGAAGCCATCTGTGGGGAGACGGATCGTTATCGGCTGTTCTCCGCCTATGGCCTCGAATGGAACGGCGGTCCCGTCGGGCCAGCGGCCGCGCAGACGGTCTATGCCTATCTCAAGCTGATGGACAAATTCCAGGAAGCCCGGGCGCACGGACACCGCTGAGCCGAGGAAAAGGTCATGGATGCACGCAACACCGGAGCGCTGTTTCAACTAACGGAGAAGGATCGGCAGCTATTGGCTCTATTGCAGGCCAATGCCCGCGAGCCCACTGCGGCCCTGGCGCGCAAGCTTGGAGTCTCGCGCTCCGCCGTACAGGAGCGGATCACCCGCCTGGAGCGGGCCGGTGTGATCACCGGCTACAGCGTTCGCATCGATCAGGATCGCCTGCAGCAGGTGATCAACTGCTTCACCATGACCTCCTGTACCAACAAGAGCTACACGGATGTCATGACGCACCTGCGCAACATGGACTCGGTACAGGCGGTGTACGCCGTGTCGGGTGAATCCGATTTCATCATCCATCTCGCCACTCACACGCTTGGCGAGCTGAATGCGGAGCTGACCCGCATCAACATGATCAAGGGTGTCGCCCACACGGCCTCGCACATCGTGATGGAAACCAAGTTCAGCCGGAAACTGACGGTCTGAGCGAGCATTATCGCGCCAGAGCGCAGTCTCGATAGCAACTGCCTCACCCATAGCTCATGTGCTGCTTCGCTGCAGTGCAGCAACCAACGGCAGTCCTAAGCTCGTCTCCCCCGACAGCCGTCCACCCGTGATCTCGATGACCTCCCGCATCCTGGCTCTGAGGAAAGTTGTGCTCGCCGGCCGGACTCTCCGTCTGGCTGGCGAAAGTCGCTAGCCAGGCGACTATCGCAGAACTCCTTTGTCGAGCCGCGCTCCCGTCCCGCCTATCGGCTACAGTTCAGCCAACCCTTCGGCTGCCGCGAACGCCAGGCGCCGGAAAACCCGCGCGCGAGAAGGCGCGCAAAGCACCTCGAACCAGGAGTCGCACATGGAGCAGGACAACCCCGCGCAGGACTACCTCAGCTCGCTGGAGGCGCTGGAAAGCCTCTACGGCGAGGTCGCGGCACCCTCGATCCTCAAGGAGATCGATCACATCCACCCCGTTTACCAGCCCTTCATCGAAGCCGCGTCCTTCGTGGTCCTGGCCTCCTCGGGGCCTCAGGGACTGGATGCCTCGCCGCGCGGCGATGCGCCGGGCTTCGTGCATGTCGAGGATGCCAGGACGCTCTACCTGCCGGATCGCCGGGGCAACAATCGCCTGGATACGCTGCGCAATGTCCTCCAGGATCCCCGGGTGGCGCTGCTGTTCCTGATCCCCGGTATCGGCGAAACCCTGCGCATCAACGGCACCGCCCGGATAGCGGTCGATCCGGCCTTGCTGGCCCGCTTCGAGGTCAAGGGTCAGCGCCCGCGGACCGTACTGGAAGTCACGGTCACCAGCGTCTACTTTCAGTGCAGCCGCGCGGTGATCCGGGCCGGCCTGTGGGATCCCTCCAGGCACCTTGCGCGCAGCGCGCTGCCCTCTCCCGGCACCATCCTCAAGCAGCTCTGCCCGACGCAGGTGGACGGCGACGCCTACGACCACGCCTTGCCGCAGCGGATCGCCAGCACGCTCTACTAGGGCTGCCCGGCCCTGCCTCCAGCCCCCATAAAGGACTCGCCATGACCTTCACCGATATCCTCGTTCCCACCTATACGAATCTGCTCGGCGCCCTGTCGGCCTGGCTCGGCAAGGCCGAGACCCAACGGCCGGACGGGGCCGCCGAGGCCCTGCTGGTCGCTCGCCTGGCGCCCGACATGTTCCCGCTCGCCACCCAGATCCGCTTCGCCTGCGTCCAGGCCCAGGAAGGGGTGTTGCGACTGCACGACCAGGCCTTTCCGCCCGAACTGACAGAGCTGCTCAACGAAGGCCGCAACGCCGCCGAACAACCGGGCACCCTCGCCCAGGCGCAGGCCCGCATCCGCGAAACCCTGGACCGGGTACAGGCCATCGCCGGCGAAGGGTCGCCCATCAAGGAGGGCGCGCCTGTCGCTCACGAACTGCCCCAGGGACTAGTGTTCGACTTCACCGCCGAACAGTACGTCCGCGACTGGGCGCTGCCGCAGTTCTACTTTCACGTGATGACCGCCTACGCCATCCTCCGGGCGCAAGGCGTGGAGCTGGGCAAGGCCGACTACGTCGCCCATGTACTGCCCTTCCTGAGGCCCGGCGCGTCCTCCTAGTTGCCAGGCGGCCGGCGCCCGGAGCCGCGTCTCCCGGATCCGAGAGGAGCTGCCAGAGCCCTGGTCGTCAGCCTTGGCGATCAGCTGACCGCCAGGTGTGGCCTGAGCTTCAGGGCCGCGTACTGCAGCAGCATGATGGTCTTGCCGTCGCGAATGGTCCCGGCATCGATCATCGCCAGCGCCTCGTCCAGGTCGACCTCGAGCACGGCGATGTCCTCACCTTCCGCGACATTGCCACCCCCGGCCGACTTGCGATCGCCCGGGGCGTACTCGCCGACGAAGAAATGCAGCCGCTCGGTCACCGAGCCGGGGCTCATGAAGGCATCGAACACCTGCCGCACCTCCCGCACCTGAAAGCCCGTCTCCTCCTCGACCTCGGCACGGATGCGCACCTCGGGCTCGGCCGCGTCCAGCAGGCCGGCGGGCGCTTCGATCAGCAGGTCGTCGTGCCCGTTCACGAAGGCCGGATAACGCAGCTGGCGCGTCAGCACCACGGTGCGCCGCCGGGGATCATAGAGCAGGATGGTCGCGCCATTGCCGCGATCGTAGGTCTCTCGCGATTGCCGCTGCCAGGTGCCATCACTGCGCAGGAAGGCGAAGGTGGTCTTCTTCAAAACGAACCAGTCGTCAGACAACACCTCGACCTCTTCGACACGAATACGCGGGGCGATGCTCATGGGCGATCCTCTGGGTTGGCGAACGGTGTTTACCGCTCTGGGGCTTCGCGCTAGAATTCGTGCAGTTTCGTGCAACGTCAAGAATTTTCGTGCAGGAGTTTCCGATGCTGACCCGTGAACGCAAGGCGCTTATCCAGCAGGTGCTGCGCCAGGAAGGCCGACTGGTGGCCAAGACCTTCAGCCAGCAGTTGGGGGTATCGGAAGACACCATTCGACGCGATCTGCGGGAACTGGCGGCGGAAGGTGTGCTGCAGCGCGTGCATGGCGGCGCCTTGCCGGCGTCGGCTGCCGTCGCGGACTACGCCAGGCGCGAAGAGACGTCCACGGCCAGCAAGGTGGCGCTCGGCCAGGCGGGCATCCGCCTGATCCAACCAGGACAAATCGTCTTTATCGATGGCGGCACGACCAATGTCCAACTCGTCCGCCACCTGCCCAAGGAGCTTGAGATCACCGTGGTAACCCATAGCCCGAACATCGCGGTGGAGCTGGTCGAGCATCCGCTGATCGAGGTCGAGCTCATGGGTGGCCGCCTGTTCAAGCATTCCATCGTGACCCTGGGCGCGGCCTGTGCGGAGGCCATCGCCCGGGTGCGGGTCGACAGCTACTTCATGGGCGTGACCGGACTGCATCCCGAGACGGGCGCCACCACCGGCAATGCCGAGGAAGCCGCGATCAAGCGCATCATCAGCCGCCAGGCGGCGGAGACCTTTGTGCTGGCGACGCGGGAAAAACTCGGCGCGGCCTCTCCCTACGGCATCATCCCGCTGGCCGATGTCAGCACCCTGGTAACGGACGCGGCGCCTGACGACGAGGCGCTCGGGGCGCTGCGTTCGGCGCTTTCCGTGATCCACGCCTGACGCCCCTACCGCCCTGGCACGCCCTTCGCCTGATAAGCTGACCCGTAACGGCTCGTTTCGGTCCTTGAATGGATGGGGCCAAAGCCTGATGCCGCTTGCCAATCCTAGAGCCCCCTGCAAAAGAGTCCCGCGGATGACGCTTTCAACTGGAGTAAGACGCGCCGCGCTGGCGCTCCTCTGTCTGGCCGGCCCCTTGCCACTGGCCCAGGCTGCCCAGCCCACCGTGGCCGTGGCCCTCTACCGCGGCCCTGCGGGGTGCGACGACTGCTCCGAAACGGTCCGGACGGCCATCGAACGGCTGGACCCGCGCTATCGCGTTGACTTCGTCGGCCCGGCGGAACGCATCGATATCACGCCCGCCAACCTGCGCCGCTACAGCCTCTATGTACAGCCGGGCGGCGGCCAGGACATTCCCGCCGCCCTGGCCAGCCTTGGCGATGCGCGCAGCGCCGCGCTGCGTGACTACGTTGCCCAGGGCGGACGCTATCTGGGGCTGTGCATGGGCGCCTACCTAGCCGATGCCGGAAACCTCAGGCTCATACCCGACGATCTGGACTCGGAGGTGGGACGCCCCGGCTTTCCCGTGACCACCATCGACGACGCCGCGGTCGCCGTACGCTGGGCCGGTCGCGACGATAACGTCTTCTACCAGGACGGTCCCTATCTACCGCCCAGTCATGCGCCTGGCGTTCGGGTGCTGGCGACCTATGCCAACGGGGACATCGCCGCGGCCCGCTATCCCTTCGGCCGTGGCGTGGTGGCCCTGAGCGGACCGCATCCGGAGGCCGATGCGAGCTGGTTCGAACAGGCCGACATCCCACCGGCGAGCCGGCCTCGGACGTCGCTTTTCAAGAGCCTGGTGGACGAAACCCTGCGCTGAGGCTGTGCTCTGGCGGTGAGACGTGTTGGCGGGCAGACCATCCTGCCCCTTTTGCGCAGGCCGGCGCAATTGACGGTCAGAGTGGCGAGATCAGTTGGACTATGTAGCGCCCAGGGGATGGACGCGGACGAACATGACCTTACCACTCTTGCTGTGCCCTCCCACTAACTGCCGAAGGCTCAAACACCAACTTTTCCGGCCAGCGCCTAGATATAAAAAGAACAATGGAAACGTTGTAGCCATATCCATCAAAATAAAACTTCCAACTAAAACTTTGGCAGATAGACCAATCTGATTGAGAGAACTGCCCCAGGGTTTAACTCGCTGCACTTACTCACAACTTTACTCGCTGAACCCGCGCGCAGTTGAACCATGATCCCGCCCACCTTCCGCGCTTCATCCGTACCGTTGCAGGATCCAAGACTCGTGGCTACGCAGAACGCCGCTGAGGCGCGATCCACCAAATGCGCGATTTGGACTGTCGAAACTGCCTTTCAACGCGCCGCCTACTGTCCGCTTCGCTTAGCCCTACGGGGTCGCGAGCGACTGCCGGCGCATTGCCCGAACACAACGCCCTGGAACTTCGCCACACGCCACCATTAGCGTGAAAACAATTATTGGAAGAATATTAACGCTAACTACAACAACTGTTTTTATTTATCGAAGTGGCGTTAGGCCACTATAAATTTAGTTAAGCCCGATCCGAAAGCCTGCCTATTGACGTCACTATTCCGTCGTCAGTCCTGGCTAGTCGCGAACACTAGCCTTCCTAAGCAGGAGCTTTCAGATGTTCAAGAATTTCCGGATTGGCACCCGCCTCATCGTGTCCTTTATCGCCGTGGCGTCCATCAGCCTGGTCGTAGGGTTGGCAGGTCTGAGCAACAGCAGCCAGATCAACGATCTGGCAACTCAGCTCTATCAGAACGAGCTGCTCGGGCTGTCCTATATCAAGGAGGCCAATCTGAACCTGGTCTTTATCGGCCGCGCGCGCAGCAACTACCTGCTGGCGACCTCCGAAGAGGATCGCAATCGGGCCAAGGCGGAGGTCAAGCTGGGCCTGGCCAACGTGCGGGACAATCTCGCCAAGGCCCGCCCCCTGTTCAGCAGCGAGGCGTCGGCCGCCAATTTCCGGCAGATCGACGAGTTGCTCGGCAGCTACACCTCTCAACTGGACCAGGCCATGGCGATCGCGGGCAAGAGAACGCTCCGTGACGCCGATCCGGAGCTGGACAACCAGCTGGTCAGTGTCCGCCGTTATGGCGACCAGGTGGGCGTGCTGATGACCGAACTGTCCAAGCGCAAGGAGCAAAACGCCAGCGACGCCAACGACCTCACCGACCAGATCTATGCCCGCAGCCGGGTCATGCTGATCGGCATCATCGCGGGGGGCGTGGCCTTTGGCATCCTGCTGGGCTTCCTCATGAGCCGCAGCATCACCCGGCCCCTGCGCGCCGCCGTCGAGATCGCCGATCGCCTGGCCGCCGGCGACCTCACCCAGCGCATCGACGCCGAGGGCCGTGACGAGACCGCCGCCCTGCTCCGCGCCATGGACGGCATGAACCAGCGCCTGTCGCAGATCATCAGCGATGTCCGCAGTGCCTCCGATGGGCTGGCTAGCGCGTCGGAAGAGATCTCTGCTACTGCCCAGAGCATCAGCCAGGCCAGCACCGAGCAGGCCGCCTCCGTCGAGGAGACCAGTGCCAGCGTCGAGCAGATGTCGGCCTCCATCGCCCAGAACACCGAGAACGCCAAGGTCACCGATGGCATGGCCGGCAAGGCCAATCGCGAGGCCAACGAAGGCGGCCAGGCCGTCAGGGACACCCTGGTGGCGATGAAGACCATCGCGGCCAAGATCAGCATCATCGACGACATCGCCTACCAGACCAACCTGCTGGCCCTCAACGCCGCCATCGAGGCGGCCCGTGCCGGCGAGCATGGCAAGGGCTTCGCCGTGGTGGCGTCCGAGGTGCGCAAGCTGGCTGAGCGCAGCCAGGTCGCCGCCCAGGAGATCAGCAACGTCGCCCAGGGCAGCGTGGCCCTGGCCGAGCGCGCCGGCTCGCTGCTGGACGAGATGGTGCCCTCCATCAGCAAGACCTCCGACCTGGTGCAGGAGATCACTGCCGCTTCGGAAGAACAGACCTCTGGCGTCGAGCAGATAAACAGCGCCATGCTGCAGCTGAGCCAGGTCACCCAGCAGAACGCCTCGGCCTCCGAGGAACTGGCCGCCACCGCCGAAGAGATGAGCAGCCAGGCCGAATTGCTCCAGCAACTGATGGAGTTCTTCACCCTGAACAGCACCCTGACTGGCCAAGACCTACCGCGCCCCGCTACCAAGCGCTCGGGACCGGGGCTGGCCAAGCGGGCGGCCGCTCTCGTCGACAACTCGCGGCATGCCAGCCAAGGCGGCATCCCCGTCGGCTATGCCCGTTTCGAAGAGCCGGCCTGAGACCGGTCCGGCAATACGGTCCCCTTCGGCAGAGGTGCTCACCCCCGGGTGAGCACCTCTGCCTGCAAGACACCGGATGGACGCTAGTCAGGATCCCTGGCCAGGCTGTCTGCTGGAAAGCCTCAGCGGCCCACGCCGAGAAAGGCTTTGAGCTCGAGCACGATAGCCGTGACCTCTTCCTTATCGGTGAAGCCGATCCGCGGCCAGTCATAGCGACTGTCACGCTCGGTGGGGTGGCCGCTGGCGACTTTCAACTGCCTGAAGAAGTGTCGGGTTTCGACGACCCCTCGGCCTGCGCGCCTGGCATGGGATTCGATCTCGAAGGCGATCTCGCCCAGATTGCCCTCGGCCAGACCCGCCACGGGCCGATACAGGAAGATCTGACCTCGCTCGGCCTTCACGCATCTGAAACCATGCCCGCTTTCCATCTCGTACAAGGCGCCATAGATGTCCGTCAGCAATCTTCTGGCCGTCTCGAACACATAGGTATTCATCTCTTCCGCCCCCAGTTTTCGGCACGAGATCACCGCAACAACTGCTTGAGCGCAGATGAATAGGAAACCCTAGCAGCCGCCCAGGAATTAACTCCTGCCGGAAACATCCCTTCACAGTTGCGGGATAGCGCTGAAGAGCAACGCCAGTTCGCCTTGGCCCTGATTACGGGATTCTCAGCGTCTCCTGAGCAAGGGAGCGGCTTTTCGAAAGACGCGTCGATGTGCTGCAGCAGCTCCAGGAGCCGGCGCACATACTCGACGGGTAGCGGCAGGTATTAATGACGAAACAGCACGGCGGACGATCATCTCGGCGGGCCATCTGGCAGGCCCGCGCCGGCGGCAAGGGCCAGAACTAGCCCTTGAAACCCTTGCCCACCAGATAGACCTCGCGCGAGCGGGGACGCGAGGCTTCGGGCTTGCGGATCGACACCTTCTCGAAGGAGGTGCGTACGTCTTTCAGGAAGACATCGGAGCCTTCGCCCTGGAACACCTTGACCACGTAGTTGCCACCGGGCTTGAGCACCTGGCGCACCATGTCGAGGGTCAGTTCCACCAGGTACATGGCGGCGGCCTGGTCGGCGGCCGCGACCCCGCTGATGTTGGGCGCGATGTCGGAGACGATCAGATCGGGCTGGCGGCCATCGAGCACGCCGAGGATCTTCTGGAAGACGGCATCGTCGGTGAAGTCGCCCTGGACGAAGTCGACGTTGTCGAGGGCTCCCATCGGCAGGATGTCGGTGGCCACCACGCGGCCCTTGTCGCCAACGATGCCGCCGGCCACCTGCGACCAGCCGCCGGGCGCGGAGCCCAGGTCCATGACCAGCATGCCGGGACGGATCAGCTTGTCCTTCTCGTTGAGCTCGATCAGCTTGTAGCTGGAGCGCGAGCGCAGGCCGTCTTTCTGAGCGCGTTTGACGTAGGGATCGTTGACGTGTTCATCCAGCCAGCGACGGCTGCTTTTGGATCTTTTCATGTTGGAGCTACCACGGGAAAGCGGGTGAGGAGCGGACGCGCGCCAGGTCGGGCCGGCCGCAAAGTGGCGGCGATTATAAGCCGATAACGCCCGGGGACGAATCGGGGATCGCCCGAGCGACCGCCAGGCCGCCCAGTGGAGCGCCCATCGTCCCGGCCTGACAGCGCTGGAGCCGCCGGGTACAATCGCCGCCCTACCCCCCTCGTCCCTTCCTTTGCCGGAGTCACCGGCCAGGATTATTGTCATGATTCGCATCAACGAACTGTCTCTGCCGCTTGACCACACCCCCGCCGAGCTGCGCCAGGCCATCCTGGAACGCCTGAAGCTGAGCGACGCCGACCTCCTCGATTTCACCGTGTTCAAGCGCAGCTACGATGCGCGCAAGAAGAACAGCGTCATCCTGTTCATCTACATCATCGACCTGGAAGTGCGCGACGAGGCGGCGGTGCTGGCGCGCTTCGCCAATGACCTGCACGTGCGTCCGGCGCCGGACACCGGCTACTACCCGGTCGGCCAGGCGCCGGCCAACCTGACCGAGCGCCCGCTGGTGGTGGGTTTCGGTCCCTGCGGCCTGTTCGCCGCCCTGCTGCTGGCCCAGATGGGCTTCAAGCCCATCGTGCTCGAGCGCGGCAAGGACGTGCGCAGCCGCACCAAGGACACCTGGGCGCTGTGGCGCAAGAAGGTGCTGAGCCCCGAATCCAACGTGCAATTCGGTGAAGGCGGTGCGGGGCTGTTTTCCGACGGCAAGCTCTACAGCCAGATCAAGGATCCGAAGTTCTACGCCCGCAAGGTGATGCACGAATTCGTCCGCGCCGGCGCGCCGGAAGAGATCCTCTACGTCAGCAAGCCGCACATCGGCACCTTCCGCCTGACCGGCGTGGTCGCCGCCATGCGCGAAGAGATCATCGCCCTCGGTGGTGAAGTCCGCTTCGAGAGCAAGGTGACCGACCTGGTGATCAATGACGGCCAGCTCGAGGGCGTGGTGCTCGCCAGCGGCGAAACCCTGCACAGCCGCCATGTGGTGCTCGCCCTGGGCCACAGCTCGCGCGACACCTTCCGCATGCTGCACCGCCAGGGCGTGTACATCGAAGCCAAGCCGTTCGCCGTCGGCTTCCGCATCGAACACCCCCAGGGCATGATCGACCAGGCCCGCCTGGGCAAGTACGCCGGCCATCCGGAACTGGGCGCCGCCGACTACAAGCTGGTCCATCACGCCAAGAATGGCCGCGCCGTCTACAGCTTCTGCATGTGCCCGGGCGGCACCGTGGTGGCCGCCACCTCCGAGCCGGGCCGGGTGGTCACCAACGGCATGAGCCAGTACTCGCGCAACGAGCGCAATGCCAACTCCGGCATCGTGGTGGGCATCAATCCCGAGCAGGACTTCCCCGGCGATCCGCTGGCCGGCGTCGAGTTGCAGGAGCGCCTGGAATCGCGCGCCTACGAACTGGGCGGCAGGGACTATTGCGCGCCCGGCCAATTGGTCGGCGACTTCATTCGCGGCGTGCCCTCCACCGAATTCGGTGAAGTCGAGCCCTCCTACAAGCCCGGCGTGCGCCTGGGCGATCTGGCGCCGTCGTTGCCCGCCTATGCCATCGAGGCCATTCGCGAAGCCCTGCCCGCCTTCGGCAAGCAGATCCGCGGCTTCGACCGCCATGACGCCATCCTGACCGGCATCGAGACCCGCACCTCTTCGCCAGTGCGCATCACCCGCGACAACGACAGCCTGCAGAGTTTGAATCTGCGCGGCCTGTATCCGGCCGGGGAAGGCGCCGGCTACGCCGGCGGCATCCTGTCCGCCGGCGTGGACGGCATCAAGGTCGCCGAGGCCCTGGCCAAGGCGATGCTCGCGGAAGGCGACGCGCAGGACGCGCCGCTGGTTCGGGCCGCGGGTTGATGAAGCTCGACGACATCAAGAAGCTCCACCAGAAGAAGTACCGCGCCGAATTCGGCCACTTCCTGGTGGAGGGCGAGCACCTGGCGCTGGAACTGCAAAAGGCCGCGCTGCAGCATCCCCCGCTGCAGCGCGCCGAACTCTATGTGACGGGCGCCTACGAACACTGGCAGAGCCCGTTCCGGACGCACCTGATCAGCGACCGCCAGATGGCGCAGCTCGCCGACACCAAGACCCCGCAGGGCATCCTTGCGGTGGTGCCCATGCCCCGGGAGCCCGTGGCAGCAGCGGTCGAGGGCGAGCGCGCCGTCTATCTGCACGAGATCCAGGATCCGGGCAACCTGGGCACCATCCTGCGCACCCTGGCCTGGTTCGGGCGCTTCCGCTGCCTGCTCAGCCCGGGCAGCGTCGATCCCTACAACCCCAAGGTGGTCCGCGCCAGCATGGGCGCCATCTTCCACACCCCGCTGGAACTCGACGTCGAACTCGACGGTCTGCAGCAGCGCTTCCCCCGCCTCGCCTGCCTGGACATGCAGGGCACGCCGGTGCAGTCCGCTGATTTCGCAGCCTTCGACTGCTACCTGTTCGGCAACGAAGCCCGCGGCGTTCCGCGCGAGCAGCTGGCGGCGCTGAACGCTCAGCCCTTCACCATCGGCGGCTCGGGCGCCATCGAGTCCCTGAATCTGGCGGCCACGGTGAACATGTGCGCCTATGAGTTGAGTCGCTAGCGCTGGCGCACGCCGCGTGGTGGCCGCTCCAGAGGGCGGCGAGGCTCCTCCCAGGCGAAGAGAGGCCGTCCCGCCCGCGCTCATGACTCACCAAGCCTCTTGCCGGGGATTCACTGGCAGTCCCTGAAGCACCACGCCCGTCCGCTACGCTGGCAAGAGCGGCGAACCCAGATGACGGGCGCTAGAGGTCCTCCTCCTGCCCTTCCCCCTTTCGCGACTCGTCGTAGACCCGTTGCGCCTCTTCCATGGCGGCGCCATGGGCCAGGGCCCAGCTATAAAGCGCGGCAAAGGGTTCGCGCAGCGAGCTGCCAAGCGGGGTGATGGTGTATTCGACGCCGATCGGCTGCGTCGGCAGGACCTTGCGACTGATCAGGCCGTTGCGCTCGAGCCGCTTCAAGGCCTCGGAAAGGGATTTGTGGGTGATGCCGTGGAGGCGGCGCTTGAGATCGTTGAAGCGCGACGGCTGCGTGCACAGGACGCTCAGGATCAGCACGGCCCACTTGTTGCCGATGTGTTCGAGGATGGGACGCGTCGCGCTGACGTCGAGCGGGAGTTCGAGCTCGTTGCTGGACATGGGTATCCGCCTGGATATCTAGGTACCCTCAGGTGCGTTCTTGCGATCAGATATACGAATGATACCGTGCTCCTGGACAGCCACAGCAACCGGGTGAGGATCCATGAGCACACTTTCAGCAAAAGTCGCCGTCGTGATCGGTGGTCATGGCGGGATCGGTGGGGCCATCGCGGAACGCTTCGCGACCGAGGGCGCCACGGTGTACGCCAGCAGTCGACGCACCCAGGCCCGCGACGTCGAACGCGGCGCGGGCAGGTTGCTCGAGCGCAGCCTCGATGCGTCCGATGTGACGGCCCTTGCCGCCTTCTTCGACAAGGTGCGGCGCGAAGCCGGGCGGGTGGATGTGCTGGTGGTGAACGCCGGCCTCTCGGAGTTCGCACCGCTCGAGACCCTCACCGCAGAGCACTTCGACCGCACCTTCGCGCTCAACGTACGCGCCCTGCTCTTCGCCACCCAGGCGGCGACGGCGATCATGCCCGCTGGCGGGGCCATCGTATTGATCGGCTCCATCGCCGCCGCGATCGGCACCCCGGGCTATGGCGTCTATGGGGCGACCAAGGCGGCGGTACGCGCCTTCGCGCGGACCTGGGCCAATGAACTGGCGCCCCGCAACATCCGCGTCAACGTCGTCGCGCCGGGGCCCACGGACACCGCCATGATGGCGGCGACCTCGGCGGAGGTGAGAGAGCAGCTGAACAGGCTGATCCCGCTCGGCCGGATGGCACGCGTCGAGGAAGTGGCCGCGGCCGCGCTCTTTCTCGCCAGCGACCAGAGCAGCTTCATCACCGGCGCCGAGTTGCCGGTCGACGGTGGCATGGCGCAGGTCTGACAGCCGTCTCGCGCCTGGACGAGCAGGACGCGCTCCACGGATCGAGCGCGTCCGGGTTCGGGCGGGTAGGTACGCACCATGGCCCGGGATCTCGCTCGCGAACGTCCGGAGCTTATCGCCAACATCAGGGGTCCACTTTCCAAGCCTCGCGTCCAGGAATGCGCCCCCATGATCACTCTCAACAGCTACACCACGGTCAAGCGTCGCGAACGCGTGCCCCATGACCTGTTCGCGCAATACTGGCGTGATGTCCACGGTCCCCTGTGCGCCCGTCTGCCGGGGCTCGGTCACTACGTGCAATACCACTTCGACCGAGAGCAGGACGCCCATCTGTGGCCGCTGGCCGAGGGCATCCGCGAGATTCCCGACTACGAACTGGATGGAATGGTCGAGATCGGCTTCGCTGACGAGGCGCATCAGCGTACCTTCCAGGCCGCCAGCCCCGTGCTGTTCAGCGACGAGCAGAACATGTTCGCCGAGACGCTTGCCTATGATCTGCCCAATGGCTCGCATGCCTTCAAGAACACGCTGGCGGACGAGCAGCACAACGGTCCCGACCAGCTGGATCGCCTGCAGCTCCATCTGCATCCCCGCGACAGCCTCGAGGACCTGAACACTTATCTGCTGAGCCAGCTGGGCCCCTGGCTGGCCACCCAGGCGGCCGTCCTCAAAGTGCGCGTCCACCCGTGCGTGCCCTTCGTCAACGACGGTCAGCATCCGCCGTCGCCGGACGTGGCGCACCGGGCCGATGCCATCCGCGCGGCGCTGTCGATGGTGGAGATCGTCTTCGCCTCGCCACTGGAGCGCCGCCGCTTCTTCGCCAGCGAGGCCTTCCGCAGCAGCCTGCCCGAACAGGCGCGGCACGTCGCCTGTATTAAGGCCTTCGCCGTGTCCGGGGTTTACACCTACGTCCATGCCGGCCAGCTCACCACCGCCGGCCTGCGCGGCAGTCGCGCGGCCGAACTGATCGAACGCCTCGGGGCGGTCAACCAGACGCAGGACGAAGTCGTGCATCTGCTTCGTCACGGCGCGTTACCGGAAAACGATGCGCCCTCCTCGGCATCGACCCCACGCTAGGACTGAAGGCCATCGGTCCTACTTCCGTCCGGCTTGGTTGTTCACCCCATGCTCGACAACGGCGCCGTGCCGGCCGCTAGGGCCGGACGAGGAGACCTTCGTCCCGCCAACTTCTGCCAGCCCGGCTGCTCGGGCTGGCGGGCTGGCCATTGCAAACAACAAAACGAAATGACATTCTAAAAAGCCAGCTCATAGCTGGTTGTCACCCCGCAACTTGAAACGGCCGGCCTGATGACGGGTTCTGCGCACTGCCCGCCCTGTATGGCATGAGCGCCAGGGGGTAGCCGCTCTTGTCCCAAGCATCGCCGTGCTGGTTGTCGCGGTGCCGCACTTGACCTGCCGGACCGGCCGCTGCCTGCCGAGTCAATCTGGAGACAGCCTTCTTGGCGAAACCTGCTCAGCCCTCCCGTTGGCCCACCGCTGTACGGGCGCTCGCCCATCGTGACTTCCAGATCTATTTTGCCTGCCAGGGCGTGTCGACCCTGGGCAAATGGGTGCAACAGGTTGCGCTGTCGTGGATGGCCTATCACGTCACCGCTTCCGCCACCCTGCTGGGCGTCATCACCTTTCTGACACTCGCCCCGCAATTGCTGGTAGGTCCGATCGCCGGCGCCTGGATCGACCGCCACGACAAACGCCGTTGCCTGATCGCGGCGCAGTCGCTGCTGGCCATCCAATCGCTGTTGCTCGCGCTCTTGAGCTGGCAAGGCTGGATCGACGCGCCGATCCTGATCGCCATGGCTCTATTCCTGGGCTTGCTGAATGCGCTAGAAACACCACTCAGACAGGCACTCATCGGTAGCTTCGTGGCCGACGCCAGCGATTTGCCCAACGCCCTCGCCCTCAATGCCATGCTGATCAACGCCGCGCGCTTCATCGGCCCGCCGTTGGCCGGCGCCCTGATCGCCGCCAGTAGCGAAGCGCTGTGCTTCCTGATCACGGCGATCGCCTTTGCCACCTTGCTGCTGGGCCTGACGAAGGTTCAGGGCAGCGCGACCGCCAAAGCCAGCGGTTCGACCAGTCAGATGTTTCGTGAAGGCCTGGGCTACGTCTGGAATACCTTCTCGGTCCGGCGCCTGATGCTGGGGGTGGTCGCCGTCAACCTGCTGGCCTCCAACTACAGCGTCTTGCTGCCGGTACTGGCCAAGACGCTCTACCTCGGCGATGCCCGGATGCTGGGGTGGCTATGGGGAGCCGCCGGTGCGGGTGCCTTCGTCGCCACGATCATGCTCGCCCTCGCCGGCGCCTTGCACCGCCTGAGGCGCGTGATCTTCATCGCCGAGTTGTGCTGCGCCCTGGCCCTGTGCCTGCTGGCGTTCCAGCTGCCGCTTACCTTCGCGCTACTGTTGCTGGCCCTGCTGGGCTTCGGCATCACCGCCAACAACGTCAGCACCAACATGCTGTTGCAGGGCGATGCCCCGGCAGCGCTGCGTGGCCGCGTGATCGCCCTGTACATCGCCATGCGCTTCGGCTTCGAGGCGGTGGGTGGCCTACTCGCCGGCTTGCTCGCCAGCGCCCTAGGCGCCCCCCTCACGCTCGGCATCGCCGGTCTGCTGTTGCTGACGTTCCGCGCGGTGGAAAGCCATCTCAATGCCAAAAAGGAATGAAATGCCGACTCGGCGGTAAGGCTTACCACGATCAACACCCCTCTGAGCGCTGAATCGAAGTAGCGAGAAATGGTAGTCGCGTGCCAGAAGGACGTCAGGATAGGCAGCACCCTCACCTCATGATGGCGGAGCCCATCGCCATCCGCGTTACCCACTTGAACAGTGTTCGCCGCCGAAAATGGTGAAATGACTCTCTACCTCAGCGTTATCCGAGTCCTACAGTCGCCTGGCTGTTCCTGCTGATGAATCGAACGGAAATGACCTTCGGCGAGTACCAGAAGGAATTCTTCAAGAGATCGCTACCGATGTTTGGCCTGTTCATCGTCACCGCCATCGTGACCGGTGAACTGCCCATCGGCCGACGCCCTGATGCCAGTCGGCCGTCATTTGGGAAGGCGAGCGGCGACGTCCCCGCGGGTGGTCTTGGGCCAGACGTAGAAGCGCACGCAGCCGAATGCCGAGCGAGTGATGCCGGATTTCGGCGCAGCCATGCGTAGTCGCGAGAAATGCAGCCTTTTGACGGTCCTTATCAACGTTCGCCTGGGCCGGGCTTAGGCGCTGACGTCCACGACAACTCTCCCGCGGACCTGTCCATTCAGCAACTCGGCAGCGGGACCGGACACTTACGTAGGGTCCGGCAGCACGAGGAAGATCTGGCTATCCGTTGCATCGATCCGCTCAGCGTCGAAGGCGGAGTATCGGGGCAGACGCTGAGTGACATCCCCAACGCGCCGCTCCGGTGCAACCGGGCTCCATCCTGGCGCAGCGTCTCGTGAGTAGCCGGACAAAGGTTCGCCCAGACGCGAACCAATGCTGCGGGCCCGGACCGCGACCGGAATCCAGGCATCGCCCCAGAGCCTCGCGCTGAAAGGTCCAGCGAACCAATTTCAAATGGCATCGGCCTTGCACCCGGCTCAGGTATTCGCATCTCCGCTGCGATCGCGCTTTTAGCGCGTTTCGCAGCGGGAGACGGCCCAGACCTAAGAGGCAAAGGTTCGATGCAGATCCACACCGACGATAGTGCCCGCCTGGCCCTGGATGCCTTGCGCAACCTGGTGGCCCAGCAGAGCAGCGTGCCCGACAAACCCCTGCCGCCGGAGCGCGAGCTGGCCAGTGAATTCGGCGTCAGCCGGCGCTCCATCCGCCGCGCCCTGGCCGTGCTCGAGGCCGAGGGCCAGGTCTGGCGCCGCCAGGGCAAGGGCACCTACGTCGGCCCCACGCCGCCGAGCGCAGCCCTCACCCTGACCCAGCTGTCGGCGCGCACCAATTTCAGCGAGGTGATGGAGGCACGGCTGCACCTGGAGCCGAATCTCGCCGCCCTGGCCGCCCAGCGCGCCAGTGGCGAACAGCGCGCCCTGATTCGCCGCATGGCCGAGCGCACCGCCTTCGAACGCCTGGGCAGCAGTGAGGATGCCGATGCCATCGAGCTGTGGGACAGCGCCTTCCACCGCAGCATTGCCGAGGCCGCCGGCAATCGCCTGCTGCTGGACCTGTTCGAGATGCTCGACGCCATCCGCCTGGACCCGACCTGGCGCGACCTGCGCCACCGGGCGCGCAATGCCCAGCGCCTGCTGGCCTACCACGATGACCACCAGGCCCTGGTGGAAGCCCTCGATGCCCGCGATCCGGTCCGCGCCGCGGCGGTGATGCGCGCCCATCTGCGCGCCCTGCAACTGGCACTGGACAGCGTGCTGCAACAGACCCTGGAGCAGGCCCTATGAGTGCCCCGGTGCTGGTGGTGGACGATCTCAGCGTGCGTTTCGCCGGCGCCCCGGCGGCGGTGGTGGAAGGGCTGAGCTTTACCGTGCAGCCGGGCCGCACCCTGGCCCTGGTGGGCGAATCCGGCTGTGGCAAGAGCGTGACCTCCATGGCGCTGATGGGGCTGTTGCCGGCCACCGCCGAGGTCCGCGCTCATCAAGCCAGCTTCATGGGTGAGGACCTGCTGGGCATGCCCGAGGCGCGCCGCCGCGACCTGCGCGGCGATCGCCTGGCCATGGTGTTCCAGGAGCCGATGACCTCGCTGAATCCGGCCTTCACAGTCGGCGAACAGTTGATGGAAACCGTGCTGCGCCATCGTGGTGGCAGTCAGTCGGCTGCCCGGCAGCGCGCCCTGGAGATGCTGGAGAAGGTGCGGGTGCCGGCGGCGACCCAGCGACTGGCGGCCTATCCCCACGAACTCTCCGGCGGCATGCGCCAGCGGGTGATGATCGCCATGGCGCTGGCCAACGACCCGGCGCTGATCATCGCCGACGAGCCCACCACGGCGCTGGACGTGACCATCCAGGCGCAGATCCTCGAACTCATCGCCAGTCTGCAGGCCGAGACCGGCAGCGCCATGATCCTCATCACTCACGACCTCGGCGTGGTCGCCGAGGTCGCCGACGAGATGGCAGTGATGTACGCCGGCCGGGTGGTGGAATCCGGCCCGGTCGCCCAGCTGTTCGACGATCCGCAGCATCCCTACACCCTCGGCCTGATGGGCTCCATGCCCTCGCTGGGACCGCGCACGGGACGCCTGGCGACCATCGCCGGCCGGGTGCCGACGCCCGCCGAGATGCCGGCGGGCTGCCGCTTCGCCAGCCGCTGCCCCTTCGTCCTCGATGCCTGTCGCGTTGCGCCGCCACCCCTGGTCGAACCCGCTCCCGGGCAGCAGGTGGCCTGCCTGCGCGCGCCCCTGGAACAGCACCTGGAGACCCCCGCATGAATGCCGTGGAACGTCCCATCCTCGAAGCCATCGGCCTGACCAAGCACTTCGGTGGCCAGGCCGGTTTCCTGCAACGCCCAAAGCCGCCGGTACAGGCGGTGAGCGATGTCTCCTTCACGGTGCGCCGCGGCGAGACCCTGGCGCTGGTGGGCGAGTCCGGCTCGGGCAAGTCGACCCTCGGCCGCCTGCTGCTCAACCTGCTCGCGCCCACCGCCGGCGACGTCATCTACGAAGGCCGCAACCTGGGCAACCTCAGTCCGGCGGCGCTACGTCAGGTGCGTCAGGAATTGCAGATCATCTTCCAGGACCCTTTCGCCTCGCTGAATCCGCGCATGAGCGTGGCCGACATCGTTGGCGAGCCCGTATGGCTGCACCAGCCGCTGAATCGGGGCCAGCGCGCCGAGCGGGTGGCCGAGCTGCTGCGCACCGTGGGCCTGGCGCCGGAGCTGGCGGGGCGCTATCCCCATGAATTTTCCGGCGGCCAGCGGCAGCGCATCGGCATCGCCCGCGCCCTGGCCGCCGATCCGCGGCTGCTGCTCGGCGACGAACCGGTGTCGGCGCTGGACGTCTCGGTGCAGGCCCAGGTGGTGAACCTCCTGGAAGACCTCAAGGCGCGCTTCGGCCTGACCCTGATCATCGTCGCCCACGGCCTCGGCGTGATCCGCCACATGAGCGACCGGGTGGCGGTGATGTACCTGGGCGAGATCGTCGAACTGGCGCCGGTGGAGGCGCTGTTCGAGACGCCCCTGCATCCCTACACCCAGGCGCTGCTGGCCGCGGTGCCGGTCAACCATCCGCGGGCGCGGCGGCCACGCACCCTGCTCGGCGGCGACCTGCCCAGCCCCACGGCGCCGCCCAGCGGCTGCCGCTTCCACACCCGCTGCCCCCACGCCCGGCCGCTGTGCCGCGAGGCCAAGCCGCTGCTGGAATCCGCCGCCGGCGAAGGCCGGGTGGCCTGCCACTTCTGGCGCGAGATCGCCGGCGCGGGCGCCTCACCGCCGCCGCTGATCGCCACCAGCGCCGCCTTCACGCGCCGCCTGGCCCTGTTCAACCGTCATCAATCCCTTCTGGAGTCCACCCCATGAAAGCCTCCGCCTGGCTCACCGCCACCCTTCTGCTCCTGGCCGGCGGCTCCGCCCTGGCCGAGACCACCCTGCGCATCGGCATCCAGGACGATCCCGACGTGCTCGATCCGCACCGTTCGCGGACCTATTCGGGGCGGCTGGTCTACACCGCCCTGTGCGACAAGCTGGTAGACGTCTCGCCACAGCTGGAGCTGGTGCCCCAACTGGCTACCGCCTGGCAGTGGAGCGACGACAACCGTAGCCTGACGCTGCAATTGCGCCAGGGCGTGACCTTCCATGACGGCGAAGCCTTCGACGCCGCCGCGGTGAAATTCAACCTGGACCGCGCCCGCAGCCTGCCCGACTCGCTGCGCAAGAGCGAACTGGCTTCGGTGGATACCGTCGAGGTGGTCGATCCCCAGACCGTGCGCATCCGCCTCAAGCGACCCGACGCCACCCTGCTCGCCCAGCTCTCCGACCGCGCCGGCATGATGCTGGCGCCCAAGGCATCCACGGGCGACGTGGGCAGCAAGCCGGTCTGTTCCGGCCCCTATCGCTTCGTGCAGCGGGTGCAGCAGGACCGCATCGTGCTGGAGCGGTTCCCCCAGTACTGGAACGCCAGCGCCTACCACTTCGACCGGCTGATCTTCCTGCCCATCCCGGACACCTCGGTGCGCCTCGCCAACCTGCGCTCGGGCGACCTGGACATCGTCGAGCGGGTCGCGCCCACCGACGTCAAGGGCCTGCAGGGCCAGGCCGGCTTCACCCTCTACAACACCCCGGGCCTGGGCTACATGCAGCTGATGGTGAACATGGCCAACGGCGACCGGGCGAAGAATCCCTTCGCCGGCGACAAGCGCGTGCGTCAGGCCTTCGACCTGGCGCTGGATCGCGAAGCGCTCAACCAGGTGGTGTTCGAGGGCCTCTATGCGCCCAGCGTGCAGCCTTTCCCGCAGAGCAGCCCCTACTACGACAAGGCCTTCGCCGTGCCGGCCCGCGACGTGGCGCGCAGCCAGGCGCTGCTCAAGGCCGCCGGCGTCAGCCTGCCGGTCAAGGTGGAGCTGAAGATCGCCAACAACCCCATCGCCCAGCAGGTGGGCCAGCTGATCCAGGCCATGGCCGCCGAGGCCGGCTTCGAGGTCAACCTGGTCGCCACCGAATACGCCACCCTGCTGGCCGAACAGCACGCCGGCAACTTCCAGCTCGGCCTGAGCGCCTGGTCCGGCCGCCCCGATCCGGATGGCAACGTGCATCAATTCGTCACCTGCAAGGGCAACCAGAACGACGGCCGCTACTGCAACGCCGCGCTGGATCAACTGCTCGACCAGGCCCGCACCATCAATGACCAGGCCCAGCGTCAGGCGCTCTATGCCCAGGCCCTGACCCTGCTGCGCGAGGAGCTGCCGGTGTTCTATCTCTATTTCGATCCGCGCATCATCGCCACCCGCGCCGATCTCAAGGGCTTCGTCCCCAATCCCGACGGCCTGATTCGCCTGGCCGGCGTCACCCGCGGGCAATAGCCATGCTGCGCCTCTTCCTGCGTGGCCTGCTAAGTGCCCTGCCCACCCTGCTGCTGGTGTCGCTGTTCGTCTTCACCCTGCAGCAACTGCTGCCGGGCGATCCGGTGCTGGCCATGGCCGGCGAGGAGCGTGATCCCCAGGTGCTGGAATTCCTGCGCGAGAAATACCGGCTGAACGATCCCGTACCGGTGCAGTACCTGCACTGGATGGGCGGGGTGCTGCGGGGTGACCTGGGCATCTCGCTGCGCACCGACCAGCCGGTGACGGCGCTGATCGCCGAAAAGCTGCCGGTGACCCTGGAGCTATCGCTGCTGGCCATCGTCATCGCCCTGCTCATCGGCATCCCCACCGGCATCCTCGCCGCGGTACGCCGGGGCACGGCGGTCGACTACGGCGCCAATCTGGTGGCCCTGTCCGGCATCTCCATCCCGCACTTCTGGCTCGGCATCCTCCTGATCCTGCTCTTCGCGGTGAAGTTGCAGTGGCTGCCGGCCTCCGGTTTCGTGCCCTTTCACGAGGACCCGCTGCGCAACCTGCGCACCCTGATCCTGCCGGCCTTCGTGTTGGGCGCCGGCCTCTCCGGCACCCTGATGCGCCATACCCGAGCGGCCATGCTGGAGGTGCTGCGCGCCGACTACGTGCGCACCGCCCGGGCCAAGGGCCTGCGCGAGCGCGTGGTGATCCTGCGCCATGCCCTGCGCAATGCCTTGATGCCCATCGTCACCCTCACCACCCTGCTGTTCGGCGAACTGCTCGGCGGTGCGGTGCTCACCGAGCAGGTCTTCAGCATCCCCGGCTTCGGCAAGATGATCGTCGACGCCGTGTTCAACCGCGACTACGCGGTGGTCCAGGGGGTGGTGCTCTGCGTGGCGGTGGGCTTCGTGCTGCTCAACCTGGTGGCCGACCTGCTCTACCGCCTGATCAACCCGCGCCTGAGGCACGCCGCATGAACGCCCTGACCCTGCCCCGCCCGGCCACCCTGAGACCCGCGCGCTCGCCCTTCTGGCGCAAGTTCAGCGCCAATCGCGGCGCGCTGCTCGGCGCCGCCCTGATCCTGACCTTCGCCCTGGCCGCCCTGCTGGCACCCTGGCTGGCCCCCTTCGATCCGCTCAAGACCAGCTTCCTGGCGGTACGCAAGGCGCCTTCGGCGCTGAACTGGCTGGGCACCGACGAACTCGGGCGCGACCTGCTCTCGCGCCTGCTGTGGGGCGCGCGCAGTTCGCTGCTGGCGGGCGTGGTCTCGGTGGCCATCGCCCTGCTGGTGGGGGTGCCCCTGGGCCTGATCGCCGGCTACTTCGGCGGCTGGCTGGACGCCGTGGTCTCACGCCTGGTCGAAGCCCTGCTGTCCTGTCCCTTCCTGGTCCTCGCCATCGCCCTGGGGGCCTTTCTCGGCCCGAGTCTGGGCAACGCCATGATCGCCATCGGCCTGTCCGCCATGCCGGTGTTCGCCCGCCTGACCCGTGGCCAGGTGCTCGCCATCCGCCACGAGGACTATCTGGAGGGGGCGCGCGCCATCGGCCTGCCGGATCGCTGGATTCTCTGGCGCTACGTCCTGCCCAACATCCTCTCGCCGCTGGTGGTCCAGGCCACCCTGACCATCGCCGCCGCCATCCTCGCCGAGGCCAGCCTGTCGTTTCTCGGCCTCGGCCAGCAACCGCCGATGCCCTCCTGGGGCTCCATGCTGAACACCGCCAAGAACTTCATGGAGCAGGCGCCCTGGATGTCCATCGCCCCGGGCGTCTGCATCTACCTCACCGTCCTCGGCTTCAACCTGCTGGGCGACGGCCTGCGCGACGCCCTCGATCCTCGTCACCAATGAGACCCTTCGCCATGCCCGATCTGGACTATCACAACCCCTATTCCTCGGCTCGCTCGCCGGTCATGGGCCGCAACCTGGTGGCCTGCTCGCAGCCGCTGGCCGCCCAGGCCGGCGTGGAGATGCTGCGCCGCGGCGGCAACGCGGTGGACGCCGCGGTGGCCGCCGCCATGGTGCTCACCGTGGTGGAACCCACCGGCTGCGGCATCGGCAGCGACGCCTTCGCCATCGTCTGGGACGGCGAGAAGGTGCAGGGCCTCAATGCCTCCGGCCGCGCACCGCGCGGTTGGACGCCGGAATACTTCGCCGGCCAGAGCGCCATGCCGGCGCGCGGCTGGGGCGCGGTCACGGTGCCCGGGGCTGTCTCGGCCTGGGTCGCCCTGGCCCAGCGCTACGGCAAGCTGCCGCTGACCACCCTCGCCGCCCCGGCGATCCACTATGCCCGCGACGGCTTCCTGCTCACCCCGGTGATCGCCGAACTCTGGCGCCGCGGCGCCGAGCAGCTCAAGGACCAACCCGGTTTCGCCGCCTGCTTCCTGGCCAACGGCGTACCCCGGGCCGGCACCCTGGTACGCCTGCCCGACCACGCGCGAACCCTGGAGGCCATCGCTGAAAGCAACGGTGCTGCCTTCTACCAGGGCGAACTGGCCCAGGCCATGGCCCGCCATGCCCGCGAACACGGAGCGGTGCTGGACGAAGAGGACCTGCGCGCCCACCGGGCCGACTGGATCGACACCCTCTCGGTACCCTTCGCCGGCGCCGTGGTGCACGAGTTGCCGCCCAACGGCCAGGGTATCGCCACCCTCGCCGGCCTGGGCATCCTCGAAGCCGCCGGCATCGGCGCGGATCCCGTGGACAGCCCCGCCACCCTGCACCGCTCGATCGAGGCCATGAAGCTGGGACTGGCCGATCTCTACCAGCACGTCACCGACTCCGCGCACATGCGCATCCAGGCCGAACACCTGCTGGACCCGGCCTACCTGCGCGAACGCGCCGGGCTGGTCGGGTCGCGTGCCGGCGATCCCGGCTATGGCGCCCCACGCCCCGGCGGCACCGTCTGCCTGTCGGCGGCTGATGAGAGCGGCATGATGATTTCCTTCATCCAGTCCAACTACATGGGCTTCGGCTCGGGCGTGGTGGTGCCGGGTACCGGCATCAGCCTGCAGAATCGCGGCGCCGGCTTCACCCTGGCGCCGGATCACGTCAACAGCGTGGCGCCGGGCAAGCGACCCTTCCACACCATCATCCCCGGCTTCGCCATGAACGCCGACGGCACCCCGCTGATGGCCTTCGGCCTGATGGGTGGCCCCATGCAGGCCCAGGGGCACCTGCAACTGATGCTGCGCATCCTCAAGTACCGGCAGAATCCCCAGGCCGCCGCCGACGCACCACGCTGGCGCCTCGAAGGTGGCCGCCGGGTCGCGGTGGAAAGCAGCCTGGACCCGGCCACCCTGGAAGCACTGCGGGCCCTGGGCCACGAGGTGACCGTGGAAGAGCCCTCCGGCGTGTTCGCCTTCGGCGGCGCCCAGATCATCCAGCGCGTTGCCGGTGGCTACGTGGGCGGCTCCGATCCGCGCAAGGATGGCCTGGTGGCCGGCTACTGAAGCCGAAAGCGGCGGCCCCCAGGCCAGGCGCGGCGCCCCAGGCTACTCGACCTTAGCTTGAGGCGCCGAGATTGGTCGGGCTCGGGCGTGCCAGGGTGTGGCTGGAAATCTGGCCAGAACGTTTCAGCCACACCGTGCCTATCCGCGCCCCTGCCCCTGCCGCCACTCGTCGAAAGGTAGCGGCATCGTCTTAATGTTTATTGCGATACCAAAGCAATGTGGACATAGTGGCCAGGCGCCATCAACCAGACAAGAGCCTGAGACCTCGCCATGCATCCTGATCCCCAGAGCCAAGCCCGGGAGGCCCTGCTCGGCCTCCATCGTCAGTTACAGGAAAATGCCAGGCGGCTGGGCAAGGTCGATTGCGACGATCCGGACGTCCAGGCTGTGCTCCAGGCCGTACAGGATCTCAACGAACGGGTGGCCGACATGGTGGCCGAGACGGCGCTGCTGGCGCCTGTGCCTCTGGGATTGGTGGCGGAAACGGTTCCCACGGGAAGCCCGGATCAGGGCTGACGCCACGTCTACGCCGGATCGGGAGGCCGTGGCTGCCCCTCCAAGGATCGGTCGGCCGCGGAAAGGCCCGGACCAGGCGCAATGCCTGAACCAGGTGGGCCAACGCCCGGCGCCGGCATCTCTGGTCCCCTAACCTTCAACCTCGCCCGGCTGCCGGCGCTGGAAGCTGCGTGCCCATTCGAGCAGGGCATTTTCGTCGTCGGTACGATCGTCCACCCCACACTCTTCCAGCACCGTGATGACCCGGCGCATGAAGCCCTGATCGAGGCGGGCCTGATCCATGACCCGGTTCAGGTCCAGCGGACTGGTCAGGGTGAGGCGAGGTGGAAATTCGGTGTCGTCGATGCCCATGGTGGTCTTACCTGAAAGCACTGCTGTCGATTGCCGACTGGCTTATTGCCATCATCTTTCGTGATGGCCTGATGAATACATCAGTTATCGCATGAACTGTCCATATTGATGACTGAGCGGCACTTGGCCGGGGGGAATCGCCAGTGACCGCCCGCCAAATACGCCCGTGGAAGGCCCGCATGGCTGCAGGTACCGCCAGCGCCCTTGCCCGACCGTGGTTCTGCCATGGCCTTTTTCGTATGATGCCCGACAACAACCGACGGAACCTCAGGTGTGGACGCCTCAGCAAAACCGGCTTCTCCAAGCCAACCTGATCAGGCTGCAGCGCGCTGGGATGTGGGGGCGGCGGTCAGCCAGCTGTCCTGGGACGACCTGCGCATCATCAAGGCCCTCAGCGAGTCCGGCAATCGGGCGGCGACCGCCAAGAAACTGGGCATCAACGTCTCCACCGTCTCCCGACGGGTCGCACAGGTGGAGAAAACCCTGGGTGTCGCCCTGTTCGACCATCGTCGCTCCGGCTACCAGCTGACCGTCGAAGGCGAAGAGCTCCGCGCCCTGGGCGAGCGGGTCGAATTGGATATCGTCAGCGTCGCCCGACGGGTATCCCGCGCCGCCCAGGGGCCATTGGGCAAGCTGCGCATCACCACCAGCGACTCGCTGCTGCTGTACTTCCTGACCCCCATCATCGCCGATTTCAAGGCGGCGAACGATGGCATGACCATCGAGGTGCTGGTGGGGAATCAGACCTTGAGTCTGGCCCGCGACGAGTCCGACATCGCGATCCGGGCCACCAGGAAGCCCGCCGACAGCCTGGTCGGGCGCAAGCTGGCCACCATCGCCTGGGCCGCCTATGGCAGTCGCGGCGGTGCGCGGCAGGAGGATCCCTATGCGGCCGGTCAGGCCTGGGTGTCCTACACCTCCGCCCTGGCCAACCTCAAGGCGGCTGCCTATCTGGAATGCCGGGTGGCGCCTGAGGATGTCTCCTACCGTACCGATTCGGTCGCCGCCGCCAGTACGGCCATCGTGGCGGGGCTGGGTTTCGGCTTTCTGCCCTGCATGCTGGGCGATACCACGCCCGGCCTGGTGCGCGTGGGGCCGGTGGTGCCGGAGCTCAACGACGAACTCTGGCTGCTGACCCATCAGGACATCCGCAAGTCCTGGCGGGTAAAGGCCTTCATGGCGTTCTGTGCGGCGGCGGTGGCCGAGCAGAAGGCGCTGGTGGAAGGTCAGCGCCCGTTTGCCACTGCGCCCGAAGAGCGCTAAGCCTCTGCCTAGCGCGCGCGACTGCCAATCACCGCCCGGCAGGCGATCTCGATCAGCTGCGGGCGCTGGGCCAGCCGCGAAACCCCGATGATGTTGCTGGCGCAGCGCGGTGCCTCGCAGCCGTAGGCCGCCTTGCGCACCTTGCCGACGACGGCGAAGGCGGCGTCCATGTCCAGCACATAGAGGGTTTCCTCGACGACGTCCTGCAGGGTGGCGCCATAGAGCGCGAGCAGTGTGGCGATGTTGTCGTAGGCGGTGCGCATCTGCTCGCCCATGGTGGAAAAGTCGCTGGGGCGGCCCTCGCTGTCCAGAGGCGCGGGCGCCACCAGATTGCCGTCCGCGTCGTGATTGAACTGCCCCGAGACGAAGATTTCGTCACCCACCCGACGGGCCTGCGGATAGCCGTAGGCCTGCTCCCAGGGTACGCCCCAGTACGCCGTGTCCTTGTCCCTCAACTGTGCTGCTGCCATTGCCTGTTCCTCGCGGAAAGTGGATTCGCGCTGTGGAATCCGGGTGATTGGAAGGCCACACCCTAGCAGCCCCCTGGCGAATCCAATGGCGCAAGTTTGCGCTTTCAAAGGCGCAAAAGTGCACAAGCACAGCCTCGATTGATCCCTTACCTTGGATAGCAGTTCCGGTCACAACCGCTGCGAACGAGGCCATCGCCCCCTTGAAGGCGAGCCGCCCAGATCGCCGCCCGGAGCACATCCCAAACCACACTCAATCGATAGGTGAAGCCATGAACAACTCCAAAACCGAAGTCCTGACCCCCCTGAACAGCCAGCTGATCTTTATCGACCAGCAGCCGCAGATGGCCTTTGGCGTCCAGAGCATCGATCGCCAGACCCTGAAGAACAACACCGTCGGCCTGGCCAAGGCCGCCAAGATCTTCAACGTGCCGACCATCATCACCACGGTCGAAACCGAAAGCTTCTCCGGCCACACCTATCCCGAGTTGCTCGCCGTGTTCCCCGAGGCGCCGCTGCTGGAGCGCACTTCGATGAATTCCTGGGACGACCAGAAGGTGTGCGATGCGCTCAAGCGCAATGGCCGCAACAAGATCATCGTTTCCGGCCTCTGGACGGAAGTCTGCAACACCACCTTCGCCCTCTCCGCCATGCACGACGCCGGCTACGAGATCTACATGGTCGCCGACGCCTCGGGTGGCACCACCCAGGCCGCTCACGACTACGCCATGCAGCGCATGATCCAGGCCGGCGTGATTCCGGTGACCTGGCAGCAGGTCCTGCTGGAATGGCAGCGCGACTGGAAGAACCGCGACACCTACGACGCCGTCATGGCCCTGGTGAAGGAGCATTCCGGCGCCTACGGCATGGGCGTCGACTACGCCTACACCATGGTGCACAAGGCCCCCGAGCGTATCGCCCACGGCCCCACCCTGGCCCCGGTCGCCGCCGCCGTCTGAGCCCCTGCCAGCCCCACCGTCTCGGGCGGGGCTGGCGCTTCCCCAGTCCAGGCAGGAGTCCTGCTCATGAACCCCGCTCTTACTACCGCGACCCTGGTCGTCCGCCACCAGGTCCATCCGCAGCACGAACAGCGCTACGAAACCTGGCTGCACCAGACCATCGAGGCCGCCAGTCAATTCCCGGGGCACCTCGGGGTGGACGTCGGCCGGGAACGCCATGGCGATGCCCTGCAGTTCACCTCGGTGCTGCGCTTCGACGAGATGCAGCACCTGCAGGAATGGCTCGCGTCCTCCGCCCGGCAGTGGCTGGTCAGCCAGGCACAGGGATGGCTGCAGGACGGCGACAACACCGAGGTCCGGCTCGGCAAGGACTTCTGGTTCGCGCCCCGGCCGGCCGAGCAGGCACCGCCGCGGTGGAAGCAGGTGGTCGTCAGCTTCCTGGTCATTCTGCCCCTGAGCCTGCTGGTACCCGCGCTCTGGCAACCGGTATTCAGCGTGGCGCCCTGGTTGGCCGGCTACCTGATGAGCAACCTGCTGATCACCCTGAGCATCGTGGTGCTGGTGGTGTACCTGTTCATGCCGCTGGCCACGCGGATGCTGGATCCCTGGCTGACCGCCGACCCCGCCTAGGGCGTGGCCCCGGCCCCTGCCCTCACCCTTTCGCCCTCTACAACCCTTCCTTTCGTTCACAAGGACCCTACCCATGAGCGCCGATCTGATTCTGTTCAATGGCCGCCTGCACACCGTCGATCCCCAGCAACCCCAGGCCACCGCCGTGGCGATCAGGGATGGCCGCTTCATCGCGGTGGGCACCGATGCCGAGGCCATGGCCTTTCGTGGCACGGCGACGCGGCTGATCGATCTGCGGCAGCGTTGTGTGATCCCCGGCCTCAATGACTCGCACCTGCACCTGATCCGCGGCGGCCTCAACTACAACCTGGAGCTGCGCTGGGAGGGTGTTCCGTCGCTGGCGGATGCCCTGCGTATGCTCAAGGAGCAGGCCGAGCGCACGCCCACGCCGCAGTGGGTGCGGGTGGTGGGTGGCTGGACGGAATTCCAGTTCGCCGAAAAGCGCATGCCTACCGTCGAGGAACTGAATCGGGCCGCGCCGGACACGCCGGTCTTCGTGCTGCACCTCTACGATCGCGCGTTGTTGAATCGAGCGGCGCTCCGGGCGGTGGGCTATGACCGTCACACCCCCAACCCACCCGGCGGCGAGATCCAGCGCGATGCCAAGGGCGATCCCACCGGCATGCTGATCGCCCGGCCCAACGCCCTCATCCTCTACTCGACCCTGGCCAAGGGGCCCACGCTGCCGCTGGAATACCAGGTCAACTCCACCCGGCAATTCATGCGCGAACTCAATCGCCTGGGCGTCACCAGCGCCATCGATGCCGGCGGCGGCTTCCAGAACTACCCGGAGGACTACCAGGTGATCCAGCAGCTGGCCGACAACGACCAGCTCACCGTGCGCATCGCCTACAACCTCTTCACGCAGAAGCCCAAGGAAGAGCTGAACGACTTCAAGCACTGGACGAGCAGCGTCACCCTGCACCAGGGCACCGACTTTCTCCGACACAACGGCGCCGGCGAGATGCTGGTGTTTTCCGCCGCCGACTTCGAGGACTTTCTCGAACCCCGGCCGGATCTGGCCCCGAGCATGGAAGATGAACTGGAGCCGGTGGTGCGCCATCTGGTCGAGCAGCGCTGGCCGTTCCGGCTGCATGCCACCTATGACGAGTCCATCTCGCGCATGCTCGATGTCTTCGAAAAGGTCGATCGCGACATCCCCTTCAACGGGCTGCCGTGGCTGTTCGATCACGCCGAAACCATCAGCCCGCGCAACATCGAGCGTGTCCGGGCCCTGGGCGGCGGCATCGCCATCCAGCATCGCATGGCCTTCCAGGGCGAATACTTCGTCGACCGCTACGGCGCCCAGGCGGCGGAGGCCACCCCGCCGATCAAGCGCATGCTCGCCGAAGGCGTACCAGTCGGCGCGGGTACCGATGCCACCCGGGTGGCCAGCTACAACCCCTGGACGGCGCTCTACTGGCTGGTGAGCGGCAAGACCGTCGGCGGCATGACCCTCTATCCGGAAGGCCTGCCCCGGGCCACCGCCCTGCAGCTCTTCACCCACGGCAGCGCCTGGTTCTCCAGCGAGCAAGGCAAGAAGGGACAGCTCAAGGTCGGCCAGCTGGCCGATCTGGTGGCGCTCTCGGCCGATTTCTTCAGCGTCGAGGAAGAGCAGATCAAATGGCTCGAATCGGTGCTGACGGTGGTCGGGGGCAAGGTGGTGCATGCCGCCAGCGAATTCGCTGACCTGGCACCGCCAGCCGTACCGGTCATGCCGGACTGGTCACCGGTGGCCATCGTACCTGGCCATTGGCGTCCCGCGGCCCCGCTGGCGGCCAGCCTCCACCAGTGCATCGGCTCCTGCGCCGTTCACCAGCACCAGCACGATCGCGCACGCCGCAGCTCGGTGCCGGTCAGTGACCACCAGGGCTTCTGGGGGGCCTTCGGCTGCTCGTGCTTCGCCTTCTAGCCCTGCACCGCCGTCAATCGCTGTCGACTCGCTGCGGTCGCGGCAATGACCACTCATGAGGTGCCTCGGGCCCAGCATCCCGGCGCTTGCCGGCCTCGGGTTGGGTTCTGCGGGCACCTGCAGGTGCCAGCCAGTCGCAGCCAACAGGCCAGGCATTCCGCCTTCCGCGGAATGTGGCCAGGGCTGGCCTTACGCCTTTCCGCCAGGCACAATCCAATAGTCATATGATGACCGACAAGAAGGGTCGTCCTGTGACGTCTGCTACGCCCCCTTTCCGACAACTACAACAAAAGGATACGCTCATGAAAAAGCTGAAATTGGCGGTAGGTTTCCTGTGTCTGTTCAGCGGCTATGTCGCCGCGGCTACCGGCGATGAAGGCGATGTCGCCACTGCGGTCGACAAGCTGACCCAAGCCATGTGGCACAAGGATATCGCGCAACTCGATGCCCTGACCGCGGACAACCTGACCTACGGCCATTCGAGCGGCAACATTCAGGACAAGAAGGCTTTCATCGCCGACATCGAGACGGGCAAAAGCGCCTTCAACGAGCTGAAGATGCTCAATCAGAAGATCACGCTGTCCGGCGACGTCGCCTTGGTGCGCAATCACTTTTCCGCCCAGGCCGTGAACAGTGGGAAGGTCGTGCCCACCGAAATCGAAAACTTCCAGATCTGGCAGAAACAGAACGGCCACTGGCTGCTGATCGGTCGCCAGGCCTTTCGCTTCTGATATCCCGGCCAGTCACTGAACGTCGCCAAGGCCTAGGGCTCACACCGGCCTCCTCACGAGCCGCCCGCCGAATTCAGGTGGCCAGCTCAGGCGCGCACCCCACGCTCCGGTTCCAGACAAGCCCTGGGGTGCGGCGATGACCAGACGGCAAGGTCCCTACTCCGCTCCGCCGGGCGGGGTGCGGATCACCGGCCCGACTTGGCTTCCCGCCTGCGTCGTCTACCCTTAAGGAATCCATCATCCTTTCGGGGCATGATGGATTCCAGGACGCTGGAGGCATCATGGATCTGATCATTCGACACTTCGAAGGCCAGCCCTTCGTCAGCAACCCCTATGTACCGGGTACCTCGCTTCGCCAGGATCTGTTCGAGCGGCAATTCACCATCCTGCTGCACGGGACGATGAAGCGCTTCGAAGACGCCGGGCATGGCACCTTCCATGTCGCCGGGCATGTCCAGCTCGGCCAGTGCGGCGTGCTCGATGACGTCCTCCGGATCGCCTTGGCGGCGGTCCGCCAGGATCGTTATCCGACCCCCGTGGCGGCGCTCGACTTTCACCCCAAGCGGATCTCCGTCTCCGATCGCCACGGCCACCTGGTCATGGCCGGCAAGGTGGATCGCGAGCGCCGTCGCATCGACTGGATCGACCCCTGCAGCTCGGCCGAGGAAGAACGGGTGGTGCTGGCGCAGCTCCAGCTGTTGCGTTCGCGCTCGGCCTTCCAGCACGACTGGGACCATTTCCGGACCTCGCGGCTGCTGGATACCGATGCCGACCTGCTGAAGGGCCGGCTGGTCCACAGACCTTGGCGGCCGCACGTCAGGGCACTGCTAAGTGCCTGATCACACCCCATCCGGCAGGAGCGTCGCCGCTTCCTGACGACAGGACCGGTAGCGAGAGTGTCCGCGCCGCGAGACCGGAAGGTGGGCATCCCTGGATACGAGCAGGCGTGCGACCTGCGGTGCCATCCAGCCGAACAGCAACCCGTGGATCCGGTCCCTATTGGAACGACCATTGGAGACTCGACGATGACGACAGCCAGCAATGTCTTGTGGGGCGCCTTGGCCATTGGCGTGGTGACGGGCATGCGCAGCATGCTGGCGCCGACCCTGGTCAGCCGGGCACTGGCGGAACGTGCGGACCTCGACGAAGCTTGCGAACCCGCTCGCACGCTCGCGTCGCAGCCCGTACGGCAGTACCTGCTGCCCCTGGCGACCGGCGAGCTGTTGGGCGACAAATTGCCCTTCGCGCCGGACCGTACCATAGCGCCCTCTATGTTGGTCCGTGCCCTGTCCGGTGGCGTCAGCGCAGCAGCTCTCGCCGGCGCGCGGCGGCAACCAAGGCTGTTGCCTGCCGTGATCGGGGCGACGGCGGCCTGTGTCGCCGCCCGGGTCGCGATAGGACTGCGCAAGCGCTACGCCGCTGACACCTGGATCAACGCGGGTCTGGGTCTGGCCGAAGACGGCATCGCCCTTTCGTTGGGCCATGCCGGTCTGCGGCGAGCCCTGCAGGAGCCCCCGAGGCCGTGACGCCCGGACTGGCCTGCCACGCCCCTTCCCGCCCGCTCGGGCAAGGTCGCTCAGGCACCTAGCACCCAGGGCAGCACCAGTGCCGTCAGGATGCCGAGCAGGATCATGCCGAGTGCCGAAAAGGCCGCCGTCTCCTGACCTTCGCGCAACGCATGGGCGGTGCCTATGGCATGGCCGTTCATGCCCAGGGTCAGGCCGCGGGCCGCCGGATCCTCTACCTTGCAGACCTTGAGCAGCGGCAGCGCCAGCGTGGTGCTGATCACGCCGGTCAGCATGACGATCACCGCGGTCAGGGGCGCGATGCCACCGAAATGATCCGCCAGCGGCAAGGCGATCGGCATGGTGACCGATTTGGGCACCAGACTCATCAGCAGGGTCTCGGACAAGCCGAACAGCCAGCCGAGGGCCAGGGTCAGGGAGACGCCCACCACGCCACCGACCACGAGGGTTATCAGCAGCGGCGTGCAGAGTGCCCTCACCCGCTGGGCATTCTTGTAGAGCGGAACGGCCAGGCCCACGGTGGTGGGCCCGAGCAGCATAGCGAGCATCCCGCTGGCGCTTCGATACTGCTCGTAGGGAATGCCACCGATCCAGAGCACGGTGGCGACGATGGCCGTGGTGACCAGCACCGGTTGCAGCATGACCAGGCGCAGGCGCTGCTGCAGCACGAGCGCCAGCTGATAGGCCGCGAGCGTCAGGGACAGGGCCAGCAGGGGTGCGAGGGATTGATCAGCCATGGTCTTTGCTCCGTCCGATCAGGTACTGCAGCAACCAGCCGCACAGCGGCACCGTGACCAGCAGAGACAGCGCGATGACCAGTACCAGGCGCAACCACACCGACGCCTCGAGACCGCTGAAATCGACGATGCCCACCGCCGGCACCACGAGCATCAGCGGCAGGTACTTGAGCAGGTTGCCGGCCATGGTCTCCACGCCTTCCGGCACGCGACGCAAGAGCATCAGCAGGGCGAAGAGGACGATGATCCCTATGACGCTGGCCGGAATGCCGCCTATATGAGTCGTCAGATAGACGCCCGCCAGATAGCAACCCACCAGCATCAAGAAGCCCGCTATAGGCATAAGCACTCCATTACCTTGTTGTTCTGAGCAGCCCGCACGCGCCGCACCGGCCCGTTGGATACGGCAGGAGTATCGATCGCCGCCGATAAGGCGGTTCAACGTTCACCTGCTGCGCGCGGACTCACTATAGGCGCATCTGAAAAGGGCTGGGCACCTCCCTGCCGGGATAGGTGAGAGGCGCTCGCCTTGGTCGGCTCACTGTTGGGTTGGCGCCGCGATCCGCTTCGCCTGCCCCCTGCCCTAGCAATCGTAGCGCCGTAGAGCACCCCTGAGCGAAACCTGACGAGACGCCAGCCGACCCGCAAAGACACTGCCACGGCTGATGACGCCGCTGGCGCCTCACGCCGGCAGCGCGCGCATGCCCTCGAAGATCAGGCGCGTGGTGTTGCGCACGTTGGCCGCGTGGCCTTCGCGATCCAGCGGGTCACTGGCCGTCAGGCGCAGCAGCTGCAGATGGGAGTAGTCGTTGAGCAGAAAGGCGGCCAGTTGCACATCCAGGTCGGCGCGCAACTTGCCGGCGGCCTGCAACTCGCGCAGCACCTTGGCGATCTCGTCCTGCAGGCCGCTGTTCATCTGCCGGTAGGCCAGGGGCAGGCCGCTGTCGCCCCCCACCAGCACCAGCGGCAGCAGCTCGCGCCAAAGGGCGGCGGGCAGGACATCCAGCGCGTAGCTGACCAGCAGGTGCTCCAGGTGGCAGAGCGCGTCGACGGGATCCGCGAAGTCGCGGAGGTGCCGGCGCACGTCGACCAGGGCCCGGCGATCGGACTCCTTGATCATCTCCAGGATGATCTCGTGCTTGCTGCCGAAATACTTGAACACCGTGGGCGCCGAGACGCCGGCTTCGCGGGCGATCTGCTCGACAGTGGTCTCGCGAAAGCCCTGGCGCTGGAACAGCATGACCGCCGCGGCCGAGATGGCGGTGCGGCGTGATTCCTTCTGACGTTCGCGTAGCCCGCTCACCGTCGCTCCTGATTCCTGGGGTGCCAGAGAGGATAGCTGGCCAGGCTTCGGCAAAGAAAATATTTTATTGACTAAATAAATTAACAGGGTTAATTATTTTCTCGTACCTGCTCTACGCAGGGCCACTGCCAGGATGAGTCTGATGAACCAGAGCCTCGATCGCTCCCTGGTTTCCCGGAGTCGGGAAGTCAGCGAGATGTACGACAGACAAGAACAAGAGCCCGTACTGATGCAGGGTTTTCCGGCCGAGCCGGACCGGCGCGTGACCTGGGCCAACTGGATGTCACCGCCGTTCAATCGCTGGGGCTTCCGCCATCTGGCGCGCCTGCGCCCTACCATCGAGGTGGCGGCCGGACCGCGACCGGACAGGGTGCTGGCCCATGCACCCGAGGCCCTCGAAGAACTGAGATTCGAGAGCAGCTGCGGCCGCAGCGTCAGCGCCCTCGACCATCTGCAGGCCAGCAAGACCGACGGCTTTCTGGTGCTGCACCAGGGCCGGGTGGTGTACGAGCGCTACTTCAACGGCCAGGTCGCCACCGACCGCCACATCATGTTCTCGGTCACCAAGTCGCTGATCGGGATACTCGGCGAGCAACTCATCCACGATGGCGTGCTCGATGCCCAGGCGCCGACCCAGCGCTATGTGCCGGAACTGGCCGGCAGCGCCTTCGGTGACGCCACCGTCCGCCAGTTGCTCGACATGGCCGTGGGCGTCCACTACACCGAGCTGTACGACGATCCGACTTCGGAAAGCTCCCAGTACGGCTATGCCTGTGGCTTCAAGCCCGCGCCGTCCGAGTACGCCCAGTACGAGTCGCTGTACCAGTACCTGCCATCGCTGCGCAAAAGAGGCGAGCACGGCGGCCTCTTCCACTACGTGACCGCCACCACCGAGGTGCTGGCCTGGGTGATGGAGCGCGCCAGCGGCCTGGGCTGCGCCGAGCAGTTGCAGCGGGTATGGCAGCAACTCGGCTGCGAGCGCGACGCCTACTTCATGGCCGATCCCTGGGGCCGCAGTGTCGCCGGCGCCGGCTTCAACGCCACACTGCGCGACATGGGCCGCTTCGGCCTGATGCTGGCCAATGGCGGTGTGGTCGATGGCCAGCAGGTCATCGACCAAGCGGTGATCGAGGCCATTGCGGCCGGCGGGGATCCGGCCGTCTATGGCGTGCACCAGGACTTCTCCGACTGGACCCCGGGCGCCTCCTATCGCAGCCAGTGGTACGTCTTCAACGACCACAGCCCGGCCCTCATGGCCAGTGGCATCCACGGCCAGTACCTGTTCGTCGACTTCGCCTCAGAGGTGGTGATCGTCAAGCAGTCGTCGCTGCCCGAGGCGGTCACCGAACTGGACATCGATACCGTTCGCCTGCTGCGCGCCATTGCCGCCCGGTTGCGCGGTTGATCCACCCCTAACGAGATCGAAGAGCGCCGGCTCGCCAGCGCTCCCACCTGCACTGTCAGGTATCCGGTGGTCGCCTTGGCCATCCTTCACTGCCCTGTAATACAAGAAAAATAGTCAGGAGCTCCACATGTGCACAACCAAGCGCCTTCCCGGCGTGCTGCTGGCGCTCGGCCTGCCGCTGGCCAGCCAGCCGGCCCTGGCGGGCTATGCGTTCGATTACGAGAATCTCAAAGGTGACCTCAACCTGACGGTGGGCGCCGGTTCCATCAGCACCCGGGGCGTCAACTTCGGTGCCGGGCGCGTGGATGCCCGCAGCGGCCAGAACGACGGCAGCCGCAGCGCCTGGCAGGAGTTCTACGTCAAACCCGGCGTCACGCTCGACTATTCGCTCAGCGACAGGCTCCATCTGCTCGCCGGGGGCTCGGTGGTCGGCGCCACCACCTTTGGCGACGGCGATGCCGGTGGCTTCACCCGCAGTTCGGACGGCCGTTTCGCCCCCGAAGAGCTCTATGCCGGGGTGCAGCTGGGCGACTGGAAATTCACCGCGGGCCGCCAGAATTTCATGGTCGGTACCGGCTTCATCGTCATGGACGGCAATCTCGATCTGTTCGGCGATGGCGCCTACTGGCTCGGTCCGCGCACTGCCTTTCGCGACTCGGCGATCCTGGCGTGGGGCCAAGGTCCAGCCCAGGCCCAGGTCTTCACCCTGCGCACCGACGATCACTACGGCGACTTCCGCCTGAGCGGCGCCAACCTGGATTACGACCTCGACGGCCAGGTGACCCTCGGCGCCCTGGCCATGACGGTCGATACCCTGGCCAGCCGAGACAGCACCGCGGTCCGCCGCGACGGCATGCGGGTATACAACCTGCGGGCCTTGCGTGGTCACCTGCCGGGCCTGCCCAACCTCGCCCTCAATGGCGAATACGCGGTGCAGCGCGGCGGTGACGGCGCCCTCAGCTACGACGCCAGGGCCTGGTACGCCCAGGCCGACTATCAATTCCAGGACCTGCCCTTCAGCCCCACCCTCGGCTATCGCTACGCCGTCTTCTCCGGTGACAGCAACCCGACTGACAATCGCCAGAAAGCCTGGGACCCGCTGAGCAAGGGGTTCACGGACTGGAGCACCTGGCTGATCGGCGACGTGGTGGGCAACTACCTGCTGTTCAACAGCAACGAGCGCGTCCAGCAGTTCTCGCTGAAGAACCGCCTCGGCGACACCCTCACCCTCGGCGTCATCCACTACCAGTTCTGGCTCGACCAGGCCAACTTCCGCGGCGCCGCGGTCAGCGATCGGCGTTTCGCCGACGAGACCGCGGTGTATCTCGACTGGACCCCCAACCGGCAGTTCTACGGCTCGCTCTCGTACAACTGGGTGCAGGCCAGGTCGGCCGCCCGCCAGGCGTTCGGCGATAACGAGCGCTTCAGCGCCCTCGAGCTGTACTTCACCTATCGCTACTGACCACCAGCCACCACTGCCCCCGAGGGGCACAGGAGAGCGTGATGAATACCAAGACAGAAAACGGGATCGCCGTGCCGACGCTGGAATGGGTGCTGAGCCTGCATGTGATCATCGATCCGGCCGATGGCCTGGGCGCCTGCACGGATGGCCAGCGCAGCAACTACCGCATCACCGGCGGGCAGTTCGAAGGCCTGAACGTGCGCGGCGAAGTCATCGCCGGCGGCGCGGATTTCTATCTGCTGCGCAGCGATGGCGTGGGCGAGCTGGACGCTCGCTACAGCCTGCGCAGCGACCAGGGCGAGTGGATCAACATCCACAACACCGGCCTGATCACCCTCAGCGACCGGGGCCGGGCGCAGGTCGCCCAGGGCCTCTGGCCCATCGCCGAGGAGGACTATCACTGCAGTTGCACGCCGCGCTTCCAGGTGGCCAGCGGCAGACTCGACTGGCTGACCCGTAGCGTGATGATCGGCAAGGTGGGCTATCCCGCCGCCGACCGGGTCGCCATCCATTGCTATCGCCTCACCTGACCGCCCACCCTTCTCGCAGCACGGCTTTCTACTGAAGCGGCAGGCCCCGCCGTGGCCGAGCCGGCAGGTAAATGACCATGACCATCGCCCATCAAACCCTGGTACGCGCCGCGTGCATCGCCATCGCCGCCGCCTCGATCCTCGTCATCGGTGTGCAGCCGATCTTTATCGGACTGCTGACCGAACGCCTCGGCCTGAGCCTGGCGCAGCAGAGCTGGACCCTGTCCGTGGAGATGTGCGGCTCCATCGTCGGGACGCTGCTGTACCTGCCGATGATCCGCTTCCTCGGTCCGCGCACCCTGGCCCTGGGCACCGCCCTGCTCCTGCTGTTCGCCAACACCGCGACCGCCAGCGTCACCGCGCTCGATCCGCTGCTGGCCTTGCGCGGTCTCTCGGGTCTCTGCTCGGGTGTGCTCTACTCCTACGCCATCTACTGGCTGGGCAGCATGCCGGGCCAGGACAGGTCCTTCGGCATCCTGCTGTTCGTGCAGACCGCCCTGTTCGCCAGCAGCGCGGTGATCATGCCGATGATCGCCCAGTGGCAGGGTTTCGCCGGGGCGATCTACTACCTGGCAGCCTGGTTCGCCCTGGTCTGCCTGCTGAGCCTCTGCCTGCCGGCCAGGCACAGCCCGGAAACACGATCCGTCTCCCAGGCGTCGCTACGCTCCGGCCTGACGGTGATCGGCGTCTGCTCGCTGCTCGGCATGCTGTTCCTACAGCTGTCGATCTATTCGCTGTGGGGCTTCGTCGAGGGCATCGCCAGCGACGCCGGGGTGGCACCGGTCGATATCGGCTGGGCGATCAGCCTTGGCCTGCTCGGCGGCCTGCCCGGTGCGGCGCTGCCGAGCCTGGCCGGGCGGCACCTCGGCCGGGTGCCGATGATCCTCACCGGCTCCCTGGCCGTGCTCGGCGCCATCTACCTGCTGGCCACACGCATCCACACCGCTGCGGATCTACTGCTCGCGGTCTTCCTGATGAACTTCGGCTGGAACCTGGCGCTGTCCTACTACATGTCGCTGGTGGTGACCCACGATCCGAGCGGTCGCCTGACCAAGCTAGTCGGCGTGGTGCAGGTCGCCTCGGCCGCCGCGGCGCCGACCCTGCTGAGCCTGATCATCGAAGGCAACGACCGGCGCAGCCTTTTCGTGCTGTCCTCAGGGGCCATCCTCATCGGCTGCGTCCTGGTGATCGTCATGCTTTCCTGCGGGCGGCGCCGGGTGCCGGGCAAGACACTGGACTGCTCGGTCTGAGCGTTGGGCGCCTGGTAAGAGGTCCGCGCGGATCTCTCGGCCTTCTGCGCGACCAGGCGACAACCTCCATGACCGATTTGTCATGCGCCGGTCAGGCTGACGTCCCTCCTGTCCTCCTAGAGTGGCCCGGTCAGCGAATAGCTACCCCACTCAAGAGGACTCATCATGAAAGCACTGCTGCTCGGTCTCTTCAGTCTGCTCGCCACCGGCTCCGCCCTGGCCGCTCCCGACCATCCCGCCCTGATCCACGACCAGCCCGGCTTCTTCGTCCCCCTCGACGTCGCCCGGGTGGTCAGCCAGACCGACCTGAGCGCCCAATGCGGGATCGTCACGGCCCGCCTCGACTACCTGGATCACGCTGGCCGGGAACATGAGCTGGATTACCAGGTGTTCGGCAACGGCTGCTACAACCAGAATTGAGGCGCTAGTCGACTCAGTGCGGAAGGAGCGCCTGAATAGGCGCCTCCCTAAGCCGGACTCCGGGCGCCTCACGCCAGGCGCCGGCAGCCAGACACTAGAAAAACCGATAGGCCTTGGCCAGCGCCCGCTCCAGCACGGCGATGCAGGCGTGCTCGTCCGCATAGGACAGGAACTGGCGCTGGGCATCGGCCTGGGCCTGGGCATGGGCCTGGGCCAGACGTGTCTTGCGCTCGGCCAGCTCCTGCTCCAGCAACGAGGTGCTCATACCCAGATCACAGCAGGGGTTGGGGCCATTCATAAAAAACTCCGGACAGATGTGCAGACTGCGTCATCAGACAAGTTTTTGAGATTTGGTTCACAAATCGTAGCGAATCTCATTGTTGCTGAATATGCGTTCCACCGCGGTGTTTCCCGCCCCCTCGGGCTAGAGCGCTTCCTTGACTCCCCCCAACCTTTGCACCCGCCATCAGCCCGGCAAAAGCTATACAATTCGGCGCCCTAAATAAGCCGTGAAGATACATGCGTCCTCTGCTCTCGCTTCTCCTGGCCACGCTGCTGGCCTCCTCCGCGTTCGCCGCTGCGCCCGATACCTTTGTCGAAGCCAAGGTAATCGCCAAACAAAAAGTCTATTTCGACCAGAACACCAGCGCCCAGGGCGACCTCTATTGCGGCTGCCAATGGGAGTGGGTCGGCAAGTCCGGGGGGCGCGTCGATGCCGCCTCCTGCGGCTTCCAGGCACGCAAGCAGGAAACCCGTGGGGAGCGCACCGAATGGGAGCACATCGTGCCGGCCTGGACCTTTGGTCATCAGCGCCAGTGCTGGCAGAACGGCGGCCGCGAACACTGCGTGGCGGATGACCCGGTGTTCCGGGCCATGGAGGCCGACCTCTTCAACCTCTACCCCGCCGTGGGCGAGGTGAATGGGGACCGGGCCAATTTCAACTACGGCATGGCCCAGGGCGTGCAGCCGCAATATGGTCGCTGCACGACCAGGATCGACTTCCAGGAACGCGCCGCCGAACCGCGCGACGAGGTCAAGGGACTGGTCGCCCGGGTCACCTTCTACATGTTCGATCGCTACGGCCTGAACATGTCGCGCCAGCAGCAGCAACTGCTCATGGCCTGGGACAAGCAGCAGCCGGTCACCGCCTGGGAGCGCGAACGGGACAGACGCATCGCCGCGGTGATGGGCTACGGCAATCCCTTCGTGTCCGGCGAGCGGCACTGGACGCTGGGCTACCAGCCGGTCGGCGACGGCATCGTCAGCCCGCTGCCCGGACCGAAATCGGCGCCGAAGGCACCGGCCAAGACCGATAGCCCTGCCGCTGCCAGCCAGGGCGCGATCATCGGCAACCGCAACAGCCACGTCTATCACCTGCCGCAAGGCTGCCCGAGCTACGCCCAGGTGTCGCCGAAGAACCAGGTCACGTTCGCCTCGGAAGCCGAGGCGAAGGCGGCCGGCTTCACCAAGGCGGGCAACTGCGCGCCCTGATCGCTGGCCGCTGGGCGCTGGCCCCCATGCATCAGGGGGCCCAGGCCGTCACTGCCCCTTGGACAGCTCCACCAGCATGCGCGTGAGCAGATAGATACGCGGCGCCACGCTGTCCAGTTCGACGTACTCCTCCGGGGTATGCAGCTTGCCTCCGACGATGCCGAAGCCGTCCAGGGTGGGCACGCCGGCACCGGCGGCGATGCTGGCATCCGCGGCGCCACCGCTGCCTTCGACGGTCAGCTTGCGGCCCAGTTCGCCATAGATGCCCTGGGCCATGGCCATCAGCCGATCGCTCGCCGCCGTCTGCGGCATCGGCGGCAGGCCACGCTCCAGCCGCGTGGTCACCTCGGTATCGGGGATCTGCTTGTTGGCAGCGATGCGCGCCAGGTCCTTTTCCACCCGGTCGAATTCTTCGGGCAGCGCGGCGCGGACGTCGGCCTTCGCCACGGCATGATCGGGAATCACGTTGATCCGCTCGCCCGCCTCGATCACGGTGAAGTTGACCGAGGTCTTCTTTTCCGCATCGCCCAGGTTGCCCAGTTGCAGCACCTGGTGCGCCACCTCGGTGGCGGCGTTGCGCCCCAGCTCCGGCGAGACGCCGGCGTGGGACGACTTGCCCTTGACCTCCACCACGGCGGTGGCGCTGCCCTTGCGCCACACCACCAGGCCATCGGCCGGTCGACCGGGCTCCAGATTCAGCGTCACGTCGTGCTGCTTGGCGGTACTGGCGATCAGCTCGGTGGCGGCCTGGGAGCCGGTTTCCTCGCTGGCGTCCAGCAACAGGGTGATCTGCCCGTAGTCCTTGAAGTCGAGCTGCTTGAGGATCTCCAGCGCCGCCAGGGCGACCACGATGCCGCCCTTGTCGTCGGACACGCCCGGACCATAGGCGCGTTTTTCATCGGTGCGATACGGCCGGGCCTTGGCGGTGCCTTCCTTGAACACCGTGTCCATGTGCGCCAGCAGGAGAATCTTCGCCTTGCCGCTGCCCTTGAGCGTGGCCACCAGGTGCTGGCTCTTGTCCGGCGCGGTATTGGGCACCTGTTGCAGCGTGGCGCCGAGTGTCTTCAATTCCGCGCTGACCAGCTTGCCCACCTCGCTCAGGCCGGGCTCGTAGCCGGAACCCGAGTCGATGTTGACCAGTTGCTCCAGCAGCTTGAGCGTCGGCGCCTTGGCCTGCTCCGCAGCGGTCTGGATGCGCGCATCGAGCGCGGCACTGGCGGGCAAGGCGATACAGCAGGCGAGAACGGCAGCGAGGGTGGTGCGGAAGAACGGAGCGGACATCGGGCTTTCCTTGTTGGCATTGTTGGATTAGTCAGACAACTGTAGTCGCAACAAGGACATAGGGGAAATTCGCGCCGTTCCAAACCGGCCTGAGCCCGTAGCGGGCTGCCGGCGGTGCTTGTCCTGAGGAAGTATCCAGGGACCAGACACGCCCGTAGCCAGAGCTAGCCCAAGGCCAGTCGCCCACGATCCGGCCGCACTGCTGCAGAGGAGGCTGTCATTCGTCCGCTGACAGCAAGAGAGCTGCCGGGCCGAGCGTCTAGCCAAAGGTCGCGTGACTCATTTTCGGGCATGCGTGCGACCGGCCGCTGGAGGTGTCTAGCGCCGGCCATCGATTGAAAATGCAGCCAGGAAAACCCGCGCAAAGCCCCTACAGCAGCGCATTCATCGAGCTGCTTCGCACAATTTTGGAGCAAAATATTCATAAAAAAATCCTATTGAATAAAAAATTTCATCGCCTTACTCTCGGCTCGACGTCGTAAGGAACAAGCCACTGACCGCACCGAAAAATAGGGAGTGAAGATGAAAGCGAAGATAGCGTTGGGTCTGCTCATGACCGCCGCCGTAGCCCTGCCCGCCTGGTCAGCCGACTGGACGGTGGGTGCCAACGTCGGCAACGTGCCCTGGGAGTTCCAGGACGCCAAGGGTGACTTCGTCGGCTTTGAAGTCGATGTGGTGAAGGAAGTGGCGAAACGGGCCGGCAAGACCGTGGATTTCGTCAACATTCCCTTCAACGGGCTGTTCAGCGCGGTGCAGTCGAAACGCGTGGACATCGCGATTTCGTCCATCACCATCACGCCCAAACGCCTGGAATCGGTCGCCTTCGCTCAACCCTACTTCGACAGCGACCAGTCGCTGACCGCCCTGACCAACTCCAAGGTGAAAAGCCTGGCGGACATGAATAGCAAGGTCGTGGGTGTCGATACCGGCTCCACCGGCGACATGTGGATCGGCCAGCACAGGAACGAATACAAGTTCGCCGACGTTTCGCGCTACGAAGGGCTGTCACCGGCCATGCTGGACCTGGGCTCCGGGCGCATCGATGGTTACCTGAGCGATATCCCCGCCGTCCTCTACTACATCAAGGACAAGCCGCAATTCACCGTCGTCGCCCGCATCCCCACCGGGGAACGCTATTCGCTGATGCATGCCAAGGGCTGGGCCATGAGCGATCAGGTCAACGACATCATCAGCAAGATGAAGGAAGACGGCACCCTGGGCGCCATCCACAAACAGTGGTTCGGTACCGAGGCCGACAAGGAGTCGAGCACCCTGAAGGTCTCCGCCGCGCCCAAGTGAGTCCTGCCGCTGCTGCAGGCCCGGGACGCCGTCCGCGCGCCCCGGGCCGTGACCGAGGTATCCCATGGATCTTCTGCAAACCTTCTTCAACTGGAACGTGCTCGTCGAATCGCTCCCCCTGATGATCCGGGGCCTGGGCGTGACCGTGCTGCTGGGCCTCGTGAGTACCGTCCTGGGGCTGGTCGGCGGGCTGTTGCTGGCGCTGCTGCGGCTGTATTCCTACGCCCCGGTCCGGCTGCTGGCACGCATCTACATCGACATCATGAGGTCCATCCCGCTGCTGGTCCTGCTGGTCCTGATCTATTACGCGCTGCCCTTCGTCGGGATCCGCCTGTCCTCCTTCGCGGCAGCGGCCAGCGCGCTGTCCCTCGTGTCCTGCGCCTACAGCGCCGAGATCTTTCGCTCGGGCATCGAAGCCATTCCCCGCGGTCAGTTCGAGGCGTCGGCCGCCCAGGGCATGAGCTTCTTCAACACCATGCGCGACGTCGTGTTGCCCCAGGCGATCCGCATCGTGCTGCCGCCCATGACCAGCAACTGCATCAACGTCATGAAGGACACCGCCCTCGCCTCGGTGGTGGCGATGCCGGACCTGCTCAAGCAGGCCACCCAGGCCCAGGCCCTGACGGCCAACCCTACCCCGCTGGTGGGCGCCGCCCTGCTCTATCTGCTGCTGCTCCTGCCCATGGTGCAACTGGTCAGCTGGGTCGAAAGACGCAATGCCATGGGAGGCAAGACCGCATGAGCACCCTGATCGACATCGAACACCTCGACAAGTACTACGGCAGTTTCCAGGCGCTGAGCGACATCAATCTGCAGGTGGAGGAAGGCGAGGTGGTGGTCATCCTCGGCCCGTCCGGCTCCGGCAAGTCGACGCTGATCCGCTGCATCAACCTGCTGGAAAACTATCAGCAGGGCCATATCCGCGTGGCCGGGGAACGGGTCGAGAACGGACCGCGCCTGGCCGGTATTCGCAGCGAAGTGGGCATGGTCTTCCAGAGCTTCAACCTCTATCCGCACCTGAACGTCCTGGACAACGTCTCGCTGGCGCCGATCCGGGTGCGCGGCCTGAACCGGCGCGAGGTCCACGCCCGCGCGCGGGAGCTGCTGGTCAAGGTCGGCATGGGCGATCACGCCCACAAGTACCCGAGCCAGTTGTCCGGCGGCCAGCAGCAGCGGGTCGCCATCGCCCGCACCATGGCCATGGAGCCGCGTGCCATCCTCTTCGACGAGCCCACCTCGGCGCTGGACCCGGAGATGGTCGGCGAGGTGCTCGACGTCATGCAGAACCTGGCTCGCTCCGGCGTCACCATGGTCGTGGTGACTCATGAAATGGGCTTCGCCCGGCGCGTCGCCGACCGGGTGATCTTCATGGAAAGCGGCCGCATCGTCGAACAGAACACCCCGGAACCCTTCTTTACCGCCCCTCAGGAACCCCGCACCCGGGCCTTCCTGCAGGCCATCCTGCACCACTGATCCTGGCTGGAGAGAGTCGCGTGAATCCCCTCGATATCGCATACGTTCGCAAGCAGTTTCCCGGTCTGGCCGGCGACTACGCCTTCATGGACAACGCCGGCGGTTCCATGGTGTTGCAGGGGGTCGCCGACCGGGTGGCCGACTACCTGCTCAACAGCAGCGTCCAGCTGGGCGCCTCCTACGCGCCCTCGGTCGCGGCCGGCGAACGGGTGATGCAGGCGCGCCGCTCGGTCATGCAGCTGATCAACGCGGCTCATCCCGACGAAGTCATCATGGGCGGCTCGACCACCCACCTGCTGCAGATACTCTGCCGCGCCATCGCCCCCTCGATCGCGCCCGGTGATGAAATCATCGTCACCAACTGCGACCACGAGGCCAACATCGGCCCCTGGGTCCGGCTCTGCGCAGACCGCGGCGCCACCCTGCGTGTCTGGGAGGTCGATCCCGACAGCCTCGAGCTGGAACTGGACGACCTGCAGGCGCTGCTCGGCGACAAGACCCGCTACGTAGCCGTGACCCACGCCTCCAACATCCTCGGCTCGATCAATCCCGTCGCCGAGATCGCCCGCCGCGTGCATGCCGTGGGGGCGCAGCTGTGCGTGGATGCGGTGGCCTATGCGCCACACCGGCTGGTCGATGTACAGGCCAGCGGCGCCGACTTCTATGTCTACAGCTTCTACAAGACCTTCGGACCGCACTTTGCCGTGCTCTGGGGCCGTCGTGACCTGCTGCTGGACTTTCCCAGCCTCAACCACTTCTTCATCGGCCAGGAGGTGGTGCCCTACAAACTGCAGCCCGGCAACGTCAACTACGAGCTGTCCTTTGGCTGCATCGGCATCTCCGACTACCTGCTCGACATCGCCAACCAGTTGGGCATCCAGGGTAGCGAGCGAGAGCGGATGCAGGCAGCATTCGACGCCTTCGAGATCCAGGAAGATGCCCTCGCCGAACGACTGCTGGGCTTTCTGCGCCAGCGCCCCGGGGTCCGCATCATCGGCAAGACAGGCGTCCAGGCGCGCGTGCCCACGATCAGCTTCGTGGTGGAAGGCGTGCGCTCGGAAGCCGTGGTGCTCAAGGTCGACGAGCAGCGCATCGGCATCCGCTTCGGCGACTTCTATGCCCGACGCCTGATCGAAGCCCTGGGCCTGGCGCCCCAGGGCGGCGTGGTACGGGTGTCGCTGGCGCACTACAACACGCTCGAAGAAATCGACCGTCTCATCGCCGCGCTCGATCAGGCAATCACCGAATTGCGCTGACCGGCGCCTCTCCTTTCCACCTGCCGAGCGTTTTTCATGGCCTTACCGGAAACCCTTGCGGAGCTGCGCGATTGCATAACCGCCCAGCACGAACACCTGTCGGAGCGCCTGCGCGATGCGGCCCGCTTCCTCATCGACAATCCCCACGAGATCGCCCTCAGCACGGTCGCCGAACTGGGCAAGCGCTCCAACATCGCCCCGGCGGCTTATATCCGGCTGGCGCAGGCGTTGGGTTTCGCCGGTTTCAAGGATCTGCAGCGGCTGTTTCGCGCGCCGCTGCAACAGGCCGCGGCCACCCACAGCGAGCGCATCCGGCACTACGGTGGGGAAAAGCTGCTGGATGACCCCAGCGACGTCGGGGCGATCCTGCGGGAATTCAGCCAGGCCAATATCGTGTCCCTGGAACACCTGGCGGAAGGCGACCAGCAGGCCAATATCGAAGCAGCCATCGCCCATCTGCAGCTGGCGCGCACGACCTTCGTCATCGGTCTGCGGCGGGCCTTTCCGGTGGCCGCCTACCTGAGCTACGCCCTGGCCCGCGTGGGCCGACGCGCCGTGCAGATCAGCGGTGGCGGCGGCACCCTGCCGGAACAGGTCAGCGCCATCGCCCAGGACGACCTGCTGATCGCGGTGAGTTTTCCACCCTACGCGAGGGACACCGTCGAAGCCTGCCGTCAGGCGCGCGAGGCGGGTGTGACGCTGGTGGCCATCACCGACACCGTGTTGAGTCCGATCGGAAAGATGGCGGAGACGGTGATAGAGGTCAACGATGCCGAGCTGCTGGGCTTTCGCTCCCTCACCGCCTCCTTCTGTATCGCCCAGACCCTGGCCATGGGACTCGCCTTCAGCCAGGGCGATACCGATGGCGCCTTCGACCATGAACGGCTGAAGGACATCGACTGCTGAGCCCAAGCGCTCACCGGGTAGTTCACAACAATCACTTCAGGAGTAGATCCCGATGCTGTCACCTGCACGCGATTTGGTCGGTTATGGAAGACAACGGCCGCAAGGCACCTGGCCCAACGGCGCCCGTCTGGCCATCAGCCTGGTGATCAACTACGAGGAAGGCTCCGAGCGCTCGCTCGCCATGGGCGATCCGGACCAGGAGTCGATGACCGAATGGGGCAGCTACGCCATCCCCGCCGGCACCCGCAACCTGGCCATGGAATCCATGTACGAATACGGCTCCCGGGTCGGCATCTGGCGGATCCTCGACATACTCGACGAACAATCGGTACGCGCGACCTTCCACGCCTGTGCGGTGGCCTTCGAACAGAATCCCGACGTCGCCCAGGCGGCCGTCGCCGGTGGCCACGAGATCTGCAGCCATGGCTATCGTTGGGAGGAAGTCTTTCGCCTCAGCGAAGCAGAGGAGCGCGAGCATATCCGCCTCGCCGTCGAATCCTTCGAGCGCACCTGTGGCAAGCGGCCGGTCGGCTGGTACTGCCGCTACGGCGCCAGCATCCACACCCGCCGGCTGGTGGCCGAGGAAGGCGGTTTTCTCTACGACTCCGACGCCTACAACGACGACGTCCCCTACTTCGTCGAGGTCGAGGGCAGCCGCCATCTCGTCGTGCCCTATACCGCCGACGTCAACGACTTCCGCTACTGGAATTCGCCCGGCCTGTCTCAGGCCTCGGACTTCTTCGAATACATGAAGGAAAGCTTCGAGGTCCTCTACGAGGATTCCGCGACCGGACCGCGCATGATGTCGATCGGACTGCACCCACGCATGGTGGGTCGTCCGGGTCGGGTCCGGGCGATAAAGAGATTCATTGAATACGCCAGGCAGTTTGAAGGGGTCTGGTTCGCGACCCGCGAGGAGATCGCCCGCGCCTGGCTGGAAAGGGCTGACGGCTAGCCCGGTTCCCGTGAATCCGGAGGCGCTTCGAAGGCCTCCGCTGTCCCGGGATTACCGGGGTGTGGCTTCAAAACCGGGCGATCAGCACCACCCCGGCGATCATCAGGATCGCGCCCAGCAGCCGCCAGCCGTTGACCGCATGCTGTTCCATGGAAAACAGGCCGAAGTGATCGATGGCCAGGCTGGCGATGAGGTTGGCGGTGATGGTGACGCCGTTCACCGGCGCTGCGCCCAGGCGCTGGATGAACAGCAGACCGGCAAAGACCGCCACCGCACCGGCGATGCCGCCCAGGGGTGCCCACCAGGGCATGTCGCCGATCTGGCTCACCGAAGGCAGCGGCCTGGGCATGCAGATGAACAGCCCGAGCGCGACGAAGGTGACCATCACGAAGGACACCGAGGTCGCCAGCCAGGGATTGACCAGCGCCTTGTTCAGCGAGCCGTTCATGGCCGCACCGGCAGCCTGCAGGAATCCGGCAACGACGATAAGGATATAAGCCCAGTTCGCAGTATTCATCAGGAGTCGTCTCGGAGCGGAGCATGGGAGAGACGCGGGGCCGCTCAAGCGACCCGGCGAGGCCTGAATTACGACTGGACACATCTTGTAAAAGTGCCGCCTCGCTCACGCGTGAAGGCTCTACACCGGGATATTGGGTGCCTTTTCGACCAGCGGGCCTGACTCGCCGCCTGGATGCGTGCCGGTCCCGCCAGGCGATCCGCTCGAACCCCGATGCGGTCCTGCGCCCTCCTCCGCCAGGGCCGATGTCGAGCGTGAGCCCTATTTCACGATGGCCCTGACCGCCGCCAGCACATCCCGGGTGGCCTGCCGGGTCGCCTCCGCATCGGGCCCGACCTTGGGCCCCAGCACCACGCAGCTATCCTGATAGGAAAAGACCTTGCCGGTCTGCTGGTTGATCAACTCGCCCTTGGCGTTCTCGGTGATCCGACACTCACGCACGGTCTGGCTACCCTTCGCGACCACCACCGGACTCCAGACATAGGGGCTGTCGAAGCCGTGCTCGGCGTGAGGATAGGTGTGCACCCCGAGATCGGCGCCCTGCTGCTTGAGTGTGGCGAGATAGCCCTCGCAGCGGGAATAGGGATCGTAGTTGTCGGCCAGGCCGTGGTAGACGCGCAGCGGCTTGGCGACGACCCGGTCCTGCTCGCGAAAGCTGATCGAGCAGTCGGGATAGAACGACAGATAGCCGGCGAACTGGAAGTCCTGACTTTTCCAGCGTTTGTCGAAGCGCTCCATGGCGGCATAGAGCGAGGCCTGTCCACCGCGGGAAAAGCCCATCAGGATGATCTTGCCTGTATCGATGCGGGGATGCCGCGCGAGCAAGGCACCGGCGCGATAGTCATCCAGCACGAAATTGAGCCGCCCCAGCTGAGCCTGATTGGTGGCAGTGCTGGTGATGCCCCGGCCCGAGAAGCCATCCACGGCAAAGGTGGCGATGCCGGCCTGATTGAACTGCCGCTGCCAATAGGTGATGTTGGCCCCCATCCCGCCCGACCCATGCTGCAGAAGCACCACCGGCACCCGGCCCTCGCCGGGCGGCAGCGATAGTACGCCGCCGAGCAGGACCTCGGTGCCGCCCTGGTCCCCCGTCAGGAATTGCTGATCGCTCAGGGTCAGCGAGGTGAAGGTCAGCACCTCTTGCCGAGCGGGTATGTCGGTAGCGGGCGCGGTGGCGGCGAAAGCCGTGGCACTGGCAAGACCGGCAATGGCCGCGAGCAAGGGGCGCAGGGTTCCAGCGGACAGGTAGCGCATCGGTTGCATCCTTCTTGTGAGGTCTTCCCAGGGTAGCCAATCGGCGGTGCCCTGCTGGAAAGACGGCGAGCAGAACCCGCCGCACTAGCCAGAATGGGCACCTTTGCCCGCAATCCTGCCCTGAGGTACAAACCTCCTAGCCTCTGAGCGGCCGCCCTTTTCCGCTGCAAAGGTTTCCTAAATGCACCAGGACGGCTTCCTCCGATTCTCCCCGCGCCAGCGGCGAAACCGCTGGCGGGCACGCAGAGCGCCTCCCTGGCCAAGGCCATCACTGCCTTCTACAACTACGCGCCCCTCACCGCGCTGTTCAACGCCAGTGCCAGCCAGCCCCTGGGCAGTCGCACGGCCATACCCGCCGCGGCCTCAGGCTAGAGACGGAGACGCCCATCGCAAACCGGTGGGCATCCTGTCACCCGCTTCGCTTGGATGCTCGCTATACTGGCCGCGCACGGCCTGTGACGAACACCTCTAGCATCCGTGTTGGAGGCTTCAACCTGTCGCTCGCCATCTTCCCCGCTGCCCCGGCAGGGCACCGTACGAGCGACCCGATGAGCACCCTCACCTCGACTCCAGTCCCCTCGTACCTCCTGTCCCAGGACATCGATCTCATTGCCGAGATCGCCGCGGTACCCAGGATCCTGGACGTGGTCTGCCGGATGACAGGGATGGGCTTCGCCGCCGTCGCCCGGGTGACCGACGATCGCTGGATCGCCTGCAGTACCCTCGACCTGATCGGCTTCGGCCTAGAGCCCGGTGGCGAACTGGAGGTCAAATCGACCATCTGCGACGAGATCCGCGACCATCGCCAGCCGGTGGTGATCGACGACGTGGCGCGGGACGAGCTCTATCGCCACCATCACACGCCCAGGCAGTACGGCCTGCGCAGCTATATCTCGGTGCCCATCGTGCTGGAGGACGGCAGCTTCTTCGGCACCCTCTGCGCCATCGATCCGCAGCCGGCCAAGCCCAGCAGCCCGGAGATCCTGCCCGCCTTCGAACTCTTCGCCAGCATGATCGCGCTGGAGATCGACGCCCAGCGCCGCTTCGTGGCCGCCCGCAACGTGCTGCACAGCGAGGCCTTCTCCCGCAGCCTGCTCCAGGCCAGCCTGGATTGCGTCAAGGTCCTCTCCGCCGGGGGCCATATCGAATTCATGAACGCCCAGGGCCTGGAGCTCAACCAGTTGCAGTCCGTCGATCAGGTGATGGGCTGCGAATACGCCGCGCTCTGGCCTGACGCGGAGGTCGAGAAGATCCGCCACGCCGTCAGGCGCGCCGTCGAAGGCCAGGGCACCCGGGTCGAGGGATTCTGCCCCACGGCCCGGGGCGAGCCGCGCTGGTGGGAGGTGTCCTGTTCGCCCTTCGCGGTGGCCGGCACCGGCGAGGTCAAGATCGTCTGCATCTCGCGCGACATCAGCAGTCGCATCCTCGCCCAGCAGGCGCAGCAGGCCCGTGCCGAAGCCATTGCCGCGCTCAACGACGAGCTGGAGCTACGCATCTCGGAGCGCACCGCCGAGCGCGACCAGATCTGGAACTGCTCTACCGATCCGCTGTGCGTGGCCGACCTCGAAGGCTTCTTCGTCAACCTCAATCCGGCCTGGACGGCGACCCTGGGCTGGTCGCTCGACGAGCTCAAGGCCCGTCCCTTCCTGACCTTCGTCCACGATGACGACCTCGTCGCCACGCGCCAGGCGTTTCGCGACGTCAAGCAGGGCAAGGCGCTGGTCAGCTTCGAAAACCGCTATCGCCACCGCGACGGCACCTACCGCTGGTTTTCCTGGAATGCCACGCGCAACGGCGAACTCATCTATGCCACCGTGCGCGACGTGACCCAGCAACGCCAGCAGACGCTGGATCTCGCGGCCGCCGAAGACGCCCTGCGCCAGGCGCAGAAGATGGAAGCCATCGGCCAGCTCACCGGGGGCGTGGCCCACGACTTCAACAACCTGCTCACCGTCGCCCGCACCTCCTGCGACCTGCTCAAGCGCCCCAACCTCAGCGATGCGCGACGCGAGCGCTACCTGGAAGCGATCTCCACCACCGTGGATCGCGCCGCGCGATTGACCGGGCAACTGCTGGCCTTCGCCCGGCGCCAGGCCCTGGCGCCCGAGGTGTTTTCCGCGCGGGACAATGTCCTGGCCATGGGTGACATGCTGGAAACCCTGCTGGGTTCGCAGGTGGGCATCGAGCTCGAGGTAGGCGATGACCCGTGCCTGGTCTATGCCGACCCCAGCCAGTTCGATACCGCGATGGTGAACATCGCGGTGAACGCCCGCGACGCCATGAGCGGTGCCGGACGCCTGACCATAGGCGTAATGACCGTCGCCGGCATTCCGGCCAGCGGAGCTCAGCCAGCGCTGGACCTCCCAGCCGTGGCCATCACCCTGGCGGACAACGGCAGTGGCATCGCCCGGGCACACCTGGAGCAGATCTTCGAGCCTTTCTTCACCACCAAGAGAGTCGGCCAGGGTACCGGACTCGGCCTGAGCCAGGTGTTCGGCTTCATCAAGCAGTCGGGCGGCGAGGTGCGGGTCACCAGCGAGGTCGGCCGCGGGACGACCTTCCGCCTCTATCTGCCGCTCGCGCCGGCCAGCGGGCCGCAACCGACCCTCGCTGATGCCACGGCAACGGTCGATGGCGGTGGGATCACCGTCCTGGTGGTCGAGGACAATCTCGAGGTGGGTAGCTTCGCCGTGGACCTGCTGGGCGATCTCGGCTACCACGCAGTCCTGGCCACCAACGCCGAGCGCGCCCTCGCCCTGCTCGCCGACCAGCCGGGTCGATTTGACGTGGTCTTCTCGGACGTCGTCATGCCCGGCATGAGCGGGCTGGAGCTGGCCATCGAGATCAGACGCCTCTATCGCTGCCTGCCGATCCTGCTGACCTCCGGCTACAGCCACGTGCTGGCGACCAATGGCGCCCAGGGCTTCGAGCTGATCCACAAGCCCTATTCGGCGGAGGCCCTGTCCCGCCGGCTGCAGCAGATCCTCGAAGAAACCGCGACGCACCTGACCACCTAGGGCGTCGCGGTACGGGCGGTCGCGCTCAGGTTCGTCCGGGGCGCACCGCCAGGGCCGAGACGAGCACCCCCGCCACCACCAGGCCGAGCCCGGCGACGAACAGGCTCGACACGGTGGCGCCAAACGCCAGGCAGGACGCCAGGGTTCCCACCAGGGGCACCCCGAGCGTGACGGTCGACATGGCGAAGGTGGAAATCCTCCGGCCGAACTCCGCCGAGATGACGAAACAGGCCGAGGTGGCGATCGGACCGATGAAGAACAGCTCCTGCAACAGCCGGGTATCCAGGGTGACGGCGGTCGGCCAGCCTTCGCTCAGCCAGGCGGCGAAGGCCAGGGGCACCACGGCCAGCAGCATCTGCCAGGGTGCCAGTGCCAGCGGCGACGTCACCCAGCGATGGCGCTTCACATGGAGGATGACGAGCGCCCAGCTCACCGCGGCGAGCAGGAGAAAGAGCGCCCCCTTCACGGTGCCCGGCTGCGTCCAGTCGAGTTCCGCGGGACTGCAGACGGCGACCACCCCGGCCATGCCGATGGCCAATCCGGTGAGTTGCAGACGCGACGGCACCTGGCGAAACAGCATCCAGGCGACCAGTACGCACCACAGGGGCGTGGTGTAGGCCAGCAGCACGGCCCTGCTGGTGTCGATCTGCACCATGGCCACCATGCCAAGCCCGGTGAAGGTCATCATCTGCAGGAGTCCCACGCTGGCGATGATCGGCAGGTCGTGCCGGGTGGGTAGCCTGAGTTGTCCCCGCAGCGCCAGGTAGAGGCACAGGCAGACCGCGGCGCTGGCGAATCTCACGGTCGCCAGCCAGAGCGGCGGCACCGATTGCAGGGCGAGCTTGGTCACCGGCCAGCTGCTTCCCCACAGCAGCACCATGACGCCGAGCGCGACATAGGTGGAGGAAAGCCCGAAGGCCTTGCCGGGAAGGTCGAGGTTCTGCCGAATCGTAGCGCTCACGATGCCACCCTGTTGCCCAAGGATCACTCGGAGTTATGCTATTTCCGCTCGTGCGCGAAAACGCACCTTTCTCTTCGTGAAAAATGGGAATTTCGGTAAATTCAACCCTGAATAGATTTAAAAGAGGAAGGTCCTACCGTGAGCCGCGCCAAACTCGACGATGCCAGCCTGCGTATCTTGGATGCCCTGCAGCAGAACGCCGAACTGAGCAATGCCGAACTGGCGGAAATCGCCGGACTCTCGACGTCCCCCTGTTGGCGGCGCGTGGCGGACATGAAGGAGCATGGCGTCTTGCGCGGCGCCGTGACCCTGGTCGATCCGGCCGCGCTGGGGCTCGCCATCAACGTCTTCGTGCATGTGTCGCTCAAGCTGCAGGACAAGCAGTCGCTGGAGGTCTTCACGGATGCGATCAAGGAGCGTCCGGAGGTCATGGAGTGCTACCTGATGAGCGGCGAGGCCGACTTCATGCTCAGGGTGGTGAGCGAAGACCTGGCCAAGTACCAGACGCTGCTGCTGGATTGCCTCACGACCATCCCCGTCGTCGCCAGCATCAGATCGAGCTTCGCCCTGAGCCAGGTGAAGTACACCACCGCCCTACCGACCAATCACCTGCGCGGACGGGCAACGGGCAGCCGGCGCTGAGACTGCCCGCTGCCGCGCGCTCAGGTGTGGCCGAGGGTGCTCATGGATCGCCGCCCGCCCCGGCCCGCGCCTGTCGGAGGGTGCCCGGACAGCCGGACCCGCGACGCGACGGCGGCCATCCACCCCGAGCGAGCGATCGGGTAACATGCGCCGCCGCGGGCCAGAGGCCCCTGTCTATCGGTAAGGAGTCACAGTGTTCGATACCCAGGTCATCATCATCGGTGCCGGCGCGGCCGGTTTGATGTGCGCCCTGAGCGCCGCCGCGCGCGGGCGCCGGGTGCTGGTACTCGACCACGCCAACAAGGCCGGCAAGAAGATCCTCATGTCCGGCGGCGGCCGCTGCAACTTCACCAACCTCTATTGCGAGCCCGCCAACTTCCTCTCGCAGAACGCGCATTTCTGCAAGTCGGCCCTGGCGCGCTACACCCAATGGGACTTCATCGCCCTGGTGGCCAAGCACGGCGTGCCCTATCACGAGAAGAAGCTCGGCCAGCTGTTCTGCGATAACAAGGCCAGCGACATCCTCGCCCTGCTGCTGGACGAGTGCGAACGGGGCGGCGTCGACATCCGCCTCAATACCTCGGTGCAGGAGATCGCCCGCCTCGACCCGGGCGGCTATCAACTGCAGACCAGCCTGGGCCCGGTGCGTGGCGAATCCCTGGTGATCGCCACCGGCGGCCTGTCCATCCCGACCCTCGGCGCCACCGGCTTCGGCTATCAGGTCGCCCGCCAGTTCGGCCATCAGCTGCTGCCGACCCGCGCCGGTCTGGTGCCCTTCACCATCACCGATCCGCAGCTCAAGGAATTCTGCAGCGCCCTGTCCGGCACGGCGGTGGAAGACTGCCGGATCAGCTGCAACGGCCAGAGCTTCGTCGAGAATCTGCTGTTCACCCACCGCGGCCTCAGCGGTCCGGCGATCCTGCAGATCTCCTCCTACTGGCAACCCGGCGACAGCCTCAGCATCGACCTGCTGCCGCACCTGGACCTGGTCCAGTGGTTCGCCGAGCAGCGTCAGGCGCGGCCCAACAGCGAACTCAAGACCCTGCTGGGCGAGCTGTTCACCAAGAAGATGGCTACCCTGCTCGCCGACAGCTGGTTCCAGTCCCGGCCGCTGAAGCAATACACCCCGGACGAACTCAAGGCCATCGCCGCCCGCCTGCACGACTGGCAACTGGTCCCGGCGGGCACCGAGGGCTATCGGACGGCCGAGGTCACCCTGGGCGGCGTCGACACCCGCGAGGTATCGTCCAAGACCCTGGAGTCGCTCAAGTCGCCCGGTCTGTACTTCATCGGCGAGGTGCTGGACGTCACCGGCCACCTGGGCGGTTTCAACTTCCAGTGGGCCTGGGCCTCGGGTTACGCGGCGGCGCGGTACGTCTAGGCCAGGGGAAAGCGCTTTGCGCCTGGACTCAGGCAGCCGCAGACGGCCAGGTCTGGCTCGCGATGCGCAGGAAATTCCCGCCCAGGATGGCGTCGATGTCGGCGGCGGTGTAGCCCCGCCCCGCCAGTTGGCGTATCAGTTCAGGTAGCGCCTCGGGTTGCAGCTGGGTATGACCGTGCGGCTGTCCATAGTGGCGTGCGGGCCACCAGTCCTCGACGTCGACGCCAGCGGGCAGGGCATGGTCGGCCGGGCACAATTCGGTATCCAGCCCGATGCCGATATGGCGAGTCCCGACCCGCTCCGCCAGGTAGTCGATCTGGCGGACGAAGCTGGCCATCGAAGCCGCGGGATCGCCCAGAAAGAGACTCAGACCGGTCAGGCCGATCACGCCATCCTGGTCGGCGCAGGCGCGGATCTGCCCATCGCTCACCGTCCGCGGATGCTCGTGGAGCGCCTTGATATTGGTGTGGGAAAAGACCACCGGCCGGGTCGACACCGCCATGATCTCCAGGCTGACGCGCTCGCTCGCGTGGGCACAGTCGAGGGTGATGCCCGCCGCATTGCCGGCCGCCACCATCTCGCGACCCAGCGCCGTCAGACCGCCCCCCGCGCCATGGCAACCTCCGGCGCAGCTGTTGTCGCGGTTGTAGGCGAGCAGCATCTGGCGTACCCCGAGACTGGCATAGAGCCCGACCATCGCTGGATCGTCGAGCAGCATGGTCGAGCCTTCGAGATCGAAGGAGACGGCCAGCCTGCCTTGCTTACGCGCCTGGTGGATGTCGGCCACCGTGCCGACCAGACGGAAGTGCGCCTCATGCCGCGCCAGCCAGGCGCGGAAATCCGCTAGGGTTTGCACCACCGTCGCGAAAGGCGTCATGTCCATGCCGACGTTGATCGACACATGATGGAAGCCGGCCGCGCGATAGCGATGCAAGCCGGACATGTCCTGCCCGGGCACGAGGGGCAGGCAGGCATGCGCCTCCCAGCGAATCGGTCCGGGTCCCGCGGATATGGCTGTGACCGGCTGCATCGGCGTCCCCCTGCGCACGTCTCGAGGGATGCAACATAGCATGCGAACGGGGGCCGGGGTCCGCCCGGCCCGCCGCGACGCTAGCCGAGGTTCACGGTCCGCAGCAGCGCCGGATCCACGACCCTTGCCTGATAGCGCACCGACGCCTGGCCATAGGCCTGGGGATCGAGCACCTGGTCCCAGCGTGCCGGCGCCTGTGGCTGCACCGCGACGACCTCGGACTGGGCCGCTTTGGGCTGCAGCGCGGCCTGGGCGCGTCTTTCGTTGATCTCGGCGGCCATGGCGGTGTAGCTGGCGGTGCTGAGCAGGGCGAGAGCGGCCATCTTGTTGAAGACGTTCATGGTGGATCCTCCTGTCTTGAACACGGGGGCTGGCGTCGCCGCGGCAGCGGTCCGGCGTCAGTCACGGTTCCACCTTGCGCCCAGGCGTCTTAACGCTGTCTTAACCCCTCTGAACCCGACCTGAACGGCTGCGACAACCTGCCCCAGGCGATGGCCACTGGCCAATTGATCTGGATCAGTTTTGCCCAGGGCCAGCAGGCGCATCCTGCATGCAGCCGCCACTCCGTCCTGGAGCGGCGCCACGGCTCGCGAGGTCGCCATGAACGGACGCCTGGTCAAGGAACTGCTGATCATCCTGCTGATCAAGCTGGCGCTGCTCATGGCGATCAAGAGCCTCTGGTTCAGCGCCCCCACGGTTCCGCCCGACGCCACCCAGGCGGTCAGCGCCCACCTGCTGGACTAGTACCCCTTCCCTTCGCTTGAGGAGATTGCCGGGATGATCTCGGAATCCGTCGTGGACCTGTCACGCCTGCAATTCGGCATGACCGCGCTGTATCACTTCATCTTCGTGCCCCTGACCCTGGGGCTGGTGGTGATCCTGGGGATCATGGAGTCGGTCTATGTGATGACCGGCAAACAGGTCTACAAGGACATGACCCAGTTCTGGGGCAAGCTGTTCGGCATCAACTTCGCCCTGGGCGTCACCACCGGCCTGACCATGGAGTTCCAGTTCGGCACCAACTGGGCCTACTACTCCCACTATGTCGGCGACATCTTTGGCGCGCCCCTGGCCATCGAGGGCCTGATGGCCTTCTTCCTCGAATCGACGCTAATCGGGCTGTTCTTCTTTGGCTGGGAGCGGCTGTCGAAAGGGCAGCACCTGCTGGTGACCTGGCTGGTGGCCCTGGGCTCGAATCTCTCCGCGCTGTGGATCCTGGTGGCCAACGGCTGGATGCAGAATCCGGTCGGTGCCGAATTCAACTACGTCACCATGCGCATGGAGCTGGTCGACTTCGGCGCTCTGCTGCTCAACCCCGTGGCCCAGGTGAAGTTCGTCCACACCGTGGCCTCGGGTTATGTCACCGGCGCCATCTTCGTCCTGGCGATCTCCAGCTACTACCTGCTCAAGGGCCGCGACATCGGCTTCGCCCGGCGCTCCTTCGCCGTGGCCGCCGCCTTCGGCATGGCCGCGGTCATCTCGGTGATCGTGCTGGGCGACGAATCCGGCTATCGCGTCGGCGAGGTACAGAAGGTCAAGCTGGCCGCCATCGAAGCCGAGTGGAACACCGAGGCAGCCCCGGCCTCCTTCACCCTCTTCGGCATTCCCAATCAGCAGGAGATGCGCACCGACTACGCGGTGAAGATCCCCTACCTGATGGGCCTGATCGCCACCCGCTCCACCACCGAACAGGTCACCGGCATCAAGGACCTGGTCAGCCAGTACGAGGCCCGCGTCCGCAACGGTGCCCAGGCCTATGCCCTGCTGGAGCGCCTGCGCGCCGGCGACGACTCCGCCGCCACCCGCGCCGCCTTCGACGCCCACAAGCAGGACCTGGGCTATGGCCTGCTGCTGAAGAAATACGTCAACGATCCCGCCACCGCTACCCCCGAGCAGGTCCGCCAGGCCGCGCGGGACACCATTCCCGGTGTCGCCAGCCTATTCTGGACCTTTCGCATCATGGTCGCCAGCGGGGTGCTGATGCTGGCGCTGTTTATCTGCGCCTTCTGGGCTTCGACCCGCCGCAACGAACTCAGCAAGCCCTGGCTGCTGAAATGGGCGCTGCTCAGCCTGCCGCTGCCCTGGATCGCCACCCAAACCGGCTGGTGGGTGGCCGAGCACGGTCGCCAGCCCTGGACCATCAGCGAGGTGCTGCCCACCCACCTCTCGGCCTCGACCCTGGCCCCGGGCGATCTGCTCGGCTCCATCGGCGCCCTGGTGACCTTCTACACCCTGCTGCTGATCGTGGAGCTGTACCTGATGATCCGCTTCGCCCGCCTCGGCCCAAGCAGCCTGCATACCGGCCGCTACTTCCACGAACGCGCCGCCCAGGTCGGCGACGCCCTGCGCCAGGCCGCGGTGGCCAAGCCCGCTGCCCCGGCCAACGTCTGAGGAGACCGCCATGTTCGACTATGAAGTCCTCAAGCTCATCTGGTGGGTGCTGATCGGCGTGCTGCTGATCGGCTTCGCCCTCACCGACGGATTCGACATGGGCGCTATGATCCTCATGCCCCTGATCGGCAAGACCGACAAGGAACGCCGCGCCGCCATCAACAGCATCGCCCCGCACTGGGACGGCAACCAGGTGTGGTTCATCACCGCCGGCGGCGCCCTCTTCGCCGCCTGGCCGATGGTCTATGCCACCGCCTTCTCCGGACTCTACTGGGCCCTGCTGCTGGTGCTCTTCGCCCTGTTCCTGCGCCCGGTGGGCTTCGACTACCGCAGCAAGCTGGACAACGGCCGCTGGCGCAGCGCCTGGGACTGGGGCCTGTTCACCGGCAGCCTGGTTCCGGCGCTGGTGTTCGGCGTGGCCTTCGGCAATCTCTTCCAGGGCGTGCCCTTCCAGCTCGACGACACCCTGAGATCCACCTACAGCGGCAGCTTCTTCGCCCTGCTCAACCCCTTCGCGCTGCTCTGCGGCGGGGTCAGCCTGGCCATGCTCTGCGCCCACGGCGGCAGCTGGCTGATGCTGCGCACCCACCAGGCGCTGGGCGAGCGCGCCCGCCGCGCCACCGGCCTGTGCGCCCTGCTGCATCTCGCCACCTTCGGCCTGGCCGGCGTCTGGCTGGCCTATGGCATCGACGGCTATGTGCTGATCAGCCAGGGCGATCCGGGCACTGCCCTGAATCCGCTGCACAAGGTGGTCGCGGCCGGCAACCCGGGCTGGCTGGCCAACTACCAGGTCCAGCCGCTGACCCTGATCGCCCCGGTCGTGGCCGTGCTCGGCAGCGTTCTGGCGCTGCTGGGCAGCAGCTGGCGTCAGGCCGGTCTGGCCTTTACCGGCACGGCCCTGGCCATCGTCGGCACCCTCGCCACCGCCGGCTGTGCGCTGTTTCCCTTCGTGCTGCCGTCGAGCCTGGATCCGGCTTCCAGCCTGACCGTCTGGGACGCCGTTTCCAGCCACAAGACGCTGGGCATCATGTTCGTCGCCGCGGCCCTCTTCGTGCCGCTCATCCTTGCCTACACCCTGTGGAGCTACATCCGCATGTGGGGCAAGGTCGATGACCGCTTCATCGACGCCAACCCCCACGGCCTCTACTGATCGGCCTCTCAAGGAGACACGCCATGTGGTACTTCACCTGGATCCTCGGTGTCCTGCTCGCCGCGAGCTTCGGCATCATCAACGCCCTCTGGCTGGAAAGCACCCGGGAGCTGGACGTCCATGACGATGCCGAATGCTGAGGCCCTGCCCCGCGTCCACCCGCTGGGGCGGACGCTGTCCCTGCTGCTGGCGGCGCCCCTGGCCCTGCTGCTGCTGATCCACCCCGGGCTGATGCTCGACGCCAGCGGCCACTACAGTCATCCGCTGCTGATGGGGGTCATGCTCGGTGTGTCCGCCGGACTGGTCCACGGCGTCGGCTTCGTGCCGCGCCTGTGGCTCTGGCGCCTGCTGTTCGGGCCGGCCGTGGGCTGGCCGCTGCTGGTGCTCGGCTACGCCCTGCTCGTCAAGGCGCAACTGGGCTGATTGATGTCTGACCATAGCGCCCGGCCTCCCCGGGCGCAGCGCGCGCCACCCGGCGCACCGTCTGATGGACAGCCTGACGCACCCTCTCTCGCACCATTGATTAAGCTGACTATAAAGGTTCGTCTCGGGGTGCCGACATAACCGCAATCGACCTCGCCCACGACGGCTGATCATCCTGCCGCCGGCGCCCCCGCTGACCGCTTCAGAGAAGTCCACCATGCTCAGGAATGCCCCCCTAAGTACCAAGCTCCTGCTGATTCTGCTCCTGCCACTGGCCGGCTTCCTGGTGATCTCGGGTCTCTACACCGCCGATCGCTACGAAACCTTCAAGGACATGGAGCACACCGTGACCGCCAGTGCCACGGCCCAGCGTGTCAGTGCCGTGGTCACCAGCCTGCAGCGCGAACGCGGCGCCAGTGGCGTGTTCCTGGGCAGCGGCGGCAAGTCGATGCAAGACAAGCTCAAGACCTTTCGCGAAGACAGTGACAAGGCGGAGAAAGACCTGCGGGCTCTGGCCACCGGTGACGACACCGCGATCCAGACGGCCGTGCGCGCTTTGGATGGTCTACGTGACCTACGCACCAAGGTGGACGGCCTGGCGCTCAACAGCACCCAGTCCGGTGCGGCCTACACCGACCTGATCAAGACGCTGATCGGCTACACCCATTCGCTGGAAGCCGGGGTCGATGATCCGGCCATCCTGCGCGCCCTGGGCGCCCTCAATCTGTTCGTCGAGATGAAGGAACGCGCCGGCCGCGAGCGGGTGCTCCTGGGTCTGGCCTTCAACCAGAATCGCTTTGACGCCAGCCTGCTGTCGCGCTTCGCGCGCAACCTGGGTGAATTCTCCGCCTATGCCGACGCCTTCCAGCGCAAGGCCACGCCCGAATTCATCCGCCAGCTCGACGACACCTTCAAGCAACCCAGCGCCCAGGAAGTCAGCCGCCTGCAGCAACTGGCCTTTACCGTTCCCCTCGGCGACGCCCTGGGCGTCAAGCCGGAAGACTGGTTCAACCTGGCCACCCAGCGCATCGACCTGATGGGCAAGGTGGAGGCGGACCTCGGCGCCAGCGTCGGGGCCCAGGCCGAGCAGGCCCGCGCCAACGCCAGTCGCGACCTCTGGATCACCCTGGGCCTGGTGCTGCTGGTGCTGGTGGCCGTCTCGGCGCTGGCCTGGGTGATCATCCGCAACATCAAGCAGGCGGTCGAACAGGTCAATGGCACCCTCACCCGCCTGGCCACCCGCGATCTCACCGCCCGTTGCGCCTATCAGGGCCGGGACGAATTCGGCACCATCACCGGCAATCTCAACCAGATGAGCCAGGAGCTGGGCCAGGTGATCCAGGAGATCGGTGCGGCCACCGTACAGGTCGCCACCGCTGCCGAGGAGGCTTCGGCGGTCGCCATCCAGACCAGCCAGAACGTCGCCCAGCAGCGCCTGGGCACCGATCAGGTGGCCACCGCCATCGCCGAGATGAGCGCCACGGTCAAGGACGTCGCCCGCAGCACCACCGAAGCCGCCGAGGGCTCGCGCCAGGTCGAGGGCAACACCAGCCAGGGTCGTCGCGAATTGCAGGCCACCATCGGCCTGGTGCAGGGGCTGTCGGTGCAAGCCGAACGGACCTCGGACATCATCGCCGAACTCAAGCACGAGAGCGATGCCATCTCCTCGGTGCTGGACGTGATCCGCGGCATCGCCGAGCAGACCAACCTGCTGGCGCTCAACGCCGCCATCGAAGCCGCTCGCGCCGGTGAGGCCGGGCGTGGCTTTGCCGTGGTGGCCGACGAGGTGCGCTCCCTGGCGCAAAAGACCCAGCAATCCACCGGCAGCATCCAGCAGATGATCAACAATCTGCAGACCGGATCAGACCGCGCCACCCAGGCCATGCAGGAAACCCTGAGCCAGGTGCAGACCGGCGCCAGCAACGTGGTTCGCGCCGGCGAGCTGCTGGGCGAGATCGCCGAGGGCGTGACCCTGATCAACGACCGCACCATCCAGGTCGCCTCGGCCGCCGAGCAGCAGAGCCAGGTCGCCGAAGAGATCAGCCGCAACGTCAACGACATCAACGACCTGGTGATCCAGGTCAGCGCCGGTGCCGAGCAGACCGCGGTCACCAGTCGCGAACTGGCCCGCCTCGCCGAACAGCAGCAGGCGCTGGTCGGCCGCTTCCGGGTGGCCTGACCCCACCCAGGCATTCGACGGCCAGCGAGGAGGACAGCCCCAGGTCCCCCTCGCTGGCCATCCGCTGTAACCCTCCTTCCCGCTTCTCGCTGTACTCTCCCGCCTCCCCGCACTGCCCTGTCGTTGGGCTTGGTCACCCTTCGGCACTGCCCAGCCCCGCCCGCAACCCTGACGTCAGTCCTCTGTACCGAGCTCTGCCGTCTGCCCCGGCTTGATCCTTCGACCGCAAGCCTTTGCCGCCATCGCCCTTCAGTCCCGGTGGCGACTCCGCGGTTCCAGACGGAACAGGGAATCCGCAACCAACACCCTCGAACCGCTCTAGCACGCTACTTGCAGGCATAACCGCCGGTCATGCGCGCGCATCCGCTACCCGGGTATGTCCGTAAGCAATCGTCAGGCTTTGCGCAGCTGAATCCTTTCCGGCGATGCCTGCGCGGTGACCTCTCATGGAATCGATCCCTCGCGTCCCAGCAGACGCGAGGGTTATCTATAGAAGGACTGACCAATGCTGAAGAACGCCGCCCTGAGTACCAAGCTGCTGCTGATCCTGCTCCTGCCCCTGACCGGCTTTCTGCTGATTTGCGGTCTCTTCCTCAAGGACCGCTACCAGACGCTGGAGAACCTCGATCACACCGTGACCGCCAGCGCCACGGCGCAAGACGTCAGTACCCTGATCACCTCCCTGCAACGGGAACGGGGCGCCAGCGGCGCCTTTCTCAGCAGTGGCGGCACGGCCATGCGTGACGACCTGCGAACCTATCGCCAGGACAGCGACCAGGCCCAAGGCGCCTTGCGCGCCCGGGTGGCCAGCGACGATACCGCCCTGCAACCCGTGCTGAAGCTCCTCGACGGCCTGCCCGGGGTGCGCACCACCGTGGACGGCCTGACGATCAGCGGTACCCAATCCAGTGCCGCCTATACCGAGATGATCCAGGCGTTGATAGGCTACAACAGCAAGCTCGAAGCCGAAGTCGAGGATCCGGCGATCAAGCGCGCCCTGAATGCCCTGAATCTGTTCGTCGAGATGAAGGAGCGGGCCGGCCGCGAGCGCGCGCTGCTGGGGATAGCCTTCAGCAGGAATCGGCTGGAGTTGCCGATACTGGTGCAGATCGCGCGCAATCTCGGTGAATTCACCGCCTACGCCGACGCCTTCAGGCAGAGGTCCGCGCCCGAGGTCGTCCAGCGATTCGAGAACCTCCTCAAGCAGCCCGGTGCCCTGGAGCTGGCGCAGTTGCAGCGGCGTGCGCTCTACACGACACCGGGCAGACCTCTGAACGTGCAGCCGGACACCTGGTTCGACCTGGCCACCCAGCGCATCGATCAGCTGGGCACCCTGGAAACGGAGCTGGGCGCCAGCATCATCGCCACCACCGAACAGCTACGCGCTGGCTCCAGCCGCGATCTCTGGACCACCCTGGGCCTGATGCTGGTGCTGCTGGTGGCCGTTTCGGTGCTGGCCTGGCTGGTCATCCGCAACATCAGGCAGGCGGTCGAACAGGTCAACGGCACCCTCACCCGCCTGGCGACCCGCGACCTCAGCGCCCGTTGCGTCTATCAGGGCCGGGACGAATTCGGCACCATCACCGGCAACCTCAATCTGATGAGTCAGGAACTCGGCCAGGTCATCCAGGAGATCGGCGCGGCCACCCAGCAGGTCGCCACCGCCGCCGAAGAAGCCTCGGCGGTCGCCATCCAGACCAGCGAGAACGTGACCCAGCAGCGCCTGGGCACCGATCAGATGGCCACCGCCATCGCCGAGATGAGCGCCACGGTCAAGGACGTCGCCCGCAGCACCAGCGAAGCCGCCGAGGGCTCGCGGCAGGTGGAGGCCAGCACCCGCCAGGGTCGCCACGAATTGCAGGCCACCATCGGCCTGGTGCAGGGGCTGTCGGTGCAGGCCGAGCGCACCGCGCAGATCATCGCCGAACTCAAGCAGGAGAGCGATGCCATCTCCCTGGTGCTGGACGTGATCAATGGCATTGCCGGGCAGACCAATCTGCTGGCGCTGAATGCGGCCATCGAGGCGGCGCGCGCCGGTGAGGCCGGTCGCGGCTTTGCCGTGGTGGCCGACGAGGTACGCTCCCTGGCGCAAAAGACCCAGCAATCCACCGGCAGCATCCAGCAGATGATCAGCCGCCTGCAGAGCGGCACCGACCGCGCCGCCCAGGCCATGCAGGAGACCCTCGGCCAGGTGCAGACCGGCGCCGGCAACATGCTCCGCGCCGGCGAATTGCTGGGCGAGATCGCCGAGGGCGTGACCCTGATCAACGATCGCAATATCCAGGTGGCCTCGGCCGCCGAGCAGCAGAGCCAGGTCGCCGAAGACATCAGCCGCAACGTCAGCGACATCCATGAGCTGGTCATCCAGGTCAGCGCCGGTGCCGAGCAGACCGCGGTCACCAGTCGCGAACTGGCCCGCCTGGCCGACGCCCAGCAGTCATTGGTGGGGCGCTTCCAGGTGGCCTGAGCCCCGCGCCGGCCGCTGTACGGTGGAAAAGCCGCCCCTCTGGATGGCGACGCCGGCGCGCCCTGTCGCCAGACTGGGCGCCGCTGTCAGCGACTGGTCGCCGGCAGCGCAGGACCGGCCAGCCCAGGACCGGCCACCAGACCGCCTGGAAACGCCATGGATACCTTTGCCCTCTACCTGCTGCTGTGCGGCCTCACCATTGCCAGTCCCGGTCCGGGCGTGCTGCTCACGGTCAACAACGCCCTGCTGCTGCAGTGGCGCGGCGCCCTGCCAGGCATCCTCGGTGTGGTGCTTGGCATCCTGCTGGTAGCCATTCTGTCCAGCACCGCGCTCGGCGCCCTGGTGAGCAGTTCGCCACGGGCGCTGCAGGGGCTGCAATTGCTTGGCGCGCTCTATCTGGGCTGGTTGGGTCTGAGTCGCCTGCGCCAGGACTCGCTTCCAGGCCAGCGGACCGGCACGACCCGGCCGGCGATCGGCGTCGCCAGACGCCTCCGGCAAGGGCTGCTGGTGTCCCTCACCAATCCCAAGCTGATCATCTTCTTTCTGGCGCTGTTTCCGCCCTTCATCCAGGCCGACCGCCCGGTGCTGCCGCAGCTGGTGCTGCTGGTGGCGAGCTTCTGCCTGTTGAGCCTCCTCATTCACTGCAGCTACGCCGGGGCCGCAGCAGCCTTGAGTACCCGCCTGACCGCGGGTTCCACCCTCGCGCGCCTGAACCGGGCGGCCGGCGGACTCTTTCTGCTGTTCGCCGCGCTGCTGCTGGGTGCGGCCCTGGGCGCTCCTAGTGCCTAGTGCCTAGTGCCTGGTGGCGACCAGGGCGCGACTGGCGTCGTTGGACGCTTCCCGCGGTCGTGACTGCTCCTGCCGCAAGGCCGCGAAACGCACCTGGGACAGCGGTCGCTGCAGATGGAAGCCCTGGGCCTGGTCGCACCTGAGATCGGCGATGCGCGCCAGTTGGCCGGCGGTCTCGATGCCCTCGGCCACCACCGTGAGCGACAGCGCCCGCCCCATGCTGACGATGGCCTCGACGATGGCCGCGTTGCTCTCGCTCACCTCGATGTTGGAGACGAAGCTGCGATCGATCTTCAGGCAATCGAAGGGATAGGTGCGCAGATAGCTCAGCGAGGAATAGCCGGTGCCGAAGTCGTCCATGGACAGCCGCACCCCCAGCGCCTTGAGCTTCTTCATCAACTCCAGGGCGCCCGCGGCGTCGTCCAGCAGGACGTTCTCGGTCAGCTCCAGCTCGACCCGCGCCGGATCGATGCCGGTGCGGTCGAGCACCTTGCGGACCCGCGCGACCAGATCGTCGCGCTGGAACTCCAGCGGCGACAGGTTGATGGACACGATCAGTTCCGGCTCCCAGACCACCGCCTGGCTGCAGGCTTCCTGCAGCACCCAGTCGCTCAGGCCGAGGATCAGTCCGGTCTCCTCCGCCACCCCGATGAATTCGGCCGGTGCCAGGCGACCGCGCGCGGGATGGTTCCAGCGCACCAGCGCCTCGGCGCCCAGCAGGCGCTGGCTGCTGGCGTCGAATCGCGGCTGGAAATCCAGCTCGAATTCCAGCCGCTGCAATCCCAGGCGCAACTCGGTCTCCAGCTGGCGCCGTTCGAGGATGCGCTGGTTCATGGTGGGCTCGTAGAACCTCAGGGTATTGCGCCCGGCGGCCTTGGCTTCGTACAGGGCGATGTCCGCATAGCGCAGCAGATCCTCGGCGCCATGGCCATCCTGGGGCGCCTGGGCGATGCCGATGCTCGCGCCAATATTGATGTCGTGCTCGTCGATGCGCATGGTCCGGCCGATGCCCTCCAGCATCCGGTTGCACATCAGGCTCACCTGCTCGGCACTCAGGCAGCCGTTCACCGCGATCAGGAATTCATCGCCGCCGATGCGCGCGACCAGATCGCCCTCCCGGACACTGGCGCGCAATTCGCGAGCGACCTGGCAGAGCACCTGATCGCCCGCCCCATGGCCGAGGGAGTCGTTGACCGGCTTGAAGCGGTCCAGGTCGAGGGCCAGCAGATGCAGCGGCTGACTGGCACTGACGCCCTCGGCGAAGCGCTGCGCCAGGTAGCGATGCAGCTGATGACGATTGGCCAGTCCGGTCAGGGCGTCGTGCCGGCTGATGTGCTCGATGCGGGCCTTGGCCTCGATCTCCTCGGTCACGTCGCATACGGTGCCGCGAAAGCCGGCCAGCAGGCCGCCGCTGATGATGGGCTGCGCCGAGAGCTGGCAGTACCTGAGCTTGGCCTGGGCATCGCGCATCTCGCAGGGCAGCGGACGGCGGGTGCGGCCGGCCGCCAGCGGCGTCCGGGCCACCTCCTCGACCTGGCTCGGCGGGTAGCCCAGCAACTCGTGCAGCGGACGCCCCAGCCAGTCTTCGCGGCTGAAGCCGGTGACGGCCACGAAGCGCTCCGAGAGATAGACCAGTCGCTGTTCGGCGTCGCTCTCCCAGATCCAGTCGGACGAGGCCTCGGAAACGGTACGAAAGCGCTGCTCGCTGTGCCTCAGGGCATCTTCGGCCACGTCGGTCTGCCGCGCCGCCAGGGCGATCCGCCGGCGCAGGTACCAGACCAGCAGCAGCGCCAGGCCACACATGGTCGCCAGCAGCGGCACGAATTGCGTCAGCAGGCGATGCCCCATGCCATGCACCAGCCAGTGGAAGGTCACCGCGATACCCGGATCGGACCTCACCACCAGGGTCGGCCGCTCCGCCAGGGCGGGCAGGTCCCCGGGCTCCGCGGTCAGCCCGGGCAATTCGAAGGCGTGCCCGAGCTGGGCCAGCTTGTCCGGCGTGAGGATGTCGACGAACACCATATAGGACAGCCGCTTGAAGTCCTGGTAGGTCGCATCCGGGCGGATGACCGCGGCCAGCACGCTGGCCGGCTGGCCATCGATCAGGAAATAGCCCTGGGCATAGCCATCCTTGAGCGAGCGTTCCCGCGCCTGCGCCAGCAGCGCCGTCTGGTCGTCGCCGAGCCAGGTGTCCAGTTGCATCTTGCTGCGGCCGCCGCCAACCACGGCATAGCGGGTCACGCCATTGGGTGCCAGGATGAAGGCGCCGTTCACCCCGTAGCCGCTGTAGAGGGACGGCCCCACATTGTCCTCCTCGTAGGCCCAGTTGACGTCGACCTTCTTATTGGTCCGCGCATAGGCCTCCAGCCAGAAGGAATAATCGGTCAGCACCCGGCCCAGTTTGTCCACCCGCGTTTCCAGCGCGCGCTGGGCGTCCGCCTCGCTGTGGTGGCGTTGCTGCTCGTCGATGCGTGCGCACAGGTCGAACAGCATCCAGCCCGCCAGAGCGAAGATGAGGGTGACCAGGGCGAAGAAGCCGAGGGAGGCCTGACGGGCGACACGATTGAGTTGGGTAGGCACGATAGCGACCTGTTGCAACGGGTTGTACGGGGGTGCTGACGGCAGGCGGCCAGGCCGTAATCGTCTGCCTTTATATCGGCACTGCCTTGGGCGGCTTGAAGCCCTCGCATAAATATTCCGCAGAAGAGCTCGCTAGAGCGGCTGCTTTTGCACCATCCATGGGCGCCGCCGTACCGAGTGCGCCAGGACGGCGCAGCCTTTCCTGCCCCTCTTGCTCAAAAACGACAGAGGGGCGCCACTCACCCGGGCAAATGTTGACCTATCGGTCAGCTTTACCCACCATCAAGGCATTCGAGACCAGGTGGAGAGCGGCCGTGATCAGGTTTCTGCTGGACCGGGAGCTGCGCGTTGAAGAGCAGCTAGATCCCAACCTTACCGTGCTGCAGTACCTGCGCGAGCGCTGCGGCAAGACCGGCACCAAGGAAGGCTGCGCCTCGGGCGACTGTGGCGCCTGCACCGTGGTGCTGGCCGAGCCCGACGGCGACCAGCTGCGCTATCGCACCGTCAACAGCTGCCTGACCTTCGTCGCGGCACTGGACGGCCGGCAACTGATCAGCGTGGAAGACCTCAAGCACCAGGGCCGCCTGCACAGCGTGCAGCAGGCCATGGTCGACTGCCACGGTTCCCAGTGCGGCTACTGCACCCCTGGCTTCGTCATGTCGCTGTTCGCCTTGCAGAAGAACGTTGCCGCGCCGGATGACGCCGCCACCCACGAGGCCCTGGCCGGCAATCTCTGCCGCTGCACCGGCTACCGGCCGATCCTGGCCGCAGCCGAGCAGGCTTGCGCCGGCCGTCAGCCGGACCACTTCGATGCCCGCGAGCAGCAGACCCTGGAACGCCTCGAGACCCTGGCGCCAGCACCCGATACCCGGCTGCAGGGCGCCAACCGGCGCTGCCACAGCCCCACCACCCTGAGCGAACTGGCCGGTCTCTACCAAGCGCACCCCGAGGCGCGCTTGCTGGCCGGCGGTACCGACCTGGCCCTGGAAGTCACCCAGCAGCATCGCCGTCTGGAGACCCTGATCTACCTGGGCAACCTCCCGGAATTGCGCGGCGTCACCGTTGGCGACGATTCGATCGAGATCCGCGCCGCCACCCCGCTGGCCGACTGCGCCGCCGCCCTGGCCGCCGACTACCCGGACTTCGGCGCCCTGCTGCAGCGTTTCGCCTCCCTGCAGATCCGCAACCAGGGCACCCTGGGCGGCAATATCGGCAATGCCTCGCCCATCGGCGACAGTCCGCCCCTGTTGCTGGCCCTGGGCGCCAGCCTGCTGTTGCGCCAGGGTGAACGCCTGCGTGAACTGGCTCTGGACGATTTCTTTCTCGACTACCGCAAGACGGCCCTGGAGCCCGGCGAATTCATCCAGGCGATCCGGGTGCCGCGGGCGCGTGAGGGCCTGGTCTTTCGCGCCTTCAAGGTATCCAAGCGGCTGGACGACGATATCTCCGCGGTTTGCGCCGCCTTCGCGCTGGAGCTCGACCAGGACCACGTCGCGGCGGTACGCATCGCCTACGGCGGCATGGCGGCCACGCCCAAGCGTGCCGCTCACTGCGAGCAGGCGCTGCTCGGCCAGCTCTGGAATACCGCGTCCATCGAACGCGCCGTCCAGGCCCTGGCCGAGGATTTCGCGCCACTGTCGGACTTCCGCGCCAGTCGCGAATACCGCCTGCTGACGGCGCAGAATCTGCTGCGCAAATGTCACCTGGAGACCACCCAGCCCACGCTCGCCACGAGGCTCACCGCCCATGTCTAGCACCCTCCCCGTTCGCACCCCCGAGGAAATGGCCGCGGCCTTCGCCGCCGGCCTGGCCACCGGCGTCGGAAAATCGCTCAAGCACGAGAGCGCCGACAAGCATGTCAGTGGCGAGGCCCTGTATATCGACGATCGCCTGGAATTCCCCAACCAGTTGCACGTCTATGCGCGCATGAGCGAGCACGCCCATGCGCGGATCAAGCACATCGATCTCGCGCCCTGCTACGCGATTCCCGGCGTGGCCCTGGCCATCACCGCCGCCGACGTACCGGGCCAGCTGGACATCGGCGCCGTCCTCCCCGGCGATCCGTTGCTCGCCGATGGCGAGGTGCAGTACCTGGGCCAGCCGGTATTGGCGGTGGCCGCTACCAGCCTCGATGCCGCCCGCCGTGCGGCCCAGGCCGCCCTCGTCGAATACGAGCCGCTGGAGGCCATCCTCGACGTCAAGGAAGCGCTGCGCCGCGAGCACTTCATCTCGCCCAGCCACAGCCACCACCTGGGTGACGCGGCCGCCGCCCTGGCCGCTGCCCCCCATCGTCTGCAGGGCGAACTGGCCATCGGCGGCCAGGAGCACTTCTACCTGGAAACCCAGGTGGCCTCGGTCATGCCCACCGAAGACGGCGGCATGCTGGTCTATTCCTCTACCCAGAATCCCACCGAGGTGCAGAAACAGGTGGCCGAGGTGCTCGGCGTCTCCATGAACAGGGTCACCGTCGACATGAGACGCATGGGCGGTGGCTTCGGCGGCAAGGAGAGCCAGGCCGGCATGCCGGCGGCGCTCTGCGCGGTGTTCGCCCATCTCACCGGGCGCCCGGTGAAGATGCGCCTGCCGCGCTTTGAAGACATGCACATGACCGGCAAACGCCATCCCTTCCACGTCGAGTACGACGTCGGCTTCGACGAAGACGGCCGGCTGCTGGGCATCCGCTTCGAACTGGCAGGCAACTGCGGCTATTCGCCGGACCTGTCCAACGCCATCATCGACCGCGCCATGTTCCATGCCGACAACGCCTACTTTCTCGGCAATGCCCAGATCACCGGCCACAGATGCAAGACCCACCTGGCGTCCAACACCGCCTACCGCGGCTTCGGCGGCCCCCAGGGCATGCTGGCCATCGAGAACGTCATGGACGCCATCGCCCGCCATCGCGGTCTCGATCCGCTGGAGGTCAGGCGGCGCAACTACTACGGCAAGGAGACGCGCAACCTCACCCACTACCACCAGGTGGTGGAAGACAATCTGCTCGAGGAGATGACCGCGGACCTGGCGGCCAGTAGCGACTATCAGGCGCGTCGTGCGGCCATCCGCGACTTCAACCGGAACAGTCCGGTACTGAAGAAGGGCCTGGCCCTGACCCCGGTGAAATTCGGCATCTCCTTCACCTCTTCCTTTCTCAACCAGGGCGGCGCCCTGGTCAACGTCTACACAGACGGCAGCATCCACCTGAACCACGGCGGCACCGAGATGGGCCAGGGGCTCAACACCAAGGTCGCCCAGGTGGTGGCCGAGGTCTTCCAGGTCGACATAGCCCGCATCCAGATCACGGCGACCAACACCGACAAGGTGCCCAACACCTCGCCCACCGCCGCTTCCAGCGGCACCGATCTCAACGGCAAGGCCGCGCAGAACGCCGCCCAGACCATCAAGGACCGGCTGATCGATTTCGCCAGTCGGCACTTCCACATCGGGCCCGAAGAGGTCGATTTCCGCAATGGCCATGTCAGGGTGCGCGATCGCCTGCTGAGCTTCGAGGAGCTGATCCAGCTGGCCTACGTCGGCCAGGTGTCACTCTCCAGCACCGGCTACTACCGCACGCCCAAGATCCACTACGACCGCGACCAGGCGCGCGGCCGGCCCTTCTACTACTACGCCTTCGGCGCCGCCTGCTCCGAGGTGCTGATCGACACCCTCACCGGCGAATACCGCCTGCTGCGCACCGACATCCTCCACGACGTCGGTGCCTCCCTGAATCCGGCCATCGACATCGGCCAGGTGGAAGGCGGCTTCGTCCAGGGCCTGGGCTGGCTGACCATGGAAGAACTGGTATGGAACGACGCCGGCAAGCTGCTCACCGCCGGTCCCTCAACCTACAAGATCCCGGCGGTGAGCGATGTGCCACCGGATCTGCGCGTACGGCTGGTGGAGAATAGGCAGAATCCCGAGGCCACGGTGTTCCACTCCAAGGCCGTGGGCGAGCCGCCCTTCATGCTCGGCATCTCGGTGTGGTGCGCCCTGCAGGACGCCGTGGCCAGCGTGGCCGACTACCGCTTCCATCCTGCGCTGGACGCGCCCGCCACCCCCGAGCGGGTACTCTGGGGCGTGGAGCGCATGCGCCGCCTGGCCGCCGAGCTGCACACCACCCCGGTCCCCGCCACGGAGGAGCCCGCATGACCCCCAAACGTGGCTGGCTGGCCCTGCTGGCCGACTTCGAGGCACGCGGCGAGCCCTGCGTGCTGATCACCGTGGCCGACGAACAGGGCTCCACGCCCCGCGAGGCCGGCACCAAGATGCTGGTGGGGCGCGAGGAGCAGCACCTGACCATCGGTGGCGGTCATCTCGAATACCGCGCGGTGGACATCGCCCGGGAAATGCTCGCCGCCGGCATCCGCCAGCCGCGCCTGGAACGCTTCTCCCTGGCCGCCAGCCTCGGCCAGTGCTGTGGCGGCGTCACCACCCTGCTGTTCGAACCCCAGCTGGCGCAGGACGTCCCGGTGATCGTCTTCGGCGCCGGCCATGTCGCCCGGGCCTTGGTGCCGCTGCTGGCGGGATTGCCCTGCGCCGTGCGCTGGGTCGACTCGCGGCCCCAGGAGTTTCCCGCCGTCCTGCCCGCTGGCGTGGAAAAGATCGTTACCGACGAGCCGGTCGACGAGATCGCCCGCATGCCGGCGGGTGCCTACTACATCGTCATGACCCATAATCACCCCCTGGACCTGGAGCTGACCGACGCCATCCTCGCCCGCGGCGACCATGGCTACTTCGGCCTGATCGGCTCCAGGACCAAGTGGGCCAAGTTCCGCCACCGCCTCGCCGCCCGTGGCCACGGCGCCGACCGCCTGGCCACGGTGCGCTGCCCGCTGGGCCTGCCCGAGGTCCAGGGCAAGTTGCCGCTGGAGATCGCCATCGCCGTGGCCGGCGAGGTCATCGCCCACTACGGCCGCCAGGCCCAGCAGGCGGACCAGCCGCTGCGCCTGGTCAACGCCGTCGCGCCCAACTGATCCCTTTTCCGCCGCTTCGTCTTTCAGAGATCGTTATGACTGCCATCGCCCATCGCGCCGCCCTGCTCCACAGCCTCGCCGACCCGGCCGAGGTGGGGCTGGACGCCTCCTACGAATACCACGCCGACGGTCTGCTGCTGGTCGCGGACGGCCGCATCCAGGCCATGGGTCAGGCCGCCGAACTGCTGCCCACCCTGCCAGCCGGCACCGAGGTGATCGAGCACCCCCACGCCCTGATCACCCCCGGCTTCGTCGACACCCATATCCACTATCCGCAGACCGGCATGATCGCCAGCTACGCCGAACAGCTGCTGGACTGGCTGGACACCTACACCTTCCCCACCGAGGGCGCCTTCGCCGATCCGGCCAAGGCCGCCGAGGTGGCCGAGGTCTTCGTCGGCGAACTGCTGCGCAACGGCACCACCACCGCCCTGGTGTTCGGCAGTGTCCATCCGCAGTCGGTGGATGCCTTCTTCGAGGTCGCCGAACGCCTCGACCTGCGCATGATCGCCGGCAAGGTGCTGATGGACCGCAACGCCCCGGACTATCTGCAGGACACCGCCGAGTCCGCCTACACCGACAGCAAGGCGCTGATCCAGCGCTGGCACGGCAAGGGCCGGCTGCACTACGCCGTCACCCCGCGCTTCGCCCCCACCAGCACGCCGGAACAACTGGCAGCCGCCGGTCGCCTGCTGGCCGAGCACCCGGACGTCTACCTGCACACCCACCTCTCCGAGAACCTCAAGGAGATCGACTGGGTCAAGGCGCTGTTTCCGGAGCGCAGCCACTACCTGGACGTCTACGACCACTTCCAGCTGCTTGGTCCGCGCTCGGTGTTCGCCCACGGCATCCACCTCTGCGACGCCGAATGCCAGCGCCTGCACGACACCGGTTCGGCGGTGGCCCACTGCCCCACCTCCAACCTCTTCCTCGGTAGCGGGCTGTTCGATCTAGATCGGATGGAAGCCTTCAAGGTCAATGTCGGCCTCGGTACCGATGTCGGCGCCGGCACCAGCTTCTCGCTGCTGCAGACCCTCGGCGAGGCCTACAAGGTGCAGCAACTGCGCGGCCATCGCCTGCACCCCTTCAAGTCGCTCTACCTGGCCACCCTCGGCGGCGCCCGCGCCCTGCGCCTGGACGACCGCATCGGCAGCCTGGCCCCCGGCCACGACGCCGACTTCGTGGTGCTCGACCTCAAGGCCACCTCGCTGCTGGACTACCGCCTGCAGCAGTCCAAGAGCCTGGAAGAAACCCTCTTCGTCCTTACCACCCTCGCCGACGACCGCGTGGTGCGCGAGACCTATGCCGCAGGTCGCCGGGTGCATGGCCGCGACAGCTGAACCTGTTGGGCTTCGCCGCTGGAGCCGCCTCAACCCAACCTACCCATCAACGTAGGTTGGGTTGAGCCTAGCGAAGCCCAACAAACCCAAACGACCAAGCCCGAGCCTCGATCCGGTAGCGTGGAAAACCGCGCCGCGTTTTCCACTGGCAGGCCCGCGGCAGGGTGGATAAGGCTGCGCCGTTAGCCACCCTACAAGCGCTTTATCGGCGGATCAGGCGAGCTGCGCCAATTGGCCACCCTGGCGTTCCAAAGGCGTGAATCCGGCCAGCGCCGTCGGGTCCTTGAGCACCGCGACGAAGGCTTCGCGGAAGGCCTTCATCTCATTCGGCAACCCGACGCTGACCCTTACCCAGGTCGGCCACGCCGGCCAGGTGCGACCGATGACGATGTTGCGCCTGGCCAGGGCGGCGATCACCTGCTGGCCCGGATGACCGGTATCGACCATGAAGCAGTTGCCCTGGGAGGCCGTGCAGGCGAAGCCCCGTTGACGAAGCCAGGCCAGGGTCTCGTCGCGCGTGGCGGCATTCTCCTTGCGGCGCTGCGCTACCAACTGGCGATCCTCCAGGCTGGCCATGCCACCCAGCATGGCGGCGACCGGAATGGCATTCTCGCCGCCGAACACCTCCAGCTTGGCCAGCAAATCCGGTTTACCCACGGCGAAGCCCAGTCGAGCGCCGGCCATGCCGTAGAGTTTGGAAAAGGTCTGCAGGACCAGAACATCGTCATGCTGCGCGGCCAGGTCCAGGCAGCTCTTTTCGTTGCTCAGGTGGATATAGGCCTCATCGATCATCACCACGCTACCCTTGGGGCGATTGGCGATGGCGAATTCGATGCGCTCGCGTGCCGTGACGGTGCCGGTGGGGTTGTTCGGATTGCAGATGTAGATGAGCCCGGCCTGGCTGTCCGCCGCCAGCATCGCGGGAATGTCGTGGGCATGGCTGGCGTCCAGCGGAACCTCGTGGACCGGTGCCCCCTTGGCTTTGGCTGCCACCATGGCCGCTTCGTAACTGGGGTTGGCCAGCACCAGGCTGCGGGGCCCGGTAAAGGCCATCACCGCGTACTGCAGGGGTTCGCTGGAGCCGCAAAAGGCGTGTACATGATCCTTCGGCAAGCCGTGCTGGCGGGCGAACAGCTTGATCAGCTGCTCCTGATACTCGAAGTGATAACGGCCACTCAGGGCGGCCCCTCGCTGCATGGCGGCCACGGCCTTGGGCGAAGGTCCCAGCGGATTCTCGTTGTAGTTGATCAGCACCTTTTCCCGCACGGGCGGCGCGGCCGTATCCGCGGCAGCCAGACGGGACCAGCCCACCAGCGGAACTGCGGCGGAGGCCAGGGTGGCCAGGCTGACGAAGGAGCGACGAGACATCTCGGACATGACAATTTTCCCTGTATGACGATAGAGCAGCGATGGATCGCTTTGACGTCATGCAAGGTGCGGGCCTAACGATTAGCTAGCTATCATACTAGCCACTCGCCAGTAGAAATGGCCGCCGGTCCGCGGCGGCCATTTCTTCAGCCTCAGCTGGTGCGATAGCGCTCCAGCCAGTGGGCGTAGGGCGCCGGCAGCACCCAGGACGGCTTGTCGACGCCCAGGGCCTTGGCCGCATAGTAGGGCCAGTGCGGATCGGCCAGGTGAGCGCGACCCACCATCACCAGATCCAGCTGCTCGTCGGCCACTACCTGGTTGGCCAGGGCCGGGGTGTCGATGTTCCAGGCCGAGGCCACCTTGAGGCCGGTCGCCTTGCGCACCTGCTCGGTGATGGGTGCCAGCAGGCCCGAGCCCCAGGGGATGTTGGCGGTCGGGGTGGAGAAGCCGATGCTGACGCTCAGCAGGTCCAGGCCTTCGCGCTTGAAGCCCTGGGCCAGCTCGATGGATTCGGCCAGGGTCTCTTCGTCGCGACCGTCGTATTCGATCACGCCGAAACGCGCGGTCAGCGGCAGGTGCTCCGGCCAGACCTGGCGCACCGCGGCCAGGGTTTCCAGCAGGAAGCGGCTGCGGCCGGCGAGGTCGCCGCCGTACTGGTCGTCACGCTGGTTGGAATGCACCGAGAAGAAGCTCTGCGCCAGGTAGCCGTGGGCGAAGTGCAGTTCCAGCCACTCGAAGCCGGCCTCGTAGGCACGCTTGGCGGCGTCGACGAAGTCCTGGCGGACCCGGGCGATGTCGTCCAGGGTCATGGCCTTGGGGACCTTGGGCAGGTTGGCGCCAAAGGCCACGGCGGACGGGGCTATGGTGTCCCAGCCGCGGGCGTCGTCGGCGGCGATATGGTCGTCACCTTCCCAGGGCCGGTTGGCGCTGGCCTTGCGACCGGCGTGGGCGATCTGGATACCCGGTACCGAACCGGCGGCCTTGATCGCCTGGACCACCGGCACGAAGGCCTGGGCATGGGCGTCCGACCAGATGCCGGCGCAGCCGGGCGTGATGCGGCCTTCCGGCGAGACCGCCGTGGCCTCGACGACGACCAGACCCGCACCGCCACGGGCCAGGCCGGCATAGTGGACCTGGTGCCAGTCGTCGATGACGCCGTCCACGGCGCTGTACTGGCACATGGGCGGAATGGCGATGCGGTTGCGCAGCGTCACGTCCTTGAGGGTGAAGGGTTGGAACAATGCGGACATCTGAGCGGTCTCCCGTATGGTGACAAGGTGTACGTCGAAATCTTGTTCGTTAATTCGATATTAATCGAACATAACATAATCGCCAACCCCCGGTGTATGATTGGCGCATGCGCCCTTTCAAACATCCCAGTCCCGACGAATTTTCCCTTGAGCGTCTGTTCCACGCGCTCAGCGATCCCGTGCGCCTGGATATCGTCCGCTACCTGGCGCGGGTCGCCGAGGCCACCTGTGGCGAACTCGACGGCGGCCGTCCCAAATCCAGCATGTCGCATCACTTCCGTGTCCTGCGCGACGCCGGCCTGGTGCATACCCGCAACGCCGGTACCACGCACATGAACCAGTTGCGGCGCGAAGACCTGGATCAGCGCTTCCCCGGTCTGATGGCCGCCATCCTGGCGCAATCTTCCGATCCCGTCGCCAAGCCGGACTGACCCACCCTGAATGGCAGCGGGCGGGCCGCAATCGCCCCGTCCCACCCGAGGTCCTTGCCTGTCGTCGCCTGCCGTCTCGGCTGGTCCGGTCGCAGGGAACTCTCCGCCGTTTTTCCCGCTCTTCCCGGTATGAAGGTTGCAGCAGGCGGTGACAGCACAGACGCTGGGCGCTGCCGGGAGGTAGAGGATGGGCAAGCACTGGGGATTGGCGACCGCACTGGCGGGTGTCGCCGCGCTACTCGCCCTCGTACCCAGCCCCGAGCCCATCGCCGAGGCGCGGGGTATCCAGAGGGTCATCGCCTTTGGTGACAGCCTCATGGATTGCGGCACCTTCGGCCACATCTATGCGACCAATCCGGGGCGTACCTACCCGCAGGAAATCGCCGACGCCTACGGCATAGAGCTGGGTCCCAATCGTCAGGTGGAAGGCTATGGCCACGAGGGGCCGAGCGACCCCGACGGTCTCTGCTACGCCGAGGGCGGCGCCGTGACCGGCAGCTTCACCGAGCCGGGCTTCGACCACAACGAGGCGCCACTGGCCTTTTCCCAGCAGATCCGCAACTTCGAGATGCAGCACGGCCGCTTCCGCCAGCAGGACCTGGTGCTGGTGCAGATCGGCGGCAATGACATCATCGGCCCCTTCTACGACAAGAAGCTCAAGGCCGCGCTGATGGCCGACGCCCCGTTGCCCCCCGAGGTCCGCGAACAGGTCGAGGCGCGGATCCGGCATACGGCCCTGAACGAGGTCAAGCTGCTGCGCTATCTGCTGAGCCTGGGTGCCCAGCGGCTGGTGGTGCTCAACAACACCGACTACGGCAAGGCGCCCTATCTCGAGCCCTGGACCGAGCAGGTGGCGCAGCGCAACCATGAGCTGGTCAAGCTCTACAACGATACCCTGCAGGCCAACCTGCCGGCCGGAGACCGTCTGCTGCTGGTGGATGCCTACCGGGTGATGGAAGAGGTCTTCGCTCACTACGGAAACTACGGCTTTACCCATGCCGAAGGGGATGCCTGTCTCCCCGGTCGCGAATTCTGCGATCCGGACAGCTACGTCGAACCGGGCGCTGACCAGGCCTATATCTTTGGCGCCCGCGGGCATTTCGCCAGTCGTACCCACAGCATGCTGGCCCAGGTAGTGCTGGAACGCATCGCCCAGACCTGGCCCGGCAGTGCCGTGCCGGATCGTCCGATGCTCGCCACCGCGCGACTCAACACCGAGCCGACCTTCCACTAGCGCCACGGGACCTACGCCCTACCCTGGTGCCGATTCGGGCGGAAGTGCACCGCCGCGGAGCAGTTGCCGCTAGCTGCCGCGGTAGGTCGAGTAGCTGTAGGGAGAGACCAGCAGCGGTACATGGTAGTGCGCGCCCTCGTCGGCGAGGCCGAAGCGCAGGACCACGGTATCGAGAAAGGCCGGCTCATCCAGCGCCACCTGGCGGCGCCGGTAGTAGGCGCCCACCTCGAACTCCAGCTCATAGACCCCTGCCGTGAAGGCGTCGCCCTGCAACAGCGGCGTATCGCTGCGGCCATCGGCGTTGGTCCGCCCTTCACCCAGGGCCTGCCGCGCGGCCCCCTCCAGACGGTACAGGCGAAAGACGATATCCGCGCCCGGACAGCCACCGGCGGTGTCCAGCACATGGGTCGTCAGGTAACCGCCAGGGAAAGAAACGGACATGGGAGCGCTCCTGCAGGGGGGATGAGCCAGCCTAGCAGTTTTCCAGCCAGCGATTGTATACAGCCCTGCCAGAGGCACTGTTTGCAGCCTGGGGGCGTTCCAGCCGGCCGGAAGTCTTCAGACCGGTCAGACCAGTTAGGCAGGATTCTTGCTGGGACTCGGCAAAGGTCTCCAAACATTGTATACAAAACATCTCGACTGCCAGGATGCCCCTTCCATGACCTATCCCCGTGATCTCATCGGCTATGGCGCCCAGCCGCCCCACCCTCTCTGGCCGGGTGACGCCCGCATCGCCCTGTCCTTCGTGCTCAACTACGAAGAGGGTGGCGAGCGCAACATCCTCCACGGCGACAAGGAGTCCGAGGCCTTCCTTTCCGAGATGGTCGCCGCCCAGCCGTTGCCGGGCGTCCGCAACATGTCCATGGAGTCGCTCTACGAATACGGCAGTCGCGCCGGCGTCTGGCGTATCCTGGAACTGTTCGCCAGGCACCAGGTGCCCCTGACCATCTTTGCCGTGGCCATGGCCGCCGAGCGCCACCCCGAGGTCATCCGCGCCATGGTCCAGGCCGGCCACGAGATCTGCAGCCACGGCTATCGCTGGATCGACTACCAGTACATGGACGAGGCCGAAGAGCGCGCCCATCTGCAGCGCGCCATCGAGATCCTCACCGAGCTGACCGGCGAACGACCGCTGGGCTGGTACACCGGCCGGACCGGTCCCAATACCCGGCGCCTGGTGATGGAGGAAGGCGGCTTCCTCTACGACAGCGACACCTACGACGACGACCTGCCCTATTGGGAACCCGATACGCCCACCGGCAAGCCACACCTGGTGATCCCCTACACCCTGGACACCAACGACATGAGATTCACCCAGGTCCAGGGTTTCCACACCGCCGAGCAATTCTTCCAGTACCTCAAGGACGCCTTCGACACCCTCTACGAAGAAGGCGCCACCGCGCCCAAGATGCTTTCCATCGGTCTGCATTGCCGGCTGATCGGTCGCCCCGGTCGCCTGGTGGGCCTCAAGCGCTTCCTCGAATACGCCCAGAGCCATGAGCGCGTCTGGTTCGCCCGTCGGGTGGACATCGCCCGTCACTGGCACCGGGAGCATTCGCCGGCATGAGCACCTTCCAGACCGTCACCCCCAGCCAGTTGGAGCGCGCTGCCTTCGTCGCGACCTTTGGCGGCATCTACGAGCATTCCGCCTGGGTCGCCGAGCGCGCCTTCGACGAGGGCCAGCCGTTGCCGGACAGCGTCGAAGCCCTGCACCAGCGCCTCGCCGCCCAGGTCGCCCGCGCCAGCCAAGCCGAACAGCTGGCGCTGATCCAGGCGCACCCGGATCTCGCCGGACGCGCCGCCCTGGCGGGAGAACTGACCGCCGCCAGCAGTGGCGAACAGGCCGGCGCCGGCCTCGATCAATGCACCCCGGACGAACTCGAACGCTTCACCCGCCACAACGAGGCCTACCGCGCCAAATTCGGCTTCCCCTTCATCATGGCGGTGAAGGGCAGCAACCGGCACCTGATCCTGGCCGCCTTCGAGGAACGCCTGCCCAACAGTCCGGAGCAGGAATTCCAGCGTGCCCTGGCCGAGATCGACCGCATCGCCCTCTTCCGCCTGCAGACCCTCTGACCCCTCCCCCGACAAGAGCACCCCATGAAACGCACCTACGCTGCGCCCTTCGAGAAGTACCTCAACCTCGCCGATGCCCGCCTCGGCACCCGTGTCATCAGCGTCACCGACGACTGGTTCGCCGCCGCCGACCGCATGCTCCAGCCCCACGAGCCGGAGTGGAAGGAAGGCGTCTACGACGACAACGGCAAGTGGATGGACGGCTGGGAGTCGCGGCGCAAGCGCTTCGAAGGCTACGACCATGCGGTCATCCGCCTGGGCGTGCCCGGCTCGATCAAGGGCGTCGACATCGACACCCGCTGGTTCACCGGCAACTACCCGCCCTCGGCCTCCCTGGAAGCCTGCTTCTGCGCCGAGGGCGACCCGGCCGCCGATGCCGCCTGGACCGAGGTGCTGCCGGCCATCGAGATGCAGGGCAACAGCCATCACTACCATGCCATCGCCGACGATCGCCCCTGGACGCACCTGCGCCTGAACATCTATCCCGATGGCGGCGTGGCGCGCCTGCGGGTCTATGGCATTCCCCACCGCGACTGGTCGGCCCAGGCCGACGACGAAGTGCTGGATCTGGCCGCCGCCCTCAACGGCGGTCGCGCCCTGGCCTGCAATGACGAGCACTATGGCCGCATGAGCAACATCCTCAATCCGGGCCGCGCCGCCAGCATGGCCGACGGCTGGGAAACCGCCCGCCGCCGCACCCCCGGCAACGACTGGGTCATCGTCGCCCTGGGCCACGCCGGCATCGTCGAGGAAATCCTGGTGGACACCCTGCACTTCAAGGGCAACTACCCGGACAGCTGCCAGATCCAGGGCGCCTATGTGCGTGGCGGCACCGACGGTCAGATCGAGACCCAGAGTCTCTTCTGGAAGGAGCTGCTGCCGCCGCAAAAGCTGCAGATGCACCAGGAGCACAGCTTCCGCGAGCAGGTGCGCGACCTCGGCCCCATCACCCACGTGCGCCTGAACATCTTCCCGGACGGCGGCGTCAGCCGACTGCGACTGTTCGGCAAGGTGGCGCGGGGCCAGGCATGAGCCGGCCACTGCGCATCGAGCCGCTGACCGCCGAGGGCTTCGCGCCCTTCGGCGAGGTCATAGAGACGGCGGACCGGGACTGGTATCCCATCAACAACGGCTCGACCCAGAGATACCACGCCCTGGCACGGGTCGAGACGGGGCCGGCGGACGGCGCGGCGATCATCAGCATCTTTCGCGCCCGGCGGCTGGACTATCCGCTGACCATCGCCATGCTCGAACGCCATCCCCACGGCAGCCAGGCCTTCGTGCCGCTGCGCGGCGAACCTTTCCTGGTGGTGGTGGCGCCGCCGGCGGCGGTCCCGGATGCCGGCGCCATCCGCGTCTTCCGCACCGATGGCCGCCAGGGCATCAACTACCATGCCGGCGTCTGGCACCACCCTGTGCTGGCCCTGCGCGACGAGGATGAATTCCTCATCGTCGATCGCGCCGGCAGTCTGCCCAACTGCGACGAGTTCTTTTTCGCGGCCGCAGAGTGCCCGACCCTGGCGCTCTAGGGCGCCACTGGTGCGCGCCTGAGCTGCTTGCGCAGCAGGCGCGCACTGTCCAGGCAGACCCAGGCCACCGCCAGCCAGATGGGGCCATAGGTCCAGATCGCGCCCTCCGGCAGCTGCTCGCCGAGCACATAGAGGGCGACGAACACCAGTAGCGCGGGCTCCACATAGCTGAGGATGCCGAACAGACTCAGCGGCAGCATGCGACTCGACGCCAGCATGGCGGCGAAGGCGATGGCACTGAGCAGGCCCAGGCCTGGCAGGAGCGCCCAGAGCCAGGGCGACTGCTGCAGGATGACGCCGGGCGAGAACCAGTGCAGGGCGAGCAGCGCGAAGGGCAGCAGGCAGACCATCTCCAGAACGAACCCGGACAGGGCGTCCACCGCCATCCAGCGGCGCAGGACGAAATACGGCGGATAGCCCACCACCGGCAGCAGGCTGACCCAGGACAGCGCTCCGGTCACCCAGACCTCGTTGACCACCCCCAGCAGCGCGCAGCCGACCGCCAGCCGCTGCAGCGGTCGCAGGCGCTCGCCATAGACCAGCCGGCCGGTCAGCACGATGGCCAGGGGCAAGAGGAAGTAGCCCAGCGACATGGCCATGGCCTCGCCGTTCATGGTCGCCCAGACGAACACCCACCACTGGATGCCCATCAGCAGCGCCGCCGCCGGGATCGCCAGGCACAGCCGGGGCTCGCGCACCAGTCGCTTGAGCGTGGCCCACAGGGCCCTGCCCTCCCGCAGCAGCACCACCAGCAGGAGCACCATGGGCAGCGACCAGACCACTCGCAGGGCCACCACCTGCAGGCCGTCCAGCGGCGCCAGCCAGGCGAAGTACACCGGCATCAGCGCGAACAGCACCGACGACAGCACCGAAAGGCCCAGGCCCTTGCCGGACAGCACGTTCATGACTGACGCCCCAGACGATTGATGAATAGCGACAGCAGGATGATCCCACCGCCCAGCAACAGCCTAGGCAGATCGGCCGGGTGCTGCCAGATCAGCAGGCTGACCAGCAGGCCCGCCGGCACATGGGCTTCGTTCATGATCGCCAGGGTGCCGCCGTTGACCCGCAGCGAGCCCAGGGTCCACCAGTAGAGGCCGAGCGCCGTGGCGAAGACGCCCATCCACACCAGCACGCCCCACTGCAACAGGGTGCCGGGCAACCGTGCCAGATTGCCGAACAGCAGAAAGGACAGCGCCGCCACCAGCAGGGCGCCGAGAAAGAACAGCCCGAAATGGCGATGCAGGGCGCCCTGTCCGGCATAGGCATGCCCCAGGTGCTTACACAGCACCTGGCCGGCGGCAAAGGTCAGGTTGGCCACCTGCAGCAGGAGAAAACCCAGCAGGTAGTCACCGGTCAGCGGTTGGAAGCGGATCAGGGCGGCGCCGCCCACCGCCACCACGGCGGCGAGCAGCGACCAGATTCGCAAGTGCCGCTGCCAGGCGTCGTCTAGCAGGGTCACGTAGATGGGCGTGAGCACGGTGAACAGCAGCACCTCGGGCACTGTCAGCACCGCGAAGCTGCGATACAGGCACAGATAGGTGATGCCGAATTGCAGCGCGCCCGCCGCCATCAGCCCCAGGGCGAAGCGTCCCGGCACCCCGCGCCAGCGGGTGAAAGGCAGGAACAGCACGAAGGCGATGGCCACGCGGACCAGCACGGCGAAATCGCTGTCGACCCGACCGGCGAGGTATTCGCCGATCAGGCTGAAGGAAAACGCCCAGATGAGGGTGACGAGCAGGAGATAAGGCATGACGGCGACGCACGAAAAAGGTGCGCGACCTTAACGTGCCCGCCGCCCGAGGGAAACCCCCGGCCCTTCACGGCCTAGCGGGTGGCGTTCAGGCCCGAGGGTTCGCCGCCGGTGAGGCCCGCCACCGACTGGTTGGCCTGCAGCACGTTGTCGGCACCCGAGACCAGCGTCTTGGGCTCGGCCACCCCGGCCGCGCGGGACCAGTAGACCTGCTGACTGGAACCGCCCACGGCGATGTCGGCCTGGCTGAGCAGGGTCAGGCGCGCCTTGGCGCCGTAGCCGTAGGCATCGACCTTGGCCAGGCCATCGCTGCCGCGCACATTGGCCTGCACCTGCTGATAGCCGCCGCCGATGCTCAGGCTGGCCACCGCGCCCCTGACCGTGGTCACGCTGCCCAGGCCATGGATGGTCAGCGCCCGGGCGCTGTCGAGCACCAGGCGATGATGGCTGCCATAGACCGACACCTCACCGCACTGGCCTTTCAGGGTCAGGGTATTGCCCTCGCCGGACAGGGACACGTCGCGCCCCTCGCAGTCGAGGGTCCGGCTGATGTTCATGCCTTCGATATCGATGGGATCGGCGGCCGCCGCGCGAGATTCCTCGGCCTGGACCAGCAGCGGCGCGATGACCAGACAGCAACCCAGCAACGCCTTGAATGACGACATGGAGACTCCTTGTCCTGCCTAGAGTGGGAAACTCATCGGCAGGCTTGGAGGCTGGCGCCGGCGGAACATTTGACCCGCCAGCCGACATTTTTTCATGCCGTGATGGACGCCGCGTTTTGCCATTGCCAGGCTAGGCACTAACATGCGCCCTTTCGTGAGCCCAGAGCGCTTGATGAAGACTCCTCGCGTTTCCCTCGATCAGTGGCGGACCCTGCAGGCGGTGGTGGATCACGGCGGCTACGCCCAGGCCGCCGAGGTGCTGCATCGCTCCCAGTCGTCGGTCAGCTATACCGTCGCGCGCATGCAGGAGCAGCTCGGCGTGCCGCTGTTGCGCCTGGAGGGACGCCGCGCCGTGCTGACCGATGCCGGCGCCGTGCTCCTGCGCCGCTCGCGCCGCCTGGTACAGCAGGCCAGCCAGCTGGAGGAACTGGCCTACCACATGGAACAGGGCTGGGAATCCGAGGTGCGGCTGGTGGTGGACGCCGCCTACCCCACCCGCCCCCTGCTGCTGTGCCTGCGCGAGTTCATGCCGCAGAGTCGTGGCTGCCGGGTACGGCTGCGCGAAGAGGTTCTGTCCGGCGTGGAAGAGGCCCTGCTCGACGGCTCGGCGGACCTGGCGATCACCGGGCTGGTGATCGCCGCGCACCTGGGGGCCTCCCTCGGCACCGTGGAATTCGTCGCCGTCGCCCATCCCGAGCATCCCCTGCACCAGCTGCAGCGCACCCTGGTGACCGCCGATCTGGAAGAACAGCTGCAGATCGTGATCCGCGACAGCGGCCGCGCCCAGCCGCGGGATGCCGGCTGGCTGGCCGCCGAGCAGCGCTGGACGGTGGGCAGCATCAGCACCGCGGCGACCTTCCTGCGGGATGGCCTGGGCTTCGCCTGGCTGCCCCGGGACGCCATTCAGACCGATCTCGAGGCCGGTCTGCTCAAGCCGCTGCCCCTGGAACAGGGCGCCCAGCGCTTCCATCCCTTCCAGCTCTACAAGACCCGCCAGCACGAGCTGGGCCCGGCCTCGCAGATCCTCATGAACCTGCTGCGCAAGCATGCCCTGCCACGCTGACCGTGGCGGGGTGCCGGCCGGGTTGCTATCGTTCGCCAGTCGTCTCTGCCACTCAAGGATCCATCATGTTCAAAGCCCTGCTTGCCGCCTGCGCGCTGTTCGTCGCCTCCTCCACCTGGGCCGCGGACAATCCGCACGTGCTCATCAGCACCAACAAGGGTGACATCGAGGTCGAGCTGGACGCGGCCAAGGCACCGGTCAGCACCGAGAACTTCCTCGGCTACGTCGACAGCGGCTTCTACAAGGGCACCCTGTTCCACCGGGTCATCCCGGGCTTCATGATCCAGGGTGGCGGCTACACCCGCGACATGCAGGAAAAGCGCACCAAGGCGCCGATCAAGAACGAAGCCGACAACGGCCTGAAGAATCTGCGTGGCACCCTGGCCATGGCGCGGACCTCGGACGTCAATTCCGCCACCAGTCAATTCTTCATCAACGTCGAGAACAATGCCTTCCTCGACCACGGCTCGCGCGACTTCGGCTATGCGGTGTTCGGCAAGGTCGTGCGTGGCATGGAAGTCGTCGACCAGATCGCCGGGGTCCAGACCACCCGCCAGGGCATGCTGCGCGACATTCCCCGTGAACCGGTCATGATTCTCGCTGCCAAACGGCTGTAGCCGACCCGTCCTGCCGGACGATCCGCTGGCGGTCGTCCGGTCAACCAGGCGAGGCCCCAGTGCGAGACGCCGTCTCCTCCTCACAAGGACCCCGCATGATCTTTCGCCGCTTCGAACGCCTCATCGATGCATTTCGGGAAGCCCCCGATGAAATGCCGCCCACTGGCGTCGGCGCCTTCTATCTGCACTTCCTCAAGCAAGCCTGGCCGGCCTTCGCCCTGCTGTTGGCGGTCGGTCTGATCGGCGCCCTGATCGAGGTCGCCCTGTTCAACTTCATCGGCCAGATCGTCGACCTGGCCGGCAGCGCGCCCAACAGCACGGTGTTCTTCCAGGAGCACGGCGGCACCCTGATCTGGATGGCGGTGGTCACCCTGGTCATCCGGCCGCTGTTCATCAGCCTGCATGACCTGCTGGTGCACCAGACCATCACCCCCAGCCTCACCACCCTGATCCGCTGGCAGAACCATCGCTATGTGCTCAAGCAGAGCCTGGGTTTCTTCCACAGCGACTTCGCCGGGCGCATCTCCAACCGCATCATGCAGACCGGTGTCTCCCTGCGCGATTCGGCGGTGCAGGCGGTGGACGCCATCTGGCACGTGCTGATCTTTGCCGTCACCTCGCTGATCCTGTTCGCCCAGGCCGACGTCTGGCTGATGGTGCCCCTGGTCCTCTGGATCATCGGCTACGTCATCGCCCTCTGGTATTTCGTGCCCCAGACCAAGGAGCGCTCGGCCATCGCCTCCGAAGCCCGCTCGCAGCTCTCCGGACGCATCGTCGACGGCTACACCAACATCTCCACCCTCAAGCTGTTCTCCCACTCCGCCCAGGAGGAGCAATACGCCCGCCAGGCCATGGAAGAGCAGACCGAAAAGGCCGAGAGCGCCGCGCGCCTGATCACCGCCATGGGCGTGACCATCGCCATCCTCAGTGGCTTCCTCATCGCCGGCACCACCGGCCTCGCCCTCTGGCTCTGGCACCAGGGCGTCATCTCCGTGGGTGCCATCGCCCTGGCCACCGGCCTGGTGATCCGCATCAACAGCATGTCCGGCTGGATCATGTGGGTGGTCAACGGCATCTTCGAGAATATCGGCATGGTGCAGGACGGCATGAGCACCATCGCCAAGCCGCGCCAGGTCGGCGATGCCCCGGACGCCAAGCCCCTGCAGGTGAGCCGTGGCGCCGTGCTGTTCGAGGACATCCATTTCCACTACGGCAAGGGCGCCGGCATCATCGAAGGCCTGACACTCGACGTGGCCCCGGGCGAGAAGATCGGCCTGGTCGGCCCCTCGGGCGCCGGCAAGTCCACCCTGATCAACGTCCTGCTGCGCCTCTATGACCTGGAACGCGGTCGCATCCTGGTCGATGGCCAGGACATCGCCCACGTCACCCAGGAAAGCCTGAGATGCCAGATCGGCGTGGTCACCCAGGACACCTCGCTACTGCACCGTTCGATTCGCGAGAACCTGCTCTACGGCCGCCCCGAGGCCACCGACGAGGAGCTGCACGCGGCCCTGCGCAAGGCCAAGGCCGACGACTTCATCGCCCGCATCACCGATGCCCATGGCCGTACCGGCCTGGACGCTCAGGTGGGTGAGCGCGGCGTCAAGCTCTCCGGCGGCCAGCGTCAGCGCATCGCCATCGCCCGCACCCTGCTCAAGGACGCGCCCATCCTGCTGCTCGACGAAGCCACCTCCGCCCTCGACTCCGAGGTGGAAGCGGCCATTCAGGAGAGTCTGGAGACCCTGATGGAAGGCAAGACGGTGATCGCCATCGCCCACCGGCTGTCGACCATCTCGCGCATGGACCGCCTGGTGGTCATGGAGCGCGGCCAGATCGTCGAGATGGGTTCCCACGACGAGCTGATCGCCTACAACGGTCTCTATGCACGCCTATGGCGCCACCAGACCGGCGGTTTCGTCGGTCACGGCGTGCCGGGCAGGCAGCGGGTGCGCAGCAGCTCCAACTGACGCTCCTGGTCCAGCCCTGGGTAGAAGCCTTCGATCTTCTGCAGACCACCCAGCCAGCTGCGTCTTTCCACCACGCACTCGAACACCGGGCAGGCTGTCTGCCCGGTGGCACCGCAGTCGCGGTAGTAGGTCAGGCGCTGGCTTTTCTGCACCGTGCCCTGGAACGGACCCTGGCGCTCCTGCAGCACATAGAAGTCGATGTCCGCCGCGCTGCGATGGTTCTCCCACTGGAACGCCAGGGTACTGGGATAGAAGAGCACCAGCAGACCCGCCAGCAGCACCCAGAGAATGGCCGCCGTCACCGGCAGGGGCAGCCGCGAACGAAAGCGACGCCCACCGCGGATGATCAGCGCCGTCACTATGGTGACCAGCGCCAGGGCTATGCACAGCGACGGCATACCGGTGATGACCTGCCCCGCCACGCCGATGTCCAGGCCACTGGGCGACGGCACCGTCCGATAGCCGATCTCCAGTCGCTCCCAGCCCACCCGATTGCCGATCAGGCCGGCGAGACCGAAGACCGCGGCCAGGCCGACCAGAGCCCAGAAGGTACGAGGATTGCTGTTGCGCATGGGGAAACGTCCAGACAAAGACCGGGAGACTGCCTAAGCCCGCAGGCGTTGGCAAATCAGAATTTCTCCGCCACCCGGTCCTCTATAGAAGGCGATCTGCAGAGGAATCCGTCCATGACCATAGATCTCGCCCGCGCCGTCCACATCGTCGAAAAGGCCTTTCTGCCGCTGCACGGCGAGGTCCGTGAAGACCCCAGCGACGCCAGCTTTTCCTTCGCGGTGACGGACGGCAGCCAGGTCCTGGCCTCGGTCGCCCACGTCGCCCGCAGCCAGTACAGCCATGCCGGCCACCTCGCCGCGCTGATCGAACGGACCCGCCTGGAACTGGCACACGACGGCCATCTGCTGGAACCCTGGTCGATGCCGGGCTAGCCGCTGGCCGCTGCCGGGCAGCGGGAGGTTCGGCAAGGCGCTGTCGAGCTGATAGACTGCCGCCCCGCAGCCGCCACACCCCGTGGCCCAACGCGAGTGGTTATCGTGGAAATTTTCAAAGAATTCATTTTCGAAGCCGCGCACTTCCTGCCCAATGTTCCGGCAGGTCACAAGTGCGGCCGTCTCCATGGGCATTCCTTCAAGGTAGGCCTGCACATCGAAGGCGCGGTCGATCCCCATACCGGCTGGGTCCGGGATTTCGCCGACATCAAGGCCGTCTTCAAACCCCTGTACGAGCGTCTCGACCATCACTATCTGAACGACATCCCGGGCCTCGAGAACCCCACCAGCGAGGTGCTCGCCCGCTGGATCTGGCAACAACTCAAGCCCCAGCTGCCCGAGCTCAGCCAGGTCCGCGTCCATGAGACCTGCACCTGCGGCTGCATCTACCGCGGCGACTAATTCGCCCCTCCCATTCAAGGTGGCGATGGCGGCAGTCATTTTTCTGCCATAATTCGCGCCTGCCAACTGTCGACGTATCCCCATGTTCGAACTTTTCAGCGGACTCCACGCCTGGGTCGCCATCAGCCTCGTCTTGGCCCTGGCCTTTGTGCTGGCCTTTGAATTCATCAACGGCTTCCACGACACCGCCAACGCCGTCGCCACGGTGATCTACACCAAGGCCATGCCGCCGCACCTCGCGGTGTTCTTCTCCGGCATCTTCAATTTCCTCGGTGTGCTGCTCGGCGGCGTCGGCGTCGCCTACGCCATCGTCCACCTGCTGCCGGTGGAGCTGCTGATCAACGTCAACACCGGCCACGGTCTGGCCATGGTGTTTTCCCTGCTCGCCGCGGCCATCACCTGGAACCTGGGCACCTGGTACTTCGGCATCCCCGCCTCCAGTTCCCACACCCTGATCGGCTCCATTCTCGGCGTCGGCGTGACCAACGCCCTGCTCACCGGCATCCCGATGAGCGAAGGGGTGAACTGGCAGAAGGCGATTGACATCGGCCTGTCGCTGATCTTCTCGCCGCTGGCCGGCTTCGCCGTCGCCGGCCTGCTGCTGCTCGCCCTCAAGCGCTGGCGGCCGCTGTCGAAGATGCACAAGACCCCGGAACAGCGCCGCGAAGTGGACGCCAAGAAGCACCCGCCGTTCTGGAATCGTCTGATGCTGGTCCTCTCGGCCATGGGCATGAGCTTCGTGCACGGCTCCAACGACGGCCAGAAAGGCATCGGCCTGATCATGCTGGTGCTGATCGGCATCGTTCCGGCCAAGTTCGTACTGGACCTGGACAGCACCACCTACCAGATCGAGCGCACCCGCGACGCCGCCATCCACCTGGGTCAGTTTTACGAGCGCCAGGGCGACAACCTCAAGGACTTCCTCGCCGAAGTGCCCGGCAATCGCGACCTGCCCCAGGAATTCCGCTGCGCCCCGCACATGACCGTGCCGACCCTGCAGGCACTGCTGGCCGATCTGGAAGGCATCACCGACTACCGCGCCATGAGCGACGACCATCGCCAGCAGGTGCGCCGCTACCTGCTGTGCCTGGACGACACCGCCAAGAAGGTGAGCAAGCTGCCGGTGTTGACCGCGCGCGATCGCGACGACCTCAGTCGTCTGCGCAAGGATCTCACCAGCACCACCGAATACGCGCCCTTCTGGGTCATCATCGCGGTCGCCCTGGCCCTGGGCATCGGCACCATGGTCGGCTGGCGCCGGGTGGTGCTGACCGTCGGCGAGAAGATCGGGCGCCAGGGCATGACCTATGCCCAGGGCGTCAGCGCCCAGGTGACGGCCGTGGCCGCCATCGGCATGGCCAACGTCTTCGCCCTGCCCGTCTCCACCACCCACGTGCTGTCCTCGGGCGTGGCCGGCACCATGGTCGCCAATCGCAGCGGCCTGCAGGGCAGCACGGTGCGCAACATCCTGATGGCCTGGGTCCTGACGCTGCCGGCCTCCATGGCCCTCTCCGCCGGCCTGTTCTGGCTGGCGCACCTGTTCCTGTGATCCGCGCCGACCAGGCGCCGCATCGGCGGCGCCCGGTCGGACCCCTCGTCGGGAAAGCCTGAACAGGATAGCTATTGACGAGTCTAGTGAAATGTGTCCCAGCAGAGACACCTTTCCGAGACAGCCGTACGGTGAACGTCAATGACTCCTGCGACCTACATCCTTCTTCTGATTCTGGGCTGGCTGGCCCTGGCGCTGGCCATACTCTGGGCCATGCTGCGCCTGGCACGTCGCGCCAGACCCGTGGCGACCTCCTCGCCCAGCGTGCTGCCCAAGGCAACCCCCACCGCCCCCGTGAGTCCAGCCAAACACCTGGTCTGCTAGAAAAGCGGACGTGACGAGGCCACCTCGACACCCAGGGAGTGCGCGGGAGAAAAAAGAAGGATTCTTATTGTTTGAAAAGAAGGGATTCGAGCGAAGGCGAATCAGGTGAGCAGGGTATTTTCCTGAGCACTGCGGCTCATCTGCTCGAGGATCTGGTCTTGCTGCTGCGGGGTCAGGGTGTCCCAGCAGTGGTGCTTGATGAACAGCCCGGCGCCGAAGGCGACGTACAGCGACAGGGCGACGATCACGAGCGTTTCCAGCCCGACGATAGCCCAGGAACGACTCTTGGACGCATTGTCCTTGGTTTTCATAACGACCTCATCAGATTAAGAGGGGCAATAGTTTAGTCCCTTAAGCAACTGCCGTGCAGCGCCAGCCGTCGAATGGTCAAGCCTCTTGACCTGGTTGCTCGATGCGGCTGTGCGCTTCTACCAGACCCGTCACAGCCGCAACATCTGCCCACAGCCAGGCCGCGGCAGTACGAATGCACGCCAGGCGCCGCGCTGATATACTCCGCCGACTGACGGGTCGCTGCAGGCCCTGCCGGTTCCGCTGGCTGTATCGGCCGATCCCGCAATTTCCGCAGCGACGCTTTGTCGCATCGCACGTCCATCGCCGCCGCGCCTGTCGCGCGGCCCGATAACGCCTTCTTGGGGCGTCTATCGACTCAAGGGTCGATCCTCGCTCGCCCGGCTTCGCGCCACAGCTGTGATAAAGAGGAGTTAAAGCAAGACATGTCCACCACGTCGAAGATCATCTACACCCTGACCGACGAAGCGCCCGCCCTGGCGACCTATTCGCTGCTACCCATCGTCGAGGCCATCACCGCCTCCTCCGGCGTCGCCCTCGAAACCCGTGACATCTCCCTTGCCGGCCGCATCATCGCCCTCTTCCCCGAGTACCTGAAGGAAGAGCAGCGCATCTCCGACCACCTCGCCGAACTCGGCGAACTGGCCACCACTCCCGAAGCCAACATCATCAAGCTGCCCAACATCAGCGCCTCGGTCCCGCAGCTCAAGGCGGCGATCAAGGAACTGCAGGGTCAGGGCTACGCCCTGCCGGACTATCCGGACGAGCCCAAGGACGACAAGGAAAAGGACGTCAAGGCGCGTTACGACAAGGTCAAGGGCAGCGCCGTGAACCCGGTCCTGCGCGAAGGCAACTCCGACCGCCGCGCGCCGCTGTCGGTCAAGAACTACGCCCGCAAGCACCCCCATCGCATGGGTGCCTGGAGCGCCGACTCCAAGTCCCACGTCGCCCACATGGACGCCCATGACTTCTATGGCAGCGAGCGCTCGGCCACCATCGAGAACGCCGGCAGCCTGAAGATCGAACTGATCGGCAAGGACGGCAGCAGCAAGGTCCTGAAAGAGAAGACCGCGGTCAAGGCCGGCGAGATCGTCGACGCCTCGACCATGAGCCGCAAGGCCCTGCAGAGCTTCATCGCCGCCCAGATCGAAGACGCCAAGGCCCAGGGCGTGCTGTTCTCCGTGCACCTGAAGGCCACCATGATGAAGGTCTCCGACCCCATCATGTTCGGCATCATCGTCGGCGAGTTCTACAAGGACGTCCTGGCCAAGCACGAAGCCGCCCTGAAAGAAGCCGGCTTCGATCGCAACAACGGCATCGGCGACCTCTACGCCCGCCTGTCCAGCCTGCCGGAAGCCACCCAGGCCGCCATCAAGGCCGATTTCGACGCCCAGTACGCCCAGCGTCCGGCGCTGGCCATGGTCAACTCCGACAAGGGCATCACCAACCTGCACGTGCCGAGCGACGTCATCGTCGACGCCTCCATGCCGGCCATGATCCGTGACTCCGGCAAGATGTGGAATGCCGAAGGCAACCTGCAGGACACCAAGGCCATCATCCCCGACCGCTGCTATGCCGGCGTCTACCAGGTGGTGATCGAGGACTGCAAGCAGCACGGCGCCTTCAATCCCAGCACCATGGGCAGCGTGCCCAACGTAGGCCTGATGGCGCAGAAGGCCGAGGAATACGGCTCCCACGACAAGACCTTCCAGATCCCCACCGACGGCACCGTGCGCGTGACCGACGACCAGGGCAAGGTGGTCTTCGAGCACCCGGTCGAGGCCGGTGACATCTGGCGCATGTGCCAGACCAAGGACGCGCCGATCCAGGACTGGGTCAAACTGGCCGTCAACCGCGCTCGTGCCAGCAGCACCCCGGCCATCTTCTGGCTGGACCAGAATCGCGCCCACGACGCCCAGGTCATCGCCAAGGTCGAGCGCTACCTCAAGGACCACGACACCAACGGTCTGGACATCCGTGTCCTGGCGCCCGAGGAAGCCACCCGCGTGTCCCTGGAGCGCATCCGCAAAGGCGAGGACACCATCTCGGTGACCGGTAACGTCCTGCGCGACTACCTGACCGACCTCTTCCCCATCATGGAACTGGGCACCAGCGCCAAGATGCTGTCCATCGTCCCGCTGATGAACGGCGGCGGCCTGTTCGAGACCGGTGCCGGCGGCTCCGCGCCCAAGCACGTCCAGCAGTTCGTGCAGGAAAACCACCTGCGCTGGGATTCCCTGGGCGAGTTCCTGGCCCTGGCCGAATCCCTGAACCACCTGGGCGAGACCACCGGCAACGCCAAGGCCAAGATCCTGGCCAAGACCCTGGACCAGGCCAACGGCAAGTTCCTCGACAGCAACAAGTCGCCGTCGCGCAAGGCCGGTGAACTGGACAACCGCGGCAGCCACTTCTACCTGGCGTTGTACTGGATCCAGGCCCTGGCCGAGCAGAGCGAAGATGCCCAGCTCAAGGCCCAGTTCGAGCCCGTAGCCAAGTCGCTGACCGCCGACGAAGCCAAGGTGGTCGCCGAGCTGAATGGCGTCCAGGGCCAGGCCGTGGACATCGGTGGCTACTACCACCCCGACCAGGCCAAGACCCGCCAGGCCATGCGTCCGAGCGCCACGCTCAATGCCGCCCTGGAACAGCTGAAGGGCTGAACCTGAGGGCTGCGCCCGCAGCCTGAATGGCTGATCACAGCGAACCCCGGCCCCGGCCGGGGTTCGTTGCATTTGGGGCACGCAAAGCTTAAGGCGTATACTGCGCGATTACCGATAGTGGAGTCCGAGATGGATTGGCACGCCCACGTCACCGTGGCCACCGTGGTGGAAGACGCCGGTCGCTTCCTGCTGGTGGAAGAAGAGAAGCAGGGTCGCCTGGTGCTCAACCAGCCGGCCGGGCACCTGGAGCCGGGCGAGAGCCTGATCGAGGCGGCGCGGCGCGAAACCCTGGAAGAAACCGCCTGGCAGGTGGAGATCCTGGGCGTGATCGGCATCGGCCTCTATGTCGCCCCGGCCAATGGCGTCACCTACTATCGCACGGCCTTCCATGCCCGCCCCCTGGCCCACCAGCCGGAGCGCGCCCTGGACGCCGACATCACCCGCGCGGTGTGGCTGACCCTCGACGAGATCCGCGCCGAGCAGGCCCGGCTGCGCAGCCCCCTAGTCCTGGACGCCATCGAGAAGTACCTGGACGGGCACCGCTATCCCCTGTCGATGATCGTAGATATGAGAGGTTTTTGAAGTGAACGGCACCCGCGTCATCGTCGGCATGTCCGGCGGAGTGGATTCCTCGGTCTCGGCCCTCTTGCTCAAGGAGCAGGGCTATCAGGTCGAGGGCCTGTTCATGAAGAACTGGGACGAGGATGACGGCACCGAGTACTGCACGGCCAAGGAAGACCTCGCCGATGCCCAGGCGGTCTGCGACCGCATCGGCATCAAGCTGCACACGGCCAACTTCGCCGCCGAGTACTGGGATCACGTCTTCGAGCACTTCCTCGCCGAATACAAGGCAGGCCGGACGCCGAATCCGGACATCCTCTGCAACCGCGAGATCAAGTTCAAGGCCTTCCTCGACTATGCCCTGGCCCTGGGCGCCGACCTGATCGCCACCGGCCACTATGTGCGCCGTCGCGACGTCGACGGCCGGACCCTGCTGCTCAAGGGGCTGGACGCCAACAAGGACCAGAGCTATTTCCTCCACGCCGTGGGCGGCGAGCAGCTGGCGCGCACCCTCTTCCCGGTGGGCGAACTGGAAAAGCCCGAGGTCCGCGCCATCGCCGAGCTGCATGGCCTGGCCACCGCGCGCAAGAAGGATTCGACCGGCATCTGCTTCATCGGCGAGCGTCGCTTCAGCGACTTCCTCAAGCAGTACCTGCCGGCCCAGCCGGGCGACATCGAGACCACCACCGGCGAGGTCATCGGCCGCCACCACGGTCTCATGTACCACACCATCGGCCAGCGCCAGGGCCTGGGCATCGGCGGCATGAAGGACGCCGGTGACGATCCCTGGTACGTGCTGAGCAAGGACCTGACCCGCAACGTGCTGATCGTCGGCCAGGGCAACGCCCATCCCTGGCTGTTCGCCGAGGCCCTGACCGTCAGCGAGATGTTCTGGGTCAATGAGCTGGAGCTCGCCCAACCGCGCCGCCTCACCGCCAAGGTCCGCTATCGCCAGCAGGACCAGCCCTGCCAGATCGAGCGCCAGGGCGCCGGCTACCGGGTAGTCTTCGACGAACCCCAGCGCGCCGTGACCCCCGGTCAGTCGGTGGTCTTCTACGACGGCGACGTCTGCCTGGGCGGCGGCGTGATCGAACATTATCAACCCGCCTGCGCCGAGGCGCCCGCCGCATGAATCGCACCCAGGAACAACTCATCGCCCTGGGCGGCGTCTTCCAGGCCGCCGTGCTGGTCGACCAGCTGGCACGCACCGGCCAGGTCGCGGAAGAACCCCTCGCCTGTCTGCTCGGCAGCCTGCTGGTGCGCGATCCGGGCAGCACCCTGGAGGTCTACGGCGGCCAGGTCGCGCCTCTGCGCGAGGGCCTCGGCGCGCTTTCCAGCACCCTGGAGCGCAACCCCAACAGCCTGCAGCGCGAGCCGCTGCGCTACGCCCTGGCGATGACCGCCCTGGAACGCAAGCTGGAGAAGCGCGGCGACCTGCTCGATCTCATCGGCCGGCGCCTCACCCAGATCCAGTCCCAGGTCGAGCACTTCGGGGTCGCTCACGAGAACGTCATCGCTGCCTGCGGGGGTCTCTACGAGGACACCCTGAGCACCTTCAAGCAGCGCATCCAGGTGCACGGCGAGATGCGCTACCTGCAGCAATCCGCCACCGCCTCGCGAGTGCGTGCCCTGCTGCTGGCCGGCATTCGCTCGGCCCGCCTGTGGCGCCAGCTCGGCGGTCACCGCTGGCAACTGGTGCTCAATCGCCGCAAGCTGCTCGACAACCTCTATCCCCTGCGCAACGGCTGATCCCGGACCGGCCGGCGGCGGTACTAAAGCCCCGGTCTTTGCGTGTAGAATTCCGCCCCTTTCTCCCCCGCTACCAAGAGAATGCCCATGCAGCTCTCCTCGCTCACCGCCGTATCGCCCATCGACGGCCGTTACGCCGGCAAGACCGCCGCCCTGCGCCCCATCTTCAGCGAATTCGGCCTGATCCGTTTCCGCGCCCAGGTCGAGGTCCGCTGGCTGCAGCGCCTGGCCGCCCACGCGGGCATTCCCGAGGTCGCGCCCTTCTCCGCCGAGGCCAATGCCCTGCTGGACAAGCTGGCCACCGAGTTCAGCGTCGAGCAGGCGCAGCGGGTCAAGGACATCGAGCGCACCACCAACCACGACGTCAAGGCCATCGAGTACCTGCTCAAGGAAGAGGTCGCCGGCCTGCCGGAACTGGCCGCGGTGAGTGAATTCATCCACTTCGCCTGCACCTCCGAGGACATCAACAACCTGTCCCACGCGCTGATGCTGCGCGAAGGCCGTGACCAGGTGCTGCTGCCGCTGATGCGCCAGATCGCCGGCGAGATCCGCGTGCTGGCCCATCGCTTCGCCGACGTGCCCATGCTCTCGCGCACCCACGGCCAGCCCGCCTCCCCCACCAGCCTGGGCAAGGAACTGGCCAACGTGGTCTATCGCCTGGAGCGCCAGATCGAGCAGATCGCCGCCATCCGCCCGCTGGGCAAGATCAACGGCGCGGTGGGCAACTACAACGCCCACCTGTCCGCCTACCCGGACGTCGATTGGGAGGCCAATGCGCGCACCTTCATCGAAGACGACCTCGGCCTGACCCTGAATCCCTACACCACCCAGATCGAGCCGCACGACTACATCGCCGAGCTGTTCGACGCCATCGCCCGCTTCAACACCATCCTGATCGACTTCGACCGGGACGTCTGGGGCTACATCTCCCTCGGCTACTTCAAGCAGAAGACCGTGGCCGGCGAGATCGGCTCTTCGACCATGCCGCACAAGGTCAACCCCATCGACTTCGAGAACTCCGAAGGCAACCTGGGCATCGCCAACGCCATCCTCCAGCACCTGGCCAGCAAGCTGCCGATCTCCCGCTGGCAGCGCGACCTGACCGACTCCACCGTGCTGCGCAACCTGGGCACCGGCCTGGCCCACGGCGTGATCGCCTACGAAGCCACCCTCAAGGGCATCGGCAAGCTGGAACTCAACGCCGCGCGCATCGCCGAAGACCTGGATGCCTGTTGGGAAGTCCTGGCCGAGCCGGTGCAGACCGTGATGCGCCGCTATGGCGTGGCCAACCCCTACGAGAAGCTCAAGGAGCTGACCCGCGGCAAGGGCATCAGCGCCAGCGCCCTGCAGGACTTCATCGACGGCCTGGAAATCCCTGAAGCCGCCAAGGCCGAACTGCGCCAGCTGACCCCGGCCGGCTATATCGGTAATGCGGCCGAGCAGGCCCGTCGGGTCTGAGGCTGCCTTCTTTTTCACGCCCGGCCTCGCCGGGCGTTTTTCATTGCGCGAGGTGTGCATGAACCCGGATCAACCCCTGCAACTGCTCGGCGGCCTGACCGCCCGTGAATTCCTCCGCGACTACTGGCAGCAGAAACCCCTGCTGATCCGCCAGGCCATCCCGGATTTCCAGAGCCCCCTGGAACCGGACGAGCTGGCCGGCCTGTCGCTGGAAGAGGAAATCGAATCCCGCCTGATCATCGGCCAGGACCGCACCTGGGAGCTGCGCCGCGGCCCGCTGCCGGAAGACACCTTCGCCGGCCTGCCCGAGCGCGACTGGACCCTGCTGGTGCAATCGGTCGACCAGTTCGTCCCCGAGGTGGCCGAGGTGCTGGAGGCCTTCCGCTTCCTGCCCAGCTGGCGCGTCGACGACGTCATGATCAGCTACGCCGCCCCCGGTGGCGGTGTCGGCCCCCACTACGATCACTATGATGTCTTCCTGCTGCAGGGCCATGGCCGCCGTCGCTGGCGCATCGGTCAGCCGTGCACCGCCGACAGCCCGCTGATCGACGGCCTGGAGCTGAAGATCCTCGCCGACTTCCAGCAGACCGACGAATGGGTGCTGGAACCGGGCGACATGCTCTATCTGCCGCCGGGCCTGGCCCACGACGGCATCGCCGAAGACGAGTGCATGACCTACTCCATCGGCTTCCGCGCCCCCAGTGCCGGCGAGGTGCTCACCCACTTCACCGACTTCCTCAACCAGTTCATCCCCGAGGACGAGCGCTACAGCGACGCCGGCTGCGCCCCGGCCAGCGAACATCCGGCGGAGATTCCGCCCGAGGCCATCGAGCGGCTGCGCGGCCTGATGGAGCGTCACCTGAGCGACGATCGCCTGCTGCTGGCCTGGTTCGGCCAGCACATGACCGAGCCGCGCTACCCGGAGCGTGTCGCCGGAGAAAACCTCAGCGCCAAGCAGCTGCGCAAGGAACTCGACGAAGGCGCCCTGCTGATGCGCAACCCCAGCGGCCGCATCGCCTGGAGTCGCCTGGAAGACGAGGTGATGGTCTTCGCCAGCGGCCAGAGCCGCCTGCTGCCCATGCGGCTGCAACCGCTGCTCGACCTGCTATGCTCGGCGGACGTCCTGCACGAGGCCAATCTCGCGCCCTGGCTGCAGGACGACGATGCCATGCGCCTGATCCGCGAACTGCTCCAGCAGGGCAGCCTGATCTTCGCCGGAGAAGACGACGACGAGTGATGGGGAGCCGCCGTGGACGAGTCCTTTACCGATCTGACCCTGGACGGATTGCCCGAACCCCAGCTCGGCCAGGACCTCGCCCTGCGCCTCGAAGGCCTGGACGCCCTGCGTGAGCACGGTGTCCGCCTCATCGGCCAAGCCAGCCGCCAGCTGAGCATCCAGACGCCCGACCTGGAAGCACCGCTCTACGACAATCTCGCCGTCGAGGCGGCGATCAAGCGTCTGCTGCTGGGCCATCCGCGGCATCAGGTCCGCATCCTCATCAACGACAGCGCCCTCGCCATGCGCCAGGGGCACCGACTCATCGCCCTGGCGCAACGCCTGACCAGCAATCTGTTGATCCGGCGGCCACCGGCCGATCAGCACCCGGAAGGCAGCTGCCTCATCGTCGACGACCAGGCCCTGCTGCGCCGCACGGGCAGTGCGCCCACCGGCTTCGTCCGCTACGGCGACCGCGCCGCCGTCAAGGTTCAGCAGCAGGTCTTCGATCGCCTCTGGGCCAGCAGCCAGCCGGATCAGGAATTGCGGAGGATGGTGCTGTGAAAGGTCTGCTGGCGTTCCTGTTGCTGCTGACGACCACCGCCTGGGCGGCGCCTCGTACCGAGGTCATACCCCTGCAATACCGCACCGCCGACGATCTGCTGCCTACCTTGCAAGCCGTCCTTGGCAGCGAAGGCAAGGTCAACGTCTACGGCAATCAGCTGATCGTCAATGCCGAGCCGGCCAAGCTGGCCGAACTCAAGAGTCTGCTCGCCCAGCTGGACACCCAACCGCGGCGCCTGCTCATCACCCTGGCCACCCGCGCCGGCAGCTCGGGCGCCAGTCAGCGTTATTCGGTAAACGGCGACGTGCGTGCGCCCCAGGTACGCATCATCGAAGACAGCACCGACCAGAAGGAGGATGGCGCCCAGCGCGTCCAGGTCACCGAGGGCTACCCCGCCTTCATCCGCTTCGGTGAAGACGTCCCGGTGACCACCTACCAGACCTCGCCCTATGGTCAGAGCTACGCCCAGACCGATTACCGCCGCCTCGAACGGGGCTTTCAGGTCACCGCCCGCCTGAGCGGCAATCTGGTGCACCTGGACATCAGCAGCGTCGATGACCGGGCCGCCGCCATGCGTCCGGGCACGGTGCAGACCCAGAGCGCCGCCACCCGCATCAGCGGCCCTCTGGGCCAGTGGCTGGACCTGGGCGGCTTCCGGCAGCAGATCGAGGGCGACCAGAGCGGCCTTGTCCGCCACTACTCCACCGAAGGCCGTGACGACCGTCAGCTGAGCATCCGCGCCGATCTCATCGACTAGCAAACCGGCGAACGGCAGAACTCCTGCCGCGGCTGGCAATCTAGGACACAGGAACAGAAGGAAGTTATTTGAGAATAATTCTTATATTCATTCTCAAATAAACCGGAAGTTCTGTTTAGTTTGATTCAAAGCAGTCCAATAGAATCTTTTTGGACCAATAAATTTACAGAATGAATCGATAGAGCATAAAATCTGTCTGTCTTGCGACACCGTGTCGCACTGATAGCGCCTGATACCCAATAATTAAGGATTCAAAGCATGTCTGAGTCGATCAGCCTACTGACCCACAACTGGAGCTTCGCGGTATTTCTCCTGGGCGTGGTTGGTCTGATTGCCTTCATGCTCGGAGTCTCGAGCCTGCTCGGCAGCAAAGCCGTGGGCCGCAGCAAGAACGACCCCTTCGAGTCCGGCATCGTCCCCACCGGGGGTGCCCGTCTTCGTCTCTCTGCCAAGTTCTACCTGGTCGCGATGCTCTTCGTGATCTTCGACGTCGAAGCCCTCTTTCTCTTCGCCTGGTCGGTGTCCATCCGTGAATCGGGATGGGCCGGCTTCGTGGAAGCCTCCATTTTCATAGCAATTCTGTTGGCGGGTCTTGTCTACCTGTGGCGAATCGGAGCGCTCGATTGGGCGCCTGCGAGCCGTCGCGAGCGGCAGGCGAAGTCGAAACAATGAGGCTTTGGCAATGCAATACAATCTCACCCGGATCGATCCCGATGCGGCAGTAGACCGCTATCCGGCCGGCCAGCGGGAAACCGTGGCCGACCCCGTCGAAAGTCAGGTCAACCGCAGCATCTTCATGGGCAAGCTCGAAGATGTCCTGCGGGGCGCGGTCAATTGGGGACGCAAGAATTCCCTGTGGCCGTACAACTTCGGCCTGTCCTGCTGCTATGTGGAAATGACCACCGCCTTCACGGCGCCCCACGACATCGCCCGCTTCGGCGCCGAAGTCATCCGGGCCTCGCCGCGTCAGGCCGACTTCATGGTCATCGCCGGCACCCCCTTCATGAAGATGGCCCCGGTCATCCAGCGCCTGTACGAACAGATGCTGGAACCCAAGTGGGTGATCTCCATGGGCGCCTGCGCCAACTCCGGCGGTATGTACGACATCTACTCGGTCGTTCAGGGCGTGGACAAGTTCCTGCCCGTCGACGTCTACGTGCCCGGCTGCCCGCCTCGCCCCGAAGCCTTCCTCCAGGGCCTGATGCTCCTGCAGGACTCCATCGGTGAAGAACGCCGCCCCCTTTCCTGGGTGGTGGGCGACCAGGGTATCTACCGCGCCGAGATGCCTTCGCAGCGCGAGCAGAACCGCGAGCGCCGCATCCAGGTCACCAACCTGCGCAGCCCAGACGAAGTGTAAGTCCCCTTCGGGACCTGCACGCTGACGACGATCGATTAGCGACGGAACATCATGACCGCAGACACCGCTCTGTCCGCCTCTGCGCTCGCCTCTGCCGGCGAAGCGTCGGTGGTTGGCGAACTCCAGGGCCAATTCGGCGCCGACGCCCTGACCCTGCAAGACACCCGTACCGGCATGCCGGTGATCTGGGTGGCACGCGAACGAATCATCGAAGTACTGCGCTTCCTGCGCAATCTGCCCCGCCCCTACGTCATGCTCTATGACCTGCATGGCGTGGACGAGCGGCTGCGGACCCACCGCCGCGGCCTGCCCAACGCGGACTTCACCGTTTTCTACCACCTGCTGTCCATCGACCGTAATAGCGATGTAATGCTCAAGGTGGCCCTCTCCGCCAACGACCTGCGCCTGCCCACCGCCACCGGCATCTTCCCCAATGCCAACTGGTACGAGCGGGAAGTGCTGGACATGTACGGCATCCACTTCGACGGACACCCGCTGCCCAAGCGCATGCTGATGGCCGACAACTGGCAGGGTCATCCGCTGCGCAAGGACTATCCGGCGCGCGCGACCGAGTTCGATCCCTATGCGCTGAATGCCGCCAAGCAGGACCTCGAACAGGAAACCCTGAGATTCAAGCCCGAGGAATGGGGCATGAAGGAGCATGCGGAGAATTCCGACTTCATGTTCCTCAACCTGGGTCCGAACCACCCCTCCGCCCACGGTGCCTTCCGCATCATCCTGCAGCTGGACGGCGAAGAGATCGTCGACTGCGTGCCGGAGATCGGCTACCACCACCGCGGCGCCGAGAAGATGGCCGAGCGCCAGTCCTGGCACAGCTACATCCCCTACACCGACCGGATCGACTACCTGGGTGGGGTGATGAACAACCTGCCCTACGTCCTCTCGGTGGAAAAGCTCGCCGGCATCAAGGTGCCGTCGCGGGTCGACTTCATCCGCGTGATGATGGCCGAGTTCTTCCGCATCAACAGTCACCTGCTGTACCTGGGTACCTATATCCAGGACGTCGGTGCCATGACCCCGGTGTTCTTTACCTTCACCGACCGTCAGCGCGCCTACAAGGTGATCGAAGCCATCACCGGCTTCCGCATGCACCCCGCCTGGTTCCGCATCGGCGGCGTCGCCCATGACCTGCCACGTGGCTGGGACAAGCTGGTCCGCGAATTCCTCGATTGGATGCCCAAGCGTCTGGACGAGTACGAAAAGGCCGCGATGAAGAACAGCATCCTCATCGGCCGGACCAAGAACGTCGCCGTCTACAACACCAAGGAAGCCCTCGAGTGGGGCGTCACCGGTCCCAACCTGCGCGCGACCGGTCTGGACTTCGACCTGCGCAAGGCCCGCCCCTACTCCGGTTACGAGAACTTCGAATTCGAAGTGCCCATCGCCCACAACGGCGACTGCTACGACCGCGGCATGCTGCGCGTCGAGGAGATGCGCCAGAGCCTGCGCATCATCGAGCAGTGCCTGCAGCACATGCCCGAAGGCCCGTACAAGGCGGATCACCCGCTGACCACGCCGCCGCCCAAGGAGCGCACCCTGCAGCACATCGAGACCCTGATCACCCACTTCCTGCAAGTGTCCTGGGGTCCGGTGATGCCGGCCGGCGAAGCCTTCCAGATGATCGAGGCGACCAAGGGCGCCAACAGCTATTACCTGACGAGCGATGGCAGCACCATGAGCTACCGCACCCGCATCCGGACGCCGAGCTTCCCGCACCTGCAGCAGATCCCGGCCGTCATCCGCGGCAGCATGGTGTCCGACCTGATTGCCTACCTGGGCAGTATCGACTTCGTCATGGCCGACGTGGACCGCTGAGCATGAGCACCGAAACCCTGATCCAAACCGACCGTTTCGTCCTGAGCGAAACCGAGCGCTCGGCCATCGAGCACGAGATGCACCACTACGAGGACCCGCGCGCGGCGTCCATCGAGGCCCTGAAGATCGTCCAGAAGGAACGTGGCTGGGTGCCGGACGGCGCCATCTACGCCATCGGCGAAGTGCTGGGCATTCCCGCCAGCGACGTCGAGGGCGTGGCCACCTTCTACAGCCAGATCTTTCGCGTACCGGTCGGCCGCCACATCATCCGGGTGTGCGACAGCATGACCTGCTACATCGGCGGCCACGAATCCGTGGTCGGCGAGATCCAGCGCCAGCTGGGCATCGGCCTGGGCCAGACCACCGCCGACAGCCGCTTCACCCTGCTGCCGGTCTGCTGCCTGGGCAATTGCGACAAGGCCCCGGCGCTGATGATCGACGACGACACCCATGGCGATGTCCAACCCGCGGGCGTGGCCAAACTGCTGGAGGGATACGCATGAGACTGACCTCCTTCGGGCCTGCCAACAGCATTGCCCGTACCCCCGAGACCCACCCCCTGACCTGGCGCCTGCGTGAAGACGGCGCTCCGGTCTGGCTGGAGGAATACCAGGCGAAGGACGGCTATGCCGCGGCGCGCAAGGCGCTGACCGAGCTGGCCCCCGATGCCATCGTCCAGGAAGTCAAGGACTCCGGCCTCAAGGGCCGCGGCGGCGCGGGTTTCCCCACCGGCGTGAAGTGGGGCCTGATGCCCAAGGACGAATCCCTCGATATCCGCTACCTGCTGTGCAACGCGGACGAGATGGAGCCCAACACCTGGAAGGACCGCCTGCTCATGGAGCAGCTGCCGCACCTGCTGGTGGAAGGCATGCTGATCAGTGCCCGGGCGCTCAAGGCCTATCGCGGCTACATCTTCCTGCGCGGCGAATACGTCGACGCCGCCGCCAACCTGCGGCGCGCGGTGGAAGAAGCCAAGGCCGCCGGCCTGCTGGGCAAGAACATCCTCGGTAGCGGCTTCGACTTCGAGCTGTTCGTCCACACCGGTGCCGGTCGCTACATCTGTGGCGAAGAGACCGCGCTGATCAACTCCCTGGAAGGCCGCCGCGCCAACCCGCGCTCCAAGCCACCCTTCCCCGCCGCCGTCGGCGTCTGGGGCAAGCCGACCTGCGTCAACAACGTCGAGACCCTGTGCAACGTGCCGGGCATCGTCGCGGGCGGCGTCGACTGGTACAAGAGCCTGGCCCGCGAAGGCAGCGAAGACATGGGCACCAAGCTCATGGGCTTCTCCGGCAAGGTGAAGAACCCTGGCGTCTGGGAATTGCCCTTCGGCATCACCGCCCAGGAGCTGTTCGAGGACTACGCCGGCGGCATGCGCGACGGCTTCAAGCTCAAGTGCTGGCAGCCCGGTGGCGCCGGTACCGGCTTCCTGCTGCCCGAGCACCTCTCGGCGCAGATGTACGCCGGCGGCATCGGCAAGGTCGGCACCCGCATGGGTACCGGTCTGGCCCTGGCCGTGGACGACAGCGTCAACATGGTCTCGCTGCTGCGCAACATGGAAGAATTCTTCGCCCGGGAATCCTGCGGCTGGTGCACCCCCTGCCGCGACGGCCTCCCCTGGAGCGTCAAGCTCCTGCGCAGCCTGGAAAAGGGCGAGGGGCAGCAGGGCGATCTGGACACCCTGCTGCAGCTGGTCAACTTCCTCGGCCCGGGCAAGACCTTCTGTGCCCACGCACCGGGTGCCGTCGAGCCCCTGGGTAGTGCCATCAAGTATTTCCGCGAAGAGTTCGAGGCCGGTGTGCGCAAGGCGCCCAGCGAGCCGCGACCGACTGCTTCGGCGAGCGTGACCTGAGGATCGGCCCCCGCGGGGGCCGCTTCCATCGCTTTCTGGCCGGACCCGTTCCGGCCGGCGCTGCCTCTGGCGATCGCCAGGGCGGCGCGAACGTTTTCCCATTAGCCAGACCCGCCCTGCGCGGGTGAGAAGAAAACCCTATGGCCACTATCCACGTAGACGGCAAGACGTACGAGGTCGACGGGGCGGACAACCTCCTCGAAGCCTGCCTGTCCCTGGGGCTCGACATCCCCTATTTCTGCTGGCACCCGGCGCTGGGCAGCGTCGGCGCCTGCCGCCAGTGCGCGGTGAAGCAGTTCGCCGACGAGAACGACACCCGCGGACGCCTGGTCATGTCCTGCATGACCCCGTCCAGCGACAAGACCTACATCTCCATCGAAGACGCCGAAGCCAAGGAATTCCGCAGCTCGGTCATCGAATGGCTGATGACCAACCATCCCCACGACTGTCCGGTCTGCGAAGAAGGCGGCCACTGCCACCTGCAGGACATGACGGTGATGACCGGCCACAACAAGCGCCGCTATCGCTTCACCAAGCGTACCCACCAGAACCAGGACCTCGGCCCGTTCGTCGCTCACGAGATGAACCGCTGCATCGCCTGCTATCGCTGCGTGCGCTACTACAAGGATTACGCCGGCGGTACCGACCTGGGCGTCTATGGCGCCCACGACAACGTCTATTTCGGCCGCGTCGAGGACGGTGCCCTGGAGAGCGAATTCTCCGGCAACCTGACCGAGGTCTGCCCCACCGGGGTGTTCACCGACAAGACCCACTCCGAGCGCTACAACCGCAAGTGGGACATGCAGTTCGCCCCGAGCATCTGCCATGGCTGCTCGTCGGGCTGCAACATCAGCCCCGGCGAGCGCTATGGCGAACTGCGCCGCATCGAGAACCGCTTCAACGGTTCGGTGAACCAGTATTTCCTCTGCGACCGTGGCCGCTTCGGCTATGGCTATGTCAATCGCAAGGATCGTCCGCGCCAGGCCCTGCTGAAAGATGGCAGCCTGGAAACCGGGATCGACGCCGCCCTGGATCGCGCCGCCCTGCTGCTGCGCGGCAAGAAGGTGATCGGCATCGGCTCGCCGCGTGCCAGCCTGGAAAGCAACCACGCCCTGCGCGAACTGGTCGGCGCCGAGAACTTCTACAGCGGCATGAGCGCCCGTGACCTGGCCAATGTGCGCCTGGTGCTGCAGGTGCTCAAGGACAGCCCCCTGCCCGTCCCGACCCTGCGCGCCATGGAAAAGCATGACGCCGTCTTCGTCCTCGGCGAGGACCTGACCCAGACCGCGGCCCGCCTGGCGCTGTCCCTGCGGCAGTCCGTCAAGGGCAAGCCCGAGGCCATGGCCGCGGCGCAGAAGATCCAGCCCTGGCTCAACGCGGCCGTGCAGAATATCGGCCAGAGCGAGCGCAATCCGCTGTTCATCGCCAGCGTCGCCGCCACCCGCCTGGACGACGTCGCCGACGCCCGTCTGCATGGCTCGCCGCTGGAACTGGCCCGTTTCGGCCATGCCGTGGCCCATGCCATCGACGCCAGCGCCCCGGCCGTCGACGGCCTGAGCGACGAAGTCGCCGAGCAGGCGCGTCTGCTGGCCGAGACCCTGCTGGCGGCCGAACGTCCACTGGTGGTATCCGGTACCTCCCTGGGTGAACCGGCGCTGATCGAAGCCGCCGCCAACCTGGCCAAGGCTCTGGCCGCCAAGGGCAAGGCCGGCTCCCTGAGTCTGGTGGTGCCCGAAGCCAACAGCCTGGGTCTGGCGCTCTATGGCGGCGAGTCCGTCGAAGACGCCTTCGCGGCCCTGGAAAACGGCCAGGCCGATGCCCTGGTGGTGCTGGAGAACGACCTCTATCGCCGCGCCCCTGCCCAGCAGGTGGATCAGGCCCTGGCCCGCGCCCAGGTGCTGGTGGTGCTGGATCACCAGCGCACCGCCACCGCCCAGCGCGCCGATCTGGTGCTGCCGGCGGCGAGCTTCGCCGAAGGCGACGGTACCCTGGTCAGCCAGGAAGGTCGCGCCCAGCGCTTCTTCCAGGTCTATGAGCCGAGCTACTACGATCCCTCCAGCCTGGTCCGCGAAGGCTGGCGCTGGCTGCACGCCCTGCGCAACACCCTGGACAACCGTCCGGTGGACTGGACCCAGCTGGATCATGTCACCGACGCCGTGGCCACTGCCGCGCCGCAACTGGACGGCATCCGCGACGCCGCGCCCAACGCCAGCTTCCGGGTGAAGGGCCTCAAGCTCGCCCGCGAACCGCACCGCTACAGCGGCCGCACCTCCATGCGCGCCAACCTCAGCGTGCACGAGCCGCGCGCGCCCCAGGACGCCGACACCGCCTTCGCCTTCTCCATGGAAGGCTATGCCGGCAGCGCCGAGCCGCGTCAGCAGATCCCCTTCGCCTGGTCCCCGGGCTGGAACTCGCCCCAGGCCTGGAACAAGTTCCAGGACGAGGTCGGTGGTCATCTGCGCGCCGGCGATCCGGGCGTGCGCCTGATCGAGACCCAGGGCGATCGCCTGAACTGGTTCGCCGTCCCGGCCGCTGCCGTGCGCGGTACCGCGTCCGGCTTCCAGGCCGTGCCGCTGTACCACCTGTTCGGCAGCGAAGAGACCTCTTCGCGCGCCGAGCCGGTGCGTGAGCGCATCCCGGCCGCCTACGTGGCGCTGGCCAAGGCCGATGCCGACCGCCTGGGCGTCAACGAAGGTGCCCTGCTGCGCCTGCAGGTCGCCGGTCAGGAATTGCGCCTGCCGCTGCAGATCAAGCCCGAGCTGTCCGCCGGCCTGGTCGGTCTGCCCGCCGGCTTCGAAGGGATTCCGGTGGACTTCGCCGGCCTCACCGTGGAAGGACTGCAGGAGGCCGCGGCATGACCTGGCTCACCCCCACCCTCATCGCCGTGGTGATCGGCGTCCTCAAGGCCATCGTCATCCTGCTGGCGGTGGTCATCTGCGGGGCGCTGCTGAGCTTCGTCGAACGGCGCCTGCTGGGTCTCTGGCAGGACCGCCACGGTCCCAACCGGGTCGGTCCCTTCGGCGCCTTCCAGCTGGGCGCCGACATGCTGAAGATGTTCTTCAAGGAGGACTGGACGCCCCCGTTCGCCGACAAGATGATCTTCGCCCTGGCACCGGTGATCGCCATGGGCTCGCTGCTGGTGGCCTTCTCGGTCATCCCGATCACCCCCACCTGGGGCGTGGCGGACCTGAACATCGGCCTGTTGTTCTTCTTTGCCATGGCCGGCGTCAACGTCTATGCGGTGCTCTTCGCCGGCTGGGCGAGCAACAATAAGTTCTCGCTGCTGGGCGCCATGCGCGCCTCGGCCCAGACCCTCTCCTACGAGGTGTTCATGGGTCTGTCGGTAATGGGCATCGTCGCGGTGACCGGCTCCTTCAACATGAGGGACATCGTCGAGGCGCAGCACCAGGGCTGGTGGTTCATCATTCCCCAGTTCTTCGGCTTCTGCACCTTCTTCATCGCCGGCATCGCCGTCACCCACCGTCACCCCTTCGATCAGCCGGAAGCCGAGCAGGAGCTCGCCGACGGTTACCACATTGAATACGCGGGCATGAAGTGGGGCATGTTCTTCGTCGGTGAGTACATCGGCATCGTGCTGATCTCGGCGCTGCTGGTGACCCTGTTCTTTGGCGGCTGGCACGGTCCCTTCCTGGATACCCTGCCCTGGCTGTCCTTTGTCTGGTTCGCCCTGAAGACCGCCTTCTTCATCATGATCTTCATCCTGTTGCGCGCGTCCATTCCGCGTCCGCGCTACGACCAGGTAATGGCCTTCAGCTGGAAGTTCTGCCTGCCCCTGACCCTGATCAACCTGCTGGTGACCGGCGCGGTGGTGCTCTATAGCGCCACGCCGGCCATCGGCCAGTGAGGTATCCGTCATGATCAAGGAAATCCTGCACGTCCTGCATGGCACCTACACCCAGTTGCGCAGCGTGGTGATGGTCTTCGGCCACGCCTTCCGCAAGCGCGACACCCTGCAATACCCCGAGGAACCCGTGTACCTGCCGCCGCGCTACCGCGGCCGCATCGTGCTCACCCGTGACCCCGACGGCCAGGAGCGCTGCGTGGCGTGCAACCTGTGCGCCGTGGCCTGCCCGGTCGGCTGCATCTCGCTGCAGAAGACCGAAGCCGAAGACGGTCGCTGGTACCCCGAGTTCTTCCGCATCAACTTCTCGCGCTGCATCTTCTGCGGCATGTGCGAGGAGGCCTGCCCCACCACCGCCATCCAGCTGACCCCGGATTTCGAGATGTCCGAGTTCAAGCGCCAAGAGCTGGTGTACGAGAAGCAGGACCTGCTGATCTCGGGTCCGGGCAAGTATCCGGAATACAACTTCTACCGCGTGGCCGGCATGGCCATCGCGGGCAAGCCCAAGGGTGCCGCGCAGAGCGAGGCAGAGCCGATCAACGTGAAGAGCCTGCTGCCCTAAGGAGCTGTCGTGGAATTCGCCTTCTATTTCTCCGCTGGGGTGGCCGTCCTAGCCACCTTCCGGGTGATCACCAACACCAATCCGGTGCATGCGCTGCTGTACCTGATCATCTCGCTACTGGCCGTGTCCATGGTGTTCTTCGCCCTGGGCGCACCTTTCGCCGGGGCCCTGGAGATCATCGTCTACGCCGGCGCCATCATGGTGCTGTTCGTCTTCGTGGTGATGATGCTCAACCTCGGGCCAGTCGTCGCCGAGCAGGAGCGCAAGTGGCTGACCCCCAAGGTCTGGATCGGTCCGTCGATCCTCGCCGGTGCGCTGCTGGTGGAACTGCTGGTGGTGCTGTCGCGCACCCCGGGCGGCGCCGCCATTGGCCACACCTCGGTGGAAGCCAAGGCCGTGGGCATCAGCCTGTTCGGACCCTATCTGCTGGCGGTCGAACTGGCTTCCATGCTGTTGCTGGGTGCCCTGGTCGCGGCCTATCACCTGGGTCGCAGCGACGTCAAAGACGGGATCGGCGAGTGAGTCGCCAAGGACTGGAGAACAGCCAATGAACGCCATACCTCTGGAACACGGCCTGGCCCTCGCCGGCGCCCTGTTCGCCCTTGGCCTGGTGGGCCTGATGGTCCGCCGCAACATCCTCTTCGTGCTCATGAGTCTGGAAATCATGATGAACGCCGCCGCCCTGGCCTTCGTGGTCGCGGGTAGCCGTTGGGGCGCCCCCGACGGCCAGGTGATGTTCATCCTGGTGCTGAGCCTGGCCGCCGCCGAGGCCAGTATCGGCCTGGCGATCCTGCTGCAGCTCTATCGCCGCTTCCACACCCTCGACGTCGATGCCGCCAGCGAGATGCACGGATGAACCTGCTACCCCTCACCTTCGCCTTTCCCCTGGTCGGCTACTTCCTGCTGGCCTTTTCCCGCGGTCGGCTGTCGGAGAATCTCTCCGCGCTGATCGGCGTGGGTTCGGTGGGCCTGGCGGCGCTGGTCGCCGCCTGGGTCGGCTGGAACTTCCACGTCGCGCCGCCCGCCGACGGTCACCTGACCCTCGTCCTCTGGCAGTGGATGAACGTGGAGGGCTTCGCGCCCAACATGGCGCTCTACCTGGACGGCCTGTCGCTGACCATGCTCGGCGTGGTTACCGGCGTCGGCTTCCTGATCCACCTGTTCGCCTCCTGGTACATGCGCGGTGAAGAGGGCTACTCGCGCTTCTTCGCCTACACCAACCTGTTCATCTTCAGCATGTTGCTGCTGGTTCTCGGTGACAACCTGCTGCTGCTGTACTTCGGTTGGGAAGGCGTGGGCCTGTGCAGCTATCTGCTGATCGGCTTCTACTACAGCGAGCGCGCCAACGGCAACGCGGCGCTGAAGGCCTTCATCGTCACCCGTGTCGGTGACGTCTTCATGGCCTTCGGTCTGTTCATCCTGTTCATGACCCTGGGCACCCTGGACATCCAGGAGCTGCTGCAGAAGGCGCCCGACGTCTTCGCCAGCGGCGATCCGCTGATCGTGCTGGCCACCCTGGCACTGCTCGGCGGCGCCGTCGGCAAGTCGGCCCAGCTGCCGCTGCAGACCTGGCTGGCGGACGCCATGGCCGGTCCCACCCCGGTCTCCGCCCTGATCCACGCGGCGACCATGGTGACCGCGGGCGTCTACCTGATCGCCCGGACCCACGGCCTGTTCCTGCTGGCCCCGGAGATCCTGCACCTGGTCGGCATCGTCGGTGCCGTGACCCTGGTGCTGGCTGGCTTCGCCGCCCTGGTGCAGACCGACATCAAGCGCATCCTGGCCTATTCGACCATGAGCCAGATCGGCTACATGTTCCTGGCCCTGGGTGTCGGCGCCTGGCAACCGGCGATCTTCCACCTGATGATCCACGCCTTCTTCAAGGCGCTGCTGTTCCTCGCCTCGGGTTCGGTGATCCTCGCCTGCCACCACGAGCAGAACATCTTCAAGATGGGCGGCCTGTGGAAGAAGATTCCCCTGGCCTACGCCAGCTTCGTGGTGGGTGGTTCGGCCCTGGCGGCGCTGCCGCTGGTCACCGCCGGCTTCTACTCCAAGGACGAGATCCTCTGGGAAGCCATGGCCAGCGGTCACACCTACCTGCTCTATGCAGGCCTGGCCGGTGCCTTCCTGACCTCGATCTACACCTTCCGCCTGATCTTCATCACCTTCCATGGCCAGGCGCACACCGAGGCCCATGCCGGCCACGGCATCGCCCACAACCTGCCGCTGGCGGTGCTGCTGGTGCTCTCGACCTTCGTCGGCGCGATGATCGTGCCGCCGCTGGCCGGCGTGCTGCCGGAGTCCATCGGCCATGCCGGTGGCGAAGCCAAGCACTCGCTGGAGATCACCTCGGGGGCCATCGCCATCGCCGGTATCCTGCTGGCCGCCCTGCTCTTCCTCGGCAAGCGTTCCTTCGTGAACGGCCTGGCCAAGAGCGCACCGGGTCGCTTCTTCGGGACCTGGTGGTATCACGCCTGGGGCTTCGACTGGCTGTACGACCTGATCTTCGTCAAGCCGTACCTGCTGCTGGCCCGCCTGCTGCGCCGCGATCCCATCGACCAGGCCATCGGCCTGATCCCGATGCTGGCGCGCGGTGGCAACCTGGCGCTGAGCATCACCGAGAACGGCCGTCTGCGCTGGTACGCGGCTTCCATCGTGGGAGGCGCCGTGCTGCTGCTCGGCGCGCTGCTGCTGGCCTGACCCCCTGACTAAGGATAAGTACACGTCATGCTTCTGCCCTGGCTAATCCTGATCCCCTTCATCGGCGGCCTGCTCTGCTTCCTCACGGAAAAGACCGGCCCACTGGTGCCCCGCTGGATCGCTCTGTTCACCATGCTGCTGGAGCTGGTGCTCGGCCTGTGGCTGTGGGCCCACGGCGACTACAGCCTGGCTCCGGCCCCTGGCGCCGAAACCGCCTGGACCGCGGAATTCCAGATGAACTGGATTCCGCGCTTCGGCATCAGCCTGCACTTCGGTCTCGACGGCCTGTCGCTGCTGATGATCCTGCTCACCGGCCTGCTCGGTGTGCTGGCGGTGACCTGCTCCTGGCGCGAAGTGCAGCGCCACGTCGGCTTCTTCCACCTCAACCTGCTGTGGATCATCGGCGGCGTGGTGGGGGTGTTCCTGGCGCTGGACCTGTTCCTGTTCTTCTTCTTCTGGGAAATGATGCTGGTGCCGATGTACTTCCTGATCGCGCTGTGGGGCCATAGCTCCGCGGACGGCAAGAAGAGCCGCATCACCGCCGCCACCAAGTTCTTCATCTTCACCCAGGCCAGCGGTCTGATCATGCTGGTGGCGATCATCGCCCTGGTGCTGGTGAACTACGGTGCGACCGGCGTCCTGACCTTCGACTACGAAGACCTGCTGCAGCTGCAACTGGATCCCAAGCTGGAATACCTGCTGATGCTGGGCTTCTTCATCGCCTTCGCGGTGAAGCTGCCGGTGGTGCCGGTGCACTCCTGGCTCCCGGATGCCCACGCCCAGGCGCCGACCGCCGGTTCCGTCGACCTCGCCGGCATCCTGCTCAAGACCGCCGCCTACGGCCTGCTGCGCTTCGCCATTCCGCTGTTCCCCAACGCCTCGGCGGAATTCGCGCCGATCGCCATGTGGCTGGGCATCATCGGCATCTTCTACGGCGCCATCCTGTCGTTCGCCCAGACCGACATCAAGCGCCTGGTGGCCTACTCCAGCGTCTCGCACATGGGCTTCGTGCTGATCGGCATCTACTCCGGCAGCCCCCAGGCGCTGCAGGGCGTGGTGGTCCAGATGATCGCCCACGGCCTCTCCGCCGCCGGCCTGTTCATCCTCTGCGGCCAGCTCTATGAGCGCATGCACACCCGTGACATGCGCCAGATGGGCGGGCTCTGGGCGCGGGTGCCCTACCTGCCCGCCCTGAGTCTGTTCTTCGCCTCGGCTTCGCTGGGTCTGCCGGGTACCGGCAACTTCGTCGGCGAATTCCTGATCCTGCTGGGCGCCTTCCCGGTGGTGCCGATGATCACCGTCATCGCCACCTTCGGCCTGGTGTTCGCCTCGGTCTACTCGCTGATCATGATCCACCGCGCCTACTTCGGTCCGGCCAAGGCCGAAGGCGCCCTGCCGGGTCTGAACGCACGGGAACTGTCGATGCTGCTGTTGCTTGGCGTGCTGCTGGTGCTGCTCGGCGTCTATCCGCAGCCGGTGCTGGATACCTCGGCCGCGAGCATGGCCGGTGTCCAGCAGTGGCTCGGCGAAGCCTTCTCCTCTCTCGTTTCCGCCCGGTAAGAGCGCCATGACCTTTACCTACGAACACTTCATCGCCCTCCTGCCGATCATCATCACCGGCTTCACCGCCGTGGTGGTGATGCTGGGCATCGCCTGGCGGCGGGATCACACCATCATCCCGACCCTGGGCGTGATCGGTCTCAACCTGGCCCTGCTGTCCTGCATCCCGGCCCTGGGCGTCGGCGCCATCGACGTCACCCCGCTGCTGCGCATCGACGGCTTCACCTGCTTCTACATGGCGCTGATCCTGATCGCCACCCTGGCCTGCATGACCCTGTCGCATGCCTACATGGAAGGCTATCCGGGCAACCGCGAAGAGCTGTACCTGCTGCTGCTGATCTCCGCCACCGGCGGTCTGGTGCTGGTGGCGGCGCAGAACGTCGCCGGTCTGTTCATCGGCCTGGAACTGCTGTCGGTACCGGTCTACGGCCTGGTGGCCTACAGCTACTTCAATCGCCGCTCCCTGGAAGCCGGCATGAAGTACCTGGTGCTGTCCGCCGCCGGTTCGGCCATCCTGCTGTTCGGCATGGCCCTGCTCTATGCCCAGTCCGGCAGCCTCAACTTCGCCGACATCGGCATGCAGATGGACGCCCCGGCCAGCACCGGCCTGCTGATGGAAATCGGCCTGGGCATGCTGATCGTCGGTCTCGGCTTCAAGCTGTCCCTGGTGCCCTTCCACCTCTGGACCCCGGACGTCTACGAGGGCGCCCCGGCGCCGGTCGGCGCCTTCCTGGCCACCGCCAGCAAGGTCGCCGTGTTCGCCGTGCTGGTACGGGTGTTCCAGACCATGCCCATGGCCACCGAAGACGGCTGGCTGCACGATGCCATCGCCTTCATCGCCATCGCCTCCATGCTGGTGGGCAACCTGCTGGCGCTGATGCAGAGCAACCTCAAGCGTCTGCTGGGTTACTCCTCCATCTCCCACTTCGGCTACCTGCTGGTGGCAGTGGCCTCGGGCGAAGGCCTGTCGATGGAAGCCGTGGCGGTCTACCTGGTGACCTATGTCTTCACCAGCCTGGGCGCGTTCGGCGTGATCACCCTGATGTCCAGCCCGAGCAACGGCCAGCGTGACGCCGATGCCCTGTTCGAGTACCGCGGCCTGTTCTGGCGCCGTCCATACCTGACCGCGGCGCTGACTGTGATGATGCTGTCCCTGGCCGGCATCCCGCTCACCGCCGGTTTCATCGGCAAGTTCTACGTCATCACCGTGGGCGTGGAAGCGGGCATGTGGTGGCAGACCGCGGCCATCGTGCTGGGCAGCGCCATCGGCCTGTTCTATTACCTGCGCGTGATGGTCACCCTGTACCTGACCGAGCAGGGCCTGCAGCGCCACGATGCGCCGATGAACTGGGGTCAGCGCGCCGGTGGCGTGATGCTGATCGCCATTTCCATCGCGACCTTCGTCCTCGGCGTCTATCCGCAGCCGCTGCTGCAACTGGCGCAGCTGACGGTGTTCTGATCCAGGACGTCGCCCACGATCCCCGCTTCGGCGGGGATCGTCGTTTCTGGGGTCCGCAAGAGACCCGCCCTTGGCAGGGTCGCGCCCCGACCGCTACCCTCGGCGCCCTACCCTGCTTTTCCTGTCCTTTCCTGGAGACCCCTTTCTCCCATGCCTGCGTTGAAACCTCTCACCCTCGCCATCGGCCTGCTGCTCGGCGGCCAGGCCTTCGCCGCCCCTGTCTTCGACGTCACCGAACTGGGTGACCCCGCCACCGCCTGCAGCGACCTCGACACCTTCGTCAACCAGAAGTGGGTCGCCGCCAATCCGATCCCGCCGGACAAGTCGCGCTGGGGTTCCTTCATGGCCCTGGGGGAGAAATCGCTCAACGACCAGCACGCCATCCTGCAGCGGGCGGCCCGCACGGCCGATCGGGCGGCAGCGGGCTCGGTGGAACAGAAGATCGGCTGGCTGTATCGCACGGGCATGGACGAGGCCGCCATCGAGCGCGCCGGCTATCGGCCGATCCAGGCACAACTGGCGGCCATCGACGGATTGCGCACCACGGCCGATGTCGTGAAGTACCTGCAACAGAGCTTCGCCCGCGGCGACATGCAGGTGTTCTCCTTCGGCTCCGGCGCCGACTACCAGAATGCCAAGCAGCAGATCGCCTATGCCTACCAGGGCGGCCTGGGCCTGCCGACACCCGACTACTACACCGAAGCCGACTACGCCAAGCTGCGCCAGGCCTATCTGGGCCACATCGCCCGGCTGCTGGTCCTGACCGGCGTACCCAAGGCCAGGGCCGCCGCCCAGGCCGAACTGGTGCTGGCCTTCGAGAGTCGCCTGGCGCGCGCCTCGGTCAAGCCGGTGGAGCTGCGCAATCCGGAAAACCAGTATCACTACCTGAGCTTCGCCGAGGCCAACCAGGTGACGCCGCACTTCGACTGGCAGGCCTTCTTCGCCAGCCAGGGCGTCACCGGCCAGCAGGGCTTTTCGCTGTCCCAGCCGGGCTTCTTCGCCGAATTCGACCGGATGCTGGCGGAGACCCCCGTCGAGCAGTGGCAGGCCTATCTGCGTGCCCATGTGATCGACGACGCCGCGCCGCTGCTGTCCCGGCCCTTCCAGCAGGAGAGCTTCGACTTCAACCAGAAGACCCTGAGCGGCCAGCAGCAGCAGAGCGAGCGCTGGAAGCGGGTGCTGCGCGCGGTCAACGGCGCCATGGGCGAAGGTCTCGGCCAGCTCTATGTGCAGGAGCATTTCTCGCCCCAGGCCAAGGCCCGCGCCCAGGAACTGGTGGACAACGTGATGCTGGCGCTCAAGGCGCGCATCGAGCAGCTCGACTGGATGAGCCCCGAGACCAAGCAGAAGGCGCTGGCCAAGTGGGACAGCTTCCTGCCCAAGATCGGCTATCCGGAGCGCTGGCGTGACTGGAGCGGCCTGACCCTCCAGCCCCGGGGATTCTATGCCAACCTGGAAGCCGCCTCGCGCTTCAACTACCGGCATGACCTGGACAAGATCGGCAAGCCCACCGACCGCAAGGAATGGGGCATGTATCCGCAGACGGTCAACGCCTACTACAGCCCCACCGACAACACCATCAACTTCCCCGCGGCCATCCTGCAGCCGCCCTTCTTCTATCCGGACGGCGACGACGCCATCAACTACGGCGGCATCGGCGCGGTGATCGGCCACGAGGCCAGCCATGGCTTCGACGACCAGGGCAGCAAGTTCGACGGTGCCGGCAACCAGGTCGACTGGTGGACCCCGGCCGACCGCAAGGCCTTCGAGGCCCGCACCGGCAAGCTGGTGCAGCAATTCGACGGTTATCGGCCGCTGCCGGACCATCCGGAGCTGCACGTCAACGGCAAGCTCACCCTGGGCGAGAATATCGGCGACCTCGGCGGCATCAATGCCGCCTATGACGCCCTGCAACTGGCCCTGGCGAAGAAGCCGGAAGAGGCTGCCCGGAAGATCGACGGCTATACCCAGGACCAGCGCTTCTTCCTCAACTGGGCGCGGGTCTGGCGGGGCTCGATCCGTGAAGAGCAGGCGCGCCTGTTCCTCAACACCGATCCCCATGCGCCCATGAGATTCCGTGCCATCGGCGCGCCGTCCAACATGCCGGCCTTCGCCCAGGCCTTCAGCTGCAAGGCAGGCGATGCCATGGTCCGGCCGGACGAGCAGCGCGTGGAAATCTGGTGACAGACCGGGGGCGTCGGTCGAGCGGGTATCGCTTTTGCATCGCTCGCCTTCTCTCTCCCCTGGCGCCCCGTCCATGCCCCTAGAACTCGCCTTCGCCGAAGCCACTGCGACCGGTCCGCGCAAGGAAAACCAGGACGCCTTGCGCAGTGTCCAGCCCAGCGCGGCGCTGGCGGCGACCAAGGGGCACCTGTTCGCCCTCGCCGATGGCGTCAGCGGTTGTCCGGACGGTGGCCTGGCGGCGCGCGCCACCCTTCAGGCCCTGGCCCAGGACTACTACTCCACTCCGGAAACCTGGCCGGTGGCCCAGGCGCTGGAACGACTGCTGCTGGCGCAGAATCGCTGGCTGCAGGCCGCGGGCAATGGCCAGCCACTGCTGACCACCCTCACCGCCCTGGTGATCCGCGGCCGGCGCTACACCCTGGCCCATGTCGGCGACTGCCGCGCCTATCGCTGGCACGGCGAACGGCTGACCTGTCTCACCGTCGACCACGTCTGGCAGCAGGCCGGCATGCAGCATGTGCTGACCCGCGCCCTGGGGCTGGAAAACCACCTGGTGGTGGATTTTCGCGAAGGCGAACTGGAAGCCGGCGAAACCCTGCTGCTGGTGAGCGATGGGGTCTGGGCCGCGCTGGGCGAAGACAGCATGAGGCGCATCCTCGTCGACGGCGTCAGCGATCTGGACGCGACCGCCCAGGCGCTGGTGGCTGGCGCCCTGCATGCCGGCGGCCAGGACAATGCCAGCGCCCTGCTGGTGCGGGTCGATCGCCTGCCGGACATCTCCCTGGCCGATACCCTGGCCAATGCCGACACCTGGCCGCCGCTGCCTGCCCTGAAGCCCGGCCAAGCCTTCGAAGGCTGGACGGTGGTGGAGCGCCTGGCCGAGTCGCGGCAATCGCTGCTCTACCGGGTCACCGACGAGGGTGGCCGCCCCTGGCTGCTCAAGACCCTCCCCGCGGCGCTGCAATTCGACACCCTGGCCGGTCATGCCCTGCTCATGGAGGAGTGGTTCCTGCGGCGCGTCGCCGGCCGCGCCTTCGTCGAGGTGCATCCGCTGCCACGGCGCGCCCACCTCTATTTCGTGCAGCGCGAATATCCGGGGCGCACCCTGGCGCAACAGCTGACCAGCGACGGGCCCCTGGCCCTGGCCGACTGGCTGGACGTCGCCTCGCGCCTGTTGCGTGCGCTCGGCCAGTTGCACAGACGCAACATCCTTCACCGCGACATCAAGCCGGACAATCTGCACCGCGGCCAGGATGGTGAACTGCGCCTGCTGGACTTCGGCCTGGCCTACTGTCCGCAACTGTCCCAGGATCTGCAGGACAGTCCGGGCACCCCCAGCTACCGGGCGCCGGAATCCTTCGAAGGCGCCGAGCCGAGTCCCGCCCAGGATCTCTATGCGGCCGGGGTGACCCTCTATCAGCTGCTGACCGGTGCTTATCCCTATGGCGAGGTGGAGCCCTTCCAGCGCCCACGCTTCGGCACGCCGGCCAGCGCCCTGCGCCGGCGTCCGGATGTACCGGCCTGGCTCGACGACTGGCTGCAGCGGGCCGTGGCGGTCGACCCCGCCGAGCGCTTCGAAACCGCGGAAGAAGCCCTGCTGCTGCTGGAGCAGGGCGAGCGGCAACCGGCGGTCCGCGCCCTGCCGCTGCTGCACCGCGATCCGCTGCGCACCTGGCAGGTGGTCGCGACCCTGTCGCTTCTGGCCAACCTGGTGCTCGGGCTGTTGTGGCTCTATCGCCACTGAGGCGTCCCGGTCTGGAGCAGCTTTTGCAGGCCAGTGGCCAGCCTCCTGCTCGAGTCTCGCCCCATGTCCGATCGCCAGATGCCCCCTGCCCTGCGTTTCATGCTAGCGGCCCGCCGTTGCGAACTGCAGCAACTGGAGGGTCTTGCCCTGACCTGCGAACTGGTGGAGGGCGCCAGCGCGCTGGTACATGACCTGCAGCGCGAGCGCGGCTTCAGCAATATCCTGCTGGGGACGGGCAGCGATCGCTATCGCAGCGCCCTGGAACGGCATTCGGCCACGACGCGCTGCAGCGAGACGCGTCTGCGCGAAGGCCTGGACACCCTCGACGCCAGCCTGGCCCAGGATCGCCCGCGCCTGCTCAATCGCATCGCCTGTGTCCTACACCTGCTCGATGGCCTGCCGGGCCTGAGGCGCGGCGTGCTCGACCGGCGCCTGGGGATGGAAGAGGCCACGGCGGCCTTCTCGCACCTGATCGGCGGCTTGCTGGCGGTCATCTTCGAGGCGGCCGACACGGCGAGCGACCCGGGTCTCAGCCGGGCCCTGGTGGCGCTGTTCAACTTCATGCAGGGCAAGGAACTGGCGGGCCAGGCCCGGGCGACCGGCGTGGTCGGCTTCGCCCAGGGTCATTTCGATGCCGTGCTGCTGGCCCGTCTCGACGACCTGGACAGTGGCCAGGCCCGTTGCTTCGCCGGTTTCCTCGATCATGCCGATCCCCAGGCCCTGATCCTCTGGCACGGGGTGCAGGAGTGCGCCTCGCGGCCGCAGATCGAACGGCTGCGCGGCGTCGCCCAGCGCACCTCGGCGAGTGCCCAGGTGGAGCCGGCGCTGGCCGAACTCTGGTTCGAACTCAATACCCGCCGCCTGGACGCCATGCAGGGGGTCGCCCAGCACCTGGTCCTGGAACTCCGCGCGCGCTGTGCGAAGAGCATCGCCCAGGCCCAGGCGGACCTGGACAGCCATCGCAAGCTGTCCCGCCGCCTGGCCGAGCTCGACCGCGAGCCGAGCACGCCGCTGCTGTTCAGCCTGACCGCCAATCCGCTGGGTGAAGCCCGGCCAGGCGAAGGTCAGCCCGGCATCCTCGAATTGCTGCACGAGCAGACCCGACGCCTGCATGAGGTGGAGGCGGAGCTGCAGGAAACCCGCCGCTCCCTGGTCGAGCGCAAGCTGCTGGAGCGCGCCAAGCAGCAGCTCATGCAGCAACTGCAACTGCCGGAGGCGGACGCCCACCAGCATCTGCAGCGGCTGGCGATGCGCAGCGGCCGGCCGCTGCCCGAGCTGGTCCGGCAGCTACTCGGCCAGGAGCCCTAGGTCGGCACTATTCATCGATCAGTATTGGCCATCGTACTGCCCGGGCCCGTTCGGCAGCCTCCATGCGCTGCCAGGGCGCACCCTGGCAGAGAAACGCCCCCTGACTGTGCGCCCAAGACCCGCAAAGGCCTGGATCGCCCGGGATTCCGGGCTTGGCACAGTCCCTGCAGAAGCCCTGGCGAGCGCCTCGCGCTCCCACAGCAATCCCCGGACGAAGGTGTCCACGCTCGCAGCCCAAGCCTGCCGAGAGTGGATGCCTTTTTTGTGCCCGCGAAATAAGGAAGGACGATGGACGACAGCTCGCGTAACGATGACCAGGCCGGTCGCGGACTCCCCCGCCGCAGTTTCCTCAAGCAGTCGCTCGGCGTACTAGGCGCTGGCGCCGCGCTCACGCTGCTGCCACCCGGGCTGAGGTCCGCCGCCTGGGCCTCCGGCAGCGATGCCGTGGAGACGACCAAGGCCAAACTGGGCTTCATCGCCCTCACCGATGCCGCGCCGCTGTTCGTCGCCGACGAACTGGGGCTGTTCGCCAAGCACGGCATGACCGAGGTGGAGGTGCTCAAGCAATCCTCCTGGGGCACCACCCGCGACAACCTGGTGCTGGGCTCGGCGGCCAATGGCATCGACGGCGCCCACATCCTCACCCCCATGGTCTATCACCTGGCCTCCGGCAAGATCACCCCCAACGGCCAGCCGCTGCCCATGGCCCTGCTGGCACGGCTGAACGTCGACGGCCAGGGCATCTCCCTGTCAAACGACTACAAGGAGCAAAAGGTCGGCCTAGACGCCAGCGGCTTCAAGACCGCCCTGGCCGCGCGCCAGGCCGCTGGCAAGAAGACCTCGGCCGCCATGACCTTCCCAGGCGGCACCCATGATCTGTGGATTCGCTACTGGCTGGCGGCCAATGGTATCGACCCGAACAAGGACATCACCACCCTGGTGGTGCCCCCGGCGCAGATGGTCGCCAACATGAAGGTCGGCAACATGGACACCTTCTGCGTCGGCGAGCCCTGGAACGCCCAGCTGATCAAGCAGAACATCGGCTACAGCGCCCTGACCACCGGCGAGCTCTGGGCCAATCACCCCGAGAAGGCCCTGGCCCTGCGCGGCGACTATGTCCAGGCCAATCCCAAGGCCACCGTGGCGCTGCTCAAGGCGGTACTGGAGGCCCAGCAATACTGCGACGTGGCGGCGAACAAGCCGAAGGTCGCCGAGATCTGCGCCAAGCGGCGCTGGATCGGCGCGCCCGCCGAGGACGTGGTCGGCCGCCTGCAGGGCACCTTCGACTACGGTACCGGCCGGGTGGTGCAGAACAGTCCGCACCTGATGAAGTTCTGGAACGAGCATGCCTCCTTCCCCTACCAGAGCCACGACCTCTGGTTCATCACCGAGAACCAGCGCTGGGGCTATCTACCCGGCGACCTGGATGCCCAGGGCCTGATCGCCAAGGTCAACCGCGCCGATCTCTGGCGCGAAGCGGCGGCGGCCATCGGCGTCCCGGCCGGCGACATCCCCGCCGGCAACTCGCGCGGCAAGGAAAGCTTCTTCGACGGCAAGGTGTTCGACCCCGCCGATCCCAAGGCCTATCTCGCCAGCCTGACGCTCAAGGCCTGACGTCCACCATCCCTCAAGGAGTGCCGCCGATGAACGCCCACACCCGGCCGCCCAAGGCCCTCGCGACCTTTCGTCCGCAAACCCGTCTGCGTCGCTTCGGCCAGCAGGTGCTGCGCAATGGCCTGCCACCGCTGGTGGTGGGCGCCCTGCTGCTGATCGTCTGGCAACTGCTGTGCAGTCGCCCCGGCGCGGCCCTGCCGCCGCCGAGCCAGGTGGTCAACGACACCTGGGAGCTGATCACCCAGCCCTTCTACGACAACGGCGGCAATGACGTGGGCATGGCCTGGCAACTGCTGGCCAGCCTCGAACGCGTCGCCTACGGCTACCTGATGGCCGCCGTGGTGGGTATCGCCCTGGGCGTGCTGGTGGGCCAGTCGGCCTGGGCCATGCGCGGCCTCGATCCACTGTTCCAGGTCCTGCGCACCGTGCCACCGCTGGCCTGGCTGCCGCTGTCCCTGGCCGGCTTCAAGGACAGCCACCCCTCGGCGCTGTTCGTCATCTTCATCACCGCCATCTGGCCGATCATCATCAATACCTCGGTAGGCATCCGCAACATCCCCGAGGACTACCGCAACGTGGCGCGCGTCCTGCGCCTGAATGGCTGGGAATACTTCCAGAAGATCATGCTGCCGGCCGCCGCGCCCTACATCTTCTCCGGCCTGCGCATCGGCGTGGGCCTGTCGTGGCTGGCCATCATCGCCGCCGAGATGCTGATCGGTGGCGTGGGCATCGGCTTCTTCATCTGGGATGCCTGGAACGCCTCGCGCATCAGCGACATCATCCTGGCGCTGGTCTACGTCGGCGTCATCGGCTTCCTGCTCGACCGGCTGGTGGCCCTCATCGGCCGGCTGGTCACCCGCGGCACCGCGAACTAGAGGACTCCCACCATGGCCCAGCCCTACCTGAGCATCGAGCACGTCGACAAGAGCTTCACCCGCAACGGCCTGACCTCCACGGTGCTGCGCGACGTCAATCTCAAGATCGAACGCGGCGAGTACATCTCCATCATCGGCCACTCCGGCTGCGGCAAGTCGACGGTGCTCAACATCGTCGCCGGCCTGATCGAACCCACTTCCGGCTCCATCCTGCTGGAGAACCGCGAGGTCCGCGGTCCTGGTCCAGAGCGCAGCCTGGTGTTCCAGAACCACTCGCTGCTGCCCTGGCTGACGGTCTACGAGAACGTCGCCCTGGCGGTGGACAAGGTGTTCCGGGGCGCCAAGAGCAAGGCCGAGCGCCATGCCTGGACGCTGCACAACCTGGAAATGGTCAACATGAGCCATGCCCTGCACAAAAGGCCCAGCGAGATTTCCGGTGGCATGAAGCAGCGGGTCGGTATCGCCCGCGCCCTGGCCATGGAGCCCAAGGTGCTCTTGCTGGACGAGCCCTTCGGCGCCCTGGACGCCCTCACCCGGGCGCATCTGCAGGATGAGGTGATGCGCATCCAGAGCGAATTGCGCAACACCGTGATGATGATCACCCACGACGTGGACGAGGCGGTGCTGCTCTCGGATCGCATCGTCATGATGACCAACGGCCCGGCGGCCACCATCGGCGAGATCCTCACCATCGACCTGCCGCGGCCGCGCGATCGCATCACCCTGGTCGACGATCCCCGCTACAACGGCTATCGCCACGCGGTGCTGAGCTTCCTCTACGAGAAGCACAGCCACCCCGGTGCCGTAGCCTGACCATTCGCACCGTTTCAAGGCAACACGCCTCGAAACGGGGCGATTTTACGGTCTCCCGCGCGCGCAAACCCAGGGTTTGTCTCGCAGGGGCAACTGGCACGAAGTCTGCAAATCCTCAGACAACATAGGTCTTTCTTCAACGGCGAGGAAAGACCCTCCGGACAAAGGCGTCCCAGCTGCTTGCAGCGGGACGCCTTTTTTTTGCGTTACAGTCGCCACCCTGGATACGAGAGGTCACTACATGAGCGGGAAAGTCTGGTTGATCGGTGCCGGCCCCGGCGATCCCGAATTGCTGACCCTCAAGGCCGTGCGCGCCCTGGGCGAGGCCGAGGTGGTGATGATCGATGACCTGGTCAATCCGGCGGTGCTCGAACACTGCCCGAACGCCCGGGTGATCCGCGTCGGCAAGCGCGGCGGTTGCCGCTCCACGCCCCAGGCCTTCATCCATCGACTGATGCTGCGCTATGCCCGCCAGGGCCGTTGCGTGGCCCGGCTCAAGGGCGGCGATCCCTGCATCTTCGGTCGCGCCGGCGAGGAAGCCGAATGGCTGGCCGCCCGTGGCGTCAGCAGCGAGATCGTCAACGGCATCACCGCCGGCCTGGCTGGCGCCACCGCCTGCGGCATCTCCCTGACCCTGAGAGGCGTGGCCCGGGGCGTGACCCTGGTCACCGCCCACACCCAGGACGACAGCGCGCCCAATTGGCCGGCCCTGGCCGCCACCGGCACCACCCTGGTGGTCTACATGGGCGTGGCGCGCCTGGCCGAGATCCAGCAGGGCCTGCTGGACGGCGGTCTGGCCTTGACCACCCCGGTGGCCATGATCGAGAACGCCTCCCTGCCCAGCCAGCGCGAGTGCCGCTCGACCCTGCAGGATCTGCAGGTGGACGCCGCCCTCTTCCAGCTGCGCAGCCCGGCGATCCTGGTGATCGGCGAGGTGGTCGGCCAGGCCGCCCTGCAACAGGCCCTGAGCTTCGCCGCCCAGGCCTGAGCGGCGAACTCCGGAGCCCAGCCGCCGTTCCTATGGGTAATCCCCCAGCAGAGCGGCGCCCATGGACCTCGTCATCGCTCGCCCGGACGGCCTCTACTGCCCGCCCGGCGACTTCTACATCGATCCCTGGCATCCGGTGGAACGTTCGGTCATCACCCATGGCCACGGCGACCATGCCCGGGTAGGCAACGGTCACTATCTCGCCACCTCGGCCAGTGCCGGCATCCTGCGCGCCAGGCTCGGTGCCGACATCAACCTCCAGACCCTGGAATACGGCGAGGTCATCGACCACCACGGGGTCAGGCTGAGCTTCCATCCGGCCGGCCATGTGCTGGGGTCGGCCCAGGTACGCCTGGAATACCGCGGCGAGGTCTGGGTCGCCTCGGGCGACTACAAGGTCGAACCCGATGGCACCTGCACCCCTTTCGAGCCGGTGCGCTGCCATACCTTCATCACCGAATCCACCTTTGGCCTGCCGATCTATCGCTGGCGACCTCAGGCCGAGATCTTCGCCGAGGTCAACCAATGGTGGCGCGCCAACCAGGCCCAGGGGCTGGCCAGCGTCCTCTACAGCTATGCCTTCGGCAAGGCGCAACGCCTGCTGCACGGCCTCGATCCGGAGATCGGCCCCATCCTGGCCCATGGCGCGGTGGAGCCCCTCAACCGGGTCTATCGCGAGGCCGGCATCCGCATTCCCGAGACCCACTACGCCGGCGACTTCAAGAAGAGCGATCCCACGTTGCGCCAGGCGCTGATCATCGCCCCGCCCTCGGCCGGGGGCAGTACCTGGATCCGCCGCTTCGGCGAACACAGCGACGCCTTCGCCAGCGGCTGGATGATGCTGCGCGGCACCCGCCGCCGACGCGGCGTGGATCGCGGCTTCGTGCTCTCCGACCACGCCGACTGGCCGGGCCTGCTGTGGGCCATCGAGCAGACCGGCGCCGAGCGGGTGATGGTCACCCATGGCTCGGTCGCCACCCTGGTGCGCTACCTGCGCGACCAGGGGCTGGACGCCCAGGGCTTCACCACCGAATACGGTGAGGAGGATGACACCCCCGTCGCCGCGGAGGCCCAGGCATGAAGGCCTTCGCCGAACTCTACGGGCGTCTCGACGCCACCACCTCCAGCAACGCCAAGCTCGCGGCCCTGGTGGACTACTTCGGCAGCGCCCCGGCCGCGGATGCCGCCTGGGCGGTGTATTTCCTCGCCGGCGGCCGCCCTCGTCGGCTGGTGCCGACCCGGCAGCTGCGCGAATTGACCATGGCCCTCTCCGGCCTGCCCGAGTGGCTGTTCGAGGAGAGCTACCAGGCGGTGGGTGACCTGGCGGAGACCATGGCCCTGCTGATTCCCACCGCCGATGCCGCCAATGCCGAGGGCCTGGCCTTCTGGCTGGAGGAGTACCTGCTGCCCCTGCGCGGCCTGCCACCGGAAGAGCTGGCCGAGCGCCTGCCGCCGCTCTGGGGCCAGCTGGATCGCCAGAGCCTGATGGTCTGCATCAAGCTGATCACCGGCGAATTCCGCGTCGGTGTCTCCAAGCTGTTGGTGACCCGCGCCCTTGCCACCTTGGCGGATCTGGATCCCAAGCGCGTCGCCCAGCGCCTGGTGGGCTATACCGATCTCTCCCACCGTCCCACCGCCGAGGGCTATGCCCGCCTGGTCGCCCCGGAAAGTCCAGACGAGCACGCCCAGCGCGGCGGCCAGCCCTATCCCTTCTTTCTCGCCCACGCCCTGCAACTGCCGGTGGAGCAGTTCGAGGCGCAACTGGGGCGGGCCGAGGACTGGCAGGTGGAATGGAAGTGGGATGGCATCCGCGCCCAGCTGGTCAAGCGCGACGGTCGGCTGTGGATCTGGTCGCGGGGCGAAGACCTGGTCACCGATCGTTTTCCCGAATTGCATCCCCTCGCGGAAGCGCTGCCCGATGGCACCGTGATCGACGGCGAGATCGTGGTCTGGAAGGAAGACGCCGCGCCCGACACCCTGCTCAGCAGCGAAGAGGTGAGCGAGCAGCAGGACGGCCGCGATCCGGCCGCGCCCATCCCCTTCGGCGTGCAACCCTTCGCCCTGCTGCAGCAACGCATCGGCCGCAAGACGCTGGGCAAGAAGATCCTCGAAGACGTGCCGGTCATCCTGCTCGCCTACGACCTGCTGGAATGGCAGGGCCACGACCTGCGCAGCCAGCCGCAACGCCAGCGCCGCGCCGAGCTGGAGCAAGTGGTGGGCCGTTGCGCCAGCCCGTTGCTGAGACCCTCGCCACTGTTGCACGGGCGCGACTGGCAGGACCTCGCCCGCCAGCGCGAGGCCTCCCGCACCCTGGGCGTCGAAGGCATGATGCTCAAGGCCCAGGATTCGCTCTATGGCGTCGGTCGCACCAAGGACATGGGCACCTGGTGGAAGTGGAAGGTCGATCCCTTCTCGGTGGATGCAGTGCTCATCTATGCCCAGCGCGGCCACGGGCGACGTGCCAGTCTCTATTCCGACTACACCTTCGCCGTCTGGGACGGTCCGCCGGAGAGCAGCGAACGCACCCTGGTGCCCTTCGCCAAGGCCTACTCCGGCCTCACGGACGAAGAGATGCGCAAGGTGGACGCCATCGTCCGGCGCACCACGGTGGAGAAGTTCGGCCCGGTGCGCAGCGTCGAGCCGACCCTGGTGTTCGAACTGGGCTTCGAGGGCATCGCCCTGTCCAAGCGCCACAAGAGCGGCGTCGCGGTGCGCTTTCCGCGCATGCTGCGCTGGCGTCACGACAAGCCGGTGGCCGAAGCCGACACCCTCGACATCCTGCAGAATCTGCTGGCCTAGCCCATGGCCGGTCAGACCGCGCCGCCGGTCGCCGATGGCGCCATAGGGGCCCCGCGGGAACCGCGCTGGGCCCTGGCGCTAGCCTGCCTGCCGGCGCTGGCGATCATCCTGCTCGCCGGCGGCTGGATGGCTGCCTGGCTGCCCTGCGTGGTGGCCCTGGGCGGCGCCTATACCGTCGGCTTCGGCGCCTACAAGAGCTTTGCCGCCGAACCCCTGGCACCGATGCTGGTGGCGGCGCTGGGGATGGCCTTTTCCGCCGTGGTCGGCTCCCTGTTGGGCCACCAGCTGCCAGCGCTGGTTCTGGCCGGTGCCCTCTGGGCCGCCTGCTGCGCCTGGCTGTTCGCCGTTGGCAACGGCCCCTGGTGGATCACCCAGCAATGGACGGTGGCCCTGCTGGTGGCCGGCGGCTTTCCCGGTGACCTGCAGCAGGCGCTGTTGCGGGGCGGTCTGGTGCTGGGTGGTGGGCTGCTGCAACTGGTGCTCTTCGCCCTGGTGCAAAAGGCGCTCTACCGCTCCCAGTGGCGGCTGCGCACCGGCTCCCTGAAGGCTCACCTCCACGAGGTCGTGGTGCTGTTCGCGGACAGGTTTCGCCTCGGCCGGTACGGCTTCTATGCCGCCGCCGTGGTCGCTCTCTGCCAGACCCTGACCGGCCTGCTGGAGTACGGTCACGGCTACTGGGCGCCCATGACCGCGCTGCTGGTCCTCAAGCCGCGCCTGGGCGACACCTGGCGGCGCGGCCTCGGCCGGTTGGGCGGCACCCTGGCCGGTTGCCTGCTGGCGGGCGCGGTGGTCTGGCTCGATGACACCCCCGTCGTCCTGGCCGGCGCCTGCCTGCTGTGCGCGGCGGGCGCCTATCTATTGCAGGACGGGCGCTATTCGCTGCAGACGCTGTTCATCACCGGCACCACGGTACTGATGGTCGGCCTGGCCGGCGCGCCCGAGGCCAGCATCGCCCGCGAACGGATCGGCAGCACCCTGCTCGGCGGCGCGGTCGCCCTGCTCTTTCTGGCGCTGGAGGCCGGCGTCGAACAGGGACTCGCCCGCCTTCAGCGGCGACGTCGGTTGCGCCAGGCAAACACCAGCAACCCCAGCAAGGCGCCCAGGTAACTGCCATCGTGCATCCAGGCCGCCAGCAGGAAACCACGACGATCCTGCACGCAGGCCGGCACCCGCAGGACGCTGCCCAGCTCCAGGGCGAGCCAACCCAGGCCCAGGCCCAGCAGGGCGCAGCCCAGTGCTCCGAGCAGCACGGCCGCGCTGCCGCGCCAGAGATAGCGGTCACCGGCAGGCCGCCCGCGGGCCAGCCAGAGCAGCGCCAGGCCCAGCGGCAGTCCGGCCACCGCGCCGGCCTGCAGGCCGACCCTGGCCGCTCGCCAATGAGGCGCCAGCGCCGTGTCGAGCAGGCCGAATTGCGGAAATTTCAGGCAGGTGAAGTAATCCGGTCCCAGGCCATAGCTGACCTGATCATGCAGCGCCCCATAGAGTGCGGCCAGGGCGATCAGCGCCAGTAGCCTGCCCAGGCCTCGCGCCACCGGCTAGCCCAATGCCTTGTGGTAGCTGTGCCGGCCTGTCCCCAGCGGTCGCGGCAGAAAGCCGCAGTCTCCGTGGCCGGGCCGGTCGTCGAACCCAACTTGGTAGAGCACGCCAGAGGTCATCGCCTTTTCCCGACCGGTCATCTCGCCTCGCTCCCGTTTCCTTTGCACACAGCCGCACGCCGCTATTGCTACTGAGCAGATACGATGTCTTATCGAATTGGGTCTTCTGCTACCTTTTTGCCCACCTTTGGCGCACGCGTGTCTTTTTAGACCCAAAGCAGTGCGTTCGTCCGCCACGGGCAGGAAAGCCGCGCCTTTCCGGTGCATAATGCGCGCCGCTTGGCTGGGTCGGCTGCTACAGGATGTAACCAACGCGGCAACCGCGTACAGATTTGGGACGATCTTCGCCGACTGGTAAGCTTATTGCTCCCGCGAGGGCACGGGCGTCGTACTGGCGCCATGATTTCATCCACATTCGCACTAGGATCCGACATGAAAAAAAGCTGGCTGACTCTCTCTGCGCTCGCCCTGTGTCTGGCCGCCGGTTCGGCGATGGCCAAGGAATGGAAAGAGATCCGCTTCGGTGTGGATACCACCTATCCGCCCTTCGAATCCCAGGCCGCCGATGGCAGCTTCGTCGGCTTCGACATCGAGCTGGGCAACGCCATCTGCGAGAAGCTGGAAGTGAAGTGCAAGTGGGTGGTGAGTGACTTCGACGGCCTGATCCCCGGCCTGCGCGCGCGCAAGTTCGACGGCATCCTGTCCTCGCTGACCAAGACCCCGGCGCGTGCCGAGCAGATCGACTTCTCCGACCTGCTGTGGTCGGGTCCCTCCTCCATGGTCACCAAGGAAGGCGCCAACCTGCAGGCCACCGCGGAAAGCCTGAAGGGCAAGACCGTCGGCGTGCAGCAGGGCACCATCCAGGAAACGTTCGCCAAGCAGAAGCTGGCGCCCAACGGCGTGAACGTCCAGAGCTACCAGAACCAGGATCAGGTCTATGCCGACCTGGTGTCCGGTCGTATCGACGTCGCCATGCAGGACATGCTGCAGGCCGAAGGTGGCTTCATGAAGTCGCCCCAGGGCAAGGGCTACACCAACACCGCCATCCACGACGAGCTGCTGCCGGCCGATACCGCCATCGGTATCCGCAAGGGCAACGACGAGTTCAAAACCTTCGTCAACAAGGGCATCGCGGCCATCCACGCCGACGGCACCTACGACAAGATCCAGAAGAAGTACTTCGGCGACCTGAACCTCTACGATCCCAAGTAAGGTCGGTTCGGCAGACGCCCCCGGTGCCACCGGGGGCGTTTTACGTATGACCGTTGGCGCTCGTGGCGCCCGCGGCCTCACCAGGCGATTCTCCCAAGACGCATGCAGCAGAATTCCTTCGACTCCTTCTTGCAGTCCATCGGACTGGGCACGCTCAGCCTGCATGGCTACGGCCCGCTGATCCTGGAAGGCACCCTGACGACCCTCAAGCTCGCCGGCTTCGCGCTGATCGTGGCGGTCATCCTCGGCCTGCTCGGCGCCTCGGCCAAGCTGTCGCGCCTCGCACCCCTGCGCTTCATCGCCCAGAGCTACACTACCCTGATCCGGGGCGTGCCCGATCTGGTGCTGATGCTGCTGATCTTCTACAGCCTGCAGAACTGGCTGGGCGCCCTCACCGACTACATGGGCTGGGACTACATCGACATCGATCCCATGGCCGCCGGTATCGCCACCCTCGGCTTCATCTATGGCGCCTACTTCACCGAGACCTTTCGCGGCGCCATCCTCGCGGTGCCGCGCGGCCAGGGCGAAGCGGCCCTGGCCTACGGCCTGACCCGCTGGCAGACCTTCACCCTGATCACCTTTCCGCAGATGATGAGATTCGCCCTGCCCGGCATCGGCAACAACTGGCAGGTGCTGCTCAAGGCCACCGCGCTGGTCTCCATCATCGGCCTGGCCGATCTGGTCCGCGCCTCCCAGGAGGCCGGCAAGGGCACCTTCAAGCTGTTCTACTTCCTGATCGTCGCCGGCGTCATCTATCTGCTCATCACCGCCGTGACCAACGCCATCCTCGGGGCGCTGGAACGGCGCTACCACGTCGGCGTGCGGGAGGCCAAGCGATGATCGAACTCCTGCAGCAATATTGGAAACCGCTGCTGTGGACCGACGGCTACCACATCACCGGCCTGGCCATGACCCTCTGGCTGCTGGTGGCCTCGGTGGTGATCGGCTTCATCGTCTCGGTGCCGCTGTCGGTGGCCCGGGTCTCGGAGCGCCGCTGGCTGCGCTGGCCGATCGGCTTCTACACCTACGTCTTTCGCGGCACCCCGCTCTATCTGCAGCTGCTGATCTGCTACACCGGCATCTACAGCCTGGGCTTCGTGCGCGACCAGCCGATGCTGGGCAGCTTCTTCCGCGACGGCCTGAACTGCACCATCCTGGCCTTCGCCCTGAATACCTGCGCCTACACCACCGAGATCTTCGCCGGGGCCATCCGCAACACGCCCCATGGCGAGGTCGAGGCGGCCAAGGCCTATGGCCTGGACGGCTGGCGCCTCTATGTGCACGTGATCCTGCCCTCGGCGCTGCGCCGTTCGCTGCCGTTCTACAGCAACGAGGTCATCATGATGCTGCACTCCACCACCCTGGCCTTTACCGCCACGGTGCCGGACCTGCTCAAGATCGCCCGCGATGCCAACACCGCCACCTTCCTGACCTTCCAGGCCTTCGGCCTGGCCGCGTTGCTGTACCTGGCGGTGTCCTTCATCCTGATCGGCCTGTTCCGCCTGGCGGAGCGCCGCTGGCTGGCCTTCCTAGGCCCGACCCACTGACCCAAGCGGCCGCGCCCGGCGTGGCCCCGGAGTTGTCATGCGCCATCTCACCCATCCGCTGGTCGCCCCGGTCCCGGGCACCGAGCGCTGCATCCACAGCTTCCACTTCGGCCCCGCCGACAGCGGTCGCAAGGTCTATATCCAGGCCTCGCTGCATGCCGATGAACTGCCCGGCATGCTCACCGCCTGGCACCTCAAGCAGCGCCTCAAGGCGCTGGAAGCCGCCGGTGAACTGCTGGCGGAAGTGGTGCTGGTGCCGGTAGCCAACCCCATCGGTCAGGACCAGCAGGTCGCCGACGTCCACCTCGGTCGCTACGAGCTGGAGACGGGGCAGAACTTCAATCGCCGCTTCCGCGACATGACCGCCCAGGTGGAGGCCGTCATCGCCGAGCGCCTCGGCGATGACGTGGCCGCCAACCAGGCTCTGGTGCGCGAGGCCTTCCGCACGGCCCTGGCCGCGGAATCCGCCACCACCCAGCTCGACAGTCAGCGCCTGACCCTGCAGCGCCTGGCCTGCGACGCCGAGGTGGTGCTCGACCTGCACTGCGATTTCGACGCCGTGGCCCACCTCTACACCACTCCGGAAGCCTGGCCCCAGGTCGAACCGCTGGCGCGCTACTTCGGTTCCGAAGCCAGCCTGCTCGCCACCGATTCGGGCGGCCAGTCCTTCGATGAATGCTTCACCCTGCTCTGGTGGAATCTCAACCAGCGCTTTGGCGAGCGCCTGCCCCTGGGCAGCCTGTCGGTGACCCTGGAGCTGCGTGGCCAACTGGACGTGCGTGATGATCTCGCCGCGGCGGATGCCGAGGCCATCGTCAACTACCTGCGCCACCAGGGCTTCCTGAGTGGCACCGCTGCCCCGCTGCCACCGCTGCTGCAACCGGCCACGCCGCTGGCGGCCGTGGAGCCGGTGGCGACCACCCAGGGCGGTGTGCTGGTGCTCATAGCCCAGGTGGGCGAGCGCATCGCGGTCGGCCAGGTGCTGGCGCACGTCATAGATCCGATCAGCGATCGCGCCGAAGAGGTGCGCAGCGCGGTCGCCGGCATCCTCTATGCGCGCTCCAATCGCCGCATGGCCACCGCCGGCATGGTGATCGCCCATGTGGCGGGCACCGAGGCCTATCGCAGCGGCTACCTGCTCTCGCCGTGATCCCTACCCCTTTTCTGCTGTGGAATCCCTATCCATGTACAAACTGACCGTCGAAGGCCTGCACAAGCGTTACGGCGACCATGAAGTGCTCAAGGGCGTGTCGCTCAAGGCCAAGACCGGCGATGTGGTCAGCCTGATCGGCGCCAGTGGCTCGGGCAAGAGCACCTTTCTGCGCTGCATCAACTTCCTCGAGCAGCCCAACGCCGTGACCATGACCCTGGACGGCGAGACCGTTCGCATGGCCGATGATCGCGGCGCCGTCCGGGTGGCCGATGCGGCCCAGCTGCAGAATCTGCGCACCCGCCTGGCCATGGTCTTCCAGCACTTCAATCTCTGGAGTCACCTGAGCGTGCTGGACAACATCACCCTGGCGCCGCGCAAGGCCCTGGGCGTGAGCAAGGCGGAAGCCGAAGACCGCGCACGCAAGTACCTGGACAAGGTCGGCCTGCCCGCCCGGGTTGCCGAACAGTACCCCGCCTTCCTGTCCGGCGGTCAGCAGCAACGGGTCGCCATCGCCCGTGCGCTGGCGATGGAACCGGAGATCATGCTGTTCGACGAGCCCACCTCGGCCCTGGACCCGGAGCTGGTCGGCGAGGTGCTCAAGGTGATCCGCGCCCTGGCGGAAGAAGGTCGTACCATGCTCATGGTGACCCACGAGATGGCCTTCGCCCGCGAGGTGTCTTCCCAGGTGCTGTTCCTGCACCAGGGGGTGGTGGAGGAAGAAGGTCCGCCGAGCGAAGTGCTGGTCAGTCCGCGGAGCGAACGCCTGCGCCAGTTTCTCAGCGGCAATCTGAAGTAAGCCCGGGTCCCCGGCCGGGGACCCTACGCGAACCCGGCGGCGCCCGCCGCTCGGATTCGCATCAGCGCGTTCAGCGGCGCTGCTGCTGACGACGACGCTGGGCAGCCAGTTGCTCGCGCTCGCGACTGGGAATCGGGATGGCCTTGACCAGACCGAGTCGGGCGAGCAGGTCCAGCATCAGAGCTTGTATACGGTCGTTCATGAAAACTCCTCGAGCCAGCGCTCAGTCAGGGACAGCCATGGCGGGCAGCGCGTGCTGCCCTCCTCCACAATATTGAGCCTTTCCCTGTCGATTCAATCCACTGGCGTGCGGTTGTTCGTCGCAACAGGGCTGCGCTTTGTCAAAAAGTGTGTCTTTTACCTGGACGGCAGCGGCCGCGTGGATGCTCGCTCGCAGAGCAGTCGGTTACCGATTGTTATCGGAACCCATATCAAATTCGACGGTCTGGAGCCTAACGACGAGTTCAATTCTCCATCTGCAAACTGACGAATGGCGAAAAAATGCCCTCTTCGTTGGTTATCATCGAGGGACGATAACGGGTTAGCCGCGGTTTCTCATCCAATAACAACGATGTCATCAGGGTGTTCGCACCTCGATGTTCTCCCTGCTTGTTGTTATCCCCATCACATCCTTTCTCAAGTTAGCGTGACCGGCACGGCAGGAGTGCTCCCATGACCAGATCCTTACCTCTCTTCCTCGTTTTAGGGCTGCTGGCCAGTCCGGTGCTGGCGGCCAGCTGGGGCATGCAGCGCGAGGTAGGGGATTTCGATCTGAAGATGGGCACGGCGCCGTCACGCAGCATGGCGCAGGGACTGGTCGCACCGAACTCCGCCGGCATGGGCGGTGGCTTCGATCTCACCCACGACAGCGGGCTGTACTTCGGCCAGTGGACGACCAACAACGCCTCGTCCGCGGAAGCGCCGCTGCTGGAGATGGACACCTACGCCGGCTACAAGCACCGCTTCGCCCCAGGTTATGGCTACGAACTGGGCGTGATCAACTACAGCAACCTGATCCAGAACGTCGATCCCAGTCGCGAGCTGTATTCCGGGATGACCGTCTATGGCAAGCGCCTGGGCGCCGCCTTCGCCAATGACCCGGGGCGCCACAATGCCTCGGTCTATGCCGACCTGGGGACCCTGCCGCTGATCAAGACCGGTGTCTCCCTCAAGTACACCAACTATGTGCTGGACGTACCCACGACCCTCGACAGCGGCGGCATGGTGCGCAGCTTCAACGACTGGTCGGTGAATCTGAGTCGCAAGTGGGTGAATACCCTGTTCAACCTGACCTACAGCGGCACCAGCCTGAGAGGCGCCGACTGCTCGGTGTATTCGGGCCACAACACCTATTGCGACAGCGCCCTCATGCTCAAGGCGTCGCACCCCTTCTTCTAGTCCTTACTGCCGCAGCAGGCTGCGCCCGATGCCGACCTGGGGCCGTTCCCGTCCCAGTTGCTGCAGCGCCTGCCGCGCCCGCACCTGTTCTCCTGCGTCCAGCTCCACCAGCCAGTTGACCCTGGTTCCCACCCGCGTGGCGATCGGCACTCCGTCGCGATAGAGCAGGCGATTGCCGGCCACGGCAGGCACCTTGACCCCGGGCAGCAGGGTACCGACCAGATTGAGCGGATCCAGCGCCGAGACGCACACCCAGAGATCTTCCGCCGGACGCTGGCGCCACTCACGCAGGGGTGCGATGGCCGCCGGATCGGCAAATTGCTCTCCGGACAGACCGGCGATGAAGCGCCCGCCGCGGATTTCGCCGCGGGCTTCCAGGCGATGGCAGGCACGCAGGAGATCGCGCCAGGGCGGCAGGACGGCGCTTTCGCGCTCCAGCAGCTGCCAGCAGAGCACGCCATAGCGACGCAGTAGCAGCCCGACCAGCCGCTCCAGCAGCGCATCCGGCAGCCGCGCCTCGTCCGGCGCCTCGGCGGGCCGCAAGGCGACCCAGCGACCGGCATCCTCCATCCCGCCATAGAGCGCCATGCGCCCGCGGCGCGAACCGCTGCGACCACTGCCACGCTTGGCCGCCGGCTGCAGCAGGGCGCGTAGGCCGGCGAAGCTGTCGGCGTTGACCGCACCGGCCCCTACCAGCTCGCCCAGGGCCGTCTCCAGCTCGCTGCGCAGCAGGCGCGCCTCGCCGAGCAATTCATCGAAAAAGGAGGCGCCGCGGTGGGTCAGCACCTCCAGCACCCGTTGCGCCTTGGGTGACAGCACTTCGCTGCCGGCGGGCTCGGTCAGGCTGTTCCAGTCGGCCAGGTGGCGGCGCGGCAGCAGGACGATGGGCGAACCCTTGACCGGTCCGCCGCCTCCGCGCCCCGCCTGGGGCAGGCGCAACCAGACCACGCGACCGGCGCGGCAGAGGTCATCGAGGTAGGTGAACTGATAGCTCGGCAGGCGACTGGGCAGGATCTCGCCTTCCCAGCCGGCGGCGGCGACCTCGAAGCCTTCCAGCAGGCCGATCACCTGCTCCAGGCCCTCATTGCCTCTCAGGATCGCCGGACCGGTCAGATGCTGGTGCTCCAGCAGGAATCTCAGGTAGTCGGCCAGGGCCACCGGCTCGATGGCCTTGCGCAGCCGCCCCAGGGTATAGCGATGGATCCGCGCCAGCAGGTGGCGCTCGCACCATTCCCCGGCGCTGTCCGCTGCGGTGAAGCGTCCCTGCAGGACATAGCCTTCACCCTGCAGGGCCAAAAGCGCCGGTGTGAGCTGGGCCGACGGCAACCCTAGACTGGCGGCCAGTCCATCCTGGTCTACCGGACCCAGGGCGGTGAGGCGCGCGCGCAGCAGCTCCACCAAGGCCGCCTCGGCATCCGCGGGCGCTGCGAAACCCGGCGGCGCCTCGAGCGCCGGCTCGGTGGCGACGTCGGGAAACAGCGCCTGGAACAATGGCAGTCGCTCGGCCGCGATCCACAGGGTCGCGGCCGGCAGCCGCAGCCGCCCTGCCCGCCCGGCCTCGACCAGCTGGCGCGCCTGGGTCTGCCGCGGTGCGACTTCGGCCTCGGTGAGGAAGCCGACGCCCAGCAGGGCTTCGTGCAGGTCATCGGCGCTTTCCAGCCGCGGCCAGGCTTCCTCCCGCACCAGGGCGATGGCCGCCGGATCCAGGGCGCCCAGTTCGTCGGGATCGGCACCGCCGAAGCGGCGATTCTGCACCGCCAGGGTCCGCCGCTCCTCGACGGGCGCGTCGTCCAGATAGGCATAGGGCTTGGCCGTGAGCACCTCGGCGGCCAGCGGCGAAGGTCCGGGCAGGTCGCGGGTCAGCAGGGTCAGTTGGCCCGCCGTGATGCGTCCCAGCAGGGCCAGCCAACCGCGGCTGTCGAGGGATTCGTGCAGGCAATCATCGAGGGTCTGGCGGACCAGCGGGTGCTCCGGCACCTGGCGCTCGCCGGCGAGATTTTCCAGGCAGGCCACCTGATCGGGAAAGACCGTGGCCAGGAGGTCTTCGCTGCGCATGCGCTGCACCTGGGTCGCCACCTTGCGCCCGGCGCTGAAGCGCGGCAGCGCCAGGGCCGTGGTGGCGTTCCAGCGCCAGCGCACGGCGAACAGCGGGGCGTCGAGCAGCGCCTGGATCAGCACGGTCTCGGCGGTAGCCGGATGCAGATAGCGCCAGACCTCGTCGAGCACGAAGCTGTGGCTGGTGGCCAGCGAGAGGATCAGGGCGTTCTCGGTCGCCGCCGCCTGCAGCTCGACATTGAAAGTGCGACAGAATCTCTTGCGCAGGGCCAGGCCCCAGGCACGGTTGACGCGGCTGCCGAAGGGCGCATGGATGATCAGCTGCATGCCGCCGGCCTGGTCGAAGAATCTTTCCATCACCAGGGTCTGCTGGGTCGGCAAGGCGCCCAGCGCCTGGCGGGCCCGACCGATATAGTCCACCAGCTGGCGCGCTGCGCCCTCGGCCAGCGCATAGGCCGCGCCAATGCGGGCGATGGCCGGTTCCGGCGGCTCGTCGGCGCCGGGCAGCAGGGGTTCGAGGTCCGCGCGCAGCCGCGCCAGACCCGCCGACAGCTCATCGCTGCGCCCCGGCGCCTCGCCGTGCCAGAAGGGAATGTTGGGCGGCTGGCCCTTGGCATCCTCCACCCGCACCTTGCTACCTTCGATCTTGACGATGCGGTAGGCGGTGTTGCCCAGCTGGAAGACGTCGCCCACCAGGCTTTCAAAGGCGAAATCCTCGTTGACGCTGCCGACGGTATGGCCCTGGGGTTCCAGCAGCACGCTGAAATCGCCGCTTTCCGGGATGGTGCCGCCGCTCATCACGGCGGTCGCCTTGCCGCCGCGGCGGCCGCGCAGGAGTCCGTTGACCGCGTCCCGATGGACATAGGCGGCGCGCGGACCGCGGCGATCCGTATAGCCCTGACTGAGCATCTCCACCACGGCCCGGTAGTCGGCCTCGCTCAGCGCGGCATAGGGTTCGGCCTGGCGCAGCACGACCAGCAGCCCCGCTTCCGACCACTCCTGGCAGGCGACCTCGGCCACCAGTTGCTGGGCCAGGACGTCGAGCGGCGCCACGGGGATGTGCAGGGTATCCAGCTCACCGCGGCGCACGCAGTCGAGCAGCGCAACGCATTCCACCAGGTCGTCGCGCGAAGTGGGAAACAGCCGTCCCTTGGGTAGCCCGCCGACCTGGTGATTGGCGCGACCGACCCGTTGCAGGAAGGCGGCGATGGAGCCCGGCGAGCCGATCTGGCAGACCAGGTCGACCTCGCCGATGTCGATGCCCAGCTCCAGGGACGCGGTCGCCAGCAGCAACCGCAACTCGCCACGCTTGAGGCGCTGCTCGGCGTCCAGTCGCTGCTCCCTGGCCAGGCTGCCGTGGTGGGCGGCGACCTGGGCATTGCCGAGGCGATCCGAGAGCTGGCGCGCCATGCGCTCGGCCAGCCGGCGGGTGTTGACGAACACCAGAGTGGTGCGGTGCGCCTCGGCCAGTTCGGCCAGGCGGTCGTAGATCAGCTCCCAGGCCTGGGTGGACAGCAGCGCCTCCAGGGGAATGGGCGGCACCTCCAGCGCCAGGTCGCGGGCGCGCTGGTGGCCGATGTCGATGACGGTGCAGGGCCTGGGCTGCCCCTGGGCGTCGCGGCCGACCAGAAAGGCGGCCACGGCGGCCAGCGGTTTCTGGGTGGCGGACAGGCCGATGCGCTGCAGCGGATGGCCCGTGAGGGCCTCCAGACGCGCCAGACTAAGGGTCAGGTGGCTACCGCGCTTGCCATCGGCGATGGCATGGATCTCGTCGACGATGACGCCGCGCACGCTGGCCAGCATCCGTCGCCCGGAATCCGAACCCAGCAGCACATAGAGGGATTCGGGGGTGGTGACCAGCAGGTGCGGTGGTCGCCGGCGCATGGCGGCCCGCTCCTTCTGCGGGGTATCGCCGGTGCGTACCGCCGTGCGCAAGGCCAGCGGCGGCAACCCCCGCGCCTCCAGCGCCGCGCCGATGCCGGCCAGGGGTTCTTCGAGATTGAGGCGGATGTCGTTGGACAGGGCCTTGAGCGGCGACACGTAGAGCCAGAGGCAGGCCTCGGGCAGGCCACCCTCCTGCAACGCTTCCTGCACCAGGCCATCGAGTACGGCGAAGAAGGCGGTCAGCGTCTTGCCCGACCCGGTGGGCGCCGCCACCAGCACCGATTCACCGGCGCGAATGGCCGGCCAGGCCTGCAGCTGCGCCTCGGTCGGGGCGGGAAAGCGCGTCGTGAACCAGCTGCGCGGCGCGTCGTGAAAGTCCGCCAGGACGGCGGCAGGCGAATTCGAGGTCATGCGCCCAATATGGGAGGGGCCATCCGGGGCCACAACCCAAGCCGACCGGCGGCTCAGGCGATGCGATTGCGCAATTCGCCCCCCTGCAGCATGGCCTGGATATTCGCCAGCATCACCTCTTGCTGGGCCTGCTGGGCCGAGGCCGCATTGGCCGCGACATGGGGACTGAGCACCAGGTTGGGCTGCTGGCGCAGGCGCTCGGGCACCTCGGGTTCGCGGGCGAAGACATCCAGCCCGGCGCCGGCGATCACCCCCTGCTCCAGGGCGTCGGCCAGGGCATCCTCGTCGACCACGCTGCCGCGAGAGATATTGACCAGATGGCCCTCGGCGCCGAGCGCGGCCAGGACCTCGGCATCCACCGCGCCTACGGTCTCGGCGCTGGCGCGGACCGCCACCACCAGCACGTCGCTCCAGCGCGCCAGCTCCAGCAGGCTGCCGTGATAGGCATAGTCCAGCCCCTCCCGCCTTGAGCGATTGAAGTAGCCAATCTCCATGTCGAAGGCTGCGCCACGCCGGGCGATGCGCCGACCGATCTCGCCCAGGCCATAGATGCCAAGACGCCGCCCGGCCAGGCCCGGGACCTGGGGCATGCGCTCGACGGCGTTGCCCTGCCAGCGGCCGCTGCGGACGAAGGCATCGCCCTGCAGCAGGCGGCGCGCGCTGGCCAGGACCAGGCCAAAGGCGAATTCGGCTACGGCGGTGGCATTGGCATCACCCGCCGTGGTCACGGCGATACCGCGCGCGCGGCAGGCGTCCAGTTCCACGCCTTCGTAGCCGGTGCCGTAGCAGGCCACCAGCCGCAGCGCCGGCAGGGTATCCAGCAGCGCGGCGCGGGTCGGCAGGCCGCCGATGGTCAGCAGCGCCACGGCCTCCTCGGCCCCCGCGGGCAGCGCCGCGGGATCGGTCGAAGGAAAGGGCCCCAGGACCCGGTAGTGGGCTTCGAGCTGGGTCACCAGTCCCTGGGGCAATTGCGGGGCCATCAGCAGCGTCGGTTTCATTTTGTAATACTTTCCCTGAGGCAAAACCCAAGCGTCGCCAGCAGGAGCCGTGGTCGTCAACCATTCTCTTTAGGCTGCCGCTTTCGGCGGTCTTGATCCGTGCCTTCGAACCAAGGCAAGTCCTTGATCGGCTGGGAAATTCGCGCAACTTGTCGAGCCGGGCCCAGGTCCGATCGGCGTCCGCCAACCACACAGGGATTTTCGGGATGACCAGAGTTCTCCGCCAGGCCGGCACCACCTGCTGTCTTGCCTTCCTTGCCGGCAGCCTGCCGCTGACCGCCACGGCGCTGGAATTCAGCGGCTACGGGAGAGTGGGTGTCGGCGGCTCCGCCGAAGGCGGCAAGCAGAGCTGCTTCCAGCTGCCCGGCGCACCCGCCAAGTACCGCCTGGGTAACGAATGCGAGACCTACTGGGAACTCGAATTGCACCAGACCCTGTACAAGGGCGTCGATGGCACCGAACTCAAGGTGCACGGCATGGCCAGCCTCTACAACGTCTATGACCAGACCCCCACCTTCAGCGGCGACAACGGCAACGTGCGCCTGCCGCAGATCTGGACCAGTCTCAGCCTGCCGGCGCTCAATGGCGGTGGTCTCTGGGCCGGGCGTCGCTACTACAAGCGTCACGACATCCATATCAACGACTTCTACTATTGGAATCCGAGCGGCACCGGTTTCGGTGTGGAGGACTATGGCCTGGGCGACAGCGGCCTGCGGCTGAGCTACGCCTTCAGTCGCGAAGACAACATCGACCAGCCGGACAAGGCCAACCGCCACGACCTGAACCTGGGCGGCATCAAGACCAATCCCGGTGGCGAGATCGAACTGGGGCTGTCCTACATCCAGCGCGCCGGTCAGGTACAGAACGCCCACAGCGGCTGGTCGGCCACCGCCGAGCACAAACAGGCGCAATTCTTTGGCGGGGTCAACGTCTTCACCGTTCAATACGGTCGCGGGCCAGGCACCGGCCTGGGCGCCACCGGCAGCCTGACCGCCGATAGGGATTACGAGAGCCTGCGCGTGCTCGAATCGCCGCGCTGGCAGCTTACCCCGCGCTTCGGCGGCCAGTTGCTGGCGCTCTATCAGCGCGACCGCGCCCCCGGCGATGGCGGCCAGACCTGGTACTCCTTCGGCGTGCGGCCCAGCTATGCCTTCACCCGTCTGTTCAAATTGCAGGTGGAGTTCGGCCACGACCAGATCCATCCCGACAGCGGCGCCACCCGCAAGCTGAACAAGGTCACCGTGGCGCCGACCCTGACGCTGGGCGGCATGGGGCTGATGGACCGGCCGGAGATCCGCCTCTACTGGACCTACGCCAGCTGGAACCGCGGTGCCCAGGATGCTGCCGTGGCCGGTACGGCGCTGTCCGACAGCGGCGCCTTCGGCGATGCCCGTCACGGCAACAACTTCGGCGTGCAGCTGGAAACCTGGTGGTAGACAGGGGCAAGCGAGACCGCTCGTCATAACCGGGCGAACTAAACTTATGCCGCCCGGTCGGTTTCCTGACAACCAAAAGGCCGACCAGGGAGAACGCCATGAATCCTCTCGCCCGCGAGCTGCCCGCAGCGAGTGACACCGCCACCACCCTGCTCGAGCGCTTCCAGCGTGTGCGCAGGGCCAGCGAGGCGCTCTGCGCCCCGCTCACCGTCGAGGATTACGTCATCCAGAGCATGGCCGACGTCAGTCCGCCGAAATGGCACCTGGCCCACGTCACCTGGTTCTTCGAGGCCTTCATCCTCAAGCCCTTCCTCAAGGGCTACCAGACGCCCAATCCGGCCTACGACTACCTGTTCAACTCCTATTACGAGACCCACGGCAAGCCCTTTCCGCGGGCGGCCCGCGGGCACCTGTCGCGGCCGGGCGTGGACGACGTCTATCGCTTTCGCGCGGCGGTGGACACGGCCATGGCCGAGTTGCTCAGCGCGCCGCCCGCCGAACATGCCGCCGAGATCGCCCGGCGCCTGGAACTCGGTCTGCACCACGAGCAGCAGCACCAGGAATTGCTGCTCATGGACATCAAGCACATCCTGGCGCAGAACCCCCTGCATCCGGTCTATCGCGCCGACCTGGCCAAGGGCCCCAAGGCCGCGGTCGCGCCCCTGGGCTGGGAAGCCCATCCGGGCGGCGTCCGGCATGTCGGCCATGGCGGCGACGGCTTCGCCTTTGATTGCGAGACGCCGGTGCATCGGCAATTCGTGGACGACTTCCAGCTGGCCGATCGGCTGATCACCAATGGCGAATACCTGGCCTTCATCGAAGACAACGGCTACGGCCGCAGCGATCTCTGGCTGTCCGACGGCGCCGCGGCCATCCGCACCCTTGGCTGGCAGGCGCCGCTGTACTGGCAGAAGCTCGATGGCGTCTGGCACCACTTCACCCTGGGCGGCCTGACCCCGGTGGATCCAACCGCACCAGTCTGCCACCTGAGCTTCTATGAAGCCGATGCCTACGCCAGCTGGGCCGGTGCCCGGCTGCCCACCGAGGCGGAATGGGAAACCGTGGCGGCGCGCCAGCCGATCCAGGGCAACTTCGTCGACCAGGATCACCTGCAACCGGTCGCCAATGCGGACCAGGGCATGCGCCAGCTGTTCGGCGACGTCTGGGAGTGGACCGGCAGCGCCTTCCGCCCATACCCCGGCTTCAAGCCACTGCCGGGCAGCCTGGGCGAATACAACGGCAAGTTCATGTCCGGCCAGATGGTCCTGCGCGGGGGCTGCTGCGCCACGCCCCAGGACCATGTGCGTGCCACCTACCGCAACTTCTTCTATCCCACCATGCGCTGGCAGTTCTCCGGCCTGCGCCTGGCCAGAGAGGTCTGACCCATGGCCCTAGCCGTGCGCTTCTTCGATCAGCAACCGGTGACCGTCGCCGACAGCTCGCTGCGGGACGATGTGCTCCAGGGCTTCGCCCAGACCCCCAAGGCGCTGTCGCCCAAGTACTTTTACGATCAGCGCGGTTCGGAGCTGTTCGAGGCCATCACCCGGCAGCCCGAGTACTACCCCACCCGCACCGAAGAGGGCATCCTGGCCGCGGCGGCCGGTGAGATCGCCCGCCTGGCGGGGCGCGACGCCGCCCTGGTCGAACTGGGCAGCGGCGCCAGTCGCAAGGTGCGCCTGCTGCTGGAAGCCATGCACCCGGCCGGCTACCTGGGCATCGACATCTCCCGGGAATTCCTGCTCAGCAGCACCCAGCGTCTGGCGGCCGACTATCCCTGGCTGGACGTCAGCGCCGCCTGCGCCGACTTCAGCCGCCCCATGACCCTGCCCGACAGTCTCGACGGCCTGCGCCCCATCGCCTTCTTTCCCGGTTCGAGCATCGGCAACTTCACCCCGGAAGAAGCCGGCGTTTTCCTGCGCAATCTGCACCGGATGCTGCCGACGACCGGTGGCCTGCTGATCGGCGTGGACCTGATCAAGGACAGGGCGCGGCTGGATGCGGCCTACAACGATGCCGCGGGAGTGACCGCCGACTTCAATCTCAACCTGCTCGAACGCATCCGCCGCGAGCTGGACACCGATCTGGATCCGCAGCGCTTCCGCCACCTGGCCTTCTTCAACGAAGAACAGGCGCGCATCGAGATGCACCTGGTCAGTACCCGCGACCAGACGGTACGTCTCGAAGGCCGCCGCTTCACCTTCCGCGAAGGCGAGCGGCTGCATACCGAGAATTCCTACAAGTACAGCCTGGCGAGCTTTCGTGCATTGGCCGAAGACGCCGGTTTCAGACAGGTGCGGGTGTGGACCGACCCCGAGGGGCTGTTCGCCGTTTTCTACTTCGCGGCCTGATCCTTTCGACAGATAAATGACAACCGGTAGACTGTGAGGCGGGTAGTGAGGGAACTCTCGACCCCATCACGCTCTAAGTAGCAATCTGCTACTACAGCGCACCGAGACGTTGCTATGGAGCCCGCTCCACTCACTGCGGCCAACGAACGCCAGCGTCTTGCACTGCTGCGCGATCTTGCCCTGATCGACCGCCCTGCCGACCGTGCCTTCCAGGATCTCACCGATCTCTGCGCCCGGTTGTTCGATGTCCCCTATGCAATGATCTGCTTTCTTGACGGCCAGCAGGTCCATTGTCGAGCCACCGTAGGCTGCGCGCCTTTCACCGTGCCGCGCGGCCAGTCGTTCTGCCAGCACCTGCAGGAAACCAATTTGCCGCTGCAGGTGGAAGACGCCCGCAACGATGCCCGCTTCGTCGACCTCCAGGTGGTGAGGGGTGCACCGAACATCCGCTATTACCTGGGCGCGCCGCTGCGCACCGCCGAAGGGCTGATGCTCGGCAGTCTCTGCCTGTTCGATGCCGCTCCCCGCGCCGCCCTGCCCCAGGATCGGCTGGTGGCGCTGCAGCAACTGGCGGCCCTGGCCAGCCAGCACATCGAATTGCTGCGCACCGAAGCCTTCTGGGATCCGGTCACGCAGCTGCCCAATGGTCAGCGCTTCAGCGAGGATGCCGAAGCCCTGGCCCGGGCCGGTACCTCGGTGGTGGCGGTGGCGGCCGATCTGTTCGCCCAGAGCTATCTCAACGACTTCATCAAGGCCATGGGCCAGGCGCATTTCGATGGCCTGCAACGGGCCATCAAGCAGCACCTGCGCCGCCTGCTACCGGCTGAACAACCGCTGTATCGCCTCGGACCGGCCCGCTTCGGCTTTCTGCTGCACGACGCCGACGAGGCCGCGCAGCGGGCGCTGCTCGAGCGCCTGCAGCAGGAATTGACCGGGGTGCTCGACTACAATGGCATTCCCATCCAGACCCGGCTGGGCCTGGGGGTGATGTCCCTGACCGACGACCATCCCACCGACTGGCTGCGTGCCCTGATCGCCACAGCCGACGATGCCCGCGCCGAAATGCGCGGCTGCCGGTATTTCGATCCGCAGCATGACGCCGCCTACCGCCGCGCCTTCGCCCTGCTCAGCGCCCTGCCCCAGGCACTGCGCGCCGAGGACCAGTTGAGCCTGGTCTATCAGCCGCGCATCGATCTGGCCACCGGTCGCTGCCACAGCGTCGAGGCGCTGTTGCGCTGGCAGCATCCGCACCTGGGCCCGGTCAGTCCGGCGGAATTCATTCCGCTGGCGGAAAAGACCGCGCTGATCACCGCGCTGAGTCGCTGGGTCATGCAGCAGGCCATCAGCCAGGCTTATGCCTGGCAACGCGAGGGCCGGGGCCTGGGGGTGGCGATCAACATCTCCGCCCATGACCTGAACGATCCGGACTTCACCGAGCATACCACCGACCTGCTGCAGCGCTATCCGGTCGACCCCCGGCGCCTGGAGCTGGAGGTCACCGAAAATGCGCTGCTGGGTGACGTGGCGCTGATCCATCGGCAGCTGGCCGCCCTGCGCGAGCTGGGCATCGGCATCGCCATCGACGACTTCGGGACCGGCTACAACAACCTCTCGCACCTGCGCGAGTTGCCGGCCGACACCATCAAGATCGACCGCAGCTTCGTCCGCGAGCTGACCCACCGCACCAAGGACCGGCTGATCGTCAGCTCGCTGATCGAACTGTCCCATCAACTGGGCTTTCGCATCACCGCCGAGGGTATCGAGACCGCCGAGGCCCTGGCCAGCCTGCTGGCCATGGGCTGCGACGAAGGCCAGGGCTTCTGGATCGGCAAGCCCATGCCCGAACCGGAATTGCAGGCCTGGTTGCTGATCCAGCAACCGGATCTGCAACGACGCCCTACGCGGCGTGCGCCGGTCTTCCAGCTGTTCGACAACGCCGCCAAGCACTGAGGCGCCCTGCCCCGCGGCCTAGCCGCGGGTTGGCGCCTCAGGCCCGCCGCGAGATCACTCCTGGGTGCGCTTGCGCGGCGGCGCGAAGCCGTCGGCCGAGCTCGGCACCAGGGCGCCGGGACGGCGTTCGGACTTGGGTTTGGCCTTGCCCTTGGCCTTGCCGTCCTTCTTGCCCTCGGTCTTTTTCTTCTTCACGCCCGCCGCCTTGCCCGAAGCCTTGAGCTTTTTCGGACCGCTGTAGCTGGCCTTGAGACCCGGCAGGTGACGACGCTCGAATCTCAGCTTGAGATAGCGCTCGATGCTGGACATCAGATTCCAGTCGCCATGGGTGACGAAGGAAATCGCCAGACCGGCCTCGCCGGCGCGCCCGGTGCGGCCGATGCGGTGGACGTATTCGTCGCCACTGCGCGGCAGGTCGTAGTTGATCACCAGGTCCAGGCCGTCCACGTCCAGGCCGCGGGCGGCCACGTCGGTGGCGATCAGCACCTTGACCGCGCCGCTCTGCAGCCGCTCCACGGCCAGCTTGCGGTCCTTGGTGTCCTTGTCGCCGTGCAGCACGAAGACCTTGAGGCCCTCGGCCACCAGGCGACCGGTCAGGCGATCGGCCTGCACCTTGGTGTTGGTGAAGACGATGGCCTTGCGATAGGTCTCGTTGGCCAGCAGCCACTGCAGCAGGCGCTCCTTGTGCGGCGGCTCGTCGGCCAGGATCACCTGCTGCACCACGGCTTCGTTGAGTTCGCCGGTGCGGTCCAGCATGAGATTCTGCGGCTCGCGCAGGACCTGCTCGACCACCTGACGCAGGCTGTTGCCCCCGCTGGTGGCGGAGAACAGCAGGGTCTGGCGGCCTTCGCGCTCGCAGCTGGCGGCGATCTGCAGCACGTCCTCGGAGAAGCCCATGTCGAGCATGCGGTCGGCTTCGTCCAGCACCAGCATCTCGATGTCCCTGAGATCCACGTTGCCGGCGTTGCGCTGCTCCAGCAGGCGACCGGGGGTGGCCACCAGGATCTCGGGATTCTTGCGCAGGCCGGCGGCCTGGACGCGGAAGTCCTCGCCGCCGATCACCAGGCCGGCCTTGAGAAAGGTGAACTGGCCGAAGCGTTCGATTTCCTTGGCGGTCTGCTGGGCCAGCTCGCGGGTCGGCAGCAGGATCAGGGCGCGGGCACCGGAACGCGGCTTGGGATCCTTGAGCAGTCGATCCAGCAGCGGCAGCAGGAAGGCCGCGGTCTTGCCGCTGCCGGTACGGGCGGTGACGCGCAGGTCATGGCCCTCCAGGGCCGGACCCACGGCAGCGGCCTGGACCGGGGTGGGCGTCTTGAAGCCCAGGGTGTCGAGGGCCTTGAGCAGGCGCTCGTGCAGAGCGAGTTCGGTAAACACGGGTAGACCTCGGTAAAGAAAGGCGGCCGCCACCGGCGACCGCAGGTGATCAGGGGACCAGACGGCTGCGGAACAGCGCCTGGTGCTCGCGGCACTGGGCGGCGGCGAGCAGGAAGACGCCATGGCCGCCGCGCTCGAATTCGAGCCAGGTGAAATCGACTTCCGGATAGAGCGCCTCGACGTGGACCTGGCTGTTGCCCACCTCCACGACCAGGATGCCCTGCTCGGTGAGGTGATCGGCCGCTTCGGCCAGCATCCGTCGCACCAGATCCAGGCCGTCGTCACCACAGGCCAGGCCCAGGGCCGGTTCGTGCTGGTACTCGGCCGGCATGTCGGCGAAGTCCTCGGCATCCACGTAGGGCGGATTGCTGACGATCAGGTCGAAGCGCTGCCCCGGCAGGCCGGCGAAGCCGTCGCCCTGCACGGTATAGACGCGCTCCTCCAGGCCGTGGCGCTCGATGTTATGCCAGGCCACTTCCAGGGCGTCGTAGGACAGATCGCCCAGGGCCACCTCGGCCTCGGGGAAGGCATAGGCGCAGGCGATGCCGATGCAGCCCGAGCCGGTGCAGAGATCGAGGATGCGCGCTGGCGTGGCCGGCAGCCAGGGGGCGAATTGCGCTTCGATCAGCTCGCCGATGGGCGAACGCGGCACCAGCACCCGCTCGTCGACGGTGAACGGCAGACCGCAGAACCAGGCTTCGCCGAGCAGATAGGCGGTCGGCACGCGCTCCTGGATGCGCCTGTGCAAGAGCACCCCGAGTTCGTAGCGCTCGTCGTCTTCCAGGGCGCAGTCCAGGTAGCGGTCGGCGGTGTCCCAGGGCAGGTGCACGGCGCCCAGCACCAGGGCGCGGGCCTCGTCCCAGGCGTTGTCGTGGCCATGGCCGAAGAACAGCTCTTCGGCATGGAAGCGGCTGACGGCCCAGCGGATGTGGTCGCGCAAGGTGCGCAGGCGGGATTCGCTCATGAAAGGCTCCGGATGATCAGCCGCGCATTCTAACCCGCGCCCGGTCCGGCTGCAGGAACTTAACGCCGGACCCCTTCTTCCTAACCTAGGCTTGTTTGAAAAGTCGCCGAGCGAAGGTCAGGCAAGGCAAAAATCCGTGAGGAAGCGGAGTTTACGAGTGGTAAATGAGCATTCCGAACGGTTTTTTAACGCAGCATGGCCGAGCGCAGGCACTTTTCGGACAAAGCCTAAAGGTCCAGTTAGGAGAACGTCATGAGCAAGACCGTAGCCGACCATCTCTGGGAGCGCCTCGGGCAGTGGAACGTCGAGCGCGTCTTCGGTTATCCCGGCGATGGCATCAACGGCATCATGGGTGCCCTGGGGCGGGTGGCCGAGCAGTTCGACTATGTGCGGGTGCGCCACGAGGAGATGGCCGCCTTCATGGCCTGCGCCCATGCCAAGTTCACCGGCGAGGTGGGCGTCTGCCTGGCCACTTCCGGGCCCGGGGCCATCCACCTGCTCAACGGCCTGTACGATGCCAAGATGGACCATATGCCGGTGGTCGCCCTGGTCGGCCAGCAGGCCGCCTCGTCGCTCGGCAGCGACTACCAGCAGGAAGTCGACCTGCACACCCTGTTCAAGGACGTTTCCGCCTACGTGGAGACGGTGGTGCATCCGGCGCAACTGCGCCATGTCATCGACCGCGCCTTTCGCGTGGCCATCGCCGAGCGCCAGGTGGCCACGGTGATCATTCCCAACGACATCCAGCAGTTGCCGGCGGTGGAAAGCCCGCCGCACCAGCACGCCAATGTCCTTTCCGGGGCCGGTGCCATCCCGCCACGGCCCTATGCCCAGGAAGACGACCTGCAGGCCGCCGCCGACATCCTCAATGCCGGCAAGAAGGTGGCCCTGCTGGTGGGCGCCGGTGCCCTGCAGGCGCGCAGCGAGGTGATGGCGGTGGCCGAGAAGCTCAGCGCCGGGGTCGCCAAGGCGCTGCTGGGCAAGGGTGTGGTCTCCGACGAACTGCCCTATGTCACCGGCTCCATCGGCCTGCTCGGCACCGAGGCCAGCGATCTGCTGATGAAGGAATGCGACACCCTGCTGATCGTCGGCTCGACCTTTCCCTATACCGAATTCCTGCCCAAGGAAGGCCAGGCGCGGGCGGTGCAGATCGACCTGCATGCGCGCAACATCAGCATGAGGTATCCCATCGAGCAGCCGCTGCTGGGCGATGCCGCCGAGACCCTGAGGCGCCTGCTGCCGCTGCTGCAGAGCAAGCCCCACGACAAATGGCGCGCGCGCATCGAGAAGAGCGTGGCCGACTCCTGGCATTCCATCGAGCAGCGCGCCCTGGCGCCCGCCGATCCGATCAATCCGCAGCGGGTGTTCCATGAGCTGTCCCAGCAACTGCCGCGTGACGCCATCCTCTGCGGCGACAGCGGCTCCCACACCAACTGGTATGCCCGCGACATCCGCATGAGCGGGCAGATGCTGGGGTCGCTGTCGGGCAAGCTGGCGACCATGGGCTGTGGCATTCCCTATGCGATCGCGGCCAAGTTCGCCCATCCGGATCGTCCGGTGATCGCCCTGGTGGGCGACGGCGCCATGCAGATGAACGGCAATGCCGAACTGGTCACCCTGCAGCAGTACTGGAAAAGATTCAGTAACCCGACCTTTATCGTCATGGTGCTCAACAACGGCGATCTCAACCAGGTGACCTGGGAGCAACGCGCCCTGGCCGGTGATCCCAAGTTCGCCCCAGCCCAGGACGTTCTGGACTTCCCCTATGCCCGTTATGGCGAATTGCTCGGCTTCAAGGGCCTGCGCATCCATCGTCCGGACGAGGTGGCCGATGCCTGGCAGCAGGCCTTCGAAGCGGATCGCCCAGTGGTGCTGGAGTTCGTCACCGACCCCAGTGTGCCGCCGTTGCCGCCGCACATCAGCTTCGAGCAGGCGCGGGCCTTCCTCGGCGCCATCGCCAGTGGTGATCCGAATCGCTGGGACATGCTCAAGCAGGGGGCCCGACAGCTGCTGCGCTAGCCCGCGCCTCTCAGGCTCGCCAAGGACCGCCGAGGCGTATAACCTCGGCGGCCTTACAGCGCCTGGGGTATGAGCATGCAGTTGCCCGAGCAAGACCGTTTCGATCCGCCGCCGCTGCGCCTGCGGCGGCCCTTTCTAACCTCCCTCGCCGCCGGCCTCGGCACCCTCTCGGTGCTGACGGGTTTGGCCGCGCTGCTGGCAGGCGGTGCCGCACTGCTGCAGCTGCCGCAGTTGGCGCCCTATCTGACGATGGCCCGCGAGACCGCCCAGGGCTTTCTGGGCGGCGGTGCGCTGCTGTTGCTGGTTGGGCTCTGGTTGCGCCGCCGCAGCCAGCGGCGCTGGCGCTATCGCAATGCCTTGAGCCTCTCGCCCGAGCTCAAGCGGCGGCGCTAGCTAGCGCTGCCGCAGGCGTGCCAGGCCACCGCCCAGCAGGCCGGTAAGGCAACCCAGCACCAGGCCGCCGACATGGGCGCCATTGGCGATGGAGCCGAAGCCGAGCAGGTCGAAGACGCCGGTCAGGCAGATCACCAGCCAGATCAGCATCATGGCCACCACGCCGCGCGGCATGCGATAGGCCGGATTGGGCGCCAGCCACTGGAACAGCCAGCAGTGGCCGAGCAGGCCATAGAGCACCCCGGACAGGCCGCCGAACAGGGTCGGGCCGGTCCAGGCGTACTGCACCAGGTTGGAGCCGGCGGCGAACACCAGGGTCAGGAGCAGCAGCATCAGGCCGCCCTGGCGGAATTCGATGCGCCGACCCAGCTCCCAGTACCAGAGGGCGTTCATCGCCAGGTGCAGCAGACCGAAGTGCAGGAAGATCGGAGTGACCAGCCGCCACCATTCGCCACGGGCCAGGCTGGCGTCGAGATCGAGGAAGGCGATGTGCTCGGCGTCGATCAGGCGGAATTCCTGCAGCGTCAGGTAGTGGATCAGCGCCAGGTTGTCGCCCAGTTCGGTGGCCAGGCCCAGCAGCAGGGTGATGGCGAGAAAGACGGCGCTGACCGGACTGGCCTTGAGTTGCGCCAGCAGGCCGAAGCCGCGGGGTCCGCGGGCGGCCTGGACCTCGCCGCGCGGATCGCCGTCGGGATAGCGCTCATAGAGGCTGCGGGTCTCTTCGACCCGCGCCGGATCCAGCACCCAGAGCACCTGGCTGTCGCCCTCTTCCACCACCCGGTGGCGGATCTGCAGGCGCCGCAGCAGGCGGGTGAAGCCAAGCAGGTCACGGCCCAGGGGCACGCGCAGCACGGGTTGCGGCTGGTTCATCGCCCCTCCTCGCGCTGGACGTCGATCCAGACGAACTTGGCCGGATCGATCTGGCGTTCGTCGTCGAGGCGGTAGGCCACCAGCTTGCCGTACTTGACCGCGCTGTAGTCCAGGCAGGCCAGGTTGGGCCGCAGCGGTTCGGGATGGCCGTCACGCCAGTAGTGACCGACGAACAGCATCGGCTCGTCCTCGCCGTAGCAGAGCAGCCCGGCCTTTTCCTCGTCGCTCAGGGGTTCGCAGGCGATTTCCGCCGGCAGCGCATCCGGCTGGAAGACCACGTCGCCATAGGTCTGGGGATCGCTTTCCCAGAACTTGGTGCGAAAGCGCGCCCGCACATAGCCGTCGCTGCCGGTGAGGCGCAGGCCGTGGGGCAAGGGCAGCGAGACGCCGTTGAGCAGGCGCGAGGCGACCCGGCTGGCGAGGCTGCCACCGACGATGGACTGGCGGACGAAGTCCTCGTCGATGCAGGCGTCCGGATAGTGGTGGAGGAGTTCGTCGATCAGCCGCTGATCCCAGCAGGCATGCACGATGCGGAAGTGACCGAAGTCCTTGCACAGCGGCAGGGTGTAGAGCCAGTCCAGGTGGTCCTGCCACTCGCCGGGATGATCGGCGAAGGCGGCCAGGGTCTCCTGGATCAGCTGGCGATGACGGGGGGTGTGTTCGCGCACCCAGGTCTGGCCGGTGCCGGGGAGCGCCGGGGTGTGCCAGGCCAGGGCATTGAGTTCGTGATTGCCGAGGATGCAGTGGGCATGGCCACCCTCGACCATGGCGCGCACCCGACGCAGGGCGCCGCGGATGCGCGGGCCGCGATCGACCAGGTCACCGAGAAAGATCGCCTGGCGTTCGGGATGCTGCCAGACGCCGTCCACCTGTTGATAGTCGAGGCGCTCCAGCAGCAGGTCCAGGGTATGGGCGCAGCCGTGGATGTCGCCGATCAGATCGTAGCCGCAGGGCATCAATCGTCTCCCAGGCGACTGCCCCAGCCGAGCTTGGTCCGGCAGATCTCGTAGTAGTTGTGATCCAGCGGGTGGATCAGCCTGAGCTTGTGGGGCTTCTTCTGAATGGTCACGGTATCGCCGGGTGCGCAGGTGAAATGATTCTGGCCATCACATGAGACCTGCGGATAGATCGTCATGTTCGGCGACACCAGGATCGACAGGGTGCTGTCGCCGGAGACCACGATGGGCCGGCTGGACAGGGTGTGGGGATACATGGGCACCACCACAATGGCATCCAGCTTGGGATGCATGATGGGACCGCCCGCCGACAGCGAGTAGGCGGTGGAACCGGTGGGGGTGGCGACGATCAGGCCGTCGGCGCGCTGGCTGCAGACGAACTGGCCGTCGATGTACAACTCGAATTCGATCATCCGGGTGGATTTGCCCGGGTGCAGCACCACGTCGTTGAGGGCATCGCCCTGGCCGATCATCTCGCCGCCGCGTTCGACGAAGGCATCCAGCAGGAAGCGCGTCTCCATCAGGTACTGGCCGTCGAGCACCTCGGCGACCTTGGTCTCCAGCTCGTCGGGGCGGATGTCGGTGAGAAAACCCAGCTTGCCGCGGTTGATCCCCAGCACCGGAACCCGCGGGCGCACCAGGGCGCGGGCGGCGCCGAGCAGGCTGCCGTCGCCACCGACCACGATCACCAGGTCGCAGATCTCGCCCATGAGCTTGCGCGACACCGTCTGCAGGCCGTGGCCAGGCAGGACTTCGGCGATGGTGTTTTCCAGGATGACGTTGCGCCCGCGTTGCAGCAGAAAGGTCTTGAGCCGGCGGATGGTGTCCAGCACCTGGGTGCTGCCGAGTCGACCGATGATGCCGATGTTACGAAAGGAGTCCATGACGCGCCGGCGGCCCCGTTGGCTGGAAAGTGCGGAAAGTATGGGCGAAAGCCCGTGGCAGCGGCAAACCGCCCTCATCCGACCACGGGTCGCCGCCGGTGATCCGCAGCGGCCCGGCTTGGCCTATGCTGGCACCATGACGCCCTTCGCCGAGCTGCACGCCCTGCCCCGCCGCCTGAGCCAGCCCCAGGTGCGCGATCTCGCCTGGACTCTGGTCGCGCCGCCCTTGCTGGAGGCCGCCGACACCCGTCATCCGCTGGCCGCCAGCGACTGGGCGACCCACCCCGAACGTCTGGCCGACTGGCTGCGGCAACAGGACGCGGCCCCCGCGGCCCTGGCGACCTGGCTCGCCCAGGGCAGCGACCGCCGCCTGGGGCGCCAGTACGAAAGACTCTGGCAATTCGCCCTGGAGCGCGCGCCGGGGCTGAGGTTGCGCGCGGCCAACCTGCCCCTGCGCGACGGTGACCGTACCCTGGGTGAACTGGACCTGCTGGTGGAAGACGCCGAGGGGGTCCATCACCTGGAACTGGCGGTGAAGTTCTACCTGGGCGAAGGCCCGGCGGACGCGCCCCGCTGGCTGGGCCCCGGCGGCGAAGACCAGCTGGCGCGCAAGCTCGCCCATCTGCGCCAGCGCCAGTTGCCGCTGTCGGCCACGCCCCTGGCCCGGGCCAGCCTGGCGGCGCTGGACATCGCCCCGCCGCGGGCGGCGCTGTGGCTGGGCGGCTATCTGTTCCAGCCGCTCGATCGCCCCCTGCCCTGGCCGGCGGACGCCCTGCCATCCCGACAACCCCAGCTGTGGTGCGCGCGCGGGCAACTGCCGGAGGGCCCCTGGGAGGTGCTGCCCAAGGGCCACTGGCTGGCACCCGCAGTGGCCGACACGCCCTGCCTGCCGCTGCCGGACGGCGAGCCGATCTGGCCGCAATTGCTGGTGCGGCGCGATGCACGCGGCGACGAGGATGCCCGGCTGTTCCTGGTGCCTGGGGGTTGGCCGCTTCAGCCGCCGACCCACTTCGCCAGCTGAGGCTCCAGCGCGCGGCGGCCCTGGAGGCCCCCGCTGTGGATCAGCACCAGGCGACTGCCCGGGGCCAGCGCGCCGCCCTCGATTGCCTGGCGCAGGGCCAGCCAGAGCTTGCCGGTATAGAGCGGCTCTAGGGCAATCCCGGTCTGCGCCTCGAACTCCGCCATGGCCCGGGCCACTTCGGCATCGAGGCGGCCGAAGCCACCGCGGCTGGCGTCCAGCAGGCGCCAGTTCGGGGCCATGTGCTGAGCGAGTAACCGGTCGAGGTTGGCTTCGACGCCGTGCCCGGATGGCACCGCCAGGCCGCCCACCACCTGCCAGGCGGGATCGGCGGCGCGGATCACCCCGGCCAGGGTGGTGCCGGTGCCGGCGGCCAGCCAGACTTGCTGGCAATCGGGCCAGTCCAGGGCGGCGAGGCCCTGGCGCAACTCCGTGACGATGGCCGCGCAGGCCGCGGCGGCCTGCTCGTCGCAGCCCCCCTCGGGAATGGGCAGCAACCCGGGATAGCGCGCCTGCCAGGGCTGCCAGAAGTCGGCGTCATGGCGACGGCGATAGCCGCCATAGCCGAGCCAGTGCAGGGTCATGCCCTGGGCCTGCAGATCCTGGACGGTGGGCGTCAGGCAGGGCTCGCCGCGCAGCAGGCCGACAGTGGCGAAGCCGTCTTCCCGACCCAGGGCGGCCAGCGCATGCAGATGATTGGAGTGGGCACCGCCGAGACTGATGAGCCCACGGCCCTCGCCCCGGGCCAGGCGTTCGCGCCAGGGCCGCAGCTTGTAGCCCTTGTTGCCGTTATGCGCGGCCGGGCGCTGATCCAGGCGCAGCACCGCCAGGCGCAGGTCGCGCGGCGCCAGGGCAGCGAGCTGCACCTCCTGCAGCGCGGCGGGTGGGAGAGATGTCATCCGCCGGGGATTCAGAGATTGGCGACGTCGCCATCGCTGTCATCGCCGCGGTGCTCGGCGCACAGCGTCGAGCGCAGCGGATCGAACTGGGCGGGATGCTCGACCCGCACCACCGGCCGCCCGCAGCGCTCGCCCTCCACCTCGGCCTGGCACACCGGCTGCTGGTGATGCTCCAGCCAGCGCTGGTATTGCTCGCGGCTGACCTTGCAGTGCTCGGCGACATAGCCCAGGGGATCGGCGCTGAACCGCGGCACGTCCTGGCGGCTGAGGATCAGATGACCCGCCCCCGGCTGGAAGGTGACGAACAGGATGCCCTGGCGCGCCAGGCGCTCCAGCTGGCCTTCGTTGCTGTCGCCGATCAGCTGGGCGCAGCGCTCGCGCAGCTGGCGGATGTCTTCCTGCAACTGGCCGTCCAGCTCGTCGCGGTACTTGAGTTCCACCTCGCGGATGGTCAGCTGATTCTTCAGCTCGCCCACCGCGGCGGCCACCCGGGCTTCGCTTTCGGCTTCGGACTGGATGCGCAGCGCCTCGATCTTGTAGAGGGCATTGCGCTCCAGGGTGCGCATCTGTTCGTTGAGTTCCTCGCGCTCCTGGCGGGCCAGGTCGTGCTGTTGCTCCAGGTGCTGGGCCAGGGCGGCGTAGCGCACCTCCAGCTCGGCCTTGGCGGCGCGCGCCTCGTCGGCATCGCGCTGCAGGCGGGCCAGGTCTTCCTGGTGCTGGCGGGTCAGGGTCAGCAGACGGGTGCGCTGGCCGGCGATCAGCTTGTCCAGCGCCTCTTGGTGTTCCTGGGCGAGGATACGGCGGACCCGTTCGAGACGGGCCTCGACATCGATGCCGTCGGCGGCACTGGGGTGGTATTCCCCGGCCAGTTCCACCTCGCCATCGCGCGGCGCGACCAGACCCAGGCAGTCGCGGATCGCCTGCCAGTCGTCATGCTCGGCCTCGCTGCGCGGATCCCAGAGATCGCCCTGGTGCCAGGAAATCGGGCAGTGGCTGCGACTGGCCAGGCGGATCGGCCCGGCGCCCAGGTCGGGACCGACATCGCCGCGCTCGGCCAGCTCCGTAAGCGGCAGGTCCCACTCCGGCAGCGGACTGCCCTGGGCATCGAAGGCCAGCAGGAAAAACACCGCGGCCTTGACCCGGCGGTGGTCGTCCAGCAGCAGATAGACGAAGCGATGGCGCCGTCCGGCGCAGTCGAGCAGCGTCTGGTCGCCCTGCCAGAGCGCCTGGAAATCGGGAAACAGCAAGGCGCGATTCACACCCTGGTCGCCGAACCCCAGCACCACCGGGGTCAGTACCGCCTCTTCGTTCAACGTCTCTGCCATCTCTCGCCGCGTGCTCTGTCGATCCCACATGAATACCGAGGCCGGCATCTCGCCAATTGGCGACCGGACCTGCATCCGCGCGCCGACCTCTGGCGGCGACGCGCTTGATCCGCGTCGCCGCCCGACTGCTCCAACGCGCCGGGCCCCCACCCGACGCATCAGGACGGCAGCTTAGCCAATCCTGGTCGGCGGGATGGAAGAGAGGCCAGACATTGGGACGAGGGTCGGTCCGGAACCGATGTTATGCGGAGTGGATCACAGAAATCATCCCTGATTGCAACGAAGAGTTACAGCTCGGCGGCAAGGCGAGTGGCCTGATCGATGGCGCGCTTGGCATCGAGTTCGGCGGCGACATCCGCGCCCCCGACCCGATGCACCGCCATGCCGGCGCCGAGCAGTTCGTCTTCCAGCTCGCGCAGGGACTCCTGGCCGGCGCAGAGCACGACGTTGTCGACGTCCAGCACCTGCTCGCCGCCATCGGGCAGGCGCAGGTGCAGACCGGCATCGTCGATGCCCAGGTATTCCACCCCGCCAATGGCCTTGACGCCGCGCTGCTGCAGGCGCGCGCGGTGGATCCAGCCGGTGGTCTTGCCCAGGCCCTTGCCGGGCTTGCCCGGCTTGCGCTGCAGTAGCCAGACCTCGCGCGGCACCGCCGGCGGCGCGGCCGGGGCCAGGCCGCCACGGCTGCTGAAGCTGGGGTCTATGCCCCACTCTCGGTAGAAGGCGGTGATGGGCTCCACCTCCTGGTGGCCATGGGTGAGGAAATCCGCCACGTCGAAGCCGATGCCACCGGCGCCGATCAGGGCGACCCGTCGGCCTACCGGCTTGCGCTCCAGCAGGACGTCCAGATAATCCAGCACCTTGGGATGGTCGACTCCCGGAATGGGCGGCACCCGCGGCGTCACCCCGGTGGCCAGGATCACCGCGGCGAAGCCCTCGGCCTGCAACTCGCCGGCGCTGACACGATGGTTGAGGCGGACATCCACCCCCAGTCGCTCCAGGCGCCGCTGGAAATACCTCAGGGTCTCGCCGAATTCTTCCTTGCCCGGAATGCGCCGGGCGACATTGAACTGGCCACCGATGCGCTCGCTGGCTTCGAACAGCACTACCTTATGGCCGCGCTCGGCCAGGGTGCAGGCGGCGGCCAGGCCCGCCGGTCCGGCGCCGACCACGGCGAAGGTGCGGACCTCGGCGACAGGCAGGATCCGCAACTCGGTCTCGTGGCAGGCGCGCGGATTGACCAGGCAGCTGGTCAGCTTGCCGGCGAAGGTATGGTCCAGGCAGGCCTGGTTGCAGGCGATGCAGGTGTTGATCTCGTCGGCGCGGCCGGCGGCGGCCTTGGCGACGAAATCCGGATCGGCCAGCAGCGGGCGGGCCATGGACACCAGGTCGGCCTGGCCAGCAGCGAGGATGGCCTCGGCCACCTCGGGGGTGTTGATGCGGTTGGTGGCGATCAGCGGCACCCGCACCCGGCCCTTGAGCTGGGCGGTGACGGCGGCAAAGGCGCCGCGTGGCACCAGGGTGGCGATGGTGGGGATGCGCGCCTCGTGCCAGCCGATGCCGGTGTTGACCAGGCTGACCCCGGCGGCTTCCAGCCAGAGCGCCAGCTGCAGGCATTCCTCGGGGGTGCTGCCCTGCTCCACCAGGTCCAGCAGCGAGAGACGGAAGATAATCAGGAAATCCGGACCGGTCGCCGCGCGGATGCCTTCGACGATGGCCAGCGGCAAGCGGCAGCGCTGGGCGAAGTCGCCGCCCCAGCGATCCGTGCGGTGATTCGTCCGCGCGGCGATGAACTGGTTGATGAAGTAGCCTTCGGAACCCATCACCTCGACGCCGTCGTAACCGGCCTGTTGCGCCAGGGTGGCGCAGCGGATGAAGGCGGCGATCTGCCCCTCCACCTCGGCCTCGTCCAGTTCGCGCGGGGTGAAGGGATTGATCGGTGCCTGCAGCGCCGAGGGCGCCACCAGCTGGGGGTTATAGGCATAGCGCCCGGCGTGCAGGATCTGCAGGCAGATACGGCCGCCGGCGGCGTGCACCGCGTCCGTTACCGGCCGATGATGCTCGGCTTCCTCGGGGGTGGTCAGCTTGGCCGCGCCCTTGGCCACGGCACCCTCTTCGTTCGGCGCGATGCCGCCGGTGACGATCAGCCCCACCCCGCCCCGCGCCCGCTCGGCGAAAAAGGCCGCCATCCGCGCGAAACCGCCGGGCCGCTCTTCCAGCCCCGTGTGCATGGACCCCATCACCACGCGATTGCGCAACGTGATCGACCCCACGGGCAGAGGTTCGAGCAGATGCGGATAGTTATCCATAGGGGTGGTATTACGGGCGGCAAGCTCGATCATGGCGGTCTCCGGTGGTTGGCCTTTCTGGGAAAGCCTGGCGCCACGATAGGAGGAGCGCGCCCCCGTCTCAATCACCGGAAATGACAACCTCTTTACCCAAATGCACAGCCGCCCCTTGGCAGCGGCGGTCTGGTCTCCTACCCTGAGCACCTTTATCCCGCCCGGCCCAGGAGGCCGGACCGCTCTGGAGTGCCGATGCGCAAGCTCGTGTTCCTGGTGCTGATCGCCCTGTTCGCCGTACTGGCGGGCTGGGTGGCCCAGCGGCCAGCCTTCCATTACCTGTCGGATCTGCGCAGCAGCCTGGCGGTGGACCTGACCACCACGCCGGCGGCCGCCACCACCGGCAACCTGCTGGGGATCGAGCCCGAGCTGATCGCCCTGGACTACGGCAATCCCGAGCGACTGCGCCTCAAGCTCGATGCCTATCTGGCCAATGCGCGGCGCCTGGGTCTGATCGGCGCCCAGACCATCGTGGTGCTGCCCGAACACCTGGGCACTCCGCTGGCGCTGATGGGCGAGAAACCCGAGGTCTATGCCGCCGCCCGCAGCGAAGACGCCATCCAGTGGCTGCTGCTGGGCAATCCGCTGCGCGTGGCCCGCGCCTGGTTCCAGGCCGAGGGTGACCGGCGCCTGGCCGACAGCCTGTTGCGCATGAAGGCCTGGGACATGGCCAGCGCCTATCAGCAACTCTTCGGCGGACTCGCCCGCCAGTACGGTGTCACCCTGGTGGCTGGCTCCATCGTGCTGCCCGGTCCGACCCTGGTCGACGGCGAATTGCAGGTGGGCACGGGACCGCTGCGCAATGTCACCCTGGTCTTCGGACCCGATGGCAAGGTGCTCGGCCAGCCGCTGGTGCGGCCCCTGACAGCCCGGGAACGCGGCGACGATCTCAGTCCACCCCTGCTGCGATTGGAGACGCCGCTGGGCCGTCTGGGCGTCATCCAGGGCAGCGACACCGGCCGCGCCAGGGTGCTCGACGATCCCCGGGTGGAACTGCTGGCGATCCCCGCCCTCGCCTCGGGCGCCACCCCGGCACCGGCGCCCTTCGATGTGCAGCGTCTGCGCGCCGCCGGCATTCGCGCCGCGCTGGAGGTGCAGTTGCGCGGACGGCTCTGGGAATGGCAGGCCGGCGGCGGCAGCCGGGCCTTCACCCCAGACGCCGAAGCCGCCACCGATCCTGCCCGGGCCGGCAGCAAGCTGATCAACCTGCGGCTATGAGCGCGCCGGCGCTGCGCCTGGGCGATCTCTCCACCGGCTTCGTGCTGGCGCTGGCGGCGGCCGTCGACCAGCGGGGCGCCGATGCCGCCGGCCTGCTGGCGCGCTTCGGCCTGAGCGCGGCGCGGCTGGCCGAACCCGGCGGACGGCTGTCGATTCCCCATTACATGCGCCTGGGCCACGCCGCCCTGGAGCTGACCGGCGATCCGGCACTGGGCCTGGCCATGGGTCGGGCGATGCGCCCGGCCTTTCTCGGTCTCGCCGGCGTAACCGTGGGCCAGGCGCCGGACGTGCGCCACGCCGCCGAGACGCTGCTCAGTCTGGAGCCGCTCTATGGCCGCAACTACCGGGGTCGGTCGCGCTATGCCGCCCAGGGTCGCGACGCCTGGCTGCACTTCTATAGCATCAGCCCCTACAACGCCTACAACCGCTTCGTGGTGGACGCGGTGCTGAGCGCCTGGCTGGCATTGCTGGGCACGGTGGCCGGCCAGGCGCTGCAACCGCGCCGCGTGCTCATCGAATACCCTGCCCCGGCGGACCTCGCGCCCTACGCGACCGCCTTTGGTTGCCCGGTGGAATTCGGCGCCGCGGAGAATGCCCTGTTGCTCGATGCCGCGACCCTGAGCCGGCCCGGTCCCGAACACTGCCCCGCCACCTGGCGCCAGTTGCTGGCACTGAGCGACGCCGAGCACGGCCGGCTGACCCGCACCCGCGGACTCACCGAGCGGGTGGTCGAGGTCATGGGGCCGCTGTTGCGGCATGGCGAGCCGACACTGGAACAGATCGCCAGCCGGCTGCGCCTGCCCTCCTGGACGCTCAGGCGCAAGCTGGCCGAGGAAGGCACCCAGTACCGCGCTCTGCTCAACCTGACCCGCCGCGACCTGGCCCTGGCCTATATCCGTGACACCGAGGCCAGTTTCGGCGAGATCGCCTACCTGCTCGGTTTCGCCTCCCCCGCCGCCTTCCAGCGCGCCTTCAAGCGCTGGACCGACCAGACCCCCGGCGACTGGCGGCGCCTGCAGCGGCAGGGCGTGGCCGGCTGAAGGGAGCATAGGCGCCGATCGTGGGTCCTAACTGCCTGATCCTTCACCAGGACTGTGCTCGCCCCATGCCCAATTTCCTGTTTGCCCTGCTACTGCTGTGCCTGGCGCTGCCGCTGCGCGCCGCCGAAACCCCCGCCCAGGCCGCGACCGGCCTCGATCCCCAGCAGGCGCGCCAGGTCGCGGCCCTGCTGCAGGATCCGCAGCGGCGCCAGGAGCTGATCCTAACCCTGCAGGCCATTGCCAGTCAGCCGGCCAGCGCGGCCGCGACCAACCCGGCGCCGGCGAGCACAACAACCGCCGCTGCGCCGGCCACGGCCGCCACCCCGGCTACAGGCGAAGAAAAGACGCTGGTGCCCCTGGAAGCCAATGGCCTGATCGCCCAGACGCTCAGTCGCGTCGGGCGCTGGGCCGACAACCTGGGCAGCGAACTGAATCAGGTACAGCGGGCGGTACGCAGCCTGCCGGACTGGTCGCGCGCCAGCTTCACCTCCGAAGCGGGTCGCCGGGCCCTGTTGCAGGCCCTGCTGACCCTGGCCACCCTCTTCGCCGCCGGCCTGCTCGTCGAGTGGCTGATCCGTCGCGCACTCCAGCGCCCTCGGCAACGGCTGCAGCGCCAGGCCGATCACGCCGACAGCCGCGCCCGCCGCCAAGCCCAGCAGCAGGCGGCCCAGCCGTCACCGCCTGCGGCCGCGGCACCCGCGGCCGAAGAGGCCGCTACCCGCCCGGCCGAACCCGCGGTGGCCCTGGTCATGACCCAGCGCGACGGCGTGGATCAGCTCGAAGAGGTGCCCATCGCCCCGTCCGATAGCGCCGCACCGGTGCCGGATGAGCCCGCGCCCAGCTCCATCCCGGCCGACCCCGCTCCCGCCAGCCCCGCTCGACGCAGCGGCGAAGAGCACTGGACCACCCTGCGGCATCTGCCCTTCGCGCTCGGGCTGCTGGTGCTGGAAGTGCTGCCGCTGCTGGCCTTCTGGGCCATGGCGGCGCTGCTCATCCACTATCTGGTGGGCTCGGATGCCAACCTGCGCGAGCTGGTCGGCGGCTTCCTCGGCGCCTACCTCACCACCCGCCTGGCGCTGATCGTCATTCGCCTCCTGATCGACCCCGCCGCCCACGGCATCCGTTTGCTCAAGGTCAAGGCGCCCCTCGCCTGCACCCTGCTGCGCTGGCTGCACGCCTTCGTCGCCCTGATCACCTTCGGCCTGGCGCTGGCCCAGGCCGCGGACATCCTCGGCGCCAACGAAGAAGGCCGCGAGGCCATCGTCAAGCTGGTCTCGCTGCTGGCCCACCTGCTGGTGGTGGGGCTGATCTTCCACGTGCGCCGGCCGGTGGCCGCGCGCATCGCCGGGCGCCAGGACGGCAGTGGTGCCCTGGCCGTGCTGCGCGCCTGGCTGGGCCAGGTCTGGGCGGTGTTCGCCGCGGTGTTCGTCATGGGCGGCTGGACCATGTGGGCGCTGGACATCGAGAACGGTCTGCCGCGGCTGATGAACTTCGTCGCGCTGTCCGCCGGCATCGTCATCCTCGGGCGGCTGGCGGCGGTGTTCCTGCTCGGCCTGCTGGGTCGGCTGTTCCAGCCGGCGGCGAGCGAAGGCGCCAGCGGCAGCGATCTGCACCTGCAGCGCTACTATCCGCTGGCGCGCTGGCTGGTGGGGGTGATCGTCACCCTGATCACCGCCCTGGCGCTGTTCCAGTCCTGGGGCTGGAGCGTGCTGGACTGGTTCGGCGAGGGCAGCATCGGTCGCAACCTGCTGTCCGCCTTCCTCACCATCCTCATCGCCGCCATCATCGCCGTGGCGATCTGGGAAGGCGCCAACGCCGCGGTGAACCGGCGACTGAGCAGCTGGAGCGAACGCGGCGATACGGTGCGCGCCGCCCGGCTGCGCACCCTGCTGCCCATGCTGCGCACCGGCCTGTTCATCCTGGTCGCGCTGATCGTCGGCCTCACCGCCCTGAGCGAGCTGGGCATCAACACCACGCCGCTGCTGGCCAGCGCCAGCATCATCGGGGTGGCGCTGGGCTTCGGCTCGCAGAAGCTGGTGCAGGATTTCATCACCGGCATCTTCCTGCTGCTGGAAAACGCCATGCAGGTGGGCGACTGGGTCACCGTGGCCGGGGTCTCGGGCACCGTGGAATACCTGTCGATCCGCACCGTGCGCCTGCGCGCCGGCGACGGCTCCCTGCACATCGTGCCCTTCAGCTCGGTGTCGGCGGTCAACAACATCAACCGCGGTCTGGGCAACGCGGCCCTGCGCATCAGCGTGGGCTACGAGGAAGACATCGAGCGCGTCATCGCCGAACTCAAGGACATCGGCGCCGGCATGCGCGCCGACGATGCCTTCAAGGAGCTGATCCTCGCCGATCTGGAGATCTGGGGCGTGGACGCCGTCGACGGCTCCATGGTGACCATCGCCGGCCAGATGAGATGCCTCGACAAGGGCCGCTGGGGCGTGCAGCGCGAACTCAATCGCCGCATCCTCGAACGCTTCCGCGAGCGCGGCATCGAGATCGCCAATCCGCGCGCCAGTCTGCTGCTGCCCAGCGAAGCCGGTATCGTACCCTCCACGCCCATCCCGTCACGCCCTGCGGAGTAAACCCCGTGCAGTACCGCCAAGACGCCTTCAACGGCCTGATCATCGATGCCGCCTCGCTGCCCACCGACCGCGAGGCCTTTGCCCCGGCGCTAGCAGAGTTGCTCACCAGCGCTCGGCGCGAGGGACGCAACCTGATCTGGCTGACCCTGCCCCTGGCCCTCGGCGATCTGGTGGGGGTCGCCACCGGTGCCGGCTTCGTCTTTCACAACTGCCTGGAGCAGGAGCTGACCCTGGTCTGGCGCGGCACACCCACGGCCTTCGCGCCCTTCGTGCCGACCCACAGCCTGGGTGTGGGCGGCCTGGTACTCAACGACCGCGGCGAATTGCTGGCGATCCGCGAGCGCGGCAGCCAGGGTTACAAGCTGCCGGGCGGCCATGTCGAACTGGGCGAAGACCTGGCGCCGGCGGTGGTCCGCGAAGTCTGGGAGGAAACCGGCATCCGCAGTGCCTTTCGCAGCGTGGTCGGCCTGGTGACCACCCATCCCTACCGTTTCGGCAAGTCCAATCTCTATGTGGTCTGCCGCCTCGATCCGCTGAGTGCCGAGATCGCCATCCAGGATCCGGCGGAGATCGAAGACGCCCGCTGGCTGGCGCTGCCCGAGTACCTGGCGGATCCGGGCAACAGCGCCTTCAATCGCGAGCTGGTGCGCAGCCTGGCGCAGGCCGAGGGCCTGCAGACGAGTGCGCTGAACAGCGAGCGCTATCCCAAGGCCGAGGTCTTTCTCGCTCAGCCGTCGAAGGACTGATCCATGCTCTCGGCCGGATGAGCGTCGCGCGGACGCCCCACCGGACGGGCGGGAATGCCCACCACCGTGGTGTGGGGCGCCACCGGGTGCAGGACCACGCTGTTGGCGCCGATCTTGGCGCCTTCGCCGATCTCCAGATTGCCGAGGATCTTGACCCCGGCACCGATCATCACCCCGCGACGCACCTTGGGATGCCGATCGCCCTGCTCCTTGCCGGTGCCGCCCAGGGTCACCTGCTGCAGGATGGAGACGTCGTCTTCCACCACCGCGGTTTCGCCGATGACGATACCGGTGCCGTGGTCGAGCATGATGCCGCGCCCCAGCCGGGCGGCAGGGTGGATGTCGATGGCCAGCAGCCGATTGCAACGCGCCTGCAGGTGCAGGGCCAGCAACCGCTCGTCGTTGCACCAGAGGGCATGGCTCAGGCGCTGGGTCTGCAGCGCCAGGAAGCCCTTGGAGAACAGGAAGATCTCCAGCAGGCTGGCATAGGCCGGATCCCGCGCCAGCACCGCTTCCAGGTCCGCGCAGGCCGCCGCGGTCAATTCTGGCCACTCGGCATGCAGGGCGGCGAAGCGCTCGGCGAGGGCCTCGGCCTGCCCTGGATCCTCCGCCAGGGCCTCGGCGCAGCGCCGGACCAGGGCTGCTGTCAGATCCACCGGCTGCAGCAGCGCGCGCGTCAGCCCCGCGGCCAGGGCCGGGGCATCGCGACGCCCGGCCTCGGCCTGGGCGCGCAGGAGTTGCCAGAGTTCGGGAGCGGAGCGAGGCGGCATGGCGGATAGGCGTTCTTAACTGAAGGCGCCCAGCTTAACGGGCACGGCGTTCAGCGTCTTGTACATCAGGGTGGTGCTGTCGCGGCGTTCCGGTTGGCGGGCATCCAGGGAATAGCCGGGAATCCTGCCGACCACCTGATAGCCAAGGGACAGATAGAGCGGCTCGGCATGGTCGTCGCTGCGGGTGTCCAGGGTCAGCAATTCCCGTCCTTCGGCCCGCGCGGCCGCTTCCACCGCCTGCATCAGCCGGCGCGCCAGTCCCTGGCGCCGGTAGTCCGGATGCACCAGCAACTTGACCACGTCCGCGCGGTGCGGCTGGTTGGCCGGGGTATCCAGCACCAGCTGCACGCTGCCGACCACCCGGTCGTCCTGCAGCGCGGCAAACAGCAGCCGGGTGCCCCGGGCCAGGCCCGGCGCCACGGCTTCGGTCCAGAAACGCCGATTCACGCTGTCGGCGAGCGGCAGGATGAAGCCGATGCTGGCGCCCTGCTCGACACAGGCGGCCAGCAGGCGTTGAAAGTCATCCAGGTGACGGGTGAAGGCGGCAGCCTCGAGCTGCTCGATACGCAGGGACGCACTCATGGACACACCTCAGATCATGAACAGGAGATAACGGGCGCCCGCCGGACCACTGAGGAAGCGGCTGCTGCCCCAGAGGCGATAGCGCAGGCAATCGCCGACGCCCAGGCGGTAGGACTGGTCTTCGATCCACAGCTGCAACTCGCCTTCGAGCAGCAGCAGATGGTGTTCGAGGCCTGGGCGGGGCGATGCCTCGTAGCGGATGTCCACGCCCGGCCCAAGCGCGCTTTCGATGACCTCACCCGCCAGGGCCTGGGCCGGCGGCGACACCGAACGGCGGGTGAACGCCTGCGCGGGATCGCTCCAGATCTGCTGCGCCTGGCGCTGGACCTGGGCCGGATAGCGGCTTTCCACGCTGTGCAGCAGGCGCGTCAGGGTCAGGCCGTAGGCTGAACAGAGTTGTCCGAGCACCGCCGTGGTCGGGCTGACCTCGGCGTTCTCCAGGCGAGACAGCGTCGCGCGACTGACCCCACTCAAGGACGCCAATTGCTCCAGGGACCATTCACGCTCCAGGCGCAGCGCCTTGAGCCTTACCGCCAGTTGTTGATCCAGCATGACCACCTCCCGATTCAGGGAATTTTTCTCACATAAGAGAGAAAAGCGCAAGGTTACTGCTGTGCTACCCCTGTCGCATCAGGCCGCTGCCAAAGTTGATATCGCGTTAAACCTTACCGGAGAAACTCTTTACCGGGCACGTCGTTATATCCAGATGCCTTTCCGGACCATTCAGCAACGAGAGGCTCTAGCCAAGCCGTCCGCATTCTTCCACCGGAATCGAAAGAGCGCTACTCTGTAACATCGAACAAGCAGGTACGCGCGACGAAGATGATAATTTTCAGGCGACTCCAGAACGCGACTTCGATAAAGGCGTCTGAATGCCTGAGCGCATCAAACCCCAGCGAAAACGCTCCCTGCAGCAAGATGTTTCAAGAATTTTCAGCGCCAGACAGGGGTTCCAACCGGAAAGTTATTCCGACCTTGGCCGAATTCTTTTACAGCTCCTGTACAACTTTTCCGGAAACGGCTCTAGCAGGACAAAGTTCAAGTTTAAGTCTGTATCGAAGTTGCACCTCGTATAACAATATATCCCTCCATCAGCCCGCTCGAACTCGCTTTATGAACCCCTACTCTCAATATCCGAATCGCTTAGCCTTTGGGGGCACGCATTCAACTGTTCAATAATTGAAAGTGGGAGAAGTTCTTATGGCCAACAAAAGTAGCAATCCAGGTAACTTCGCCAACAATCGCGAGCGCGCCGCCGAGGCGGGTCGCAAGGGCGGACGGGCGAGCGGCGGCAACTTCGCCAACAACCCGGCCCGGGCGTCCGAAGCCGGGCGCAAGGGTGGCCAGAACAGCCATGGCACCCGCCGTCCCGAGGCCGCGAACGACGCCGCGGCGACCTGAGGCATTCTGCCCCCATGGCAGCCGCCTCGGATCAGAGACTCCGGGCCGGCTGCTACCTTTGCTTCTCGCTTACCCTCCTGCCCCGCCGCCCGCCGCCTATCCTGCTCCTCCAGTGAGTTCCAACTCACACAAATGCATGACCGTGCTACTTTTATCGGACAACCCGAGTGGTCCCCAGGGCTCGCTCTCCCTGCTTCTGTCCGTCTGCGCCGGTGCCCATGCTCAACAACATTCGCATCCAGAACAAACTCTTCGCCGGCTTCGCCGCCATCATCGCCCTGGTGGTCCTGCTGCTCTGGCTGACCTATGCCGCCTTGCAGAGCCTGGTCGACGCCAACCGCTGGGACAGGCACACCGCCGAGGTGCTGCTGTCGGTTACGGCGCTGGACAACAACCTGCTGGAAACCCGCGCCAGATTGCGCACCTTCTGGTACTCAGGCGCTAGCGCCGATGCCGATACCGCGCGCCAGGCGCTGACGTCCCTGACCGCGGCCGTCCGTGTGCCCCAGCAACTGACCCAGGACAACGCCAGCCAGCAGCAGCGCTTCGCGCGCCTGAGCGCCGATCTCGACAACTGGCGGCAGAACACCTTCGAGCCCCTCCTGCGCCTGCGCGAGACGGGCAACCTCAGTCCGGCTCAACTGGCCAACGAACCGCTGGTCACCGCCCTGTCCACCCAGGTCACCAACCTGCGCCAGCAGATCCAGGGCATAGGCGACGAAGAGCGCCGGCTGTCCGCGCAACGGGCGGGCCATACCGAGGAAGTGCGTGACCAGCTGACCTGGACCCTGGTGGCCGGCGGCGCCTTCTGCGTCCTGCTGGCCGCCCTCATCGCCTGGTTGCTGTCCCATCACCTGTTGCGCTCGATTCGGCGCCTGACCGACACCGTGGCGCGCATCTCCGCCGGTGACAGCGGCGCTCGGGTGCAGGTGCTAGGCCGTGACGAACTCGCCCAGGTGGGCCTGGCCTTCAATCAGATGGCGCAGCAGATCCAGGACGACCACGCCCGCGAACAGGCGCTGATGCACCGCCTGCGCGCCGATGTGGACGACCTGCTCGGGGTGGTCAACCGGGCTGCCGCGGGCGACCTCACCGGGCGCACCAGCGTCACCGGCGACGACGCCATCGGCCAGCTGGCTCGCGGCCTGAGCAAGATGATCGAGGACCTGCGCGGCATGATCGCCAAGGTGCAGCGCGCCGGTATCCAGGTGACCTCTTCCACCACCGAGATCGCCGCCTCCTCCCGCCAGCAGGAGGCCACCAGCATCGAGCAGGCGCAGACCAGCGTGGAAGTGCTGAGCACCACGCGGGAGATCGCCGCCAACGCCAATGCCCTGGTGCGCACCATGGAAGAAGCCGTGCAGGTAACGGACGAGACCACCCAGGGCGCGGAGCAGGCGCGCAGCAGCCTGGCGAGCATGGACGGCACCATGCAGCGCATGGTGGCCGCCACCGATTCCATCAACGCCAAGCTCGCCGCCCTGTCGGAGAAGTCCAGCCACATCAACAAGGTGCTGACCACCATCACCAAGGTCGCCGATCAGACCAACCTGCTGTCGCTCAACGCCGCCATCGAGGCGGAAAAGGCCGGCGAGGCCGGGCGGGGTTTTTCGGTGGTGGCCACCGAGATCCGCCGGCTGTCCGACCAGACCACCGCCGCCACCGACGACATCGAGCAGATGCTCAAGGACATGAATTCCGCGGTCTCCGCCAGCGTCATGGGCATGGACAAGTTTTCCGAGGAAATCCGCCGCAGCGTGCAGGAGGTGGCCAGCGTCAGCGATCAGTTGGCCGAGGTGATCGAGGACGTGCAGAAGCTGCCGGCGCGCTTCGATATCGTCCTGGAGGGCATGCAGTCTCAGGCCGTGGGCGCCGGCCAGATCGCCGAGACCATCACCCAGCTCAACGACAGCACCCAGCAGACCACCGAGGCGCTCAAGGCCACCAGCGAGGCGGTCCAGTACCTGCAGCAGGCAGCCCAGGACCTGCAGAGCAGCGTCGCCACCTTCTCGGTCACCCGTTGAGCATGCAGATCCTGGTCTTCCAGCTGGCCGAGGCCGCGGCGGCCCTGCCGACGACGGCGATCCGCCAGGTGCTGCCCCTGCTGCAGCTCACCCGCTTTCCTGCGGCGCCCGCGGGCGTCGCCGGCCTGATGAATCTGCACGGCGCGGCGATCCCGGTGGTCGACGTCACCGCCATGAGCGGCGGCCCGGCGGCCCGGGCGCGCCAGGACACCCGCATCCTGCTGGTGGACTTCACCCTGCCCGAGGGCGGTAGCCGTCCGCTCGGCCTGGTGGTGGAAGGCGTCGCCGGCGTGCGCCGGGTCACCGCCCGCGCGCCACGACCGGCCGGCGTCCGCCTGCCCGACTACCCCTGGCTCGGCGAGGTGCTGGAGACGCCCGAGGGCCTCTGGCTGTGGCTGGAACCGGATCGCTTGCTCTCGCCGACCCTGGCCGCCTTGCTGTTCCAGGAGGCCGCGTGAAGCTCGATCCCCGGCTGGCGCCCCTGGTGCGGGCGCGCACTGGCCTGGCCATCGCCGACGACATGCTCGGCCGCGCCATTCGCCAGCGCCTGCGCGAGCGCCAGGAGGGCGATGCGGAGGCCTATATGGCGCGCATCCTTGACGACGAAGGCGAATTCGCCGATCTGCTGGACCTGCTGGTCATCCCCGAGACCTGGTTCTTTCGCGATCCGCAGGCGATCGCCCACGCCGCCCGCTTCGCCCAGGAGCGCCACGCCCGCAGCGGCGCGCCGGTGCGGCTGCTCAGTCTGCCCTGCTCCACCGGCGAAGAGCCCTATACCCTGGCCATGGCGCTGTTCGATACCGGCCTGCCCGCACAGGCCTTCCAGGTCACCGCGGTGGACATCAACGAGCCGTCCCTGGAGCGCGCCCGCCGCGGCCTCTATGGGCGCAATTCCTTTCGCGCCCGCGACCTCGGCTTTCGCGATCGCTATTTCGACGCCGAGGGCGATCGCCAGCGCCTGGCCGAACGGGTGCGCAACCAGGTGCGCTTTCGCCAGGGCAACATCCTGCAGCTGGGCAGCCTGCGCGACGGCGCGCCCTTCGACGTGGTGCTCTGCCGCAATCTGCTGATCTATTTCGACGACCAGACCCAGGGCCGTGCTCTCAGCCACCTGGCCGCCCTGATGCACGACGACGGCCTGCTCTGCGTCGGCAGTTCGGAAATGGTCAGCGCCATGCGGCATGGCTTCGCCAGCCTGGGCGTGGCCCACGCCTCGGCACTGGTCAAACGCCAGGCCGCGGGCGCCGAACCCGCGCGTCCGCACCCGCAGCCGGCGTCGCCACGGCGCAAGGCCGCGGTGCGACCGCCGCCCCCGGCGCCGCCGCTGCCCGCCCGCCTGCGCGCCAGAAGCACACCCGCACCTACTCCGATAACACCGGTCGCCAACAGCGCTCAGCCGCTCGAGGAAGCTCAGCGCCTGGCCGACGCCGGGCGTGGCGCCGAAGCCGAGGCGCTGCTGCGCAACCTGCTCGAGGCGGATCGCAGCCAGGCCGGTGCCCACTTCCTGCTGGCGCTGATCCTGCCCGACGACCGCGCCGCCGAAGCCGAGCGGGCGCTGCGCCAGGCCCTCTATCTGGAGCCGGGGCACTATCCCGCCCTCTGTCGCCTGGCGCTGATCTGCGAAAGAGCCGGCCGCCTCGACGAAGCCGGACGCCTGCGCGAGCGCGCCGCGCGCATCCAGACCCGCGCCGGTGACGACGCATGAGCCTGAATCGTGAACTCAGCGCTCTGGAGCGCGCCGCCTGGGCCGAGCACTATGCCGAACCCCTGGACGACCGCCAGGCGCGCTCGGCCAGCGCCCTGGTCTTTCGTCTGGGCGCCGAATGGCTGGGGCTGCCGGGCAGTTGCCTGGTGACCGCCACCGAACCCACCGCCGTGCACCGCGTTCCTCACCGGCGTTCGCCGCTGCTGCGCGGCATCGTCCCGGTACGCGGCCAGCTGCAGCCCTGCATTGCCCTGGAGCTGCTGCTGGCGGTGGCACCGGGCGACCAGACTCGCGGCTTTCCGCGCCTGCTGCTGTTGCATGTCGGCCGCCGCGACTGGGCCGTGCAGGTGGACGAGGTGCTGGGGCTGCAGCGCTATGCCCCCGGCGAGGTGCAGCCGCCTCCCGCGACCCTGGGCGGCGACTTGCTCAGCTATCTGGGCGGTGTCTATCGCGAAGGCGAGTACCAGGTCGGCCTGCTCGATCTGCCACGGCTGGAGCGGGCCCTGGAGGAGGCGCTGCGATGAGCCAGCCACCGCGCGATGTGCGCGAGATGTCCCTCTATGATCTCTTCGCCAGCGAAGTGCAGAGTCATCTGCAGCCGCTGGATGCCGGCCTGCTGCGTCTGGAGCGCGATCCCTCAGACACGGGGGTGATCGAGCCGATGATGCGCGCGGCCCATTCCATCAAGGGTGCGGCGCGCATCGTCGATCTCGACGGCCTGGTGGAGTTGGCCCATGCCATGGAGGACTGCCTGGTCGCCGTCCAGGCCGGGCGCCGCACGCTCGGACCGGCGGATATCGACCAGCTGTTTCGCTGCGTCGACGTCCTCGGCGAGGTCAGTCGCCTGGACGAAGCCGCCAGCCAGCGCTGGCAGCGCGAGCAGCGTGATGCCCAGCGGGCACTGGCGCAGGCGCTCAGCGCCACTGACAGCGAAGCGCCCCCGCCTGTCGTGGCCGCCCCCCAGGAGCCGATGCCTGCCCCGGCGGTCCAGGACGAACCGGCACCTGACGCCGAGCGCAGTCGGGATCCGCTGCGGGTGGACAGTGGTCGCTTCAACCAGATTCTCGCCCTCACCAGCGAGGCGCGGGTCATGGGCCTCGGCCTGCATGGCCTGGTCCAGGGCTTCCAGGGCTATCGCGCCGAATTGCAGGGACTGTTCGGCCAGGCCCAGGCGGTCAGCAGCGAGTTGCGTCAGCGCCAGGAAGGCCTGCTCGATCGCTATCAGCAGCAGCTGCAGGCTCTGGAAGCCTATGAGCGGCGCCTGCTTGGGGTCTGCCAGGGACTGCTGGACGAGGTGCTGGGGGTGCGCATGCGCCCGCTGCGCGATGCCGTCCAGGGCTTTCCGCGACTGGTGCGCGACCTGGCCCGGGGGCTGGACAAGGACGCCGTGCTGCAGGTGGACGGCGCCGACACCCTGATCGATCGCGAGGTGCTGGCGCGGCTGGAAAGCCCGCTCAATCACCTCCTGCGCAACGCCGTTGACCACGGCCTGGAAACCCCGGCCGAACGCCGCGCTCTGGGCAAGCCCGAGTGCGGCCAGATTCGCCTCGAGGCGCGGCATGTCGCCGGCCGCCTGCAGGTCAGTCTGCATGACGACGGTCGTGGCCTGGACTTGGAGCGCATCCGCGCCGCGGTGATCGCCCGCCGCCTCAGTCCGCCGCCAGTGGCCGCCGAGCTGAGCCCGGCGGAGTTACTGGAATTCCTGCTGCTGCCCGGCTTCAGTCTCAAGGAGACGGTGACCGAGCTGTCCGGGCGCGGCGTGGGCCTGGACGTGGTGGCTGACGCCATTCGCGCCCTGGATGGCGAGGTCCGCCTGGAAACCCGCCCGGGGCTGGGCTTCAGCACCCACCTGCTGGTTCCGGTCAGCCGCTCCATCGTCCGCGCCCTCATCGTCGACATCGCCGGCGAGGCCTATGCCCTGCCGGTCAACCGGATCGAACGGGTGCTGCGCCTGGATCCGGCCGCGGTGCACTCGCTGGAGGGCAAGGCCTTCTTCCTGCTCGGCGAAGATCGCCTGGGCCTGGTCGCCGCCCATCAGCTGCTGGAGCTGGACGGCGCGCCACCCAGCGGCGATCTCGCCGTGCTGGTGATCGGCAGCGGCGACCGGCGCTACGGGCTGGTGGTGGATCGCCTGCGGGGCGAGCAGGGCCTGGCGCTCAAGCCGCTGGACGAGATCTTTGGCAAGTTGCGCTCGGTCACCGCCGGGGCGCTGCTCGACGACGGCAGTCCGGTGCTCCTGCTGGACGTCGCCGATCTGCTCACCGGCATCGAGCGCCTGCTCGGCGAAGGCCGCCTGCGCCAGGTGCAGAGCGGCGCCGTCCTGGACAGCCGGCGGGTCAAGCGTATTCTGGTGGTGGACGACTCCCTCACGGTGCGCGAGATGGAGCGCAAGCTGCTGGAAGGCCAGGGCTACCAGGTGGAGGTCGCGGTGGATGGCATGGATGGCTGGAACGCCGTCCGCGCCGGCGAATTCGACATGCTGCTGTCGGACATCGACATGCCCCGCATGAACGGTATCGAACTGGTGGAACTGGTGCGCCGCGATCCGCGTCTGCATGCGCTGCCGGTGATGATCGTGTCCTACAAGGATCGCCCGGAAGACCGGCTCAAGGGCATGCAGGCCGGTGCCGACTACTACCTGACCAAGGGCAGCTTCCACGACGATGCCCTGATCACCGCCGTGCAGGACCTCATCGGAGCGCCATGAGAATCGCCATCGTCAACGATCTGCTGCTGGCCACCGAAGCCCTGCGCCGCCTGCTGACGGGCGACGGTCGCCATACGGTCGCCTGGATCGCCCACGATGGCGAGGAAGCGGTGGCGCGCTGCGCCGAGGACCGCCCGGATCTGATCCTCATGGATCTGCAGATGCCCCGTCTGGACGGCATCGAGGCCACCCGCCGGATCATGGCCCAGTCGCCCTGCGCCATCCTCATGGTCACCGCCACCCCCGACGACTGCGAAGGCGTGTTTCGCGCCATGGGCGCCGGCGCCCTCGACGTGACCGCTACCCCGGCCCTGAGCGGCGGCGCCGACGGCGGCGCCCTGCTGCGCAAGATCGCCCGTATCGAACCCCTGGTGCGCCTGCCGGAACGCGCCGCCCGCCCGCAACCGGTCAGCGCTGCCGCTCCCGCCGATCGTGCTCAGGCGACGCCGGACACCCTGGTGGCCATCGGCGCCTCCACCGGTGGCCCTGCAGCCCTGGTCAGTCTGTTCGAGGCCTGGGCGCCCACGCCCCAGGCCAGCGTGGTGCTGGTACAGCACATCGATCGGCGCTTCGCCCCCAGCTTCATCGGTTGGCTCGGCACCCAGATCGCCTGGCCGGTCACCGCCGCCCTGCCCGGCGCCCTGCCCGCCCCCGGTCAGGTGTCCGTCGCCCTGGGTGACGACCATCTGCTGCTGGACGAGCGCGGTCGCTTCGCCTACACCGCCGAACCGGTGGATTACCCCTATCGTCCCTCGGTGGATGTGTTCTTCGACAACCTCGCCAGCCACCCGCTGCGGGCCGCCAAGGCCCTGGGGATCCTGCTGACCGGCATGGGCCGTGATGGCGCCAGCGGCCTCTATGCCCTGCGCCAGAGCGGTTGTCCGACCCTGGCCCAGGATGAGGCCAGTTGTGCCGTATACGGCATGCCCGCGGCTGCGGTTAGAATGGGCGCCGCGGAGCGCGTACTCAGCCCCACGCAGATCGGTGCCTGGCTGCAACGACGCTTCGGCAACGGCTCGCGGAACAGCATATGACAGGTCGCCAACAGGAGCGCTGGACGACGCAGTGGCAGGGACTGGCCAAGAAGAGACGCGGGACGTTTGACCCCGCCCGCACAAGGACTCGCAGTAATGGCCACGCACGAGGGTAATACCCTGGACAGCCTGACCGCACCCAAGGTGCGCCTGCTGCTGGTGGACGATCAGCTGATTATCATCGAAGCCCTGCGGCGGATGATCGCCGATCAGCCCGACATCGAGCTGCATTACTGCCTGGACGCCCACCAGGCGGTCAGCATGGCCCTGCAACTCAAGCCCACGGTGGTCCTGCAGGACCTGATCATGCCGGAGATCGACGGCCTGGAAACGGTCAAGCGTTTCCGTGCCGAACCAGCGCTGCGCGACGTGCCCATCGTGGTGCTCTCCTCCAAGGAGGACCCCCAGGTCAAGGCGCAGAGCTTCGCCACCGGCGCCAACGACTATCTGGTCAAGTTGCCCGACAAGCTGGAACTGCTGGCGCGGGTGCGCTACCACTCCGAGGCCCATGTGCTGCGCGCCCAGCGCGACGAGGCCTTTCGCTTCCTGCGCGAAAGCCAGCGCCAGCTCGCCGAGGCCAATATCCAGCTGCAGAAGCTGGTGGCCATCGACAGCCTCACCGGCATCAACAACCGCCGCCATTTCGACCAGACCTACGAAGGCGAATGGCTGCGCGCCCGGCGCAATCGCCAGCCGCTGGCCCTGCTGCTGTGCGACGTCGACCACTTCAAGCGCTACAACGACACCTATGGCCACCTCAGCGGCGATCTCTGCCTGAAGAAGGTGGCGGCGGTGCTCACCGAGCAACTCAAGCGACCGGCCGACCTGGTGGCCCGCTACGGGGGCGAGGAATTCGCCATGGTGCTGCCGGAGACCGACGCCGAGGGCGCGCTCAAGGTCGCCGAGGCCTGCCGGGCCGGTGTCGAGCGGTTGCAGGTGGCCCACTCCGGCAGCGACCTGGGCTTCGTCACCATCTCCATCGGCGTCGGCAGCATCCAGCCGCAGAGCGGTGACGACCACGAAGCCTTCATCGAGCGCACCGACCAGGCGCTGTACCAGGCCAAGGCCGAAGGCCGCAACCGGGTGCACCTGGTCAAGGGCAGCGGCAAGGACCTCCCGGCCTAGGGACGCGGCGGCTGCGACCTAGAAGCTGCGACTGACCAGGCGATTACGCCCTTCGGCCTTGGCCTGGTAGAGCAGGTTGTCGGCGGCCTTGAGCAGGCCCTCCGGGGTCTGCTCGGGGGTCGGATTGCAGCAGGCCAGGCCCATGCTCATGGTCAGCCAGAGCCGGTCCTCGGCCAGCGGATGAGCGATGCGCAATTCGGCGATGCCCTGCCTACAGCGTTCCAGCACCGCTTCGGCGGCCGTGCGCGAAGCGCCCGGTAGCAGCAGCACGAACTCCTCCCCACCATAACGCGCCAGGCAGTCCCGCTCGCGGATGCGCTGCTCCAGCACCTGGGCGACCCGTGCCAGCGCCTGATCCCCGGCGCCATGGCCATGGGTATCGTTGTACTGCTTGAAATAGTCGATATCGAGCATGGCGATGGCCAGCGAGCCCCGCCGGCTGACCGCCAGCTGCCACTCGATCGCCAGCTGCTCGTCGAAGCGGCGGCGATTGCCCACTGCGGTCAGCGGATCCATGTGCGCCAGCTCTTCGAGCAGCCGCCGCTGGCGGGCCAGTTGCAGGTGCAGCCGCACCCGCGCCAGCACGGCCAGAGGATTGAAGGGCTTCTGGATGAAGTCGCTGGCGCCCAGTTCGAAACACTCCACCTCGCGGTGCAGGTCATTGGCCGCGGTGATGAAGATCACCGGGATTGCACTGGTCTCGGCGCGGCGCTTGAACAGCTGGATCAGTTGCAGGCCGTCGATGCCGGGCATCACCACGTCCAGCAGGATCAGGTCGGGGTGCTCGCGGGCGGCCTTGGTCAGGGCCTGCACCCCGCTCTTGGCCAGCATGATGCGCGCCTCGTCGCGCAGCAGGTCGCCGAGGACGCGCAGATTGCTCTTCTGATCGTCGACGATGAGGATCAACGGCAGGTCCGGACGGCGCCCCTCCATGGGCACCTAGCTCGACCGCTGTCCGGCCTGCCGCACCCGTCGCAGCAGATCCGCGGTGGCATCGGCGGCATGCTCGAACTCCACCTCGTTCACCCATTCGCGAATGCGTACCACGTCGGCGCTGTGGGGCGTGCTCACGCAGGCGCGCAGCAGGGTGTCGAGGACCTCCTCGGCAGCGAAATCCGACGTTTGCAGCAGGGCGATCAGGCGTTCGAGCAGGGCCTCCAGCTCCTCGACCGTGCCCTCCTCGCCACCGGCCACCTCGACCAGGATCTCGTCGAGAGACGCCAGGCAGCGCTCAGCCTCGGCGTGCAGGCGGCGCACGTCCTCGCCGATGGGCTGGGCCAGGCGGATCCTGTTGGTCAGGCGTTGCGCCGCTTCCTGCAGGTCGATGGCGCCGACATAGGCGGCGGTGGCCTGCAGGCCGTGGGCGCACTCGAACAGCGCGGTGACATCGTCCGCCGCACGCCAGGCGGAGATCCGCCCCGGCAATTCGGCCTGTTGCACGCGGAAATCGCGGATCAGCTGTTCATAGAGTTCGGCGCTGCCGCGCAGCAGGCGCAGCGCCGACTCGGGTTCGAGCACCGCACTGGCACGCGCCCGCGCCAGCACGCCGATCTCCTTGACCTCCACGACCTCTTCCACCGCCTTGCGCTCGGCCCGTTGCAGCTGCTCGAGATTGGCCCAGGCGGCGATGATGCGGAACAGTTCGGCGGGATCGAGCGGCTTGACCAGATGATCGTTCATGCCGGCATCCAGGCAGCGCTCGCGATCGCCCGGCAGGCCGTTGGCGGTCATGGCGATGACCGGCAACCCGGCCAGCGCCGGTCGGGTACGCAATTCGCGGGTGGCCGACAGGCCGTCCAGGCGTGGCATATGGACGTCCATCAGCACCAGGTCGTAGCGCTGCTGTTCCAGCTGGTCCAGCGCGGCCTGGCCGTCTTCGGCCACGTCGATCAGGATGCCGCTGCCCTGCAGGAAGCCGATGACCACCTGGCGGTTGATGGCGTTGTCGTCCACCAGCAGCAGGCGGATGCCCTGCAGATCCACCACGCTCTGGCCCACCGTCGGCGCGGCGACCGGCGCCAGGCCCAGTCCGGACAGCAGTCGCTGCACGGCGGGACCGGTAACCGGTTTGTCGAGAAGCTCCAGACCCGGCAGATCCTCGCCCAGGCTGCGCACCTCTTCCGCCTCGTAGGGCGAGGCCAGCAGGGTCACTGCCAACTCCGGCTGCCGGGCGCGCAGCTGGCGCGCCAGGGCCAGGCCGTCTTCGCCGCCCAGGCGCCAGTCGACGATGGCCAATTCGAAGACCGACGTGGCCATGGCCGCCAGGGCCTGCTCGGTGGATTCGGCTTCCACCACCTGCATGCCCAGTTCGCGTAGCCGTTGCCCCAGGGTGCGCCGGGCCAGACCGTGGTCGTCCACCAGCAGGACCTGGCGCGGGGTCTGGCTGGGCAGCCGTTCGGGCTCGCCCACCACCGGCAGGGTCAGCCGCAGGGTAAAGCAGGAGCCGCGCCCGGCTTCGCTGTGGACGTCGAGGGTGCCGCCCATGAGTTCGGTGAGCTGGCGGGAGATCGCCAGGCCCAGGCCAGTCCCGCCATAGCGGCGGCTGATGGAGCCGTCCGCCTGGGTGAAGGGCTGGAAGAGTTGTGCCTGCTGGGCCTCGGTCAGGCCGATGCCGGTGTCTTCCACCGCCAGGCTGAAATGGGCATGACCGGCGTCGCAGACGGCGCCGACCCGGATCAGCACATGGCCCCGCTCGGTGAACTTGACCGCATTGCTCAGCAGATTGACCAGCACCTGCTGCAGGCGCAGCGGATCGCCTTCCAGCGCCAGGGGAATATCCGGACCGCAATCCAGCACCAGTTCGACACCCTTCTCATGGGCCTTGAGGGCGCAGAGATTGAGGGTGCGTTCGAGCACCTTGGCCAGGTTGAAGCCCAGTTGTTCCAGCTGGGTACCGCCGGCTTCGTTGCGCGAATAGTCGAGCACGTCGTTGATCACGCTCAGCAGGGTCTCGCCGGAATCGAGGATCTTGCCGACATGGCCGCGCTGTTCGCCGGACAGCCGGGTACCCAGGGTCAGGCGGCTGAGGCCGATCACCGCATTGAGCGGGGTGCGGATCTCGTGGCTCATGGTCGCCAGGAACAGCGACTTGGCCGCGGCCGCCTCTTCGGCGCGAATGCGCGCCTGGTCCAGTTCGAGGGTGCGCTCGCCGACGCGCTGCTCCAGGGTCTCGTAGATCTGCGCGTGTTCCAGGGAGATCGCCGCCTGGGTGGCCAGGATGCTCAGCACCTGCAACCGCCCCGGGGTGAAGGCCTGGGCCAGCAGGTTGTTTTCCAGATAGAGGATGCCGATCAGGCGATTCTGGCGCAGCACCGGCAGGCAGCAGACCGACCGCGGACGGCGCGCGCGCATGTAGGCGTCGCGGACGAACCGACCGGCACGGGCGGCGTCGTCGAGAATCACCGGCTCGCGATGGCGGATCACATGGGACACCAGGGTCAGGGGCACCAGACCCTCGCCGGCATCCTGCTCGTTCAGCGCCAGCGGCAGTCCCTGCAGCACCTTGGGCTCGGCGGCGCCACTGCAGACCGAGGCCTGCACCAGCCAGCGCCCGCCCTCGGGCAACAGCAGCAAGCCATGCTGAGCGCCGCCCTCCTCCAGGATGATACGCATCATCCGCGCCAGCAGCTGATCCAGCGCCAGTTCGTTGGAGATGGTCTGCAGCGACTTGAGCACCGACAGCCAGTCCAGGCGCATGATGTCGCTGGTGGACTGGGCCTGGGTGCGCTGCACCGTCAGGGCAGTGGCCTCGGCCACGCGCAACCAGTGGGGAAATTCGTTTTCCAGCGCCTGGGCCTTGGCTGCGGCGCCCCAGTGCAGATAGCTGCGCTGGGCGTCCTGCAGGTAGGCCCGGGCGATGCGCGGACGCTGCTGTTCCAGCCAGAAACGCCCATAGAGTTCCTCGGCCAGCGCCGCACCCTGGCGGAAGCCATGCAGCCGCGCGGATTCCAGGGCCTGCTCATAGAGGTCCATGGCGGCGTCGGCGCGGCCCTCGCGGCGCGCCCGTTCAGCGGCCACCAGGTCGCGCTTGTGGGCGAAGTTTTCCGGGCAGTGCGCCGCCCAACCACTCAACCGCTCCTGGGCGGTCTCGATCTTGGCCAGGGTCTCGCCTGCCAGTTCGCCCTCGGCGAGCAGGATCAGCGCCTGATAGAAGGCGTGCTCGGCGATGCTGAACCAGCCGAAGCTGGCCGCCAGCGAGGCCTCCATGGCTTCGGCGTGCTGCCGGGCCTGGGGCAGTCGGCGGAACAGCAGCGCCGCCTGCATCTTGTTGAAGTCGTAGTAGTTCAGGCAGAGGACATGCCCGCTGTCCTGCATCTGCCGCACCAGCGCCGCTTCGTCCTGGCCCTCCTCGTCCCAGGTCTCCTGACTTGGGGTGAGGCCCTGCAGCAGGCGCAGCGACTGGCGCAGGATGGTGAAGATCTCCAGGGTGTTGGGATCGCCGATCCCCAGCAGGATCCGCTCGATCTCCGCCGTCTCGCCGAGGATGTCGTCCAGCGGCGCGCCGGCGTGCTGCAGGTGCTTGAGGATGTGGAAGGCGCTGTAGGCGGTGAAGATGATCTCACCGGTGCGCTGACCGGCCGCCAGGGCCTCGCGCAGCAGGGCGACGTTGTCCGCTATGGGGCTCGACCAGGGGCTGTTGGTCACCGCGAACATGGTGTAGACCTTGCACTTGAGCGGCAGATTGCCGGTGCGGTCGACCAGGTCGACGGCCAGCCGCCCGACCTGATAACCCAGCTCGTAGCGACCGTGGAAGGCCGACAGCAGCGAGCCGTAGTTGGCATAGCCGAAGGGCGAGAGATCGCCGTTGCCGTACTGGATCGACAGCTTGACGATGCGCATGACCGCCAGCAGGCTCATTGGCAGGTCGACGTTGATCGCCGGCCCCCAGAGCAGGCCCAGCAGGCGGATCAGCAACTGGGCGCGCGGGTCTTCCATGCGCGGCAGGTCGAGCAGCGCCGCCGGGTTGCGCGTGGCCAGCCAGGCCTCGACCTCGGCGCTGTCGGCGCCAATGGCCTGATTGATGGCGTCCGGTGCCTCCGGCCAGGGCTCGTCCAGTGCCTGGATACCGGCCTTGGCCACGGTCAGGGCTTCGGTGAAGCGCCCGAGGCCGCTGTAGAGATCGATCTGCAGGGCTCGCACCCCGGCTTCCTCGAAGGTGCTGCGCGCGCGCGGCAACAGCAGTTCGCAGATGCGCAGGGCCTCGTTGGCATCGCCACAGAGGTGCGCGACCTCGGCCCATTCCCGATGCAGCTGGAACAGCAGCGCGTGGCGGCTCTCCCAGGCGGCGGCGTCAATCAGCGCGACGGCCGTGCGCAGGAAATCCTGGGCGGCCGGATAGGCATTGGCCTGGCGCGCCTTGCGGGCGGCGTCCAGATTGAGCTCCAGCAGCTGCAGCCGCTCGGCGGGCGTCTCGATCAGGGCGACGGCCAGGTTGAGGTGACTGACCGCGTCCAGTCGCGTGGCGCTGCCTTCGGCCAGATACAGCTGCCCGGCGCGCAGATGGACCCGTTCGCGCTCGGCGGGCGCCAGCAGCGAATGGGCGGCATGGCGCACCTGATCGTGCAGGAAGCTGTAGTGGGTGGGCGTCTGCTCACCCGCCTGGCCACCCTCGGGCTCGGTGAGCAGGCCTTCCTGCACCAGCGACTGGCAGCGCCGGCGGATGTCCGCGGGCGATTCCGCCATCAGCGCGGCCAGGCGGTCGCTGGAGAAATGGGTGCCCAGGCAGGCTGCCCATTGCAGCAGCTGCGAGGTGGCGGCCGGCAGGTCCTTGAGCTTGCCCACCATGAAGTCGACGACGTTGTCGTAGACGTCCAGCGCCTGGAGCCGGGCCAGTTCCCAGTGCCACTGGCCGGTCTCGCCGTCGAATTCCAGCAGGCCTTCCTGCTGCAGGCTGCGCAGCAACTGCTCGATGAAGAAGGGATTGCCAAGGGTCTTGTCCAGGCAGAGGCTGGCCAGGGCCGCCTGGTCTTCCGCCGGTGCCGGCAGCAGCTCGGCGATCAGTCGCTCGATTTCCACCCGCGACAGCGGTCCCAGCGACACATTGCGGATCAGCGCCGCACCCAGCAACCGTTCCAGGGCACTGCCTGCCAGCTGCTCTTCACGATGGGTCGCCACCAGCAGCAGCGGCCCCTGATCGCCGCGGGCCAGCAGGCGCTCGATCAGCCGCAGCGACGGGCTGTCGGCCCACTGCAGATCGTCCAGCCACAGCAGCAGCGGCCGGGAGTCCGCGGCAAAGGCCAGCAGCAGCGCGATCACGGCTTCGTCGAAACGTTGCTCGGCCTGCAGCGGCGGCAACTCGGCCACCGGCGCCTGGGGCCCGAGCCAGCTGGCCAGCTCGGGCGAGACTTCGGTCAGCACCCCGGCGTTACCGCCGAGGGCCTCGACCAGGCGGTCGGCAAAGGCCTCGTCCAGGGTCTGGCCGATCTCCACCAGCTCGCGCACGGCCTGGCGCAGCGCGCCATAGGGCACGCCATTGCCAAGGGTCTCGAACTTGCCGTGGGCGAGCAGCACCCGATCGCCCTGGCGGCGGACGAAGGCCTGCACCAGCGCTGATTTACCCACCCCGGACTGGCCGCTGACAAAGACGGCTTCGCTCCGACCCAGGGTCGCCCGGGCCAGTGCCTCTTCCAGCAAGCGCAGCGGCGCGCCGCGCCCCTGCAGGGTACGCACCGGCACCAGTCGCGCGGGCGGATCCTGCTCGCCGAGGGCGAAGGGCGTCCGCTCACCGGCCTGATGGGCCGCCTGGCAGCGCTGCAGGTCGCGCAGGATGCCGAAGCAGCCCTGGTAGCGCTCTTCGGCGGCCTTGGCCATGAGCTTGTCCACCAGCGCCGCCAGCATCGGTGGTACCGTCGGCACCCGCTCGACCAGCGAGGGTGCGCGCATCGCCAGGTGCGCATGCACCAGCTCCAGCGGATCCTGGGCGCGGAACGGCGGCTCGCCCGCGAGCATCTCGTAGAAGGTCACGCCCAGCGCATAGAAGTCGCTGCGATAGTCCTGGTGCCGCCCGGTCCGTCCGCTCTGTTCCGGGGCGAGATAGGTCAGCGAGCCCTCCAGGCGGCTGTCGCTGCCCTGGACGGCGCCAAAGGCCGTGGCGATGCCCAGATCGGTCAGTCGCAGGCTGCCGGTGGTGCAGTTGCAGACGATGTTGCGTGGATTGAGGTCGTTGTGGGCGATGCGCAGCCGGTGCAGCCGCGCCAGGGCGCGGACGATGGCCAGTGCCCAGTCGAAGAAGTCGTCCAGCGCCAGCGGCCCGGCGGCGAGCAACTCGGCCAGGTCGCTACCGCCGATGTCTTCGAGCACCAGCACCTGGCGACCCTGGTATTCCAGCAGTTCCAGGGCGGCGCTCACCGCCCCGCTGGCACTGGCGCGGCGGGTCAGCTCGAATTCATGGCGCAGCCCGGCCTGGGCCTGGGGCGTGGGATAGTCGGCGGCCAGCTGCTTGAGGATCACCGGCTGGCCATCGACCAGGCGCGTGCCGCGGTAGATCAGGGCATGGCGGCTTTCGCTCACCCGCGTCTTGCAGCTGTAGCCTGGAATCCTCAACACCGCGTTCGCCTCGATCCTCGGCCGACCGGTCTACGCCGGGCCAGCGCCTCAACTATTTCCGTTGCCTTGCTAAAGTCTCAAGGGAACTTTTCGATAAAGTGATATTACCCTAGCCATCATCTGGCATTCGTCCACTGGTGCAACAATTTGCACACTTCGGAGCAATAGGCATGGACGCTGTACCTTCTGTCCGCAAGATCGCCATCTTGGGCGGCGGCGTGTCCGCCGTCACCACCGCCTTTCGTCTTACTAGTGAGCCCAACTGGCAGGAGCGTTACCAGATCACCCTGTACCAGCAGGGCTGGCGTCTCGGCGGCAAGGGGGCCAGCGGACGCAATGCCGCCGACCACCAGCGCATCGAGGAACACGGCATCCATGTCTGGTTCGGCTTCTACTACAATGCCTTCCATAACCTGAGGCAGTGCTACGAGGAACTGGACCGGCCCGCTGGCGCGCCGCTGGCGACCCTCGACGAGGCCTTCTTCCCACATTCCCACACCGCCTTCGCCGACGACTTCCAGGCGCAGTGGACCACCTGGCCCATCGACACCCTGGCGTTGCCCGGCAAGCCCGGCGAGGGCTGGAATCCCAAGCCCTTCATGGCCGCCCTCGGCGATCTGCTGGAGTGGCTGCTGCGGCTGGGCGAGGTGGACGAGACCCCGACCGCCGCTGCGCCAGGTGGCCTGTTCGCCCGGCTGCGCGCACATTGCCGCGAGGAGCTGCAAGAGCGACTCCTGAACGAGGCGGAGCGCCAGCTGCAGCAGGCCCGCACGGCGCTGTCCGACGGCGTCGACCATCCCGTGCTGCTGGCGCTGCTGCGCAAGCTCCGCGGCCTGCTCGGCGACATCCTGCACGACCGCAGTCAGACCCACGTCAAGGCCCACCGGCTGTGGCTGCTGATGGACTTCGGCCTGACCGTGCTGATCGGCATGCTCGCCGACGAGGTCTATGCCAAAGGCTTCGCGGCGCTCAACGCAGAAACCTTCCAGGCCTGGCTGAGCCGTCATGGCGCCAGCGCCGCGACCCTGGACGGCGCGGTGCTCAAGTCCCTGCACGGCGGCATCTTCGCCTATCGCGACGGCGATCTCGCCCAGCCCGACGTCGAGGCCGGCACCGTGTTGCGCGCCGCCCTGCTGGCCCTGACCACGGCCAAGGGCTCCTTTATCTGGCGCATGCAGGCCGGCATGGGCGACGTGGTCTTCGCGCCCTACTACGAGGTGCTCGCGCGCCGCGGGGTGGACTTCCGCTTCTTCCACCAGGTGACCGCCATCGAAGCCGCCGACGACGGCCAGGGGCCGCGGGTGACGCGCCTCCAGATCCAGCGCCAGGTCAGGCTCAAGGGCGCCGCCTACCAGCCGCTGGTGGACGTCAAGGGCCTGCTCTGCTGGCCCTCGGCCCCGCTGTACGAGCAAATCGACGACCAGATCGCCCGGGACCTGCAGAAGGGCCAGATCAACCTGGAATCCAACTGGAGCGGCTGGCAGGGCGTCGAGCGGCTGGAACTGCAGGTCGACCGCGACTTCGACGAGGTGGTGCTGGGGATCTCCGTGGCCGGCCTGGCCGACCTGGCCCCCAGCCTGTGCGCCCTGGACCCGGCATTCGCGCGCATGACCCGGCAGGTGGCTACGGTCGCCACCCAGGCCGTGCAACTCTGGCAGAACCGCGACGCCTGGCAACTGGGCTGGAGCGGCTCGCCCGAGGGCGGCCAGGCCCCCGAGTTGCTGGGCTTCGCCGCCCAGGCGATGGACTCCTGGGCCGATGTCAGCTACCTGGTGGAGCGGGAGGACTGGTCGAGCGGCACGCCGCCGGCGGACATCAGCTATTTCTGCGGGGTGCTCGCCGCCGCGGCCGCTCCGCCCATCGGCAAAAAGGATGACTACCCGCAGCAGGAAGCCGCCAAGGTGAAGCAAGCCTTCCTCGACCTCATGAACGGCAACTTGGGTGCCTATTGGCCGGAAGCCGTGACCCCGGCGGGCTATCGCTGGGACTTCCTGCTGGCACCTGCCGAGGTCCAGGGCCAGGCGCGCTTCGACTATCAATATTGGCGCGCCAACGTCGATCCCAGCGAGCGCTATGTGCAGAGCGTGGCCGGCAGCAGCCGCCATCGGCTGACCACCGACGGCAGCGTCTGCCGCAACCTCTACCTGACCGGCGACTGGATCGACAACGGCTTCAACATGGGCTGCGTGGAGTCGGCGACCCTATCCGGCCTGCAGACCGCTCGCGCCCTGCTCGGCCATGACGAGGTCCTGCCCGGCGAGGACGCCTTCCAGTAGCGCCACCGTCTGGGCCGCTGCGCGCTCGGCGCGGTGGTCCACGGCTGGGGGATAGCACGGCTCGGCGCCGTCCAGATAAGCCAGCAACTCGGGCGCCTGGTTCCAGACGGCGGCCTCGCTGTAGAGCTTGTGTAATTCGAAGCGGATCCAGCCGTCCATGAGGCGCACGCCCAGTTCCTCGATACCCAGCCCGTGTCCTTCGATCACCTCGCGATCCGCCTCGGTGAGGGGATAGTGCGGGGGATAGAACTCGGCGAGGCTGACCAGCAGCTTGACCGAGAAGCCGCGCGGATCGGCCAGCAGTGCCCCCAGCTCGGCGAACAGCGTCGCCTCCTCCACCAGCGCCTGGGCGAACATCAGACGATAGAGGGTGATGTTGAGGAACAGCTGGCCTACCGTGTTCTCCGCGCGAGCCTCTTCCTGATGCAGGGCGAAGCCGGCGAGGATGGAGGCGTTGTGCGCCCGGTACCAGTGACGCGGGGTGGGATCGGCGATGAAGGTCAGCCAGCAGCGCGTCGGATAGGGCGCCTGGTCACCGGCCAGGCCATGCTGCGCCAGGCAACCGGCCAGCTCGGACAGATAGATGAAGTGCAGATTGACGTTGCGCCACCAGGCGCTGCCGGTCACGGGATCCAGGACACCGGCCTGGATTTCCCAGTCGAGAAAGGCCAGCTCCGAATCGCCATAGCTCAGGCCATCGTTGTCGGCGTCGCCAAAGCTCCTGTAGAAGTCCTCGCGGACCGCCCGCCGCCGGACAGGCACGTTCTCGATCTGGCGACAGAGTTCGCGGGTCGCCGCGACGGCGTCTTCATAGGTGTACATGCCTTCCCTGCCCTGCGTGTTGGAATCCTGGCCGATCATGGCGCAATGGCATCACCGACCTCCACGCGCAATAGGCTGAACGCACTAGAAGGGAGCTCCAGTGGCTGTCCCTCATGCCGCCAGTCGCCCTTGAGCGGATCGCCGCCCCGGGCGATCACCACCACGGGTCTTACCCGCCGGTGGTCGGACAGCTTGCGCTGGGGCAGCATGGCGTCGCGGTCATCCAGGCGTACCCGCCGGGGCAGATCGGCAACCCGCAATCGCCGTACCGCCAGCGGTGGACCGGGCTGATCCAGCGCCAGAGCCAGCACGAAGACGCTGTCCTCGGGCCGTACCCGCTGCGCCACCGCGGGCGCCAGGCGGACCTCCACCTCGAGCCCCGGCGTGGCCAGCGCCTGACCGGCCGCCCGCGCCGCCGTCTCCGCCCGGGCGATTCCCTGGGCAAGGGTGGCGCGCAGGGGATCGCCCGCTGGCAGCACGGCGACCAGCCGCTGCCAGTAGCCTGCCGCCTCGGCGTAGCCCCCCCGTTCGTAGGCAGCCATGCCCAGCAGCCCCAGGGTGGTGGGCTCCCCGGGATTGGCGGCCAGGGCTTCGTCGGCCAGCGCCCGGGTCTCGGCATCCAGCTGGCGCCCGGCGGCGAAGAAGCGGGCCTGGGCCAGTTGCCCAAGGACCTCCGCGCGCCGGCCATCACGAGGAATGACCTGTTCGAAGGCGGCCACGGCATCCCGGTAGCGACCCAGGCCGGCATAGGCGCGTGCCAACAGGTACCAGTTGTCGGCCGCCTGGGGTTGCAGTCGCGTCGCTGCCTCCAGATCGGCCAGCAGCGCCTGGGGCGAGGCCGGCGGCGCGGCGAGACGCTGACTCAGTTGCCAGGCCGGCCAGCCGCCCAGCAGCAGGTAGAGCCCCAGGGCCAGGGCCGGGCCGCCCAGGGCGACCGCGACCCCCAGGCGACGGCCGCGGCGCTGGGGCGAAGCCTCCTCGGCAGGACTGTCGGCGAGCAGGCTGCGGCCGGCCTCGGCTTCGGCCAGCGCCAGGGCCTGGTCGTCCAGCTCGCCCCGGGCCGCCCGCGCCCGGGCTTCGGCCAGGCGCTCCTGATAGAGGGTGCGATTGAGCACCGCGCGCTGGTCCGCCGTGGCGGGTCCGCCGCGTAGGAGCGGTACCAGCAGGATCAGCAGCGCCAGGATCAGCAGCAGCCCCGCCAATCCCCAGAAGGTCGGCATCATGGCTCCTCCTCCGCCTGCAGCGCGGCCAGGCGCTGGCGTTCGGCCTCGCTCAAGGCCTGCTCCGGCCGGCGCCGCCGCGTCAGGACCAGCAGCAGGCCGGCACCGCCCAGCAGGCCCAGGCCCGGCAGCAGCCACAGCAGCAGGGTGCGCCCCTCGAAAGGCGGTCGATAGCGGATGAATTCACCGTAGCGCTGCTCCAGGTGGGCGATGATCTCGGCATCGCTCTGCCCGGCCGCCATCAGGCGCTGGATCTCGCGGCGCAGATCGCCGGCGATGGGCGCATTGGAATCGGCCAGGTCCTGGTTCTGGCACTTGGGGCAGCGCAGTTCGCGGGTCAGCGCCTGGAAGCGCGCACGCTCAGCGTCGTCGCGAAAGCCATAGGGGTCGATGGCCGCCTGGCTCAGGATCGACCAGAGCAGCAACAGCAGCAGCCAGCCGGCCCTCATGGCGTCGCTACCAGGGCGCGATAGCGCGGCCCGAGGTCTGCGTCCCAGACGCGCTGATCGATCACCCCGACATGGCGATAGCGCACCACGCCCCGGGCATCGACGAGAAAGGTCTCCGGCGCGCCATAGACGCCCAGGTCCAGCCCCAGCCGGCCTTCGTCGTCGCGAATATCGAGCTGGTAGGGATCGTGGAACTCCGCCAGCCAGCGGCGGGCGCTGGCGTTGTCATCCTTGTAGTTGATGCCGTGGATCACCACGCCCTCGGCCTTGAGTCGAGTGAGCAGCGGGTGCTCGTCCCGGCAGGCCACGCACCAGGTGCCCCAGACATTGACCAGCGCCGGGCGGCCGAGCAGGTCCTGCCGGGTGAACAGGCGGTCGTCCTGCACGCCTGGCAGCGAAAACGCCGGAAAGGGTTGGCCGACCAGCGCCGACGGCAGGGCCTGGGGATCGCGATAGAGCCCGCGAAAGAGAAAGCCGGCCAGCACCAGAAAGGCCAGCAGTGGCAGGCAGAGCAACAGGCGACGGCGCATCAGCGGGACTCCGCGGCAGAGGCAGGGGAAGACGACCGGCGGCGGCGATAGCGCGGATCGGCCAGGGCCAGCAGGCCGCCCAGGGCGGTGAGCAGGCCACCAAGCCAGATCAGCCGGACGAAGGGCTTGATCTGCAGGCGCACGGCCCAGGCGCCCTGCCCCAGCGGCTCGCCGAGGGCCACATAGAGATCGCGGGTCAGGCCGGCGTCGATGGCGGCTTCGGTCATCACCGCGCCACTGGCCAGATAGCGGCGTTTTTCCGGGGTCAGCAGGGCGACCACCCGGCCCTCGCGCTCGACCTGCAGCAGGGCGCGCTCGGCGGTGAAGTTGGGCCCTTCGTAGTGCTGGGTACCGGCGAAGCCGAAGCGATAGCCCTGGAGTTCGACGTGCTCGCCCGGCGCCAGGCGCAGATCGCGCTGCACATCCAGCTGGCTGGCCAGCACCACGCCCAGGGCCAGCACCGCCAGCCCCAGGTGGGCCAGGTGCATGCCCCAGTAGCTGCGGGGCTGACTGCGCAGGCCGCGGCGCCAGCCCAGCGCCGCCACCTTGCCCAGCGCGTCGCGCAGCGCGGTCAACAGGATCCAGGCCGCCAACGCGAGCACCGCCAGGATCGCCGCCCTGGGCTGATCCAGCCACCAGCCAAGCAGACCGGCCAAGGCCGCGCAGCCCAGCAGGATGGGTGCCAGCAGGCGCGCCAGCCAGCGACCCGGGCTGCTTTTCCAGCGCACCAGCACCCCGACGCCCAGGGCCAGCATCAGCAGCGCCATCAGCGGCACGAACAGCAGGTCGAAATACGGCGGGCCCACCGACAGCTTGGCGCCGGTCAGGCTGTCGATCACCAGCGGATAGAGGGTGCCGAGCAAGACCGTGGCGGCGGCGGTCACCAGGATCAGGTTGTTGATCAGCAGCAGCGCCTCGCGCGACGCCAGGCCAAAGGACACCGAGCCGCTGAGCGCCGGCGCACGCCAGGCGAACAGCGCCAGGGAGCCGCCGACCACCAGCAGCAGAAAGGCCAGGATGAAGACCCCGCGGGTGGGATCGCTGGCGAAGGCATGCACCGAGGTCAGCACCCCCGAGCGCACCAGAAAGGTCCCCAGCAGGCTGAGGGAAAAGGCGGCGATGGCCAGCAGCACCGTCCAGCCCTTGAACAGGCCGCGTTTCTCGGTCACCGCCAGGGAGTGCAGGAGCGCCGTGCCCACCAGCCAGGGCATGAAGGATGCGTTTTCCACCGGATCCCAGAACCACCAGCCACCCCAGCCCAGTTCGTAGTAGGCCCACCAGGAGCCGAGCACGATGCCGCAGCCGAGAAAGGCCCAGGCGAGCAGGGTCCAGGGCCGGGCCCAGCGCGCCCAGGCAGCGTCCAGCCGGCCTTCCAGCAGCGCCCCCAGGGCGAAGGCGAAGGCCACCGAAAAGCCGACGTAGCCCATGTAGAGCATGGGCGGATGCAGGATCAGCCCGGGGTCCTGCAGCAGCGGATTGAGGTCGTTGCCCTCCCGCGGAAATTGCGGCAGCAGGCGGGCGAAGGGATTGGAGGTGGCGACCAGAAAGGCCAGGAATCCCGTGGCCACCAGCCCGAGGATGCCCAGCACCCGCGCCAGTAACGCCTGGGGCAAGGCCCGCGAACAGCACGCCACCGCCAGACTCCAGCCCGCCAGGATCAGCGCCCAGAGCAGCAGGGAGCCCTCGTGGGCGCCCCAGGTGGCGCTGACCTTGTAGTACCAGGGCAGGCGACTGTTGGAGTTGGCCGCCACATAGGCCACCGAGAAGTCGTCCTGCAGAAAGGCCCAGGTCAGGGCGGCAAAGGCCAGCGCCAGGAACAGCCACTGACCGAAGGCGGCCGGGCGCGCCAGACGCATCCAGTCGGCCTGACCGCGCCAGGCGCCCAGCAGCGGCAGGGTGCCCTGCACCAGAGCCATGGCCAGCCCCAGCAGCAGGCAGAGTTGTCCGAGTTCCGGGATCATGGCGCCGGCCTCGCGCCGTCGAGCGGCCGTCCGGCCTGGCGCAGCGCCTGGCTCACTTCGGGGGGCATGTACTTCTCGTCGTGCTTGGCGAGGATCTGATCGGCCACCAGGCGCCCCTGGTCGTCGAGTCGACCCAGGGCCACCACGCCCTGCCCCTCGCGGAACAGATCCGGCAGGATGCCGGCATAGCTCACCCACACCTCCCGCTGGAAATCGGTGATGACGAAACTCACCGCCAGGGAGTCCGCGGCGCGCACCAGGCTGCCCTTCTCCACCATGCCGCCGGCGCGGATGCGGGTATCGCGCGGCGCCTCGCCTCGGGCGATCTGGCTCGGGGTATAGAAGAGGTTGATGTTCTGCTGCAGGGCGCTGAGGGCCAGCGCCGCTGCGCCGCCCACGCCCAGCAACAGCAGCAGGATCCACAGCAGCCGACGACGACGAACTGGATTCATGGCCGCCGCTCCCGTCGCCAGCGCTGGCGCAACTCCCGCTGCAGCCGGCGACGCGCCTGCCAGCCGTGCAGCAGCAGGCCGCCGAGGACGATCAGGGTCAGGCCGAAGGCCGGCCAGACATAGAGGCCATGACGCCCCATGCCAAGGGCTTGCGCCCAGTCCACGCCGCTCACGCGCCCTCCTCGCCCAGTTCCAGGCGTACCCAGCGACTGCGCCATTCGCGCCTGAGCACTTCCAGACGCATGCGCTGCAGCAGCACGCCGGCAAAGAACAGGTAGAACGCCAGCACCATCACCAGCAGCGGCAGCCACATGGCCGCCGGCATCGGGGGACGCTCCACCAGGCTGAAGGTGGCCGGCTGGTGCAGGGTGCTCCACCACTCCACCGAATACTTGATGATCGGCAGATTGACCGAGCCCACCAGCGCCAGGATGGCGCAGGCCCGGGCGGCGCTCTCGCGATGGTCGATGGCCTGCCCCAGGGCGATCACGCCCAGATAGAGAAACAGCAGCACCAGCATCGAGGTGAGCCGGGCGTCCCAGATCCACCAGGTGCCCCAGGTGGGAATGCCCCACAGTGACCCCGTGGCCAGGGCGATCACGGTCATCCAGGCGCCGATCGGCGCGGCCGCGCGCAGGGCCACATCGGCCAGCTTGAGGCGCCAGACCAGGCCGATGGCCCCGGCGACCGCCAGCAGCAGATAGCAGGATTGCGCCAGAAAGGCCGCCGGCACATGCACATAGATGATGCGAAAGCTGTCGCCCTGCTGATAGTCCGGCGGCGCCAGAAAGAGGCCCCACACCAGACCCACGGCCAGCAGCAGTCCGGCCAGCGCCAGGCAGGGCCCCTGCAGCCGGCCGGCCAGGCGATAGAAGATGGCGGGAGAGCCCAGGCGATGCAGCCAGGTCCAGTTCATGTCGTCCTCGTCATTGGGCCGCGCCGATGCGCAGGCCGGCGGCGATCGCCAGGGGGGCCAGGGTCAGGGCCAGCAGGGTCAGGCAGCCCAGCCAGAGCAGCAGCCCCGCTACCGGCAGGCCCAGCCGCGCCGCGTCCAGGGTGCTGGCGCCAAGAATCAGCACCGGGATCTGCAGCGGCAGATTGAGCAGGGCCAGCAGCAGCCCGCCACGGGCCAGGCCCACGGTGAGGGCCGCGCCGATGGCGCCGATCAGGGTCAGGGCCAGACTGCCCAGGGTCAGGGCCGCCAGGGTCGCCGGCAGGGCCGCGGCGGGCAGCCCCAGCATCAGCGCCAGTACCGGCGTCAGGGCCACCAGGCCGAGGCCGGCGAAGCACCAGTGCACCAGCAGCTTGAGCAGGACCAGCAGCGGCAAGGGCTGGGGCGCCAGCAGCCAGAGTTCCAGGGAGCCGTCCTGCCACTCGCTGCGAAACAGAGCTTCCTGACCGAGCAGTAGGGCCAGCAACAGCGCGATCCACAACAAGCCCGGCGCCAGGGCGGCCAGCTGCTGGCTATCGGGCCCCAGGGCCAGGGGAAACAGGGTCACCACCAGGGCATGGAAAGCCAGGGGCGTGAGCCACAGCGCCGGTCGGCGCCAGGCCAGGCGCCCTTCGCGCCCGAGGATGGCCAGCCAGGCGCCGCTCATCGACCAGCGTCCAGCCAGAGCAGGCGATGGGCGGCCGGGGCGGCTTCCAGCTCGCGGTGACTGGTCAGCACCAGGGCGCCACCCGCGGCGCAATGCGCCTGCAGGCGCGCTTCCAGCCGCGCGCAGGTGCTGGCGTCGAGGGCGGTGAAAGGTTCGTCCAGCAACCAGAGCCGCGGCGGCGCGGGCAGCTGGAGACGGGCCAGGGCGACGCGGCGACGCTGACCGGCCGAGAGCTGCCGGCAGGGCTCGTCCGTCCAGTCGGCCAGCCCCTCGGCCGCCAGGGCGGTCCGGCAGGCCTGCCGCGTCGTCGGGCGCCACAGATTGGCCAGGCTATGGAGATTTTCCGCCGCGGTCAGCCCCTCGGCGATGCCGGGCGCATGCCCCAGCCAGAGCAGTTCGGCGGCGGCGGGCCGGCGTACCGTACCGGCATCCGCCGGCAGCAGTCCCGCCAGGATGCGCAGCAGGCTGGTCTTGCCACTGCCGTTGACGCCCCCGATCTGCAGCGATTCGCCCGCCGCCACGCTCAGACTCAGGTCGTCGAACAGCAGGCGACCGCCCCGTTCGCAACGGAGCGCGACGGCGTCGAGCAGGGGCTGATTCAAGACAGGGGTTCTCACGGCACTAAAGTCGGTCGGGCGCTGGCCGTTAACCCGGCACACGCCCTTGAAGGCGCGCCATTATACACAGGCGATTCCACCGGACCTGCCCGATGACCTCCATCTCCGCGATCCAACCCAGCGCTGGCGTCTCGCCCGCCCTGCCCGTGCGGGCCGCGGCGGCGCAGGCGTCGGACGCGGGGGCGCAGATCCTGCAGGCCCTGCAATCCCTCGACGACCTGATTCCGCCCGGCAGCACGGCCACCGCCGAGGTGCTGGCCACCCGTCCGGCCGGCCAGAGCTTCCAGTTCCTGCTGCAACTGCAGCTGGCCGAGGGCGGCAGCGTCCTGCTCACCACCCAGAGTCCGACCAACAACCTGCCGGTGGGCAGCCAGCTGCTGGTGAGCACCCTCGGCTCCACCCAGCTGGCCGTACTGCTGCAGAGCCTGGAAGGCGACGCGCCACCGCCGCCGCTGCAGCAACTGGATCTGCGCCAGTTGCCGGTGGGCACCACCCTGCAATTGCGGGTGCTGAGCAGCCTGCTGCAACAGCCACCCGGCGCGGCGCCTACCTACGAGGTGATCGCCAAGGCCCTGAGCTCCAGCCTCGAAGGTCGCCAGCTCAAGCTGGAATCGCCCCGCCCGGTGCCGGTGGGCAGCCTGCTGACCGTGGTGATCAAGGACAGCCAGGAGGTCACGGTGCTGCCCATGGCGCAGCGCCTCGACCAGCTCGACATCGACCGCCAGCTGCAGGGCCAGGGACAGCGCCAACTGTCGATGAATGCTCTGCTGCAATGGCTGGAGGACGTCCCCGAGGCGGACCTGCCACCGTCGGTGGGTGCGGCACTCAAGTCCCTGCTGGCCAATCTGGAACACACCGAGGCCCTGACCACCCCGCAGGGCTGGGCGCGCGCCCTGGCGCGCAGCGGTCTGCAACTGGAGCAGCAACTGCTGGATCGCGGCGGTCCCGAGCTCCAGGAAGACTTCAAGGCCAACCTGCTGCGCCTGGTGGATCGGCTGCTGGCCAGCGTACCGGGCGAGACCCTGCGCAATCCCCAGGTCGCGATCCAAACCGCCCAGCAGAATCTGCCCGATGCCTTGCGCCGGGCGCTGGGCGACGCCGCCACCGCCAGTCGCCAGCCCACCGCCCTGGACTTTCCCCTGGGTGAGCGCGACGGTCGCGGCCTCAGTGCCGCCAACGCCGAACTCGACGAATTGCTGCAACTGGCCACTGGCGTTATCGCCCGGCTGCAGACCCACCAGCTCGCCAGCCTGGCGCAGACCCAGGTCTTGCCCGACGGCTATTACCTCTCCACCTGGCAGACCGAGATCCCCTGGCGCGATGGCGAGCGCCTTGGCGCGGTGCAGGTGCGCTTCCAGGAGGAACGACCGCCGCCGGACAGCCGCGGTGAAGCCCGCGACAGCCTGTGGAAGGTGGAACTGGCCTTCGATCTGGCGCCGCTCGGCCCGCTGCAGGTACGCGCGCAACTGGCCAGTGGCCGGCTGTCGAGCGAGTTCTGGGCGGAAAAAGGCGCCACCGCCACCCTGATCGATACCGAATTGCCCCATCTGCGCGAGCGCCTGCTGGCCGCCGGCTTCGTGGTCGGCGACCTCAGCAGCCGCCAGGGCCGTCCCGCACGCCATCCGCGCACCTCCCTCGAACAACGCTGGATCGACGACACCGCATGAGCACGACCGCCGCCCGCCAGGCCATCGCACTGTCCTATGACGGCAGCAGCGCCCCCATCCTCTCCGCCAAGGGCGACGCCGAACTGGCGGAACTCATCCTGGCCACCGCCCGGGAGCACGAGGTGCCCATCTATGAGAACGCCGACCTGGTGCGCATCCTGGCGCGCCTGGAGCTGGGCGCGGAAATCCCCGAGGCGCTCTATCGCACCCTGGCCGAGATCATCGCCTTCGCCTGGCACCTCAAGGGCAAGTGCCCGGCGCATTTGGCCGACCAACCGGATCTGTCGTACGGTTGGGAGCGGATGCCGTAGATATCCAGCTCAATTCTCTTATCGCGGCCATGGGCCGCTCCTACAGGGAGTGATGCTTTTATAGGAGCGGCCCATGGCTGCGATAGTCCAGTCAGGCCGGTCGCTACGGCGCACCGGCATGGCCGCGATAAAACCCGCAAAAACCTACCCTACCCCCGCCGCAACGAATGCCCAACGGCGCCCTTCTCTTCCACCTTGGCGGCATCCCACAGGGCATCCATCTCCTCCAGACTGGCCTCCTGGGGCGAGCGGTCCTGGGCTTTCAGCGCCTCTTCGATGAAGCGGAAGCGCCGCTCGAACTTGGCGTTGGCCTGGCGCAGGGCATCTTCGGCGTCGACCTGCAGGTGCCGCGCCAGGTTGACCATCACGAACAGTAGATCGCCGATCTCTTCCGCCACCTGGGCCGCCTGGCCGTTGGCCATGGCCTCGCGCACCTCGTCCAGTTCCTCCTGGATCTTGGCCACCACCGGCGTGGCATCCGCCCAGTCGAAGCCGACATTGGCCGCACGCTTCTGCAGCTTGGCCGCGCGACTCAGGGCCGGCAGCGCGGCTGGCACGTCGTCCAGCAGCGACAGCTGCTCGGGCGCCGCCGCCTTTTCCGCTCGCTCCTCGGCCTTGATCTCTTCCCAGCGGCGCTTGATGGTCGGCTCGTCCAGCCGCGGCAGGTCCAGCGGGCCATGCAGGTCGCCATCGGGAAAGACATGGGGATGGCGTCGCACCAGCTTGCGGGTGATGCCATCCACCACCTGGGCAAAGTCGAAATGGCCATCCTCGCGCCCCAGCTGGCTGTAGTAGACGACCTGGAACAGCAGATCGCCCAGCTCGTCGCGCAGCTGCGGAAAATCCCGCCGGGCGATGGCGTCGGCGACCTCGTAGGCCTCTTCCAGGGTGTGGGGCACGATGCTGGCGTAATCCTGGCGCAGGTCCCAGGGGCAGCCGTGTTGGGGGTCGCGCAACCGGGCCATGAGGTGCAGCAGGTCGTCGAGCTTGTACATTGGGTGAATCCTGTCACTGGAAAAAGAACGAGGCGCCAGGAGGCGCCTCGTGGGGGCATCGTCACCGGCTCAGGCGGCGCGATTGCGCCGGGCTTCGATGATGTTGGGCAGCTGGGAGATCCGTCCGAGCAGACGACCGAGGGCGTCCAGGCCGGGGATCTCGATGGTCAGCAGCATGTTGGCGGTGTTTTCCTCGCGATTGGAGCGGGTGTTCACCGCCAGCACGTTGATCCGCTCGTTGAGCAGGATCTGCGACACATCGCGCAACAGACCGGAGCGGTCGAAGGCCTTGATGACGATATCGACCGGATAGGTCTGCACCGGCACCGGGCCCCAGCTCACCTGGATGGTCCGCTCCGGCTCGCGACTGGCCAGCTGCAGGGCGTTGGCGCAGTCCTGCCGGTGGATGGTCACGCCGCGCCCCAGGGTGATGTAGCCGACGATGGCATCGCCCGGCACCGGCTGGCAGCAACCGGCGATCTGGGTGAGCAGGTTGCCCACGCCCTGGATCTGCACATCGCCACGCTTGCCCGGCTTGTTGGTCGGCTTGCGCGGCAGGAGATCGAGGGTATCGACGCCCTTGTCCGGCTCCACCAGCTGCTGGGCGGCGTGCATCACATGGGCCAGGCGCAGGTCACCGGCGCCCAGGGCCGCCAGCATGTCCTCGGCACCCTTGTAGTTGACCTTCTCGGCCAGCGTATTGAAGTCCACCGGCGGCAGCGCCAGGCGCGACAACTCGCGCTCGACCATGGCCTTGCCGGCGGCAACGTTCTGGTCACGCGCCTGGAACTTGAACCAGTGGACGATCTTGGCCCGGGCCCGCGAGGTGTTGACGTAGCCGAGGTTGGGATTGAGCCAGTCGCGGCTGGGCGAGCCCTGCTTGCCGGTGATGATTTCCACCTGCTCGCCGGTCTGCAGCTGGTAGTTCAGCGGCACGATGCGGCCGTTGATCTTGGCACCGCGGCAGTTGTGGCCGATCTCGGTGTGCACCCGGTAGGCGAAGTCCAGCGGCGTCGCGCCCTTGGGCAGGTCGATGGCGTGGCCGTCGGGGGTGAAGACATAGACCCGGTCCGGCTCGATGTCGACGCGCAACTGGTCGGCCAGGCCGCCGATGTCGCCCAGCTCTTCGTGCCATTCCAGCACCTGGCGCAGCCAGGAGATCTTCTCTTCGTAGTGGTTGGAGGCCGACTTGACGTCGGTACCCTTGTAGCGCCAGTGGGCGCAGACCCCCAGTTCGGCCTCTTCGTGCATGGCGTGGGTGCGGATCTGCACCTCCAGCACCTTGCCCTCCGGACCGATCACCGCAGTGTGCAGGGAACGGTAGCCGTTCTCCTTCGGATTGGCGATATAGTCGTCGAACTCGCGGGGAATGTGCCGCCACAGGGTATGCACGATACCCAGCGCGGTGTAGCAGTCACGCACCTCGGGCACCAGCACCCGCACCGCGCGGACGTCGTAGATCTGGCTGAATTCCAGGCCCTTGCGCTGCATCTTCCGCCAGATGGAATAGATGTGCTTGGCCCGGCCACTGATGTCGGACTTGATACCGGTGGCGGTGAGTTCGTCGCGCAGCTGCTGCATGACATCGGCGATGTACTGCTCGCGATCCAGCCGCCGCTCGTGCAGCAGGGTCGCGATCTGCTTGTACTGCTGGGGCTCCAGGTAACGGAAGGACAGGTCCTCCAGCTCCCACTTGATATGACCGATGCCCAGGCGGTGGGCCAGGGGTGCATAGATGTCGGCCACCTCGCGAGCCACCCGGTTGCGGCGTTCTTCGGTGGCGTTCTTGACCGCACGGATGGCGCAGGTGCGCTCGGCCAGCTTGATCAGGGCCACGCGCACGTCGTCGACCATGGCCACCAGCATGCGCCGCAGGTTGTCGACCTGGGTCTGACTGCCCAGCACCATGGACTTGCGCGGATTGAGACTCTCGCTGATCGCCGCCATGCGCAGCACGCCTTCGATCAGCTTGGCCACCACCGGCCCGAAATGCTCTGCGGCCGACTCCAGGGTCGCCTTGCCCTCGCGCACCGCCCGGTAGACGATGGCCGCGATCAGGCTGTCCTGATCCAGCTTGAGATCGGCCAGGATCTCGGCCATCTCCAGCCCGGTGTGGAAACTGGAGGTACCCTCCGCCCAGGTGTGCTCGACCTGGCCGGAATTCTCCTCCGCCGTGCGGGCGAAGCCGCAGGCATCCAGCAAGGTCTCGCGATCGAGATTCGGATCCACGCTCTGGATGTGATCCAGCCAGGCGTGAAGGTTGATGCTGCCATCGACGTTGACTGGCTGATGCGCTCTGACCTGTACCATCTACCCCTTCCTCACGGCGGTGCCTTCGCCGGATTGGCTCGCATCGGTTGGCGAGCCGTCGTTACCCGGGCATCCCGCCCGCTTCGAACAACACCATGGCTTCCACATGGGCGGTCTGCGGGAACATGTCGAGAATGCCCGCTCTTGTCATGCGATAGCCCTGTCGGACCAACTCTCCCGCGTCCCGCGCCAGGGTGGCCGGATTGCAGGAGACATAGACCAGTCGCCCGATACCCAGGCCGCTGAGTTGCCGGACCACTTCCAGCGCACCGTCGCGCGGCGGATCCAGCAGCGCCAGCGAATGGCTGCCCAGATCGGCGGGTAGCGGGTTCGACAGGTCCACCTGTAGAAAGTGCGCGTTGCCGATGCCGTTGTCACGCGCATTTTGTATTGCCCGGGATGTCATCGCCGCGACCCCTTCGATCCCGGTGACGGCCGCGGCCTGCCGCGCCAGCGGCAAGGCGAAGTTGCCGAGGCCGGAGAAGAGATCGAGGACCCGGTCGTCGGCCTTGGGCGCCAGCCAGTCCAGCGCCTGGGCGACCATGGCTTCGTTGATGGCGGCATTGACCTGGACGAAGTCGCCCGGCTGATAGGCCAGCGTCAGGTCCCAGGGCGCCAGCCGATAGCCCAGCCTGGCGGCGGCCTGGTCCGGTTGCGGCTCGCCCTTGCCCTGCCACCAGAGCTGGACGCCGGCCGCCGCGCAGAAGTCGCGCAGGCGCGCCTGGTCACCCGGCAGCAGCGCCTGGGTATGGCGCACCAGCAAGGCGGTTGCCGTCCCCTGGAAGAGTTCGACATGTCCGATCGCCTGGGGCCGTTCCAGCCCGCTCAGCAGCTCCGGCAGCGCCCGCAGCAGGGGCTGCAGTTCCGGCACCAGCACCAGGCAGTCGTCGGGGGTGACGATGTCCTGGCTGGCTTCGGTGCGAAAGCCCACCTCCAGGCGGCCCTGGCGTTCGTCCCAGCGCACCGCGATGCGGGCGCGACGGCGATAGCCGAATTCGGGTCCGACCATGGGCGCGGCCCAGGCCAGCGGCTGCACCCCGGCCAGCCGGCGGAACTGCTCGGCCAGGGCCTCCTGCTTGAGGGTCAGCTGATCGGCATGGGGCAGGTGCTGCAGGGTGCAACCGCCGCAGCGGTCGGCCACGCTGCAGGGCGGCGTACGCCGCAGCGGACTGGCCTCCAGCACTCTAAGGGTACGGGCTTCGACCACCTGGCTGCGGGCACCGAGCACCCGCGCCTCGACCCGTTCGCCCGGCAGGGCGCCGGCGACGAACCAGGTCCGCCCGCCTTCGTGAGCGATGCCGCGCCCGTCATGGGACAGCCGCTCGATGCCCAGCAGCTGCCGTTTGCCGGTCGGTACCCCGGTCGCCCGGGCGCCACCGGCCGGCTGGAAGCGCAGTCCGCCACCGCCCCGCTTAGCGCGCGTCATAGACGCCGGTCGACAGGTAGCGATCGCCTCGGTCACAGATGATCGCGACGATCACCGCATTGTCCACTTCCCGGGCGATGCGCAGGGCGCCCGCCACCGAACCGCCGGACGACACGCCGCAGAAGATGCCTTCTTCCCGCGCCAGGCGGCGCATGGTGTCCTCGGCTTCCTGCTGGCCCATGTCGATGATGCGATCCACGCGGCTGGCCTCGTAGATCTTTGGCAGATAGGCCTCCGGCCAGCGACGGATGCCGGGGATGGCCGCGCCCTCCTCCGGCTGCAGACCGACGATCTGCACCTTGGGATTCTGCTCCTTGAGGTAGCGCGAGGTGCCCATGATGGTCCCGGTGGTGCCCATGGAGCTGACGAAATGGGTGATGCTGCCATGAGTCTGGCGCCAGATTTCCGGACCGGTACCCAGGTAGTGGGCCACCGGATTGTCGCCGTTGCCGAATTGATCGAGCACCTTGCCGCGGCCTTCGGCCTGCATGCGGGTGGCCAGATCCCGCGCCCCTTCCATGCCGTCTTCCCTGCTCACCAGGATCAACTCGGCGCCATAGGCGGTCATGGCCGCCTTGCGCTCGGCACTGGAGTTGTCGGGCATGATCAGGATCATGCGGTAGCCCATGATGGCCGCCGCCATGGCCAGAGCGATCCCGGTATTGCCGGAGGTGGCCTCGATCAGGGTATCCCCGGGCTGGATGTCGCCGCGGGCCTCGGCCTGGCGGATCATCGACAGCGCCGGGCGGTCCTTGACCGAGCCCGCCGGGTTGTTGCCTTCCAGCTTGAGCAGCACGGTACTGCGGGTGTCGCCGGCCAGGCGCTGCAGGCGCACCAGCGGTGTGTTACCGATGCAATCGGCGATGGTGGGATAGTGCAGACTCATGAATCAGCTCGTTCCGCCAAGGGTGAAAGCCTTCCATGATACTCCCAAAGCCCCGCTGACCCTACCCGTCCGGCGCCTGGCTAGGGTCGGCGCGTGGCGGCACCGTCGCTGGCCACTTCCAGGGCCGCGGGCAGGCTCACTGACAGCACGCCCTCCGGACCCAGGTTGGGACGTATCTCGGGCGTCACCTGCATCCCCGGCAGTCCGGCCAGACGCTCGGCCAGTCGCTTGGCGGCATCGGGCGCCACCTTGCGGGTCAGGTCCTCGGTACCGGAATACAGCCAGAGCTGCACCGGCCGGGCCCCGCCCACGCCCTGGAATTCCTGCGCGCGCTTGAGAATGAAGCCCTGCTGCCAGCCAAAGGCGACATCGCTCGCCACATAGCGCTGGAACGCCTGCGGCTGTCTATAAAGGGTGTCGAGCACGAAGAGGCCGCCGTAGCCATGGCCCCACAGCGTCTGGCGATTGGGGTCCACCGGCACGCTCTGGGTCAGCAGCGGCTTGATGCGCTGCTCGATCAGGTCGAGAAAGGCCCGCGAGCCTCCTGCCGGCCAGTCCTTGCGCACGTCATCGCGGGCGCGGCCATTGCCCACCGCCGGGGTGTAGTCGTAGGTGCGCTCCTGCATGGCGTCCGCGGCATCGGCGTAGCCGATCGCCACCAGCACCGGGGCACTCTTCAGCTTATGGGGCGACAGCCAGACATCCTGGAGTTGCGCCAGGGCGGCATCGCCATCGAGCAGGAACAGCGCGGGATAGCCCATCATCGGCGCCGGCTGCTTGGGAATGCCGATATAGACCCGATAGCGGCGCTTGCCATCCGCCGAGTCGAGCAGGTGCGTCTCGAAGCTGTAGTACATCGACCCCCGCTCCACCAGGGTGGTCTTCTTCGGCTCCTGGGCCTGGGTCGGCGCCAGCCAGCCGGTCCCCAGCAACAGGGCGCCCGCCAGCATCAGACTGCAACTCTTCTTCAAAGGATCTCCTCGAACGCAACCGCACCGGAACGACCGGCAGTCCCTACCAGACCGCCGATGGGGTCAATGGTTGTGCACCGCGGCCAGGGACCGTGGCAGCCTTCGCGGATTTTCTCGAATCAGAGCGCCAGGGGGTGCGACCCCTTTCGCAAAGACTCTCTTTACATTTGGTAAAGGGGTTAGACTGGCCAAATTTCCTTTGGGGGACGTGCAGTGCTGGACGAATTGGGACTCAAGGGGCGCATCCTGCTGTTGAGCGTCCTCCCGACCTGCTGCATGGCGGCCCTGCTGGGGGTCTACTTCAGCTGGGTGCAGCTGTCCGACATGCGCAGCCAGCTCATCGAGCACGGCCAGCTGGTGGCTCAGCAGATGGCGCCGCTCATCGCCCCGGCCATGCGCACCGGCGACAACGACCAGCTCAACCGCATCGCCCAGCGCGCCCTCGACCAGGCCGATGTCCGCGCCATCACCTTCCTGGATGCCGACGGCAACGTCCTCGCCCATGCCGGCCCCTCGATGACGGTGGAGCTCACCGGGCGCGACTACCAGACCATCAGCATGAGATCCGGTCTGGACATCACCCACTTCAACCTGCCGGTGCAGACCCACGACCTGCGCCTGACCCGCAGCGACGGCAGCCCGGCCACCCCCCAGACGCTGGGCTGGATCCAGCTCGAACTCTCCCATCACGCCACCCTGCTGCGCGGCTATCGCAACCTGGTGGCCGGCCTCCTGCTGATCCTGCTCGGCCTGGCCTTCACCGCCTTCATCGCGGTGCGCATGGGTCGGCGCATCAACCGACCGCTGCAGGTGATCGCCCAGGGCGTCAGCCAGCTGCAGGAAGGTCGCCTGGAGACCCGCCTGCCGACCCAGCTCGGCAGTCCCGAATTCGACGAACTGGCCACCGGCATCAATCGCATGGCCGAGGCCATGGAAAACGCCCAGTTCGAGATGCAGAACAACATCGACCAGGCCACCGAGGACGTGCGCCAGAATCTGGAGACCATCGAGATCCAGAACATCGAGCTGGATCTGGCGCGCAAGGCCGCGCTGGAGGCCAGCCGCATCAAGTCGGAATTCCTGGCCAACATGAGCCACGAGATCCGCACCCCGCTCAACGGCATCATCGGCTTCACCAACCTGATGCAGAAGAGCGAACTGACCCCGCGCCAGCAGGATTACCTGAGCACCATCCAGAATTCCGCCGAGAGCCTGCTGGGCATCATCAACGAGATCCTCGACTTCTCGAAGATCGAAGCCGGCAAGCTGGTGCTGGAGAATCTGCCGTTCAACCTGCGCGACATGATCCAGGACACCCTGACCATCCTGGCGCCCTCGGCCCATGAGAAGCACCTGGAACTGGTCTGCCTGGTCTATCGCGACACCCCGACCCACCTGGTCGGCGATCCGCAGCGTCTGCGCCAGGTGCTCACCAACCTGGTGAGCAATGCCATCAAGTTCACCCACTCCGGCACCATCGCCGTGCGTGCCATGGTCGAGGAAGAGACCGACGACCACGCCCAGCTGCGCATCAGCGTCCAGGACACCGGCGTCGGCCTCACCGACGAAGACCGGCAGATGCTGTTCCAGGCCTTCTCCCAGGCAGACAACTCCCTGACCCGCCAGGCCGGCGGCACCGGCCTCGGCCTGGTCATCTCCAAGCGCCTGATCGAGCAGATGGGCGGCGAGATCGGCCTGGAGAGCATCCCCGGCGAGGGCTCGGAATTCTGGATCACCCTCAACCTGCCGAAGGCCCACGGCAGCGTCGAGAGTCACAAGCGCATCGCCCTGGCCGGTCGCCGCGTCGGCCTGGTGGAGCCCCACCCCCTCACCCGCCAGGCGCTGCAGCACCAGCTGGAAGAATGCGGCCTGAGCGTGGAGCCGTTCGAGACCCTCGAGCAGCTCAGCGAAGCCGTCGCCCATCCGGCCTCCGGCAAGTTGCCGGTCAGCCTGGCGGTACTCGGCGTCAGCGCCCGCAGCATTCCGCCGGATCTGCTCACCGAGCGCATCTGGGAACTGGGCCGCCAGGACTGCAACACCCTGGTCTATTGCCCGACCACTGACCAGGCGGTCTTCCATGCCTCGCTGCCCGATGTCCATTGCCAGCTGCATTCCAAACCGGCCTGCAGTCGCAAGCTGGAGCAGGCGGTGGCCGAATTGCTCAACCAGCGGCCGCAGCGCAACGAAAGCGGTGGCCTGGGCATCACCGACCGCCCGCCGCGACTGCTCTGCGTGGACGACAATCCGGCCAACCTGCTGCTGGTGGAGACCCTGCTGACCGACCTGGGCGCCCAGGTCACGGCGGTGGAAAGCGGCTATGCCGCGGTGGAAGCGGTGCAGCAGGAGCGCTTCGACCTGGTGTTCATGGACGTGCAGATGCCCGGCATGGACGGACGCCAGGCCACCGAGGCGATCCGCGACTGGGAAGCCAGCGAGGGCGGCACCCCGGTGCCCATCGTCGCCCTCACCGCCCACGCCATGGCCAACGAGAAACGCGCGCTGCTGCAGAGCGGCATGGACGACTACCTCACCAAGCCGATCAGCGATCGGCAACTGGCCCAGGTCATCCTCAAGTGGACCGGCCTGCGCCTGCTGCACAGCTCGGCGCCCGAGGTCACCAGCCTCAACAGCGGTGGCCAGGACATCTCCACCCTGCCGGTAATGGATGCCGACGAAGGCCTGCGGCTGGCCGCCAACAAGCCGGATCTGGCCAAGGATCTCCTGAGCATGCTGCTCGCCTCCCTGGCCGCGGATCGCCAGGCCATCCGCCAGGCCCGCGAAGACGGCGATCGGATCGCCCTCATCGAGCGTGTCCACCGCCTGCATGGCGCTACCCGCTATTGCGGCGTACCCCAGCTGCGCGCGGCCTGCCAGCACAGCGAAACCCTGCTCAAACAGGGCGCTCCCACCTCCAGCCCGGCGCTGGAAGAACTGGACGCGGCCATCGTCAACCTGTCGACCCAGGCCAAGAGCCCGCTCTAGCGGGCTAGTCCTCGAACAGCCTCAGCTGCAGCGCCGCCTCGCGCAGATCGGTCAGGCGCACGCCCACGCCCAGCAGCCGTACCGGCCGATTGCCCCGTCGGTAGGCCTGCTCCAGCAGGCGCCGATAACTGTCGAGATCGCGACCGGCACCCTGCTGCTCCAGGGTGGTCTGGGTGAAGTCGTGGAATTTGACCTTGATGAAGGGCCGCTCCGGGCGATAGCGGTCCGCCAGCCGCGTCAGGCGCTCTTCGAGCTTGGCCAGCAAGTCGGGCAATTCCTGCGCACAGGCGGCAGCGTCGGGCAGGTCGCGGTCATAGGTGCGTTCCACGCTGGCCGACTGCCGCTGGCTGTCCACCTTGACCTGGCGCTCGTCAATGCCATGGGCCAGCGACCAGAGGCGCTCGCCGAAGCTGCCGAATTCGCGCAACAGATCGAAGCGCGACCAGGTCTGCAGATCGCTGCAGAGGACGATGCCGCGACGCTTGAGCTTGTCGGCGGTGACCTTGCCGACGCCGTGCAGCTTGGCCACCGGCAGCGCGGCGACGAAGTCAGCCACCTCGTGGGGAGCGATGACGAACAGCCCGTTGGGCTTTTTCCAGTCGCTGGCGATCTTGGCGAGAAACTTGTTAGGCGCGACGCCGGCGGACACCGTGATGTTGAGCTCCTGCCACACCCGACGGCGGATATCGCGGGCGATCAGGGTAGCGCTGCCATTGAACAGCTCGCACTGGGTGACATCCAGGTAGGCTTCGTCGAGGGACAGCGGCTCGATCAGCTCGGTGTAGTCCTGGAAGATCCCGTGGATCTGCCGCGACACCTCCTTGTAGACCTCGAAGCGCGGCTTGACGAACACCAGGTCGGGACAGAGTTTCTGCGCCTGATGGGAGGACATGGCCGAACGCACCCCGAAGGCCCGGGCTTCGTAGTTGCAGGTGGCGACCACCCCGCGGCGATCGGGGGTCCCGCCTACCGCCAGCGGCTTGCCGCCCAGGCGCGGATCGTCACGCATCTCGATGGACGCATAGAAGCAGTCACAGTCGACATGAATGATCTTGCGCTGGCGCTTGGGTGGGAGCTGGGCGAGAGAATTGTCCGGAGCCATGGGAGCAGATGCCGGGCCGGGCATGACGGCTGATTATCCGTACAGTAAGCCAAGACCGCCCGGATTTGTCCATGGCGAACGACGAATCACCCGTCAACCGACGTCTTGCAGCAGGCGTTGCCGGTGCACGACCTCTTCGCGCAGCTCATCGACCACCGCCTTGAGATCGTGGGCATGGTGCAGCTGATCGTAATAAAGGTGGCGTTCGGCGATCACGCCGTCGGGTGTGGTGATCATCAATCGTGCGAAATGCTCGCTGCGCTCGAAGAACTCGATGCGACCCAGGCCCTGGAGATGGTGGAGCAAGGTTTCCAGCAGGAGATTCATGGCGGCCCCTTGGACTTTCCTGGTCAAACGGTCCGGTCGCGCTGCCCATCGTCGAAAGGTGCACTCTCGTCGCCGGCGATGGCGGTCCGATCTTCTATATGGCCGGAGCGAACATGGCGGGACGTGGTGTCCAGCAATTCCTGCGCAGCGGCGCGGAGCGTCTGCATGTCGTCGACGAGCAATTCGACTTTCTCCACGACCTGAAGTGCCATCTCCGCCGCGCCTTTGGCACTGCTGCCGGTCAGCGCCAGGGAAAGATTGCACAACTGGGCGACCAGTGTCGCTATATCGTGATCCATCACGCGCATGATGCGCTGATCCAGACAACTCGAATCCTGGGAAGGCTGCATGAGGTTCTCCATAACACTCATCAAGGGTAGCACATGGCCACCACCCGCCTTAACCGCTTAGCGGCGTTTTGCTATCACCTTCTCACTTGATCGAAGAGGCACTCTCATCGGGTTTCCGGACTCTTTGCCGCCAGGACAGGTCGACTGAGGACGTACCTCTAGGAGAACCCTCATGAAACGCCCTCTACTCCTGTCTTCCACCCTGCTCCTCAGCCTCATGCTGGGTGGCTGCTTCGATCGCGACCAGTCGGATCAACAGAATCGCTCAAGCGGTGAAAAGGCATCCGTGCAGATGCAGAAAAGCGACGGCGACAAGTAGGCCCGCCCCTGCCTGGTAAATAAGCCTTTGATCGCTATTAAATTTTTCTTGACGAATTTTTTCTTGGCCCTATACTGAGCCCCATCGGACGCGGGATGGAGCAGTCTGGTAGCTCGTCGGGCTCATAACCCGAAGGTCGTTGGTTCAAATCCAGCTCCCGCAACCAAATTCGAAAAAACCACTCTCTTGAGTGGTTTTTTTTTGCGCTGAATTTGACCCGGTCAGATCCAAGCGGTGCGAACTTGGCAGCTGCAAGAGCTACAAAGGTTGGTATAGAGCTTTTTTATCTGTACAAGGCTTGGCAAACCGCGCGCGACCAGTAATCTGACGCGCGTTCCTGTCTAGAGGAGTTTGCATGACTGCACCTGATCCAGCCAAAGAGGTCTCCTCGAAGCCGGCATCCCCTGCGGACCACCCCGTAGCGCCCCCTCAAGCGCTACCCTGGCGCCTTCTGGAGCGGTTGACGGCCTATCGACAACCCATCGAACTGGGCGTCACCCTGGTACTGTTCGCCGCCGCCTTGGTGGTCTGCTGGCACCTGCTCAGCAGCATCGATGGCGAAGCCCTTCACGATGCCCTCCACGATATCCCCCATTCCTCGCTGATCGGCGCCCTCATCGCCGCGGCCGCCGGTTTCACCATCCTGCTCGGTTACGAGTGGTCGGCCATGCGCTTCGCCGACGTCAAGTTGCCGGCCCGAACCTGGACCATGGGTGGTCTTACCGCCTTCGCCATCGGCAACGCGATCGGCCTGTCCATGCTGTCCGGCGGCTCGGTGCGCTATCGCCTCTATGCCCGTCAGGGGCTCAGTGCCCTGGAAGTGGCGCAGATGACGGTATTCTCCAGTCTGGCGCTGGGCACCGCCCTGCCGCCGCTGGCCGCCATCGCCGCCCTGACCAACCTGCCGGCCTCCACCCAGGCCCTGCGCGTGCCGGAAGCGGTCATCGTCACGGTGGCTGCCCTGATCCTGATCGGCTATGCCGTGGGCATCCTGGCGCTGCGTCGCTGGCGCGCGCCCGAGCAGCCCTGCGCCCATGCCCTGCACTTCCGCATCGGCAAGCGCGCCCTGCGCCTGCCGACCCTGCGGCTGTCCGTGCTGCAGCTGGTGATCACCATCCTCGACGTGACCGCCGCCTCGATGGTGCTCTATCTATTGCTGCCCACGGCGCCGCCCTTCGGTGCCTTCCTGCTGGTCTACCTGCTGGCCCTGGCCGCCGGGGTCCTCAGCCATGTTCCGGGCGGTGTCGGCGTGTTCGAAGCGGTACTGCTGGCCGCCTTCGCCAATGAGCTGGGCGCCGCGCAGCTGGCCGCGGCGCTGGTGGTCTACCGCCTCTTCTATGTACTGCTGCCGTTCGTGATCGCCTGCCTGGTGCTGCTGTTCAGCGAAGGCCGGCGCCTGCTGTCGAACAGCCCGGCCGTACGGGTCGCCTCCGGCCTGGCCGCACCCATCCTCGCCATCCTGGTTTTTTTTTCTGGGGTGGTGCTGCTTTTTTCTGGGGTCACCCCTGAAATAGACACCCGCCTGGAGGGCATGGACTTCCTGCTCCCCCAGCGGCTGATCGATGCCTCCCACCTGGGCGCGAGCCTGATCGGCGTCGTCTGTCTATTGCTGGCGCAGGGATTGCGCCGGCGCCTCTCCGCGGCTTGGGCGGTGACCTTGGTTTTGCTGCTGCTGGGCTGCCTGCTGTCCCTGTTGAAAGGTTTCGACTGGGAGGAAGCCTCCATTCTGGCGATGACGGCCGCGCTGCTCGCCATCTTTCGTAAATCCTTCTATCGCCGCAGCCGGCTGATGGAGCAGCCCTTCTCGCCGCTGTATGTGACCGCCAGCATCTGCGTGGTCGCCGCCTCGGTGTGGCTGCTGCTGTTCGCCTACCAGGATGTCCCCTACGAAACGCGTCTGTGGTGGCAATTCGCGCTGGACGCCGATGCCCCGCGCGGCCTGCGGGCCGCCCTGGGCAGCTCCGTCCTGCTGCTGATCATCGCCCTGGGCTGGCTGCTGCGCGCCGCGCCGCCGCCCATCGAAGCGCCCACCGGCGCCGAGCTCGAGCGCGCCTTCGGCATCGTGCGCAAGTCCAGCCAGCCGGATGGCGGCCTGGTGATGACCGGGGACAAGGCCCTGCTCTTCCACGAAAGCGACGATGCCTTCCTGATGTACGGACGGCGGGGCCGCAGCCTGATCGCCCTGTTCGATCCCATCGGCCGCTCCCAGCCCCGCGCCGAGCTGATCTGGAAATTCCGCGACCTCTGCGACCTGCACCATGCACGCCCGGTGTTCTACCAGGTACGGGCGGAGAACCTGCCCTTCTACATGGACATCGGTCTCACCGCGCTCAAGCTCGGCGAAGAGGCGCGGGTCGACTTGCATGCCTTCGATCTCGACAGCAAGGGCAAGAAGGACCTCAGATACACCTGGAATCGTGGTCAGCGCGATGGCCTGGCCATCGAATTCCACGCCCCGGGCGAGGCGCCCCTGGACGAGCTCAAGGCCATCTCCGACGTCTGGCTGGAAAGCAAGCAGGTGCGCGAGAAGGGCTTTTCCCTGGGTCGCTTCGATCCGACCTATCTCAGGCACTTCCGCATCGCCGTGGTGCGCTTCCAGGGCAAGGCGGTGGCCTTCGCCAATCTCCTGGAGACCGAACGCCCGGATCTGGCCAGCATCGACCTGATGCGGGTCACCGCGGATGCGCCCAAGCAGACCATGGAATTCCTCATGCTCGGGCTGATCCTGCACTTCAAGGCCGCCGGCTTCGCGCGCTTCTCGCTGGGCATGGTCCCGCTGGCCGGCCTGCATCCCCGCCGCGGCGCCCCCATCACCCAGCGTCTGGGCGCCATGGTGTTCAGACGTGGCGAACAGTTCTATAACTTCCAGGGGTTGCGCCGCTTCAAGGACAAGTTCGATCCGGAATGGGAACCGCGCTACATGGCGGTCCCCGCCGGCCTGGATCCCTTGGTCGCCTTCGCCGATACCGCCGCCCTAATCGCCGGGGGTTATACCGGCCTGGTCAAACGTTGAGACTCCTATGCTGAAACGTGCACTCGCAGTACTGCTCGTCATCCTGCTGATCGCGGGGGGCCTCGGCTGGTGGTGGCTCCATCGCTGGCCCTCGGCGCCCCAGGTCAAGGTCATGGCGCAGCCGGACGGTCGCCTGCTGACCATGGCCGCGCCCAAGGGCGAGCCACACGCTCGCGTGGTTCTGGCCACACCTGCGGATCTGCAGCTGGCGGACGCCGATCTGCTGGGGCTGGCGACCAACACCGGCGCCGAGATCGTCCAGTACGAGGTCCAGGTCTCCAACAACTGCCAGGCGCAGAACGACGACTTCGCCAACGCCGCCAAGCAGCTGAGCGGCGCGCCGACCTTTGTCGGCGGCATCGGCCCGGGCGCTGCCCGCGCCTGGCGCTGGCTGGCCACCCAGGACAACCCGAAGGCCGCCGCCCTGAGCGTTGGCTTCAACCTGGAAACCCTGGATTGCCCGGACGCCCTGCCCGCCAAGGCGGCAGCCGGCCAGTGGCACATCGCCTGGAACGATCATCCGACCGATGATTCGGCGATCTTCGTGCGTCAGCAGAGCAATGCCGACCTGACCATCGCCGACTACGGCACCGCCCTGCCGGTGGTGCTGCGTACCCAGCTCAAGAACCGCCTGCTGGGTCAGCACAACGACATCCCGACCATCGAGATGCCGGCCGATCCCGACGTCAAGCCCGGCCATCCCGACGTGGTGACCATCTTCTACTCCGGTGACGGCGGCTGGCGCGACATCGACCGGCTCTCCGCCCAGGCCATGAACGAAGCGGGCTATCCGGTGGTGGGTGTGGATGCGCTGCGCTACTTCTGGCAGCACAAGAGCCCGGAACAGGTGGCCGCCGACCTGGCCAACCTGATGCAGGAATACCGCGAGAAGTGGAACGCCAAGCACTTCGTGCTGGCTGGTTACTCCTTTGGCGCCGATATCCTGCCGGCGGTCTACAACCGCCTGCCCAAGGCGGATCAGGACCAGGTGACCTCGCTGCTGCTGCTGGCCTTCAGCCGCAAGAGCAACTTCGAGATCGCCGTGGAAGGCTGGCTGGGCAAGCCGGGTGACGAAGCCGACACCCTGCCGGAAACCAGCAAGATCCCCGCCGCCAAGCTGTTCTGCGTCTATGGCGAGGAAGAGAAGGACGACAGCGGTTGCACCCAGCCGGGCCAGCCGGGTGAGAAGCTGGGGCGTCCGGGCGGTCACCACTTCGACGAGAACTACGACAAGCTGGCCGACTTCATGGTCAAGGCCATCGAGGCCCGTACGCCGCAATAGCGTATCCCGTCCGGGCCTGCGGGCCCGGACGAACGGCCGGAACAAGGAGCCGGTCTCCCGCGGTCTATGGCTGCAACAGCCACGGAGACCCCCGACATGAGCACACCGCTTTCCGCCGATGCCGCCAGCAAGATCCTGGTGGATGCCTTCCAACCCCTTGGCTGCGTGGTGTCGTCCGGTGCGGATGGCCATGACCTGGCACTGGGCGTGGTGGATGCCCAGGGCAAGACGCTCTATACCGAAGAACAGCTCGGCGAAGCGGACTACGCCGATCCCCTGCGCCTGGCCGGCTACATCGGCACGGTACGCAGCGAGCTGGAGAGCCGGGGCCAGACCCTCGACAGCTGGCAGATGCCCTTCATCACCGATCCCGACGCCCTCCCCCCGCCAGTGTTCAACTAGGCAAAGAAAAGGCCCCTGCTGGGGCCTTTGTGCTTTTCGCGCTCGGCTAGATCTCCACCTGGGTACCCAGTTCGATCACCCGGTTCACCGGCAGCTTGAAGAATCTCAGGTTGCCGTTGGCGTTCTTCATCAGGAAGACGAAGAGATTCTCGCGCCAGGGCGCCATGCCCAGGCGCTTGGAGGCGATGACCGTCTCCCGGCTGAGGAAGTAGGTGGTACGCATCGGCGTGAAATCCAGTCCCGGATAGGGGCAATGGCTGAGCGCCAGGGGAATGTCTGGTTCGTCCATGAAGCCGTAGTGCAGCACCACCCGATAGAAGCCATCACCGAAGTCCTCGACCTCCATGCGCTCGCCGCGCGACACCCGCGGACGATCCTCGTAGCGCACCGTGAGCAGCACCACCTGCTCGTGCAGCACCTGGTTGTGCAGCAGGTTGTGCAGCATGGCGTGGGGGACTACGTCGGTACGGGCGGTCAGGAACACCGCGGTGCCCTTGGCGCGGAACGGCGGTTGGGCGCGGATGCTGCTGATGAAGATCGGTAGCGGCAGCGCGCCGTCGTCCAGGCGCTCCACCACCAGTTGCCGGCCCCGCTTCCAGGTGGTCAACAGGATGAAGATGACGATACCGGCGATCACCGGGAAGGAGCCGCCGGAAAAGATCTTCGGCGCATTGGCGGAGAAGTACAGCACGTCCACCAGCAGGAAGCCGATCAGCAGCGGCACCATGATCCAGCGCGGCCATTTCCACAGCAGCAGGATCACCGCCGACACCAGGCAGCTGGTGATCAGCATGGTGCCGGTCACCGCCACGCCGTAGGCTTCGGCCAGGTTGGCCGAGGACTGGAAGGTCAGGATCAGGAAGATCACCCCCAGCATCAGCGCCCAGTTCATCAGCGGAATGTAGATCTGCCCCTGCTCCTGGCTGGAGGTATGCTGGATCTGCATGCGCGGGATGTAGCCCAGCTGGATGGCCTGGCGGGTCATGGAGAAGGCGCCGGTGATCACCGCCTGGGAGGCGATGACGGTGGCCAGGGTCGCCAGGCCGATCATCGGCAGCAGCAGCCATTCCGGGGCCAGCAGATAGAAGGGATTGCGCACCGCCGCGGGATCGGCGAGCAGCAGCGCGCCCTGACCGAAGTAGTTGAGCACCAGCCCCGGCAGCACCAGCAGCAGCCAGGCTCGGGCGATGGGCTTGCGGCCGAAGTGCCCCATGTCGGCGTAGAGCGCCTCGGCGCCGGTCAGCGCCAGCACCGCCGCGCCCAGCACGATGAAGCCCTTCACCGGGTTATCGGCGAAGAATTGCACCGCCCAGTAGGGATTGAAGGCCTTGAGCACCTCGGGCTGCTGGACGATGCCATAGACACCCAGGGCGCCCAGGGTGGTGAACCAGAGCACCATCACCGGCCCGAAGAACTTGCCGATGGTGGCGGTACCGCGCTTCTGGATGGCGAAGATGCCGACCAGGATCACCAGCGCGATGGGCACCACCCAGGCTTCCAGACCATCGAAGGCCAGTTCCAGGCCCTCCACCGCCGACAGCACCGAGACCGCCGGGGTGATCATGCTGTCGCCATAGAAGAGTGCGGCGCCGAACAGCCCCAGCAGCACCAGGGTGGTGGCCAGGCGCGGCGAGCCCTGGGCGGCACGCCGGGCCAGGGCGGTGAGCGCCATGATGCCGCCCTCGCCCTGGTTGTCGGCACGCATGACGAAGGTGATGTATTTGAGGGTGACGACCCAGATGAGCGACCAGAAGATCAGCGACAGGATGCCGAGCACACTGTCGTGATTCAGCGGCAAGCCGTAGTGCGGCGAAAAGACTTCCTTGAGGGTATAGAGAGGACTGGTGCCGATGTCGCCGTATACCACACCGGTGGCGAGCACGATCATTCCCAAGGCCGAAGGGGCTTTACCACCGTGCTCGTGTTCCGGACGGCTCATGCAGGGCTCCTAGAGTCTAAAATCGGCGCATCCTGCGCCGAAGCGGCGTCAGGATCAAGTTGAAAAGGCCGGTAGCGTGGCGCGCGCAACCTCTCAGCGCAGCGCTTCCAGCACCATAGACTCCTTGGTCGGCAAAAAGCTCTGCGCGGTCGCCAGGACCTGCCTGCCCCTTCCAAGCAGCGGCAGAGATGGCTAGAATCGCGCGTTTTTTGATCAAGGCGCCTCCTGAGCGCCCCGCCGAGGTTAGCCCATGTCCATCCAAACGTCCGCCCCCAAGGTCGGTTTCGTCAGCCTCGGCTGTCCCAAGGCCACCGTCGACTCCGAACGCATCCTCACCCAGCTGCGCATGGAAGGCTACGAGATCGTGCCGACCTATGAAGACGCCGACGTGGTGGTGGTCAACACCTGCGGCTTCATCGACAGCGCCAAGGCGGAGTCGCTGGACGCCATCGGCGAGGCCATCGCCGAGAACGGCAAGGTGATCGTCACCGGGTGCATGGGTGTGGACGAGGGCAACATCCGCGGCGTGCATCCCAGCGTGCTGGCGGTGACCGGTCCGCAGCAGTACGAGCAGGTGGTCAGCGCCGTGCACGAGGTGGTGCCGCCGCAGCTGGAGCACAATCCGCTGATCGACCTGGTGCCGCCCCAGGGCATCAAGCTGACCCCGCGCCACTACGCCTACCTGAAGATTTCCGAAGGCTGCAACCACAGCTGCAGCTTCTGCATCATCCCCTCCATGCGCGGCAAGCTGGTCAGCCGCCCGGTGGGCGACGTGCTGTCCGAGGCCGAGCGCCTGGTCAAGGCCGGTGTCAAGGAGCTGCTGGTGATCTCCCAGGACACCAGCGCCTACGGCGTCGACCTCAAGTACAAGCTGGACTTCTGGAACGGCCAGCCGGTCAAGACGCGCATGCTGGAGCTCTGCGAGGCGCTGTCGGGCATGGGCGTCTGGGTGCGCCTGCACTATGTCTACCCCTACCCCAATGTCGACGACGTCATTCCGCTGATGGCCGCCGGCAAGCTGCTGCCCTACCTGGACATCCCCTTCCAGCACGCCAGCCCCAAGGTACTCAAGTCCATGAAGCGCCCGGCGTTCGAGGACAAGACCCTGGCGCGCATCAAGCGCTGGCGCGAGATCTGCCCGGAGCTGACCATCCGCTCCACCTTCATCGTCGGCTTTCCCGGCGAGACCGAGGAAGACTTCCAGTACCTGCTGGACTGGCTCACCGAGGCCCAGCTCGATCGCGTCGGCTGCTTCCAGTACTCGCCGGTCGAGGGCGCACCCGCCAACGAGCTGGGCCTGGAGCCGGTGGCGGACGAGGTCAAGCAGGAGCGCTGGGAGCGCTTCATGGCTCACCAGCAGGCCATCTCCGCCGCGCGCCTGCAGCTCAAGATCGGTCGCGAGATCGAGGTGCTGATCGACGAGGTGGACGACCAGGGCGCCATCGGCCGTTCCTATGCCGATGCCCCGGAAATCGACGGCAACGTCTATGTCGACAGCGCCAATCCGCTGAAGCCGGGTGACAAGGTCTGGGTGCGGGTCACCGACGCCGACGAGTACGACCTCTGGGCAGAGGCGCTCTGATTCCTAGCTAGTCATGCAGGCGGTGGGTGCCGGGCACATGGGCGTGCCCGGCCGCACTGCAGCTGGCGGTGGTCGCCGACGGCGCCGCCGGCTGACCGAGTTCGCGCAGGATGCCGCAACGGTCCCCTTCGCCCTCTCCCTGGCAGTGGCGCCTCAGGGTCACCAGCTGCTCACGCAACTGATTCAACTCGCGGATACGCACCTCGACATGATGCAGATGGGCGCCGATCAGGGCGTCTACTTGGGCGCAGCCGGGTTCGCGGGTATCGCGCAGGGCCAGCAGGGCGCGAATCTCTTCCAGCGTCATGTCCAGCGACCGGCAATGGCGAACGAAGACCAGGCGCTCGACCTGGCTTTCGTCATAGCTGCGGTAGTTGCTGCTGCTGCGCGCCGCCGGATTCAGCAGCCCTTCGCGCTCGTAGTACCTGATGGTCTCGACGGCGCAATCGGTGCGCCTGGCCAATTCGCCGATCTTCATCATCCTGTCTCGTTGAGCTGAGGTGCACAGCCTGCCGTGCCGGAGCCGCTGCAGCAAGGACGGAAGACGGTCAGGGGGTTGAGGGAGCGACGTTACCGGAGGGGGAAGACATGGATAGTCCGGCTGATGAGGGTCCAGACAGGACGACGCCCCGGCGATGAGTGGGTCGCCGGGGCGTCGAGACAGCCGCCAGATTAGTTGGCGTTGTTCTGGTAGAGCGCGGAGACCCGGTTGGGATGCTCCGACTGGAATTGGGCTTGAGCGTTGGCGCGAATCGACTTGCTCGACATATCGCGGCTAGCGGCGGACGCCGTGCCCGACAGCAGACCCATGAACAGAACGGCGACGATGGCTTGGACACCCAGGACTTTCATAGCGAATACCTCTTGGTTGTGCTGTTTCGATAGACACAGCGTACTCCCAGTACTAATTCGCCAAAAAGAGTCCTTTTAGAGAGTGATATTTACCTCTGAGGAAAATATCACCTGGGAACTTCCAGACCTCATGCAGCAGCCCCCGGCCTGACCAGGGGCTCTGGGCCGGCTATCGCAGGTCGCTAAGGTGCTTTTCCAGGCCCATGGCGCGTCCGGCTCCGACACTGGTCAGGTGGAAGAAGCCGTAGTCCTCCAGGTAGGTCCAGCGACTCAGGGGGCCATGGCCCGCCTCGCCATGCCGGCACTCCAGGGTCTTGGCCCGGCCGCTGAGGCTGGCCAATACCCGGCGCGCCTCGCCGTCGCCAACCACCTTGCAGGACAGCCTGATCTCGCGCTGCTCGGCGCCCTTGAGATTGCCGGTCAGGGTCTGCCGCGCCTGGTAACCGACCTGGCTGCCAACGGCGAGGGCGCGCCAGTCGCCGCTGAAGGTCAGCTGATCCAGGCTGGCGACTTCTTCCACCGGCAGGTTGCCGTTGTCGATACGGGTACGGCGTACCAGGTCGATCAGCCCGCGCCAGGTGAGCGAATCGACCCGAGCCGCCTTGCCCTGGGCACTGAAGCGCAGCAGTCCGGGCTGGGCGCCAGGGCTGACCTGCACCTCTTCGCGATAGGCATGGGTCTGGCCTTCGTAGCGGCTCTCGCCCTCCTCCACGAAGCGCTGCACGGCCACCCGCGGCGCGGGCAGCGCCAACGCCTTGAGCGCCTGCAGGGGCTGCGCCTGGGCCGCGGGTAGTTCGCCGGGAGGCGGCGGAGCAGCCGGCGGTGTGGCGGCGGCCCTGACCTCTTCCATGCGCGGCGTAGCCAACAAGGCGTCTCGCCGATCACAGGCGGCTTCCAGCAGGGTACGCCGTTCGGCCGGCGCCGCCGTGAAGGCTTCCTGGCCCTGGGCGCTCGGCTGGCTGTCGGTCACCCGCCCCGCATCGTCCAGGCCGTAGCGCGCCAGCAGCAGGTAACGGCGCGCCGTGCAGTCGGCCGCCAGGGATTCGCGCCACTGGCGCACCGGAGCACCGTAGCGTGGCGTCTGCAGGGCGACGGGCAGTTGCTGACCCGCCCAGAAACGGCGCACGCCGTTATCGTCCACCAGGCTGTTGCGATCGATCACCAGGGTGTCGCCGCCGGGGCCCCTGGCGAGGGCGCGCCAGTCGGCGTTGGCGGGCCGGGCGCAGAGCGCCGCCACATCGGGACGCTGCTTGAGCGCCGCGACCTTGGCCGCGCTCAACGGCAAGGGCGCGGCATAGGCATTCACCCGCCCCGGATAGACCCGCTGAGCGCCATCCAGGTAGAGCAACTCGGCCTGGTCAGCCACGCAATCCAGGGAGACCAGGGCGGAGCCGCCATCGGCCAGGGCGAGCGCCATCTGCAGACGCGAACCCTCGCGCAGAACGCTCTCGGCGATGATAGGACGGGCGAAGAGGTCGTCGGCCCCGGTCGGGGCTTCGGCCGGCGGCTGCTGAGTGCTGCAGCCCGCCAGGAGCGACAGCAGGCAAAGGGCGGAAAAACGGCTGGAGATCATGGATCCTCTCGGCAGGGAACCGCGATACACGTCGCGAACAGCAAATTGACCTGAACGAAATGCGTCTGGCGCGGATCAATAAAGGAAGCATGCCGCTTGGCATGACCTCCCCCGTTTCCCCACACGAGGTGCATTTATGAATACCGATCAGATCATAGGCAATGCCAAGGACGCTACCGGCAAGGTCCAGGATAGCTTTGGCGCGGCGACCGGCAATGCCGACTGGCAAGCCCAGGGCAAGGCCCGTCAGCTGGAAGGCAAGCTGCAGGAGCAGTATGGCCAGGCCATCGACTGCGCGCGCAACGTGACCGCCGACAAGCCCTTCACTGCCCTGGCCATCGCCGGCGGCGTCGGCTTCGTGCTGGGCGTACTGCTTTCGCGCTCCTGATCGGAGACGCGGGGCTGGCCGCTGCGCCAGCCCCATAGCAAAAAGGCCTGTCTAGACAGGCCTTTTTGCTATGGGTTCGTCATTGCTCCAGGGTCACCAGGTGCTTGTGCACCGCATCGACGATGTCGCTGATGTTGAACGGCTTCTGAAACACGGAATCGAACAGCTCCGAACTCTCCTGAGCCAGATGCGCCTGGGCGCCGCTCATGAGGATAATGGGCAGATGCTGCAAGCCTTGACGTTCACGCAGGGCCTCTGCCAGCTCGCGGCCGTTCATCACCGGCATCATGAAATCGGTGATGACCAGGGACGGTAGTTCGCGATCGAAAACGTCAAGCGCTCGGCGACCATTGCTCGCCTTGACCACCATGTAGCCTTCGTCTTCGAGGGCGAAGGCCAGGATGTCCGCTATCAGGAATTCGTCATCGACTACCAGTATCGTCGTCATCTGGAGATTCTCCCACCCGACGCGATCATGGTTGTGTGGAGGGCATGGCTGAACCTGAAAGTACCTTCACCATGTCTTTGAATGCCTTTTTCAGTTCGATTCCCGAGTCGTCGATGATCAGTTCGCACAGCGCTGGATCGTAGATGCTGTCCCTGACCTTGAGGATCGACAGCACCCGCTTGATCTCGGCCTCGGCCTCGACGAATCGCAGCAAAATCAGATTGTCCACCATGCTGGAAAGTTCGGGCGCCGGCGCGGCGATGTCCGCGCCAAAGACGTCGCGCAATTCCCAGGTGGCTAGAACTGTGACGCCCTGGGTACGCAGCTCGTTCAGTAGCGCGCTGAAGTATTCGATGAGCCGTCCTTGCGGCAGGGCGAAGCGGGCGATGGCGCCCAGGCTGTCGATCACCAGCCGCTTGATGCCGTGCCGTCTGACCATGGCCAGCAGTTCGAGACCGACCTCGTCGAGGCGCATCTCGGTGGTCGGTTGCCAGTGCAGATGCAAGGCGCCCTCGTCGACCCGGCTGGCCAGGTCGAGGCCCAGGGCGCTCGCCTTGAGCAGCAATCGCTCCGGCGGTTCGTAGAAGCCGAACATCAACGCGGGCGCTTCCGGCGTGCAGGCCGCCAGGAAGTTCAGGCTGATGGAGGTCTTGCCGGCACCCGATGGCCCCATGAGCAGGGTGGTCGAACTCTCCGGCAGGCCGTTTTCGATCATCGCATCCAGCGACGCCATGCCACTGGGCACGCGCTGGTGACCGACGCGATAGGTCGCGCCGGCCGAAGGATCGCGATACAGCGCCTCGAGGCGCGGAAACACGGTGATGCCGGCATCGGAGATGGTGAATTCGTGAAAGCCCGGCAGCGCGCCGCTGCCACGGGTCTTGCGCAACGCCAGGCGGCGGATGGTGCGACTGCCGATTTCTTCCTCGTGCAGATCCAGCACACCATCGACCATGGTGTGTTCCGGGCTGCCGTCCTCGAGACGCGCGCTGGTGAGAAAGATGACCGTGCAACCGGCAAAGGCCGCATGCCCCTGCAACTCGGCGATGAATTTCTTGGTGTCGATCGGCGTTTCCGCGCGCGACCGGGCATTGAGCAGGCCATCGACCACCAGCAGACTGGCCTTCTGCCGGCTGATCTCGCGACGCAGCAGGCGGACCACCTCGTCCAGCCCCTCACCTTCCATGGTATCGAAGGCACTCAGGTACTGGACCTGGTCGCCGATGCAGGAGCGGTCGAAGAAATCCAGCGTGGAAAAGAACTGGAACATCCGCTCGTGGGTTTCCGACAGCATGGTGGCGAACAGAACCCGCCCACCACCGCGCACATGGTTGAAGGCGATCTGGTTGGCCATGATCGATTTGCCGGAACCCGGACGCCCCTGGATGACATAGGACGCACCTGCAACCAGGCCTCCCTTCAAGATCTCATCCAGCCCCTGGATACCGGTTACGACGCGCGCGAGTCGATTCAAGAACGATGCCTCAAACTAATGTTGTGCCTGGGACGCCCAGCCGCGGGCGTCCAGTCCTTCGCAGGCAAGAGCCTATAAGGGTGATAACCAAATAGCCAGCCGGACGGCTGGATCTCAGCCGCGTTTGCGAATCAGTCCTTCCTGGGCCACCGAGGCCACCAGCTGACCTGCGCGGTTGTAGATGCTGCCGCGGCACAGACCGCGGGCACCACCGGCCCAGGGGCTGTCGATGGCGTACAGCAGCCAGTCGTCCAGGCGGAAATCGCGGTGGAACCAGACCGCATGGTCGAGGCTGGCGATCTGCAGCGAGCGGTCCCAGAAGCTGGTGCCATGGGGCAGCAGCGAACTGGGCAGCAGATTGAAATCCGAGGCGTAGGCCAGCAGATAGCGATGCAGGGCCGGCTGGTCCGGCAGGTCGCCGGTGGCGCGGAACCAGACGTGGCGGACCGGTTCGGTGGGCTGCGGCTGGAAGGGGTCGGTAAAGACCACCGGGCGCATCTCGATCGGGCGCGGGCCGAGCAGCTTGTCGCGCAGCGGCGCAGGAATCAGCTCGGCATAGCGCTGGGCGTGGGCGATTTCCGATTGCAGGGTCTCGGGTGCCGGTACCTCCGGCATGGTCGTCTGATGCTCGAAACCCGGCTCCTCGATATGGAAGGAGGCGCTGCAGAAGAAGATCGGCTGCTCGCCCTGGAAGGCGGTGACCCGGCGCGTGGAAAAGCTTCCGCCGTCGCGAATGCGATCCACCTGGTAGGTCACCGTCTCAACCGCCGACCCGGCGCGCAGGAAGTAACCGTGCAGCGAGTGCACCCGGCGCTCCACCGGCACGGTCTGGCTGGCCGCCGACAGCGCCTGCCCCAGGACCTGACCACCAAAGAGCTGGGGAAAGCCCAGATCCTGGCTGCCGCCCCGATACAGATCGGGGGCCAGAGATTCGAGGGTCAGTAGATCGACCAGGTTGTCCAGCACCTTGCTCATGGGTAGGGTTCCTTGACAGAGAGCGATCATCATACGCAAAACCGGTCAAATCCTGTGCGTTCGCCGTGCTTCCAGACACATTGCTCATCGTATGACGATAACTGGTGGAGCTTGTGGCCGTATAAAGGGTCACAATAAAGGTATCGCTGTCCGCTCGCAGGCTTCCTCTCCATGACCGAAACCGCAAACGCTTCGTCTTCCCACCCCGCCGCGGCCCAGATCGCGGAGCTGGGCAAGGGTCTCGGCCACGACGACATCTTCTTTGCCGCCGTGAAGAAGACCCGGATGCCGATGATCGTGACGGATCCGCACCAGCCGGATAACCCGATCATCTTTGCCAACGAGTCCTTCCTGCGTACCACAGGTTATGCCCTGGACGAGGTGCTGGGTCGCAATTGCCGCTTCCTGCAGGGACCCGACACCCGCCAGGAGCACATCGCCGAGATCCGCAACGCCATCCGCGAGCAGCGCGATTGCGACATCGAGTTGCTGAATTACCGCAAGGACGGCTCGACCTTCTGGAATGCGCTGTTCATCTCGCCGGTGCTCGATCCCGCGGGCCAGCTGCGCTATTTCTTCGCCTCGCAGCTCGACGTCTCCCGCCGCCGCGACGCCGAAGACGCCCTGCGCCAGGCTCAGAAGATGGAAGCCCTGGGTCAGCTCACCGGCGGCATCGCCCACGATTTCAACAACCTGCTGCAGGTGATGGTCGGCTACCTGGATATCCTGAGGATCAACCTGGACCGTCCGGAACTGGACAGGGACAAGGCCAAGCGCCATGTCGACAACACCCGCGACGCGGTGAACCGGGCGGCGACCCTCACCCAGCAGCTGCTGGCCTTCGCCCGCAAGCAGCGCCTGACCGGGCGCGCGGTGGACCTGAACAAGCTCATCAATGCCCGCCAGAGTCGCCTGGCCCAGGCCCTGGGCGGCCCCTTCCGCTTCATCTTCCGCCCGGCACCGGCGCTGTGGAATTGCCGGCTCGATCCGATCCAGCTGGAGACGGCGCTGCTCAACATCGTCGACAACGCCCGCCTGGCCATGCAGGAGCGCGGCACCGGCACCCTGACCCTGGAAACCCTCAACGTCGAGGTCAATGGCCAGGACCTGGCCCATGGCGGCCTGGCCCAGGGGCATTATGTCTGCATCGCCCTGACCGACACCGGCTGCGGCATGTCGACCGACGTGCTCGGGCGCGCCCTGGACCCCTTCTTCACCACCCGCGACGAAGGCCAGGGCAGCGGCCTGGGCCTGTCCATGGTCTATGGTTTCCTCAAGCAGTCGGGCGGCCTGGTCAGGCTCTATTCCGAGGTCGGCATAGGCACCTCGGTGCGTCTCTACTTCCCCGTTTCCGAAGAGGAGGCGCGCGAACACCCGGCGCCCCTGCCGACCCCGCACGAGGACAGCGGCGGTTCCGAGACCATCCTGGTGGTGGACGATCGCCCGGACGTGGCGGCCCTGGCCCAGGCCATCCTGGAAGAGACCGGCTACCAGGTGCTGGTCGCCCACAATGGCCAGCAGGCGCTGGACATTCTCGCGCGCGAACCCGCCATCGACCTGCTGTTCAGCGACCTGATCATGCCTGGCGGCATGAATGGCGTAATGCTGGCCAAGGAGGCCCAGCGGCGGCAGCCCGAGTTGCGCATCCTGCTCACCACCGGCTACGCCAACAACGCCCTGGAACTGGAGGAAGGCAACGGCGAGCGCTTCCCCATCCTCAACAAGCCCTATGGCCGCCAGGACCTGACCCGCTGGATCCGCCGCATGCTGGACAGCGCCCAGCCATGAAAGAGGAGGCCCTGGAGCGCGAGCCCGCCAGCTGCGACACCGGGCAGGATGGCCCAGTGGACCTCCAGAGCTTTCTGGCCTGCCTGGAGCGGGTGGGCAACAGCCCCAGCCAGGTCTCGGTGCAGCACCTGATCGACGCCATCGGCAGTCGCTCCTTCGGCCCCATGATCCTCCTGCCGGGCGTGCTGGCGATCTCGCCGCTCACCGGCATTCCCGGTATCGCCACCGCCATCGCCGTCTTCGTGATGCTGGTGAGCGGTCAGCTGCTACTGGGGCGCGATCACTTCTGGCTGCCGCGCTGGGTGCTGCAGCGCTCCGTCTCCCGCGGCAAGCTGCGCAAGTCGCTGCGGCTGCTGCAGAAACCGGCGCGCTGGGTCGACAAGGTGGTCAAGTCACGGCTGCGGGTACTCACCTCGCGCCCGGCGCACTTCGTCACCGCCCTGCTCTGCATCCTCATCGCCGCGACCATGCCGGTGCTGGATCTGGTGCCCTTCGCCAACACCACGGCGGGGCTGGCGCTGACCTCCTTCGCCCTGTCGCTGATCGCCCGCGACGGCCTGCTGTTTCTCCTGGCGCTGGGTTTCTGTACCGGTATCCTCTGGTTCATCCTGGAGCTCCTGGTGTTTTGAGCACACGCCTGCCCCTGGTCTACCACGAGGACTACAGTCCGCCCTTTCCCGCTGGCCATCGTTTTCCGATGGAGAAATTCCGGCTGCTGCACGAACACCTGAGTGCCAGCGGCATCCTGGGCGCTGACAACTGGCAACGGCCCGAACTCTGCCCGGACGAGCTACTGGCGCTGGCGCATGCCCCCGATTACATCCAGGCGTTCAAGGCCGGCGAACTGCCGCCGCCGCTCCAACGCCAGCTGGGCCTGCCCTGGAGCGAAGCCCTGGTGCGCCGCACCATCCGCGCCGTGGGCGGTTCCCTGCTCACCCTGGAGCTGGCGCTGCGTCATGGCCTGGCCTGTCACCTCGCCGGGGGTACCCATCATGCCCATCACGACTATCCGGCCGGCTTCTGCATCTTCAACGACCTGGCGATCCTGGCGCTGTCGCTGCTGGAAAGCGGACGCGCCGGACGGGTGCTGATCCTGGACTGCGACGTCCACCAGGGCGACGGCACGGCGCGCATCCTGGCCGAGGTGCCCGACGCCGTCACCGTCTCCCTGCACTGCGCCACCAACTATCCGGCGCGCAAGGCGCAAAGCGACTGGGACATCCCCCTGCCCCGCGGCCTGGACGACGCCGGCTACCTGCGGGTGCTCGACGACGCCCTGGGTTACCTGCTGCCGCTCCACCAGCCCGACGTGGTGCTCTACGACGCCGGGGTGGACGTCCATCGCGACGACGCCCTGGGCTATCTCGAATTGACCGATGCCGGTCTCGCGGCGCGCGACGGTTTCGTCTTGCGGCGCTGCCTGGCGGCAGATATACCCGTGGTGGGAGTGATCGGCGGCGGCTATTCGGCCGATCGCCTGGCCCTGGCCCGTCGTCACGGCATCCTCCATCACACGGCGACCCAGGTCTGGCACGAGCTCGGCCTGCATTGAACAGGAGTTTCCATGAGCAAGACCGCCAAGACACCCGAATCCAGCCAGGCACGCCTGGCCGTGCTGATCGACGCCGACAACGCCCCCGCGGCCATCGTCGATGGCCTCATGGCCGAGATCGCCCGCTTCGGCGTGGCCAGCGTCAAGCGCATCTACGGTGACTGGACCCAACCCCAGCTCAACAGCTGGAAGAAGGTGCTGCTCGACCACTCCATCCAGCCGGTGCAGCAATTCGGCTACACCAAGGGCAAGAACGCCACCGACAGCGCCCTGATCATCGACGCCATGGACCTGCTCTATACCCGCCGCTTCGACGGTTTCTGCCTGGTCTCCAGCGACAGCGACTTCACCCGCCTGGCGGCGCGACTGCGCGAGGAAGGGCTGACGGTCTACGGCTTCGGCGAGGAGAAGACGCCGGATCCCTTCGTTTCGGCCTGCGACAGATTCATCTACACCGAGATCCTCAGGTCCAAGCCGCGGGAAGAGCCGCGCGAGGCCGCCGGCGCCAGCGACAAGCCCGCCACCACCAATCGCGGCAAGCCCAAGCTGAGCACCATCCTCAAGCTCATCGAGCAGGCGGTGGAAGACGCCTCCGACGAAGGCGGCTGGGCCAATCTGGGCATGGTCGGGGCCAACCTCGGCAAGGTGCGGCCGGATTTCGACGCCCGCCTCTATGGGCACCGCAAATTCAGCGGCCTGGTCAAGGCCCATGGCGATCGTTTCGATGTTCAGGAACGCGATCCCGCCGACGGCAGCGCCGGCAAGGCCGTCTATATCCGCAACCGCTGACGCCGCTGCGCCTGCCCGGCTCTGGCCCGGGCAATAGCGGCGAAAAGTCGCGAACTGTCGCTATCAGATCGCCATACCACCGGTCCGACCTCGCGGAACCGCTCGGCTTACGGCGGCCTCCACCCTAGGTGCTTACCGCCCTACGGAGACCGCCATGCGAGCCTTGACCTACCACGGTGCCCACGATGTCCGCGTCGATACCGTCCCCGATCCGACCATCCAGGACGCCGACGACATCGTCCTGCGGGTGACGGCCACGGCCATCTGCGGTTCGGACCTGCACCTCTACCGCGGCAAGATTCCCACCGTCGAACACGGCGATATCTTCGGCCACGAATTCATGGGCATCGTCGAGGAAACCGGCCCGGCCGTCACTGCCGTGCAGAAAGGCGACCGGGTGGTGATTCCCTTCGTCATCGCCTGTGGCAGCTGCTTCTTCTGCAACCAGGATCTCTACGCCGCCTGTGAGACCACCAATACCGGTCGCGGCGCCATCCTCAACAAGAAACAGATCCCGCCGGGCGCCGCGCTGTTCGGCTTCAGCCATCTCTATGGCGGCGTGCCGGGCGGCCAGGCCGAATACGTGCGGGTGCCCAAGGCCAACACCGGTCCCTTCAAGGTGCCCGGCACCCTGGCCGACGAAAAGGTGCTGTTCCTGTCCGACATCCTGCCCACCGCCTGGCAGGCCGTGCTCAACACCGGCATCGGCCAGGGATCGAGCATCGCCATCTATGGCGCCGGCCCGGTCGGCCTGCTGTCCGCGGCCTGTGCGCGGATGCTGGGCGCCGAGCGCATCTTCATGGTCGATCACCACCCCTATCGGCTGGCCTATGCCCAGCAGACCTATGGCGTCATCCCGATCAACTTCGACGAAGACGACGACCCGGCCGCCACCATCATCGAGCAGACGCCCGGAAAGCGCGGCGTCGACGGCGTGGTGGATGCGGTGGGCTTCGAGGCCAAGGGCAGCACCACCGAAACCATCCTCGCCAACCTCAAGCTGGAAGGCAGCAGCGGCAAGGCCCTGCGCCAGTGCATCGCCGCGGTACGCCGTGGCGGTACCGTGAGCGTACCGGGCGTCTATGCCGGCTTCATCCACGGCTTCCTGTTCGGTGATGCCTTCGACAAGGGCCTGACCTTCAAGATGGGCCAGACCCACGTGCAGCGCTATCTGCCGGAGCTGCTCGAACACATCGAGCGCGGTGACCTGGCGCCGGAGGCTATCATCACCCACCGGATGTCCCTGGAGCAGGCGGTCGAGGGCTACAAGATCTTCGACAAGAAGCAGGAGGACTGCCGCAAGGTGATTCTCACGCCCGGGCGCAACGAGCCGCTGATTCCCGAACGACTGGAAGAACCCCTGGCGGCGCCCCTGGGCCAGGCCGGCGTGGTCTAGTCGCGTCGCGTACAATGGCGGTTTTCCTCAGCTCCTGGATGCCGCCATGTCTCTCCTCTCCGCCACGCCCGCCGTCGCTGTCATCGGGGGCGGCCCTGCCGGGCTGATGGCGGCCGAGACCCTGGCCGCTGCAGGCGTTCCTGTGGATCTCTTCGATGCCATGCCTTCGGTGGGCCGCAAATTCCTGCTCGCCGGCGTGGGTGGCATGAACATCACCCATGCCGAGGAGCAGTCTGCCTTTCGCCAGCGTTATCGCGAGCGCGAGAGTGACGTCAGCCCCTGGCTCGACAGCTTCGATAGCAACGCCCTGCGCGCCTGGATCCATGAGCTGGGTATCGAGACCTTTGTCGGCACCTCGGGCCGGGTGTTTCCCGCCGACATGAAGGCCGCACCCCTGCTGCGTGCCTGGCTGCATCGCCTGCGCGACCAGGGCGTACGCATCCATACCCGCAGCCGCTGGCTGGGCTGGGACGCCGAGGGCCGGCTGCGCCTGGCCACCCCGGAGGGCGAGCGGCTCCTGCAGCCCCAGGCTACGGTACTGGCGTTGGGCGGTGGCAGCTGGCCGCGGCTGGGCTCGGATGGTGCCTGGCAGGCCCTGCTCTCCGCGCGAGGAGTTGGACTGCGTCCGCTGGAACCGGCCAATTGCGGTTTCGAGGTGGCCGGCTGGAGCGACTTCCTCAAGACCCGCTATGCCGGCGCGCCGATCAAGCCGTCTGCCCTGGCCCTGCCGGGTCAGCCGCAACGTCAGGGCGAATTCGTGCTCACCGACACCGGGATCGAGGGCAGCCTGGTCTATGCGCTGTCCGCCGAAATCCGCACGGCCATCGAACGGGATGGCCAGGCGACCCTGACCCTGGACCTGGCGCCGCAGCGTGACCTGGCGGAACTCGGCCGGGCCCTGGCCAGACCCCGCGGCAGCCAGTCCCTGGCCAACCACCTGCGGCGCCACGCCGGGATCGACGGCGCCCGGGCCGCCCTGCTCCGCGAACTGGCCCCGCCAGAGACCTTCCAGGACATGGGCCGGTTGGCCCAGGCCTGCAAGGCCGTGCCCCTCACCGTGGTCAGAGCGCGGCCCCTGGCGGAAGCCATCAGCAGCGCGGGCGGTGTACCCCTGGAAGCGCTGGCCGACGGCCTGATGCTCCGGCAATTGCCGGGCGTCTTCTGCGCCGGCGAGATGCTCGACTGGGAGGCACCCACCGGCGGCTATCTGCTCACGGCCTGCTTCGCCAGTGGCCGCGCGGCGGGCCAGGGCGTGCTGCGCTGGCTGGCCACTGGTGGCAGCTCGGCCTGAGCGGTCCCGTCGCGATGCGCCTCTACCGTTCGCGGCCGGCTCCCGTGCTGCCAGACGGCGATCAGCGGCGGTAACATAGGCAGCGATCACGGTACTCATCAGGGATCCATGTCTCCCTCTCAGGCGTTGTCGGAATTCAGGCAGTTGTTGCGCGATCTGGCAGGCGATCTCCGCCAGTTCGGCCGCGACCGGCGCCGTCTGGTCGACGAACTGGAAACCCTGACCTCGGTCCTGCTGGCGATCCTGCTCGGCCACCTGGCCGGGGTTCAGCATGTCGGTTGGGCGGCGTTCAGCGGCTATATCGTGATGAGGTCAGATGTCCGCGACAGTTTCTCGCGCGGCTGCCTGCGGGTGCTGGGTACCTGTATCGGCGCCGCAGGCGCTCTGTTGGTCCTGCGCCACCTGCAGCTGAACCCCTACGAGCAGGCCGTCCTGCTGGGCACCGTGGGCAGCATCACCCTCTATCTGACACTGGTGGGCCGCTATGGCTATGCCTGGTTGCTGGGCGGCCTTACCTACGCCATGGTGGTCCTGGCGAGCCTCCAGGCGCCCGATCAGCTCGAGCAATACGCCCTGTCACGCCTGTTGGAGGTGGCGCTCGGCACCTCGGCGTGCGTGCTGGTGAGCGCCCTTTCCACCTATGGCGTCCGTGCGCGCCTGTGGCCCAAGGTGCCGACCACGGTGGCCTCGACACCGCGAACCCTGGGTGTCTGGCAGCCCCTGGCGTTGCGCCATGCGCTGCAGGGAGGTCTGGCTCTGGCCCTGTTGTCCCTGGGCGCGACGGCAGAGATCGGGGTGGATGTCAGCCAGGCGGCCATCACCATCCTGGCGGTCATGGTGGTTCCCTTCGACGGCCTGAGCAGCGCCGGCAAGGCGGTTTCCAGAAAGCTGTTGCATCGAATGCTCGGCTGCCTGCTCGGCGGTGGCCTGGCGGCCCTTCTGCTGCTGGTCAGCCAGGAAAGCCTCTGGCTGACGCTGGCGGGCGTTGCGCTCGGTGTGCTGATCGGCAGACACCTCGAGAATGGTCCGCTCGGTATCGGCTATCTCGGCATGCAGTTCGCGCTGGCGTTTCTGGTGGTGATGGTGCCTGACCACTATGACCATATCGACCCGGTGGCAGGCATGGCACGACTGGGCGGCATCCTGCTGGGTTTTCTGGTGCTGGAGCCGGTGTACTGGCTCTCGACCTGGCTGATCAGGCGCCTGTCACCCGGAAGACCCTAGGGCGCGGCGGCGCCGACCTCAGGCCGGGCGCTCGACGAACTGGGTGGCCGGCGAGCCATCGGCATTGTGCTGGCGGATCACCGCCGGCCGCCCTTCCCCGTCCAGCAGCACCTGGCCGATGCCGGCACCGTTCCACAGTCGCTCGCCGGCCTCGCGGCGATCCGGCAGGCGCGGCTGCAGTTCCCAGCGGCGGCGCTTGGTGAAGCCGTTGAGCGGCGACCAGGGCGCATAGAGCCAGCGATTGAGTCGGTCCAGGGTCGCCAGCAGGCGCGGCGGGAATTCGTTCTTGATGCCGCTGCTGGTGATCTGCCAGAGCCGCGGCTCACCGCGCCGGTCTCGGATGCGGATGTCGTAGACGAAGGAATAGTGCACGTCGCCGGAGAGCACCACGTAGTTGCCCGGGGTGCGGCGGTGGCGAAAGATGTTGAGCATGGTCTTGGCCGCCCCGGGGTGGGCCATCCAGTTCTCGGCATCCACCATCAGCGGCTGGCCGAACCAGGTAAAGATGCGCTGCACCGCCTCGATCAGCTTGACGCCGAACATGGGCGCGGCCGAGACGATCACCGCCGAGGGATGGTCCAGCAGATCCTGCTGCAATTCGCAGAGCGCCTCCCAGTCCATCAGCCCCGAGGGGTGCTCCAGGCGCCGCTCGCTGCGCCAGCGACGCGTTCGGGTGTCCAGCACGATCAGCGGCGGGCTGGTCTTGAGCACGTAGTGCCAGCCCTGGAAGCGCAGCAGGTCGTCGATGCAGGCGTTCTGCGTCGCGCACTCCAGCTTGCCGTCGTCCCCTGCCGTGTCCAGCAGCCGGGCCGTAGCCGCCAGGGGTTCGGCCACGGCTTCGGGGGCGTTGCCCCAGGCCTGGCAGAGCAGGTAGGCCAGCAACGCATTGCCGAGGATGCGCCGGGAAAAGGGATGGCCATAGGCGGTCTCTTCCCAGCGGGCGGAGAGGTTCCAGTCGTCGGTGACGTCGTGGTCGTCGAAGATCATCAGCGTCGGCACGCCGGCCAGGGCCCGCGCCGCCTGCGGCAGGGTCGCGACGAAGCCCTCGATGCAGCGCGATTCGGCGGCGTAGCGCTCACGGTCCTTGGCGTCGAGCGCCGGTGGCACCACCTCGATCAGCGTCCAGGGTGTCGGCGACCAGCAGAGCAGATAGAGCGCCAGCACCTCGCTCAGGGTCACCAGGTGGTTGTGGGCATTGGTGGAGGTGAAGATGGGTTTCTCCACCCCGCCGAAGAATTTCTCGCGCAGCGCCCGGTTGGACTTGAAGGCCGGCAGCAGGTCCTCGCGGTGGTAGAGGTTGGCGGCATGGGCCATCAGCGCCTCGCTGTCCGCCACTACCGCCCCTTCGAGGTCCTCGCCATAGAGCCCGAGGCGGCGGATCAGCGCCTGCACCGCCAGCAGCATCGGCCCGGCGACGTCATCGGCATAGACCTGGTCGCCCGTGAGCAGCAGCGCCGCCGGCGACTCCTCAGGGATCGTGCAGCCCTGCAGCAGGCGATCCACGGCAATCAGGCCATCGGCCGAGGCATGGTGGGGCTTGCGGCAGGAGCCATGCAGCAGATGATCGAAACGCGCCCGCAGGACGAAGCGCGGCAATTCGCCCTCGGCGGAGAGCAGATGCGGCGCCCAGTCGCAGATTCCGCCGGCGCTCAGCTGCAGGTCGTAGCGGAGGAAGGTGTCCGTGGGCAACTCGGTGTCCGGCCGGACCTCGATCAGCTGCAGGTAGGCCTGCTCGCCCAGGCGCAGGCACTGGGTCTCCCCCTGCACGCCGAGCTCGGTCGCCCCCTGCCACAGCCGCGGCACGGGCGTCTCGGCCGAGCGGGTCACCAGCCACAGCAGCAACCGGGACGCTTCGGTGCGCCGCAGCAGCGGACCGGCCAACACCGGGGGCAAGGTAGGGGTAGCGCTCATGGGGTCTCCTGTAGCCACGCAACTGACCACTATGCCTTGCCGGGATTCCGGCTGCAGCCGCCGCCTGGCTACAAAGTTTGAGCGCGCTTCACAGTCGGCCTAGAATTCGCTCCCTTTTCGACGCCATCCGGGCCTGTCATGACCTTTGCCGACCTCGGCCTCATAGATCCGCTGCTGCAGGCGCTCACCGCCCTGGAGCACAGCTCCCCCACGCCCATCCAGCGCCAGGCCATCCCGGCGGTGCTGGCCGGTCGCGACCTGCTGGCCGCCGCCCAGACCGGCACCGGCAAGACCGGCGCCTTTGGACTGCCGCTCCTGCAGCGACTGGTGCAGGAAGGCCCGGCGGTGACGCCAAACCATATTCGCGCCCTGATCCTCACCCCCACCCGCGAGCTGGCCGAGCAGGTCCATGCCAGTCTGCGCGACTATGCCCAGCACCTGCCCCTGCGTACCGCCGTGGCCTACGGTGGCGTGAGCATCAATCCGCAGATGATGAAGCTGCGCAAGGGCGTGGACGTGCTGGTGGCGACCCCCGGGCGCCTGCTCGACCTGTTCAACCAGAACGCCGTGCGCTTCGACCAGGTACAGCTGCTGGTGCTGGACGAAGCCGATCGCATGCTCGACCTGGGCTTCTCCCGGCAACTGGGCGAGCTGTTCGTCATGCTGCCGCGCAAGCGCCAGACCCTGCTGTTCTCGGCGACCTTCTCCGACGCCGTGCGTCAGCTGGCCGCCCCGGTACTGCGTGATCCCCAGACTATCGACGTCAGTCCGCGCAACACCGCCGCGGTCACCGTCAAGCAGTGGGTGGTGCCGGTCGACAAGAAGCGCAAGACCGAACTCTTCCTGCACCTCTATCGCAGCGGTCGCCATGGCCAGGTGCTGGTGTTCGCCAAGACCCGCAAGGGTGTGGAGCAACTGGTGGAGGCGCTGCAGGCCGAGGGGCTGGCGGCGGAATCCATCCATGGCGACAAGCCCCAGCCCGCGCGGCTGCGTTCCCTCGCCCGCTTCAAGGCCGGCGAGGCCGACATCCTGGTCGCCACCGACGTGGCCGCCCGTGGCCTGGACATCCAGGACCTGCCACTGGTGGTCAACCTGGACCTGCCCATCGTGGCGGAAGACTATGTCCACCGCATCGGCCGGACCGGCCGCGCCGGCAACCAGGGCCAGGCGGTGTCCCTGGTGTGCGCCGATGAAGTGGAGCAGCTGGCGGCCATCGAGACCCTGATCGGCCAGATCCTCATGCGCCGCGACGAGCCGGACTTCATTCCCGACCATCGTGTCCCCCAGACCGGCCCGGGCGGCCTGGTCATGAAGAAACCCAAGAAGCCGAAGAAACCCAAGGTGGGCGGTCCGGCATCCGACAAGCCCCTGGGCCGCTGGGTGGAAGACGGCAAGCCCAAGGTCAAGTCGGTGCGCAAGGCGCCGGGTTTCGGCAAGGCGCGCAAGAAGCCCTGAGCCCAGGAATGGTGGACAAGGCTGCGCCGTTGTCCACCCTACGACCCCCCACCTCGTAGCCTGGAAAACCGCGCAGCGTTTTCCGGGTGAGGAGTTGAACGCACATGGACAAGGCTGCGCCGTTGTCCACCCTACGGCCCCGCACCTCGTAGCCTGGAAAACCGCGCAGCGTTCTCCGGGTGAGGAGTTGAACGCTCGTGGACAAGGCTGCGCCGTTGTCCACCCTTGTATCTCGACTACAGCCTCCTCAGGAGGTCATAGTCCCCGACTGATCATCGGGGGAGGATGGCAAGCCGCGTCCACCCTTAAGCCTTTGAGCTTGCAGCGTAGATAGGCTGCCTCCTCCACACTCATCCCCAAGTCCGAACGGTATCTGGAGCCTCAAGAGCTCGTATTACGCAAGGTTGGACGGGATGACGTGATCGTGACGCATCTGAAGGAGGAGACATCATGGCCGTAGTAGTAGGCGTTGATATCGCCAAGCGCAGCTTCGACCTGGCCGTCCTGCAGTCCAACGGCAAGTACCGGACAAAGGGCAAGCTGAGCAACGATCAGGCAGGCTTCGCGGTCTTTGCTGACTGGCTGCAACAGCATGCCGAGCCAGGCGCTTGGATCGTGATGGAAGCCACGGGCATCTATCACGAATCGCTCGCCGGGCACTTCCATGCGTTGGGCTACCGAATCGCGGTGCTCAATCCAGCACAGATCGCCCGTTATGCGCAAAGCCAGTTGCAGCGCAGCAAAACGGACAAACTCGACGCCAAGCTGATTGCCACCTATGGCCAGCGGCATGAAGATAGTTTGCGAGCCTGGCACCCGGAACCTGTTTCCATCCGCACGCTTCGCGCGCTGACCCGGCGCCTGGAGGATCTCCAATCGCTACGGCAGATGGAGCTCAATCGGCTCGAGATCAGTCCGGAAAAAGTCCAGGACTCGATCCGGGCAGTCTTGCAACGGCTCGATGAGCAGATCGCCTGGACGCTCGAACAGATCAAACGCCATATCGACGACGATCCGGACTTGCGTGGTAAGCGCGACCTGCTGGTGAGTATCGACGGCATCGCTGACAAGACCGCCGCCCTGATCCTGGCGGAGCTCGGCGATATCGACCGCTTCGCCGATGCGCGCGCCGTTACCGCCTTTGCTGGCTTGAACCCGCGCCTGCAGGAGTCCGGCCTCGCGCGCGGCCATACCTGCATCTCGCGCATGGGATCAGTCCGCTTACGAAGTGCGCTATACCTACCTGCTGTCGTGGCGCTGACCTATAACCCGGCTATCAAGGCGCAAGCCGAGCGCCTGAAAGCCAGGGGCAAGAAAGGTAAACAAACCGTCTGCGCCGCCATGCGTAAGCTGCTGACCATCGCCTATGGCGTGCTCAAATCGGGCAAGCCTTTCGACCCTGCTTTAGCCATTGCACACTGAAGGGCGAAGACGGTATCTACGGCCCCCACCTCGTAGCCTGGAAAACCGCACAGCGTTTTCCGGGGATGGTGGACCAGGCCAGACAGGCGGATGACGCAGAACCATCATCCACCTGATCGCGGACCTACTCCGCCAGGCGCCAGGTGGTGCCGCCCTTGCCGTCTTCCAGCACCACGCCCAGGGCAGTGAGCTGATCACGGATGCGGTCGGATTCCGCCCAGTTCTTCTCGGCACGAGCAGCAAGGCGCGCCTGGATCAGCGCCTCGACCTCGGCCGCATCCACCCGGCCCGCCGCATCGGCGCGCAGGAAGGCTTCCGGCTCCAGTTGCAGCACGCCCAGCACCTCACCCAGTTCGCGCAGCCGCCCGGCCAGGCCGGCCGCCGCGGCCGGATCGCTCTCGCGCAGGCGGTTGATCTCGCGGGCCAGTTCGAACAGCACGCCACAGGCGCCGGCGGTGTTGAAGTCGTCGTCCATGCACTGGGCGAAGCGCTCGGCGTAGCTTTCACCACCCTGGGCGGGCGCCTGGGGCAGGCCCTTGAGCGAATGATAGAAACGCTCCAAGGCGCCCTTGGCTTCGCGCAGGTTGTCTTCCGAATAGTTGATCGGGCTGCGGTAGTGGCTGGCGATCAGCAGGTAGCGCACCACTTCCGGGTGGTACTTCTCCAGCACCTCACGCAGGGTGAAGAAGTTGCCCAGGGACTTGGACATCTTCTCGCCGTTGATGGTGATCATCCCGCAGTGCAGCCAGGCATTGGCGTAGGTCTTGCCGGTGGCCGCCTCGCTCTGGGCGATCTCGTTCTCGTGGTGCGGGAACTCCAGGTCGTTGCCGCCGCCGTGGATGTCGAAGGTCTCGCCCAGGCAGCAGGTGGACATCACCGAGCACTCGATGTGCCAGCCCGGCCGCCCCTCTCCCCAGGGCGAAGCCCAGGTCGGCTCGCCCGGTTTGGCGGCCTTCCACAGCACGAAGTCCAGCGGATCTTCCTTGGCCTCGCCCGGCTCGATGCGGGCACCGATGCGCAGGTCCTCGACGCGCCGCCGCGACAGCTTGCCGTAGCCGGCGAAGCGATTGACCCGGTAGTAGACGTCGCCATTGCCCGCGGCATAGGCGTAGCCCTTGTCGATCAGGGTCTGGATCATGGCGTGCATGCCGTCGATATGATCGGTGGCGCGCGGCTCCTGGTCGGGCTTGCGAATGTTCAGCCGCGCCTCGTCCTCGTGCATCGCCTCGATCATCCGCGCTACCAGGTCGGTGAAGGGCTCGCCGTTGGCGTTGGCGCGGTTGATGATCTTGTCGTCGATGTCCGTGATGTTGCGCACGTAGGTCAGGTCATAGCCGCTATGGCGCAGCCAGCGCGTGATGACGTCGAAGGCCACCATGCTGCGGCCATGGCCCAGGTGGCAGTAGTCATAGACGGTCATGCCGCAGACGTACATGCGCACCTGCCCCGGCACCAGCGGCGTGAAGGCTTCCTTGGTCTTGGTCAGGGTGTTGTAGAGGTGCAGCGCCATCATTGCCCCCAGGAATCGCGCAGGGTCACGGTGCGGTTGAATACCGGCTTGCCGGGCGCCGAATCCTTGAGGTCGACGCAGAAGTAGCCTTCGCGCTCGAACTGGAAGCGGTCTTCCGGCTGGGCCTGGGCCAGGGACGGCTCGGCGCGGCAGCCCTTGAGCACCACCAGGGACTCGGGGTTGATGTTGTCGAGGAAGCTGCCGCCCTCTTCGCTCTTCTCCGGCTGGGCCGAACGGAACAGGCGATCGTAGAGGCGTACCTCGCACTCCACGCTACCCTCGGCCGGCACCCAGTGGATCACGCCCTTGACCTTGCGGCCTTCGGGGTTCTTGCCCAGGGTGTCCGGATCGTAGCTGCAGTGCAGCTCGATGACCTTGCCGTCGGCGTCCTTGATGGCTTCGTCGGCGCGGATCACGTAGCTGCCGCGCAGACGCACCTCGCCACCCGGCTCCAGGCGCTTGTAGCCCTTGGGCGGATTCTCTTCGTAGTCGCCCTGGTCGATGTACAGCTCGCGAGTGAAGGGCAGCTGGCGCACGCCCAGGTCCTGCTTGGGATGCCGTGCCAGTTCCAGGTTTTCCACCTGGCCCTCGGGGTAGTTGGTGATCACCACCTTGAGGGGCTTCAGCACGCACATGGCGCGCGGGGCGTTCTGGTCCAGGTCCTCGCGGATGGCGAATTCCAGCATGGCCACATCGACCACCCCGTTGGAGCGGGTCACACCGATCATCTCGCAGAAGTTGCGGATGGCGGCCGGGGTGTAGCCGCGACGGCGATAGCCCGACAGGGTCGACATGCGCGGATCGTCCCAGCCCTGCACATGGCCTTCGTCCACCAGCTGCTTGAGCTTGCGCTTGCTGGTGACGGTGTAGTTCAGGTTGAGGCGGGCGAATTCGTACTGGCGCGGCTGCGCCGGCACCGGCAGCTTGGCCAGGAACCACTCGTACAGCGGGCGATGGTCCTCGAACTCCAGGGTGCAGATGGAGTGGGTCACGCCTTCCAGGGCATCGGACTGGCCATGGGTGAAGTCATAGCTCGGATAGATGCACCAGGCATCGCCGGTCTGGTGGTGATGAGCGTGGCGGATGCGATAGAGGATGGGATCGCGCAGGTTCATGTTGGGCGAGGCCATGTCGATCTTGGCGCGCAGCACCTTCTCGCCGTCCTTGAATTCGCCGGCCTTCATGCGGGCGAACAGGTCCAGGTTCTCGGCCACCGAACGGTCGCGGAAGGGGCTGTTGCGACCCGGCTCGGTGAGGCTGCCGCGGTATTCGCGGGCCTGCTCGGGGGTGAGGTCGCAGACATAGGCCAGGCCCTGTTCGATCAGGTTGACGGCCCAGGCGTAGAGCTGGTCGAAGTAGCTGGAGGCGTAGCGCACCTCGCCGGCCCAGTCGAAGCCCAGCCAGTGCACATCGCTCTTGATGGCGTCGATGTATTCCTGGTCTTCCTTGGCCGGGTTGGTGTCGTCGAAGCGCAGATGGCAGTCGCCGCCGAATTCCTTGGCCAGCCCGAAGTTCACGCAGATCGACTTGGCGTGGCCGATGTGCAGGTAGCCGTTGGGCTCCGGGGGGAAGCGGGTGACGATCTTGGCCTGCTTGCCGGCGTCCAGGTCAGCCTGGACGATCTGCCGCAGGAAATGCGCGGGGGCGGCTTTGGCGGCGGTGGACGAGTCGGAAGTCGGCTTGCTCATGGGATCCTTAACTGGGCAGACGCGCGGCCAGGGTAGGCCGGGCAAAGGTAAACCCGTATCATAGCCCAACCCGTCAAGTCCCGGCGAAACCCTTGAGGCCTTCGCCGGGTCTGGATGCTGTCCCCCTTAGCTACGGATTCGCTGCCATGATCAAGCTGCACACCAACCACGGCGTCATCACCCTGGAACTCTTCGAGGACAAGGCGCCCGAAACCGCGGCCAATTTCAAGGAATACGTCAAGAGCGGTCACTACGACGGCACCATCTTCCACCGTGTGATCAGCAACTTCATGGTCCAGGGCGGTGGTTTCGAGCCGGGCATGAAGCAGAAGCCGACCCGCGCCCCGATCAAGAACGAAGCCAACAATGGCGTCTCCAACGCGATCGGCACCGTCGCCATGGCCCGCACCATGGACCCGCACTCCGCCTCGGCGCAGTTCTTCATCAACGTGTCCGACAACACCTTCCTCAACCACACCGCGCCCACCAGCCAGGGCTGGGGCTATGCGGTGTTCGGCAAGGTCGTCGAAGGCATGGACGTGGTCAACGCCATCAAGGGCGTCGCCACCACCAGCAAGGCCGGTCACCAGGACGTGCCGAGCGAAGACGTGATCATCGAGAAGGCCGAGATCGTCGAGTGATCCTACTGGTCTCCGACCTGCATCTCGAACCGCAACGCCCGGACCTGGTCCGGGCGTTTTTGCATCTCCTCGAAACCCGCGCCCGCGGTGCCGAGGCCCTGTACATCCTTGGCGATCTGTTCGAAGCCTGGATCGGCGACGACGCCATGGGTGCCTTCGAGCAGGAGATCGCAACGGCCCTGCGCCAGCTGGCTGACAGCGGTACGGCCATCTACCTGATGCACGGCAATCGCGACTTTCTAATCGGCAAGGCCTTTTGCCGCCAGGCTGGCTGCCGCCTGCTGCCGGATCGCCATATCGCCGACTTCCACGGCCGTCGCGTGCTGCTGATGCACGGCGATACCCTCTGCACCCGCGACGAGGGCTACCAGAAGCTGCGCCGCATCCTGCGCAACCCCCTCACCCTCTTCGTCCTGCGCCACCTGCCGCTGGCCAGCCGCCAGAAGCTGGCGCGCAAGCTGCGCAGCGAAAGTCGCCAGCAGACCCGGGCCAAGGCCATGGACATCACCGATGTCACCGAGGCCGAGGTCGAGCGGGAAATGCGCGCCGCCCGGGTGACCACGCTGATCCACGGCCATACCCACAGACCCGCCCGTCATGAGCTGCTGCTCGATGGCCAGCCGGCCGAACGTATCGTGCTGGGCGATTGGGACCGTCGCGGCTGGGTGCTGGCAGCCAGCGCAGCGGGCCTGAGCCAGGTCGACTTCGCCCTCGACGAACGGTAATGACGCAGCCAGGCAAGCCTGGCTTGCGTGCGGCAAGTCCCTGACCGGAAAGGCAATCCTGCGCGGCCACCTGGTCCTGGTCGCCCGGGCTGCGACCGATCGTCACATGGCGACTACAGAAATCCGCGCAGGCGACCGATGACGAGGGTGTAAGGAGATGTAACCCTTTTCCGCGGAGACGCCCATGCAACTCGACACCCTCTTTGCCCAGCTGCACAACCTGCCCAACGTCCCCGAAGTGGCGCAGGTCCTGATCCGGCAATTCGACGACCCCAACACCAGCATCGAAACCCTGTCGCGCACCGTGGCGCGTGACCCGGTCATCGCCGCCAAGGTGCTGCGCCTGGCCAACTCGGCGCGCTTCCGCGGCGCCCGCGAATCCACCAGCATCGAAGACGCCGCCCTGCGCCTGGGCTTCAACACCCTGCGCACCCTGGTCCTGGCTTCGGCCTTCGCCAGCGGCTTCAAGGCCGCACCCGGCTTCGATCTGCAGGCCTTCTGGTACAACAGCTTCCTGGTCGCCAGCCTGTGCAAGCCGCTGGCCAAGCAGGCCGGCCTGGACCAGGAAACCGCCTTTACCTGCGGCATGCTGCATGACATCGGCGAGTTGCTGATCCAGAGCGGTGCGCCGGAGCTGGCCCCCAGCCTGGCCGGTCGGGCCACCGCCAGCAGCCATCGCGCCGCTGACGAGACCCTGCAACTGGGCTTCGGCTATCCGGAAGTGGGCGCCGAGCTGGCGCGTCGTTGGCAACTGCCCCAGGTGCTGCGCGATGCGATCGGCTATCAGGCCCGCCCGCTGCAGGCGCCGGAAGGCAACGGCTATGCGCTGATCGTGGCTCAGGCGGTCGCCGTGGCCGAGGTGCTGCACGAGAATGCCGGCGACAGCAAGGTGCAGGACCTGAGCGGCCCGCTGTTCGCCAGCATCGACCTGGAACAGCTGACGGCCGTGCTGCCCAACGCCCGGGATACCGCCGCGACCTTTGCCCAGGCCGCCTGATCCCCGGAGGGCCTGGCCAAATCGCAGGCAAGAAAAAACCCCTGGAGCTGGGCTCTCAGGGGTTTTCTCAGATCTGGCGGTGAGGGAGGGATTCGAACCCTCGATAAGATTTCTCCTATACACACTTTCCAGGCGTGCTCCTTCAACCGCTCGGACACCTCACCAGATTTGCTCAGTGGCTGCATCTGCATCACCGAGGCGCGCAACTATAGGCAAAGGCGATTTCGATGGCAAGCTTTTTCTTCAATCGATTCATACATTTGCATTCACGACCTGGAAGGGCCTGCGCCCTGCCCCGTTCACGGGATGACCGGCTGGTCGCTCCTCCCTCGCTCCAAACCGTTGATACCTCCGACCAACGGTAGCGTCGCACGCATTTTCCTAATCGCCTGAAAGCAAAGGAAAAATCCCTTGGTACGACATTTCTGATAACCGCCTGGCCGGTTACCGCCACAAAACTGAAATTTATGTTCTATAGCTACTGGATAGTGCTCAAGCCTGCGGGTATCAGTAACTGCATGCCGCTGTTGCGCAAGCGCTTCCCGCTGAAGACGTAAAGGCTCTAAACAGCTAACAATAAAGGCCCCGAGTCATGTTCAAGAATCCCGTCCCCAAGTGGCGTCAGGCGAGTTTCGTGCTCATCGTCACCACCGTCGTGCTGGTCATCCCCAACCTCTCGCGGTTCTTTGGCTGATCCCTAGCGCCAGTAATCCGCAGGTGCTGCCGGCAAGGCTGCCAGCAGATCACGCAGCCCTTCCCCCCAGCCCTTGCGCAGGGCCTGGAAGTAGGGATCCTGTTCGTCGATCCGGTGACTGCTGACCTGCGCCAGCCGATCGCGCGGATAGACCACCAGATCCAGCGGTAGCCCCACCGACAGGTTGCTGCGAATGGTGGCGTCGTAGGACAGCAACGCGCAGCGCAGGGCTTCTTCCAGCGGCGTCGCGAAGGTCAGCGCCCGATCCAGGATGGGCTTGCCGTATTTGCTCTCGCCGATCTGGAAGTAAGGCGTGTCCTCGGTGGCGCTGATGAAGTTGCCATGGGGATAGAGATTGAACAGCTCCGGCTCCGCCCCGCGGATCTGCCCACCCAGCAGAAAGGAACAGCTCAGGTCCAGGCCGTGACCGCTGGGCGCATCCTCGGCATCGCGCTGCAGGACCTCGCGCAGGGTCTGCCCCAGCAGCCGGGCGGCGTCGTACAGGGTGGGTACGCCGTGCAGGTTGTCCTGCTCGCTGTCCAGGCGCTGTCGCAGCAGACTGATCACCGCCTGGGAGGTGGCCAGATTGCCTGCCGACTGGATGACGATCAGGCGCTCGCCGGGGATACGGAACAGGTGCAGCTTGCGAAAGGTGGCGATGTTGTCGACCCCGGCATTGGTACGGGAATCGGCGACGAATACCAGGCCATCCTGCAGTTTCATGGCGACGCAATAGGTCATGCGAACCTCGGCTGATCGAACGGTCGACGCGACAGCGCCCGACAGCAAAAGAAAAGACGGCCCCTGGCCGCCTTTTCGTCTGCTATGGGCAGCGCCGATTATTGCTGTTGCTGCGCCTGCTGCAAGGGCTCGACCAGCACCCTGGCCTCCATGTGCTCCACCCCGCCGCCGCGGCGCATGCCGCGCACGGGACAGGCGTCCAGGTAGTCCAGACCGATGGCCAGCCGTAGGTGCCGCTCCGGCCGGGCCAGGCGATTGGTGACGTCGTAGCTGTACCAGGCGCCGTCATGCCAGGCTTCCGCCCAGGCGTGGCTGGAGAGGTGCGCGCTGTCGTCGGTGCACAGATAGCCGGACACATAGCGCGCCGGGATCCCCAGGCTGCGGGCGCAAGCCAGGAAGGCATGGGCATGGTCCTGGCACACCCCGGCGCCCTTGGCGAAGGCCTGGGCGGCATTGCCGTCCACCTCGGTGGAGCCGGGCACATAGGTCATGCGCTCGTGCAGGCGCTCCATCAGCTGGATCAGGGTGTCGCGATCGCGGCGACCGTCGCAGACCTCGCGGGCGAAGGCGGTCAGCGCCTCGTCGGCCTCGGTCAGCCGGGTCTGGCGCAGGAAGGGAAAGGCCGAGGCCTGGCAGGGTTCCGCCTCGAAGGTCTCGTCGATCTCCACCTGGCCGCTGGCGGTGATGGTGATGGCGTCGTGCGGCGTATCCAGGGTCAGCACATGCAGGATGTTGCCGAAGGGATCGCGCTGCGCCCGCGCCGGCCGTGGCAAGGCCAGCTCCCAGCCGAGGATCCGCTGACGGGCATCATCCTGGGGCGTGAGCCGCAGGTACTGGATGCTCGCGCGTACCTGGTCGGCGTAGCGATACAGGGTTTCGTGATGAATCGCGAGTCTCATACGGTCTCCAGGTAAGCGGTATTGATGGCGCTGCCGAGCTGGCGGACATGGACGATGAAGTCGCCGATCCAGGCATGGAGTCCTTCTTCGAGCACCTCGTCGATGCTGGTATAGCGCAGCCGCGCCTCGAGACCGGCCGCCAGGCGCTTGGCCTCGCGGCCGTTCTCGCCGGGCAGACTGGCCAGCACCCGGTGCAGTTCGATCACGCAGGCCAGCAGCGAGCGCGGCAGGTCTTCCTGCAACAGCAGCAGTTCGGCGCCATTGCGCACGTTGAGGGCATCGCGATAGAGCTCGGTGTAGGCCTCGAAGGCGCTCAGGGCGCGCAACAGGGCGCTCCACTGATAGAAGCCGCGGGCGGAGGCGTCGCTGATGGCTTCCGCCTCCTCTTCCCCCAGTACCTGGTAGCGGGCGTCGAGCATGCGCAGGGTGTTGTCGGCGCGCTCAACGAAGGTGCCCAGGCGGATGAAGCGATAGGCGTCGTTTCTCATGATGGTGCCGACGGTGGCGCCACGGAACAGGTGGGAACGCTCCTTGACCCATTCGCAGAAGCGGCTGATGCCGAAGCGGATCAGACCGGTGACGGCAATCTCGCGCATCTCCAGCCAGGTGGAGTTGACGTTCTCCCACATGTCGGCGGTGATGCGTCCACGCACCGCGTGGGCATTGCTGCGCGCGGCCTGCAGGCAGCAATAGATGCTGCCGGGGTTGCGCTCGTCCAGGGCGAAGAAATGCAGCAGGCGCTCGGGGTGCAGGGCGCCGTGCTTTTCCCGGTAGTCATCCAGGGTGCCGGTGATAAGCAGCGGCATGGCCAGCTCGTCCAGGCCTCCGCCCTGCCCGCTCTGCGGCATCATCGACAGCGAATAGCTGACGTCCAGCATCCGCGCGAGATTCTCGGCGCGCTCCAGGTTGCGGGACATCCAGTACAGATCGGCAGCGGTACGACTCAACATGGTGGGGTCGCCTTTCAAAGGTCCTTGCGAGGCCGCCGGGGCGGCCACTGTTCTGTGGCGATCTAGTCCTGCACCACCCAGGTGTCCTTGGTGCCACCGCCCTGGGAGGAATTCACCACCAGCGAACCTTCGCGCAGGGCGACCCGGGTCAGGCCACCGGGCACCAGGCGCGTCTTGCGACCGGACAGCACGAAGGGCCGCAGGTCGATGTGCCGCGGCGCGATGCCGTTCTCGACGAAGGTCGGGCAGGTGGATAGCGACAGGGTCGGCTGGGCGATGTAGGCGCTGGGATTGGCCTTGAGCCGGGCGCGGAAGGCTTCGATCTCCATGCTGCTGGCGGTGGGGCCGACCAGCATGCCGTAGCCGCCGGAGCCATGGACTTCCTTGACCACCAGCTCGGGCAGGTTGGCCAGCACATGGGACAGTTCGTCCGGCTTGCGGCACTGCCAGGTGGGCACGTTGTAGAGGATCGGCTCTTCGCTGAGATAGAAGCGGATCATCTCCGGGACATAGGGATAGATCGACTTGTCGTCGGCCACTCCGGTGCCGATGGCATTGGCCAGGATGACGTTGCCGGCGCGATAGGCCGCCAGCAGGCCAGGGACGCCAAGCAGGGAATCCGGATTGAAGGCCAGGGGATCGAGGAAGGCGTCGTCGAGGCGGCGATAGATGACGTCGACCTTCTGGAAGCCCGAGGTGGTGCGCATGAACACCTGTTCGTCGCGTACCAGCAGATCGGCGCCCTCCACCAGCTCCACGCCCATCTCCCGGGCCAGGAAGGCATGCTCGAAGTAGGCGCTGTTGAAGCGACCCGGGGTGAGGACCGCCACCGTGGGGTTGTTGACCGGGGTGGAACTGCGCAGGGTGTCGAGCAGCAGATTCGGATAGTGGTCGATGGGCGCGATGCGCTCCAGGGTGAACAGCTCGGGAAACAGCCGCATCATCATCTTGCGGTTCTCGAGCATGTAGGACACCCCGCTGGGGGTGCGCAGGTTGTCTTCCAGCACGTAGTAGGCACCGTCGCCATCGCGCACCAGGTCGACCCCGGCGATATGGGCATAGATGCCGTTGGGCAGGTCCAGCCCCTGCATCGCCAGCTGGTACTGGTCGTTGGCCAGCACCTGCTCGGCGGGAATGACCCCGGCCTTGATGATGCGCTGGTCGTGATAGAGGTCGTGGAGAAAGAGATTCAGCGCCTGGACGCGCTGGATGCAGCCGCGCTCGATGATCTGCCATTCGCTGGCGGGAATGGCCCGCGGTAGCGCATCGAAGGGAATCAGGCGCTCCGTGCCCTGCTCGTCGCCATAGAGGGTGAAGGTGATACCGGCGCGATGAAACAGCAGGTCGGCTTCACGCCGCCGCTGGGCCAGGAGTTCCGGGGGTGTCTCGCTCAGCCATTGCGCATAGCGACCATAGTGCGGTCGGCATTGCGCCTGGACGTCATACATCTCGTTATACAGTTGGCGGCTCATGCCGATCTCCTTGTCACCCACGGTGCAGCTTCGCAAGCCGCGTGCCAGCGCAAGAGGCTTGTAGATCAAGCTCTTGCGCGGCATCGGGTCGCGCGGTGCACCAAAGCCAGGCACGTAAGCGTGCGCATGCACCGCAACGTTTCCGTCATGAGCCTAAGACGGTGCGGCGGGCGGAAAGTGCGATGATTGAGCGGCGGGGTGATTTCAGGGGGTGAGACGGGCATCCCCGGCGGGATGCCGCCTCGGCAGGGCTTGGATCAGGCAGAGCTGCGGCTGACTTCCTGGGTCACGCCCCAGCCGTCGAGCTGGCCGCCCAGGGGCACCACCACCGCTTCCAGATCGCTTTCGAAATCGTCGATGGTGGCGTGGGTGGCGAACATCACTTTGCTGACCTGCAGATGCCAACCCCCCTCTTCGTGCGGCATCACCTGGGCATTGAGGGACTCGCCGTGAAACTGGTCCGCAGCGATGCGGGCCTTGCCTTCATCGGCGAAGATGGCGAAGAAGTCGATTGGATGGAAGCGGGCGAAATCGAAGCCGCCCTCCTTCATCCGCTGCAGCAGGTTCAAGCTCACATCATCGGCAAACGACAAGGACATAGGACAACCCTCCTCTGGTTCGGATGATCTTCTCGCCGAAGCGTCGCTACCGACGTCCGGCGAGTCGCGGCTGAAAACTCGAACGGTGCCGCGACCGCCAGGGCTTACGCCTTGCCGATGGCCTCCAGCACGTATCGAGGTAGAGCAAAGGCAGCAGCATGCAGCTCCGGGGTGTAGTAACGGGTCTGGATGCCTGTATCACTGTAGCGCTGCGCCAGGGTTTCGGCATCTTGCCGACGCAAGGTCACGTCCTTGCTGCCCCAGGCGAGGGTCATGACGCCCCCTATGTAGGTAGGCACCGCTGACAGATAAAAGTGCCAGTCGGCGAACAGCCCGGACATCCGGCCGGCGGTGGTCCTGACCTCGTCCAGTTGCAGGAAGGGGGTACCGTTCTGGGCCACCATCACGCCGCCCTCGTTCAGGCAGCGATGGCAGGCCTGGTAGAAGTTTTCCGAGAACAGCACCTCGGCCGGGCCGATGGGATCGGTCGAGTCGGAGATGATGACGTCGTAGCGCTCGGTGGTGTTGGCGACGAAGTTCATGCCGTCGTCGATTACCAGATTCAGCCGCGGATCCTCGAAGGCACCCGCGGAATGGCCGGGGAAGTGCTCCTTGCACATCTCCACCACCGAACCGTCGATCTCGACCATGGTGATGTGCTCGACCCCCTGGTGCTTGGCCACTTCGCGCAGGATGCCGCCGTCACCGCCGCCGATGATGAGCACCCGCTTGGGCGCCGGATGGGCCAGCAGGGGCACGTGGGTGAGCATCTCGTGATAGATGAATTCGTCGGCCTCGGTGGTCTGGATCACGCCATCCAGGGCCATGACCTTGCCCAGCACGGCGTTCTGGAAGATCACCAGGTGCTGATGCTCGGTGCGCACCTCGTGCAGCATGCGCTCGACGGTGAAGCGCTGGCCATAGCCGTCGTAGAGGGTTTCCAGGTAGTCGCTCATGTCGATCTCCGCAGGTGGCAGGCCGAGACGAGCAATGCCCGGCCAAAAGCCGGGCATTGTAAGAGCTGGATGTGACAGGCTCCAGTGTTGTGCTGGCTAACCCTTGTGGGTGGGCGCGGTGGCCGAGCGATTGCCGCGCGGGCCGGCGGCCGCCCAGGCGATCAGGCCGATCACCGGCAGCACGATGATGAGCACGGTCCAGCCGATCTTGGCGTTGCTGGTGCTGTCACTGCGGATGACGTTGACGATGGCCCAGATGTCGAGCAGGAAGACGATGAAGCCCAGTACACCGCCAATGGTGGAATTGATCATGTCGCGACTCCCGTTGCGAGGACACAGGTCTCGTCAATTGGGACTGGCAAGAGCGGCGTCGAGTTCGGCCGGCTCGCTTGGCAGCGGCGCCGGCCGTGGGCTTCAGCTGAAGGCCGCGAGATCGATGTCAGCGAAGGACGCCACGCACGGATGATCGCCGAGCTGGCCACCGGCACGCACCAGGCCACAGGTCGGCAGACCCGCCTGGCGCGCGGCATCCAGCTCTTCCACCACGTCGGAGAGAAACAGCAGGTCCGATGGCTCGTGGGTGGTGGCCGAGGCGATGCGCGCATAGGACGCGGCGTCGCGCTTGCCGCCGGTCAGGGTATCGAAATACCCGGAAAACAAAGGGCTGAGATCGCCGTGCTCCGAGCAGCCGAAGATCAGCTTCTGCGCCTGTATCGAGCCCGAGGAATAGACGTACAGCGGCAGCCCGGCCGCGTGCCACTGGCGCAGCGCCTGGACCGCGTCGGGATAGACGTGCCCCTTGAGGGTGCCGGCGCGATAGCCCTGCTCCCACACCTGCCCCTGCAGGGCCTTGAGCGGGGTGGCCTTGCGGTCGGTGGCGATCCATTCCAGGAGGATGGCGATCACCCGCTCCACGTCGGCGTCCAGCTCGCCGGCTTCGGCGCGCACGGCGTCGAGTTGCTCGGCCACCGCCGGCTCCCCGGACTGGGCGCGCACCAGCGCCGGCAGGTGCTCGCGGGCATAGGGAAAGAGCACGTCGAAGACGAAGCTGACGGCGCTGGTGGTGCCTTCGATATCGGTGAGGATGGCCTTGATCGTCACGCCTCGACCTCCAGGCGCGGGAAGCGCTGGGCGATGTCGACGCCGGTGAAGTGGGCCACCCAGCCGTCGGGATTGTCGAACAGGCGAATGGCGACAAAGGACGGCGACTCGCTCATGTCGAACCAGTGCGGGGTGCCGGCCGGCACCGAGATGAGGTCGTCCTTTTCGCAGAGCACGGCGTAGACGTGATCGTCGATGTGCAGGGTGAAGAGCCCCTGCCCGGCGACGAAGAAGCGCACCTCGTCCTCGTTGTGCCGGTGCTCTTCGAGGAACTTGGCGCGCAGCGCCTCCTTCTGCGGATGCTCGGGATGCATGCTGATGACGTCGACGGTCTGGTAGCCGCGCTCCTGGATGAGGCGATCGATCTCCGGCCGATAGGCGGCGATCACCTCATCCTGGCTGGCGCCGGGTGCCACCGGGGCGGTGGCCTGCCAGCGCTCGAAACGCACCCCGACCTCGGCCAGGGTGGCGGCAATGTGCTCGCCATCGCTGATCACCTTCAGCGGCTGGCGCGGTTCGGCATCGTGGTAGACGGTCAGTCGGCTCATGGACGCAGGCTCCGGGTCTTGAGTTCGCATTCGAAGAGGAATTCGAAGGCTTCCACGTGGCGCAGGGCATCGGCCATGCGCGGGCCCCAAGTATAGAGGCCGTGTCCGCGGATCAGGTACCCCACGCAGTCGGGATGCACGTCCAGCCAGGTCTGCACCTTGTCGGCCAGGCGCGGGATGTCCTGGTCGTTGTCGAACACCGGGATTTCCACCCGCACCTCGTGGGTGGTGACGCCGTGCAGCGCCTTCTGCAGCTCGTAGCCGTCCAGCAGCAGGCGATCCCCCTCGAGCTGGCGCGAGAGCACCGTCGAGTTCACCGAATGGGTGTGCAGCACGGCACCGATCTCCGGCTGCCAGCGATAGAGCTGGGTGTGCAGCGCGGTTTCCGCGGACGGCTTCTTGGCCTCCAGCGGCGTGCCATCGAGATCGGTGGCGAGGATGTCGTCCAGCTCCAGCTGGCCCTTGTGCTTGCCGGACACGGTCAGCAACAGGCGGCTGTCGGACAGCCGCACCGAATAGTTGCTGCTGGTGGCCGGCGACCAGCCGCGGCCATAGAGGAAGCGACCGGCATCGATGATTTCCCGGGCCAGTTGCTCACGCTGCTGGATCATGGAGGGTTCTCCTTGGTTCTGTACGAAAAGTCGCCGAGCGACGGTCAGGCGAGGCGCAACGACCAACGGGAGTAACAGCCAACGGCTGGCCCAGAGGGTGAGCGCCAGCGAATCAAAACGCTGAGGAAGCGGAGTTTACGAGAGGTAAATGAGCATTGCGACCGGGCTGGCGATCCAGGTGTTTTTCAACGAAGCATCACCGAGCGCAGGCACTTTTCGTACTGGACCGAACGGACAAGAGGATGAGGAAGGCCCCGGCCAGCGCCGCCAGGGAGGCGCCGGCAAAGGCGGCAAGGGCACCGGACACCTGCCAGGCATAGCCAGCATACAGCGCGCCGAGCGCCCCGCCAGCCCCGGACAGGGCGGCATAGAGCGACTGGGCCTGGCCCTGGCGGCGGCGGTCGAAATGGGACTGGACGAACTGGATGGCGGCGGCATGGAAGCAGCCGAAGGTGGCCGCATGCAGCAACTGGGCGAACAGCAGCACCGCCAGGTGATCGGCCAGGGCGCCCAGCAGCAGCCAGCGCCCGGCGGCGATGAGAAAGGCGGCGACCAGCAGGGTGTTGAGCGCCAGCCGCGCCAGCAGCTGCGGCATCACCAGGAAGATCAGCACCTCGGCGACCACACCCAGCGACCAGAGTTGGCCGATGACGCCGCGGCCATAGCCGAGGTCTTCCAGGTGCAGGGTGAAGACCGTGTAATAAGGACCGTGGGACAGCTGCATCAGCGCCGCGGCGAGGAAGAAGGCCAGCACCCGTGGCTGGCGCAGGGTGGTCAGGAAGGGCTCGGCCGGCGCCTCGGGGCGCTGGCCCGGATCGACCTTGACCCCCGGCACCGCCAGCGAGGCGAGCAGGATGATCGCCATCACCAGCAGCAGGTAGGCCGGGTAGAGATCCAGACTGACGTATTCGAAGGCCCAGCCGAGTCCCGCCACCGCGGCAATGAAGCCGATGGAGCCCCAGAGGCGGATACGCCCATAGCGCTGTGGCTGGTCGCGCAGGTGGGCCAGGGTGATGGCTTCGAACTGCGGCAGCACCGCATGCCAGAAGAAGGCATGTCCGGCCATGATCAGCGCCAGCCAGGCGAAGCCCTGGCCCAGGTAGATGCCGGAAAAGCACAGCAGGGTGCAGGCGGCGCCCAGGCGGACGATGCTCAGCCGGCGGCCGGTGCGATCGGCCAGCCAGCCCCAGAGATTGGGCGCCAGCACCCGCATCAGCATGGGGATGGCCACCAGTTGGCCGATGGCGGTGCCGGAAAAGCCCAGGTGGTGGAAGTACAGCCCCAGGTAGGGCGCCGTGGCCCCCAGCAGCGCGAAGTAGGCGAAATAGAAGCCCGACAGCCGCCAATAGGGAACCGGCATCGTCCGTCCGCTGATCAGAGTTGCGGTAGGACGGGCGTGCCCACCCGCACCTCGGCATTCTGCGCGCGGTGACGCAAGAGGTGATCCATCAGCACCAGGGCCATCATCGCCTCGGCGATGGGCGTGGCGCGGATGCCCACGCAGGGATCGTGGCGACCCTTGGTGATGATATCCACCGGTTGGCCGTGGACGTCGATGGAACGCCCCGGGGTGGTGATGCTGGAGGTGGCCTTCAGCGCCAGGTGGGCGACGATGGGCTGGCCGGAGGAGATGCCGCCGAGTACGCCACCGGCGTTGTTGGACAGGAAGCCTTCCGGGGTCAGTTCGTCCCGGTGCTCGGTGCCGCGCTGGGCGACGCTGGCGAAACCGGCGCCGATCTCGACGCCCTTCACCGCGTTGACGCTCATCAGCGCATAGGCCAGCTCGGCGTCGAGGCGATCGAAGATCGGCTCGCCCAGCCCCGGCGGCACGCCGTCGGCGACCACGGTGATGCGCGCACCCACAGAATCCTGATCGCGGCGCAGCTGGTCCATGTAGGCCTCCAGCTCCGGCACCCGGTCCGGATCGGGGCTGAAGAAGGCGTTCTCTTCCACGCTGTCCCAGGTCTTGAAGGGGATCTCGATGGGACCCAGCTGGCTCATGTAGCCGCGCACCCGGATGCCCTGGGTGGCCAGGTACTTCTTGGCGATGGCACCCGCCGCCACGCGCATGGCGGTCTCCCGCGCCGAGCTGCGACCGCCGCCGCGGTAGTCGCGCAGGCCGTACTTGTGGTGGTAGGCGTAGTCGGCATGGGCCGGGCGGAACAGGTCCTTGATCGCCGAGTAATCCTTGGACTTCTGGTCGGTGTTGCGGATCAGCAGGCCGATGGGGGTACCGGTGGTGACGCCCTCGAAGACCCCGGAAAGGATCTCCACCTCGTCCGCTTCCTGGCGCTGGGTGGTGTGGCGGCTGGTACCGGGCTTGCGCCGATCCAGGTCGCGCTGCAGGTCGGCGAGGTCCAGGGGCAGTCCGGGTGGGCAACCGTCGACGATGGCGACCAGCGCCGGGCCATGGCTTTCGCCGGCGGTGGTGACGGTAAACAGCGTGCCGAGGGTATTGCCGGACATGCGAGGGCTCCGCGCTACGGGTGAAAGGTATGGATTCAAATTGGGAATGGGCGATTTTACACGCGCCGTGGTCTTTTACACGGATTGTGTGCGGGATAGGCCCCCACACCCCAGCTCTCCGGTGCCCTTCCCGCCATGCGTCTGCTGTTCTCCCTGCTGCTGTACCTCGCCCTGCCCGCCCTCGCCACGGCGGCCGATCCCGTGCTCTATCGTCCCCTCCAGCTCGACACCGGCAGCGGTGTGCTCAAGGGCAGTCTGATCCTGCCCCGTAGCGACAGGCCGCAACCGGTGGTGCTCTTCGTTTCCGGCTCGGGGCCCATCGATCGCAACGGCAACGCCCCCGGCGCGCGCAACGCGGCCCTGCAGCGGCTGGCCGAGGCCCTGGGCCGGCAGCGGATCGCCAGCGTGCGCTTCGACAAGCGCGGCGTGGCCGAGAGTCGCAGCGCCGAGCCGGACGAGAGTCGCCTCAGCGTGGAGCGCTATGTCGACGACCTGGTCGGCTGGATCCGGCTGCTGCGCGCCGATCCGCGCTTTTCCGCGGTGATCCTGCTCGGCCACAGCGAAGGCGCCCTGATCGCCAGTCTGGCCGCCGACCGGGTGCCGGTCGCCGGGGTGGTGACCCTGGCCGGCAGCGGCCGGCCCATCGACGTGGTGCTGCGCGAGCAGTTGGCGGGCAAGCTGTCGCCGGCCGGCCTGGCCAGCGCCCAGTGGATCATCGACCAGTTGCTGCGCGGCACCCCGGTGCCCGAGGTGCCGAAGGAGTTGCTGGTGCTGTTCCGCCCCAGCGTCCAGCCCTATCTGATCTCGCTGTTCCGCCAGGATCCGGCCAGGGCCTTCGCCGGCATCCACGCGCCGGCGCTGATCGTCCAGGGCACCCATGACATCCAGGTGGAGGTCGACGATGCCCGCGCCCTGCAGCGCGCCAAACCGGATGCGGAACTGGCCATCATTGCCGGCATGAACCACATGCTGCGCATCACCCCGGCGGACTTCCAGGCGCAACTGCCCAGCTACGACAATCCCAACTTGCCCCTGGCCCGCGCGCTGGTCGAGCGCGTGACCGCCTTCGTCGCGCGCTCAGGTTCCTCGCGCGTCGGCCGATAAGCCAGCAAAGGCGCCCAGGCGGCGCACCCGCTGGAGCCCGTCCGTGGACACCCCCGATCACGCATCACCGGCCGTCGAGGCCGCACCCAACGAGCCCCATCCCTGGGCCAGCCTGCCGCCGGAGCGCTTTCAGCTGCTGCGGCTGATGCCGCAGCCGGCGGATCGCCGGGTCGGCGCGCGCCCACTGCGCTTCGTGCAACTCGGCCTGGTCGAGCGCCATGGTGACGAGGAAAGCCTGCTGCGGCTGACGGTGCAGATTCCCGGTCAGCTGCTGCACCGCGAGGTGAACGTGCTGGAGGTCTGGGTCGACCATCGCCAAGGCGAAATCCGCCTCGGCCCGGAGCGCGGTCTGCAGATCGAGCCGGAAGAACGCGGCCTGGGACGCTTTCTACTGGCGCGGGCGGCCGCCTGGGCACGCCTGCGCTGGAGCCACTACCGGGTGCAGGACCTGCCCCTGGCGCGCCGCGACGCCCTCGACGAAGACAGCCGCAAGCGCCGCGACCACGTGCTCGGCGCCCAGGGCTTCACCGTCGAGACGGCGGCGGATGACGAGCGTCAGCAGCTCTGCCGGGCCGCCCGGGTCAGCCAGCTGCGCGAGGACTGGAATGCCGACAAGGTGCAGCTGCTGTCGCTGCTGGACGGTGCCACCCTGCTGGAGCAGTGCGACCGGGTGATCGACGAGCGCGATGCCAGTCTGCGCCAGCTGGAGGACCGCATCGCCCTCTATCGCCGCGATGACATCTCGCTGCGCTTCGCCATCGGCTGCCTGGCGGTGTTCTGCCTGTTCCAGGCCGCGCTGCTGATCTGGATGGCGCTGCGCTGAGCGGTCTGGTGCCGCGCCAGGCACCCTTGCCGACGACCTGTCGGCAGCGCCCAGGCGCCACCCCTCGCCCGAGGCTTGCTCCCCCGCCGGACCCTGCTAACGTAGCCACCCGTTCGCATCCATCCGCCCGGAGTGTCCGCTGTTCATGGTCTCGCCTCTCCTGTTTCGCCCGCGCGCGCCCCTGCGTCTCGCTACCCTCGGCCTGCTGACCGCCCTCGCCGGCTGCCAGTACCTCGGCGAAGAGCAGCCGACCCGCAGCCAGCCGCAACTCAAGGGCAGCCTGCCGCTGCGCGGCCTGGCGCAGACCGCCTCGGTGCGCCGCAATGCCGACGGCCAGCCGCTGATCGAGACCACCACCTTTCACGATGCCCTGTTCGCCCTCGGCTACGTCCATGCCAGCGAACGCCTGGCGCAGATGGTCGAGCTGCGCCTGCTGGCCCAGGGTCGGCTGGCCGAGGCCTACGGCGAAAGCCGCCTGGACAGCGACAGGTTCATGCGCGCGGTGGACCTGCGCAAGGCCGCCCAGGTGGCCTACGGCAACGCCTCGCCACGGATGAAGGCCTTCTTCGAGGTCTATGCCCGGGGGGTCAACGCCTATCTCTATCGCGCTGGCGAACGGGTCCAGCTGGATGGCCACGACTACCGCGCCGAATACTGGAAGGCCGAAGACAGCGCCCTGCTCTTCGAACTGCTCAACTTCGCCCAGGCGGTGGACCTGCGCAAGGAAACCGCGGCGCTGGCCCTGGCCGCCCAGGTCGGTCCCGAGCGCCTGGCCTGGCTCCTGCCCACCTACCCGGACGAACCCCTGCCGGACGAGGAGACCGCCAAGCTGCGCGGCCTGAATCTGCGCGGCCAGCTGCCAGGGCTCGAAGCCCTGCTGCAGGTCCAGCGGCAACTGGCGGAGCAGGCGCCCTTCGGCGGCCCTACCGGTACAGCCTGGGCGGCCACCCCGGGGCATACCCGCAGCGGCCGCAGCCTGCTCGCGGTGGACAAGGTCAGTGCCGTCGGCCGGTCGCCCTTTACCCTGGTGACCCTGAGGGCGCCACGCTTCGAGGCCGTGGGTACCACCCTGCCCGGCCTGCCGCTGCTGCTCGACGGCTACAACGGCAAACTGGCCTGGGGCGCCGCGACCCTGATGGGCGACAGCCAGGACCTCTACCTCGAACGCCTGCAACGCCAGGGCGGTCGCCTGCAGGTGCAGAGCGGCGGTCAGTGGCAGCCGGCCGGCGAGCGGGTGGAGACCTTTTTCGTCCGCGGTGAAAAGCCGCGGCGCGAGACCCTCTATACCAGTCCCCGCGGTCCGCTGCTGAATCTGGCACTGGCGCCGGACGCCAACGGCTACGGCTACGGCCTGGCCCTGCGCAGCAGTCGTCTGGAAGCCGACAAGAGCCTGGACGCCCTTTTCGACCTCTCCCGCGCCAAGGACGTGGAGCGCGCCTTCGAACTGGCTCGCGACCTGCGCGCCAGCGACTGGAATCTGGTGTTCGCCGATGCCGAGCACATCGGCTGGCAGGTGACCGGGCGCTATCCCAACCGCCGCAGCGGCCTGGGTCTACTGCCCTCGCCCGGCTGGGACGAGCGCTACGCCTGGGATGGCTACGCCGATCCCATGCTGCACCCCTATGACCAGGATCCGGCCCAGGGCTGGCTGGGCGCCGCCAACCAGCGCGTGGTACCGCGTGGCTACGGCATGCAGCTGTCCAGCAACTGGTCGGGCCCCGAGCGCCAGGAGCGCCTGGCGCAACTGGCCGGCCGTTCGGCGCGCCTCGATGGCCGCGACGCCATGGCCCTGCAGCAGGACCAGACCACCACCCTGGCCGCCAAACTCAAGACCCAGCTCGACTCCCCCGGCTTCGCCGCACCGCTGCGCCAGGCCATCGCCGCCCTCTCGGCGGGCCAGCGCCCGCAGGCGGAAGAGGCCCTGCGGCGTCTGCAGGGCTTCGACGGCCGCCTGGCCGCCGGCTCCGGTGACGCGGCGCTCTACGAAGCCTTTCTCCAGGCCCTGACCGAACAGACCTTCGCCGACGAACTGGGTGGCACCAGGAGTCCGGCCTGGCAGGCCTTCACCACCCTCAGCGACACCGGCTACAACGCCATCGTCGATCACCTCCTGGCGCGTGACGACAGTCCCTACTGGGATGACGTCAGCACCGCCGCCCACGAAGACAAGCCGGCGATCTTCGCCCGCGCCCTGGCCGCGGCCGTCGCCACCTGCGAAGCCCGGCTGGGTAGCGATCGCGCCAGCTGGCAATGGGGCCGCCTGCACCGCCAGGACGGCAACGCCTATGGTGGCGACGGCTCGACGCTGGACCTGACCGCCAGTCACTGGGGCGGCAATGACCAGGTCTGGCTGGCGCCGGCGCTGCGCCTGGTGGTGGACTTCGGCCTGGCCGAACCGCTGCAGGCGAGCCAGGTCGGCACCCCGGGCAAGGGCTGGACCCGCGGGCAATACCAGAGCCTGCCGCTACAGCCACAGAATCTGGAGCGCGTCTATGGGCGCGACCGCCTGCTGCTGATTCCGCAGAAGTAGTCCCACCGCCGGCAACCCGCGACTTGGCGCGGGTTTTGCCCCGCTTCTGACAGACCTCAGCCGGCGTCGCCCTCGTTCGCCGCGCCGCGGACCGCTGCAAAGGCGCTGTCCCGCAGGCGCCATGGCAATGAAAGCGCCCGTTGATGGTGCCGTGCCTGTCACCATAATGGTGCAGGCCCTAGTCGAGACGCCCATAGCGGTGCACAGAGAGGCGCCCTGGCGTCTGTCAGTTGCCGGAGACACCATGCCTGCCCAGCCTTCCCCCCACGCCGCGCACCTCTGGGTCGCGGGTTCGGATGCCCCGGAAAAGCCGGAGCTCAACCTGGGCTTCCTGCCTCTGAGCGATGCTGCCTCGCTGATCGTGGCGGCGACTCAGGGCTTCGGCGAACCCCATGGCCTGACGCTCAATCTGCACCGCCAGCCCTCCTGGTCGGCGCTGCGCGACAACCTGCTCAACGGCCAGCTCGACGCCGCGCACTGCCTCTACGGCCTGGTCTATGGCGCCCATCTCGGCCTGGGCGGCGCGCCTGCCACGCCGATGGCGGTGCTCATGAGCCTGGCGCAGAACGGTCAGAGCCTCAATCTGGCGCGCAGCCTCACCCGGGAAGGCGTCCGGGACACGGCCTCCCTGGTGGAGCGGATCCGCCAGCCGGACGCCAGGCCGCTGACCCTGGCGCACACCTTTCCCACCGGCACCCATATCTTCTGGCTCTACTACTGGCTGGCGGCCCAGGGCATCCATCCCCTGCAGGACGTGCGCACCGCGCTGGTGCCGCCACCCCAGATGCCCGAGCATCTGGCCGCCGGCCGGGTCGACGGCTTCTGCGTCGGCGAACCCTGGGGCGCCGCCGCCGTGGCGCGCGGCCAGGGCTTCACCCTGACCACCACCCAGGCGATCTGGCCGGACCACCCGGAAAAGGTGCTGGCCTGCACCGGCCACTTCGCCGAGCGCTATCCCAATACCGCGCGGGCGCTGATCCGCACCCTGCTCGACGCCAGTCGCTTCATAGAGGAAAGTCGCGAGAATCGCCTGGGCACCGCCCAGCTGATCAGCGGCGCCGACTACGTGGACACCGACGCGGCGCTGCTCGCCCAGCGCTTTCTCGGTCACTACGAGGACGGCCTCGATGGCCACTGGGAAGACCAGCACCCCCTAGCCTTCCATCGCCAGGGCGCGGTCAATCCACCCTATCTCTCCGATGGCCTCTGGTTTCTGACCCAGTTCCGCCGCTGGGGCCTGTTGCGCGAGGAGCCGGACTACCTGGCCATCGCCGAGGCCGTGCAGTGCACCGAGCTGTACCGGCAGGCCGCCACCGACCTGGGGCTGGCGGTACCGCCGACCCGGCGCAGCAGCACCCTGTTCGACGGTCGCACCTGGGACGGCAGCGATCCGGCCGGTTACGCCCGCAGCTTCGCCATCCACGCGCTCAGCGACTACTAGGGAGAACGACCTTGCGCATCCTGCTCATCGACGACACCCCCAAGCAGGTCGGCCGTCTCAAGGCCGCGCTGATCGAAGCCGGTTTCGAGGTCATCGAGGAATCCGGTCTGACCATCGACCTGCCCGCACGCATCGAGGCCCTGCGGCCGGACGTCATCCTGTTCGACACCCAGTCACCCGGGCGCGACGTCATGGAACAGGTCTGCCTGGTCACCCGCGACCGGCCGCGCCCCATCGTCATGTTCACCGACGAGCATGACCCGGCGGTGATGCGCCGGGCCATCCAGTCCGGCGTCAGCGCCTATATCGTCGAAGGCATCCAGACCAGTCGCCTGCAGGCCATCATCGATGTGGCCCGCGCCCGTTTCGAGACCGACCAGGCCCTGCGCGCCGAACTCCAGGCCCGCGAGCAGCAGCTGCTGGAGCGAAAGAAGGTCGACCAGGCCAAGGGGCTGCTGATGAAGATGCGTGGCTGCAGCGAAGACGAGGCCTATACCCTGATGCGCCGCCAGGCCATGAGCAAGCAGCAGAAGCTGATCCAGGTGGCCGACCAGATCATCGCCATGAGCGAACTGCTCGGCTGAACCGGCGCCAGGAGCCCGCCACGGGAAATGGTCTGGCTCCGCTTTGTGTGGCACTATCCGCGCCCCCTGGATATTCACCCTCGAAAAGGACGTCTGTCATGAGCTCATTGCAAGCCGAAATGCTGGTCGAACAAAAGGTCGCCAACGCGCGCAAATCCACCGGCGCCGCCTACCTGATCTGGTTCTTTCTCGGCATGCTCGGCGGTCATCGCTTCTACCTCGGCCGCACCGGTACCGCCGCCATCATGCTGGTGCTCTCGCTGCTCGGCTGGGTCACCTTCTTCATTCCCTGGATCATCCTGGGGATCTGGTGCCTGATCGATGCCTTCCTCATCCCCGGCATGATCCAGCAGCACCAGGACAAGGCGCGCCAGCAGGCGCGACTGGAAGTGGCGGCGTTGCAGGCCGGTCACGCGCGCTGATCCGCACCGGAGCGCCTCGCCAGCGGCGCCCCGCTGATTTTTTCCTCGACAAGCGCAGCGACCTGCGGCTACTGTCCGCTGCAGGTCACCTCCTGTGACCCACGTCGCTCGGACGGTTCCGGGCGCTTACGTACTTCGAGGAACGCATGACTGATTCCAGTCCCGTGCGCCGCTTTGCGCGCATCGATCGCCTGCCCCCCTACGTCTTCAACATCACCGCCGAACTCAAGATGGCCGCGCGCCGTCGCGGTGAGGACATCATCGACCTGTCCATGGGCAATCCCGACGGGGCGACTCCGCCGCACATCGTCGAGAAGCTCTGCCAGGTCGCCCAGCGCGAAGACACCCACGGCTACTCCAGCTCCAAGGGCATTCCGCGCCTGAGACGCGCCATCTCCCACTGGTACCGCGATCGCTACCAGGTGGAGATCGATGCCGACAGCGAAGCCATCGTCACCATCGGCTCCAAGGAAGGCCTGGCTCACCTGATGCTGGCCACCCTGGATGCCGGCGACACCGTGCTGGTGCCCAATCCGAGTTATCCGATCCACATCTACGGTGCGGTGATCGCCGGCGCCCAGGTGCGCTCGGTGCCCCTGGTGCAGGGCATGGACTTCTTCGCCGAACTGGAGCGGGCCATCCGCGAAAGCATTCCCAAGCCGAAGATGATGATCCTCGGCTTTCCCTCCAACCCCACCGCCCAGTGCGTGGAGCTGGATTTCTTCGAGCGCGTGGTGGAACTGGCCAAGCGCTACAACGTGCTGGTGGTGCACGACCTGGCCTATGCCGACATCGTCTTCGACGGCTGGCAGGCGCCCTCCATCATGCAGGTGCCTGGCGCCAAGGACATCGCGGTGGAATTCTTCACCCTGTCCAAGAGCTACAACATGGCCGGCTGGCGGATCGGCTTCATGGTTGGCAATCCCGAGCTGGTCGCCGCCCTGGCGCGCATCAAGAGCTATCACGACTACGGCACCTTCACTCCGCTGCAGGTGGCGGCCATCGCCGCCCTGGAAGGCGACCAGCAGTGCGTGCGCGACATCGCCCAGCAATACCAGCAGCGCCGCGACGTGCTGGTGCGCGGCCTGCACGAAGCCGGCTGGATGGTGGAGAACCCCAAGGCCTCCATGTACGTCTGGGCCAAGATTCCCGAGCCCTATGCCCACCTGGGTTCGCTGGAATTCGCCAAGAAGCTGCTGGCCGAGGCCAAGGTCTGCGTCTCGCCGGGACTGGGCTTTGGTGACTATGGCGACGACCATGTGCGCTTCGCCCTGATCGAGAACCAGGACCGCATCCGCCAGGCGGTGCGCGGCATCAAGCAGATGTTCCGTGCCGACGGCCTGCTGCCCAAGGCGGCCGCGCGCAAATCCGGGGTCGAGCCGGCCTGAGTCTTCGCCGCGCCGTCGACCGGCGGCGCGGCGAATTCTTGTCAGTCCGGGCGTTCCAAGCTATAAGCCGCTAGTGACCTCCCGGGATATCGCCATGCTGAAAGGCCTGTTCAATTTGCTCAAATCGCCCTCCGCGGACGATCTCAAGCTGGCCGCGAGCATCAACAACTCCTACAAGTCCATGCGCGTGGTCGGTCGCGGTACCCTGCGCATCGATCCGGCGGAGATCTTCGACTCCCCCGAATTCAAGGAAGACCTGGACCGCGCCCGGCGGCTCATCAACCGCTGATGTTCCTGCTGCTGCTCCTGCCGATCCTGGTCAGCGGTTTTCTCGTCTGCCACAAGCATCCGCTGTACTTCTACCGCCTGCATCGCTACGAGGGCCAGTACCTCTATCTGCAGAGCGCGCGCTTCGGCCTGTTCTGCACCCTGCTCGCCGTGATCCTGCACCTGGGCATCGCGCAAATCGTGCAGGGGCGCAGCTGGTCCTGGGGTGAGCGGACCTTCTCCCTCGACTACTTCGCCGGTCTCGCCGAGCTGCTGCGCCGCACCGGCACCCTGGAAGATCCGCTGCAGGCCGCCTGGATCCTGCTGGTGACGGTGACCGCCCTGCTGATTCCCACGGCCTGGGCCACGCTGGCGCGCTGGACCATCAAGCGCAAGTACGGCCTGAGCGAGGACAACTACCGCACCTTCATCCTCGCCGGCATCCTCAAGGACAGTCCGCTGGACGATCTGCTGATGACCGCCTCCATCAACAAGGAGACGCTGATGCTGACCCTGGAGGAGCGCAAGGTGTACGTCGGCCGCATCACCACCCTGGGCGAACCGAGCGAAACGGAAGGCGCCGACCAGGACGTCTGCATCAAGCCGATCATGAGCGGCTACCGCGACAAGGACAAACTCTGGGTGACCTTCACCACCCACTATGCGGACAAGGGCAAGGACATCTACCTGACCCTGAAACAGAGCCAGATCGTCTCGGCGACACGCTTCGATTTCGACGCCTATGAAGCGTTTCGCTCAAGCGTAAGCCGCGCCTGATCTGGCTTCGCGCACTTTCTTCAGGGAACGTATGACTTTTTGGGCAGGTCCCATTTGCAGGCGCGTTCACCGCACAGCGGTGAGCCCCTTCCCTTACTGCCCAAGAAAATCAGGAGCACGTCCATGACGCCCATGCTGAAGAAAGCCTCCAGCCTGTCCCTCGCCATCCTGCTGGCTGCCGGTGCCGGCCTGGCCCAGGCCGCCGACAAGCTGTCTCCGGCCGAATTCGTCGACGACGCCTCGGCCAAGGGCATCGCCGAGATCGAAGCGGCCAAACTGGCCCTGGACAAGAGCAAGTCCCAGGACATCAAGACCTTCGCCCAGAGCATGATCGACGACCACACCAAGGCCAACGAGCAGCTCAAGAGCCTGGCCCAGGAGAAGAAGCTGAAAGTCTCCACCGACGCCGAGCTGATGGACAAGGCCAAGGCCATGATCCTGCAGGTGCGTGACGACTCCTTCGACCGCTCCTATGCCAACAACCAGGTCGTGGCCCACGAGCAGACCATCGAGATCTTCCGCAACGAAGCCAAGACCGGCGATGACGCCGCGCTCAAGGCCTTCGCCGAGAAGACCCTGCCGAAGCTGGAGCACCACCTCCAGGAAGCCAAGGCGCTGCAGACCAAGTACGCGAAGTAATAGCGTCATCCCAATAGAAAAGGCCGTGGCGAGTGATCGCCACGGCCTTTTCTTGCAGCCTATCGCGGCCATGGGCCGCTCCTACAGAGGCTACCGTACCTGTAGGAGCGGCCCATGGCCGCGATCCGAACCCGGCCCGCACTACTTCGTAAGCGCCAACAAGGGGCAACCCGCCGTGACGGCGCTCAATTCTTGTGCAGCGCCTTGACCGATTCAGACGCTGCCAATATCGCGATCCCCAGCTAACACTGGGCTCACTCAACTTGGCTTCGCTCTTGCAAAGACCTCGGCAGGGGTGGCCAACGGCGGTCACCCAACCGACAAAGGCGTCAGTTCACCTCCCGGCAACGGGCAAGGGTGACTGGCGCCTTTTTCATGCCCGTGACGTGCCCGAGGTGCCTCCATGAGTCCCAGTTTCTGGAAAGCCGGCCATGCGCCGACCCTGTTCGCCGCCTTCCTCTACTTCGACCTGAGCTTCATGGTCTGGTACGTGCTCGGTCCCATGGCCGTGCAGATCGCCACCGACCTGCAGCTGACCACCCAGCAGCGCAGCATGATGGTGGCCACGCCCATTCTCGCCGGTGCCGTCCTGCGTCTGATCCTGGGCTTCGTCGCCGATCGGCTGTCACCCAAGACCGCCGGCATCATCGGCCAGGTGGTGGTGATACTGGCGCTGCTGGTGGCCTGGCAGCACGGTGTGCACAGTTATGAGCAGACCCTGGTGCTGGGCCTGTTCCTCGGCTTCGCCGGTGCGTCCTTCGCCGTCGCCCTGCCGCTGGCCTCCCAGTGGTATCCGCCGCAGCACCAGGGCAAGGCTCTGGGCATCGCCGGCGCCGGCAACTCCGGGACGGTGTTCGCCGCCCTCTTCGCCCCGGCGCTGGCCAAGGCCTTTGGCTGGACCAACGTATTCGGCTTCGCGCTGATCCCGCTGATCCTGACCCTGGTGGTCTTCGTGCTCTGCGCCCGCAACGCCCCGGAACGGCCGGCGCCCAAGAAGCTGGTGGACTACGGTCGTGCGCTGAACGACAAGGACAGCTGGTGGTTCATGTTCTTCTACAGCGTGACCTTTGGCGGCTTCCTCGGCCTTGCCAGCACCCTGCCCGGCTACTTCCATGACCAGTACAGCCTGGAGCCGGTGGTGGCCGGCTACTACACCGCCGCCTGCGTCTTCGGCGGCAGCCTGATGCGGCCCCTGGGCGGTGCCCTGGCCGACCGCATCGGCGGGATCCGCGCGCTGCTCGGCATGTATACCGTGGCGGCCATCTGCATCGCCGCCGTGGGCTTCCACCTGCCCAGCGCCATGGCGGCCCTGGCGCTGTTCGTGGTGGCCATGCTCAGCCTGGGCGCCGGCAACGGCGCGGTGTTCCAGCTGGTGCCCCAGCGCTTCCGCAAGGAAATCGGCGTCATGACCGGGCTGATCGGCATGGCGGGCGGCATCGGCGGCTTCGCCCTCACCGCCGGCCTGGGCGCGGTCAAGCAGGCCACCGGCGACTATCAACTGGGCCTCTGGCTGTTCGCCGCCCTCGGCGTGCTCGCCTGGTTCGGCCTGCTCAGCGTCAAGCGCCGCTGGCGCACCACCTGGGGCTCGGCTGCCGTTACCGCGGCGCGGGTCTGAGACCCTATTCAAAGTCTGCTGCGCGTCGGCCAAACCGCGTTGAAAATGCCCTGGGTCGCCAGCCCGGTCGGAATGCTCATTTACCGCTCGTAAACCCGAGCGCGGGTCCGATCCGCTTCCTCAGCCACTTTCGCGGGGCCGCCGAGGCCTTGTTTGTCGCTAGCTCGCGAGACTTAGAACAGGGTCTGAGGGAAGTCCGGCGGCTAGGGGCCGCCGGTTTTCATTCAGGGGGCGGAACGCACATAGCTGGTCAGCACGTGATCCCGCCAGACCCCGTCGATCTCCAGATAGCGCCGTGCCAGGCCCTCGCGCTCGAAGCCGAGCTGGGTCAGCAGATGGGCGCTGCGGACGTTCTCCGGCAGATGGTTGGCCATGATCCGATTCAGGCCCAGCTCGGCGATGACGAAGTCCCGCCCCAGGCGTACGGCCTGGCGCATCAGCCCCCGCCCCTGCCAGGCCGCATCCAGGCCGTAGCCCAGGTAGCAGGCCTGGAAACCCCCGCGAACTATCTGGCTGAAATTCACCGTGCCTATGACCAGCGGGCCCGCTCGCAGCACCAGGCGCAACTCGCTCAGACCCGGCCCTCCGGCGCGGTAGGCGGCTGCCTGCCCCTGCCATTGCGCCAGGGTATAGAAGGCGTCGGAGCGCCGCGGCATCGACAGCGCCAGGTGCTGGCGATTGCGTCGGTAGTAGTCGGCCACCGCGGCGGGATCGGCCAGGGTCAGGTCGATCAGTTCCACCGCCTCGGTCACGGCGAAGCGCGGTGGATACTGCAGCGGAACGCTCAGGGCGGTCATGACTTCACCTGCGGCGGCAATTCATAGACCCAGGTGGCGCAGCGCTGCCCGTCCGGACCTTCCCGATCGTTTTCCAGCACCCGGACGCGCCGGAAACCGACCCGTTCGGCAAGGCGCTGGCTGGCGTCGTTGGCGGCCGAGGTGGTGAGAAAGAACCCGGCCGTGCCCCGCTGCTCGACGAAATACCGCAGTGCGGCGGTCATCAGGCCCTGCCCGGTATGCAGGCTGTGCAGCCAGTAACCGATCTCGAAGCGCCGCCCGCCGTCCAGTGGCGTGAGCCCCAGGCAGCCGAGCAGTTCGTCACCGCGCACCAGGAAGTAGCGTTTCTCGCCCTGGGCGAGGGTGAAGGCGCCGCGGGCCGCGAGCAGGCTGTCGCGGGCCTGGGCGACGCTGGTCTGTTCGCGCGCCCAGGCAAGGAAGCGGCGGTGCTCGGCATAGCTCCAGTTCAGGGCGTCGGCGAAGGCCGCGGCCAGGCGCGGTTGCGGCCACACCAGCTCGAAGTCGGCCAGGGCGATGCGCGGTGGAAAATTCATGGCGAGGTCCCGAATTCCAGGCGCGGCACGGCGGCCAGCAGGCGCTGGGTCATGGCGTGAGCGGGCGCGCGCAGCACCCGTTCGGCGCTGCCCTGTTCGACGATGCGACCGCCGTCCATGACCGCGATACGATCGGCCAGGTACTCGACCACGCCAAAGTTGTGGGTGATGAACAGATAGGCCAGGCCGCGCTCCGCCTGAAGTTCGCGCAGGAGATCGAGGATCTGCGCCTGCACCGAGACGTCCAGCGCCGAGGTGGGTTCGTCGCATACCAGCACCCGCGGCTCGACGATCAGCGCCTGGGCGATGGCGATGCGCTGCCGCTGGCCGCCGGAGAATTCATGGGGAAAGCGCTGCAGGGTGTCCCCCGGCAGCCCGACCCGCTCCACCAGGGCGGCGGCACGTCTCTGGCGCTCGGCGGCGTCCAGTTCCGGGCGCAGGGCCAGCAGCCCCTGCTCCAGGGTGGCAGCGATGCGCATGCGCGGATCCAGGGAGGCGAAGGGATCCTGGAAGACGATCTGGATCTGCCGGCGCAGCCGTTGCAGGGTGCGTCCATCGGCCGTGAGCAGCTCTGCGCCGCCCAGGCGGGCACTGCCGCCGATGCGCGGCCCGTCGAGCAGCCGCAGCAGCGCCTTGCCGGTGGTGGTCTTACCGCAGCCGGATTCGCCCAGCAGGGCCAGGGTCTCGCCGGCGTGCAGGTCGAAGCTCACCCCGTCCACCGCCCTGACCCAGTCCCGGGTCCGGCCCCAGGCGCCGCGGCGGAGCGGATAGTGCACGGCCAGGTCGCGTACCTCCAGCAAGCACTCGCCCGGGGTTCGCGCGGGCAAGGTGCGGGGTACTCCTGCCAGGGTCTGGTCGCGCTTGGCGAAGGTGGGAATGGCGGCGAACAACTCGCGGGCATATGGATGCCGGGGCGCCTGGAAGAAGTCCGCCGCCGGCGCACTCTCGACGATCTCGCCGTGGCGCATCAGGGCCACGTGATGGGCCACCTGGCGCACCACCGCCAGGTCGTGGGTGATCAGCAGGATGGCCATGCCCAGTTCGCGCTGGATGTCGGCCAGCAGCGCGAGGATCTGTGCCTGGACGGTGACGTCCAGCGCCGTGGTGGGCTCGTCGGCGATCAGCAGATCCGGCTCGGCGGCCAGCGCCAGGGCGATCATGATGCGTTGCTTCTGGCCACCGGAGAACTGGAAGGGGTAGTCGTCGATCCGTCGCTCCGGCTCGGGAATGCCCACCCGACGCAGCCATTCCACCACCCGGGCGCGGGCGGCGGCGCCGCGCAGCGCGGTATGGGCGCGCAGGGTTTCCTCGATCTGCTCGCCGATGCGCATGACCGGATTCAGGCTGGTGGCGGGCTCCTGGAAGATGGTGCCGACGCGCCCGCCGCGCAATTCGCGCAGGCGCCCTTCCGGCAGTCGATGCAGATCGGTGCCGGCCAGCAGCGCCGCGCCGCGGGCGATGCCCAACGCAGGCGGCAGCAGCCGCAACAGCGAGAGCGCGGTGACGCTCTTGCCGCTGCCCGATTCCCCGACCAGGGCAAAGGTCTCGCCGCGGGCGATGGCCAGGCTCAGGCCGCGTACCGCCTGGCGCGTGCCCTCCTCGCCGTCGACCAGGATCTCCAGGTCGCGGATCTCCAGCACCGGGGTCATGGCTGCACCTCGTCCTGGCCGGGACGGCGCCTGAGCCAGGCGGATCTCAGCCGGCGACTGCGCGGATCGAAGGCGTCGCGCACGGCGTCGGCGAACAGATTGGCCGCCAGCACCAGAGCCAGCATGAAGGCGAAGGCGCTAAGCAGATTCCACCAGATCATGGGGCTGCGGGACATTTCGGTGCGGGCGTCGTTGATCATGGAGCCGAAGGAATTCATGGTCGGATCGACACCGATGCCCAGGTAGGAGAGCACCGCCTCGTAGAGCACCAGGCTGGAAAATTCCAGGGTCAGGGTGATGAGCACCAGGTAGAAGACGTTGGGCAGCAGGTGCCGGCGCAGGATGGTGAAGTGGGAAACGCCGAAGGCCCTCGCCGCCTGCACGTATTCCAGCTCGCGCAGCTTGAGCGCCTCGGCGCGCAGCAGGCGGCAGAGGCCGGCCCAGCCGGTGAGGCCGAGGATCAGGCAGAGCATGAAGAGACGCAGGTCGGCGCGCGCCGCGCCGGTGTCGAACAGCTCCGGATGGCGGTCGATGAACACCTGCATCATCAGCACGCAGGCCGCTACCAGCAGCACCCCGGGGATGGAGGTCAGGGTGGTGTAGAGGTAGGTGATGACGTCGTCCACCCGGCCCTTGAAGTAACCGGCGGCCAGGCCGAAGACGATGGCCGGTGGCAGCATGGCCAGGGTAGTCAGGCTGCCGATGACGAAGGCGGTGCGGATGCTCTTGAGCGACTGGTAGAGGACGTCGTTGCCGGTGCCGTCGGTGCCCAGCACGTGGTAACCACTGGCCAGGGCGATCACGCTGCCGGCCACCAGGCAGACGCCCAGCCAGGTCAGCAGGATGGCGCGCCAGGGCGTGGCGGTCTGGCCGCGGAGGATGAGTCCGCAGCGGCTGGCTAAGCCACCCGGCTCGCGCAGCCGTGCCGCGGCCAGGGCGGCAGTCGCCAGGGCCAGCGCCAGACCGCCGAGCAGGCCCAACGTCAGCCGCTTGAGGACATCGCCCCGCCACTCGGTAGCGGGATCGCGCAACGTGGTGCCGGCATGCTTGAGGCGGGGGAAGTCCCGCAGCGGCGCGCCCTCGGCGCTGGTGCCCAGGGTTTCCTTGGTGAACTGGTGGGTGGCGAGCGGCGCCGAATAGGTCTTCTCGCGCTGGGTCAGGCTGGTCTCGGCCAGCAGGCCGTCGAGGGCCGAGAGTACCGTGGGCGAGTAGATCGGCGCCGTGGCGCCAGGCGTCGCGGGTAACTGGGGCCGGTAGTGCAGCGAATCCAGCAGGGCGATGGCGACGAAGCTGGCCAGCACCACGGCCGCGCTCATCGCCGGGGCATCCTGCAGCACCCGGCGCCAACTGGCGCGCAGGGCCGGCTGGCGACGCGCGCGCCAGGCATAGCACAGGCTGCCGGCCACCAGCAGGTAGAGGGCGAGGTCGGTCCAGAGTAAGACGAATTTCGGCATGGCGGCTACCTGAAGCGAACGCGCGGATCGGCGAGGGTGTAGGACAGGTCCGCCAGGATCAGGCCGACGATGTAGAGCACCGACCCCAGGAACACCATGGTGCGGACCACGGCGAAGTCCTGGCCGTTGATGGCGTCGATGGTGTAGCTGCCCAGGCCGGGAATGCCAAAGAAGGATTCGGCGATCAGGCTGCCCATGATCAGCAAGGGAATGGCCGAGACCACCCCGGTGAGGATAGGCAGCGCCGCATTGCGCAGCACATGGCGCAGGAGCACCTGGCGCTCGGCCAGGCCCTTGGCGCGGGCGGTGCGCACATAGTCCTTGCCGATCTCTTCGAGAAACAGCGCGCGATAGAAGCGGGCCTGGCTGCCGAGGCCGGCTATCACCGCCACCAGCACCGGCAGGGCCAGGAAGCGCAACAGATTCCAGCCTTCTTCATAGCCGGAAAAGGGCACCAGGCGCAGCGTCTTCGCGAACAGCCACTGGCCGGCGATGATGTAGAACAGCGAGGAGATCGACAGCAGCACCACGCAGAGCACCACGCCCCAGAAGTCCAGCCGGGTGGCGCGAAAGAACACCAGCAGCAGGGCGAAGCCGACGCTGGCCGCCAGGCCGAGCACGAAGGTCGGCAGCGCCAGCGCCAGACTCGGGCCGGCGCGCTCGGCGATCTCCCGGCCGATGTCGCGGCCGCTGTCGGAGGTGCCGAAGTCGAACACCAGCAGACTGGCCGACCGTTCGAAGAAGAGCGTATCGGTCAGCTGCTCCATTCCTTCACGGGTGGTATTAATGAGCAGCGGCTTGTCGTAGCCGTGCTCCGCCTTCCAGTCCTCGATGGCTTCGGCGGTGACGTACTTGCCGCCGATGGCCAGGCGCGCCATGTCGTCCGGGGTGTTGACGGTAAAGAACAGCAGAAAGGTCAGCAGATTCACGCCGATCAGGATGAGCACGCCATAGGCCAGGCGCCGCAGCAGATAGCCGATCATGGCCGCCCCTCCCCGTTGCCGTCGCCAAAGGCGGTCTGGCGTTCACGGCGCCGGAGGCTGCGCCAGGCCGGCCAGATCAGCAGCAGCCCCATGCCCAGCAGCAGCCACAGCGGCCAGAGCACCGGCCGGTTCCATTCCAGCACCTTGCGCTCGCGCAGCGCCGGGTCCAGACGCAGATAGCGCAGCTGATCGCGCACCATCTGGGTCGGCTTGGCGTTGTAGACCCACTGCTGATAGGCCCCGGCCGACAGGGGATTCCAGCCGAACAGCCAGGGCGCGTCCTGCTGCACGATGGCGACCATGCGCCGGATCAGGGCGACCTTTTCCGGTCCGTCATCGAGACTCTTCATCTGCTCGAACAGCCGGTCGTATTCGGCATTGCTGTAGTTGCCGGCATTCTCGCCACCGTGCTTGGCCTTGCCCTGGGGACCGTAGAAGAGGAACAGGAAGTTCTCGGCATCGGGATAGTCGGCGTTCCAGCCCCAGAAGAAGATCTGCGCCGCGCCCTTGCGCATCTTGTCCTGGAATCTGTTGTAGTCCGAGCCGCGCAGTTCCAGCTGGATGCCCAGCTTGGCGGTCTGCTGGCGCATCCAGTCGAACATGGCGCTGTCGCCGCTGGTCTGGGCGTCGTATTGCAGGATCAGCGGCCGCCCGCTGCTGGCATCGCGGCCATCGGGATAGCCGGCTTCGGCCAGCAGCTGTTGGGCCTCTTCGATGGGTCGCCGCTCGGGCTTGCCATCCACCATTCGATAGACCACCGGGTTGCTGCCGGCCGGCGGCGCTTCATAGCCCAGCACGCCCGGCGGCAGCGGGCCATTGGCGACCAGGCCGTTGCCGTTGAGAAAGACGGTGATGTAGCTCTCCCAGTCGAAGGCGATCGACAGTGCCTGGCGCAGCTTGCGATTGCGCACCTGCTGCTCGGGCGTTGCGCCCTGCCCCACCACCGGATCCAGCCAGTTGAAACCCAGGTACCAGTTGGACGCCTCCACCGCGGTGGGCAACTTGAGGCCACGCTCGCGGTAGAGCTCGGCGGAATCGGCCGAATCACCGGCCTTGGTGCGCAGCGCCACGCCATATTCGCCGCGCTCGACCTGGGGGGTGTCGTAGTAGCCCTGGATGAATTTGCCCATCAGCGGCACCCCTTCCTTTTCCAGGCTGAACACCGCGCGGTCGATCAGCGGCATGGGCTTGCCGCAGTCGTCCAGCCGGCCCTGTTCGCGATCCTCGGGCTCCCCTTCGCAGGGATAGGGATCGGCGTGGTAGTTGGGATTGCGCTCCAGCACATGGCGGCGATTGGGGATGGACTCGGCCAGGCGATAGGGTCCGGTGCCCACCGGCCAGCTGTTGAAGCCCAGGTTGTGCTCGGCCATCCCTGGCTGGCTGTAGAAGCGATCCGCCTCCCAGGGCACCGGCGCGGCGAAGGTCATGGCCAGCCAGTAGTTGAACTGGGGGTACTTGCCGATCACCCGCAGCCGCAGGGTGTGGTCGTCCAGCACCTCGACCCCGGGCAGCTCGCCCTGGCGCAGGTCCAGCCAGGGCAGCGGCGCGCCCCTGGGCAGGCCGGCGCGCAGGGCCTTGTCGGCGGCGCGCAGGCCGTCGCCATAGGCCTGCATGCCGACCAGGTGCTCGGCGAAGATGGCGTAGCTGGGGGAGACCAGCCGCGGACTGGCCAGGCGACGCAGGCCGTAGGCGTAGTCGGCGGCGGTCAGGGCGCGGCTGCCGGTCTCGGGAAAGTCGGGGATCTGGTAGCGATCGGCCAGGTCGGCGGGCTGGATCGGGAAGTAGCGGTAATGGCCCTGGGCATCGCGGGCAAAGGCCGGATGAGGCGCATAACGGGCGTCGCGGCGGATGGGGATGTCGTAGACGCTCTCGGCGATCTGCGCGGCCGGTGCGTCGTCCGGCAGGCGACGGCCCTGGGCATCCAGGTAGTAAGGCGTGACCACCCGCTCGGCGCCGCGGGGGATCAGCGCGTAGGGCCGCTTGAAGTAGTGGTAGCTGTAGAGGGGTTCATAGATGTTGTAGGTGAAGTTGGTCTCGTCGCCGGAATAGGAACTGGCCGGATCGAGGTATTTCGGCGAGCGGGTGGTGAAGGCGGTATAGAGGGTATTCTGACCTTCGGCTCCGGCGCGGTAGGGGCTGTTGATCGGCGTATCGGGTGAACAGCCACCGAGCAGCGCCAGGGTCAGCAGCGCGAGGAGTTGTCTGGACAGTCTGGGCATCGCGTTCCTGCACCGAAAGGGACCTGAGGCGGCAGCGTCCGCCTAACCGGCTAAGCTTGAGCTATTTTCCCGCGAGGCGCAGCACCCCATGCAATCCCGGAAAGATTTCGACAAGATCGTCCACTGGTCCCAGCTCCAGGCGCCCGACGGCCCCGGCTATGCCGACAGTGACGAGCGCTTTTCCCTGGGCGCCGCCTTCGGCCGTCACTTCGGCTTCGCCCGCCTGGGCATCCACCACGAATGGCTGCCACCCGGTCGTCGCACCTCGCGGCCCCATGCCGAGGCCACCGAAGACGAATTCATCTATGTGATCTCGGGCCACCCCACCGCCTGGATCGACGGCCACGTCCAGCGCCTCAAGCCAGGTGACGGGGTGGGCTTCAAGGCGGGGGATGGCGTCGCCCACACCTTCATCAACGAGACCGACGAGCCGGTGGAGTTGCTGGTGGTGGGCGACACCAGCCGGCCGGACAACCGCCTGCACTATCCGCTGCATCCGGAATACACCGCCGGTCTGGGGGACAAGCAGTGGCAGGACTGTCCCAAGCGGGAACTGGGGCCGCATACGGGTGAGGCGATATCGCGCAAAAAGGACGACGAGTGCTCTTGAATCCGTTGCGACTCCCCGCCTCCATCCGCGCCAACGCGGGACTTCTCACCCAGTTGCAATTGGCGCCCGATACCTGCTTCGGCTGTGGCGAGCATCGGCTTGAGTCTCATGCCGAGAGAAGCGGTGCCTCCCTACCCTGCTTTATCGCGGCCATGGGCCGCTCCTACAGTGTAGGAGCGGCCCATGGCCGCGATAGCCTGCACACGGCTCCTTATCCTACTGTTGGGCTGCGGCGATGGAGCTGCCTCAACCCCACAGGGCCTCAGCCAACACCTTGGTGCGAGGAAAACGCTGCGCGGTTTTCCACCTTACGCGGGAGCTGTGGGAGCTATCTCTCCCTTGAGGTGGGGGGCGGCGGCTCAGGCCCTGCGCGCCTGGGCCGCGCTCACCGCCGCGCGCAGTGCCAGCAGGTAGCTGTCCACGCCGAAGCCGGCGATCTGCCCCAGCACGATCTCGGCGAACACCGAGTGATGGCGGAAGCTCTCCCGCGCATGGATGTTGGACATGTGCAGTTCCACCACCGGGACGGTAAGGATCGCCAGGGCGTCGCGGATGCCGTAGCTGTAGTGAGTCCAGGCGCCGGCGTTGATCAGCACCCCGTCGACGCCCTCCTCGTAGCCCTGGTGGATGCGCTCCACCATCGCCCCTTCGTGGTTGCTCTGGAAGGACTCTATTTCCACCCCCAGTTCCGCACCGAGGGCCGCCAGCCTGGTGTCGATCTCGGCCAGGGTCACGGTGCCGTACTGCACCGGATCGCGCTTGCCAAACATGTTGTGGTTGATACCGTGCAGCATCAGGATCTTCATGGGATCGCTCATGTCAGGGGAAGGGTCAGCCGGTCGATGACCGGCCGGGTCTCGGGGCGCACGCCGCGCCACCAGGCGAAGGCTTCAGCGGCCTGCTCCACCAGCATGCCCACGCCGTCCGCCAGTTGCGCCACGCCCTGTTCCTTAGCCAGGCGCAGGAAGGGCGTCAGCCCCTTGCCATAGGCCAGTTCGTAGGCCAGCGCCGCCTGGGCAAAGACGTCGGCCGGGACTGGTGGCAGCTCACCGACCAGGCTGGCCGAGGTGGCGTTGATCACCAGGTCGAATCTCTCCCCTTGCAGGGCCTCGTAGCTGCTTACACTCAGCAGCGGATGCCCGATCTCCTGGGCGAGCCCTGCGGCCTTCTGCCTATCGCGATTGACCATCACCAGCGCCGCCGGCCCGGCCGCGAGGAAGGGCAACAGCGCCCCCCGTACCGCGCCACCGGCGCCCAGCAGCAGCACACTCTTGCCGGCCAGCGGCTGGCCGAGGTTGACCTCGATGTCGCGCAGCAGGCCGATGCCGTCGAAGTTCTCCGCCAGCACCCGCTCCCCCTCGAACTTCAGCGCATTGGCCGCCTTGGCCAGGCGCGCCCTTTCGCTGGGCTCGGTGGCCAGCTGGAAGGCCTGCAGCTTGAAGGGCGCCGTGACATTCATGCCCCGCCCGCCCTGGGCGCGAAAGCGCGCCACGTCACCGGCAAAATCCTCCAGCGAGCCTTCGATGGCACCGTACTCCAGGTCCTGGCCGCTGGTTGCGGCGAACAGCCCATGGATGAGAGGGGACTTGGTGTGATTGATCGGGCGGCCGATCACCGCGTAGTGGTCGGTCATGCCGGCATCTCCTGGGTGAAGAGCACGCCATCGGCCTGCAGCTGGGCGATCTCGTCCGCGCTGTAGCCCAGGCTCCGGGCCACGGCGGCGTTGTGCTCACCGAGATCCGGCGCCACCTGCTGGATGGTGGTGTCGCAGTCGGAAAAGCGGAATGGCAGATTGGGCATGCGCAGGGTGCCGAAGCGCGGGTGCTGCTGCTCCTGGATCATGCCGCGGGCCTTGATCTGCGGATCCTCGATCACCTCGTCGATGCGCTGCACCTTGGCGCAGGGCACGTCGATCTCGTCAAGCAGCGCCAGCAGCCGGGCGACCGGATTGGCCGCCACCCAGGCCTTGACGATGGGCAGGATAACTTCGCGATGGGCGTTGCGGCCGGTGGAGGTGTGGAAGCGCAGGTCACTGCCGAAACCCGGCTGGCCAGCGTCCTGTTCGACCAGGGCGGCGAAGCGCTTCCAGGAGTCGTCCACCTGGGCGGCGATGACCAGGTCGCCGTCCTGGGCGCGGAATACGCCATAGAGGGTCGAGGTGGGCATGTCGTGACCGGTCTGCTGCGGCAGGATCTCGCCGCCGGACAGGGTGTAGCACTGCACCGCGTACTCGTGCATGGACACCAGGGTGTCATACAGCGCCATGTCGATGTGCTGGCCGCGGCCGCTGGTGACCCGGCCGAGCAGCGCCGCGTTGATGGCGGCCACCGCGTGGGCGCCGGTGTACATGTCGCCCAGGGAGATGCGCAGCAATGGTGGAGCCTCGCCCGGCGTGCCGACCATCTGCATGATGCCGCTCTTGGCCTCGGCGATCAGGCCGAAGCCGGCGCGATGGGCGTCGGGCCCGGTGTGGCCGTAGGCGGAAATCGAGCAGTACACCAGTCGCGGATTGCGCGCGGACAACTCCTGATAACCCAGGCCGAGCCTGTCCAGGGCGCCGGGCCGGTAGTTCTCGATGAAGACGTCGGCACTGTCGCAGAGCTGCTGCATGAAGGCCTTGCCGCGCGGGTCCTTCATGTTGACGCTGACGCCCTGCTTGCCCATGTTGAGTTGCAGGAAGTAGCCGCTCTGCTGGTCGTCGAGGACGAAGGCGTGCTGGCGCCCGGCATCGCCGCTGCCGGGACGTTCCACCTTGATGACCTCGGCGCCCAGCGCCGCCAGGCAGCGCCCCACATAGGGACCGGCGAGGAAGTGGCTGTAGTCGATGACCCTCAGGCCTTTCAGCGGCAGTGGCTGGCTCATAGGGCGCCCTCCCGCCGCGGCACCATCAGGCGGTGCTCGCCGCGCTGGACCACCTCGCCCTTCTGGTTGATCAGCTCGGACGGCAGCACCACGATGCCCCAGCCCGGCTTGCTCTTGCTGGGTCTCATGGACCCGACGCGCATTTTCACATGCAATTCGTCGCCGACGCGGATCGGCAGGAGGAAGTCCCAGGTCCAGCCCAGCGACATCCCCGGCAGGAAGCGATAGTCGCACTGGGTCTTGAGACCGTCGGCGATGGAGAGCCCCATCAGGCCATGGGCGACCAGGCCGCCGAAGTGGCTGGCATTGGCATAGGCCTCGTCGACGTGGACCGGGGTGTGGTCACCGGTCAGGTCGGCATAGGCCAGGATGCGTTCCTTGGTGACCTTGTAGCTCGGGGTGATCGCCTCGTCGCCTTCGCGAGCGTCCTCGAAATATTTTTCTTGTACGGTCATGGTCGCTGTCACTCGGTTTGACGGGCGTTGACGGCCAGGGCGTCGTGCACGGCGCGGGCCGGCACGGCCTGGATGAATTCCAGCGCCAGGCCATCGGGCAGGCGCAGCCAGTTGTAGCCCTGGGGCAGTTGCTCCACACCCTCGAAACGCCTTGCGGCGGCCAGGGCGGCGTCGAGGTCCTCGCACATCAGTCCCAGGTGGCCCAGGCGCCCCTCGGGGCCGGCGAAATCCGGCTTGCTCATGAATTGCATACCGCCCAGGGTCCAGTACTGGGTGGGCTGCTCGACCGTGCCCTGCACCTCGCGCAGGGTCATGCCGAACACCTCGTGGAAGAAGCGGATGTGCCAGTGGATGTCTTTCACCCAGATGGCCACGTGTTCCAGATAGGCCTTGGGAATGCTCATGATGTGGCGTCCTCTTGTTGTCGATCGGCCAGGGCGCGCTCGATGCCCTTGATGCAGGCGACCAGCGTGGCGTTGACCGGGGTCGGTACGCGGTACTGCTGGCCGAGCCGCACCACCGCGCCGTTGATGAAGTCGATTTCGGTGATGGAGCCCCTCTGCAGGCTCTGCAGCATGGAGGTCTTGAACGACGGCGCCAGCCCTTCGCGGGCCAGTTGCCAGGCGGCTTCAGGTTCCTGCAGCCCCAGCTCGACCCCGGCGGCGCGGGCCACCGCGATGGCCTCGGCGACCGCCTGCAAGGCGGTGTCTCGCAAGAGCGGCTCGCTATAGAGCTGGCCGTAGGTGAGCTGGGTGATGCCGGTGAGGGCCCCGGTGGCGACGTTGACCTGCAGCTTGTCCCACAGTGTGCCGCGGATATTCGCGCTGACTGTGGTGGCCAGCCCTGCGCCGGCAAAGGCCTCGGCAACCGCCTGCACCCGCGGAGTGAGCTGGCCGTCGAGTTCGCCGATGAGGGTCTGCTTGCCGGCCACCCCGCTGCGGATCCGCCCCGGGCCGAGCAGCACCCCGCCGACATAGGTCTTGCCGGCGATCACCCGCTCCGGGCCGACGATCTCGGCCAGCAGCTCTTCGTGGCCGAGGCCGTTCTGCAGCGACAGCACCAGGGTCTCGGGACCGACCAGCGCCAGTGCCTGGCGCATGGCCTCGGCCGTGGCGAAGGACTTGACCAGCACCACCACCAGGTCGACCACCCCGACCGTCTCAGCGCTCATCGCCGCCCGTACCTGGACCCGGCGACGGCCCTCGGCGGTCTCGATGTCCAGGCCGTCACGGGCGACCGCCGCGATATGGGCATTGGGCCGATTGAGCAGCCAGGCCTCGTGCCCCGCCTCGCTCAGCCAGGCGCCAAAGGTGCTGCCCAGGGCGCCGGCCCCGAGGATGCAGATTTTCATGGATCGGGCTCCTTGTTTTCGCCCTACCCTAGGCCCGCGTCTGCTATTGAGCTATACAAAGAGTCCAATTCGCCCATCAGGAATGCTGATAATGCTGCCGACGGACGGCCTGCCCGAACCCAAGCTGCTGATGCTGTTCGAGGTGCTCTATCGCACCGGCAGCGTGACCCGGGCCGCCGAACAGCTGGGTCAGAGCCAGCCCACCATCAGCCTCTGGCTGGGCAAGTTGCGCCAGCAGCTGCGCGATCCGCTGTTCGTGCGCACGCCTGGCGGCATGAAGCCCACGCCCCAGGCCGAGGCCCTGATCACCCCCTGTCGTGAGGTGCTCGAGTCCCTGCGCCGGCTGGTGGCCTGGGAAGTCGCCTTCGAGCCCGCCACCGCCCAGCGGCTGTTTCGCCTCTGCCTGAGCGATGCCAGCCACATCACCCTGCTGCCGCGGATCCTGGCGCAGTTGCGCGAGGTGGCGCCCGGGGTGCGGCTGGAGATCGCGCGGATCGACGGCAACACCGAGCAGGCCCTGGAGATCGGCGAGGCGGATCTGGCGATCGGCTTCATTCCCTGGCTGGGCGGCAGCCTCTATCAGCAATTGCTGTTTCCCCAGGATTGGGTCTGCCTGGTCAGCGCCCGCCATCCGCGCCTCGGCGAGCGATTGACGGCCACGGCCTATGCCGAGGAGGGCCACGTGCTGGTCAGTGCCGGCACCGGGCAGAAGCTGCTGGAAGCGGGTCTGGTACGCGCCGGGATGCAGCGCCGCATCGTGCTGGAGCTACCGGGCTTTCTGGGCGTCGGCGCGGTGGTCGGCACCTCGGACCTCATCGTCACCCTGCCGCGGCATATCGGCACCACCCTGGCGGAGACCTATGGCCTCAGGGTCCACGAATGCCCGGTACCGATCGAAGGCTTCGCGGTCAGGCAGCACTGGCACGCGCGCTATCACCAGGACGCCGGCAATCGCTGGTTGCGCGGGGTGCTGCTGGAGCTCTTCGGCCAGGGCCGCTAGCGCCGGGGCCGCAAACGAAAAAGCCCCAGCACGGGGCTGGGGCTTTTGGGCAGGACGCCTGGACGATCAGTTGTCCAGAGCCGGGCGCTGGCCGGCGATGGCGATGCGCTTGGGCTTGGCTTCTTCCGGGATCACGCGCACCAGTTCGATGCTCAGCAGGCCGTGCTTGAGATCGGCACCCTTCACCTCGATATGGTCGGCGAGGCGGAAGGACAGCTTGAAGGCGCGCTGGGCGATGCCCTGATGCAGGAAGGTCACGCTCTCGGCGCTGTTTTCGCGCCGGCCACCCTTGACGGTGAGCACGCCACGCTCGACTTCGATCTCCAGGTCATCTTCCTGGAGGCCGGCGGCGGCGATCACGATGCGATACTGGTCGTCACCGTGCTTCTCGACGTTGTAGGGCGGATAGGAGCTGCCAGCGTCGTTGCGCAGAGCGGATTCGAACAGGTCGTTGAACCGGTCGAAGCCGACGGAATGACGGAACAGCGGGGCCAGGGACAGTACGTTGCTCATGGTGAATCTCCTGATAGGTTCAGCAAGTTTCGGTGTTGCCTGCGGGACCCGACTTCGGCATCCCGCATGAACCTAGATAGGAATCCCCCACAAAATTTCAAGGGCGAATCCCGACGAACGGTAGTGCCCGCTATTTCTTCTTCGGCTTGCGCTTTTTCTTCTTGGCGGCGGTCAGCGGCAGCGCCTGCTCGAAGGCCGAGCGCACCTCCTGCAGCCGGCGCTCCTTGAGGTCGTGGATGCGCTTGCCGCGCTCGGTGGTGAAGTCGATGAGATTGCTGTCGTCGCTCATGTCGCTATCCGGCGAAAGGTGAGATTCAGCCGCAACCCGCTGGCTTTGCGGGTCTTGGCGATCTGGTGCTGCCAATGATGCTGGGTCGCGCCGGCCATGACCAGCAGGCTGCCGTGACCCAGTTCCAGGGAATGGCCGATGCGGCTGGTGCCCTTGCGGCGGAAGTCGAAGCGCCGGGCGGCGCCCAGGTTGAGCGAGGCGACCAGCGGATTGGTGCCGAGACTGGCCTCGTCGTCGCTGTGCCAGCCCATGGAATCCTGGCCGTCGCGGTAACGGTTGAGCAGCACGCCATTGAAGGCCTGGCCGCAGGCCGCCTCGACGGCTTCACGGATGAGTTGCAACAGCGGCGTCCAGGGCAAGGCGGCGTGATCCAGGCCGGCGTAGCCGTAGACCACCCCGGGGTCGGCATACCAGGCGACCTGTCGCGGCACCGGGTGCCAGCGGCCAAACACCCGCACCTGCGGCTGGCTCCAGGGGGTTTCGGCGTCCAGCTGCTGCAGCCAGGCATCGGCTCGTTCCGGGGATAGCCAGTGCGGGTGGAAGGCCAGCTCGGCGTCGTCCAGCTCCAGGCGCTCGAGCATGGCTAGACCCGCAGATCCACCTGAGCGCCCACCTGCTCCGGCTCTTCCAGGGCCTGGGCACGTTCGGCGCCAAGGCCCTGGCGCAGGGCTTCGCGCTGCCGGCGGCGGCGGCGCGCCTCGCGATCCAGGGTCGCTTCGTCCTCCAGCGGGGCGTGCGCCGTTTCGGCAGGTGCCGTCACCGGCGCGACCACGGGGCGCACGGGCGCCGGATCCAGCTGGTTGGGTGGGGTCACGCCCAGGGGCGGAACGATGGGGATCATGACGGGGACCTCGAATTCGCGGACTGCGGCAAAGAGCGCGTTAGGCTTCTGACTCCGCTTTCGCTAAAATAGCCGGCTTTTTGATAGCTGGGGAGAAGCTTCCACATGGCGTCGCATCAACCGGGACAACGCTGGATCAGTGACAGTGAGGCCGAACTGGGCCTGGGAACCATCCTGGCCCTGGACGGCCGCCTGCTCACGGTGCTCTATCCAGCCACCGGTGAGACGCGCCAGTATGCCCAGCGCAACGCCCCGCTGACCCGGGTGCGCTTCGCCCCGGGCGACGAGGTGACCCATTTCGAGGGCTGGAAGCTCACCGTGCGCGAGGTCTCCGAAGAGGACGGCCTGCTGACGTACCACGGCTTCACCGCCGAGCGCGAGGCACGCAGCGTGCCCGAGGCCCAGCTGTCGAACTTCATCCAGTTCCGCCTGGCCAGCGACCGCCTGTTCGCCGGGCAGATCGATCCCCTGCCCTGGTTCGGCCTGCGCTATCACACCCATGAGCACCGCAACCGCCTCCTGCAGTCCAGCCTCTGGGGCCTTGGCGGTACCCGCGCCCAGCCGATCCCGCACCAGCTGCACATCGCCCGCAGCGTGGCCGACCGGGTCGCGCCGCGCGTCCTGCTGGCCGACGAAGTGGGCCTGGGCAAGACCATCGAAGCCGGCCTGGTGATCCATCGCCAGCTGCTCAGCGGTCGCGCCAGCCGCGTGCTGATCCTGGTCCCGGAAAATCTCCAGCACCAGTGGCTGGTGGAGATGCGCCGCCGCTTCAACCTGGAAGTGGCGCTGTTCGACGCCGAGCGCTTCATGGCCAGCGAAGAGGGCAACCCCTTCGAGGACGCCCAGCTCGCCCTGGTCTCCCTGGACTGGCTGGTGCGCGACGAAAAGGCCCAGGATGCCGCCTTCGCCGCCGGCTGGGACCTGCTGGTGGTCGATGAAGCCCACCACCTGGTCTGGCACCCCGAGGGCGCCAGCCGCGAATACAGCCTGGTCGAGCAACTGGGCGAGGTCATCCCCGGCGTGCTGCTGCTGACCGCGACGCCCGAGCAACTGGGCCAGGACAGCCACTTCGCCCGCCTGCGCCTGCTCGATCCCAGCCGCTTCCACGACTTCGCCGCCTTCCAGCAGGAGTCCCAGCACTATCGCCCGGTGGCCGAAGCCGTGCAGGAACTGCTCGACGCCGGCGCCCTCAGCCCGGCCGCCCAGGACGCCATCGGCGGTTTCCTCGGCCAGGAAGGCGAGACCCTGCTGAACGCTGCCGCCGCCGGCGATGCCGAGGCCCGCGCGCGCCTGGTGCGCGAGCTGCTGGATCGCCACGGCACCGGCCGGGTGCTGTTCCGCAACACCCGCGCCGCGGTCAAGGGTTTCCCCGAGCGCGAGCTGCACGCCCACGCCCTGCCCTTCCCGGATGCCTACCTGGACGAGGGCGTGATGCCCGGCCAGTCGCTGCAGCCGGAAACCGAATTCGCCCCGGAAGACGACAACGACCGCTGGTGGCGCCACGACGGCCGCGTCGAGTGGCTGATCGACACCCTCAAGGCGCTCAAGCCGCACAAGGTGCTGGTCATCTGCGCGCGCATGGAAACCGCCCTGGACCTGGAAGACGCCCTGCGCCTGAAGTCCGGCATCCCGGCCACGGTGTTCCACGAGGGCATGAGCATCCTCGAGCGCGACCGCGCCGCCGCCTACTTCGCCGACGAGGAATTCGGCGCCCAGGTGCTGATCTGCTCCGAGATCGGCAGTGAAGGCCGCAACTTCCAGTTCGCCCACCATCTGGTGCTGTTCGACCTGCCGGCCCACCCGGACCTGCTGGAGCAGCGCATCGGCCGTCTCGACCGGATCGGCCAGCGCCACACCATCCAGTTGCACGTGCCCTACCTCGAAGGCAGCCGCCAGGAGCGTCAGTTCCAGTGGTACCACCAGGCGCTGAACGCCTTCCTGGCCACCTCGCCGACCGGCAGCGCCCTGCAGGCGCGCTTCGCCAGCGAGCTCGACGAGCAGCTGGCCGGTGGCGACGACGCCACCTGGCAGGCCTTGCTGGAACAGGGCGCCCAGGCGCGCGCTGCCCTGGAAGCCGAGCTGCACAATGGCCGTGACCGCCTGCTGGAACTCAACTCCTCCGGCGCCGGGGCCGGCGAGCAACTGGTCGAGGACATCCTCGAGCAGGACGACCAGTTCGCCCTGCCGATGTACATGGAAGAGCTGTTCAACGCCTTCGGCATCGACAGCGAAGATCATTCCGACAACGCCCTGATCCTCAAGCCCAGCGAGAAGATGCTCGACGCGGGCTTCCCCTTGGGCGACGACGAAGGCGTGACCATCACCTACGACCGCAACGTGGCCCTGGTCCGCGAAGACATGCAATTCCTGACCTGGGAGCACCCCATGGCCCAGGGCGGCATGGACCTGGTGCTGTCGGGCTCCATGGGCAACACCGCCGTGGCGCTGATCAAGAACAAGGCGCTCAAGCCGGGCACCGTGCTGCTGGAGCTGATCTACATCAGCGAGGCGGTGGCGCCACGTGCCCTGCAACTGGGTCGCTACCTGCCGCCCCTGGCGATCCGCTGCCTGCTGGACGCCAACGGCAACGACCTGGCTGCCCGGGTGGCCTTCGAGACCCTCAACGATCAGCTGGAAAGCGTGCCGCGCACCAGTGCCAACAAGTTCGTCCAGGCCCAGCGCGACTCCCTGGCCAAGCTGATCGGCGGTGGCGAAGGCAAAGCCCTGCCCCGCCACGAGGAACGCGTGGCCAAGGCCCGCCAGGCCTACCTGTCGGGCATGGACGAAGAGATCGCCCGCCTAGAAGCCCTGCGCGCGGTCAATTCCAGCGTCCGCCAGGACGAGATCGACCGCCTGCGCCAGCAACGCGAAGAAGGCCTGACCTACCTGGACAAGGCCTCGCTGCGCCTGGAAGCGATCCGGGTGCTGGTGGCGGGTTGAGTGGAGGGCTTCGTTAGCGAAGCTCTTCAGCAATACCAATCGCGGCCATGGCGGTCCGCCGATGCGGCCGCTCCTACAGGTTGAGCACAGACTGTAGGAGCGGCCCATGGCCGCGATGCGTTTCATGACAATACCCTGGGCTTCGCTATCGCTCAGACCAACCTGGCTACTCTCCCGCCGCCAGCGGTCGAGCCCCGGTTCACCGTCGTATCTTTGAGTCCGTAGCGTGGAAAACGGCGCAGCCTTTTCCGCATGACTCCCTAGCGAGGAGAGCCCTCACCCCAACCCTCTCCCGAGGGGAGAGGGGGCTACCCGAGCAGGCGTTCAGGATTTTCCGCCCCGGCAAGCTCGGGATCGGTCGCGAGGCAAGCCGTAGGTTGGGTTTAGACAGCCCCATCGTCGAAGCCCAACAGGCGGGGGCGAACCCATCGCGTTGGGCTTAGCTGGCGCTCAACCCAACCTACGGCACCGCTCGGCCACGTAGCGTGGAAAACGGCGCAGCCTTTTCCACTGGGCTCCCTAGCGAGGGGCGCCCTCACCCCAACCCTCTCCCGAGGGGGAGAGGGGGCTATCCGAGCAGGCGTTCAGCTTCTTCTGCCCCGGCAAGCCCGGGATCGGTCGCGAGGCAAGCCGTAGGTTGGGTTGAGACAGCCCCATCGTCGAAGCCCAACAGGCGGAGTCGAACCCGCCGTGTTGGGCTTCGCTGGCGCTCAACCCAACCGACGAAAACCTCTCACGCCGCCAGGGTCGCGCCGCCGTCCACCACGATGTCCTGCATGGTGATATGGCTGGCCAGGTCCGAGGCGAGGAACAGCACGGTGTTGGCGATCTCGTCGGGCTGGGCGATCTTGCGCAGCGGGATGCCCAGCTTGAAGTCTTCCGGCAGGCCGTCCACCAGGCGTTGATAGCCCTCGGGCGAGCCGAGCATGCCGGCCAGCATGGGGGTCGCCGTGGAGCCCGGCGAGACCACATTGCAGCGCACGCCCGACCCGGCCAGCTCCAGGGCCACGCAGTGGCTCAGGGACACCAGCGCCGCCTTGGAGGTGCAGTAGCCGGCCATCTGCAGGCGCGGCACATGGGCGGCGTTGGAGGCGATGTTGACGATGGCGCCCCGGCCCTGGGCCTTGAACAGCGGCACCAGCTGGCGGAACAGGTAGAAGGGGCCGGAGACGTTGACGTCCAGCAGCGCCTGCCAGTCGTCCAGGCTCAGGCTGTCGCTGGTGCCCAGGCGCAGCACGCCGGCGCCATTGACCAGCACGTCCAGGCGGCGCTCTTCAGCCAGCAGCGCCTGGCAGACTTCCTCCACCTGGGCCGCGTCGGCGACGTCCAGCAGCTGGGTGCGGAACGGATAGCTGCCCTCGGCGAATTGCCGGTCGAGGCCGATCACCTCGGCACCTGCTTCCTGGAAGCGCCGCGCCACTTGCAGCCCGATGCCCTGCCCTGCGCCGGTTACCCAGACGCGCTTGCCGGTGAAATCCAGTTGCGTCATCAGCAGAATCCTCAGGCGCGCGCGCGCAGCAGATCCAGCCAGCCCTGCAGGGTCGGCTGGGCGGCGAGATCGGCGAAGGTCACCGGCAGATCGCGCTTCTGCCACTCGCCCACCAGGGTCATGACCTGCACCGAGTCCAGGCCGAAATCGGTGAGGTTATCGTCCAGCGCCGGTGCTTCATCATCGGCGTCCAGCAGTGGCTGGACCTGGGCGCGCAGCCAGGCTTCATCGAGCACGGCCGCACCCGCGCCGGTGACCTGGGCGGTGCTCAGGGTGCTGCCGCAACGGGTGGCCACGTAGCGCAGCGCCATGCGGTGCTCTTCTTCGCTGAAGTCGGCCACGGCGTCGCCGATCAGGAAGGCCTGGATATCTCTCATGAAGGCATCGGTGCAGGTGGTCAGGCAGCCGATATGGGCATAGACGCCGCAGACGATCAACTGATCGCGCCGCCATTCGGTCATCAGGTCCTGCAGGTTGGAACGGTGGAAGGCGCTGTAGCGCCACTTGGTCAGCACCACGTCGTCAGCCTTGGGCGCCAGCGCGTCCACCACCTGCTGCAGCGCGGGATCGGCCTGGGTCAGGCCTGGGCCCCACATGTCGTTGAGCAGGGCGCGATCGGCCGGCGGCTGGTCGGTGGGCTGGGCGGTATAGACCACCGGCACGCCCTGGGCATCGGCCCAGGCGCGCAGGGCGGCGATGTTGGCCACCACCTGATCGATCAGCGGGCTGTCGTCGCCATAGAACTCGACGAAATAGCGCTGCATGTCGTGGATCAGCAGCACGGCGCGATCGGCCACGGGCGTCCAGTCCACCTTGTTGGCGGGAAAGCCGTCGGGCTGGGGCAAGGGATAGGAGGCAAGACGGGGAATAGCCATGGGAAACCTTAGGGACGCTCGGTGGATGGGGTCTGCAGCTGCTCGCGCAGGCGGCGCTTGTCGATCTTGCCGACGGCGGTGAGCGGCAGCTGGTCAAGGAACTGGAAACGGTCGGGCAGCTTGTACTCGGCCACGCCCTGCTCGCGCAGGTAGCGGCGCAGCGCCACCGGCTTGAGTGCCGGATCGCTCACCACCAGGCAGGCGCAGCTCTTCTCGCCCATCAAGTCGTCGGCGATGGCGACCAGGGCCGCGTGGGTGATGCCGGGATGGCGCAGCAGCAGGCCCTCGATCTCGGCGGCAGCGATCTTTTCACCGCCGCGGTTGATCTGGTCCTTCACCCGCCCGACCACCTTGAGGTAGCCGGCGGCATCGCGCTGGACCACGTCGCCGGAGAAATAGAAGCCCTCGGCGTCGAACACCTGGGCGTTGTGCTCGGGGCTGCGGTAGTAGCCGCGGAAGGTGTAGGGGCCACGGGTGGACAGCAGGCCGGGCTCGCCGTCGGGCACGGGATTGCCGTCCTCGTCGGTGATGCGCACTTCGTCATCCGGGCTCATGGGCCGGCCCTGGGTGGTGAAGATGCGCTCGGGTTCGTCGTCGAGGCGGGTGTAGTTGACCAGGCCTTCGGCCATGCCGAACACCTGCTGCAACTGGCAGCCCAATTCCGCGGGCACGCGGCGGGCCTGGGCTTCGGCGAAGCTGGCACCGCCCACCTGCACCACGCGCAGGCTGGCGAGTCGCGCACGCTGCTCGGGCGCGGCCGCGGCCTGCAGCCAGAGCGCCACCGCCGGTGGCACCAGGGCCACCCAGTCCACCTGATGGCGTTCGATCAGCGCGAAGCAGCGCAGCGGCTCGGGATCGCGGGCCATGACCACGCAGCCGCCGGCGATGAAGACGCCCAGGGCGCCGGGCGAGCTGAGGGTGTAGTTGTGGCCCGCCGGCAGCGCACAGAGAAAGCGCGTCGCCGGGCTCAGGCGGCAGATCTCGACGCTGCGTCTGAGGCTGTAGTAGTAGTCGTTGTGGGTGCGGGGGATCAGCTTGGGCGTGCCGGTGCTGCCCCCGGATAGCTGGAAGAAGGCCACCTCGCCACCGGCGGTGGGCGTCAGCTGAAAACCGTCCAGCGGGGTATCCAGGCGCTGCTGCAGGCTGCGCGCGTCGTCGGCGCCATCCAGCAGCACCTCGCCGAGGCCCGGCGCCACGTCGCGCAACTCGGCGAGGAAGTTGTCGTCGCGGAACAGATTGTGCTCGCTGGAGGCGATCAGCAGCCGGGGCTGGATCTGCTGCGCATAGGCGAGCAACTCCAGCTTCTGATGGCTGAACAGCGCATTTACCGGGGCAATGCCGGCCTTGAGCAGGGCAAAGAACACCACGTAGAACTCGGCCACGTTGGGCAGCTGCACCAGGGCCGTGTCGTGGCGGCGCAGCCCGGCGGCCTGCAGGTGGGCGGCCAGGCGACTGGAGCGCTCGTCCAGCTCGGCATAGCTCAGCTGCCGCTCGCCGCAGAGGATCGCCGGCGCGTCCGGCAGGGCCGCGCGGCTGCGCGCCAGGATCTCGGTCATCGGCAGGTCGAGCCAGTAACCCAGGGCGCGATAGCGCGCCGCCAGGTCGTCCGGCCAGGGGGTGAATTCCAGACTCACGTGGGGTTCTCCTCGTCGAGCAAACCACAGGCGGCACGCATGGTGCCCAGTTTGGCGGTGACCTCGGCCCACTCCGCCGCGGGGTCGGAGGCTTCGACGATGCCGGCGCCGGCGAACAGCCGCAGCCAGTCGCCCTGCACCGTGCCGCAGCGGATGGTGACCACCCACTCGCCGTTGCCCTGGGCGTCGCACCAGCCGACCATGCCGGTGAACAGGCCGCGGTCGAAGGGCTCGATGCGCTGGATCAACTGGCGCGCCGCGGCCGTGGGAAAGCCGCACACCGCCGGAGTCGGATGCAGGCGGCAGGCGAGTTGCAGCGCCGAGGTGCGGCTATCAGCCAGCTCGCCGTCGATGGCGGTGGACAGGTGCCACATGGCGTTGGTGCTGAGCAGCGAGGGGCCTTCGGGTACGTCCAGCCGGCTGCACAGCGGCGCCAGCTGCTCGCGGATGTCCTCGATCACCAGACGGTGCTCGTAGTGGTCCTTGCTGGACTCCAGCAACTCGCGGGCGACGCGCTGGTCTTCCTGCGGATCGGCGCGGCGCCTGGCCGAACCGGCCAGGGGATTGGTATGGACCTGGGCACCCTGCCTGCGCACCAGCAACTCGGGGCTGACCCCGACCAGCTCGCCGCCCTCGGCGGTGGGGATGCGGAATTGATAGCCGGTGGGATTCTGCCGCGCCAGATTGGCGAGGATGGTCTCCACGTCGGCAGGCTCGGCCAGGCGGATCTCCTGGATGCGCGACAGCACCGCCTTGCTCAGCTCGCCACGGCGGAAGGCCTCGATGGCCTCCTCCACCGCCAGGCAGAAGCCGTCCGCGCTGGGCAGGTTGCGCACCTCGCGCACCTGCGCCGGGGCAACCCCTTCGCTGCTGACCGGCGCCGGGCGCGCCGTCCAGGCATGCTCCCGGGGCACATAGAGGCAGGAGGGCCTGGTGGTATCGAAGGGAATGGCGCCCATGATCACCGGCTCGGCGATGCCGGCCTGGCGGGCACGGGCGAAGGCTTCATCCACGGCGTGCAGGAACAGGCTGTCCCGGTGCGCGCCGCCACTGGCCGGTGTCTCGACCCGGGCACAGATGCCCCGCCCCTGCAGGACGCGATCACCCGACTGGAACAGGAATGCGGCCTGTTCCCGACGATCGGCAGCGATTCCGCCGACCACCTCAGCCCTCTTGCTCGTCATTTCGATGGACCTCTACACGAATGATAATGCTTATCAATAAGCAGAAGCTAAAGGTTGCCTGCCGGAAAGTCAATTCGTTAGGGACCGAACGATCTCGCCGAATGGCCAGCAACCCCTTGAAATCTCTGGTGAATCTCCACTGGGCAGAGCGCCGGCGGGTACCGGATCCACGGCTCCTGCCCTGGCCCTGTCGGCTACTGGAAAGGAACAACTTGCTGCCCAGGGGGTGGTTCTTTGAAAATGAGAGTGATTATCTTACAACTGGAAGGCGTCCATGTTCAGCTTGTTGTCAGTGTTTCGCATTCTCACCACTCTGGCGGTCGCCACCCTGACCCTGGGCGGCCCCGCTCAGGCGGCGGACTGGCCACGGCAGATCAGCGCCGACGGCAGCCAGGTGACCCTGCCGGCCAAGCCGCAACGCATCGTTTCCACCAGCGTCACCCTTACCGGCTCCCTGCTCGCCATCGGCGCGCCGGTGGTGGCCAGCGGCGCCACCTCGCCCAACAACAGATTCGCCGACGACCAGGGCTTCCTGCGCCAGTGGGGCGCGGTCGCCAGGCAGCGCGACGTGAAGCGGCTGTACATCGGCGAGGCCAATGCCGAAGCCGTGGCCGCCGAGGCGCCGGACCTGATCCTGGTCAGCGCCGCCGGCAACGACTCGGCGCTGCGCCTGGTCGAGCAACTCAAGGCCATCGCCCCGGTGCTGGTGGTGGGTTACGACAATCGCAGCTGGCAACAGGTGGTGGAACTGCTCGGCCAGGCCACCGGCCGCGAGGACGCCGCCCGCAAGGTGGTCGGCGATTTCGACCGGCGCGTCGCCGATCTCAAGGCGCGCCTGCAGCTGCCGCCGCAACCGGTATCCGCCTTCGTCTACAACCCGGCGACGCGCCAGGCCAATCTCTGGACCGCCGCCTCTTCCCAGGGCCAGTTGCTGGAAAGCCTGGGCTTCACCCTGGCGAAACTGCCGGCGGGGCTGGAGACCGGCCATAGCCAGGGGCAGCGCCACGACATCCTGCAGCTCGCCGGCGAGAACGTCGCCACCGGTCTCACGGGCCAGACCTTCTTGCTGTTCGCCGCGGACGCCAAGGAAGCCGAGGCGGTACGCAGCAATCCGCTCCTGGCGCACCTGCCGGCGGTCAAGGACAACCGCGTGGAAGCCTTGGGCGCCGAGACCTTCCGTCTCGACCCCTACAGCGCCAACCTGCTGCTGGATCGCCTGGAGGAGCGCTACGCCAAGCCCTGAGCAGAACAGTTACTGTGAGGTTTTCTAGGCGAGGAGTCTGATAGCGGCCATGGCGGTCCGCCGATGCGGCCGATCCTACAAGACATCGTTGTTTTGGTGATCGCGGCCATGGGCCGCTCCTACAGGTGCCGGCTAGCCTGTAGGAGCGGCCCATGGCCGCGATCGGTCTTGTCCACTGCTGATCGCCGTATGCACCCGTTAGAAACGCCGTGGCGGTTTTACACACTAGGCGCCCAGGCTTTCCGCTCGACGCAGACCGCGGGCCAGCGCCCAGCAGAGGGCAGCCACCCCGGTGGCGACCAGACCAAAGACGCAGGCCGCCTGCGCCGGCAGCATCAGGCTGGCCAGACCGCCGAACAGCGCCGCGCCGATGGCCTCGCCGCCGATGTTCTGCGCCGTCCACAACGCATTGATCCGCCCCAGCAGGCGATCCGGCGTCAGGCGCTGGATCAGCGCGTACTGCACCAGGGAATTGAGCGCGCCCAGGTAGCCGAACAGCACCAGGCACAGCGCCGACAGCCAGAAGCCGGGCAGCAGCGCGAACACCGCCACCGCGAGAAAGGTCGCCACTGCGGTCATCAGCAGGGTACGTCCCGGGCGCGGCGCCTGGTTCAGTCGACCGCTGGTGAGGGCGCCGATGGCCGCACCCAGAGGCGCGGCGGCATAGAGCCAGCCCAGGTGCCCGGTATCCAGCCCCCAGTCCTCCCCCAGCGACGGATAGAGCACCCGCACCGCATTGGCCATGGTGACCAGGGCGCCGACCAGGGCGACCGCGCCCAGCAGGCGATTCTCGAACAGGAAGGCGATGCCGCCGCCCAGGGCCTGCCAGGGCGTTTCGCGTGGCTGTTCCGGCGGGGGCAGTGGCGGCAGGCGCAGCAGCACCAGCAGGGTGATGAGGGTACCGCCGGCGGTCAGGCCATAGTTCCAGGCCACGCCACTCTGGGCGATCAGCAGGGTGCCAAGCGGCGGGGCGACGATGGCCGCCACCCGCACGCTGAGCATGTTCAGGGCGCCGGCCTGCACCATGGATTCGCGGCCGACCAGGATCGGCGTGACCGCCAGCAGCGCGGTGACGCCCAGGGCGCCAAAGAAGCCGTCCCACAGCGCCAGCAGGTAGATGGCGGTCAGCGACGGCTCGGGCAGGCTGGCGTTGACCGCCAGGCCGATGAAGCCCAGGCCGCAGATGGAACGCGCGGCCAGGATCAGCCGGCGCCGCTCCAGGCGGTCGGCCAGCACCCCACCGGTGAGCAGGCCGACGAACATGCCGATGCCGGCCATGCTCAGTGCCAGGCCCACCTTGAGCGGCGAGTCGGTCAGCGCCTGGACCTGGATGGGGATGGCCACGGCCAGGAGGCCGAGGGACAGCACGGAGACCAGGCGGGCGATGAACAGGGTGCGAAAGGCGGCGTGGGACCTGAGCAGGCCGAAGTCGAGCAGGAAGGACGTCTTGGACATGAATCACCGGAAAAACACAGGGGACGCTATCGAGCCGCCGGGGCAAGGCTGTTAGCATGTAATACAGACTATCATGTGTTAATACGCCTTGTTCTCATCCACTCCCCTCGCCGTCGGTCGTCGCAGATGACCCCGCGCCGCCTCCTCATCCTCGGCTGCGCCGCCGTCCTGCTGCTCCTGGTGATGGCTGCCAGCCTGGCGCTCGGCGCCACCGCCATCCCGCTGGCCGATGTCTGGCAGGCGCTGGGCCAGGGCTGCAGCGAGCCGGCCTGCCTGATCGTGCGCGAAGCGCGGCTGCCACGCACCCTCGCCGGGCTGCTCGCCGGGGCGGCGCTGGGCGTGGCCGGCACCCTGATGCAGGCGCTGACGCGCAATCCCCTCGCCGATCCGGGCATCCTCGGCGTCAATGCCGGTGCCAGTTTCGCCGTGGTGCTGGGCATCGCCCTGTTCGGCGCCAGCGGTCCCGAGCAGTACCTGGGCTTCGCCTTCGGCGGCGCCCTGCTGGCCAGCCTGGTGGTGCTGCTGGCCGGCATCGCCGGTGGCGGCGGCTTCAACCCGATGCGCCTGGTGCTGGTCGGGGTGGCCCTGGGCGCCATGCTCGAAGGCGTCAGCTCGGGCATCGCCCTGCTCGATCCCCAGGTCTACGATCAGCTGAGATTTTGGCAATTCGGCTCCCTGGACGTCCGTCAGCTCGATCTGCTGAGCAGCGCCAGCCTGCCGGTGCTGGGCGGGGTGTTCATCGCCCTGCTGCTGGCGCCAGCCTTGAACGCCCTGAGCCTGGGCACCGACCTGGCCGTCGCCCTCGGCACCCGGGTCCGCCAGACCCAGTTGCTCGGCCTGCTGGCCATCACCCTGCTCTGCGGGGCCGCTGCCGCGGCGGTAGGTCCCATCGCCTTCGTCGGCCTGATGGTGCCGCACCTGGGGCGCTGGGCCATCGGCGAAGACCATCGCTGGCTGCTGCCCTTCGTCCTGCTGTTCACCCCCAGCCTGCTGCTGACCGCCGACATCGTCGGCCGCCTGCTGGTGACCAACGAGTTGCGCGTCTCGGTGGTGACCGCCTTCCTCGGCGCGCCGCTGCTGATCTGGCTGGCGCGCCGTCAGCGCCAGGGAGGTCGGGCATGAACCGTCCCGGTCGCCTGCGCCTGCCCGGCGTGCTGCTCGCCCTGCTCGGCGGCGCCCTGTTGCTCGCCCTGTTCGCCCTGGGCAGCGGCAGCCTGGCCCTGAGTCCCGCCCAGGTGCTGGCCGCCCTGCTCGGCGAGGCGCCGCGCGGCATCGAACTGGTGGTCACCCAGTGGCGCCTGCCGCGGGTGGCCCTGGCGCTGCTGATCGGCGCCGCCTTGGGCTTGAGCGGGGCGCTGTTCCAGTCACTGCTGCGCAATCCCCTCGGCAGCCCGGACATCATGGGTTTCAACACCGGTGCCTACAGCGGCGTGTTGGTCGCCCTGGTGCTGTTCCAGGCCAGCATCCTCTGGAGCACCACCGCCGCCCTGATCGGCGGCCTGCTCAGCGCGGCGCTGGTCTATGCCCTAACCTGGCGCGGCAGCGGCGTGGATACCCTTAGACTCATCATCGTCGGCATCGGCGTGCGCGCCCTGTTGATGGCGCTCAACACCTGGCTGATCGTCCATGCCTCCCTGGAAGCCGCCTTCAGCGCCGGCCTGTGGAGCGCCGGCTCGCTCAACGGTATCACCTGGGCCAAGGCCTGGCCGGCGGTGGTCTTCATCCTGCTGGCGGGTGCGGCCAGCCTGGCGCTGAGTCGCCGGCTGTTCCTGCTGGAGATGGGCGATGACACCGCCTGCGCCCTGGGCGTGCCGGTGGAGCGCACGCGGCTGTCGCTGCTGGGCCTGGGCGTGGTGCTCACCGCCGCCGGCACCGCGGTAGCCGGCCCCATCTCCTTCATCGCCCTGGCCGCTCCGCAGATCGCCCGCCGCCTGACCGGCACCCAGCGCCTGGCGCTGCCCGCCGCCGCCCTCACCGGCGCGGTCCTGTTGCTGGGCGCGGATCTCATCGCCCAGCGCCTGTTCCTGCCCTATGTCCTGCCGGTCGGCCTGGTCACGGTGAGCCTGGGTGGGCTCTACCTGATCGGCCTGCTCATCTGGGAGTCCCGCCGCTCATGAACGACGCCCCCGCTTCGCGCCTGCACGCCGAGCGCCTGACCCTGGGCTACGGCCGCAAGCTGATCGCCGAAGACCTGTCGCTGACCATCCCCGATGGCGAGCTGACGGTCATCATCGGTCCCAACGGCTGCGGCAAGTCGACCCTGCTGCGCACCCTAAGCCGGCTGCTGGCGCCCAGCCAGGGTCAGGTCTGGCTGGACGGCCAGGCGATCCAGAGCTATCGCACCAAGGAGGTGGCCCGCCGCCTGGGCCTGCTGCCACAGAGCTCCCAGGCCCCGGGCGACATCTCGGTGCGCGACCTGGTGGCCCGCGGACGCTATCCGCACCAGACGCTGTTCGGCGGCGTGCGCGCCGACGACGAGCGCGCGGTGACCCACGCCATGCAGGCCACCGGTGTCTTCGAGCTGGCCGACCGGGCGGTGGACACCCTTTCCGGCGGTCAGCGCCAGCGGGTCTGGATCGCCATGGCTCTCGCCCAGGAAACCCCGCTGCTGCTGCTCGACGAGCCCACCACCTGGCTCGACATCACCCACCAGATCGACCTGCTGGAATTGCTGGAAGACCTCAATCGCCAGCAGGGCCACACCCTGGTGATGGTGCTGCACGACCTCAACCACGCCTGTCGCTACGCCACCCACCTGGTGGCCATGCGCGACGGCAAGGTGCTGGCCACCGGCCGCCCGCGCGACGTCATCACCCCCGCGCTGATCAAGGCGGTCTACGACCTCGACTGCCTGATCATCGACGACCCCGTGGCCGGCACCCCCATGGTGGTGCCCCTGGCGCGGCGCTAGCGTCCGGCGAGCATCCAGTCCCGGAGCAACTGCCCGTAGAGCTCGGTGCCCTCCTCCAGGCGTTGCACCTCGCAGTATTCGTCCACCTTGTGCGCCATGCTCGGTTCTCCCGGCCCCAGGATCAGGGTGGGCGGATCGTTCAGCGCGGGCAGCAGCACGGCGGCATCGGTGAAATAAGGCACCACGCTGGCGGGCAGCGCCTCGCCGTGCAGGGTGGCGCAACGGTCGAAGACCTGCCGCACCCAGGCGTCGCTCCTGTCGGCACAGACCCCGGGCAGATCCACCAGGACCTCCAGCTCCAGATCGCTGCCCAGGTGCTCGGCCAGACGCCGCTGGATGTCGGCATGCTCCAGGTTCGGTGCGGTCCGCAGATCGAGGGTGAAGGCGGCACGATCCGGCACCGAGTTGATGTTCAGCCCACCCGTGACGGTCCCCACGTTGAGCGTGGGTTGGCGCATGAGCGGATGCGGCGGGCCGACGGCGAAGGTGCGCGCCTGGCCAATGGCCTCGGCCAGGCGGTAGATGGCGTTTTCCCCCTCCTCGGGCATGGCGCCGTGGGCCGTGCGGCCATGGGCGGTGCAGCGGAGCCAGAAGGCGCCCTTGTGCCCCAGCACCGGCCGATTGGCGGTGGGTTCGCCCACCAGCAGCGCGCCCAGCTCGCCAAGCAGGTGCGGCGCGTCCCGGCACAGCGCCCGGGCGCCGTCACAGCCGGTTTCCTCACCGCCGGTGAGCAGCAGCCGGACGCCAGGCCCCTGGGCGATGACCTCGCGATTGCGCTGGCAGGCGACGATGAAGGCGGCGATGCCCGCCTTCATGTCGCTGGCGCCGCGGCCATAGAGGCGCCCTTCGGCCACCTCACCGGCGAAGGGCCCGTGGCGCCAGGTGCCATTGCCCAGGGGCACCACGTCCAGGTGCCCGGTAAAGCCCAGCGGTTTGCCGGCCCCGCGCCCCGGTAGCCAGGCCACCAGGTTGCAACGTCGTTCGCCGAAATGCTGCAATTCGCAGTGGAAGCCCGCCTCGCGGAGCGTCGTGACCAGGAACTGCGCACAGGCTTCTTCATCGCCCGGCGGATTGAGCGTGGGAAATCCCAGCAGCGCTCGGGTCAGGGCCAAAGGATCGTCGAGCATTGGGGATCTCCAGTCGGACTACGGGTGATCAGGCGCGCCGCGAGAGCCAGTCCAGGCAGTTGAGCCAGAAGCGGCGATAGGCATCGCCGGCCAGGAAGTCGTCGGGCATCCAGTGCATCGACATGTCGCTGGTCCAGACCAGGGTACGCCCCTGGCCGACTTCCCGGGTCGCCAGCAGCGGATGACCGCTGCCCGAGACGCTCGCCACGAGCTGGGCGTCCGGATGCAATTCCACCTCGTTGTAGCCCAGCAGATAGGACCAGTCCTGGGGCAGGCCACGCAGCAACTCATGCTCGCCGTGCACCTCTGGCGTGAAGCCCTCGGGCACCTCGATGCGGTCGTCATAGGGCAGGCAACGCACCGGCAGCACCTCTTCCACCGCCGTGCCGCGATAACGGGCCCCCCCGTTGATGCCCTGGAAGCTGTAGTAGCCACCGACCATCATGAGCGCGCCACCCTGCAGCACATACTCGCGCAGCGCGGTCAGGCGATTCGGTGTGCGGCGGCTACGCAGCCAGGTATCCGGATGCAGCAACAGGCTGTTGGCACCGATATCCGACAGGATGATCACCTGGTAGTCGCGCAGGGCCTCCAGCGTCGCCGGAAAGTCGGTTTGCGCCTGGTCGGCGCACATCTGGGTGATGGCATAGTCGCTGTCGGCCAGTGCGGTCAGCAGGCGCTGGGCGCCATTGTGGGCGGTGACGGAGGCGAACTGGTCGAAGCCTTTGATATGGGTCGCGGTGCTGACCCAGGATTCGCCAGCGAGCAGAACGGACTGTTTCATAGGTTCTCCGGTTGCGGACATTAGGCCGATCGAACGCGCTGGAAGACGCGGCGCGGGTTGTCGATCAGCAGGGTTTCCAGTTGCGCCCCCGTGACGCCGTGGCGGCGCAGACGCGGGACGAAGTGCTTGAGCAGGTAGCCATAGCCGTGGCCGCCGTAGCGGGTGAGCATGGTCTTGAGAAAGACGTCCTGGGACAGCAGCAGGCGCTCGCCGTAGCCGGCCTCCAGCAGACCGACGAGGGCGCGGGCGTTGTCTTCGTCGGACGGCGACTGGGCGGCCTCGTCGGCGAAGTAGTAGCCCATGCCGATCATGTCGTATTCGAGGAAGGCACCCCGCTCCGCGAGTCCGTGCTGGTAATCGAGGTCGCGATGACTGGGATTCATGTGGCAGAGCACCACGTGGTGCAGGTCGGCGCCCTCGGCGGCGGCGATGTCCAGCACCCGGTGACCCAAACGTTCCCAGCCGGGCAGATGGACCGCCAGGGGCACCCCGGTAAGGCCGCTGGCCCGGGCGGCGGCGCGCAGGGATTTTTCCTCGCTGTCGGTAAAGGCGGCCGACACCCCGATCTCGCCGATCAGGCCGGCGATGACCTCCGGCTTTTCCGCCGCTCCGCCCACGTCGTGGACGATCTGGGCGGTCAGTTCCTCCACCGAGCGCTCCCTGACATAGGCCGGGTGCGAGGGCTCCAGGTAGAAACCGGCACCCATGATGATGTTGAGACCCGTGAGCCGCGCGATGCGCTGCAGCGCCTGGGGATCGCGACCGATGCCGAGGTTGGTGGGATCGACCACCGTCTCCCCGCCCAGGGCGCGATATTTCAGCAACTCGGCGCAGGCCAGCTCCACGTCGAACAGCTGGCAGTTGTCGCGGCTGACCAGCGGATTCATATGCAGCTCGCCGAGCAGTTCGATGCTCACCGGCTGCTCGGCCAGGTGTCGCTCGCCGCAGCAACGGGGTGGCACCCATTTGCCGGAGGCGTCGAGCAGAATGTGCTCGTGCATCAGGGTCACGCCCAACCGGTCCACCGGCAGCGGGCCAAGCACCGTCATGGCATGGCCGCTGTCGACCCCGACCGGAAGCGGCTCGGGATGGCGAAACAGACTCATCCGCCTACCCTCCCCAGCGGGCGGCCGGTCTTGAGGATGCGGGTGTTCAGCCAGATGGCCAGCAGCACGATGGCCCCCGTGGCAATCTGGGTATAGAAGGGCGACACATGGGCGAGGATCAGGCCGTTCTTGATCACCGCCATGGTCAGCACGCCCAGCAGGGTGCCAAGGATGGTGCCGAAGCCGCCGAACAGACTGGTGCTGCCCAGCACCACCGCCGCGATGACCTCCAGTTCGAAGCCCTCCCCCTGGTTGGAGGAGCCACTGCCCAGCCGTGCCGTTACGATCATCCCGGCCAGCGCCGCCGCCATGCCGCTCAGGACGTAGACGCGCAGCAGCACGCCGCGGGTATTCACCCCTGCCCGGCGGACGCTTTCGGCATTGGCGCCAATCCCCGTGAGATAGCGCCCGAAGCGCATCCTGCCCAGCAGCAGCATGCCGCCCAGCACCGCGAAGAGCGCGAGCCATACCGCCAGCGGCAGTCCGAGCACCCAGCCGCGACCGAGCGCGAGAAAGGCGCTGAGTTCACGGGGAACCGGAATGGAGTAGCCCTGGGTGATGAGCAGCGCCAGGCCGCGAATGATGGTCAGGGTCGCCAGGGTCACGATGAACGCCGGGATTCCCGCGTAGGCGATGAAGTAGCCGTTCAGCGCACCGATCAGCGCCCCCACCAGCAGGCCGCCGGCCAGCACCACCGGCCAGGGCAGCTGCCAGGTGTTGAGGCCGAGGGCGGCCAGGGCGCCCACCAGGGCCAGGGTGGAACCGACCGACAGGTCGATGCCACCGGTGGTCACCACCAGGGTCATGGCCACGGCCACGATCAGCAAGGGCGCGTTCTGGCGAATGACGTTGAGCAGGTTGCCGCTGCTGAGGAAGTTGTCGGTCACCAGCGCGAACAGCAGGCAGCAGAGGGCGAAGAACAGCGCGATGCTGGCGACGCCGGGATAGTCGTGCAGCAGGCGGCGCAGCGGTGACTGCACCACCACGCGCTGTCGGGTCAGGTCGAGGGTATTCATGAAATCCTCCGATTCAGGCGCAGGCGGAACGGGCGGTGAACTTGTGGCCGACGATCAGCTCGACGATCTCGCCCAGACTGGTGTCGGCCACCCGGCGCTCGGCCAGGTTCTGGCCCTCGTACATCACCATGATGCGGTCGCAGACCAGGAAGAGATCCTGCAGCCGGTGGGTGATGAGGATGACGCTCACCCCCTGGCGGCTGATGGTGCGGATCAGCTCCAGCACCGCCTCGACCTCGGCCACCGCCAGGGCGGCGGTCGGCTCGTCCATGATCAGTACCCGGGGTTCGAAGGCCGCGGCGCGGGCTATGGCCACGGCCTGGCGCTGGCCGCCGGAGAGGTGGCGTACCTGGGCGCGGGTATCGGGCAGGCTGATGCCCAGCCCCTCGAGGATGCGGCGCGCATCGGCGTGCATCTTGCGCTCGTCCAGCAGCGGCAGCCCGAGCAGCCGGCGGCGGGGCTCCCGCCCCATGAAGAGGTTGCCGGCCACGTCCACGGTGTCGCACAGGGAGAGATCCTGATAGACCATCTGGATCCGACAGCGCTGTGCATCCGCCGGGCCTTGGAACACCTCTTCGCGGCCGTCGATGCGGATGCAGCCACTGGTGGGCAGCACCGCGCCGGAAAGAATCTTGGTCAGGGTCGATTTGCCGGCGCCGTTGTCGCCGACCAGCCCCAGGACCTCGCCGGGCTGCAGGGCGAGGTCGACGCCGCGCAGGGACTGGATGGAGCCATAGCTCTTAGTGATGCCGGTCATGCTGACCCGGGGAACCGTCGTCGCAGTGTCCATGCTCGGTCTCCGCTACTTGAAGTCGGCGCGATAGGCATCCAGGTTTTCCCGGGTGACCAGGGTCACCGGGATATCCTGCTGCTTAGTGACCTGCTGGCCGGCGAGCAGCGCCAGCGCCGCCTCCACCGCCGCCTTGCCCATGCCGCGGGTGTTCTGCTGCACCACCACTGCCACGGAGCCGTCATCCAGGCCCTGGACGGCCTGGGGCGACAGGTCCCAGCCAAAGATCCGGGTGCGCTCGCCGCTGCCCTGGGCGACGCTGGCCGCCACGGTGCCAATCAACGCCGGCTCGCCGGTGGCATAAACGATCTGCAGATCCGGATTGGCGGTGAGCAGATTTTCCGCGGCGCTCTGCGCGGTGTCCTGCACGTTGTTGCCATCCACGGTACCGACGATCTTCGCCTTGGGCGCGCGCTGGGCCAGCCCCTCGCGGAAGCCGTCCAGACGCAGGTTCTGCACGTAGGAACCCAGGGCTCCCACCACCCCGACCTTGGCCTCGCCACCCAGCTCTCGGGTGATGTAGTTGCCGGTGTATTCCCCCAGCTGGCGAGCCGCGGCGCGGTTGTCGACGCCGACCTGCACCTGGTTGTCGCCATTGAGCACGGCGTCGATGGCCACCACCGGGATACCGGCCTGGACCGCCGCCGAGACCGCCGGCTTGATGCCGTTGACGTCGATGGCACAGACCAGGATGGCGTCCACCCTGTCCTGGATGTAGGCCTCGATGGCGTCGTTCTGGGCGGAGGGGTTGTCGTTGGCGTTGAAAACCACCAACTCGGCGCCCGCCGCCTTGGCGGCGGCCTGGGCACCCTGGGTGATCTGGGTGAAATAGAGCGCCTGCTGATTCACCTGGACCAGTGCCAGCCGCTTGGCCGGTGCCGCCTGGGCACTACCGGCCAGGCCCAATCCGAACACCATCAGCATGGAAGCGAACGTCTTGCCGAATCGAAGCATCTCCATCCTCCTCTACCCTGCCAACGGATATGGCAGCGGTTAGTAAACCGGTTTACTAAATGGGCCAAAAAATAGAACCGGGAAGGTTCTGCTGGAAAGGAAACAGCACAAGGCGTGCCAGCAAAGAATGGAGGACCCTCTTCCACTGCCAATTCAAATGGTTACTCAAACCCCCTGCGCAGAGCCTCTGGCCGGACAGCCACCGGAGTGCTCCACGACTGGGCAGAATGGAAACGCCAGGTGCTACCTTGGGGCAGGCGCTGGGGCGACCGAGCCGCGTTCCACCAGGGTCACGGCGACCCGCTGCTCCCCCACTACCGGCTGCCCGGCAAGCACCGCCAGCAGGGCTTCGATTCCCTGGCGACCCAGGTCCCGCGCCGACTGGCGCACGGTACTGAGCGGCGGCGTGAGCAATTCCGCGTAGGGCGCGTCGTCGAAGCCGACCAGGGACAGGGCAGCGGGAACCGCCAGGCCGCGTTCGCGCAGGGTATCGAGCACCCCTACCGCGATGAAGTCGCTGGCAGCAAAGATCGCCTGAGGCGGCTCCGGCAGATCCAGCAGGGTCGCGGCCGCCTGACGCCCGAAGTCGCGGCTGTACTCCCCCAGCAGCAGATAATCGGGATGCAAGGGTATTCCGGCCGCGGCCAGGGCCCGCTCATAGCCCTCGCGCCGCTCCCTCACGCTCATCACCGCTGCCGGTCCGGAGACATGGGCGATGCGCCGATGCCCCTGGCGGATCAGATGCTCGGTGGCCAGTCGGCCGCCGGCGACATTGTCGGCGAAGACCTTGGGCATCGAGGTACCCGGGACATCCTCGTCCAGCAACACGATCTCCCGGTAGGCGCCCAGTTGCGCCGCCAGCGTCCCGTCATCCGCGCGGTTGGTGATGAACAGCAGACCATCCACGCGGCGCGATCCCTTCCAGTGGACGTACTGGATCTCCCGCGCCGGATCGTTGCGCGTCAGGCAGAGCACCAGGTTGTAGCCATGGGCGAAGGCCGTGGCCTCGGCGGCGTCGGCCAGCTCGGCGAAAAAGGGGTTGGCAATGTCCGGCAGCACCAGCCCGATGGTCTCGCTGCCGCCCTTGCTCAGGCGTTGGGCCAGGCTGTTGCGCCGAAAGCCCAGGGCCTCGATGGCCCCTTCGATACGCTGCGCCGTGGCGGGTGGCAGGCTCAGACTGTGATTCAGGTAGCGCGAAACGGCAGACTTGGACAAGCCTGCCTGCCGGGCGACATCCTGAATGGTCACGCTTTTCGCCATGGGTCCACCTGCAACGAGAGAAGGAGCGGCCTGGCCGATCATCTCTCCTGCCCCGCCCAGGCTTCACACCTTGCCTGAGCGGGGAGTCGCCGTCGAGCCGAACCCGCGAGCCGTCACAGCGCCTTCAACGCCCGATTCAGCACCGGGCCGATCTGCGCCAGCTGGGCCGGGGCGATGATGTCGACGTGGGCGCAATCCACCTCGTGGGCCTGCAGGCGGGTGATCCAGGGCGCCCAGGTGGCCTTGACGTCCATTCCCGCCGGCAGGGTGCGCCGGGCGACGAACATCAGCGCCTCGCCCTCGAAACGCGCGCTGCGCGCCGTGGCCAGTATCCGCACCGAGTCGGCGTAGTTGCCTTCGATGGTGGCGAACAGCTCCGCCCCCTCCCCCAGCGCGGGATCGGTCAGGCCCTGCTGGGCCGCCAGGAAGGCCTCGCGCTCGCGATTGACCTCGGCCAGCACCTCCGGGTCCAGCTCGCGCTGGCCTTCGCGTTCTTGCCAGTTCTGGGTTTCCGGCGGATAGGTGTCGAGCAGGCCAAGGAAGGCGACCTGCTCTCCTGCCGCCTGCAGCCGCGCCGCCAGGCCCTGGGCCAGGGTGCCACCCAGGGAATAGCCGAGCAGATGATAGGGCCCCTGCGGCTGCACCTCGCGCAGGGTGCGCAGATGGCGCTGGATGACGGCTTCCAGGTCGGCGCCCTGGGCCAGGGGGCCGTCCGGACGCGGCGACTGGATGCCGAGCAGCGACCAGCGCGGATCCAGGTGGCGCGCCAGCACGCTGAATTGCCAGGCGAAGCCCGAGGCCGGGTGGAAACAGAACAGCGTGGGGCCATCGCCCGGGCGCAGCGGCAGCAGGGTCTCGAAGCCGGCGCGGGTCGCGCTGGCCGCATCCTGCTCCAGCTGCCGGGCCAGGCGGGCGACACTGGAGGCAACCATGATCTGGCCGATGGACACCGGCCGCCCCAGGCGCCGACGCAGCGTGGCGGCCAGGGTCATGGCCAGCAGCGAATGACCGCCCAGGGCAAAGAAGTCGTCGTCCGCACCGACGATGGCGCAGCCGAGCACCTCGGAAAACGCCGCGGCCAGATCGCTTTCCAGCCCCGGCGCCAGGGGGCGACTGGCGGCCCTGGCCACGCCCTGGGGCGCCGGCAGGGCCTTGCGATCGAGCTTGCCGGTGGCGCCCAGGGGCAAGGCGTCCAGCTCCACCAGGGCCACCGGCACCAGGTGCGGCGGCAGGCTTTCGCCCAGGCGCGCGCGCAGGCGCTCCAGGTCCAGCGCGGCGCCCGGCTGGGCGACGAGATAGCCCACCAGTTGGCGGGCATCGCCGCCGGTGGCGGTGGCCGCCTCGCCCAGCACCCGGGCATGGGTGACCGCCTGGGCCACGCCGGGCAGCGCCAGCAGGGCGTGGTCGATTTCCGCCAGTTCGATGCGCTGCCCGCGCAACTTGACCTGGTCGTCGCTGCGGCCGAGGTATTCGGCGACGCCCTCGGGCAGCCAGCGCGCCACGTCACCGGTGCGATAGAGGCGCTCGCCCTGCCCGTCCGGCGCGGCGATGAAGCGCGCGGCGGTCAGCTCGGGACGGCCCAGGTAGCCATCGGCGAGTTGCACCCCGCTCAGATAGAGCTCGCCCGCCACACCCGGCGGTACCGGGCGCAGACGCTCGTCGAGGATGTGCAGCCCGGTGTTCCACACCGGTTTGCCGATGGGCACGCTGCTGCCACTGACAGCCGCCAGGGCGGCGCCATGGGCCGGATGATAGGAGACGTCGACCGCGGCCTCGGTGGGGCCATAGAGATTGTGCAGGGGCGCGCCGACCCGGCGCTCCCAGGTGCGAGCCAGTTCGGTGGGCAGCGCCTCTCCACTGCAGAACACCTGGCGCAGGCTGGCGCAGCGGGCCACCGCGGCCGGTTCGTCCAGGCTGGCGACGAAGGCCGCCAGCATCGAGGGCACGAAATGCACCGTGGTCACCTGCTCGCGGGCGAACAGTTCCTGCAGCGCCAGGGGATCGCGATGGGCCTCGGGCGGCGCCAGGTACAGCCGGGCGCCCACCAGCAGCGGCCAGAAGAATTCCCAGACCGAGACATCGAAGCTGCTCGGCGTCTTCTGCAGGACGGTGTCGCCGGCGCCGAGGGGGTAGCTGTCCTGCATCCACAGCAGGCGATTGACGATGGCCGCATGCCCGACCACCACACCCTTGGGCCGGCCGGTCGAGCCGGAGGTATAGAGCAGATAGGCCGGATCACCGGTGCGCGGTCCTTCGAACGCGGGAGCCTGGTCCAGCCCCTCCAGCGGCGCGTCGAGAATCAGCACCTGCTCCTCGCGCAGCCCCGGGAAACGTCCCTGCTGGCTGGCATCGGTCACCAGCACCCGGGGACGGGCATCGTCGAGCATCAGCTGCAGGCGCTCATCCGGATAGCCGCTGTCCAGCGGCAGGTAGGCGGCGCCAAGCTCCACCGTGGCCAGCAAGGCCAGGGACAGGAACACCGAGCGTGGCAAGGCCACCGCGACGATGTCACCGCGACCGACCCCAGCCTGGCTCAGGCGCTGGGCCAGGGCCAGCACCTGCTTGCGCGTCTCCTCATAGGTAAAGGCGTGCTGCAGATCGGCCAGTGCCGGTGCCGCGGGCGTCCGCGCCGCCTGCTCGGCCAACAGCGCAGCCAGGGTGGTGGCGGGCAGCGGGCGCTCGGTGGCATTGATGGCGGCCAGCCAATGCTGGTCCGTGGGCGCCAGCAGATCGGCTTCGCCCAGGGTGAGCCCAGGTTGAGTGGCAAACTGCTGCGCCAGCAGGCCGAAGCGCTCGGCGTGGCCCTGCAGCAGGTCGGCGGTATAGCGCTCGGCGTTGCCCAGCAGCTTGATGTCCAGGGCGCCGCCGGCTTCCAGGTAAAGAGCGATCTCCAGGTCGCGCACCGGCCCCGAGGCCAATTCGTGGGTGATACCGGGCACCCCGGCGAAATCCAGCGCGAAATCGAACAGCTTGAGGTTGATGACCGGTCCGGTCAGGGGCTCGGCATCGCCTGGCCGGCCGAGATCGCGGGCGATCTGCTCGGCGTCGTAGCGCTGGTGGCGACGCACCTTCTTGAGTTCGGCAGCCAGCACGGCGGCGAGTTGCGGCAGCGTCTGGGTCGAGTCGGTGCGCACGCCCAGGGGCAGGACATTGAGCGTCGCGCCGCCGGATTTCAGCGCCACCGACCCCATGCGCCTCATGAAGATAAAGCCGGCGCTGAAGGCCAGCTGACCGCTGAGACGGGCGAACCAGGTGGCGGCCAGGGCCACGGCCAGATCGGCCGGCGTCACGCCCTGGGCCTTGCCCTGCTCGGCCAGCCCGGCGAAGACCGCGGCGGGCACCCGGGCGCGTGCTTCCACCACCCGCGGCGTCGGCACCTGCCCCGCCAGGCCACCGGGTGCCAGGGAGGCGGCCGGCGGCAAGGCCGCGCCGCGCTCACGCCAGAAGGCTTCGTCACGCTCGCGCACGGCCGACTGCCGATAATCCTGGTATTCGCGCACCACCTCGGCAAAGGAGACGAAGGGCGAAGCCTCGGGCGTCTCGCCGCGCACCGCGGCGCTGTACAGGGCCGCTACCCGCTTGGCCAGGGCGGCGAAGCCATAGCCATCGATTAGCAGGTGGTGATAGCGCTGATACCAGAACAGGTGATCGTCACCCAGCTGGTAGATCCGGTTGAGCCACAGCGGCCCGCCGCTGGTGGCCCTCAGATCGCCGTCGAGGTCGGCGCGGATCGCCGCGTGCGCCGCGCCTTCCGGATCGGCTGCCCCGCGCAGGTCCAGCCACTCAGGGGCAGGCGTGGCCGCCTCATCGTCGATCCACTGCACCAGCTCGCCCTCGCGCTCGGCGAACTTCAGTTGCAGGCTGTCCAGCTCGCCCAGGCCCTGGACGATGGCCGCCTGCAGCGCCTGGCCATCGATCGGCCCGCGCAACTCGACCAGATGGGCCACGGCGAAGGCATTGGCGTGGGGCGACAGCTGATCGGCCATCCAGATACCGGGCTGGGCGGCGACCAGAGGCAGTGGGCGCGAAATAGAAAGCGGCGTAGAGGACACAGGAACTCCAGTCAGGAAAGCAGGGAGGCGACCGGGCGGATATCGCGCCAGTGGCTGGCTAGCCAGTCGTCGCAGGCCGCGCGCGGCGCCGGTCCGAACACCGGCTCCCAGCCGGCGGGAACGGTCATGGCCTCGGGCCAGAGGCTGCACTGACCCCGGGCATTGCGCAGGATCAGCAGCACCTGGGCGGGATCGTCGAAGGGATTGAGAGCGTCCATCGGACCTCCTGGCAATAGGGATTAACGCTGGGCGTCGGCGGCGACCCGGGGTCGCCAGAGCTGGACCAGGCCATCGAGCAGCCCGCCGCGCCACCAGAGGGCGTCGTGCCCCCCGTCGATCTCGCGATAGTCGAGCACGTGGCCCTGCTCGCGCAGGCGCGGGACCAGGGCCCGGGAGGCTTCGAGGATGGCCGGCTCGCGCAACCCGGCCTCGATGAACAGCCGCAGGGGGTGAGTGCTCCCCTGCCCGCTCGCCAGTGCCTCGAACAGCCGTCCCAGCGCGCCACGCTGCGGCCACCAGAAGGACCCGGACTGACTCAGGGCGCAGCCGAAGCGCTCCGGCCAATGCAGCGCGGCATAGAGCGCCGCCAGCCCGCCAAAGCTCTGCCCGGCGACCACGGTCGTGGACGACGACTGCGCATGGGGCGCCCAGTCGCGCACCTGGGGCAGCAGTTCTTCCTGCAACGCCAACCAGAATTCCGGATTGCAGGGCAACTCGCTGCTGCGCAGGGCGCGGTCGCTGTTGTCGATCAGCAGATAGACCGCCTCCGGCAGTTGCCCGGCCGCGGTGAGCTGCTGCAGTGGCGCGCCCACGGGCATCGTCTGCGCCCAGAACTGCCCATCCAGCAGGATGGCCAGCGGCCGCTCCAAGGGGGGGGTATTACCGGTGGCGAAGACCCACACCGGACGGCTGTTGCCCAGCCTTGCACTCTGCCACTCGTACTGTTGCAGACTCGGCCAGGCCGTTGGCGCCAGGCTGCGGTCGGCATCGAAGGCCGTCCAGGCCGGCTGGGCAGGCGCCTCCGGCAGGTGCACGCCCGACACCGCCAACCCTCGCCCACCCTGCCAGGCGCGTCGCGGATTGAGCCGATCGGCCTGGGCCAGGGGAAAGACGCTGCGCCACCAGAGGCGAATGCCCTGGAGGTCGGGTTGGGCCTCGCCCTCGAAGGGCGCCGGCTCCCCGCTGGGGATCAGGCAGTAGCTGCCGCGCCAGCGGCCATCCAGTTCGGTTTCCCAAGCCCAGACATCGGTGCCTGGCAGGCGCCGCAGACTCTGCGGCAGGCCCGGTTGATGATGGTCGGTGACCCCGGTGATGTTGAGCCAGACCCGCTGGGTGCCGGAGCGCCCGGCCAGCCCTTCGGGATCGCGCCAGACAAAGGTCAGGCGATAGCGTCCGTCTGCAGTGGGTTCGATCAGCGGCGTACCACGACAGGCCACGGCCTGCCACCAGGGCTCGCTGCCCACGTCGTCCCGCTGAAAAAGTGAATCTTTCATCGCATCAAGGTACATCGTCGCAAGGATCGTCATGGCCTGCATCGCGCCGGCCGACCTGGGCCCTGCCCGGGTCGGCCTGGGACTCAGAAGTCGTAGCGCGCCCCGACCATCACGCTGCGCGAGGGGCCCTGGAAGTTGAAGGTGGAAACCGAACCTACGCGCGACCAGTATTCCTTGTCGAGGAGGTTGTTCACGTCCAAGGTCGCGGTCAATTGCTTGGTGACCGGATAAGAGAACTTGGCATCCACCGTGGCATAGCCCGGGGCGGATACCGTCACGCCGTTGTTGGTTTGCGAGAAATCACTCATCGCCGTCACGCCAGCGCCGATGCTGAGGCCAGTTAGCGGGCCGCCCGCCAGGGTGTACTTGGTCCACAGCGAGGCCATGTGCTTCGGCATGGTAGAAAACAAGGTGTTGGCAACACCACTGAGATTTTCCGTACGCATATATGTATAGCCGGCAAGAACTTCCCAGCTATCAGTCAGCTTGCCACTCGCTTCGATTTCTGCGCCCCTAACCCGAGTCTTACCAGAGTTGGTGTAGAAGCCAGTAGACGCGCCATTTGCATCGAGTAGAGCCGCAGCTCTATTTTCATCCTCGAGTTGAAAAATCGACAAGCGAGTATTGATGTCGCCATTTAGGTAGCTGCCTTTGATACCAGTCTCGTACTGCTCACCCTCCCGCGGATCGATAGGATCGCCGTTAGCTTCCGTGTACTCGGCTTGCGGTTTGTAAACCCGAGAGTAGCTGGCATATAGAGAGTGATAGTCGTCTAGGTCGTAGACCACCCCTGCGTACGGAGTGACATAGCCGTTGTGTTGCTGATCGGCTGGCTTATTACTCTCAGCAGCCCTCGCTGTAGCGTAAGTGCGAGTATTGGCGTCACCACGATACCAACCGACACGTGCACCTCCGATCAAAGCGAGTCGTTCTATTGGACGAAAAGTCAGCTTCGAATAGAGACCGAATTCCTTCTCGTCGCTAGTCGATTCGGTTTGATAAACACGGGCCGGTTTGGCGATGGAGTCTGGTCTGTAGGTATTGATGTTGACGACAGCCAACCGAGGCGCACCGGTGGACGAGTTGTTGTAGTTGCCACTTTGGTACTCTGTATCGTAGTGCTTGTAGTCGGCCCCTACGACGAATTCGCTGACCTGCCCTAGTGCCTCGAACGGCTGGCTATAGCTGGCATCTAACGAATACGCATCCTGCTCGAAGCTCCGCGTAGTGCCGTTAATATTGACGTCGCCGTTGGCCTGCACCGCCCCGCCGGTGAAGGCATAGAGGTAGTCCGCCTCCCGATGCGAGGCCCGGGCGGCGAGGCGCCCATAGCCACCGTTATCGAATCTGTGGGTCAGCTCGAAGATGCCGTCGGTGGTCTTGCCGTCGAAGTAGTTCCAGTCCGCCCCCAGGAAACGCGACTGGCTGAAGTCCAGCAGATTGCCCTGGGCATCGGTGGGATAGCCATTGTGCGGGGTGAGGTTCTTGACCTGATGGATCAGGCCAAAGGAGATCTGGGTGGCGTCGGACAGGTCGATGTCCAGGTCGCCGTAATAGCTCTGGTCGGTGTTGGCGTTGTAGTCCACCTCGCCATTGGTGTCGGCGCGGGAGGCGACGAAGCGACCCCGGACATTCTTGCTTTCGGTGAGCGGACCGGCCAGGTCGATTTCCTGGTAGTTGGTGTCCCAGGAGCCGTAGCGCCCGGTGATGTGCCCCTGGAAGTCCTCGGTGCCGCGCTTGCGCACCATGTTGACGATGCCGCCCAGCTCGCTGGTGCTGTTGAACAGCCCCGAGGGCCCGCGCATGATCTCGACCCGGTCGAAGGGCGAGAGAATGGGCACGGTGCCGAAGATGCTGGTCATGGGCGCCGGCAGGCCGTCGATGTTGTATTCGTCGTATTCGTAGCCACGCGAATAGATGGAGGAGCGCCCGCTGTCGTTGGTCAGCACCCGCAGGCCGGCGGTGGACTTGGCCAGCTCGTCCAGGGTGTTGAAGTTGCGATCCTTGATGTAGTCGCTGGTGTAGGAGGTGATCGACTGGGGGATATCGCGCAGGGCGGCCGGCGTCTTGGTGCCCACGGTCGCCGAATCCACGGTATAGCCGCCGGTCTGTTCCGAGGGTGCCATGTCGTAGAGGCGATTGCCTTCGATGGTCAGGGTGTCCAGTTCCGTGGCGTTCTGCTCGGCCACCGTGGCGGCCAGGGCCGTCAGCGGAAAGGGAATCAGCGCGCCGATCAGAAGCAGCTGACGGAGAGCCCCGCGGCGAAGGCGGACGGGCTGGCAGAGGGTTCCTTGGGTGTTCATGGTGATCCTTGTGACCGTGGCGTTGCAGCCGACGCCGTGCACTGGAAGGCTGCTGTTCGCGTCGTCGCGCGAGGGCCAGCACTTTAAATGATAAAAACTCTCATTATCAAATGTTACGTTAAGCAATAGCTGTTCGCATTGCCAACGCCAGGCAGCCGTGATCCACGCCCGGAGGTCAGGACGGCATCAGGAAAGGATGCGAAAAAAGAGGGATCGACCGGACCGGGAGGGTCCAGTCACAGGAGCAGGCCAGGTGTGAGCAGGCCGGAGGGAGAAGCCCGGCGGTCGTTAGAGACCGGAAACCGCCGGCGTCTTGGCCGCTACCTGGCCAATCACTGGACTGGGCAGCCGGCAGACGATTTCGCCGATGGCGTTCATCCGCGCCAGACCACCGTCACCCTTGCAGGCGTGGTAATCGGCGAGGTGCTCGGAGGGTGAGTTGCGCAGGCCCTGATCGAGCGCCACCACCAGGGCGATGACCCCCAGGCCCAGGGCGACGATTTCGAACGTGCTGCGGGCACGATACCAGTGGATCGGTCGCGAAGGGCTCATGGCGGCTCCGGAGGATGGACGAATAGTGGCGAAGTGGCTCCTACTCTAATCGTCCTGGCCCGGATGTAAACAGCCGTTGCTCGCCTGGACGACAGCTGTCGTCGGCTCGTCAACGGCCGCCGGTTGGCAGCCCGTCACTGCGCCACCCTGACCATCTGCCCCGGAATCCCGGGGCGCGGTAGCCAGCAGGCTTCGTCATCCGCCTGAGCCACCGGTAACCGAAGCCGCCCTACCCTGCGCCCAGCGGCCGAGAGCAGCGCGGCAATTCGCCTCCTGCCGGCCGGCAAGGGAGGCGGAGCTTAGGTCAGGGATTTTCCTTGCTGGGCGTCTTGATATAGCCGGGCACGGCGGAATCGGGGGGCGTATTGCGCCCTTCGGTGGCCGCGGCTTCATTGGCCTGGGCCCGGTCTTCCTGCGCCTTGGCCTGCTCCTTGGAGGCCCGCTCGACCTTGCCTTCGGCCGCCTTCTCCTGGGCCTTCTGGCTATGGGCCTGGGCATCCTGGGCATGGTCTTCGGAGGTCTTGTCGCACGCGGTCAGGGTTGCGGCGGTAGCCAGTACGAGGGAGCACAGCAGAGCTTTGGACATCGGGTATTCCTAAGAAAAGAGACCTTTCAGGGACCTGGAGAAGCACGGGTTGGTTTCTAGCCCGCCGCGCCGGCTTTGCGACCTGAGGTGTCCGTCGCATGGCGGCCACGGAGGAACGCGCGCCGCATGCCTGGAGGTGGCGGATCTGGGATCGCCAGGGAGGGCCTCTCGCGCCTTTCCCAAAGAGCGAACCAGCCCGCCAGCCCCTGGCACGGGTGGCGGACGCCGCCCACGACAGCTGATCGCCTGGCCAAGGCCGCACGTCCGCGGACGATGCGGCCAGGTCCGGTGATGCGACTAGGCTGACAGCACGTTGGCCATGGACGGTAGCGGGACGCTCGATCGGGTCCCGGCGCTGATGGCCTCCTGCCTCGACACCGATAACAAAAGCAGGGAACCAGCATGACGATTCTTCAACGCGTGGTCGGCGGCATTGCACTTCTGGTGCTCCTGCTGCTGGGCATCGTCGCCGTGAGCTTCAACAGTACCCAGTCCATCCATGAGCGGCTGGCGGTCATCACCGAGCAATCCGCGCCGCTTGGCCAGGCCGTTGGCGAGATCAACGTGCAGTTGCTGGGGGCCAACCAGACCCTGCTCGGCCTGCTGGCCGAGACCGACGCCGCGGCGATCGCCACCCGCGAACAGCAATTCCAGCAGCAGTTCGCCGATTATCTGCAGCTGCACCAGCGCCTGCCGGCGCTGTTGCGCGCCCATGACCAGCTGACCCAGGCGCTCGATCAGGAGCAGAAGCTGGGCAATGCCTATGGCGACCAGGCGAAGACCCTCATCGACAGCTACCGCCAGCTGGTCGCCATCCGCCGCGAAACCCGCACCCTGCAGGGCTATGCCACGCCGGAGGCCAATCGGCTGTCCAGCTATCTGCAGGCCTACAGCGCGCAACAGAAGGCCGAAGGCGCCACTGCCGCCGTCCGCGCCGCCCAGATGCTGCTGATCGAAACGGACAAGACCTACGCCGCCTTCGCCGCCCAGGCGGCACGCCTGGATCTGCCAGGACTGGATGTAGTGCTCAACCAGCAGCAGGATGTCATCACCGATCGCCTGCGCGCCCTGGCCGCCATCGACGAGCGCAGCGCGCGCATCGTCGGGGTAATGGTCACCCGCCTCCTGCACGAGATGACCGCGCCCGATGGCCTGCGTCAGGCCTATCAGCGGCAGGCCGCGGCCGAAGGCCAGTTCGACGCCCAGCGCCAGCGCACCGGCACCGCCCTGCAGGCGACCCTGGACGCCCTGCGTACCCTCAGCGCCGGCGCCGTGGCCGTGGCCCAGCAGGCCAAGAGCGATACCGACGCTACCGTGGCCACCAGCCGCCAGGTGCTCGCCATCGTCGCCCTGCTGGCGATCGGCGCGGCCCTGATCATCGGCGTCTGGGTCGCGCGTGGCCTGCGGCGCCCGCTGCTGGCCTTCCGCGAGTCGCTGCGCCAGGTCACGGCCGGCGATCTGCGGGTCCAGTTCGATGTGCGCCGCAAGGACGAATTCAGCGAACTCGGCGGCTATCTCAACGAACTGATCCGCTCGCTGCAGACCACGGTGCAGACCCTCACCCAGTCGGCCGACGACCTCCGGCGCACTTCCCAGGCCAATGCCGACATCAGTGCCAGCACCACCCGCGCCGTGGAAGAGCAGACCGAGCGTCTGGGCTCCGCCGCCTCGGCGATGACGCAGATGGAAAGCACCGTGGCCGAGGTGGCCCAGCGCGCCCTCGACACCAAGGATGCCGTCGACCACACCTTCGCGCTGAGCACCACGACCGGCACCACCGTCGCCGAGACCATCGACAGCATCCAGCGCCAGGCGCGGCAGATCCAGGTCGCCGCCCAGGCCACCGATGAGCTGCAGGGCTATGGCCAGAGCATCGACGGCATCGTCGATGCCATCCGCAACATCGCCGAGCAGACCAACCTGCTCGCCCTCAACGCCGCCATCGAGGCGGCTCGTGCCGGTGAGAAGGGGCGCGGTTTCGCCGTGGTCGCCGACGAGGTGCGTTCCCTCGCCAGTCGTACCCAGGCCTCCACCACCGAAATCCAGCAGCAGATCGAACAGATGCAGCAGAAGATCCATTCGGTGGTGGAAATCATGGGGGTGAGTCGTGCCCAGTCCGGCGAGTGCGTGCAACTGGCCTCTTCCGCCCGGGAAGCCCTGCAGAGCATGAGCCAGGCGGTCGGCACCATCCGCGAGATGAACACCCAGATCGCCGCCGCCACCGAAGAACAGAGCGCCACCGTCCAGGAGACCAGTCGCATGATGGTGCAGATCAACGACGCCGCGCTCCGCGCCGCGGAAGGCGCCGACAGCGCCGCCCGCAGCAGCGAGGACCTTTCGCTCATGGCCAGCCGGCAGCGCGAGCTGCTGCAACGCTTCAGTGTCTGATCGGGGACCGACTCATGTTCAAGCCCAAGCTTCGTCTTCTCGCCGGTCTCGTCCTGGCCGCCACCTGGGTCAACCTGGCCCAGGCCAACGCGCCGCTCATCGGTGTCCTGACCTCCAAGCGCGACAACTTCCGCACCCTGCTGATCAACAACGTCGAGGAGCGCGCCCATACCCTGGACGCGGACCTCTTCCTGGAAAACGCCAACAGTGACAGCGCCCTGCAGCTGCGCCAGTACCGCAACCTGATCGCCGCCCACGTCGATGCGGTCATCGTCAATCTGATCGACGACAGCAACACCCAGGAGATGCTGGCGCTGGCGATGAGCAGCAAGGTGCCGCTGGTGTTCATCAACTACCGCCCCAGCGTCTCTCCCCTGCCCGCCTATGCCGGCTTCGTCGGCTCCGACGAGGTGGAGGCCGCGACGATGCAGATGGAGGAGCTGGCCCGCCGCGCCGGTTACAAGGGCAAGGTGGCGATCCTCATGGGCGAACCGGGCCACCCGGCGACCAAGCTGCGCACCGAGAGCGTCGAGAAGGTAGTGGCCAAGTATCCCGACATGCAGGTCGTGGTGAAGGCCTCGGCCAACTGGCAGCGCAGCGAGGCGACCGAACGCGTCCTGCAGTGGGTCGACAAGGGCGTGGCCTTCGACATCGTCGCCGCCAACAACGATGAGATGGCCATCGGTGCCATCCGTGGCCTGGAAAAGGCTGGCAAGCCGCTGACGAAGTTTCTGGTGGGCGGCATCGACGGTACGCCCGACGGCTTGCAAGAGATGCGCGAGGGCAAGTTGGCGGTCAGCGTGCTGCAGGATGCCAAGGGCCAGGGTCAGGGCGCGGTGGACATGGCCTTGCGCCTGGCCAATGGCTCCACCAGCAGCAATCTCACCCGGGTCCCCTTCCAGCTGATCACGCCGGACAACCTGGCGTCCTTCTAGCCCGGAAAGCAGGCGAGGCCATCCGTCTCCGGTGGCCTCGCCCGTCTTCAGTACCCAGTACCAGATGCCCGATTCGCTCGGGCACTCGGGACGCCTATTTTCAGAAGCGCCAGCTGAGTCGCGCGTCGAGGTCCTGGTCCCTGGTCCGACCGCTCAGTTGTCCGTCATAACCCAGGCCCAGCGAGACCGTCTCGCTCAACGCCAGGTCCAGCGCCCCGCGCACCACCGCCGCGTCACGCGCGATGGGCGCCCCCACCAGCTTGAAGTCCGGGCCGCCGGCGAAGGCCGCCTCATGCTCGGGGGTGGTGTCGCCAAAGGCGTGGCGCCAGCCCAGGATGGCACTCGGCACCAGCTTCCAGTCACCCAGCGGCTTGCTCGCCAGGTGCAGGCCGAGGGTGCTGAAGGTCACATCGGTATTCTGCCGCGGATTGTCCAGGTCCAGCGCCCCGCTACGCTCGTGGAAGCCGTCGGTCTGCAGGTGCACATGGGCCAGACTGGCGAAGGGCGAAAGATTCAGGCTCCCCGCCTCGATCCGATAGGCCAGCTCGCCGAAGGCCTGGGTGGTGCCGGCGTCGTAGTCCGGCGCCAGGCGCTGGTCGGTGCCGAGGATCGCCAGGTTGCGCCGTGCCTCCACCTGGTGCCAGCTATGGGCCAGGCCCAGCTTGAGGCTGAGGGCATCCCACTGTTGGCCTGCATAGAGGCCCAGGTGGTAGTCGGTGCTGTCCGCCGAGCCGGATTTGCCGCGCAGGTCGAGATCGGTGTGGCCGAAGCCCACCAGCCCGCCGACGCGCCAGCCGCCGTCCAGGGGTACGTCGCTGCCGATCAGCAGGCCGCGGCTGTGGCTTTCCAGGCTGCTGGCGTCGTGACTGCCGTCGTTGTGGCCCCAGGCGCCGAGGGCCTGGGTCCAGACCAGTCCGCGCTCGCGACTGCCGGCCAGCCCCTGGATGCCGGAGCTGGACGGGAGCTCGCTCTGGGCATCGCTCAGGCGATCGCTCATGGCAGTGCGCACCAGCCGGCTGTTTTCCACCAGCACGGTCTTGGTCGAGGCGTGCAGTTCGTTGCCCAGGCTCTGGAACGTCGAGCCTGCACCCGCGGCATTGGTCGCGGCGACCTGATTCCAGAGTGCATTGCCGGCGCCGGCGCGATCCAGGCCCGCAGCGGCGGCCCGGGCGTTACGGCCCTCGGCCAGGTCGGCGAAGGCCACGCCATTGCGCGCCAGACTCAGGGTCGCCTGGTTGGCGCCATAGCTCAGGGTCGGGGTCAGGAAGGCGAAGTCGGACTGGATGGGACCGAAGCGGCCGCTCAGCTCGTTGCCCGCGCTCAGCAGCTGATAGCTGCCCAGCGGCTGCCAGTAGGGGCTGGAAACCAGCGCCAGCGTGGCGCCATTGACGGTGATACCGCCCGTGGCCACCAGGCGATCGGCGCGGCCGCTGGCATCGGTCTCGACCTGGTAGACGGAGCCCTGGTCGAGGGTGACGTTGCCGTTGACGTTGAGCTGGCCCACCGAGTTGCCGGGGGCGAGAATGCCGCCCTGGGCCACGCGCAGGCTGCCGAAACTGCCATTGCCACCGAGGGTGGCGCCCGAGTTGACGGTGACCGCCGAACTGCCGAGGTTGCCGTTGATGGCCAGGCGACCCTGGTCGACGCGGGTGGTGCCGGCGAAGTCGCTGTTGCCGGTCAGGCTCAGGGAGCCGACCCCGGTCTTTACCAGGCTGCCGTTGCCGTGCAGGTTGTTGGCCAGGCTGTCGTTGACCGACTGATCCAGCACCAGGGTGGCGTTGTCGGTGATGTCGCCGCTGCCAAAGGCCCGGGCATGACCGCGCAGGGTACCGCCATTGATCAGCGTGCCGCCGCTGTAGGTGTTGAAGCCGCTGAGGGTGAGTTCGCCGCTGCCGTTCTTGGTCAGGCTGCCGCTGCCGCCGATGTCGTTGCGCCAGGCGTCGCGGGCGTTGAAGCCACCCTGGCTGGCGTCCAGGTTGACGCTGACATTGCCATTGAAGGCGCCGTAGCCGTCGGCCGCGGCCATCAGATTGAGCCGGCCGTAGCCGTTGGATTCGTCGATGACCGCATAGCCCGAAGACAGCTCGGTGCTGGCCAGGATGTCGCGGCGCTGACTGGCGGTGAGATAGGGAAAGCGCGTTTCCAGCAAGACCTCGGCGTTGACCGGCACCACCGGCGCCAGGTTGGTCGGGCCGACGGGGGCGAAGCCGTAGGTCAGGCGTGCGGTGTACAGCGCCTTGTCCTGGGCATGCTGGGATTGCCGATCGGTGGCTGGATCGATCCGGTCCACGCAGTTGTTGATGTCGCCGCCACATTGCTGGGCGAAGTAGACCTGGGCCTGGGCGAAGGCATCGCTGCGCAGCTGGGCGTTGTTGACCAGGTTGTCGATGGCGAAATAGGTGGCGGTGATGCGCCCGCCAATCACGTCCAGCGGCGAGTGCATGCCGGCGACGATGCGGTTGTTGCCCAGCTCCGAGGCGCGGAACAGTTCCTCGCCCAGGCGCTGGGGCACGGCATAGCCGAAGCCGATCCCGGCGAGATAGGCGGCGTTGGTGTGGCCGCTAGGAAAGCCGCCGTCGCTCTGCGGTGTGGTGCTGAGGGCCGGGCGCAACGACAGCGGCACGATGTCCACGCCCGCCTGGCGCCAGGGCCGCGGATACTGGTAGGCATTCTTGGCCGGGGTGGTGGAGGCATCGTTGCGGATCGCCTGGACCAGTTGCACCACCTTGCCCAGCTGCGAATTGGCGTCGCCGGCACCGTTGCCGTTGTCGCTGTACTTGGTGGTCTGGGTGGAGGCATCGAACACCGGGATGGTGGTGAAGGCGCCGGAGCCGGCCAGGTAGCCATTGGCCAGGGAACCCAGGCCGCTGATCAGGCTGTAGCTCTGGTCGCGGCGGTCATCGTAGTAGGCCGCTATCTCCTGGGCCTGGGTGCGGGTCTTCGCGAGGTCGACCACGTACTGGATATTGCGCTGCAGGATGGGCGCCCCGAAGGCGGTGGGCGTGCCGGTGTTCCAGCTGGCGCCGGGCGTCCAGAGCTTGTTGTAGCCGGATAGCAGATCGACGCCATTGATGGCGTTGTTGCCCGAACGGCTGGCTGCCTGCACCGAAAGTGCCAACAGCGACGCCGCGAATGCGATCGTCAACACCGCGGGTTTGTTACCTGAACGTTTCACCAGCGCTTCCCCTTGGGCCTGTGGATACAACTTGTTACAAGCTGTCTTGGGGCGGCGAGCCTAGAGCGGTGATGTGACGGTGTGGCGGCGGTTCGAAGGCAGTTTTACGACATCTTATGAAGCCCAGCACCACGACTCGCAGGCCGCAGCGGCAACGGTGCTTCGTATGTGGTGAGCGGGTCCTAACCGAGGCGCAACCTGTCCAGATCGCACCAGAGGTGCAGCTTGGTGAACCAGGTATCTCCCACGGCGACCGCCAGCGGCTCTCTGCCGAAGACGCTGAAGCCTGCCTGCTCGTACAGCGCCAGAGCGGCCTGATTGCCCTCGGTGACCGTGAGCTGGACGACCCTCAGGTCAGGCCAGGTCGCTGCCTGGGCCAGCAATTCGCCGAGCAGACCTTTCGCCAGGCCCAGCCGCCGGTGCCGATCGGGCACGTACAGGCCGAACAGGGTCGCCTTGTGCCGAGCCTTTTCCCGCGTCTCGCGGCTCAGCCCCACCACGCCCAGCAGCTCCGCGCCCTGGGTCGCGCCCCAGACCCGTTCCCCTGCTCCGTCACCCTCCTGCAGACGACGCTCCCACCACCCGAGCGGCAGCCCGGCCCGCTCTGCAGGACTGGAGGTGAAGGCTTCCGGATGCCTGGCATAGGCGTCCAGCATCAACTGGCGATAGGCGGGAGCCCAGGTCGGGCCCAGACGCTGGATGTTCATTGCCAACCTCCCTTTCAATCGACAATCCGCTTACCGAAGCCAGGGCGGATGCACTGGACGAGCCTGTCGCGTCCGCTCAGAAATCGTCGTAGCAGACCTTCCAGAACAGGTCGATGCTGCCGTCGTCACGGTGGGCCACGATCAGCCCCTCGGTCTCCTCGAAGGCCTCGAGCAACAGCGCCCAGTCTTCGCTGCTGGCCTCCAGGCGCTCCACATGGACGTGCCTGTCGAGGACCCCGCGGGCGTTGTTGACCAGCCGCGAGACCCTCATCGTCAGACGGTCATAGGAAGTCAGCTGAGACGACTGGCTGTATGCCATGGGCGCAGCCTCCATACCTGTTTTTTTATACAGTATTTCCCGATTCGGGTAATTGGCAAGTTGCTGTCCGCTCCGGTCCACCAGCGAACAGTCCACGCCCTTGTCTCGGACCCTACCCGGCTTGTATCCGGCTGACCAGGCGGATACCCGAGCTCCCCTCGGCAGACCAGGCGCCGTCCATCCATAAATTGGCACCAACCATCCCCGGGAAAGATGTGACATGGATCACTTTTTCGCCGTTATGGTCAGACTTACCCGCTATGTCCAGGTCGCCCCTGGCGGGCACTCGCACCTGCCTTCGCCTCGGCGATTAACCGACGGCCCTGGAGGCTACGTCCAGGGTGGCAGGTATTCAACGTCCGTCCGCGGGCGAAAAACTATCGCGATAACAATTACCGCATGTCCGCCGGAGACTCGTCCTCGCCGGCCTCTATCCAGGTAGTCCTAATGCAGCACAATGGCTGGAATTTCCTCAGCAACATCAGCGTCCGGGCCAAGCTGGCGCTTGGCTTCTCCCTGCTCATCGGCATGATCCTGCTGGTGGCCTACACCGGCTGGCAAGCCACGGACGCCCTGCGCGATCGCAGCGAACGAATCGGCGACATCTCCGGCTACAGCACCCTGGCGCGCGACATGCGCATCGAGCGCCTCGTCTATATCGTCAAGGCCGACGATGCCCAGGCGGCAAAATGGCTGGCCGCACTGGACAAGATCGAAGCTCAATTGCAGAGCATCGTTCCCAACTTCAACTCGAAGGCCAACGAAGCCCTGCTGAGCGAAGCCCAGGGCGCACTCAAGCGCTATCGGGACTTCTACACCCAGGTCGTGACCGCCACGCGGGAGCGTGCGGCGATCCAGCAGGCGGCGACCGCCACGGCGGAAGCGGCCAACACCTATGTGCTGGCCTTGGCCACGGCGGCCAACGCCCCGGATGGGCGAGTCGAAGACCGCCAGCAGGTGGCGGCCCTCTTCATCGACCTGCAGCAGATGCGCATTGCCCTGCGCAGCTATGCCACCACGCCTACCAAGGAAAGCGAGGCCGCGGCCCAGGGTGCCCTGGACGGTATCCAGGCAAAGGTCAAACGACTCGCCACGACCAGCGCCTTGCCGACCGAGACGCTGCAGACGCTTGGCAAGGAACTCGCCGGCTACCAGCAGCGCCTGCAACAGCTGATCACTGCCCAGGTCCAGGTGGATCAGGGCCAGGCCGGAATCACCACCACCATCACCACGCTGCTGTCGGTGGCCGACAAGCTGACCGCGATCCAGAAGGAATTCCAGCTGGCGGATGTGAGCGGTGCACGTCAGCTGTTGCTGGTATGGCTGGCCATCGCGATCGCCCTGGGCCTGCTGGGCGCCTGGCTGATCACCCGCTCCATCGTCCGCCCCCTGAAGGACACCGTTCTGCTGGCCCAGACGGTCGCCAACGGCGACTTCACCCATCAGCTGGAGGTGACCCGCAAGGATGAACTGGGCGCGCTGCAGCTCAGCATGCTGCAGATGACCACGAACCTGCGTGGACTCATTGGCGAGATGAAGGACGGCGTCGTCCAGGTCGCCAGTGCCGCCGAGCAGCTGTCGGCGGTGACCGAGCAGACCAGCGCTGGCGTGCAGGCGCAAAAGATCGAGACCGATCAGATCGCCACCGCGATGCAGGAGATGACGGCGACCACCCACGAGGTGGCGCGCAATGCCGGGGCAGCCGCCCGCTCGGCACAGGAGGCCAGTCAGCAGGCCCAGCAGGGCGACCAGGCGGTCGACAAGGCCGTCGCCCAGATCGAACTGCTGGCGCAGGAAATGGCATCCACCAAGGCGGCCATGGCCACCCTGCGTGGCCATGCCGACAGCATCGGCGGCGTGCTCGACGTGATCAAGGCCGTTTCCGAGCAGACCAATCTGCTGGCGCTCAATGCGGCCATCGAAGCCGCTCGGGCCGGCGAGGCGGGCCGCGGCTTCGCGGTGGTCGCCGACGAGGTCCGCGGCTTGGCCCAGCGCACCCGCTCCTCGACCGACGAGATCGCCCAGCTCATCACCGGCCTGCATCAGAGCACCGATCGCATGGCGGCCGTGCTCGACCACAACGTGCAGTTGACCGACAGCAGCGTCGGCCTGTCGCGCGAGGCGGGCGAAATGCTCAAGCGCATCACCCGCTCGGTCAAGGACATCGAATCGATGAACGATCAGATCGCCTGCGCCGCACAGCAGCAGGGTGCGGCGGGCGAAGAGATCAGTCGCAACGTCACCAATGTCCGCGACATTTCCGACCAGACCGCTGCCGCCAGCGAAGAGACGGCGTCCTCGAGCATGGAGCTGGCCCGCATCGGCGTACGCCTGCAGGAGATGACCACCCGCTTCAAGGTCTGAAAAACGCCCAGCCCCCTGCCACAGCGGCCTGTGGCAGGGGCTCGGACCGTCAGGTTCTCCAACTCAACCACTGGTCATCTGGGACGAATCTCCAAACGAGAAGGCGGTCACAGAATGCCATCATATTGACATCACACGTCTATCTTCGGACGTCGCTATCCACCCTGTCAGCCCGGGCTTGCCATGAAAACCTCCCCAGAGCTGGGTCGGCTCGTCGATCAAACGCTTGCCCAACCGGTCGGGCCCTTTGCCTTCACCCCGGTGCTGGAGCGCCTGTTTCAGCTGGACATCCACAAGCAGCGCACGCGTCACCTCACGCGCTGCCTGCTCATCGGCACCCTGAGCTACAACAGCTTTCTGATCTGGTGGTGGCTCCTGCTGCAAGACGCCCTGCCCTGGGCGGCCGCCCAGATGCTGGGGATCGCCACACCCTTCGCGCTGTTGGTCGTGGTGCTGCTGCGCGGGGTACCGACGCGCTGGCGCGAAACCCTGGCCTCGCTGCCGTTCTATGTCGGCCTGCTGGTGGTCTACAACCTGGTGATCAATGGCCCGTCGGGCAGGGAGATGAATCAGACGCTGTTCATCTTTACCTGGCCGCTGATGCTGGCCTTCGTCAACACCTGCATGAAGAGTCCGCTGCTGCCGGCCCTGCTGTTCAATGGCTTCGCCCTGTCGGTGATCGCCCTTGCCGTCCATGAAGCGCCGGTGTCACCGATCGTGGGTGGGCTGATGATGACCAACGCCATCGTCATGGCCTTCTTTTCCCTGTTGGCCAGCTACTGGCTGAACGTCGAAGGGCGCCGCTCCTATCTCTACAAGCTGCGTGAAGAAGTCCGCCTGGCGTCACTCAATTCGGCCAACCAGGATCTGCAGATCCTCTCGGAAACGGATTCCCTCACCGGCCTCGCCAATCGGCGTCAGCTCCATCTGCTGCTGGAGGCCTTCTGGCAGCGGCGCCTGGCCGGCGAACAGGGGGCCGTACTGCTGATCGACGTGGATCACTTCAAGCGCTACAACGACTACTACGGCCACCTTGCCGGGGATGATTGCCTGCGCACCGTGGCCAAGGCCCTGGCGGTCGGGTTGGGCCCGGGTGACAGGGTCGGTCGCTATGGCGGCGAGGAGTTCGTCGTGCTGCTGGAGCGGATCGGTCCGGCCGCCGCGCTGGACGTCGCCAAGACCATCCTGCAACGCGTTCGCGACCTGCGGATCCCGCACCAGGGCCGCCAGGATGACAAGACCCAGGTCACCGTCAGCATCGGCATCGCCCGCAGCGGTCTTGCCGGCCTGAGCACCGCGGAGGACCTGCTCGACTGTGCGGATCGCGCCCTCTACCGCGCCAAGCGCGATGGCCGTGACCGGGTCTTCGAGGGCGGCATCGATGCCATCCTCGGCGCGCCCCTGGACCATGCCGAGCTGCTCACGCCGGAAGATGTCCGCAAGGGGCTGGTGGGCAACGAATTCCTGCTGCACTACCAGCCCATCTACCGCGTCGAGCCCAGGCAGGTGACGGGTTACGAGGCGTTGCTGCGCTGGCAGCACCCGACCCTGGGCCTGGTCTCGCCCGAGGTGTTCATCCCGTTGGCCGAACAGGGCAACTTCATCATCGCCCTGGGCGAATGGGTGGTGAAGGAGGCCTGTCTCGCGGCCAGTCAGTGGCCCCCGCACCTGAGCGTCTCCATCAATCTCTCGCCGCTGCAATTCGCCGATCCCATGCTGCACGAGCGGGTGTCCGCGGCCCTCAGACTCTCGCGCCTGGCGCCGAATCGCCTGGTGCTGGAAGTCACCGAAGGGGTGGAACTGGTCATAGATACCCGGACCCGCCAGTCCTTCGCCCTCCTCCAGCTGCTGGGCATCCGCATGGCCCTGGACGACTTCGGCAGCGGCTTCGCCGGCCTGGGCCCCATCCTCGAACTGCCCTTCCAGTTGATCAAGATCGATCGGCGGATCCTGGCGATCCAGGATGAGGAACAGCGCGGCGAGGTGCTGAGCTCCCTGTTGCTGCTGGGCAAGGCCATGAAGCTGGAGGTGCTCTGCGAAGGCGTGGAAACCCCGGAACAACTGGCGCTGCTGCAGCAGCTGGGGGTCCGGCTCGCCCAGGGCTATCTGCTGGGCAGGCCGGCGGCCGCGCCGAGCGGTCAGCAATTGCAGCTGATGGCGTCCCTGGAAGCCTGAGGCCCGGCCGCTGGCCGCCCATGACGGCAGCCTGCAGAGCGGCCACCGGCCCGTTTAGAAGATCGCCAGGCTATCCAGGACCGCCGTGTAGAGCGCGGTCCCGTAGGTGACCACGCCGAGCGGCACCCCCACGGCGGCGCCCAGGATCAGGGCGCAGACCAGCAGCGCCACCAACGGTATCCCGAACACGGGCTGCACCAGAAAGTGGTCAGGGTCGGTCTGCCCGGCCGCCTTGGCCTTGGACGCCGCTGCCGGGTTGCCGGCGTCGGAACGGGAGCGCGTGGCGGGCGCAGGCTGCTCACGCCCGGGCCTGGCCTTGCCTTCCATCTCGATCAGGTTGGCGATATCGGCGAGGGTGCCGCTGTTGCGGGTGATCTGCTCATGAGCAGCGCGGAGGGAATCGGGCTTGGCCGTGCGGCCTGCACCGCGAGGAGGTCTTCGTGAGGCGGTCATAGTGCAAGAAACGGCGGAGAAGGCGCTTAGAATGACACAGACTGAGGTTAGGGTTATTAACCTTAATCGCATGCATGGCCAATTGCCACCACCTCTTTTCCTGCAGCAAGGCCTGGGTGCGCAATGAGTGCCCAACGACCCTGGTTCCGGCAAGTCAGAGGCGGCCTGGGTAGGAATCTGCCTGAGCGCCTTTCGACAGACCGACAACCCGCCTCAGGAGGACCTCAGGGTGCTGACTTCGCCGGTACCTGCTTGAGCAGCGGAACGCTGATTTCTTCTTCGGCCTCGAGCGCGGCCAGCGCCAGGTGAATGGCTTCGAGTCGCTCCTGTGCCGAGTAGTCTTCCCCGTGGTCTGGCAGCTCCAGCTGTGGCTCGGGGCCGCCAGGGGTCGGCCATTCGCAGGCGTCAGCGCGGCCTGCAGCGAAATGGTGGGCCAGGGTTTCCAGCGAGGGATTGGGCTGAGGTTCTCCCGCTTCATTCGGCCGAGCGGACTCGCTCGGGCCCGGCTTGTCCCCGGGCTCGGGCGCAGCGTCCTGCTGGACGTATAGAGCTACCGCTGTCCCCTCGCCCTGACCCTTAGCAGTCAACGCCGCCTGGGTGCGCGCCAGTTCGAGGGTGGGCACTATCCCGGCCTGGTACAGGGCCAACAGCTCGGCATCGACATAGCCCAGCAAGAGGTAATTCGTTGACGTTTCACTGCCATCTGCCCGCATCTCAGTGCTTCCTGAATCGGTTGAAGAATCGCGCTCGTGGGCCGCGCGGTGAATGCTACGGCCGATATTCTGCCGGCGCTGTCGATCGCTAGGCAGGAAAGATCGCTCGCGCGAGCAGACCGGTGCTCTCGAGGCAGTTGAACGCAGCAAATTCGCTTGTGGAAACCGCACCTGCCGTGACGTGTGAAGTGGAGGCGGTAAGGCACAGATCACCCCGAATGCCAGCCCCATCTGCCGCAGCCGGCCAGGTCTATCGCTGCACGGCGATGCACTTGATCTCCGCGAGGAGTCCGGCATGGGCCAGTTCGGCGACGCCGATGCAGGTCCAGGCGCACGTCCCCCTGGGAAAAAGCGCATCCTTCACGCGCCTGAACACTGGCATGTGCCTGGGCAGGTCGACGTGGAACGTCGTCAGCTCGACCACGTCCTGGAAGGTGCAGCCACCCGCGGCCAGGACAGTGCGAAGATTTTCCCAGGCTGCCCGGAATTGCTGCTCGGGGTCCTCGATCACCTCCAGGTCCGGCGTGCGGCCCACCTGCCCTGCGCAATAGAGCGTCTTGCCGACCTTCACGGCGGGGACATAACCCGCACGCTCCACGAGCAGGCTCATGCTGTCAGGGATGATCAACTGGCGGTCTGTCATCGTCTTCGCGCTCACGGCCATAGCCACAGAAAGCACAGGCTAACAACAGCCGCGGTCCGCGGCCTAGCCCCGGCCTTTCCTGGGCTGCCTCGAGCGTCTGTCCTTTCGGGCGCCGTCCCAACCCCCTGGAGTGACGGTCAGGGTCACTCATCCCGCAGACGACTGTCGCTTTCGGCGGAAGCCCGTACCGACTGCCCGGATTCAAGCCCTCACAGCGAAAATCGGCTGAAACACGCGTTCTAGACAGCTTTTTTCTCAAGTTACCGCAACCCTTGCCGTTACGTTTCTCACACTCCTCAACCGGTACATGGATATGACCCTTCGCGCGTTCAACATCGCCACCCGCAGCCTGCTGTGCTTCGGCCTCCTCGCCTTGCTGGTAGCCGGGCTGGGTATTTTCGGCATCACCCAGATGTCGCAGATCAGGGACCAGAGTCTGGTGATCGAAACGAGCAGCATCCCGGGGATCGTGGAAGCCGATAACCTGGCCCTGCAACTGGCCCGGACCCGCATCGAGGTGCTGCGCCTGCTGGCCATACCTGATGCCGCTACCGTCGCCAACACGCGCAAGAAGATCGAGAGCATCAGTGGCGAGGTCGCCGACGCCTTCGGCCGCTATGCCGGCATGGTCAGCTCCGACCGTGAGCGCCAGGCCTTCGAGACCCTGCGCCAGGTCCACCGGGACTACCTCAACAATGTCAACAAATTGGCCGATCTGGTCGCCGCCGGCAAGGTGGAAGAAGGCCGGGCCCTGGTGCAGGCGGCCATGGCCCAACTGGGCACCAAGATGAACGAGAGCACCGAGGCCCTGCGCAAGGTGAACCAGGAGGACGTCAAGGCAGCCACCGAGGACGCGGGCATCACCTATAGCCACTCCAAGACGATCACCTGGCTGTCCATCGGCCTCGCGCTGGGCCTGCCCCTCCTGCTGGCCTGGCGCATGACGGTCAGCCTGACCTACCCCATAGCCACCGCGGTGGCCGCGGCCAGGGTCATTGCCAGCGGCGACCTGACCCAGACCCTGGACGCCCGTGGTCACGATGAGGCTGCCCAACTGCTGCAGGCCATGCAGCAGATGCAGACCAATCTACGCGACACCCTGGGCCATCTGGGCCAGTCGGCCACCCAGCTGGCCTCCGCCGCCGAGGAAATGACCGCCGTCATGCAGGAGAGCGCCAACCGCCTGCAGCAGCAGAACAGCGAGATCGAGATGGCCGCCACCGCGGTGACCGAGATGAGCCAGGCGGTCGAGGAAGTGGCCGGCAACGCCACCTCCACCTCCACCGATTCGCGCCAGGCCGCGGCCAGCGCGCGTGACGGCCAGCAGCAGCTGGGCAATACCCTGGTTGCGATCGAGACCCTGACCAACAACGTGATGAGCGCCAGCGATCGCGCTCGCGAGCTGGCCGAACAGACCCGCAATATCAGCCAGGTCCTCGACGTCATCCGCTCGGTGGCCGAGCAGACCAACCTGCTGGCGCTCAATGCGGCCATCGAAGCCGCGCGGGCAGGCGATGCCGGTCGCGGCTTCGCGGTGGTGGCGGACGAGGTCCGGGGCCTGGCCCAGCGTACTGGGGACAGCACGCGCGAAATCGAGAAGATGATCGGCAGCATCCAGCACGGTACCGGCCAGACCGTGAATGCCTTGCTGACTAGTGCCGACCAGGCGCGCCAGACCCGCGAACAGGCGCAGGCCGCCAGTGGCGCCCTGGAGACCATCGCCCAGTCGGTGTCGGGTATCGATGAGCGAAATCTGGTGATCGCCAGTGCCGCGGAGGAACAGGCGCAGGTGGCCCGTGAGGTCGACCGCAATCTGGTACGGATCCGCGATCTGTCGGTCCAGACGGCGACCGGCGCAGAACAGACCCGCGCCGCCAGCCAGCAGCTGTCTGAACTGGCAGTCGAGCTGAACGGACAGATTCGCCGGTTCCGCGTGTAGACGTCGCCGCGCCTCCAGGTACCGCCCCCTGTCCCGGGTCCTGTCGGCAAACGGCCAGCAGGCTGACGCAGGGTTACGACACGTCGAGTACCACCCGATACGGGTGATACTCGACGGGCTCCGGGCTGTACCGAGCGAGCGCTAGGACGGAGTAACGATGACGTCGTTCGAGTGAGAGGACGGCGTCGCCGTAATCGGCAGAGCGCGCCATCCTGACTTCTGGACCTCTAGCTCTGCGGAATGCAGCGTCAAGGACCTCGGAGCCATCTAGACGGCCTGCGTAACGTCCTAAGTCGTCCCGGCCTGGCCGTCGTACGGTGAAACATCTATCTGCCTAGTATTGAAATTAGACCAAGGTCTAATTCAGACGAACGGTCATTCATCTCTGTAAACGAATGTGTCCCTTTGCCATCCTAAAAAAGGCAGAGGGCCTTTGTAGAGCCTTTCAAACGCAGCGGAGCCCGTTGTATCGCTTGCCTGCGTGCCTACACCGCCTTGCCCTCCTCCACTGCCGACAGCCTTACGCGGAATTGGGAGTTTCGGATGTCAAGCCGTTCATTCGCTGATCCAAGGCACTTTGGCAATGCGCTTCCTGTCTCCGTGACGGCGAGGCAGCGGCCATGATCGAAACCATTTCCCAGGCACTCGCCCCCATCATCTTCGTCACGGCCCTGGGCTGGTGCGCCGGCCGCTGGGGCATCCTGCAACAAACGGCGAGCAAGCCTCTCGCCACCTTCGTGGTCACCTTCGCCCTGCCTATTGCGCTGCTGCTCGCCGCCGCCAAAACCCGTCCCGAGCAGATTCTCAACCTGCCCTATGTGGCAACTCTTGCGTCCGGCCTGATCGGGATCTGGCTGCTGGGTCTGCTGCTCGGTCGTTACCGGGGCGGGCACACCTGGCGCGAAGCGACCATGCGCGCCATCACGGTGTCCTTTCCCAACATGGCCTACTGCGGGCCGCCCGTCCTGATCGCTGCCGTCGGTCCCTCCGCCGTGCTGGCGGTGATCGTCGGCAACCTGATCTACACCCTGCTGGTGCTCCCGCTGTCGCTGGTGCTGTTGAGCGGCGGCGGCGCGCGCCAGGCGCTCGGCAAGGCCCTGCGTCAGCCCCTGGTACTGCTGCCCCTGCTGGGCCTCGCCTGCGCGCTGCTGGGTATCCGGCTGCCGCAGCTGCTGGTGTCGGCGACGGACGAGATCGGCCGGGCAGCCGGCGGCGTTGCCCTGTTCACCCTCGGCCTGATCCTGTCCGGCATCCGGCCGAGCCTCGATCGCGACATCGTCCTCAACCTGGGGCTGAAGAATCTGCTGCAACCGCTGGTGATGCTCGCTGTGGGCCTAGCCGTCGGCCTGCAGGGCGAGCTGCTCCAGCAGGTGTTCCTGCTCGGCGTGCTGCCTGCCGCCACGGCAGCGCCCACCCTGGCCATGGCCCATGGCGTCTACAGCGAGGACGCGGCGCGCAGCGTGTTGTTCAGCACCCTGCTGGCCATCCCGGGCATAGCGTTGGGTATCGTGCTGGCCGCCCACCTGTAGCAGGCGGCGCACCCGCATTCAGGGCCTGGCGGATGCCCTGTGCCATCCGGCAAATCCGCCCACTCCGATCACTCACCCAGGCTTTAGGAGACGGAAATGGCTATTCGATGTGTACGGCTCTGGACCGGCAGCGAGGGTGATTCGCTGTTCGAGGAAGGCCATCTGGAATTGGGCGAAGGCCTGCACGGCAAGGCGTCGGGCCTGCCGATCGCGGTCACCGAACTGTCCTTTCAGGAAACCACCGCGGGGGGCTCCTTCGCCTGGCACCAGGACCCGCAGCCCCAATTCGTCATCACCCTCACCGGCACCCTGGAATTCGAGGTGAAGTCAGGCCAGACCTTCGTGCTGCGGCCCGGCGACGTGTTGCTGGCCCAGGACGACACCGGCTCCGGGCACCGCTGGAAGCTGCTCGGCGACGAGCCCTGGCGTCGTGCCTATGTCATCTACGAACCCGGCGCCGACCTGCGCTTCGTCCCCCATACCGCCGCCTGACCTGGAGCAACCGATCATGTCCCTGTCTTCCACGGATTCACCCGACGTCGTGCTGATTGGCGCCGGCATCATGAGCGCCACCCTGGGCACCCTGCTCAAGGAGCTGGACCCCACCCTCAGCGTCACCCTGTTCGAGAGCCTGCACGATTGCGCCCAGGAGAGCTCCCAGGGCTGGAACAACGCCGGCACCGGCCATGCCGCCAATTGCGAGCTGAACTACACCCCGCAACGGGACGACGGCAGCGTCGACATCGCCAAGGCGCTCAAGGTGAACACCCAGTTCGACGTCTCGCGCCAGCTGTGGGCCCATCTGGTCCGCAAGGGCGCCATCCCCGATCCGCAGGCCTTCATCCACGCCTGCCCGCACCTGAGTTTCGTCTGGGGCGCGGACAACGTCGCCTTCCTGCGTGAGCGCTACCGCACCATGAGCGCCCATCACTGCTATCACGGCATGGAATACAGCGAAGACCGCGCGCAGATCGCCCAGTGGGCACCACTGATCATGGAAGGCCGCAGCGCCGACGAGCCGGTGGCCGCGACCCGCATGGTGACCGGGACCGACGTCGATTACGGTGCCCTCACCCACCTGCTGGTGCGCCAGCTCAGCCAGCAGTCGGGCTTCGCCGTGCACTATCACCAGCGGGTGGTAGATCTGGCGCGTACCGACAGCGGTCGCTGGCGGGTGACGGTGGAGGACGTCGAGCACGGCGGGCGGACGGAGGTCACCGCTCGGTTCGTTTTCATCGGCGCGGGCGGTGGCTCGCTGCCGCTGCTGCAGAAGTCCGGCATCCCGGAAGGCCATGGCTTTGGCGGCTTTCCCATCTCCGGCATCTGGCTGCGCTGCGATGTCCCGGCGCTGGCCGAACGGCACCAGGCCAAGGTCTATGGCAAGGCGCCCTCGGGCTCGCCGCCGATGTCGGTACCGCACCTGGATACCCGCATCGTCGGTGGTCAGCGCTCGTTGCTGTTCGGACCCTATGCGGGCTTTTCCACGCGCTTTCTCAAGCACGGCGCCCTGACCGATCTCTTCACCTCGCTGCGCCACGACAACATCCTGCCGCTGCTGAACGTGGCCAAGGACAATTTGGACCTGACCGAGTACCTGATCGGGCAGATCTTCCAGAGCGCCAACCAGCAGTTCGCCATGCTGCAGCAATTCTTCCCCCTGGCGCTGAAGCGCGACTGGCAGGAAGCCGTGGCCGGGCAGCGGGTGCAGACCATCAAGCCCACCGGTCAGCACGGCCTGCTGAGCAAGAAGGGTGAACTGGAATTCGGCACCGAACTGGTGAGCGCTGCGGATCGGTCCATCGCCGCGCTGCTGGGCGCCTCGCCCGGTGCCTCGACGGCGGCGGCCATCGCCCTGGAGGTGCTGGAAACCTGCTTCCCGGAGCGCCTCACCGAAGACGCCTGGCTGCCGGCGCTGCGACTCATCCTGCCCACCTACGGCCTCGATCTGAAGACCGATGCGGCGGCCTGCCGGCAGAGTCGCGCCGAGACCGCCAAGGTCCTGGGGATCGTTGACGTCTGAGACAGGCCAGCCTCAGCCCATCCCTGCCCAGCAGCAAGGCGGCTGGGCGTTGCCAGCGTGGCGGTAGCGCAGCGCAGTAGTCAGTGTCTCCGCTACCGCTACCTTCTCGGGCATCGAGTAATGACCTGGGCAATACCCGCGGCAATGCCATCCTTTTTGTTCACCATTGGGCCTGGAGCAGGCGTGACGATATCTTGCGGCAGATCTACGGCAGCCAGGTTGAGATTCGGCACCCTGGCGGTGACCGCTTAGAGATCCCTGCTTCGGCGAAGACGGCCATCCTTCGCCACCTGGCCGGAGTTCAGCAGGATGTAGTCAGTCTTCGGGATGGCCTGAATCTTCACCCATGGCGTTGATGTTGGAGAAACGCTCGACCAGGAAATCAATCAGGCTGCGCACTCGAGCCGACAGATGCAGTTGTTGCGGATACACCGCATAGATATCCGCCTGCTCGGTGTAGTCTTCCAACACGACTTTAAGGCGACCGCTGCGTACATAGCGGGCCAGATCCCATTCGGAACGCTGCAGAATCCCATACCCTTCCAGCGCCCAATTCAGGGCCACCTCGCCGTCGTTACAGCTCAGTACGCCATGGACCTTAACATTCTGGGTTCGCCCGCCATGATTGAAGTTCCAGACGCCGTAGGTCGCCTCATTCTGCCGCAGAAAGATACAGCTATGGTTCTGCAGGTCCGCGAGTCGGGTCGGGGTGCCATGCTTTTCCAGATACAGGGAAGAGGCGCATAGCAGTCGGCGATTGGCGGCGATCTTGCGTGCGTGGAAAGCCGCATCCGGGAGGTTGCCGATGCGGATGGCCAGATCGAAACCATGGGTCGCAAGATCCAGAGGGTGATCGCTGAGCTCGAGTTGCACCTTCACTTCCGGATAACGGGTATGAAAGGCCGCTAGGGCCGGGCCGATATAGCGCCGGCCAAAACCCAGGGTCGCATTGACGCGTATCAGGCCCTTGGGTGTGGCGCGACAACTGCTGACCAGCTGCTCCACCTCGTTGATCTGAGTGAGGATGCGTTCGGCGTGGCTGAAATACATCTCACCTTCAGCGGTCAGGCTCATGGAGCGGGTGGTGCGATTGACCAGGCGAATGCCCAGGCGTGCCTCCAGCGCGCTCAGACGTTTGCTCACCGCCGGCGGCGTCACGCCCAGATCACGGGCTGTCGCCGCCAGGCTGCCCTTCTCCGCGAGCAGATGGAAGAAGGCGAGATCGAGGGTCTGACTCATTGTTAACCCAGAGTTAATTAAGTAGTAATTTCTAAGCACTCACACTGTAGCGATCACTATATATACTCCTATCACCTTCTGCTGAACAGCCTGCGGCCAGCCAGGTCACGAGCCTGCTGGCGAGCCAGACCCTGTTATCGGGACAATTACGACCGAAGCAGCTTTCAGGCGTGCGTAGCGAACTAAGAACCAGGCCACCGGATCATAGGCCCGCCTATTCCGGCGAAGAAAGTCAGCGTCGAAGCATGCCTGTTATAACCAGGTTATATCCAAACCCTTGATGTTAACCGAGGAGATAGCTGCAGCCATTCCGCTCGTCCGTAAGAAGCCTGAAAGCCCAACACGCATTAGACGAACGCATTACTGAAGAAGATTGATCGCTGATCGGCTTGATTGCCTGAAGTGATGATTCAGACATCCCGCGGCCGAACAGAAAACTGTTCTCGCGATGTCTCCTGACAAAAATAACAATGCAGGATTCCATAATGAAAAAAGCGCTCGGAAAGCTATATGTACAGGTATTGCTCGCCGTAATAGTCGGCTCCCTTGTCGGTGTACTGTTTCCCGAAACGGGCGCCGCGCTGAAACCTCTGGGTGACGCCTTCATCAAGCTCATCAAGATGCTCTTGGCGCCGGTCATCTTCCTGACCGTAGTGACGGGCATCGCGGGCATGGAAAACATGAAAGAACTGGGGCGGGTCGGTTTTCGCGCCCTGATCTATTTCGAAGTGGTTTCCACCCTGGCGCTTGTCGTCGGTCTGGTGGTGGCCAATGTATTGAGCCCCGGCAGTGGAATGAATGTCGACGTCTCGACCCTGGATACCTCAAGTCTCAGCGGCTATGCCACGGCGGCCAAGCATACGTCGGCCATGGACTTCTTGATGGGCATCATTCCCCACACGATCGTCGATGCCTTCGCGAAAGGAAACGTGCTGCAGATCCTCCTCTTTTCCGTCTTGCTGGGGGTAGCCCTGGCCAATGCCGGGCCTCGGGCGAAGCTCTTCGTGGACACGCTCGACAGCCTGACGCAAGGCATGTTTCGGATCGTCAGCATGGTGATGCGCCTGGCGCCTATCGGTGCCTTCGGAGCGATCGCCTTCACCATCGGCAAATACGGATTCGGCTCGCTGTTTTCGCTGGGCAAGCTGGTGGCCTGCGTCTATCTCACCTGCGCCCTCTTCGTGATCTTCGTGCTGGGGCCGATCTGCCGCTACAGCGGCTTCAGCCTCTGGAAGTTCCTGAAGTACATCAAGGAAGAACTGTTCACCGTGCTGGGGACCTGCTCTTCCGAATCGGTGTTGCCACAAATGATCTCGAAGATGGAAAGAGCGGGTGTATCCAAGCCGGTGGCAGGGCTCGTCATCCCATCGGGCTTGACCTTCAATCCCGATGGACAGGCCATCTATTACACCATTGCCGCCATCTTTATCGCTCAGGCGACCAACACGCCTCTGACACTGACCGATCAGCTGATCGTGCTGACCGTTCTGATGTTTACCTCCAAGGGCTCCGCGGGCGTGGCCGGCGCAGGCTTCATCATCCTCACCGCGACCCTGGCCTCGCTCGACACCATCCCGGTGGCCGGCATGGTGCTGCTGCTGGGCGTGGATCGTTTCATGTCCGAGGCGCGGGGGATCACCAACACGATTGGCAATGGTGTGGGGACGATGGCCATTGCCAAGTGGGTCGGCGCCTTGGACGCCAACAAGATGAATAGAGCGCTCAATGGCGAAGAATCGGAAGAGGCGCCCAATGCTGCACGATCCGAGACCGCCAAATCGGCCACGTCACCGAGCGAGACTCTCGTGCAACTGCCCGATGTTACAAGTCGGGCGCTCAAACACTGATAAAGGTTCAGTTTTGTTCAGTACCTGTAGATGAAAAACACGCACTCATTGCTCGATTCGATCTAAGAGCCAGTTTCCTGGCAGACAAAAACTCAAAGCAGGATATTGCGATGGTTAGCAAAACGCTTTACGACAAACTCTGGGATTCGCACCTGGTTAAACAGCGCGACGATGGCTCGGCGCTGCTCTATATCGACCGTCACATCATTCACGAAGTGACTTCCCCGCAAGCCTTCGAAGGCCTGCGTCTGAGTGGCCGCACGCCATGGCGAGTCGATACCAACATTGCGACCCCGGACCACAACGTGCCGACTACGCCGGAGCGCAAGGGCGGCATCGCCGCCATTACCGATCCGGTTTCGCGTCTGCAAGTGCAGACCCTCGACGACAACTGCGATCAGTACGGCATCACCGAATTCAAGATGAACGACGTTCGCCACGGTATCGTCCATGTCATCGCGCCGGAACAGGGCGCCACCCTGCCGGGCATGACCGTGGTCTGCGGCGATTCCCACACCGCCACCCACGGCGCCTTTGCTGCGCTGGCACACGGTATCGGCACCTCCGAGGTCGAGCATGTGCTGGCGACCCAGTGCCTGGTCGCCAAGAAGATGAAGAACATGCTGGTTTCCGTCGATGGCCAATTGCCGTTCGGGGTCACCGCCAAGGACATCATCCTCGCGGTAATCGGCAAGATCGGTACCGCCGGGGGTAACGGCCACGCCATCGAGTTCGCGGGCAGCGCCATCCGCGCCCTGTCCATGGAAGGCCGCATGACCATCTGCAACATGGCCATCGAGGCCGGCGCCCGCGTCGGCCTGGTAGCGACGGACGAAAAAACCATCGCCTATGTCAAGGGTCGCCCGTTCGCCCCGAAAGGCGTGGAGTGGGAGATGGCCGTCGAAGCCTGGAAAGATATGGTGTCTGACGCCGGCGCCCATTTCGACAAGGTCGTCGAGCTCGACGCCGCGCAGATCAAGCCACAAGTCAGCTGGGGCACTTCGCCGGAAATGGTCCTGGCCGCGGACCAGAGCGTTCCCGATCCTGCCCAGGAGCTGGACCCGATCAAGCGCGATTCCATCGTCCGTGCCTTGAAGTACATGGGCCTGACCCCTAACCAGGCCATCACCAACATCCAGCTCGATCGCGTGTTCATTGGCTCTTGCACCAATTCGCGGATCGAAGACCTGCGTGCTGCGGCCGTGATCGCCAAGGGCCGCAAAGTGGCTTCGACCATCAAGCAGGCCCTGGTCGTGCCGGGCTCGGGTCTGGTGAAAGCCCAGGCCGAAGCGGAGGGCCTGGACAAGATTTTCCTCGAAGCCGGTTTCGAGTGGCGCGAGCCAGGTTGCTCGATGTGCCTGGCAATGAACCCGGACCGCCTGGAGTCCGGCGAGCATTGCGCCTCCACCTCCAACCGCAATTTCGCCGGGCGTCAGGGAGCCGGTGGTCGTACCCACCTGGTCAGCCCGGCCATGGCCGCCGCCGCGGCGGTGAATGGTCGTTTCGTCGACGTCCGCGATCTGATCTGAAGGAGACAAGCATGAAAGCCTTTACCCAGCACACAGGACTGGTCGCCCCTCTGGACCGCGCCAACGTCGACACCGACCAGATCATTCCCAAGCAATTCCTGAAGTCGATTTACCGGACGGGTTTCGGCCCCAATCTGTTTGATGAATGGCGCTACCTGGATGAGGGACAGCCGTACCAGGACAATTCCAAGCGGCCACTGAACCGGGATTTCGTCCTTAACGCCGAGCGTTATCAGGGTAGCAGCGTCTTGCTCGCCCGGGAGAACTTCGGCTGTGGCTCCAGTCGCGAGCATGCGCCCTGGGCCTTGGAGGAATACGGTTTCCGCAGCATCATCGCGCCGAGTTTCGCCGATATCTTCTTCAACAACAGCTTCAAGAACGGCCTGCTGCCGATCGTTTTGAGCGATAGCGAAGTGGACGAGCTTTTCAAGCAGGTTGAAGCCAATCCGGGCTATCGGCTGCACATCGACCTGCAGGCCCAGACCGTGACCCGCCCCGATGGCAAGGTTCTGAGCTTCGAGATCGACGGCTTCCGCAAACACTGCCTGGTCGAAGGACTGGATGATATCGGCCTGACCTTGCTGGAAGCCGATGCGATCCGAGCGTTCGAGGTCAAGCACCGTGCCCGTCAGCCCTGGTTGTTCAGAAATGCTGAAGAGCTGGCACCAGCGCTTGGGTAACGGCCATGAACCTCTGATCACCCTTGTTTCAGTGACATCAGCTTCACCTTGAAATAAGCCGATATCCCCTCTCGCTCTGGTGGTAAAGACAACCTGGCGGACGACCACTCATCGCTCCGTTCAGGTCGGCTTTCGGAGAGAGAGGGGCCCCAGTGGGGCCGTGGTTGCGTTGTTTAGATCCTCCCTGTGTCCAACTACACCGGCGTGAAGAATGCATAAGCGATGCCGCCGCGTCGACAGATCGATGGCATCTCGAGCAGCACCCGTTCGCCCTCCTCCATATCCATCTGCTGGCCATCGTCAGGCAGATGGAGGCCGCGCGCTGCCCTCACCTCAACGCGGCCTTTCGCGTCTTCCCGCTAACGGCTGTGGGCCGCCCGACCACGTTACGCAGCACCGCCGGCGGTCAAGATCCCGCTCATGAAGCTCAGCATCGATCCGCAGCTGTGGCGAATGCTGTAGTACAAGCAGCGGATGGTTCAGGGCCGGGTGCAACTGGCCCATTCAGTAATGGACTCGCTGGGCCGTTTGAAACCGCCCTATCGTCTGTGTTTTACCGATGGGCCTCCGCGAGTCTCTGCGCCGTCGCCACACATTGACCGCACGTTCGATCTGCAACCCAGCTTGAATATCGCGTTAAAGATAATTGCGCTCGTGCCGACATTTGATATCAAACAGACATCACATGTCCGGCCATATCACCTACCTGGAACCGCCCTATGTCCATCCTTCAGCATCTGTCCATCATGCGTGGTCTCGACGTAATCGCTTCCGCTGTCGAGCAACCCGAGGCCGCAGCCAGGCTCGATTCGCTCACCGGGCCAGCCCCGGTGCGCAGGGTAGCTGAAGGCCTGAAGGTACTGCTGGCTCGCCAGGGGACACTCGACGCCCAGTTGCACGAGATGCAAAGCGAGATCGAACAGCTGACCGCTCGCCTCGCCGAGCGCGAAGCCGCGGCTGACCGTTTGGCAACCCGCTTCGACCTGGTCAATCGTGCTACCAGTGAAGGCCTGTGGGATATGGAAGTGGTCGCCGGAGATCCGGTCAACCCGCGTAATGCGTTCTGGTGGTCGGATCAGTTTCGCGCCCTGCTGGGCTTTCGCAACGAGCAGGACTTCCCGAACGAGCTCGGAAGCTGGGCCAATCGGCTACACCCGGAGGACAGCAAACCGACTCTGGACGCATTCGCCCGGCACCTGAATGATCGCAGCGGCAACACCCCCTATGACATCGAGTACCGGGTAGCGACCAAGAGCGGCGAATATCGCTGGTTTCGTGCGAGCGGCGAGACCCTCCGCGACGCCAAGGGTACGCCGCTGCGTGTGGCGGGCTCCCTCAGGGACATCCATGATCAGCGCCAGCGCGATGCTGAACTCGAGGTGACCCTGACGCGTTTCGAGCTTGCCCGCGAAATGCTCAACGATGGTCTCTGGGACATGGAGGTGATAGCGGGCGATCCGGTCAATCCGCAGAATCCCTTCTGGTGGTCGCCCCAGTTCCGCCGCCTGCTGGGATTCGAGACAGTCGAAGAATTTCCCGATGTTCTCGACAGCTGGGCGTCCCGCCTGCATCCCGAGGACAAACAACGCAGCATCGAGGCCTTTGGTGCCCACCTCAACGACCGCAGTGGCAAGACGGGCTTCGATATCACCTACCGCCTGAAATTGAAGGATGGCAGCTACCGCTGGTTCAGGGCACGGGGTCAGACCCGACGCGCCCATGACGGCACGCCAATGCGGGTGGTGGGCGCCCTGACCGATATCCATGCCACCCATGAGCAGAATGCCCTTCGCGATTCTCAGCAGGCCCAGCATCGCGAGATGGAAGAAAACCTGAAGAACGTCACCGATATCGTCAGTTCGATCCAGGGCATCGCCGCCCAGACCAATCTGCTGGCGCTCAATGCCGCGATCGAAGCGGCACGAGCCGGCGAGGCCGGACGAGGCTTTGCGGTGGTGGCCGACGAAGTTCGCAAGCTGGCGACGCGCACGTCCGAAGCGACGCAGCGGGCGGCCACCATGATTCAACAGTGACGGTGCGCACGCCTTGGCTGCCTGGCCTGAACCGCCAACTGGCGGTGCAGTCAGCTAGAGAGAGTGCTCCAGCTCATCTTTCAGGTTGGCTTATCTGAAGGCTTCACACTGAATCTGCCCCCGCCATGCGCGGGGGCTTTTTTTTGCCGATATGAAGCCAACCGTTCGCCACGCCAGGGCGCATGACGCCTCCCCTACCGAACACCTCTCTCCTGTCGCAGTCGAATCCGTGCCCACCGGCGTGGCGCTGACATCCGCGCCGGTTCAGACGCCCGAGGTGACGCTGCCTGTCCGGCAATCTCCAACCGTGCCTCAGGCGCCGGGCACCTTTTCGGCGACTACCGTGCCGGTAGCCGTTCCATCCCAGACGAGAGCGGCACTGTCTGAGCGTCTAGCGTTGGCAGCAGGCCCAGCCTTCAAGCGTACAACCCAGGCCGGCCACACGCCTGACTTGGCGATTACACCTCAGGGCAAGAACTACTCGCAGTCTGAGAGAGCCTTTTAGTTTTCCTGGCCATAGGCCTGAAACGCAAAAACCCTCCTTGCGGAGGGTTTCTGGTGAAGATGGTGGGTCGTGTGGGATTCGAACCTACGACCAATTGGTTAAAAGCCAACTGCTCTACCGACTGAGCTAACGACCCGTTAGTGGGCGCCATTCTAGCGATTTTCTCAGGAGAATCAACACCCTAGATGAAATTTTTTACTGGTAGCGCGTAGGGTCGGAAATTCCCGCCGCCTTGAAGCCTTCGGCGCGCAGGCGGCAGCTGTCGCAGCGACCGCAGGCCTGGCCTTCATCGTCGGCCTGGTAGCAGGAGACGGTCAGGGCATAGTCGACGCCCAGCTGGCTGCCAGCCTGGACGATCTGCGCCTTGGAAAGGAACTGCAGCGGGGCCTCGATCTTGAAGGTATCCCCTTCCACACCGGCCTTGGTGGCGAGATTGGCCAGGCGCTCGAAGGCTTCGACGAACTCCGGCCGGCAATCCGGATAGCCGGAGTAGTCCACCGCATTCACCCCGATGAAGAGATGACGGGCACCGAGCACCTCGGCCCAGCCCAGGGCCAGGGACAGGAACACGGTATTGCGTGCCGGCACGTAGGTGACCGGGATGCCCTCGCCCGGGGTCTCCGGGACGGCGATGTCCGGGTCGGTGAGCGCCGAGCCACCGATGCCATTGAGATCCAGGCCGATCACCTTGTGCTCGACGACGCCCAGCTGGCGCGCCACGCGTTCGGCGGCTTGCAACTCGGCGCGATGGCGCTGGCCGTAGTCGAAGCTCATGGTGTAGCAGGCGAAGCCCTGGGCCTTGGCCATGGCGACGATGGTGGCGGAATCCAGGCCGCCGGAAAGAAGGATGACCGCTTTAGGCTGACTCATGCTCAGTGTCCCGGTTCGTCGTTCCAGAGAATCTTGTGCAGCTGCAGCTGGAAGCGCACCGGCAGGTTGTCCGCCACGATCCACTCCGCCAGCTCACGCGGCACCACCTGGCCATGGCTGGGCGAGAACAGCACCTCGCCCGCCCGTTGCTCCAGGCGATACTCGATCAGCTTGGAGACGGCCCAGTCATAGTCCTCGCGGGAGCAGATGACGAACTTGACCTGATCGTTGGGCGTCAGGTGGTCGAGGTTGGCGTACAGGTTGCGCCCCACCTCCCCCGAGCCCGGCGTCTTGAGGTCGACGACCTTGCTGACACGCCCGTCCACGCCACTGACATCCAGGGCGCCACTGGTTTCCAGCGACACCTCGTAGCCGGCGTCGCACAGCTGCTCGAGCAGCTTGAGGCAGTTGGGCTGGGCCAGCGGCTCGCCGCCGGTCACGCAGATGTGCCGCGGGCGGTAGCTCGCGACCTGCTCCAGGATGGCATCGAGGTGATGGATCTCGCCGCCGGTGAAGGCATAGGCCGTGTCGCAATAGTGACAGCGCAGCGGGCAGCCGGTGAGCCGGACGAAGACGGTAGGAAGACCGGCGGTGCGGGCTTCACCCTGGAGCGAATAGAAAATCTCGGTAAGACGTAGGGTATCTTTTTGCATGGAAGCCACGGGCGTGACGGCTACACAGGCCATCCGCCTCCGTTGCGATAGATAGAAGAAAAAAGCCTGCGCTAGGGCAGGCTTTTCAGATCCCGCTGCGCCAGTTGCGCAGCGGAGGTTCCGGGATATTGGCTGATGACCTGCTGGTACATGCCCTTGGCCCGATCGGTGCGGCCGAGCTTCTGCTCGACGCCACCCAGTTTGTACAACGAATCCGGCACCTTGTTGCTGGTGGGATAGGCCTGACTGACCTTGGCGAAGGCCTGGCCAGCAGCCTGCAGATCGCCCTTGGCCAGATTCACTTCACCCAGCCAGTACTGGGCGTTGCCCGCATACTGGCTATTGGGATACTTGCGCAGGAAGGCATTGAATGCCTGGCTGGCCTTGTCGAAATCCTTGGCCTTGATCAGATCGAAGGCAGCGTCGTAGTACAGCTTTTCCTTCGCCGGATCGCCCGGTTCACTGCTGGCGGCCGGTGCCCCTGCGGAAGCAGGCGGCGTCGGCGCATTGTTGGCCGCGATGGCACCACCCTGGGCAGCACCGGCAGCGGCTCCGGCGCCCGCATTGGCAGGCGCGGAAGAAAGCTGGGAAATACGGCCATCCAGATCCTGGTAACGATCCAATCCTTCCTGCTTGAGCTGGCGGATCTCGTTTTCCTGAACCTCGACCTGGCCACGCAGGCGCGCAATATCGTCCTGCATCTGTTGCAACTGCATGAACAGTTGACCCATGCCGGAAACGGGAGCCCCGTTTCCGGCACTGGCCGCGCCTGCGTTGCCATAACCTTGCCCAGCGGACTGGGCAACGCCATAACTACCATCCTGTACGGGAACCTGAGCCCCGGCGACAACCGGTACACCAAGGGTCAGGGCGATCAAGAACTGCAGGCGCTTGGACATCGTTTATTACTTCTTCAGCTCGACGCGACGGTTCTGAGCCCAGGAAGCTTCGTCGTGACCGACGGCAACCGGACGCTCTTTACCGTAGGAAACCAGCTCCAGCTGAGCCGGGGACACGCCCTGCAGCACCAGGTAGCGCTGAACGGCCTTGGCACGACGCTCGCCCAGAGCCAGGTTGTACTCGCGGGTACCGCGTTCGTCGGTGTTGCCTTCCAGAACGACGCGCTGGCCGCTGGCCTTCAGGTCACGAGCGTGAACGTCCAGAGCGCGCATGGCTTCCGGCTTCAGATCGGAGCTGTCGTACTCGAAGTAGAAGGTGGTGATGGCGCGCAGAGCGGCTTCGTCGCCCATGCTGCCGTCAACGGCACCCGAGTTGGCGCCGTAGCCAGCGTTCGGGTCGACAGCACCGGCGCCAGCGCCAGCACCAGCGCCTTCACCGGAGGCGTCGCCGCCCTTGGAGGAACAGCCCACGGCCACGGCCATGGCCAGAGCCAGTGCAGCGAACTTGCCGAATTTCAGCATTTCCATCATGTAACTCCTAAAAGAACCGCAATGTTGGTGTAACTAAGGACTTTTCTAATTAGCCGTCAGTTCAGGTAAGGAGACCAGGAAGGCTCGCGCACGTCACCCTGGGCGGTGGGAATAGGAATCCGGACGCGACCATTGATGGAGACAAGCATCAGGACGCCTCGGTCCTGCTGGCGGGTGGCGTAGATTAGCATGGTGCCATTGGGCGCAACAGTGGGCGAGTCGTTGAGGCTGGTGTTGGAAAGTACCCGCACAGAGCCGCGTTGGAGGTCTTGCGCAGCGATCTGGAAGTTGGTGAAACCTTCCTGGCGATGCACCATGACCAGCGTCTTTTCATCCGCCGAAAGTTTCGGGTTGGCGTTGTAGTTACCGACGAAAGTCACGCGCTCAGCACCCCCGCCATTGGCGTTGGTCTTGTAGATCTGCGGCTTGCCGGAACGGTCGGAGGTGAAATAGATGGTCTGGCCATCCTTGCCCCAGAAGGGCTCGGTATCGATGGCCGAGTCATTCGTCACACGACGAATGGCACGCGAGCCGAGGTCCATCACATAGATCTCGGGGTTGCCGTCCTTGGACAGTACGAAGGCCAGGCGATTGCCGTCGGGCGAAAACGCCGGCGCGCCATTCAGGCCTTCGAAGTTGGTCAGCTGCTCGCGGCGACCGGTGTCGATGTACTGCATGAAGATGCGCGGGCGCTGCTGTTCGAAGGAGACATAGGCGATGCGCTTGCCATCCGGCGCGAAACGCGGCGACAGGATCGGCTCGCGTGACTGCAGCAGGGTAACGGCACGGGCACCGTCATAGTCGGCGCGCTGCAGGGTGTAACGGGTGTTGGTGGCGGAGAAGCGCTCGGCGGTCACATAGAGGATGCGCGTCGAGAAGGCACCCTTCACACCAGTCAGCTTTTCATAGGCCTGGTCGGAGATGAAGTGGGCCATGTCGCGCAGCTGATCGGTGCCGCCGCCGACGTTGCCGGTCAGGACCTGCTGTTCGGTGGAAACGTTGAACAGGGCGTAGTTGATCTGCAGCCGACCGCCATTGGGCACGATGTTGCCCACCAGCACGTAGTTGGCACCCAGGGCCTTCCAGTCACGGAAGATGACTTCGCTGGCCTGGCTCGGCTGGCTCAGCATGTTCTGGCGCGGAATCGGCGAGAACACCCCGGAATTGCGCAGGTCGTCGCTGACGATGTTGGCCAGGTCTTCCGGCAGTGGCTGACCACCCTGCCACCCGAAGGGCACGACGGCGATCGGGATGGCGCGATCACTACCGCTGGAAATCACCAGCGGATCGGCCGCCTGGGCGGAGCCCACCACCAGGACCAGGCCCAGCAGGATGTAACGGATCAGGGTGTTCACAGACTCAAGTCCTCCGGTTTGAAGATCATGCGGCGCTGACGGTACAGCTGATCGAAGGTCTTGCGATCCAGCTGCTGCAGCTCACGGATACGACCGACGTTACGCACGGCCGATACCGCTGAATTATCGAATTCCTTGTTGCCACTGGAGCGGGTCACCGTCGCGCTGGTGATGGTGCCGTCCGGCAGCATGTTGATCTGCACCTCGACGCTCATGCCGTTGCGCGCCGACTGCGGACGCGTCCACTGCTCGCTGACCAGCCGAACGATCAGGTCATCGAAACTCGATGCCACCTCGTCGCCCTGCTCTTCGGCCAGGGCCTGCTGCCGCTGGGTATCATCGGACAACAACTCGGCGAGGGCCTGCGCCTTCTTGTCTTCCGCTGCCTTGCGCGCAGCCGCCTGGGCAGCCTTCTTCTTGGCGTCGTCCGCCGCTTTCTTCTTGGCGGCCTCCGCAGCAGCCTCTTTCTTGGCCGCCTCGGCTGCAGCCTTCTGCTTGGCTTCTTCGGCCGACTTCTGCTTGGCTGCCTCTGCCGCAGCCTTCTTCGCGGCTTCCTCAGCCGCTTTCTGCTTGGCGGCTTCGTCAGCCTTCTTCTTGGCGATGTCCGCCTGCTTCTTCTGCTCGGCGGCCTGCTTGGCTTCCGCAGCCGCCTTGGCGGCCTCGGACTGTTTCTCGGCCTCAGCCTTGGCTTCGGCGGCCTTGGCCGCCGCTTCCGCTTGCTGCGCCTTTCGAGCATCGTCGGCTTTCTTTTGTTCCACGGCCTGTTGCTGGGCTTCCTTCTGTTGCTGAGCCGCCTTGGCCGCCGCCGCTTCACGCTGGGCTTCCTGTTGCTGACGACGCTGCTCCAGTTGTTCCTGCTCGTACTGCTTGGCCGCGGTCTTCTTCGCCTCCCCCGCCAGTTTCTGCTCGGTCTGCACCTGCGCCGAACTCTTGGATTTGAGCTGGACCAGGGTCGCCTGGACGACCGGACGCGACTGGGGCAATTCAGGGGTGAAGGCGAAGCTGACAAACAGCAGGCCGAAGATCAGCACATGCAGGGCGACTGCCCAGATGACCGGCCAGAAATAACTTTCGGACGACGAACGCTCGCGGTGTCGCATCAAGGCGCCTCGGTAATCAACCCGACGTTGGGGACGCCGGCCTGTTGCAAGGCACCCATGGCGCCGGCGACGACGCCATAGTTGGCGGCCTTGTCACCGCGGATGAACACCTGGGTGTCCGCACGCTGACGCATGATGGCACCGACCTGCTGACTCAGTTGCGGCAGGGACACCGCGGTGGAGGACTTGGCCTTCTGATCGGTATCCACCTCGGAACCGACGTTCCAGTAGTAGGTACCGTCGGCTTTCACCGAGACGGTGAGGATCTGCTTGTCGTTGTCCTGCGGCAGGGCCTGGCTGTCGACCTTGGGCAGGTCGACCTTGACGCCCTGGTTGAGCATGGGCGCCGTCACCATGAAGATGACGAGGAGCACCAACATCACGTCGATGTAGGGCACCACGTTCATCTCGGCGACGGGCTTGCGTTTCTGGCGGCGAGGGACCATGGGATACCTCTTTATTCGTCGCTGGTGTGGACTTTGCGGTGCAGGATGGCCTGGAATTCATCCGCAAAGGTGTAGTAGCGGTTGATCAGCATTTCCGAGCGGGCGGCGAAACGGTTGTAGGCCACGACGGCAGGAATGGCGGCGAACAGACCGATGGCGGTAGCGATCAGGGCTTCGGCGATGCCGGGTGCCACGGTGGCCAGGGTCGCCTGCTGGGCGGTGGACAGGCCGCGGAAGGAGTTCATGATGCCCCAGACGGTACCGAACAGACCCACGTAGGGGCTGGTGGAGCCGACGGTGGCCAGGAACGGCAGGGCCTGTTCGAGCTTTTCTTCCTCGCGGGAGATGGCCACGCGCATGGCGCGGGAGACACCTTCCATGACCGCATCGGGATCCACGCCGGGCTGCTGACGCAGACGGGAGAATTCCTTGAAACCGGCGCGGAAGATCTGCTCGACGCCGGAATCCGGATCGGGGTTGCTGCCAGCCTGGCGGTACAGCTTGGACAGATCGATGCCCGACCAGAATTTCTCTTCGAAGGCATCCAGGGAACGCTTGGCGGCGCGCATGGCGTTGCCACGCTGGATGATCATGATCCAGGACGTGACAGAGGCTGCGACCAGGATGAGCATCACCAGTTGCACCACCAGACTGGCGTTGGCGATGAGGCTCCACATGGACGTATGGTCGACGTTGGGTTGCACGCTTAATCTCCTGATTGAATTGACGCCGGACTTCCGGCAAGAACCGTTCGCATGGCTTCGGGCATGGCCCTCGGCCTGAAGCTGTCAGCACGCACGCAGGCGACCGTTACCCACCCTTCGCAGAGCAGGACATCGTCCTTAGCACGCCGGACCTCCTGGTGAAACCTGAGGCTGGCGCGCTTCGCTTCGACCACCTCGGCACCGATCAGCAACTCGTCATCCAGCCGCGCGGGCGCATGGTAGCGCGCTTCGCTGCTGTGGACGACGAAGAGCAGACCGTCCCGGGCGAGTTCGGACTGGGCATAGCCCAGCGCGCGCAGTCGCTCGGTGCGGGCGCGTTCCATGAACTTGAGGTAGTTGACGTAATAGACGATGCCGCCGGCATCGGTATCTTCGTAGTAGACACGACACCTGAGGACGGACGGCGACGGGCTCCGCGATTGCGCGTGCATACTCTAGAACCTAGCCTCGCCGTTGCCAATCAGAAATGTTCGCAACTGCATTTAGTTACCATTGACCTCGAACAGATCGGGCGTACCGCCCTGGGCCAGACGCGTCGGCAGGTTAAGTCCGAAGTGCAGATAGGCATGCCGGGTCACCACCCGCCCGCGCGGCGTGCGCATGATATAGCCTTGCTGGATCAAATAGGGTTCCAGCACGTCTTCGATGGTGTGACGCTCTTCGCTGATGGCCGCCGCCAGGCTATCCACGCCCACCGGACCGCCGTCGAACTTGTCGATCATGGTCAGCAGCAGCCGGCGATCCTGGTGATCGAAGCCCTGGGCATCCACGTCCAGCAGGTCGAGGGCGCGACTGGCGATGTCGTGGCTGATATGGCCCTGCCCACGCACCTCGGCGAAGTCGCGCACCCGCCGCAGCAGGCGATTGGCGATTCGCGGCGTGCCCCGTGCGCGGCGGGCGATTTCCATCGCGCCCTCGGCTTCGATGGCGAGGCCGAGGATGCCGGCGGAGCGGGTGACGATGGTGGCCAGGTCCGCGGTGCCGTAGAACTCCAGGCGCTGGACGATCCCGAAGCGGTCGCGCAGCGGATTGGTCAGCATGCCGGCACGGGTGGTCGCGCCGACCAGGGTGAAGGGCGGCAGATCCAGCTTGATGGAGCGCGCCGCCGGCCCTTCGCCGATCATGATGTCGAGCTGGTAGTCCTCCATCGCCGGATAGAGGACCTCCTCGACGATGGGCGAGAGGCGATGGATCTCGTCGATGAAGAGCACATCGCCGGCTTCCAGGTTGGTCAGCAGCGCGGCGAGATCGCCCGGGCGTTCCAGTACCGGACCGGAGGTGCTCTTCAGGGACACCCGCATTTCCTGGGCGATGATGTTGGCCAGGGTGGTCTTGCCCAGACCGGGCGGGCCAAAGATCAGGGTGTGGTCGAGGGCCTCGCCCCTGCCCTTGGCCGCCTGGATGAACAGGCCCATCTGGTCGCGCACCACCGGCTGACCGATGTAGTCCGCCAGCCGCACCGGGCGAATGGCGCGATCCTGGACTTCCTCGCGGTCGCGGCCACCGGCCGAGATGAGACGATCGGTTTCTATCATGGGATCAGACCATGCCCTTCAGGGCGCGACGGATGAGTTCCTCGCTGGAAAGGTCTTCCCCTTCCACGGCGGCGACGGCGCGGCTGGCTTCCTGGGGCTTGAAGCCCAGGGCGACCAGGGCGCTGACCGCGTCGGCCTCGGCGCTGGCCGCGACGGCGGCCTGGTTCGGCAGGACCAGGGGGGCGATGGCGGGCAGATTTTCCCAGGCCTTGAATCTGTCCTTGAGCTCGACCAGCAGACGCTCGGCGGTCTTCTTGCCCACCCCGGGCACCTTGACCAGGGCGGCCGTGTCCTGGGCTTGCACACAGCGAACCAATTCATCCACCTCGAGACTGGACATCAACGCCAGGGCCAGCTTGGGGCCGACACCATTGAGTCGGATCAACTCGCGAAACAGCTCTCGCTCGCGTTTTTCCCCGAACCCATAGAGCAGGTGCGCATCTTCCCGTACCACGAGGTGGGTATGCAATGTGACGACTTCGCCCTGGGCCGGCAGCCGATAAAGGGTCGTCATGGGCACTTCGACCTCGTAGCCGACTCCGCCCACGTCGAGCAGGAGATGGGGCGGCTGCTTTTCCGCCAGGGTGCCACGTAGACGACCGATCACTGGGATACCTTCCTAACGTTGGAGCGAGATGAGAGAGCGGATGGCGCTAGAGACGCAGGCGACCGCCACGGCGGCGGGTCGCCAGCAGGCCATGGGGAACCAGGCTCTGCCGGGTGTGGGCATGGCACAGGGCGATGGCCAGGGCGTCGGAGGCGTCGATCTGGGGTTTCTCGGTCAGGCGCAGCAGGTGCATGACCATCAGCATCACCTGCTGCTTGTCCGCCCCACCGTTGCCGACCACGGCCTGCTTGACCTGGCTCGCGGTGTATTCGGAAATCTCCAGACCACCTTCGGCGCCGGCGACGATGGCCGCTCCCCGGGCCTGACCCAGCTTGAGCGCCGAATCGGCGTTGCGCGCCATGAACACCTGCTCGATGCCCATGGTGACCGGTCCGTACTGGGCGATGACGTCGCGCACGCCGCGGTAGACGATCTGCAGCCGCTCCGGCAACGGACCGTTACCGGTCCGGATGCAGCCGGAGGCGACGTACTCGCAGCCGCGTCCGGTGTCGCGCACCACGCCAAAGCCGGTCAGCCGCGAACCCGGGTCGATGCCCAGCACCAGGGTGCCGGGCGCATCGGGCGGCAGGCGCTCGTAGAGGGACATCAGCCGAGCTGCGCCATGACATCCTCGGGGATGTCGGCGTTGGAGTAGACGTTCTGTACGTCGTCCAGGTCTTCGAGCATGTCGATCAGCTTGAGCACCTTCTGCGCGGTTTCCAGATCCAGGGTCGCGGAGGTCGAGGGGATCATGGTCACCTCGGCTTCGTCGGCCTTGTAGCCGGCGGCGGTCAGGGCTTCGTTGACGGCGATGAAGTCGGAAAAGCTGGTGAAGACGTCGATGGAGCCATCGTCGTTGGCGACCACGTCGTCGGCACCCGCTTCCAGGGCGGCTTCCATCAGGGCGTCCTCGTCCAGGCCGGGGGCGTAGCTGATCTGGCCCTTGCGCTCGAACAGATAGGCCACCGAACCGTCGGTGCCCAGGTTGCCACCGCACTTGTTGAAGGCATGGCGGACTTCGGCCGCGGTGCGGTTGCGGTTGTCGGTCATGGCCTCGACGATGATGGCGACACCGCTCGGGGCGTAGCCTTCATAGGTCAGTTCCTCGACGTTCTCGCCTTCGCCGGCGCCCACGCCCCGGGCGATGGCCCGGTCGATGGTGTCGCGGGTCATGTTGGCGGTCAGCGCCTTGTCCACCGCCAGGCGCAGGCGGGGGTTGTCGGCCGGAACGCCGCCACCCTGGCGCGCGGCCACGGTCAGCTCACGGATGATCTTGGTGAAGATCTTGCCCTTCTTGGCATCCTGACGCTCTTTGCGATGCTTGATGTTGGCCCATTTGGAATGACCGGCCATAAGCTACTCCAATGTCTTGACGAAGACGGCGCCGCGGCGATGACCGCGGCGCACTGAAAAGGGAAACGGCGGGCACCCGTCCGGGCGCCCTCCTCCGATAAGGCTTATTCCGCCTTGGGCTGCTCGCGCAGGCGGATGTGCAGCTCGCGCAGCGCCTTGGCGTCGACGGCGCCGGGCGCCTGGGTCATGACGTCGGCGGCGCTCTGGGTCTTCGGGAAGGCGATGACTTCACGAATGGACGAGGCGCCGGTCATCAGCATCACCAGGCGATCCAGGCCGAAGGCCAGGCCGCCATGGGGTGGCGCGCCGAACTTCAGGGCGTCCAGCAGGAAGCCGAACTTCTCTTCCTGTTCCTCAGCGCTGATCCCCAGCACCTCGAACACCGCCTGCTGCATCTTCTTGTCGTGGATGCGGATGGAACCGCCGCCCAGCTCGGTGCCGTTGAGCACCATGTCGTAGGCGCGCGACAGCGCCGCACCCGGGTTGGCCTTGAGCTCGTCCGGGCCGCACTTGGGCGAGGTGAAGGGGTGGTGCATGGCGGTCAGGCTGCCATCGTCGTTTTCCTCGAACATCGGGAAGTCGACCACCCACAGCGGCGCCCACTGGCAGGTCAGCAGATTGAGGTCGTGACCGAGCTTGATGCGCAGCGCGCCCAGGGCCTCGGAAACGATCTTGGTCTTGTCCGCGCCAAAGAACACGATGTCGCCATCCACCGCGCCGACGCGGTCGAGGATGACGTTGATGTTGTCCAGGGGGATGTTCTTGACGATGGGCGACTGCAGGCCCTCGACGCCGGCGGCGCGCTCGTTGACCTTGATGTAGGCCAGGCCCTTGGCACCGTAGATGCCGACGAACTTGGTGTAGTCGTCGATCTGCTTGCGCGGCATGCTCGCCCCGCCCGGTACGCGCAGGGCGGCGACGCGGCACTTGGGATCGTTGGCCGGACCGGCGAAGACCTTGAAGTCGACGTCCTTGAGCTGGTCTTCCACGTCCACCAGTTCCAGCGGGATGCGCAGGTCCGGCTTGTCGGAACCGAAGCGACGCATGGCCTCGGCCAGGGTCATGTGCGGCAGGTCGCCGAACTCGACGTCCAGGACTTCCTTGAACAGGTTGCGCACCATGGTCTCGGTGATGTCCATGATGTCTTTTTCATCGAGGAAGCTGGTCTCGATGTCGATCTGGGTGAATTCCGGCTGGCGGTCGGCCCGCAGGTCTTCGTCGCGGAAGCACTTGGCGATCTGGTAGTAGCGATCGAAGCCGGCGACCATCAGCAACTGCTTGAACAGCTGGGGCGACTGCGGCAGGGCGAAGAAGCTGCCGGGGTGGGTGCGGCTGGGCACCAGGTAGTCGCGGGCACCCTCGGGAGTGGCCCGGGTCAGGATCGGGGTTTCCACGTCGAGGAAACCGTTCTCGTCCAGGTAGCGGCGGATGCTGGAGGTGATGCGCGAACGCAGCTTCAGCTTCTCGGCCATCTCCGGACGGCGCAGATCGATGAAGCGATAGCGCAGGCGGGTCTCTTCGCCGACATCGGTGTATTCGTTGAGCGGGAACGGCGGGGTTTCCGCCTCGTTGAGCACTTCCAGCTCGTAGCCCAGCACCTCGATGGCGCCGGAGGCCATGTTGGCGTTGCGCGCGCCTTCGGGACGCAGGCGCACCTTGCCGGTGAGCTTGACGACGTACTCGCTGCGCACGCGGTCGGCCTTGGCGAAGGTTTCGGCGCGATCCGGATCGAACACCACCTGGGCCAGGCCTTCGCGATCGCGGATGTCGAGGAAGATGACCCCGCCGTGGTCACGGCGGCGGTGGACCCAACCGCAGAGGGTGATTTCCTGGCCGTCCAGGCTCTCGTTCAACTGGCCGCAATAGTGGCTGCGCATCATGGTCGTGGTTTCGCTTCTCTAGAACAGGCTGAATGCGTGGAGGCGCCGGGCCGGCAAGACCGGGCGCTCGACTGAACGGGAGATTCTATATCATCCGTCACGATTTTACCGTAGCCGGGCACGCAGCTCGACGTGCGAACACTGGCTAAACGGCCAGCGGTTCTGTGATAGCCTCGGAGCCCTTCGCAACCGACGCACAGGAGCCGTCAGCATGGAAATCAACATCGGAATCGCCGAACAGGATCGTGCCCAGATCGCCGAGGGCCTGTCGCGCCTCCTGGCCGACACCTACACCCTGTATCTGAAGACCCACAACTTCCACTGGAACGTGACCGGGCCGATGTTCAACACCCTGCACCTGATGTTCGAGACCCAGTACACCGAGCTGGCCGTGGCGGTGGACGACATCGCCGAGCGCATCCGCGCCCTGGGTTTCCCGGCGCCGGGTACCTACGCCGCCTATGCCCGCCTGTCGAGCATCAAGGAAGAGGAAGGGGTGCCGGACGCCCAGGACATGATCCGCCTGCTGGTGCAGGGTCAGGAAGCCGTGGTGCGGACTGCGCGGGGCATCTTCCCGTTGCTGGACAAGGTCAGCGACGAGCCCACCGCCGATCTGCTGACCCAGCGCATGCAGACCCACGAGAAGACCGCCTGGATGCTGCGCAGCCTGCTCGCCGCCTAGCTCCGGCTGCCGTCGCGGGCCGCGGCCCGCGACGGTGCCACGATTGAGCGGCCCTCACCTTTTGGGTTAAATAAGGACGCGCTTTTCGCGCCGGGTCACTCCGCTGTCGGGCACCGCTCCGGCAGTTTCGGCAGACCCGTGTTCTCTATCCCAAGGTGATTTCACATTGAACACGTTATCTACTGTCCATGTCGTGGTGGGCGCTGCTGCGCTTCTGTTATCGGCAATTCCCGGACTGCAGTCCGACACCTCGTCCTTCGATCAACCCGAGTCCATCCATCTGGCCCTGCTGGGTCTTGCCACCCTCCTCTTCACGCCTTTCTCCCGCAGCCGCAGCAGCGGTGCCCAGAAACTCGCCAGCGCCCTGCTGGTGATCGCCGTGGTGGCCCAGACCTTTATCCTGCTGGCGCCCCTCGAGCAGATCGGCGGCCTGCCGGCCGAATTGCTGCCGCTGGGGCTGACCCTGGTCGCCGCCCTGGCCAGCCTGCCGGAAAAGTTTCGTGCCCCGGCGGGCAACGCCGCGGTGGCCGACAGCGAGGTTCGTCCGCGTCAGGCGGCGCGTCCCGCCCCTGCCGCCGCCGCTCCGGCCCGTCCGCTGGCCGATGACCGCGAGCGCGGCACGGTGAAGTGGTTCAACACCTCCAAGGGCTTCGGCTTCATCTCCCGCGACACCGGCGACGACATCTTCGTGCACTTCCGCGCGATCCGTGGCGAAGGTCATCGGGTGCTGATGGAAGGCCAGCGCGTGGAATTCTCGGTGATCCAGCGCGACAAGGGCCTGCAGGCCGAAGACGTGGTCATCGCGGCCTGATCGCTGCCGGCAAAAAAGAAAGGCCGCCCTCGGGCGGCCTTTTTCATGGGCGACGAGACTACTGCCGCTGGGCGGCCGCGGCCTTGCTGTCGGTCATGCCGGTGGTGTTGCCGAGCAGGCTGGCGGTCGCGGTCTGGATGAAGGCCTCCAGGCGCTTCTGCAGCTCGGGCGCGCTGGCGTCGCCCTTGAGCACCTCGCCACCGGCCTGGGTGCCCAGGTGATAGCGATAGAGCACGGCGTCGCGGTCGCGCGGCTTGACCAGGATGCGATCGCCGGTGACCAGGGCCACGGTCTGGTCGCTGCCCGACGGCTTGATCACCGCCACGCCCGGATCGCCCTGGGGCAGACCCAGCAGATCACGGCCCCAGCACTGGTGCTGGGTCGGCTTGCCGAAGCGGGCCAGCACCGTGGGCACCACGTCGATCTGGCTACCCACGGTGTCACGACGGGCGCCAAAGGTTTCCTGCACGCCCGGACCGATCAGCAGGAGCGGTACGTTGAAGCGCGACAGGTCCATCTCGGTGATCTGCTCGTTGTTGCCGAAGCCGTGGTCACCGACGATGACGAACAGGGTGTCCTGGTACCAGGGCTCGTTCTTGACCTTGGCGAAGAACTGACCCAGCGACCAGTCAGCGTAGCGCATGGCGGTGAGGTGTTCGTCGAGCGAGCCGTGACCGGTGACCGGGGTGACCGGCAGGTCCTTGGGCAGCGCATAGGGGGTGTGGTTGGACAGGGTCTGCAGCAGCGCATAGAAGGGCTTGCCGTCCGGCGCCTTGGCCAGCTTGTCCAGCTCCTGCACCGAGCGGTCGAACATGTCCTGGTCGGAAACGCCCCAGGTCGGATCCATGAACACCGGATTCACGAAGTCCTCGCGGCCGACGAAGCGGGTCATGCCCTGGTTGCTGAAGAAGCCGGACTGGTTGTCCCACTGGAAGTTGCCGTTGTAGACGTAGACGTCGTCGAAGCCGCGGGTGCTGAGCAGTTGCGGCAGACCGGAGAACTGGTGCGCGCCCTCGGGCATGCGCATCAGGTACTCGAAGGCCGGCAGGTTGGGGAAGCAGGCCATGGTGGCGAACATGCCCTGGTGGGTATGGGTGCCGTTGGAGAAGAAGCGGGTGAACAGGGTGCCCTGCTTGGCCAGGGCGTCGAAGTTCGGGGTGATGCCGTCTTCGTTGCCGAGGGCGCCGATGTAGCGACCGGCCATGCTTTCCATGAGGATCACCACGACGTTGCGCACCTTGGGCAACTGGCCGTCGGTGGGCGGGGTGTAGATCCGGCGGATGGCGGCCTTGTCGGCGTCGATCAGCTCGTCACGCGGGGTCAGCAGCAGTTGCCGGGTCACCGCCAGGGCGTCGGCGGCCGGCATGGTGGCCTTCCAGCTGTTGTCGCGATGGTCGGAGAAGCTGTTCTCGGCGGCATTGATCAGGGTCAGGGTGCCGTTCAGACCGAGGTGGTTGGCGAACATGGAATCGGTGGTGTAGGCGTCGCCCCAGCGCAGCGGCGGCCCGGATCTCAGGGTGCCGCGGGCAGCGATGACGGCCACCACCAGGCAGAGCAGAAACACCGCGCCCCGGCGATACCAGGCGGCCGGTCGCGCCGCGGCATACCGGCGGGTGGCTCGCTCCACGCCAAAGAACACCAGGCCCAGCAGCAGGGTCGCCACGGCCCAGGCCAGGAGCAGGCGCAGCACCGGGAAGCCGTTCCAGATCATGCTGGTGACGGTGTGCAGGTCTTCCTGCATGTACTGGAACACCAGGCTGTTCAGGCGCTGGTGGAATTCACGGTAGAAGTTCAGCTCGCCGACGCCCAGCAGCAGGCAGAGGCTGGCGGCCAGGGTGAACCAGCCGGCCTGCAGGCGGCGGGCGGCCATGGCTCTGGCGCTGAGCAGGCAGAGCAGCGAGGGCACGCAGATATAGACCACCAGGCGCAGGTCGAAGCGGGCGCCGTTGAAGAAGGCCTCGGCAAAGGTAGCGAAGGGCGAGTCGCCGATCAGATCGGTGTTGTAGCCCAGCAGCGCCAAGCGCAGCAGGGTGAACATGACCATCAGCGCCAGGGCGCAACCCACCACGAAGCTGAGGTGGCTGCCCAGCGTCGGCAGCGGGCGGATGCCAGCGGTGCGCGGGGTGTGGGGGACTTCCGTTTGCGACATGAAAACACCTTGTCAAAAGCAGCAGGGATTCGCGGCGCGTGGCCAGCGGCTCGGGATCGGCCACGCAGAGGCCTCGGGCGCGGTCGGCAGGCGTGGGAGTTTAACCATCCGGCGCGATCACGCCAGTCCTGGGCTGCGCGACGTGGGCGAAGCGAGACCTCCGCCGCGCCGACCAGCGCCCAGCCTGAGCAGGAGCTCGTCAAAATTTCGTCAAGGACTGCTCTGGATGCGACGTCAGCGCAGGCATGGGCGGCAGCCGCCGCTTGCAGTAAAATCCAGCACCCTCGACCGCTCCAGCGCCGTATTCAGGATGCCCCATGGCTCACCGTGACGCTCTGCAGGTGCTTCGCACCTACCTCACCAGCCAGATCCTTGGCCAGGAAACCCTGGTGGAGCGTCTGCTCATCGCGGTGCTGGCGGACGGTCATCTGCTGGTGGAAGGCGCCCCCGGGCTGGCCAAGACCAAGGCCATCAAGGACCTGGCGGAAGGCCTGGAAGCGGATTTCCACCGCATCCAGTTCACCCCCGACCTGCTGCCGGCCGACATCACCGGCACCGAAATCTATCGCCCCGACACGGCGACCTTCTCCTTCCAGCAGGGGCCGATCTTCCACAACCTGGTGCTGGCCGACGAGATCAACCGGGCGCCGGCCAAGGTGCAATCCGCGCTGCTGGAAGCCATGGCCGAACGCCAGGTGAGCATCGGTCGCACCTCCTATGCCCTGCCCGACCTCTTCCTGGTGATGGCCACCCAGAATCCCATCGAGCAGGAAGGCACCTATCCCCTGCCCGAGGCCCAGCTCGACCGCTTCCTGATGCACGTCAAGATCGGCTACCCCGACGCCTCGGTGGAACGCCGCATCCTCGCCCAGGCCCGTGGCGAAGCCCTGGACGGCGAGACCCTGCCGACCGAGCGGGTCACCCAGGCGGCGATCAATGCGGCCCGGCGCGAGGTGCTCGGGCTGTACATGGCCGACGCCGTGGAGGAATACCTGGTCCAGCTGATCATGGCGACCCGCACCCCGGGGCGCTTCGATCAGGACCTGGCGCACTGGATCACCTACGGCGCCAGTCCGCGCGGTTCCATCGCCCTGGATCGCTGCGCCCGCGCCCACGCCTGGCTGGCCGGGCGGGACTTCGTCAGCCCGGAGGACATCCAGGCGGTGGTCTTCGACGTCCTGCGCCATCGCATCATCCTGTCCTTCGAGGCGGAAGCTGCCGGCATCGACCACGACCGGGTGGTGCAGCGCATCCTCGATCTGGTGGCCGTGGCCTGAGATGGCCGAGCGCAACGGCGTGACCCTGGGCCTGGCCGAGCTCATCGAGATGCGCCACCGGGTGGTCGAGGTGCAGCTGTTTTCCGCCGCCGGACGGCGCAGTCCGCTGATCGGCCTGCACCACTCGCGCCTGCGCGGGCGCGGCGTGGACTTCGACCAGGTGCGCGCCTACCAGCCCGGCGATGACGTGCGCGCCATCGACTGGCGCGTCACCGCCCGCACCCGCGAGCCCCATACCAAGCTGTTCCACGAAGAACGCGAGCGGCCGGTCTATCTACTGCTGGAGCAGAGTCCGCGCACCTTCTTCGGCACCCGCCAGCAATTCAAGTCGGTGCTGGCCGGGCGCCTGGCCGCGCTGATCGGCTGGGCGGTGCTGGAGCACAACGACCGCATCGGCGGCATGATCTTTGGCGGCGAACGCCTGCACGAGGTACGGCCAAGGCGCAGCAAGCAGAATCTGCTGCGTTTCTTCGATCACTTGATCAACGCCAATCGGGCGCTGCAGGATCCGGCCCTGGCCCAGGTGCCGCGCATCACCTTCAACCAGGTCCTGCGCCGCGCCCGCGAGGTGCTGCGTCCCGGCAGCCTGGCCCTGGTGATCTGCGACGAGCGCAGCCTGGACGTGGCCACCGAGCAGCACCTCACGCTGCTTTCGCGGCACAGCGACCTGGTCCTGCTGCCGCTTTCCGATCCGGTGGATCACGAATTGCCCCAGGCCGGCCTGCTGCGCTTCACCAGCGGTCTGGCGGAAGTGGAACTGGACACCGACCGCGCCGACGTGCGCCAGGGCTACGCCGAGCAGGCCGCGCAGCGTCGCGAACGCTGGACCGAACTCAGCCTGCGCCTGGGCATTCCGCTGCTGCCGCTGTCCACGGCGGACGACCTGGTCGAGCAGTTGCGGCACCTCCTGCGCCAGCACCGTCCGGGGTACACCTCGTGACCCCCGGCCTGCCGAATCTGGAGCCGCTGCGGTTGCCGCCGGAGCCGACCCTCTGGCCACCGGCGCCGGGCTGGTGGCTGCTGCTGCTGGTAGTGGTGGCGCTGGGCTTCTTTCTGCGCCATCGCCATGGCCGGCGGCCGCTGGTCAGCGCGCCCCTCGCCGAGGCGACCACCGAAGAGGATCTGCGCACCACCGCCCTGGCCGAACTGGCCCGCCTGCCGCGCCCCTATGGCGCGCCGGCCGGACCCTGGTTGCAGGCGCTCAACGCCCTGCTCAAGCGCCTCTGCCGCGCCAGCTATCCGGATCAGCTCAGCCAGACCCTGAGCGGCCGCGACTGGCTGGCCTTTCTCGATTCGCGCTGTCCGGCGGCCGGCCTGACGCGCTACATGATCCTGGTCGACGGCGGCTATCGCCCGGATTGCCGGCTGGATGACCGCGCCATCGACGGCCTGCAGGACGCCGTCGCCACCTGGATCCGCAAGCATGTTTGAATTCGCCTGGCCCTGGTTGTGGCTGCTGCTGCCGCTGCCCTGGGCGCTGCGCGTGCTCCTGCCGGCGGCCGACAGCGGCCAGGCGGCCCTACGGGTGGAATTCCTCGCTGAACTCGAACACCTGGGTGGGCGCACCCGCCACACCGGCGGCCTGAGCGGCGCCCGCCGTCTGCTGCCCTTTCTGCTGGGCTGGCTGCTGATCCTGGCCGCCGCGGCGCGTCCGCAGTGGGTGGGGCCACCCCAGCCGCTGGATGTGAGCGGGCGCGATCTGTTGCTGGCGGTGGATGTCTCCGGCTCGATGGACACCCCGGACATGCAACTGGGCGACGAGAACGTCAGCCGCCTGAGTCTGGTCAAGCAACTGCTCGGCCGCTTCATCGACAGTCGCCAGGGCGATCGCGTCGGCCTGATCCTGTTCGGTTCCCAGGCCTATCTGCAGGCACCGCTGACCGCCGACCGGCGCACCGTGCATGCGCTCCTGGAAGAAGCCCAGATCGGCCTGGCCGGGCGCAACACCGCGGTGGGCGACGCCGTGGGCCTGGCGGTCAAGCACCTGCGCAAGCGCCCGGACAACAGTCGCACCCTGATCCTGGTCACCGACGGCGCCAGCAACGGCGGCGTGGTGACGCCCGAGGTGGCGGCCAGCCTGGCGGCCAGCGAGCGGGTCCGCGTCTATACCCTGGGCATCGGCGCCGATCCGGACACCCTGGGCGCCGGCGCGACGCCCAGCGATCTCGACGAACCCATGCTGCGCCACCTCGCCGAGGTCACCAACGGCGCCTATTTCCGGGTGAGATCCAGTACCGAGCTGGCCGCCGTGTCACGCCAGCTCGATCGTCTCGAACCCATCCGCCAGCAACCGGACCAGGCCCGCCCCACCCGCGAACTCTATGCCTGGCCGCTGGCCGGGGCACTGCTGCTCGGCTTGGCCTTGGCGCTCAGCCGCCTGCCGTGGCCGACACGCTGGCAGCGTGGAGGCAAGGCCCGATGAGCGACTGGCTGCCGCTGCTCCTGCGTCCCTGGTGGCTGCTGGCCCTGGTGCCGGTCGCCCTGGTGATCGGCTCGCTGCGTCGGCGCCGGCATCGCCACGGGCGCTGGCAGGCGCTGCTGCCCCCGGCGCTGCAACCCTGGCTGCTCAGCGACAGCGATCGCCAGCGCTCGCCCCTCGGGCTGGTGCTGCTGGGTCTGGCCGGGGTGCTGGCCTGTCTGGCCCTGGCCGGTCCCAGCTGGCAGCAGGGCGAAGCGCAGAACTTTCGGCGCAACGATCCGCTGGTGGTGGTCTTGGCGCTGACGCCCGATCTGCTCGCCACCGATGTCATCCCCAATCGCCTGCTGGCCGTGCAGCGCAAGCTGCAGGACCTGCTCAAGGCGCGCCAGGACGGCGAGACCGCCATCGTCGTCTATGCCGGCAGCGCCCATACCCTGGTGCCCCTGACCGACGACCTGCCGACCATGGACAACCTGCTCAAGGCGTTGCGGCCGTCGATCATGCCGGTGCCCGGCCAGCGCGCCGACCTGGGTATCGCCCAGGCCCTGGAGCTGCTCGGCCCGGCGCCCAGCGCCAGCGCCCGGCTGCTGCTCATCGCCAGCGACCTGGACGACCGCGAGCGGCTGGGCCTCGAGCGCCAGCTGCAGGGTCGGCTGCGCCAGCTGGCGATCCTCGGCCCGGGTACGCCCCAGGGCGCCCCGGTGGCCGCCGAGACTGGCAACTACCTGAGCGACGCCGCCGGCGGCATCCGCATCGCCCGCCTGGTCGAAGGCCGCCTGCAGGATGTCGCCCGCGAGCTGGGTGGCCGCTATCAGCGCCTGCAACGCGATGACAGCGACCTGCGTCGCCTCGGTCTGCTGGAGCGACCCGACGATGTGCGGGCCAGCGAGGGTCAGGGACCTTCCGACTGGCGCGACCAGGGTTACCTGCTGCTCCTGCCCCTGCTGGTCCTGGTCGCCTGTGGCGCACGCCGCGGCTGGCTGCTATGTCTGCCCTTCTGCCTCTTGCTGACGCCGCCTCCGGCGCAGGCCGGCAGCTGGGACGATCTCTGGCTGCGTCGCGACCAGCAGGCCCTTCAGCTGCTGGCCGACGACCAGGCTGGCGCGGCCGCCGACCTCTTTACCGACGAGCGCTGGCGCGGCGTGGCGCTCTATCGCGCCGGCGACTTCAGCGGCGCCGCCGCGGCCTTCGCCCGGGATCCCTCGGCGGACGGCCACTACAATCGCGGCAATGCCCTGGCCATGGCCGGACGCCTGGACGAGGCCCTGCGCGCCTACCGGGCGGCGCTGGTGCTGCGTCCGGATCTGACCCCCGCCCTGCGCAATCGCAACCGCCTCGAACGCCTGCTCGCCCAGCGCGCCGCGGCCCAGGCCGAGGCCGCCGCCCGCAGTCGCCAGGCCCAGAGCGCCAGTCAGAGCAGCGCCCAGGCGGACGAGCCGGCCAGCAGCAGTACCCCGCCGTCCACCGCTGCCGCTGCGGCCAGCCCGCAGCAGCAGGCCCAGGCCGGCGCGGACTGGCTCGTCAGTCCGTCCTACGCCGAAGATCCCCTGGCGGAGGAACAGCGTCAGGCGGCCGAACAGTGGCTGCGCGAGATTCCCGACAACCCGGCCGAGCTGCTGCGCCGCAAGTTCTGGTACCAGCAACAACAACGCGAGGAGAACGCGCTGCAATGAAGGCCTATCCCTTGCTGCTGCCCCTCGCGCTGCTCGCGCCCCTGGTGCAGGCGGCGGACCTCAGCGCCCGCCTGGAGCGCACTCAGCTCAGCCAGAACGAGACGCTCGAACTCATTCTCGAGACCACCGATCCCGCGCAGTTCGGCAAGCCCGATCTCGGCCCGCTGGAGCAGGACTTCCGGGTGCTCGGGGTCCGCCAGAACAGCCTGCCGCCCGGCGAGCGGGTGACCACCCGCTGGAACGTCACCCTGCAACCCAAGGCCAGCGGTGCCCTGACCATTCCCGCCCTGACCCTCGACGGCGCCCGCAGCCAGCCGCTGACCGTCACCGTGGAGGCCAGCGCCGCCAAACGCCAGGCCCGTGAGCCGGTCTATCTGGAAGCCTCGGTGGAGCGCACCCGGCTCTATGTGCAGGCGGAAACCATCCTGACCATTCGCCTCTACCACGCCGTGGCGCTCTATGACGATCATGTGCTCACCCCGCCCAATCCCAGCGAGGCCCGGGTGGATCTGCTCGGTACGCCGCAGGTCTACGAGCGTGACGTCGAGGGCGTACGCCATGGCGTGATCGAGTGGCGCTACGCCATCCATCCGTTGCAGAGCGGCACCCTGGTATTGCCGCCCCAGACCTTCAGCGCCACCCTGGCCGGCGGTCTCGACGACAGCTCCAGGGCCGGCCAGCCGATCCAGCTGCGCACGCCGGCCCTGACCCTGGACGTCCTGCCACAGCCCGCCAGCTATCCGCCACAGACGCCCTGGTTGCCGGCGCGCAACCTGACCCTGACGCAGCAATGGAATCCCGCCCCGGCAGAGGCTCGCGAAGGCAGTGCCCTGACCCGCACCCTGCAGGTGCGTGCCGAAGGCCTGGCGCCTGGCCAGCTGCCCCCACTGGTGCTGCCCGAGACCGAGGGGGTGAAGCGCTATGCCGAACAGCCGCGGCTGTCCATGCAGACCCAGGCGCGTGGGCTGGTCGGGCAACGCGAAGAGCGTGTCGCCCTGATTCCCACCTCCACGGGGGACAAGGTCCTGCCGCCGGTGGAGGTGGTCTGGTGGAACACCGAGACCGACACCCTCGAACGCGCCACCCTGCCCGCCCAGACCCTGGTGGTCGCCGAGGATCCGACGCTGCAGCCGGTGGCGACCGCCGCGGCCAAGATCAGTGGCGGTGACCGCGGCCTCTGGCACTGGCAGTTGGCGACGGCCTTTTTCGCCCTGACCACCCTGCTCGGCTTCGGCCTCTGGTGGCGCGCCCGCCGGCAGCCGGCGGTCCTGCCGACGGTGCCCGATCTCGACAGCCGCCTGCAGCGCGAAGAGCTGCGCCGCGCCTGCCAGAGCAATGATCCCCACGCGACCCGCCACGCCCTGGACGCCTGGGCGCGACAGCAGCCGGAGACCCTGGCGGCCATGGGCGCGCGCTTCGAACCCCTGGCCGCGGCCCTCGATGACCTCAACGGCGCGCTCTACAGCGAAGCCGGTCAGCGCTGGCAGGGCGAGACGCTGTGGCAGGCGATCAATGCCCTGCCGCCGCTGACGCCCGCAGCCGTGCACGACACCCTGCCGCCGCTCTATCCGCGCTGAGCGCCTTCCTCCAGGCGCGCCAGCCGCTCTTCGAGCGCGGCGAGCCGGGCTTCCAGCGCCTCCAGCCGTCCTTCTCGCCCACCCGCGGACGCACTGGCTTCGGCGGCGCTACCCAGTTGCGCGACTTGGGCATCGCGTTCCGCGGCGTTGCCGAACAGATGCAGATAGCGCTCTTCGCGCTGGCCGGGTTGCCGCCCCAGACCGGTGGCCAGGCCACGGGCGATCAGCCGCTCCAGGTGGTGACGCACCTGCTCGGTGTCGTCGAAGGCATGCATCCGGCCGCTGCGGGCCAGCAATTCCCCCAGGGTCTGGGGTCCGCGCAGGAACAGCAGCGCGCAGAGCACCGACTGGGGTGGCGGAAGCTCCAGGGCCTTGTCCAGCCGCTGTTCCCAGCGATCCGCCCGACTACCCATCACCAGGCGCGCCAGACCGCGTTCTTCCAAGCGCCGCAGCCCCTGTCCCACCTCGCCCGGGGTCAGATTGAGCACCGGCTCGCGACTGGTCTTCTGGTTGCAGGCCAGCACCAGCGCATTGAGGGTCAGGGGATAGCTTTCCGGCGTGGTCAGCTGCTTTTCGATGAGGCTGCCGAGAACGCGGATCTCGTTGGCCTCCAGCGGCTCTTCGGCAAAGGCGGGGGTGACTGCTTGGCTCATGGCGGACTCCGCTTGGATGACGCGCCAGCCTAGCCTGCCCTCCGAGCCTGTTCAACGTCTCGCGAGCTAGAGCCAAGCAAGGCGAAAATGGCTGAGGAAGCGGAGTTTACGAGCGATAAATGAGCATTCCGACGGGGCTGGCCTTCCAGGCCATTTTCAACGCAGTTTGGCCGACGCGCAGCAGACTTTGATCAGGCTCTCAGCGCCGTCGCCACTGCGGCAGCCCAATCAGCACCACGGCGCCGACGATGACCAGCATGGCCAGCATCTCCGCCGGCCCGATCCGTTCACCGACGAACAGGGTGCCCAGCAGCACCGCCACCACCGGATTGACGTAGGCATAGCTGGTGGCGGCCGCCGGTCGTACCCGCCCCAGCAGATAGAGATAGGCGCTGAAGGCGATCAGGGAGCCGAACACCACCAGATAGCCCAAGGCCAGCCAGCCGCCCAGGGCCGGCCAGTGCTGCAGGCGCTCACCGCTGAGGTAGCTGGCGCCGAGCAGCGCCGCACCGGCCACCAGCATCTCCACGGCGCTGGCCATGGCTCCGCGCGGCAACGGCAGGTAGCGACTCCAGATCGAGCCGAAGGCCCAGGCCGCCGCGGCGAGCAGGATCACCGCCGCACCCAGGGGCGTGGCGCTCATGGTATCGCCCAGGTTGAGCAGGGCTATCCCCACCAGACCCAGGGCGATGCCGGCCCATTCCAGCAGGGTATTGCGCTGTCCCCAGAGCAGGCCGAACAGCAGGGTGAACAGCGGCACCGTGGCGATCGACAAGGCCGCGATGCCGGAGGTCACGCCCCAGTGCTCGGCGAGGGTCACGCCGCCGTTGCCGATACCCAGCAGCAGGATGCCGATCACCGCGGCCGCGGCGGTCTCGCGCGCCGTCGGCCAGGGGGTCCCGCGCAGGCGCAGCCAGCCCAGCAGCAGGCTTCCGGCGATCAGGAACCTCAGCCCCGCCATCAGCAGCGGTGGCCAATGGGCCACGCCGATGCGGATCACCAGATAGGTGGAACCCCAGACCACATAGAGCGCAAAAAAGGCCGCCAGCAGGGGCAGCCAGCTGGGTAGGCGCGGCGCGAGGCAGGGCGAGGTGGAGGTGTCCATGCGCGAGGGATTCCTGAGGGGTCAGGCAGCCATTGTAGGAGCGCACGACGGGACGGCTAAGATACAGTCAGGGGATAAAGGGCCGATCGGGCTTTGATTCAGCAGACTTTAGGAGCAAAGACCTTCGATTCGAAGGCAGGGGAACGGACATGGACCATATCGATCGCCGTCTCATCGACCTGCTGCTGGTGGAGGGCCGCGCCAGCTACGCGGACCTGGGTCGCCGGCTGGGACTCTCCGCGCCAGCCATCGCCGAGCGCATCGCCAAGCTGGAAGACGCCGGGATCATCACCGGCTATGGCGCCCGTATCGATCGCCGCGCCCTGGGCTACGGCACCGAATGCCTGATCTCCCTGCGTCTGCACAGCACCAGTCAGGGTCCGGTATTGAAGAAGCTGGAGGCCCTGCCCCAGCTGCTCGCCTGCCACCGGGTCACGGGTGAAGACTGCCTGATGCTGCGCGTCGCCGTACGCGACATGGGCGAACTGGAAAGCCTCATCGATCAGCTGAACCGGTTCGGCATGAGCCGGACCGTGGTGGTGCTGTCGACGCCCTTCGAGCGCCCCCTGCCGCTCCTGCCGGGCTGACGGCGCGCAGAAAAAAGCCCCGGCGCCTCGCGGCACCAGGGCTGGCGGAGCGACGCCCCGTCAGATGAAGGAGTCGTCGTCGCCACTGTCGTCGAAGAAGCCGCCACCGCCGCCGGTATCGCCATAGTCGGCGGCGTCCTGGAAGCCCCCGTTATCCTGATAGCCACCGGCGTCCTGGAATCCGCCGCCATTGTCGTAGCTGGCGTTGTCCGCCCAGCCTCCCTGGGAGCCGGCATCGGCCAGGCCCTGGTCGGCAGCCGGGGTCTCATTGATGACGTTGACGATCTCCTCGGGTTGCGAATGGTGGAACAGACCCGAAATCGCCTGAGCCGCCAGCACGCCACCGGCTACCCCGGCCGCCGTCTGCAGCGCACCGCCCATGAAACCGCCCATGCGCGAGGGCGCTGCCTGGGGTGCGCCATAGCCGGGCGCGGGCTGGGCATAGCCGGGATTGGGCTGGGCATACCCCGGATTGGCAGGCCGCGACGCCGCCGGACCCGGATCATTCCAGCCACGCGACGGCGCCGCGTTGGCCGCTGCCTGACCGCCCGCTGGCTGGCTGCTACCGCCACCGAAGAGACTGGACAGGAAGCCACCGCTGCTTGGGCGATTCTGCTGGACCTGGGCCATCTGGCTTTCCAGTTCCCGGACGCGCTGATCCAGCCGCTTGATGGCGGCTTCCTGGATCAGCATCGCCTGGGCCATGTAATAGGGCGCCGCGGGCTGCTCGCGCAGGCGCTGCTGGATCAGCGCCTCGGCTTCCCGGTCACGGGGCGCGGTCTGGGCTTCCGTGGTCTTGAGACGGTCGAACAGACCTTCGATCAGCTGGCTTTCTTCGCGTTGCATGATGACCCTCCCGCAGACGGTCTACTGGCGGCCTTTCCCGGGGAACGGCCTGGATGTCGAAAGGCGCAAGGCTGCGCACTGTTATGCCAGATAAAGGCGCAGCGGTTGCTTTTCAAGTTGCGTTCGCACGGCATTCAGCACAGGTTCAGCCAGAGGTCCACTGGCGCCCCTCCCATCTGAAGAGCCGCCCTGCCAGGGAGTTCCGGGTGGCGTCCAGGACTGGACAACCGGCCGGCGCTGCGGGAGTCTGAGTCTTTGCCCGCGAGGCCTGCGCATGCCGCCCCTGCTCATCCTGATCGACCAGCAACAGGGCATCCGCGCCCCGCACCTGGGCCCACGCAACCACCCCGAAGCCGAGCAGCGCCTGGCCGAGCTACTGGCGGCCTGGCGCCAGGTCCGGGCGCCCCTGCTGCATGTCCGGCACCTGTCGCGCAATCCGCATTCGGTGTTCTGGCCAGGGCAGCCCGGCGTGGAATTCCAGCCGGCCCTTGCGCCCCTGCCCGGCGAGCCGGTATTCGACAAGCAGGTCCCCGACGCCTTCGCCAACAGCGGGCTGGAGCGCTGGCTGCATCAGCGCGGCATCGCGTCGCTGCTGATCTGCGGCGTGGCCAGCGAGAATTCGGTGGAGGCCACGGCCCGCAGCGCCGGCAATCTTGACTTCACCACCTGGGTCGCCGAAGACGCCTGCTACACCTTCGCCAAGACCGACTTCGCCGGGCAGCCCCGCAGCGCCGAGGAGGTCCATGCGATGGCCATGGCCAACCTGCACGGCGAGTACGCCACCGTCACCTCCACCGCGGCCATGCTCGAACGCCTGCGAGCGAGCGGGTCACCCTGCTAGACTGCCCCCCTGCCCGTCTGGAAGCGTTGCATGAACCCTGTCGATATCCTGCGCGACTCGCTGTCCTTCTTTGCCCGCAATCTGCGCCCTCTGGCCGTCCTCACCCTGCCCTGGCTGCTGCTCGAAGCCCTGCTGCGCTATCAGGTGCTGGAGCGCTTCGGCGCCAACGGCGGCCTGTGGGACATGCTGGTCAGTCTGCTCTGCTATCCGCTCTCCACCGCCGCACTGCTGATCTTTCTGGAGGCGCGCACCCAGGGCAACACCCCGCGCCTGAGCGGCGTATGGGGCGCCGCCCTGCTGCTCTGGCCGCGCTTCGCCGTCCTCGCCGCCGTGACCTCGGGGCTGGTGATGCTGGGATTTTCGCTGTTGATCGTGCCGGGCTTTCTGATCATGGCCAAGCTGGCCTTTGCCGAGAACCTGCTGGTCCTGGAGGGACGGGCGCCGCTGGACGCCCTGCGCGGCAGCTTCCGGCTGAGCCGCGGGCATTTCTTCACCCTGCTGGCGTGCATCCTGGCCACGGTCCTGCCGGCCTGGCTGCTCGACGCCTGGATCACCCGGCATTTCGCCGAGGCCGCGGTGCCGGAGATCGTGCTGCAGACCCTGTCGGGCTTCCTGCAGCTGATCCCCAGCATCGCCGTCTACCGCATCTACATGCTGGTCAAGCAGAAGGCCTGACCAGGCCACTCACCACATCAGGTCGTCCGGCACCTGGTAGGCGGCGTAGGGATCGTCCGGATCAGGCTCGCCGCTCTGCACGTTGAGCAGCACCACCCGCTTGGGATCGCGCTCCTGGATGCGTTCGGCGGTAGCCCGGGGCACCACCTCGTAGCGGCCTTCGTAGCGCACGATGGCCAGACTGCCCTTGCTGAGCTTGTCTCTCATCATGACGTTGACCGACAGGCGCTTGACCTTCTTGTCGTCGACGAAGTTGTAGTAGTCCTCGGTGGTCAGCTTGGGCAGGCGGCTGGTTTCGATCAGCTGCTTGATCTGCGCCTGCTCGGCCTTGCGCCTCTTCTTGTCTTCCTGAGCGCGATTGAGCTCCTGGTCCTTGGCCAGTTTTTCCGCCTGGGCCTGCTGGACGGCCAGCTCCTGGGAGCGATCCTTTTCCGCCTGCCCGCGATGCTCCATGCGGTTCTGCTTCTGCTTCTGCTTGACGGCCTGCTTGGCCTGCTTTTCATTGACCAATCCGGCTTTCAGCAGCTGGTCGCGTAGGGACATGCTCATCGATACGACTCGTCTAGATCATCCAAGGGGGCGCAGCTCGGAAGCGGCCGCGCGCCAGGGTGTCCATCCTGCGCAGCCGACGAACCGAGTGCAAGCCTTTCTCTGGGGTGAAATAATGCAGTCATGACCTATCCGCCCCTGGTTCGGGCGCTGCCGATCACAATTCGCCCATGATTACCTTAGCGATCGTCCTGCTCTTCGTCGCCAGCGTGCTCTTCGTTCACCTTCGCGGACAAGCGCGCCTGCCCTTCCTGCGTCAGCTGGTCAACCACTCGGCGGTGTTCGCGCCGTACAACGCCCTGATGTACCTGTTCTCCGGCGTGCCGTCCAAGCCCTATCTGGATCGCAGCCGCTTTCCCGAGCTGGATGTGCTCAAGGACAACTGGCAGGAGATCCGCGTCGAGGCCCTGCGGCTGTTCGACGAGGGCTACATCCGCGCGGCGGAAAAGGACAATGATGCCGGCTTCGGTTCCTTCTTCAAGAAGGGCTGGAAGCGCTTCTACCTGACCTGGTACGGCGAGCCGCTGCCCTCCGCCCAGACCCTCTGCCCGCGCACCGTGGAGCTGGTGCGGCAGATCCCCAACGTCAAGGGCGCCATGTTCGCCCTGCTGCCGGGCGGCAGCCACCTGAATCCCCATCGCGATCCCTTCGGCGGCTCGCTGCGCTACCACCTGGGTCTGGCCACGCCCAACTCGGATGCCTGCCGCATCTATGTCGACGGCCAGCCCTATGCCTGGCGCGACGGCGAGGACGTGATGTTCGACGAGACCTATGTGCATTGGGTGAAGAACGAGACCGACCAGACCCGGGTCATCCTCTTCTGCGACGTCGAGCGGCCGCTGCGCAATCGCCTGCTGACCCGCGTCAACCAGGCGGTCAGCCGCTTCCTGGGCAGCGCCACGGCGCCGCAGAACGTCGAAGGCGAACGCGTCGGCGGCATCAACCAGGCCTATGCCTTCAGCAAGAGATTCGGGGATCGTATCGGTGGCGGCGTGAAGAAATTCAAGCGGCGCCATCCCAAGGCCTATCGCATCGCCAAGCCAGTGCTGGCGGTGCTGGTGGTGATCGCGCTCTACCACTGGATCGTCAGCTGAGGCGGCGATCCCGCGCAGGCGGCGTCAGCGGCTCCTAGCCGGAACGCTGCTGGCGCTGTCGGTGCAGCCGGGCCACCAGCTCGGCTTCGGCCTGGGACAGACCACAGGCCTGGGTGAGATCGTCGGCACTGGCGCCCAGTCCCACCAGGCGCGCAGCCTGGGAAAACGACAGACTGGTAGGGTCGCTCTGCTCGATCTGGGTCAACCGATCGGGCAAGGGCGCCACCACCTTGGCCAGTCCCTGCACCTGTTCACCCATGCGTACCTGCCCGGCCTGGTAGGTTTCCAGGCGCTTGAGCAGGATCTGCATGCGCTTGTCGACCAGGGCCTCCCGCTCGGCCAGCTTGGCCGCCTGCTGCTGCTGGCGTTGCCAGAGCAGCCAGCAGCAACCGCCGAGGCCGGCACAGGCCAGCCCCAGGGCGACGCTGAGCAGGATCAGCCCGACGAGCATCAGATGCTTTCCAGCTCCGACCACTCTTCTTCGGTCATCAGCTTGTCGAGCTCGACCAGGATCAGCAGCTCGCCGTTCTTGTTGCAGACACCCTGAATGAACTTGGCGGATTCGTCATTGCCGACGTTCGGTGCGGTCTCGATCTCCGACTGCCGCAGGTAGACCACCTCGGCCACGCTGTCGACCAGGATGCCAACGACCTGCTTGTCGGCCTCGATGATGACGATACGGGTGTTGTCGGTGACCTCGGTGGGCAGCAGACCGAAGCGCTGACGGGTGTCGATCACCGTCACCACGTTGCCACGCAAGTTGATGATGCCCAGCACATAGCTCGGCGCACCCGGGACCGGAGCGATTTCGGTGTAGCGCAGGACTTCCTGGACCTGCATCACGTTGATGCCGTAGGTCTCGTTATCCAGGCGGAAGGTGACCCATTGCAGGACCGGATCTTCGGAACCCTGTGCGGACGTTTTTTTCATGTTCCCTAGCCTCGTCAAATACCGCACGTGCGGCGAAGCGGGCGAACCCGCCGGTTAGTTGCAGCGGGCAGCCCTAGCGGCGGCCACCCACCACCTGTTCAGCGAGCGCCGCCACATCCAGCAGCGCACACATCTGATCGATCACCGTACCGGCCAGCCACGGCCGGGTAGCGCGCTGGTTCCGCCATTTGACCTCGGCGGGATCCAGACGTACCGAATGGCTGACGCCGTGCACGGCCAGGCCCCAATCCAGGCCTTGCAGCGATATCACGAATTTCAGCCCCTCGCGATAGTCGTCACGGTAACGCTCGGGCATCACCCAGCGCGCCGCGTCGAGCACACGCAGATTACCTGCCTGGCAGGGTAGCAGGCCCAGGAACCAGTCTGGCTGACCGAACAGCGGCGTCAACTCTTCGTCGGCCAGCGGATAGATGGAACCCAGGCACACCAGGGGTGCGGCCAGGGTCAGGCCGGCGACGTCGAACAGCAGGCATTCGAAGGGCTCTTCACCCCACTCCGGGCGACCGTCCAGATGCACGGCGCTGGGCGGTACGCCAGCCGCTGCCACGGGCTGCGTAGCCGGGGTGCCCACAGCGATGCCTTCCACCGCCGGACGGGCCGGCTCGGCGACCGGTGCCAGTTCGGGGACGCGCCAGTCCAGTTCGATATCGGTTTCGGGCGCGAGCAGCGGCTGGGGTGCAGGCAGCAGGACCTCGGGCAGGACGCGCTCGGCCAGGGCGACCGCGGGACGCCGGGCGGCCAGCGGCACGACCCGCGGCTGCCGTGCGGCATCCCGCTCGAGTTCTTCGCGTACCGCGGCGGCGAATTCGTCTTCGCTCACGCTGGCGATCGGCGCGGCCGGCACCACCACCGGCGCCACGACAGGCGTGGCTTCGGCAGTCGGCAGTTCCAGGAACGCGTCCAGCAGCAGGGCATCGAGATAGCCCTGGAGGACACGCTGAGGACGATTGTCGAGGGACGTCGGTTGGCTCATGGCGATCTACGTGAGTGAGTTGTCCAGCCTATCGGCCGGCGGAGTGGAAAACTTGAATCAGGCGACCTGGCTGCTGGGCGCACCGTCGAGCAGATGCCGCAGCAACGCCCGGTAGGCGATGACGCCGCGGCTGTTCAGCTCGTAGCGCGACGGCACCTGGCCGGAGCGACTGGCATCGCGCAGCCGGGTATCGATGGGGATGAAGGCCTGCCACAGCTGGGCCGGATAGGTGTTGCGCAGGACCTTGAGCGTGCCGATGGAGGCCTGGGTGCGGCGGTCGAACAGGGTCGGCACTATGGTGTAGGGCAGCGCCTGCTTGCGCGAACGGTTGATCATGGTCAGGGTGTTGACCATGCGTTCGAGCCCCTTGAGCGCGAGGAATTCGGTCTGGGTGGGAATCACCAGATGCTGGCTGGCTGCCAGGGCATTGACCATGAGTACGCCGAGCAGCGGCGGACTGTCGATCAACACGTGATCGAAGTCGTTCCACAGCTGCGCCAGGCTCTTGGAGATCACCAGCCCCAGGCCGCTCTGGCCAGGCGACTGCCGCTCCAGGGTGGCCAGGGCCGTGCTGGATGGCAGCATGGACAGCTGCGGATGGCTGGTGGGCAGCAGCAGACGCTGCGGCAGGCCTTCCGGAACCTGACCCCCGTGCTGGAACAGGTCGAACACGCTGTGTTCGAGGCTGTCCGGATCCTGACCGAAATAGCTGGTCAGGGAACCGTGGGGATCGAGATCCACCAGCAGGACGCGCTTGCCCTCATCGCCGAGCAACCCGGCGAGGGCAACGGTGGTGGTGGTCTTGCCCACCCCACCCTTCTGATTGGCGACAGCCCAGACTCTCATGTGCAGACTTCCTCCCGACGACACGACCAGCCGGGTCAAGGTGCCGGCGTTGGGGCCGGCGACGAAGATTTGACAGGCGCCACTCCGGGCGCCGGTTCTCCAGGCGATGCTGCAGATTGTGTGCCAGTCGACGGATTTTGCAAGGTGCTCTGCGGCCGGAACAGATCGAGATTGCGCGAGATCAGCAGCACCACCCGCCGATTGCGGGCGCGGTTGACGTCACTGGTGTTGTCGACCACCGGCTGATAGGCGCCATAGCCCACCACGGCCAGGCGCTGCGGCGCGATACCATTGCCGATCAGCAGGCGCACGATACTGGCGGCCCGGGCTGCCGACAGCTCCCAGTTGGTGGGATACAACGCCGTGCTGATCGGCCGGTCGTCCGTGTAACCCTGGACCTGAATCGGATTCTTGAAGGGTGCCAGAATCTTGGCCACCTTCTCCATGAGGCCGAAGGCGGGATTGCTCGGCAGGGAATCGCCGCTGGCAAACAGCAGGTTGGTGCTGAGCTCGATTTCCAGCCACATCTCACTGGCCTTGATGTTCAGCTGATCACCCGCGATGAGATCGCCGAAGGTGGCCCGCACACTGTCGGCGATCTGCTGCAGCGGATCGCTGGGGGTGCCCTTGGCCGGCTGGGCGGCGCTGGCATCCATCACCGTCGGCGTCACGCCGGCGGGACGCTGATCGCCGAGGGGGATGGGTTTGAGCGAACGCTCCGGCTGGCTGAAGATGCCGGACAGGCTGTCCGAGAGCACCTTGTACTTGCTCTCGTTCAGCGAGGAGATGGAATACATGACCACGAAGAAGGCGAACAGCAGGGTGATGAAGTCCGCGTAGGAGACCAACCAGCGTTCGTGGTTCTCGTGCTCTTCGGGACGGCGGCGGCGACGAGGCATGCGGCGCCCTCCTAGTCCAGAAAACCTTGCAGCTTCATTTCGATGGAGCGGGGATTTTCGCCCTCGCCGATGGACATTAGCCCTTCCAGCAGCATTTCCCGGTAGCGGGACTGTTGCTGCGCCAGCGCCTTGAGCTTGTTGCCGACGGGCAGCAACAGCAGGTTGGCGAAGCCGACGCCATAGATGGTGGCGACAAAGGCCACGGCGATGCCGCTGCCCAGTTGCGAGGGATCGGCGAGATTCTGCATGACGTGGATCAGGCCCATCACCGCGCCGATGATGCCCACCGTGGGCGCATAGCCGCCCATGGCCTCATAGACCTTGGCGGCGGCGATGTCGCGGTCTTCCTGGCCGTAGAGGTCCACCTCGAGGATGCTGCGCAGGGCTTCGGGCTCGGTGCCATCCACCAGCAACTGCAGGCCCTTGGCGGCATAGGGATCGGCTTCACGTGTGACCAGAGGCTCGAGCCCCAACAGCCCTTCCTTGCGCGCCACGTTGCTCCAGTTGACCACCTTGCGGATACCGCCGGTGAGGTCCAGCCGCGGCGGCATGAATACCCAGGCCAGCATGGTCAGGGCGCGCCGCAGCACCGGCAGGCGAGTCTGCAGCAGGACGGCACCCAGGGTACCGCCCACCACGATCAATGCCGCCGGGCCATTGGCCAGGGCGGTAAAGGAGCCGCCCTCCAGCAGGTTGCCGCCCATGATGGCGGTAAAGGCCAGCAGGATGCCGATGAGACTGAGCACGTCCACGCTCAATGCCCTTCTGGCCGGAGAACGCCTGCCGTCACGAACAGGCCTCGGTCAGGTGTCTGCCGATGTCGTCCAGGCCATAGATGGCGTCGGCCAGATTGGCCTTGGCGATGGCCATGGGCATGCCGTAGATGACGCAACTGGCTTCGTCCTGGGCCCACACCTGGCTGCCGACCTGCTTGAGCATCCGGGCGCCTTCGCGGCCGTCGGCGCCCATGCCGGTCAGGACCACCGCCAGCACCTTGTCGGCATAGGCCTTGGCCGCGGAGCCAAAGGTCACGTCGACGCAGGGCTTGTAGTTGAGGCGTTCGTCACCGGGCAGGATCTTCACCATGCCGCGGCCATCCACCATCATCTGCTTGCCACCCGGTGCCAGCAGGGCCAGGCCCGGACGCAACTGGTCACCGTCCTCGGCTTCCTTGACGCTGATGCGGCAGAGTTTGTCCAGGCGCTCGGCGAAGGCCTTGGTGAAGGCGGCAGGCATGTGCTGGATCAGCACCAGAGGCGCCGGGAAGTTGGCTGGCAGCTGGGTGAGCACCCGCTGCAGAGCCACTGGCCCGCCAGTGGAAGTGCCGATGGCTACCAGGCGATAGTGCTTGCGCTTGGGCGGCGGCGAAGCCGGGGCGGCGGGTGCATGACCCGCTGCAGCGCCGCTAGGCGCAGCCGGACGCGCTGCCGGGCGAGCCGTGGCCGGCGCCGCGGCGGCGCTTGCGGGCGCTGCCGGCGCGACGCTGGGCGCTACGGCGAAGCGCCGATTGGACCGGGCGATATGATGGATCTTCTCGCACAGCAGCTTCTGCACGCTGGCCGGATTGCGCGAGATGTCCTCGAAATTCTTGGGCAGGTAGTCGACCGCGCCGGCATCCAGGGCGTCCAGGGTGACCCGGGCGCCTTCATGGGTGAGCGAGGAGAACATCAGCACCGGGGTCGGGCACTTCTGCATGATGTGGCGGACCGCGGTGATGCCGTCCATCATCGGCATCTCGTAGTCCATGGTGATGACATCGGGTCGCAGCGCCAGGGCCTGGTCGACCCCTTCGCGCCCGTTGCTGGCCGTGCCCACCACCGAGATGTTGGGATCGGCCGCCAGGATCTCCTTGAGCCGACGCCGGAAGAAGCCGGAATCGTCCACCACCAGTACTTTTACCGGCATACGTTGAAACTCCTAACCTTGGGCGGCGCAGGCCACCCGATGGCGCCGGGCACGGGCCCGACGCCGCTCGTACCCGACCGACTCAGAGCCCGCGACGGGCGTAGCGCTTGAGCATGCTGGGCACATCGAGGATGAGCGCGATGCGGCCGTCGCCGGTGATGGTCGCCCCGGACATGCCGGGCGTTCCCTGCAGCATCTTGCCCAGGGGCTTGATGACCACCTCTTCCTGGCCCACCAGCTGATCGACCACGAAGCCGATGCGCTGGGTGCCCACCGAGAGGATCACCACATGCCCCTCCCCCTGCTCCACATGGGCCGCATTGGGCACCAGCCAGCGCTTGAGGTAGAACAGCGGCAGCGCCTTGTCGCGCACCACCACCACTTCCTGGCCATCCACCACGTTGGTGCGGGACAGGTCGAGGTGGAAGATCTCGTTGACGTTGACCAGCGGGAAGGCGAAGGCCTGGTTGCCCAGCATCACCATCAGTGTCGGCATGATCGCCAGGGTCAGGGGGACCTTGATGACGATCTTGGAGCCCTGGCCCTTGGTCGAGAAGACGTTCAGCGTGCCGTTGAGCTGGCTGATCTTGGTCTTGACCACGTCCATGCCCACACCGCGACCGGAGATGTCGGAGATCTCGGCCTTGGTGGAGAAACCCGGGGCGAAGATCAGGTTGAAGCACTCGGTCTCGGTCAGGCGATCGGCCGCGTCGCGGTCGAGCAGACCTTTTTCCACGGCCTTGTTGCGCAGCAGATCCGCGTCCATGCCCTTGCCGTCATCGGAGATCGACAGAAGGATATGGTCGCCTTCCTGCTCGGCGGAGAGCACTACGCGACCCGCACGGGACTTGCCGTTCTCTTCACGCTCGGCCGGTCCTTCGATGCCGTGGTCGACCGCGTTGCGCACCAGGTGCACCAGCGGATCGGCCAGGGCCTCGACCAGGTTCTTGTCCAGGTCGGTTTCTTCGCCGACCAGTTCCAGATTGATCTCTTTCTTCAGGCTGCGCGCCAGATCGCGGACCAGGCGCGGGAAGCGACCAAAGACCTTCTTGATCGGCTGCATCCGGGTCTTCATGACCGAGGTCTGCAGATCGGCGGTGACCACGTCGAGGTTGGACACGGCCTTGGCCATGGCTTCGTCGCCGCTGTTCAGGCCCAGGCGTACCAGACGGTTACGCACCAGCACCAGTTCGCCGACCATGTTCATGATCTCGTCCAGCCGCGCGGTGTCGACCCGCACGGTGGTCTCCGCCTCGCTGGTGGGACGCTCGGCAGGCGCGGCGGCTGCCGGCTTGGGCACCGCGGCCTCGGCCACCGGCGCCGGCTTCGGCGCCGGTGCGGGAGCCGCCGGCTGAGGTGCGGCCACCGGTGCCGGCGCAGCGGCCACCGGAGCGGCTACCGCTTCCGCGGCTGCCGCGGGACCACTGAACTTGCCCTTGCCATGCAACTCGTCGAGCAGGGATTCGAATTCGTCGTCGGTGATCTCGTCACCGCTCGCCGCGGTTGCCGGAGCCGCTGCGGCCGGGGCTGCAGCGACGGGTGCCGCGGCTTCGCTGGCGACGAACTTGCCCTTGCCGTGCAATTCGTCGAGCAGGGCCTCGAATTCATCGTCGGTGATGTCTTCGCCACCGGGCGCGGCAGCGGCAGGGGCCGCAGCGGCAACCGGCGCAGCGGCCGGCGCCTCCTGGAACTTGCCCTTGCCATGCAGCTGGTCGAGCAGGGCTTCGAATTCGTCATCGGTGATGTCGTCGCCACCGGCGGCTGCCGGCGTTTCCGCTGCCGCGCTCGGCTCGCTGCCCAGGGCATCGAGCAGATTCTGGAAATCGGCATCGCTCAATTCCGGCTCGGCCGCCGCAGCGGCGACCGGAGTCGGTTCCGCGACCACTGCCGGAGCGGCAGCCACGGGCGCAACCGGAGCCGGCGCCGGCGCACTGCCGGCGGGCTCGGCCAGGCGGGCCAGGGCCGCCAGCAATTCGGGCGAAGCCGGGGTCGGCTCTTCGCGTTCACGGACCTGACCGAACATCTCGTTGACGGAATCCAGTGCTTGCAGCACCACATCCATCAGCTCGGCATCCACGCGGCGTTCGCCCTTGCGCAGGATGTCGAAAACGTTTTCCGCGATATGGCAGCACTCGACCAGGGTATGGAGCTGCAGGAAACCGGCACCGCCCTTTACGGTATGGAAGCCACGGAAAATGGCGTTCAGCAGATCCATGTCATCCGGGCGGCTTTCCAGCTCGACCAATTGTTCGGACAACTGTTCGAGAATCTCGCCGGCCTCTACCAGGAAATCCTGGAGGATCTCTTCATCGGCGTCGAAGCTCATTCCTGCACTCCCCAAGAGGGTCTGGGTCAAAAGCCCAGACTGGATAGAAGATCGTCGACGTCGACCTGAGCGGCCACGACGTCTTCACGCTTATCGGCATGAATCTGCGGACCTTCACCCTTCATCGTCTTTTCTTTTCGATTCTGTTCGATCAGCGCGGTGTGATCGTGACTGAAGCCGGTATAGCGATCGACCTGGCTGGCCATCATCACCAGCTTGACGAGGTCTTTCTCGATCTGCCCGACGAGATTGACCACGCGCTTGATCACCTGACCGGTAAGGTCCTGGTAGTCCTGCGCCAGAAGGATGTCGTTGAGCTTGGCCGACAGTTGCTCGGCGCTGCTCTCGCTGTGACTGAGGAAGGCGTCGACGCGCTTGGCCAGCTCGCGGAATTCGTCCGCGCCCATTTCCCGGCGCATGAACTTCTTCCAGTCGGCATGCACGGCGCGGGCTTCGTCGCCGAAGTTGCCTACCAGCGGGGCGCTCTCCTCCACCAGATCCATGGTCCGGTTGGCGGCGTTCTCGGTCATCTTCACCACGTAGGAGAGACGATCGGTGGCATCGCTGATCTGGGAGACCTCTTCGCCGGCCATGCCGCGCGGATCGATCTCGAAGTTGACGATGGCGTTGTGCAACTCGCGGGTCAGCTTGCCGACTTCCTGGTAGAGACCCCGATCGCGCAACTGGTTGAGTTCATTGATGACGTGCACGGCCTGGGTGAAATCGCCGCTTTCCAGGCATTTCACCAGCTCTTGGGCGTGCTGTTTGAGATTCGACTCGAAGTCGCTGAAGCTGTTGGAGCCAAGCTGATCCATAACGTCCCCGCGGCTTTCTTCAGCCGTTCACCCGCTCGAAGATCTTGTCGATCTTTTCTTTCAGCACCTGGGCGGTGAAAGGCTTGACCACATAGCCGTTCACGCCGGCCTGAGCGGCTTCGATGATCTGCTCGCGCTTGGCTTCGGCGGTCACCATCAGCACTGGCAGGGTCTTCAGGCGCGCATCGGCGCGCACCTGGCGCAGCAGGTCGATGCCGGTCATGCCGGGCATGTTCCAGTCGGTGACGAGAAAATCGAAGTTGCCGCTCTGCAACATCGGCAGCGCGGTGTTGCCGTCGTCCGCTTCGGCGGTATTGGTGAATCCCAGATCGCGCAGCAAATTCTTGATGATGCGTCTCATCGTGGAAAAATCGTCCACGATGAGGATTTTCATGTTCTTGTCCAAGTCGACCTCCGTCCTAATCCGCACACACGCCGCAAGGCGCGTCTAAGCAATCGTAGTAGCCTGAGTACCAGCCGGTTAACGCGAACGCCATTCCGCCAGCCGCGCCCGCAGGCGTGCCGCGCATTGACTGTGAAGTTGGCAGACGCGTGACTCGCTCACGCCCAGCACCTCGCCGATTTCCTTGAGGTTGAGTTCCTCGTCGTAATACAGCGAGAGCACCAGACGTTCACGCTCCGGAAGATTGGCGATGGCGTCGGCCAGGGCCTTGCGGAAGCGCTCGTCCTCCAGACCGCGACCGGGTTCGAGTTCATGCGAACCGCTCTCCTCGAGCCCATGCTCACCACCCTCCATGAGGTCGTCGAAACTGAACAGGCGACTCCCCATGGTGTCGCCAAGGATGCCGTAGTACTCATCCAGACTCAATTTAAGTTCGGCCGCGACTTCGGAATCTTTAGCGTCGCGACCGGTGCGCGCTTCCACCGCGCGAATGGCGTCGGTGACCATGCGCGTGTTGCGATGCACCGAGCGTGGCGCCCAGTCGCCCTTGCGGACCTCGTCGAGCATGGCGCCGCGGATGCGGATGCCGGCGTAGGTCTCGAAGCTGGCGCCCTTGCCGGCGTCATATTTGCGCGAGGCCTCCAGCAGGCCGATCATGCCGGCCTGCATCAGGTCCTCGACCTGCACGCTGGCCGGCAGTCGCGCCAGGAGATGGTAGGCGATGCGTTTCACCAACGGCGCATAGCGGTTGATGAGTTGCTCCTGCTGGGTACGTTCCGAGGTTTTGCTGTACATGCGAAGCCCGCTGGATGCTGTCATGCGTGGGTACCGATGGCTGGTTGCACAAGGCGCTCGACAAAGAACTCGAGATGGCCGCGCGGATTGGCGGGCAACGGCCAGCCATCGACTTTCTGAGCTACCGCACGAAAGGCCAGCGAGGCCTTGGCACGCGGAAAGGCTTCGAACACGGGGCGCTGTTTCTGCACGGCTTTGCGCACCGCCTCGTCGAACGGAATGGCGCCCACATACTGGAGGGCGACATCCAGGAATCTGTCGGTCACCTTGGTCAGCTTAGCAAAGAGATTGCGACCTTCCTGGGGCGTCAGCGCCATGTTCGCCAGGACCCGGAAACGGGTGACGCCATGGTCGCGATTGAGCAGCTTGATCAGGGCGTAGGCATCGGTGATGGAGGTGGGCTCGTCGCACACCACCACCAGGACTTCCTGGGCGGCGCGAACGAAGCTGACCACCTGGTCGCCGATGCCGGCCGCGGTATCGACGATGAGCACGTCGAGGTTTTCGCTGATGTCGCTGAAGGCCTGGATCAGACCGGCGTGCTGGGCCGGCGTCAGATTGACCATCGCCTGGGTGCCCGAGGCCGCCGGGACGATGCGGATGCCGCCCGGGCCGTGCAGCAGCACGTCGCGCAGCTCGCACTCGCCGGAGATGACGTCGGCCAGGGTGCGCTTGGGCGACAGGCCGAGCAGAACGTCGATGTTGGCAAGGCCCAGGTCGGCGTCGAGCAGCATGACGCGCCGCCCGATATCGGCCAGGGCCAAGGCCAGGTTGACCGACACGTTGGTCTTGCCGACACCGCCTTTACCGCCCGTGACCGCTATGACTTGGACGGGATGCATGCTACCCATTGCCTGATACCTTTGATTGAAATCCGTCACACTTTAGACCAAGTGCATTTGGCGTGCCCAGGCATGCGATGCACCACTACCGTTCGTCTGCGCTAACCGGCGCGGCGGGCATTGCTCTGATACAGGCCGGCAAGCATGCCCGCCATGGTTTCTTCGCTCGGTTCCTCGGGGGCCTGCAGGCTCACCGCGCGGCTCACCAGCTGGTGGCTGCGGGCCGGATGCAGGTCGTCCGGGATGCGCGGGCCGTCGGCGATGTAGGCCACCGGCAGGCGCTGGCTGATGGCCAGACCCAGGGCTTCGCCGAGACTGGCGGCTTCGTCCAGCTTGGTCAGCACGCAGCCGCTCAGGCCGCAGCGCCGATAGCTGTGGTAGGCCGCCTTGAGCACCTGGCTCTGGCTGGTGACACCCAATACCAGATAGTTGCGAATTTTCAGCTGGCGGTTGGCCAGGGCTTCGAGCTGCACCTTGAGCGCCGGATCATTGGCGGGCATGCCCGCGGTGTCGATCAGCACCAGGCGCTTGCGTGCCAGGGGTGCCAGCGCCTGGGCCAGGGACTGGCCCGGGTCGACCAGGGTCACCGGCACGTCGAGGATACGGCCGAGGGTCTTGATCTGCTCCTGGGCACCGATGCGGAAGCTGTCCATGCTGACCAGCGCCAGACTCTGGGGACCGTACTTGAGCACGTAGCTGGCGGCGAGCTTGGCCAGGGTGGTGGTCTTGCCCATGCCGGCCGGACCGACGAAGGCGACGACACCGCCCTCCTCCAGAATCTTGGCGTCGGTGGTCTTGGCCAGCTGGGCGAAGTTGGCCAGCAGCATGCGCCAGGCATGGCGCGGGTCCTGGATCTTGGCGACGCTGTCGAGCAGGTGGCGGGCCAGATCGGCCGGCAGACCCATGCGCTGCAGACGACGCCAGAGGCCGGCCTGCTGCGGACGGGTGGACTGCACCTGGGTCCAGGCCATGGAGCCGAGCTGGACTTCCAGCAGTTCACGCAGACCGCTGAGTTCGCTGCGCATGGCTTCCAGGGCGCGACGGTCTTCCGGCGCGGCGCTGGCGGCAGGGGCGGCAGCGGCCGGCTGGGGCGCACGCGGCGGGGCGATCACCGGCTCGCGGCGGCTGTCGGCGGCGCTGATGGCGCCGAGCAGCTGCTTGTCCTTGGGTGCGGCCGAGGGCACGCCCGGCGCGCGGATGCTGAGGTCGGCATGGGCCTGGGCGATCTTCGCATGGGTCTTGCGCAACTCCGCCTGCAGCTCCGCGTTGGGCGCGGCCGGTGCCGGAGCCTGGTAGTCCAGCGCCGCGGTCAGCTCGACACCACCGGCGACCCGGCGGTTGCTGAGGATGGCGGCATCCGGGCCCAGCTCGTCGCGTACCAGCTTCATGGCTTGACGCATATCGGCGGCGAAGAAACGTTTGACTTGCATGATCTAGACCTCAGCCATTCTGGCCAACGGTAGCGACGATGGTGACCTGCTTGTTGTCCGGAATTTCCTGGTAGGCCAGTACACTCATGTTCGGCGCCGCCATCCGCGCGAAGCGGGACATCATCCCGCGGATCGCACCGGCTACCAGCAGCACCACTGGCTTACCCATCATTTCCTGACGCTGCGCTGCCTCGATGAGGGAACGCTGCAGTTTTTCAGCCATGCCAGGCTCGAGGAACATGCCGTCCTCGGCGCCTTGACCGGCCTTCTGCATACTACTTAGCAACATCTGTTCCAACCTTGGCTCAAGGGTGATAACAGGCAGCTCAGGCTCCATTCCAACGATGTTCTGGACGATTGCGCGGGACAAGGCGACCCGTACGGCACCGGCGATGGCGGCGGGATCTTGACTCCGCGGACCGACGTTGGCGATGGCTTCGGCGATGGTACGGATGTCGCGGACCGGGACCTGCTCCTGCAGCAGTTGCTGGAGGATCTTGAGCAGGGTCGACAGGGAAACGATGCCGGGCACCAGCTCCTCGGCCAGCTTGGGCGAACTCTTGGCCAGTACCTGCAGCAGTTGCTGGACCTCCTCGTGGCCGATCAGCTCGTGGGCGTGCTTGAAGAGCACCTGGTTGAGGTGGGTGGCGACCACGGTGCTGGCATCGACCACGGTGTAGCCGAGGGACTGGGCCTGGTCGCGCTGGGTGACGTCGATCCAGACCGCCTCCAGACCGAATGCCGGATCCTTGGCGGCGACGCCGTTGAGGGAGCCATAGACCTGACCGGGGTTGATGGCCAGTTCGCGGTCGGGATAGATCTCGGCTTCGGCCACGCTGACGCCCATAAGAGTCAGACGATAGGCGTTGGGCAGCAGGTCCAGGTTGTCGCGGATGTGTACCGACGGCATGAGGAAACCGAGGTCCTGGGACAACTTCTTGCGCACGCCCTTGATCCGCGCCAGCAACTGGCCACCCTGGTTGCGATCGACCATGGGGATCAGCCGGTACCCGACTTCCAGACCGACCATGTCCACCGGGGTGACGTCGTCCCAGCCCAGCTCCTTGGCCTCGGCCGGACGCTGCACGGGAGCCAGGTCCTGCTGCTTCTTGGCTTCGACCTCGGCGGTCTGCTTGGCCTGGCGCTGACGCTTGTAGATCAGCCAGGCACCGGCTGCGGCGGCGCCACCCAGGCCGAGGAACGGCAGGTGCGGCATGCCCGGCACCAGGCCCATGGCGATGATGATGAAAGCCGAGACCGCCAGCGCCTTGGGCGAGGCGAACATCTGACGATTGACCTGCTGACCCATGTCTTCGGCGGAGGACACCCGGGTGACCATGATGGCCGCGGCGACTGACAGCAGCAGCGAGGGAACCTGGGCGACCAGGCCGTCACCGATGGTCAGCAGGGCGTAGATGCGCGCCGCTTCGCCGAACGGCAGACCGTGCTGGGCCATACCAATGGCCATGCCGCCGATGAGGTTGATGAAGAGGATCAGCAGACCGGCGACGGCGTCACCGCGGACGAACTTGCTGGCACCGTCCATGGAACCGTAGAAGTCGGCTTCCTGGCCCACTTCGGTCCGGCGCTTCTTGGCTTCGGCCTGGTCGATGATGCCGGCGTTCAGGTCGGCGTCGATGGCCATCTGCTTGCCGGGCATGGCGTCCAGGGTGAAACGCGCCGACACCTCGGAGATGCGGCCGGCACCCTTGGTCACCACCACGAAGTTGATGATCATGAGGATGGCGAACACCACCGCACCGACCACGTAGTTGCCGCCGACCACCACCTCGCCGAAGGCCTGGATGACCTTGCCCGCGGCGTCGTGACCGTCCTGGCCGTGCAACAGCACCACGCGGCTCGAGGCCACGTTCAGCGCCAGGCGCAGCAGGGTCGACACCAGCAGGATGGTCGGGAAGACCGCGAAATCCAGCGGCCGCAGCGCATAGACGCTGACCAGCAGGACCACGATCGACAGGGCGATGTTGAAGGTGAACAGCACGTCCAGCAGGAACGGCGGCATCGGCAGGGTCATCATGGCGAGCATCGCCAGGACGGCCAGCGGCACGCCTAGGTTGCCGCGAGCCAGACCGCGCATGTTGCCCATCATCATGGATTTGTCGACTTTCACACCCATTCCTCGCTTGCCGGTGCCGTCGTCACGGAAAGTTGACGCAGCGCACTGTTCGCAGGGGCTTGAGCAAGCTCCGGGCCAACTGCTCAAGACCTTGAATCAGCGGGGTTTTCCCGGAGGTGATACAGGACTGGTTACGGATCGCCGGACTCGTCGGCTGAACCGTGGGCGGAGGCCATGAGTCTGTCTAGGGACCCGCGCTAGCGCGCCTATCCGAGGAACATCACCATGAAAATCTGGACCGCGACCCTGTTGGCCACCTGCCTGGTCGGCACCGCCCAGGCAGCCGAATCCCTGACGATCCCGCTGAACAAGGTCACGACCGACGGTGTGGGCGAAAGTGTCGGCAGCGTGCAGGTGACCCGCTCCAAGTACGGTCTGGTCTTCACGCCGGATCTCAAGGGCCTGGAGCCCGGTATCCATGGCTTCCACGTCCACACCAAGCCCAACTGCGGCGCGGCCGAGGTGAATGGCACCCTGACCGCAGGGGGCGCGGCGGGCGGCCATCTGGATCCGCGCAACACCGGCAAGCACAGCGCGCCCTGGTCGGACGACGGCCACCTGGGCGAATTGCCGGCGCTCTATGTGACCGCCGACGGCCAGGCCACCCAGCCGGTGCTGGCGCCCCGCCTGAAGCGCCTGGAAGAGCTCAAGGGCCATGCGTTGATGGTGCATGCCGGTGGCGACAACTACGCCGACCAGCCCAAGCCGCTGGGTGGTGGCGGCGCACGCGTCGCCTGCGGCGTCATCAAGTAGGCGCCTTCCCCTCCTCATCCCGCCGCAGATCCGGCGGGATGGGCAGATCGGACAGCTTGGGCTTGCGCCCGCGTCCAGCCCGGAATTGCCTGAGCTGATAGACATAGGCCAGGACCTGAGCCACGGCCACATAGAGTCCGGCCGGAATCTCCTGATCCACCTCGGTGGAGAAATACACCGCGCGCGCCAGCCCTGGCGACTCCAGCAGCGAGACCTGGTGTTCCTGGGCGATCTCGCGGATCTTCAGCGCGGTGAAATCGCTGCCCTTGGCCACCAGCACCGGCGCCCCGCCCTTGGCCGCGTCGTACTTGAGCGCCACGGCGAAGTGGGTCGGGTTGGTGATAACCACATCGGCATTGGGCACCTCGGCCATCATCCGACGCTGGGCCATCTGCCGCTGCATCTGGCGGATCTTGCCCTTGACCTCGGGCTTGCCCTCGGCGTCCTTGTATTCGTCCTTGATCTCCTGCTTGGTCATCATCAGCTTCTTGCGGTTGCTGAAGATCTGGAAGGGCACGTCCACCGCGGCGATGATGAGCAGCCCCAGGGCCAGCAGCAGGGTGGCATGTCCCACCACCTGCATGCTGTGCAGGAGCGCCTGCTCGGTCGGCAGCTTGGCGATCTGCAGCAGGGCCGTGCGCTCGCTCATCAGCACCAGCACCGACACGCCGAGGATGATGAAGAACTTGCCCAGGGCCTTGAGCAATTCCACCAGGGAATTCTTGGAAAACATCCGGGCGATGCCGGACATGGGATTCATCCGGCTCGGCTTGGGCGCCAGCATCTTGCCGGAAAAGAGGAAGCCACCCAGGGCGATGTGGCCAACGATGGCGGCGATCACCACCAAGGCGATCATCGGCAGCATCCCGATCATCGCCGCCTTGCCCGAGGCCAGCAGGAAGGTGCCCATGAAGCGTTCGTCCATGACCTCTTCGCGCCGCAGGGAGAAGTTGCTGCGCATCACCTCCAGCAGCTTGCCGCCCAGGAAGGCGCCGTACATCAGCAGGCCGCCGACCCCCGAGAGCATGACCGCCACCGTGCCGAGTTCGCGTGATCGCGGGAGCTGCCCCTCCTCCCGGGAGTCACGCTTGCGTTTCTCTGTGGGGTCTTCTGTACGGTCTTCGCCATCGGATTCAGCCATGCGGCATATCTCCTAGCGGGCTCGGGCGAGTTCGCGCAGCCATTGCAGCGCCTCGCTGGCGAGACTTTCATAGTGGGAGAGGATGTCGGCGGTGCCGAGCCAGACGATGACCATGCCCAGCACCACGATCAGCGGCATGCCGACGGAAAAGATGTTCAGCTGCGGCGCGGCGCGGGTCATGATGCCAAAGGCGATGTTGACCACCAGCAGCGCGGTGATGGCCGGCAGCACCAGCAGGATGCCGGCGCCCATGACCCAGCCCAGCCGCCCGGCGACCTGCCAGAAGTGCTCGACGCTCAGGGTATCGCCCACCGGCAGGGTAACGAAGCTTTCGGCGAGGATCTCGAACACCACCAGATGGCCGTTCATGGCCAGGAACAGCAGCGTCACCAGCATGGTGAAGAACTGGCCCATGACCGGGGCCGAGGCGCCGTTGACCGGGTCGATCATGGACGCGAAGCTCAGGCCCGCCTGGGTCGAGATGATCTGCCCCGCCACCACGAAGACATGGAAGAACAGCTGCAGGCTGAACCCCATCACCGCGCCGATGAGGATCTGCTCGACGATCAGCGGCAGCGCCTGGGGACTGATGGCATCCACCTGTGGCATCGGCGGCAGGGTCGGCACCAGCACCAGGCTCAGGGCCAGGGCCAAATACATCCGCACCCGCACCGGGACCAGGGTGGTGCCGATGATCGGCATGGTCATCAGCAGCGCGGCGATGCGGAACAGCGGAAACAGGAAGCTGCCGACCCAGCCGCCGATCTGGGCGTCGCTGAGGGCGAGCATGGGCTAGCCAATCAGCCGCGGGATGTTGGCGACCGAGGTCTGGATGAATTCCATCAGTTGCCGGACCATCCAGGGCCCCAGCACGATCAGCGTCAACAGGGTGACGATCAGCCGCGGCAGAAAGCTCAGGGTCTGTTCGTTGATCTGGGTCGCCGCCTGGAAGACCGCCACGATCAGACCGACGATCAGACTCGGCACCACCAGCACCGCCACCAGCAGCGCGGTAAGCCAGAGACCCTGGCGGAACAGATCGACGGCGACTTCAGGGGTCATTTCGCTTCTCCACGCAAAGGGGGCACCGCTAGACGGTGCCGAAGCTGCTGGCCAGGGTACCCATGATCAGCGCCCAGCCATCCACCAGCACGAACAGCATCAGCTTGAACGGCAGGGAGATGATCATCGGCGACAGCATCATCATGCCCATGGCCATCAGCACGCTGGCGATCACCAGGTCGATGACCAGGAAGGGAATGAAGATCATGAAGCCGATCTGGAAGGCGGTCTTGAGCTCGGAGGTGACGAAGGCCGGCACCAGGATCGACAAGGGCGCCTGGTCGGCGCTGGGGATGTCGGTGCGCTTGGACAGCCGCATGAACAGGTCCAGGTCCGATTGCCGGGTCTGCCCCAGCATGAAGTCCTTCATCGGCACCTGCGCCCGGGCGATGGCGTCCTGGGCGCTGAGTTGTTCGTTCAGATAGGGCTGCACGGCGGTGGTGTTGATGCGATCGAACACCGGCGCCATGATGAACAGCGAGAGAAACAGCGCCATGCCCACCAGCACCTGGTTGGACGGCGTGGTCTGCAGGCCCAGCGCCTGGCGCAGGATGGCGAAGACGATGACGATGCGGGTGAAGCTGGTCATCAGCATGACGAACGCCGGGATGAAGCTCAGCGCCGTCATGATCAGCAGGATCTGCAGGCTGACCGAATATTCCTGCTGCCCCTGGCCGTTGGTACTCAGGGTGATGGCCGGGATCGACAGCGGATTGGCCTGTCCGGCCTGCTGCGCCAGCGCCAGGGGCGCGAACAGCAGCACGGCCAGGCTCAGCAGCCAGCCCAGGGTGCGCCCGAGGTTGGCCGGGAGACGCGAAGAAATCATGGTTTCGCCTTGGGATCGCGGCTGATGAGTTCCAGCAGGCGCTGGGCGAATTCCGGCGCCGGCGCCTCGGTCTCGCCCGGTCGCACCGGCTCGCGCAGGCTGTGCAGCGGCGTGATCCGTCCGCCGGCGACGCCGATCAGCAACTGCTCCTGGCCGACCTGAACCAGCACCAGCCGCTCGCGCGGGCCCAGGTGCTGGGTGGAGATGACCTTGATCACCTGCTGACCGCGCGGACCCTGCTGCTGCACCCGGCGCACCAGCCAGGCCAGGCCGAGAATCAGTGCGATCACCAGCAGCAGACCGAGCAGCAACTGGCCGACCTGCGCCCCCACATCCAGCCCCGGCGAGGTGGCTTCGGCGGCACGCGCGGTCAGGGGCAGGAGACCCAGCGGCAGGAGCAGACTCTTCATGGATCACCGCAGCTTCTTGATACGTTCCGTGGGGCTGATGACGTCGGTCAGGCGGATCCCGAACTTCTCGTTCACCACCACCACTTCACCATGGGCGATCAGCGTACCATTCACCAGCACGTCCAGCGGCTCGCCAGCCAGACGGTCGAGCTCGATGACCGAGCCCTGGTTGAGTTGCAGCAGGTTGCGGATGGAGATGTCGGTGTGGCCGACCTCCATGGAGATGGTCACCGGGATGTCCAGGATCACATCCAGGTTGGGCCCTTCCATGCCGCTCACTGCCAACCCCCCACTGCTCTGACCAAATTCTTCCACCGGCGCCTTGGGCGGCTTGGGGGCTTCGACCTGGGTACCCTGGGCCATCAGGGCGTCGATGTCGTCCTGACTGGCGTCACCGGCTTCGGCCAGGGCCGCGGCCCACTCGTCCGCCAGGGCTTGTTCTTCGGGGTTGTCTGCCATTGTCTGGGTCTCGTGCTACGCCGGGCCCGGGCCCGGACGGAAAAAACGGTTGTCGCTCAGCGGCCGCGGCTGACCGGTTCGAGAATCTGCAGGGCCAGGTTGCCCTTGCGCGCGCCCATCTTGACCTTGAAGGTGGGCATGCCATTGGCGCGCATGAGCATCTCCTCGGGCATTTCCACCGGAATCACGTCGCCGGGCTGCATGTTGAGGATATCGCGGAGTTTGAGTTGGCGCCGGACAACCGTCGCCTCCAGGGGCACGCGCACATCGAGCAGGTCCTCGCGCAAGGCCTTGACCCAGCGTTCGTCCTGGTCGTCCACGTCCGACTGGAAGCCGGCGTCGAGCATCTCGCGGATCGGCTCGATCATCGAATAGGGCATGGTCACGTGCAATTCGCCGCCGCCGCCATCCAGTTCGATGTTGAAGGTGCTCACCACCACCACTTCGCTGGGGCTGACGATGTTGGCCAGGGCCGGGTTGACCTCGGAGTTCATGTACTCGAACTGGCAGTCGAGCATGGCGCCCCAGGCTTCCTTGAGATCGATGAAGCACTGGTCGAGCACCATGCGCACCACGCGCAACTCGGTGGGGGTGAATTCACGACCTTCGATCTTGGCGTGACGCCCGTCGCCGCCAAAGAAGTTGTCCACCAGCTTGAACACCAGGCGGGCGTCGAGGATGAACAGCGCGGTACCGCGCAGGGGCTTCATCTTGACCATGTTGAGGCTGGTGGGCACGTACAGCGAGTGGATGTACTCGCCGAACTTGGTGACCTGCACCCCACCCACGGAGACGTCCGCCGAGCGGCGCAGCAGGTTGAACATGCTGACCCGGGTATAGCGGGCGAAGCGTTCGTTGATCATCTCCAGGGTCGGCATGCGTCCGCGGACGATGCGATCCTGGCTGGTGAGGTCATAGCCCTTGATGGTGCCCGGCTCGGCATCGGTCTCGGTCTCGACGATGCCATCGTCGACCCCGTGCAGCAGGGCATCGATTTCATCCTGAGAGAGCAGATCTTGCACGGCCATGGCGTTACCTATTGCAGGACGAGATTGGTGAACAATACCTGTTCGATGGCAGTCTGGCCGGTCAGTTTCTTCGCCAGTTCCTGAACCTTGCTGGTGGCCTGCTGGCGCAGCATCTCCTTGCCCACCGGCGTCAGCAGGCTATTGAAGTCCTGCCCGGAAAACAGCATCACCAGCTGGTTGCGGACCTGCGGCAGTTGCGCCTTGAGCGCATCCATCTGCGCCTGGTCGCGCCCCATCAGGGTCACCGTGACCTGCATGTAGCGCTGGCGACCGTCGGCGTTGTAGTTGACCACGAAGGCCGGCACCAGCGCCTGGTAGACCGCGGCCAGATGCACCGGTGCCGCCGGAGCGGCCGGTGCAGCGTGCTCGGGCTCCGCGCTCTTCTTGCCGAGCAGGAACCAGGTCGCACCCACCGAGGCGCCGATGACCAGCAGCAGGGCCACGACGATGATGATGATGAGTTTGAGCTTGCCCTTGCCCTTGCCTTCCGCGGCTGCGCCCTCTGCCGCGGGCGCCTGCTTCTTCGCCATAAGTGTTCGACCGAATCCTGTGCGGCTCGTCACCCCTGTTGGGTGACGCAGCTAACCTATTGATACGAAGGGGATATAGCAGGTGCGGCCCAGGCTGTCACCTGGGAGCCGTTGGCCTGTCAGGCGTAGTAGTCGACCAGACTGCGCGCGGCGAGGGTCGCCGAGCCGCGGGTTTCGGCGACGTTCGCCACCGCTTCGTCCGCGCCATCCCCTGCGACACCCCCGCGGCCCCGGCGCGAGCTCTCGTGCTGAGCGCCCTGCTGGGACTGCTGCCAGGCCTGGCCGGACGACTGATCGGAGACGTTGACGTTGGCCAGGTTCATGCCCTGCTGGGCGAAGAGCTCCCGCAGGCGCTGGCTGCCGTTGTCCAGCGCCTCGCGCACGTCGGCGTGGGGACTGGCGAAGGTGACCTGGGTCTGGTCCTGGGTCATGTCGATGCGCACCTCCAGTTTGCCCAGTTGCGCCGGCTCCATCTGGATGTCGGCGGTCTTGAGGTTCTGGCTGGACATCCACATGACCTTGTCGACCACCGCCTCGCTGAAGTTGCCGGCCTGGGGATTGAGCGGCTGGCCCGGTACGGCAGCGGTGACCGGACGAGCGGTCTGCGCCGGACTGCTGAGCGCCTGCGACAGGGCGGTGAGCTTGTCGGCGAAGGCATCGGTCTTGCTCGGGGCCGCCGCGTCCTGACCATCGCCCTTGTCCAGGGTCGCGGCCAGGGCCGCACTGGCTGCCTGATCCGCCGTCTGGGCGGGCGTGCCATCCGCCGGCAACAGCCCTTGCAGCTGGGTGGCCGCCAGGTTGTTGGCGTTGCTGGTGAGCTTGGCGGCGTCACCCTGGGCCTGGGGCACCTGGCCCAGCAGCTGTGCCAGACCATCGTCGGTCGTCTGCTGCTCGCCGGGCTTGGCCGGGGTGGCCGTGGCGCCCGCGCCGATACCCGGGGTGGTCGTCTGGGCTACGGTTGCCACGGCAGCGCCCAGCAGCGCCGCCGGATCCAGGGCCTGGGCAGTGGCGGTGGCTGCGGCGTCCGCGGCCGTCCCGGTGGGCAGCTGAGGCGTTGCCACAGGCGTGGCTACCGGCTGCGGGAACTGGCCGGTCATGCCGAACATGAACAGCGGATCCAGAACCGCGTCCACCGGCGCCTTGGCGTCTTCGCCCTGGGCCACCGGCAAGGTCTTGCCGCTGTCGTCGGCGGTGGTTGCCGACGGCGCGTCGCTCTTGGCGGTGCTGTCGGCCTCGGGCTTGGCGTCCGCCGTGCGGTCGTCATCGCCCGCGCGTTTCACCCGGTCATCCCCATCACGGGCACGCCCGGATTCGCTCTTGCGCGCCTGGCTGGGGGCCTTGCTGTCGCTGGTGTCACGCGGCTTTTCGCTGCGCACCGGCTCACGCGGCTGCTCCTGGGCAAAGACATCGGCGAAGCGCTCCTGCGCGGCCGGGCGATCCTGGGAAGGGGTCTTGGCCGCCGCCCGGCCGGTGCTGGCTGGCGAGGTGGCGGTGTTCAGAAGGAAATCGGGCACGACGGCCATGGAGGACTCCGAAGGACGGGTTTTCGGACGGGTTTTCGGATCACTAGCAAGTTGCGCGCCAGCCCTAAACGCCAGCGCTTTGACGAGGTCAGCCCGCGTAGCGTTGCCGCTCGACCTTGAACAGGATGCGGACGATGGCGAATTCGCGCTCCATGGCGGAAACCCCCATGGCCAGCTCGGCGGTGGTCGCCCGACGCCGCGCGCCCTCCTCCACGGCTCGGCACAGCTCCGCCAGCGGTGCGGCCCCCATGTTGCCGGCACTGCCCTTGAAGCTGTGCGCCAGCTGGCGGACCTGTTCGGCATCGCCGCCGATCACGCTGCGCTTGAGTTCGGCGATACGTTCTTCGCAATCCACCAGAAAGGTTTCGATGAGGTCGACGTACTCCTCCTCCATGCAGTCGCGCAGGGCGGCGAGCGTTTCCGGATCGAGATGGGAGGAAAACATCGGCATTCTCACTGGCTAAGACAAGGGACGAGGGGCAAGGCCCGGCCTAGATATAGGTCGAGCGCGCCCGCTGGGCGTATTCGTCCATCTGTTTCTGTTCGCGCTTGTCCTCGACCAGGCGCTGCTCCTGGCGATAGCGCTCGACCAGCTTGCGCAGGCCTTCGAGGCGCGCATAGTGCTCCTGCCACTGGGTGCGGGCCTTGGCCACCACGTCGCGGTGCCACTGGGCGTTGCGCTCCTGCTGGCCGATCGCCTCTTCCAGCTGGCTGAGAAAGCGCTGATAGCCGATCAGCCACTGGCCGGTGACGCCGCGGCTGCCATTGGCCACCAGGCGCTGCTGGTAATCCTCGCGATAGCGCTGCAATTCGCCGAGCTTGAACTCGGCCTGGGCCAGTTGCTGCTGGCACTGCCCCAGGCGCTGGGCCGCGTCACGCTCGTCGCGCTCGCTCATCTCCACCACGGGGCCCAGACGTTCGGCTCTGCCTTTCATGATCTATCAGCCTCCCAACACAGCTTGGAGATTGGCGGCACTCTGCTCCAGCGATTCGCTCTCGCGCAGCCCCTGGCGCAGGAAGTGCTGCATGGGGGCGTAGCGAGCGATCGCCAGATCGGTTTCGGCATTTCCGCCGGGCACATAGGCACCGACGCTGAGCAGGTCCTTGGCCTGCTGATAGAGCGACCAGAGTTGCTTGACGCGCTGGGCGTTGCGCAGGTGCTCCGGGCTGACCACCTGGGGCATGACCCGGCTGATGGACGCCTCGATGTCGATCGCCGGATAGTGGCCTTCCTCGGCCAGCCGCCGCGACAGCACGAAGTGACCATCCAGCACGCCCCGCGCCGAGTCGGCGATGGGATCCTGCTGATCGTCGCCTTCCGAGAGCACAGTATAAAACGCCGTGATCGAACCCCCACCTTTTTCTGCATTGCCGGCCCGCTCCACCAGCCGCGGCAGCTTGGCGAACACCGACGGCGGATAGCCCTTGGTCGCCGGCGGCTCGCCGATGGCCAGGGCGATCTCCCGCTGCGCCTGGGCATAGCGGGTCAGGGAATCCATCAGCAGGAGCACGTTCTTGCCCTTGTCGCGAAAGTATTCGGCGATGCGGGTGCAGTACATGGCTGCACGCAGGCGCAGCAGGGGCGCATCGTCCGCCGGCGAGGCCACGACCACTGCCCGCTTGATGCCCTCCTCGCCCAGGATGTGCTCGATGAATTCCTTCACCTCGCGGCCCCGTTCGCCGATCAGCCCGACCACGATGATCTCGGCCTTGGTCAGCCGGGTCATCATGCCGAGCAGCACGCTCTTGCCCACGCCGGTACCGGCGAACAGACCGAGACGCTGGCCGCGACCCACCGTCAACAAACCGTTGATGCTGCGGATGCCGACGTCCAGGGGCTCGCTGATGGGCTCGCGCTTGAGCGGGTTGATGGTTGGGCCGTCCATCGGCACCCAGTCTTCGGCACGCATGCGGCCCTTGCCGTCCAGGGCATTGCCCAGGCCATCCAGCACGCGACCGAGCATGGACATGCCCATGGGCAGACGGCCGGTATCCGGCACCGGTACCACCCGGGCGCCGGGCGCGATACCGGCGAGGCTGCCCACCGGCATGAGAAAGGTCTTGTTGCCGTTGAAGCCCATCACCTCGGCCTCGACTTCCACCGGCTGGTAGCCACCGCCATTGATCAGCCGGCAGCGGCTGCCAACGGCGGCACGCAGGCCCTCGGCCTCCAGGGTCAGGCCGACCATGCGCAGCAGGCGGCCTTCGATCACCGGCTGCTGTTCGACCCGGATGGCTTCATCGTAACCGCTGAGGCGGCGTTCGAAACTCAGACGCTCAAGACGCATGGGGGGCATCCTCGATGTCGATGTGCAGATCGGCTTCCTGGGGCTGGGTCGCCTGGTGACGCTGCTGTTCGGCCAGCTGCGTCAGTGCCTGGGTCAGACGGGTCTCGATGCTGGCATCGATGACGCTGCTCTCGGTCTCGATCCGGCAGCCGCCAGGCATCAGGGTCTCGTCCTCGAGGATGCGCCATTTCTCCTCGTGGCGGTCACGCAGGGCCTTCATCAGCTCGAAGTCCTGGGGGCTGACCTGGATGCGGATGTTCTCGGCCCCCATGGGCAGCAGCTTCAGCGCCGTGCGCACCACCTGACCCAGTTGACTGGAGTCTAGCGTGAGTTCGCGCTGGATGACTTCGCGGGTAATGTGCCTGACCAGCTGCACCATCCCGGCTTCCAGGGCCTGGTCCTGTTCGCCGATGGGATCGAGCAGATGGCTCATCAGGGTTTCCAGGCTGGCCAGCCGGGCGGCCAGCGCCGCCTCGGCTTCCTGGCGCGCCTTGAGCTGACCGGCGTGGTAGCCGTCGCGCTCGCCGGTGACGAAGCCTTCGTTGTAGGCCTCCTGGCGGATCGCCTCCAGCTCTTCGAGGGTGATCGGCTGGACCTCTTCGACCGGCACTTCTTCGATCTGCGGCTCCGGCTGAGGCTCGGGCTCGGCGGCCGCGGGCGCAGGAATCTCCTCGGGCTCGTCGAAACTGTCGAAGGCCGGCAGTCGCCAGACATCGAAGGCTTCCAGATCCCGCGCCCTGATCAGTTCGCTCGCCGCTTCTTTGCTCATTACCTGTCCGTCAGAAAACCGCTACTGAGCAGACATTAGCAAAGCACAGGCCAACCCCGGCAAGCCGTCAGACCATTTCCTCGCCACCCTTGCCGCCCAGAACGATCTCGCCGGCATCGGCCATGCGACGAGCGACGGCGAGGACCTCCTTCTGCGCGCCCTCCACCTCGGACAGTCGCACCGGCCCCTTGGCTTCCAGGTCGTCGCGCAGCAGCTCGGCCGCGCGCTTGGACATGTTGCGGAAGAACTTCTCCTTGATGCCGTCGTCGGCACCCTTGAGCGCCAGCACCAGCACATCGGACGACACCTCGCGCAGGAGCGCCTGGATGCCGCGGTCGTCGACGTCGGCCAGGTTGTCGAAGACGAACATCAGGTCCTCGATCTGCCCCGACAGATCCTGGTCCGCGTCGCGGATCGCATCCATCAGCGGGCCTTCGACCGAGCTGTCCAGGTAGTTCATGATGTCGGCGGCGCGCTTCACGCCGCCCAGGGCGGTACGGGTGGTGCTGGCGCTGCCGGAGAACTGCTTCTCCAGGATCAGGTTCAGCTCCTTGAGCGCCGCCGGTTGCACGGTGTTCAGCGAGGAAACGCGCAGGACGATGTCCAGGCGCACCTTGTGATCGAAGTGACCGAGCACCTCGGCCGCCTGGTCCGGGTCCAGATAGGCCACCACGATGGCCTGGATCTGCGGGTGTTCGTAGCGGATCACGTCCGCCACCGCCCGCGGCTCCATCCACTTCAGGCTGTCCAGGCCGCTGGTGTTGCCGCCCAGCAGGATGCGGTCGATCAGGCCGCTGGCCTTGTCCTCGCCCAGGGCCTGGGTGAGCATCTTGCGGATGTAGCCGTCGGCGCCCACGCCCAGGCTGGTCTGGTCGCCCACTACCTCGATGAAGTCGCCCAGTACCCGCTCGACCTGCTCGCGGTTGACGTTGCGCATCTGCGCCATGGCGGTACCGACCTTCTGTACCTCCTTGGGTCCCATGTGGCGCAGGATCTGCGCGGCATCGGCCTCACCCAGCGACAGGAGGAAGATCGCGGCCTTCTCGACCTTGGAAAGTTGCGCGTCATTCGTCGCCATTGATCCAATCCTTCACTACCTGGGCGACACGGCCCGGATCATCGTTGACCAGCTGCTTGATGGCGGTCAGTTGAGCGTCATAACCCTCGCTGGGGCTGGGCAGCAACAGCGGCGCAGGACCGGCCAGGCTCACCTTGTCGTCGGCCAGATCGTCCGACAGCCCATCCAGACCGCCGGCACCCAGGGCACCGGCACCACCGGCAGCGGCCAGGGCAGCGGCGTCCTTGGTGTTGCCGCCGGACAGGTTCTTCAGCACCGGACGCAGCACCCCAAAGACTAGCACCAGGATGAAGAGGACGCCGAGGGCCTGCTTGACCACACCCCAGAACCAGGGCTGCTGGTAGAAGGGAATGCTCTCGATCTCTTCCTGCTGCACCGGGGCGAAGGGCGCATTGATCACGCTCACGCTGTCGCCACGGCTGGCGTCGAAGCCCACGGCATCCTGCACCAGACGGGTGAAGCGAGCCAGGTCTTCGGTGGTCCAGGGCTGGTGGCTGACCTTGCCGGCGGCATCGACCTTGACCTGGTCGTCCAGTACCACGGCGACGGAAAGCCGACGCAGACGACCCTGCTGCTGACGGGTGTAGCTGATGCTGCGGTCCAGTTCGTAGTTGCGGGTGTTCTGCTCACGCTTGTCGGTCGGGTACGGCAGGGTCGCCGGCAGGCTGGTCTTGCTGTCGTAGATGAACTGGTCATTGGCGTCGCGCAGCGGCTGGCCGGGAGCGATGTAGTTCGCACCGCCACCCTGGGCACCGGCCTTTTCCGGGGTCGAGGACGGACCGGGCGGCTGGTTGGACAGGGCCCCCGGCACGCCCTGGGCGCCGCCGCCGGAAGTCTGACGCTGTTCGCTGTTCTGTTGCTCGCTGCGCAACGCCGGCTGATCCGGGTTGAACTGCTCGGAGGTCGACTCCACAGCATTGAAGTCCACGTCGGCGGCCACCTCGGCCTTGAAGCGGCCATTGCCCACCACCGGCTGCATGATGTTCTGCACGCGCTGGGTCAGGGAGCCTTCCATCTTGCGGGTGTAGTCCAGTTGCTTGCCGGCGATCGACAGCTCGGAAAGATTCTGCTGGTCGGACAGCAGCTGGCCCTTCTGGTCGACGATGGTGACCTGGGACTTGTCCAGTTCCGGCACGCTGGTGGCGACCAGGTTGATGATGGCCATGACCTGACCGGCATCCAGGGTACGGCCAGGGTACATCTCTACCAGTACCGAGGCGCTCGGCTTGCGCTCGTCACGAACGAACACCGAACTCTTCGGGATCGCCAGGTGCACCCGGGCGCCCTTGATGTTGTTGAGGCTGGAAATGGTCCGGGCCAGTTCGCCTTCCAGGCTGCGACGGTAGTTGGCCGCCTCCATGAACTGGCTGGTGCCCAGCGGCTGCTCCTTGTCCAGCAGCTCGAAGCCGACGTTGCCATCGGAGGCGGTGATGCCGGCCGCGGCCATCTTCATGCGCGCCCGGCCGAGGTCATCGGACTTGACCAGCAGGGCACCGGAATTCGGATCGACCTTGTAGCCGATGTCGGCCGCGCCCAGGGCCTGCAGCACCTGGTTGGCGTCGAGACCGTTCATGCTGGTGTACAGCGGCCGATAGTCCGGCTGCTGGGTCCAGAGCACCACGGCGAAACCCAGGGCGACGCTGGCGGCCAGGCCGATCAGCAGCCCCATCTGCCGCAGCAGCGGCATGTCGGACAGGTTGTCGAGAAAGCTGAGACCCAGCAGCGACTTCTTGGGCTTGTCTTCAGCCGCAGGTTGGGTCGTCGGGACGGGTGCGTTGGTAAGAGCGTCAGCCATTTTCTAGACCGTCCTCAAATCGACATTTGCATGATGTCTTGGTACGCCTGCACGAACTTGTTGCGTACCTGGGTCAAGGCCTGCACGGAGACGCTGGCCTTCTGCGAAGCGATCATGACTTGAGTGAGGTCGACGCCGCCCTGACCCAGCTCGAAGGCCTTGGCCAGCTCGCCGGCGGTCTGCTGGGTTTCGTTGACGGAGCCCACGGCCTTGCTGAGCATGTCGGCGAAGCTCGGACCCTGGACCTGTTCCGCGCCGGCAGCCGGAGCTACGACGGCTTTCGACCGGGCCATGGCTTCGGTCTGCATGGAACGCATTTCCAGCATCAACCGATTGAACTCGACACCTTGAACCATTTGCTCTGCTCCTCTGGCACGGGAAATTGACGCCGTACCCACTCGTGTCAGAGATAGAGCAATGCCTGTGCCAGATCCTAAAAATCCAGCGAAAACAATGGCTTGGTAAAAAGGTGCCGAGAACCGACTAAAGTTTGCCGAAAATCAGTCGACGCTGAGGCGGTCGCGGTTGCGCTGCAGCAGGGCCTTGCCGATCCCCTTGACCTCGAGCAGCTCGTCCACCGAGGCAAAGGCGCCATGGGCTTGGCGATGGTCGACGATCGCCTGGGCCTTGACGGCCCCTATCCCCCGCAGCCCTTGCAGCGCGGTGGCGTCGGCGACATTGATGTTCAGGGGCGCCAGGCTGGCCGTCGAGGCTGGCTTGGTTGCAGCCCCCGGGCCGGACTCGCAGGCATTGGCCCAGGAGCCGAACAGAGCGAGCAAGGTGACTATCCAGACGAATCTCATAGAGGAACCTCCGTGTTCCGCTGTTTGATTCGCAGAGCTTAACGCAAAGGGTCAGGCGGTCAACTCACCAGCGAGCCCGCCTGGGCACGCTCGGTCCGCAGCGCCAGCAGGGTCTGGCGAACGCCCTGGCGCCAGTCGCTGGGCGGGATGCCGAAGCGCTGCTCCAGCGCGCTGGAATCCAGCATGGAATAGGCCGGACGCTTGGCCAGGGTCGGAAATTCGGAGGTGGCGATGCCGGTGATGAGCGGCGCCCGCTCCAGCATGCCCAGCTCCTGGCCGGCGTCGATGATGTAGCGCGCGAAGTCGCACCAGCTCAGGCCGCTGTCACCGCCGAAGTGATAGAGGCCGTAGGCGGTCTGCTCAGGCTGAGCATGAGCCTGGGCGGCGATCTGCAGCAGGGCGTCGGCAATATGGCCAGCGTAGGTCGGGCAACCCACCTGATCACTCACCACCCGCAGTTCGTCGCGATCGGCAGCGAGCCGCAGCATGGTCTTGAGGAAGTTGTTGCAGTGTTCGCTGAACACCCAGGCGGTTCTCAGCACCACCGAGCGCGGGCAGGCGGAGAGCACGCGATTCTCCCCTTCCAGCTTGGTCATGCCGTAGACCCCGGACGGGCTGACCGGATCCTCGACCTGGTAGGGTTCGGTGGCGGTGCCGTCGAACACGTAGTCGGTAGACAGGTGCAGCAGCGCGATGCCGGCGGCGGCGCAGGCCTGGGCAAGCACCGCAGGGCCTTCGATATTGCCGCGGGCAGCGATCTCCGGCTCCTGCTCGGCCTTGTCGACCGCCGTGTAGGCGGCCGCGTTGATCACGACGTCGGGAGCGAATCGCTCGAGATGGCTGGTTACCGAGCCTTCGTCAGCGATATCCAGAGTGGCACGTCCATGGGCCTCCCATGCCAGTTCTGAACGCTGAAGACGATCGGTCAGACAACGTCCGACCTGACCGTTCGCTCCGGTAACCAGTATCTTCATCTATACAGCTCCGCCAATCGAAGGCCTTGTGCATCTTTGGCGGACAGGATGGGATCCGTAACCCGCCAATCGATATTCAGATCCGGATCATTCCAGATCAAAGACCCTTCATCAGAGGGATCGTAATAATCTGTGCACTTGTATTCAAAATCAGCGGTTTCCGACAGCACCACGAAGCCGTGGGCCAGACCCGGCGGTATCCAGAGCTGACGCTTGTTGTCTTCCGAGAGGATCTCGGCGACCACGTTGCCGAAGGTGGGCGAACCGCGACGGATGTCGACGGCCACGTCCAGCACCTCGCCACGCACGACACGCACCAGCTTGCCTTGCGGCTTGCTGCGCTGGAAGTGCAGGCCACGCAGCACGTTGCGGGCGGAACGCGAGTGGTTGTCCTGCACGAACGCCAGGGTGATCCCCGCCTGCTCGGCATAGCGCTCCGCCTGGAAGGATTCCAGGAAGAAGCCGCGGTCGTCACCGAAGACCTTGGGTTCGATCAGCTTGACGTCCGGGATCGCGGTTTCGAAGACCTGCATCAGTCCTGCTCCTTGCACAGACGCGCCAGGTACTGGCCATAACCGGTCTTGCTCAGGGCTTCGGCCTGCAGCGCCATCTGCTCGCAGGTGATCCAGCCTTTCTGGAAGGCGATCTCTTCGAGGCAGGCGACCTTCAGCCCCTGACGCTTCTCGATGGTCTGGACGAAGTGGCCGGCTTCCAGCAGGGCGTCGTGGGTACCGGTATCCAGCCAGGCGAAACCACGGCCCAGCAGGGAGACGTTCAGCGAGCCACGGCGCAGGTACTCGTTGTTGACGTCGGTGATTTCCAGCTCGCCGCGGGGCGACGGCTTGATGTTGGCGGCGATATCCAGCACGTCGTTGTCGTAGAAGTACAGACCAGTGACGGCGTAGTTGGACTTCGGCTTCTTGGGCTTCTCTTCGATGCTCAGGGCCTTGCCCTGCTCGTCGAACTCGACCACACCGAAACGCTCGGGGTCGGCGACGTAGTAGCCGAACACGGTGGCGCCCTTCTCCACGCTCGCCGCCTTGAGCAGCGTCTCGCTGAAGCGCTGGCCATAGAAGATGTTGTCGCCGAGGACCAGGCAGACGTTGTCATCGCCGACGAATTCGCGACCGATGATGAAGGCCTGGGCCAGGCCGTCCGGGCTGGGCTGCTCGGCATAGCTCAGCTGCATGCCGAAGTGGCTGCCGTCGCCGAGCATGCGCTGGAAGCCGGGCAGGTCGGCAGGCGTCGAGATGATCAGCACTTCCTGGATACCGGCCAGCATCAGCACGGACAACGGATAGTAGATCATGGGTTTGTCGTAGATCGGCAGCGACTGCTTGGACACGCCCAGGGTAATGGGGTGCAAACGGGTACCGGAGCCACCGGCCAGCAGAATTCCCTTGTATTTGCTCATGGCAATCGTCCTCTGAAAATTGACTGTTGCTGTCGGTCGGACACGCCCACGGGCGTGTCCGCGATAGGATCGTTAAACGGCTTCGCCGAGACGCTCGAGGCGGTAGGCGCCGGACAGCACCCGCTGCCACCACTCACGATTGTTCAGGTACCAGGTGACGGTCTTGCGCATGCCGGTCTCGAAGGTCTCTGCCGGCGTCCAGCCCAGCTCGCGACCGATCTTGCTGGCATCGATGGCGTATCTCATGTCGTGACCGGGACGATCCTTGACGAAGGTGATCAGGTCGCGATAGCGCTCGACGCCCTCGGGCTTCTGCGGCGCCAGCTCTTCGAGCAGGTCGCAGATGGTCTCGACGACCTGCAGGTTGCGCTTCTCGTTGTGGCCGCCGATGTTGTAGGTCTCACCGACCTCGCCCTGGGTCACCACGGTGTAGAGGGCGCGGGCATGGTCTTCGACGAACAGCCAGTCACGCACCTGGGAGCCGTCGCCATAGATCGGCAGCGGCTTGCCATGGATGGCATTGAGAATGACGTGGGGGATCAGCTTCTCGGGGAAGTGATAGGGGCCGTAGTTGTTCGAGCAGTTGGTCACCAGAACCGGCAGGCCGTAGGTCCGGCCCCAGGCGCGCACCAGATGGTCGCTGCCGGCCTTGCTGGCCGAATAGGGCGAGCTCGGGGAATAGGGGGTGGTCTCGGTGAAGAGGTCGTCGGTGCCGTGCAGGTCGCCGTATACCTCGTCGGTGGAGATGTGGTGGAACCGGAAGGCCGCCTTGGCTTCCGGCGCCAGCTCGTTCCAGTAGGCACGGGTCACTTCCAGGATGACGCCGGTACCGACCACGTTGGTCTGGATGAAGGCGGCAGGGCCCTCGATGGAGCGGTCCACGTGGGACTCGGCAGCCAGGTGCATGACCACGTCGGGCTGGAAGGACGTGAAGACCTGCTGCAGCGCGGCGAAATCGCAGATGTCCACCTGGTGGAATTCGTAGCGGTCGGAGTCGGCGACTTCGGCCAGGGAATCCACGTTACCGGCGTACGTCAGCTTGTCGACGTTGGCAACCTTGCATTGGGTTTCGTTGATAAGAAAACGTACTACGGCGGAACCAATGAAACCCGCGCCACCTGTTACCAGTACCTTCATCCTGAATCCTGCCTATATCGATTTGTACATCATCGCGCCCGGCGCTGCGGGCGAGACATCGGAGGACGGCGCAGCCATCCCTGGCTCGGGTCACAGCTACAGCTATGCACCCAAAGACCTGAGTTAAACAGTGGCAGGAAAAGAAAGTTCAGCCTAGCGGGGGGAGGCTGCCGCTTCTGTGCTCGGCTTCAAATCCAGGCCGAAAGAAAGCGTGGACGGGATCACTCGATGGATCGCTTGCCGTGCAGCCAGTCGACGATATCGCCTTCGGGGGAATAGCCGGCGACGACGTCCCGCAGCAGTTGCCGGACGCGGAGGTAATCACCCGCATCGATCGCGCGACTGAGCTCGACGAGGGCGGCGCGGAAGGCCTCCCAGGCGAGGAAGTCTTCGCTCGCACGCATGATCTTGGGATGGGACGTCGGACTCACGTCGTCACCGATGAGCAACTCTTCATAAAGCTTTTCGCCGGGGCGCAGGCCGGTGAACTCGATGGCGACATCGCCATGAGGGTTGGCCGGCGAACGCACGCTCAGACCCGACAGCTTGATCATCTGCTCGGCCAGCTCGACGATGCGCACCGGCTCGCCCATGTCCAGCACGAAGACGTCGCCGCCCTCGCCCATGGCGCCGGCCTGGATGACCAGCTGAGCGGCCTCGGTGATGGTCATGAAGAAGCGGGTGATCTTGGGATGGGTGACGGTGACCGGCCCGCCCTTGCGGATCTGCGTGCGGAACAGCGGGATGACCGAACCGGAGGAACCCAGCACGTTGCCGAATCTCACCATGGTGAAGCGGGTGCGATTGACCTGATGGATACCGTCGGCCTGGCCGTGCAGCACGGGCGCCGCTTCGCGACTGAGCGCCTGCAGGATCATCTCGGCCAGGCGCTTGGTGCTGCCCATGATGTTGGTGGGTCGTACCGCCTTGTCGGTGGAGATCAGCACGAAGCTGGTGACGCCGGCCTGGATGGCCGCCTGGGCGGCATTCAGGGTCCCCAGGACGTTGTTGCCGAACCCTTCGGCGATGTTGTGCTCGACCATGGGCACATGCTTGTAGGCCGCCGCATGGTAGAGGGTGGCCACCTTCCAGTGCCGCATCACCTGCAGGAGCAGCGGAGCGTTGCGGATGGAGCCCAGCACCGGCACCAGGGTAACCGGCAGGGCTTCGCGCTGGAGATGGGCGTCCAGCTCGCGATGGATGCTGTAGAGATTGAATTCGGCGTGGTCGAGCAGGATCAGGGTGCGCGGTTTCTGGCCGATGATCTGCCGACACAGCTCGGAGCCGATGGACCCCCCTGCCCCGGTCACCATCACCACCTGACCGGTGATACAGCGCGCGAACAACTCGGGCCGGGGCGTGACCGGATCCCGCCCCAGCAGGTCAGCGATATCGACCTCTTGGAGGTCGTCCACCTGTACCTTGCCGCAGGCCAGGTCGCTGATCCGCGGCACGGTTCTAACGTGCAGCGGATAGGGTTCCAGCAGGCCGAGCACCTCGCGCCGCCGTGCCCGGGTGGCAGAGGGAATCGCCAGGAGGATCTCTTCGGCACCCGTCTCGTCGATCATCTGCTGGATGTGCTTGGGGGTGTAGACCTTGAGCCCGGCGATGATGCGATTGGCGATGCTCTTGTCGTCGTCGATGAAGGCCACCGGACGCATGGCGCGGCCCATGCGCAGCGCCGCGACCAGCTGGTTGCCCGCCGAGCCGGCGCCATAGATGGCAACCCGCGGCAGCTCGTCCGGCTGCTTGATGAAGGGCACCGTGATGGCGCGATACCAGTCGCCCAGAAAGTACTGGCGCAGCGCGAGACGCAGGCCGCCGATCAGGATCAGGCTGACGATCCAGTAGTTGAAGATCATCGAGCGCGGGACGATCTCCGGTAGATCGCGATACCAGTAGATGACCACCGACAGCAGCAGCGTCGAAAGCGTTACCGCCTTGGCGATGGCGATCAGGGCATCGTTGCCCAGGTAGCGCATGACCGCGCGGTACATGCCGAAGCGAATGAACAGGGGAATGGCGATGGCCGGCGCGGTGATGAACAGCCAGGCATGCCCGCTGAAGGGCTCGATCATCTGCACGGAGCCCAGGCGCAGATAGAAGGCCAACCAGAGCGAGAGCCAGATCAGCAGGAGGTCGACCGCGACCTGGATAACTCTCTTGGTACGCCGGTTCAGCTTGACCAGATGGTCACGCAACATGTCAGTGTCCCTAATCCCTGAATCCCGTGGACTGCGCAGCCATGGCTACCTCATCGGTCCCAGCATGGTATCGGAGGGCCAGGCAAAGCAAGGGCCCATAGGCAAGCAAGAGCCCCAGTATGGCACTTAAAAGCCCCAGCCCCACCAGCAAAGCGATAGGCAGCAACCAGAACAGGTTGATGGCCAGCACCGCCAGGGTCACTGGCCGGTGGGCGCCATGCCGCCGCGAGGCCCACTGGTAGGCGTGGGTGCGATGGGCTTCGTAGGGTTTCTTGCCCCGGCTCAGACGCCGCAACAGGGTCCAGGTCGCATCGACCACGAAGACGCCGAGCAGGATCAGCCAGGCCCAGAACAGCGACAGCTCGATCAGCGCCGCCTGCAAGGACAGCATGCCGAGGATCAGGCCGAGAAAGCCACTGCCCACATCGCCCATGAAGATGCGCGCCGGCGGGAAGTTCCAGCACAGGAACCCCCCTACGGCCGCGGCCAGCAGCAGAGGCGCACCCAGCAAGGTCCCATGGCCGGTCATGGCATAGATCAGCGCCATGCCCAGACAGACGACGAGCGCTTCGCCGCCGGCGATGCCGTCGATGCCATCCATGAAGTTGTAGAGATTCAGCAGCCAGACCAGATAGAGGACGCCCAGGGTCATCACCAGCCAGTCGGGCAATCCCAGCACCGCGGAGAGCTGCGCCGGCAAGGCGCCATAGCCGCCCAGCCACACCAGCGCAGCGATCGCGGCCAGGAAATGGCCGAGCAGACGCCAGCCGGCGCCCACGTGCCGATGATCGTCGATGAACCCGAGCACGGCCACCAGCAGCCCCGCCCCTATCAGGACGCCGCAGGAAACCGGATCAAGCTGTCCCAGCAGGCGCAGCACGACACAACCGAGCACGAACGTTACGACGATCGCCAGACCACCGCCGCGGGGCGTCGCCACCTGGTGCGAACTGCGGGCGTTGGGCTCGTCGAGCAGGCCGCCGGACAGGGCGTAGCGACGGAGCGCCGCCGTGCCCAGCCAGCTGCAGCCACCGGTCAGGAGCAAGAGCAGTAGCATCATCTGCGCCCCTCCGCAGCGGCCCACTGCGCCCCCAGCGCACGCAAGGCGGCTCGCGCCGACACGGGGGGCTGCCAGCCCAGCAGGGTCTTGGTGGGTCGGATGTCGACCTGCAGTGAACCACAGAGGCGTTGCGCCACCTCGCCTCGGCCCAGCAGTCGGGCACCCCATTCGAGCCAGGCGGGCGGAACGGCGATCAGCCTGAGCTTGCGACCCAAACCTTCACCGAGCAATTCGAGCAGCTCGGCGGTGGAAACATCTTCATCGTCGCTGACCAGCAGGATGGCGCCAGCGGCCTCCGGCGCGGTGATGCACAGGATCAACAGATCGAGCAGGTTCTCCAACGCCAGCAGGCTACGCCTGTTGTGCCGAACGCCCCCCAGGGGCAGCGGCACGCCCCGCGCCAGGGTGTCCAGCAGGCGCGCCACATTGGCCTTTACCCCGGGTCCGTAGATCAGTGGGGGGCGCACGATGACCACCTCCAGTCCGGTCTCGGCCATCAGCGCCAGCAGTTGCCGCTCGGCCGCCGCCTTGGAACGTGCGTAGGCATCGGTGGGCGCAGGCTGGTCGTCGGCGCGAAAAGGCTTGCCGGGGAGGGTCCAGTCGCCATTGACCTTGATGCTGCTGACAAAGATGAGGCGACGGACGCCGGCAGCCTGGGCGTCCCGGGCCAGCTTGAGGGTCGCGGCCCGATTCACCTCGTCGTAGCGCGCCTCGCTGGCGGCCCCTGGCTGCTCGCCCAGCTGGTGGACGTGGGCCGCGAGGTGGATGACGGTGTCCACCCCTGCCAGAGGCGCGGACCAGTCGGTAGCGGCGGAGAGATCGCGGAGCACCGGAATGACCCCACCATCAACCGCGGCGGCTGTCGGCCGGCGTTGCGCGGCGACCACCGGATAACCCCGGGTCTGCAGCTGCCGAACCAGGGCCGCGCCGACGAAGCCCCCCGCCCCTGTCACCAGAATCTTGCGTTCCATCAATGCGTTGCGCCGTGCCAGTCAGCCAGGAAAGGGCGCTTATGGTAAGACATTGCCCCGCAGGGGCCTAGCGACGCAAAACGCAGGCATAAAAAAGCCCGCCGAACCTGAGCGCGGCGGGCCGAAAAAACGTGAGAACCTTAGAAGGTCTTGGCGGAAGTCTGGACTTCAACGGCCTGGAAGCGCGCGGCCGGCTGGGCGACGTAGTGGCGCGAGAAGCTCTCGACGCGCTGAGCGGGCTGCAGGAACAGGGCAACCATCCAGCTACCGGCCAGAGCGGCTACAGCCAGGAAAGGGTGACCGAGTTGCATGCTGGTGAAGCAGGCGGCGATACCGATCCAGATGAAAAGATAGTGGCGCATGACAACTTCCTCACTCGGCGTGGACTACGAGGTCACCCAAGACCTTATGTGAAGGAAGTCTCATACAAAAATCGGAACTCGTCTACAAAAAAATCAAAAAGACTTGACTTTTTTTGTAAACGTCAAAAATCCGCTAGTGGCTTGCTCGATAACGCTTTTTTGACGACCGCAACAGAAACTAAAAATACAGAGAAATCAGTGGTTTGCCAGAAAGCAGCGGACAAAGGAAAAAGGGGCGACGGCTTTATGGCTCCAGCTCATTGACCCTGTCTCTCAACTCCTTGCCAGGCTTGAAGTGCGGGACGAACTTGCCGTCCAGCAGCACCGACTCGCCGGTCTTGGGATTGCGTCCGGTACGGGGAGCCCGATAGTGCAGCGAGAAGCTGCCAAAGCCCCGAATCTCGATACGGTCCCCGGTGGAAAGCGCCTGGGCCATCTGCTCCAGCATGGTCTTGATCGCCAGCTCGACATCCCTGGACGACAGCTGCCCCTGATAGGAAACGATGCGCTCGATCAACTCCGACTTGGTCATGGATTTTTCCTTCGTTATCAAGCGGCTAGATCACCTTCAAGGACTTTTAGCACGCTGGCCGATTTTTGAAAAGTCAAGCCGGCGGCTTCACCTCCACAACTTTTTACGGGCCGTGACCACCCTGCCCGCTTTCTTCCGGACAAAAAAAAGCGACCCCGAAGGGTCGCCTTTTATTCAAGCTCGAACTTAGTTCTGGCTTTCCATCTGCGCCTTGATCAGGTCGCCGATGGTGGTGGGGCCAGCAGCAGGCTCTTGCTTGCTACGCAGGGAGCTCATGGCTTCCTTCTCGTCGTCGACGTCCTTGGACTTGACGGAGAGGCTGATCACGCGGCTCTTGCGATCGATGCTGATGATCTTGGCTTCGACTTCGTCGCCTTCCTTCAGCACGTTACGGGCGTCTTCGACGCGGTCACGGCTGATTTCGGACGCCTTCAGGACGCCTTCGATCTCGTTGGCCAGGGTGATGACAGCGCCCTTGGCATCGACTTCCTTGACGGTACCGCGCACGATTGTGCCTTTCTCGTTCAGGGAGGCGTAGTTGGAGAACGGATCGTCTTCCAGCTGCTTGATGCCCAGGGAGATGCGCTCGCGCTCCGGGTCGACCGACAGGATCACGGTGTCCAGCTCGTCACCCTTCTTGAAGCGACGCACGGCTTCTTCGCCGGTTTCGTTCCAGGAGATGTCGGACAGGTGTACCAGGCCGTCGATACCGCCTTCCAGACCAATGAAGATACCGAAATCGGTGATCGACTTGATGGTGCCGGAGATGCGGTCGCCCTTGTTGAACTGACCCGAGAACTCTTCCCACGGGTTAGCGCGGCACTGCTTGATGCCCAGGGAGATACGACGACGCTCTTCGTCGATATCCAGGACCATGACTTCCACTTCGTCGCCGACCTGAACGACCTTGGACGGGTGGATGTTCTTGTTGGTCCAGTCCATTTCGGACACGTGCACCAGGCCTTCCACGCCCTCTTCCAGCTCGGCGAAGCAGCCGTAGTCGGTGAGGTTGGTGACGCGCGCCTGAACGCGGGTGCCTTCCGGGTAACGGGCCTTGATGGCGACCCACGGATCTTCGCCCAGCTGCTTCAGACCCAGGGAGACGCGGTTGCGCTCGCGGTCGAACTTCAGCACCTTGACGTCGATCTCGTCGCCGACGTTGACGATTTCCGACGGATGCTTGATGCGCTTCCAAGCCATGTCGGTGATGTGCAGCAGGCCGTCTACGCCGCCCAGGTCGACGAACGCACCGTAGTCGGTGAGGTTCTTGACGATACCCTTGACTTGCTGGCCTTCCTGCAGGGATTCCAGCAGAGCTTCACGCTCGGCGCTGTTCTCGGCTTCCAGGACGCTACGACGGGAAACGACAACGTTGTTGCGCTTCTGGTCCAGCTTGATGACCTTGAACTCGAGTTCCTTGCCTTCCAGGTGGGTGGTGTCACGCACCGGACGGACATCGACCAGGGAGCCCGGCAGGAACGCGCGGATGCCGCTGACGTCGACGGTGAAACCGCCCTTGACCTTGCCGTTGATGACACCCTTGACCACTTCGTCGGCGCTGAACGCGGCTTCCAGGACCAGCCAGGACTCGGCGCGCTTGGCCTTTTCGCGAGACACTTTGGTTTCGCCGAAACCGTCTTCGACGGCATCCAGGGCTACGTGGACTTCGTCACCCACGTTGATGGTCAGCTCGCCTTGTTCGTTGTAGAACTGCTCGAGCGGAACCAGGCCTTCGGATTTCAGGCCGGTATCGACCACAACCCAGTCGCCATCGATCGACACCACGGTGCCGACGATGATGGCGCCCGGCTGCATGTCGAGGGATTTCAGACTTTCTTCAAAGAGTTCTGCGAAGCTTTCGCTCATGTTCATACCTGTTGTATGGATACCCGATGTATCCGGCTACCGCATGACCAGCCCATGCGGGGTGAGTGGTTACCATCCGGCTGCCGGGATGCGACTGGTTCCCGGCAGCTTTCACCGACGACTCGGATGAGTCTCGGCCTTCATCCCGCCAGGTCGCGCTCGGCGGCCAGGGTCAGGATGCGTTCCAATACCTGTTGTATGGAGAGATGCGTGGAATCCAGCTCGACGGCATCGTCGGCCGGCTTGAGCGGAGCAACGCTACGCTGACTATCGCGGGCGTCCCGCTCACGGATCTCTTCCAGGAGGGCAGGCAAGCTAACATTTTCGCCCTTCTGCTTCAACTGAAGATAACGCCTCTGTGCCCGTTCCTCGGCACCGGCGGTCAGAAAGATCTTCAGCTCGGCGTCCGGGAACACCACGGTGCCCATGTCGCGACCGTCGGCGACCAGACCGGGCGCCTCACGGAAGGCCTGCTGGCGCTGCAGCAGGGCATCGCGCACGGCCGGCAGGGTGGCGACCTGGGAGGCACCGGCGCCGACTTCCTCGGTCCGGATGACGTCGGTGACGTCCTCGCCTTCGAGAATGATGCGCTGGCCGTGCTCATGCCCGGCAAGGAACTGGACGTCCAGATGGGCCGCCAGCAGCTTGAGCGACTCCTCGTTGGTGTAGTCCACGCCATGGTTGCGCGCAGCGAAGGCCAGCAGGCGATAGAGCGCGCCGGAATCCAGCAGATTCCAGCCCAACTGACGGGCGACCAGCGCCGCAAGGGTGCCCTTCCCCGAACCGCCGGGACCATCGAGGGTGATGACGGGTGCGGTACTGCTCATGAGTGCCCCTCCGTAAGAGAATGATGGGCGGCGACCTGGGCGCCGGCCTGGGTACGACTGGCGAGGATGCGCCCGAAATATTCGCGTGCGCCGCGCGCATGGGTCAGTACCTCCATGAGGAACTGACCATCGCCGGCCTGGATGGCGCCACGCAGTTCGTCGAGATCGGCGCGATAGGTGTCCAGGGCCTGCAGCACGGCTTCGCGATTGGCGATGAAGATGTCGTGCCACATGGTCGGATCGCTGCCGGCGATGCGGGTGAAGTCGCGGAAGCCGCCGGCGGCATAGTGGAAGATCTCGCGGTTCTCGCTGCGCTTGGCCAGGGAGTCCACCAGATTGAAGGCCAGCAGATGCGGCAAATGGCTGGTCGCGGCGAGGACCTGGTCGTGGTGCTCGACGGTCATGTGCTCGACATCGGCCCCTATGGCGCGCCAGAGCCGATCGACCTTGTCCAGATCGGCCGGCAGGGTCTCTTCCAGCGGTGTGAGGATGACCTTGTGACTATTGAACAGCGCCGCGTTGGCCGCCGTCACGCCGCTGCGTTCGGAGCCGGCGATGGGATGACCCGGCACGAAGCGCAGCGACTGGCCGGCGAAGGCCTGACGCGCGGCGCGCACCACGTTGCCCTTGGCGCTGCCGACGTCGGTGAGGATGGCGCCCTGCAGCGGCAGGGCCGCAAGCTCGGCCAGCACCCGCTCCATAGCCAGGATGGGAACGGCGAGCTGGATGACGTCGGCACCCGGGCAGGCCTCGGCCAGCTCGGCGACGCAGCGGTCGACGACGCCCAGCTCGACCGCCAACCGGCGGGTCTCCGGATCGCGATCGATCCCGACCACCTCACGGCAGAGGCCGCTGGCGCGGGCGCCCTTGGCGAAGGAGCCGCCGATCAGGCCCAGGCCGACAACGACGAGACGTTCGATCAGGGGGGTGGCCACTTCAGCCACGACCCAGGACCTTGCTCAGCGCCGCCAGGAAACGGGCATTTTCCGCTTCGGTGCCGATGGAGACGCGCAGGAAGGTGGGCATGCCATAGCCAGCGACGGGCCGCACGATGACGCCCTCCTGCAGCAGCCCCTGATTGATCGGCGCAGCGTCGCGCCCCAGGTCCACGGCGATGAAATTGCCACGGGAGGGAATCCACTTGAGGTCGAGATCGCGGAAACCGGCTTCCAGCTGGGCCATGCCGGCATCGTTGAGCGCCCGGCTGCGGGCCAGGTAGTCGCTGTCGGCCAGGGCCGCACAGGCCGCGGCCTGGGCCAGGCTGTTGACATTGAACGGCTGGCGCACCCGGTTGAGGACATCGGCCACGGTCGGCGAGGAGAAGGCATAGCCGACGCGCAGGGCGGCCAGGCCATAGGCCTTGGAAAAGGTCCGCGAGACGATGAGGTTGGGGTACTGGGCCAGGAACGCCAGGCCGTCCGGCAACTCGTCGCCTTCGGCGTATTCGATGTAGGCCTCGTCCAGCACCACCAGGACATGCTCGGGGACGCGGGCGAGGAAGCGTGCCAGGGCCTCGCTGTCGAACCAGGTACCCGTGGGGTTGTTGGGATTGGCGACAAAGACCACCCGGGTGTCGGCATCGATGGCAGCGAGCATGGCCTCGAGGTCATGCCCGTAGTCCTTGGCCGGGACGCTACGGCCTTCGGCACCGATCGCCAGGGTCACCAGTGGATAGACGGCGAAGGCATGCTCGCTGAACACGGCGTTGTAGCCGGGCGCCAGGTAAGCACGGGCGACCAGTTCGAGGATGTCGTTGGAGCCGTTGCCCAGGGTGATGCCGTTGGCGGCCACACCGAACCTCTGGCTCAGGGCCTGCTTGAGGTCGAAGCCGCCGCCATCGGGATAGCGGGTCAGCTCGGCCAGTTCGGCGCGGATGGCCTCGAGCGCCTTGGCACTGGGGCCGAGGGGATTCTCGTTGCTGGCGAGCTTGACGATGCTGGCGGGCGCCAGGCCCAGTTCGCGGGCCAGTTCATCGACGGGCTTGCCGGGCACGTAGGGCGAGAGTTTCTGTACGCCGGGAAGGGCTAGTGCCAGGAAATCGCAGCTCATGGAGACCTCTTCAACTTGCGATGACGACGGCTGGGCCGCCGAAAATGGGCGCCATCTTAAAGCCAAGGCGGGTCGCGGACCAATCGAAGTTGCGCCTGCGCGACGGAAAGCCCCTAGCTGATGGCGCTGTAACGCCCCGGCCGATGGTTGATCGCCAGGGTCAGATTGAGGATCACGGCGCCCAGGATGGAGACGAGGATGGCACCTGGCTCGACGACCCACAGCGCCAGCAGGACGATCAGGCAATCGATGCCCATCTGCACCTTGCCCGCCCGCCAGCCATAGCGCTGTTGCAGATAGAGCACGGCGATGTTGATGCCGCCGAGGCTGGCCTGGTGGCGGAAGAGGATCAGCAGCCCCACGCCCATCAGTACGCCGCCCATCACGGCGGCATAGAGGGGTTGCAGGGCACTGAAGGCGACGAAGTGCGGGGTCAGCTCGGTGAGCAGCGACACCAGGGTCACAGCCGCCAGGGTCCGCAGGGTAAAGGCCCAGCCCATGCGCCGCACGGCCAGCCAGTAGAACGGCAGGTTGATGAGAAAGAACGCCTGCCCGAAGGAGAGGCGCGTGCCGTACTGGGCGAGAAAGGCCAGGCCCGCGGTACCGCCGGTGAGCAGGCCCGCGTGGCGATAGAGATTGACCGCCAGGGCGATCATCAGGGTCGCGCTGAGCAAGGCCAGCACGTCTTCGAGCAGATTGTGCCGCTGGGGAGTCACGGAAGTCATCGGGGCCATCCTGGCGCGAGGAGGAAGCCGACCCCGACGTCGGGGTCGGTCGGGCGACTGTCAGCCGAGTTCGGCCAGCAGCTTCTCCCACTCCTTGGTTTCCTTCTTGGAGGGCGCGCCCAGCAACTCGACCGCCTGGCGCAGGCGGAAGCGGGTGAGGTCCGGCCCGAGGATCTCCATGGCGTCGAGCACCGAGACCGAACTGGCCTGGCCAGTGATGGCGGCGAACAGCAGCGGCATGACGTCCCGCAGCTTGAGCTGCTGGTGCTCGGCGACCGCCTGAATCACCGCGGTGATGCGCTCCTTGTCCCACTGGCGCAGGGCTTCGAGCTTCCACAGCAGCAGCTGCATGACCAGGCGGACCTGGTCGGCGGACAGCCTCTTGTGCTGGAACAGCGCCGGATCCAGATTCAGGGCGCCGCTGAAGAAGAAGCCGGCCAGCGGGGCGATCTGGCTGAAGGTCTCGACCCGCTGTTGCACCAGCGGGGCGATCTTGAGCAGGTACTCGGGATTGAGCGCCCACTGCTGCACCTCGGCGGCGAAGCGCTCGGGGCTCAGCTCGCGCAGCCACTGGCCGTTGAGCCAGGAGAGCTTCTCGACGTCGAAGATGGGGCCGCCCAGGGAGACGCGCTGGAGGTCGAAGTGCTCGACCATCTCGTCCAGGGTGAATTTCTCGCGCTCGTCCGGCATGGACCAGCCCATGCGGCCGAGGTAGTTGAGCATGGCTTCGGGCAGGTAGCCCATGCGCTGATAGAAGGTCACCGAGGTGGGATTCTTGCGCTTGGAGAGCTTGCTCTTGTCCGGGTTGCGCAGCAACGGCATGTAGCACAGCTGCGGCTGCTCCCAGCCGAAGTATTCGTAGAGCTTGATCAGCTTGGGCGCCGAGGGCAGCCACTCTTCGCCACGCAGGACGTGGGTGATGCCCATCAGGTGGTCGTCGACCACGTTGGCGAGGAAGTAGGTGGGCAGGCCGTCGGCCTTCATCAGCACCTGCATGTCCATGCGATCCCAAGGGATCTCGACATCGCCGCGCAGCAGGTCGGGGACGACGCAGACACCCTCCTCCGGCACCTTCATGCGGATCACATAGGGCTGACCGGCGTCCAGGCGCTGCTGCACCTCCTCTTGGGTCAGGCGCAGACCGCGACCGTCATAGCGCGGGGTCTCGCCGCGCGCCTGCTGTTCGGCACGCATCTGGTCGAGCTCTTCGGGCGTGGCGAAGCAGTAGAAGGCATGGCCCTTCTCCACCAGCTCCCGGGCGTATTTCCAGTAGATCTCGCCGCGTTCGCTCTGCCGATAGGGACCATGGGGGCCACCGACGTCCGGGCCCTCGTCCCACTCGATGCCCAGCCAGCGCAGGGCGTCGTAGATCTGCTGTTCGGATTCGCGGGTCGAGCGGACCTGGTCGGTATCCTCAATGCGCAGGATGAACTGACCGCCGTGCTGACGGGCGAAGCAGAGGTTGAACAGGGCGATATAGGCGGTACCGACATGCGGGTCGCCAGTGGGCGACGGCGCGATGCGCGTGCGAACGGTGGTCATCGGCTTTCTCGAGAAACGCGAAGGGACAAAGGCGGAATGGTAGCAGCGCCAGCCCTGGCGCTGCCAGTTGGAGCGGGTTCAGACCTGGACCAGGCGCTCGCGCAGGGCCTGGATCTCGTCGCGCAGCTGGGCGGCGGACTCGAACTGCAGGTCGCGCGCCAGTTGCAGCATCTTCTCTTCGAGCTGGCGGATACGCTTGCCGATCTCGCTGGGCGAACGCAGTTCGGCGGCGTATTCGCCCTTGTCCTCGGCCGCCTTGGCCACCCGCCGCTTGCCCTTGGCACCCGGGGCCGCGGCGCCTTCCATGATGTCGCGGATGTCCTTCTTGATGCCCTGGGGCACGATGCCGTGTTCTTCGTTGAAGGCCAGCTGCTTGTTACGGCGGCGCTCGGTCTCGTCGATGGCACGCTGCATGGAGCCGGTGATGCTGTCGGCGTAGAGGATGGCCTTGCCGTTGAGGTTGCGCGCCGCCCGGCCGATGGTCTGGATCAGCGAGCGCTCGGAACGCAGGAAGCCCTCCTTGTCGGCGTCGAGCACCGCCACCAGGGAGACCTCGGGCATGTCCAGACCTTCGCGCAGGAGGTTGATGCCCACCAGGACGTCGAAGGTGCCCAGGCGCAGGTCGCGGATGATCTCCACCCGCTCCACGGTATCGATGTCCGAGTGCAGATAGCGCACCCGCACGTCGTGGTCGGCCAGGTAGTCGGTGAGGTCCTCGGCCATGCGCTTGGTCAGGGTGGTGCAGAGTACCCGCTCCTCCTGGGCCACCCGCAGGCGGATCTCGGAGAGCAGGTCGTCCACCTGGGTGGTGGCCGGGCGGATCTCGATCACCGGATCGACCAGGCCGGTGGGTCGTACCACCTGCTCGACCACGCGCCCGGCGTGTTCTTCCTCATAGGGCCCCGGGGTCGCCGAAACAAAGATGGTCTGGGGCGCACCGGCTTCCCACTCCTCGAACTTCAGCGGCCGGTTGTCCAGCGCCGAGGGTAGGCGGAAGCCGTATTCCACGAGGGTTTCCTTGCGCGAGCGGTCGCCCTTGAACATGGCGCCGATCTGCGGAACGGTGACGTGGGATTCGTCGATCACCAGCAGGGCGTTGCTCGGGAGATAGTCGTAGAGGGTGGGTGGCGGCTCGCCCGGACCACGGCCCGACAGATAGCGACTGTAGTTCTCGATGCCGTTGCAGTAGCCCAGTTCGAGGATCATCTCCAGGTCGAAGCGGGTGCGCTGTTCCAGGCGCTGGGCCTCGAGCAGACGATTCTGGCCGCGCAGCCATTCCAGGCGATCGGCCAGTTCCAGCTTGATGTTCTCGATGGCGCCCAGCAGGGTCTCGCGCGGTGTGGCGTAGTGGGTCTTGGGATAGAAGGTGAAGCGCGGCAGCTTGCGGATCACCTCGCCGGTCAGGGGATCGAAGGCCGACAGGCTTTCCACCTCGTCGTCGAACAACTCGACGCGCACGGCTTCCAGGTCGGATTCCGCCGGGAAGATGTCGATGACGTCGCCGCGTACCCGGAAGGTGGCGCGGGCGAATTCCATGTCGTTGCGGCTGTATTGCAGCTCGGCCAGCCGGCGCAGGATGGTGCGCTGGTCGATGCGATCACCGCGATCCAGGTGCAGCACCATCTTCAGGTAGGCCTCGGGACTGCCCAGGCCATAGATGGAGGACACCGAGGCGACGATGATGGCGTCCTTGCGCTCCAGCAGCGCCTTGGTGGCGGACAGGCGCATCTGCTCGATGTGGTCGTTGATGGACGAATCCTTCTCGATGAAGGTGTCCGACGAGGGCACATAGGCTTCCGGCTGGTAGTAGTCGTAGTAGGAGACGAAGTATTCCACCGAGTTGTTCGGGAAGAAGGCCTTGAATTCGCCATAGAGCTGGGCGGCCAGGGTCTTGTTAGGCGCCAGCACCATGGTCGGGCGCTGCACCTGGGCGATGACGTTGGCGATGCTGAAGGTCTTGCCCGAGCCGGTCACGCCGAGCAGGGTCTGGTGCGACAGACCTGCCTCCAGGCCTTCCACCATCTGGCGAATGGCTTCGGGCTGGTCGCCGGCCGGGGTGTAGCGGGTGGAGAGCTGGAATGCGGACATGGCTGCCTCAATAGCGCGAAAATGCACGGACGACAGCGCGCCGACCGGAGGCCGGAGCGATGCGGACGAGGAAAGGACTGGAACCACCCAGATGAGGTCGCCAGCACCCTTTTGCAATCTGCCCGCGTCGCCGCACGTCAGGAAAACTCCGACGGAGGTCGGGTCGCGATGGCGACTGCAGGGGGCTATACTTCCGCTTCCCGAGCGTTCCGCCCTTCCCTTCACCCCTCATTCGAGCCGCTGCCCCATGAGTTTGTTCTCCGCCGTCGAAATGGCACCCCGTGACCCCATCCTTGGCCTGAACGAGGCCTATAACGCCGATGCCCGTCCGCACAAGGTCAATCTGGGCGTGGGGGTCTACTACGACGAGCAGGGCCGCATCCCGCTGCTGCGCGCCGTGGCCGAGGCCGAGAAGCAGCGCGTGGCCGCCCAGGCGCCGCGTGGCTACCTACCCATCGAGGGCATCGCCGCCTATGACCAGGCCGTGCAGCACCTGCTGTTCGGTGCCGAGTCGAGCCTGGTCCGCGACGGCCGCGCCATCACGGTCCAGGCCGTCGGTGGCACCGGCGCGTTGAAGATCGGCGCCGACTTCCTCAAGCGGCTGCTGCCGGATGCCGTGGTCGCCATCAGCGACCCGAGCTGGGAAAACCACCGTGCGCTGTTCGAAAGCGCCGGCTTCCCCGTGCAGAACTATCGTTACTACGACGCGGCCAGCAACGGCCTGAATCGCGAAGGCTTCCTGGCCGATCTCCAGGCCTTGCCGGAGCGCTCGGTGGTGGTGCTGCACGCCTGCTGCCACAACCCCACCGGCGTCGATCTGCAGCCGGCCGACTGGCAGGCGGTGCTGGACGTGGTCAAGGCGCGCAACCTGGTGCCCTTCCTCGACATCGCCTACCAGGGCTTTGGCGACGGCATCGAGGAAGACGCCCAGGCCGTGCGCCTGTTCGCCGACTCCGGCCTGACCTTCCTGGTCTCCAGCTCCTTCTCCAAGTCCTTCTCGCTGTATGGCGAGCGGGTAGGCGCCCTGTCCCTGGTCAGCGAGAGCCGCGAGGAAAGCGCCCGGGTGCTGTCCCAGGTCAAGCGCGTGATCCGCACCAACTATTCCAACCCGCCGACCCATGGCGCCACCATCGTCGCCACGGTGCTGAGCAATCCCGAGCTGCGCGCGCTGTGGGAAGCCGAGCTGGGCGAGATGCGCCAGCGCATCCGCAGCATGCGCAACGCCCTGGTGGAAGGCCTGGCCGCCGCTGGCGCCAATCGCGACTTTGCCTTCGTGAACGCCCAGCGCGGCATGTTCTCCTACTCCGGCCTCACCGCCGAGCAGGTCGAGCGGCTGAAGAGCGAATTCGGCATCTATGCGGTCAGCACCGGACGCATCTGCGTGGCAGCGCTGAACGAGCGCAATCTGCCCCCGACCATCCAGGCCATCGCCGCGGTGCTGCAGGGCTAAGGCAGCCGCTTTGGCGGCGCCGTTTTCCGGTGTCGCCGAGGCTTGACTTCCCGTTATCTATCAGTAAGATACGCTCCGTTGTTCCGCGATAGCTCAGTCGGTAGAGCAAATGACTGTTAATCATTGGGTCCCTGGTTCGAGTCCAGGTCGCGGAGCCAAAATCTGAAAAGCCCGTAGCGGGTAACCGCTACGGGCTTTTTTCATGGCTGCGATTCACTCGCCACAACGCTGACGACCGCCTAGACGAGATTCACTTGGGCCCCGGGCGTGGGGCAACTGCGGTGCAATGCCTCCAGATCCCAGGGCTTGGGCAAAAAGGTCGCCCGTGCCGCGCGGGCGGGATTGTCGTCGCAATAACCCGAGGTGATGACGATGGGCAGATTGGCCTGCCGTCCTCGCGCCTGCAGCGCCAAGTCGACGCCGCTCAGGATTCCCGGCATGCGCACATCGGTGAAGAGCAGATCCAGCTGCGGCTGCTCGTCTTGCAGAAAGGCACAGGCGGCGTCGGCGCTGCCGAAGGCATGCACCTGATAACCCCAGCTCTCGAACAATTCCTGCAGCAGATCGAGCAGGACAGGCTCATCTTCGGCGACCAATACGCGCTGGCGGTTCATGAGCGGATCCTGTGATGGTTGAGACGCAATCGTTCGACCATAGCGTTTCGTTGCCGTCCTGCCCTGTACGACCAAGGGAAAGCCTGTACAAGAAAATACGCCGCGAAAGGCGCGTTGCCGGCAGTTCCAGCCATGCCGGTGTAAGTCTTGTACAGGAAGCCGCCGTCGGGCTGGGCAGAGCCACCTTTGGGCCTGTCGTACCCCCAAGCGAGACGGCTTTGCGTTAAGCTGGCGCCGCCGCCGTCTACTCCGCAGGTCAGAGCTTTGGATCCGTCGTCTCGTCGTCATTGGATCAGCGATCTCAGCAGCAGGATCCGCGCTCGCCCGGCATTGGCCTACAGCCTCGCGCTGCTGGCGTTCGGCCTGGCCCTGGCGGCACGCTTCGCCCTGGTGGACGTCCTGCTGCAGGGCTTTCCCTACCTGACCTTCTTTCCCGCCGTCATCCTGACCGCCTTCTTCTGCGGCAGCGGCGCCGGTACCCTGTGCGCCGTGCTGTCCGGCCTGGCCGCCTGGTACTTCTTCATCCCGCCGGGCTGGACCTTCGTCGTCGGTCCCCAGGGCGCCCTGGCGCTGGCCTTCTATGTGGTCATCGTCAGCGTCGACATCGTGCTGATCCATTACATGCACACGGCCAGCGCCCGGCTGCGCGCCGAGCAGCAGGTAATCCGCGACCTCTACAACGTCCAGACCACGATGTTCCAGGAGTTGCAGCACCGGGTCGCCAACAACATCCAGTTCATCGCCTCGCTGCTCATGCTGCAGCAACTCAAGTTGCCCGGCGACAGCCAGGCGTCCCAGGCCCTGGAAGAGGCCCGCTCGCGACTGGAGAGCATTTCGCGTATCCACCGGCGCCTGCACGATCCCGCCGATGCGGATCAGCCGGTGGCCCACCACCTGCAGCTGCTGACCAGCGATCTGCTGGCCGCCGCGGGACAGGCCAACGTCTCCTGCGCCATCACCGCCGAACCGCTCAATTTCGACCTGCCCCGCTTGACCACCCTGTCGATGCTGGTGGCCGAGGTGGTGACCAACTCCCTCAAGCACGCCTTCGACGCCAGCCAGCGCGGCCTCATCAGCATCAGCCTGCAGCGCGGCGACGATCAGCAGCTGCTGTTGCGTATCGCCGACAACGGCCGCGGCATGCCGCAGCAGTTCAATCCGCGCACCAGCCAGCGCCTGGGCTTCAAGATCATCAACAGCCTGGCCGAACAACTCGGCGGCGAGGCCCGCTACCGCAACGACAACGGCACCGTGGTCGAGGTACAGCTGGCCGCCTAGGCCCAGGGGGATCGAGTCCACCCGGACGCGCCTAAAACCCTATACAATGCGCGGCTTTTCCAGCCAGGTGCTTCCGTCATGACCGCTTTGCCGCCCTGCCCCCGCTGCGCTTCCGAATACACCTACGCCGACGGCGACCAGCTGATCTGCCCGGAATGCGCCCATGAATGGACGCCCGGCAACGCCGGCGCCGCGGACGAGGCCAAGGTGATCCGCGATGCGGTCGGCAATACCCTGCAGGACGGCGATACCGTCAGCGTGATCAAGGACCTCAAGGTCAAGGGCTCGTCGCTGGTGGTCAAGGTCGGCACCAAGGTCAAGAACATCTGCCTGGTCGACGGCGACCACGACATCGACTGCAAGATCGATGGCATAGGTGCGATGAAGCTCAAATCCGAGTTCGTCAAAAAGGTCTGATCGTCGTGCCGGGGTGTTCCCTGGCGGAGCGATGCCCTACCCTTGAGGCTCTTTTTTTCCTGCCAAGGACTCTCCATGTCTCAGCGCTTCCTCCGCCCGGCCCTGTTCCTCGCGCCCCTGCTGCTCGCCGGCCAGGCCTTCGCCCAGTCCGCGCCCAACAACGCCCAGGAACCCCAGCCGTCGGTCACGGAGAAGTATGGCGACTGGCAGGTGATCTGCCGCATCGCCCGCAACGCGGACCGTTCCGTGCAGCTGTGCGCCATCACCCAGCAGAAGGACAGCGCCAAGGGTCAGCGCATGCTGGTCACCGAGCTGCGTCCCAATCGTGAAGGCGTGGACGGCATCCTCGTGCTGCCCTTCGGCGTGGCGGTGACCAAGCCGATCTCGCTGCAGATCGACAAGCGCAGCCTGGAGAATCGGCCCTTCCACACCTGCATCCCCCAGGGCTGCGTGGTGCCGGTGGAATTCGTCGGTGACGTCTTCAAGCAGCTGCAGCGCGGCGGTCGCCTGACCGTGACCACCCCGGTCGCCAATGGCGAGACCGCCAGCGAAAGCCTGTCGCTCAAGGGCTTCTCCAAGGCCTACGACCGCGCCAAGGAACTGACCAAGCCGCTGTAAGGCCCGCTCGCCCGCTCAGGGCGCTGCCGGCTGCTGCGCCGTGCCGCTGGCGGCGGCGCGCTCCACTCTCGACTCTAGGAGACGCCTGGTCGAAGGCGCTACTGCACCGGCAGGAAATTGATGAACAGCAGACTCTGGGCGTAGTTGACGCCGATGCGCCGATAGCGCTCGTCCAGCAACTGGGCGAGCAGGTCCAGGCGAGCGACGATCTTGCCGAATTCGGTGGCGAAGCTGAGGTTGCTGCCCTCCTCCGAGATCTCGTTGGCGAACAGCAGGGGTTCGCCCGCGGCGTTCTTGCGCTGGCCGAGCAGCCAGGTGGCCTTCTCGATGTTGCGCGCGGCGTTGTTGACGAAGCGCGCATCCACCACGTCGGTGATATAGAACTCGGTGCGATTGCCGTGGGCGGCGATGATCATGCTGCCGATGGCATAGATGAAGGCGCCGACGCGATCGCCGCAGTAGTCATCACCCAGCACGTAGCTCAGGGCCGCCACGTCCTTGCGTCCGTCCAGCGCCGGCAGGCTGCGCCGCTGTTCGATGGCCATACGGATTTCGCGCTCGGCACTGGCCGCATCGGGCAGCCCGGTCTTTTTCCATTCGGCCGGATTGCGCAGATAGAGCTTGTTCATCAGCAGATAGAGGCTCTGCAGATTGGCCTGCATGGCGAGAGTGGCCATGCGGTCGGAGCTGGTCTGCAGGAATTCGCTGGGGCGGGTCTTGCCGAATTGCCGGGCGATGTCCTGGGCGGACTGACTGGTGCAACCGGTCAGGCTCGCGAGCAGCAGGCCAATCACACACCCGAGACGGGCGACGGCTGTGAAGGGGGTGGCAGACATGGGGACTTCGGCGGCTGGGGGCAGCCGAAGGGTAAAGCCTTCCCTGGCCGGCCTGCTGTGCGGCAGGCCAAGGAATGGGCTTTTCTAGCGGTCAGCCGTTGCTGGGAAAGGCGAATTGCGAAGCCTCCTGGGCCTCGCGCTGCGGCCAGCGCTGGGTGATGGTCTTGCGACGGGTGTAGAAGCGCACGCCGTCGGGGCCGTAGGCGTGGAGGTCGCCGAACAGCGAGCGTTTCCAGCCGCCGAAGCTGTGATAGGCCACCGGTACCGGCAGGGGTACGTTGATGCCGACCATGCCCACTTCGATCTGATCGGCGAACAGCCGTGCCGCTTCGCCGTCGCGGGTGAAGATGCAGGTGCCGTTGCCGTATTCGTGGGCGTTGATCAGGGCGATGCCCTCTGCAAGGCTCTTGACCCGCACCACGCAGAGCACCGGGCCAAAGATCTCTTCCTTGTAGATGCGCATCTCCGGGGTGACCTGATCGAACAGGCAGCCGCCGAGGAAGAAGCCGTCTTCATGGTCGGCGACCTTGAGGCTGCGGCCGTCCACTACCAGCTTGGCGCCCGCGGCGACGCCGTCGACGACATAGCCGGTGACCTTGTCCAGGTGCGCGCCGGTGACCAGCGGCCCCATGTCCAGGCCGCACTGGGTGCCCGGGCCGACCTTGAGCTTTTCGATCTCCGGCACCAGCCGGGCGATCAGGGCATCGGCGACCTGGTCACCGACGCAGACCGCCACCGAGATGGCCATGCAGCGTTCGCCGCAGGAGCCGTAGGCGGCGCCCATCAGCGCATTGACGGTGTTGCCGAGGTCGGCGTCCGGCATGACCACCGCATGGTTCTTGGCGCCGCCCAGCGCCTGGACGCGCTTGCCCTTGGCGGTGCCGCGGGCATAGATGTATTCGGCGATGGGGGTGGAGCCGACAAAGCTCAGCGCCTTGACCTCGGGGGCGTCGATCAGGCCGTCCACGGCTTCCTTGTCGCCATGCACCACGTTGAGCACGCCCTTGGGCAGACCGGCTTCCTCGAACAGCTGGGCAATGGCCAGGGTGGAGCTGGGATCGCGCTCGCTGGGCTTCAGGATGAAGGTGTTGCCGCAGGCGATGGCCAGCGGATACATCCACAGCGGCACCATGGCCGGGAAGTTGAAGGGGGTGATGCCGGCCACCACGCCCAGGGGCTGGAAGTCGGACCAGGTGTCGATGCTCGGACCGGCATTGCGGTTGTATTCGCCCTTGAGCAATTCGGGCGCGGCGGTGGCGTATTCGACGTTCTCGATGCCACGGCGCAATTCGCCGGCGGCGTCTTCCAGGGTCTTGCCGTGCTCTTCGCTGATCAGCTGCACCAGGCGCGCTTCGTTGCTTTCCAGCAGTTGCTTGAAGCGGAACAGCACCTGGGCACGCTTGGCCGGCGGGGTGTTGCGCCAGGCCGGAAAGGCGGCCTGGGCGGCATCGATGGCCTGTTGCAGGGTGGCGGCATCGGCCAGAGGCACTTCGCGGATCACCGCGCCGGTGGACGGGTTGTAGACCGGGGCGCGACGGCTGCCACCGTCGACCAGCTGGCCGCCGATGAGATGCTTGAGGCTCATGAAGGGACTCCTTGTACGAGGGATGGGCGCCTCCTGTGGGAGGCGCCGGAAAGGGGATCAGTCGAGGCGATTGAGGACGTCGCCGACCGCGGCGAAGACCCGATCCAGGTCTTCGATCTTGGCGTTGAAGGTGGGTCCGAATTGCAGGGTGTCGCCTCCGAAGCGGACATAGAAGCCGGCCTTCCACAGGGCGATGCCGGCCTCGAAGGGGCGGATCACCGCATCGCCGTCGCGCGGGGCGAGTTGCAGGGCACCGGCCAGGCCGCAGTTGCGAATGTCCACCACGTGCTTGGCGCCCTTGAGGCCATGCAGCGAAGCTTCGAACTTGGGCGCCAGCTCGGCCGCCTGTTGCACCAGGTTCTCCCGCTCCAAGAGCTCCAGCGCGGCCAGGCCGGCGGCGCAGGCCACCGGATGGGCCGAGTAGGTGTAGCCATGGGGGAATTCCACCATGTGTTCGGGCGTGGCCTGGTTCATGAAGGTGTCGTAGATGGCGCTGCTGGCGATCACCGCGCCCAGGGGCACGGCGCCGTTGGTGACCTGCTTGGCCACGTTCATGAGGTCCGGCGTCACGCCGAAGAATTCGGCGCCGGTGTGGCGGCCCATGCGACCAAAGGCGGTGATGACCTCGTCGAAGATCAGCAGGATGTCGTGCTGGGTGCAGATCTCGCGCAAGCGCTGCAGATAGCCCACCGGCGGCACGATCACCCCGGCCGAACCGGACATGGGCTCGACGATGACGGCGGCGATGTTGGAGGCATCGTGCAGCTCGATCAGCTTGAGCAGTTCGTTGGCCAGCTCGACGCCGCCGGTCTCGGCCATGCCCCTGGTAAACGCCAGGCCCGGTTGCAGGGTGTGCGGCAGGTGGTCGACGTCCATGAAGGAGCCGTACAGCTTCCGGTTGCCGCCGATGCCACCCAGGCTGGTGCCGGCGATGTTGACGCCGTGATAACCGCGGGCCCGGCCGATCAGCTTGGTCTTGGCCGGCTGGCCCTTGATGCGCCAGTAGGCGCGGGCCAGCTTGACCGAGGTATCAGCGCTCTCGGAGCCCGAACCGGTGAAGAAGACATGATCGAGACCGGCCGGAGTCAGTTCGGCCATCTTCTCGGCCAGTTGGAAGGACAGCGGATGGCCGTACTGGAAGCCCGGCGAATAGTCGAGGGTGCCCAGCTGCCGTGCCACGGCCTCCTGGATCTCCTTGCGCGAGTGACCGGCGCCGCAGGTCCAGAGGCCGGAGAGACTGTCATAGATGCGTCGTCCCTGGTCATCCGTCAGCCAGCTGCCTTCGGCGGCCACCACGATGCGCGGGTCCTTCTGGAAGGCGCGATTGGCGGTGAAGGGCATCCAGTGGGCGCGCAGGTTGAGCGAGGCAGCGACGGGCGGGGAAACGGTCAGCGGCTGGTTCATGACAGGGTCTCGGGCGGTGAAGTCGAGTCTGCAGAGTGCGCCCGGTTTTGCGTGAGTTAAAGGGTTTTTTTCTCGCGCTTGGATATCTTGAAACTCACCTTATTGGCGAGAGTCCTCAACCAATCGAGACTTTCTTGCAGGGGAAAACGTCTCTCATTAGTCGGATACTGGAATGGATGAAACCCCCTTTCCAGAGGCGATCATCCGTGCCAACTCTGCACCGCCGAAACATCTTGAAACCAAGGAAATTGATTAGTAATCAGTGACTTGCCTGAAACACTTTAAGCTGGCCGCCTGCCACCGTAGTCCCGTGGCGCAGAGGCCCCCTCGCCTCACCTCTTTTCCCGGCGCGTAGTCCTGCCGGGCGCGGTAGCCTGTCCGCCGTCTCTACCGCGCATTCAATCTTCCGCTTTCGCCAACCCGTGCCCCTCTCCCGAGGCAGAGCGCGTGGTTTACCTATTCCCCAAGGAAACCTCTCCATGCTGATTCAGCTCAACTGGATCCGCGGCCTGGCGGCCGTTCTCATCGTTTTCCACCACATGACCGTGGGCAGCTACCAGACCACCGAACACCAGCAGATCGCCCTGAATCTGCTGTCGCTGGAAACCACCTGCATCTTCGTCACCCTGTCCGGCTTCTTCTTTCGCTACAACCTCGGCAAATACAGCTACCAGGTCTACCTGAGCAAGAAGCTGCAGAACGTCATCCTGCCCTACCTGCTGATCTCGATCCCCGCCGTGCTGCTCTATGTCTCCGGACTCAAGCAGGAACACGAATGGATCGACATGAACGCCTTCCATGACTGGCCACCCTTCGCCCAGACCGCCCTGCTGCTGGCCACCGGCGCCCACCTCGGTCCGTTGTGGTTCATTCCCGCGCTGACGCTGATCTTCCTGCTCGCGCCGGTCCTGGAGTGGATCGTCAAGCGCGGCCTGCTGCCGGCCGCGACCATGATCGGCCTGCTGTATTTCCTGGTGTCCGACCGTCCGGCCAACGATGCCGATCCGCTGCTGGCGGCGCTGCATTTCCTGCCGATCTACCTCTGCGGCATGCTGGCCTGCGAACAGCGCGAGCGCCTGCAACGACCCCAGGCGCGCTACTGGCTGCTGGCGGCCCTGGTACTGCTGAGTGGCGCGGCGGTGCTCGACAGCGCCTTCTACGGCCTGCAGAAACTGGCGCTGTGCCTGCTGCTGTTCGCCGTCTTCAGCCAGCGGGTCAAGACGCCGGAACGTGCCGACAGCCGCCTGGCCAAGGGCATGGCCCTGCTCGGCGCCTACAGCTTCGCCATCTACTTCCTGCACGGCTACCTGGCTGGCGCCTACCGGGTGTTGGGGCGCCTGCTGGGTGAGCAGAATTTCGCCCAGTACCTGGGGACCCGCCTGTGCCTGACGCTGATCACCCTGCTCTGCTGCATCGCCGCGGTCTGGGTGGTCAAGCAGGTCACCCAGCAGCGCAGCCGGGTGCTGATCGGCGCCTGAAGCCGGTCGCTGGCGCCGCTCCCAACGGCGCCTTATGCTGTCCCGCATTTGCGGTGGCAGCCATGAAGACGACGCGCAAGGCCCTGCTCGCCCAGGTCGGCGATTTCGAGATCCGCCTGCTGCGACTGTTCAAGACCGTGGTGGAATGCGGCAGCTTCACCGCTGCCGAAGGCCGGCTGGGCATCACCCGCTCGGCCATCAGCCTGCACATGAACGATCTGGAAAAACGCCTGGGCATGCGCCTCTGCCAGCGCGGGCGCGCCGGTTTCTCCCTGACCGACGAAGGCCGCGAGGTGCTCAAGGCGAGCCAGTCGCTGTTCGCCGCCCTGGAAGGCTTTCGCAGCGAGGTCAACCAGCTGCACCAGCACCTGCGCGGCGAGCTGAACCTGGGCATCATCAACAACCTGGTGACCCAGCCGCGCATGCGCATCACCCATGCCCTGGCCGCGCTCAAGCGCGCCGCGCCGGGGGTGGTGGTCAACATCGGCATGACCCTGCCCGGCGAGATCGAGACCGGCGTGCTCGACGGCCATCTGCACCTGGGCGTGCTGCCGCTGATCAACGCCCTGGCCGGGCTGGACTACCTGCCGCTCTACGAAGAGCGCGCCCTGCTCTATTGCAGCCGGGCCCATCCACTGTTCGCGGTGGCCGATGCGGCGCTGGACGAGAGCGTCCTGGCCGCCCAGGACGCGGTCGGCCCCAACCATCTGCTCAACCAGGACGGCCACGAGCGCCATGCCGCGCTGAATTGCACGGCGCGGGCCTCGGATCGCGAAGGCGTAGCCTTCCTTATCCTCACCGGCTGCTACATCGGCTACCTGCCCGACCACGTCGCCCAGCCCTGGGTGGTGCAAGGCCAGCTACGCGCCCTCAACCCCGAACGCTTCCATTTCGACACCACCCTGGCCGCCGTCACCCGCAAGGGTCGGCGGCCGAATCTGGTGCTGGAGCGCTTTCTCGAAGCCCTGGCCGAAACGGTCTAGTTGGCGCTGCGCGTCGGGCGGACGACGATCTCGTTGACGTCCACGTCGTCCGGCTGCTCGATGGCGTAGCGCACCGCGCGGCCGATGGCATCGGGTTGCAGGGCGATGGCGCGGTAGCTGTCCATCATCGCCTGGGCGGCGGGATCGGTGATGGTGGACGCCAGCTCGCTTTCTACCACGCCCGGATGGATGCAGGTGACCCGCAGATCGTCACGTTCCTGGCGTAATCCCTCGGAGATCGCCCGCACCGCATGCTTGGTGGCGCAATAGACCGCCGCCGTGGGCACCACCGACAGGGCGCCGATGGAGCCCAGGTTGACGATATGTCCGGCGCCGCGGGCGGTGAATTCCGGCAGCACCGCGGCGATGCCGTTGAGCACGCCCTTGATGTTGACGTCGACCATCTGCATCCACTCTGCGGTCTTGAGCGAGGCCAGGGGCGACAGCGGCATGATGCCGGCGTTGTTGACGATGACGTCCACCCGGCCCCAGCGTTCGCGCGCCGCTTGGGCGAAGGCGGCCACGTCGGCGCTGTCGGTGACGTCCAGTCGGCGGCAGGCGGCCTCGCCGCCCGCAGCGTTGATCTCGGCCGCCAGGGCCTCCAGCCGTTCGCGGCGGCGGGCGCCGAGCAGGAGCTTGCAGCCGGCCGCGCCCAGTTCGCGCGCGATGCCCGCACCTATGCCACTGGAAGCGCCGGTGATGAGTACGACCTTGTCGATAGCCATGGAGTGTTCCTCTCGAAATGGGGTGATCTGCCTGGATGATCTGCTCGTCGGCTGCGTGCTTTGTCAGCAGCGCGCCCTTCCAGGCTTGCCACCACCGTAGCGAGGGGTCATTGTCGTGATAACTCCCCCTTCCCTGACTGCCATGGTTAGCCGGACTTACCAATGCCTAATGATCTGAATCTGCTCAAGGTCTTCACCGTGGTGGCCACGTCCGAGAATTTTCGTGTGGCGGCCGATCGCCTGGGCGTCAGTCGCTCGGCGGTCAGCCAGGCCATTCGCCGTCTGGAAGACGAATTGGGCAGTTCACTGGTCCAGCGCACCACCCGCAGCGTGCGTCTCACCGAAGCGGGCGAACGCCTGCAGCGACAGGTCGCCGGGCCTCTGGCCGGGCTGCTGGGCGCCCTGGAAGACGCCAGTCACGCCGGCCCTCCGCGCGGATTGTTGCGGGTCGCGGTAACCTCCATCGCCGAGCGCTTTCTCGACGGGCCGTTGCTGGCCAGCTTTGTCGAGGCCTATCCGGAGGTGACCCTGGACATCACCGTCACTGATGAGGAATTCGATATCGTCGCGCGGGGTTTCGATGCCGGCGTGCGGCTGGGCGAGGTGATCGAGCAGGACATGATCGCCATCCCGGTGACCGGGGCGCAGCGCGAGGTGGCCGTGGCGACCCCGACCTACTTCGCCCGCCATGGCCGGCCCCGGCACCCGCGCGACCTGGCGAACCACCGCTGCATCGGCTGGCGTCCGGCTCCGGAAGTGGCGCCCTGGCGCTGGGAATTCAGCGAGGACGGCCGCGCCTTCGACGTGGCCGTTTCGCCGCGGATTACCACCAACGACATGCTGCTGATGGTGCGCACCGCCCTGGCCGGCGGCGGCATCACCTTTGGCATGGAGGACACCTTCCGGCCCTATCTGGCACGTGGCGAACTGGAGCGGGTGCTGGACGACTATCTGCCGCCCTTTCCCGGCTTCTACCTCTACTATCCGAACCGCCACAACCTGGCGCCCAAGCTGCGGGCACTGGTGGAGCATGTGCGGGGGTTCAGGGAGCAGAAGGAGGGGTAGCGCGGGGTTTGGGCTACCCTCACCCCGGCCCTCTCCCGGAGGGAGAGGGGGCGCCCGCCTGATACCGCGTAGCGTGGAAAACGGCGTAGCCTTTTACACCTTGAGCTAATTCGGATCTGATGGGCCTCGGCGATGGAGCCGCCGCAACCCAACTTACGCACCCTGTAGGTTGGGTTGAGCACAACGAAGCCCAACCTCACCCATCAGGCCGTAGCGTGGAAAACGGCGCAGCCTTTTCCACCTGGAGCTAATTCAGACCTGTCGGGCTTCGACGGTGGAGCTGTCTCAACCCAACCTACAGGACAAGCAGGTTGGGTTGAGCGCAGCGAAGCCCAACATCACCAACCAGCCATCAGGCCCCCAGGATCCACTGATCGATGGCCTGGGCCAGGCCATCTTCCTGGTTGCTGGCCGTCACCCGGTCGGCTGCTTCGCGCACCGCCGTCCCGGCCTGGCCCATGGCGATGGCCAGGCCCGCCTGGCGGAACATGGGCACGTCGTTGCTGCCATCGCCAATGGCCGCGGTGCGCGCCACGGGCACGCCCGCGGCCTGGGCCAGTTCGATCAGGGCGTCGCCCTTGTTGGCCTTGGGATGGGTGATGTCCAGGTAATAGAGCTGGGAGCGCAGCACCGTGGCGCCCTCGCCCAATCGCTCACCAAGTTCGCCCTCCAGGGCTTCCAGGCCGGCGTGATCGCTGCCGGCGGCGACGATCTTGTCGACGCGATCCAGGTAGGGTTCGAAGGAGTCCACGACGGTGGGGCCATAACCCAGTGCCCGGGTCTCGCGGGGGACATAGGGCCCCTCCCCGTCGCGGGTCAGCCAGAGGTCGTCGGCGAACAGCCAGACCTCGAAGGCCTCGCGATCCAGGCGCTCCAGCACCTGACGCGTCACCTGCTCGGCGAGGCGGTGGGCGCGGATCAGGGTGCCGTCCGCTTCCACCAGATTGCCGCCGTTGAAACCGGCTACCGCCTGGTCAATGCCCAGGTGCCGCACCAGCGGCAGCAACGCCCGCGGCGGGCGACTGCTGACCAGGGTAATGGCCTTGCCGGCCGCCTGCAGGCGCTTGACGGCGTCAATCACCGCCTCGCTCAGGCTCTTGTCGTCACGCACCAGGGTGCCGTCGATATCCGACACCAGCAGGTCGATGGGGATCAGGTCAGCGGATGCCATGAGCGGCCGTCCTTCTGCAGGAGTTCATCGGCGCCGGCGGGACCGGCACTGCCCGCGGCGTAGCTTTCCACTACGCCGCCCTGTTGCCAGGCGTCGAGGAAGGGTTGCACGGCGCGCCAGCCGTTCTCGATGTTGTCGGCGCGCTGGAACAGGGTCTGGTCGCCGATCAGGGAGTCGTAGATCAGGGTTTCGTAGCCGGTGGAGGGCTGCATCTCGAAGAAATCGCTGTAGGCGAAGCCCATGCGGATGTTCTCCAGTTCCACCAGGGGTCCCGGGCGCTTGGCATGGAAGTCGAACCACATGCCTTCGTCGGGCTGGATCTGGATGATCAGGTAGTTGGGCCGCATCCGGTCGATCTTGGTGTCGCGGAACTGGGCATAGGGCGCATGCTTGAAGCAGATGGCGATCTCGGTATCACGCGCGGTCAGGCGCTTGCCAGTGCGCAGGTAGAAAGGCACCCCGGCCCAGCGCCAGTTGTCGACGAACAGCTTGAGCGCCACATAGGTCTCGGTCTGGCTCTCGGGATCGACCCGCTCTTCCTCGCGATAGCCTTTGACGGGCTTGTCGTTCATCGTCCCGGCGGCGTACTGGCCACGCACCGAGTTGGCCAGGGCCTCTTCGGTGGTCTGGGGACGGATGGCGCCGACCACCTTGGCCTTCTCGTCACGCACCGAGGTGGCGTTGAAGGAGGCCGGCGGCTCCATGGCGACCATGGCCAGCAGCTGGAACAGGTGGTTGGGTACCATGTCCCTGAGGGTACCGGTCTTCTCGTAGAAATCGCCCCGCGACTCCACGCCCACGGTCTCGGCCGCGGTGATCTGCACATGGTCGATGTAGTGGTTGTTCCAGAACGACTCGAACAGGGCGTTGGAGAAACGGCTGACCAGGATATTCTGCACCGTCTCCTTGCCCAGGTAGTGGTCGATTCTATAGATCTGCTTTTCCTCCATGTTCGCCAGCAGGCGCTGGTTGAGCGCCTGGGCACTGGCCAGGTCGGCGCCAAAGGGCTTTTCCACCACCAGCCGGCGGTAGGCGTCTTCACGCTCTTCCAGCAGTTTGGCCTTGCCCAGGCGCTCGGCGACGTCGCCGAAGAAGCGCGCGGCGGTGGCCAGGTAGAAGACGGCGTTGTCGGTGTCGGCCTGGGCGATGCGCTCGCCCACCGCCTGGTAGGTGGCGTCTTCGAGGAAGTCGCCCTGCAGATAGCGGATGCGCCCGCGCAGCTGGCCCCAGAGATCGGCATCCAGCGCCTCGTCCCGGGACTTGCCCTTGGCTTCGGCCTGGTCGCGGATGAAGGCTTCCAGCCGGTCGGCGAAACCTTCGTCGGTGTTGGGATTGTGATCGACGCCGATGATCTGGGTGCGGTCGTCGAGCAGACCATCGCGCAGGAGGTTGTACAGCGAGGGGATCAGCAGTCGCTTGACCAGGTCACCATTGGCGCCGAACAGAAAGAGCGTGGCCGGCGGTGCGGTGGGCGCCTTGGTGCAGGAGCGGCGCTCCTGGGCGGCGGTGCTGGGGGTGACGGCAGGAGAATCGGTCATGACAGGGCCTTATCCGCGAGGGCGGCTGATGCCGTCCCCCGGGACGCGGCCCGTGGCCGCTCCACAGGGGAACGGCCGGGGTTTTATTGCGGGATTTCGACGTGGCCGCCGAAGCCGAAGCGCATGGCCGACAGCAGCTTGTCGGCGTAGGTGGCTTGCTGGCGGGAGCGGAAACGCGCATAGAGGGCGGCGGACAGGACGTTGACCGGTACCGCTTCCTCGATGGCCGCCTCGATGGTCCAGCGACCTTCGCCGCTGTCGGCCACGGAGCCGGAGAATTTCTCCAGGGCGACGTCGCCGGCCAGGGCCTGGGCGGTCAGGTCCAGCAGCCAGGAAGACACCACGCTGCCACGGCGCCAGACCTCGGCGATGTCGGCCAGGTCCAGGTCGAAGCGCTCGTCTTCCGGCAGCTTGTCGCTGTTCTTCATCTTGAGGATGTCGAAGCCTTCGGCATAGGCCTGCATCAGGCCGTATTCGATGCCGTTGTGCACCATCTTGACGAAGTGACCGGAACCGGCCGGACCGGTGAAGATGAAGCCGCGCTCGGCACGCTCGTCCGGGGCGTTGCGGCCACGGGTACGCTCGATGCTGCCATAACCGGGGGCCAGGGCTTCGAAGATGGGCTCCAGGCGCTCGACGGCTTCGGACTTGCCGCCGATCATCATGCAGTAGCCGCGCTCCAGGCCCCAGACGCCACCGGAGGTGCCGACGTCGACGTAGTCGATGCCCTTCTCGGCCAGGGTCTTGGCGCGACGGATGTCGTCCTTGTAGTAGGTGTTGCCACCATCGATGATGACGTCGCCGGGAGCCAGGCGGTCGGCCAGCTCGGCGATGGTCTGCTCGGTCGGCTCGCCGGCCGGCAGCATGACCCAGATGGCCCGCGGCTGAGCCAGGGCGGCGATGACACCGTCCAGGCTATCGGCGGTGACGGCGCCTTCCTTGCCGAGGCCGGCCACGGTTTCGGCACTGCGGTCATAGACCGCGACTTCATGCCCATGCTTCATCAAACGCCGTGCGATGTTGCCGCCCATGCGGCCCAGTCCGATGATTCCCAATTGCATGCTGATGACTCCTTGAGGTCAGGCGACCGCCGCCTCGACCAGTTCGACGATTTGTTGCAGGCCGGCGTCGATGTCGCCGCCCTTGATATGCACGCGCAGGTAGCGCCGTCCCCGTTCGGCCAGCACCTCGAGGTCGCCCTTGGCCTGGGCGGCCTCGACGACACCAAAGCTCAGACTCCGCCCTGGAATCTCCAGGTCGTTCTGGGCATCGGCGGTAATCTGGATGAACACACCCGAGTTCGGACCGCCCTTGTAGGCCTGTCCGGTGGAGTGCAGAAAGCGGGGGCCGAAGCCGCCGACGGTCGCTACGCGCTTGCTGTCGCGAATGCTATCACGCATGGCGCTCAAGGCCTCCTCATGCACGGCATTGCGCTCGAGATAGGCCAGCACGGCGAGATAGTCGCCAGGCTGCAGGCGCGCCAGGTGCGCCTTGATCGCCGCGCGGGCGGTGTCCTGCCCCTGCAGGTCGGCATCGCCGAACAGGGCCAGGGTACCCTCCTCCAGCAACGGCTCGTCGCCGGCAAGACGCCCTTCGCGTTCGTAGCCGTCGGTAAGGGCGCGGGTCTTGATCTTGCTGGCTTCCACGTCGGGCTGATCGAAGGGATTGATGCCGATGACGGCACCGGCCACCTCGGTCGCCACCTCCCAGCGGAAGAATTCCTGGCCGATCAGTTCGGCGCGGGCGAGACGGATGTCCACCACCGGATGCCCGGCTGCGGCCAGGGCTTGCAGGCGACGGTCGCGCTCGGCGTCTTCTTCGCCCGCCAGCACCAGGCTGACGAACACCCGATCCGCCCCATAGACGGCTGGCTCGCCGAGCGGCTCCAGGTCCACCGGGATGATGCCCTTGCCCTGCTTGCCGGTGCTCTCGGCGAGCAACTGCTCCAGCCAGGCGCCCAGGCTGGCGACACCCGGCGAGGCGATCAGGGTGACCTTGTCGCGTCCGGCACGCACCGCCTCGCCCAGGACCACGCCCAGGCGGATGCCGGGATTGATGGCCGGCGGCGCACTGGGGCTGCAGGCCAGCACCATGGGCTGGGTCACCTGGAAGAAATTGGCCACCGAATGGCCGAGCAGCGCCAGGGGCACCATGCCGAATACCGACAGCACCGAATAGCGTCCACCGATATGGGGATCGCCCTGGAAAATAGCCCGGTAGCCCTCGGCCGTGGCACTGGCTTCGAGCTTGGAGCCGGGATCGGTAATGGCGACGAAGCGCCGCTGGGCCGCTTCCGCACCCAGGGCCTGCTCGACAGCCTTATGGAAATAGGCGCGCAGGATTTCCGGCTCCAGGGTCGAGCCGGATTTGCTCGACACCAGGAACAGCGTCCTGTGCAGGTCCAGTTGCTCTTCCAGGGCGGCGATCTGCGCCGGATCGGTGGAATCGAGCACCTTGAGCGTGAGCCCGCCTGGCGCGGTGCCCAGGGTATTGGCCAGCACCTCCGGACCCAGGCTCGAACCGCCCATGCCCAGCAGCACCACGGTATCCAGGCCCTCTTGCCGGGCCGCTTCCGCCAGGGCTGCCAAGGCTTTGGGGTCAGCCTGACGGCCCTGGGCCGCGGCCAGCCAGCCGACCCACTGGTCTTCGTCGCGACCGGTCCAGAGCGAGGCATCGCCCTGCCACAGCCTACGGGACCAGCCTTCACGGCGTGCCTCGTCGAGACGCTTTTCCACCGCTTCATTCAGCGCATCGGGCAGGCGATAGTCCGCGGTATTCAGGCGCTCACCCAGGAAATCGAGGCGCTTCTGGCCGACCGCGCCCAGCAGCGCATCGTCGGCGTCCTCGAACTGGCGGGCACCGTCCTTGACCAGCCGCTTGGCCACGCCATCCAGGTCCAGCCCGAAACGGGCCGTCGCATCCACCACGCGCTGCGCGGCTTCGATGTCGGTGCTCAGCATGGGAGCCGCCGTGCCATGGTCACGGAAGGCATCCATGGTTTTCGGCGGCATGGTGTTGACGGTATCCGGACCGATCAGCTGATCGACATAGAGGGTGTCTGGATAGGCCGGATCCTTGGAGCCGGTGGAGGCCCACAGCAGACGCTGCGGGCGCGCCCCCTTGGCTTCCAGGACCTTCCAGCGCGGCGACTGGATCAACCGCAGGTAGTCCTGATAGGCCAGCTTGGCGTTGGCAATGGCGACCTTGCCACGCAGCCCGCCCAGCTCGGCATTCTCTCCCTTGCGCTCGTCGATCAGCTTGTCCAGCACGCCATCGACCCGGCTGATGAAGAAGCTGGCCACGCTGGCGAGACGGGAGATGTCTTCACCGCGATGCAAGCGGGCTTCCACACCGGCGATATAGGCCTCCGCCACCGCCATATAGGCGTTGCGATCGAACAGCAGGGTCACATTGACGTTGATCCCCTCTTCGATCAGCTTGCGGATGGCCACGGCACCCTCGGGCGTACCCGGCACCTTGACCATGAGATTGGGTCGGTCCACCGCCTGCCAGAGGCGGCGCGCCTCTTCCAGGGTGGCACGGGTATCCAGCGCCAGATAGGGCGAGACCTCGAGACTCACGTAGCCATCGCGGCCTTCGAGACGATCATAGACCGGCCGCAGGATGTCGGCGGCCTGCTGAATGTCCTCGATCGCCAGATGCTCATAGACATCCACCGGCTCGGCATCGGCCTTTTCCAGAAAGGCCTTGAGGCTGGCGTCGTAGTCACTGCCATGCCCCATGGCCTTCTCGAAGATCGACGGGTTGGAGGTGACCCCGGTGAGGCCGTCACGCTCGATCAGCTTCTGCAGTTCACCCTTGGCGAGGAACTCGCGGCTGACGAAATCGAGCCAGACCGCCTGGCCCTGCTCCGTCAGCTGTTTGAGTGGATTGCTCATTTGGCACTCCCGGAGCGTTGTGCCTGTTCCTTGGCCAGCTTGACCACGTTGTCCACGGTGTAGCCGTATTTGGCCTGCAGCTTGCCGATGGGCGCCGAGGCCCCGAAGGTGCTCATGGTCACCGAGGCACCCTTGCGCCCGATATAGCGCTCCCAGCCGAGGGGACCGGCCTGCTCGATGGCGACGCGCCCCAGCACCTCGTCGGGCAGCACGGACTGCTTGTAGGCCTCGTCCTGCTCTTCGAACAATTCCCAGCAGGGCATGGAAACCACCCGTGCCTTGACCCCTTCGCCCTTGAGTTGCTCATAAGCCTGCATCGCCAGGCCCAATTCACTGCCGGTAGCCATAAGGATGACCTGGGGCTTACCGCCCTCGGCATCGGCCACCACGTAGGCACCCTGAGCGACCCCTTCGGCACTGGCGTACTTCGAACGATCCAGGGTCGGCAGCGGCTGGCGCGACAGCACCATGCAGGAGGGTCTGTTGGTCTGTTGCAGGGCGATCTTCCAGGCCTGCACGGCTTCGTTGGCATCGCCCGGACGCAGGGTCAGCAGGCCCGGGGTGGCGCGCAGTTGCGCCAGGTGCTCGATGGGCTGGTGGGTCGGGCCATCTTCGCCGACGCCGATGGAGTCGTGGGTGAAGACGAACACCACGGGCAGCTCCATGATCGACGCCAGGCGGATCGGCGGCTTCATGTAGTCGCTGAACACCAGGAAGGTGGCGGTGAAGCTGCGCAGGTAGCAGAGCGCCATGCCATTGGCGATGGAGCCCATGGCATGCTCGCGGATGCCGAAATGCATGTTGCGCCCCGCAGGCTCCCGCGCGGAGAAGCTGCCGGCGCCGTCGAACTTGAGGTTGGTCTTGGTGGACGGCGCCAGGTCGGCGGCCCCCCCGACCAGCCAAGGGATCTGTTCCGCGAAGGCATTGAGCGCCTTGCCGCCGGATTCGCGAGAGGCCACGCCCTTGGCGTCGGCGTCGAAGCTGGGCAGCTTGGCGTCCCAACCCTCCGGCATCTCGCCGGCACGCATACGCTGGAGCTCGTCGGCACGGCGCGGATCGTCCTGGCGCAGACGGTCGAAGGCGCGATTCCAGTCTTCGTAGAGGCCGCTGGCACGCTCCAGCAGGGCATCCCGCAGGTGATGACGGGCTTCGTCGGGAACCAGGAAGTCGGCATCTTCCGGCCAGCCGTAGGCCTTCTTCGCCAGCTTGATCTCGTCGGCGCCCAGCGGCTCGCCGTGGGCCGCCGCGGTGTTCTGCTTGTTGGGCGCGCCATAGCCGATCAGGCTGTCGACCACGATCAGGGTCGGCTTGCCGGTGTTGCCCTTGAAGCGATGCAGGGCGGCGGCCAGGGCCTCGGCGTCGTTGGCATCCTTGACGTGCAGGGTGTGCCAGCCATAGCCACGGAAGCGCTCGGCCACGTCTTCGCTGAAGGCCAGCTCGGTGTGGCCCTCGATGCTGATGGTGTTGTTGTCATAGATCCAGCAGAGGTTGTCCAGCCCCAGGTGGCCGGCCATGGACGCTGCCTCGCCGGTGACCCCTTCCATCATGTCGCCGTCGCCGCAGAGGACGTAGACGTCATAGTCGAACAGGGTCACGCCCGGCTGATTGAAACGCGCCGCCAGCCACTTCTGCGCCAGTGCCATGCCGACGCTGTTGCCGCAGCCCTGCCCCAGCGGACCGGTGGTGGTCTCGATGCCGGTGGTCATGCGGTACTCGGGGTGGCCCGGGGTCTTGGAATCCAGCTGGCGGAATTGCTTGATGTCCTCCAGGCTGACCGCTTCCTTGCCGGTCGCGGTGCCGTGCTCGTCGATCTCCTTGACGCCTGCGAGATGCAGCAGCGAATAGAGCAGCATGGAGGCATGGCCGACCGATAGCACGAAGCGGTCGCGGTTGGGCCAGTCCGGATGCTCGGGGTGATAGCGGAGGAAGCGGCCCCACAGCGTATGACCGACCGGGGCCAGGGCCATCGGCGTACCAGGGTGGCCGGAATTGGCCTTCTGTACCGCATCCATGGACAGGGTACGGATGGTATTGATGGTCAATAGGTCGGCGTTGGAGCTGGAAGGTGCGGTGGAACCCATGGCAAGCGTCCTCGTGCTGGCAGGCGCGCCACCCGCGGCAAAAACGGCAAGCACCGTCCATGAAACCGTTTTCAGCACAAGCAGCGCCTAGGAGAAGAAAGCAAAGCGGCCGGACGGGGTCCGGGACGGCGGGGGCAAGCTTCCTCTGCGACCCCACGCCGCAGTCGCGATCCTTTCTCTAGAACAGCGCCTTAGACGGTTGGTTCCCTCTGGGTAGATAGCCGGCTATCGACTTGCGCGCTCAGCAACCGGCGAGCAATTCCTGCTCCACGTCCAGCCCGGCATCACGCATCTGCGCCAGCTTGTACCTGAGGGTGCGAGCACTGATGCCCAGGCGCTCGGCGGTCTCCTTGCGGCGGCCGCGTTCGGCCTTCAGGGTATCGAGGATCACCTGGAATTCCCGATCGCGCAGATCGGCGTCCAATGGACGCATGGCTTCGGCCACGCCTGACGTCGGTACGGGCGCTGCGACAGGCGTCTGGGAGACACCGGTCGCCAGCCAGTGCAGTCCGAAATCCTCGGCCTGGAGCTGGTGGCCCGGTTGCAGGATCAGCGCCCGCTGCACGGCATTGTCCAGTTCGCGCACATTGCCCGGCCAGGGATGCTCGGCCAGGGCCTGGCACGCGGCGGCGCTCAGGGCCGGTACCGGACGATTCATCCGCGCGGCCTGGACCGCCAGCAGCCGTTCGGCCAGGGGCACGATGTCGGCCGGTCGTTCGCGCAGCGGCAGCCAGGCCAGCGGAAAGACCGACAGGCGATAGAAGAGGTCTTCACGGAAGCGCCCGGCGGCCACCTCCTCCGCCAGCTTGCGGTTGCTGGTGGCCACCACGCGGATGTCCAGCGCCAGCGGCTTGCGCGCCCCGACCCGCTCCACCTCGCGCTCCTGCAGGACCCGCAGCAGCTTGGCCTGCAACCCCAGCGGCATCTCGGAGATCTCGTCCAGGAGCAGGGTACCGCCCTGGGCCAGTTCGAACTTGCCCGGCTGGGCGGCGATGGCGCCGGTGAAGGCGCCCTTCTCGTGCCCGAAGAGGATGGCTTCCAATAGGTGATCGGGGATAGCGGCGCAGTTGACCGCCACGAAGGGGCCGTCCGCCCGCGCCGATTGGTCGTGGATGAAGCGCGCCAGCACCTCCTTGCCGGTGCCCGATTCACCGGTGATGAGCACCGTGGCCTCGCTCCGGGCGACCCGGCTGGCCAGCTCCAGCAGTTGCCGACTCTGGGGATCGGCTGCCACTGGCTGCCGCGCACCGGGCGCGCGGCGCCCCTGGGGGCAGCAGCGCGCCAGGGTGTCCAGCAGCAGGCGCGGCTCGAAGGGCTTGACCAGATAGTCCGCCGCCCCGCCGCGCATGGCCTCGACGGCGCGTTCGATGCTGCCGAAGGCGGTCATCAGCAGCACCGGCAGCGCCGGATCGCGCAGCCGGACACTGGCCAGCAATTGATGACCGTCGATGCCGGGCATGTTGACGTCGCTGATCACCAGGCCGAAGGGCTCCTCGGCCAGCGCCAGCAATGCCGCTTCACCGCTGTCCACGGCGCGATAGCGGTAACCGCCGAGCTCCAGGGTATCGGCCAGGGCTTCGCGCAGGGCGCGGTCGTCTTCCACCAGCAGGATTGGCAGGGTCATGCCGAGGTCTCCTCGCTCGCCAGCAGGGGCAGGATGAAGGTCACCACCGTGCCACGCCCCACCCGCGAGCGCACGGTCAGCCGGCCGCCGTGGGCCTTGGCCATCGCCAGGGCCACCGGCAAGCCAAGACCGGTGCCGGTGGTCTTGGTGCTGAGAAAGGGCTCGCCCAGACGCTGCTGGACCGCCAGCGGAATGCCCGGACCGCTGTCGCTAATCACCAGGCGCAACTCGCCGTCACGGCGATATAGATGCACCTTGAGTCGTCCCGGGCGGCCACTGCCCGCCATGGCCTGCAGGGCGTTGTGGATGAGGTTCAGGGCGGCGCCCACCAGCATGTCGCGGTTGCAGGCGAGCAGTCCGCCCTGGGCATCCAGTTGCCAACGCACGGGGCAGTCGCCGAGATGAGGGGTCGCCGCCTCGCGCAAGGTGGTGAACAGCGCGCTGGGGGGCAGTCGATCCGCCAGGGGCAATTCGCCGCGAGCGAATACCAGCATGTCGCGGACCTGGTTCTCCAGTTCGTGCAGCCGCTCCTTGAGCCGGCTGGCGAAGCGCTGTTGCTGCGCCAGCGCCAGGCCGCCCTCCTCCAGATGGCTGGCATAGAGCAGCGCTGCGGTCAGCGGGGTACGGATCTGATGCGCCAGCGAGGCCATGGTCCGACCCAGCGCCGACAGCCGCTCATGCCGCGCCAGTTCGCCCTGCAGGTGACGGGTTTCGGTAAGGTCGTTGAGCAGCACCAGTTGTCCCGGCTCGCCATCCAGGGAGCGGATGGCGATGGACAGGCGCCGGCCGTCGCGCAGGGACACCTCATGGCCGTCGTCATGGCGCGGGGCAAAGGCCCTGGCGATCACCGTACGCCACAACTCGCCTGTCAGAGGCTCGCCGAGCAGAGCCTGGGCCACGGGGTTGGCATCGCGCACGCGCCCGGCGCCGTCCAGCACCACGATGCCGGCGGGCAGGACGTCGAGCAGATTCTGCAGCCGGCTGGCCAGGCGCTCCTTTTCCGCCAGCTCCTGCAGACGCTGGGCAGATACCCATTCCAGTTCGCCCTGCAACGAATTCATCCGGGCTTCGAGTAACTGGAAGGATTCGCTCAGCTGGCGCGACATCTGCCCCAGGGCTTCACGGGCCTGCGCGGAGGCGGAAGCCTCCACTGCAGCGTCGGCAGGGACGGCGGAAGAAAGGGCTTGCGCAGGCATCGGCTAGGGCTCGCGACGGACAATTGACATTGTCCAGGCTGGAGCAAGACCCATGCCGTCCTGGCGCCAAAGCGCCGTAGCGCGGAAAACGGCGCGGCCTTTTCCACTTGCCACGCTAAAAAATAAGGTGGATGAGGCTGCGCCGTCATCCACCCTACGTTGACCCATTCAGCGCTACAGAGGGTTCGCTAGATCTCTTCGTCGAACTCGTCGTCGCGACGGCCCATGCCGTACTTGCGCATCTTCTCCACCAGGGTGGTCCGGCGGATGCGCAGTCGCTCGGCGGCACGTGCCACGACGCCACCGGCATCGTCCAGCGCCTGCTGGATAAAGCTCTTTTCCAGGTTGGCCAGGTAGTCCTTGAGATCCAGGCCTTCGCTCGGCAGCAGCGCCGAGGACGACACCTCGACCGTCCCGATCCCAGCCATGGCCTCACGCTCCTGCAACTCCTCGCGCAAGGACTCCACCATGGGATCGGCTTCGTCTTCCACGTAGCGAAACTTGAGCGGCAACTCGGCCACGCCGATGACGCCATAGGGATGCATGATCGCCATGCGTTCCACCAGGTTGGCCAGTTCGCGGACGTTGCCCGGCCACTCGTGGCGGCACAGCGACATGATGGCGGCCGAGTTGAAGCGGATGGAGCCCCGCTTCTCGTGTTCCATCCGCGCAATCAGTTCGTTGATCAGCAGCGGGATGTCTTCACCCCGTTCGCGCAGCGGCGCCATGTCGATGGGGAAGACATTGAGGCGGTAGTAGAGGTCTTCGCGGAAGGTGCCAGCGGCGATCATCTGCTCCAGGTTCTTGTGGGTCGCCGCGATGATGCGCACGTCCACGCTCTGGGTCTTGTTGCTGCCTACCCGCTCGTAGGTCCGTTCCTGCAGCACCCGCAGGAGCTTGACCTGCATGGGCAGCGGCATGTCGCCGATCTCGTCGAGGAACAGGGTGCCGGTGTTGGCCAATTCGAAACGACCGGCGCGACTGGTGATGGCGCCGGTGAAAGCACCCTTCTCGTGACCGAACAGCTCGCTTTCCAGCAACTCTGCCGGAATGGCGCCGCAGTTGACCGGCACGAAGGGCGCCTCGCGGCGCTTGGAGTGGAAGTGCAGGTTGCGCGCCACCACCTCCTTGCCGGTGCCGGACTCACCGAGGATGAGTACCGTGGCCTCGGTATCGGCCACCTGCTGCATCATCTTGCGCACGCCCTGGATGGCGCGGCTGGTACCCACCAGGCTGCGGAACAGCTCGGGCTCGCGCTGACGCCCGCGATCCCGAGCCTGGTCGTACATCTCGCGATAGACCTGGGCACGGTGCAGGGAATCCAGCAGCTTGTTGTAGGCCAGCGGGTATTCGAGGGAGACCAGCACGCGGCGGCGGACATCGTCCGGCCACTCCGGCTGCGCCGCTTCGCCGAGCAACAGCAGCGGGACCATCTCGTCCCAGGCCACCACCTGCTTGAGCAGCTCGACGCTGTTGCCGCGGCTGTCGACGCGACCGACCAGCACACAGCTGACCTGCCGACTGCTGTCGAGCGCTTCGAGGGTGGCCTGCCAATCGGAACTGGTGCAGGCGAGATGAGCTTCGCCGAGAAAATCGAGAATGACCGAGACCGCCTTGCGCCGCTCGGCTTCATCGTCGATCAGAAGGATCTTGGTTTCACGCCACATGTCCCTGCCCCAATTCGGCTTGTCGGTTCGCTACGCGCAGGAGTCGCCTGCATCCAAGTGCCAACTGGTCGGCATCTTGCGCAAGTTAAGACAAATTGTGATGCGGGGTCAATTTTATGGCGGCGAAATATCCAAACTTTGAATTACCGTCCAACAGATGACAGTCAACCGAACAGTTGATAGACCTTGGCGGCCTGATTCGACTTGTTGAGCTTGGTCAACTCCTGGGCGGTAGCATCCCGCTCTGCCTTGCAGCTCTGCAGCAGGGAGGCATAGAGCGCCAGCAGGCGCTCGAGGCTGGCACGCAGGGCTACGGCCTCGTCGCCTGTGGCATACATGGCTTCGTCGACGAACAGGCGGCAATCCAGATCCAGCTCGGCGATCCGCGTCCAGTCTCCGGCCTTGAGCGCAACGGCCATCTGCTCATAGACGAGCTCGACGCGTTCCACCGGGGTCTTTTGCATGGCGACGTTCATCGGTCGACTCCAGATCAGGGGGCAATGGCATCCCAGCCGGATTTGATCTCGCGGATCAGGCCGGATACTTCTTCAAGGATAACAGGATCATTGTTGCGGTTGGCTTCGCTGAGCCGGCGGATCATATAGTCATACAGACGATCCAGGTTGGTGGCGAGCTCGCCACCCTGCTCGAAATCCAGGACGTCCTTCAGACCGGCGATGATGGATACCGCCTTGCCGATCAGCTCGCCCTTCTCCGGCAGCCAACCCCGCTCAAGCGCGCCTTGCGCCTTGGCCAGACGATCCAAGGCGCCCTGCATGAGCATCTGGATCAGCTGATGGGGACTGGCTTCGAACACCTGCGCCTGCAGGCCGACCTGCTGGTATTGGCGCATGGCTGTCATTGCGTTCATGTCACGACCTCTGTGTGTTTCCGATACTTTCTTTATCGGTCATGACGCGAATTACTTGACCCCTTTATCGACCGGATTGGCCGAATCGGCCCACTCAACTCTTGTTGGCGAAGGGCATGGCCGCCAGCTGTTGGGAGAGCGAGGACGCGGTGGTCGACAACGACGAGTACAGCTGGTCCATGGCGTTGTATTGCTTGTAGAGACGATCCGAGAGCGCGGTCATACGCGTGTTGAGCGTGGCGGTCTGGGCGTCCACGTTCTTCAAGGTGGTGCTCAGGGAGTTCGAACGCTGCTCGAGAATGCCATTGGTCATGGTATAGGGATCGAGCTTACCCTTGAGCCGCGCCGCTATGCCCTGGTCGCCAGTGAAGAAGCTGGACAGGTCACTGAAGTTGGAGCTCACCATACTGCTCAGCTTGGTGTCGTCGATGGCCAGGGTGCCATCCTTCTGGGTGGTGATACCCAGGTCGGCCAGCGCCTTGACGGCGCCTGTCCCCTGCATGGTGCCAAGCTCGCTGCGGATGGTGGTCGTGAGGCCGCGAGCAGTCGCATCCCCCACCAGCGCAGCCGCGATGGGCGAGCTGTTGTCCCCGACCTTCGTCACCGAGGTCTGGGTCTTGATGACACCCATGAGCTTGTTGTAGGCATCCACGAAGCCCTTGATGTTGCCCTTGACACCCGACTCGTCCTGGCTGACGCCGACGGTCATCGGACTGTCCGCCGGGGTGGTGGCCTTGAGGGTGAAACTTAGACCATCGACCGCATTGCTCACCGTGTTCGAAGCGCTGGTGACCTTCAGACCATCGATGGTCATCTGGGCACTCTTGGCTTTGGAGAGCGAATGGGCGGCGGCAGGATCGCTGGAGTCACTGTTGCTTGGCGTGTAGGCCAGCTTGGTCAGACTCTGTTTGCCCGAACCATCATCACCACTCACCGACACCGAGATGTCATTACCGTCACCGGTCTTGGTGCTGCTCAATACCAGTCGTGAACCCGTGTCGTCATTGACGACACTGGCACTGATGCCCTGGTTCTGTCCGGCCTTATTGATGGCATCGCGGATGCCACTCAGGGTGTTGTTGGTGGCATCGACCTGAATGTCCGAGAGCTTGGTATCGCCGATCTTGATGCTCAGCGTGCCCTTGCCGAAAGTGGTGGGAGAAGAAGATTTGGTGCCATCGCTGGCAGTCGTGGTGGAGGTGGCTGGTACGGACGCCAGGGCCACCTTGCTGCTGCCAGCCAGTTGCGTGACTGCGACCTGATAGCTCCCGACGCTGGCGCTGGTACTGGCCGTGGCCGTGAGATAGTCGCTTTTCGACAGGGTGACGGCCCGCGCCTGGAAGCTGGTGGGGCTATTGAGCGTGGTCAGCGCCGTCTGGAATTCGCTGATGGCGCCCTTCAGGGAACCGATCGCGGTCAGCTGCGCAGTCGCCTTGGTTTGCGTCGCGTTCAACTGATCCATCTTCGGTGCCTTTTCGGCGGCCACCATCTTGGTGACGATGGAATCGATGTCCAGTCCCGACCCGCCAATCCCGCTGATACCTGCCATGTCGCTATCCCCCTGCCAACGTTACGTCGTCGCCCCTGCGCTTAGTCAGTCTGATTCAAGTTCCGCGCCAACTAGGCTTTGGCCTTGAACATCAGGCTGCGCATCTCATCCAGCTGCTTGGCCAGCTTGAGCACCTCCTCGCTGGGCATCTGCCGGATGAGCTTGCCGGATTCGCCGTCCAGCACCTTGACCACCACCTCGCCGGTGGAGTCATCGATACTGAAATCCAGGTTGCGGTGGTCTTCCTGGAATTTCGATTTCAGCTTGGACAGGGCGCCATCCATGTTGCCGTCTTCCGGCTTCTCGGCCTTGTCCCCGTCGGCCTTGCTGGTCTGGGAAACCGGCTTGACCGTGGAGTCCGCCGTGGGCGCCGCAGCGCTGAAGGACGTCGCGGCCGCAGGGCTCGATTGAGCGCCATAGGGCCTTACCGCTGAAAAACCCGTTGTCTTGACGATGTCCATTGTAATGTCCTCACAACGCATGAAAGGGAGAAGGGGCGTCCCCCTTCTCCCTGCCTAGACCGATCTCTGCCCTTACTGGAGCAGGCTGAGAACCGACTGGGGCAGCTGCTTGGCCTGGGCCAGGATCGCGGTACCAGCCTGTTGCAGCACCTGGTTCTTCGACAGGTTCGCGGTTTCCGCGGCGTAGTCGGTGTCCTTGATGCGGCTACGGGCGGAGGTGGCGTTCTCCGAGATGTTGGTCAGGTTGCTGATGGTGTTGTCGAAGCGGTTCTGCACCGCACCGAGGTCAGCGCGCTGGGAGTCGATGTTGGCCAGGGCCTGGTCGATCACGGACAGAGCCTTTTGGGCGCCGTCGGCGGTGGAGATGTCGACGTCGGAGACCTTGCTCAGCGAGGACTTGGTCGCACCGAAGATCGCAGTGGTATCACCCGTCATGGCGAAAGTGGTCGGCGAATCCAGCTTGACGTAGCCCATGGCTTGACCGCCGTTGGCGCGAACATCCACGGGGCCGCTGAAGCTACCATCGGACTTCTGCGACGAGACGCTGATGGCGCCTGCAGCGTTACCGGTATCCGCACCGAAAGTTACGTTTTCGCCGGTGGCCGAGGTGATGGTCAGCTTCTTGGACTGAGTGTCGTAGTTGGCGGTGACGCCCAGCTTGGCGGCGTTGGCATTGATCTGGTCAGCCATGTCCTTTGTGCTGGCTACGCCGACCAGGTTCAGCGAGTTGCTGCCCACGTTCATGGTCATGTTGGCCGCACCGCTGGTAATGGAGTCGGTTACGGTCAGCACAGTGCGCGCCGAAGCAGCGAGACCAGGAATCTGGCCATTCATGGCGCCAGCGATGGTCTTGGCCGAGTCACCGGCGGCGTAGGTCACCGGCTGGCTCTTGCCACCGCCCACAAGGGTGATGCTGCCGCTGGCGGTGAGCACACCACCGCTGCCCGCAACCGCACTGCCTGCGCTCGTGCCGGCACCGCTACCGATCTGGTTGGAACCCAGGGCAGTAGCCGAGGTGTCCTTCAGGGTGACGTCGATGGTTTCGTAGGCGTTGGCGCCGATCTGGAAGCTGGTGGTGCCGAAGGAGCCGTCCAGCAGCTTGCGGCCACCGAAGGTGGTGGTCTGGGCGATACGGGTCAGTTCGTTCTGCTGCGCGGTCACTTCCTTCTGCAGAGCGGAACGGTCGGCGTCGCTGTTGGAGCCGTTGGCGGACTGCACGGCCAGGTCGCGAATACGCTGCAGGATGTTGGTGGACTGCTGCATGGCGCCTTCAGCGGTCTGCGACAGGGAGATACCGTCGTTGGCGTTGCGAGTCGCCTGGTTCAAACCGTTGATCTGGTTGGTCAGACGGTTGGAGATCTGCAGACCGGCGGCATCGTCCTTGGCGCTGTTGATACGGCTACCGGTGGACAGACGCTGCATGGAGGTGGCCAGGGAGCTGGACGCGTTCTGCAGGTTACGCTGAGTGTTCAGGGAAGGGATGTTGGTATTGACGGTAAGTGCCATGGTGGCGTCTCCAGTTGAACCTTGTGTGCCTGAGCATGCGAATGGGACCTGCTTGCTCAGACGCCCCTGTATTTCGCATTCATCTTGTTTATCGGCGCCTGTCGCTAGAACTTTAAGGGTGTTTGGCGATTTTCTTCGCCAGACACTTGACAGTGATCAAACGCCGGAGAGTGACATCCAGGTTATCGACGGGAGAGCCGTTTTATTTAATGGCGAAGCGCACTTTTCATCGCGACGTTCAACCGGGTAGCCATCCAGCCTGCCAGACGTCCAGATTGCAGCCTTCATGCATCCACTGTTGGAGCACCTGTTCACGCAGCAGATCGCCCTGTCGCGCGGTGGCATCCAGATCGGCCAGCTGACTGCGAATGGCATCGCACCAGTCCTTGAATCTGTTGCGCACCCGGGTGACCGGCAGATCACCCCGGTAGGGCTCGATATCCGAGCACACCACCGGGAAACCGCAGGCGCCATATTCGAGCAGCCGCAGGTTGGTCTTGCAGCGGTTGAACAGGTTGTCTTCGAGCGGCGCAATGGCCAGGTCGAGATTCAGGCTGGCCAGCTTGGCCGGGTAGTCATTGATGAAGACTCCCGGATGGAACTCATGCACATAGGGTCTGAGTCGGTCGGGGCACATCCCGAAGAGGACCCACTCCACTTCATCGGCAAGCGCCTGGACGACATCCACCACCAACTCCAAGTCGCCGGTATGGCTGCTGCCCCCCGCCCAGCCCACTCGTGGCTTGCGTCCCTGCCTACGCAGGCTCTGCCGCCCCGCCCACCAGCGTGGAGGCAGGAAGTTCGGTACGACGCGTATATCGGTATTCATACCGGCCAGAGCACTGCTTAGCGCCGGCGTGGAAACCACCAGGCGGTCGCAGGTCGCCACGGCCTGACGCAGCGCCTTGAGGATATCCTTGGGTATCGAGGCGCGATGCATGCTCTTGAGCGGCAAGTTCGGCAGATAGTCGTCCAGCTCGAACACCGTGAAGGTGCGCGACAGCCTCTGCAAGCGACGCAGGCTGTCACGCTGGTCATCGGTGATCTGCCGCTGCAGAACCAGGGTATCGACCGAAAAACGCTCCAGCTCCAGAGGCGTCGGATGCTGGGCGCAGATCAGCCCTTCCACCCGGCCGGCATCGCGCAGCGCCATCAGCGGCTGACGTATCCGGTAGTGGCCGCAGCCCGCTTCGTCGGCGGGACAGACCAGGATCTGTGGCAGGACAGCCTGCTGCAGGCGTCGCGTACCGTATTCGAAGCTGAAGCCGCTGCCGGCCAATGAGAGCTGGGGATTGTAGGCTGGATCCCGTGCCAGCACGGGGAGCCAGCGTTCCTGCAGCGCCTCGCGCTCCGTCGCTCGTTGCCGATCGACCAGCGTGCCGTCCAGGCCTTCTTGGATAACGGTCGCCTGGGGTGTCCAGACGTTGAGATAACCCGCCTGCCGCAGGCGCAGGCAGAAATCCACCGGGCCATAGGCCAGCGGAAAGCGCTCGGCATCCCAGCCATCCAGCGCCAGGATCAATTCGCGCTTCAGTAACAGGCAGCTCGCACCCAGGGCGCTGTAATCCTGCACCAGTTGCAGACGACTCAGATAGCCAGGCGTCTGCAGGTCCTCTCCGGCGAAGGCGGCACTGGCCCCATCGTCCAGGCCCAGCAGCAGGCCCGCTTCGAGGATCCGCCCCTGGGGATCACAGATGCGTGGTCCAACGGCGCCGACCTCCGGCCGCTGTCCCTGATCGAGCAGAATCTCCAGCCAGTCCGGTTGCACCAGCACGCAACTGGGCTCGAGCAGCAGCAGGAAGTCCGCCGCGCTGGCCTGGGCCACGGCGTTGATCAGCGCGGAGCGATTCGGCTCGCCAGCAAAGCGCCAGACCTTAACCTGTTCGGCACCCAGCGCCTCCAGGTCATCCAGCCAGCGTTGCGTCGCCGGCTGACGGCTGCCGCAATCGACCAGCAGGACCTCAAAACCGGCATAGCGGGTCTGTTCCAGCAGGCTGTCCAGACAGCGCTGGGCGCGCTCCAGCTCATCCAGCACCGGGATGACCACCGATACGCTGGGAGTCGCCTGATGGCCGTAGGTGATGAGATACCGCCGTGGCAGAAAGGCTTCGACCCGGGCCTCGGCATAGCCGCGCGCCTGCACGTGCTGCTCCAGCGCCACCTGCTCGGCGGGCTCGACGCTCAGGGCGGGACTGTCCGCGACCAGCAGGACCTCGGGCAGATGCTCGATACCGGCCCCGGCATGGCGCTGGATCACCCGCAGCAGCAGATCCAGAGGTGCCGCAGTGCCGTAGGCGGGCTCCAGGCCGCCCAGGGCGAGTAGGCTCGACTGACGCACGGCCCAGTGCCGGCCGAACAACGCCGGAAAGCTCAGCAGCAGATCCAGGTTGAAGTCCGGGCGAAAGCAGGCGCCGATCGCGCCTTCGGCAGAGCGCTGCAATTCGTCGGCGAAACAGGCATGACTCGCCTGCCCCTCGGGATCCTGCAACTGCAACCGGGCCAGCATCGAGGTGAACAGCAGTAGGCCGCTGCGAGTGAATTCGCCACCGGCGTCCAGGGTCAGCCACCAGTCGCAAGCCCCATTGCCCTGCTCCTGCATTCGGGCCGAGGCAACGTTCATGACCTCTCCTGCCCCGACCGGCAGCCATTCGACGCCGGCCTCCAGGGTGACGGGCGCAGGCGCCGGGCTGACTACCACGGCGGTCCAGGCCGTACCCAGGGTCTCTTGCAGACTGGCCAGGGTTCGCTCCACCGCAACGGCGTTCTGGCCGGCATCCAGAATCAGGATTCCCAGCAATTGCCGACCGCGGCCCAACTCCTCAACCGGACGCTGCAGCGCCTCGCGCTCTGCCGGGATAGGCAGGCGGGCATCCAGCCAGGCCAGCAGACGCGGCACCAGGCCGACGGCCATCTCACCCATCAGTTGTGCCACGCGCTGGGCGGCATCGCCCGCCTGGGCAAGGTTGTAATAGGGTGCGCTGCGGGCGCTGGCCGCGACCTGGCGAGCCCGCTCGACAGGATCGCGCAGCAGGCGGCCAAGCGCATCGGGGAGCTCTTGCGCCGTGACGTCGGCGATACCGGCCTCCGCTGCATAGCAGGGTCCGAAGGGCATGTTGCCGGGATGCCGCAAATTGATGGCAGCGGTGCCGCTCAGCAAGGCTTCCACGCAGTAGTTGGAATCCACGGCGATCAGCACATCGGCGACCACCGGCCAGAGCGGACCGTCTTCGGCCAGATAGAAATAGCGCCCCGGATCGGCCTGGCGTTCGCGCAGCAATTCAGCCACGCGCGTCTCGCCGAACTGGAAATTGGGCGGACGATCCTTGATCACCGGATTGAAGGTCAAGCCGCTACTGAACAGCTTCTCGCAAGCATCGATGAAGGCTGCCACGGTCCGTTCGAAAATGGCCTGGTCACCGTGGGCGCTATGGCCGCTCGCCCAGGTGGTGCCGAACACCACGATGGGTTCTCCGACGCGCAGACCATGCCTGGCATGCAGGGCCGCGGCATGCTCGGCACGGGCGGCCCGCCGCGCGGGAATGCCATCCCAGGCCGGATTGCCAGTGACCCTCAGGCGCTCCGGCGGCACCCCATAATCCAGATAGCCCTCCAGGCCACGCTGGCCATAGACGGCGGTGATGTCGGCGACCTGGCGCCCATGCACCGTGTAGGGATCGTTCAGCGCCAGGGCGTGGGACAGGTGCAGGGAGGGAATCCCCTGGGTACGCGCCCAGAGCATGGTCACCTTGGCGATGACCATCACGTCTTCACTGCCCAGCACCAGGCTCAGCCGGTAGTCGCGTTGCGCGCGGGCAAGGCTTTCCAGCAGCGTCACCACGGTGGGCAACTCGGCGTGCAGGCGGGCATCGATCAGGGCGTGCAGCGCGGTCCAGTCTTCGTTGTGCAGACGCGCCGGTGGCCCCTGATCGAACCAGAGCTGCAGGCGGCTATGCCAGTGGTAGGTGTCGCGCTCGACGGCGAAGACGCCCGCATCGTCCAGCTCCTGATCCAGCACGAAGACTTTGCTACCCGCCTCGTCCAATACGTCCAGCAGCCCCTGCGAGACATAGGGCGACAGGGTGATCAGGGTCAGGGGACCGTGTCGGCGGAAGAACTCCCGCAACACCGGCAGTTGATTGTCCCAAAGGAAGGCGACGATGGCCGGGGCTTTCACGAGGGCGTTCTCCGTGCCGGAAAATACTGCCGCAACAGCGGCGTCATCAGGGAATAGTCGAGGCCACGCAACAGCTCTTCATGTTCGCCGGAGCCCTGGCGCCACGCGTCCAGTATGGTCATGGCCCGCTGATCGATCGCCTCCGCGGACTGCCAATCGCGCAATTGCCGAGCGGCTGATTCTGGCAGCAGCGCCAGCCAATCCAGCTGCGGATAGTGGCGCTGCAGAACTTCGCCAAGCATGAGCAACAGCTGCTGGGCACGCAGGGAAGAAGTCGCCTCCGCCTGGCTTGCCGCCAGCGCCTCGGCACCCGGCGCCAGGCGCAGAGGATCACTCAGGGCCTGGTCGCGCTCGGCGAGCTGCTGCAATGCGTCCGCAGGATCCACCGCCCCGGGACGCTTCTCTGCCGCGACCAGGCAGCGTCCACTTGCCCGGGGTGCCAGCGTGGCGAAAACCTCCTGTTCCAGGCGCAGCGCCCAGGTCAGCAGCGGCTCGTCGTTGGCGAGCCAGGACAGCAGCCGCCGCCACTTGTGTCTGTGCCTGAGCCCCCGATACAGCCAAGCATTGTCCCAGAGCCCGGCATAGGGTTCGACGGCGATGACAGCCAGCCCCTGGGCGCTCAACTGGCTGATCAGGTCGCGTACGGCATAGCAAGGCGTCCGCTGATCCTGGGCTGTCAGGCGCCGACCGAACCCCTGCCAGTGCTCCGCCGGACGTACGTCCAGTACCAGTCGCCCGCCCTCTTCCAAGGCAGCGGCGTAGTCATGCCAGCGCTGTTCAGCCGTTAGACTTGCCGGTAGCGCGGCATAGGCCTGCATATTGCGGGTCGCCGGTACGGACAGCTGGTCGGCGCTCACCCGCAGGGGTTCGGCTGCGGGATCCAGTTGGCGCCGGGCGAAGGCATCTTCCACCTGCTGCCGCAGGCAATCGATCCCGGCATTGCCGAAGAGCCAGGGACCGTCTGATAACGGCAGGTCGGTCGAGGTCCAGTCCCGGGCAACCGGTGAGCCGCCGTCGTACTCGATCATGATTGCAGCAGCCTGCCAAGCACGAAGGCTTCTGCCGCGGCCATGCCGACACAGGCACCACGCCAACGGGCAAGATGCTCGACTGCCTTCAGCGAGCGCGGGTGCGGCCAGGCGCGCATTTCCATGGCATAGGCATCCAGGGCCTGCAGCTTGAGCGTCAGCACGGAATCGATATCGACGAACCAGTTCGGCAGGAAGGCCGGTGCGCTGTGAGGAGGCTGCCATTCGGTGGACGAGGCGACTTCGAAGAACAGCAGGGTATGCACCGGATGACCCGGTTGCGGGCGGCACGCGGTGACTACCGCTTCGTGCAGGCGTCGATGATCGATGTTCACGTCGCCACACCAGTGGCCATAGACGATACCGGGCCGCAGCTCGCCAATCAGGGCTTCGACGGGCTTGACCAGATCCAGCAGATCGAGGCTGTCGAGGCGATTGTCCGGCAGGTCGAGACGGGTCAGGCGATCCACTCCCAGAATGCGATTGGCGTCGTCGGACGCCTTCTCGAGGGCGAGGCGCTCCGCCTCCTCGGGTGTGCCGCGACTGTAGAGCCCCTGGGCCATGATGACGACATGCACCTCGTCCCCCCGTGCCTTGTGCTGGGCGATAGCGCCACCACAGCCAAGAATCTCGTCGTCCGGATGGGCGGCGATGACCAGAACGCGTTCGTTGCTCATGAGCTTTTCTTCTCGGGTTTGCGCGCCACCAGCGACCAGGTGGCTATGCACAGGCCATCGGCCGGCTCCAGGCGCTGGGCACGTCGTTCTTCGAGGTGCAGCAGGTCGAAATCGGTGAAGAGTTCGCGCAGCTGGGCCTCATCGGCAAAGTGCACCCGCCCCACCCCGGCAAAGGGCCCGGACGTGTAAGAGGTACGGGTATTGGCATCGGTATCGGGTCGCCCATGGACAACCTCCGAATGCGCGGTGGAAAACCAGTCCACGCCAATGAACAGCCCACCGGGCCGCAGGGCCGCCAGCACCTGGGCCAGGCAACGTCGGATGGCGGCGGTGGTGTTGTGAGTCAGACTGGCGCGATCAAGAATCAGCTCGAAGCCTGGCGTTAGCGGCCAGGCCTCGGTGAAGTCAGCGACGAGCAACCTCTCTCTGAGCGGCGGAAAGCGTTCTTGCAGCTGAGTGACCATGGTCGGACTGCCATCGAGGCCGTGGTAGTCGACCCCGAGCTGCAGAAAAAACGGGATGTTGGCACCCGCGCCACAACCGAGTTCCAGAACACGGTGGCCTGCGCCGAGCATGGGATGATGGCGCCGGGTCAGGCTGACCACATCCGACCAGGGCCAGATGGACAGATGGGTATTGGCCGCATAGCGCTGCTCCCATTCGGCGGAAAAGGTCATGGCTGACTCCTGAAGGGGGTGATCGATTCGGGCTGATTGAACCACCAGTCGACCACGCCTAGGCCGGGACTGAACTCGCCCCAGAGCTGAGGATAGGATCGCGGCACGAACGCCTGGTACTCCACGGCTATTCCGGCGTTGGTAAACGACGCCTCATCCAGATAGTCACGCCCAAGGCTACCCGATACATAATGTCTAGCCCCCAGGCGCTGGCAGATTTCCAGTACCAGCGCCGACTTGCGCTGCCGCAGGTCGAGGTCGCTCGCGCGCAGCACGGGTGTCGAGATCCGCAATTCGTCGAGCCAGAAGCGCAGCTGGCGCCAGCACCAGGCCGAGAGCAAGTCTTCAGGTTCGGCGTAGAGGGCCTCAAGACGCGCAAAGCGCATGGCGAAATGCGGAGTGCGCCGATAATTCAGCGCCAGCGCCTTGAGGTGGTCGGCGCGCCAATCGCGCGAATTGTCGATACGGGTCTCGCTCAGATCGCTGTTCAGGTGGCCGCGACTGGATACCGGTATGCTCAGCCACTGGATACCCTGAGGGGTCTTGATGCGATTGCGATTGATGAAGCTGTTCTTCTCGAATTGCACGGTATCGAGAAAGACGAAACGGTCGACCTGGGCGATGCGATCGAAGTAACCGAGCCAGGGTAGATAAGCAGGCTGATGAATGGCCACCCTCACACCCAGTCCTCCAGCCACTCGATTTCACCCGAAGCGCAGTATTCGAGGCGCAAGGGCGGCGGAAAAGCAGGGGGTATCTCGGGGCGAACCTCGACGAGGTATTTGACGCCCCGGTAAAAAAAGAAGGCTGGATGAGCCGCCTCCACTGCACGCAGATGCGGGATCCAGTCCGCAAAGGGTCGCGTCGGATCTATCTCGTTGTCCGGAGGCCGTCGGCGCTCGCGAAACGTACCTTCGCCCGACTGGGGTATGGCAGGAAAATCGCCTGTCGGCCAACGCTCCAGCAATCGACCGAGCACCTGTAGAAAGAGTGGCTCGTCCACCTGCCGGAGATAGGCCGCGGTGTACTCGGGACGTAATGGAAAGCTGGCCTGGACGATCAGATCACCCGTGTCGGCCGCTGCAGCGGCCCGAAAGCCGGTCACCACATAGCAGGGCTGATTCTCGACGATGCTGTAGTAGATCGGCGCCCACCCCCTGCCCTGGGGCAAGGCCGACGCATGGAAGACCAGTACTCGGTCCAGCGTTTCGGCAGGCAGCAGCCTGCGATAATTGAAGGGTACGATGGCCGTGTAGCGCTCCGGCTCTGCCGGATAGTGCACGGCCAGGTCCACGACCACCCGAGATGACGGCAGCAGACGTTCCAGCAACGTAGCGGCCGGTGCCTCCGCCAGGTCATTGAGTAGCAGGCAGATCCTCGGCTTCACAGGTCGATCACCGCGCCTGCCAGGAAATCCCGCGAAGCCGATCGTCCCACCAAGCGTCTCTGGAAGGACGGCGGAAGTCCGATACCACCCGCTACCCGTCGCGCACCGAGGTTTTCAGCGCTGAAGAGCTCGCCGTGACGAATATCACGGGAGGCCACCAGCACACGTTGAAACTCACGCTTGTTCGTCAGCTCTTCCACCGTCGGACGGACATAGGGACGGCCCATCATGGCCGCCGCCTGGTGGATGTGTTCGATCCAGCACGCAAGACCCAGCGGATCTTCGGAAAACCAGTGATCCGGTCCGGGCAGATCGTGATCGAGGGTGAAATGCTTTTCGAACACACGGGCGCCGAGGGCCAGTGCCAATGCTGCAGCGAGAGGGCCCTGGGTATGGTCGGAAAACCCGACGGTGAGGCCGGGGAAGGCGTGCTGCAAGGTAGTCAGGCGGCTGAGGTGTACATCGTCTGGCGGCGTCGGATACTGGGAGGTACAAAGCAGTAGCACCAGCGGTCGACCGGCGAACCAGCCGACGCTTTCCAGCGCCTGATGCACCTCGGCCAGATCGCTCATCCCGCAGGACAGGATCAGCGGCAGATCTTCGCCAGCATAGCTTTCCAGCAGCGGCAGATTGGTGAAGTCGTCGGATCCGACCTTGATGGCAGGCACGCCGATCTGCAGCAATAGATCCAGGTCGGGTCGATTCTGCGGCGTTGAAAAGAAGGTGATATCGACGGCCTGGCAATGCGCCTTGATCGCCTGCCACTGCGCAGGAGCGAACTGATAGCGCTGGAACATCGCCAGCATGGGCTCGGTGACCGTATGGCCTTGCGAGCGGTAAGTGAAGGTTTGCTCGGGATCGCCGCAGAAATCCTTGGCCTTGAACGTCTGAAACTTGACCGCATCCGCACCGGCCGACTTGGCCACCTCGATCAAACGAAACGCCGTGTCCAGATCACCGTTGTGATTGATGCCAACCTCGGCAATGCAGTACGGCGGGTGCGCTATCCCAATCTCGCGGCCGGCGATGGCGAATGGACGTGGGTACATGCGAGCTTTCCTCCACCGCCTCAGCGTGCGGCCGACAATTCCATTAGGGCGTGGACGACTCTCTGGGTACCCAGACCATCCACCTGCTTCCAGGCCTGCGCCGACATCCGCGCCAATTGCTCGGGCGTCAGGGCGTGCAGCGCCTGCTGATAATCCTCGACTTTAAGCTCGGCACCTTCCCCCAGGATAAGTGCTGCCCCGCAGCGCTCCAGACCGGCCGCCAACTCGCGCTGGTTGTCGGACAGGATCGCCAATAGCGCTGGAACTCCCAGCGCGCAACGCTCCCAGGAGGAGGCGCCAGCAGCACCTAGGGCCAGATCGGCGTCCGCCAGCAACCGGGCCATGTAGTCGATCTGAATGTGCAGTCGCCACCCCGGCTGATCACACAGTGCCTGGAGCTCTGCCTGGTCAGCCTGCCCTGCTCCGACCACCACATCGACAATTAGGCCGGGGCGCCAGTTGAGCAGGGCTTGCAGCGCCAGCCGCGTCTGGCCCAGGTCATCACCGCCGGTGAAGAACACCAAGACCCGCTCCAGACGCCCCGCGCGCGGCGCCAGCCCTTCTCGCGCTTGCTTGAACTCGTCGCGCAGCAGTGCGTGTTCTGGCCCGTACAATTGCACGGCGTCGCGCAGCAGCAGGGATACGTAGCGCTGCTCCGGCCATGGATGATCGCCTGGGTCCAGCAGCAGATCACACGCCAGGGGACGGTTGGCGAGATCGTCCAGCACCAGGATGCGTCTGGCATGGCGGCGGACCTTGGCATGCCAGTCCGCGGCCAGGCCGTAATGATCGATCAGGCACCAGTCGAAGCATCGCTCACCCAGCAGGACTTGCATGCTTAGGAAGTCTTCCTCGGCGTCGATCCGCTGTTCGGGATAGCCAGGCGGCGATCCCAGTGGGGGTAACAGCAGGACTTCATAGGCTTGGGGGATCAGTGCGCGCCAGTCCGGCTCAGCGAGTCGGCAGACAAAGGTGAACTGCGCACCCTGTGCCTCCAGCGCCCTGGCCAGGGTGAGACAACGTGCCAGATGACCGCTGCCGATCATGGGCGAGGCATCCACACGCACCAGAATCCGCATCACCGCGGCGCCGCTCCCAGGGCGGCGAACATAACTTCAGCACGCCGCCAGTCCTCGGCCGTATCGATATCCTGCACCCGATGCCGCGGCAGCCATACGGGCAGCGAGTGCGGCGCATGCAGGGGTGCGCCCTGCGCCCAGGCCTCGGTGCGCCCCCAGTAGAACTGGCCGGCATCGTGGAAAGCCGGTTCCAGGTCCTGGGAACGGGTTTCGTAGAACTCCGGATAGAGCGATTCGACACCGCCATCCGGGCGCAGCCGCAACGCTCGCTGCACCGGCGAGGCGTAATCGGTGACGGTAAAGGCATAGGCCTTGTCCGGATGACCTTCGAGGATTTCCAGCCCCCGCGCCAGATCGGCCGGGGTCACAAAAGGTGCGGTAGCGTAGAGGCAACAGGCGTAGGCGAAATCTTCGTCCTGCTCGCGCAGCGCCGCTACCGCATGCCGGATCACCTCGACGGTACCGGCATGGTCATCCGCCAGCTCGGCGGGACGCAGGAAGGGCACCTCGGCGCCCCAGCTGCGGGCCACCTCGGCGATCTCTGCATCGTCGGTACTGACCACGACCCGGGTGAACAGGCCACTCTCCAGCGCCGCCTGAATGGAATAGGCGATCATCGGGCGGCTGTGGAAGGCCTTGATATTCTTGCGCGGGACGCGCTTGCTGCCCCCCCGGGCGGGAATGATGGCGATGGCGGTCACGCCTGTTTCTCCAGCAGGAACCAGGAGATGTCATCGGCCGGGAACAGCGGATCGCGGTGATAGACGAAGCCGTAGTCCAGCAGGCGCAGATCGGCATGGCGGTCGAGCAGTTCACCGGCGAAGTCGCGCTTGAACAGTCGCTCGGCATGGCCGCGATAGCTCACTTCCACCGGCGTGGGGTTGTAGTACTCGGCGACCAGAATGAAGCGTCGGCTGGCCTGGTACAGCTTGTCGTAGGCAGCCGGCAGCAAGTCGGGAGGCAGATGGATGAGTACGCCCTTGGTGAACGCCAGGTCGAAGCCCTTGGGCACGGGATAGTCGAACAGCGAACCCTCCCAGATCTCGGCCACGTTCAGCGCCTGGGCCAGGGCGCAGGCCTTGCCGTTGAGCTCGACACCCTGCAACTGCGCCTGGGGCAACAGGGCTCGCAGCGCCTGCAGGTTGAGGCCACGGTTGGTGCCCAGTTCCAGCACGCTACCCAGACCGCCGGCCCGCGCCAACGCGCGTCCGAAGAAGGCCAGGCTGCTGGCCACGGCTGCAGCGCCGGCGTTACGGTCGACGTAGGCATCGCCGAATTCACCCTGCCAGAAGCGCTCTTGCGCGGTCATCTTTCGCATGGTCCTTTCCTCTACTTCAACAACTTGGCCAACGCTTCAACCACTCGATCCTGCTGGGCCTCGCTCAGGTCGGCGTACAGCGGCAGGCTCAGGGCCTGGGCGTAGTAGCGCTCGGCTTCCGGAAAATCGCCCGGCGCGAAGCCCAGGGCGCGGTAATAGGGCTGCAGGTGCACAGGGATGTAGTGCAGATTGACGCCGATACCCGCAGCTCTCATCCCGGCGAAGACCTGATCGCGCTGGTGTTCATCCACCCGGATGGGAAAGAGGTGCCAGGCCGACTCGGCACCGACCTGATCGCCAAGGAGGCCGACCGGCAATTCCGCCAGCAGCTCCCGATAGCGCTGGACCAGGGCGCGCCGACGCGCGATGAAGAGCTCCAGGCGGTCGAGCTGCGACAGTCCCAGGGCCGCCTGGATGTCGGTGATGCGGTAGTTGAAGCCCAGCTCCAGCTGTTCGTAGTACCAGCCACCCTGCCCTGCGGCCTGCAGCAACGCCGGATCGCGGGTGATGCCGTGGCTGCGCAGTCGCCGCAGCCGTTCGGCAAGGGCGGCATCGTTGGTGGTAAGCAGTCCGCCTTCACCAGTGGTGACGATCTTCACCGGATGAAAGCTGAACACGGTGATGTCGGCCTGGGCACCAGAGCCCACGGGCTGACCGGCGTAACGCGCGCCTATGGCGTGGGAAGCATCCTCGATCACCTTGAAGCCATAGCGGCGTGCCAAAGGCTGGATGGCGGCCAGGTCGCAGCTCTGGCCGGCGAAGGCCACGGGCACCAGGATCTTCGGCAGCCGCCCTGTCCGCTCGGCGACTTCCAGCTTGGCGGCCAGCGCCGGAACGCTGAGATTGAGGGTGCGCGGATCTATGTCGACGAAGTCGACGTCGGCGCCGCAATAGCGCGCACAGTTGGCGCTGGCCACGAAGGTATTGGGCGAAGTCCAGAGCAGATCCCCTGGCCCCAGGTCCAGCGCCAGGCAGGCGATATGCAGCGCCGCCGTGGCATTGCAGACGGCCACGCCATGCGTCGCTTCGCAGCGCCCCGCCACCGCCTGTTCGAAGCGCTCGATCATTGGCCCCTGGGTCAGCCAGTCGGAGCGCAGCACGGCGGTGACCGCGGCGATGTCCGCTTCGCTGATGGATTGCCGACCGTAGGGAATGGCGCTCATGGGCAGCGCTCGACCAGCTGGCGCAGCGCCGCGACGTCCAGATAGTCGGGGTTGCTGTCGGACAGGTATTCGAAGCCCGGCTCGACCGGATGTCCCTGCTCGCCCAGGCCATCAAGGGAGTAGTCGCACGGCTGGTTGAAGCTCAGCGCCGGCGCGATGACATAGTGATGCGCGAATTCCAGGGTATGAGGACTGTCATCCCGGGAGATCATCATCTCGTGCAGCTTTTCCCCCGGACGGATGCCGACCTGGCGCTGCGGTAGATCCGGCGCCAGGGCAGTCGCCAGATCGACGATCCGCGCGGAGGGAATCTTGGGCACGAACAACTCGCCGCCCTGCATGCGCTCGAAGCTGCGCATGACGAAATCCACGCCCTCGTCGAGGGTGATCCAGAAGCGCGTCATGCGCGTATCGGTGATCGGCAGGTCCTCGGCGCCCTTGGCGATCAACTTGCGGAACAGTGGCAGCACCGAGCCGCGGGAGCCGACCACATTGCCGTAGCGCACCACGGCGAAGGAGGTGTCGCGACTGCCGGCGATGTTGTTGGCGGCGACGAACAGCTTGTCCGACAGCAGCTTGGTGGCGCCATAGAGATTGATCGGACTGGCCGCCTTGTCGGTGGACAGGGCGATGACCTTCTTCACACCGTTCTGCAACGCCGCGGCGATGATGTTTTCCGCGCCATTGACGTTGGTACGGATGCATTCGGTAGGGTTGTATTCGGCCGCTGGCACCTGCTTCAGGGCGGCGGCATGTATCACCAGATCGATGCCGCGCATGGCCTGCTGCAGACGCTGCTCGTCGCGCACGTCGCCGAGAAAGTAGCGCATGCAGGGGGCATCGAACTCCTGGCTCATCTCGTACTGCTTGAGTTCGTCGCGAGAAAACACCACTACCCGTTTGGGCTGGTAGTCGCTTAGCAGCCGCTTGACGAAGGCGCGACCGAAAGAGCCGGTACCACCCGAGATGAAGATCGACAGGCCATCAAACATGTTGCTATCCCTTCGCGATGAGTCGAGCGGCGGAGGCGGCGGAAAACCGGCGCATCTAGCCTAGCGAAAGAGTAGCAGCAAAAAATCGGCCAATCCCGTTACGCCTTGACCTCTGTCCTTACAGGTACTTGAACAGACTCAACTGGGCGATCTTCACGAAACTCTGCTGCGATGCCTGCAGTACGGTGTTCTGCAAGGCGTAACGCGACAGCGCCTCGGGATAGTCGAGATCTTGGAGATCAGACTGCACCGCCTTGTTGACCAGGCTGACGTTGGCGATGAAGTCACTGGTGGAGTCGATGACGTTGAGACGCGCGCCGACCTTGCCACGCACGCCGTCGACCTGGGTGTAGGCCGTATCTAAGTTGCTCAGGGCCACGGCAGCGCTGTCACGGATCTGGTAGACCCCTTCGGTACTGCTGTCGCCATTCTCCAGCGCCTTGCGCAGGTCTGATACCACGTTGAGCAGGCTGCGCTTCTCGTTGGCGGTGTCGCGGGTGATCTTGAATTCGTCGCCGGCAGCCGGAACGCCATCCATCTGCACCTTCACCCCGCCATAGCTGATGGATTTGCTGGCTTCCTGGGTGCTGTCCAGGCTGTCCACCTTGAGTTGGCCCGCGGGTGGATTGGCCGGATCGTAGGCCGCCCATTGGGCGGCCGTAGGTGCCTTGGCGAGGTCGTAGACGACGTATTTCTTGTCATCGAGGAAATGGATGCCGATACCGTCACTGGCTACCGGCGGCGCGCTGGCCGGAAAGGTCGAGTCATAGGCGCCCTTGTCCGTCACCAGGCCGAGGGAGATCCGCCCGGTACCGGTATTGGTCGTCCCCTTGCTGGTATCCACCCGATTGGCGTTGAAGTTGTTCTCGAAGGCGTCCTTGCCGCTGTCGCTGAGGGGCACGAAGGTGGAGCTGGCGATCTGTACGCTGCGCTGCCCTTCGTCGCCGTTGTAGCTGTAGGTGCCGTCGGCGTTACGCACATAGGGCTGGGTGTCACCCATGGAACCGGAGAACAAGTATTTGCCACTGGCATCCTTGCTGTTCATCAGGTTCATCAGCTCGTCTTCGCGCTGCCCGACTTCCTTGGCCAGAGAGGCGCGATCGGTTGGATCCAGGGCACCGTTGCCGGCCTGGACGGCGATCTCGCGAATACGCGTCAGCACCGTCTCCACTGAGGTCAGCATGGATTCCTGGGTAGTGAGGCTGTTCTTGGCGGCGGTCATACCGGTGTTGTACTGACCGTTGAGCGCCTCTTCCTGGCTCAGCTGCAACAGCTTGATCGACGCCACCGGATCGTCCGCCGGGGTGAGGATCTTCTTGCCGGTGCTGATCTGTTCCTGGGAGCGGCTGACATCGCCATAGTTGCTCTGCAGGCCGCTGATACCATTGTTGAACGCCTGGACGGTAGAGATGCGCATGGGCGGGTTCCTTATCTGAAGGCGCCGATCAGGGTGTCGAACAGCGACTGGGCGATCTTGATGACCTGCGCCGAGGCACCGTAGTACTGCTGGAACTGGACGAGCTTGGCCGCCTCTTCGTCCAGGTTCACCGCTGACAGGGAATCACGATTGTCTTCGGATTGCTTGAGCACGGTCTCACTGGCGGCCGAGTCCACCCGCACCTGGGCGGTCAGGGTACCGACCCGCTCCACCAGGCCGCCGTAGGCGTTGTTGTAAGTGGTACCGGTCGTGCCATAGCCGCCCATGGTGGTCTTGGTCTGCAAGGCCACCAGGTTCAGGGCATTGCGGTTGTCCGAGACGGCGCCGCTGTTGGCACCCAGGGTGAAGCTGTCGCCATCCTGCGGCACGCCGCTGACGTTGAAATCGTAGCTGTAGCTGTTGTTGGTGTTCGGGTCGGTGTATTGCAGCCGCAAGGTATTGGTCTGACCCGAGGTCAGGCCGGTAGTGGACGGCGAGACATAACTCAGGCTGGCCCCGGTGGGCAGGGTCCCGGTCAGGTTGCCAGCGGCGGCATTGAAACTCAGCTTGATGCCACCACTACCGAACAGCCTACCCAGATCGGCGGTACTGACTGGCGAAGGCGCACTCTTCAGGTCAGGCTGGGTGATAGCACCGGTACCACGGTTGTTGGTAGTGCTGGCAGCCTTGGCGGTACCCGCGAAGCCCAGTTGGCTGGATTGGCTCAGCTCCACACTCATCTGCGCCGCACCGCGACGGGTGGGCTGGAGGCTGAAGACGTCGCCCGCCTGGGCCTTGTTCAGTTCGGCCGCGGTGAACTGCACCTTGAAACCCTGATCGGTACCCTTGGCATCGGCGAAGGTCAGGGTGACCGGATCGGTACCGCTGCGGGTCACCGTGATGCTGGTGCTATCACTGATGCGCAGCGCCTTGAAGTTGGTGCCGTCGAAATCCAGCCGATAGTCGCTCGGATTGAGCTTGGACGTATCGGTGATGTTCAGCGTGGCTGTAGCCGAGCCGAAGTTGGTGGACCGCCCCATGACTCGCAGACCGGTGCTCTGGCCGCCGTTGACGTCGCTGAACAGCGCCGAACCGGCATTGCCCGCCAGATCCAGACCCTGCCCCAGCTGCTTGTTCAGGGTATCGGTCAGGGTCAGCGCCAGCTGACCGAGGCTATTGAAGGCATGGTCCAGTGCCGTGTCTCTATAGGACAGCAGGCCCCCCATCTCGCCGCCACTGACCTGCGAGGTGATGATCTGCGAGGTACTGCCCGCCGTCAGGGTGATCTGATAGCGCGACGGATCGTCATTGCCCAGTTGAGCGGTCAGCGTCGAAACGTTGCTGCCGACCACCAGTGGCTGGCCGGTGCCGACGAACAGGTTGAGCGAGCCATCGTCCTGGCTGACCACCTGCAAACCGACCATGCCGGACAGCTGCTTGATGGCCTGGTCCCGCGAATCGATCAGATCGTTGGGCGCCGCGCCGGCTGCCTTGGAACGGGCAATGGCATCGTTCAGGCTGCCGACGCTTTTGGCCAGGGAATTGATCTGACCGGTGAGGGCCGACAGCTGATCGTTGATCTGGCTGTTCTGCTTGTCGATCTGGTCATACAGGGTATTGAAGGACTTGCTCAGCCCCTGCGCCTGGGCAAGCACGGCCTCCCGCGCCGGGACCGAGGACGGATCCTGGGACGCGGTCTGCAGGGTGGCGAAGAACTTCTGCATCGCCGGCGTGATACCGGTGGTGTTGTCGGACAGCAGGCCGTCGAGCTGGGAGATCTGGCTCTTGAAAGCCTGCAACTCGCTGTTCTGGCTGTTGGCCGAGCGCACCTGGCTGGTGAGGAAATCACTGGCGAGGCGACGCACATCCACCGTCTGGGAGCCGGAGCCGACATAACCCGAGCCATTGAACTGGGCGATGTTGGTCTGCTGGATGGCCTCCTGCCGCGAATAGCCGGGCGTATTGACGTTGGCGATGTTGTGACCGGTGGTGGTCAGGGCGTTTTGCGTGGACCTCAGGCCCGATAGACCAATGGAAAGTAGATCAGCCATGGCTCACCTCAACCGCGGGACGGACTGGTGCCCAGGGAGGCGACCGTCTGATAGGTGTTCATGTTGCGAGCGATCTGGATCACCTTGCGTGCGTAGTGCGGATCGGTGGCGTAGCCGGCCTGCTGCAGGCCCTGCATGAAGCGCTCGGAGTTGCCGTTGGTGGACAGCGCCTTGTCATAGCGGTCGTTGCTCTGCAGGAAGTTCACGTAGTCGTGGAAGCTGTCCGCGAAGGAATCGTAGGTGCGGAACTTGGCGGTCTCGGTCACGGCCTTGCCATTGACGAATTCCTGGGTCACCGCGGGGGCGCTGCCGCCGTCCCAGCCGTGGGATTTGATGCCGAACAGGTTGTTGCTGTTGCTGCCATCGGCCTGCTTGACCATGTGCTTGCCCCAGCCGGTTTCCAGCGCCGCCTGGGCGACCAGGTACTTGGGATCCACGCCCAGACGCTTCGCCGCGGCTTCGGCCATGGGCATCATGGTGTCGACGAATTCCTGACGGGTGCGGAAACGGGTCTTGCCGGTGGCAGCGGCGCCGTCCACGCTGGCGACGGCCTCGGTCGTGGCGGCCGGCTTGCTGCCGGGTTGCGTGGCCTGCTGGCGCCAGGCGCTCTGGGCGGCCGCGACGTCCTGAAAACTCTGCTTGAGGGTGGCGCCCTGCTCCGCCGCGCCGGAAATATTGGCGGCGGTACGCTCGGCCAGACGCCCGGGCAGGGCCAACCGGCGCGAATTCAGCGCGCTGGAATCGTCCCGCCCGGAGGACGCTACGTTAGTGGCGGGCTTGAGGCCGTGGCTCGCCACGTCGTTGAGCTTGGCGTTGCGGCCGGCGGCCAGCTGGCCTTCGGTGGGCGCAGCCTGGCCGACCTGGGCGAAGGGATTGGGACGGCTCGACGGCTGGGCGGTCTTGCTCAGCTGACGCTCGAGCACGTTGGCCAGGCCGATACCGCCGCCATCCCGGGACAGGGAGACGGCCAGCTGCTGGTCGTACATGTCCTGGTACTGCTTGGTGGTCTCGCTGGAAAAGGGGCTGTCCTTGTCTGCCAGCGCCTGGTTGGCGCTGCGCATGGACTTGAGCATCTGGCTCAGGAACAGCGACTCGAATTCGCCGGCAACCTTCTTGACGTTTTCCGAGCTGTCGCGATCCTTACCCTTCATCTGGGCCAACCGATTCAGGTCGGTGAAGGCCCCCGAATCCTTGACGTTGCCGTAGTTGCCACCCAGACGAGATTCCATCGCCCGTTCTCCTTAGATAACGATCAGATCGGCCTGCAAGGCGCCGGCCTGTTTCAACGCTTCGAGAATGGCGACCAGGTCGCTGGGCGCAGCGCCCACCTGATTCACCGCTCTCACGATCTCGTCCAACGTGGTACCCGGACCGAACTTGAACATCGGCTTGGCCTCCTGCTTGGCCTTGACGGTCGACTGGGGAGTCACCACCGTCTGCCCACCCGACAAGGGATTGGGCTGGCTCACCTGGGGGTCCTCGCTGATGGTCACGGTCAGGCTGCCCTGGGTCACCGCCGCCGGCGAGACCTTGACGTTCTGGCCGATGACGATGGTCCCGGTACGGGAGTTGACGATGACCTTGGCCACCGCCTGTCCCGGATCCACTTCCATGTTCTCCAGGATCGAGATGTAGTCGACGCGCTGGCTGGGATCCACCGGCGCCGTGACGCGAATCGATCCGGCATCAACAGCAGATGCAACACCCGCGCCAAGTGTCTCGTTGATCTTGTCGACGATGCGCTTGGCGGTGGTGAAGTCGCTGCGATTGAGGTCCAGCGTGATGCTGTTGCCCTGGTCGAAGCCGCTCGGCACCGGCCGCTCGACGGTGGCGCCATTGGGAATGCGGCCGGACGACGGAACGTTGACGGTGATCTTCGAGCCATCGCGACCTTCGGCGTCAAAACCACCCACCACCAGGTTGCCCTGGGCGATGGCGTAGATCTGGCCATCGATCCCCTTGAGCGGCGAGAGCAGCAGGCTGCCGCCTCTCAGGCTCTTGGAGTTGCCGATGGAGGACACGGTGATGTCGATGGTCTGGCCGGGCTTGGCGAAGGCCGGCAGATCGGCATGGATGGACACCGCGGCGACGTTCTTCAGCTGCGCGGTGGTACCCGGCGGTACCTTGATGCCGAACTGGGCCAGCATGTTGTTGAAGGTCTGCACGGTGAAGGGCGTCTGGGTGGTCTGGTCGCCGGTACCGGGCAGACCCACCACCAGGCCGTAGCCGATCAGCTGGTTGGTCCGCACGCCCTGGATGCTGGCGATGTCCTTCAGCCGATCCGCCTGGGCCAGGGGCATGACCAGGGCCAGGGCGGCAGCGGCGATGAGGGTCTTGAACATGGCGCTCATCCTCAGAAGGGCATCAGCGGGCTGCCGAAGAACTGGCTCAGCCAGCCCGGCTGACTGGCATCGGCGAAGGCGCCGGTGCCCGAATAGGTGATCCGCGCATCGGCCACGCGGGTGGACGACACGGTGTTGTCGGTGGCGATGTCGTCGGCGCGGACCATGCCCTGGATGCGCATGAGTTCGTTGCCGGTGTTGAGCGTCAGCCACTTCTCGCCGCGGACCACCAGGATGCCGTTGGGCAGCACCTCGGCGATGGTCACGGTCAGCGAACCGGACAGGCTGTTGCCCTGGGCCGCCGTGGACTTGCCGGTGTTGGAGCGATTGCCGGAGAAACCGGCGTCCAGGCTCAGGTCGCCGTCCGCCAGGGGGTTGGGGATCTTCGGCTTGGCGCCGAACAGGGAGGTCAGCCCCAGGGTCGCCTTGCTGTTCTTGGCGACGTCGGAACTGGCGTTCTTGCTGGCCTGGGTCTTCTCCTGCAGGGTGACGGTGATGATGTCGCCCACGCGGAAGGCCTTGCGGTCGGTATAGAGATTCTGTTCGAACCCCGACTGGAAGATGGCGCCGTTGTTCTGCGCCGCCGGCACCGGCGTGCGCGGCAACACCGGAGCGTAATAGGGATCGTCCGGCTTGGCGGCCGGGGCTACGCATCCTGCGAGTACGAGCGCTCCCAGGAGCGGGGCGACGGCGAACAGAGGTTTCATGGAGCGCGTCCTCACAGGGGATTAGAGCTGTTGACTGACGAAGCCGAGCATGTCGTCGGCCGCTTTGATGACCTTGGAATTCATCTCGTAGGCGCGCTGGGTGGTGATCATGTTCACCAGCTCCTCCACCGTGCTCACGTTGGAGTTTTCCAGGGTGCTCTGTAGGACGGTGCCGAGGCCGTTCAGACCCGGGGTGCCAACCTGGGGCGCGCCGCTGGAGGCGGTCTCGCTGAACAGGTTCTGGCCCACGGCCTGGAGACCGCCCGGGTTGACGAACTGGGCGATCTGCAGGTTGCCGATGACCTGGGGCGCGGCCTGGCCGGCGGTGGTGACCGACACGGTGCCGTCTTCGCCGACGGTAAAGGTCTTGGTATCGGCCGGCAGCACGATGGCGGGCTGCAGGGCGAAGCCGTTGGCGGTCACGAGCTGGCCATCGGCATTCAGGTGGAAGGTACCGTCACGGGTGTAGTTGATGGTCCCGTCGGGCATGGTCACCTGGAAGAAGCCGTCGCCGTTGATGGCCATGTCCAGCGGCTGGTCGGTGGTCTGCAGCGAACCCTCGGTGAAGTTCTTCTGGGTGCCGACGATGCGCACACCGGTACCCAGCTGCAGGCCGGAGGGCAGCTGATTGTCCTGGGTGGACTGGGCACCCGGCTGACGCCGGATCTGGTACAGCAGGTCCTGGAATTCGGCGCGGTCGCGCTTGAAGCCCGTGGTGGACACGTTGGCCAGGTTGTTGGAGATGGTGGTGAGGTTCATGTCCTGGGCGGACAGACCGGTCTTGGCGACCCACAGTGACGACATCATGATGGTATTCCTCGAAGTGCCGGTTTTACGTCGGCGCTAGCCTTGATCAGGAGAATTGCAAAACCTTTGCCAGCGCCGCGTCGTTGTCTTCGGCGCTGCGCATCATCTTCACCTGCAGTTCGAACTGGCGGGACAGCGACAGGATCGAGGTCATCTCCTCCGCCGCATTGACATTGCTCGACTCGACGAAGCCGGACACCAGGGACACATTGGCATCCATGGGCGGCGCCGCCTGGCCCTGCTTCATGTGCAGCAGGCCGTCGAGACCCTTTTCCATCTGCTTGGTGTCGGGGTTGACCAGCTTGATGCGATCGACCTGGGCCAGGGCATTGGCCGCCTGGCCGGAGCCGCGAATGGTGATGCTGCCGTCCTGACCGATTTCCACCTTGGAAGCGGGCGGCACGGCGATGGGTCCGCCATTGCCGAGCACCGGCATACCACTGCCGGTCCGCAGCATGCCGAGGGGATCGATCTGCAGACTGGAGGTACGCACATAGGCCTCCTTGCCGGAGGGATCCTGGACCGCGACGAAGCCGGGGCCCTGGATGGCCACGTCCAGGTCACGCCCGGTTTCCTGCAGCGCACCGGGGGTGAAGTCGGTCGCCGGCCGCTCGCTCATGGAATAGACGCGCGACGGCATGGTCTCGCCGAACACCTGCATCGAGCGCGCCTGTTCGAGATCCTTGCGGAATCCCGAGGTCGAGACGTTGGCCAGGTTGTTGGCATGGGCGCGCTGGGCCATCTCGTTCTGGCTGGCGCCGGTCATGGCGACGTACAGCAGCTTGTCCATCTGATCCTCCGACGGCGGCCGATTGCCGCCAAGCTTGCGTTCGGAGGTTCTTTAGCAAGGCCCGTTCCAGAAAACGAAAAACATTATGAATCAATGGCTTGAAAACAGAGAAGCCTCCCGAGGGAGGCTTTTGCTGACGGCTGAGCGGCAAGCCGTCAGAGAAACGACATCAACGCAGGTTGATGATGGTCTGGGTGATGGCGTTCTCGGTCTCGATGGTCTTGGCGTTCGCCTGGTAGTTGCGCTGCGCCACGATCATGTCGACCAGTTCGGTGGAGATGTCGACGTTGGACGCCTCCAACGCACCGGATTGCAGGGCCCCAAGGGTACCGGCCCGCGGCGTGCCCACCACCGGCTGGCCGGACTCGGCGGATTCGGTCCAGGAGGTCTTGCCCATGGGCGTCAGGCCTTGGACGTTGGCGAAGTTGGCTAGGATCACCTGACCCTGCACCTTGGACTGACCGTTGGTGTAGCGCGCGAAGATCTGACCGGTATCGTCGATCTCCAGACCGGACAGCTGACCGGTGGTGTAGCCGTCCTGGTTAACGCTGTTCACCGCGAAGGCAGTAGAGAATTGCGTCGAGCCGCGCGGATCGAAGGTGAAGCCGCCCGTGTTGCCCAGCGCGCCGTTCCAGCTGTAGTTCGCCGGGTTGCCACCATCGGATATCGCCGGGATCCAGCCACTACCGCTCGATCCGGTGGGATCGGTAGCGAAGGTGATGATATTGGTCTTGGGATCGATGCTGACGCCCGACGAAGAAGAGCTCACGGTGCTCAGCTTGCCAGCCGCATCGAAGGTCACGCCAAAGCTCTGCGGCTGGGTGCCATAGGCGGCCACGGCTGCGGCGACCGAGGCCGGAGTCGCACCGGCAGCGGCGGCGGCATTGTTGGCGATGGCCTTCACCTGGGGCGTGGCCCCGGACATGTTGTTGACCGCCGTGGCGACACTGTTTGCCGTCGCACCGGCAACCCCCGCCGCCGTATTGGCGGTCTTGGTGGCAACCCCCGGATCCAGCGGATTGCGCCCGTCGATCAGCACCTGCATCGACCACTGATTGGTGGCCGGCGCCGGTGCCTTGACGAAGTACTGCGACATGACGTGGGAGTTACCCTGGCTGTCATAGATGTTCAGCGAGGTCGAGGAGTTGTAGGTTTTCGGATCCGAGGGATCGAAGGGCGTCAGCGTCGGCGGTGCGCTGGTCGAGTTCAGGTTGAACTGCTGAGCGATCTGGGTGGTGGACTTGGGCGCCTGACTGGCCGTCTCGATGCGCAGGTCGCTGCGTACGCCGGGCTGCAGCAGGCCCTGGGCGTTGGTGGTGTAGCCCTGCAGCTTGTAGCCGTTGTTGTCGACGATGAAGCCCTGCTTGTCGGTGCCGAAGTAACCCGCACGGGTGTACTGGACGGCACCGTTGTTGCTGGTCATGAAGAAGCCGTTGCCGTTGATGCCCATGTCCAGCGCATTCTGCGTGGAATCGATGGTGCCCTGGTTGAACAGCTGGCCGACATTGCCCAGCAGCACGCCGCTGCCCTGGGCATTCTTGCCAGTACCCAGTACCGAGGCGGCATAGAGATCCTGAAACTCTGCCCGCGACTGCTTGAAGCCGACGGTGCTGGCGTTGGCGATGTTGTTGCCGGTGATGTTGAGGTCACTGGACGCGGCCTTGATGCCGCTCAAACCGATATTGAAAGACATGCTGGATTCCTCTCGTGTGCCGCGCCTTACTGGCCGACCGCCTGGACTTTGGAGATGCCGATGCTGCCGACGCCGGCAAGGTTGAGTGTCATTTCGCCGCCGTTCTGCCCCAGCGTCACGCTGTCGACGTTAGCCGGCAAACTGGTTTTCATGGCTTCGGTCTTGCCATCGATGCTGGCCTGGGCCTCGAAGCGATAGGTGCCTGCGTCCAGCTTCTTGCCACTGGCATCGGTGCCATCCCAGGTAAAGTTCACCAGACCGCTGGATTGCTGTCCCAGGTTCAGGCGGTTCACCTGACTGCCGCTGGTGTCATAGACGTTGACCCAGACATTGGAGCTGGAAGCGGTCAGGTTGAGCGCCCCCTTGAAGTCCGCGCTGGTATCCACCTTGACCTGGTCGCTGTCGACGATCACCTTGCGGCCAACCAGGGTGGACGCCTGCAACGCCTGGGAAGACTGGCTGCCGGAAAGGATCGAGCTGACGCTGGTGTTGAGGTTGGTGATGCCTTCGACGGTACTGAATTGCGCCAGCTGCGCGATGAATTCGCCATTGCCCTGGGGCTCCAGCGGATTCTGGTTGTTCATCTGGGCGACCATCAGCTTGAGGAACTCGTCCTTGCCGAGCTGGCTGGTCTTCTTGGTCTCGCTGCCGCTGCTGTCACCCGTGGCACTCGTCTTGTTGACGGAGTACTTGTCGAGCACCGACTGAGCGGTTGAATTGGTCGTGCTTATGGCCATGGCGCCGATTCCTTACTGACCGAGGGTCAGTACCTTCTGCATCATCTGTTTGGCGGTATTCATCATTTCCGCATTGGTCTGGAAGGCGCGACTGGCCGAAATCATGTCGGCCATCTCCTCCACCACGTTCACGTTGGGGTAGTAGACGTAGCCGTCCTTGTCCGCCATCGGGTGGTTGGGCTCATAGCGCTTCTGTACCTCGCTCTGGTCCTCGACGATGCCCTTGACCTCCACCCCGACTCCGGCCTGGCCCTGATCATCGAACAGCGACGCGCCGCCCTGGGCCTCGTTGAGCTGGGCGGCGAACACCGGGTGCCGCGCCTTGTAGGTCTGGTCGACGCTGGAAGACACGGAATCGGCGTTGGCCATGTTGCTGGCCACGGTATTGAGGCGAACGTTCTGGGCGCTCATCCCGCTGCCGGCGATGTTGAACAGCGAACTCAGGGACATGGCTATTCTCCGCGCAGGGCCGACATCAGCCCCTTGAACTTGCTATTGAGCAGGGTGAAACTGGCCTGGAAATTCATCGCGTTCTCGGCGTAGTTGGCCTGCTCGACCTGCGCATCCACGGTGTTCTGGTCCACCGAGGGCTGAGTGGGGATGCGATATTTCAACGCCGAGTCGCCCATGCCCATGTCGAAGCCTTCGGCAGCGATATGGCGGCTGTTGGTGGTTTCCAGCTGATAGTGGCCGGAGGCCCCCGGTGCGCTCTTGGCCGCCTGCTCCGCCATCACGGCGCTGAAATCCAGATCCCGTGCCTTGTAGCCCGGGGTGTCGGCATTGGCGATGTTGTTGCCCAACACCTCGGCACGCTGCGAACGGAAGTTCAGCGCCTGCTCGTGCAACCCGAGTGCTTTGTCGAAACTAATGCTCATGTCGAGAGACCTTTGACGTGGCTTGCAAGCGATTTAGCAAGGCCCGTGCCAGTCTCCAGCATCCATCTAAATCAAGGGCTTAGCGCAGGGTGGCAGTCAGAACGACGGCAAGCGGCAAGGTTTTTCCGCCGTCCTTGCCGGGCCCCGAGGCCGGGGCGGCAAAACTTTGGCGCAAAAGAAAGGGCAGACCTGGGTCTGCCCTTGGGGTGTCCATCGACCGGCCTACTTGGCCTTGTAGATGATGCCCGGATTGCACTGCACCATCTGATAGAGATCCGGCAGGCCATTGAGGGCCTCGGAGGCGCCCAGGAACAGATAGCCACCCGGCTTGAGGGTGCCGTGGATGCGCGTGAGGATGTCCTTCTTCACCTCGGCGGAAAAGTAGATCAGCACGTTGCGGCAGAACACCATGTCGAACTTGCCGAGGCTGGCATAGCTGTCCAGCAAATTCAGCGCACGGAATTCGATGCGGCTACGAATCGCCGGCTTGACCGCCCAGCGCCCCGGCTGCTGCACGTCGAAGTAGCGCTGCAGGCGCTCCGGGGACAGCCCCCGACCGATCGCCAGCGAATCGTATTCGCCGGACTTGGCCGCGGTGAGAATGGCGCCGGACAGGTCGGTCGCCACGATCTGCATGCCGCCACGCCCCTGCCCTGCCGCACTGCGCTCGAATTCGTCCATGGTCATGGACAGCGAATAGGGTTCCTGACCCGAGGAGCAGGCCGCCGACCAGACCCGCAGGCGCTGGCCGAAGGTGTTCTTGGTCAACTCCGGCAAGAGGCGGTTCTTAAGCACCTCGAAGGGATAGGTGTCGCGAAACCACAGGGTTTCGTTGGTCGTCATCGCATCGATGACCTTTTCCCGCAACCCGCCACGGGGCTGCATCTGGATGCGCTGCACCAACTCCGACAACGTCTTGATCCCTTCGGTCTCCATCAGCTTGTTGAGCCGACTGGAGACGAGGTACTGCTTGTTGTCACCGAGCAGGATCCCGCTGGATTTCTCGAGGAAATCACGAAAAAGCACAAAATCCGCGTTGACTGCTGACACTGCCGCTCCGCCTTCTGGATACCGGGATAGAGACGCCTTCACCTAGTGACTGTCGACCGCGTTGATGCGCTCGGCTACCCGGGAGGCAAGATCATCGGGGCGGAACTTGGCCAGGAAGTCGTCCGCACCGACCTTCTTGACCATCGCCTGGTTGAAGACGCCGGACAAGGAGGTATGCAGCAGTATATGCACTTTCTGCATCCGCGAATCATGACGGATTTCCGCCGTCAGGGTGTAGCCATCCATTTCCGGCATCTCGATGTCGGAAATAATCATCAGCAATTCCTCTTCCGGGCGCTTGCCTTCGGCCACCATGGCCTGGAGGTAATTCAGGGCCTGGCGGCCGTCGTTGAGGGAGATGACCTCTACCCCGACGGTTTCCAGGCAGCGACTCACCTGCTTGCGGGCCACCGAGGAGTCGTCGACGATCAGGACGCGCTTGGTGACGGCCTTGGCCTGTACCACTTCGCTGATGACGCCGGCCGACACGGTTTCGACGGACGGTGCGACTTCGGACAGGATCTTTTCCACGTCGATGATCTCGACGAGCTGGTTGTCGACCCGGGTGACGGCGGTCAGGTAGTGATCACGACCGGTGCCCTTGGGCGGCGGGTTGATGCCTTCCCAGTTCATGTTGACGATCCGCTCCACCGAGCGCACCAGGAAGCCCTGCACCTTGGTGTTGTACTCGGTGATGATCACGAAGCAGTTGTTGATGTCTTCCAGCCCACGACGACCGGTGGCCATGGCCAGGTCGATGATGGGAAAGGTGCCGCCGCGAATGCTGGCCACGCCCCGTACCACCGGACTCGATTTCGGCATCACGGTGAGTTTGGGGCACTGCAGCACCTCCTTCACCTTGAAGACGTTGATGCCATAGAGCTGCGAGCCGTCCAGGCGGAACAGCAGCAGTTCCAGACGGTTCTGGCCCACCAGTTGGGTACGTTGGTTGACTGCGTCCAATACACCAGCCATTTGGCGACTCCTCTCGTTGCCACGGACCGGTTGGAAAACTCGGCACAGGGCTTGCTTAGATGTGACTCATGAAGATCGAAGCGACGTGTTTCCGACCTATGAAGACTTCTTGCCGCTGGGCTGCGAATCTTGTGCTGATCCTGACATGCCTGGGCGGAAAGGCCTATGCAGAAGGCGACTACACCTCATCTGACGAACTTATCGGCGCCGTCGAAAGTTTTCTTGAGGAGCGCGTGCAGGAATATTTGCTGGAGACCCATTCCAACGCTCGCCATGAAACCCAGATCAACTCGCTGGATTCCCGCCTGCGCCTGGCCGCCTGCGACAAACCCCTGACGCTGTCGCAACAGGGCAATCCAATGCCGGTGGGTCGGATCAACGTCAAGGTACGCTGCGAGGGCGGCAGTCCCTGGACGGTATTCGTGCCCGCGCAGGTCAAGCTGTATCGCCCAGTGGTGGTCACGCTGCAGCCCCTGTTGCGTGGCGCGGTGCTGGACAACCAGAACGTGGCGCTGGTGGAGCGTGATGTTGGCACCCTGACCCAGGGCTACCTGACCAGCCTGGAACAGGTGATAGGCACCCAGCTGAAGCGTCAGGTGGTCAGCGAGCAGGTCCTGGCGCCGTCCTTTATCGAGCAGGCCGAACTCATTCGCAAGGGCGAGCAGGTGGTCATCAATGCCCGCAGCGCCTCCTTCAGCATCCGCATGCAGGGCGAGGCCCTCAGCGCCGGCGCCAAGGACGAAGAGATCCGGGTCCGCAACCTCAGCTCCAACCGGGTGATCCACGGTCGGGTCGTCGATCAGGGCCAGGTGGAGGTAGCCCTTTAGCGCAGGAGCCAAAAGAGGTACCTTGAACGTCCGCTTCCTGAACCTCTGCGCGTCATCCTGTCGAAGGATGTGACGGGGCGCACAGGTCTACGGCTAAAGTTTCGGCATTGCACGCCGATAAGCCGGACATGCGAACGAGACGACACGAGGATCTCCACTCATGGCTCTAGATATCAATCGCCTGAATTCGTCCTCTACTGCGGGCATAGGCAATACCAAGGCGGCGTCCACCAAGGACGTGTCCGCGGCTCAGACCAGCGACGTCAAGGCTACCCAGAGCACCGCCTCCGGCGAGTCGGTCAGCTTGAGTGCTGAAGCCAAGCAACTGAGCTCCCTGACGGCAGGGCTCAAGGATCTGCCGGTGGTCGACAGCGACAAGGTCAGCCGCCTGAAACAGGCCATCGCCGATGGCTCCTACAAGGTCGACAGCCAGAAAGTGGCCGACAAACTGATGGCGTTCGAGTCCTGACGCCCGGTTCGGCACGGCCTTTCTGACGATCGTCACTAACGTTCGAAAGGAAACCGTGCCATGCCCAATGCCACCTTGCTCGAGATCACCCGCCACGACATCGACCTGAGCGAGCAACTGCTGGCCCTGATCGAGCAGGAATTCCAGGCCTTGAGCGAGCGTCAGCTCGATCGGCTGGAAGCCCTGCTGGGCACCAAGCAGATCCTGCTCAAGCAGCTCGACCAGCATGCCCAGCAGCGCACTGCCCTGCTCCAGGCCCACGGCCTGCGCGCGGATCTGCAGGGCTTGCAAGCCCTGGCTGCGCGGCTACCCGATGGGGAAGAACTGCTGACGCTTTCCAGTCGGCTCGCGCAGCTCATGGAGCAGTGCAAGGCGCACAACGTCCGCAATGGCCAGATCATCCAGGCCAACCGATTCGTGGTCGGCAAGCTGCTAAACGTGCTGCAGGGCACCTCGGCACCCACGCTGTACAACCGTCGCGGCAGCCAGACCGGTGGCGGTTATCAGCGTCCGCTGAGTTCGGCTTGAGCTCGAAGCTTTTCCCCCAACGCGTTTTTGCTGTACAGATGGCAGCTAGCCAGTATTCTTGCTGACCGCTGTTTACAGGAGTTTCCAGGTGCAAGGTTCTTCCGCTAGCGACAACGCCGCTCAGCCACCCCAGATCTATCGCTCCAAGGGCGAGATCCTGGCCTGCCTGCGGCCGGCGCAACAGCAGCACATTCCGCTGCGGATCACCTTCAATCGTCAGGGGCAGCAATTCCAGAGCTTCGTCGTCGAAATCGACGAAGCCAAGGGACTGATCGCGCTGGACGAGTTCATCCCACGTGAAGCCGAACGCCTGCTCGAACAGGGCCAGGCGTTCCGGGTGGACAGCTTCCACGAGGGCATCAAGGTCACCTGGCAGATTGATCATCCGGTCGAGTTCAGCGAACTGGACGGCAACCGCTGCTATTGGATCGGCCTGCCCACCGAGCTCACCTATCACCAGCGGCGAAATGCCTATCGGGTCAAGCTGCTGCTGACCCAGCCGGCGACGGCCGAGTTGAGTCAGGGCAACAGCCAGATCCAGCTGCGTGGCCAACTGATTGATCTGTCGGCCACGGGCTGCAAGCTACGCTTTCCCGGCAACGTGACCCACTTGCTGCAACCCGGGCAGCGGGTCCAGAGCTTTACCGCCGAGTTGCCCATAGGCGCCATCAACACACCGGTGACCATCCGCCACGTGGCCTGTCCGGACCGCCTGGAATACAGCGACGTGGGCGTCTGCTTCGACAACCTCAGTGGCGCAGCCCAGCGCCAAGTCGAGCGCTTCATCTACCAGCTGCAGCGAGAAAATCGCCGGTTCGAGTGACCGATCGGGCGCCCACGGCTGCTGGGCGCCCTCCTCCAACTCTCAGGTCGCCTTGGATTCAGGCGGATTCCGGGGAAACTCGATCTCTTCCTGCAGAGGCGCCCCCTCCTCGGCGGGTTCCTCCTCCACGACCGGATCAGTATGCATCTGGTCGTGTACCACCTGGCTATCGACCCGTGGATCCAGCGCGGCGGCCAGCGGCGAACTGGTCGACCCTTCGGGCATCTGCACATGGCTCAAGGGCGCCTCGTCGACCAGGTGCTTGCCGGTGACTGCATCCGGCCGGATGCGCCAGATCAGGATCGCCCCGCAGAGGACGACGAAGGCATAGAGCATATTGGGTCCGACCAGATTCATCAGAGCCCCCACCACCAGCGGACCGATACAGGCACCGATGCCAAAGGTCACCAGCAGCATGGCACTCAGGGAGACCCGGCGCTCCCCTTCGATATGGTCATTGGACAGCGCCACCGCCAGCGGATACAGCACGAACTGCAGCAGGCTGGCGATGAGGCCGAGGGGTAGCAGCACCACTGGCGGCACATGGGGCAGCACGGCCAACGGCAGGGCGGCGAGAGTCAGGGCGATGGCGACCACGCGGATCAGCCAGCTGCGATCGTGCCGATCCGAAAGCCAGCCGATCGGCCACTGGGCGATCAGACCGGCGAAGATGCAGCAGGCCATGAACAGGCCGATGCGCTCGGTGGGCAGGCCCTGGGCGCTGGCATAGAGCGGCGCCAGGCCATAGAAGGAGCCGATCACCAGTCCGGCGACCAGGGTCGTCGTCAAAGACTGCGGAATCCGCTGGATGAAGAACGTGGGCTCCAGCGGCGCCGGCTTGAGCGGCGCCGGGTGGATCTTGCCGGTGACCGCTACTGGCACCAGACACAGGGCATAGCAGATGGCGACCAGCATCAGCTTGTCGACGCCGAGATCGGGCGAGAGCACCAGCACCACCTGCCCCAGCGCCAGGCCAAGGTAGGAGGCGGTCATGTAGCCGGAAAAGACCTTGCCCCGCTCGCCAGGGCCAGCCTGCTCGTTGAGCCAGCTTTCCAGCACCATGTACTGGCACATCATGCCCATGCCGATCAGTACCCTGAGCGCCAGCCACACCGGCAACCAGGGCAGCAGGCCGATGCCCAGTACCGCGGCGCCGACCACCCCGGCACAGGTCACATAGGCGCGGATATGGCCAACCTTGGCGATCAGCCGATGCCCCAGCTTGCCGCCTATCACCAGTCCTGCGTAATAGGCGGCGGTCAGAGCGCCGACCCAGAGTCCCTGCACCTGATCGGCGGCCAGTCGCAGGCCTAGATAGGTACTCAGCAGACCGGTCCCGATCAACATCAACAGCGTCGCGAAATAGAGCCCGCGAAACGCCGACAGCACACGCACCATTGCCTACTCCATCGTCTCTTGCGCATCAGGCGAGCGCGACGGGATCAGCTTCGTCGTTGCGCTGCCAACTGGGCATCCTCGCCCAAGCGTGGGTTGTAGTGGCCTGCACAGGCCTTCATCAGTACCTGCAACACCGACAGATTACCTCTGACGCTGCTGATCTTGGTGGGTACCTCGCCCTTCGGATAGCGCCGCACGGTGGGGAGTTCCACGCAGCGATAGCCCAATTTCGGTACCCGGTAGGACAGATAGGCCAGCAACTCGTAGGTGGTGAACTCGTCGCGGAACGGTGCCACGCGCGGATCCAGCAGCATGGCCCGGCTGTAGGCGCGGAAACCCTGGGTGGTGTCGGTCCAGTGGAAACCCGAGGCCAGGCTCAGCATGGGGGCATGGATGAAGCGAATGGCGAAGTCGCGGGACTTGGGGGTGTTCTCCGCCACGCCGCCAGCCAGAAAGCGCGAGGCCTGGACGAAATCGTAACCCTGCTCGATGGCTTCAATGAAGCGCGGAATGGCGTCCGGGTCGTCCTTGTCGTTGCCGTCGATGGTCACGATGCCGGTGTAACCCTCGTCGAGGACGAAGGCATAGGCGCAGCGCAGCTGGGCGCTCAGCTTGCCCGGCGCGGTCTTGACCAGCAGCCCGCGGACGCCCAGTTCCTGCAGCCGTTGCGGCTCCAGCGAGCCATCGGTGCTGCCGCCGTCGACGATGATGACATCGGCGATGTCGGCGATCCTGACCGCCGCCATGCGCCGCAGGAGATTGAGAATGCGCTCGCCTTCGTTGATGACCGGAATCACCACGCAGTGCGGGCGGCTACGGCCGTTCCAGAAGGTCGTCGAATAGCTGGGCACCTGCCAGAGGGCGCGCTCGGTGGCGGGAATTGCAGTAGTCATAGGTCCTCCAGGTTCAACCGACACGGGCCGTGATGAGGGCGACGCCGGCAATGATCAGGACGATGCCTGCCGCCGTGGTCCAGGGAAAGGCTTCGCGAAAGATCACCACCGACAGCAACGCGACGCTGGCGATGGCGCCGGCCGTCAGCACCGGATGCGCCACGTTCAGCGGCAGCTTGGCGAGGGCGGCGGCATACAGCAGAAAGGCCAGGCCATACATGAACAGCCCGAGCCAGAACGGCCAGTTGGCCAGGGCGCCCATGGGATCGCTCAGGCTGGGAAAACGCCGCGGCGGCAGCATGGCCAGTTTCACCAGCACGCTCGCCGAGGCGTTGGACGCGATGCCCAGGATCAGGATCAGCCACTTCATGCGGCAGCCTCCGGCAGGTCTCGATAGGCCTTGACCGCGACCTGGACGCCACGCTCCAGCGCGGCCAGGTTGGAGCCCTGCTTGGCTGGCAGCATCTCGATGCTGACGACCTGTTCCGGCAGGCGGCGGGTCAGGGCGAAGGCGATGCCCTCGTGGTTGGTACCGCCCTCCCCCAAGGTCACCAGGTCCGGCTCGCTGGCATGGACGTGACCGATCAGCTCCGCATGCTCTTCGAGCACGCGAGCGGCATCTTCCTCGTTGATGGTCAGGGCGCCGGTATCGAGTTGCATGCGGATCGCCGGATGCTCGACCGCCCGCACCACGGCGGCGGTGGAATCGCTGTCGATCATGAAGTTAGCGCCATAGCGGGGCGGATTCGGCTCCAGACAGATCTGCACGCCATGGGTCGCGGCCACATCGCCCAGACGGCGAAAGAAATCCCGTGCCTGTGCCAGGGCCTGGTCGTCACTCAAGCCCGAGCGATCGCGATTGCGCGGCGAACCGAACACCAGACGCGTCGCACCCAGTCCCTCGGCGACCCGGCAGACGCCCTCCAGCTGCGCCAGCAGCGCACGCTGGATGTCATCGGCGCCAAAGACATTGAGTCCGGTGGTGCCGAACAGCAGGGCCTGCATACCGGTGATCTCGATGCCGCGGGCCTGCCACTGCTGACGCACCGCCTGGATGTCCTGGGCGGTGGCCGTCTTGGGATCGGCGAAGTACTTGCCAGGCGCGATGTCGATGGCATCGACCCGGTATTGCTGCAGGATCTCGGCGACCATGGCGTCATCGGTCGGCTCCCAGGCGATATTGGAGATGGCGATGCGCATCACTGACCCTCCGCCTTGATGACCGGGGGTTCCGACTGGGCGTAGGCGCGAACCGCGAGCAGGGTGTCGCGCGCGCTGTACTGGTAGCCGTCACGCCCGCCGAAGACCTCGGCATGCACGCTGCGAAAATCGTAGCGCGCCGGCGTACCCTCCAGGGTGTTGCCGAAGTCGCGTCCGAAGCCCTGGCGGGCGATGTCCGCCACGCTGATGGGCTCGGCGGTCAGGTGCACCAGGTCCAGCCCGGCGGCCTGGGCGGTCTGGATGTCATAGCCGAGATTGACCATCGGATAGAACTGGAAGACGCCGCGACTTTCCACGGCGTGCAGGTTGTTGTCGTTGAGCAGATCATAGATCACGTTCTTGCGCAGGCCGGGACCGACCAGGCCAGGCAGGCGGACGATCAGGGCATTGGCGAAATGCTCCCGGACGAACTGCTCCAGCCGATAGCGATTGGCGCCGTAGGCGTGCAGGCCCTCTTCGTCCACCGCGGTGGTCTCATCCACCCCGAGCGGCTGCTTGAAGACGTCCACGGTGCTGATCAGCACGAAGGAATCGCACTGGATCCGCGACAGATGACCGATCAGGCCATCGATCTTCTGGCGATCGGCCTCGGGATCGCGATTGGCGATCCACTTCTGGGCAGGGGCGCCGGCGCAGATGACCTGGCCATAGGGCTGGTCGCCGATCTGGTCGATATTGGTGGAGCGAAACAGCGCGCCGAAGGCCTTCTGCTTGAGCAGCGTCGACCCCACGAAGCCGCTGTACCCTATCAATGCGTCGGTCTTCATGTTGCTCACCCCTTGGTCTTGAATCTCAGGCAATAGTCCGGTTGGCACTCCTCGACGGGATAACGCTCGTCCAGGTAGGCCTTGAGTCGTGGAAACTTGTCGTGCATGGAAATGTTGTTCAGGTTGAATGACCAGAAGGTCGTCGAATACACCACCGCCGGCGGATCGGCATGCTGCAGATCGCTGAGCAGATCGGCCTCGTAGGGCGGCGTGGCATAGACCGGATAGATGTACTTGGTACAGGCCGGCAGATCGGTCACCCCGTTGATGACCCCGTTGTTGGCCAGGTCGAACACACAGTGGGCGCCGCTCTCCAGCAGGCGCTGCGAGGCCCATTGCACCCCGGGCGTTGCCAGGGCGGCGTCATCCGGCAAGGCGGCCAGCTTCGGCACCCAGGCGAGCCCCTGGGCCCACACTCGCTCCACCGGCGACTTGTAGAGGTTGAAGGCGGCGAGCAGCACCAGCAGCGCCGCCAGGGCGGGCACCAGCAGGCGCCGGCTGAAAGCCAGCAGCGCACCAACCAGCAGTACCGCGAAGAACGGCGAGGGATTAAGTCCGACCAGCCCCAGCAGCACCGCAGCGGCAATGGCCGCGACCGCCGCGCGCGGGTGGGCCGAGATATCCCAACCGCCATTGCGCGCGAGGCGTTGCCGCCGGGCGGCATAGAGCAGGCTCAGCAGGGGGACCCAGAAACCCATCTGGATGTGCTGGAAGTCCGCGCGATTGACCCCGATCTTGAAGAAGATCGCGAGCAACACGGCCAGGGCACCGATCAGTGGCAGATCCTCGCTCCAGCGCCATGGCCAGGGCAGACAACGGATCAGGGCGAAACCTGCCAGGGCCGTGGGCACCGCCAGCAGCAGGCTCAGCGCCAGCGGCCGGGCACTCAGCCCGTAGCCCCACTGGGACGAGGTTTCCAGGAGGAAGGTCAGGTTCTTGACGTAATCGGTCAGGGCGAAGAAATCGGTACCAAAGCCAAGCCAGCCGACGGTCGCCACGAAGCTCAGCAGCGACAGGACATGCCGCCGCTGCAGGAGCAGCGTGAGCAGTACCGCCGAGCCGATGGCCAGCACCCCGGCGATGCCGCGGTCATAGGACCAGAACAGGTTGAAGCCGGCCGCTAGGCCCAGCAACACCTCGCACAGCAGTCGCCGCGGCGTGGTCTCCACCTTGCGATGCAGGCAGAAGAGGAACAGCGACAGCAGCAGGAAGAGATCGCGATAGCCCACCACCTGGGTCGCCACGGCGCCCACGGCGACCAGCAGGATCAGGCGCGCGCGGCCCTTGGGCACCGGGCACAGCAACACGGCCGTTCCCCAGAGCAGCAGTGCCGCACCGGTGTTGCACAGTCCATAGAGGATCTGGGTCACCAGGAAGGTGTGCTGGGCGCCGAACCAGGTCTCCGCCAGCCATACCGGGATGAAATCCAGGCCACCATGGATGGTGAAGGCATGGGCGCCCGGCTGACTGTGCAGCAGCGTCGGCAATGTGGCGAAATACTCCCCCTGGTGGAAGGGGTCGAGGATGACGCCCTTGCCGAACAGAAAGAAATTGATGATGGAAAAGACCAGAACGCTGATGAAGCCGGCGACGCCGGACACCCCCCTGGGTGTCGCTTCAGTGGAAGGGTTCGGCATCGAGGCGCTCCAGGGCATCGAAAATGTTGTCGATCTTGCCACCCAGCATCGAATAGCAGCCGGGCAGTTGGGGATGTTGTTCGAAGAGGATGGGACGGCCGTCGTCGCCTTCGTTCTTCATCAGAATGGTCTTCACTTCGAACAGCGAATCCCGGTACTCCACCCGCGCCGCTGCCGACATGTAGCGGGCCACGTCGCGCACCATCCAGTCCGCCCGCGAGGCGCGGTCATAGCCGTCCAGCAGCGCATAGGGATCGGTGCCATTGGCGTCTTCCCAGTTCAGGTGCGGGGTGTAGCGCACATGGGACAGGGTGTGCAGACCCCGGGCCGGGAACGGCATCATGGAAAAGAACGGCCCGTCCATGACCGTCACCCCGAGGTTGCGCAGTTCCGGAGGCATCTCCACCAGCGCCATCTCGGTGATTTCGTGGCGCAGCCGGGTAGCGGTCCCGGGGAAATCGCCACCGTACTGGTTGAGGCCGCTGTAGGTGCAGTTGAAGAGATAACGGCAATGCATCTCCTCCTGCCCGCCGGCTTCATCCACCACGTCGACCCCCAGGCCGCCGCTTTCGCCGCGGATCGCCGTCACGCGACTTTTGAGGCGCAACTCGACGCCGACGGCATCCAGTTCGCGACTGACTTCAGCGGCGAGTACGGCGGAGTTGAAGGCATATTCCTCGGTGAGATAAACCGCCTCGATCAGTCGATCGTCGAACAATCGACTTAATTCCTCGGACGCCGGTTGCAGCGACGCCTCGATCCCCTGACAGAAGCGTTCGAACTGTTTGGCCGTGACCTTGGAGTTATTGCGGGCAATGGCATACAACTTGGTGAAGTCGCGCACCACCACATCCGGATAATCGCGCAAGAAGCGCGGCAAGTTGACTCGACTGCGAAAGGCCGTGACGAAACTGCGGGGATAGTGATAACCGTTATGGACGCGTGCCTGATTGTGATAAGAGGCGCGCTTCAACAGCCCGTCTTCCCGCTCGACCAGAGTGACTTTCGCAAAGCCTCTCACGCGCATGAGATACAGGGCCGTCATGGCCCCGTAAAATCCGCCACCTATGACGATCGCATCTCTCATGATCGTCAGGCCATGCCGGATTGAGTGGCCGGCCTTGCGGCATTGCCGCCCTGCACTACTTCGACATTGAGCTTGTCACGGCGCGTCATGACCGCACTCGTGAACTCCTGGGCGACATGATAGAGCGGCCCTTCGTTGACTCTGTGGGTCAACTGCAGGACATATTCGCCGAGCACCAGCAGGACCAGCGAAATGAGAAAGAACATGCCGGACTGCTGTAATGAAATCGTCACCCAACCTGGCGCGACGTCATCCTTGAACAGGCCGATGGCGATGACGTAGATCGAATAGAGCAGATTGGACAGGGCCCCGACGATGGACAGGAAACTGACCATGCGCATGGGCTTGCGGGTGGAGGACACCAGCAACCGGGCACCGCGATCGAAGCTGCCTGACAACCGCTTGGGCTTGGTGCTGCGCGGCGGCATGCTGTATTCGAGATTGATCCGCGAGAAGCCCGCCGTCGCCGGCAGATGGCGATAGGTCAGCGCCGGCGCGGGGTGGCGCAGGATGTAATTGATGACCTTCTTGCTGAGCATCCGGTACTGAGGCGCATCCTTGGCCAGATCGACGCCGTTGAACTGCTTGTAGAGACTGTTGAAGCCCTTGGAGCAAAGACTGTAGGACAGGGTCTGCCGAACTTTCTGCTGATTGTTGGCGAACACCACGTCGATGCCACCCGCAGCCTGTTGCAACATGTCGGGCAAGAAGGCGATGTCATCGGTTTCCGGATCTATGACGACCGCGAAGTCTCCCAGCGCATTCTCCAGTCCCACCCAGGCGGCGGTATCGGAGTCCACTTCCTTGGTCAGGGCATATACCTGCAGATTGGGCAGGCCATTGATGCTGGTGAGTTGCTTCAATCGAGCTACGCTGTCATCAGAAGAGGCGTTGTCGACAATGATAAGTTCGTAGTCACTTACCAAGGGACCGATAACAGTTGCCGCGCGCTCCAGGACGCTCTGCAACTCGGTAGCCTGATTACGCACAACGAACACGACTGAAAGTAGGACGGGATAAAAGGCCATGACGCGAACCTCCAGAGGCGCTCCAGATACAAGCAATGCAGACGGTTAGCCAACGGAGAGTACAGATAAATTCGGCAGGTTTTTGTCTGCTGCTCTATGCTGTGATCACAGCCACAAATCGCCACTGGAAGAGCTTGGAAGTCGGACAAGGTCGCCGTTTTTGCCCTATCCTCCAAACTGCTGTAACGGTTCGGCAAGGGCAGTTGAAGGCGTCGGATCGCGAGGAGAGGTTCTGGAAAGGAATCTGGTGTCCCAGAGTGGGGTCGAACCACCAACCTTCCCCTTAGGAGGGGGATGCTCTATCCAATTGAGCTACTGGGACAGGAAAGGGCGCTCATGGTAACGAGCAGCGGAAGGTTTGTCATGTTCCGGTTCAGGCAGCGCGACACTGCGCGCGGGGCGGCACAGGCAGGAAGTTCTTCGGCAGCTTTGCAATTTGTTCTGTACGTCGGTAAATTGACGTCAATAAAAACAGATACCTAGGGACAGGTGGTTACAGAGTCCAAGGTGCCGTGAGTGCTAGCGGAACGAGACGAGGGCTTATGCCTTCACTGATTTTTGACTCCAGATGAAGTACCTCAATGACCCAGGCCATTAGATCCTACTCAAGCCGTACCGCTGACAAATTCGTCGTGCGTCTGCCCGAGGGCATGCGAGAGCGCATCGCGGATGTGGCCCGCAACCATCATCGCAGCATGAACTCCGAAATCATCGCGCGTCTCGAGCAGAGCTTGCAGCAAGAGGGCGCCCTTGGGGACGAACCCGGGCTTCGCCTGGACAGTCCGGAGATCACCGCCAGCGAGCGGGAGTTGCTGCAGCGCTTTCGGCAACTGTCGGGTCGCCAGCAGAACGCCCTGATCTCGCTGATCGCCCACGACATCGACGCCGCATCCTGACGGCGTCCGGGCTGCCCTGCGCCTGGGCAGCCCGCTGCACCCTGCCCTGCCCTGCCCTACATCAGGAACAGGGTGGCGAGTCCCAAGAAGATGAAGAAGCCGCCGCTGTCGGTGACCGCGGTGATCAGGACGCTCGACCCCATGGCCGGGTCGCGACCGAAGCGCTGCAGGGTCATGGGAATCAGCACGCCCATGAACGCCGCCAGCAGCAGATTCAGGGTCATGGCCCCCATCATCACCAGGCCCAGGGACCAGCTGCTGTAGAGATAGAAGGCCACCAGCCCTATCACCCCACCCCAGATGACGCCATTGCACAGGGCGACGCCCATCTCCTTGCGCAGCAGGCGCGCGGTGCTGGTCACACTGATCTGCCCCAGCGCCATGGCGCGCACGATCATGGTGATGGCCTGGTTGCCCGAGTTGCCGCCAATGCCGGCGACGATGGGCATGAGCGCAGCCAGGGCCACCAGTTTCTCGATCGAGCCCTCGAACAGGCCGATGACCCGCGAGGCGATGAAGGCCGTGATGAGGTTGGTGGCCAGCCAGGTCCAGCGGTTGCCCACCGATTTCCACACCGAGGCGAAGACGTCTTCGTCTTCGCGCAGACCGGCCATGTTGAGGACTTCGCTTTCGCTTTCCTCGCGGATCAGGTCGACCATCTCGTCGATGGTGAGACGGCCGATCAGCTTGCCGTTCTTGTCCACCACCGGTGCCGAAACCAGGTCGTAGCGTTCGAACGCCTGGGCCGCGTCATAGGCGTCGCCGTCCGGATGGAAGGCCACCGCCTCCTTCGCCATGACTTCGACCACCAGCTTTTCCGGATCGTTGACCAGCAGTCGCTTGATCGGCAGCACCCCCTTGAGGATGCTGTCGTTGTCGACCACGAACAGCTTGTCGGTGTGGTCGGGCAACTCTTTCAGCCGGCGGAGATAACGCAGCACCACTTCCAGGGCGACGTCATCGCGGATGGTCACCATCTCGAAGTCCATCAGCGCGCCCACCTGGTCCTCTTCGTAGGACAGGGCGGAGCGCACCCGCTCGCGCTGCTGGGCGTCGAGGGCCTCCATCAGTTCATGGACGACGTCGCGCGGCAGGTCCGGCGCCAGGTCGGCGAGTTCGTCGGCGTCGAGCTGACCGGCCACCGCGAGGATTTCCTGATCGTCCATGTCGGCGATCAGCGTTTCACGGACGGCGTCCGAGACCTCCAGCAGGATCTCGCCGTCACGCTCGGTCTTGACCAGCCCCCAGACGGTCAGGCGGTCTTCCTGCGGCAGGGCTTCGAGGATGAAGGCGACGTCGGCCGGGTGCAGCTCGTCCAGCCGGGCACGCAGCTCTTCGAGGCCCTCTTCGGGGATATCGGCGGGGGATACGGGGGCGCGATCGTGGTCTTCACGCGCCTCGACGGCGAGGTCGTAGCGCTCCAGCAACTCGACGACCTGGGCGAGACGCTCCTGCAGCGTCTCGTGGGGCTTTCTGATTTCTGCTTCGTTCACTACGGTCATAGCGCACTCCGGCCCGCCGGCGGAGCGCACCGACGAACCCTATCTCAACAACGGGACGAAAAAGGCGATTGAGTGTTGACTGGGTAAGTCCATAAGGGGGGATGACCACTGCCCCGGCGGGGCTGACGGCGGGGATGATACACCGGACCGGTTACGGGTGCGAACGCAAAAGGTTTTCAAAACAGCTATTTGCAAGGGCTCTGGGCCGGTATCGAAGCCGCGCTTGCAACGCTCGTCCCGCGGTCGTTAACCCGCTAAGCTTGAGCGCTACGTCAAGGAGGACGTCCCATGAAGAAGCTCGTCGTGCTCGGCCTGTTGCTGGGCTGCGCCTCTGCCCAGGCGGCCACGGTCTATCGTTGCGAAGATGCCACCGGCCACCTCACCTTTTCCACCAGCGGCTGTGCTTCGGACAGCGACAGCCGCCTGCAACGCGCGGACAATCCCCGCCCGGGCGGCGCCAGGCCCACGCTGATGGCGAAACCCAAGGCCCCTCCGCGCAAGGAGGCGCAACGCCCACCAACAGTGGTGGCAGCCAGAACGGATGGGTGCGGTGATCTGCTCAGCCCCAGCGAAAGGCGGCAGGCGATCATCCGGGGACAGGTCAGGGTCGGCATGAGCCGGGCGGACGTGGAGAACGCCCTGGGACCACCGCAGCGGATCTCCCAGCTGGACGCCCTGACTCGCTATCACTACGAGGCGCGCCAGCGCAAGGAACGCTCGCGCCTGGTGACCTTCGACGACCAGGGTTGCGTGCGTCGACGCTGACGCCCGCAACCGGCTGGCACCGCGTCAGAGCACGGCGCGGGGGTAGGAGCCGAGGACCTTGAGCGCCACGGCGCTGGTGGACAGGCGCTCCAGCACGTCGCGGATCAGCGGATCGGCCTGGTGGCCGAGGAAATCGATGAAGAAGACATAGGTCCACTTGCCGCTGCGCGAGGGCCGCGTCTCGATCCGGCTGAGGTCGATGTTGTTGGTGTGGAACGGCAGCAGCAGCTCGTGCAGGGCACCCGGCTTGTTCTGCATGGAGACGATGATGGAGGTCTTGTCGTCGCCGCTGGGCGGCACCTCCTGGTTGCCGATGATGAGGAAGCGCGTGGAGTTGTCCGGGCGATCCTCGATCTTCTGCTGCACCGGGGTCAGGCCATAGAGCGAGGCCGCCATGTCGCCGGCGATGGCCGCGCTGTTCCACTCCCCCTTCACCCGCCGCGCCGCTTCGGCATTGCTGGCCACCGCCACCCGCTCGACGCTGGGGTAGTAGGAGTCCAGCCACTTGCGGCACTGGGCCAGCGACTGGGCGTGGGAATAGATGCGGGTGATGCTGTCGGCCTTGGTATTCTCGCCGATCAGCAGGTGGTGGTGGATGCGCAGCTCCACCTCCCCGCAGATCGACAGGTTGTGCTCGAGGAAGCTGTCCAGGGTGTGGTTGACCGCCCCTTCGGTGGAGTTTTCCACCGGCACCACGCCGAAGTTGGAGGCGCCGGCGGCAACCTCGCGGAAGACCTCGTCGATGGCCGCCATGGGCCGGGTCACCACGGCCTTGCCGAAGTGCTTGAGCGCCGCGGCCTGGGAGAAGGTACCTTCCGGGCCGAGGTAGGCCACGTGCAACGGCTCTTCCAGGGCCAGGCAGCAGGACATGATCTCGCGGAACAGTCGCGCCATGTCTTCGTCACGGACCGGACCGCCGTTGCGCTCCATCACCCGCTTGAGCACCTGGGCCTCGCGCTCGGGCCGGTAGAACACGGGCTTTTCGCCCTCCGCCAGCGTTCCCATCTTGACCCGGGCCACGTCCTGGGCGCAGCGGGCACGTTCGCTGATCAGCTCCTGGATGCGTTCGTCCAGACTGTCGATACGCAGGCGCAGGGCCTTGAGCTCGTGTTCGGACATGGTCAGCCGTGCTCCTTCTCGAATTCGGCCAGATAGGTCACCAGCGCCTGGACGGCTTCCAGGGTCACGGCGTTATAGATGGAGGCGCGCATGCCACCCACCGAACGATGGCCCTGCAGATACAGCAGACCGCGCGCTTCGGCGCCCTCGAGGAAGGCCTTGTCGAGGCGCTCGTCCGCCAGGCGGAAGGGCACGTTCATCCAGGAGCGGTCGTTCTTGGCGATGGGGTTGCTGTAGAAGTCGCTGGCGTCGATGAAGCCGTACAGCAGCTCCTTCTTCTGGCGATTCAGGCGCTCCATGGCGGGCAGACCGCCCTGCTCCTTCAGCCACTTGAACACCAGGCCCGACAGGTACCAGGAGAAGGTGGCCGGGGTGTTGTACATGGAGCCGTTGTCGGCCTCGACCTTGTAGTCGAGCAGCGTCGGGCAGGCGGCGCGGGCGCGACCCAGCAGGTCTTCGCGGACGATCACCACCACCAGGCCGCTGGGCCCGATGTTCTTCTGCGCGCCGGCGTAGATCAGCCCGAAACGCGAGACGTCCAGCGGGCGCGAGAGGATGTCGGAAGAGGCATCCGCCACCAGGGGCACGTCACCCACGTCCGGAATCCAGTCGAACTCCAGACCGCCGATGGTTTCGTTGGGGGTGTAGTGGACGTAGGCGGCGTCCTTGGACAGCTGCCATTCGTGCTGCCCCGGAATGGCGAAGTAGTCGTAGCCCTTGGAACTGGCGGCGACGTTGACGGTGCCATAGTGCCGCGCCTGCTCGATGGCCTTGCGCGACCAGATGCCGGTGTCGATGTAGTCGGCCTTGCCGCCCTCGGGCATCAGGTTCATCGCCAGCTGGGCGAATTGCAGACTGGCGCCGCCCTGCAGGAACAGCACCCTGTAGTTGCTGGGGATGGCCAGCAACTCGCGCAGGTCGGCCTCGGCCTGGTTCGAGATGGCGGTGAAGTCTTCACCGCGGTGGCTCATCTCCATCACCGACAGGCCACGGCCCTGCCAATCCAGCAGATCGGCCTGGGCCTGGCGCAGCACAGCTTCAGGCAGGGCCGCCGGGCCGGCGCAGAAGTTGTAGGCACGCTTGCTCATCACTCGTCATCCTCGTTGGGCAGATCATCGCTCGGCACGTCGCTGGCACCGGGCAGCACATCGTCCTGGTCGGGTTCGTGGCTGTCGACCGGCAATTCCTTGTCGAGCACCTCGTCGTCGAGCTCGGCTTCGTGATCCAGCAGCTCTTCGTCCACCGAAGGCTCCTGCACCCGCTCCAGGCCCACCAGCTTCTCGCCCTTGCCGAGCTTGATGAGGGTGACGCCCTGGGTGTTGCGGCCGGTACGGGAGATGCCCTCGACCGGCGTCCGCACCAGGGTGCCCTGGTCGGAGATCAGCATGATCTCCTCGCCGTCCAGCACCTGGATGGCGCCGATCAGGGGGCCGTTGCGCTCGTTGATGACCATGGCGATCACGCCCTGGCCGCCACGACCACGCTGCGGGTATTCGGCCATGGCGGTGCGCTTGCCGAAGCCGTTGAGGCTGGCGGTGAGGATCTCGGCGCCCGGCTCGGGGATCAGCATGGAGATCAGCCGCTGGTTCTCGGCCAGACGCATGCCCCGCACGCCGCGGGCGGTACGGCCCATGGTGCGCACATGGCGTTCCTTGAAGCGGATGACCTTGCCACCGTCGGAGAACAGCATGACCTCGCGGGCCCCATCGGTGATGGCGGCGGCGATCAGGCTGTCGCCCTCTTCCAGCTTCAGCGCGATCAGGCCGTTGCTGCGCGGACGGCTGAACTGCACCAGCGGGGTCTTCTTCACGGTGCCGTTGCGGGTGGCCATGAAGATATAGGCGCCGGTGGGCTCGTCCTGGTCGGCATCGAGGAGTTCGCCCTCTTCGCCTTCGCTTTCGACATCGTCTTCCACCAGCACAGCGTCTTCGATGTCCAGGTTGTCGTCCTGCTCGCCCAGGTCCTCGTCACCGGCCGGCGCCTGCTGACGTATGGCTTCCAGATCGACCGGCAGCATGGCGGTGATGCGCTCGCCTTCGGCCAGCGGCAGCAGGTTGACCAGCGGACGGCCACGGGCGGCGCGGGAGGCCTCGGGGATCTCGTAGGTGCGCTTCCAGTAGACCTTGCCCAGGCTGGAGAACAGCAGCAGGGTGGTATGGCTGTTGGCGACCAGCAGGTGTTCGATGTAGTCCTCTTCCTTGACCGCCGAGGCCGAGCGGCCGCGACCGCCCCGGCGCTGGGCCTGGTAGGCGTGCAGCGGCTGGGACTTGGCGTAGCCGCCATGGGAGATGGTGACGACGCGGTCTTCCTCGGTGATGAGGTCGGCGATGGTCAGGTCCACCTGGGAGGCGATGATCTCGGTGCGACGCTTGTCGCCGAACTCGGCCTTGACCTTTTCCAGCTCCTCGCGGATGACTTCCATCAGCCGCTCAGGGTTGGTGAGGATGCGGATCAGCTCGCCGATCTGCAGCAGGATCTCCTGGTACTCGGCGATGAGCTTTTCGTGCTCCAGGCCGGTCAGGCGGTGCAGACGCAGATCCAGGATGGCCTGGGCCTGCTCGGGCGAGAGGTGATACTTGCCCTCGTGCAGGCCGTACTGCTCGGGCAGTTCGTCCGGACGGCAGGAATCGGCGCCGGCGCGCTCGACCATCTCGCGTACCGCGCTGGATTCCCAGGGCGTGGCGATCAGGCGTTCCTTGGCTTCGGCCGGGGTCGGCGAGCTCTTGATCAGCTCGATGACCGGATCGATGTTGGACAGGGCGACCGCCTGGCCTTCGAGGATGTGGCCACGCTCACGCGCCTTGCGCAGTTCGTAGACGGTGCGTCGCGTGACGACTTCGCGACGGTGGCGAATGAAGGCTTCCAGCAGTTCCTTGAGGTTCAGGGTCCGCGGCTGGCCGTCGAGCAGGGCCACCACGTTGATGCCGAACACCGTCTGCAGCTGGGTCTGGGCGTAGAGGTTGTTGAGCACCACCTCGGGGGTTTCGCCGCGACGCAGCTCGATGACCACGCGCATGCCGTCCTTGTCGGACTCGTCGCGCAGCTCGGTGATGCCTTCGATCTTCTTCTCTTTCACCAGCTCGGCGATCTTCTCGATCAGCCGTGCCTTGTTGAGCTGGTAGGGCAGCTCGGTGATGACGATCTGCTGGCGATTGGCGCTCTTGTCGATGTCCTCGACTTCGGCGCGGGCCCGCACATAGATGCGGCCACGACCGGTGCGATAGGCCTCGATGATGCCGGCGCGACCGTTGATGATGCCCGCGGTCGGGAAGTCCGGACCGGGGATGTACTGCATCAGGTCGTCGACGGTCAGCTCGCTGTTCTCGATCAGCGCCAGACAGCCATCGATGACCTCGCCGAGGTTGTGCGGCGGGATGTTGGTGGCCATGCCGACCGCGATGCCGCTGGAGCCGTTGACCAGCAGGTTGGGGATGCGCGTGGGCATCACCGCCGGGATCTGCTCGGTGCCGTCGTAGTTGGGCACCCAGTCGACGGTTTCCTTGTCCAGGTCGGCCAGCAGTTCGTGGGCGAGCTTGGACATCCGCACTTCGGTGTATCGCATGGCCGCGGCGTTGTCGCCGTCGACCGACCCGAAGTTGCCCTGGCCATCCACCAGCATGTAGCGCAGCGAGAAGGGCTGGGCCATCCGCACGATGGTGTCGTAGACGGCGGTGTCGCCGTGGGGGTGGTACTTACCGATGACGTCACCCACCACACGGGCGGATTTCTTGTACGGCTTGTTCCAGTCGTTGCCCAGCTCGCTCATGGCGTAGAGCACGCGCCGGTGCACCGGCTTGAGGCCGTCGCGCACATCCGGCAGGGCCCGGCCGACGATGACGCTCATCGCGTAGTCGAGATACGACTGCCGCAATTCGTCTTCGATATTGACCGGGAGGATTTCTTTGGCCAGTTCACCCATGAGAAGCCTGGTTCCTTCTGATCTGAAAAGCGCTAGGGCTCGTCCGCATGTCGGCCGAGCCTGATATAGGAGAGGCGAAAGCCCGTCTGGCGGCGCCTGCCACCGGCGGCGCGAAGGCGCTCCAGCCGGTTTTCAGCACTGCATCGCCGCCTGCCGAGGGCTTTCGAACAAAGCCTGTGCAAAGAGCGAAATTCTAACACATTCAGGGATGTATCCGCCCCTGGCGATCACCTCAATGCAGGCGGCGCCGATTCATCAGCTCGGCCATCTTCTTGGCGTCCGGACGCTCCACCACCCCGCGCTCGGTGACGATGGCGTCGATGAGATCGGCCGGGGTCACGTCGAACACCGGATTGAAGGCCTCGACCTCGGCGGCGATGCGCTGGCCACCGGCTTCCAGCAACTCGTGACCGGCGCGCTCCTCGATGGGGATGTCGTCACCGGACGCCAGATTCATGTCGATGGTGGAGCTGGGCGCCACCACCATGAAGCGCACGCCGTGGTGCATGGCGATGACCGCCAGGTTGTAGGTGCCGATCTTGTTGGCCACGTCGCCGTTGGCGGTGATCCGATCGGCGCCGACGATCACCCAGGCGACGTTGCGCGTCTTCATCAGGTGCGCCGCGGCGGCATCGGCGTTGAGGCTGACCGGGATGCCCTCGCCGGCCAGCTCCCAGGCGGTCAGGCGCGAGCCCTGCAGCCAGGGGCGGGTCTCGTCGGCGTGGACGCATTCCACCAGGCCGTCCAGGTGCGCGGCGCGCAGGACGCCCAGGGCGGTGCCGAAACCACCGGTGGCCAGGGCGCCGGTGTTGCAGTGGGTAAGGAAGGTCTGCTTGCTGGCGTCGTGCTTGCGGATCAGCTCGACGCCCAGCTGGGCCATGGTCAGGTTGGCCTCGCGATCGCTCAGGTGGATGGCCACCGCCTCGGCTTCCAGCGCCGCCAGGGCGCCCTCCCCGGCCATGCGCGTCAGGCGCTCGCGCATCCGGTTGAGCGCCCAGAACAGATTGACGGCGGTGGGACGCGAAGCGGCCAGCAGTTCGAAGTCGGCACTGACGGTGGCTTGCCAGTCCTCACCCGCCGCGGCACGCTGCCGGGCACCCAGCACCACGCCATAGGCGGCGCTGATGCCGATGGCCGGCGCGCCGCGTACCAACATGTCGCGGATGGCCTGGGCCACCTCGGCGGCGCTGTGACAGGCGACCCAGTGTTCGCGCAGCGGCAACAGGCGCTGGTCGAGCAGGTGCAGGGCACCGTCCCGCCATTCGATCGCCTTGATCTTTTCCGCCGCCAGCAGACGCTCTCGCATGATCTCTCCTCGACCTGAATCTGTAGCCAGCCAGTATACCGGCATCGGCGTGCGGATTTAGCGGTAGCGCCGCAAGGACCGCTATACTGCCGGCTCGCCCCCCTTGGAACCGCCGCCGATGCCCACCCCCGCGCCCCTGGACCTCTTGTTGCTCCCCAGCTGGATCGTGCCGGTGGAGCCTGCCGGAGTAGTCCTGCGCGATTACGCCCTGGGCGTGCGCGACGGCTGCATCGCCCTGCTCGCGCCACGTAGCGAGGCCCTGCGCCAGCCGGCCAAGGAGACCCTGGAGCTGCCGGGCAAGGTGCTGATCCCCGGGCTGATCAACGCCCATGGTCACGCCGCCATGACCCTGTTTCGCGGCATGGCCGACGACCTGCCGCTGCAGACCTGGCTGCAGGATCACATCTGGCCCGCCGAAGGGCGCTGGGTCGACGAGGACTTCGTCCGCGACGGCACCACCCTGGCCATCGCCGAGCAGATCCGCGGCGGCATCACCTGCTTCTCGGACATGTATTTCTACCCCCAGGTGGCCTGCGAGGCGATCCATCGCACCGGGGTGCGCGCTCAGGTCTGTCTGCCGATCCTCGACTTCCCCATTCCCGGCGCCCGCACTGCGGACGACATGATCCGCCGTGGCCTGGAACTGTTCGACGACATGAAGCTGCACGAGCGCATCAGCGTGGCCTTCGGCCCCCATGCGCCCTATACCGTGGCCGACGCCAAGCTCGAACAGATCCTGGTCTTGGCCGAGCAACTGCAGGCACCGATCCAGATGCATGTCCACGAGACCGCCTTCGAGGTGGAGCAGGCGCTGCAGCAGACCGGTGAGCGGCCGCTCAGCCGGCTGCGGCGACTGGGCCTGCTCGGGCCGCGCTTCCAGGCGGTGCACATGACCCAGGTGGACGACGAGGATCTGGAAAACCTGGTCGAGACCAACAGCCATGTCATCCACAGTCCAGAATCCAATCTCAAGTTGGCCAGCGGCTTCTGCCCGGTGGAGCGGCTCTGGCAGGCCGGCGTGAACGTCGCCATCGGCACCGACGGCGCGGCCAGCAACAACGATCTCGATCTGCTCGGCGAGACCCGTACCGCCGCCCTGCTGGCCAAGGCCGTGGCCGGCTCGGCCACTGCCCTGGATGCCCACCGTGCGCTGCGCCTGGCCACCCTGAACGGTGCCCGCGCCCTGGGTCTCGAGCGCTGCCTGGGCTCGCTGGAAGTCGGAAAGGCCGCCGACCTGACCGCCGTCGACCTCAGCGGCCTCGCCCAGCAGCCGCTCTACGACCCCGTTTCGCAACTCATCTATGCCACCGGCCGCGACCGCGTCAGCGACGTCTGGGTCGGCGGCGTGCCGCTGCTGCGCCAGAGCGAACTCGTGCGCCTGGACGAGGCCGAACTCATAGCCAATGCGCAGCAGTGGGCCACCCGTATCCAGCAGGGCGCCTGACGCGCCCCGCTCCCTTGCCTTTGGAGAACCCCATGTCCAACGTCGATAACGCCGAGATCGCCAAGTTCGAGGCCCTCGCCTACCGCTGGTGGGACCGCGAGAGCGAATTCAAGCCGCTGCACGACATCAATCCGCTGCGCGTCAACTGGATCGACCAGCACGCGGGCCTGGCCGGGAAGAAGGTGCTGGACGTCGGCTGCGGTGGCGGCATCCTCAGCGAGGCCATGGCCCAGCGCGGTGCCCAGGTGACCGGCATCGACATGGCCGAGGCGCCCCTGGCCGTCGCCCGCCTGCACCAGCTGGAATCCGGCGTGCCGGTGGAGTACATCCAGGAGACCACCGAGGACCACGCGCGCAAGCACGCCGGCACCTATGACGTGGTGACCTGCCTGGAGATGCTCGAGCACGTGCCGGATCCCTCCTCGGTGATCAAGGCCTGCCACGATCTGGTCAAGCCGGGCGGCCAGGTGTTCTTTTCCACCATCAACCGCAATCCCAAGGCCTATCTGTTCGCCATCGTCGGTGCCGAATACGTGCTGCGCTTGCTGCCGCGGGGCACCCACGATTTCCGCAAGTTCATCCGCCCCTCGGAACTGGGTGCCTGGGCCCGTGCCGCCGGCCTCAACCTGCGCGACGTCATCGGCCTCACATACAACCCGCTGACCAAGAGATACAAGCTCGAAGGCGACGTGACGGTGAACTACATGGTGCGCACCCAGCGCGAGGACTAGGCCATGCGTCTGCAAGCGGTCCTCTTCGACATGGACGGCACCCTGCTCGACACGGCGCCGGACTTCATCGCCATCATCCAGGGCATGCGCCAGGACAGGGGCCTCGCGCCCGCCGATGAGGCCCGCCTGCGCGGCGTCATCTCCGGTGGTGCCAAGGCGATGATCCTGGCCGGCTTCGAGATCGACCCCCTGGGCGTCGAACTCGAACCCCTGCGCCTGGAGTTTCTCGAGCGCTACCAGACGCAATGCGCGGTCCACACCCGGCTGTTCGACGGCATGGACGAAATCCTGCGCGATCTCGACGCCGCCCGGTTGCGCTGGGGCGTGGTGACCAACAAGCCGGTGCGCTTCGCCGAGCCGATCATGCAGCGCCTGGGCCTGGCCGAGCGCTCGGCCTGCCTGGTCTGCCCGGACCATGTCACGCACAGCAAGCCGGATCCGGAGATGGTGCTGCTGGCCTGCCGGCAACTGGACGTGGATCCGCAGACCGCCCTGTTCATCGGTGACGACCTGCGCGACATCGAATCCGGTCGCGCCGCCGGCAGCAAGACGGTGGCAGCGCGCTACGGCTACATCCATCCGGACGACCGCCCCGAGCACTGGGGCGCCGACGCCATCATCGACCATCCGCTGGAACTGCGCGCCCTGCTCGATCGCGCGCTGTGCGGCTGCTAGAGGTTCAGATGTTCGACTACCAGGCTCCGGCCGAGCTGCTCGAGGACCGCGTCATCCTCGTCACCGGTGCCAATCGCGGCATCGGCGCCGCCCTCGCCAAGGGCTGCGCCGCCCTGGGCGCCAGCGTCATCCTCCAGGGTCGCGATGCCGCGGCGCTGGATCAGGTGTGTCAGGAGATCCTGGCCAGCGGTGGCCAGGCGGCCGAGCCCCTGGTGCTGGATCTCGAGCAGGCTGACGCCAGCGCCTATGCGGCCGCCGCCGCGCGCCTGCAGCGGGACTTCGGGCGTCTCGATGGCCTGGTGCACAACGCCGGCCTGCTCGGGCCACGGGTACTGCTGGAACAGACTCCGGCCGCGGCGCTGACCCAGGTCATGCAGGTCAATGTGCACGCCGGCTTCGCCCTGACCCAGGCCCTGCTGCCGCTGCTCAGGGCGGCCGGTGAGGCCTCGCTGATCTTCACGTCCAGCAGTGTCGGTCGCAAGGGCCGGGGCGGCTGGGGCGCCTATTCGGTGTCCAAGTTCGCCACCGAGGGCCTGATGCAGGTCTGGGCCGAGGAGCTGGCCGAGGACGGCATCCGGGTCAACAGCGTCAACCCGGGCGGTACCCGCACCGCCATGCGGGCGGCGGCCTATCCCGAAGAGGACCCGGCCCGGGTGCCCGCGGCGGAGGCCATCCTGCCGGTCTATCTCTATCTGCTCGGTCCGGCCAGCCGGGGCACCACTGGCCAGGCGCTCAACGCCCAGTAGCGGAGTCGATCAGACGTGGAAGCGCTGCACCAGGCGCGCGAGCTCGTCACCCAGTTCGGCCAGCTCGCGGCTGGCTGAGGCCGTGGCCGCCATCGCCTGGCTGGACTGATCGGCGCCGTCGCGAATCCGGGTGACATTGACCGCCACCTCTTCGGCCACCCCGCGCTGCTGCACGGCCGCCGCGGCGATCTGCTGATTCCTCTGCTGGATGCTGGCCACCGCCGTGGCGATACCGGCAAAGGCGCGCCGGGTATCGCCGGCACTGTCCAGGGTGTCGACGAGCAGGGTCTCGCTCTGCTGCATCCGTGCGACCGCTTCGCCGCTGCCCTTCTGCAACACCACGATGAGCCGTTCGATCTCGACGCTCGACTGCTGGGTACGGCGCGCCAGGGCCCGGACTTCGTCAGCGACCACGGCGAACCCCCGCCCCTGCTCACCGGCACGCGCCGCCTCGATGGCCGCGTTGAGCGCCAGCAGGTTGGTCTGCTCGGCCACCGCCTTGATCACGTCCAGCACGCTGCTGATCGCCTGGCTGTCGTGGGAAACGCCTTCGAGGCGCTCCGCCGCGGACCGGACATCCACCCCCAGGGTCTCGATACCGGCCAGACTGCGACCGATCACCGCCTGGCCATCGCTGACCTGGCGCTCGGCCTGATCGCCGGCACCGGCGGCGGCCTCGGCGTCCGCGGCGACCCCCTGGGCCGTGGCGGCCAGTTCGGCCATGGCCGCGGCTACCTGATCGGTTTCCTCGCGCTGCCGGGTCACGCCCCGCTGCGCCTCGCGGGCCTGTTCGGCCAGGGCGGCGGCGGACTGGCCGAGCCGGCCGATACCGCTCTGCAGCTGCAGGACCATGCCGCGCAGCGCCGCCACCATGCTGGCGCTGGAACGCTGCAACTGGCCGATCTCGTCGCCCCGATCCACCGTCAACTCGACATCCAGCTGGCCCTGGGCGATGCGCTCGGCGGCGGCGATCACCTTGCGCAGCGGCCGGACGATGGCCAGGGTGATGATCAGCGCAGCCAGGGCGCCGACGATCAGCGCCAGCAGGGCCACGCCGCCGATGGTCAGCAGGCGCTTGGTCATCATCGCCTGCAGTTCGGTCTCCTGTTGCCCATAGAGGGCATCGACCCGCTGCACCGCGGTCTCCGCCAAGCTGGTCATCCGCGCACCGGCGGTCTGCTCCTGGGCCAGGGCGGCGGCATAGTCGCCGAGGCGGCGGATGAATTCCTTGATGTTGGTGGAGACGTCCTGGATGACCGAGGAATAGGCCGGATCGCTCAGTTGCGGCTCGACCTTGGCCAGCAATTCCAGGGCAGCACTGGCCGAGGGCAGCGGCTGGTCGTCCACCGTGCTCTTGCCGGCTCGCGCCTGGGCTTCGTCAAGACTCTTGAGCATCAGGCGATAGAGTTCGCCGACCTGCTGCGACAGGGTCAGGAGTTCGGCGCCCTGCTTGCCGCCGGAATCCTTGAGGGCATAGGCGCCGTCATCCAGCAGACCGGACTGGAGGATGTCCAGGCTGTTGGCCGCGCCCTCTACCAGAAAGGCGGCCCCCTCCATGGCCAGACGGCGCGAGGTGTGGAGTCGTTCGAAGTCGGCGAAGGCAGCGCCATAGGCCTGGATGGCCTCACGGGCGGCGCCGAGGTCGACAGCGTTGGCACTGCCCACCTCGGCCTCCAGCTGTCCCAACCGCTCGAGCACGGCCGGCAGGGCCTGCCGCAGGTGCTCGGCCTGGGCGGCCTCGCCACTCAGGCGAAAGCCCTGCTCCAGGGCGCGGACCTGCATCACCTGCCGGTTGATCGCCGCCATGTCGCGCAGGGAGCCGAATCTATGCTCGACATCCTTGAGTGCGAGCCCGCCCTGCAGGGCCACGACCAGGGTCAGCAGCAGCACCAGCCCGAAGCCCACCGCCAGCTTGGTCGCGGTTCGCCAATTGGCCAGGCGATAGCGCGCAATCCCTTTCATACCGCACCCCGACAAAATGAGTTCTACCGACGCTGTCGTCTGCAGAAGCCGATTCTTGAGAGGGTGCGGAGCAAACCGCCACTATCCGTCGCGCGCGGTTATGTCGGCGTCGCTTTGGACGGCGGCCGTTGGCCAGGGGACGAGCCATCAGCGGCCGGCGCGGGACTCGCGAATGTAGAAGCGCGCCTTTTCGGCGTTCTTCACGCAACCGGTGTAGGCCTCGACCTGCTGCTGCGTCTTGGCGGTGGACAGCAAGGCCAGCGCCTTGGAGTAGCTCACCGTGCCGGAAAAGCCTTCGGCCTTGGCCAGGTCGAGTTCCTGCCAGGCGGAACGGGTCTGGGCGGCGCAGCTGTCGCGATTGACCACCTTGCCCGAACAGCCGGCGAGCACCACGGCAGCCAGCGTAGCGGCCAGGACGGGAACCAGTTTCGCTTTCATCTCTCTTTCTCCTTGCACCTGCAACCGGCCGGAACGGCCGGATAACCGCAGCGTAGACCGCCAACCCCAAGCACTGTTCAGCGCCGGTTGCGCAGAAACTCGACCACAGCGGCCTGGTCGCCGCTGAAGATCACCCGGGACGCCTTGCTCTCGCGCTGATAGGCGTACATGGGATCGTAGTATTCCGCCAGCAGACCCTCGATCCAGCCGCGATGCGCCGCGACGTCGCCCGAGCGCTCCTGCTCGGCGAGGGCGTCCTCGAGAATGGCCGACAGGCGCTGGAAGCGTTCGCCCCCCAGACGCTTGGCGATGCCGGAGAGACTCTTGCGCAGCTGTTCGGCGAACAGGCCGAAGCCCTGTTCGGGGCCGTGCAGGGCCACGAATTCCGCCGCCAGGTCGATGACATAGTCGCGCAGGATGCGCTCGATGCGGTTTTCCCGGCTGTCTTCCAGCCAGACCAGCGGGTACTGCTGCATGCCCTGGTGCAATTCCAGCGGCAGGGAGCAGCGACCGACCAGGCGCGATTCGTCTTCAAGCACGAATTGCGCCTGCCCCCCATGACGGCGGCGCAGCAGGTCGATGGCCAGGCTGTTCTCGAAATCGATCTGGCCCGGCTGGGGCGTGGCCCGCTTGCCGAAGCTGGAGCCGCGGTGATTGGCATGGCCTTCGAGGTCGACGGCGTTGTCGAGCTGGGCCACCACCTCGGTCTTGCCGGTGCCGGTCATGCCCCCCACCACCACGAAGCCGCACTCGGCCAGGGCCTGCTGCAGCGTGTCGATGAGAAAGGTACGCATGGCCTTGTAGCCGCCCACCACCCGTGGATAGGCGATGCCGGCTTCGCTGCGCAGCCATTCCTGACTGATCTGGGAGCGCAAGCCACCGCGGAAGCAATAGAGGTAGCCCTCCGGATGGGCCCGGGCGAAGTCGGCCCAGGCCTGGATGCGCGCTTCCTTCACCGTCCCGGACACCAGCTGGTGACCCAGTTGCAGCGCCGCCTGCTGACCCTGCTGCTTGTAGCGGGTGCCGACGCGTTGGCGCTCCAGGTCATTCATCAGCGGCAGGTTGGTGGCCTGGGGAAAGGCGCCCTTGGCGAATTCCACGGGGGCGCGGACATCGACCAGGGGGACATCGCTCAGGAACAGCGCCCGCAGGTCGCGGGCATCCTCACGCTGGCTCATCAGGCCACCTCGACCGCATGGGCGCGCCGGCTCACCAGCTGCCCTATGGGTTGCAGGGCCAGGCCCAGCTCCGCCGCCACGGCGAGAAACTCCGCCTCGCCCTCGGGTGCCACGGCCACCAGCAGGCCGCCACTGGTCTGGGGGTCGCACAGCAGCTGGAGGCGGCCTTCGTCCAGCGGGGCGATACGGCTGCCGTAGCTGTCGAAGTTGCGCTCAGTCCCGCCAGGCACGCAGCCCTGCTGCAGATAGAAATCCACGCCTTCGAGGCGGGGAATGGCGGCGAAGTCGAGTTCGGCGGTGAGGCCACTGCCGTCGGCCATCTCCACCAGGTGGCCGAGCAACCCGAAGCCGGTGACGTCGGTCATCGCCGTGACGCCGGCCAGGCGGCCGAAGCGGCTGCCGGGACGATTGAGCTGGCACATGGTGTCACGCGCCAGATGGCGATCCTCGGGGCGCAGCAAGGCCCGCTTCTCGGCGGTGGTGAGGATGCCGATGCCCAGCGGCTTGGTCAGATAGAGTCGGCTGCCCAGGGTCGCGGTGTCATTGCGCTTGAGATGGCGCTTTTCCACGATCCCGGTCACGGCCAGGCCGAAGATCGGCTCGGGCGCGTCGATGGAATGACCGCCCGCCAGGGGAATGCCGGCTTCGTCGCACACGCGGCGACCGCCGGCGATGACCTCGCGCGCCACTTCCGGCGGCAGCACGTTGACCGGCCAGCCGAGGATGGCGATGGCCAGCAGGGGATCGCCGCCCATGGCGTAGATGTCGCTGATGGCATTGGTGGCGGCGATGCGCCCAAAATCGAAGGGATCATCGACGATGGGCATGAAGAAATCGGTGGTGGAGACCACGCCGCGCTCTTCGTCCAGGCCATAGACCGCCGCATCGTCGCGCGAGGCATTGCCCACCCACAGCCGTGGATCCAGGTGCTGGGCGCCGCTGCCGGCCAGGATGGTCTCCAGGGTCTTGGGGGCGATCTTGCAACCACAACCGGCGCCGTGGCTGTATTGGGTGAGGCGAATGGGATCGGTCATCGTTACTCCGGTTCAGCGTGGGCGCTGGTTCGACAGCCAGCGCGAAGGGGCGTAATAGTAGCAAATGCCCGTCAGCCGGCGGGCACCGACCGCGCCTAACAGATCGCCAGCCAAAGCAAAAGGGCTGTTTTCTGGCGGTAATCCACAGTTGCTGTGGATAACCTCGTGGAAAACCTTCAACCGACCCCGGACAAGCGAGCGGCGGTGCGGCGATGGACGAACTGGCGATTTTTTAGCCGGTCCGCCAACTATTTTTTCCCGTTGAAGGGTAGCGAACGGAAGCGCCGTGCGTTATGGCCAGGGTGCGCTAGCATTGCCAGTTCCCCCGGTCATAGCCGTACTCATGTCTTCTCCAGCCTCCTCCCCCCTTACCCCCTGGCAACGCGGCCTGCTGCTCGCCAGCCTCATGCTCATCGCCCTCAACCTGCGCCCGGCGCTCTCCAGCCTGGCGCCCCTGTTGCGGCAGATCGAGGCCAGCACGGGTCTTTCCAGCAGCGCCATCGGTCTGCTCACCACCCTGCCGGTGCTCTGCCTGGGGCTGTTCGCGCCCCTGGCTCCGCGCCTGGCCCGCCGCTGGGGCAGCGAACGCACGCTCGGCGCCATCCTGGCATTGCTGGCCGCTGGCATCGTCCTGCGCAGCCTGCTGCCGCCCCTGGGCCTGTTTCTCGGCAGCCTGATCGCCGGCGCCTGCATCGGTATCCTCGGCGTCCTGTTGCCGGCCCTGGTCAAGCGCGATTTCCCCGCCCAGGCCGGCCAGCTGATGGGGCTCTACACCATGATGCTGTGCATAGGCGCCGCCGTGGCCGCCGGGGCCACCGCGCCGCTCGCCGAGGCCTTCGACGGCCGCTGGCAACCGGCCCTCGCCACCTGGGCCCTGGTCGCCGTGGTGGCCCTGCTGGTCTGGCTGCCGCAACTGCGCCAGCCACCCACCATCGCACCGCGCCGCGGGGCTGGCGGTTCGCTGTGGCGCAATCGGCTGGCCTGGCAGATCACCCTGTACATGGGCCTGCAGTCGTCGCTGGCCTATATCGTCTTCGGCTGGCTACCGACCCTGCTGATGGATCGCGGCCTGGGCATGGTGCAGGCCGGCCTGATGCTGTCGGGCTCGGTGATGACCCAGCTGGTCAGCGCCCTCACCGCCCCCTGGCTGGCGACGCGGGGCCAGGACCAGCGCCTGGCCATCGTGGTGGTGATGAGTCTGACCCTCGCCGGCCTGCTGGGCTGCCTTTACGCCCCGGTCGGCAGTCTTTGGCTGTGGGCGGTGATACTCGGCCTGGGCCAGGGCGGGACCTTCAGCCTGGCGCTCGCCCTGCTGGTGCTGCGCTCGCGGGATGCGGAAACCGCCGGACGGCTATCGGGCATGGCCCAGGGCGCGGGCTACAGCCTGGCCTCGCTCGGTCCGCTGCTGGTGGGCATCATCCACGACGCCACCCACGGCTGGGCCCCCATGGGCGTGCTCTTCACCCTGATCGCCGTGCTGGCCACGCTGTTCGGCCTGGGTGCGGGGCGGACCCGCTACGTCAACGACGTCTAGCGGCGATAGAGTCCGGCGGCTCGACTGGCCTCGGTCTGCAGCCGCGGCGCGCGGATACCCGCTTCGCGCAGGGCACGCTGCCAGGCGTCTGCCTGGTCGCCGCCCAGCGTTACCGCCACATCGCCATTGAGCGCCAGGGCCGCCGCCAGCCGGGCGATCCAGGGTTGCTCCGGGGCTCGCTCCAGGGCGGGCAGGAGCAGTTGGCCGTCGCGCTGCAACTCCTTGAGCAGGGTAGCGGCGCTCGGCAACAGTTCAGGGAGGGGCTGGCCTGCCTGCAGTCGCTCGGCATGCAGGTAGCCGCGACGGTTGCCGCGGGTGATGCCATAGAGCGTCAGCACAGTCTGCGGCTCCGCCAGTTGCAGCACCAGCAGCCCCTGCTGATCGTCCGGTCCATAGAGCATGGCCTCGCCCAGCAGGCTGTTGGCGATGACGTTGCTGGCGCCGCAATCACGCCCTTCGCACCAGTAGAGCAGCGTCGCGCCCTGCTGCTGCACGCGCTGCCGCTCGCTGTCCAGCCGTGCCAGCGGCGGATGGCCGCTGGCCAGCTCGAAGGTCTGGGTCTGGAGCTGGCCCTCCACCTGCAGCGAATCCTCCAGGCGCAGGCGACCGCCGATGCGACTGACTGGCCCCAGCGGATAGAGGCGTTCGGCGGTTGCCGGTCCGCTTTCGCGCACCAATTGGGCATGGTCCATGGGTCCGATCTCCGGCAGCACCTCCGCCTGCGTCGTCCCAAGGGACAGCAGCAGGCCGATCAGCAGGAGGCGTCGCAGGGAGCGGGAGCGCGGGCAGAACAGACGGCTAGGCATGCCGCATTATTCGTCGTGCCCGGTGCCGGCGGCAAAGAAGGCATTGAAACAATCTGCGACGGCCTGGGCGCCCGCTCCATCGTCCAGATGCAGATGGTGCCCGCCCGGCAACTCGTGAAGGCTGAAGTTCGGCTGTTCTCGCGCCAGGCGCATGGCCTCGGCGTGGGGCGCCACCAGGCCACCCGCGGCCACCACCAGGGCTGTGGGACAGCGCACGGCGCGAAGACAGACCTCGGCCTGCTCCGGGGTGAACCTCATTCGACTGGGCAGCCTCAAGTGGGGATCAGAGCGCCAGGTGTAGCCACCGGGCACCGCCATCAAGCCACGCTCGGCGAGCAGCTCGGCGGCTTCCCGACTGACCGTCAACGATCCCTTCAGCCGCGCCGCCACGGCGTCTTCCACCGTGGCGTAGACCGGCTTGCGCCGGTTGGGTAGCTCCAGCTCCGCCAGCAGCGCCTTGCCGAGTTTCTCGGCGATCTCCTCTGCCGGCGTTGTATAGGGCAACAGGCCATCGATCAGCGCCAGGCGCTCGATCTGCTCCGGCAGGGCCGCGGCCGCGATGACGCCGACGATGGCGCCCATCGAATGGCCAAGCAGACCGAAGCGATCCCAGCCCAGTTGCCGCGCGGCCGCGAGCACATCCAGCCCATAGTCCTGAATCGCATACCCAACGCCTGCGGGACGATGGGCTGACAGACCATGACCCGGCAGGTCCAGAGCCACGATGCGCAGGCCGTGCAGCCGTGGCGCGAGCTGGGCGAAGGTCATGGCATTGTCCAGCCAGCCATGCAGCGCCAGCACCGGATAGCCATCTTCCGGACCGAAGGCCCGGGCGCTCAACTCGATATGGGGCAATTCCAGCCGCAATTCCTGCACCTGGGCAGTCATGAATTCTGCTTCGCGGGTGCCAGTGCGCGCTTCATGCCGGGGAGGCATCCCGCTGCAAGGGCACCACGGCTACCGTCAGCCGCGAGACACAGGTCAGGCGCCCCTCTTCATCGCTCAGGCGGATGTCCCAGACATGGCTGCTGCGCCCCAGGTGCAGGGGACGCGCCACCGCCGTCACCCGCCCGGAGCGCACGCCCCGCAGGTGGTTGGCATTGATTTCCTGACCCACGCAATAGAAGCGCGAGCGATCCACGCAGAGCATGCTGGCGATCGAGCCCACGGTTTCCGCCAGGGCCACCGAAGCGCCGCCATGCAACAGCCCCATGGGCTGGTGGGTGCGGCGGTCGACCACCATGCTGGCGGTCAGGCTGCTGTCGTCCCAGGCCTCAATCCGCATGTCCAGGTGTTCGGCCAGGGTGTTCTCGAGCGCACGCCCGAGGTCCTCAGGATCCGGAAGGGTCTGCCAGATGCTCATGTACTTTCCTTGCAAGGACGTCAGCCGTGGAAGCGACTGACCAGATCGAAACCGCCGGCCAGGGGCAGCGGCGCCTCCAGGCACAGCAGGGACGCGGTACTCATGGGCACCGGCGCCTGCCGATGACCGTGCAGCAACCAGCCGGCCAGTTCACCGACGAAGGGATTGTGGGTCACCAGCAGCAGCTCCTCCACCTCCAGTCGCGCCAGCTCCGCCAGGGCGCGTTCCGGCTCGCCGTCGGGCGTGGCCCAGGAAACGCTGCGCAACTCGCCCGGCCAGCCCAGCTGCTGTTGCACCAGGGCCGCCGTCTGCTGCGCGCGCACATAGGGACTGGCGAGGATGAGCTGCAACTTGGCACCCTTGAGCTGCAGGGCGCTGCGCAGCACCTCGGCGCGACCGGTAGCGGTCAGCTCGCGCACCTCATCACTGGGCGCCCGCGCCTCGGCTTCGCCATGCCGCAGCAGCCAGAGCTTCATGGCGCGGTGGCGGAGCGGTCGTCGGGTTGCTCAGTGGCCGGCCAGTCGGCGAAGGGCCAGGGCTTCACTTCGCTGGCGAAGGTGCCGAAGCGGACGATCTGCGCCAGATAGCTGCCCAGGGCCGCGCCAAAGGCGGTCAAACCGGGATTGGCTTCGCCCTTGATCAGGCGCACCACCAGTTGCACCAGCACCACTACCGCCAGCACGTACTGCGCACCCAGCCAGACGAACAGGAACAGCAGCATCCAGATCAGGCGCAGGCCTAGCAGCTCGCGGGAATGTTCGGGTTGGGACATGGGAATTCCTCTTTTCAGACAGTGTAGCGGCTCAATTGAAGGGGGCGTCCGCCACATCCACATCGGTCTTGGGCTCGCCGCCCATCAGGGCCTCGATCACCTGCCCCAGGCTGCGGCCCTCGAACAGGATCGCATAGAGGCCGTTGACCAGGGGCATGTAGACGCCCAGCTCGTCCGCTTTTTCCTTGAGCACGCGCAGGGTATTGACGCCTTCCGCGGTCTCGCCGATCTGGGCCACCGCCTCGTCCAGGGTCAATCCTCGCCCCAGGGCATGGCCGACTCGGTAGTTGCGGCTCTTCTCCGACGAGCAGGTCACGATCAGGTCCCCTACCCCGGCCAGGCCCAGGTAGGTGATGGGATTGGCGCCGCGCTGCACGGCGAAGCGGGTCATCTCGGCCAGGGCCCGGGTGATCAGCATGCTGCGGGTGTTCTCGCCCATCGCCAGGGCCGCGGCCATGCCGGCGATGATGGCGTAGACGTTCTTCAGGGCGCCGGCCAGCTCCACGCCGAGACGGTCGGCACTGGCATAGACGCGGAAGGTGCGGCCGTGCAGCGCCGCCTGGACCCGCCGGCACACCTCCTCGTCCTCGCTCGCCACCACGGTGGCGGTGAGCTGGTGCTCGGCGATCTCGCGGGCGAGGTTGGGCCCGGAGATGATGCCGATGCGCGCCCGCGGTACGATTTCCGCGAGGATCTCGCTCATCAGCATGAAGGAATGCGCCTCGATGCCCTTGGTGGTGCTGACGAGGAAACGCCCTTCCAGTTGCCGGGCGATGGGTGCCAGGGCCTGGCGCAGCGCGCTCGACGGCAGGGCCACCAGGATCAGCTCGCAGCTCTGGATGGCGCCCTGCAGGTCACTGGTGGCCTCGACCGCGGCGTGCACCTTGATACCCTTCAGATAGCGCGGATTCTCGCGCTCGCGGCGGATGGTCTCGGCCTGTTGCGGATCGCGCATCCACAGGCGCACCGGCAGCCCGTTCTCGGCGACCAGATTGGCCAGGGCGGTACCGAAGCTGCCGCCGCCCAGGACGGCGATGGGGGATTGGACTGTCATCGAAACTCTCGGCTTCACCGCGATCGCGCGGCCTCGTCGCTCAGTATACGGTAGCCGCGCGCCGGCCTCAGGGCCGGTTCACGGTCTGCCGCGTATCGGCCGAACGGTATTGAAAACGCCCGAGGAATACTTATCTAGGGTGGCAAACACCCCTTTCCCGGTACTGCCCGCCGCGTCGCCCCAGGGCGCGCGCGACCCCGAGCGGGAGCCCAGGATGGAGAATTGACTGCGAAAAGTGCACAATGGTCCGTTAACGAGCGGGGCGCTGGCCTGTGACTTTCCCGATGCCCCGGCAGTCTACTGCTACACGAAGCCATACCCAGAGCGACCTTCGGAGTCGCCAGAGCCTGGACCTAGGCCAGCTACAGGAGCTTGCATGACCAAACAACACGCCTTTACCTACGAAGACTTGCTGCGCTGCAGCCGTGGCGAGCTCTTCGGTCCGGGCAATGCCCAATTGCCCGCACCGAACATGCTGATGATCGATCGGATCACGCATATCAGTGAGGTAGGCGGGAAATACGGCAAGGGCGAACTGGTGGCGGAACTCGATATCCGTCCCGACCTCTGGTTCTTCGGTTGCCATTTCGAGGGTGACCCGGTGATGCCGGGCTGCCTGGGCCTGGATGCCATGTGGCAGCTGGTCGGTTTCTACCTTGGCTGGCAGGGCAATCCGGGTCGCGGTCGCGCCCTGGGCTCTGGCGAAGTGAAGTTCTTCGGCCAGGTACTGCCGACCGCCAAGAAGGTCACCTACAATATCCATATCAAACGCACCATCAACAGGTCGCTGATTCTGGCCATCGCCGATGGCACCGTTAGCGTGGACGGCCGCGAGATCTACTCCGCCGAAGGTCTGCGCGTCGGCCTGTTCACTTCCACCGATAGCTTCTAAGGGCTTTTCGCATGCGTCGCGTCGTCATTACCGGTCTGGGTATCGTTTCGTGCCTGGGCAATGATAAAGACACCGTTTCCGCCAACCTGCGCGCGGGTCGTGCCGGCATCCGTCACAATCCGGAATATGCCGAGATGGGTCTGCGCAGCCAGGTTTCCGGTTCCATCGACCTGAACCTCGAAGAATTGATCGACCGCAAGGTCAAGCGCTTCGTCGGCGATGCCGCCGCCTACGCCTACCTGGCGATGGAGCAGGCGATCAAGGACTCCGGTCTGTCCGAAGAGCAGGTCTCCAACCCCCGCACCGGCCTGATCGCCGGTTCCGGTGGCGCTTCCACCTTCAACCAGATGGAAGCCCTGGACATCCTGCGCGAGAAGGGCGTCAAGCGCGTCGGTCCCTACCGCGTGACCCGGACCATGAGCAGCACGGTCTCCGCCTGCCTGGCCACCCCCTTCAAGATCAAGGGCCTGAACTACTCCGTGGCCTCGGCCTGCGCCACCAGCGCCCACTGCATCGGCCTGGCCATGGAGCAGATCCAGCTCGGCAAGCAGGACGTGGTCTTCGCCGGTGGCGGCGAGGAAGAGCACTGGACCCAGAGCATGCTGTTCGATGCCATGGGCGCGCTCTCCAGCGACTACAACGAGACGCCGGAAAAAGCTTCCCGTGCCTACGACAGCAAGCGTGACGGCTTCGTCATCGCTGGCGGCGGCGGCATGGTGGTGGTCGAGGAGCTCGAACACGCCCTGGCCCGCGGCGCCAAGATCTATGCCGAGATCGTCGGCTACGGCGCGACCTCCGACGGCTACGACATGGTCGCCCCGAGCGGCGAAGGCGCAATCCGCTGCATGCAGCAGGCGCTGTCCACCGTCGACGGCGAGATCGACTACCTGAACACCCACGGCACCTCCACCCCGGTGGGCGACGTGGCCGAGATCAAGGGCGTGCGCGCCGTGTTCGGCGACAAGGCTCCGGCCATCAGCTCCACCAAGAGCCTGTCGGGCCACTCCCTGGGCGCTGCCGGTGTACATGAGGCCATCTACTGCATGCTGATGATGGAAGGCAACTTCATCGCCGGTTCGGCCAACATCGACGAACTGGATCCGGAAGTCGCCGACCTGCCGATCCTGCGCGAGACCAAGGAAAACGCGAAGCTGGACCTCATCATGAGCAACAGCTTCGGTTTCGGCGGCACCAACGCCACCCTGGTACTCAAGCGCTGGCAGGGCTGATAGCCCTCGCTTGTGTGACCCAAACGGCGCCTCTGGCGCCGTTTTTCATTTCTGCTCCCTGCCCCGCTGAACCGGGCACGGGCCCCGCGGTCGAAGGCGCCGGCACTTCGCCTGCGAACCTCCAGGAAGAATGGATTCAGCAGCACGAATAGCTTAATCTCGCGCCGCTTCGCTGTACCTGCGCAGCCGCCATAGACAGCGCTGTCCGAACTAGCGGGCAGAAACAAGAAACTGTTGTACCCATGGAGCCCCAATGCACAATCAAAACCAGAGCTACCGCGGACCCTTGATCGTCCTCACCATGCTGTTCTTCATGTGGGGTCTGATCACCTCGCTGAACGACATCCTGATTCCCCACCTCAAGGCGGTCTTCACCCTCAGCTATCTGCAGGCCTCGCTGATCCAGTTCTGCTTCTTCACCGCCTACTTCATCGTCTCCTTCCCGGCCGGTCGCCTGGTGGAAAGCCTGGGCTACAAGAAGGGCATCATCGTCGGCCTGCTCACCGCCGGCGTTGGTTGCGTGCTGTTCTACCCCGCCGCCGGAGCCCACTCCTACGGCTTCTTCCTGACCGCCCTGTTCGTGCTGGCGGCCGGTATCACCGTGCTGCAGGTGGCGGCGAACCCCTACGTCACCATCCTCGGCAAGCCGGAAACCGCGGCTTCGCGCCTCAACCTGACCCAGGCCTTCAACTCCCTGGGTACCACCGTCGGCCCGCTGGTGGGCGCGGTGACCATTCTGGCGCTGGTCGGTGAAGACTCCGCCGCCCATTCGGTGCAGCTGCCCTACCTGATCCTGGCCGGCATGCTGGTCGCCCTGGCGGTGATCATCGGCCTCTTCCGCCTGCCGCAGATCAAGGACACCGAGCAGGACAACGCCACCGACGAGAACGCCCTGACCGCCAACAGCGTCTGGGCCTATCGCCATCTGCTGCTCGGCGTGGTCGGCATCTTCATGTACGTGGGTGCGGAAGTGTCCATCGGCAGCTACCTGGTGAGCCTGATGGAAAGCCCGGACGTGGCCGGCCTGAACGCCGCCACCGCCGCCAAGTACCTGTCTCTGTACTGGGGTGGCGCCATGGTCGGTCGCTTCATCGGCGGCGTGATCATGACCAAGGTGCGGCCGAACCTGGTGCTGACCTTCAACGCCATCGCCATTGGCGTGCTGCTGGCCGTGGCCGTGCTGCAGGGTGGCAAGGTCGCCATGTGGGCGCTGCTGGCCATCGGCTTTTTCAACTCCATCATGTTCCCGACCATCTTCTCCCTGGCGCTCAAGGGCCTGGGCAAGTTCACCTCCAAGGGTTCGGGCCTGCTGTGCATGGGTATCGTCGGTGGCGCACTGGTGCCGGCCATCCAGGGCTACTTCGCCGACACCATCGGCCTGCTGCCCTCCTTCCTGATCCCGCTGGTCTGCTACCTCTACATCCTGTTCTACGGCGTAATGGGCTATCGCCCCACCCTGCGTCGCTGATCCACCCCGAAGCGCTGGCGGCCTGCCAGCGCTTCGTCCCTTCCGCTACCCCTCCGCTCTCCTCCCTCCTTATCTCCCGCCTGACCGACTGACCTGCACACCTGCCGGATAGCGGGCTGTACAACCCTGCACGCGCGATCTGACCCACCCTGCGCCATCCCCGCACCTTTCGCCATGCAGCATCGGCAGAGGCCGTCTGGAGGGCCCTGCCTTGCCCTTCGCTCTCGGCGTAGCCAAGACGGCCGGGAGGGCTCTCCCATACCTACCAATCGAAGGGCCTGACCTTACGGTCTGACGCGGCGCGGCCACCCTGCTCCGGCCAGATCCCAGGCAAAAGAAAACGCCCGTATCTTTCGATACGGGCGTCTTGTCGTTACCGCAGGGACCGCTCCAGGCGCGGCCCTCGCGTCAGGCTCAGGCAGGCTGGCGAGCTTCCTCGACTTCGACGGCGTTCGGGCCGCGAGCGAGTTCGGTCTTCAGGGTCTGCTCGTCCAGCTGGCCGCACCACTTGGCGACCACGATGGAGGCCACGCCGTTGCCGACCAGGTTGGTCAGGGCGCGGGCTTCGGACATGAAACGGTCGATACCCAGGATCAGCGCCAGGCCGGCGACCGGTACGTGACCGACGGCGGACAGGGTGGCGGCCAGCACGATGAAGCCGCTACCGGTGACGCCTGCAGCGCCCTTGGAGGAGATCAGCAGCACCAGCAGCAGGGTGATCTGGTGGGTGATGTCCATCTGGGTGTTGGTGGCCTGGGCGATGAACACCGCAGCCATGGTCAGGTAGATGGAGGTACCGTCGAGGTTGAAGGAGTAGCCGGTGGGGATCACCAGGCCGACCACCGACTTCTCGGCGCCCAGCTTCTGCATCTTGGTCAGCATGCGCGGCAGGGCGGACTCGGAAGACGAGGTACCCAGCACGATCAGCAGTTCTTCACGGATGTACTTGATGAACTTGAGGATGCTGAAGCCGTGCATGCGCGCCACGGCACCCAGCACCACCAGCACGAACAGCAGGCAGGTGATGTAGAAGCAGGCCATCAGGTAGCCCAGCTGCACCAGGGTGCCGACGCCGTATTTGCCGATGGTGAACGCCATGGCACCGAAGGCGCCGATGGGGGCGAGCTTCATGATGACGTTGATGATGTTGAAGAAGACGTGGGAGATGCGGTCGATGAAGTTGAACACCAGTTGACCGGTCTCGCCCAGGCGATGCAGGGCATAGCCGAACAGCACGGCGAAGAACAGGACCTGCAGGATCTCACCGGTGGCGAAGGCGTTGACGACCGTCGACGGGATGATGTTCATCAGGAAGTCGATGGTGCTCTGCTTCTCGCCAGCCGCGGCGTAGGCAGCGATGCCCTTGGTGTCCAGGGTGCTGACGTCGACGTTCATGCCGGCGCCCGGCTGGACGACGTTGACCACGATCAGGCCGATCAGCAGCGCGATGGTGGAGAAGATCTCGAAGTACAGCAGCGCCATGCCGCCGGTCTTGCCCACGGCCTTCATGTTCTGCATGCCGGCGATACCGGTCACCACGGTGCAGAAGATGATGGGCGCGATGACCATCTTGATCAGCTTGATGAAACCGTCACCCAGCGGCTTCATGGCAGCGCCGGTCTGGGGATAGAAGTGGCCGAGCAGCACACCCAGGACGATCGCCACGATCACCTGGAAATAGAGACTCTTGTAGAGCGGCTGCTTGACGGGACGCTTGGGCGCGGGAGCTGTGGTAGTTGTTGTTGTGTCGACGGTTGCTGTCATGGCTCTTTCCCTTGTGGCCACTACCTGACGTCCTGTCTGAGTGGGCACCTGACTGAAGTTGGCTCTCTCATCCTGAGAGCTTTTTGTTGTGGACCTGGCGGCCGCGCGACGGTGACACCAGTATCTGGCTGGATATAAGCAATCGCCGTTCCACTTCTTGGTGCGCAATCAAAGGGCCAGCTTTCATGCACCTTTCAGTCGAAAGTCTAGTTGTCAGCGGTGGGCGGAACCCCGCCACCCGACGAAAAGGGGCGGAAATCCCCCACCGCGCGAGGCGGTTTTCCGCCAGTCGCCGTCGGTAGTCGGCTATCCTTTGCGCGCCTTTCCAGCGGCGCCTGCCCTGATCCGTTGCCGCCTTCGAGGAGTATCCGGCCGAGATGCCCGCCCTGCCCCCTACCGACCTGCCCGGCTGCTGCACAGCGCCCGCGCCGCTGCCGCCGCTGGCGGAGGAGTTCGACGCCCTGGCCCTGCTGCACTGCCGCTTCGATCCCGCCCAGGTGAGCTTCGAGCGCGACGCCCTGCGCCTGGGCGCCCTGCCGCCGGACAACATCCGTCGCGCCGTGGCCAAGCGCCAGGCCGAATACCTGGCCGGGCGTCTCTGCGCCCGCGAGGCCCTGCGGCAGCTCAGTGGCGCGCCGGCGGTACCCGGTCATCGCCGCGAGGATCGTGGCCCCGCCTGGCCCGCCGGCTGGGTCGGCGCCATCACCCACAGTCACGGCTGGGCAGCCGCGGCGGTGGGCAGCGCCCAGGACTACCTGGGTCTCGGCCTGGATGTGGAAACCCTGCTCGAACCGGCCAAGGCCCTGCGTCTGGCCGACCAGATCCTCACCCCGGCCGAACGGGAAAGCGTGCAGGCGCTGGACGAAGAGCAGCAGGCCTTTGCCATCACCCTGGCCTTCTCCGCCAAGGAGAGTCTGTTCAAGGCGCTGCATCCCCAGGTCGGGCAGATGTTCTTCTTCCAGGATGCCGAGATCCTTGGCACCGATCCCGGCGGGACCTTCGATATTCGGCTGCTGATCGAGTTGTCGCCGCGCTGGTCCGCCGGGACCTCACTGCGCGGTCACTACCGCCTGGACGAAGAACGGCGGTTGCTCACGCTGATCGCGCCCCGTCGCTGAGGCTCTCCTATATAGAGAAAGGGTCGTCCGGTCGATCGGGTGCACAAACGCTGGCCGGGGCAGAACGTCGCAGCGGCTATCGAACGTTTTCTTATGGTGGAGAAAATACTCATAGCGAACCGGTATATCCCGTGACGCTTTTGTCTCACCCGCCCAGTCACGTTGTACGTTATTTGACCACTTCGCTCTGATCCTAGCCTCCACGCGCACTGGCTGGGCACCACCCCCAGGATACCCCCCAGTCCCGAACAGCTTATCCACGTCTTATCCACAGCCGGAAACGTGACAAACGCGACATCTAGTGGCCCTTGCAGCACCGCACCACCATATATAGCAGTTCGTCGGTATGCCTTGGGACGGCGAAACACCCCTCTGTCAAGACTGTCTTCCCTAACGAGGAGGGCTTATCCTGTCGCCCGAATTATGAATTTCCAGGGTCCCTGACCCCGAACGCCGGCTCCTGCGGGAATCGGCGCTGGTACGGCTTTTCGTTGGAATCTTCATTGGTAATGGCGCGACAGGCAGTCGTCGCGCAGGCCCACGGGCCGACACTCTTCCGGATCGCCGGCTTGCCGACGATCCCCTCTTTCCGATCAAGGGAGTTCCGCATGCACACCGACCTGACCCGCGAGCAAGCCCAGCAGGGCCGCCCGGCGCAAGATGCCAGCCAGGACCTGGGCGCCACCGCCCCCGGTCAACTGCGCGTCATCAAGCGCAACGGTACCGTCGTCCCCTACACCGACGACAAGATCACCGTGGCCATCAGCAAGGCTTTCCTCGCCGTGGAAGGCGGTACCGCCGCGGCCTCCTCGCGCATCCACACCACCGTCAAGCAGCTCACCGACCAGGTCAGCAGCACCTTCAAGCGCCGCATGCCCTCCGGTGGCACCATCCACATCGAAGAGATCCAGGACCAGGTCGAACTGGCCCTGATGCGCGCCGGTGAGCAGAAGGTCGCCCGCAGCTACGTGATCTACCGTGAAGCCCGCAGCCAGGAGCGCAAGCAGGGCGCCGCCAGCGACATCGCCGAGCCGCACCCGAGCATCCGCGTGACCAAGGCCGACGGCACCACCCAGCCGCTGGACATGGGCCGCCTGAACACCATCATCAGCGAAGCCTGCGAAGGCCTCGAAGAGGTGAACGGCGAGCTGATCCAGAAGGAAACCCTGAAGAACCTGTACGACGGCGTGGCCGAGAAGGACGTCAACACCGCCCTGGTGATGACCGCCCGCACCCTGGTCGAGCGCGAGCCCAACTACTCCTACGTCACCGCCCGCCTGCTGCTGGACAGCCTGCGCGCCGAAGGCCTGAGCTTCCTCGGCGTGGCCGAGTCCGCCACTCACCACGAGATGGCCGACCTCTACGCCAAGGCCCTGCCCGCCTACGTCGCCAAGGGCGTGGAGCTGGAGCTGCTGGACCCGAAACTGGCCACCTTCGACCTGGCCAAGCTGGGCGCCGCCATCGATCACGAGCGCGACCAGCAATTCACCTACCTGGGTCTGCAGACCCTGTACGACCGCTACTTCCTGCACAGCCACGGCACCCGCTTCGAGCTGCCGCAGCTGTTCTTCATGCGCGTGGCCATGGGCCTGGCGCACATGGAAAAGGACAAGGAAGCCCGCGCCATCGAGTTCTACAACCTGCTGGCCAGCTTCGACTACATGGCGTCCACCCCGACGCTATTCAACGCCGGCACCCTGCGTCCGCAGCTGTCCAGCTGCTACCTGACCACCGTGCCCGACGACCTGTCCGGCATCTATGGCGCCATCCACGATAACGCCATGCTGTCGAAGTTCGCCGGCGGCCTGGGCAACGACTGGACCCCGGTACGTGCGCTGGGCTCCTACATCAAGGGCACCAACGGCAAGAGCCAGGGCGTCGTGCCCTTCCTCAAGGTGGTCAACGACACCGCCGTGGCGGTCAACCAGGGCGGCAAGCGCAAGGGCGCGGTCTGCGCCTATCTGGAAACCTGGCACCTGGATATCGAGGAATTCCTCGAGCTGCGCAAGAACACCGGTGACGACCGTCGTCGTACCCACGACATGAACACCGCCAACTGGATCCCCGACCTGTTCATGAAGCGTGTCTTCGAGGACGGCAACTGGACCCTGTTCTCCCCCGCCGACGTGCCCGATCTGCACGACCTCTACGGCAAGGCCTTCGAAGAACGCTACGAGTACTACGAAGCCCTGACCGAGTACGGCAAGCTCAAGCTGCACAAGACCATCAAGGCCAAGGACCTCTGGCGCAAGATGCTGTCGATGCTGTTCGAGACCGGCCACCCGTGGCTGACCTTCAAGGATCCGTGCAACCTGCGCAGCCCGCAGCAGCACGTGGGCGTGGTGCACAGCTCCAACCTCTGCACCGAGATCACCCTGAACACCAACAAGGACGAGATCGCCGTGTGCAACCTGGGTTCGGTGAACCTGGTGAACCACATCGTCGACGGCAAGCTGGACACCGCCAAGGTCGCCCGCACCGTCAAGACCGCCGTGCGCATGCTCGACAACGTCATCGACATCAACTACTACTCGGTGCCCCAGGCGGAGAACTCCAACCTCAAGCACCGTCCGGTCGGCATGGGCATCATGGGCTTCCAGGATGCGCTGTACCTGCAGCACATCGCCTACGGTTCGGATGCCGCCGTGCAGTTCGCCGACACCTCCATGGAAGTGATCAGCTACTACGCCATCCAGGCTTCCTGTGACCTGGCCGAAGAGCGTGGCAGCTACTCCAGCTTCCAGGGTTCGCTGTGGTCCCAGGGCATCCTGCCGATCGACTCCGAGAAGCGCCTGATCGAAGAGCGCGGCGCCAAGTACATCGAGGTCGACCTGTCCGAGACCCTGGACTGGGCCCCGCTGCGCGAGCGTGCCAAGAAGGGCATCCGCAACTCCAACATCATGGCCATCGCGCCGACCGCGACCATCGCCAACATCACCGGCGTGTCCCAGTCGATCGAGCCGACCTACCAGAACCTCTATGTGAAGTCGAACCTCTCGGGCGAATTCACCGTCATCAACCCCTATCTGGTACGCGACCTCAAGGCCCGCGGCCTGTGGGACTCGGTGATGGTCAACGACCTCAAGTACTACGACGGCTCCGTGCAGCAGATCGAGCGCATCCCGCAGGATCTGAAGGACCTGTACGCCACCGCCTTCGAAGTGGAGACCAAGTGGATCGTCGAGGCCGCCAGCCGTCGCCAGAAGTGGATCGACCAGGCCCAGTCGCTGAACCTGTACATCGCCGGCGCCTCGGGCAAGAAGCTCGACGTGACCTACCGCATGGCCTGGTTCCGCGGTCTGAAGACCACCTACTACCTCCGTGCCCTGGCCGCCACCAGCACCGAGAAGTCCACCATCAACACCGGCAAGCTGAACGCCGTGAGCGCCGACCCCATCACCGGCGTCCAGGCCAGCGCCGCGCCCGCCCCGGCGCAGAAGGTCGAAGCGGCGCCCGCCGCGGCACCGGCTCCGGTGCCCAAGGCCTGCAGCCTCGACGATCCCGAGTGCGAAGCCTGCCAGTAAGTAATCAAGCCCTCTCTTAGCAGAGGGCTGCTCTTATCCCCTCTCCCTCGGGGAGAGGGCTAGGGTGAGGGCCCCACCGCCCCGCCCCCACCACACAGCCACCCAGGAGACATCCCATGCTGAACTGGGAAGAATTCGACAAAGACGACGACGCCACCCCCGCCAAGCCCGCCCAGGCCGCCGGCCAGCAGGCCCCCGCCCAGACCGAGCGCCTGGACTCCGAGGGCGATGCCCTGGTCCACGACGCCCGCGCCCTGTCCGCCGATGACTCCGATGCCGTGGCCCGCGCCAAGGCCGCGCTGAACGAGCTGGACATCCAGGAAGGCCTGGACGACCTGGAAGGCTCCTCCGCCCGCGTGCACGTCGGCGACAAGCAGATGATCAACGCCCGCGCCGACCTCAACCAGCTCGTACCCTTCAAGTACGACTGGGCCTGGCAGAAGTACCTGGATGGTTGCGCCAACCACTGGATGCCCCAGGAAGTGAACATGAACGCCGACATCGCGACCTGGAAGAGCGCGGACGGCCTCACCGAGGACGAGCGCCGCATCGTCAAGCGCAACCTCGGCTTCTTCTCCACCGCCGACTCCCTGGTCGCCAACAACCTGGTGCTGGCCGTCTACCGCCTGATCACCAACCCCGAGTGCCGCCAGTACATCCTGCGCCAGGCCTTCGAAGAGGCGATCCACACCCACGCCTACCAGTACTGCATCGAGTCGCTGGGCATGGATGAAGGCGAGATCTTCAACATGTACCACGAGATCCCGAGCGTCGCGAAGAAGGCGAGTTGGGGCCTGAAGTACACCCGCTCCATCTCCGACCCCGAGTTCAAGACCGGCACGCCGGAGACCGATCGCCAGTTCCTCAAGAACCTGATCGCCTACTACTGCGTACTGGAAGGCATCTTCTTCTACTGTGGCTTCACCCAGATCCTCTCCATGGGCCGCCGCAACAAGATGACCGGCACCGCCGAGCAGTTCCAGTACATCCTGCGTGACGAGTCCATGCACCTGAACTTCGGCATCGACATGATCAACCAGATCAAGATCGAGAACCCGAGCCTCTGGGATGCCCAGATGAAGGACGAAGCCACCCAGATGATCCTCCAGGGCACCCAGCTGGAGATCGAATACGCCCGCGACACCATGCCCCGCGGCGTGCTGGGCATGAACGCGGCGATGATGGAGGACTACCTCAAATTCATCGCCAACCGCCGCCTGACCCAGATCGGCCTCAAGGAAGAATACCCGGGCGCCACCAACCCCTTCCCCTGGATGAGCGAGATCATGGACCTCAAGAAGGAGAAGAACTTCTTCGAGACCCGCGTGATCGAGTATCAGACCGGTGGGGCGTTGAGCTGGGATTGATTATAAAGTTAGAAGCCGAAGAAAGTAAAACCGCCCCTAAAAGACCTTACACAACAGGAAATTCGATGTCTCTCATCAACAGCTATGCGATATGGAATAACAAGGGTGGAGTTGGAAAAAGCACTATCACTTTCCACCTCGCAACTGCTTATGCTGAGGAACACCCAGATCGAAATGTGCTGGTTATAGATCTTTGCCCACAATCCAATTCCAGCATGATGCTACTTGGGGGCGGCACTATCGGCGAGACAAACACACTTAATCTTTGTAGTGAAGCAACCCCAAGAACAGTTGTAGGCTATCTGAGCCAAGTAATATCACGAGGCTCAGGAGCCACCCTACCTTCTCCAGACGACTTCCTTGTTAACGTAAGTGACTTCAACAAGAATATAGAAAAAAATGTATTCTTACTATGTGGCGATGGCAATCTAGAGCCAATGGCTCCTGCTATTTCAGGGGCAGCTGCAGCACCAGCACTTACCCCAACAGTACAACCTTGGAAATGGATACACCTCATATTCAAAGAATTAATTAGAAATCTTTCTAATGATTCAGAGAAAGACTGGATGATATTCATAGACACAAATCCAAGCTTCTCAATTTATACAGAATTAGCAATTTCAGCCGCCGATAGAATAATAACACCTGTTAACGCAGACGACTCATCGCGCGTTGCAACCAACGCAATGTTTATTCTACTGCATGGCCAGACCCCACCCCATCCCATATATGGCTCTTGGACTTATGCAGCTCAAGCACAACGCCACGGCATTAACATACCGACCATACACACAATAGTTGGAAATCGGCTCACTCAATACGATGGTGCCGCCACTGCGTTTATGGCATTGTCAGATGCGACTGCTGACACACTTCTCACAGCTTACTCAAGCCACCCTTCTTACTTTACACCCAGAGCAAAATCGGCCTCAACAATTCAAGAATTTCGTGATCAGTATTCTGTCGCATTAAGGGATTTCAATACCGCAGGGGTAGTTGCAGCCCATTTAGGGAAGCCGTTATCTAAGCTATCTCAAGGCTATCACTCAGTCCACGGAACTCAGGTAAAGGTGAATGCTGATCGCGTAGATGAGTGCATGGCAGCAGTCAGCGACGTTATTGCACACATTTAAAGTGCCACGCAGCACGGGGTGATCAAGCGCGTTGCTCACCCTGTGCCATCTACCAGATCAAGCTTGCACCCTATAAATACGATTAGAATCAACCCTCACTAAATTTTCCTGTTAGATCGAAACTCTTTTAAAACAAGAGGTATTTTCACTCAAGGACGACTCATGCCCCGCTGGACCGACCAACCCGCGACCGACACGGATGCCGTCTTCGATTTCATCCTTGAGTTCTCCGGCACCTTCCTGCGGCGTCATGCTTCGTTGCTGGCAAAAGTACTGCCGCCGGCCCTGGGCTTCGGGATGTTCCTGGCCTATTTCGCCCGCAATCACTTCTATCCCAGCTTCGATCTCTTCCAGTTTTCGTCGCTGCTGCTGGCGGCAGCCTGCCTGGGCTTCCTGACCATAGGCGCCTTCGTTGCCGCGCTCTTTCTGCCTGGGGCCTGGGTCTATTACCGCTTCATCAATACGGCGGCGATCAAGGAAGACATCACCTACGCCCTGCCCTATCGCGGCGAGGGGCGCTTTCGCAAGATCATGCTGTTGATGACGCTGGTGTTCTTCGTGCCCTATCTGCTGGCAGGGTTCAGCGATGCGGCCATTCTCCTGGTCGATCCTGAGCTGTTCCTCAGCGTTGCCTTCCTAGCGCCCATCGCCATCACGCTACTGGCGGGCATGGCCATTCAGGGGCTGTTCGACTTGCGCCGCTTCAGCTTCCTGAAGTTCGTCTGGGAGGCTTACCTGCCGACGATGGTCGTCGGCCTGTTCATCTTCTGGATGCTGGCGCAGGCCTATCCACTGGTGAGCGATTGGCAGCCGCTGCTCAAGTGGGGCGCTCTGGCCATCGCCCCCTTCATCATTGCCTTCGTCACGACCATGACTTCCATGCTGTTCATCGCTGGCTGGAAGGCGGCGATGATGTTTTCGCTGTTCTTCGCCCTCTTTCTGGCCGGCTATAGCGGTGTGCTCACCACCCTGCCCGAGACCATGGTCAAGACGCTGGGGCTGGGTAATTACCAGGCCAAGGCGATCGTGCTCGATACCTCCTATTGCACCAAGGATCAGGCCAGGGTGCTGCCCACCGATGACCAGTGCGTGCTCAAGGAGGTACAGGTGGTCTGGTCGCTGGGCGAGGCCTTCGTCCTGCGGCTGGCGGATGGCAGCACGGCGCGCTTGCCGGCGGCGGCGATTCGGGCGCTGGTGAAGCCCCAGTAACTGGCGTGCCGCCTAGGCCCACCAAAGGTCAGGTTTGAATTAGCGTTATCTGCCCGTCATCATGGCGCGCAATCCTCTGCCTCAAGCCCGCGCCTGCCGTGTCGATAAGACTGCGGTGCGGCTCCGCTTTGGCGGGCGCTCGTCCCAGGCAGGGAGCGCCCTTCTCGTATTCAGACAGGTCCGATTCGCCCATGGCACTCGATGCCCCCACCATGCTGACCCTCACCATCGCCCTGGCGGCTGCCGCGGCGGGCTATCTGGCCATCGAGTGGCGGTCGGTGCGCGAGTCGGCGCTGCTGTACTGGAGCCTGGGTTTTGCGCTCATCAGCGTGGGTTGCATCCTGGCGCTGTTGCGCAGCCAGGGGCTGCTGCTGGTGGGCATCTGGTTCGCCAATGGGCTGCTGATCTTCGTGCATGGGCTCTTTCTGCTCGGCGTGGCGCGCTTCACCGGGCGCCGGCTGAGTCTGGGCTGGTGGGCCATGGCCGCCGTCTGGCTGGGGTTGTTGCTGCTGCCCAACGAGCCCTGGTGGTCCAAGGTGATGCTGGTGGTGCAGTCGTTCCTGATCGGCGTCCTGGCGATACGGGCGAGCCTGATGCTGCGGCGGCGCAATGCCGGAGAACGGCAACTGCGTGCGGTGCTGCTGATCCATGGCCTCTTCTACCTGATCAAGATGATTCCGCCGCTCACCCCCGGCACCCTGATCGATCTGGCGGTCTATCGCGGCGCCATCATCCAGATCTCCCTGGTGGAGGGGGTGATGGCGGTGATGCTGATCGCCCTGTCGATGACCGGCACGGTGCGCTATCGCCGCGAGCAGCATATCGAGCGCCTGGCCGGCAGCGATCCCCTGACCGGCCTCTATAACCGCCGCGCGCTGGAAGCCGAGGCGCCGCGACTGTTCGGCCAGGCGACACCGGCTCGACCCGGCGCCCTGCTGCTGATCGATCTGGACAACTTCAAGCTGGTGAACGACCTCCATGGCCACGCGGCCGGTGACGGCCTGCTGATCGCCCTGAGCGACCTGCTGCGCACTACCTTGCCCCGCCAGGCGCTGGCCGCCCGGCTGGGAGGTGATGAATTCGTGGTGCTGCTGGGCGAGGCGGCGGATGCGGATGTCGTGCGTTTGGCAGACACCCTGCGCCAGCGCTTCAACCAGCTGGCGGCGCAGCGCCTGCGGACGCCCGAGCCCGTCACCCTGAGCATCGGCGCCGTGCTGTTCGATCAGCCGCCGGAAAGTCTGGCGGCCCTGCTGGAACGCGGGGATGGTGCCCTCTACGCCGCCAAGCGCGGCGGGCGGGATGGATTGCGGATGAGCCTGGGATAAGGCCCCGCTGATGGCTTAGGCTTGGGCGATCGCCTGACCGGAGCCGCCATGACCATCGCCCTCGAATCCCCCGACCAACCCGAGGTGATCGCCCTGATCGCCGAACTGGACGCCTATCAGGACGGCCTCTATCCGCCCGAGAGTCGTCATGCCCTGGATCTGACGTCGCTCATGCAGCCGAACGTGCTGTTCCTGGTCGCCCGGGATGATAGCGGCACTGCCCTGGGCTGTGGGGCCATGGTGCTGCAGGACGGCTATGGCGAGATCAAGCGGATGTATGTGAGGCCCGGGGGGGCGCGGGCAGGGATTGGGTAGGCGTTTGCTCGCCCGGCTGTAGGCTGAGGCGGTTAAGACGGGCTGCGAGCGAGCGATGCTGGAGACCGGTCCTTGCCAACCCGAGGCATTGGCTTTGTACGGGGCAGCGGGTTACGAACGACGCGGGCCTTTTGGTGGGTATCTAGATGATCCGTTAAGTATATTTATGGAGAGGCAGCTTGTGTGCTTTGCTAGTTAAGCCAGCAGGAAAAGCTCTAGCATTCCATAGCGGCTAAAAAGAACAGCCTGATGTAATCCATTATGAAGACTAACGAAACTGACCACCCACTGGCAAACATCCACATATGAAAAGACCCAAAACACATGTGCCAGACCTGAAAAATCTGTTAAGCCTTATAGCACTAATGCTGTCAGCGGCATCAGCCCACTACCTAGGGTTCCTGATGCATATACCATTTGAGATGCTTAGCGTAATAGCTGAGAAATTCCTCGCAGACTTTATACTTACTTTCGTATTCTATGCGACATTAAGCCTGACCATGTCACGTGTCATAGCGTTTTCGCTATCTCAAGTTGTATCTTCAGAAACCTCAGCGCTTGCTGTACTATCGCTTAGATTACGACGACACTGGCCTGGAAAGTTTAACAAATTCGGCATAAGAGCTTTCAAAGAGAACTCAAAGCTCGAAAATTTTTCTTACTGGTTAATCTTAATTATTGCCCTCCTATTTACCCTAAACTTTTCCTATTTCAAAATAAGCTTAAACGGAATCGGAAGCACATCTTGGTTAATAATCTCAGCCATTATAACCTCAGTAGTCTTTAAAGCAGGCTTTCTGAACCGAAATCCCATTGAAACAATACGAAGGATCTCCGACAAAAAGAGGGTTAGATTTAGAAAACAGCTAGCCCAACTGCTAATAAGAAGCGGAACCGGCCTTGCATTGGTATTTTCCTTCTACTCAGGAATCTTCAGATACGAAAAAATCATGGAGGAAAAGCCTTTGCATTTCTCATCAAAAATTTACAATGCGCAAGCCAACATACTACTCTCGTCAAAAGACAAATTCTTTTTGGTTGAAAAAACAAGCCCCAAACGGTACACCTATACCGATAACGAAAAAACCATAACCTATGAAGAAGAAATAAAATCCAAACCTCAAGATTAAATCTTAATATCTCGCATACCGGCTCCCAGCATTAACTTACCAAGTAAGTAGAAGGACTACACCGGTCCCACATTACGAGTCAGCGAACTCCGTTAACAGGAATTCCACGAAGCTCCTCACCGTCACCGAGCGCCATCTCGTCTGGGGATAGAGCGCGGTCAGGGGGCGGGTGAGTTCCTGGCCCTGGAAGAGGCGGACCAGATTGCCGGCGGCGACGTCATCCTGCAGCAGGAAGGCCGGCTGCAGGATGACGCCGAGGCCCTGCAGAGCGGCGAGGCGCAGGGCGGGGCCGTTGCTGAGGTGCAAGCGACCGGGTGGCAGCGGGCCGAAGGGGGTGCCGGTCTGGGCGCGCCATTGGCTCAGGGCGCGAGGGTCCATGCCGAGGCAGTCGTGGGCCTCCAGATCGGCCAGTCGCTCGGGCGTGCCGCGTTGGGCGAGATAGCCGGGCGCGGCGCAGCACCACATCACATAGGGCGCCAGGGGTCGCGCCACCAGGGAGGAATCGGCCAGTTCGCCGATGCGGATGGCGATGTCGATACCCTCCTCCACCAGGTCCTGGACCCGGTCGCTCAGCACCAGATCGAGGGTGACCTGGGGATGCCGCGCCAGATAGTCGCCCAGCCGTGGCGTGAGGCCGTAGGTGCCGAAGGACACCGGCGCCGACACGCGCAGGATGCCGGCGGGTGCCAGGCGCTGGGTTTCGGCCTGGCGGTCGGTGTCGGCGACCAGGGCGAGAATCTCGCGGCAGCGGGCGTAGTAGCCCTCGCCAAAGGCGGTCAGGCGCTGGCGCCGGGTGGTGCGCACCAGCAGTTGCAGGCCCAGGCGCTTTTCCAGGCTGCGCAGGTGATTGCCGGCCATGGTCGGCGAGATGCCCTGGGCCTGGGCCGCCGCGGCCAGGCTGCCGCGCTCCACCACGGCGACGAACACCTGCATGCTGTCGAGCAGATCCATTCCACACTCCTGCTAAGGAATCCTCGCACTGGGAGGGTGTTTATCTCATCTGGGTGGTGGTTGAGGCTAGTGGCGTGGGTGAGGTGGCGAAGTGTTGGGCTTCGCTGCACTCAGCCAAACCCGTGGAAAAGGCTGCGCCGTTTTCCACCCTACGACCCTGAAGTGGAGAATCGATCATGGATCTGCAACTGCACGACCGTACCGCCCTGGTGACCGGCGCGAGCATGGGCATAGGCACGGGCATCGCCCGCGTCCTGGCGGCCGAAGGCGTTCGACTGGCGATCACCGCGCGGCGGCGGGACGCCCTGGAGGCCCTGGCCGAGGAGATCGTGGCGGCGGGTCATGCCCGGCCGCTGGTGATCGCCGCGGATATCACCGACGCCGCAGACGTCCAGCGCCTGGCGCGGGAAGCCGAGGACGGGCTGGGTCGGGTGGATATCCTGGTCAATAACGCCGGCGGCACAAGACCGCTTTCGATAACGGCGGACGATGCGGCCTGGGACGAAGCCTGGAATCTCAACTTCACCGCGACCCGCCGCCTGACCCAGGCGCTGCTGGGCGGGATGCACGAAAGGCGCTGGGGACGCATCGTCAATTTCAGCGGCAGCATGGAGCCGCGGGACGTGAACGGCGCCGGGGCGGCCAAGGCGGCCATCCAGTTCTGGTCCAAGGGGCTGGCGAGTCAACTGGCGGCCGAGGGCATCACGGTCAACACCATCGCCCCGGGGCGGATCAATTCCGAGCAGATCCTGCAGCGGCTGCACCCGACGCCCGAGGCGCGCCAGGCCTTTATCGCCCGGCACATTCCCATCGGCTATTTCGGCGAGCCGGAAGACGTGGGCCAGGTGGTGGCCTTTCTCGCCTCACCGCTGGCGCGCTACCTCACCGGTGATGTGATCGCGGTGGATGGCGGGATGCATGCCCATGCCCACTAACACCCTCTAGCGTTTGACGCAGACGAACAGCGCATTGCCCGCCTCACCGGCCCAGGGTTCGATGCGCTGGTAGTCGTGCTCCAGCACCTGGACCTCGAAGTGCGGTTCCAGCAGGGCCAGCAATTCGGGGAAGGCCACCGCCACCATGGGGTGTTCGTCCTGCCAGGTCTGCTGCTGGCCGGCGTGACGGCGTTCGATGCGCAGACGGAGTTGCTGGTGCTCGCCCTCGCCCGGGTAGTGCCAGGCGGAGGCGAAGCTGAAGTGGCCCTCGGCCCGCGCGACGCTGTGGCCGACGCTGGAGCCATTGTCGATGCGGCGCTTGTCGACGGCGTTGAAGCAGAACAGGCCGCCCGGGGTCAGGGCCGCCTGGACCCGCACCAGGCACGCCTGGAGCCGTGCGAGGCTGCCGCTGTAATGCAGGGAGTAGAGAAAGCAGGTGATCAGATCGACCGGCTGCTCCAGCTCGAAGGCGCACATGTCCTGGCAGGAGAACTGGGCCTCGGGGCAGCGCAGCGCGGCCTGGGCCAGCATCGGCGGATTGAGGTCCAGCCCGCTGCTCTGGAAGCCGGCATCGAGAAAATGCCGCACATGGGGACCGGTGCCGCAGGCGAGGTCCAGGTGACGGCTGCCGCCGTTGCCGAACAGCCGCTGCAGGCGCAGCACCGCCTGGCTCTGCGCCTGGTAGTCGATGTCGGCGCAGAGCAGGTCGTAGTAGGCCGACAGGTCGGTGTAGAGGGCGGTGGCGGACATCGCAGGGGCTCGGGGCGGGAGACGCGGGCGCGCATCTTAGTCGGTTTTCGCGACGGTCGAGCCTTTATACTGGCGGTTTTCCCGAGAGTCCCCTGACGTGAGCAACAAGAGATACGCCTGCATCGGCCTGAGCAACCCCAAGTCGCCGTCCAACGTCGGCTCCATCATGAGGGCGGCGGGTTGCTATGGAGTGGCCTCGGTGTTCTATACCGGCACCCGCTACGATCGCGCCAAGGACTTCGTCACCGACACCAAGAAGGTCCACCAGGACATCCCGCTGATCAACATCGACGACCTGCGCCGCATCCTGCCGCTGGGTTGCGTGCCAGTGGCGGTGGAGCTGGTGGATGGCGCCCGACCGTTGCCCGAGTACACCCATCCCGATCGCGCCCTCTACCTGTTCGGCGCCGAGGACGGCTCCCTGAGCCAGGAGCTGCGCGACTGGTGCGAAGACGTGGTGTACATCCCCACCCAGGGCTGCATGAATCTGGCGGCCACGGTCAACGTGGTGCTCTATGACCGCCTGGCGAAGGGTAATAACACCCGCTCCGGTCCGCTTTTTTAACCAAACCCCTGGGTCGGCCGGCGCAAGACCGGATCGAAGGGGTTGATGCGCGCGGCGATCACCCCGGCTTCGCGGCGGAGCAGTTCGATCACCGTGGGCAGGCGCTGGGCGTTGAGGCGTTCGCTGAGGGTGCCCACGCTCAGGGCCGCCATTGCCCGGCCGTTGCGGTCGAGGATGGGCACGGCGAGGCCCGCCATGCCGGCCAGCACCCCGGTGTTGCGCGCGGCGTAGCCCTGCTGGCGGACGTTGTCGATCTCGGCGCGCAGCAGCACCTCGTCGTAATGATGGGCGTCGCGCAGCCGCGGCAGGTTGTAGCGGATCACCTCTTCGCGCTCTTCCTCGGGCAGGAAGGCCAGGATCGCCAAGGCGCCCTGGCCACCGCCCAGGGGCACGCGACCGCCGATGTCGCCGGTGAAGGTGCGGATCGGATAGGGCCCTTCGCTACGATCCAGGCACATGGCGTCGAAGCCGCTGCGCGCCAGCAGGAACAGCGAATCGCCGAGGGACGCCGACAGCCGCAGCAGACTCGGCCGCGCCAGGTCGCGCAGGTTGCCGACCTGGCCGGCCCGGGCCGCCAGGGCGAAGAAGTCCAGGCTCAGGCGGTATCTCTTGCTGCGGGCGCACTGCTCGACCATGCCCTCTTCCACCAGGCCGCGCAGCAGCCGGTGGGTGGTGGGTTGCGACAGGCCCACGCGCTCGGCCAGGCGGGTGACCTTTTCCCCTTCGGGATCCCCCTCGCCCAGGGCGCGCACCACGGCGAACACCCGGCTAATGGCGCCGACGCCTGGCTCAGCTGCCGCTGCCTTTCTTTCAATGGAATCTTCCATCGGCACTACTCCGAAATATTTCACTGAATGAATAAATCCGAAAAAAGAGTTCATTCAGTGAAAAACCTGCTTGTCCTGCATCCTAGGTCGCCCTTACCTTCAGGTCCATAGGGCGATACTCACAATCACCGGACGCCGCCATTCGAGCGAGCGCCAACGTCCAGATCCAGGCTGTCTTTCGCCCTGCCAAAACCTTGCCCACCGTCCCCGTGGGCGCGACCGGAGGAGCATTGCGGCCATGGCTTTCCTGACTCTCGACAATCTCAGCAAGCGCTACGGCGACAGCTACGCGGTGGCCGGTTCGACCCTGGCCATCGAGCGCGGCGAATTCGTCTCCCTGCTCGGCCCCTCCGGCTGCGGCAAGACCACCACCCTGCAGATGATCGCCGGCTTCGTCGAGGTCAGCAGCGGGCGCATCCTGCTCGACGGCCAGGACATCACCCACGCCAAGCCGGCCAGTCGCGGCCTCGGGGTGGTCTTCCAGAGCTATGCGCTGTTCCCGCACATGACGGTGCGCGACAACGTCGCCTTCGGCCTGCGCATGCGCAAGGTGGCGGGCGCCGAACTCGCCCGCCGCGTCGAGGAAGCCCTGGGCCTGGTGCACCTGGGCCAGCACGCCGAGCGCTATCCGCGCGAACTCTCCGGTGGCCAGCGCCAGCGGGTGGCCCTGGCGCGGGCGCTGGTGATAGCCCCGCCGGTGCTGCTGCTGGACGAGCCGCTGTCCAACCTGGACGCCCATCTGCGCGAAGAGATGCAGTTCGAGATCCGCCGCATCCAGCGCGAGGTGGGCATCACCACCCTGATGGTGACCCACGACCAGTCCGAGGCGCTGTCCATCAGCGACCGGGTGGTGGTGATGGAGGCCGGGCGCATCACCCAGGTGGACGCGCCCTATCGGCTCTACGAGCATCCGCGCAACAGATTCATCTCCGACTTCGTCGGCAAGGCCAACCTATTGCCGGGCAGCCTGGATGCCCAGGGCCGGCCGCAGATCGCCGCCGGTGGCGCCCTGGCGATCTCGTTGCGGCCGGAAAAGATCGAGCTGCGTCCTGCTGGTGAGGGGCGTCTGCAAGGGCGGGTGCTGACCCGCTTCTTCCTTGGCAGCCAGTGGCTGTATCGCCTGGAGACGGCGCTGGGCGAGGTGTCGGTGCTGCGCAGCAACGACGGACTGCCGCCGCTGGACGAGGGCCAGCGCGTCGGCCTGCACTGGGACGACGGTCTGTTGCGCCGCCTGGAAGCCGCGGAGGCCGCGGCATGAGCACCCTGCTGCGCGGCACCGGCCGCGCCTATCTGCTCAGCGCCCCGGCGCTGGTGCTGTTTGCCGGACTGCTGCTGGCGCCCCTGGCGCTGACCCTGGCGCTGTCCTTCAACGTCTTCGACTACGAAACCGGGATCAAGGAAGGCAGCTACACCCTGGCCCACTACCTGAGCCTGCTGGGTGATCCCTATTTCTACGAGATCTTCCTGCGCACCTTCTGGATCAGCGCCCTGGTCACCCTGCTCTGCGTGCTGATCGGAGTGCCGGAGGCCATCGTCCTCAGTCGCATGGGCGCGCCCTGGCGCTCGATCTTCCTGATCCTGGTGCTGACGCCGCTGCTGATCTCGGTGGTGGTGCGCGCCTTCGGCTGGAGTCTGCTGCTGGGCGCCGACGGCCTGGTCAACCAGGCCATCGTGGCCCTGGGCGGGCGCCCGCTGAAGCTGCTCTACACCCCCTTCGCGGTAGTCGTCGGCCTGGTCCACGTGATGCTGCCCTTCATGATCATCCCGGTGTGGACCTCGCTGCAGAAACTCGATCCTGCCGCCGAACAGGCCGCGCTGTCCCTGGGCGCCAGTCACCTGACGGTGCTGCGCCGCATCGTGCTGCCCCAGGTGATGCCCGGGGTGCTCTCCGGAACGCTGATCGTCTTCGGCCTGGCCGCCAGTTCCTTCGCCATCCCCGGCCTGCTCGGCGGACGCCGGCTGAAGATGGTCGCCACCCTGATCTACGACCAGTACCTGGCCGAACTCAACTGGCCCATGGGCGCCACCCTGGCGGTGGCCCTGCTGCTGCTCAACCTGCTGGTGATGCTGGGCTGGAATCGCCTGGTGGAACGCCGCTACAAACGTGCCCTGGGAGTCTGACCTCATGACCCGCAACGGCCCGCTCGGGCTCGCCTTCCATACCCTGGTGATGATCTTCATGCTGGCGCCGCTGGTGGTGGTCTGCCTGGTGGCCTTCACCCCGGAGAATACCCTCAGCCTGCCCACCGCCGGCTTCTCGCTGCGCTGGTTCGCCGCCGTCTTCGAGCGGGCGGACTTCCTCACCGCCTTCTACAACAGCCTGCAGCTGGCGGCGCTGTCGGCCACCCTGGCGACGCTGATCGCGGTGCCGGCGGGGCTGGCCATCACCCGCTACCGCTTTCCCGGCCAGGGCTTTCTCAACGGCCTGTTCCTCTCGCCGATCATCATCCCGCACCTGGTGCTGGGCGTGGCCATGCTGCGGCTGTTCGCCCTGCTGGGGGTGAACGGCAGCTTCAGCTGGCTGGTGCTGGCCCACGTGGTGGTGATCACCCCCTATGTGCTGCGCCTGGTGATCGCCGCCGCCATCGGCATCGACCGCAGCGCCGAGCAGGCCGCCGAGAGCCTGGGCGCCAGTCGCACCACGCTGTTCTGCCGCATCACCCTGCCGATGATCCTGCCCGGGGTGGCCGGCGGCTGGCTGCTGGCCTTCATCAACAGTTTCGACGAGGTGACCCTGTCGATCTTCGTCACCTCCCCGGCGACCCAGACCCTGCCGGTGCGGATGTACGTCTACGCCACCGAATCCATCGACCCGATGATGGCGGCGGTGTCGGCCCTGGTGATCGCCCTCACCGCGGCCACCATGATCCTGCTCGACCGCATCTATGGCCTGGATCGCGTGCTGGTGGGCAAACAATGAACAGCCGAGACCCCTCCATGGCACTGCTCAAGCGGGTGGCCGAACGCGACCGCCCGACCCTGGCCTTCACCCTCGACGGCCAGCCGGCCGAGGGCCTGCAGGGCGATACCCTGCTCACCGCCATCCTGACCCAGAGCGATCACCTGCGCGGTAGCGACTTCGGCGGCGAACCCCGTGCCGGTTTCTGCCTGATGGGCGCCTGCCAGGATTGCTGGGTGCGCCTGGCCGACGGTCGCCGGGTGCGCGCCTGCGCCACCTTTCTCGAAGCGGGCCAGCAGGTCAGCCGCGATCCGGGGCGGCCGCTGTGAGCGCCGTCGTGGTGGTGGGCGCCGGACCGGCGGGCATTCGCGCGGCCCAGACCCTGGTCGCCCATGGCCTCGAGCCGGTGCTGCTCGACGAAAGCGCCCGCGGCGGCGGCCAGATCTATCGCCAGCAACCGGGCAATTTCCGGCGGCCGAGCAAGGCGCTGTACGGCTTCGAAGCCGGCAAGGCCCAGGCGCTGCACGGCGCGCTGGAAGCCGTGCAGGCACAGCTGGACTATCGACCCGACACCCTGGTGTGGAATGCCGAAGCACGCGCCCTGGATACCCTGAGCCAGGGCCGCTATGTCGATCGCCTGGCCTTCGACCAGGTGATCGTCGCCACCGGCGCCACCGACCGCATCCTGCCGGTACCGGGCTGGACGCTGCCCGGCGTCTACAGCCTGGGGGCCTCCCAGGTGGCGCTCAAGTTCCAGGGCTGCGCCATCGGCAGCCGCCCGGTGCTGGCCGGTACCGGCCCCTTGCTCTATCTGGTCGCCTATCAATACGCCAAGGCCGGGGCCAAGCCGCTGGCGGTGCTGGACAGCGCGCCCTTCCGCGACCAGGCCGCTGCCACCCCGGCCCTGCTCGGTCAACCGGCCACCTTCGCCAAGGGCCTCTACTACCGCAGCTGGCTGGCACTGCACGGCGTACCCGTGCACCAGGGCGCCGAGCTCCTGGCGGTCGAAGGCGAGCGCAGAGTAGACGCCGTGCGCTGGCGCGCCGCCGATGGTGAGGCGCACCGGCTGGAGTGCGACGCCCTGGGCTTTGGCCAGACGCTGCGCAGCGAGACCCAGCTGGCCGACCTGCTGGGCTGCGACTTCGCCTGGAGTGACCTCAATCGCGCCTGGTTGCCGGTGCGGGATCCGGGTGGGCGCAGCAGTCAAACCGGGGTCTACCTGGCCGGCGACGGCGCCGGTATCCAGGGCGCCGACGCCGCCGAGCTGGCGGGCGAACTGGCGGCCCTGAGTCTGCTGGACGATCGCGGCGTGCCGGTGGACAGGACGCGCATCCAGGCCCTGCAGGCACGCCTGGTGCGCTTCGAGGTGTTTCGCCAGGGCCTGGAGCGGGCCTTTCCCTTCCCCGCGGACTGGGCGGCCAAGGCGCCGGACGAAGTCACGGTCTGTCGCTGCGAACAGGTCAGCGCCGGCGAGATCCGCGCCGCCGTGGCCCAGGGCCATTGGGAAATCAACAGGGTCAAGGCCACCTGCCGGGTCGGCATGGGTCGCTGCCAGGGGCGCATCTGCGGCGCGGCGGCGGCCGAATTGATCGCCTGCGCCAGTGGTCGCCCGCTGGACCAGATCGGCCGGTTGCGCGCCCAGGCGCCGATCAAGCCGCTGCCCTTTGGCGTGGAGCTGGCGCCATGAGTCGGCTGGACGTGGATGTCCTGATCATCGGCGGCGGCATCGTCGGCAGCAGCGCGGCGCTGTTCCTGGCCCAGGGCGGCCAGCGCGTCGCCTTGCTGGAACGCAACTTCTGCGGCGCCCAGGCCAGTGGCGTCAACTACGGCGGGGTGCGCCGCCAGGGCCGCCCGCTGGTGCAGTTGCCGCTGTCCAGTCGCGCCCATCAGATCTGGGGCGGTCTACGGGACCTGCTGGGTACCGATGGCGAATACCTCAGATCCGGCCACTTGAAGCTCGCTCGCAGTGATACCGACTTCGCCTCCCTGCAGGCCTATGCCCAGGCCAGTCAGGGCTTCGACCTCGATCTGCAACTGCTCGACCGGGGCGAATTGCGCCGGCGCTTTCCCTGGGTCGGCGACATCGCCGTGGGCGCCTCCTTCTGCCCGGAAGATGGCCACGCCAATCCGCGCCTGGTCTCCCCGGCCTTCGCCCAGGCGGCTGCCCGCGCCGGCGCCCGCATCCTCGAACGGACCGCCGTGACCGCGGTCGAGCACGACGGCCAGCGCTTCCAGATCCGCACCGACAGCGGCCTGATCCTGAGCGCGCCCTGGCTGCTCAATTGCGCGGGTGCCTGGGCCGCGGAGCTGGCCGCCCGCTTCGGCGAGCCGGTCCCTCTCACCGCGGCCCATCCGGCCATGCTGGTGACCGAACCGCTGCCTCTCTTCATGACCGCGAGCACCGGCGTGGAAGGCGGCGGCATCTATGCCCGCCAGGTGGCGCGGGGCAATTGCGTGCTGGGCGGCGGGCGCGGTTTCGCCCTCGACGCCGACCGCGCCCGCCCCGGCCAGCTGGCCATCCTCGACATCCTGAGAAACGCCGCCGAACTCTATCCGGCCCTCAGCGGTGCCCAGGCCATCCGCACCTGGAGCGGCGTCGAGGGCTATCTGCCGGATCACCAGCCGGTGCTCGGCCCCAGTCTCACCACCCCCGGCCTGCTGCACGGCTTCGGCTTTGCCGGCGCGGGCTTCCAGATCGGGCCGGCGGCTGGCGAAGCCCTGGCCGAGTGCATCCTGCAGGGCGCCCCCCGGCACAGCCTGCAGGCCTTTTCCATCGCCCGTTTCCCATCCCAGCCCAGGAGTTCCCAAACATGCGCCTGACCCCTGCCCTGCTCGTGGCCCTCGCCGGCCTGCCCCTGGCCGCCGTGGCCGAACCGACGCTCTACCTCGGCATGAATGGCGGCACCATGGAGCGCCTCTATGCCGACAGCGTGCTGCCCGCCTTCGAGAAGGCGCACAACGTCAAGGTGGTGATCGTGCCCGGCACCTCGGCGGACATCCTCGCCAAGGTCCAGGCCAGTCCGCAGAAGCCGCCGATCCATGTGATGTTTCTCGACGACGGCATCATGTACCGCGCCATCGGCATGAATCTGTGCAGTCCGCTCAAGCCCAGCGCGGCCCTGGCGCAGATCCCCGACAAGGCCAAGATCAAGGACCAGGCAGCCGCCGTCAGCCTGGGCGTGACCGGTCTCGCCTACAACAGCCGGCTGTTCAAGGACAAGGGCTGGGCGGCGCCGACCTCCTGGGCGGACCTCGCCGATCCCAAGTACAAGGGCAAGGTGGTGTTCCAGTCGCTGTCCTCGTCCACCTTCGGCCTGCACGGTTTCCTGATGTTCAACCGCCTCAAGGGCGGCACCGAGCAGGACGTCGATCCGGGCTTCAAGGCCTGGCCCACCACCGTCGGCCCCAATGTGCTGGAGTACATCCCCAGCTCGGCCAAGCTCTCGGAAATGGTGCAGACCGACGAGGCGGCGCTGTTCCCGCTGACGCCCACCCAGGTTACCGCGCTCAAGCTCAAGGGCATCCCGGTGGAATACGCCCCGCCTAAGGAAGGCGCCGTGGTGCTCAACGTCGCCGAATGCGTGACCGCCAACAACGACCAGCCCGAGCTGGCCCAGCAACTGGCGGAATACCTGCTGACCCCCGAGGCCCAGGCGCCGGCGCTGGAACTGGGCGACCAGATCCCGTCCAACCCCAACACCCCCACCACCGACAAGACCCGCGGCCAGGTGGAAGCCATGCAGAACTACCTGAAGACCGCCGTGACCATCGACTGGGACGAAGTGAACAAGGTGCGGCCGCAGTGGAACGCCCGCTGGAATCGGCAGGTGGAGCGCTAGTCGCTCTGATAGCGCAAATGCGCCGTTAGGTGTCGACCCTGGACAACCCAGCTTCGGGGCGACCCTTCACCCTTGGCGGCTTCCATCACCAGGAGAGCCGCCATGGCCAACCCGCCCATCACCGTTCTGCGCGACACCCAACCCCTGCCCGTGGTCGATGCCTGCAAATGGGAGCGCATCGAAGGCGAGCCCCATACCGTCAACCTCAATGCCTACACCTCCGATGACGGCAGCAAGATCATGGGCACCTGGATCTGCACCCCCGGCAAGTGGCGCGTCGACTACGTGAAGTGGGAGTACTGCCACTTCCAAGAGGGCTACTGCATCATCACCCCCGATGGCCAGGAGCCCATCCACCTGAAAGCCGGCGACATCTTCGTCGTCGAACCCGGCATGAAAGGCACCTGGGAAGTGGTCGAGACGGTGCGCAAGTATTTCGTGTTTGCCTGATCAGGTGAGCCCCCGGCACTGGCGTCGGGGGCCGGCTGTCATCGACCGTCGAAACCGCGGAAGAAGCGCTCGGCGTTGTCGCTCAGGGTTTCCAGGTCGTATCCCCCTTCCTGCACGATCACCGTGGGCAGCCCGAGGGCCTTGATCCTTCCGCCCAGCAGGCCGAATCCCGCCTGACTCACCGCCACCTTGGACTGCGGATCGTTTTCGTAGATGTCGAAGCCGAGGGACAGCACCAGCACGTCCGGCGCCCATTCACGCAGTGCCGTCTCGGCCTCATCCAGCCGGGCAAAGAAGTCCGCCTCGGAGGCGCCGTGGGGCATTGGCAGATTGAGGTTGCAGCCCTCGCCCGGCCCGCTGCCGCGTTCATCGGCGAAACCGGCCACCACCGGATAGAAGTTGGTCGGATCGCCATGGATCGACAGGTAGCAGACGTCATCCCGGTCGTAGAAGATTTCCTGGATGCCCTGGCCGTGGTGCATGTCGGTATCGAGGATGGCGACCCGGGCGAAGCGCGCGCGCAACTCCTGGGCCGCGATGGCGGCGCCATTCAGGTAGCAGAAGCCACCGGCCGCCTCGGCACGGGCATGGTGCCCGGGTGGACGACAGAGGGCATAGGCGGCTGGCGCGCCATCTCGTACGCAGCGCGCCGCGGCGACCGCGCTCTGGGCGGAGCCATAGACGGCGGCCCAGGTCTGGGCGCCAATCGGACAACTGCCGTCTGCCAGGTAGCGGGCGGTCTGGCCGAGGATGCCACGCAGCGGGTTGTTCTCGCGGATATAGATGTTCGACATCACCTCGTCACCCCAGTCCTCGGGTACCAGGTGCCAGTCGCGATAGGCATTCTCCAGGTAGGTCACATAGGACTCGCCGTGCACGGCATGCAGCGGCGCGCGACCGTGATCCGCCGGCTGTTCGAGGGGATAGCCCAACCGCTCCACCGCGGCCAGCAAGGCGTCGAGGCGGGCCGGCACCTCCTGGGGGGTGCGCATCTGGCCACGGGACAGGTAGCTGCGCGGATGGTGCAGGCGCTGATCGGGATGGAAAAAGGTCTTCATGTCATCTCTCCTGATGGCCCGCGCGGGCCAGCACGGCATTGAACAGGACGTCGGCGCCGCGGCGGACGTCATCGAAGCTGGCCGACTCGGCCTCGTTGTGGCTCAGGCCGCCGGCACAGGGGATGAAGATCATCGCCGTGGGGCAGTGCTTGGCCAGGTGGATGGCGTCGTGACCGGCGCCGCTGATGATGTCGCGGTGGGGATAGCCCAGCGCCTGGACCGCATTGCGCACGGCGGCGACGCAGTCGGTGGCGAAGGGGGTAGCAGGACTCAGCCAGTGCCGCCGGACGTCCAGCGACAAGCCGCGCTCGGCGGCCACGGCGGCCAGGCATTCCCGCGCGGCGGCTTCCAGCGCCGCCAGGGTCTGGTCCTGGGGATGACGCAGGTCCAGGGTGAAGTGCACCTCGCCGGCGATGGTGTTGCGCGAGGAGCGCGCCACATCCAGTTGCCCCACGGTGACCAGTCCTTCGCCGAAGCGAGATGCGAGATCCTCCAGCGCGGCCAGCATCCGGCCGACGCCGAACAGGGCATCCCGGCGCCGGGCCATAGGGGTGGTCCCGGCGTGGGCCGCGGTGCCCCGGACGCACACGTCGAGCCAGCAGATCGCCTGACCCCCGGTCACCACGCCCACGGCCAGGCCCTCGTCTTCGAGGACCGGACCCTGTTCGATATGGGCCTCGAAATAGGCGTCGAAGGTCCGCCCCAGCGGCTGGTCGCCGGCATAGCCGGTGCGCTCCAGGCTGGTAGCCACGGAGATGCCGTCCCGGTCGCAGGTCGCCAGGGCCTCGGCCAGCGGCAGTTGCCCGGTGAAGACCGCGGAGCCCAGCATGGCCGGGGTGAAGCGGGCGCCCTCCTCGTTGGTCCAGACGGCGACTTCCACGGGGCGGTCGGTCTGGATGTCCGCATCGTTCAGACTGCGCATCACTTCGAGACCGGCCAGCACGCCATAGACGCCATCGAAGCGCCCACCCTTGGGTTGGGTGTCCAGATGACTGCCCATGACCACCGGCGCGGCCTGGTCATCACGGCCCGGACGACGGGCGAACAGGTTGCCGATGCGGTCCACCGTCAGACTGAGACCGGCGGCCGCGCACCACTGGCCGAACAGTGCCCGTCCCTGGCGATCCTCTTCGCTCAGGGCCAGCCGGCTGCTGCCGCCGGCTTCGCCAGGGCCAATCTCGGCCATGGCGGCAAGGCTCTGCCAGAGACGCTCGCCATCGATTCGATACATGGTGGATTCCTTGTGTTCAGGCGGGAGAGACATGGGCGGTCGCTTCCCGACGGCGCGCCAGAGCGGCCACGCACAGCAGCGACAGACCGGCCAGCAGGGAGTAGAAGACCGCCAGTGGCCACCACTCGCCCGTGAAGCGGTGAGCCAGCAAGGTGCCGATCATGGGTGTGAGGCCACCGGCGATGGCGCCACAGATCTGGTAGGCCATGGAGATGGCGGTGTAGCGCACCCGGGTAGCGAAGACACCACTGACGAAACCGGCGATCACCGCATAGAAGGACGCCATGCAGGCCGCCGCCAGGGCGATTCCCAGCACGATCAGCGGCGCCGAGCCGGTCTTGACCAGCACGAACATCGGATAGGGCGAGGCCATGGCCAGGGCTGCGATCAACAGCAGGAAACGGGCGCTGCCCAGGCGCTCGGCGAACAATGCGGCCAGCGGCTGGACCAGAAACTGGATGAGGGCGACGAACAGCAGGCAATCGAGGATCAGCGAGCGCGACAACTCCAGCACCTGGGTGGTGTAGCTGAGCATGAAGGTGTTGGTGAAATAGACGCCGGCGATGCCCAGGGTATTGGCACCGATGCACAGCAGCAACGGACGCCAGGCGCTGCGCAGCACCTCGGCCGCCGGCGCCTTGACCGTTTCCTGGCGCTCCTTCATCTCGGCGAATTCGGGGGATTCATCCACGCCCAGGCGGATGGCCAGCCCGACCACCAGCAGCAGCGCGCTGGCCAGAAACGGCAGGCGCCAGCCCCAGCTGAGCAGGTCCTCTTCCGGCAGGCTGGTGACGCTACGAAAGGCAATGATCGACAGAATCAGGCCGGCCGGGCTGCCCCATTGGGCGAAGGAAGCGAAAAAGGTACGACGGCCCGCAGGTGCATGCTCGCCGGCCATCAGCACGGCGCCGCCCCATTCGCCCCCCACGGCAATGCCCTGCACCACCCGCAACAGGATCAGCAGGATCGGTGCCCAGACGCCAGCCTGGCTATAGGTGGGCAGAATGCCGATGAGCACGGTGACCACGCCCATCATCAGCAGGGTGACGATCAGGGATTTCTTGCGGCCGATGCGGTCGCCAATATGGCCGAAGACCAGGCCACCCAGAGGTCGGGCAAAGAAGCCTACGGCGAAGGTCCCGAAGGCAGCCAGGGTGCTCAGCAAGCGGTCTTCGGAAGGAAAAAACAACTGACCAAAGACCAGCGCGGCGGCCGTGGCGAAGATGTAGTAGTCGTACCACTCAATGGTGGTGCCCACGAAGGCAGCGGCGGCGGCGCGTCTGGGTTGGCGACGAGGAGAGGTGGACGGCATGCAGGGTGCTCCTATCGACTGCCGGAAAGAGAGGCGGCGCGGCGGATTGGAAGGCCGGACGCACGGAGAGCAATGGGCAGGGGCGATCAGGGCGACATGGACGCAGCACTCCTGGGGGTATCGTTCTTGTTGGGCAGGAGAGGAAGAAGGATCGAGGACGCTCTAGGGCGCCTTGACGTCGTTATCCCTTGGCGGGCTAAGATTAGTCAATTTTCTAATTCTTATACTTATCTATAAGCATGGCTAATAATCAGGATGAACCGCTCTCCCCCGCGCCCTTGCCCGAGGGCCGGCGTTTTCTCAACGATCGGCTGGACTGGAATCTCCTGCGTACCTATCTGGTGATCGTCCAGGAAGGCAGCGTGAGCCGTGCGGCCGCACGGCTGCACCTGACTCAGCCAGCCGTGAGCCAGGCCCTCAAGCGGCTGGAGGAACAACTCGATCGCGCGCTGATCATTCGCCGTGGGCCGCGCTTCGCCCTCACCGAGGCCGGCGAAGAGGTGGCCCGGATCGCCAGCGACCTCTATGGCAACGTCTCCCGCCTTGGCGCTGCCTTGGAGCGCTCGACGGAAACCGTGGTGGGCAAGGTGCGGATGCTCACCATCAGCCGCATCCAGTCGCGCTGCTACGACGACTTCCTCGCCGACTTCCACCGTCGCTTTCCACGGGTGGAACTGGAGATCGACGTGATGCGCAGCTCGGACATCATCAGCTCCCTGCTGCAGAAGACCGCGACCCTGGGCCTCGCCCTCTGCCGTATTCCTCAGCCCAAGCTGGAGCAGCGCGTGCTGTTGCAGCAGCGCTACGCCTTCTTCTGCGGACGCCGCCACCCCTTGTTCGGGCGCAGTGGCCTGTCGCTGGCCGATCTGCAGGGCGAAAACTTCGTCAGCTTCACCAGCGACCAGATTGGCGGCAGCCTCTCGCCGCTCACCATCTTTCGCGATCAGCAGGGCTTCACCGGACGTATCGTGGCCTCCTCGCCCAGCCTCGAAGAAATCCGCCGCCTGGTCGGCGCCGGTTACGGCATCGGCTGTCTGCCCCAGCATGTGGTGGCCGACGAGGTGGCCGCCGGCGAACTCTGGCGCCTGCCGCCCAGCGAGGGCGTGGCCGATGTCGACGTGCACCTGCTCTGGCACCGCGAACAGCGCATGACCCAGGCGGAAACCGCACTGCTGGAAGGCTTCCAGCATCTGCTGGCGACCACCGAGGTCGCCGCGCGGCTCTAGGCCTCAGGGCGTGGCATCGCTCGCATAGCAGGCCCAGGCCGGGCGGGTGGCCAGGCGTTCGAGATAGGCCATGATGGCCGGCGCGGCGATGCGCTCCATCGGGGTGCTGCGCCAGCGGTGCAGCGACAGGCCCAGGGCGATGTCGGCCAGGCTGAAGGACTCGCCGGCCACATAGGGGCCGTGCTGCGCCAGGTGGGCTTCCAGAATGGCGATGCGCTCGTTCCAGGCGGCGATGCCTTGCGCCAGGCGTTGCGGATCGGGTTCCGGTGGCTGCTGCTTCACCAGCGCCAGATAGGCATAGCTCCAGGCCGGATTGAGTTCGCAGGCCTGCCAGTCGAGCCACTGATCGACCCGCGCCCGGGCGCGCGGTGTGGTGGGATACAGCGCCTCGCCGCCATGGGCGTTGGCCAGGTAGCGCAGGATGCTGTTGGACTCCCAGAGCACGAAGTCGCCGTCCAGCAGGACCGGGATCTGGCCATTGGGATTCCACTGCAAATACTCGGCGGATTGCGCTGAGCGAAAGCCGGCGCCCCAGTCCTCGCGCTCATAGCCCAGGCCCAGTTCATCGAGGCACCAGAGCGCCTTGCGTACGTTGATCGAAGAGACGCGACCAAGAATCTTCAGCATGCCGAGGCGACCTCCCGGGATGGATGGCTGAGATAGGGCTCGATATTGCCGAGCGCGCGCTGCACATAGTCCTCCTTCTCGCCCACCGGTGCCACGTAATGCAGCACCTCGGCCGCCGCGTCGCGGCCCAGCAGCCTCGCGATGGCCCAGGCCGCCAGGTAGCTGGAAGCCAGGCAGCCGCCAGCGGTGGCCAGGTTGCCGCGGGCGAAGAAGGGCTGATTCAGCACCTCGATGCCGGCTTCCTGCACCCAGGGCTTGGTGGTGAGATCGGTGCAGCCGGGTACGCCGTCGAGCAGGCCGAGGCGCGCCAGCAGCAGCGTCCCGGAGCACTGGGCACCGATCAGCTGGCGCCCGGGATCGAGCACCGCCAGCTGTTCCAGCAGCGCGGCGTCTCGCGCCAGTTCCCGGGTACGGCTGCCACTGCCCACCAGCACGGCGGTGCAGTCCGTCAGTTCGTCGAAGCCGGCCTGACGTTCCAGGCGAACACCGTTCATGGAGGTCACGAAAGGCGTGGGCGCCATCAGCGAGACCCGCCAGTCCGGCCGCTTGATGCGATTGAGCAGGCCCAGGGCGATGAGGGAGTCCAGTTCGTTGAAGCCTTCGAAGGTGAGGATGGCGAGGTGCATGGGAGCTACCAAGGGCTTGCTGTCGATCCAAGGATTCTTGGCCGCGACTCTGCCGTTCGACCAGATACAGTGCCGCACCGGGCTGGCCATACAGTCATGCCAATCATCGGCAAACCGCTCTAAGCCGGGCAACGACGACGCTGGAGCACTGGAAGCCATGGCACTTAGCCATTACAGTGACACACCCTGGCCGAGCCACCGGCCGATTTGTCATCGCCCATCGGCCTTACCCCCTTTCGAGATGTCGATGGACAACGAGATTCGTTATGAACAGCACGTCCGGCGGGTGCTGCGCACGCCCCTGCTGGTGCTGCAGCCGCTGATGCTGGCGATGTGGCCGCTGACCCTGTGGTGCAATCCGCTGATCGGCAGTCCCTACAAGGCACGCTATTTCGCGTTGATGCTGCTGTTGCTGGCGATCAGCGCCCTGCTCAGCGTGGCGCGCAGCGCACGCATGATGAGTCTGACCTTTACCGGCAACATCTGGGCATTCGCCCTCGCCTTCCGCATCCAGATCCAGGATGGCGGCGCCGTGGGTCACTACTGGAATCTGCCCGTCGCCCTCATCATCATCCTGGGCACCTGCGGCCTGACCTACCGCCTCTCCCACTACCTCATCACCCTGGCCGGCGCCGGCTTCATCCTCTTCATCGGTCAGGACCGGTTGATACCCAGCGCGATGCCGGAGCAGTTGGTCGGGCTGCTGGTCAGTGTCGCCCTGGCCATCGGCATCGCCTACAACCACGCCAACAGCCAGTGGATGCTACGGACCTTCAGGCTCAAGGAGCGCTATCGGATTCTCGCGGAAACCGATGAACTCACCCGGATCGCCAACCGCCGCAAGCTCCTGCAACAGCTGGACGCGGCGCGGGGCGAGAGCGGATGGGAAGCCAGGCATTTCGTCATGCTCGACATCGACAACTTCAAGGAGATCAACGACCGGCACGGCCATCAGGTGGGCGATGAGGTGCTGGTCGCCACGGCGCGGGAACTCGATCGACTCGATCCGCGGCTGGAGGGCGGCCGCCTGGGCGGCGAGGAATTCGGCCTGCTGATCCGCGGCCTCGACGAGGCAAGGATCAGCCACCTGCTGGAAACCCTGCGCGCGCGCCTGGCCGAGGCCGCCCCCCTGGGCATCCGCTTCAGCGCCGGGGCGCTTCGCCTTGCGCCGGAGCTGTCGCTCAACGAGCTGCTGCGCCAGGCGGACGAAGGTCTCTACCAGGCCAAGCGCCAGGGCAAGGACCAGGTAGTCTGGATCCGCTGAGGACCGCTACTCCAGCTTTTCCACCTTAACCGCGGTGGTGCCGTCGTCGACCATGTCCACCCGCCGGGCAGCGGCGCGGGAGAGATCGATGATGCGGCCGCGGATATAGGGCCCGCGGTCGTTGATCCGCACCACCACGGCGCGATCATTTTCCAGGTTGGTCACCTTGACCCGGGTGCCGAGCGGCAGGGTCTTGTGGGCGGCGACCAGTTCGTTGTTGTTGAAGGTCTCGCCACTGGCGGTTTCCTTGCCGTGGAACTTGCGCGAGTAGAAGGAGGCCTTGCCGCGCTGTTCGAAGCCGGCTTCCTTCTTGACCGGTGCCGCGACGGTCTTGGCGTCCTTTTCCTGGCAGGCGGTGCAGGCAAGTATCAGAAGCAACACGAGGGATCTGGGACGGATGAACACGTTTCACCTTCCTCTTTTTCTTGGTTTTCGGGAAAGCAACGCTCGGGGAGTGGATTCAGCTAGCTCTGAACCCGGGCGCCCCCGGGAGGTTCGCCAGGGATGGCCAGCGGCCAGCCCATCTGTGACGAGCCCCTCAAGACCGCCCTAGGGCGCCGGCAGCACGTACCTGAGGATGGCCACGAAATGCAGGGCGCTGCCGGCCATGACGAAGCCGTGCCAGATGCCATGCCAGTGGCGAAAGCGATCGTCGAAGACGAAGAAGAGGATGCCGACGGTATAGAGCACCCCGCCGGCCGCCAGCCAGGCGAAGCCCTCGCCGCCCAGGCGATCCAGCAGTGGTCCCACCGCCACCAGCACGATCCAGCCCATGGTGGCGTAGATCACCAGCGACAGGATGCGCGCCTCCGAACGCGGCTTGAGCTCCTGCGCCATGCCGATCAGCGCCAGCCCCCAGACGATGCCGAACAGCGTCCAGCCCCAGGGACCGCGCAGGGTCACCAGGCAGAACGGCGTGTAGCTGCCGGCGATGAGCAGATAGATCGACAGGTGATCGAGCTTTTGCAACAGGCGTTTCGCCCGCCCCTTCACGCTGTGGTAGAGGGTCGAGACACTGTAGAGGATCACCAGCGCGACCCCATAGATGGCCACGCTGACGATGCGCCAGGGATCACCCTGCAGGCTGGCCAGTACCACCAGGGCAATGGCGCCGGCCATGGCCAGCAGGGCACCGACCAGATGGGTCCAGGCATTGAGACGTTCGCCGTAGTACATGCGTCCTCCGGTGTAGGTCGCAAATGGGCTCAGGGTCTCGCCGAGCCCTCGCGACGGGCAGTGAGGCGCTCGTAGCGGTCGAGCAGCGGCTGGATGGAAATCCCGTGGACCGCGATGCTCAAGGCCACCACCGACAGGGTCAGGTCGACGATGGTCCCGGCCCAGTCGGCCGTGACCTGATGAGTGAGCGCGTAGCACAGATAATACAGGCTACCGATGCCACGGATGCCGAACCAGCCGATCAGCGCACCCTGGTGGCGATCGATGCGGGTGAAGGGCAGCATGCTCGCCACGCCCAGCGGGCGGATCACCACGAACAGCAAGGCGCCCAGCAGCAGCGCGCGGCTGTCCCAGTGGGTGATCAGCACCACGCCGAGCAGGGTCACCAGCAGCACCTCGAAGGAGCGCTCCACCAGGCTGCCGAAGGCGAGCATGTCGCCCATCATCACCCCGGCGGCCATGCGCGGCTCCTCGATGTCCTCGGCGTTGGCCACGGTGGCACGCTCCGGCGCTCCGGTGAGATGCCCGATCACCGGTTGCGCCAGTTGCTCGGAAGGCGTTTCCGCATTACCGGAGGTCTGTACCTCGGCCTGGCGCAGGCCCAGGCCGGCGGCGAACACCGCGAGAAAGCCGAAGGCGCCGATCTCGTCGGCCAGCACATAGGACAGGGCGATCAGCGCCAGGGCGAGGAAATCGTTGGGCGAGATGGTGCTGTCGCCATGCCGCGTGCGCAGGAAGATCATCAGCCGCCCGACCCCCTTGCCCATGGCATAGCCCAGCAGCAGGCCCGCCGGTACGCCCCAGACCACATTCTTGAGAAACCACTCCAGGGTCCAGCCCCACTGGAGTTCGCCATGCTGCAGGAGTAGCAGACCGAGCAGCACGAAGGGAAAGGCGGTGCCGTCGTTGAGGCCCGCCTCGCCGGAGAGACCGAAGCGCACCCGATCGAAATCCTGAGCGTGGTTGACCTGCACCAGCCCGGCCAGCACCGGGTCGGTGGGCGCGAGGATGGCGCCGATCAGCAGGGCCACGCCCCAGGGCAGACCGAGCAGGTAGTGGGCGACCAGGCAGACCCCGGCGATGCTGAAGATCATCACCGGCCCGGCCAGCAGATAGGCGCCGTGCCAGGAAGAGCGATGAAAGGACAGGCGCAGCTTGAGGCCGCTGACAAACAGCGAAAAGAGCACCGCCACCTCGGTGAGGTGGCCGATCCAGGTCGCCGATTGCTGGAAGTCGACCTCGGCCAGGCCCAGGCCGATGGGACTGATGAGCATGCCGAAGGCCAGGCAGACCACCGAGGTGGTGACCGGCAGCCAGCGCAGATAGGCGGAGGTCAGGGCGAGGATCATCAACAGCGATCCCAATACCCCGACCCAGACGAGAAAAGTCATGTGGGTAGCGTGATCCAGAACAGAGAAGGAAGAGCGGGTAGCAGACGTCACCCTTCTGATGGAGACTGCGCCGACGTAGCCACGTGCCCCCTATCTGCCGAATGGCGCGCCTCCGGGTGACCCCGTGGCCCTGGCCGGGGTCCCATGCCCTATAGTCCCAAGGAAAGCCCCTACCCGCATGAGCGATCACCGCCTCCGCAAGCAACGCCGCCTCGAACGCCTGCAGCGCTTCCTCGACTGGGCCGGCCGCACCCATCCCGACTTCGTCGCCAAGCAGCAGCACCAGGAACTCTGGTTCAAACCCTACTCGGGCTATCCCCTGCCGCACCTGGGTCGTATCGCCAAGGCCTTCTGGCTGGGTCTCGACGAAGCCACCGCGGTCGCCGTCGGCAGCGCGCCCGATCCCGACAGCCTGCTGGGCCAGACGCTGCTCAATGCCGGCAAGACCTTCGGCTATCCGGTGGATGTCTTCGGCAGCGAAAAGCTCTTTACCGGCGGCGCGGCGAGCGAATTGCTCGAACCCCACTGGGCGCTGAATCTGGCCGACAGCGCTTCGGCCGAGGCCTTTGCCGCCGCGGTCAGCGAGCGTCTGGGCAATGCCGTGCGCGAGCGGCTCGGCCTCCTGGCGGCGCCCTTCGCCGAAATGGCGGACGAGGATCGCCAGCGGGTGCTGGAGCGGGTGCCCCAGGCGTTGATCCGCCTGGACGACTTTTTGCCGCGGGCGGTGGAGGTGCTCAACGAAACGCGCCACGAATTGAGATTCAACGTGGTGCTGACCCACGAGGACATTCGCCTGGAGATCCCCCGGCGGCTGGCGGCCAACCAGGGCCGACTGCTGAGTGACGCCGATGTCGCCGCGCTAAGGGCCGAAGCCGAGGCGGACCTGCGCGAGCGTTTCGCCGTGCTGGTGGGCGAAGCCGATGCCCTGGACTTCGATCTGCACCAGCTGGGCACGCCGCGCCTGCAGGAGCTGATGCGCCTGGAAGCCGACAAGCTGCGCCGCGCGCTGCGCCACGCCGTGACCCAGCAGCGCGAGAAGATGGCCTTCGCGGTGCTGCTGGAAAACAATCCGCGCTTCGGCCAGTACCACCAGAATTATCCGGCCCGCCGCCTGACCCGCACCTGGACCGCCCTGCTCGGCCCTACCAACAGCGGCAAGACCCACAGGTCCATCGAGGCCATGGCGGCGGTGACCCATGCCATCTACCTCTCGCCGCTGCGCTTGATGGCCCTGGAAAATCAGGAGCGCCTGGAATCCCTTGGCGTACCCTGCTCGCTGGTCACCGGCGAGGAGGAGATCATCCGCCCGGGCGCCACCCACTTCTGCTGCACCGTGGAGGAATTCGCCCGCTTCCGCCGCCAGCAGTGGGAAGTGGTGGTGGTCGACGAGGTGCAGATGCTGGCCGATCCGCAGCGCGGCTGGGCCTGGGTCGATGCCCTGGTCAGCGCCCACACCAAGCGCCTGCTGATGACCGGCCCGGCGCTGATCGAACCCTCGCTGCGCACCCTCTGCGAGCTGTGCGAGGACCGCCTGGAGATCAAGCCCACCAAACGCCTGTCGCCGGTCACGGTGGCGCGCCACGCCACCACCCTGGAGCGCCTGGAACCGGGTTCGCTGCTGGTGGCCTTCAGCCGCCGGGTGGTGCTGGAACTCAAGGGCCTGCTGGAAATGGCCGGCCGCCGGGTGTCGGTGGTCTATGGCGCCCTCTCGCCGGAAGTGCGGCGGGAACAGGCGCGGCGCTTCCGCGAAGGCGAGACCGAGATCATGGTCGCCACCGATGCCGTGGGCATGGGCCTCAACCTACCGGCCCATACCCTGTGCTTCTACACCGACGAGAAATTCGACGGGGTGGAGAACCGGCCGCTGCGGGTGCAGGAGGTCAAGCAGATCGGTGGGCGCGCCGGACGGTTCGGTCATCATGCCGAAGGGGAAATCACCGCGCTGGAGCCCCATGTACTGCGCAACATCAAGCGGCTGTTCCACAGCCCGGACGATCCGGTGGATTTGCACCAGTTCCAGGTGCGACCGAGCCTGGAACACCTGCGCGCGCTGTCCGAGTTCATGGAGGAGCCCAGCCTGCTGCGCACCTGGCTGACCTTCAATCGCAACATCAACTATGGCGACGCCTTCGTCTCGGTACTGCCCGACGAGCTGGCCGAGTGGATCAAGCTGATCGACCTGCCCGGTATCGACTTCCAGCTGCGCTGGATCTTCGCCTGCACCCCGATCCGTGGCGGCCTGGAAGGCCCGGCCAGCAGCCAGGCCCAGCGCTGGCTGCGCAGCGTCGCCCGCGGCGAGCCGGTGGATCTGCCGCGCATTCCCATGGGCACCGATCTCGCCGGACTGGAAAGCGCCCTGCACGTGGTGGAGACCTATCTGCACCTGTCCCGCAGCCTGCCCGGGCTGTTTCCGGCCCTGGAACGCGGCCAGGACCATCGCGACCTGCTCAACGACGCCATCACCCGGGAGTTGTCCCGTCGACGCCGGCCGCGTGGCCAGGAAAAGGGCCAGGGCAAGGGCGGCCGCCGCCAGGGTCGCGGCGAGCGGCGCGGTGGGCGCTTCGGGCGTTAAGCGGATCGGGAGTCGCCGAGGGTCATGCTACCGATCGCGGCCATGGGCCGCTCCTACAGGGAAATGATGCTCCTGTAGGAGCGGCCCATGGCCGCGATAGTCCAAGCCAGAACGGCCGCATCGGCGGACCGCCATGGCCGCGATCATGGCCGCGTGGCCAGGAAAAGGGCCAGGGCAAGGGCAAAGGCGAGCGCCGCCAGGGACGGGGCGAACGCCGAGGTGGACGGTTCGGGCGCTAGGCGGCGCGGAAAGTTGCCAGCGGTCGCGCTACCGATCGCGGCCATGGGCCGCTCCTACAGGGAAATGACGCTCCTGTAGGAGCGGCCCATGGCCGCGATAGTCCAAGCCAGAACGGCCGCATCGGCGGACCGCCATGGCCGCGATAAAGAAAGACAGTCGCTCCTACCGGGACGTCCCCAGCGGCGCCCGCGCCTTGAAGCTCCAGGTGAAGAAGAATTCCGCCACCTGCTCACCGCTTTCGTCGGTGCCGACGCTGCGCAGCTCGACCTGCTGCGGCTCGCCGGTCTCCCGGGCGCGCACCAGCGCCGCGGCGATGGCCGCGCCCTGGTCGCAGCGAAAGACGATGGTGCCCACGGCCTTCTTGCTGAAGGTCGCCCTCATGGCCACCACCAGCATGGCGTAGCGGCTGCCGGAAAGACGGATGTGCCGGTCGGCGAGGATGCCGGTGGAAAATTCCGCCGCCATGCCCTCCACTGCCCAGAACATGCTCTTGAAGGGATTCTGGTTCAGCCAGCCATGGGTGACCTGCATCTGGCAGCCGGCATCGTCCAGGTGGCGCAGGCGCAGGCCGGCGATCTTGGCGATGGGCACCTTGGTCCAGACGAAGAGATTGAACAGCAGTCGATTCATGGCGAGCGCATCCGGCAGCCTGGCCGGAGCGCCAGGTGCCCGCAGCTTAGCGCTTCGCCCCGGGCCGCTCCATGGCTGGCGGACGCGGCCCGGTAGACAGTTCGCGACCCCCGGGTCGCGCGGCCGGGGCGCCTCGCCGAAGAGGCGCCCGCGGGCCTTATAGCGGATTGGCGTTGAGTTGCTCGGCGTAGCGCCGGGTCATGAACACCGCGAACAGCAGACCGGCCACCGCCAGGCTGCCGCCCACCAGGCCGACGTAGGGCATGCCGACATGGGTCCCCACCACGCTGCCGAGCAGGGCGCCGCCGCCGATGCCGACGTTGTAGATGCCGGAGAACAGCGCCATGGCGACGTCGGTGGCGTCCTTGGCCAGGGCCAGCACCTTGGATTGCAGCGCCAGGCCGAAACTCATGATGGCGATGCCCCAGATGACGCTCAGACCCTCCAGCATGAAGCTCTTCCAGGCGAACGGCAGCAGCAACAGCAGCGACAGGGCGATGCCGGCGATGGCCGCGATCAGGAAACCATTGGGGAATCTCAGGCTGTAGCGGCTGAACAGCAGCGAGCCGATGACGCCGGAGCCGCCGAACAGCAGCAGCAAGGCGGTGATCTGCATGCCACCCATGCCCGCCACCTCCACGGCAAAGGGCTCGATGTAGCTGTAGCCGGTGAAATGGGCGGTCACCACCAGGGTAGTGAGCAGGTAGATGCACAGCAGCGCCGGGCGCTTGAACAGCACCGGCAGGCTGGCCAGGGAACCGGAATTCTCGCTGGGCAGCAGCGGCAGGTTGCGCGCCAGCCAGAGCACCGTGCCCACCGCCAGCGCCGCGATGGCGACGAAGGTGTAGCGCCAGCCCAGCAATTCACCCAGCACCCGGCCCAGCGGGATGCCCAGCACCATGGCCAGGCAGGTGCCGGTGGCCAGCAGGCCGAGGGCCTGGGTCTGCTTGCCGGCCGGGGCGATACGCACCGCCAGCGAGGCGGTGATCGACCAGAACACCGCATGGGCGAAGGCGATGCCGATGCGGCTGGCCACCAGCACCTCGAAGCTCCAGGCCACCCCGGAGAGGCCGTGGCAGGCGATGAACACGATGAAGACGAACACCAGCAGCCGGCGCCGCTCGATGGAGCGGGTGGCGAGCATCATCGGCAGCGACATCAGGGCCACCACCCAGGCATAGATGGTCAGCATCAAGCCGACCTGCGAGGGGCGCATGTCGAAGCTGCGCCCGATGTCGCTGAGCAGCGCCACCGGAACAAATTCCGTGGTGTTGAAGATGAAGGCGGCCAGGGCCAGGGCGATGACACCGGACCAGCTGGGCTTCCGGGCTTCGGCGGTAGCATCCATGGGGGGTCTTCTACTCCAGAGCGAAAGGGTGGATGGCGACTCTCGGTCAGAAAGCCGACGACAAAAACCCACGAGCAAAGGCCTGGCCCGCCTGCGACGCCGGGTCGCGAGCGAGAAGTCTGCCGTAGGTAGGGATTGGAATTGAATGTAGTAAAAATTCTACGCTGTCGATTCGGACCATCACAACCTCCCGCAGTTGCGCCTGACAGCGGCAATCGCCTGGCCGAAGCGGCCAACCGCCTGATCGGTGGCGCTTTTTTACCCGGGAGCAGCACGCCGATCGCCTGGCGCTGCGACAAAACATCGCGAAACCTTTTGCCTGGACGAAGCTCCGAGCGAAACGCGCCGGATGATTGACCTTACCCCAGGGGCAAGCTCTAGCCTCGGCGTCACCAGCCCAGTCAGGAGCCTCCCCCATGCGTATCGTCCTCTCCTCCACCCTGCTCGCCCTCAGTCTGCTCGCCGGCGGCGTCGCCCAGGCCGCCGAGACCCAGCACCCGGCCCACCAGGACATGCAGAAGAGCATGGAGACCATGCACCAGGGCATGGAAGAAGGCCTCAAGGCCAAGGACCCGGACCTGGCCTTCGCCAAGGGCATGCTGGCCCATCACGAGGGCGCCGTCGACATGGCCCGCTATCAGCTGCAGCACGGCAAGGACCCGGAGATGCGCAAGCTGGCCGAGGACATCATCCAGGCCCAGCAGAAGGAAATCGACCAGCTCAATCGCTGGATCAAGGCCCACGGCAAGTAATGGCGCACCGCATCCGGGACTGGCACAGTGGGACGCCAGGCCCGAAGCGGAGTCCACCATGCTGATCGACCATCTGGATCATCTGGTCCTGACCACCATCGACCTCGCCGCCTGCGAGGATTTCTACACCCGGGTGCTGGGTATGCGCCTGGAGACGTTTGGCGCGGGGCGCAAGGCGCTGCGCTATGGCAACCAGAAGATCAATCTGCACGAGCGGGGGTACGAATTCGAACCCAAGGCGCACCTGCCGGTGCCGGGCGCCCTCGATCTCTGCTTCATCGCCCGGGAGCCGCTGGACCAGGTGATCGCCCATCTGCAGCGCGAGGGCTGGCCGATCATCGAAGGCCCGGTGGCTCGCACCGGCGCCACCGGACCGATTCGCTCGGTCTATGTCCGCGATCCCGACCTCAACCTGATCGAGATCGCCGAGTACCCGGCCTAGGCTCTGCGCGAAAGGTCGCCGATCGAAGGTCAGGCGAGGCGAAAAGAAGCCTGAGGAAGCGGAGTTTACGAGTGGTAAATGAGCATTCCGAAGGCGTTTTCAACGACGCATCACCGAGTGCAGGCACTTTTCGTACAGAGCCTAGCGCGGCCGACCGAACACCTGGGTCCAGTAGAGGCTGTGGGTGCTCCGCGGATTCAGGGCATAGGCCGCGCCCATTTCGGTGAATTCCGGATTCATCAGATTGGCGCAGTGGCCCGGACTCGCCAGCCAGCCCTGCATGGCCTGGCTGACCGAACCGGCGCCCGCGGCGATGTTTTCACCGATGCGGGTCCAGCCGTAGCCCTGTTTGCCCACCCGCTCGGCCACGGTGCCGCCGCCGGGGGCGGTATGGGAGAAGTAGTCGCGACCGGCCATGTCCTGGCTGTGGGCCAGGGCGGCATTGGCCAGCGCCGGATTCCAGCGCAGCGGGGTGGTCGCGGCAAAACGCCGGGTGCCGCAGGTGCGCGCCTGGGCCCGGGCGCGATTGACCTCGGCGAGGACCGCCTTGCCGGCGCTCTGCCAGTCGCCCAGGCCGGCGCTCACCACCGGACGCGCCAGCACCAGCTGCCAGCGCGGCCCCTGCTGACTCACCCCGATCTGCGCATAGTCGCTGCTGGCCAGCGGCCGGCAATACTGCTGGCGCAGTCCGGCCATGGCCGCCTGGGCGGTGGGGGCGCCCGCCAGCATGATCACCTGCACGGCCGATGCCTGATAACCCGCGGCGCGCAGATCGCCCTGCAGTCGATCGCGACCGGTCAGGCGCACCGCCGCCAGGCGACTGTCGGCGGCGAGCGGCGCCGCGGCGCGGGTGCCCGGGCACCCCTGGGGGGCGGCGCGATAGGCGTTGATCAGACTGACCAGACGCGCCTCCTCGGGCGTCGCGGCGAGGGCAGCCTGGGTCAGCAGGGTCGTGGTCAGCAGCAGGGACAAGGCGGGGAAACGGGACATGCGCGAGCGGATCCGGAAAAGACGGAAGCGCTATGTACCCGGCCTGAATCCAGGGCGCAAGCCAGACCGGTGGCCAGCCGAGGAACGGATGGCAGTTTGCTTGCAAGGGTGATTGGAGTAGGCTCGCCGGCTCATTCAACAGGAGTCTCTCCCATGGCCAAAGCCTCTGCCCGCCACATCCTGGTTTCCAGCGAAGCCAAGTGCAACGAACTCAAAGCCGCCATCGAAGGGGGCGCCGATTTCGCCCAGGTGGCCAAGGACAACTCCAGCTGCCCCTCCAGCCGCCAGGGCGGTGACCTGGGCACCTTCCGCCCGGGCCAGATGGTCAAGGAATTCGACACCGTGGTGTTCAGCGCGCCGCTGCATCAGGTCCAGGGTCCGGTAAAGACCCAGTTCGGCTATCACCTGGTGGAAGTCACCAGCCGCGAAGATTGATCGCGCCGGTGCTCTCGCTCGCAGCGGGGGCACCTCCCTTCCCTGCGCCCGACCGGCTATCCTGCAGACCTCCTGTCTCACGAGGATAGTGCCATGTCCCTTCCCCTCGAACGTCACGGTCAGTGCCTGTGCGGCGCCGTCCAGCTGGATTGTCGCCTCGACAGCCTTGCCGTCTCGGCCTGTCATTGCCGGACCTGTCGCCGCTGGAGCGGTGGCCCGCTGCTGGCAGTGGACTGTGCTCAGCCACCGGTGATCGGCGGTGGCGATGCCCTGGCCGTCCATGCCTCGTCCGACTGGGCCGAGCGCGGCTTTTGTCGCCACTGCGGCACTCACCTGTTCTATCGCCTCAAGGCCGAGCCTTACTACGCCATTCCGGTGGGCCTGCTCGAGGGCAGCGACTGGTTGCTGGACAGCGAGATCTTCATCGAAGAAAAGCCGGCCTGGTATTGCTTCGCCAACCAGACCCGCCAGCTGACCGGCGCCGAGGCCATCGCCGAGCACGGCGAACAGGACTAGTCGCCTTCCGGCGCCAGCCATGACCACCGGTCGCCTCGCTGCGGGCGACCTCGGGGTCCTGCGCACGCTCGTTATCACGCCAAGGCTCATGCCAGAGCCCCGGCCTCTGCCGCCCCCCTGATCCGTTGCGCCCGGTCGCCTGCGGCCTGGGCGCACACCCCTATCAAGCCGCTGGCAAACGCGCCGATGCCTGGGTGAGCTCCCTTTCCCAGCCTGCCAGACAAGAGGAACAATCATGGGGTTTCTGCAACGCTTCGGCGCGCGTGCCCGACAGGGCGGTAGCGGCGTGTTCAGCCTGACCTGCTCCGCTCGCGAACTCGGCGACCGCCTCGGCGGCGTCGCCCTCAAGCCCACCTATATCGCCGGCTTCATTTCGCCACACCTGGACCTGGACGCCATCGCCCGGCAGCTGGCGGGGCGCTTTCCCGGCGCATCCATCAGCCTGTGCACCACCTCCGGCGAACTCTGCGGCAGCGAGCAGCGCCTGTATTGCGCCGCCGATGGCGCCTGGGACCGGCTGGTGCTGCAATTCTTCGACGCCTCGGTCATCGCCTCGGCCGAGGTGGTGCACGTTCCGCTGGACAGCGAGGACATCCGCCGTGGCGGACCGCGGCGCAGCATGAAGGAGCGCCTCGCCCGCCTGACCGAGTCGCTCAAGCGCCTGCAGGTGCGCACGCCCATCGATCACCGCGATACCCTGGCCTTCGTGCTGTTCGACGGCCTGTCCGCCTCGGAATCCTTCTTCATGGAGGCGCTGTACGAGTCCGGCCGCTTTCCCTGCCTGTTCGTCGGCGGCTCCGCCGGCGGCAAGGGCGACTTCCGCCAGACGCTGCTGCACGATGGCCGCAAGGCCTATGAAAACCATGCCCAGCTGGTCTTCCTGAAGATGGCCCGGAACACCCGCTTTGGGGTGTTCAAGAGCCAGAATTTCAGCGCCACGCCGCTCAGCCTCAGTGTCCTCACCGCCTCCCTGGAAGAGCGCTACATCAGCCAGGTGGTCGACAGCCGCGGCCAGATCAAGAGCATGGTGGCGGCCCTCTGCGAGGCCCTGAGCTGCCGCGCCGAGCAGCTGGAGCAGCGCCTGGCGGACTATTCCTTCGCCATCCGCGTGGGCGAGGAGCTGTTCGTCCGCTCCATCGCTCGCATCGACTACGAGCGCGAGCGCATCCACCTGTTCTGCGACGTGGCGCCCGGCGAAGAGCTGGTGATGGTCAAGCGCACCTCCCTGGTGGACGCCACCCGCGAGGATTTCGCCCGCTTCCTGCAGGGCAAGAGCGGCACCCCGCTGGTGGGCGTGCTCAACGACTGCATCCTGCGCCGCGCCAACAACGGCGCCGAGCTGCCGCGCATGGGCGAGGTGTTCGGCCAGACGCCGGTGGTGGGCTTTTCCACCTTTGGCGAGATCCTCGGCCTGAACCTCAACCAGACGCTCACCGCAGTGTTCTTTTTCCGTACCCCGGAGGGTGCGCCCTTCCGCGACGACTACGTCGACAACTTCGCCGCCCACTACGGCGAGTTCAAGGCCTTCTTCCTGCGCCGGCAGATCAAGAAGCTGGCCGGTCTGAGCCAGGTGGTGGTCAACCAGATCAACGAATTCAAGCGGCAGAACTTCACGGGTGTGGTGGATGCCCAGGGCCTCGACGACTCCATCCAGGCGGTGTTCGGCGGCCTCGCCGACCTTGGCCAGGTGCTGCGCCAGGCGCACCAGAGTCGCCAGGAGATCGGCGAGCAGTTGCGGCACTACTCCGGCGAATTGCACAGCAGCATGGACGATCTGGCAGGCAACATCCTGCAGCAGGGCGAGGTCACCCGCCAGGCCGACAGCACCGTGCAGCACCTCACCGAACAGGCCGAGGACGTGGTGCGCAGCGCCAACGAGCTGAGCCAGTCGAGTCTGCGCATCCAGTCCATCGTCCAAGTGATCCAGCAGATCGCCGGCCAGACCAACCTGCTGGCGCTCAACGCGGCCATCGAGGCGGCGCGCGCCGGCGAGAGCGGTCGCGGCTTCGCGGTGGTGGCCGACGAGGTGCGCAACCTGGCGGCCATCACCCACAAGAACGCCGCCGAGATCGGCGCCGACATCGACCAGCTGTCGCGCGCCATCAGCGAGGTCGGTGCCCATATCGCCGGCCAGGCCCAGGACGTGGGTTCGCTGCAGGAGCTGCTCGCCGTCCTGCGCGAGTCCGGTCGCCTCACCGCCCAGACCTCCCATCGCACCAAGGACATCGCCGACACCCTGACCGGCCTCACCGCCGCCACCTCGTCCTAGGCTGCAGGGGACTTACCGTTCGTCGGCACTGACCGGCAAGTCCCGCCCTCTTCCCGCGCCGCCGCCCCTCACCAGGAGGGGCGACCGGAGGCCGCCGACTCACCCCTTGAGTGACCGCAGGGTCACGGCCAGCGCCGTGGCTTGCGGCCCTGTTTTGCCCTCATCGGCGACCCATGGGTCAGCAATAGACGCCCCAAACCCGCTCCCAGCCGCGTCTACGACTTTTGTAGTGACTATACGAAAGCACTACAAAACTGAGTTGACGACGCCCTTATCTCCTGCAAATCTCTAGCTGCACCGGACGCGAACCCCCTATCCATGCGGGTCGCGCCTGGGCTCCGGGTGACCCTCGGGCCGTCTTGCGTAGTGATGCTCAAGAGGCACTACAAGAGAAGACGACTGAAATGCCGCGCTGCTCGAGGCAGCGTCGCCAGAGGTGACGTCCGGATCCATGCAGGAACGTACGGCGACATGACTCGACAGCTGGGCTGACCTTTCGCCTTCGCGACCGGCATCCGGGTGGCAACCGCCATCCCGCTGCCGGACGTTGGGAAAAGACTGGTACCCAAGCCAACCTCATCGAGAAGGATCGACTCATGTCCGCTTACGAGAACGACGTTAAGGCCATCGCCGCCCTCAAGAACAGCATCGGCAATCACTGGAGCGCCATCAATCCGGAGTACGCAGCGAGGATGCGCCTGCAGAATCGCTTCAAGACCGGTCTCGACATCGCCCGCCACTGCGCGGCCATCATGCGCCGGGACATGGCCGCCTACGACGCCGACAGCAGTGCCTACACCCAGTCGCTGGGCTGCTGGCACGGCTTCATCGGGCAGCAGAAGCTGATCGCCATCAAGAAGCACCTGGGCAGCACTAAAGGCCGCTACCTCTATCTGTCCGGCTGGATGATCGCCGCGCTGCGCTCGGAATTCGGCCCGCTGCCGGATCAGTCCATGCACGAGAAGACCAGCGTGCCGGCACTGATCGAAGAGCTCTACACCTTCCTGCGCCAGGCCGACGCCCGCGAGCTGGGCATGCTGTTCCGCGAGCTGGACGCCGCCCGCGCCGCCGACGAGAACGCCAAGGCCGCCGCTATCCAGGCCAAGATCGACAACCATGAAACCCATGTGGTGCCGATCATCGCCGACATCGACGCTGGGTTCGGCAACGCCGAGGCCACCTACCTCCTGGCCAAGAAGATGATCGAGGCCGGCGCCTGCTGCATCCAGCTGGAAAACCAGGTCTCCGACGAGAAGCAGTGCGGCCACCAGGACGGCAAGGTCACGGTGCCCCACGAGGACTTCCTGGCCAAGATCAACGCCGTGCGCTACGCCTTCCTCGAACTGGGCGTGGACGAGGGCGTCATCGTCGCCCGCACCGACTCCCTGGGCGCCGGCCTGACCAAGCAGATCGCCGTGAGCAAGCAGCCGGGCGACCTGGGTGACCAGTACAACGGCTTCCTCGACTGCGACGAGGTGGACGCCAGCCAGCTGGGCAACGGCGATGTGCTGATCAGCCGTGGCGGCAAGCTGCTGCGGCCCAAGCGCCTGGCCAGCGGCCTGTTCCAGTTCCGTGCCGGCAGCGGTGTGGATCGCGTGGTGCTGGACTGCATCACCTCGCTGCAGAACGGCGCCGACCTGCTGTGGATCGAGACCGAGAAGCCCCACGTCGGCCAGATCAAGGCCATGGTCGACCGCATCCGCGAGGTCGTGCCCAACGCCAAGCTGGTCTACAACAACAGCCCTTCCTTCAACTGGACCCTGAGCTTCCGCCAGCAGGTGTTCGACGCCCTGCAGGCCGAGGGCAAGGACGTCTCCGCCTACGACCGCGCCAAGCTCATGAGCGTGGACTACGACGACACCGAACTGGGGCGCCTGGCAGATGCACGGATCCAGAGCTTCCAGCGCGATGCGGCGCGCGAGGCAGGCATCTTCCACCACCTGATCACCCTGCCCACCTACCACACCGCGGCCCTGTCCACCGACAACCTGGCCAAGGGCTACTTCGCCGAGGAAGGCATGCTGGCCTACGTCAAGGGCGTGCAGCGCCAGGAGATCCGCCAGGGCATCGCCTGCGTCAAGCACCAGAACATGGCCGGCTCGGACATGGGCGACGACCACAAGGAATACTTTGCCGGCGAGGCCGCGCTCAAGGCGGCGGGCAAGGACAACACCATGAACCAGTTCCATTGATCACGGCCACTGCGGAGGACACGCTCATGAACCTGAACGACAACCCCAGCCTGGACGATCTCAAGCAACTCTTCGGCCGGCTCAAGGACAAGAACCACAACCACATCCTCTGGGTCTGCGAGAGCGGCGCGGTGCACGTCGACCGCCTGCCCGGCGGCGAGACGCCCGAGCAGTTCGAAGAGCGCCATCCCAGCCTGCGCATCCGCTTCAAGACCTACAACAAGGGCGGCGGCTACGTCGGCAAGTCGGCAGCGGCGGACGACAACTTCATCCGAAGCGTCCACACCGCCCTGCAGGAGCACTGGCGCCTGGCCGGTCGGCAGCAGCAGCCGGCCTACGTGGATCGCTACTGCTAGCCATGAAAAAGGGCGCGGCGGGTAGCTGACCACCCGCCGCGCCCTGCCCCACCTTCGAGGCGACTCGCCTGATCCTGGATGGCCCTCCCGGATCGAGCGAGTCGCCTCTTCCGTTTACAGCACGAACAGGTCCACGAAGCGATGCACCGGGGTGGCTTCCAGGCCTGCCTGGTCCTTGCACAGCGCGAAGATCTGGGCGCAGCGACCGGCTGGGAAGCGCGTCGCCAGGTTGCTCTGGAATTTGCGCTCCAGCAGCGGAATGCCCTCTTCGCGGCGCCGGCGATGGCCGATGGGATATTCCACGGCGATCTTCTCGGTGCTGCTGCCATCGGTGAAGAACACCTGGAGGGCATTGGCGATGGATCTCTTGTCGGCTTCCAGGTATTCGCGGCTGTAGCGCTCGTCCTCGACGATCTCCATCTTCTCGCGCAGCTGATCGATGCGCGGATGAGCCTGGTGGAAGGCGTCCTCGTAGTGCTCGGCGACCAGGTCGCCGAACAGCAGCGGCACGGCGATCATGTACTGCAGGCAGTGGTCGCGGTCGGCGGCGTTGGCCAGGGGACCCTGCTTGGAGATGATGCGGATGGCCGATTCGTGGGTGGTCACCACGATCTTCTCGATTTGATCCACCCGGTCGCGCACCTGGGGATGCAGGATCACCGCGGCCTCGGCGGCGGTCTGGGCATGGAATTCCGCCGGGAAGCTGATCTTGAACAGCACGTTTTCCATCACGTAGCTGCCGAAGCCCTGGGGAAAGCTGAACTGACGCTGGTCCGCCGGCTTGGTGGCCAGGTCCTTGTTGGTGTGACTGAACAGCACGTCGTAGAAGCCCCACTGGGGCGCGCTGAGCACGCCCGGGATACCCATCTCCCCACGCAGGGCGATGTCGGCCAGGCGTACACCACGGCTCGAGGCATCACCGGCGGCCCAGGACTTGCGGCTGCCGGCATTGGGTGCATGGCGATAGGTGCGCAGCGCCTGGCCATCGACGAAGGCGTGGGACAGCGCCGCCAGCAGTTGCTCGCGGTTGGCGCCCATCAGCTTGGCGCTGACCGCGGTGGAGGCCAGCTTGACCAGGAAGACGTGGTCCAGGCCGACGCGGTTGAAGGAGTTCTCCAGGGCGAAGACGCCCTGGATCTCGTGGGCCATGACCATGGCCTCCAGCACCTCGCGCATGGTCAGGGGCGCTTCGCCCTGGGCCACGCGGCGCTGGGAGAGGTGGTCGGCCACCGCCAGGATGGCGCCGAGGTTGTCGGAGGGGTGGCCCCACTCGGCGGCCAGCCAGGTGTCGTTGTAGTCCAGCCAGCGAATGATGCAGCCGATGTCCCAGGCGGCCTTGACCGGGTCCAGGCGATAGCTGGTGCCCGGCACCCGCGCGCCCTGGGGCACCACGGTGCCCTCCACCTGGGGGCCGAGCAGCTTGGTGCACTCGGGGAAACGCAGGGACAGCAGGCCGCAGCCGAGGGTGTCCATCAGGCAGTTGCGGGCGGTGTCCAGGGCCTCGCGGGAGGTGACCTGGTAGGTCAGCACGTAATCGGCCAGGTCCTGGATGACCTGGTCGTAATCGGGTCGGTTGTTGAGATCGACGTTGGCGCTCATGGAGGTTCCTTTATATAGCGTCTTATCGCGGTCATGGCGGTCTGCCGATGCGGCCGCTGTACGGGGTTAGGTTCATCGCGGCCATGGGCCGCTCCTACAGGACGCTCCCGCCCTTGTAGGAGCGACCCATGGCCGCGATCAAACAATCAACGATTGGAGATGGGGGTGAACGGCCGCTGCTCGACGCCGATGTAGTCCGCACTGGGGCGGATGATGCGGTTGTCGGCGCGCTGCTCGAAGACGTGGGCGCACCAGCCCGCCGTCCGCGAGCAGACGAAGATCGGGGTGAAGAGCGGCGTCGGAATGCCGAGGAAGTGGTAGGCCGAGGCGTGGTAGAAGTCGGCGTTGGGAAACAGCCCCTTCTCTTCCTTCATGGTGCGGTCGATGGCTTCCGAGACCGGGAACAGCACCCGGTCGCCCATTTCCGCCGCCAGTTGCCGGGCGTAGTCCTTGATCACCTCGTTGCGCGGATCACTGTCGCGGTAGATGGCGTGGCCGAAGCCCATCACCTTTTCCTTGCGTTCGAGCATCTGCTTGAGGCCGGTGACCGCCTCCTCGGGCGAGGCGAAGCGCTCGATCAACGCCATGGCCGCCTCGTTGGCGCCGCCATGCAGCGGGCCGCGCAGGGAGCCGATGGCGCCGGTGACGCAGGAATAGAGATCCGACAGCGTCGAGGCGCAGACCCGGGCGGTAAAGGTGGAAGCGTTGAATTCGTGCTCGGCATAGAGGATCAGCGAGACGTTCATCACCCGGGCATGCAACTCGCTGGGCGCCTTGCCGTGCAGCAGGGTGAGGAAGTGGCTAGCGATGTCCGGGGCGTCGCTGGTGCAGTCGATGCGGGTGCCGCTCTGGCTGAAGTGGTGCCAATACAGCAGGATCGCCGGAAAGGCGCCGAGCAGGCGATCGGCCACCTGCTGCTGGTCGGCGAAGCTGTGCTCCGGCTCCAGGGTCCCCAGCAAGGAGGCGCCGGTACGCATCACGTCCATGGGGTGGGCGCTGGCGGGGATGCGCTCCAGGCCTTCCTTGAGCGGCTGCGGCAGGTCGCGCAGGGCCGCCAGGCGCTGGCGATAGGCGTCCAGTTGCGCTTGCGTCGGCAGCTCGCCATGGAGCAACAGGTGGGCGACTTCCTCGAAGTCGGCCCCGGCGGCCAACTCACGGATGTCGTAGCCCCGGTAGGTGAGGCCGGCGCCGGTCTTGCCGACGGTGCAAAGCGCGGTCCGGCCGGCGACCTGGCCACGCAGGCCGGCGCCGCCGAGGGTTTTACTGTCTGCCATCGTCTCGCTCCTCTTGGAGTTGTTGTGCGAAAAAGCGGGCGTTCAGGGTGGAGCGTCAGTGTTTCTGTTGTTGGAACAGGCGATCCAGCTGGTCCTCGTAGCGGTGATAGTCGATGCGGTCATAGAGCTCGGCGCGGGTCTGCATGGTGTCGACCACCGCCTGCTGGCTGCCGTCGCGGCGGATCGCCGTATAGACGTTTTCGGCGGCGCGATTGGCCGCGCGGAAGGCCGACAATGGGTAGAGCACCAGGCCGACATCGGCACCGGCCAGCTCCTCGGTGGTGAACAGCGGCGTGGCGCCGAATTCGGTGATGTTGGCCAGGATCGGCACCTTCACCGCCTGGGCGAATTGGCGGTACATGGGCAATTCGGTTATGGCCTCGGGGAAGATCATGTCGGCGCCGGCCTCGACGCAGGCGCAGGCGCGATCGATGGCGGCCTGCAGGCCTTCCACCGCCAGGGCGTCGGTGCGCGCCATGATGACGAAGTCCGGGTCGGTGCGGGCATCCACTGCGGCCTTGATGCGATCGACCATCTCCTGCTGGCTGACGATCTCCTTGCCCGGCCGATGACCGCAGCGCTTGGCGCCGACCTGATCCTCGATGTGCATGGCCGCCGCGCCGGCCTTGATCAGGGCACGGGTGGTGCGGGCCACGTTGAAGGCCGAGGCGCCGAAGCCGGTGTCGACGTCCACCAGCAGCGGCAGGTCGCAGACATCGGTGATGCGGCGGACGTCGATCAGCACGTCTTCCAGGCCGCTGATGCCCAGGTCCGGCAGCCCCAGGGAGCCGGCCGCGACCCCGCCGCCGGACAGGTAGATGGCCTGGAAGCCGGCGCGCTTGGCCAGCAGCGCGTGATTGGCGTTGAGGGTGCCGACCACCTGCAGCGGGCGTTCGGCGGCGACGGCGGCGCGGAATTTCTGGCCGGGACTGACGGCAGGCATGGCGTTACCTCGACTGAGCTTGGACTAGGGGATGGTGCTGCAGATTGCGCTTGGAGGCGGCGATGTGGCGGCGCATCAGCAGCTCGGCCAGTTCGCCGTCGCCCTCGGCCAGGGCATCGAGGATGCGATGGTGCTCGGCGAAGGCCTGGCGCGGTCGATTGGGGGTGGCGGAGACCTTGAGTCGGTACATGCGCACCAGGTGATAGAGCTCGCCGCAGAGCAGCCGCACCAGCATGCCGTTGCCGCTGGCCTGGATGATGCGGTAGTGGAAGTCGTGGTCGCCTTCCTGCAGGTAGTAGCCGGTGCCGGCCTGGAACGCCGGATCGCGTTCGTGGGTATGCAGCAGCTGGCGCAATTCCTCGATGCCCTGGGGCGTGAGCCGCTCGGCCGCCAGGCGGCAGGCCATGCCTTCGAGGGATTCGCGGATTTCGTAGAGTTCGACCAGTTCGGCCAGGCTCAGGGCGGCGACCCGGGCGCCGGCATGGGGCACCCGCACCACCAGGCGCTGGCCTTCCAGACGATGGATGGCTTCGCGCAGCGGCCCGCGGCTGATGCCATAGGTGCGCGCCAGCTCGGGCTCGGAAATCTTGCTGCCCGGCGCCACGTCACCGCGGACGATGGCCTCGCGGATCCGGCGGAACACCTGCTCGGAGAGGGTCCCACTGTCGGTCTCGGGCGCTTCGGCCTGGAGGGGGCTATCGATCATTGTCGACACCTTTTGTGTTTATGGGCTGAATAACTACGCCTGAACGCCTTTCCCGTCAATCTTTGTCGACAATCCAGCTGTGACAGCCTGTATCTCGCTCCGCCAGAGGCGGTTCGCTACACTAGCGCGCCGCCCTCCCTGCCGAACTCGCCATGCCCCTCTGCCACCTGCATCCCCTGCCCTATCACGCCGATCCCACGGCGCGTTTCGCTCTACTGCAGGGCGAGCCCGGCGCGGTGCTGCTGGATTCCGGGCGGCCGGTGGCCGAGCGGGGTCGCTACGACCTCATGGCGGCCTGGCCGCTGGCGGTGCTGCAACCGGCAGCCGACGAAGATGGCCGCGCTTTCTTCGCCCGGGCGCGTACCGCCTTGGTCAAACTGGGCCGGGCGGAATTGCCGGACGAGGTGGAGCTGCCTTTCGCCGGTGGCCTGCTGGGCTATCTCGGCTACGACTTCGGCCGGCGCTTGGAACGGCTGCCAGACGGCGCCCACGCCGATCTGCAACTGCCCGATAGCCGCCTGGGCCTCTATGCCTGGGCGCTGATCAGCGATCACCAGGCGCGGACCAGCCAGCTGGTCTGCCATCCGGCGCTGGACGCAGGGGAACGCCAGCGACTGATCGCCCTGTTCGACGCCGGGGCGGCGCCCGAGGCCGAAGGCTTCCGGCTGACCGCCCCCTTCGTCGCCGATATCGACGAGTCCACCTATCGCCAGCGCATCGAGGCCATCCAGGCCTATATCGCCGCCGGCGATTGCTACCAAGTCAACTTCGCCCAGCGCTTTCGCGCGCCCTTCCAGGGTTCGCCCTGGACCGCCTACCAGGCGCTACGCGCGGCCTGCCCGACGCCCTTCTCCGGCTATCTGGCGCTGGACAGGGGCGCCCTGCTCAGCCATTCACCGGAGCGCTTCCTGCAGGTCAGCCGCGGTCAGGTAGAAACGCGACCGATCAAGGGTACCCGTCCGCGCCGCGCCGATCCGGCCGCCGATGCCGCCGAGGCCAACACCCTGCTGGCCAGCCCCAAGGATCGCGCCGAGAATCTGATGATCGTCGACCTGCTGCGCAACGACCTGGGGCGCAGCTGCCGGATCGGCTCGGTACGGGTGCCCGAGTTGTTCGCCCTGGAGAGCTATCCCAACGTCCACCACCTGGTCAGCGCCGTCACCGGCGAACTGGCCGCAGGGCTGGACGCCCTGGATCTCCTGGCCGGCAGCTTTCCCGGTGGCTCCATCACCGGGGCGCCGAAGATCCGCGCCATGCAGATCATCGACGAGCTGGAAGAGACCCGCCGCGGCCCCTACTGCGGCTCGCTGCTCTATCTGGACGTGCGCGGCGAGAGCGACAGCTCCATCCTGATCCGCAGCCTGCTCGCCGAAGACGGCGTGCTCAGCTGCTGGGGCGGCGGCGGCATCGTCATGGATTCCCACTGGGCCGACGAATACGCCGAGTCCCTGGCCAAGGTGCGAGTGCTGCTGGAGACGCTGGCAGCCCACAGCTGATCCGGCTTTGCTACCATGGCCTCATCCCTTACCCGGCTGGAGTCCGCCATGTCTCTCGATCTCGCCCGCATCAACGCCGACCTCGGCCGCGATCCCGAAAAGCTCGTCGCCTGGGCCCTGGGCCTGGGCAAGAGCGCCATCGTCACCACCAACTTCCGCCCCTTCGAGGCGGTGATCCTGCACCTGGTCAGCCAGGTCAAGCCGGACATCCCGGTGGTCTGGATGGACAGTGGCTACAACACCCCCGCCACCTACCGCTGCGCCGACGAGATCGTGCGCAAGCTGAATCTCAACCTGGTGACGTACCTGCCCAAGCGCTCGCGCGCCCACCGCGAGGCCATCGACGGCCCGGTACCCGGGCTGGACGATCCGCGCCACGCCGCCTTCACCGAAGAGGTCAAGCTGGAACCCTTCGCCCGCGCCCTGCGCGAGACGGCCCCGGAAGTCTGGTTCACCGCCCTGCGTGCCACCGACACCGCGGTGCGCGCCCAGATGGACCCGGTCAGCGTCAACCCGGACGGCCTGATCAAGGTCGCGCCGCTGCTGCACTGGACCTCCAAGGATCTCTACCAGTACCTCACCGCCCACGACCTGCCCAACGAGTTCGACTACTTCGACCCCACCAAGGGTGACGAGAACCGCGAGTGCGGCCTGCACCTCGCCCACTGAGTCCGTGCCTTTCGCGCGTCCGCTCCCGGGCGCGCGCCCTGCTCCTGCTGATAGCTCGCCCATGACCGCTTCCCGCCCTATCCACTCCCGCAAGGGCGTCTTTGCCGTGGTGCTCGGCAACGCCGTGGAGTTCTTCGACTTCGGCGTCTACGCCACCTTCGCCGTGCTGATCGGCCAGGTGTTCTTTCCCTCGCAGAACGCCTTCGCCAGCCTCATGGCCAGCGTCATCACCTTTGGCGTCGGCTTCGTCGTCCGCCCGCTGGGCGCCATCCTCATCGGCGCCTGGGCCGATCGGGTCGGGCGCAAGCCGGCGATGCTGCTGACCATGGTGCTGATGGCCCTGGGCACCGGCGGCATCGCCGTGCTGCCGGGCTACGAGCAGATCGGCATCGCCGCCCCCATCCTGCTGGTGCTGACCCGGCTGCTGCAGGGCCTGGCCTGGGGTGGCGAAGCCGGCCCGGCCACCACCTACATCCTGGAGGCGGCGCCACTGCACAAGAGGGGCACCTACGCCTGCTGGCAGGTGGTGGCCCAGGGCCTGGCCGCGGTGGCGGCCGGCCTGATCGGCTATGGCCTGACCCTCTGGCTGACACCGGAGCAGCTGCTGGCCTGGGGCTGGCGTCTACCCTTCCTGCTCGGCCTGGCGATCCTGCCCATCGGTCTCTACATCCGTCGCGGCCTGGTGGATACTCACGTCGGTGAAACCCGGGGCACCGGCGCGGTGCTGGGCGAGGTGCTGGCCACCCAGCGGCGGCCACTGCTGCTGGGGCTGCTGATCCTCTCCGGCAGCACCATCACCCAGTATTTTCTCAACTACATGACCACCTTCGCCCTGGTGGAGCTCAAGCTGCCGGCCGGGATCGCCATGCTCGCCACCTTGGTGATGGGCGCGGCCATGGCGGTCTGCTCGATCCTGGGCGGGGTGCTCAGCGATCGCTATGGTCGGCGCATCGTGCTAATCCTGCCGCGACTGCTGTTGCTGGTGCTGCTCTATCCGGCGCTGGAGCTCATCACCCAGGCACCCGGCCCGGGCACCTTCCTGCTGACCCTGGCCGTGCTCTCCGGCTTGCACGGCATGAGCGGCGCCGCCCTGATCGTGCTCCTGGTGGAAAGCTTTCCGCAGCGGGTACGGGCCACCGGCTTCTCGCTGGTCTATGCGCTGGGGGTGGCGGCCTTCGGCGGCACCGCCCAGATCGTGGTGACCTGGCTGATCGGCGCCACCGGGGATCGCATGGCGCCGGCCGGCTATCTGCTGGTGGCCAATCTGGTCTGCCTCGGCGCCGCCTGGTTCGCCGCCGAGACCTGCCCGGGGCGTCAGCCGGCGGAACGCTCCGCGGCGTAACCCTCTTCCCGACGGTTCTTGCGCTCCAGGCGGGTGTAGACGATGCCGGTCAGCAGGAGGCCAAACACCAGCACCGCGGCCAGCAGATAGAGACCCGAGGCCAGGGTCCCGGTCGCCGCCTTGAGCGCGCCGATGCCATAGGGGCCGAGATAGCCGCCGAGGTTGCCCACCGAATTGATCAGGGCGATGCCGGCGGCGGCACTGGCCCCGGCGAAGAAGCGTCCGGGCAGGGTCCAGAACAGCGCGGTAAGGGAAAACAGGCAGAAGGCCACGACCGATAGCGCCGCCAGTTGCAGCACGGCGGTGCCGAACCAGGCGCTGCCGGCCATGGCCAGGGCGCCCACGGCATAGAGCACCGCCAGGTGACCGTAGCGATCGCCCAGGCGATCCGAACTGCGCGGCACGATGAGCAGGCCGAGAATGCCGAAGGCATAGGGGATCGCCGAGATGAAGCCGGTGGTGAGATCGCTGCCGCCGAACTGGTGGATCAGCGTCGGCAGCCACAGCCCCAGGCCATAGATGCTCAGGGTCACCGGCAGATAGTAGAGCGCCAGCAGCAGCACCCGGCGGTCCTTGAGCGCATGCAGGGGGTTGCCATGGCGGGTCTGGTCGAAGAGGTGCAGGTCCTTTTCCAGCTCCGTGGCCAGCCAGCGCTTTTCCTCGGCATTCAGCCAGGCGACCTGTTGCGGACCATCCGGCAGCCGGGTCAGGGTCGGCCAGGCCAGCAGCACCGCCGGCGCGCCGATGCAAAGGAACAGCCACTGCCAGCCGTGCAGGCCGAGCGCGCCATCCAGTTGCAGCAGCATGCCCGACAGCGGCCCCGTCACCAGCATGGCGATGGGTTGGGAGAGGATGAACAGCCCCATGATCTTGCCGCGGTGACGCACCGGGAACCACTGGGTGAGGTAGTAGAGCACCCCGGGAAAGAAGCCGGCCTCGGCCACCCCCAGCAGGAAGCGCATGACATAGAAACTGGTGGGACCCTGGACGAAGGCCATGCCCATGGTGATGGCGCCCCAGGTGATCAGGATGCGGGCGAACCAGCGCCGGGCACCGAAGCGCTCCAGCAGCAGATTGCTGGGTACTTCGAAGAGGAAGTAACCGATAAAGAACAGGCCGGCACCGAGGCCGTAGGCGGCGTCGCCGATGCCGACGTCGGCGCCCATGTGCAGCTTGGCGAAGCCCACGGCAGAGCGGTCGATGTAGGCGACCAGATAGAGCAGGACGAGAAAGGGAATCAGCTTGTGCGTGATCCGGCGAATGAGGACGGATTCGGGGTGCATGGCGTTCTCCGACTTGTTGTTTTTGTGCGGTTGAAGCGCAGATCGCCCTAAAGTCTAACGTAATATCATTGAGACGTTAAATAGCCATAAGCCGCCATTAATCGGCACTTAAGGTAAATTTGGTACTATTAAAACAATGTTACGAAGTAGGAAATCTTACCTCTTGCTTTCCGCTGATCCCCATTACAGAGCCGCCTGGCCCACGATAAGATCGGTTATCGCGCTGATGGTGTTATAGTGATGGCACGACGACTTCGGATGCCTTTCGATGAATTACAAGACACCGCTGCCGCGCAAAAGCAGACACGCTCGCATCGTTCATGAGCTCGGTACCCAGATCGTGTCTGGACACTTTCTGCCAGACCAGCGCCTGCCCCCCGAGGCGCAGCTGTGCGAAGAGTACCAAGTGAGCCGCCCTGTCCTGCGTGAGGCTACCCGGGTGCTCGTGGCCAAGGGCCTGGTCAGGTCCAAGCCCAAGGTCGGAACCGTGGTCAAACCACGCAACGAGTGGCATCTGCTCGATCCCGACGTCCTGCATTGGCTGCTGGAGAGCGATTCGCGGCACAGCTTCTACGAGACCCTGGTCAAGGTGCGCAACATCATCGAGCCGGAGGTCGCCGCCATGGCGGCTGCCAATGCCCAGCCCGAAGACGTGAAGGCCATCGAAGACGCCTACGAGCGGATGGAGCAGGCCGTGGACATCGCCAACATGGCCGAACCGGACATGGCCTTTCACCTGTCCATCGCCACGGCCACCCACAACGAATTGCTGACTCACCTCTACAGCATCATGTTGCTGCCGGTGCGGGACTACCTGGAACGCTCCTCGGCGCTGTTCGCCGCCGGCGACAGCCTCAACCTGCTGGTCTCCCGGCACAAGGCTATCCTCACCGCCATCCAGCACCGCGACCCGCTGACCGCTCGCCACGCCGCCATCGCCCAGCTGGCCGGTGTCAATGACATGGTCGCCGAGGCCTTCCGGCCGCAGCCCTTGTCTGAAGGTGAAATTTCGTATGATCATTGAGGGCAAGAACCCACTCGCGGTATGCCCTCATGTCCAGCAGCTACCATGCCTCTACCGTAGAACAACTCGGCCAGCGCCTCGCGGCCGGGCAATTTCCACCCGGTAGCGCCCTCAAGGTAGAGGCGGATCTCTGCCAGGAGCTGGGCGTCAGCCGCACCATCCTGCGCGAAGCGATCAAGACCCTGGCGGCCAAGGGCATGCTGGAAGTCGGCCCCAAGGTCGGTACCCGGGTCCTGCCGCTGAGTCGCTGGAATCTGTTCGATACCCAGGTGGTGGGCTGGCTGGCCACGGGCGGTCTGCCTGCCCATTTCGTAAAGGACTTGCTGGATCTGCGCCACGCCATCGAGCCCGCGGCGGTCCGCTGGGCCTGCGAAAGAGCCACCCCTGAGCAGGTGCAGGCGATCCAGGTCGCCTACCAGCATCTGGAAGCCTCCCTCGAGGGCGGCGACTACAACACCGCCGACCAGCGTTTCCACGAGTGCGTCCTGGCGGCCAGCCACAATCAGTTCATCGAGCAGATGGTGCCCGCCCTGGGCGCCCTGCTGGCGGCCTCCTTTACCCTGTCGTCGGCCGATCCCGCCGAATTGCGACGTACCCTCCCCCTGCACAAGACCCTCGCCGACGGCATCGCCTCGCGCGATGCGGCGCGCGCCGTCTGGGCCTGCATGATGCTGATCGACAGCGCGGCGGTGACCCTGGCGCGCTATACGGACTGACGTTTCGGTCGGCAACCTTGGCGTCGCCGCAGGTTCCCATGCCTGGACTTCCCGTACTGCCACAACAAGAGAGGTGAACGATGGATTGGCAGCCGCTGCTTCCCCAGCGCTTCAAACTGGCCGAGGGCCCCTTCTGGGACCAGGAGACCCAGGCGCTCTACTGGGTTGACATCGCCGGCTTCAAGGCCTGCCGCCTGAGCGGCGAGCACTATCAGGAATGGCAACTGGATCGGCCCTGTTCCGCCTTCGTGCCCACGGTGCGCGGCGACGCCCTGGTGACCCTGCCAGACGGCGTCTTCCGTCTTGACCTGGATTCGCCACCGGACCGTCCTGCCCTGGAACGCTTCTGCGTCGCCGATCCCGATCCGGGCAATCGCGGCAACGAAGCCCGCTGCGATGCCCAGGGGCGGCTCTGGTTGGGCACCATGCAGAACAATCTCGATGCCCAGGGTGGCGACGTGGCCATCGACCGCCACTCGGGCGGGCTGTTCCGCATCGATCCGGACGGCAGCGTCAGTCGTCACGCCAGCGATCTCGGCATCGCCAACACCCTGGTGTGGAGCGCGGCGGACAACCACGTCATCAGCGCCGATACCCTGAAGGACACCCTCTATCGCTACCCGCTGGATGCCAATGGCAACCTGGGGACCCCCACCGTCTGGGCCGGCCCCCACGAGCGCGGCTCGCCGGACGGCTCGGCCATCGACAGCGAAGGCTGCGTATGGAATGCGCGCTGGGATGGCAACTGCCTGCTGCGCTTCTCGCCGGAGGGCGAGCTGCTGGAGATCGTCGAACTGCCCGTCCAGCGCCCCACCAGCTGCGTCTTCGGCGGACCGGATCTGCGCACCCTGTACGTCACCAGCGCCGCCGCCGATGGCGCCCTCGACGGCGCCCTGCTCAAGGCCACCGCACCGGTAGCCGGCATGCCCTGCCATAGGTTCGCTGGCTGATTCATCCTACCGACCCAGGCGCCCCTCTGCGGCGCCTTTCCGTTCCAGCCCCTATGTAACAGCTTGGTGACAGAGGTGACGAAAAATCTCGTCACCTTTTCCTTGCACCCGCACCCATCCAATCATAATATCAATGAAGAGCGGTGTCGTCTGACCTCCACGACGGCAACCCGCCGCCTCGCATTGCCTGGCCACACCAATAAAAACAAGGAGTTCCAGCTATGTTCCGTGTTCCGGGAGTTCGTTCTCTGCTGCGTGCCGCCCTCGCCGCCGGTGCCGTCAGCCTGTCTCTCTCCGCTTTCGCTGCCGATCCGGTCAAGATCGGTTTCCTGGTCAAGCAACCCGAGGAACCCTGGTTCCAGACCGAGTGGGCCTTCGCCGAGAAAGCCGCCAAGGACAAGGGCTTCACCCTGCTCAAGATCGCCGTGCCGGATGGCGAGAAGACCCTCGCCGCCATCGACAGCCTGGCCGCCAACGGCGCCAAGGGCTTCGTGATCTGCCCGCCCGACGTCTCCCTCGGCCCGGCCATCGTGGCCAAGGCCAAGCTCAACGACCTCAAGGTCATGGCCGTGGACGACCGCTTCGTCGACGCCAAGGGCAAGTTCATGGAAGACGTGCCCTACCTGGGCATGGCCGCCTTCGAGGTCGGCCAGCAGCAGGGCGCCGCCATGGCCGCCGAAGCCGAGAAGCGTGGCTGGAAGTGGGATGACACCTATGCGGTGATCAACACCTACAACGAGCTGGACACCGGCAAGAAGCGCACCGACGGTTCGGTGGAAGCCCTGAAGAAGGCCGGTCTGCCCGCCGATCACATCATCTTCGCGCCGCAGAAGACCCTGGACGTGCCCGGCAGCATGGACTCCACCACCTCCGCGCTGGTCAAGCTGCCCTCGGGCGCCAAGCACCTGATCATCGGCGGCATGAACGACAACACCGTGCTGGGCGGCGTCCGCGCCACCGAAAGCGCCGGCTTCAAGGCCGAGCAGGTGATCGGCATCGGCATCAACGGCACCGACGCCATCGGCGAACTGAAGAAACCCAACAGCGGCTTCTTCGGCTCCATGCTGCCCAGCCCCCACGAAGAGGGCTACCAGACCGCCAGCATGATGTACGAATGGGTGACCACCGGTAAGGAACCGCCCAAGTACACCGCGATGGACAAGGTCACCCTCATCACCCGCGCCAATTTCCAGCAGGAGCTGGAAAAGATCGGCCTCTGGAAGTGATGACCCCGGCGGCGCCTCTGCTGGCGCCGCCCTCCTCTTTCGTCTGACAGGAGTGCCCCATGGCAGCCCTGGAACAAACCACCGCCCAGAGCGCCGACAGCCTCGGTTTCGTCGGCATCGGCAAGACCTTTCCCGGCGTCAAGGCGCTCGCCGACATCTCCTTCAACGTGCGTCCCGGCTCGGTGCACGCCCTCATGGGCGAGAACGGTGCCGGCAAGTCGACCCTGCTGAAGATCCTCAGCGGCTACCACGCCCCCACCACCGGCCACCTCAACATCGACGGCCAGGAGCTGGTGTTCAGGAGCACCGCCGAAGCCATCCGCGCCGGCGTCGCCGTGATCCAGCAGGAGCTGCAGCTGGTGCCGGAGATGACCGTCGCCGAAAATCTCTTTCTCGGGCACCTGCCGGCGCGCTATGGCATCGTCAATCGCGGCCACCTGCGCCGCCAGGCCCTGGACCTGCTCAAGGGCCTGGCCGAAGAGATCGACCCCAACACCAAGGTCGGGCGCCTGTCGCTCGGTCAGCGCCAGCTGGTGGAGATCGCCAAGGCGCTCTCCCGGGGCGCCCGCGTCATCGCCTTCGACGAGCCGACCAGCTCCCTGTCCGCCCGCGAGACCGATCGGCTGATGACCATCATCGCCCGGCTACGCGACGAAGGCCGGGTGGTGCTCTATGTCTCCCACCGCATGGAAGAAGTCTTCCGCATCTGCGACGCGGTCACGGTGTTCAAGGACGGCCGCCACGTGCGCACCATCGAGCGCCTGGCCGACATCACCCCCGACCAGCTGATCACCCTGATGGTCGGCCGCGATCTCGCCGACATCTACGACTACCGCCCGCGCGAGATCGGCGGTGGCTGCCTCAAGGTCGAGGGTCTGCTCGGCCAGGGCCTGCAGCAGCCGGTGGGCTTCGAGGTCTGCCAGGGCGAGATCCTCGGCCTGTTCGGCCTGGTCGGTGCCGGTCGCACCGAGCTCTTGCGCCTGCTGGCGGGGCTGGAAAAGCACAAGGCCGGCAGCCTGAGTCTCAAGGGCGCCCCGGTCAGCCTGAAGTCGCCGCGTGACGCCATCGCCGCCGGCATCCTGCTGTGCCCGGAAGATCGCAAGAAGGAAGGCATCGTGCCCCTGGCCAGCGTGGCCGAGAACATCAACATCAGCGCCCGCGCCCATCACGCCAGCCTCGGCTGCCTGATCCAGGGTCGCTGGGAAAAGGCCAATGCCGAAAAGCAGATTCGCGCGCTGAACGTGAAGACGCCCCACGCCGGGCAGAAGATCAAGAATCTCTCCGGCGGCAACCAGCAGAAGGCCATCCTCGGGCGCTGGCTGTCGATGCCCATGCAGGTGCTCTTGCTCGACGAACCCACCCGCGGCATCGACGTGGGCGCCAAGTCGGAGATCTACGCCATCATCCATGACCTCGCCGCCCGCGGCATCGCCGTGGTGGTGGTGTCCAGCGACCTGATGGAAGTCATGGGCGTGGCCGATCGCATCCTGGTGATGAGCGAAGGCGCCATCACCGGCGAGGTGGCCCGCGCCGAGTTCAACGACGAGCGCCTGCTGCAGCTCGCCCTGCCCCGTACCCGGGCCTGATGAAAACAAGAAAAGAGGTCACGTCCATGTCCGCCCAACCCCACAGCCTGACCCCGCCGCGCCGCGGTTTCGACACCCGCCGCTTCCTCGACGACTGGGCCATGATGCTGGCCGCCGTCGTCATCTTCACCCTCTGCGCGCTGTTCGTGCAGAACTTCCTCTCGCCGCTGAACATGCGCGGTCTGGGTCTGGCGATCTCCACCGTGGGCATCGCCGCCTGCACCATGCTGTTCTGCCTGGCCTCCGGCCACTTCGACCTCTCGGTGGGGTCGGTCATCGCCTGTGCCGGGGTGGTCGCCGCAGTGGTGATGCGCGAATTCGACAGCGTCTTTCTCGGCGTCGCCGCCGCCCTGGCCATGGGCCTGGTGGTGGGTCTGATCAACGGCCTGGTGATCGCCAAGCTCAAGATCAACGCCCTGATCACCACGCTGGCGACCATGCAGATCGTGCGCGGCCTGGGCTACATCTTCTCCGACGGCAAGGCCGTGGGCGTCTCCCAGGAGCAGTTCTTCGTGTTCGGCAACGGCCAGCTGTTCGGCCTGCCGGTGCCCATCGTCATCACCCTGCTGTGCATCCTGTTCTTTGGCTGGCTGCTCAACTACACAACCTTCGGCCGCAACACCATGGCCATCGGCGGCAACGAGGAGGCCGCGCTGCTGGCCGGCGTCCACGTCGACCGCACCAAGATCATCATCTTCGCCATGCACGGGGTGATCGGCGCCCTGGCCGGCGTGGTGCTGGCCTCGCGCATGACCTCCGGCCAGCCGATGATCGGCCAGGGCTTCGAACTCACGGTGATCTCCGCCTGCGTGCTGGGCGGGGTTTCCCTGGCCGGCGGCATCGGCATGATCCGCCACGTGATCGCCGGCGTGCTGATCCTGGCGATCATCGAGAACGCCATGAACCTGAAGAACATCGACACCTTCTACCAGTACGTCATCCGCGGAACCATCCTGCTGCTGGCCGTGGTCATCGACCGCTTCAAGCAGCGCTAAACCCAGACTCTGCCCTCCCCCGCGGCGCCAGGCGCGCCGTGCCGGGGACCGCTTTGCCCGTGAAATGCCCGAGGACCAAACAATGACCACGCCCAAACGCCCGCTCCGCTCCGCCCAGTGGTTTGGCAGCAACGACAAGAACGGCTTCATGTACCGCAGCTGGATGAAGAACCAGGGCATCCCGGACCATGAATTCCAGGGCAAGCCCGTCATCGGCATCTGCAACACCTGGTCCGAGCTGACCCCCTGCAACGCCCATTTCCGGAAGATCGCCGAACACGTCAAGCGCGGCATCTACGAAGCCGGCGGCTTCCCGGTGGAATTCCCGGTGTTCTCCAACGGCGAATCCAACCTCAGACCCACCGCCATGCTGACCCGCAACCTGGCCAGCATGGACGTGGAAGAAGCCATTCGCGGCAACCCGGTGGACGCCGTGGTGCTGCTGACCGGCTGCGACAAGACCACGCCGGCGCTGCTGATGGGCGCCGCCAGCTGCGACGTGCCGGCCATCGTCGTCACCGGTGGCCCCATGCTCAACGGCAAGCACCACGGCCGCGACATCGGCGCCGGCACCATCGTCTGGCAGATGCACGAGGCCTACAAGGCGGGTGCCATCGACCTCAACGAATTCCTCTCCGCCGAAGCCGGGATGTCGCGTTCGGCCGGGACCTGCAACACCATGGGCACCGCCTCGACCATGGCCTGCATGGCCGAGGCCCTGGGCACCTCGCTGCCGCACAACGCCGCCATCCCGGCGGTGGATTCGCGGCGCTACGTGCTGGCCCACCTGTCCGGCATGCGCATCGTCGAAATGGTGGAAGAAGACCTGCGGCTGTCGAAGATCCTCACCAAGGAAGCCTTCGAGAACGCTATCCGCGTCAACGCCGCCATCGGCGGTTCCACCAACGCGGTGATCCACCTCAAGGCCATCGCCGGCCGTATCGGCGTGGACCTGGAGCTGGACGACTGGACCCGGGTCGGTCGCGGCACCCCCACCATCGTCGACCTGCAGCCCTCCGGACGCTTCCTGATGGAGGAGTTCTATTATTCCGGCGGCCTGCCGGCGGTGATCCGCCGCATGGGCGAAGCCAATCTGCTGCCCCATCCCGAGGCCCTGACCGCCAACGGCAAGACAATCTGGGCGAACTGCGCCGAGGCGCCCATCTACGGCGACGACGAGGTCATCCGCGCCCTGGACAACCCCCTGCGCGCCGACGGTGGCATCTGCGTATTGCGCGGCAACCTGGCGCCCAAGGGCGCGGTGCTCAAGCCCTCGGCCGCGACCCCGGCGCTCATGCAGCATCGCGGTCGCGCCGTGGTGTTCGAGAACCTCGAAGACTACAAGGCGCGCATCGTCGACCCGGATCTGGACATCGACGAGACCTGCGTGATGGTGCTGAAGAACTGCGGGCCCAAGGGTTATCCGGGCATGGCCGAGGTGGGCAACATGGGTCTGCCGCCCAAGCTGCTGGCCAAGGGCATCACCGACATGGTGCGCATCTCCGACGCCCGCATGAGCGGCACCGCCTACGGCACCGTAGTGCTGCACGTGGCACCCGAGGCCTCGGCCGGCGGCCCGCTGGCGGTGGTGCGCGAAGGCGACATGATCGAACTGGACTGCGCCTCCGGGCGCCTGCACCTGGATATCCCCGACGAAGAACTGGCCGCGCGTCTGGCCGACTGGCAACCGCCGGCCGATCAGCTGCTGGCCGGCGGTTATCGCCGCCTCTACGTCAACCATGTGCTGCAGGCCGACGAAGGCTGCGACTTCGACTTCCTGGTCGGCTGCCGCGGCGCCGAGGTGCCCCGCCACTCCCATTGATCCGCTTCTACCCCCTCTCCCTTCGGGAGCGGGTTGGGGTGAGGAGGCTTTACCGCCCCTCCTCCGGCTTCCGGGTCGCCTGACCCACCCTTGCACAACAACAAACCGAAAAGGTGGTCGAGATGAAACGCACGTTAGCCCTCACCGGACTTGGACTGTCACTCATGATCAGCACCCTTACCGCCCAGGCGGCCGGCCTCAGCAGCCAGCAGTCGAGCTTTGGCAAGCTGCCCGATGGCACCCCCATCGAGAAGTTCGTCCTGACCAACAGCCACGGCATGCAGGCCACCGTCATCACCTACGGCGGCGTGCTGCAGGCGCTCAAGGTACCCGACCGCAAGGGCCACAGCGAAGACGTGGTGTTGGGCTTCGATGACGTCCAGGGTTATCTCGACAACCCCACGGTATTCTTTGGCGCCACCATCGGCCGCTTCGGCAACCGCATCGCCGACGGTCGTTTCAGCCTCGACGGCAAGAGCTACCAGATCCCGCAGAACGACAAGACCAACGCCCTGCACGGCGGTCCCCAGGGCTTCAACACCAAGGTGTGGAAGGCCGAGCCGGCCAAGGGCGACGGCTGGGTCGGCGTGACCCTGAGCTATGTGTCTCCCGATGGCGAGATGGGCTTTCCCGGCACCCTGACCACCCAGGTGACCTACCAGCTGGACGAACACAACCAGCTGACCCTCAAGTACCGCGCCACCACCGACAAGCCGACGGTGCTCAACCTGACCAACCACAGCTACTTCAACCTGGCGGGCGCCGGCAGTGGCACCGTGCTCAAGCAGGTGGCGATGCTCAATGCCGACACATACACGCCGGTGACCGCCAAGCTGATTCCCACCGGCGAATTGCCGCCCGTGGCCGGCACGCCCCTGGACTTCCGCAAGCCGACCGCCATCGGCAAGCACATCGCCGACGACAACCAGCAGCTGAAGTACGCCGAACCCAAGCAGGGTGGCTATGACTTCAACTGGGTGCTCAACACCGCGGGCGATCTGCAGAAGGCCGCCGCCGTGGTGACCGATCCGGGCTCCGGCCGCACCCTGACCCTCTACACCACCGAACCGGGCGTGCAGTTCTATACCGGCAACTTCCTGGAGGGGAACATCAAGGGCAAGGCCGGCAAGACCTACGGCCACTGGGGTGCCTTCACCCTGGAAACCCAGCATTACCCGGACGCCCCCAACCAGCCGAACTTCCCCACCACCCGCCTGGATCCCGGCCAGACCTACACCCAGACGACCATCTTCAAGTTCGCCGCCAAGTAAGGCGATTGCCGCTGCACGCAAGGCCGCTCCCAGGAGCGGCCTTCTTCTTTGGGGACTGTGCATGCGGCTTCCCTCACCCCAACCCTCTCCCGGAGGGAGAGGGGGTTGTTCCGGCACGCGCTTGGCTCTTCAGTAGCGTGGAAAACGGCGCAGCCTTTTCCACTGTCCTGCCACCCCCCTTCCACCACCCAATAAAAAACCCGGCGTCTCGCGACGCCGGGTTCTCAACCACTCAGGACCGCGCGATCAGATCGCGGCCTTGGTATTCTCGCCGTTCACCAGGCGCTGGATGCCCAGCGGGTTGGCGTTCTGCAGGGCTTCCGGGAGGAAGGCGTCCGGATAGTTCTGGTAGCACACCGGGCGCAGGAAGCGGTCGATGGCCAGGGTGCCGACCGAGGTGCCGCGAGCATCGGAGGTCGCCGGATAGGGACCGCCGTGGACCATGGCGTCACAGACTTCCACACCGGTGGGATAGCCGTTGAGCAACAGGCGCCCGGCTTTCTGCTCCAGCAGGCCGATGATGGCCTCGAAGCGTTGCAGATCGGCCGGCTCGGCCAGCAGGGTGGCGGTCAGCTGGCCATGCAGGCCTTGCAGCGCCTGCTGCAGCTGGGCCTCGTCGGCCACCTCGACCACCACGGTGGTGGGGCCGAAGACTTCTTCCTGCAGCAGTTCGTCGTTTTCCAGCAGCAGGCTCACATCCGCCTTGAACAGCTGCGGACGCGCCTGGTTGCCTTCCTGGCTGGCACCGGCCAGGTGTTTCACGCCGGAATGGGCCAACAGCGCCGCGACGCCCTTTTCGTAGCTCTTCAGGGTGCCCGGATTGAGCATGGTCTGGGGCGCCTGCTCGTTCATGGCACCGGCCAGGCGCTCGAGGAAGGCGCTGAATTCAGGCGAACGCAGGCCGATGACCAAGCCCGGATTGGTGCAGAACTGGCCGCAACCCAGAACCACGGAGGCCGCGAGTTCGCCGGTGATGGCGTCGCCACGGGCCTTGAGCGCCTCGGGCAGGACCACCACCGGGTTGATGCTGGACATCTCGGCGAACACCGGGATCGGCTGCGGACGGGCCGCGGCCATGTCGCACAGGGCGCGACCGCCGCGCAGGGAGCCGGTGAAGCCCACCGCCTGGATGGCCGGGTGCTTGACCAGCTGCTCGCCCACGCCACCGCCATAGATCATGTTGAACACGCCCTTGGGCATGCCGGTCTTCTCGGCAGCGCGAATGATGGCGTCGGCCACGTATTCGGCGGTGACCATGTGGCCGCTGTGGGCCTTGAACACCACCGGGCAACCGGCGGCCAGGGCCGCGGCGGTGTCGCCACCGGCGGTGGAGAAGGCCAGCGGGAAATTGCTGGCGCCGAACACGGCCACCGGCCCCAGGCCAATGCGGTACTGGCGCAGGTCGGGACGCGGCAGCGGCTTGCGCTCGGGCAGCGCGGTGTCGATGCGCACACCGTGGAAGTCACCGCGGCGCAGCACCTTGGCGAACAGACGCATCTGGCCGCTGGTACGGCCGCGCTCACCCTGGATGCGGCCAGCCGGCAGCGCGGTTTCCTGGCAGACCAGCTGGACGAAGTCGTCACCCAGGGCATCCAGTTCGTCGGCGATGGCGTCGAGGAAGGTGGCGCGCTTTTCGGCGCTCAGCTTGCGGTACAGGGGCGCGGCCTGCTCGGCGGCGCGGGCGGCGGCATCGACCTCGGCCGTGGACGCCTGGAAGAATTCGTAGGGCAGCTTCTCGCCGGTCGTGGCGTCGATGCTGTAGACCCGCACCTCGCCCTCGCCGCTACGAGCGCCACCGATGTAGTTCTTGCCTTGGATCTGCATTGTTCTCGACTCCTTATACCTAGGGGTTCAGGGAAGACCACCCGCTACGGGGAGGTCTTCGAAAGGGTGGCACGCTCGGTGTCCGAGCGGCCGGGCCAGCCTGTGCGATACCCACTCTAGCATTCGCATAGTCAGCAGTCATCATACAACCATCAGAGCTGACGGACCTGCCCGGGCTGGAAAGCTGCCGCGCCGGCCTTGACGCCATTGCTCAGCGGCTCGCCGAATTCCGGCACCGCGATCTCGAATCTGTCGCCCGGCTCGACCCGCACCCCATCGGCGAAGGACAGGGTCGCCGTGCCGAAGAAATGTACATGGACATCGCCCGGCCGGAGGAACTGCGCGTACTTGAAGTGGTGATACTCGAGGTTCTCCAGGCTGTGGCACATGTTGTCCTCGCCCGAGAGGAATTCCTTCTCCCAGATCACCTGCTCGCCGCGACGGATCCGGCTGGTGCCCGCCAGATGGCGCGGCAGCTCACCGGTGCGTAACGCCGGACCGAAGCTGCAGTAGCGTAGTTTGGAATGGGCCAGGTAGAGATAGTTCTTGCGTTCCATCACGTGGTCGGAGAATTCGTTGCCCACCGCATAACCCAGGCGGTAGGGCTTGCCGTCGTCACCGATCACATAGAGACCGGTCAGCTCCGGCTCTTCCCCGGCGTCCTCGGCGAATTCCGGCAGCGGGATGTCGCCGCCCGGACGCACCAGGATGCCGCCGTCGCCCTTGTAGAACCATTCCGGCTGTGCACCGGCGCTCCCCGCCGCAGGCCGACCGCCCTCCACGCCCCATTTGAACATGCGCATGGAGTCGGTCAGCTTGGCCTCTTCCTGGCTGTTCTGCTGGTGCATCTTGTCCCGGGTGGCGGCGCTGCCCAGGTGGGTCAGACCGGTCCCGGTGACCAGGCAGTGCGCGGGATCCTCATGGTCCAGCGGCGGCAGCAGGCGACCGGCCTCGAGCAGCTCGGCATAGGCCGGGCCGGGCTCCAGGCCCAGGGTCTGCACCTGAGATTCCAGGGAAACGCCGGCACGGATGGCCTGCAGCGCCAGGGTCCGGGTGCTGGTCGCGCCGCGGACCTGCTGGACTTCACCGCGCTCGACCACGCCGACGCGGCGCTGGCCCTGCTGGTCTTCGAACTGAATCAGGTGCATGGCATTCTCCTTGTTGGTTATCGCCTGCAGGAGACTTTACTCGGCGCCATGGGGCCTGCCTAATGAGAGCTCCCTATCCCGCGATAACCTACGGTTATTCCCATGCTGCCATCCCTGGACTCCATCGCCTCCCGTCTGCGCCTGCGGCAACTGCGCCTGCTGATCGCCCTCGACGAGGAAGGCTCGCTGCACAAGGCCGCCGAGCGCATCGCCATTTCCCAGCCCGGCGCCACCAAGGCCCTGCACGAGATCGAGAGCACCCTGGGCGCCACCCTCTTCCTGCGCACCCACCAGGGCCTGCAGCCCAATGACCTGGGCCGCTGCGTGATCCGCTATGCGCGGCTGATCGAAAGCGACCTGGCCCATCTGCGCGAAGAGATGCTCGGTATCCTGCAGGGCGAAGGCGGTCGGCTGGCGGTGGGAGTGATCATGGGCGCCGTGCCTCGGCTGATCGCCGCGGTGTCGCGCCTGGGTGCGGCGCAGCCCCAGCTGGGGATCGAGATCATCGAAGACACCAGCGTGCGCCTGCTCGACCTGCTCGACGCCGGTCGCATCGAACTGGCCATCTGCCGCAGCAGCGTCAGCCGCCGGCCGGATGCCTACGACTGCCTGGAGGTGCGCGAAGAGCGGCTGGAGATCGTCTGCCATCCCCGCCATCCGCTGGCGGAGTCCGAGACGCTGAGCCTGGCCGAACTGGTCGACAGCCGCTGGATCGTCTATCCGGCCAACCTGCCCATGCGCCTGACCCTGGAGCGGGAATTTCGCGCGGCGGAGCTGGAGTTTCCCCGCTATCCGGTGGAAACCTCCTCGACCTTCACCCTGCTCGGCCTGCTGCAGGAAGACGCCAACCAGGTGGCCATGCTGCCCAGCGACATCGCCCAGTTCGGCGAAAGACACGGCCTGCTGCGCCGCCTGCCGGTGGTCCAGCGCACCCGCAACGAACCCTATTCGATCCTGGTCCGCCAGGGCGCGGGATTGTCGGCGGCCGCGCAGTTGCTGCTGGAGCAGTGGCGGTTGGCGGGGTGAGGTAACGCATCGTGGCCATGGCGGTTCGCCGATGCGGCCGCTCCTACAGATGGAAGCACGACGGCTTGTTGCGATTTCGCCGAGGCTGACGTGACTGAACGCCTGCTCGGATAGCCCCCTCTCCCCTCGGGAGAGGGTTGGGGTGAGGGTGTCCCCTTCAGCGCAGTCTCCAGTGGAAAAGGCTACGCCGTTTTCCACGCTACGTGCTGCTGCGGCCGCGATGATTTCAGCGAGAGGAAGCCCTCAATACGTCGGCAGCGTCACCCCGTGGAACAGGGTCTCCAGCTCCTGCCGCGAGGGCGTCTGCATGGCCTCGGTGAGGACATCGCGGGTCAGGTGCGGCGCAAAGCGGCCGATGAAGTCGCACATGAAGCCGCGCAGGAAGGTGCCGCGGCGCAGGCCGATCTTGGTCACGCTGGCTTCGAAGAGGTGGCTGGCGTCCAGGCAGACCAGGTCGGCATCGGCTTTGTGATCCACCGCCATGTCGGCGACGATGCCCACGCCCAGGCCGAGGCGGACATAGGTCTTGATGACGTCGGCGTCCGCCGCGGTCAGCACCACGTTGGGCTCAAGACCCTGGCGGGCAAAGGCCTCGTCGAGCTTGGAGCGGCCGGTGAAGCCGAAGACGTAGGTCACCAGCGGCTGTTCCGCCAGATGTTCCAGGGCCAGGTGCTCCACCTTGGCCAGGGGGTGACCCTGGGGCACGATGACACAGCGGTTCCAGCGATAGCAGGGCATCATCACCAGATCGTTGAAGCGTTCCAGACCCTCGGTGGCGATGGCGAAGTCGACGGTGCCGTCGGCGGCCATCTCGGCGATCTGGGTCGGCGAGCCCTGGTGCATGTGCAGGGCCACGTCCGGATACTGCTTGATGAATTCGCTGATCACGTCCGGCAGCGCATAGCGCGCCTGGGTGTGGGTGGTGGCGATGGACAGGGTGCCCTTGCGCTCGTTGGAGAATTCCTGGGCGATCTGCTTGATGCTCTCGCACTTGCGCAGGATCTCGCCGGCGGTCTGGATGATGCGTTCGCCGGCCGGGGTCACCCGGGTCAGGTGCTTGCCGCTGCGGGCAAAAACCTCGACCCCCAGCTCGTCCTCGAGCAGGCGGATCTGCTTGCTGATGCCAGGCTGCGAGGTATAGAGGCTCTGGGCGGTGGCGGAAACGTTCAGATCGTGGTGGGCGACTTCCCAGATATATCGCAACTGTTGCAGCTTCATGCCGGCTCCTCGCTGACCCATGCGCAAGCATATAACAGTAAAGCAGGCCTTAAGGTTTTTCTAGACCGAAATCGAATTAAGTCGCGGAGGAGTAAGACTGACGCTTACGGATCAGCCCTGTCGCAGCGGCACCAGGTACACCGGGATGCGTGCGGTCTGCAGCAGGCGGCTGGCGGTACGTCCCAGCGGGGCGACCTGGGCGTCGCCCTGGCTGCGACTGCCGATCACCAGCAGATCCGCGGCGAAGTCCTGGGCCTGCTTGAGAATGGCGGCCGGCGGATCGCCCTGCACCACCCGCACGGCCCGGATCAGACCCGCGGTGGCCGGGGTCTCCAGCAGGTCCTCGCGCAGCGATTCGAACACCTGCTGCTCGATGGTCTCCAGCACCAGCTCCAGACCGCCATTGCGCAGGCGATCCAGGGATTCACCATTCGGATGCTGTTGCAGCAGCGTGGAGGCCAGCAGGCCGAGCGGCTCCACCACATGGACGACATACAGCCGGGCCTGATGGATGCGGGCGAGATTCAAGGCATGCTGAAAGACATAGGACGAACACAGGCCCAGGTCCGTGGCGTAGAGCAGCGAGCGGATCACGATTCCTCCTGGCCAGATCAGGCGACCTGACCGGTGCAATGCGGGATAGCCCTTTCCAGCGTAGCAGGGGAAAGACATTTGCGCTGCGAAGCGCGCGTTAGAGGCCTTTCAGGGTATTTCCTCGGGCTCCCGCGCCGCCGCGGCCTGGATCGCCGCCACCAGGGCCGGCTCGCGCAGGGGCGCCTGCACCGGGCCGAAGAAGTCGCCATCCCCGATCAGGAACAGCGCCGGCAGATGAAAGACCCCATAGCGCTGTACCAGACCGCCACTGCGTTCGGCATCCACCCAGTACAGCCGCTCGACCGGCAGCGCCGCCGTCGGCAGCACCTGGCGCGCCAGGCGGCAGGAGGCGCAACCGGCGCTGGTAAAGATCAGCAGGGAGCGCCCCGGCGCCGCCAGCAGGACGGCATCGGCCGTCCCATCGTCCAATTCCATGCTTTCCTCGTCGCGATCATCGCCAAAGCACGCCTTCGGGCGCGTCGATAGCGTCGTAGCCATTGTGAGCAGGCGGTACAAGCGTTAAGGTGCCCCACCCTCTCCATCGTATTTTGCCTGCACGGGCCCTGACCTGTCGCAGCGCCGTGACCGACGAGTAGCACCATGGCCGCACAGCCCCGCCTTAACGACCTCAACATCGAAGCCAACGAGCCGCTCATCACCCCCGAGCAGCTCAAGCAGGAGATCCCGCTGAGCGATCTCGCCGCCGACACCGTCGCCCAGGGCCGCCAGGTCATCCGCGACATCCTCGACGGCAAGGACCATCGCCTGTTCGTGGTGATCGGCCCCTGCTCCATCCATGACATCAAGGCCGCCCACGAATACGCCGAGCGCCTCAAGGCCCTGGCCGCCCAGGTCAGCGACAGCCTCTATCTGGTCATGCGCGTCTACTTCGAGAAGCCCCGCACCACCGTGGGCTGGAAGGGCCTGATCAACGATCCCTACCTGGACGACTCCTTCAAGATCCAGGACGGCCTGCACATCGGTCGCCAGCTGCTGCTGGACCTGGCGGAAAAGGGCCTGCCCACCGCCACCGAGGCGCTGGACCCCATCTCCCCCCAATACCTGCAGGACCTGATCAGCTGGTCGGCGATCGGCGCCCGCACCACCGAATCCCAGACCCACCGGGAAATGGCCTCGGGCCTCTCCTCCGCGGTCGGCTTCAAGAACGGCACCGACGGCAGCCTGACCGTGGCCATCAACGCCCTGCAGTCGGTGTCCAGCCCACACCGCTTCCTGGGTATCGACCAGCGCGGCCAGGTATCCGTGGTCATGACCAAGGGCAACGCCTATGGCCATGTTGTGCTGCGCGGTGGCAACGGCAAGCCCAACTACGATTCGGTCAGCGTCACCCTGTGCGAGCAGGCGCTGGTCAAGGCCAAGGTCAAGCCGAACATCATGGTCGACTGCAGCCACGCCAACTCCAACAAGGACGCCGCCCTGCAGCCGCTGGTGATGGACAACGTCGCCAACCAGATCGTCGAAGGCAACAACTCCATCGTCGGCCTGATGGTGGAAAGCCACCTGGGCTTTGGCAGCCAGCCGATTCCGGCGGATCTGTCGCAGCTGCAGTATGGCGTCTCGGTGACCGACGCCTGCATCGACTGGGCCATGACCGAGAAGAGCATTCTCGACATGCACCGCAAGCTCAAGGATGTGCTGCCGCGCCGCGCGCGCAGCTGATCCTGCAGCAGATACGAAAACGCCGGGCTCAGCCCGGCGTTTTTCTTGGCGTGGCCATTCAGGCCAGCGGCGTCACCTGGCCACGACGTTCCAGGTAGTGCTCCACATAGGAGCAGGAGGGAATGACGCTGTAGCCGCGGCTCTCGGCGTAGTTCAGCGCGTACTCAGTCAGCCGCGCTGCCAGGCCGCGCCCACGCAGGGCATCGGGGACGAAGGTGCGATAGAAATCCATGGTCTGCTTGCCCAGATCCATGTAGGCGAGATAGGCGCGCTGGCCGTCGACAGAAAGGTGGAATTGATGATTGGCCTCATCGTGTTCCACGTGCAGGGACTCGTTCATGACTACTCCTTGGCGGTTTGGCTCCGCCTTATCCATTGTTATCGATGATACCCGAAGACGAGAACGCACCCTTCCTGTGCGGGACTGAGCCACAGCGCGTCAGACCCCTCCGGAAGAAGCAGGTTCTGACCAGCCGTCGCACCGAGAAGACACACTATATCAGGGCCGCCTGCGCGGGAGCAGGCGCGGCTCGGCGCTTGACAACTTCCGCTCATCCTCTAACGTTTTGAAACGTTCGCGACTTTCAGCCATCCAAGCAGTTGCTGATACCGGGTGCGCAGGGATTCCGGGACGAACACGGGGAGCCGAGAAGGATTTTCCGCAAAAAATCCTTCTTCAACGGGTTCGCTCAGTTTACTTACGACCGGTAATGAGTAGTATGTAGCCGCAATTTTCCACCTGGGAAATTGATCTTAAAACAGGATGTCTACCTCAAGGGGTTTACGATGAACAACGCTCTGAAATTCGCCGCCCTGGCTCTGGCCGCTGCTCTGGCCACTGGTTGCAGCACCGCTAACAAGGAAAGCGAAGCTCGCCTGACCGCTACCGAAGACGCCGCTGCCCGTGCTCAGGCTCGTGCTGACGAAGCCTACCGTCACGCTGACGAGGCCCTGGCCGCCGCTCAGAAAGCTCAGCAGACCGCTGACGAAGCCAACGAGCGCGCCCTGCGTATGCTGGAAAAAGCCAGCCGCAAGTAAGCGCCTCGGCTGGAAAGGCGAGTGGCAACAGTCGCCTTTCCCGGAGCAAACAAAAAGCCCGCCATCTCAGATGGCGGGCTTTTTGTTTGTCTGGCCGGCCGAGCGCGCTCGGCCGGTCGCGATCACAGGGTCTTGGCAGGCGCCTTGGCCACCGCACCCGGCGTCATCCCGGCCGGCAGGTCGGCGATTTCCACTGGCAGGCCGTCCTGGCCCTGGACCACGTCACGCACCGTGTTCCAGTTCACCGCGCTATTGGCCTGCAGCAGGTCGTCACGCTTGATCAGCGCATTGACCACCGCGGCCTGACGGTCGATCTCGGTCGGATCGCCCTTCACGGTCACCGGCTGGTGGGCTTCCAGGTAGAGCTTGCCCTGGCTCACGCCGAACTTGTAGGGCTCGTCGATGATGCGCACCGGCGTGCCCACGGGCAGCATGCCGACCAGTTCGGTCACGTTGAAGTTGTACATGCGGAAGCAGCCATGGCTGACCTGCATGCCGATGCCGAATTTCTTGTCCGAGCCGTGGATGAGATAGCCCGGCAGGGTCAGGCGGATCTTGTAGGGCCCCAGGGGATTGTCCGGACCGGGCGGCACCACCTTGGGCAGCGGATCGCCTTCGGCGGCGTGCTCGGCGCGTACCGACTCCGGCGGATACCAGGACGGATCCTTGATCTTGTCCACCACCTTGGTCACGCCGATGGGCGAACCCCAGCCTTCGCGGCCGATGCCCAGCGGGTAGGTGAACACCGTGTGACCACCCTTGGGGTAGTAGTACATGCGGTATTCGGCGATGTTGATGACGATGCCTTCGCGCGGGCCGGGCGGCAGGATGAAGCGCGTGGGCAGCACGATCTCGGTGCCGGCACCCGGCAGCCAGGCATCGACGCCCGGGTTGGCGGCCACCATCTCGGTGTAGCCCAGATCGTACTTCTGGCCGAGATCGGCAAAGGTGTCTTCGTAGGCGGCCTTGATGACCTGAACCTCGCCGACCATGTCTTCACCGGGTGGCGGCAGCGGCAACTCCAGTGCCTGCGCCGTACCCGCGCTCAACAGACCAAACAGCGAGAGGGAACCGACCAGGGTCGAAACGCGCGCGGGCATGGGATGAATCCTTGCAAGGAGCAAAAAGGTGACGGCGCGAATTGTACACGCCTCGATCGGCGTCCGGCAGGGCCTAGGGCCTGCTCAAAGGCTCGCGAGCTAGCGCCAAACTAGGCGAAAAGACCTGAGGAAGCGGAGTTTACAAGGGGTAAATGAGCATTTCGAAGGGATTTTCAACACCGTTTGGCCGACGCGCAGCAGACTTTGGGCAGGCTCTCAAAAGACCTGTAACGGATTCGGCAATCCCTGTTTGGCGCCCTGCAGCCGCTGCATGCAGGCCGGACAGAGGGTCTTGAGGCCGAGCGCCCGGCGATTCAGCGGATGCAGGCGGGGACGCGCCGGCAGCAGGGTACCGCACAGCGTCCGGTCGGTCGGCGAGCCCAGCTCCAGCTGCCGGGCGACGATATGGACTCGGCCCTCGCGGCAGGCGAACAGGTCGAGCTGGGCATCGGGCTGGATCAGCTGATAGCCGTGCATGGACCGGGAAAGGCGGGACATCGGGATACTCCAGGGGCGGTTCCGCCGGGCGGTCGATTGGCCGGACCGGCGGGGCGCGCAACCTTAGCGGAAAGCCCCGTCGGGGAAAAGTCCGGCGTTCAGTCGCGCAGCAGCGGCTGCAACTGGGGCCAGGCGTTGTCCAGCAGGCGCTGCTGGGCATTGGCCTGGGGGTGGATGCCATCCGGCTGCATATAGCCCGGATCGCCGCCTACCCCTTCCAGCAGGAAGGGCACCAGGGCCACCTGCTGGGCCTTGGCCACGTCCGTGTAGACCTGGGCGAAGCCATCGGTATAGCGCGGCCCGTAGTTGGGCGGCAGGCGCATGCCCAGCAGCAGGACGCGCGCGCCTCGGGCCTTGGCCTGTTCCACCAGGGCGGTGAGGTTGCGCTCGAACTGCGCCAGCGGCTGGCCGCGCAGGCCGTCGTTACCGCCCAGCTCGATGGCCACCACGTCGGGTCGATGCTCAGCCAGCAACCGTGGCAGGCGCGCCAGGCCGCCGGCGGTGGTGTCGCCGCTGATGGAGGCATTCACCACCTGGTAGTCGAGCCGCTGCGCCTGCAGGCGCCGCTCCAGCAGGCGTACCCAGCCCTGCCCTTCGGCGAGGCCGTAGCCGGCGCTGATGCTGTCGCCCACCACCAGCAGGGTGCGCGCCATGGCCAGGGGCGTGAGGGTCAGGCAGAGCAGCGCCAGCAGCCAGGCAATGCCTTGCCGCAAAGGCGCGCTGGACTTCGCCCGCTTTTTTGACTCTAACTCGCCACAGCCGCCCGCATGCGGGCCCTTCGAATACGGCATCGGATACCTCATGAGCGAAGTCATACTGCTGGCACGCGACCTTAGCAAGGTCGTCACGGGCGCGGAAGGCGCGCTGCCGATCCTCCAGGCGCTGGATCTGCAACTGCAGGCCGGCGACAGTTTGGCCATCGTCGGCAGCTCGGGTTCCGGCAAGTCCACCCTGCTCGGTCTCTTGGCCGGTCTCGACCTGCCCAGCGGCGGCGAGGTCCATCTTGCCGGTCAGCGCCTGGATACCCTCGACGAAGACGCCCGTGCCCGCCTGCGCGCCGAACGGGTGGGCTTCGTGTTCCAGTCCTTCCAGCTGCTGGACAGCCTCACGGCGCTGGAAAACGTCATGCTGCCGCTGGAGCTGGAGGGCGTGCGCCAGGCCCGCGACCAGGCGGTGGCCCTGCTGGAACGGGTCGGCCTGGGCGAACGGCTGCGCCATTATCCCCGGCAGCTCTCCGGCGGCGAGCAGCAGCGGGTTGCCCTGGCGCGCGCCTTCGCGCCGCGCCCGAGCATCCTCTTCGCCGACGAACCCACCGGCAACCTCGACAGCCGTACCGGTGCCCATATCAGCGATCTGCTGTTCGAACTCAATCGTGAGCGCGGCACGACGCTGGTACTGGTGACCCATGACGAGCGCCTGGCCGCGCGCTGCGCCCGCCAACTGCGCCTGGAAGGCGGCCGGCAGGTCGCGGCATGAGGCGTACCGGTCTGCCCTTCACCCGGCTGTTCGGCCTGGCCTGGCGCCAGAGTCTGAGAGAGCTCCGCGCCGGCGAGATCCGCATGCTCTGCCTGGCACTGGTGGTGGCCGTCGCCGCCAGCGTCGCCATCGGCTACTTCACCGCCCGCCTGGGCGCGGGCATGGAAAATCGCGCCAGCGAATTCCTCGCCGCCGACCTGGTGCTGCTGGGCAGCGAACCACCACGTCCGGAACAGGTAGACGCTGGTTTGCAGCGGGGCCTCGAACACAGTCGCTCGCTCAATTTCAGCACCATGGCCGCAGGTGCCGAGGCTCTGCAGCTGGCCAGCGTCAAGGCGGTCCAGGCCAACTTTCCCCTGCGCGGCGAGGTGCGCAGCGCCGCGGCGCCGGACGCGCCCGACCAGCCGGGCGGCGCTCCGGCGCCCGGGGAGGCCTGGGTCGAGCCGCGCCTGCTGCTGGCCCTGGACGCCAAGGTCGGTGATCGCCTGGACATCGGGCGCAAGGCCCTCACCATCACCCGGGTGCTCACCTACGAACCGGATCGGGCGGGTGACTTCTACAGCCTGACGCCGCGGGTACTGATCAATCTCGACGACGTGGCCGCCACCGGCGTCATCCAGCCTGGCAGTCGGGTGCGCTATCGCGAACTCTGGCGCGGCGAGCCCCAGGCCCTGGACGCCTATCGTCAGGCGCTCACCCCGGCCCTGGCCGCCAACCAGCGCTTCGAAGGCCCGGGCGATGGCAATCGCCAGCTGGGCAATGCCCTGGAACGTGCCCAGCGCTATCTGGGGCTGGCCAGCCTGGTGGCGGTGGTGCTGGCCGGCGTGGCCGTGGCGCTGTCGGCCAATCGCTTCGCCGCGCGGCGCTTCGACGCCAGCGCCCTGCTGCGCTGCCTGGGTCTGACCCGCCGCGACGCCCTGGTGCTCTATGGCCTGCAACTGGGGTTGCTGGGGCTGGCGGCGAGTCTGCTCGGCGCCCTGCTCGGCTGGCTGGCGCAGCTGGTGCTGTTCGAGCTGCTGCATGGCCTCCTGCCGGCGCGCCTTCCGGCGGTCGGGATCGGCCCGGCGCTGGCCGGCATGGGCACCGGCCTGGTCGCCCTGGTCGGCTTCGCCCTGCCGCCGCTGGCCGCCCTGGGGCGGGTCCCGCCGCTGCGGGTGTTGCGCAGCGATCTGCAGCCCGTCCCCCTGCGCACCTGGCTGGTCTATGGCTGCGCCCTGCTCGCCCTGGGGCTGATCATGTGGCGCCTGTCGCTGGATCTGCGCCTGACCCTGGCGCTACTGGTGGGTGGCCTGGTCGCGGGACTGCTGTTCGGCAGTCTGCTCTACCTGGCCCTGCGTGGCCTGCGCCGGGCCATGCAGGGTGCGCCCCTGGCCTGGCGGCTGGGTCTGGGTCAGCTGCTCCGGCATCCCCTGGCGGCGGTGGGCCAGACCCTGGCCTTCGGCCTGATCCTGCTGGCCATGAGTCTGGTGGTGCTGCTGCGGGGCGAGCTGCTGGAACGCTGGCAGGCGCAACTGCCGGCCGAGGCGCCCAACCACTTCGCCCTCAATGTGCTGCCGGACGAGGGCCAGGCCTTCGCCGCGGCGGTGGCCGGTCTCTCGCCCCACGCCAGTCCGCTCTATCCGATCGTGCAGGGCCGCCTGGTCAGCGTGAAGGGGCATCCGGCCCAGGAAGGCCTGGAAGACGACTCCCGCGGTGGCCGTGCCACCCGGCGCGATCTCAACCTGACCTGGTCGGCTGGGTTGCCGGACGGCAACCGCCTGGAAGGCGGTCAGTGGTGGGATGCGCTGCCCACCGGCGACCTGCCCGGGGTGTCCCTGGAAAGCGAGCTGGCACGCAGCCTCGGCGTCGGCCTGGGCGACACCCTGGGTTTCGTCATCGGCGATCGCCAGATCGAGGCGCGAGTCACCAGCCTGCGGCAGGTCAGCTGGGACAACTTCCAGCCGAACTTCTTCGTGATCTTCGCCCCGGGCGCCCTGCAGGACGTGCCCTTCACCTACCTGGGCAGCTTCTACCTGCCGCCCGGGCACGATCGCGAATTGCTGGCCCTGGCCCGGCAATTCCCGGCGGTGACCCTGCTGCCCATCGACGCCCTGCTCGATCAGCTGCGCAGCATCCTGCGCCAAGTCAGCGTGGCGGTGGAGTTCGTGCTGCTGTTCGTGCTGGCCGCCGGCATCGCCGTGCTGCTGGCCGGCCTGCAGGCGACCCTCGACGAACGCATCCGCCAGGGCGCCCTGCTGCGTGCCCTGGGTGCCCGGCGCGAGTTGCTGCAACGGGCGCGGCGCACCGAATTCATCCTGCTCGGCGGCGCCAGCGGCTTGCTCGCGGCGCTCGGTTGCGAGATCGTCAGCGCCCTGCTCTACCGGCTGGCCTTCGACCTGGACTGGCAACCCCATCCCTGGCTGCTGCTGTTGCCGGTGCTGGGCGCCCTGCTGGTCGGGGCGGCGGGCCTGCTGGGCACGCGGCGGGCCCTCACCGCCAGTCCGTTACTGATCCTGAGAGAAAGCTGATCCATGAGTCGTTACCGTCCGCCGCGCACCGCCGGCACGCCCCTGATCACCGCCGCCGGCGAAGCCCGGTTGCGCGCCGAACTCCACGACCTGTGGAACGTGCGCCGGCCCCAGGTCACCCAGGCGGTGAGCGAGGCGGCCGCGCTGGGCGATCGTTCGGAAAACGCCGAGTACATCTACGGCAAGAAGATGCTGCGGGAGATCGACAGCCGGGTGCGCTTCCTGCGCAAGCGGCTGGAGAATCTCAAGGTGATCCGCGAGCGCCCGGCCGATCCGACCAAGGTCTATTTCGGCGCCTGGGTCACCCTGGAAGACGACGAGGGCGCCGAGAAGCGCTATCGCATCGTCGGCCCGGACGAACTCGACCTCCGGCAGAACCTCATCAGCATCGACTCGCCCCTGGCGCGGGCGCTGGTCGGCAAGGCGCTGGACGCCGAGGTCCGCCTGCAGACGCCGGCTGGCGAACAGCGCTGGTACATCGTCGAGATCGCCTATCCCGAGGAATGACGGCTAGCGGCGACGGGTGATCACGCCCTGCCGCGCCACGCGGGTCAGTTCCCGCACCAGGGATTCGAGACCGGCCTGGCCCGGCGACTGCACCACGGCGAAGTCGAAGCTGTCGTCGCCAAAGGCGCGCAGCTGTTCGGCCCGGTCGGCGAAGCGGATCTGCAGGGTGCGGCTGTGCGGCCAGCGCTTGGGCCAGCCTTCGAGATAACGCAGCAGGGTGGGCTGGTCGGGACCGCCGAGGAGGATGGCGGGATGACTGGCGAGTTTGCCCTGGGTCAGGGGCGTCAGGCGTAGCGGGAGCGGTAGCATGGACGAAATTCCGCCTCGTAGATCCAGCTGGGCGGTAGTACGAGGCCTGTTCCGTCCAGCGCTTTAGCGGTATTTGGGAGCGCCCCGCAAGTTGCTGTTTAAATCGGCGCGGGATCATCCTAGGGAGGGCTCGACCGCCCTGTCAAGCGGGCTTCAACCGTCGCCGCGGCCGGTCTCCCTGACACCGGTCGCCGCTACGGCCGGCGCTTCCAGCCGGGCCCGTTCGCGACTGAAGGCCACCCGGTACTTGTTGACGCTGGCCACGTAGTTGACCACCCCGATACCCACCTCCTCGGCGGCGATGCGCTCGACCTGGAAGAACCAGCGATCGCCGTCCAGCCCCTGCTTGCGCGCCTTGGCCCGAAGCGCCTGGACGCGCTCCGGGCCAAGGTTGTAGGCCGCCAGGGTAAAGGCGCGGCGCTCGCGCTCGGCGAGCCGCGGACTGGAGAAGAATTCGCGGCGCAGGCGCGCCAGATAGCGGGTGGCCGCCTTGACGTTGTCCTCGGCGGAATGCAGGTTGCGCACCCCGACGCTGCGCGCCGCCCGCGGAGTGATCTGCAACAGCCCCGCGGCGCGGCCGGCACCGCGGGCATGGGGATCGAGGCCGGATTCCTTGTAGGCCATGGCGGCCAGGGTCAGCCAGTCGAAGTCGTAGGCCTTGGCGTAGCGCTGCAGCAGCGGCCGCACCTGGGCCAGGCGCTTGCGGTCATGGGCCTGCAGCGGATCGCGCACCTGGTAGCGGCGCGCATAGGCCTGGCGAAAGGCCTGGTCGTCGTCGCGCGCCTGGGGTTGCCGGCCGAAGGTCCGGATCCGCTCGGCGAGCTGGTGCGCCGGGGCGCGCAGATACCAGAGCTGCGCCTGGTCATGGGCCACCACCAGCCGATCGGCCACCCGCAGGCGCGGCAGCACCCGCGCCCAGCGATGGGCCAGGCCGGACTCGACGACGCTGAGCGGATAGATGCCGGCCTGGGTCAGCTCCAGGACGTCTTCCACCGCCAGGGTCGGATCGGCCCACTCGACCTGCACCGGCCGCAGCCTGCGCTTCTCCAGCTGGGCGTTGAGCCGGGCCAGGGCCGGACCGGCCGCGCTGCCCTGGGGCAGCACCACCCGCCGCCCGGCCAATTGCTCCAGATGGCGGGGCAGGCGCTGGCCGCGCCCACCCACCACCACCAGACTGGTGGGCGCAGCCACCGACGCGGCGATCAGCGCCGAATGCGGCGGCGGTAGCAGGGTTTCGCCGGGCGCCACCAGATCGCCCTCGCCGCGCTGCAGCGCCGCCAGGAGGTCGTCCTTGGCCTTGGGCACGAAGACCAGGCGCAGCGGCCGGCCCCCGGGCTGGTGCTGCAGGTAACGGGCGAAGGCCTGCAGGCGCCGATACTCGATGCCGAGCGCCTGGCCGTTCCATTCGCCGGAGCTGTGCCGACTCTGGTTGACCAGGACGCGCAACTCGCCGGCCCGCTCGATGGCGGTCAGGTCGCGCGCCGCGACATGGCGTGGTGCTTCGGGTGGCAGGGCACCGAGCCGTGCCTGGGCGGAGCAGGCGAGCAGGCAGCCAACAAGGACAAGGGTGAATCGAAACGGCATCCAGGACTCCTGACCTGGCCGGGACAGCGCCGATAGCACCCGGACTACGGATAGAATGAAGGGACAAAATCTGTGGAAGGTCCGCACCATGCAATTGATCGACATCGGCGTCAACCTCACCCACCCCAGTCTGCTCAAGCAGGTGGACGCGGTGATCGAGCGGGCCCAGGCCGCCGGTGTGATGCAACTGGTGCTGACCGGCACCACCCTCGAAGACAGCGAGAACGCCCTCAATCTCTGCCTGCGCCTGGATGCGGGCGAGGCGCTGTTCAGCACCGCGGGCGTCCATCCCCACGAAGCCTCGACCTGGAACGCGGCCGCCGCCAGGACCCTGCGCGACCTGGCCAGCCAGCCCAAGGTACGGGCCCTGGGCGAATGCGGCCTGGACTTCAATCGCGACTTCACCCCGCGGCCGCAGCAGGAGCGCTGCTTCGAGGAACAGCTGGCCCTGGCCGCCGAATTGCGCCGCCCGGTGTTTCTCCACGAGCGCGACGCCAGCGAGCGGATGCTGGCGATCCTGCGCGACTATCGCGACCACCTGCCGGCCGCCGTGGTGCACTGCTTCACCGGCGAGCGCAAGGCGCTCTATGGCTACCTGGATCTGGACCTGCACCTGGGCATCACCGGCTGGATCTGCGACGAGCGCCGCGGCCTGCACCTGCACGAGCTGGTCGGGCAGATCCCGGTCGGTCGGCTGATGCTGGAAACCGATGCCCCCTACCTGCTGCCGCGCACCCTCAGACCCAAGCCGCGCCATGGCCACAACGAGCCGGCCTTCCTGCCGGAGATCCTGCGCACCGTGGCGCGCCTGCGCAACGAAACGCCCGAGCAGACCGCCCTGCACACCAGTGCCACCGCCCGCGCCTTCTTCGGGCTGCCGGAGATCGCCGTGCCAGAGCGGATCGAGGAATTCGACTAGGCAGGGTTGCCGTTTCGCTAAAGTCAGACCCGTGCAAGCCGTTAACCTTTGGGCTTATTCCACGGCGTCAGACGTCTTCTCGCAGGACATTGACGCCAGTCAAGATCCGGGTCGCGCCGGCCTGCCAGGCTGTGCGGCCCCGCCGACTGGATGCCCCCTATGTTTGCCTGGCTGCGCGATATTTCCCTCAAGTACAAATTCTGGGCGGTCAACGCCGTTGCCTTCGTCACCAGCCTCCTGCTGGTGCTGTTCGCCATGCAACTGGAGGTCTCCGGCCGCGCCGAGCAACTCAAGGCGGTCAAGGCCGTCGTGGGTGAGGCGGCTGCCAGCCTGAGCGCCCCGACCTTTACCGACATCTTCGTGGCCCGGGCGCCGGAATACGCCCTGGCCGTGGGCGTGCTGATGCTGGTGCTGCTGGTGGCCTCGCAGCTCCTGATCCGCTTCATCCTCGGCAATCTGCAACGCCTCAAGGACACCATGCTGCGGGTGGAGCGCGACGGCGACCTCACCGCCCGGGTCGAGGTGCGCGGGCACGACGAGGTCGGGCAGATGACCCAGGCCTTCAACGCCATGCAGGACAGCTACACCCGCGTCGTCGGTACCGTGGCCGCCAGCGCCGCGCGCCTGGACGAAGGCGCCGGACGCCTGGCCAGCGGCATGCAGGGCGTGCGGGGCGGCATGCAGGATCAGCAGCACGAGACCGACCAGGCGGCCACCGCCATCAACGAGATGAGCGCCACCGTGCAGCAGATCGCCGAGCACGCCGCCGGCACCCGTGACCAGTCCCAGGAAGCCGACCGCCTGGCCGGCGCCGGCCAGCAGGCCGTGGAGCGCGTCAGCCATTCCATCGCCGACCTCTCCCAGGGCGTGCAGCAGACCGCGGTGATGATCCAGGAGCTGGCCGAAAACAGCGAGCGCATCACCAGCGTGGTCAACGTCATCCATGGCATCGCCGAGCAGACCAACCTGCTGGCGCTCAACGCTGCCATCGAGGCGGCCCGCGCCGGCGAGGCCGGCCGCGGCTTCGCCGTGGTGGCCGACGAGGTGCGCAACCTGGCCAAGCGGGTGCAGGGTTCCACCGACGAGATCACCCGCATGGTCGACGGCCTCCAGGCCGGCACCCGCGATGCCGTGGAATTCATGCGCGAAAGCTCGCTCAAGGCCGATGATTGCGTGGTCCAGGCCGGCGCTGCCGGGCAGGCCCTGGCCGACATCACCGCCGCCGTGACCCTGATGCGCGACAGCAACACCCAGATCGCCGTGGCCGCCGAACAGCAGGCCCAGGTGGCGGAAGAGATGAGCAGGTCGGTTGTAGGCATCCGCGATGTCACGGAAAGGACCATGCTGCTGACGCAGGAGTCGGCCAGCACCAGCACCGAACTGGCCGCCCTCGCAGGAACCCTGAATCAGGCGATTCGCCAGTTGCGCCTATAGCCTCCATAGCGAGAGCGCATTCGCGCGGTTGCCCGACAGGCGGCAAGATGCCCGCACGTTTTTCGGAGAACCGTCATGCGCTCGGTCACCACCTTCACTTCCGCCGTGCTGTTGTTGCTGGGCCTGGGCTGCATCGCCCAGGCGCTCGGCAACCCCCATCCACAACCGCTGATCCTGGCGGCCGTCGTCTGCCTGGTGGCCTTCGCCCTGCAAGAGCCTGACGCCCTCCCCGTGCCTCAGTCGCTGCGCGCCTGACGGCCACGCAGCTGACGTTTCAATAGCTTCAGCGTCCTGGTCAGAGCCGCAGGATCCTGCGGCCGACCGGCATAGCGCTGCGCCTGGAATTCCTGGGAAAAGGCCGAGATCGCTGCGCGCGCCGCCGGCAGCTCGGCCATGGCGCGTCCGGCGAAGCTGCCCGCCGCCTCGCCGCTTCGACGCCTGACGCCTTGCCGCGCCAGCAGCCGCTCGAACTGGTCGAAACGCGTCAACAGGGGATCCCGCGTCCGCTGCCAGGGCTTGAGCACCAGCAGCGCCATCACCCCGAGCACGCTCAACACCACCAGCGCCAGCAGCAGCCCCAGGCGTTGCAGCGAACCCTCGCCGAGCAGCCGCTTGAAGAGTTCGCCCTGGGTATCCTCCTGGTAGTTGAGCACCCAGCGCTGCCAGCCGTAGTTGAGGCGGTCCCAGCCCAGACGCAGGTCATTGAGCCAGGCCAGGTTGCGATAGCGATTGGCGGCGAAGGGATTGTCGGCGAGGAATTCGTTGGCCGCGCCCTGGGCCGCCAGGGCCTCCTGCAGACCCCGCTCGATACGCTCGGGCGCCACCTGGGCGGTAGGGTCGACGCTGACCCACCCGCGCCCCGGCAGCCAGTATTCCACCCAGGCATGGGCATCGAATTGCTGCACCAGCAGATAGCCGCCCGCGGCATTGAATTCACCGCCCTGGTAGCCCGCCACCACCCGCGCCGGAATGCCCGCCACCCGCAGGGCAAAGGTCATGGCGCCGGCATAGTGGGCGCAGAAGCCGCGATGGTTGTCGAAGAGAAAGGCGTCGATGGCATCGACGCCTGCCGTGGGCGGTTGCAGGGTGTAGACGAAGGGTTGCTGGCGGAAATAGGCCAGGATCGCCTGGGCCAGGGCCTCGGGCGTTGGCGCGCGAGCCTTGAGCCCGGCCACCCAGGCACGGGTGCGCGGCTCGCCGCCACTGGGCAGCTGCAGCGCGCGCCTCTGGCTGGAGGCGGACAGCCGCTCCGGCTCGCGAGTGGCCTGCGGCCAGCTGGATACCTGATAGAGCAGCGCCTGATCCACCGGGCGGCGGCGCTGCAGATGGAAGTCGCTGGCCAGGCGCACGTCGCGCTGATCGCTGCGCGCCACGTCCAGGCCGTAGAGCCAGGGCCGACCGCTCGGCTCCATGACTACCTGGTAGTCCAGTCGGGGGCCGCTCGGCGTCCAGGCCGGTTCCGGACTCCAGGCCGTGTCGGGATCCACCGACCAGCGCGCGCCGTCGAAGCGCTCGTAGGTGGTGGCCCGCCAGTAGAGATCACGCTGCGCCGGCCGGTCGCCGGCGAAACTGACGCGAAACACCCGCTCGGCGGATTGCGAGAGCTGGGCGATCTCCCCCGGCGCCATGCTGTCGCCCAGTCCGGTGCGCGCCTGGTCGCCCGGTTGTGGCAACGACCACAGCGGGCCGATACGGGGAAACACCAGGAACAGCAGCAGCATCAGCGGCACCGCCTGCAGCAGCAGGGTGCCGGCGACTTTCAGCGTCGCCAGCGGCCGACTGGCCAGGGCACTCTGCTGCAGGCCGATCAGCGCCGCCACCAGGGCGGTCACCGGCAGCAGGCTGTAGAGCGCGGCGAGCAGGCCATCCTCGAACAGGTAGGCGATCACCACCGCGAAGAACCCCAGGTAGATCACCACCAGGGCATCGCGGCGGCTGTGCATCTCGATCAGCTTGAGGGCGAAGGTCACCAGCAGCAGCACGGCGCCGGCATCCAGGCCGATGAAGGAGCCACGCGACAGCCAGATGCCGCCCATGGTCAGCAGCAGCAGACCGCCCTTCTCGATCCGCGTCGGCGCCCGCACCCGCATGCGAAACAGCAGCACCCGCCAGCCGGCGCAAAAGGCCCAGAGCAGGCCGACCCAGGGCGGCAGATGGGTGAGGTGCGGCAGGATCACCAGCGCCTGGGCCACCAGCAGCCAGATCAGGGCGATGCGCGGAATGGCTTGCGGCACGGCGGTGCTCATGATGGCCGCCCGAACAGGGCCAGGGCCTGCAGCGCCGCGTCACGCTGGCTTTCGCCGCTGGCCGGCGCCAGCTCCACCCCGGGCACCCTGAGGCCGAAGCGCAGCTGGCGGGCGCTGCAATCCAGCACCGCCTGGCACAGCCAGGACAGCCGCGTTTCGGTGTCGCCATCGAGCACGCTGAAATCCAGCCAGAGTTCGCTGCCGGCCAGGGCGGTGAAGTCCTTGACCAGCAGGCCCTGCCCGCGGGAAAAGGCCTTCCAGTCCAGCCGCCGACGCGAGTCGCCCGGCTGATAGGACCGCAACCCCTGAAAGTCGTCGGCCCCCTGTCCCGTCTGGCGCTGGCCTTCCTCGTTGCCGGCATCCTGGCCGCTGCGCAGCGGCGTCGTGGTCGCCATGGGCTGCGGATAGACCAGGGCGCGCACGTCCAGGTCCAGCCAGCTCCAGGCGACGAACAGGCCGAGGGGAAAACGGCTCTCCACCCGCAGCCGCCCGGGTCTGAGCCAGCCGCGATCTGGCGCCGGGTGGAAGATCTGCAAGGCGACGCTCTCCCCCGCCGGTACGTCGCTGAGCACCAGCGGCTCGTTGCGCCAGCCCAGGGCGATGCCCTGGTGCGCGCGGCGCTCGCTCTCCAGGCGCAGGCGAAAGCCGGCGGCCTCGCCGGCGAACACCGGACTGGCGCCGCCGCCGACCAGTTGCAGACCGGCCAGGTTGCGATAGGTGTGCAGCATGGCCACCAGCGCCAGGGAAAACAGCAGGAAGGTCAGGCCATAGGCCAGGCTGTTCTGGTAGTTGATGCCGGCCAGCAGCATCAGCAGCAGGGCGATGGCGAAGGCGCCCCCCTGGCGGGTGGGCAGGATGAAGATGCGCCGCTGATCGAGGGTGATGCGATTGGCCGGGGGAATCCGCCGCGCCAGCCAGCCGTCTCGATAGCGCTGCCAGGCGCCGCCGGTCACAGCGCCGGGACTTCGCGCAGCAGCCACTGCACCAGGGCGCCACCGCCATGCCCGGCGGGATCGGCGATGTCGCGCAGGCGATGTCCCGCCACCGCCGGCAGCACCGTCTGGACATCCTCGGGCAGCACATGGTCGCGCCCCGCCAGCAGCGCCCAGGCGCGCGCCGCGGCCAGCAGGGCCAGACTGCCGCGCGGCGACAGGCCGAGGGCGAAGGACGTCTGGGTGCGGGTGGCCTCCACCAGACGCAGCACGTAGTCCACCACCGCCTCGCTGGCATGGATGCGCGGCACCTCGGCCTGGATCAGCCGCAACTGGGCATGATCCAGCAGGGGCTCCAGGCGCGGCAGCTGCTCGCGCCCGGAACCGCCAAGCAGCAGCGCGCGCTCGGCGGCGCGTCCGGGATAGCCGAGCGACAGGCGCATCAGGAAGCGGTCGAGCTGGGATTCCGGCAGGGCGAAGGTGCCGCCCTGGGAGATGGGATTCTGGGTGGCGATGACAAAGAAGGGATCGGGCAAGGGCCGGGTGGCACCCTCGATGGTCACCTGCCCCTCCTCCATGGCCTCGAGCAGCGCGCTCTGGCTCTTGGGCGTGGCGCGATTGATCTCGTCGGCCAGCAGCAACTCGGCGAACACCGGCCCGGGATGGAAGACGAACTGGCCGCTGTCGCGATCGAACACCGAGGTGCCGAGGATATCGCCGGGCAGGAGGTCGGAGGTGAACTGGATGCGCTGGAAGGACAGTCCCAGCACCCTGGCCAGGGCATGGCTGAGGGTGGTCTTGCCCATGCCGGGCAGGTCCTCGATCAGCAGGTGCCCTCGCGCCAGCAGGCAGGCCAGCGCCAGCCTGACCTGGGTTTCCTTGCCCAACAAAACGCCGTCTACCGCCTTGAGACAGGCGTTCAACCTATCGTGCATGCCCTGAGGTCTCTCGCCTTGCGCCGACATGAGAAGGCGTCGGCCTGCAAGACGAGAATAGCAGCACCTTTTGCCGGCGACCGCCGCCCCGGAGCTTTACCGCTTATTTCAGGGTGGCCAGGATCTCTTCCACGGCGCGGGCCGGATCGGCGGCGCGGGCGATGGGCCGGCCGATCACCAGGTAATCGGAGCCGGCGTCCAGGGCCTCGCGCGGGGTGAGGATGCGGCGCTGGTCATCCAGGGCGCTGCCGGCCGGCCGGATGCCGGGGGTGACCAGTTGCAGCGCCGGTTGCGCAGCCTTGAGCGCGGAGGCCTCCTGAGCCGAGCAGACCAGGCCATCCAGCCCGGCGCGAGCGGCCAGACCGGCCAGGCGCAGTACCTGCTCCTGGGGATCCACGTCCAGGCCGATGTCCGCCAGGTCCTCGCGCTCCATGCTGGTCAGCACGGTGACACCGATCAGCAGCGGCTTGGGACCCTGGAAGGCCTCCAGAGTCTCGCGACAGGCGGTCATCATGCGCAGGCCGCCCGAGCAGTGGACATTGACCATCCAGACGCCCATCTCCGCCGCGGCCTTGACCGCCATGGCGGTGGTGTTGGGGATGTCGTGGAATTTCAGGTCGAGGAAGACTTCGAAGCCGCGCGTGCGCAGAGCCTCCACCACCCCGGCGGCGCTGGCGGTGAACAGCTCCTTGCCGACCTTGACCCGGCAGGTGGCGGGGTCGAGGCGGTCGGCCAGCGCCAGGGCGGCGGACGACGAAGGGAAATCCAGGGCAACGATGATGGGAGACTGGCAGGCGGACATGGGAGCTCTCGGCAAAACGGCAAAGGCCGGCATTTTCGCAGAAAAGCGCCGCGCCGGCACTTGGCCGTTCTCGTCCGTCAGCTCGGCCTGAGCAGGCGTTCGCGCAGCCAGTTGCCAGCCGGACCCAGCGGCCGTCGCCGTGACCAGACCACGTCCACCGCCACCCGTTGCGGCCAGCCCGGTACGGCCAGCTCCACCAGCCGCCCCTGGCCAAAGGTCGTCACCAGCCACAGCGGCAGTTCGGCCCAGCCGAAGCCCTGCACCGCCATGTCCAGCAGCAGCAGGTAGTCGGGCGCCGACCAGCAGCGGCCGCGGGTGTCCGGCAGGCGGCTGACCTGGGGAGAGGCTTCGGTCACGGTGCTCAGGCGCAGCAGCCGATAGGGCGCCAGGTCGGCCGGTGTGACCCGCTCCAGCGCTGCCAGCGGATGATCGACGGCGACATAGAGACCGAAGGTGACCAGACCATCCAGGGTGGCCGCCTCGATGTCCGCCGGATAGGGCGGCTGACCGGCCAGCAGGCCCAGATCCGCGCGTCCCTGCACCAGGCTGAGCACATCGGCGTCCTCGGCGATCAGGCATTCGAATTCGAGATCCGGATAGCGCTGGTCCAGCTCCGTCAGCAGCGCCTCGTAACGGGTGGGCTGATAGGTATCGGAGATCACCAGGGTCAGGCGCGGCTCCACCCCGGCCGCCAGCTGGGTGGCGCGATTGGCCAGGCGGTCGTGGGCCGAGAGCACGGCGCGGGCCTGGTCGAGCAGTTGCTCGCCGGCCGCCGTCAGCAGCGGGTAGCGGCCCTGGCGATCGAACAGCGACACCCCCAGGTCGTCCTCCAGCCGGGCGATGCTCTCGCTGATACTGGACTGCCGCTTGCCCAGCACCCGTGCCGCGGCGCTGAAGGAGCCGGCCGCGGCCGCCTCGACGAAGGCCTCGAGGGCTTCGGCATTGGGATACATATCGGCTTACCCTATGGAATCCATTTTGATCTCCCCAGCTTAACCGATGAGACTGAGGACCTGTCCATCGTGGAGTCACCTCATGTCCGGCCCCCTCACCCAGCGTCCCGTCAGTGCCCGCATCCTGCATGCCCTGCTGTTCGAGGGGATCGCCGTGCTGCTCGCCACTCCGACCCTGGCCTGGCTGCTGGATCGCTCCCTGGGGCACATGGGCCTGCTCACCGCCGCCTTTTCGGCCATCGCCATGCTCTGGAACCTGGTGTTCAACCTGGGTTTCGATCGGCTGCAACAGCGCCTGGGCTTCACCCGTGGCCTGGGTGTCCGCCTGCTGCACGCCCTCGGCTTCGAAGGCGGACTGATCCTGGTGCTGGTGCCGCTGGCCGCCTGGTGGCTGTCCATCAGCCTGTGGCAGGCGCTGCTGCTGGACCTGGGACTGATCCTGTTCTTCCTGCCCTACACCCTGGCCTTCAACTGGCTCTACGACCTGGGTTACGCCGCCTGGCTCAGGCGCACGAATGCGACCTGCCGGGCGCACTGATAGCCTTGTCCGTGGTCGAAGCGATATAGCCACTCAAGGAGAAGACAGATGCCCTGGTATGCCTGGTTGATCCTGCTGGTTGCCATTGGCTCGGTGGTCGGCAGCCTGCTCATGCTCAAGGACACGGCGCGCAAGGTGCCCTTGACCGACGAACAGAAAACCAAGATCCGGCAGCGCAATGCCGAGATGGATGCCAAGGAGGCCCAGGACCGCTGATCGCGCGCCCCGGGCGTCCAGGCAGAGCCCTGTCACCCTCTGGGTGGCAGGGCTCTGTAGCATCAGGACTCCAGCGGTGCCTTGGTATTGACGTACTCCGGCACCTCCGCCAGTGGCAGGCTGCGCACCTGCTCACGGGTCGGTCCCTGACGCTTGGGCAGCGGTTCCAGGGATTGCGGCTGACCGCTTTCCAGGGCGCGCTCGATGGCCGCCAGCACACGCACGTCGCGCCAGCCCTCCTCCCCGTCCATTTCCGGCTGCCGATCCTGCAGGATGCAATCGGAGAAATAGGCCGTCTCGCCGCCGAAGTGATCCACCACCGGCGCCTTGAATTCCTCGGTCTCTCCGTCCACGGTCAGGCGATAGCCGATGGCGACGCCTTCACCGAAGCCAAAGCACGGCGAGGCTTCGATCTCGCCCTTGCGGCCGATCAGCTGGAAACGCTCGGTATTAGGGCCGCTGAAACTGACGGTAAAGCTCGCCAGCCGTTCTTCAGGAAAGCGCAGGGTCACGGTCACGGCATCCCAGGTCGTGACGTCACGCCCAGGCGTCTGGACCCCCACGGCACTGACTTCGATGGGCTCGTCAGCGAAGAGCGCCCGCACGGCATTGAGCGGATAGGGCCCCATGTCGGTGACGGGACCGGCCCAGAAGCCGCTCTGGGCGCGGTGGTTGGCCGTGTCGACCGGCTGGGTGAAGGTCGAGGTGAACAGACGCGGATCGCCGATCTCGCCATTGCGCACCCGCTCGATCATCTCCACCGTGCCCGGCTCGCAGTGCAGTCGATAGGCGATCATCAACTTGGCGCCGGAGCGCGCGGCCGCGGCGTTGATCGCCTGGCATTCTTCCTCGCTGATGGCCATGGGCTTTTCCAGCAGGACATGGATACCGGCCTCCAGCGCCGGCACCGCGAACTCCAGATGGCGGAAGTTCGGCGTGGCCAGGTAGATGGCATCGATCTCGCCCGACGTGAGCAAGCTGGGAAATTCTTCGTAGCTGTAGCTCTTGAGGCCGTACTTGGCGGCCAGATCCCGCGCCTTGACGGGATCGCCGGTGACCAGGGCGGTCATCTCGGAATTGCTGGTCTGGCCGACCCCGGGCATGAAGGCGCCCTGGGAAATCCAGCCACCTGCTACCACTGCATAACGAATCTTGCCTGTTGCGCTGGGCATGGAACGCTCCCGAATCCAGGCAGACGACGTGTCCGCCACCTGAACTGTCGGCAAGCGTTGCGGCCAGGAAGTTCCGGACAGCCGTACAACGACGGCACTGCGCCCGCGTCAGGCTAGCGGCGAAAGCGCAACTCGACTTCCGCGCCTTCGAAATCGTCGCTGCGATCCCGGCTGATCACCCGCCCGCCCAATTCGAAACGCCCGGGATCGTCCGCCTTGCGAAACAGCTGCGGCAGCAGACCCGCCTCGGCGACGCTGCTGTCGGCCTTGCCTGCGCCCAGGTGACGCGTGCTCACCGCCTGGGGCGTGGCCGCCTCTCCGGGTACGCTGAGATCGAGGGGATGGGCTGCAGCCGATGCCGGCTTGGGCACGGCGGGCTTCTTGACCTGGCTGTTCTTGGCCAGGTCCTGCTTTTTCGGGGGCGGGGCCGGCAACACGAAGGCCTTGCCGGGCAGTGGATCCAGGCGGTAGGCGCGCAGATCGGCGGCGCTGCCCTGGGGCTCGGCGGCCACCGGCGGCTTCGGTGCCTCTGGCACTGGCGCTGGTGCCGGAGGCGTCTTGGCTGTGGCAGGCGGTGACTCGTTATCGCAGCCCGCCAACAGCAGGGTCACGGCCAGCGCCGTCGTTGCCAGGTATCCACGCATGGGCTCACCACACTCAGGGTATCGCGCCCGGAGCGGAGCATCGGGGGCGACAGGGGTCAGTCTCTACAACCGACTCCGCTGCCCCACGGCGGGTTCCAGGCCTGCCGCTAGGCGGCCAGGGTTTCCTGGCAGAGTTGACGGGCGAGCAGGCCCAGGGTCATCAGAGCCCGCTGGGCATCGCGCCCCCAGGGCAGACCGCAATTGAGGCGGATGCAGTGATTGAACTGGTCGGTGTTGCTGAAGATCATGCCGGGCGCGATGCTCACCCCCTGATCCAGGGCGCGCTGGTGCAGCAGCCGGGTATCCACCCGCACGGGCAGACTGACCCAGAGGATGAAGCCGCCATTGGGCCGGCTCATCTGGGTACCCTCGGGGAAATGCTCCTGGATCGCCAGCTGGAAGGCGGTCATGTTGCGGCGGTATTCCTGGCGGATGGCGCGCAGGTGGCGGTCGTAGCCGCCGTTCTCCAGATAGGCCGAGACGCCCATCTGGGTCACGCTGCAGGCGGAATGGGTGGTGAAGGTCTGCAGGCGGCAAATGTCTTCCTGGTAGGGCCCGGCCACCACCCAGCCGATGCGGACGCCCGGCGAGATGGTCTTGGAAAAGCTCGAGCAGTAGATGACCCGCCCCTGCTTGTCGAGGGCCTTGAGTGCCTTGGAGCCACTGTCGTAGGTCAGCTCGCCATAGATGTCGTCCTCGACGATGGCGATGTTGCGCTCGGCGGCCAGCCTGAGCAGCTGCTTCTGCCGCGCCTCCGGCATGCTGCCCCCCAGGGGATTGCTCAGGCGGGCAGCCACTACCAGGGCCTTGACCGGCCACTGGCTCGCGGCCAGCTGCAGTGCTTCCACGCTGAGCCCGGTATCCGGATCGCAGGGGATCTCGATCACCTTGAGGCCCAGCACCTCGGCCAATTGCAGCAGCCCGTAGTAGGACGGCGATTCGGTGGCGATCAGGTCGCCCGGCTTGGTCAGCACCCGCAGCGACATCTGCAGCGCATCCACGCAGCCATGGGTGATCACCACCTCTTCCGGCCCCACCACCACCCCCGCATCGCGCAGGCGAATGGCGACCTGGCGGCGCAGGGGCTCGTAGCCGGGACTGTGCAGGTAGGAAAAGGCCGCGCGGGCCTGGAAACGGGTGACCTTGGACAGCTGCTGGTGCAGGGCCCGCAGCGGCAGATAGTCGGGCTGGGGCACCGCCATGCCCAGGGGCACCACGCCTTCCCGCCGTGATTCCGCCAGCACCTGGTTGATGATGCCGGCACGGGTCACCAGACTGGGCCGCTCCACCGTGGCGATGTCCGGCGTCGGCGCGGTCAGCGCCGGGGTCTGGTGCACATAGAAGCCCGACTGCGGCCGGGCGCGGATCAGCCCCTGGTCTTCCAGGGTGGCATAGGCCTGCAGGACGCTGGCATGACTGACGCCCAGCTGCTGACTCAGCTTGCGCACCGAAGGCACCCGTTCGCCGGGCTTGTAGACCCCCGTGCGGATGTCGTTCGCCAGTTGCTGGGCGATGCGCTGATAGAGCAACAGATTGGTCATGGCGTCTTCCTGGACGAAAGCGGAACAGTAGCAGGCTACCCTGAAGGTATACCGGTACAGCTAGGCCTGACCTTAACCCTTCCCTTCCCGGGGCGGCAATGTCCAAAAACGACAAGGAACCGGCGCACCCCTCCTTGACGCCAGGGGCTCTGCCAGAGGGCTTGCCGCGCCCATGAAAAAGCCCGCCAAGGGGCGGGCTCTTGCACGGGGGTGGGCCTCAGATGGCCTTTTCCAGCTCGGGGATCAATTCGAACAGGTCACCCACCAGGCCGTAGTCGGCCACCTGGAAGATCGGCGCCTCCTCGTCCTTGTTGATGGCGACGATCACCTTGGAGTCCTTCATGCCCGCCAGGTGCTGGATGGCACCGGAGATGCCCACCGCGATGTACAGCTGCGGCGCGACGATCTTGCCGGTCTGGCCGACCTGCATGTCGTTGGGCACGAAGCCGGCGTCCACCGCGGCGCGCGAGGCACCCACGGCAGCGCCCAGCTTGTCCGCCAGGGCGTAGAGGATCTTGAAGTTGTCGCCGTTCTGCAGACCGCGACCACCGGAGACCACCACCTTAGCGGCGCCCAGCTCCGGACGGTCGGACTTGGCCAGCTCTTCGCCGACGAAGCTGGAGATGCCGACGTCCTTTACCAGGCTCACGCCTTCGATGGCGGCGGAACCGCCCTCGGCGGCGACCGGATCGAAACCGGTGGCGCGCACGGTGATCACCTTGATCGGCGCCGTGGAGCGCACGGTGGCGATGGCGTTGCCGGCGTAGATCGGACGCTTGAAGGTGTCGGCGGATTCGACGGCGATGATCTCGGAGATCTGGTCGACGTCGAGCAGTGCGGCGACGCGCGGCAGGAAGTTCTTGCCATTGGTGCTGGCAGCGGCCAGGACGTGGCTGTAGTTGGCGGCCAGCTCGACCACCAGCGGCGCGACGTTTTCCGGCAGCTGGTGAGCGTAGGCGGCGTTGTCGGCCAGGAGCACCTTGCTGACACCGGCGACCTTGGCGGCGGCGTCGGCGACCGGCTGGGCATTCTGGCCGGCGACCAGCACGTGGATATCGCCACCGATGGCCTGGGCCGCGGCGACGGTGTTCAGGGTAGCGCCGAAGAGGTTGGCGTTGTCGTGGTCGGCAATGACGAGAATGGCCATCAGATCACCTTCGCTTCGTTCTTGAGTTTTTCGACCAGTTCGGCCACGGACTTGACCTTGATGCCCGCCTGACGACCGGCCGGGGCTTCCACCTTGACCACCTCGTAGGAGGCCTTCACCGCCACGCCGAGGGCGTCCGGGGTCAGGGTTTCCAGCGGCTTCTTCTTGGCCTTCATGATGTTGGGCAGCGAGGCGTAGCGCGGCTCGTTGAGGCGCAGGTCGGTGGTCACCACCGCCGGCAGCTTGAGCGCCACGGTCTGCAGACCGCCATCGATCTCGCGGGTCACGTTGAGGCCGTCACCGGCCTGCTCCACCTTGGAGGCGAAGGTGCCCTGGGCGAAGCCGGTCAGGGCCGCCAGCATCTGGCCGGTCTGGTTGTTGTCGCTGTCGATGGCCTGCTTGCCCAGGATCACCAGCTGGGGCTGTTCCTTGTCCACCACGGCCTTGAGCAGCTTGGCAGTGGTCAGCGACGACAGCTCGGCAGTGCCGGTGTCGATCAGCACGGCGCGATCGGCGCCCAGTGCCAGGGCGGTACGCAGTTGCTCCTGCGCCTGGGCGGGACCCGCGGTCACGACCACGATCTCGCTGGCGATACCCTTTTCCTTCAGGCGCACCGCTTCTTCCACGGCGATCTCGCAGAAGGGGTTCATGGACATCTTGACGTTGGCCAGGTCGACACCGGTCTGGTCGGCCTTGACGCGGACCTTGACGTTGTAGTCCACCACGCGTTTGACAGCTACGAGAACCTTCATGAATCCCTCGATTTATTCTGGTGAATAAACAGGACGCCAAGGCGGCCTTGCGTTGGACACGACCCCTGCCGCTCCAACCTTGTTGCAAATTCTTCTTATGTTGACCTCCACGGCAGCAGGGGTCAACGCGACAGTCCGTCAGGGGCCAGTAACTCCCGAGTCTAACAGGCTTGCAGAAAATTTAAACAAACGTTTGAATGGGTGCCAGGGAGCACGCGGGATATAATGAAGTCTTTTGTTGCACCCCTACATAAATAACCAGATCGTGAGCTTTGCCTGAGGAGAGTGAGCCGTGGAACGCGAATACATGGAATTCGACGTGGTGATCGTCGGGGCCGGCCCCGCGGGCCTGTCCGCGGCCTGTCGTCTCAAGCAGCAGGCGGCCGAGAAAGGCCAGGAGATCAGCGTCTGCGTGGTCGAGAAAGGCTCCGAGGTCGGCGCCCACATTCTCTCCGGTGCGGTCTTCGAACCGCGCGCCCTGGACGAGCTCTTTCCCAACTGGAAGGAACTGGGCGCGCCCCTGAACACCCCGGTCAAGCGCGACGACATCTACCTGCTCAAGGACGAGCGTCAGGCGACCAAGGTACCGAATTTCTTCGTGCCCAAGCCCATGCACAACGAGGGCAACTACATCATCTCCCTGGGCAACCTCTGCCGCTGGCTGGGCCAGCAGGCCGAAGCCCTGGGCGTGGAGATCTATCCGGGCTTTGCCGCCCAGGAGCCGCTGATCGATGAGCACGGCGTGGTGCGCGGCATCATCACCGGCGACCTGGGCGTGGATCGCGAAGGCCAGCCCAAGGAGGGGGTCTACACCCCCGGCATGGAACTGCGCGGCAAGTACACCCTGTTCGCCGAGGGCTGCCGTGGCCATCTGGGCAAGCAGCTGGGCCAGAGATTCAAGCTCGGCGAAGGCGCCGATCCGCAGCACTACGGCATCGGCATCAAGGAGCTGTGGGAGATCGACCCGGCCAAGCACGAGCAGGGCCTGGTGATCCACACCTCCGGCTGGCCGCTGGACAAGGAGAACCCGGGGGGTTCCTTCCTCTATCACCTGGAAGACAATCAGGTGGTGGTCGGGCTGATCGTCGATCTGGCCTACAGCAATCCGCACCTCTCGCCCTATGACGAGTTCCAGCGCTACAAGCACCACCCGGTGGTGGCCCAGTACCTGGAAGGCGGCAAGCGCGTCTCCTACGGCGCCCGCGCCCTGGTCAAGGGCGGCCTGAATTCCCTGCCGAAGATGGTCTTTCCCGGTGGCGCCCTGATCGGCTGCGACCTGGGCACCCTCAACCCGGCCAAGATCAAGGGCAGCCATACCGCCATGAAGTCCGGCATGCTCGCCGCCGACGCCATCGTCGCCGCGCTGGCGGCCGGTCGCGAAGGTGATGAACTTCAGGGCTACGTCGATGGCTTCAAGGGCAGCTGGCTGCAGGAGGAACTCCATGCCAGCCGCAACTTCGGTCCGGCCATGCACAAGTTCGGTCCGCTGCTCGGCCCGGCCTTCGCCTTCGTCGAGCACAACCTGCTGGGGGGCGCCCTGCCCTTCACCCTGCACGATCGGCGCATGGACCACACCTGCCTGAAGAAGGCCGACGAGGCGCCACGCATCAGCTATCCCAAGCCGGATGGCAAGCTGAGCTTCGACAAGCTGTCCTCGGTGTTCCTCTCCAACACCAACCACGAGGAAGACCAGCCGGTTCACCTGAGGCTCAGGGATCCCTCGATTCCCATCGCGCAGAACCTGCCGCTGTATGACGAACCCGCCCAGCGCTACTGCCCGGCCGGCGTCTACGAGGTGGTCCGCGATGGCGGCGAGCCGCGCTTCCAGATCAATGCCCAGAACTGCGTCCACTGCAAGACCTGCGACATCAAGGACCCGGCGCAGAACATCACCTGGGTGGCGCCGGAAGGCAGCGGGGGCCCCAACTACCCCAACATGTAAGCGTAAAAAAGGGCCCCGAGGGGCCCTTTCTTCATTCAGCGGGCGCTACGGGAAAGAAGCTGCCACGGCTCCAGAGACCGAGCCAGGAACGGCCCTCGTGGTCACTCTCCTCGACCCTCTCCATCAGCCGGTAGAACACCGCCCGATTGAGCCGCGCCTCCAGACCGCCACGCACGCGCACATAGGGTGCCGGCTGGTCATCCTGCTCCTCAAAGCGCAATGGATGTTCGGCATCGACGGCGACCCTGTCGCCCACGTTCGTAACCAGATCCAGGATCTGCTCCTGGCCACTGCCACGCCATTCGACGTCCACGGCCAGAAAGGGTGCGTCTTCCACCTGGATGCCCACGCATTCCACTGGCGTCACCAGTACGAAGCGCTCGGGATCGCGGCGCAGGATGGTAGAAAACAGCCGCACCATGGCCGGTCGGGTGATGGGGGTGCCCTGGTGATACCAGGTGCCGTCCCGGGCGATGCGCATGTCGATGTCGCCGCAGAAGGGCGGATGCCAGAGCTCCACGGGCGGCAGCCGGCCCTCTTCCGCAGCTGGCAACTGCGCCAGCAGGTTGCGCGTCACATCGACCTGGCTCACGTCCTTCTCCTCTAGCGGCTGCCCAACCCCAGTAGGCGTTGAGCGTATTGGTTGAGCGCCGGTCCGAGCAGGTCTTCCGGACGCTCGTCATAGAACGTCAGGAAGCCGCCACGACTGCGGATCCGCGCCGTGTCCACCAGGCGGAAGGTGGCGACCTCCACCAGCATCATCTGCACGACGCTGCGATCGCGCCCTACCCGGCCGATGTCGTCCTGGTCTTCCCACTCTTCCCAAGTCCCGATGCGATCGTCCGCACCGGCGAAGCGGGTGTAGAGCACATAATGGGCCCCAAGCTGGCGGGCCTTGGCCATGGCCTCGTCGAAGCCCTCCGGCTTGTCCGCCCGACGCACCCGGGGGAAATACTCCACGAAGCCCTTGAAGGCCTCTTCCGCCACCACGTTCGGGCGGGCATAGGGATGGCCGAGGGGCACGAAGGCGCCCTGGGCTATGTAGATGTAGGAGTCGGCCTGCAGCCGAAAGTTGTTCAGCCGCTGGGTCTTGCTGTAGTCGAGCAGCCCCGCATCGCGCAGGTGGTACTCGACCCCGGACGCCATGTCGCTGACGTTCATGCAGCCACCCAGAGCGGCCAGCAGCACGGAAATGAACAGAAAACGCAGTGTGACCATGGAAAGCAGACCCCTGTCCGGCGCCAAGTTGCCGTCGATACAGGGGCCTTAGCAGCTTTCGCGCCAGCTTGAGGCGCAGCGGGTAGATCAGCCGCCGATGATCTTCATGACCGTCACGCCCCCCGAGAAGGCCACGTCCTGCTTGTCGCCCAGCGCCTTGACCAGCAGCCGCTGCAACGCCGGCAGCGCCAGGTGCCGCGGCTTGTCCAAGAGATCGCCGACATAGTGGCGGTTGCTCGACGACAGGCAGCCGTGCAGCCAGCCCGTGGACGACAGCCGCAGTCGCGAGCAGGTCCGGCAGAAGGGCACGCTTTCATTGGCGATGACGCCGAAATGCCCGCCCGACTCGACGCGATAGCGCAGCGCGGTGGAGTCCACCGGCGCATCGGCCTGCACATAGGCGTGGCGCGAGCCGATGATCTCCAGCAACTCGGCCAGGGAGACCAACTGGTTGTTGAACGCGACCGGATCCTTCGCCAGGTGGCCCATGCGCATCAGCTCAATGAATCTGAGTTCGAAGCCGCGCTCCAGGCAGTAGTCCAGCAACGGCAGCACCTGATCGAGATTCTGGCCACGCAGGGGCACCATGTTGAGCTTGATCTTGAGACCGGCCGCACGGGCCGCTTCGAGTCCGGCCAGCACTGTTGCAAGATCGCCCCCCCGCGCCAGACGCGGAAAGGCCTCGGCATCGAGGGTATCCAGGGAGACGTTGAGCCGGCGGATGCCGTGGTCGATGAGGAAATCCAGCTTGCGCGGCAGCAGCTGACCATTGGTGGTCAGGCTGATGTCCTTGAGACCGAGCTGGGAGACGCGGGCGAGAAAGGGTTCCAGCCGCGGCGTGACCAGGGGTTCGCCCCCGGTGATGCGCAGCCGTTCGATACCGGCGGCATCGATGAGGTATTCCACGCCCCGTGCCATGGTTTCGGCACTGAGTTCGTCCTGCGCAGCCACGAGCCGCTTGCCGTTGGGCACGCAGTACGTACAGGCATAGTTGCAGGCCGCCGTGAGGCTGATCCGCAAGTTGCGAAACGCCCTACCCTGGCGGTCAACGATCATCTTGGGGGTTACTCCAGTGGGACAAGAGAAAAGGGATGGCGCGGCATCCCTCGCCTCTATCGGACCCTAGGATCGGACAGGCGTTTCGACGTCTCGCTTGCGCCGGTTGCCCATGCGAACGCCGATCTCCATGAGGAACTGGAAGAAGCCTTCCTGATCCTCCAGCACGTCGCGCCAGAACGGCGAATGGTAAAGGGCCACGGCCCCGTGCACCAGCGCCCAGGCGGCGCAGTAGTGGAAATAGGGCGGCACGTCCTCGAGCTTGCCTTCGTCGATGCGGCCTTCGATCAGGCTGGTCAGCCGCTGGAAGTTGGAGGTGCGGATGCTGTGCAGCTGCTCGACCAGTTCGGGCACCTGCCGCGTCTTGACCACCTTCTCCTCGAGGCGATCGAACAGGCGGTAGCGCTGCGGATCGCTCATGCGGAATTCGAAATAGGCGCGGGAGAGCGCTTCGCGGTCGCGGGCAACGTTGTCCGACTGGAACAGCTCGGCCAGGTCCCGTTCGTAATCCAGCATCAGCCGCAGATAGATCTCGGCCTTGGAATTGAAGTGTTTGTAGATGGTGCCTTTGCCGATACCGACCGCCTCGGCGATCATCTCGACGGTGACGCTGTCTTCTCCTTCGGAGAGAAACAGCTGCAGGGCGGTATCGAGGATTTCCTGTTCGCGGCGACGGAACTCGCGGACTTTGCGGGATTCTTTCTGCATGGCAGCCCACTTGTTGTTTTGAAAAGGGATAGGGCCTTCGAATCGCCAGTCACCCCTCGGCATACCGGCACTTCGTCACACCTTGGGCGAGCTGCACCGAAAGCATCGGTGAACCGCGCGGGCGCGCCCCTTATTATGCCCCATCACACCCAGATTGTACGGATCGAGTCAATGTCTTCCTGGAAGCACGAATTCCCTCAGGCCTACGCCATGAGATACCTCAACCACGCGGCCGTGGCCCCGTGGCCCAAGCGCGCCGCGCAGGCCGTCACCGAATTCGCCGCCGAAAACTGCCAGTACGGTGCGCGCAACTATCCGACCTGGCTGGTCATGGAACAGCGCCTGCGCGAGCGCCTGACCCGCCTGCTCAATGCGCCGTCCAGCAGCGACATCGCCTTGGTGAAGAACACCTCCGAGGCTCTCTCCTTCGTCGCCTTCGGCCTCGACTGGCAGAGCGGCGACCAGGTAGTGATCAGCGACGAGGAGTTCCCCTCCAACCGGGTGGTCTGGGAAGCCCTGGCGCGCTTTGGCGTCGAGGTGGTGGAGGTCAGTCTGGGTGACACCCCCGAGGCCAATCTGTTGGCCGCCTGCGGTCCGCGCACCCGCCTGATGGCCATCAGCGCCGTGCAGTACGCCAGCGGCCTGCGCCTGGACCTGCCCCAGCTGGGCCAGGGCTGCGACGCCAAGGGCGTGCTGCTGTGCGTCGATGCCATCCAGCAACTGGGCGCCCTGCCCTTCGATGCCCAGGCCTGCAACTGCGCCTTCGCCATGGCCGACGGCCACAAGTGGATGCTCGGCCCGGAAGGCCTGGGGGTGTTCTATTGCCGCGCCGATTTGCGCGAGCAGCTGAAGCTGCACGAATACGGCTGGCACATGCTGGACAACGCCGGCGACTACAGCCAGCGCGAATGGCAACCCGCCAAGACGGCGATGCGCTTCGAGTGCGGCAGCCCGAACATGCTTGGCGCGGTGGCCCTGGAGGCGAGTCTGTCGCTGCTGGAAGATGCCGGCATGGAACAGGTGGGCAAAGACCTGCTGGCACGGATCGAGCTGCTCGACAGCCATATCCGCCGTCTCCCCGGTGCTGTCCTGCATTCACCGGTCGCTGCCGAGCGCCGCTCGGGCATCCTCACCTTCTCGCTCGAGGGCTGGGACAATCGGCAGCTGTTCGAGCGACTCAAGACCGCCGACGTGGTCTGCGCCCAGCGCGGTCCGGGCATCCGCCTGTCGCCGCATTTCTATACCAGCGAGCACGTGCTGGAGCAGACGCTGGATCTGATCGGGGCGCTGGCACGCTTCTAAGGGCCTGAAAGGCCCGAGATAGCCAGTGTCGGGACGGCGCTATTCCAAAACTGTTTAAAAAACGTCCAATCCCGACTGGACCTTTCCCCGAGCTGGCCAATACTCAAGTGACTGGTCGCGTCGACCCCCGCGGCGCGGGCCAGGGAGGCGGCTCTCCGTCTGGGCGAACCGCTGGTCCGGCCCGGGTATCCCAGGATACCCGGGCCATTTTTTGCCTAGGTCCTGTACGAAAAGTCGCCGAGCGACGATCAGGCGAGGCGAAAAAGGCTGAGGAAGCGGAGTTTACAAATGGTAAATGAGCATTCCGAAGCCTTTTTCAACGAAGCATCATCGAGCGCAGGCACTTTCCGTACAGGACCTAAAGGGTGGCGCGGGGAAACAGCCGGTGGAAGTTGGCGGTGGTCTGCTCGGCGAGGGTTTCCAGGGTCACCCCGCGCACGTCGGCCAGGCACTGGGCGACCTCGACCACGAATTGCGGCAGGTTGGCCTTGCCGCGGTGGGGCACCGGCGCCAGATAGGGCGAATCGGTTTCCACCAGCAGGCGATCGGCCGGCACCTGGCGCGCGACGTCGCGCAGATCGGCGGCATTGCGAAAGGTCAGGATGCCGGAAAAGGAGATGTAGAAGCCCAGATCCAGCGCCGCCTTGGCCGTTGCCCAGTCCTCGGTGAAGCAGTGCAGCACCCCGGCGCCCGGCAGGTCGGCGGCCCCCAGCATGGCCAGGGTATCGGCGCGCGCCTCGCGGGTGTGGATCACCAGCGGCAGCCCCGTGCGCCGAGCCGCCTCGAGGTGCAGGCCGAAGGAGCGCTGCTGGATCTCGGCGGTGTCGGGCTGATAGTGATAGTCGAGGCCGGTCTCGCCGATGGCGGCGACGCGCGGATGGGCCAGCCGCGCCAGCAGCCAGTCGAGATCGATGGCGCTGCCCTGAGCGGCATCCAGCGGATGGATGCCCACGGCGCAGTGGACGTCGGCATAGCGTTCGGCCAGGGCCTGCACCGTGGGGGCATTGCCGGCATCGACGCCGATGCAGAGGAACTGGCTGACACCCCGGGCGCGCGCGGCATCGAGCGCTGCATCCAGGGAGCCGTCATGAAGGGAAAGATCGAGTCGATCCAGGTGACAGTGGGAGTCGACGAAGTGCACGAGAAATAGCCTTGAATCAGCAGCGACGCCCCGCCCCGAGCGGGACGGCGCAGGCGTCACATGGTATGGGTGGGACGGTCCGACTTCAGCGAGCCGGCCAGATAGGTTTCGATCTTGTTGCGCGCGGTATTGTCGCCTTCGTTGAACTGCACGCCGACCCCGGCGGCTCTGTTGCCCTGGGCGCCCTTGGGTGTGATCCAGACCACCTTGCCGGCGACCGGGATCTTGTCCGGCTCGTCCATCAGGTTGAGCAGCATGAAGACCTCGTCGCCGAGCTTGTAGGTCTTGCCGGTCGGGATGAACAGGCCACCGTTGCGGATGAAGGGCATGTAGGCGGCGTAAAGCACCGACTTGTCCTTGATGGTGAGGGACAGGATGCCATTACGGGGGCCCAGGTTCTGCGGCAAACTCATGAGATTCTCTCGACACAGGCAAGACGGACGCGCGGATCGCTAGCGTCCGGGCACCAGACCGGCCCAGCGGATCAACAGCGATTCCAGCAACAATACGCGGTTGAGGTTGGCTTTGCCCAGCACCTTCTGCCGCTCGGCATGCAGCCATTCCTGCAGGGCCAGCACCTCGTGCGGCGCGCTCTTCTCCGCCAGATAACCCAGCACCTTGGCCATGTCCGGCGCAGCCTCGGCATCGGCGCCACCCCACTGCTGGCGCAGGACACCATGGGTCCATTCGCAGAACCAGTCGAGCAGCAGCGGCAGGGGCACGGCATTCCAGCTCTCGGCCAGCTGACTGGGCGCCGCCTGGCGCTTGAGCAGGCGCTTGACCCCCTCCACCACCAGGGCCCGGCGGGCCAGCACGTCCTCGCCATGCAGACGCAGGGCCGCCAGCGGCGAGCCGCCGGCCAGCACCAGCAACTGGGTACGGACCTCCGCCTCGAGGTCCGGCAGACGCTCGCCCAGCCAGGCGAGACTTTCGGCCCGCGAGGGCACCGGACAGGCCTGTTGCACGCAGCGACTGCGCACGGTGGGCAGCAGGCGACTCGGCTGGTGGCTCACCAGCAGCAGCACGGTAGCGCCCGAGGGCTCTTCCAGGCTCTTGAGCAGGGCGTTGGCGGCATTGAGGTTCATCGCCTCGACCGGCTCCAGCAGGATCAGCTTGCGCCCGCCCAGCTGGGCGGTCTGGGAGACGAAGTCCACCAGCCCGCGGATCTGATCGACGCGAATGGGCTTTTCGGCCTCTTCCGGCTGGATCACGCAGTAATCGGGATGGGTCCCCGCCCTGAGCAGGGCGCAGGCCTTGCACTGGCCGCAGGCGGCAGCGCCCTGGGGCGCCTGGCACAGCAGCAGCGCGGCCAGGCGCTCGGCCAGGTCGCGCTTGCCGATGCCGCGCGGGCCATGCAGCAGATAGGCATGGGGATGCTGTCGCCGGGGCCAGATCCGCGCCCAGAGCTCCTCCTGCCAGGGATAGACGTCAGCCACCTGGCGTCGGCTCCAGGGTGGCGACCAGGGCGCGCAGCTCCGCCTGCACCTCGGCCAGACTGCGCGAGGCATCGATCAGGCGATAGCGCGCCGGCACGGCCTGGGCACGGTCCAGGTAGGTCTGGCGCACCGCCTCGAAGAAGGCGCGCTGCTCCTGTTCGAAACGATCCAGGGCGCCGCGCCGGGCTGCCCGCGCCAGGCCGATCTCCACCGGCAAGTCGAAGACCAGGGTCAGGTCGGGTTGCAGGTCGCCCAGCACGAAGGCTTCCAGGGTGGCGATGCGTTCCACGGGCACACCGCGGCCGCCGCCCTGATAGGCATAGGTCGCATCGACGAAACGATCGCAGAGCACCAGGGCACCGCGCGCCAGGGCGGGCCGGACGACCTGGGCCAGGTGCTGGGCGCGGGCGGCGAACATCAGCAGCAATTCGGTATCCACCGCCATGGGCTCGGCGGCCGGCGCCAGCAGGATCTCGCGGATGCGCTCGGCCAGTGGCGTGCCGCCCGGCTCACGGGTCAGCACCACCTCGCGCCCACCGCTGCCGAGGAGTTCGGCGAGATAGTCGCGGTTGGTGCTCTTGCCCGCGCCCTCGGGGCCTTCGAGGGTGATGAACAGGCCATTTGCCGTCATGGGGTTTCCTTGCTGTCGGGCGTCTGCGGAGCGGGACTGGAGCGGTAGTCGGAGCGCCGCTTGAGCTGGAAGTCGCGAACCGCCTGGTTGTGCGCCTCCAGGTCCTTGGAAAAGACATGGCTGCCGTCGCCACGGGCGACGAAGTACAGGCTGTCGCCGTCCTTGGGATGCAGCGCCGCATGGATGGCCTCGCGACCGGGCATGGCAATCGGCGTCGGCGGTAGTCCCGCGTTGAGATAGGTGTTGTAGGGCGAGGGCTCGCGCAGATCGGCGCGGGTGATGCGGCCGTTGTAGCGCTCGCCCATGCCGTAGATCACCGTAGGATCGGTCTGCAGCAGCATGCCGGCCGCCAGGCGACGGACGAAGACCCCGGCGATCTCGTCGCGCTCCTCGGGCACGCCGGTCTCCTTCTCCACCAGCGAGGCCATGATCAGTGCCTGGTAGGCATCCTTGTAGGGCACCGCGGGATCGCGTGCCTGCCACTCCTGATCGAGCACGGCCTGCAGGCGTTGATTGGCCTGGCGCAACAGGTCGGATTCGCGCTGACCCTTCACATAGCGATAGGTATCGGGAAAGAAACGCCCTTCGGGGTGCTGGCCGTCCAGGCCCAGGCGCTTCATCAGGGCGGCATCGTCCAGCTCGGCGGTGTCGTGCTCGAGCTTGGGCTGCCGCGCCAGGGCGGCGCGTACCTGACGGACATTCCAGCCTTCCACCAGGGTAAGGCCGTACTGCACCACGTCGCCCTTGCGCCAGAGGCTGAACAACTGCTCCACCGTCATGCCGGGGGTCAGGCGGTATTCACCGCTGTGCAGCGTCTGCCCGGCCAGATTGAAGCGCCAGTACAGGCGCAGCCAGAAGGCGCCATCAAGCACGCCCTGCTCTTCCAGGCGCAGCAGACTGCCCCCCGGGGTTCCGCCCTTGGGGATCTCGATCAGTTGCTCGCCGTCGACCTTCAGCGGCTGAATCAGCGCCTGGTGCTGGCGCCAACCGGCCAGGACCAGCAGCAGGCCGCCAGCGGCCAGCAGCGCCGTAAGCAGAGCTCTCGCCTTGCGCATCGGCTATTCCAGAATCTCGTTTATCGAACCTTGCAGTTTACGGGTCACCGGCCCCACGGACCAGTTCGCGGCTGCGTACCGGCGCACGGGCCAGATACCGTACTGGCTGTTGCAGAGGAAAACTTCGTCGGCCGCCAGCAGATCGTCCAGCGTCAGCGGCAGGACCTCGGCCTGGATGCCTTCCAGAGCAGCGATATCGAGCAGCAGACCGCGCAGCACGCCGGCCACGCCACAGCCGTCCAGCGCGGGGGTCAGCAGCCGCCCGGCGCGGACCAGGAACAGATTGCTGAATACGCCCTCGATCGGCCTGCCGTCCTGATCCAGCATCAGGCCTTCGGCATAGCGGGGGTCATTCCACTCCCCCCGCGCCAGGACCTGCTCGAGTCGATTCAGGTGCTTGAGTCCGGCCAGCAACGGCTGGCGGGCCAGGCGGGTGGTGCAGGGATAGAGGTCGATGCCTTCGGTGGCGTGGGCCGCCGGATAGGCCGGGACGGGAGAGCCCAGCAACAGGCGCCGCACCTCGGGCTCGGCGGGCGGGGCATACCCGCGCAGTCCGTCACCGCGGGTGAGCAGCAGCTTGGCGACGCCCTCCCCCAGCAGCGCCGCATAGGCGCGGATCTCCGCGTCCAGCTGAGCGACATCGCAGGGAAGGCGCAGTCGCTGGCAACCGGTGGCCAGCCGCTGCAGATGACGGTCCAACAGACGTGGCTGGCCCCGGCGAACCGCGATGGTCTCGAACAGCCCATCGCCATAGGCCAGACCCCGGTCGCGTTGCAGACCGGGATCCAGCGGTTGGCCATTGAGCCAGTCCTGGATCAAGCGTCGAAGCGCCGGAACACCAGACTGCCGTTGGTGCCACCAAAGCCGAACGAGTTGGACAGGGCCACTTCGATGGGCCGCTGCCGCGCCTCGTGGGGCACGAAGTCCAGATCGCAGCCGTCGCTGGGATTGTCCAGATTGATGGTGGGCGGCGCCACCTGATCGCGCAGGGCGAGCACCGTGAAGATGGCCTCCACCGCGCCGGCGGCACCCAGCAGGTGACCAGTCATGGACTTGGTCGAACTCACGCTCAGGCGCTTGGCCTGCTCGCCGAACACCTGCTTCAGGGCCGCCACTTCGGCCAGGTCGCCGGCCGGCGTGGAGGTGCCATGGGCATTGACGTAATCGACCGCTTCCGGCGCGATACCGGCGTCCTTGAGGGTCGCCTTCATGCAGCGCGCGGCACCCGCGCCGTCTTCCGGCGGGGCGGTCATGTGGAAGGCGTCAGCGCTCATCCCGAAACCGATCAGCTCGGCATAAATGCGGGCGCCCCGCGCCTTGGCGTGCTCGTACTCTTCCAGCACCAGGGCACCGGCCCCATCGGACAGCACGAAGCCGTCACGGTCGCGATCCCAGGGACGGCTGGCACGGGTCGGATCGTCATTGCGGGTCGACAGGGCACGCGCCGCGCCGAAGCCGCCCAGACCCAGACCCGAGGTCGCCATCTCCGAACCGCCGGCGACCATGGCATCGGCCTCACCGTAGGCGATGTTGCGCGCCGCCATGCCGATGCAGTGCGTCGCCGTGGTACAGGCGGTGGCGATGGCATAGTTGGGACCCTGCAGACCCAGATGGATCGACAGGAAGCCGGACACCATGTTGATGATGGAGCCCGGTACGAAAAAGGGGGAAATACGGCGTGGACCCTGGGCGAGCAGCGACTGGCAATTCGCCTCGATATTGGTCAGCCCACCGATGCCGGAACCCATGGCGACACCCACGCGCTCGCGATTGCCATCGTTGATCTCGAGACCGCTGTCACGCATGGCCTGGAAGCTGGCAGCGAGACCGTATTGGATGAACAGATCCAGCTTGCGGGCTTCCTTCGCGGACAGGTACTGCTCCACGTCGAATCCCTTGACCGATCCGCCGATCCGCGTGCTGAAGGCAGAGACGTCCATATGCTCGATCGGCGCGATACCGCTGCGACCGGCCAGGATGCCTTCCCAGCTGCTCGCCACATCGGCGCCAAGCGGCGATACCATGCCCATACCCGTGATCACGACACGTCTACGCGACACACCCAACTCCTCTTGTCCTTCCGGGGCGGCCACCCCTCTTAAAAAAAGCCGATTCCATCGATCTTGACCTTGGACCTAAAGAAAAGCCGCACGCCCTACAGGACGTGCGGCTTCTTGTGTCCGAAACTGGCGACTACTTATTGCTGGTGAGCAACGATGTAGTCGATAGCTTCCTGGACGGTGGTGATCTTCTCAGCCTGCTCGTCCGGGATTTCGGTCTCGAATTCCTCTTCCAGAGCCATCACCAGTTCGACGGTGTCAAGGGAGTCGGCGCCCAGATCCTCGACGAAGGAAGCGCTGTTGGTAACTTCCTCTTCCTTCACGCCGAGCTGCTCAGCGACGATCTTCTTAACGCGTTCTTCGATGGTGCTCATACCGTGTTCTCACTCCTAAAGGAAAAATCCGCACAACGGATTGCGCGTAAGTGTATAGAAAGGGATTTCCGTATTTCAAGCTGACGCGACATCAAGACGTATGCGCGGCCATTGCTGGTCCGACAGTTTACCAGCTTAGCGCAATAGCCGCGCGGGGGTAACGCCGGTCAGCTCATGTACATTCCGCCGTTGACGGGGATCGTGGCGCCGGTCACATAGGCCGCGCCCTCGCCCGCCAGGAAGCCGACCACCTTGGCGATCTCGTCGGCCTGGCCGAGGCGACCGGCCGGGATCTGGGTCAGCAGCGCGGTGCGCTGGGCTTCCGGCAGTTCACGGGTCATGTCGGTGTCGATGAAACCCGGAGCCACGGCGTTGACGGTGATGTTGCGCGAACCCACCTCGCGGGCCAGTGCCCGGGTGAAGCCCTCGAGACCGGCCTTGGCGGCGGCATAGTTGGCCTGGCCGGCGTTGCCCATGGCACCCACCACCGAGCCGATGCTGACGATGCGACCCCAGCGGCCCTTGGTCATGCCCTTGAGCAAGGCCTTGGACAGGCGGAACAGGCTGTTGAGGTTGGTATCGATCACGTCGAACCACTCATCGTCCTTCATCCGCAGCATCAGGTTGTCGCGGGTGATGCCGGCGTTGTTGACCAGGATCGACGGGGCGCCGAACTGGGTCTGGACCTGCTCGAGGGCGGCCGCGACAGAGGCGTTGTCGGACACGTTGAGCACCAGGCCGGTGCCTTCGATGCCGTTGGCCTTGAGCGACTCGGCGATGCGCTGGGCGCCCGCCTCGCTGGTCGCGGTGCCGATCACGGTGGCGCCCAGCCGACCCAGTTCCAGGGCGATGGCTTGACCGATACCACGGGTAGCGCCCGTGACCAGGGCGACCTTACCTTGCAGACTCATCTCGTTTTCCTCGATTCAAAAAGCCGCGCGAGCGGCGGCGAAGGCGTCGGGGGTGTCCAGGGCCAGCGTTTCCACGCCCTTGACGCATCTCTTGTTCAGACCGGCCAGCACCTTGCCGGGGCCGCACTCCACCAGGTGGGTGACGCCCTGGGCCGCCAGGTACTGCACGGATTCGACCCAGCGCACCGGGCTGTACAGCTGGGCCAGCAGATCCTGCTGGAGACTGTCCAGGTCGGTGTTGACGCCGGCATTGACGTTCTGCACCACCGGAATCTGCGGCTGGCTCCAGGTGCAGCCACGCACGTCCTCGGCGAAGCGCTCGGCCGCCGGGCGCATCAGTTCGCAGTGGGAGGGCACGCTGACCGGCAGGGCCACGGCGCGCTTGGCGCCCAAGGCCTTGCAGGCCTCGATGGCGCGCTCCACCGCCACGGCGGCACCGGCGATCACCACCTGACCCGGGGCATTGAAGTTGACTGCGCTGACGACCTCGCCCTGGGCGGCTTCGGCACAGGCGGCCAGCACCTGGGCGTCTTCCAGACCGAGGATGGCGGCCATGCCGCCCTGCCCGGCCGGCACCGCCTGCTGCATCAGCTCACCCCGGCGCGCCACCAGGCGTACCGCCTCGGCGAACGGCAGGCTGCCCGCGGCGACCAGTGCCGAGTATTCGCCCAGGCTGTGCCCGGCGACATAGGCCGGCTTGGCGCCGCCCTCGGCCAGCCACAGACGCCACAGCGCGATGGCGGCGGTCAGGATGGCGGGCTGGGTACGGTCGGTCTGGTTGAGCGACTCCTGCGGGCCCTGCTGGGTCAGCGCCCAGAGGTCGTAGCCGAGGACGGCGGAGGCTTCGGCGAAGGTTTCGCCGATCAGTGCGTGGTGCGTGGCCAGCTCACCCAGCATGCCCAGGGCCTGGGAGCCCTGACCGGGAAAGACGAAAGCGAGAGAGGCAGACATAGGCAGGTCTCTTGTAGGTCCATTGCTGGCGAAACCGCGGTTCCGCCACTGACAGACTGAGATGTCGGTGTCGACCGGTCGGTCACACCGCTTTCAGAGCCGCCAAGTTTAACCGGATCCGCCCGGGGAGATCAGTCTCCACGTCGCGCAGGGCGCGCTCGATGGCCTGAACGAGACCGACTTCGCCTGCCGCGCCATGGCTTTTCACCACCACCGCATTCAGGCCGAGAAAGCTCGCGCCGTTGCGCAGCTCCGGATCCCAGTGGCGGAAACGCCGGGCCAGCCAGGGCTGCAGCAACTGACGCTCGAGCCAGGAGGCCGTGCCGCTGCGCTCGACCAGCAGGCGCAGCAACGCCTCGCCGGACTTGAGCACCGCATTGCCGGTGAAGCCATCGCAGACCACCACGTCCGCGACGGCGGCATAGAGATCGCTGCCCTCGACGAAGCCGATAAAATCGAAGGCCTGACTCTGGGCGAGGCGCCGTGCCGCCTCCTGGATCACCGGCGTGCCCTTGCCCGGTTCGCGCCCGACATTGAGTAGCGCGACCCTTGGCCGCACCAGGCCACGCGCCTGGGCCGCACCCGCCCCCAGATAGGCGAATTGCACCAGCTGTTCGGCAGAGCTGTCGAGATTGGCGCCGAGATCGAGCAGCAGCGTCTGGTGCTCTCCCCGTCCAGGCAACGCCGACATCATCGCGGGTCGATCGATTTCCGGCAGCGTTCCCAGCAGCTGTCGCGCGAGCGCCATCCAGGCCCCGGTATTGCCGGCGCTCAGACAGCCCTGGGCACGCCCCTGTCGGACCGCGTCGAGCGCAGCATGCATGGACGTCCGGGTACGACTCCGCACCACGGCAGCGGGGCGTTCATCGGGCCCGACAAGGGCATCGACGTAGTCGAACTGCAGGCGATTGGCGAGGGAGGCAGGCGGTGACCAGGCCGACAGGGCGTCGCGCTGACCACAGAGGAGAAGATGTAGGGCGGGGAAACGCTCGAGAGCGTCGAATGAAGCAGGAACAATGCAGCGGGGACCGAAGTCCCCGCCCATTGCATCGATCGCGATGACGATTTCGATCGAGGATTACTCGTCGGAACCCTTGTCGATCACTTTGCGACCGCGGTAGAAACCGTCGGGCGACACGTGGTGGCGCAGGTGAACTTCACCGGTGCTCTTTTCCACGGACAGAGCGTTCGCTTCGAGGGCGTCGTGCGAACGACGCATGTCGCGAGCGGAACGGGATTTTTTGTTCTGCTGAACAGCCATGATTTAACTCCTAAACGTTTGGGTCACGCTTCAACTGCGCAAGTACACTGAACGGGTTGGGTCGCTTTTCCTCGTCCGCCGGCTCTTCGGGCGCCTCGAAACCTTCCGGATGCTGGCAATCCCCTTCCGGATGCACAGGGATGATCGGCAGAGCGAGCAACAGCTCTTCTTCGATCAGGCTATGCAGATCCAGCGGATCTTCGCCAACCTCCAGGGCATCGTAACCCTGTGGCAAGGCATCGGCCGACTGCCCCTCCCAGAGCACGGCGAAATCGAATTCGCTGTGGATGGGAAGCACTGCCGGCTCCAGACAACGCTGGCAGATCATCTCGACCGCGGTATCGAGGACACCGTGGATGACGAACTGCCGCTGTTGATCACGCCCGAAGTCGAGGACGACGGCTACCGCGCCTTCGGACTTCACGAGCTGCTCGCCGACACGCCGCATGTTCGCGAGAGGCAGCTCACCCTTGAGGGTTACGCCGCGATCCGCCAATTTGCGAGGATCGACCTGAGGTGGAATTGGCCCATTCAACATAAGCGCGCCATTATAGGGACGGCCTTACGGCTGTCAAAGGAAATTAACCCCGAAGCGACTCCGACCGACCTCTGGTCGATCTCGCCCGAGAACAAACTGATGCCTCTCATTCTACTCGCTTCCAGCTCGCCTTACCGCCGCCAATTGCTGGAAAGACTCCAGCTGCCCTTTGCTCATCGGTCGCCGGACATCGACGAAACGCCAAGGCCTGGAGAAAGCCCGAGGGCGCTGGTGGAGCGCCTGGCCCGGGCCAAGGCCGCTGCCCTGGCCGACCAGCCGGAGCCGACCCTGATCATCGGCTCGGATCAGGCGACCGCCATCGACGGCGAGATTCTCGGCAAGCCCCTGACCCATGAGCGAGCCCGGCAGCAACTGGCCCGGGCCAGCGGTCGCACCCTGGTGTTCCATACCGGACTGGCCGTGCTGGACAGCCGCACCGGGGAGTGCCGCAGCGAGGTGGTGGATTTCCAGGTGCGCTTTCGCCCGCTCGAGGCTGCGACCATCGACCGCTACCTGCTGGCGGAACAGCCCTACGATTGCGCCGGCAGCTTCAAGGCCGAGGGCCTGGGCATCGCCCTGTTCGAGGCCATGCAAGGGGACGACCCGACCAGCCTGATCGGCCTCCCCCTCATCCGCCTCGCCGCACTGTTGCGGGAGGCTGGCCTGCAGGTCCCTTGAGATCTGCAGGCTGTCGCCCTAGCGCAGCGCCGGACCCTGCCAGCCCATGTAGAGCGCTAGGCGCTCGGCGACACTGGCGCCCAGGCGCTTGGCGAAACGGTCGAAGGGCGAGTCTTCCTGGGTGTAGTCGACCAAGCGCTCTTCCTTGACCACATCGCGCGCCACATAGCTGGCGCTGCCGAGGCCATCGATCAGCCCCAGGGACAGCGCCTGCTCGCCGGACCAGACCAGCCCGGAGAACAGCTCCGGATGACCCTCGACCTTGAGCCGGTCGCCACGCCCCTTCTTGACGCTGTCGATGAACTGCTGATGGGTGGTATCCAGCACCTGCTGCCAGAATCGGGTCTCTTCCAGCTTTTGCGGCTGGAAGGGATCGAGGAAGGCCTTGTGTTCGCCCGAGGTGTAGACCCGGCGCTCCACACCCAGCTTTTCCATGGTGCCGACGAAACCGAAGGAAGCCGCCGTCACGCCGATAGAGCCGACCAGACTGGCCTTGTCGGCATAGATGGCGTCGGCCGCGCTGGCCACATAGTAGGCGCCGGAGGCCCCCAGGTCGGTGATCACCGCATACAGCTTGATATCCGGATGCAGACCGCGCAGGCGCTTGATCTCGTCATAGATGTAGCCGGATTGCACCGGACTGCCGCCCGGACTGTTGATGCGCAGCACCACGCCACGGGTGTTGCTGTCGTCGAAGGCCTTGCGCAGGGCCGTGACCACATTGTCGGCACTGGCCTTCTCGTCGTCGGCGATCACGCCCTTGAGTTCGATGAGCGCGGTATGGGCGCCGGACTCGGTCACCCCACCCTTCTTGCCCAGCGACAGCAGGGGCGTGAACAGCACCAGCATGACGATCAGGTAGGCGAAGGTCAGCAGCTTGAAAAAGATGCCCCAGCGCCGCGCCCGCCGCTGCTCGCGCACACTGGCGAGCATGGTCTTCTCGATCAGGTCCCAGGTCTTGTCGTCCGCTGGACGCGTACGTCCGCTGTCTTCCTTCCACTCGTCAGCCATGCCCAACCTCACTCCTGACCACAACGTTGTCACCCAGCCATAGCGCCAGGTCCGCGAAAGCTTCGATCACCAGGCGCGGCCCGAAATCCCTCAGCACCTCGGCCGGCTGGGCACCATAGGCCACCCCGACCGCAGCGACCCCGGCGCGGCGGGCCATTTCCAGGTCGAACACCGCATCCCCGATCAGCAGGGCGCGCTCCGGCGCCACACGGCAATGGGCGAGAATCTCCTCGACCATTTGCGGATCGGGCTTGCCGGCGGCCTCGTCGGCGCAACGGGTGATGTCGAAGAACTCGCTCAGGCCATGCTGCTGCAGCGAACGGGCCAGGCCGCGCCGGCTCTTACCCGTCGCCACGGCCATCTGGTAACCCAGGGCGCGAAAGCGCTGCAGCCCGCTCAACACCTCGGGAAACAGGGGCGACGCCTGCTGTTCGCGACGGACGAATTCGGCGCTGTAGGCATCGCGGAATCCCTCGATCTGCGCCGGAGTGACCAGATGCGGATAGAGCGTCTGGATGGCCGCGACCAGCTCCAGGCCGATGATGCCCTTGACGGCCACGTCGCTGCGCGGTGGCAAGCCCAGCTGCTCGGCCGCCACGTGCATCACCTCGACGATCCGGCCGATAGAATCCGCCAGGGTGCCGTCCCAGTCGAAGATCAGCAGCTGGTAATCAGGCATCCAGACGCTCCAGCGTCTGACTCCAGGTGCTGTCGACCGGCGCCTCCAGGCGCAACTCGCCGCCTTCGGGCAGCGGAATCACCAGACTCGCCGAGTGCAGGAACAGCCGCTTGCCGCCCAGCTCGCGAATCTCCTGGGAGAAGTCTTCGTCGCCGTATTTGGGATCGCCGGCGATGGCGTGCCCGGCGTGGCGGGCATGGACGCGGATCTGGTGGGTACGCCCGGTCACCGGCCGCGCCTCGACCAGGGTGGCGAATTCGCCATAGCGCCGCAGCACGCGGAATTCGGTGAGCGCCTCCTTGCCTTCGTCATTGACCTCGACCATGCGCTCGCCGGATCTGAGGGTGTTCTTGAGCAGGGGCGCGCTGATCTTCTTCTTGGCCGCCGGCCAATGGCCGCGCACCAGGGCGTGATAGCGCTTGTCGACGCCGTCGCCGCGCAGGGCCTCGTGCAGGAAGCGCAGCATGCTGCGCTTCTTGGCAATCATCAGCAGGCCCGAGGTATCCCGGTCGAGACGATGGACCAGCTCGATGTCGCGGGCGTCGGGACGCAGCTGGCGAAAGACCTCGATGACCCCACCGGACAGGCCACTACCGCCGTGCACGGCGATACCGGCCGGCTTGTTGATGACGATGAGGGCCTTGTCCTCGTGGACGATGGAATCCTCCAGGCGCTCGAGCAGACCCCTGGCCAGGGGTGCAGGCTCGTCGGGCTCGGACAGACGCAGCGGCGGTACGCGGATCTGGTCGCCGGCCTGCAGGCGGTAGTCGGGCTTGATGCGGCCCTTGTTCACCCGCACTTCGCCTTTGCGCAGAATGCGATAGATGAGGGTCTTGGGCGCACCCTTGAGGTGGGTACGCAGGAAGTTGTCGATGCGCTGGCCGGCATAGTCGGCAGGCACGTCGAGCAGTTGAACGCCGGTGCTGGGAGAAGGAGGCTTAGTCATCGGCAGATGATAGCAATTTTCCCTTATTTGAAGCACTTAAAGCTTGCTGCTATAGTCCGGAGGCGGTTATCAGTCCTGTCTGGATGGCACCGCTCGCGAGGCCGTAGATTCCGCCCGCGAATATAGGCTGCAAATGCAATAGTCACTGGACGTCTGGCCGTCCAGCAGAACGCCGACTCTGCCCAAGGGGGTGAGTGGCGATCTGCGATCCGCCTGGTAACCAAGGCAGCGGCACCCAGGGTGCCAGCTGTAAAACGACAACCGCTCCGGACCTTGCGGGCGGCACCTGATTCCTGAAGATTGTGTGCAGGATGGAGATGCACAACCAGCGTATCGCGTAGCCTGACAGTACGCCTGCAGCCCGCTTCGCGCCCAGCTTCGGCCAAGGTGACGATCGCAGGTGGAAGCCTCAAGGCCAACGGCCGATGCTCCAACCGAGCGACACCTGACACGAATCCCGCGACGACCCGGCTGCCCGAGCCTTTCGGCTGTCACGCCCGCACCATGCCTGGTTGATTCCTCCTCCTGTGGAGCTGCAACGGCAGTCGCTCAAGCGCCTGCAGGAGACGTAGTCGCGGCACGCCCCAGGGCCTGCTGCTGGACACGAAGGCCGGCTTTGCCCGGCTTCGATACGACCCCGTGCACCCTTCTCTTGAATCCTGTTGCCACCCTGCGGGCCGAGAGCCCGGAACGTAGTGGTATTACATGAAGAGAATGCTCATCAACGCGACCCAGCCCGAGGAATTGCGGGTTGCCCTGGTCGACGGTCAACGGCTGTTCGACCTGGACATCGAGTCCGGAGCCCGCGAACAGAAAAAGGCCAACATCTACAAAGGCCGCATCACCCGCATCGAACCCAGTCTGGAAGCCGCCTTCGTCGACTTCGGCGCCGATCGCCACGGCTTCCTCCCGCTGAAGGAAATCTCCCGGGAATACTTCAAGAAGAACCCGGAAGGCCGCGTCAACATCAAGGAAGTGCTCTCCGAAGGCCAGGAAGTAGTCGTCCAGGTCGAAAAGGAAGAGCGCGGCAACAAGGGCGCCGCCCTGACCACCTTCATCAGCCTCGCCGGTCGCTACCTGGTGCTGATGCCCAACAATCCCCGTGCCGGCGGCATCTCCCGTCGCATCGAGGGTGAAGAGCGCAACGAACTGCGCGAAGCCCTGAACGGCCTGAACGCCCCGGGCGACATGGGCCTGATCGTACGCACCGCCGGCCTGGGCCGCAGCACCGAAGAACTGCAGTGGGACCTCGATTACCTGCTGCAACTCTGGTCCGCCATCACCGAAGCCTCGGGTGAGCGCAAGGGCCCCTTCCTGATCTATCAGGAAAGCAACGTCATCATCCGCGCCATCCGCGACTACCTGCGTCAGGACATCGGTGAAGTCCTGGTCGACAGCGTCGAAGCCCAGGAAGAAGCCCTGAGCTTCATCCGTCAGGTGATGCCGCAGTACGCCAGCAAGATCAAGCTCTATCAGGACAGTGTCCCGCTGTTCAATCGCTTCCAGATCGAAAGCCAGATCGAGACCGCCTTCCAGCGTGAAGTGAAGCTGCCGTCCGGCGGCTCCATCGTCATCGATCCCACCGAGGCCCTGGTGTCCATCGACATCAACTCGGCGCGCGCCACCAAGGGTGGCGACATCGAAGAAACCGCCCTGCAGACCAACCTGGAAGCGGCCGAGGAAATCGCCCGTCAGCTGCGTCTGCGCGACATCGGCGGCCTGATCGTCATCGACTTCATCGACATGACCCCGGTCAAGAACCAGCGCGCCGTGGAAGATCGCGTCCGCGAAGCACTGGAAGCCGACCGCGCCCGCGTGCAGATCGGTCGCATCTCCCGCTTCGGCCTGCTGGAAATGTCCCGCCAGCGCCTGCGCCCTTCCCTGCGCGAAACCAGCGGCATCGTCTGCCCCCGTTGCAACGGCCAGGGCATCATCCGCGACGTGGAATCCCTGTCGCTGGCCATCCTGCGCCTGATCGAGGAAGAAGCCCTCAAGGATCGCACCGCCGAGGTGCGCGCCCACGTACCCATCCAGGTGGCGTCCTTCCTGCTCAACGAGAAGCGCAACAGCATCACCAAGATCGAGCTGCGCACCCGCGTGCGCATCATCATCCTGCCGGACGATCACATCGAGACCCCGCACTTCGAAGTGCAGCGTCTGCGTGACGACAATCCCGAGCTGCTGAACAGCCAGTCCAGCTACGAGATGGCCAACACCGAAGCCGAAGAGGTGCAGCCGGTCAGCTCCACCCGTACCCTGGTGCGCCAGGAAGCGGCCGTGAAGGTGGCGCCCGAGCGCGCACCCGCCCCCACCCCGGTCGCCGCCGAAGTGGTCGCTCCTGCTGCCCCTGCCGCCAAAACCACCGCCGAGCCGAACCTGTTCAAGGGTCTGGTGAAGTCCCTGGTCAGCCTGTTCGCCGGCAAGACCGAAGAGCAGCCCATGGTCGAGAAGACCGCTGCCACTCCGGAAGCGCCCAAGAGCAGCGACGAGCAGCGTCGCCAGGACGAGCGCCGCAACGGTCGTCAGCAGAATCGCCGCCGTGAAGGCCGCCGTGACGACGAGCGCAAGCCGCGTGAAGAACGCCAGCCGCGCGCCGATCGCAGCGAGCGCCCGGCCCGCGAAGAGCGCAAGCCGCGTGAAGAGCGCCAGCCGCGCGAAGAGCGTCAGGTTCGTGAAGACCGCCCGGCTCGCGAGGAGCGTCAGCCCCGCGAAGAGCGCGCCAATCGCGAAGAGCGCCAACCGCGCGAAGAACGCCAGCCCCGCGAAGAGCGTCAGCCCCGCGAGGAGCGTGCCACTCGCGAAGAGCGCCAGCCGCGTGAAGAGCGCCAGCCGCGTGAAGAGCGTCAGCCCCGCGAAGAGCGTCAACCTCGTGAGGAGCGTCAACCCCGCGAAGAGCGCGTGAGCGCTGAAGAGCGTCCGGCTCGCGAAGAGCGTCAGCCGCGTGAAGAGCGCAAGCCGCGTGAAGAGCGTCAGCCACGCGAAGAACGCAAGGCCCGCGAAGAGCGCCAGGAAGCGGCCAGCGCCGAAGAGCTGAACGAAGAAGAGGTGCTGGAAGGCAACGAAGAGCTGGAAGAAGGCGAAGAGCGTCCGCGTCGCCGTTCCCGCGGCCAGCGTCGTCGCAGCAACCGTCGTGAGCGTCAGCGTGATGCCAACGGCAACTTCATCGAAGACGAAGAGCAAGGTACTGCAGCCACCGACGCCCCTGTCGCGCCGGCCGCGGTCGCCCTGGGTACCGCCGTCGTGGTCAGCGAAAGCGTGACCGCCATTGCCACCCAGGAAGAGGTTCGTGACGTTCGCCAGCAGGAGTCGGCAGCCACCGCCGAAACCCCGGCCGCCACCGAAGCCACCCAGGAGGCTGCAATGGAGCAGCCCGCAGCGGACGCCCCTGCCCAGCCGGAGATCCTCACCCCCCAGGTGAGCCAGCTGCAGGACGAGCGTGCGCCGCACCAGGAAGTCGAGATCATCACGCCGGTGGTCGAGCAGACCGCTCCAGTAACAGCCACCGCGCCCATTCCCGCGGCACCGGTCGAGACCGAAGCTGCGGAATCGGCTGCCGGTCGCGCCTCCAACGATCCGCGTGAGCGCCGTCGTCGCGAGCGCCTGGCACGTGAAGCCGAAGCCGCGCGCGCCAAGCAGGCCGAGCAGGACGCTCAGGCCCCTGCCCTGGGTGCCATTGCAGAAACCGAGGAAACCTTCGCCACCGCGGCGGTAGGTACCGTCGAGCCGCAACAGACGCCCGAGGTCCAGCCGGCCCCGATCGCTGAAGAGCTGCCTGCAGCCGAAGCCGAATCGGCGCCGATCGTGGTGGAAGAGCCCGTGGAAATCGTGCCCAGCCCTGCGCAGGAAGAAGCAGCTACCGTCGCCCTGACCGGCGAAGCCGACACCCCTGCGGAGGCTCCCAAGGCCGATGCGGTGAAAGAGGATGAAGCCACCCAGGCCGAACTCGATCGCAAGCTCAAGGAGTCGCGGGAAAATCATCCCGGCTGATCTCCGCCAGCCATGAAAAGGGGCGCCTAGGCGCCCCTTTTTTATGCCTCGAATTCGAGTGGGCATGGCGCACCGAGGGTGACGAGCCGGTCCCGATAGATCGATACAGGCCAGCCCTCTACGCACTGGAGCCCTACCCGCGATAAAGGCCTGCCTGGCTGGGCTTCGGCGGTGGAGCTGCCGCAACCCAACCTACGGGCCCAGGGAATCGACGCAGGTTAGCGCCGAGCGTAGCGAAGCCCAACACTCGGAGATGGGCTGATTGTTGGGCCTCGCCGGTGGAGTTGCCTCAACCCAACCTACGGTGCCCGAGGGAATCGACGTAGGTTGGCGCTGAGCGTGGCGAAGCTCAACAAAGGACAGGATGGCCTGATGTTGGGCTTCGGCGGTGAAGTTGCCTCAACCCAGCCTACGGACCCAAGGGAATCGAAGCAGGTTAGCGCTGAGAGTAGTGAAGCCCAACACGGGGAGATGGGCTGATTGCCGGGCTTCGGCGGTGGAGCTGCCTCAACCCAGCCTACGGTACCCATGGGAATCGAGGCAGGTTGGCGCTGAGTGTAGCGAAGCCCAACGTTCGGCTGATACCGGACTGCCGACCTTTGGCGGCGGACCCACACCATTGGCCCTGCGCACCCTTCGCCGAAAAATCCCAGGCATAAAAAAACCCAGCCGCTTGGCTGGGTTTTTCGAGCGTATCCCGAAGGATTAACGCTTGGAGTACTGCGGACGCTTACGCGCTTTGCGCAGACCGACTTTCTTACGCTCGACTTCACGGGCGTCACGAGTGACGTAACCGGCTTTGCGCAGGGAGCTGCGGTAGCCTTCGTCGTACTCGATCAGCGCACGGGTGATGCCGTGACGGATAGCACCGGCCTGACCGCTCACACCACCGCCAGCGACGGTAACGTAGACGTCGAACTTCTCCAGGGTCTCGGTCAGCTCGAGGGGCTGACGCACGACCATGCGCGCGGTCTCGCGACCGAAGAAGGTGTCCAGAGCGCGATCGTTGATGGAGATCTTGCCAGTGCCCGGACGGAGGAAGACACGAGCGGTGGCAGTCTTACGACGGCCGGTACCGTAATTTTGAGTTGCCGACATGTTGTACTATCCCGATTAAAACTTGAGTTCTTGGGGCTGCTGAGCGGTGTGCGGATGGTTCGCACCCTTGTACACCTTGAGCTTGCGATACATGTCGCGGCCCAGCGGGTTCTTCGGCAGCATACCCTTGACGGCGGTCTCGATGACGCGCTCGGGAGCACGGGCGATCAGCTTTTCGAAGTTGATCGACTTGATGCCACCCGGGAAACCGGAGTGATGGTAGTACATCTTGTCGGTAGTCTTGGCACCGGTCACACGAACCTGCTCGGCGTTGATGACGACGATGTAGTCGCCGGTGTCAACGTGAGGGGTGTATTCGGGCTTGTGCTTGCCACGCAGGCGAGTGGCGATTTCAGTAGCCAGACGACCCAGAGTCTGGCCAGCAGCGTCGACGACGTACCAGTCGCGCTTAACGGTTTCCGGTTTTGCGGTGAAAGTTTTCATTCTCTATGGCCTCAGAGGCCGCCCTGGTAAAAAGACGGCAAATTCTACACAACAGTGCAACCCCAGACAAGTCAGGGGCAGCCGGAAACAGACGCTCTTCGGGGGCTCGGGTCGGCGTCCGCTACGGCGATCTCGGCAGGCTTAGGCATCCCCCGCCAAGAAAGCTGCGGCATGATACCCGTTCACGCCAGAAAAGCAACCGCAAGCTAGAAAGAAAATAGCGTCTGGGTCGCCGCCGAACCCTGGCGACGGGAGGCCAGGTGATCGGCCAGCCGCGTCGGTTCCGGCAACCGATGGCGTCTGACGCAGGCCATGACCAGCGCGGGTGCGCTGGCCAGGCTGACCCGGTGCCCGGGGGAGACGATCAGCGGCTTGACCCGGTCCTTGCTGCGCAGCACCGTGCCGATCACCCCACCCTCGCGATCCCGCAAGTCGACCTGGCTGCCGCGCGTCTCGGCGAGTTCGCCGTGGTGACCGGTGAGAATCTTCTTGGCCACGCCGATCGTCGGCAGACCGGTGACTACCCCGAGATGGGCGGCGATGCCCAGCCGGCGCGGATGGGCGATGCCATGGCCGTCGCAGAACACCAGCTCGGGCGTCTCCGGCAACTCCGCCAGGGCCTGGAGCAGCGCCGGCAATTCGCGAAAGGACAGCAGGCCCGGCACATAGGGCATCACGGTAGGGATGCGGGCGACGGCATGGGCCAGTGGCTGCAGGGTCTCGGCATCCAGCAGGACAGCGACCGCACGGGTGATCTCGCCACCCTCCTCGAAGCCCACGTCGACCCCGGCGTAACGCCGCGGCGAGCCGAAGTCGTCGTGCAAGAGGACCTGGGTGGCCAGTTGCTTCTGCAGGATACGCGCCTGGGCGGGCGAGCCGTCCCATTCGGCAAAGGGATCGGAATTCACACGTACCTCCCGAAAACCTGGGTCAAAGGATTGATCCTTCAACCCGGGCAGGGTTCACGGCTTGTGCGGACGGGCCAGGTATTCGTGGGACTGCATTTCCAGCAGGCGGCTGAGGGTGCGCTGGAATTCGAACTCCAGGCGGCCACCGGAATAGAGGTCCTTGAGCTCCACTTCGGCCGACAGGATCAGCTTGACCTGGCGATCGTAGAATTCGTCGACCAGGTTGATGAAGCGCCGCGCCATGTCGTCCTTGAGCGCGTCCATCTGCTCGACGTTGCTGACCAGTACCGTCTGGAAGATCTTGCCCAGCTCGATGTAGTCGTTCTGGCTGCGCGGACCGTCGCAGAGGGCGCGGAAATCGAACCAGGCGACGTCTTCGCAGGTGCGGCGCGCGCGGATCTCGCGATTCTCGATCATCAGCGGCACGTCTTCGCAGAGGTCGTTGCACTCGACGGTGAGCGAACGGAAGCTCTTGGCCATCGCCGCCTCGACCTCGTCGCTCAGCGGATAGTGAAACAGCTGCGCCTGCTCCAGGGCGCGCAGGCGATAGTCCACGCCGCTGTCGACGTTGACGATCTCGGTGTGCTCCTTGAGCAGCGCAATGGCCGGCAGGAAGCGCGCGCGCTGCAGACCGTCCTTGTAGAGGCCGTCGGGCACGATGTTCGAGGTGGCGACCAGACTGACGCCGTTCTTAAACAGCTCTTCCAGCAGGGTCGCCAGGATCATGGCGTCAGTGATGTCGGAGACGAAGAATTCGTCGAAGCAGATCACCCGCGCCTCGTCGGCGAAACGCCGGGCGATGATGGTCAGCGGATTCTTCTCGCCCTTGAGGGTGCGCAGCTCTTCGTGGACCCGCTTCATGAAGCGGTGGAAGTGGGTGCGCATCTTCTGCTTGAACGGCAGGGCGTCATAGAAGGTATCGACCAGATAGGTCTTGCCGCGCCCTACCCCACCCCAGAAATACAGACCCTTGACCGGCGTGACCGTCTTGCGCCCGAGCAGCTTGCCGAACAGGCCACCCTTGGACGCGGGCTCGGCGAGCAATTCGTCATAGAGGCGCTGCAGATGGCGCACGGCCTCTTCCTGGGCAGCATCGTAGAAAAACTCCGGGCGCTTGAGGTCGGCCTGGTAACGCTCGAGGGGGGTCATGGCGGCTTCTGGTCGGGTGGGAAAAAAGGGTGGTCACTGTAATGGCGGTCCCTGGCGTTGACAACGCCGGGGACCGCGGGTGCCCTTTAGCCCTCGGCCAATTGTGCGAGTGCGGTGCGCGTCCGCTCGATCAGCGCATCGCGCGCGGCGGGGGAATCGCTGGCGACGCCCTCGGCCACCACCTGATCTGCCAGCAGCAACTGGAAGCCGTTGCCCTCTCCCGCCACGACACTGGCCGGCGTGGTGACCAGCTGCTTGCTGGTGATGCCGGCGGTCTTGGCTTCGGCGAAGGGGATCGACAAGGCCAGTTCGGTGCCGTCGGCGTCGAGCAGGCGGAAGCGGAAGCTGCCGTCGCTCTCGCGGAAGCTGACGAAGCGGGCGGTCTTGCTGGCCTTCTTCTTGGCGCCGCCGGTGGCGACCTGGGTCTTGAGCGAGCGCAGGCCCACGGCTTCGCGCAGCTCGCCGAGGAAGGGCGTGGCATAGCGGCGGGCCTTGGCGGCACCGGCCAGCAGGATGTCTTCCAGATCATCGGGACGGGCGATCAGCGCCGCATAGCGCTCGCGTGCTTCGCCCAGCTCGGCGTCGAGCAGCTCGAACAGCTGGCCCTTGGCTTCGCCCCAGGCCAGGCCGTCCAGCAGGGCCGCGCGGAAGGCCGCGCTCTGCTCGGGGGTGGCGAAGGCCTGGTAGAGGGTGAAGAGGTGGGCGCTGTCGGGGTCCTTGGGCTCGCCGGGCAGGCGCGAGTCGGTGACGATGCGGGCGATGGCGTCCTTGAGCTGCTTGGCGCTGCCGAACAGCGGGATGGTGTTGTCGTAGCTCTTCGACATCTTGCGGCCATCGAGGCCGGGCAAGGTGGAGACGCTTTCCTCGATGACCGCCTCGGGCAGGGCGAAGTAGTCGCGCCCATTGCCGAACAGATGGTTGAAGCGCTGACCGATGTCGCGGGCCATCTCCACGTGCTGGATCTGGTCGCGCCCGACCGGCACACGCAGGGCGTTGAACATCAGGATGTCCGCGGCCATCAGCACCGGATAGCTGTAGAGCCCCATGGTGACCCCGGCATCGGGATCCTCGCCCTGCTCCAGGTTGCGGTCGACCGCGGCCTTGTAGGCATGGGCGCGATTGAGCAGGCCCTTGCCGGCGACGCAGGTGAGCAGCCAGGTCAGCTCGGGGATCTCGGGGATGTCGGACTGGCGATAGAAGGTCACCCGCTCCGGATCCAGGCCGCTGGCCAGCCAGGTGGCGGCGATCTCCAGGCGCGAACGCTGGATGCGCGCCGGGTCGTCGCACTTGATCAGGGCATGGTAGTCGGCGAGGAAATAGAAGGAGTCGGCATCGTCGGCCAGGCTGGCGCGGATGGCGGGACGGATGGCCCCGGCATAGTTGCCCAGGTGCGGGGTACCGGTGGTGGTGATGCCAGTGAGGATGCGAGTGGTCATGGAGGCGCTGGAAATCCGAGAGACTAACGAGGGTCAGGCCTGCAGGCGGGGCAGGACCAGATCTTTGAGTTCGACGAGTTTGCCATGGAAGAAATGGCTGCAGTCGGCGACGCGGAGCAATTCGTGCGGCTGTTCGAGCGCCGCGGACCAGGCATAGACCCGCTCGGGGGTCACCACCTCGTCGGCCTCGGGCTGGATCACGGTGAGGCGCGCCCGCTGGGGCAGGCGGCCGTCGACCGCGAAACGCTCCACCGGCGGCGCCAGCATGAACAGCCGTTCCACCGCCACGCCCTCGCCTTCCAGGCGCCCGCCGAGGCAGGCGGCGACGCAGGAGCCGAAGGAGAAGCCGCAGAGGGTCAGGGGCAGGTCGGGATGGCGTTCACGCAACCAGGCCACGGCGGCCGCGGCATCGTCGATCTCGCCTTCGCCACCGGCATGCACGCCGGTGCTGGCACCAACGCCGCGAAAATTGAATCTGAGGGTGGCCTGGCCGGCATCCCGGGCGATGCGCTGCAGGGTGGCGACCACCTTGTTCTGCATGGCGCCGCCATGGAGCGGATGGGGATGACAGAGCAATACCGCGCCGGTGGGGGCATCCGGGCTCTGGTACAGCGCCTCCAGAGTGCCCGCGGGGCCCTCCAGCAGCAGGGGTTGTTCACGGGCTGACACGCTTGACTCCGTGATCCCGGACGAACAGTGCTCATCCAAGGAGTTGATTTTGATAGGGTCGATCCTGCGCGATGCCTGAGTGCGGGGTATGATGACGCCCAGCGAATGGCAGAAGACGCAACCCAGTGTACAGGCTCGCCGGTCTGCCGTTACCGTAAAGCAAAGCCGCTCATAGAGGAAGTTTCGTGGAACAGTCGCTCACTACCTGGTTGTTGCCCCTGGTCGCGCTGCTGATCGGGGTCGGGATAGGTTTTCTGCTGGCACGCCTGGTGCCGGGTGCCGCGCCGAGCCGGGTGCAGCGCCAGCTGGATGATCTGCAGAAGAAGTTCGACGACTACCAGCACGAGGTCACCAGCCACTTCAGTACCACCGCCGGCCTGGTGCGCAAGCTCACCCAGACCTACCAGGACATGCAGTCGCACCTGTCCGAAGGCGCCGAGCGCCTGGCCCAGGACGAACTGACCCGTCAGCACCTGCTGGCCTCGCTGCACAGCGCCGAGCAGCGTTACCCCTCCAGTCGCGAGCGCATCGACGGTCCGACCGAAGCGCCGCGGGACTACGCGCCCAAGGGTGACGGCACCCCCGGCACCCTCGACGAAACCTACGGCGTGAAAAGCCGCGGTTGATCGCCAAGGCCGGGGACTCCCCGGCCTTCTGCTTTCCGGCCTCCGCCCTCTTCACTCAGGGCGCGACGCCCGGCCCTTTTCCGGCCCGTCATGGCATAATCCGCGGTTGCAGTCTTTCGCAGGAGAACGCCATGCCCGCAGCGGCCAGTGGCCTGAGCCTCTACGGCATCAAGGCCTGTGACACCATGAAGAAGGCCCGTCTGTGGCTCGACGAGCACGGCCAGGCCTACCACTTCCATGACTACAAGCAGAGCGGCATCGACCGCGAGCGGCTGGCGGCCTGGTGCGCGGAGCATGGCTGGGACAAGGTGCTCAATCGCGCCGGCACCACCTTCCGCAAGCTCGACGACGCCCAGAAGGCCGACCTCGACACCGCCAAGGCCATCGACCTGATGCTGGCGCAGCCTTCGATGATCAAGCGACCCGTGCTCGATCTCGGCGACCGTACCCTGCTGGGCTTCAAGCCCGAGCTCTATGCCGCGGCCCTGAACTGACCCCGCGGCCACCGCCCCTACTACCGAACATCTCGCACCGACCGGATCGGTGCCTCTGCAAAGGAACAGTCTCATGTCGAATGCCCTCTTCAGTATCGCCTTCGGTGTCGGCACCCAGAATCGCCAGGACGCCTGGCTGGAAGTCTTCTATGCACAGCCCCTGCTGAATCCCCCGGCGGCGCTGGTCGAGGCAGTCGCGCCGCTGCTGGACTACCAGGGCGGCAACCAGGCCATCGCCTTCGCCCCGGCCCAGGCCCGCGGTCTGGCCGAAGCCCTCAAGGGCATCGATGCCGTGCAATCGGCGCTGCTGACCCGCCTGGCGGAAAGCACCAAGCCGCTGGTGGCCACCCTGCTGGCCGAAGACGCCGCGCCCGCCTCCACCCCCGAGGCCTACCTGAAGCTGCACCTGCTGTCCCACCGCCTGGTCAAGCCCCACGGCCTGAACCTCAGCGGCATCTTCGCCCTGCTGCCCAACGTCGCCTGGACCAACCAGGGCGCCGTGGACCTGGCCGAACTGCCGGCCGAGCAGCTGGAAGCCCGTCTGCGCGGCAAGCTGCTGGAAGTCTTCTCGGTGGACAAATTCCCCAAGATGACCGACTACGTGGTGCCGGCCGGCGTGCGCATCGCCGATACCGCCCGCGTACGCCTGGGTGCCTATGTGGGTGAAGGCACCACCGTGATGCACGAAGGCTTCGTCAACTTCAACGCCGGTACCGCCGGCCCCGGCATGATCGAAGGCCGCGTTTCCGCGGGCGTCTTCGTCGGCAAGGGCTCGGACCTGGGCGGCGGCTGTTCCACCATGGGCACCCTGTCCGGCGGTGGCAACATCATCATCAGCGTCGGCGAAGGCTGCCTGATCGGCGCCAACGCCGGCATCGGCATCCCGCTGGGCGATCGCTGCACCGTGGAATCCGGTCTCTATGTGACCGCGGGTACCAAGGTCGCCGTGCTGGATGACCAGAACCAGCTGGTACGGGTGGTCAAGGCGCGCGAGCTGGCCGGTCAGAGCGACCTGCTGCTGCGCCGCAATTCGGAAACCGGCGCGGTCGAGTGCAAGACCAACAAGACCGCCATCGAACTCAACGAAGCGCTGCACGCGCACAACTGAGTCCACAACCGGGCAGCCCGCCTCGCGCGGGCTACCCCGGAGCTGTCGCCATGTCGCTACCCTCCCCCTGGAGAGCCGAATTCCCGGCTTTCACCGCCTTCGCCGCCGACGGCATCACCTACCTCGACAGCGCCGCCACGGCGCAGAAGCCCCAGGTAGTGCTGGATGCCCTGCTGGCCAGCTACAGCCTGGGCGCGGCCAATGTGCACCGGGCCCAGCACTGGGCTGCCGAGCGCGCCACCGCCGCCTACGAAGGCGCCCGGGGGCGGATCGCCGCCTGGCTGGGCGCTGCCGCGCCGCACGAGGTGGTGCTGACCCGCGGCGCGACCGAGGCGCTCAATCTGCTGGCCTATGGCCTGGAAGACGCCTTCGCAGCCGGGGACGAGGTTCTCATCAGTGCCCTGGAGCACCACGCCAACCTGCTGCCCTGGCAGCAGCTGGCCCGGCGTCGCGGCCTCGAGCTCAGGGTCATCCCGCTGACTCCGAGCGGTCATCTGGACCTGGCAGCCGCCGAGCGGTTGCTGGGGCCGCGCACCCGCGTGGTCGCGGTCAGCCAGCTGTCCAACGTGCTCGGCACCTGGCAGCCGCTGGCGGAACTCGCGGTCTTGATCCGGGCACGCTCGCCGGCCTGGCTGGTGGTGGATGGCGCCCAGGGCGCGGTCCATGGGCGGCATCGCCCGGCAGACTTCGACGCCGATTTCTATGTGTTCTCCGGCCACAAGCTCTATGCCCCGGAGGCCATCGGCGTACTCTGGGGCAAGGCCGAGTGCCTGGCGCACCTCAAGCCCTGGCAATTCGGCGGCGAGATGGTGCAGCACACCACCTTCACCGACGCCCGCTTCCACGCCGCGCCCATGGGCTTCGAGGCGGGGACGCCGCCCATAGGCGCGGCCATCGCCCTGGGCGCGGCGGTCGACTGGCTGCAGGGCCAGGACGAGACGCTGATCCGCGGTCACGAGCAGGCCCTGAGCCTGAAGCTGCTGGCCGGGCTGGCTGCCCGCGACGGCGTGCGGGTGCTGGGTGAACCCCAGATCGCCCTGGCCAGCTTCCAGGTCGCGGGCGTGGACGTCGGCGATCTCTCCCATCTGCTGGGCGAACAGGGCATCGCGGTGCGCGCCGGTCAGCACTGTGCCATGCCGCTGTTCCAGACCCTGCAGACCCCCGGTGCGCTGCGGGTTTCCCTGGGCCTGTACAACGATGCCGAGGACCTGCAGCGCTTTTTCACCGCCCTGGACAACGCCCTGGAGCTCTTGCGATGAATCTGCTTCCCGATGCGGCGGAAGCCCGCCGCGCCTTTGTCATCGCCAAGGGCTGGGAGGGGCGCTCGCGACTGCTGCTGCAGTGGGCCGAGCGCCTGCCGGCGGTGCTCGAGGAGCGCGACGAAGACCTGGTACAAGGCTGCGAGAGCCGGGTACGCCTGACCCATGAAGCCCAGGGCGAGCGTCATTTCTTTCGTGCCAGCAGCGAATCCCGGGTGCTCAAGGGCTTGCTCGCCGTGGTGCTGGTGCGCGCCAATGGCCTGACCCGCGAAGAGCTGGGCCGCCTCGACATTCACGGCTGGCTGGGCGAACTCGGCCTGGAACGGCAGTTGTCGCAATCGCGCAGCAACGGCCTGAATGCCGTGCTCACGCGGATGCGCGAACTGGCGGCCTAGCCTTCGCTAGCCGCGGGATTGCGCCGCGCGCGGAAGAAGTCGGTCAGCACCTGACCACAGGCCTCGGCCAGCACCCCACCCTCCACCAGCACCCGGTGGTTGAGGAAGTCCTGCTCGAAGAAGCGCCCGCGGCTCTGGGCCATGCCGGCGCGCGGCTCGCTGGCGCCATAGACCAGGCGCTGGATGCGACTGTGGACGATGAGGCCGGCGCACATGCTGCAGGGTTCGAGCGTCACATAGAGCGTCGCGCCAGGCAGCCGGTAGTTGGCCAGCCGAGCGGCGGCGTCGCGAATCGCCTGCATCTCGGCATGGGCGCTGGGATCGTGGGCACCGATGGGGCGATTGAAGCCGCGGCCGATGACCTCGCCATCGAGCACCACCACAGCGCCGACCGGCACCTCGCCCTGGGCGGCGCCCTGCTCCGCCAGGGCCAGGGCCTCGCGCATGAACAGGTCATCCCGGCTGCGGTCGATGATGGGCAAGGGGCGGAAGCGGGCCATGACTGAACTCTGGACAAAGCGTCATGATACCGCCGTCAGCCCGCGAGACCAGTCGCAGGATCCGCGGCCAAAGATGAACCCTTCGGCAAGAAATGATCGCGATAATGGTTATCAGGTACTGTGAATGCGAAAATGGTGCGGTGACTGCTGGCAGCGCGTGAACGGCATCACATTCACAGCCATTCGGTGCTAAAGCTTTAACAGGACCGGCTCGTTGCGGTCCTATTCAAGAGTTCATCTGAGACAGTCGCATGATTGCTGCCCCCTCCGGTCAGTCCCTGCAAAGCTGCGAAAGCGAGCCGATCCGCATTCCAGGCGCCATCCAGGCACACGGCTACCTTATCGCGTTCGATGAGGCGGAAGGGCTGATCAAGCATGCCAGCCGCAACCTCCCCGAGCTGTTCGGCAAGCCCCAGGTCGAGTTGCTGGATCGACCACTGCAGCAGGTGCTGCCCCTCGAGCTGTACGAACAGGTGCGGCAGGCGCTGACCCTGGAGCATCTGGAAGAAGCCAATCCGCTGAGCTGGACGCGCCCGGCCCGCGACATGGACGTGATCCTGCACCGCAGCCATGGCCTGGTGTTCCTGGAATTCGAGCCGGACGACCATGGCGGTGTCGAACCCGCCGGGCTGGCCCGTGCCCTGGCCCGCCTGCAACAGGCGCGTACCCTGCCCGAGCTGTGCGAAGGCGCGGTACGCGAGGTGCGCGCCCTGACCGGCTTCGATCGGGTGGTGGTCTATCGCTTCGATGATGGCGGCGATGGCCAGGTGGTGGCCGAGGATCGGGTCGACGACATCGACAGCTACCTGGGCATGCACTTTCCAGCGAGCGATATCCCCGCCCAGGCCCGGGCGCTCTATCACGAGAACTGGATCCGCAACATTCCCGACGCCCAGTACGAGGCGATCCCGCTGGTACCGGCCTTTCTCCATGGCACCGAGCGCGACCCCATCGATCTGACCCATGCGGTGCTGCGGAGCGTATCGCCCATCCACTGCCAGTACGTGCGCAACCAGGGTCTGCGCGCCTCCATGAGCGTGTCGCTGATCAGCGACGACAAGCTCTGGGGACTGATCAGCTGTGGCCACCGCGAACCCCTGTATCTGCCCTATCGCACGCGGATGGCCTGCCGCTCGGTCGGGGTGCTGGTATCGCTGATGATCCGCGCTCTGGAGAATCGCCAGGTGCAGCGTGAGATCGACGCCCGCGAGGCGCAGTTGGCAGCCCTGATCCAGGGCATGTGCGACAGCCGTGGCGAGGTGCTCAGCGGACTCTGCGAAAGACCCACCGACCTCCTGGAGCTGGTGGATGCCACCGGGGTCGCGGTGTTGGTGGAGGACGAGCTCTGCACCCTGGGAGAGTGCCCCGGCGCGGAGGACATTCGCGTCCTCGCCGCCTGGGTCACGGCCGAGATGGACACTTCGGGCATCTATGCGACTCGCTGCCTGGCCGACGAATTGCCCGACGCCCGCCGTTACAGCGCCAGCGCCAGTGGCGTGCTGGCCCTGACGTTGCCCAAGCCGGTGCGCAACCTGGTGCTCTGGTTCCGCCCCGAGATCGTTACCACGGTGGTCTGGAGCGGTAACCCGGCCAAGCTGGAAGCCACGGTGCCCATGCCGGGTCCAGGGCTCAACTATCCGCATCCGCGGCGTTCCTTCGATGCCTGGAAGGAGCTGGTACGGCTGCGTTCCGAACGCTGGCGCCAGGCCGATCTGTTCGCCGCCAAGGACCTGCGCCGCTCGGCCATCGAGCTGGATCTGGCACGCCAGGTCGAACGCGAGCGGCAGGCGGTGCGTCTCCGCGACGAGATCGTCGCGGCGGTCTCCCATGACCTGCGCAGCCCCATCACCATCATCCTGATGAAGGTCGGAATGCTGCAGCGCCAGCTGGAAAAGCTGGCCCCGGGCGATGATCGCCTGCCCGGTTCGCTGGAGGTGATAGAGACCGCGGCCAATCGCATGAATGCCCTGATCAGCGACCTGCTGGACCTGTCCAAGATCGAATCGGATCGCCTGGCGCTGGATCTGAAGCCCGCGCGCCTGGCCGACGTCTGCGCGCAGCCCATCCTGCTGTCGCGCCCGCTGGCGGAGATCAAGAACATCAGTCTGGAATACGCGGCCGATCCGGAGCTCCAGGTCCTGGTGGAAGCCGAACGCATCTTCCAGGTACTGATGAATCTGCTGGGCAATGCCATCAAGTTCACCGCGCCGGGCGGTCTGGTACAGCTCAGCATGCGGCAGGTCGGCAACCTGGCGGAGATCAGCGTGACGGACAACGGTCGCGGCATGAACCAGGCGCAGCAGGCGCGGGTGTTCGAGCGGTTCTGGCATGTCCAGGAAGACAACCCTACCGGTCATGGGCTGGGGTTGTATATCGCCAAGGGCATCGTCGAAGCCCATGGCGGCGAGCTGAGCGTCACCAGCGCCCTGGGCGAAGGCAGTACCTTCCGCTTCACCCTGCCCATCGCGCCCTAGCGTACCCGGACGAGAGAAAGGAAAGCCCCGGTGGCCGACAGCGACGTTGAAACCACCGGGGGAGCGCTGGGCTCGCTGTAATGGACGTTAGCGAAACGCCGCGAATTCCCGCCTTTCGTCGGGCTGCAAGGGTCATTTTCTTCAATACCGCCAGGGGGCATCCCCGCTAGGTTCAGGTCTCCACAACTGTCGAGACCTCGCGATGACCCTGATCCTGTCCATGGCCGCCTTTGCCCTGGTGGCGTCCCTCTCTCCCGGCCCGGTCAATCTGGTGGGCTTCAACACCGGCCTCACCCACGGCTGGCGACCGGCCCTGTGGCATGTCGCCGGGGCCACCCTGGGCTTCGTCGTCCTGCTGCTGGGGGTCGGCCTCGGCCTGCACGAGGTGCTGGCCGCCTGGCCGGCACTGCTCTGGATCCTGCGCGTGGCGGGCGCCCTCTTCCTGCTGTACCTGGCCTGGAAACTGACACGGGCCTCGGGGGACCTGGGCAGCGGCGCAGTGGCGGCCTGCCCGGGCTTTCGCGACGGCGCCCTGCTGCAGTGGCTCAATCCCAAGGCCTGGCTCGCCGCTGCGGCCGGGGTGGCGCTGTTCGTGGGCGAGGATCGCGGCCGCCTGGCGCTGTTCGCCGGCCTCTACCTGGTGATCTGTTTCGCCTCCCTGGCCTGCTGGGCGGTGGCCGGTCAATGGCTGCGTGGCCGCGCCCTGACGCCAGGTCGCCTGCGCCTGCTCAATCGCGCCCTCGCCGCGTTGCTGGTGCTGTGCGCCGCTTCGCTGCTATGGGAGGGCTGACGCGGCGCGATACTGACCGGGGGTGGCCGCCACCAGGCGCTTGAAGGTGCGCTGCAGGTGGGCCTGGTCGGCGAAACCGGTGGCCAGGGCGACCTCGGCCAGCCCCTCGCCCTGACGCAGGCGTTGCCGCGCCAGGCGGATGCGTCGGTCGATCAGATAGGCGTGGGGCGTCAGGCCAAAGCGCCGGCGAAAGCTGCGAATCAGCTGGGTGGGCGAGAGATCCGCCACCTGGCTGAGTTGGTCCAGGCTGACCCCTTCGCCGCAATGGGCATCGAGAAATTCGGCAGCGCGCCTCAGCCGGCGATCCTCGCGCACCGGCGCCGCCGCGACCGGGGTGCGACCCAGGCGGGCCAGCACGGCCTCGAAATACAGCAGCGCCTGGCTCTGGCGCTGCAGGGTGAGAGTGTCGGGATCCACCAGGCAGGCATGCAGGGCTTCCAGGCCGGTATAGAGCTGGCTGTCCCGCGACAGCTGCGCCGCCAGGGGCTGGAAGTCGTCGCGCCCCGGACGCTGCAGCTCGGCCAGCCAGCCGGCATCCACGTGCAGCATGCGATAGCGCCAGGCAGCCTCGCCCTGGGGATTGCAGGCATGGACGTCACCGGGATTCATCAGCACCAGGGTCCCCGCCCCCACCAGTTCGCGAGTCCGGCCGTTGTGATAGCGACTGCGCCCACCCAGCACGGTGCCGATGGAAAAGGTCTCGTGGGAATGCGGGGCATAGCAGAGCGCGCGGCCGTCCTGGATGGAACGGGCTTCGAGAAAGGGCAGCGCGGGATCGCGCCAGAACTCAGGGACGGCGCCGGTAGCGGTCATGCGGCAGGGATTCCGGGACGACGGACCGGAGCAGTCTAGACGTCGTCCCGGAAGGGGGAAAGTCAGGCGTCAGCGGGTGGCAGCGTCTTCGGCTTCCTCCAGCAGGACGTCGGCGGTGATCAGGTAGTCGGCGTCCGGGTGCAATTCGGCGCCCAGCGCCAGTTGCTGCGCCGCGGCGGCCAGGGTCGGGGCGCCCTGGTAGGTGGCGTTGAGTTCGGCCAGCAGGAGGCCCATGTCCTTGTGCATCAGCGCCGCCGGGAATTGCGGGGCGAAGTCGCCGTCGCGCAGCGCCGCCAGCTTGCGCTGGTGATGGGGCGAGAGCACCGCCAGGTCGCCGAACACCTCGAACAGCACCTCGGCATCCAGGCCGGCGCGGGTGGCATAGGCCAGCGCCTCGGCCAGGGCGGCGAGTCCGGCGCCCATCAGGCCGTTGATGGCCAGCTTGATGGCGGCGCCCTGTCCGGTCGGACCGACGTGGTGCACGGTCTTGCCCAGGGTCTCGAGGATGGGACGGGCGCGCTCCACCGCCTCGGGTTCGCCACCGGCCAGGACCACCAGTTGCGCCTTTTCCGCCTCGGGCGTGCTGCCGGACACCGGGGCCTCGACCACGGCGATACCCCGGGCGCGACCGGCCGCCTCCAGGCGCAGCGCCAGCGCCGGCGAGTTGGTGCTGGTGTTGATCAGCAGACGACCGCTCTCCAGCCGGGCGAGGACGCCGTCGGGGCCGAGCAGCACCTGTTCGAGGATGGCGTCGTTGGGCAGGGAGACGATCACCACCTCCGCCTGGGGCAAGAGGGTCGCCAGGGGCTCCATGGGCGTGCCGTGGCGCTCGCCGTCCTGCTGGTGCTCGGCATAGGCGCTGACCGCATAGCCGGCCTCGCGCAGGTTGGCGCCCATGCGCTGGGCCATGGCACCGAAGCCGATGAAACCGATCGAGGGATGGGCGGACATGGCGAGACTCCTGGGTAAAGGATGGGTGGTATCTCGACTGCCCCCGACGACGGGGGTTCCGCCGGCTAGATCCCGCTCAACGTCTCGCGAGCTAGAGACAGACAAGGCGCAACGACCTGCGGGAGTAACAGGCGCAGCCTGGCCCGAAGGGTGAGCGCTAGCGAATCAAAGACCTGAGGAAGCGGATCGGACCCGCGCTCGGGTTTACGAGTGGTAAATGAGCATTGCGACGGGGCCGCCTAGGCCGGGCTGGCGACCCAGGGTCTTTTCAACGCAGTTTGGCCGACGCGCAGCAGACGTTGAGTGGGATCTAGATCCCGCTGAACCAGTTATAGCCCTGGTCCTCCCAATAGCCACCGGGATAGTCGTTGGTCACGAACAGCGCCTGGATGTGCTTGGGATTCTTGAAGCCGAGCTTGGTGGGTACCCGCAGGCGCAGCGGGTAGCCGTAGTCCGGCGGCAGGGCCACTTGGCCGAAGTCCAGCGCCAGCAGGGTCTGGGGATGTAGCGCCGAGGCCATGTCGATGCTGGAGTAGTAGCGATCGGCGCACTTGAAGCCGACGTACTTGGCCGTGGTGTCGGCACCGATGCGTTCGAGGAAGGTGCGCAGCGGCACCCCGCCCCACTGGCCGATGGCGCTCCAGCCTTCGATGCAGATGAAGCGGGTGATGTCGGCGCGCTGCGGCAGGCGGCGCAGGTCTTCCAGGGTCCAGGCCTGCTTGTGGGCGACCAGGCCGGAGACCTCCAGGCGATAGTCGCTCAGGTCCACTTCCGGAACGTTGTATTCGGGGTAGAAGGCATTGAAGGGAAAGGGATTGGTGATCTGGCTGGCGGCATAGGTCGGCGCCAGGCGCTCGCGGCCGAACAGCCAGGCCTGCACCCGGTCGTTGAAGCGCGACATGGACCAGAGCACCTTGTCGACTTGGTCGCCGTCCTGCAGGTTGCAGCCGCTGAGCATGGCCAGGGCGCCCACCGTCAGGCCCTGCTTGAGCAGCAGGCGTCGTTGCAGATTTTCCACCTGCCGCTGTTGCGCCGGTTCCAGGCGCAGCCGTTCACGCCGACTCATCGTCAACCTCCTCGTGCGCCCGGCCGGTGATCATCGGCGGCAGGGTGCGGGGGACCAGGATGACCAGGGCCAGGTGCACGACGACGAAGGCGCCGATGCCGGCCATGGCGAAGAAATGCACGTAGCGGGCGGTGTCGAAACCGCCCAGCAGCGCGACCAGCCCTTGCAGCTGTACCGGCTTCCAGATGGCCAGCCCCGAGAGCACCACCAGCACCCCAAGGGCGAGCACACCCCAGTAGAGCAGGCGCTGCACGGCGTTGTAGGTGCCCAGCTGGTGGCCAAGCCGCAGACGTGCGGCGGCGATGAAATCGCGGCCGATGGCGCGTGGCGACAGGGGCAGGAAATCGCGCCGGAAGTGGCCGCTGAACAGGCCATAGAGCAGATAGACCAGGCCGTTCACCGCCAGCAGCCAGAACACCGCCAGGTGCCAGGCGATGGCGCCGCCCAGCCAGCCGCCGAGGGTCGACCAGGCGGGAAAGGTGAAGGAGAACAGCGGCGAGGCGTTGTAGATCGCCCAGCCGCTCATGAACATGCAGGGCATCGCCAGGGCGTTGAGCCAGTGGGTGAGGCGCACCGGCCAGCGATGCACCAGGCGCCGTCGCGAGGTGGTCATGGGGTTCCCCTCCACGGAAAGTTGGACGCGGTCGCCAGGCGACCGCTTAACTACATGGACTATTCAAAGCCTTGCGAGCTAGCGCCAAACAAGGCGAAAGGCCCTGAGGAAGCGGATCGGACTCGCGCTCGAGTTTACGAATGGTAAATGAGCATTCCGACCGGGCTGGCGACCCAGGGGCTTTTCAACGCCGTTTGGCCGACGCGCAGCTGGCTTTGGGTAGTTCATTACATGGGCGGGGTGAAACCGTCCTTGCCTACGGCCACGCCCTTGGCGTGCTTGCCGTCTTCGGCGGGGAACAGCACTACCTTGGCACCGGGCTTGAGCAGGCTGCGGTCGCCCTTCTCGACATAGGCGATGGGCACGTCTTCCGGCACCACCAGCTGCTTCTCGCCGCCCTTGTACTGCACGGTCAGGGTGCGGCCGTTGGCCTTCTTGAGTTCGCCCACGGTGCCGTTGGTCATGGTGCCGGTGCTGCCATCGGCATTTTCCCAGCCGTAGTGGCCTTCGCCGGAGCCGCGCAGGCTGGCCTCGAACACAGTCACTTCCAGCGCCTTGAGGGTGCCGTCGGGCTGCGGTGTGGCGGCGGAGCCGATGAAGCTGTTGGCCTCGATGCGATCCAGGTTGGCCTTGGACACGGCGCGGTAGCTGGTCTTGTCATCCAGCATCAGGGTCTGGTGGGCACCGCTTCTGGTGGTGAAGGACAGGGTGTCGCCCTGGACGCTGTCCACCGTGCCGCGCATGGGCTTGACGGTGGGCATGGGCGCGGCCTGAGCCAGCAGGGCACTGCCGGCGAGCAGCAGGGCGAGGGAACCGCGGAGCAGAGTCTGGGTACGCATGGAGCCTCCTGGGATAGGGAATCGCCCCGCCACAGTGCGACGCGTGGGGGGTCAGCAAGATGACCGGCGAATGACAAAAATGTCACCCAGCGGAGCGACCGGAAGCCCTACCATTACGTCATGCACATTCTCCTCATCGAAGACGACCAGAAGACCGGCGAGTACCTGAAGAAGGGCCTCGGCGAATCCGGCTACGCGGTCGACTGGACCCAGCACGGCGCCGACGGCCTGCACCTGGCCCTGGACGGCCGTTACGACCTGATCATCCTCGACGTCATGCTGCCCGGCATCGACGGCTGGCAGATCATGGAAGTGCTGCGCAAGAAGCTCGACGTGCCGGTGCTCTTTCTCACCGCCCGCGATGGCCTGCAGGATCGCATCCGCGGCCTGGAGCTGGGCGCCGACGACTACCTGGTCAAGCCCTTCTCCTTCGTCGAGCTGCTCTTGCGTATCCGCACCCTGCTGCGCCGTGGCGTGGTGCGCGAGCCCGAGCACTTCCACTTGGCCGATCTGCAGCTGGACCTCCTGCGCCGCCGGGTGACCCGTGGCGACGACCTCATCACGCTGACCAACAAGGAATTCGCCCTGCTGCACCTGCTGCTGCGTCGCGAAGGCGAGGTGCTGTCGCGCACCCTGATCGCCGCCGAGGTCTGGGACATGAATTTCGACAGCGACACCAACGTGGTGGACGTGGCCATCAAGCGGCTGCGCGCCAAGGTCGACAACCCCTACCCGGTCAAGCTGATCCATACCGTGCGCGGCATCGGCTATGTCTGCGAGGTCCGCCCTTGAGCGCCCGCTCACCCTCGCTGATCCTGCGCGCCACCCTGGGATTCGCCCTGGTGGCGTTGCTCGCCGTGGGCGGCGCGGGTGTCTTTCTCTACCACAGCCTGGAACGGACGGTGCTGGAGCGCGCCGACTATGCCCTGCTCGGTCGCCTGGCGCATTTTCGCAGCCTGCTCAGCGCCGACCTGTCGCTGGAGACCCTGGGGCGCAGTCCGCAGCTGTTCGCCAACATGCTGGGCAACGAGCAGGACGTCTTTCTCATCGGCGCGCCGGGCGCCAAGCCGGTGATCGCCTCCAATCCGCTGCAGATCGCCCTTCCCGAGCTGGCCGTCATCCCCCAGACCCGACGACCGACCCGGGCCGATCTGCGCGAAGGCCAGCTGGCCGACGGCACCCGCTGGCGCGCGGCGCGGGTCGCGGTGAACACCCCCGAAGGCCCGGTGGAGCTGACCGCCGCCCATGTGCTGCGCAACGAAGACACCACCCTGGCCGATTTCCGGCTGGGCCTGATCGGCGCGGTGACCCTGGCCTTCCTGTGTACCGCTGGCCTCGGCTATCTGCTGCTGCGACGCGGCCTGGCGCCGCTGCGGCGCATCGCCCGCCATGCCGGCGGCATCACCCCGACCCGCCTGGCCGCGCCCCTGGAGCTGGCCGATGCCCCGCGCGAGCTGCAACCGCTGGTGGAGAACTACAACGCCATGCTGGCGCGACTGGCCGACGGCTATGGCCGACTGGTGCAGTTTTCCGCCGACCTCGCCCACGAGATCCGCACGCCGATCAATGCCCTCATGGGCCATACCGAGGTCGCCCTGCGCCAGGTGCGCAGTGCCGAGGACTACCAGGCGCTGCTGGCGTCCAACCTGGAGGAGCTGGAGCGCATCTCGCGGCTGGTGGAAAGCATCCTCTTCCTCGCCCGCGCCGACGACGCCCAGGCGGTGCTGACCCCGCAGCCGTTGCAGCTGGACGAAGAGCTGGCGCGCATCGCCGACTATTTCGAAGGGCCGGCCGACGAGCGCGGCCTGCGCCTGGTGGTATCGGGCGGCGGCGAGGTGGTCGCCGATCCGCTGATGCTGCGCCGCGCCCTGAGCAACCTGGTGGCCAATGCCATCCGCTATGCCGAGCCGGACGGCGAGATCCTCCTGCAGGCGGACGGCGGGCGCATCCGCGTCAGCAATGCCGGGCCGGCGCTGGCACCGGAGCACCTGCGTCGGCTATTCGACCGCTTCTACCGCGCCGATCCCTCGCGCCACCAGCCCCATGATTCCAACGGCCTGGGCCTGGCCATCGTCGCCGCCATCATGCGCCTGCACGGCGGCCGCGCCGAGGTCGAGCAGGATGAGCGGGGCATCCATTTCAGCCTGGTCTTCCCGACCCCGGCGGCCTGAAGCGCGACCTATCCCTCAAACCACGCAACCGCCCGTCACCAAAGGACTTTTTCCGCTTGCCCAGGCCGGCTATGGGCTGCATCGACACTCCCACTACTGTACATTCATCTACCTTAGGCAATAAGCAAGGGTGGTAGGCGATGAGCGTGGATGTCGAACTGGTGCTGGCCGGCAAGATCGGTTTTGCGGCGCACCAGAACGCGGTGCCCGTGCTGCGCGAATTGCGCCTCACCCATAGCGGCCAGGAACCCCTGGTCGACGTCAGCCTGACGGTGACCGCCGAGCCGGCCTTCGTGGTCTCGCGCACCTGGCACCTGGAGCGCCTGGACCCCCAGGGCACCCTCTATCTCGACGATCGCGACCTCGAATTCGACGCCGCCCTGCTCGGCAGTCTGCAGGAAAGCCTGGTCGCCCAGCTGACCTTCACGGTGCGTCAGGGCGAAGAGATCCTGCAGACGCGGCGCTATCCGGTCGAGTTGCTGGCCCGCAACCAGTGGGGCGGCGTGGACAGCATGCCGGAACTGGCCGCGGCCTTCGTCATGCCCAACGATCCGGCGGTGGATCGCCTGCTGGGCGCGGCCGCCGAGGTCTTGCGCCGCGCCGGCAAGTCCACGGCGCTGGACGGGTACCAGAGCGGCTCGCGGCGACGCGTCTGGGAGCTGGGTTCGGCACTCTGGTCTGCGCTGTGCGGTCTGCAGCTGACCTATGCGGTGCCGCCGGCTAGTTTCGAGCGCCAGGGCCAGAAGATCCGCACGCCGGGCGCCATCCTCGACGGCGGCCTGGCCACCTGCCTGGATCTGGCCCTGCTCGCCTGCGCGGCGCTGGAACAGGCCGGTCTCAATCCGCTGCTGGTCATTACCCGCGGCCATGCCTTCGCCGGGGTCTGGCTGCAGCCCCAGGAATTCGCGCAGCTACTCACCGACGACGCCGAGCCTGTGCGCAAGCGGGTGGCGCTCAAGGACCTGCTGGTCTTCGAGACCACCCAGGCCACCGCCTCGCCGCCGCCCTCCTTCAGCCAGGCCATGCAACTGGCCGAGCGGCAGCTGGACGACGAGTCCTTCGTACTGGCGCTGGACATCCGCCGCGCCCGCCTGCAACGCATTCGCCCGCTGGCGGTGCCCGGCCAGCCGGCCATCCATGCGGACGGCCTGCTGCTGCCCGGCGAAGCCCTGGAAGAAGCCCCGCCGCTGCCGGCCTTCGACGTGGACGTCGAGGCGGCGCCGACCACTCCGGTCGGGCGCCTGGCGCTGTGGCAGCGCAAACTGCTCGACCTCACCACCCGCAATCGCCTGCTGCATGTGCCGGACAACGCCCGCAGCGTGCCCCTGCTCTGCCCCGAGCCGGCGGCGCTGGAAGATCGCCTGGCCGAGGGCCGGGCACTGCGTCTGGTGCCGCTGCCGGATCTGGCGGTGAGCGGGCGCGACGCCGTGCTGCACGAAGCCCGCGAGCACGAGAATCTCGACGACGAATACGCCCGCGGCGCCCTGGCCCGCGGCGAGGTGGTCGCGCCCCTGGATGCGACCAAACTGGACGCGGCCCTGGTGGAGCTCTATCGCCGCGCCCGCAGTGATCTCGACGAGGGCGGCGCCAACACCCTCTACCTGGCGCTGGGCTTCCTGCGCTGGAAGAAGGCGGCCGACGATCCCAAGCACTACCGGGCGCCGCTGATCCTGCTGCCGGTGCGCCTGGAGCGACAGAGCGCCGCCAGCGGCATCACCCTGCACCTGTTCGAGGACGAGCCACGCTTCAACCTGACCCTGCTGGAGCTCCTGCGCCACGACTTCGACCTGGACATCCCCGGACTCGACGGCCCGCTACCCGGCGATGGCAACGGCATCGACGTGGATGGCATCTGGACCAAGGTCCGCCGCGCGGTGCGCGACCTGCCCGGCTTCGAGGTCAGCAACGAATTGCTGCTCGGCCAGTTCTCCTTCGCCAAGTACCTGATGTGGAAGGACCTCACCGAGCGCAGCGACCAGCTGATGGAAAGCCCGCTGGTGCGGCACCTGCTGGAGCGCACCACGGAATCCGGCGCCTACCTGAGCGGCGGTAGCTTTCCCCGCGAGCGCGAGCTGGATCGCCAGGTAACCCCGGCCGAACTCTTCACCCCGCTGCCGGCGGATTCCTCGCAGCTGGCCGCGGTACTGGCCTCGGCCGGTGGCCAGGACTTCGTGCTGGACGGCCCGCCCGGCACCGGCAAGTCCCAGACCATCGCCAATATGATCGCCCACAACCTGGCGCTCGGTCGGCGGGTCCTGTTCGTCGCCGAGAAACGCGCGGCCCTGGACGTGGTGTATCGCCGCCTGGAGGCCCAGGGGCTGGGCGAATTCTGCCTGGAGCTGCATTCCAGCAAAGCGTCCAAGGCCGAGGTACTCAAGCAGCTGGAGCGCGCCTGGGATACCCGCGACGGCCTCGACGAAGAAGAATGGCTGGCCGAGGCCGCCGAGGTGGAACGCCTGCGCGATCGCCTCAATGCGGTGGTCGAGCGCCTGCACCGGCGCTGGCCCAATGGCCTGACCCTGCAGCAGAGCATTGGCCGCGTCCTGCGCGACGCCGCCCCCGATACCCCGCGCCTGGCCTGGCCCAATGCCGACGCCCACGACGCCGAGGCCCTGGCCGAGTTGCGCAACGCCGTGCGCCGCCTGGCCCTGCACGCCGAGACCGGCCGCAGCCTGGCGGCGGATTTCGCCCTCCTGCCGGCCCATCCCTGGTCCAACGCCTGGCAGGACGCCCTGGTCGGCGCCGCCGAACGGCTGCGCGACACCCAGCAGGCCCTGCAGCAGGCACGGCAACGCCTGCGCGACGTCCTTGGCCTGCCGCTGGCGGATCAGGTGGCGCCCCGGCGCCTGCTGGAATTCGCCGAGCTGCTGCAGAACGCCGCCGGCCAGGACCTGGCCTTCGCCTTCGGGCCTGGCGCCGCCGAGCGTCAGCGCCAGCTGGGGCGCGCCCTGGAGTTGCTGCGGGACTACCAGACGCTGGAGCGCGAGCTGTCGGTGCCCTATGCCGCCGAAGCCTGTCGCCGCGTCGCCCTGACCCAGCTGGAAACCGCCTGGGACGCCGCCGGGCAGCGCTTCTGGATCTTCGCCAGCCGCGCCCAGCGCCAGGTCACCCAGGATCTCGCCCGCCAGGGCGAAACCCAGGGCCAGCCCGATGTGGCCGCCGACCTGCCTCGCCTGCGGCGCCAGCGCACCCTGCTCACCGAACTGGACGAGTTGACGCCCAACCTGGCCGGCATCAGCGGTTGGCAGGGCGTCACCAGCGACCTGGAGGCCCTGCTCGCACGCCGCGCCCTGGCGGAAAGGCTGAGCACGGCGCTGCCGACCCTGGCGGAAACGCCCGAGCAGCTGCTGGCCCTGCGCCAGGCCGCAGCACGCCGATTGCAGCATTCCGAGGACCAGCCGGCAGACCCCAGTCTGGCCCCGGCCAGCAGCGCCTTCGCCGCCGCCCTGGAGGCCGCCGAAGCCGCGCGCCAGAGCTTTGCCGAGCAGGCAGGACTGCCGGCAGACACCCCGGCCGCCGAGTTGGTACGCACCGCCGCCGCCCTGTTGCGCCAGCCCGGTCGCCTCAAGGCCTGGTGCGACTGGCAGCGGGTCCGCGAAGAAGCCGACGCCCTCGGCCTGGCAGCGCTGATCGCCCGTGTCACGGTCGGCTCCGGCGAGGATCTCGCAGCCGTCTTCGAAACCGCCTATGCCCGCTGGTTCGCCGCCACCGCCCTGGACGCCGAGCCCTTGCTGCGCGATTTCGTCCCGGCCGAGCACGAAAGCGACATCCAGGCCTATCGCCGGTTGGACGATCGCCTGCAGACCCTCGCCGTGCGCCATATCCGCGCCCTGCTCTGCCACGGCCTGCCGCCCAAGAACGACGCGGCGCGCCAGGGTGGCGGCTTCGCCGTGCTCAAGCACGAATTGCAGAAGCAGCGCCGGCACAAGCCGCTGCGCCAGCTGGCGCTGGAAATGGGCGACGCCCTGGCGCGGCTGGCGCCTTGCATGCTGATGAGTCCGCTGTCCATCGCCCAGTACCTGCCGCCCGATGGCGGCCTGTTCGACCTGGTGATCTTCGACGAAGCCTCGCAGATCGCGCCCTGGGACGCGGTGGGCGCCATCGCCCGCGGTGTGCAGGTGGTGATCGCCGGCGACCCCCGGCAGATGCCGCCGACCCGCTTCTTCGACCGCGCCGCCGGCGAGGACGACACCGCCGAGGACCTGGAGAGCATCCTCGACGAATGCCTGGGCGCCGGCATCTACAGCCACAGCCTCAACTGGCACTACCGCAGTCGCCACGAAAGCCTGATCGCCTTTTCCAACCATCACTACTACGACGGCAAGCTCATCACCTTTCCCGCCCCGGAAATCCGTCCGAGCGCGGTGGAATGGCGGCGGGTGGACGGCGTCTACGCCAAGGGCAAGGGACGGCACAACGCCCTGGAAGCCCAGGCCATGGTCGCCGAGGCGGTCAAGCGCCTGCTCGACCCGGCCTTCGCCGGTCTCAGCCTGGGCATCATCACCCTCAACAGCGAACAGCAGCGCCTGGTCACCGATCTGCTCGACCGCGCGCGCCAGCAGCACCCGGAGATCGAGGCGCACTTCGCCGAAGACCTGGCCGAGCCGGTGGTGGTGAAGAATCTGGAAACGGTCCAGGGCGACGAGCGCGACCTGATCATGCTCGGCATCGGCTTCGGCCCCACCGAGCCGGGCGCCAATACCATGTCGATGAACTTCGGCCCCTTGAACAAGGACGGTGGCTGGCGCCGCCTCAACGTGGCCGTGACCCGGGCGCGGCGGGAGATGCTGGTGTTCTCCTCCTTCGATCCGGGGCTGATCGACCTCAACCGCACCAATGCCCGCGCGGTACGGGATCTCAAGCTGTTCCTGGAATTCGCCCAGCGCGGCCCCCAGGCCCTGGCGGCGGCGGTCAAGGGCTCGCTGGGCGGGCACGATTCGCCCTTCGAGGAAGCCGTGGCCCAGGCGCTAGAGGCCAAGGGCTGGCAGGTGGTGCCGCAGATCGGCGTGTCGCGTTTCCGCATCGACCTGGGCATCGTCCATCCGGACCGTCCGGGCGACTACCTGGTGGGCATCGAATGCGACGGCGCCACCTACCACAGCGCCGCCACCGCCCGCGACCGCGACAAGACCCGCAGCGCCATCCTCCAGGGCCTCGGCTGGACGCTGCTGCGCGTCTGGTCCACCGAATGGTGGATCGACCGGGTTGGCGCCACCGAGCGGCTGCATGGGGAGATCGAGCGGCTGCTGGAGGAATCGCGAGCGAAAGTCTGAAATGGGCTTCGCTGCGCTCAACCCAACCTACACGGCACTCGATCACACCGAACTGCCCCCTCTCCCCTTGGGAGAGGGTTGGGGTGAGGGTATCCCCGGGCATGCCGATGGCCAAAGGTGGCAAGTAGCCAAGGTTGGCCTTAGCTAGGTTGAGGCTACTCCATCGCCGTAGCTCAACAAGCCGCGCTCGATCCTGGCACCGTTGGCGGGGGGGCAACCCTCACCCCAGCCCTCTCCCCGAGGGAGAGGGGGCGGTTGGGTCCGGCGCGGGTGGTAGCTTGTCCCCTGGTGTCGCGCTGCCAGGGTATCCGTAGCGTGGAAAACCGCGCCGCGTTTTCCACTGCCCTTTGCACCTGGGCGTGGATAAGGCTGCGCCGTTATCCACTCTACGCGGCTACCCCCTCTCCTCATGGGAGAGGGCTGGGGTAAGGGTATTCCCGGACATGCCGATGGCCAACGGACTGTTGGGCATCGCTGCGCTCAACCCAACCTACACGGTGCCCGATCACACCGAACTGCCCCCTCTCCCCTTGGGAGAGGGCTGGGGTGAGGGCACTCCCGGACATGCCAATGGCCAATGGACTGTTGGGCTTCGCGGCGCTCAACCCAACCCACCAGGCCCAGCCCTGTAGTCTGGGTTGAGGCGGCCTTATCGCCGAAGCCCAACAAGCCGCGCATGACCTCGGCACCGTTGGGCTTCGCTGCGCTCAACCCAACCTGCAGAGCGCCGCCCATCACAGGATATTCAACGGATACTCGGTGATCAGCCGCGTCTCGGCCACGGTGCCGCCGGTGCTCTGGCTGCCGGAATGCCAGGCCTGGCGCAGGCGGAAGCTCAAGTCCTTGGCCGGGCCGTTCTGCAGCACGTACTTGGCTTCCAGATCGGTCTCGTGTTCCTTGTCGCCGTCGCCATAGAGACCGGTATAGGCCGAGTCGGCGGCCAGGTGGGTGCCGTCGATGCCGTTGCCGCGGGTATGGCGGACCATCAGACTCAGGCCGGGCACGTCGTAGCTTTCCATGTTCAGGTCGTAGCGGGCCTGCCAGCTGCGCTCGCCCGGGCCGTTGAAGTCGGAGAACTGCATCGAGTTGCCGAGCAGGATGGAGTCACCGAAGGACCCCGGCACCGGTGCGCCGAAGACCGCATAGTCGAAGGGCTGGTCGCCATGGATACGCTGGTGGATCAGGGTGAAGGTGTGGGCGCCGCTCTGGAAGGCGGCGGCCAGCGAGCCGGCGGTATTGGCGATGCTGCCGGCCTTGGCGCTGCCCGCGTCCAGGGTGCGATAGAGGTTGGCGTCGAAGGTCAGACTCTGCTCGGCGGCCAGCGGCACCACATAGTTGAGGTTGCCGTAATACTGGTCCCAGACATCCTCGAAGTGCCCGGCATAGAGCGAGGCGCTGAGGTGATCGCTGAACTTGTAGACGCCCCCGGCGTAGCTGGCCGAAGCCGCTTCGACGCCGGCGTAACCGGCGAAGATGCCGCCGTCCGAACCGGTGGTGCGCGGCGCCGTGGCGGCGGTGAAGTGACCGCCTTCGAGCATCAGGTGATCGACCTCCTGGCTCACCAGGCTCCAGCCCCGGGCGGTCTGGGGAAACAGCCAGTTGCCACCCGCCGCCAGCACCGGCGCCGTGGGCTGCTGGTCGCCGTACTTGAGCACGGTGTTGGAGACGCGCAGCTTGACCGCCGCCCCGCCCTTGCTGAATTCGCTGCGCTGGCTGCCGTCGCCGTCCACCGGCATGTTCGGGGTGTTGGCGTGGCCATCGCCGCCATCCAGCTTGAGACCCAGATAGCCATAGGCATCCACACCCACGCCCACGGTGCCCTGGGTGAAGCCCGAGGTGTAGTTGAGCAGGAAGGCCTGGGTCCAGCTGCGCGGATCGCGACTGTTGCGCGTTTCAGCGCCATGGCCGTCGCCTTCGTTCTGGCGCAGGTAGTAATAGTTGCGCAGCAGAAGGGTCAGGTCACCGTCTTCGACGAAGCCCTTGGCGTCGGACTGCTGACTGGCCAGGGCGGCGCCGGTGAGGAGCAGGCCGGGCACGCCGAGCAGCCAGGCGCGCTGGCGGGCAAAGGGGGAAAACAGCGATAGCTTCATGGGCGGTTCACTCAAGGGTTGGAATCGTTAGGTCGCGAACGAGTTTGCCAGCTAGCGCCGGTGCATACCACTTCGCTGACCGTCGTCATCGTCCGGTAACCTCCCTGTGCTGCGCTGGCGGTTCGCCCCTTTCGCCAGAGCTCCGCCATGTCCAGCCAGCCCTTTGCCGTCGATCTCGCCTATCGCCCGCGCCTCGCCGACCTGCGCCCCCTGCTGCCGGCGCAACCCGCCGGTCTGAGAAGCGCCGAGCCGCGCATCACCCCCGCCGCCAGCCTGGCCGATCGCCAGGGTTACCAGGCCGATTTCCTGGGCGATTACCAGGTCCCCTGGCCCCGTCCGAGCGCGGCCCTGACCGGCGACGTCTATCCCCTGCCCGCCTCGGGCGATCGCCTGGACTACACCCACTTCTCGGTCAGCCTCTCGCGCAGCCGGCGGATGGCGCTCTGGGTCGGGGTCAATATCGACGGCGACCAGCACGTCGAGGTGCCCCGCAGTCGCGACGCCTGGGCCTACGACGGCCGGGTGCCGCTGGAGGCCCAGCTCGGCGAGGCGCTCTATGCCGACAACCTGCTCGACCGTGGCCATCTGGTACGGCGCCAGGATCCCAACTGGGGCGCCGCCGCGGCCCAGGCCAATAAGGACACCTTCCACTTCACCAACTGCGCGCCGCAGATGGCCGCCTTCAACCAGAAGACCTGGTTGGAATTGGAGGACTACATTCTCGACAACACCCAGCGCTGGCAGGCACGGGTCAGCGTCTTCAGCGGCCCGGTCCTGCGTGCGGATGACCGCGCCTATCGCGACGCCCGGATCCCCGAAGCCTTCTGGAAGGTGGTGGCCTTTCTCGGTGACGACGGCAAGCCCTCCGCCAGCGCCTACCTCATCGACCAGCGCCGCGAGCTGGACGAGCTCTCCATCGCCTTCGGTCGCCTGCGCACCTACCAGTGCAGCGTCCTGCGCATCGAGCAGCTGACCGGCATCGACTTCGGCCCGCTGCGCGACCACGACGGCTTCTCCAATGAAGAGCGGGTCACCGGCAGCCCCGTCGAGCGGGCCATTTTCGGTCCCGCCGACATCCTGCTCTAAGGCTTGTCTGTAAAGTCGCCGAGCGAAGGTCAGGCAAGGCAAAAATCCGTGAGGAAGCGGAGTTTACGAATGGTAAATGAGCATTCCGAACGGATTTTTAACGCAGCATGACCGAGCGCAGGCACTTTTCAGACAAAGCCTATCCCGGCTGCACGCAGGCACGGGGCAGGCTATTGCGCACCCCCAGCAGCGCCAGCAGGATCACCCCGACCAGATAGAGCTCGGCGGCGCCGGTCAGGCCCAGCCGTGGCACCAGGGCGCTGACCGCCAGGGCCGGCAGGCAGAACGCCAGGTAGCTGAGCACATAGAAGGCGGCCAGCAACCCGGCGCGCTGGGTCGCTTCCGCCAGCGGCAGCAGACTGCGGGTGGCGCCGAGAAAGCCGCTGCCGAAGCCGACGCCGGTCACCAGGGTGCCCAGGGCGAAGAGTCCCAGCTGACCGCTGGCCACCGCCAGCCAGAGCAGCGCCGGACCGGCCACCAGGGTGCTCGCCCCCAGCCGCAGCAGGCGCGCCGCCGGCCAGAGGCGCAAGCCATGCAGACAGGCCGCACCGGTGAGCGTGAGGCCGGCCACCACGCCCCCGCCGACCAGGATCGACGTCGTACCGGTCGCCGCCTTGACCAACGCCGGCATCAGCGACAGATAGAAGCCGCCCACGGCCCAGACCGCCAGCTCCAGCGGCAGGACCCGCCAGAGCATGGCGCGGGCCTGGGGCGGCACCGCCAGCTGGGGGCGCAAGGCGGCGAGCAGACCCGGTCGGCGCGGACCGCTATCGGGCAGGCGCAAGAGCGCCAGGCCCTGCAGCAGAAAGAGCGCCAGGAACAGCCGATAGACCAGTTGCAGCGGCGCCGGCGCGAATTCCACCAGCAGGCCGCAGCCCAGCGCGCCGATCGCCATGCCAAGCAGCGGCGTCAGGCTGTTCAACCAGGGACCGCGCTCGGCATCCACGTCGAGCAGCGCCGCACCCAGGGCACTGGTGGCGATCCCGGTCGCCAGGCCCTGCAGGGCGCGGGCGAGCACCAGATCCGCCAGGTCATGCGCCTGGTGGAACAGCAGCATGGCACCCGCCTCCAGCAGCAGCGCCGCTAGGATCACCGGCCGCCGCCCCAGGTGATCGGACAGCCGCCCGCCCACCAGCAGGGCGGCCAGCAGGGCGAAGGCATAGACGGCGAACACCCAGGTCAGCCAGAAGGTGGAAAAGCCCCAGGCCTGCTGGTAGCTGGCATAGAGGGGGGTCGGCGCGCTGGACGCGGCCAGGAAGGTCAGCAGCACTGAACCCAGCAGCGTCAGGCGTGCAGAGGAGGAGCCGTTCAGCGAAGACATGTCCGCACCTTAAAGCTAAATAATTGCTTTAAAGCCTGAACCCTTCCCGCAGCAAAAGCAATGCGTTTGCGTTAAGAGCCGGGTATCCTGTCACCATGACCAGCAAGCAAGCCCGTCCCGGTGGCCGCAGTGCCCGCGTTCAGCAAGCCATCCACGAGGCCGTCCTGGCGCTCCTGCAGGAGCAGCCCCGGGAAGCCCTCACCGTCCCCCTGATCGCCGCGCGCGCCGGGGTCACGCCCTCGACCCTCTATCGTCGCTGGGGCAATCTGCCCAGTCTCCTGGCCGACGTCGACCTGCAGCGTCTGCGCCCGGACCAGCCGCCCGAGGACACCGGCAGCCTGAGAGGCGATCTCGAACGCTGGCTGGAACACTATGTCGACGACCTCGCCTCCACCCCCGGCCAGGCCATGCTCAGGGACGCCCTGGCGGCCACCGATCCGGGCTGCGCGGTGCGCTGCACCGAGCCGACCCGGGAACGCCTGGAGCTGCTGCTCGAACGCGCCCACCGCCGTGGCGAACCGGCTCCGACCCTGGACGTCCTGCTCGATGGCCTGGTCGCCCCGCTGATCTATCGCACCCTGTTCGGCGCCGAGCGCCCAGACCTGGCGCTGTGCCGGCAGCTGCTCGCCCGGGTACTGCGGCCAGACCGTTAGGCGAGGCGTCATCCATGAACGACGAGGCCCGGACTGTCACCAGTCCGGGCCTCGTGCTAGGTCAGCGTATCCCGCGGGATACGGCGGATGCTGCGCTTAGGCGGCAACCACCTTGTTGGCCGGCTGGGTACGACGACCCAGGGCACCACCGATGGCACCGACGATGCCGCCGATCACCAGGCTGATCAGCAGGACCCAGCTGGCCTGGGAGACCTTGCGGGCAGCCACGTCAGCGGCTTCGCGAGCCTTCTGCTCGGCCTGGGCCTTGAGTTCCTGGTACTTGGCATAGGCCTGCTGGTAGGTCTGCTGGGCCTTGTCGACGATGGCATTGGCCTCGGCGTCGCTCTTGCCGGTGCGGGCCTTGATCAGGTTGACCAGCGCCTGACGGTCGGCGGCGTTCCAGGCCTGGTCGCCACGCTGCTTCAGACGATCCAGCAGGGCACTCAGCTGGTCATCGGTCTGCTGCGGATTGTTGGCGCTGTTCTGGGCGGTGTTCTTGGCATCCTGTTCGGCGCCCTGAGCCTGCTGCTTCAGATTCTCCGGCTGCAGTTCGGTCTTGCCGGTCTGGCGCAGCGCGGTTTCCAGTTCGTTCTGCAGATCACCCAGGTCGAGCTGGATGCCCTGCTGACGCAGTTGGTCCTGAACCTGGTTGGTCAGCGCCGGTGCCGCCTGGGACAGGCCGCTGCCGATCATCGACAGACCGCTGCCCGCCACGTTCAGACCGGTACGCACCACGCCGCTCACGGCGCTGGACACCAGATAGACGCTGACCAGGGTCACGCTGGCCCAGACCAGGATGCCGTGCAAGGCGCCTTCGCGCTGGGCCAGGCGACCGGCGATCCAGGCACCGACGAAGACCGATACCACGGCGCTGACGCCGACCCAGATACCGGTGCCCTTGCCCAGGCCGGACAACGGATTGGCTTCCTGCTGCGGATCGATGGAAGCCGAGCCGATGGCGGTGCCGAGCAGGCTCAGCAGCAGCGACACGGTCAGGGCGATGACCACGCCGGCGATGATCGAACTCCAGGAAATACGCTTCAGCAGCGGTGCGGTAGCGGTGGCCGTGGTGGCCGCATAGGCTGGGGTGTGGCGGGCGTCATAGGACATGGCTAGTGCTCCAGGGTGGTTATGGGAAGAACTTATTGTGGTAACGGATTGATACCGTCACGCTTTTAGAAGTTCCCAGACCAGCATTCCAGAGCCACCAAAGGTCGTCAGACCTCAGTTATCCGCTATCCCAGAAGGATATCGGCCAGCAGCTTCACATTGAGCACCACGATCAGCCCGGCGATCGCCCAGGCCAGCACCTGTGTGAGCCGACCGATCACGAAGCTACCCATCAGCTGGCGATCCGAGACGAAGCGCACCAGTGGGATCACCGCGAAGGGCAGCTGCATGGACAGCACCACCTGACTCAGCACCAGCAGCTTGGCCGTGCCGCTTTCCCCATAGAGACCGGTCACCACCACCACCGGGATCACGGCGATGCCGCGGGTGATCAGCCGCCGCGCCCAGTCGGGAATGCGCAGCGACAGGAAACCTTCCATGACGATCTGGCCGGCCAGGGTCGCGGTGACCGTGGAATTGATGCCCGAGGCCAGCAGCGCCACCGCGAACAGCAGCGAGGCGATGCCGACGCCCAGCATCGGCGACAGCAGGTGGTAGGCGTCCTGGATCTCGGCCACGTCGGTGCGCCCGGCGCTGTGGAACACCGCCGCGGCGGTGATCAGGATGGCCGCGTTGACGAACAGCGCCAGCATCAGCGCCAGGGTGCTGTCGGCCACCGCCCAGCGCAGGCCCATGCGGCGCCCCTCCTCGGTCCGCGGATAGGCGCGGGTCTGCACGATGGACGAATGCAGATAGAGGTTATGGGGCATCACGGTGGCGCCGATGATGCCGATGGCCAGGTAGAGCGCGGCCGGATTGGTGACGATTTCCGCCTTGGGCAGAAAGCCGTCGGCGATCGCGGCGATGGACGGCTGGGCCAGCACCATCTGCACACCGAAGCAGACGAAGATCAGCGTCAGCAGGGCGATGACGAAGGCCTCCAGCCAGCGAAAGCCGCGATTCATCAGTAGCAGGATGAGAAAGACGTCCAGCGCCGTGAGGATGGCGCCCCACATCAGCGGGATGCCGAACAGCAGATTCAGCGCGATGGCGGTGCCGATCACCTCGGCCAGGTCGCAGGCGATGATGGCGATCTCGCAGGCGATCCACAGCAGCAGGCTCACCGGCCGCGAATAGCGCGCGCGGCAGGCCTGGGCCAGGTCCAGCCCGGTGGCGATGCCCAGCCGTGCGGCCAGGGCCTGCAGCAGGATGGCCATGAGGTTGGAGAGCAGGATCACCGACAGCAGCAGGTAGCCGAATTGCGAGCCGCCGGCCAGGTCCGTGGCCCAGTTGCCCGGATCCATGTAGCCCACCGAGACCATGTAGCCGGGGCCGAGAAAGGCCAGCAGCCGCCGCAACCAGCTGCCGCCCTCGGGCACCGGCACGCTGGCATTCATCCGCCCCAGACTGGGCCGGGCGGACGGCGCAGGCTCCTGCCAGGCAGGCTCGACGTAGCTGGCGGATTCTTTCATGGCGGACTCGTGCGGCAAGGTAGGACTACCCTTTGGAGAATTTAGCCTAGGCTAAAATTCACACATCCAGCAATAAAAAATCTCTATCTCATCCGTCGATAACGCCCATTGGCGAAGGAATCTTTGGTATTCGCCCGCAACTCGGTCAAAATGGCGCCCGATCGCGTCCTCTCGACGCGCCTCAGGTCTTTGCGGAGAAGGTCATTCAGGTGGGCAACATGACAAAGGACGACGAACTGCTGAATCGGTTGGTCGATCCATCCATTCATATGGAAGGTTTTCAACAGGTCCGCGAGGCGCATCGTCAGGAGCTGATCGAAGACTATGTCGAGCTCATTTCCGACCTCATCCGGGACGGCGGTGAAGCCCGTCAGGTCGACATCGCCGCGCGCATCGGCGTGGCCCAGCCGACCGTGGCCAAGATGCTCAAGCGCCTGGCCGCCGCCGGCCTGATCGTGCAGCGTCCCTATCGCGGCGTCTTCCTCACCCCCGAAGGCGAAGCCCTGGCCGAAGCCAGTCGCGCCCGCCACCATGTGGTGGAGACCTTCCTGCTGACCCTGGGCGTGGACGCCGATACCGCCCGCCGCGATGCCGAGGGCATGGAGCACCATGTCAGCGAGGCCACCCTGGAAGTCTTCCGGCGTTTCATCGCCAGTCGCCAGGCCTGACGGCTGCGGCTTTAGTCGAAAGTCGCTGCGCTTCCCTTAAGAAAATCCCGGCACCGTCGAAGTAGTGGAAGTCATACTTTCACTCCTCTCGGTGCCCTGCCATGTTCAATCGCCCTCTCAAGACCGAACTCGCCCAACTGCGCGCCGAGGTCGCCGAATTGCGTCAGCTGCACGCCGGTTTCGAAAGCCAGGCGCTAAGTCTTACCGTGGATGACCGCGGCAACATCGAGCGGGTGAACGAGCGCTTCTGCCGCGAGATGGGCTATCGCGCCGAGAACGTGGTGGGACGTCCGCTGGACGCCTTCATTCCCGAATACGTCAAACAACTGCCCTGCTATCGCGACCTCAAGAGCGCCCTCAGCCAGGGCCAGCAGACCAGCGGCATGTACCGCCTGCTGCGCGCCAACGGCCAGGAAGCCTGGCTCTATGCCACCTGGCAGCCGCTGCGCGACGCCGACGGCCGCATCCACAAGACCATCTGCTACGGCAACGACCGTACCGAACAGGTCGAGACCTCCACCGAACACTCCGGGCTGATCAACGCCCTGCTGAGATCCACCGCGGTCATCGAATTCAACCTGGCCGGCGAGGTGCTCACCGCCAACGATCGCTTCCTGCAGGGCATGGGCTATTCGCTGCAGCAGATCCAGGGCAAGCACCACCGGCAGTTCTGCACCAGCGAAGAAGCCAATTCCGCCGACTACCAGGCGTTCTGGGCACGGCTCAATCGCGGCGAATTCATCGCCAGCCGCTTCAAGCGCGTCGACAGCCATGGCCGGACCGTGTGGCTGGAAGCCTCCTACAACCCGGTGCTCAACACCCGTGGCGAGCTGTACAAGGTGGTGAAGTTCGCCACCGTGATCACCGAGCAGGTGGAGCAGGAACAGGCGGTGGCCGAGGCGGCCAAGGTCGCCTTCGACATCTCCCAGCAGACCGACGAAAGCGCCCGCCAGGGTGCCGAGGTGGTGCAGAACACCGTCTCGGTGATGCGCAAGATCGCCGAGGAGCTGCAGGTGGCTTCCAACGGCATCGAGGCCCTGGGCGAGCAGTCACTGGTGATCAGCACCATCGTCAAGACCATCAGCGGCATCGCCGAACAGACCAACCTGCTGGCGCTCAACGCCGCCATCGAAGCGGCGCGGGCCGGTGAACAGGGCCGCGGCTTCGCCGTGGTGGCCGACGAGGTCCGCCAACTGGCCGGCCGTACCAGCAAGGCCACCGAGGAGATCGTCGGCGTGGTGCAGCAGAACCAGCAGCTGGCGCAGACCGCGGTCGCCAACATGGCGGCGAGCAAGCACCAGGCGGAACAGGGCCTGCAACTGGCCAACGCCGCCGGCACCCGCATCACCGAAATCCAGGACGGCGCCCAGCGCGTGGTGGGCGCGGTGGGTCAGTTCGCCCGCCGCCTCAACTAGCGCGCCCGTCTCAGGCCGGCGCCGGACGCCGCCGGCCGAGCAGCCCTAGCGCGGCCAGGGTCACGCCCAGGCTGACCAGCAGGCACAGCCCGAGCAGACCGCGATCCCCCCAACTCTCCCGCGCCAGGGCATAGCACCAGGGCGCGGCCGCCGAGAGCAGAAAGCTCGGCGCCAGCAGCTTGCCGGTCAGCCGCGCATAGAGCGCCCGGTCGAACAGCTCCAGCGGCAGGCTGGCTCGCAGCACCGCCACCAGGCCGTTGAGGGCGCCATAGAGAAAGACGAAGCCGGCGGTGAGGCCCAGGTGGCCTTCGCTCGCCAGCGCCAGGGCGAAACTCAGCGGCAGGCCCAGGCCCAGCAACAGATTGAGCTGGCGCGCCGAAAGCCGCTGCCCGGAGGCCAGTTCCGCCAGCCGCGCGCAGACCTGACCGATCCCCCACAGCGCCGCCACCCCCACCGGCACCCCACGCTCAGCCAGCAGCGCCGGCAGATGCGCCGACAGTCCCGCCGAAAGAAAGCCGATCAAGGCCATCCCGGTGGCGAACAGCACCCCGGCCAGGCGTGGCGAACCAGCCGCCGCCGCGACGGGCACCTCGGCACTGGGCAGGCGCCCCCGCACATTGGGCAGCGGCAGAAGCAACAGCAGCCCGGCCAGGGCGATGCCGGCATAGACCACCAGCCCCAGGCGCCAGCCCAACAACTCCAGCAGCCAATGCCCCAGTGGCCAGAACACCGCCGAGGCCAGCCCGCCCAGCAGGGTGATGCGCACCATCACCGCCCGCGACCGCTCACCGGCCAGCCGCACCAGGGTGGCGAAGGCGGCGTCGTACAGCGACAGGCGCATGCCCACGCCCAGGGTCACCCAGGCCAGGTAGAACAGCGGCGCCGACTGGGCCGCGGCCAGGCCCAGGCAGCCCAGGGCATTGAGCACCAGGCCGAGTTGCAGGGTGCGACAGCCACCCAGGCGTTCGATCACCGCGCCGCTGAAGGGCGAGACCAGGCCCATGGTCAGCATCGCCAGGGAAAAGCCGCCATAGACCCAGCGCGCGTCCCAGCCCAGGCCCGCGGCCATCGCCGGGCCATAGACCCCGGGCAGATAGAAGGCCAGGCCCCAGGCCAGCAACTGCATCAGCCCCAGTTGCCAGATGGCGCGATCGCTCGGCATCGGCGTCATCAGCGCGTACCCGGGGTCTGCTCGCCCTCTCCCAGGCTGCGCTGCATCAGCACCGTGTCCACCCAGCGCCCGTGCTTGAAGCCCACCGCCTCGAAGGTGCCGACGGTGCGAAAGCCCAGCCGCTGATGCAGGGCGATGGAGCCCTGGTTGGCGCTGTCGCCGATCACCGCCACCAGCTGGCGAAAGCCCGCTGCCGTGCAGGCCGCGACGATCTCTTCCAGCAGGCGGCGGCCAATGCCCTGGCCGCCCAGGCCGTCGCGCACGTACACCGAGTCTTCCGCGGTGTGGCGATAGGCCGGGCGCGGGCGATAGAGCACCGCATAGGCATAGCCGACCACCTCGCCCTCCAGCTCGGCCACCCGGTAAGGCAGCCCGACCTGGCGCACCGCGGCCAGGCGGCGGCCCAGCTCGGCCAGGTCCGGAGGTTCCAGCTCGAAGCTGGCGCAGCCATGCAGGACATGCGGGGCATAGATGGCCTGGATGGCCGGCAGATCGGCAGGGGTGGCATCGCGCAACAGCAGAGCGGTGTTCACGGGAGAGGTCCATTCACGGGATCGATAGGGCGATCATGCCGGGACGGCCAGCCAAAGATAAAGCTATGCTCGGTTATCACCGGTATAAGCGAAACCTTGGCATGGCCGACCTCAACCTCACTCAGCTGGAGACCTTCGTCCAGGTCGTCGCCACCGGCAGCTTTTCCGCCGCGGCCGATCGCCTGGGGCTGAGCCAGCCGGCGGTCAGCCTGCAGATCCGCCAGCTGGAGCGACGCCTGGGTCTCAAGCTGCTGGAGCGCCTGGGGCGCGGTCTCAAGCCCACCGCCGCGGGCCGTCTGCTGCTGGATCACGCCGAACGGATCCAGACCGCGGTGGACCAGGCCCTACAGGCCCTGGCCAGCCATGGCGAGAAGGTCGCCGGCCGGGTCGCCATCGGTACCGGCGCCACCGCCTGCATCCATCTCCTGCCGCCACTGCTGGGCCAGTTGCGCCAGCGCTTTCCGCAGCTGGATGTGCGGGTCAGCACCGGCAACACCCTGGACGTCCTGCGGGCGGTGGAAGACAACCGCCTCGACCTGGGCCTGGTCACCCTGCCCGCCAGCGGTCGCAACCTGCAGGTGGAACCCCTGCTGGAGGATGCCTTCGTCGCCCTACTGCCCCCCGCCAGTCCCCTGCCAGCGCGCGCGCTGGCGCCAGCCGACCTGGCCGAGACGCCGCTGCTGGCCTTCGAGACCGGCAGCAGCACCCGGCTGCTGATCGACGACTGGTTTCGCCGCGCCGGCCAGGCCAGTCGACCGGTGATGGAGCTGGGCAGCATCGAAGCGCTCAAGGAACTGGTGGCCGCCGGCCTCGGCTACAGCCTGGTGCCCGGCATCGCCGTGGCCACCGAGCACCATCGCCACGGACTACAGGTCCAGTCACTGACGCCGCCCCTGACCCGCACCCTGGCCCTGGTGCTGCGCCGCGACAAACCCCTGAGTCGCCCGCTGCAGCAGGTACTGGAAGCGTTGCGACAGCTGCGCCGCTGATAGGGGCTCGACCAGACGCCCACCACGCCCTATCATTCAATGATTCAACGATCCTTGTACTATTGAACCATGAATGAAGAGCTTGCCGTTTCCGCCCTCGCCGCCCTCGCCCACGCCCAGCGCCTGAAGGTCTTCCGCGCCCTGGTGGTCGCGGGCACGATCGGCCTTACCCCCAGCCAGTTGGCCGATCAGCTCGAGGTAGCCCGTAGCAATCTCTCCTTCCACCTCAAGGAACTGGCCAATGCCGGTCTGGTTTCGGTGGAACAGCAGGGCCGCAATCTCATCTATCGCGCGGCCTATGACCAGATGAACGCCCTGCTCGGTTACCTGACCGAGCACTGTTGCGCCGGCAGCGACTGCGCGGTCAGCGCACCGCCGCGCTGCTCCTGCTGACCTCCGTCCCTCCACCGCCAACCACAAGACCAGGCCCGCCATGCACAGTCCCCCCGCCTGCCCCCCGGCAGCACCCGCCATGAACACCTTCGAGCGTTATCTCAGCCTCTGGGTCGCGCTCTGCATCCTCGCCGGCATCGCCCTTGGCCAGCTGGCTCCGGGCCTGTTCCGCGCTATCGGCCGGATCGAGGTGGCCCAGGTCAATCTGCCGGTCGGCCTGCTGATCTGGATCATGATCGTGCCGATGCTGCTTAAGGTGGATTTCAGCGCCCTCGGCCAGGTGCGCCAGCACTGGCGCGGGATCGGCGTCACCCTGTTCGTCAACTGGGCGGTCAAGCCCTTCTCCATGGCGCTGCTCGCCTGGCTGTTCATTCGCGAGCTCTTCGCGCCCTGGCTGCCGACGGAGCAGCTGGACAGCTACATCGCCGGGCTCATCCTGCTGGCAGCGGCGCCCTGCACCGCCATGGTCTTCGTCTGGAGTCGACTCACCCAGGGCGATCCGCTGTTCACCCTGTCCCAGGTCGCGCTGAACGACACCCTGATGATCTTCGCCTTCGCCCCCATCGTCGGCCTGTTGCTGGGCCTGTCGTCGATCACGGTGCCCTGGGCCACGCTGCTGCTCTCGGTGGTTCTCTACCTGGTGCTGCCGGTGATCCTCGCCCAGCTCTGGCGGCGGGCGCTGCTGCGCCAGGGTCAGGCCGCCTTCGAGCGTACCCTGGCCCGTCTGGGCCCTCTCTCGATGGCCGCCCTGCTGGCGACCCTGGTGCTGCTGTTCGCCTTCCAGGGCGAGGCCATCCTGGCGCAGCCGCTGGTGATCGCCCTGCTCGCCGTGCCCATCCTGATCCAGGTGCTGTTCAATTCGGCCCTGGCCTACTGGCTGAATCGCCTGGTGGGCGAGAGCCACAGCGTGGCCTGTCCCTCGGCGCTGATCGGCGCCAGCAACTTCTTCGAACTGGCGGTGGCCGCCGCCATCAGCCTGTTCGGCTTCCACTCGGGCGCCGCCCTGGCTACCGTGGTAGGCGTTCTTATCGAGGTACCGCTGATGCTGCTGGTCGTGCGCCTGGTGAACGGCTCGCGTGGCTGGTACGAACGGGGTGCCGCTTCCCACCGTCGAGACCGTCCATGAACAGCACCATCACGATCTACCACAACCCCGCCTGCGGCACCTCGCGCAACGTGCTGGGCCTGATTCGCAACAGCGGCGTCGAGCCGACGGTCATCCACTACCTGGAAACACCGCCCGACCAGGCGCAGCTGGAGCGGCTGATCGCCGACCTGGGCATGCCGGTGCGCGAGCTGCTGCGCCAGAAGGGTACGCCCTACGCCGAGCTGGGCCTGGACGATCCGCAGCTGGATGACGCGGCCCTGATCGCCGCCATGCTGCAGCATCCCCTGCTGATCAATCGACCCATCGTGGTGACCCCCCTGGGTACCCGCCTCTGCCGGCCCTCGGAACGGGTACTGGAGATCCTGCCCGAGCCGCAGCGCGGTCCCTTCGTCAAGGAGGATGGCGAGGTAGTAGTTCCCTCTGCGGCGCCGCGCGGCTGATCGGGGCCGCCATGCGCGACATCGCCCGCGATAAGGACAGCGCCTGGCAGGTCTTCCTGATCTTCCTGCGCCTGGGCTGCACCAGCTTTGGCGGCCCCATCGCCCACCTGGGCTATTTCCGCCAGGCCTTCGTCACGCGGCGCCAGTGGCTGGACGAAGCCGCCTATGCCGAGCTGGTCGCGCTCTGCCAGCTGCTGCCCGGTCCGACCAGCAGCCAGGTCGGCATGGCCCTGGGCCTGGGGCGCGCCGGTGGCTGGGGTCTGCTGGCGGCCTGGCTGGGTTTCACCCTGCCCTCCGCCCTGCTGCTGATCCTGTTCGCCCTGGGCCTCGCCCACTTTCCGGGATTGGCCGACTCGGGCGCGGTGCATGGGCTCAAGGTCTTTGCCGTGGCGGTGGTGGCCCAGGCGGTCTGGAGCATGGGCCGCAGCCTGTGCCCGGATACCTCGCGCCGCATCCTGGCGCTGGTCGCCGCCGGCCTGGCGCTCTGGCTGCCCGGTTCGGTGGGCCAGCTGCTGGGCCTGGGTCTGGCCGCCCTGGTCGGACGCCTGGCCCTGGCACCCGCCGCCACGCCGCCGGCCCCGAGCCTGCAAACGGGAACCTCCCGGCGCCTGGGTGTCGTCGCACTGCTCCTGTTCCTGCTGCCGCTGCTGCTCTTACCCGTCTGGGACAACCTGGCCGCGGGTGTCTATCGCGCCGGCGCCCTGGTATTCGGCGGCGGCCATGTGGTGCTGCCGCTGCTGCAGGCGGTGGTGGTGCCCAGCGGCCTGGTCAGTGATAGCCAGATCATGGCCGGCTACGGCCTAGCCCAGGCGGTGCCCGGCCCGCTGTTCACCTTTGCCGCCTACCTGGGGACCCTGGTACCCGCGGCCCTGCCCGCCTGGCTCAATGGCCTGTTCTGGACCCTGCTGATCTTTCTGCCCGGCGCCCTGCTGCTGCTCGCGGCCCTACCTTTCTGGCAGACGCTGCGCCAGCACCCCGGCTGGCAACGCCTGCTGACCGGACTCAACGCCGGGGTGGTCGGTCTGCTGCTCGCGGCGCTCTACGATCCGGTGTGGACGGGGGCGATCCGCAGCCTGACAGATGTCGTCCTGGCGGCCCTGGCCCTGGCGCTGCTCTTGCGCACCCGCTGGTCACCGGTGCTGATCGCGCTATTGGTCGCCTTAATCGTCTGTCTATTGAACTTTTAGCGCACTACCGTTTAGCGGCATCCCACTAGTGGCCCGATGAAATTGCGGCGTGGTTCGCTGTAGGTCCGTGGAAAGCTAGGCACTGTCGGCGTGACGTTCAGCTGTGTGAAACGTCTTGCCCTGCGCGAGAACGTGTCCAGCGAGCGCAAGGCCTGACATGCATTAAGGATGACCGCAATGACCTACAAGAATCCCCTGGACTCCGCTGCCCCCCTGTTCACCGCCGCCGCCACCACCAAGGCGCCGCTGGCCGCCGCGCCCGCCAAGCCGGCCGGCATCTCTGACGGCGTCACCTACTACGCCTTCCAGAGCCAGCCGCGGCTGACCCTCGACATCAACGCCACCCCCGAATACGTCGGCTTCGCCAAGACCTTCGATGCCAAGGGCCCCCACTACGCGGCCGGCTCGACCCTGAACGAACTGACCCTGACCGGTCACTGGGAAGGCCAGCTGACGCGCCTCGACGGCCATACCCGCGGCGCCACCGCCAGCGACAGCACCCTGGATTCGAGCATCACCAAGCTCACCGTCAGCCTCACCGACACCGCTGACAACCAGTTCCACGAAGGCGACATTATCACCCTGGACAACTTCGACGGCCTGCAGACCTTCGACGGCTCAAAGTCCACCGCCGGACTGTCGATCGACTTCCTCAATGGCTACGAGCACGGCCTGGATCACCTCTATTCCAGCCAGAGCGCCTTCCTCAAGAGCGTGACCACTGGCAGCGGCAACGACCTGCTCCAGGTCAGCACCATCGCCGCGCCGGAACTCGACAGCGTGGCCGCCCTGAGCAACTGCCGGGTCAAGACCCTTACCGTCGACAGCGGCGCCGGCAACGACCAGATCGGTGCCCATATCCAGCAGGCCGACATCGTCATCAAGGCCGGTGCAGGCAACGATTTCGTCGACCTGCTGTTCACCGAAGGGGTGGCTGCCCACAACGCCACCGTACGCGGCAACTATGGCCATGGCGCCACCGTCACCCTGGGTGAAGGCCGAGACACCCTCAGCCTGCTCACCTCCAGCCTGGTCAACTTCGACGGTTCCAATAGCGCCGCCGCCAACCGCTCCCTGGCAGCCAACCACGTGACCGTGACCGACTACAACGCCAAGGATGACCAGATCGTCTTCGGCTCCTCGCTGTTCGTGGATTCGGCGGTCACCACCGTGGCGGACGCCACACTCAAGGGCGCGACCAGCCTCTATGCCGCCCTGCAGCAGGTGGTCCAGAACACCACCGGCGACGCGCACGCTGCGGTCTTCCACTATGGCAAGGACACCTACGTCTTCCATGACGGCAGCGACCGCGGCCAGATCGACGCCTCGGACTCCTTGATCCAGCTGGTGGGTACGCACGACCTCACCGACGTGGCCTCCACCGTCGCCGCTGGCGAGCGCGGCATCGGCAACTGGGGCTGATCCCCTACGCTGCCCTGCTCCTTCCTCCGGGCAGGGCAGCGAGCGCTGGTTCCCAGCGCTGGCCTCTCAGGGGCACTAGCCGGACGCATCCGGGGTCTGTCTAACCACACCCACCCCGCGTGCAAGAGGAAACCGAGATGAAGATCCTGATGGTCCTGACCTCCCATGACCAGCTCGGCGACACCGGCAAGAAAACCGGCTTCTGGCTGGAAGAATTCGCTGCTCCCTACTACGTCTTCAAGGACGCCGGTGCCGAGATCACCCTGGCCTCCCCCGCCGGCGGCCAACCGCCGCTGGATCCCAAGAGCGACGCCGCCGACGCCCAGACCGAGTCCACCGAACGCTTCAAGAACGACCCCGAGGCACAGCAGGCGCTGGCCAGCACCGTCAAGCTCGCCGAGGTGCAGGCCGAGGACTACGACAGCGTCTTCTATCCCGGCGGCCACGGCCCGCTCTGGGACCTCGCCGAATCCCGCGACTCCATCGCCCTGCTCGAAGCCTTCGCCCAGGCCAACAAGCCCTTCGGGCTGGTCTGCCACGCCCCCGGCGTGCTGCGTCACGTCAAGGCCGCCGATGGCACCCCGCTGGTCAAGGGCCGTACCGTCACCGGCTTCACCAACAGCGAAGAAGCCGGCGTGCAACTCACCGACGTGGTGCCCTTCCTGGTGGAAGACGAACTGAAGAAGCTCGGCGCCCGCTACGAGAAGGGCCCGGACTGGGGCGAGTTCGTGGTCGAGGACGGCAACCTGGTCACCGGCCAGAATCCGGCCAGCTCGGAAGCCGCGGCAGACGCCTTGCTGACCAAGCTGGGTTAGGAACTGCGCACCTGAAAAAGCCCGCCAACTGGCGGGCTTTTTACTGCGCCCCGCCAACGCCTGCGCACCGCAGTTTTCCGCGCGGCGCCCCCGCTCTGCTGCCCAGGTGCCACTAGTCGTAAAGATTGCAGAATTCCTGGCGCCAGCCGACAGCCTCTCATGAGCGCAGCCTTAGCCCTGCGCCGCCCAGGCTGGAAAGGATATTCCGTGCAAGCTATTACCTGGTCGTATTTTCAGAGCCCTGCCCGATGAAGAGACTCCTGCTCGGCGTGCGCGCCCTGATGTCCGTGCCCAGGGACAATCCTGGCCTGGTCAAGGCGCAATACCTTGCGCTGTCGCGCCAGCTGCCGATGATGTACTTCATCTTGCTGACCAACACCCTGATGCTGGCCGGCACCCACTATGCCGTCGCGCCACGCTGGCTGGTGCTCTACTGCCCGCTGATCATGACGCTGTTCGGTGTGATCCGGGCGGCCGAATGGTTCCGCACGCGCAATCAGCCGCGCAGCCCGACGCAGATGCTCACGGCCCTGAAGCGCACCAACCGGCTGGCGCCCTTCGTGGCCTCGGCCTTCACCGCCTGGGCGCTGGCGCTGTTTCCCTATGGCGACAGCTATACCCAGGCGCATGTGGGCTTCTACATGGCGATCACCGTGATCGGCTGCATCTTCTGCATGATGCACCTGCTGCCCGCGGCCCTGGCCACCACCGCCGTGGTCAACACGGCCTTCGTGGTGTTCTTCGCCTCCACCACCATCAGCACCTTCGTGGCCACGGCGATCGACGTCCTGCTGGTGTCCATCGCCATGCTGGTCATCCTCAAGGCGCAGTACGGCGACTTCACCCGCCTGGTGAACATGCAGGCGCAGACGGCGAAACTCAGCGAGGAAAATCTCAAGCTGGCCAACCAGGACAGCCTGACCGGCCTGGCCAATCGGCGGCAATTCTTCTCCCGCCTCGATACGCTGCTGGCCGACGCGCGCGCCCAGGGGACCCGCCTGGCCGTGGGCCTGATCGACCTGGACGGCTTCAAGCCGGTCAACGATCTCTATGGCCATAGCGTGGGCGACCGGCTGCTCCATCAGGTCGGCCAGCGCCTGAGCACGCTGCTGGGCGAAGACGTCCACCTGGCCCGCCTGGGCGGCGACGAATTCAGCCTGATCATCACCGGGGTCCTGAACGATGAGCAGCTGCGGGCCTTTGGCGAAAGGGTCTGCGTCAGCCTGCGCGAGCCCTTCCTACTGGTGGACCTGCCCATCCAGATCAGTGGCTCGCTAGGCCTCGCGACCTTTCCCGACCAGGCCTTTTCTGCCACGGACGTCTATGAATACGCCGACTACGCCCTGTACCAGAGCAAGCGCCACCGCCCCGGCACGGCCTGCCTGTTCAGCACCGCCCATCGCCAGCAGCTCAATCGCGAAGGCCTGACCGAACAGGCCCTGCGCCGGGCTGACCTGGAGCGCGAGTTCTACATGGTCTTCCAGCCCATCGTGGACATCCACAGCAAGCAGACCGTGGCCTTCGAGGCCCTGGCCCGCTGGGAAAGCCCGGAGCTGGGCAACGTCCCGCCGGGTGATTTCATCGCCACCGCCGAGCGCGTCGGCATGGTCAATCGCCTCACCCTGCCCCTGCTGAACAAGGCCCTGAACGCCGCCGCGCGCTGGCCTGCAGGCATCCGCCTGGCCTTCAACCTCTCCGCCCACGACTGTGCCTCCGAGGAAGCCGCCCAGCAGATCGTCGAACTGATCAAGCGCAGCCCCTTCGACCCGGCCTGCCTCGACCTGGAGATCACCGAAACCGCCGCCATCCAGGACCTGCCCCAGACCCAGCGCGCCATCAGCCGCTTCCGCGAACTGGGCTGCGGCATCTCCCTCGACGACTTCGGCACCGGCTATTCCAGCCTGAGCCAGATCCACGCCCTACCCCTGACCAAACTCAAGGTGGACCGCACCTTCGTCACCAACCTCCACCTCGACCCGGCCAGCTTCAAGATCGTCAAATCCCTAATCGCCCTGTGCCAGGACATGCAGCTGGAATGCATCGTGGAAGGGGTGGAGACGGCTGCGGAACTGGGTGCGCTGAAGAATCTTGGTTGTACCAGGGCGCAAGGTTATCTGTTCGCCAAGCCCATGCGGGCGAGTGATATTAGGGGGTGGTTGGAAGGGGAGCAGTTGGCTGAGGTGTTGGCGGTTTGACTCGCGGGGGTATCAGGTGCGACGCGAGCTCATATTCAAGCAGCGACCGCTGGTTCAGCCACGTCTGCTCACAACTTTAATCCCGCAACACCTTGCTTCGCCTGGGTTTACGTAGGCACTCATGCCACTTCATTTTGATCATTCCGTGGCCGCTGGCGGCAAGAAGCGCATGTCGACAAGCGACCGCTACCGACCCAAAGCTGCCCTATAAGACTACATTTCTAATCGAGGAGTGAACATTGCAAAGCCCCATTAATCTTCTGGCCTCAGGCAAAGCGGAGCGCGTCTACTGCACGTCCATATACAGCTCCAATGCGTCGCTGGCACGCCGCGATGCATCGGCGCTGACGTGTTCGGACAGCACCTGATTAAGATGGAGGAGTTGATGCGGAGTTACCCCAGTGTTAATTGCGATACGTATATGAGCTTGCAGTTGCGGCGCCACGCCTTCCAGCGCAGAAAGCATCGCGATGGTGGCGATTTCCCGGCTTTGCCAGTCCAAATTATCGCGTTCGAATATATCGCCAAAAAGGTGGGTGCGTAAGTATTCATTAGCGACTGGAGCAAAGTCGAATAATGCACCTTCGACGGGTCCGCCAGATAATCTGGTTTGGTTTGTAGTTCCGACTGCCAGCAAATTATCGCCTTTTGGAATCGATTTGGTGGGTTCGCGCCCGGGTTGGTCCATGATTCCTTGTTGTCTGCGAGCTTGTACCACTTTCATCAACTCGCCCAGGGCATTTAGGCTACGAGGAAAGCCTGCGTAGGCGTACAACTGGATCAGTACCTCGCGTGCCTCGCTGACGGTCAGGCTGTTATCAAGCGCTTGATTGATCGCGCGGTTCAGACCAGCAATATCGCCGGCTGCCGCGAAGGCGGCAATGGGAACGATGCTTTGCTGACGATTATCGAGCGTTTTGCTGTGAAGGGTTAATGTTTGGTTATCGGCCATGGATTGGTTCTCCTGTGCAGCCAATGTCTGTGTTACGAAGCCCAGTGCGCAAACCAGGCAGAGTGCAGTCCCAAGTACGCGGGCCGCCCAGGACGGGTTAATCAGCCCGGTCGGCGTTGTACTGTTCATCGGTAACTTTCTCCATCCATTCGACATTTTTCCCATCTACCGAGCCGGTAACCGCCAAGTGGGTCATAGCGGTGCCGGGTGCGGCGCCATGCCAATGCTTGATGCCCGCTGGGCACCAGACCACATCGCCAGGACGAATTAGCTGAACCGGCTTGCCCCATTCCTGGACCAACCCAACCCCGGAGGTGACTACCAGCCGCTGGCCTGCCGGATGGGTGTGCCAGGCCGAACGCGCACCTGGCTCAAAGGTGACGAGTCCACCAGAGGCATTGATCTGATCGTCGATCGGCCAGACCGGATCGATCCGTACGCGTCCCGTAAAGTACTGCTCTGGACCTGCTATCGACGCCTGCGCCCCGGCACGGCTGATCTGTTGCGTGTTTGCAACTACAGTTGCAGGCTCAGAGGCATTTGCAACGGCAGCCTGCATGGCCGCTCCGCACAGGACAACATCGACAATTTTCTTACTCATGCTAGTTATCTCCAAATAAGGGATTGCGTGATTGATCAGATCTGGAGCTGATCCTGCAATTGCGTGGTATGTGATACGGGGGCTGTCGGCAGGGTGAAGGCGTTTAAACAATGAAAATTGCCGTCTGCGCCAAATGAGACGGGTATTTCACGTTTGTCGGGCCCTTCACAGCCGGATATAGGCCCCGTAGTGAATAGTTAGCTGTGGTCGAACTGGCTCTCGGTGTACGGGTCGGCGCGGCCGCCATGCATGGAGATGTGAGCCAGGCTCGCGTTGATCTCCTGCAATTCGTCAGCCGTCAGTTGGGTCTTGGTCGCCCCAATGTTCTCGATTAAATGCGGATATTGAGTGGTCCCAGGGATCGGTACGATCCACGGACGCTGGGCCATGACCCAGGCGAGGGCGAACTGGGCACAGGTGGTGTTCTTGCGCTGAGCCCAGCCCCGTGCGAAATGTAGAAGCGGCATGTTGGCTGCCAGGGCGTCGGGCTGGAAACGCGGCAGGTTATGCCGGCGATCAGTCTTGTCGAAACGCTGGCTTGGGTTGACTGCACCGGCAAGAAAGCTCCGAGCAGTTGGGCAGTAGGGAACAAAGCCAATTCCCAGCTCCTCCAGCGTCGGGAATATCTGACTTTCCGGCTCCCGCCACCACAGGGCGTATTCGCTCTGAACGGCAGTGACAGGGAGCACTGCGTGGGCTCGGCGGATGGTAGTGGCACTGGCCTCTGAGAGGCCCCAGTGCGTAACCTTGCCTGCCTGGATCAGCTCCTTCACCGTACCCGCTACGTCCTCGATCGGCACGCTGGGATCGGGGCGATGCTGGTATAGAAGATCGATTCGGTCCGTCTTCAGGCGTTTCAACGAACCGTCTACGGCCCGGCGAATATGCTCAGGGCGGCTATTGAGCGTTGTGGGTCGGCCTTCGTCGACGCCGAAGCCGAACTTAGTAGCGATCACCACCTGATCACGGATGGGGCCCAAGGCTTCGCCGACGAACTTTTCACTCAGGTAGGGGCCGTAGACCTCGGCGGTATCGAAGAACGTGACCCCCTGTTCAAAAGCGGCGCGGATGAGCGAGACCATCGCTTTGCGGTCGCGTGGACCTCCGCCGTAGTAGCCCACCATCGGCAGGCATCCAAGTCCCATGCTGGAGACTTCCAGCGAGCCGAGTCTACGCGTGCCCATGATCTGCTCCTCAACGGGGACTCCAGCTGATAGCGCGCTGCCGCTCCTGATACTTATCGTTTGTGCTAAGGCATTTTCAGGCCTCCAGAACGCGCTTGCCGCCAGCAGCAAGCTGGTTCCAGTAACGATGAAATGGCGACGATCCATGGACACCGAATCGTCAGAGGAGAAAGTGCCGGAAATGTGTTCACTCATAAGCTTAAAGGTCCCAGTGTCATGTGGGATGGAAAAGGGCTACCAGGCGTAGGCCTGAGGCGCCTCTCCGCCGGGGCCCGGCCAAATTTCTTCCAGGCAACGCACGGTGTCTTCTGACACTGTGATCGTCGTCGCACGCAGCGCGTCCTGAAGTTGCTCCACGGTGCGGGGGCCGATCAGCGGGGCGGTGACGACGGGGTTGCGCAGCAGCCAGGCCAGCGCGATATCCGCGGGAGCCTCGCCCAAGTCCTCACAGAGGCTTTCGAACGCTTCCAACTGCACCCGATGGTGTTCGATGAGGCTCGTGAACGCGACTCTTGCGCGCCGGCCGCCGGTGGCCTTTTTTAAAACACCGCCTAGCAGGCCGCCGGCAAGAGGGCTCCACGGAATGAGGCCGAGTCCGAAATGTCTGCAGGCGGGAATCACTTCCAACTCCACCGTTCGGGCTGCCAGGTTGTAGAGGCTTTGCTCTGCCACCAGCCCAAGGAAGTTGCGCGCACTGGCCATCGACTGCGCGGTGGCAATATCCCAGCCAGCAAAATTGCTGCTGCCGATATAGAGAACCTTGCCCTGCTGGACGAGAATCTCCATGGCTTGCCAGATCTCTTCCCAGGGCGTGTGACGGTCGATGTGGTGCATCTGGTAAACGTCGATGTGGTCCGTCTTCAGCCGACGCAGGCTGTCCTCGCATGCTTTGCGGATGTGGTAGGCCGACAACCGCCGATCGTTCGGCCCCGGCCCCATGGGCTGATAGACCTTGGTGGCCAAGACGATGCGATCACGTCGGCCGCCCTGTTCAAGCCAGCGGCCGATGATCTTTTCGGAAAGGCCAGAGCCTTGCGGGATGTTCGGTGATTGTTCCGTCCCGTAGACGTCGGCCGTATCGATGAAATTGATGCCTGCCTCGACCGCTTCGTCGAGGATGCGATGGCTCGTCGTCTCGTTGGAGACGTCGCCGAAATTCATGGTGCCTAGGCACAGGCGACTGACCTGGAGACCTGTTCGGCCGAGATGCGTGTAATCCATGCATTTGCTCCATGACGTGATGGCGCCCGTCGGAGCCCTTTGCTCCGGTTGACGCAGGTGAACAACGATAGCGCGCGTCATGGGACTGAATTAGCGGGTTGCTCTTGCACAGACTTGTGAGAAATTCTCATGAGCAGACGTTGTAATGAGGCGGTTTAATGGCTCACCGACTCAAGGGCTTCGCCCGGCGGGACCCGGACCGAAGATTTGTCAGAGCGAATACCCCGATCGGAGCGCCAAGCTAGACACCCTCGATTTGGAAGGCCTTTATGCAAACCCAGCGTGCTGATGTTGCCGATCTGATTTACTTCCGGACCATTGCCCGCCATCGCAGCTTCAGCCGCGCGGCTGTCGAGATTGGCGTCAGCGCATCGGCACTGAGCCATGCGTTGAAGGGACTGGAAAGCAGGCTTGGGGTCCGACTGCTCAACCGGACCACCAAGAGCGTTACGCTGACAACGGCAGGGGAGGCGCTCATCGAAGCGATCGGTCAGCCGCTCGAAGCTATCGATGAGGCTCTGGAAACGCTCAACCGGTTTCGCGACACCCCTAGCGGACGGATTCGAATCAATGCAGCTGTCGAGGCGGCCAATCTGCTCCTTGCGCCGATCCTGCCCGGCTTCATGGACCGCTATCCCGACGTCGAACTCGATATCGTGGCTAGCAATCGCCTGGTTGACGTGACCGACGCGGGTTTTGATGCCGGCATTCGGTATGGCGGCACGGTGCCTGAGGATATGGTGGCACGGCGGCTGTCGGCCGACATCCGCTGGGTTATTGCGGCGTCTCCTGATTATTTGGAGCGCAATGGCTCCCCTTCACACCCGGACGATCTGCTCAACCATCGCTGCATTAGCAACCGTCTGGGCGACGACCGGGTTTATCGATGGGAGTTGGAGCGCGATGGAGAAGCGCTGCAGATCACCGTGCCGACCTCCGTGACAGTCGATCAAGCGGAGACCGGGTTGGTCGCAGTGCTGGGCGGGGCAGGCTTGATGTATTTCCCGGAGCCTTTGGTTGCGCCCTATGTGAACGCTGGGCGGCTTCGTCTGGTGCTTACTGAATGGGCCCCGCTGGCAGAGGGATTCCACATCTATTATTCAAGTCGCCGGCAACTGCCGACGGGGCTGAAGCTTTTGCTCGAATACATTCGGGAGATCAAGCCGCTTGGCTACTAGATGCGCGTTTGCGCGAGCAATCCTTCGTTGTAGACGGAAGATTCATGCATGACCCGTTGTGCTCGTTGGAAAAAACGAAGCTGGAAGCAGATTATGTCGAGTCTATTCCTGGAGCGCCGCAGCGTAGCAATCTTTCTATTCGTCGTTTTGGTCGCACTGCTACCGTTGGGTGATCTTTATGCACAGGAGCCAAAAATGCTTGTCAGGATCTCCGAAATCGAGATATTCAATCAGCACCTGGAAGAATATCAGCGCATCTTGAACGAAGAGGCCGAAGTCTCCATGCGCCTCGAGCCCGGGGTTCTTTGCATTTTTCCGACCGCAGAAAAGGACAATCCGACGCTCATCAGGATTCTGGAAATTTATGCGAGCCACGATGCTTACGATGCGCATATAAAATCGCCCCATTTCCAGAAGTATAAGAGCTCGACGTTGGCGATGGTGAAGTCGTTACGTCTGGTCGACATGGAAGCTTTGAATGCAGAAGCGATGCCATTGATCTTCAAGAAAATGAGCGAACGCCCGTCCGCGCCGAACACTGTCCAGCCTTAACGACTTGATTGCGTTGCGCTCGATCGGCGCCTCAGGCGAGGGGCGGCCGATTGGTCTGCCGGCTCGTAATTGCCTGAAGAATAGACGTCCGCTTTTGGCCGATTGCAGCCGGTGGCAACGAGCCGCAATCGGCCAGGTGCAGACACTTCCCGCCATGAAAATAGGGCCAAAAAGCAAACGGTGTAGCCCCTTTGGACTCAGCACATCACCCGTTTGCGTTGCACGGTTTGCGGAATGGAAACGATCAGGTATGAGCTTTCCTACTATCGCGCGGCGCTTGGGTCCGGTCTTCAAGACTGTAGTCTCGTACCACGTGGGCAATTCGCAGATGGTAGTCGTTGAAAACCTGCTCGCGGCCTGCTGATTGGGCCGCACGATGCAACTCAAGGCCGCGCCATCGTTGGACAGCTTCTTCGTCACGCCAAAATGACAGTGATAGTACTTTTTCTGGCTCACTCAGGCTTTGGAAACGCTCTACAGAGATGAAGCCATCCAACTCGGCCAGTAATGGTTTCAGTTCAGCGGCGAGGTCAAGGTAACGCTGGTATTGCCCTTCGCGTGGCCAGGCTTCAAAAATAACAGCGATCATCACCGGGCCTCCTCGGCGAGATAAAATTTAGGAATGCGCCCATTCAGCGACGGCAAATAGCTCCATCTATCCAATCGAACAGCGGAAGAAGGCTGACGTTGCAACCACTCCAATATCGCTTCAGAGGCGATCGTCAACGCCAGTTGCTGACCTGGGCATTCATGTCGCCCTGAGCCGAAGCTAAAGGCTCGTCTGTGGCTTCGCTTGAGCAAGAAGCTATCGGGGTCTGGGTTCAGGCTGGGATCCCGGTTTGCTGAAGCGAGTAACACCAGAACAGTATCACCCGCCTCCAGGATGGTATCGCCAACAGTGCACCGCTTTGCAACGAATCGCCGGGTGTTTTGCACCGGCGAATCGTAGCGCGCTACCTCAGCCACCAGGTCTCCAACGAGGCTCCGCGCAGGCTGTCCGTGTCCAATCAGGTCTGGATTTCGGTGGAGCGCCACAAGCGTGTTGCCAATCAAGCCTGCAGTCGCTTCGCAGGTCTGAGACATCAAGCCGATCAGATTGGCAATCAGCGCTTCCTCGTCTGCCCATTCAATGGCCTTGCTCTCGCTGCGGATGCGAGCCAAAAAAAGACTTTCACTACTATCGTCGCGCAGCAGCACGCTGAATATTCGGCTTAACTGGGTCGCACCAGAATGAGCTTCGTTGATCTGCGCTTCATCACTTAGTGGCGACAGGCAGGCCACAAAATCCCGTGTCAGCTTTGCGACTTCTTGCATGCGGGAAGATGGCAGCCCAATCAACGAAGCAACCACGCAAGCCGGCAACGTGAACATCAATTCGTCTGTAGTTTTGAGGGAATCACCAAGGGTCGTGACCACACGTGCCACCATGTCGGCAATACCTTTCATCTCGATAGATGCTAGTGCGGGCTCAATCACCATCCTCGGGCACCTATGTCGAGCGCCTTCATTCATACGCATCAACCGACCAAAAACATCTCCGGCGGCGCCTTGTGCAATGGCGGGAGGAATTGGCTCGTGCAGGGGGCGCACCCGACAATCGGGGCTCTCCAGAACGGCCTCGACCGCTTCGGCCCCACTTGCAATCCATAAACCAAGATCTGCATCGAAAAACAATGCTTTCTGTTGCCTGAGGAGGGCGTAGTAACTATAGGGATCGCCATGGGTGGCTGCTTCAAACGGCGTCATTTGCAAGTCCGGTTCACAAAGAACGGTTACTATCGGCTACTTTCCACACTGACGATTCGCTCAGGAACGAAATATGGATTGCCGAGGTAATGAGCTTGCCCTTTCTCGGATCGCCGGCGCTATTGCCGAACCTGCGAGGACGAAAATGCTTTGCTCGCTTATGGATGGTCACGCGCGAACCAGTACCGAAATGGCCGTCATCGCCGACGTAAGCGCGTCCACCGCAAGCGCGCACTTGGCGAGACTCAAAGAGGACGGGTTGCTCAAGCTGCACACGCAGGGACGGCATCGTTATTACAGTCTGGCGGACATACAAGTGGCACAAGCTCTTGAAGCCCTTATGGTGGTTGGCCAATCCGTGAACCCGAGGTTTGTATCAACCGCTCCTAACCGATTGCAGTTTGCGCGTACGTGCTATGACCACATGGCCGGAACCTTGGCAGTGCGTCTGCATGATCACTTCATCGAGTCAGGTTGGTTGACCAGCGCTGACGCTGATGACCGTGCGTATCAACTGACTGACTGCGGCGAAGCAGCAATTCTTGGTTTGGATATCGAAATAGCGAAAGTAAAGGCACAGCGGCGCATGTTCGCTTGTTCGTGTCTGGACTGGAGCATGCGGCGCCCTCATTTGGGCGGTGCGCTTGGAGCAGCTTTGCTTCAGACAGTGTTGAACCGCAAATGGGTTATCCAAGACCTCGATAGCCGAGCACTTGCATTGACACCCAAAGGCAGAAAAGAGCTATCTGGCCGATTTGGTGTCACCTTTGGACATGCGGAAACGGAGAAAACAGACATAAGAAACATGACATGATTCACTGCTTCGGATTTGCCGACGTCATGAGTGTTAATGTCTGCTTTGGGTCGATTCCTGCCGGTCAAGACCTACCCGTGCGCTAGTCACATCCGAGGCAAATGGCTGGTCACGTCAGATGCAATTTTCCACGTAAGCGCCTAGGCCTTCTGCGGAGCGTTCGACGGATAATCGCCCTTTCCTTTGGTGCTGACCAACCGCTAGCGGTCGGTCATGAATGACGGTCAGGATTCACCCTCATCAAAAAACCAAAAGCCCGCAATTACGCGGGCTTTTGTTTTTTCTGCTAAACGCACCGGTCTATACCGGCCGCGGGATCACTCCCACTCAATCGTCGCCGGCGGCTTGCTCGAGACGTCGTAGGTGACGCGGGAGATGCCGTCGATTTCGTTGATGATGCGGTTGGAGACCTTTTCCAGCAGCTCGTAGGGCAAATGGGCCCAGCGGGCGGTCATGAAGTCGATGGTTTCCACCGCGCGCAGAGCAACGACCCAGGCGTAGCGGCGGCCGTCGCCGACCACGCCAACGGATTTCACCGGCTGGAAGACGACGAAGGCCTGGCTGACCTTGTGGTACCAGTCGGCCTTGCGCAGTTCGCTGATGAAGATGTCGTCGGCGCGGCGCAGCAGGTCGGCGTATTCCTTCTTCACTTCACCGAGGATGCGCACGCCCAGGCCCGGACCGGGGAAGGGGTGGCGATAGACCATGTCGTAAGGCAGGCCCAGTTCCAGGCCGATCTTGCGTACTTCGTCCTTGAACAGTTCGCGCAGCGGCTCGACCAGCTTGAGGTTCATCTCCTCGGGCAGGCCGCCGACGTTGTGGTGGGACTTGATGACGTGGGCCTTGCCGGTCTTGGCGCCGGCCGACTCGATGACGTCGGGATAGATGGTGCCCTGGGCCAGGAACTTGATGTTGTCCAGCTTGCTGGCTTCGGCGTCGAAGACGTCGATGAAGGTGCGGCCGATGATCTTGCGCTTCTTCTCCGGGTCGGCTTCGCCTTCCAGGTTGGTCAGGAAGCGCTGCTCGGAATTGGAGCGGATCACCTTGACGCCCATGTTCTCGGCGAACATGGCCATCACCTGGTCACCCTCGTGCAGGCGCAGCAGGCCGTTGTCGACGAAGACGCAGGTCAGCTGGTCGCCGATGGCCTTGTGCAGCAGGGCTGCGACCACGGAGGAGTCGACGCCGCCGGAGAGGCCCAGCAGCACGTTGGCGCTGCCGACCTGGGCGCGCACCTGGGCGATGGCGTCCTCGACGATGTTGGCCGGGGTCCAGAGGGCTTCGCAGCCGCAGATGTCCTTGAGGAAGCGCGAGAGGATGCGACCGCCCTGCTTGGTATGGGTCACCTCGGGGTGGAACTGCACGCCGTACCAGCCGCGCTCGTCGTCACCCATGGCGGCGATGGCGCAGCTGGGGGTGCTGGCGACGATGTGGAAGCCGTCCGGCAGCTTGCCGACCTTGTCGCCATGGCTCATCCAGACGTCCAGGCCGAGCACGCCGTCGTCGTCGATGTGGTCTTCGATGCCTTCGAGCAGGCGGCTCTTGCCGACCACGTCGACCTTGGCATAGCCGAATTCACGGATGTTGGAGCCTTCGACCTTGCCGCCGAGCTGCTCGGCCATGGTCTGCATGCCGTAGCAGATGCCGAACAGGGGCACGCCCAGGTCGAACACCGCCTTGGGTGCGCGGGGGCTGCCAGCCTCATGGACCGACTCGGGACCACCGGCGAGGATGATGCCGCGCGGAGCGAAGGCACGGATGTCGGCGTCGTCCATGTCGAAGGGGTGCAGCTCGCAATAGACGCCCAGTTCGCGCACGCGGCGGGCGATGAGCTGGGTGTACTGGGAGCCGAAGTCGAGGATGAGGATGCGGTGGGCGTGGATGTCTTGGGACATGGCCAGGTCTCGATAGCGCTAGGTTCAGACGATTCGGGGCTGTCTAGACAGCCCCGAATCGCAACGTAGAAACAGGTTGGAAATCAGCCCACGCGGTAGTTGGGCGCTTCCTTGGTGATCTGCACGTCGTGGACGTGGGATTCGGCCATGCCGGCGCCGGTGATGCGCACGAACTGCGGCTTGGTACGCATCTGCTCGACGGTGGCGCAACCGGTGTAGCCCATGGAGGCGCGCAGGCCGCCCATCAGCTGGTGGATGATCGCCGCCAGCGGGCCCTTGTAGGGGACGCGGCCTTCGATGCCTTCGGGGACCAGCTTCTCGGCGCCGGAGGCGGAATCCTGGAAGTAGCGGTCGCTGGAGCCCTGGGTCTGGGACATGGCGCCCAGGGAGCCCATGCCGCGGTAGGACTTGTAGGAGCGGCCCTGGAACAGCTCGACCTCGCCCGGGGCCTCTTCGGTACCGGCGAACATGGAGCCCATCATCACGCAGTAGCCACCGGCGACGATGGCCTTGGACAGGTCACCGGAGAAGCGGATGCCGCCGTCGGCGATCAGCGGGACGCCGGTGCCTTCGAGGGCGGCGGCGACGTTGGCGATGGCGGAGATCTGCGGCACGCCGACACCGGCGACGATGCGGGTGGTGCAGATGGAGCCCGGGCCGATACCGACCTTGACCGCGTCGGCGCCGGCGTCAGCCAGGGCCTTGGCGGCTTCGGCGGTGGCGATGTTGCCGCCGATGACCTGGACCTGCGGATAGGTCTCCTTGACCCAGCGCACGCGCTCGATCACGCCCTTGGAGTGACCGTGGGCGGTGTCGACCACGATGACGTCGACGCCGGCGGCGACCAGGGCGGCCACGCGCTCGGGGGTCTCGGCACCGGTACCGACGGCTGCGCCGACGCGCAGGCTACCGGCGTCGTCCTTGCTGGCGTTGGGGTAGGCCTTGGCCTTTTCGATGTCCTTGACGGTCATCATGCCCTTGAGGGCGAAGGCTTCGTCGACGATCAGCACCTTCTCGATGCGGTGCTTGTGCAGCAGCTCGCGGACTTCCTGCTTGTCGGCGCCTTCGCGCACGGTGACCAGGCGATCCTTGGGGGTCATGACTTCGCGCACCGGCACATCGAGACGGGTCTCGAAGCGCACGTCGCGGGAGGTGACGATACCGACCAGGTCACGACCGGACAGCACCGGGACGCCGGAGATGTTGTGCATACGGGTCAGGTCGAACAGGTCGCGCACGCTGGCGTCGGCGTCGATGGTGATGGGGTCCTTCACCACGCCGGCCTCGAAGCGCTTGACCTTGCGGACTTCCGCGGCCTGCTGCTCGACGGTCATGTTCTTGTGGATGATGCCGATGCCGCCTTCCTGGGCCATGGCGATGGCCAGACGGGACTCGGTCACGGTGTCCATGGCGGCGGACACCAGGGGAATGTTCAGCTCGATGCCACGGGTCAGGCGGGTCTTGAGACTGACGTCTTTCGGCAGGACATCCGAATAGCCGGGGATGAGGAGAACGTCGTCGAACGTCAGGGCTTCTTGGCTGATGCGCAGCATGGCGGGCGCTCCCGGGCGGGAAAATTTAGGAGCGCGACATTATACCTGTGCTTGGGGATGGGCGGCAACGGACCTGGACACCAACGGTAAGAGGATTCGATTTACGTGAGAATGACTATCAACATAGAATCGCCGCCACTTTTCCCGCCCCTTCCGAGAACGCCCTTGAACACGCCGCCCAGAGCCCTTCGCCGTTTCGCGCCCTTCGCCTTCAGCACCCTGGCCCTGGCGACCAGTTCGGGCCTGCTGGCCGCGGAAAACGCCAGCCTCGCGCCCATGGACATTTCCGCTCCGGCTACCGAGGCCGACCAGGGCTATCGCGCGACCCGGGCCTCGACCGCGAGCAAGAGCGATGTGCCGATCAGGGAAGAGGCGCAGTCGGTGCAGACCGTGACTCCGCAGCTGATCCAGGACTACGAGGTGCGGACCCTGGACGATGCCTCGAAATTCGTCAGCGGCGTGACCCAGAGCAACACCCTGGCTGGGACCAAGGACGCCTTCGTCAAACGCGGCTTCGGCACCAACGCCGACGGCTCCATCTTCCGCGACGGGGTGCGCTCGAATCTGTCGCATAACTTCGACGCCACCGCCGAGCGTGTGGAAGTTCTGAAGGGCCCCGCCTCTCTGCTCTATGGCGCCCTGGAGCCGGGCGGCCTGATCAACGTGGTCAGCAAACAGCCGCAGTATCAACAGCGCACCACCCTGAGCGGCTCGGCCTACAGCGAGGGCGGCGGCAATCTCGGCGTCGACACCACCGGCCCCCTGGGCGACAGCGGCTTCGCCTATCGGCTGATCGCCGAGCGGCAGAGCGAGGACTACTGGCGCAACTACGGGGTGGATCAGCACACCCTGGTGGCGCCGTCGCTGTCCTGGACCGGCGAGCGCGCCAGCCTGACGCTGGCCTATTCCTACAATGATTACACCGGCCCGGTGGATCGGGGGACGGTGTTCGTCAATGGGCATCCCAGCAGCGCCAGCTACGACAAGCGCCTCGACGAGAAATGGGCCCAGACCAAAGGCATCACCGAGACGGCCAGTGCTCGTTTCGAGTACCAGCTCAGTGACGACTGGAAGACGCGGCTGATCTACGCCTGGAACAATGACAGGTACAGCCTGGACTTCGCTCAGCCAGCCTCTCTAGCCGCCAATGGCAACCTGCTGCGGGCGGCCAATGGCGCCCACTACGACTACGAGACCCAGTACACCAGTTGGGACTTCATCGGCAGTCAGGAAGTGTTTGGCCAACGTCATGAGCTGCTGGTAGGCATCGACCACGAAGAGAACAGCCAGTACCGCGGCAAGACCTATCGCAACACCAACACGCGGCGAAACATCAATATCAATGCGCCCGTCTATGGCAACCTGGCGCCGCCGAGCGATCTCAGTCCGACGCAGAGCAACCAGGATAGCGACCTCGACTCGACCTCCCTGTACTTCAAGGACAACTGGCACCTCAACGACCGCTGGATCCTGGTCCTCGGCGGGCGCTATCAACAGTTCGACCAGTACGCGGCTCAGGGTTTGGCACCCCATGTGGTCAACCTGGACAAGCGCGATCACGCAGTGACACCGCTGGCCGGACTAGTATTCAAGGCCACCGACGATCTATCGCTGTATGGCAATTACAGCCGCTCGTTCGTCCCCAACACCACGGTGGACGACCTGGGTACTACTTTCGATCCCGAAGAAGGCCGCAGCTTCGAGGTAGGCGCCAAGTATGACCTGGCGCCGGGGCTGAACCTGAACGTCGCGCTCTATGACATCGAGAAAAAGAACGTGGTCACCACTCGTACCGAGCGCGGCCTGACTATTGGCGAAGCCGCCGGCAAGGTCGGCTCGCGTGGCGTGGAAGTGGATCTCACCGGTCGCCTGGCCGAGCGCTGGGACGTCGTCGCCACCTATGCCTACGATCACACCGAGGTGCTCGACGATCCCAGCAACGAGGGCAATCGCCTGACGCAGGCGCCCAAGCACAGCGGCAGCCTCTACCTGACCCACCACCTGCTGGTGCCGTCCAACCTGGGTGGCTGGCACCTCGGCGGTGGCGCGCGCTACGTCGGCGAGCGCGCCGGCGATGCGGCCAACAGCTTCTACATGAGCAGCTACACCGTGGCCGACGCCTTCCTGCGCTGGGACCTGCCGGTGACCGGCTACCAGACCCGCCTGCAGCTCAACGTCGACAACCTGTTCGACAAGCAGTACTACCCATCGAGCGCCAACAGCCCGCTGCAGGTGGCAGTAGGCGAGCCGCGGACGGCGCGGTTGAGTGCCAGCGTGAGCTTCTGATCCAGGGAATACGTCTACCTCTTAGCCCTCAGCGTGCGAAACAGGCCGAGGGCTGAGAGGTGCGATGCCCCCTCCCGGCAACGTCTTTCAGCGCCAACGAATGAGGCATGGTTCACTGACGGAGCGTGGAAAGGCAGGCACTGTCCAGCCCACGTTCGTTTGTTCAAGTCGTTTGCTCTTCTGAGCAAGTTCAGCGAGCGCTCAACCTGACTTTCACCAAGGATGAACGCCATGACTGCCAAGCAACATCCGCTAGACGCTGGCCAGACCCTCTCCAATCCATCCGCCGCCTTTGCCAGGGCAGCCCAGGCCGCCGTACCCGCCACGCCGGCCGGTACCTTCGACGGCGTCAGCTACTACGCTTTCCAGAACCAGCCGCGCCTTACCCTCGACATCAACGCCGCCGCGGCCAAGGTCGGTTTCGCCAAGACCTTCGACGCCAACGGCCCGCACTACACGGCAGGCTCGACGTTGAATGAAGTGAGCCTCATCGGTCACTACGAAGAGCAACGAACGCTCCTGGATGGCCATACCCGCGGCACCACACCGGGAGACACCTCGCTGGATTCGAGCATTGCCAAGCTGACCGTCAGCCTCACCGATGTGCCCACCAATGACCTCAACCTGTGGTCTCACGTCGACCTGAGCAACTTCGACGGGCTGCAGACGTTCGACGGCTCCCAGTCCACCGTTGGCCTGTTCATCGACCTGACCAATGCCTACAGAACCGATGGCCCCGACGTGCGTAGCGAGAGCGCCTTTCTCAAGACGGTAACGACCGGTAGCGCGGGCGATTTTCTCTATGTCAGCACCATCGCCGCAGCGGAGTTGGACAGCGTCGCCGCGCTCGGCAATTCCAGGGTGAAGCCGTTGACGATAGACACGGGTGCCGGTGGGGACGATATCTCGGCCTACATCCAGCAGGCCGATATGGTCATCAACGCCGGTGCGGGTGGAGACTCCATCGACCTGTCCATCGAAAAGGGCGTCGCGGCGCACAATGCCACCGTAAGGGGCAACTACGGTCACGGCGCTACCATCACCCTGGGTGAAGGCCGGGACTACCTCATCGTCGACACCCTGGGCAACGGCACGTTGGCCAACTTCGATGGCAGCAGCAGCGCCGCCGCCAATCGCTCTCTGGCGGCCAACCACGTAACGATTACCGACTACCAGGCCAGTGAAGACCAGCTCATCTTCGGTTTTTCGATCCAGAAACCCGAGGCGGTCACCACGGTGGAGGATGCGGCTCTGAAGGGCGCCACCAGCCTGTACGGCGCACTGCAACAGGTGGCGCAATCCATGGCCTACAACGAGCGTGCCGCGGTCTTTCACTATGGCTCGGACACCTACGTTCTGCATAACGTGGGCGATACCGGTCAGATCGACGCCGCCGATTCGCTGATCCAACTGGTGGGCATCCAGGATCTGCAGGACGTGGCCGGTACGGTGTCCGCCGGTCCGCGCGGCATAGGCAGCTAGGGCCCGGCGCCCGGCCGCGGGATCCCTGCCTGCCCAGACGTCGGGGTCCCTTGGCTTTCGCGCGATCTGGCGGCTCGGAACGATGGAGGCGACAGCACCGCCGAGAGCGGGCGAAGAAAATCGCCCTGAGCCGGAAAGAGGCAATGGACAGCGGATGTCAGCCAGGTGCTGATGCTCTATCCTAGCCGCCCCGCCACGGGGCCTCGGCCCGCCTGGCGGGCCTCTTTCCGTCTTCAGCCAGTCCCCCTCATGCTCGATCGCCGCACCCTTCTGCACTTCGCCACCGGTACCGTCCTGCTCGCCGGCCTGTCCGGTCGGGTGTTCGCGCGTGCAGCGGTCGTTGATGGCGACTTTCCGCGGCAGGTGGAGCATGTGGTGGGCAGCACCCTGATCCCGCGCCAACCCCAGCGGGTGGCCGTGATCTCCACCGGCCAGCTGGACGCCGCCCTGAGCCTGGGCGTGATCCCGGCGGGCACCACCCGGGTGGACAATCGCGAACTGGCGCCCGGCTATTTGCACACTGCCCTCGCCAATCGCGCGCCGGAGCTGGAGGCCATGGTCGATCTGGGCAGTCGTCAGGCACCGGATCTGGAAGCCCTGGCGCGCCTCGCGCCGGATCTGATCGTGCTCAATCGCACCGTGCTCAAGGCCGGCGGGCTGGAGCTGTTCTCGCGCATCGCCCCCACGGTGGTGGCGCGCGGCACCGGCGGCAACTGGCGACCGGATTTCCTGCTGCTGGCCGATGCCCTGGGCCGTCGCCAGCAGGCCGAGCGCCTGCTGGCGGACCTGGATCTTGAGCTGGCCGGCCTGGCGCAGCGCTTCGGCGCCCAGCCGCCCTCCGCCTCCCTGCTGTTTTCCAGCGGCGCGCGACTGCGCCTGATGGGGGCCGATTCCTTTGCCGGCGGACTGCTGCAAGCCATGGGCATGACCCGTCCGGCGGCGCAGCGCTTCAAGGGCACCTCGCGGGATGTCAGCGCCGAGTTGCTGGACCTGGCCGACGCCGACTGGCTGTTCTATGCCGAGCAGGGCACCGCCCTGGCCAGCCTGGCGCGACAGCCGCTGTGGCTACGGCTCACTGCGGTGAGCAATTCCCGAGCCATCCGCGTGGACACCGACGCCTTCTATCTCAACGCCGGCCCCCTCGCCGCGCGCCAGGTGCTCAGCACGGTCGCCAGCGCCCTGGGGGTGACATGACCGCGCCGGTCCGCCCCGCGCCTCTGGCGCAACGAGCATCCGCGACCCGCGGTGGCCTGGTACTGGTCCTGCTGCTGATCGTCCTGGCGCTGGCGGTGGTGGCGAGTCTGGGCATAGGGGCGCGGTCGCTGTCGGCGGCGCAGATCCTGCACCTGCTCGTCGCGCCCGATGACTCTACCGACGCCGTGGTGCTCTGGCAGCTGCGCCTGCCGCGCACCCTGCTCGGACTGCTGGTAGGCGCCGCCCTGGGCCTGGCCGGTGCCCTGATGCAGGCGCTGACGCGCAATCCGCTGGCCGATCCCGGATTGCTGGGGATCAATGCCGGGGCGGCCTTCGCCGTGGTGGCCGGGTTGTCGCTGGTGGGGCTGGACGATGCCCCGACGCGCCTGGCCTGTGCCCTGCTGGGAGCGGCCCTGGCCGCCGGCCTGGTCTATCTGCTCGGTGGCAGTGCCCCGGCCCGTGGTCAGCCCATACGGTTGATCCTGGCCGGTATCGCCCTCAGCGCCAGCCTCAACGCCTGCACCGGCATCATCACCCTGTTCGACAGCGCGGTGTTCGACAGCTACCGCTTCTGGGCGGTGGGCGCCCTGAGCGGCCAGACGCCGGGCGGCGCCCTCGGCATCCTGCCGTTGCTGCTGATCGGCCTGGCGCTGGGTCTGCCCCTGGGCAGCCGTCTCAATGCCCTGGCGCTGGGCGACGACCTGGGTCGCGCCCTGGGCGCCCGCCCCGGGCAACTGCGGCTGCTGGCCTTCGTCGCCATCGTGCTGCTGTGCGGCGCCGCCACCGCGGTGGCCGGACCCATCGGCTTTCTCGGCCTGGTGGTGCCCCATGCCCTGCGCCTGCTGGTGGGCGCCGACTGGCGCTGGATCCTGACCCTGGCGCCCCTGGCCGGCGCCAATCTGTTGTTGCTGGCCGACACCCTGGGCCGCCGCGTGGCCCTGCCAGGCGAGCTGGAAGCCGGGATCGTCTGCGCCCTGCTCGGTACCCCGGTGCTGCTCGCGCTGATCATCCGTTCCGCCCGGCGGGTGCGCCCTTGAGTCGTCATCGCTTCGCCCCCCGCCGCTCGGCGCGCTTCAAGGCCTGCCTGTTGCTGCTCCTGCTGGCGGCCATCGGCATCTGCGCCCTGACCCTCACCGGCGGCGCCTTCGCCCCGGCACCGCACCGGGTGGCGGTCACCCTGCTCGGCCGGGGCGATGCCCTGGCCAGTCTGATCCTGCTGGATCTGCGCCTGCCGCGGCTGCTAGCGGCCTTTGGCGTCGGCGCCGCCCTGGGCGCCAGCGGCGCCATCTTCCAGCGCCTGGCGCGCAATCCCCTGGCCAGTCCGGACCTGGTGGGCTTCACCGTCGGCTCGGCCAGTGGCGCCCTGATCACCCTGCTCTGGCTGCAACTGGGCGGCGCGGCGCTGATGCTGGGTGCCCTCGGCGGCGGACTGCTGGCCGCGGTACTGGTAGCGGGCCTCGCGGCCCTGGCGGGGATCCGCGGCGAGCGGATGATCCTGCTGGGCATCGCCGTCAGCGCCCTGCTCGCCTCGCTCAACGAATACCTGCTGACCCGCGCCGAACTGGACGAAGCCCAGGAGGCCCGGCTCTGGCTGTTCGGCAGCCTGGACATGCTGACCTGGAGTCGCACCCTGACCCTGCTCGCCGGCTGCCTGCTGCTCCTGCCGCTGGCCGCCTGGCTGGCGCGGCGGCTGCGCCTGCTGGAGCTGGGCGACGACCTGGCCCGGGCCCTGGGCCTGGCCGTGCTGCCCAGCCAGAATCTGCTGCTGGCGGTCGCCGTGGCCCTGGCCGCCCTGGCCATCGCCACCGCCGGTCCCATCGGCTTCGTCGCCCTGGCGGCGCCCCAGCTGGCCCGGCGCCTGACCCGCAGCGCCGATCTCGGCATCCTCGCCCCCGCCCTGCTCGGCGCCTGCCTCACCGCCCTGGCCGACCTGCTGGCCCAGCGGCTGCTGGCGCCCTTCCAGATTCCGGTCGGCTTGCTGACCGGCGCCCTGGGTGGCCTCTATCTGATCTTTTTGCTGAGCCGCGAATGGCGGCGGACCTCATGAGCCAAGACGCCCCTTCCAGTCGCCTCGCCGCCCACGTTCTCACCGTCGGCTACGGCGGCCAGCCGATCTGCGCCGACCTCGATGTGCAGCTGCCCGATGGCCGCTTCACCGTGATCATCGGCCCCAATGGCTGTGGCAAGTCGACCCTGCTGCGCAGCCTGGCGCGACTGATCCGTCCCAGTGCCGGCGAGGTACGCCTGGATGGCCGGCTGATCCAGGACCTGCCGACCCGCGAGGTGGCCCGCCGCATCGGTCTGCTGCCGCAGAGCGCGGTGGCGCCGGACGACATCCTGGTCAGCGATCTGGTGGCGCGCGGGCGCCATCCCCATCGCCAGGCCTTCGCCGGCTGGACCGATGCCGACGAGCGCGCGGTGCTGCACGCCCTGGAAGCCACCAACACCCTGGAGCTGGCCGAGCGGGCGGTGGACAGTCTGTCAGGCGGTCAGCGCCAGCGCGTCTGGATCGCCCTGGCACTGGCCCAGGAGACCCCGCTGCTGCTGCTCGACGAACCCACCACCTTTCTCGACATCGCCCACCAGGTGGAGCTGATGGAGCTGCTCTGCCGCCTCAACCGCGAAGGCGGCCGCACCCTGGTGGCGGTGCTGCACGACCTCAACCAGGCCTGTCGCTACGCCGACCACATCATCGCCCTGCGCGCCGGCCGCATCCTCGCCGAGGGCCCGCCGGCGGAGATCGTCAGCCCCGAGTTGATCGAGGCGCTGTACGGCCTCAAATGCGCGGTGATCGAGAATCCCCTGGCGGGTACGCCGCTGGTGATTCCCTACTAGGGCTCGTCCCGGAAAACGCTGCGCGGTTTTCCAGGCTACGGGTAGGGTGGACAAGGGCACAGCTTCGTCCACCGTTGCGCCCCATCTTGTCGGACGACCCCGCAGGTGCTCCACTGGCGATCCAGAACAACAACGGAGCTCGCCATGCATATCGTCATCCCGGACGACTACCAGCACGTCGTCGAAACCCTGGATTGCTATCCCCTGCTCCAGCGCGCCGGGCATCAGGTGACGCTCTATCACGACGCCGAACGCGATCCCAGGGTGCTGGTGGAGCGTTTCCGCGATGCCGATGCCCTGGTGCTGACCCGCGAGCGCACCCGCATCGACGCCGAGCTGCTGGCGCACCTGCCGCGGCTCAAGCTGATCAGCCAGACCGGCAAGGCCACCGCCCACCTCGACGTGGCCGCCTGCACCCGCCAGGGCGTGGCGGTGTGCGAAGGCAGTGGCTCGCCGGTCTCCACCGCCGAGTTGACCTGGACGCTGATCCTCATGGCCCGCCGCAAGCTCAAGCCGGCCATCGACGCCCTCTATGCCGGGCGCTGGCAGGTCAATCTGGGCGAACGACTGGACGGGCAGATCCTCGGCATCTGGGGCTACGGCAAGATCGGCCAGCGCCTGGCGCGCTACGGCCAGGCCTTCGGCATGCCGGTGCTGGCCTGGGGCAGCGAGGCCTCGCGCGCCCGCGCCGAAGCCGACGGCCATCGCGCGGCGACCAGCCAGGAGGCCTTTTTCGCCGAGGCCGATGTCATCAGCCTGCATCTCAGATACAGCGAGCGCAGCCGCGGCTGCGTGCGCGCCGAGGACCTGGCGCGGATGAAGAAGAGCGCCCTGCTGGTCAACACCGCCCGCGCCGGCCTGATCGAACCCGGTGCCCTGCTCACGGCGCTGGAATTGGGCCACCCTGGCCAGGCAGCGCTGGATGTCTTCGAGCAGGAACCGGTGGCGCCGGACGATCCCCTGCTCGCCCACCCCCAGGTGCTCTGCACCCCGCACCTGGGCTACGTGGAAAAGCACAGCTACGAGCTCTATTTCGGCGAGGCCTTCGCCAACCTGGTGGGCTTCTTCAGCGGCGAACCGACCGGCCTGGCCAATCCGGAGGTGCTGGGGCGGTAGGCTTGGGGGCGCGTGGATCGCGTGGATAAGGCTGCGCCGTTATCCACCCTACGTAGCGCTCTGTTGGGCGCAGCGAAATCCGACAACTGCACCCTCACCCCAGCCCTCTCCCAGAGGGAGAGGGGGAAAAGCGGCGCACTCCTCGTAGGTTGGGTTGAACGCAGCGAAGCCCGACAACCTGCACCCTCACCCCAGCCCTCTCCCAGAGGGAGAGGGGGAAAAGCGGCGCACGCCTCGTAGGTTGGGTTGAGCGCAGCGAAGCCCGACAACCTGCACTCTCGCCCCAGCCCTCTCCCAGAGGGAGAGGGAGGAAAAGCGGCGCACGCCTCGTAGGTTGGGTTGAGCGCAGCGAAGCCCGACATTGTCCAGGCTTGAACGCTGTTGGACTTCGACGATGAAGCTGTCTCAACCCAACCTACGGCAAGCGCTCCCTTACCGCGGCGGCGAAGGCGGCGGGGGCTTCCTGGGGGATGTTATGGCCGCAGCCGGGCAGCACCTCGTAGCGGAAGGGTCCGCTGAAGTGCTGCGCTACCTCGGCTTCATCCTGCACCGCAGTGACCCCATCGTCGGCACCGGCCAATACCGTGGTGGGCACGCGGATGGGTGGCTGAGCGGCGAGCCGGCGCTCGGTCTCGGCATAGGCCGGGTCGTCCGGGGCCAGGCCGTAGCGGTGGCGATAGGAGTGGATCACGGTGTCGACGAAATCGGGATTGTCGAAGGCCGCGGCGGTAAGGGCGTAGGTGGCGTCGCTGAAGCGCCAGCTGGGTGACCACAGCGACCAGAGCAGTCGACAGAATTCGCGGCGATGTTTCGCCAGTCCGGCGCGACCTCGCTCGCTATGGAAGTAGTACTGGTACCAATAGCGCAGCTCCGCCGCCGGTTCGGCAGGCTGGGTCGCGGCGCGGGCGATGTCCTGGATCGGATAGCCGTCGCCCAGCACCAGCCCTGCGACCCGCTCGGGCCAGAGGGCGGCGACGATACCCGCCGCGCGACCACCCCAGTCGTAACCGGCCAGGGTCGCCCGTTCCAGGCCCAGGGCGTCGAGCAGTGCCAGGACGTCATGGGCCAGGGCGGCCTGTTGGCCGGAGCGCGGGGTGTCGGCGCTCAGGTAGCGGGTCGCGCCATAGCCGCGCAGAAAGGGCACATGGACGCGGCAGCCAGCGGCGGCCAGTTCATCGGCCACCTCGGCGTAGGCGTGGATGTCATAGGGAAAGCCATGCAGCAGCAGGACCGGATGGCCGGCGTCCGGGCCCTGGACCTGGTAGGCGACGTCTAGGACGCCGGCCTGGATGGAGGTGAGCATGGGGGATCTCCGCCACGGGTGTTGTAGAGCGGAGAGGTGGATCGGCTTGGGAGTTCCCGAGGTGGCAGCGTCGCGTGGAAAACGCTACGCGGTTTTCCACCCTACCAGGCTACGGCGTCTGAGAGCATCGCGGCCATGGGCCGCTCCTACGGAGTCACCGGTCACTGTAGGAGCGGTCGCTACGGCGCACCGGCATGGCCGCGATCATCACAACGCCAAACTCGATAGCGGACCACCGTAGGCTCGTTGGTTACCCCGCCAGATACCGCCCGATCAGGGTCACGCCCGACACCAGCACCAGCCAGGTCACCAGGCGGGTGAAGCGTTCGCGCGACAGGCGCCGTTGCAGGTGACGGCCGATCCAGCCGCCGAGCAGCATGGCGGGCAGCAGGCAAACCGCCAGGAGCAGCAGGCTGCCATCGCTGTAGGCGCCGGCGATCAGCAGCAGGACGATGCGGATGGAGGCACTGCAGCCGATGAGGAAACTCTGGGTGCCGCGGATGGCGTTCTTGTCTTCCAGGCGGCCATTCAGATAGAGCGCATAGAGGAAACCGCCACTGCCGAACAGGGCGCCGCACAGGCCCCCTACCCCGCCCGCCGGGATCGACCAGGCCGGCGCCAGTTGGCGAAAGCCCTTGGGACTGAACAGGCTGTAGGTGGAATAGGCCACCACGAAGAGCCCCAGCCAGAGCATCAGCAACCGGGCATCGGTGCGCATCAGCAGGTAGGTGCCCAGGGCCGCGCCGAGCAGCAGCATGGGCAGCAGGCGCCTGAGTTCACGTTCGGCAATGGCGCGGCGATCCGGCAGCCAATTGTGGAAGGAGGCGAGGAAATCCAGCATCACCAGCAGGGGCACGATGCGTGACAGCGGCATCCAGCTGGTGAGCAAGGGACCGGCGACCAGGGCGCTGCCGAAGCCGGCGACGCCAAAGATCAGATAGGCCAGGACCACGATGGCTTCGATGAAAAGCCAGTCCAGCGGGCTGAAGGCGGGAACGAGGGCAACGAGAGAGTCGAGCATGGGGGCGCATCCTGCGAGAAGAGTTCGCATTCTGCGCCCCGCGTGCAACCTCTGAAAACCGCCAGCCGCCCCCGTTCACGGGGACCGGCGATCCAGAGCGGCTCAGGGAATCAGGCGCTGGGCCCGCAGCCGGGTGAAGAGGTCGAGAAAGCTCGCCCGGGTGTCGCGATAGCCGAAGAAGCCCAGGTCGCGGCTCTTGGTCATGTCGTTGAGGCACTCGATCTCGCGGCCCAGGTCGGCGTCGCTGTGCCACCAGGAGGCCAGCTTGTCGACGTCGGCTTCCACCAGGTCGTGCTCCTCGGCGAGCTTGCGCCACTGCGCCGGGGCCACGTCCTTCATCCGCGCTTCCAGCGGCATGGGCTGCTCGGGATAGTGCGCCGGCTCCAGGTCGAAGAAGGCGGCGATCTCGCCCCACAGCCAACGCCAGCGGAAGACGTCGCCGTTGACGGTGTTGAACGCCTGGTTGCGCGCGGCCGGCGCCAGGGCGGCCCATTCCAGTTGCTCGGCGAGCAGGCCGGCGTCGGTGACGTCGGTGATGCCGTCCCACTGGGTACGGGAACCGGGGAAGACGAAGGGCTGGCCGGTGGCCTTGCACAGGGAGGCGTAGACCGCCAGGGTCAGGCCCATGTTCATGGCGTTGGTACCCTTGGCCTGGCCGATCATGCTGTGGGAGCGGTGCACGCTCCAGCCGAAGCCATGGCGCTCGGCGGCGGCGAAGAGGATGTCTTCCAGGGTGTAGTAGAAGTTGGCGCCGGCCTGGCGCGGCTCGCTTTCGCGGAAGGGCGTCTCGGCCTTGCCGCTGCCGTATTCCTCGAAGGAACCCAGGTAGTGCTTGGTGCCGGTCACCAGGGCCAGGTGCTCGAGCGGCGCGCCGTCCAGGGCCTGGCAGAGGTTGTCCATCATGGCGCCATTGGCCTCGACGTTTTCCTTCTCGGTAGCGCGACGGGTCCAGGTGCAGAAGAACACATGGCTGATCGGCAGGCCGGCCAGCGCCTGGCGGGTGGACTCGGCGTCGAGCAGGTCGGCGGCGACCGGGATGACGCCTTCCTGCGCCACCGGCTTGCGCGCCAGACCGTAGACGGTCCAGCCCGAGGCGACCAGGGTATTGGCCAGGTTGTAGCCGGAAATGCCGGTCACGCCGACGATGAGAGCGGTGCCCTTGCGCATGAAACCTCCAGATAGGGATGGGAGACGGCCTGCGGCGGTCGCAGGCGCTGTAGATAAGGGAGTGCCTTGTCTCAGGGTTGATTCCAGCCTATTGGAGAATTAACGGTGTATCCTGGGTATAAATTCCTTTTTAATCGGAATCAGATTCCGCAATCGGGAGCCCGCCTTGTATTCCTCCGAACGCCTCAAGGGCCTCGACGTCTTCGTCACCGTGGCCGATCTCGGCAGCTTCACGGCGGCTGGCGAGCGCCTCAATCTCACCGGTTCGGCCGTCGGCAAGAGCGTGGCCCGGCTGGAAAGCCGGCTGGGCGTGCGGCTGTTCCAGCGCACCACCCGCCGGCTGAGCCTGACCGAAGCCGGCACCCGCTTCTATCGCACCTGCACCGGGGTACTGGCCGAGCTGGAGCAGGCCGAAGTGGGCCTGGCCGCCCAGGACGGCGAGCCCCACGGCCGGGTGCGCATCGACCTGCCCGCCTCCTATGGCCGCCTGCATGTGCTGCCGCTGATCCTGGAACTGCTGCACCGCTATCCGCTGTTGCAACCGGATCTGTCGCTGTCGGATCGCTTCGTCGATCCGGTCCACGAGGGCATCGACATCCTGGTGCGCATCGGCGGCTCCGACGCCTGGCCGGCCAGCCTGGGGCATCGCTTCCTCGGTACCCAGCGCCAGGTCTTCTGCGCCGCCCCGGCCTATCTCGCCCAGCACGGCCGCCCCCGGACTCCGGCCGAGCTGGTCGATCACCAGTGCATCGGCTTTCGCCAGGCCGATGGCCTGATCAGCCCCTGGCAGCTGCGCGGCGAACAGCCGGGCGACAGCGAACGCTGGATCTTCCAGCCGCGGCTGGTGGTGGGTGATGGCGAAGGCGAGGTGCTGGCCGCCCTGGCCGGGCATGGCATCGCCCAGTTGCCGACCTGGCTGATCGCCACGCACCTGGCCAGCGGCGCCCTGGTGGACGTGCTGCCCGAGCACGGCGTCGAGGGCTCGCCGATCAACCTGGTGTGGCCGCGCAGTCGCGAGAGTCTGCCGCGGGTCCGGCTGCTGCTGGAGCACCTGGCCAGTCGCCTGCTGCCCACGGTGTCGCCGAAGCTTTCGCGCTAGCCACGACCGCTCGACCAGTGGCCCCGACTGCCGCGCCACGGAAGGGAACATCCGCTCGGGCACCCCGGTCGTAAACCCTCGTACGCCCGCTCGCCCCTGAGTTCCATCGATGGGCGGCATGACGATTATCGAGACGATCGATTGGTGCCGTCGGCTCTGGCTCAGCAGGATCGACGGTTTGTCACCGGGCCAGGCCAACCTGGCCGCCCTGCTCCACCACTCAGTTCCACCACCTAGATGAGGTATCTCATGAGCCAAGCCCAAGGCTACGCTGCCCAGTCCGCCGACCAGCCCCTGGCGCCCTTCTCCTTCGAGCGGCGCGAACCCGGCGCCCACGACGTGCAGATCGACATCCTCTTCTGCGGCGTCTGCCATTCCGACCTGCACACTGCCCGCAACGAGTGGAACAACACCCTGTACCCGTCCGTGCCCGGTCACGAGATCGTCGGCAAGGTGACCGCGGTCGGTGCCCACGTGAAGAACTTCAAGGTCGGCGACACCGTCGGCGTCGGCTGCATGGTCGACAGCTGCCAGCACTGCGCCCCCTGTGACGCCGGTGAAGAGTCCTACTGCGAGAACGGCTTCACCGGCACCTACAACGGCAACCTCTACGGTGGCAGCGAAAACACCCAGGGCGGCTACTCCGACCACATCGTGGTCAACGAGAAGTTCGTGCTCAAGGTGAGCCACACCGAGAACCTGGCCGCCGTGGCGCCGCTGCTGTGCGCCGGCATCACCACCTACTCGCCGCTGGCCCACTGGAAGGTCGGCCCGGGCAAGAAGGTCGGCATCGTCGGCCTGGGTGGCCTCGGCCACATGGGCGTCAAGATCGCCCATGCCATGGGTGCCCACGTGGTGCTCTTCACCACCAGCGCAGGCAAGAAGGACGACGCCCTGCGCCTGGGCGCCGACGAGGTGGTGGTATCGAAGAACGAAGACGAGATGGCCGCGCACGCGAACAGCTTCGACTTCATCCTCAACACCGTGGCCGCGCCGCACAACCTGGATGCCTTCCTCACCCTGCTGAAGTGGGACGGCACCATGACCCTGGTCGGCGTACCCGCCGAGCCACACCCGGCGCCCAGCGTCTTCAACCTGGTGATGAAGCGCCGCCAGCTGGCCGGTTCGCTCATCGGTGGCATCCGCGAGACCCAGGAGATGCTGGACTTCTGCGCCAAGCACGGCATCGTCTCGGACATCGAGCAGATCGCCATCCAGGACATCAACGAAGCCTATGAGCGCATGCTCAAGAGCGATGTGAAGTACCGCTTCGTGATCGACATGCAGAGCCTCAAGCAGGGCCAGACCGCGGCCTGATTCCGCGTTCCGCTCCGCCGACAACGCCCGCGCCCGTCGCGGGCGTTGTCATTTCCGGTAACGCATTTTTGGCGCGCCCCGCGGTCCTAGCTTCTGTCCGAAAAGTCGTCGAGCGAAGGTCAGGCGAGGCGAAAAGTCCTGAGGAAGCGGAATTTACGAGCGGTAAATGAGCATTCCGAAGGGCTTTTCAACGAAGCATCACCGAGCGCAGACACTTTTCGGGTAGAAGCAAGCGATAACGACAATCACGAGGCGGCCGCCATGCAGTGGGACAAGGGACAACGTAGCGACAACGTGCAACAGGCCAGCGGTGGACGCGGCATGAAGATCGGCGGCGGCCTCGGCCTGGGTGGCGTGGCCCTGGTGGTGGTGTTCGGCCTGCTCAGCGGCCAGAGTCCGACGCAGATCCTCGGCAACCTGATCAGCCTCAGCGGCCAGAGCGCGCCGAGCCAGCAGGAGACCACTGCCCCGGCCGACAATCGCCAGGTGGACTTCGTCCGCGTGGTGCTGGGCGAGACCGAAAACACCTGGACGCGCATCTTCCAGGCCCATGGCGAGCAATATCAGCCGCCCAAGCTGGTGCTGTTCAACGGCCAGGTGCAATCCGGTTGCGGCGGCGCCACCGCGGCCAGCGGTCCCTTCTATTGCCCGGTGGACAGCAAGGTCTACCTGGACCTGACCTTCTTCCAGGAACTGCAGCAGCGTTTCGGCGCCGACGGCGACTTCGCCCGTGCCTATGTGATCGCCCACGAGGTCGGCCACCATGTGCAGAACCTCACCGGTACCACCAGCAAGATGGAAGCGGCGCGCCGCCGTGGCATTCCCACCGAGGGTGCCACCGGGTTGTCGGTACGCCTGGAACTGCAGGCCGACTGCTATGCCGGGGTCTGGGCCAACGACGCCCAGCAGCGGCTGAACTGGCTGGAGCCGGGGGACTTGGAGAAGGCGCTGAACGCCGCCAACGCCATTGGCGATGATCGCCTGCAACGCCAGTCCCAGGGCCGCGTGGTACCGGATTCCTTTACCCACGGCAGCTCCGCGCAGCGGGTCAAGTGGTTCCGCACCGGCTTCGACAGTGGCAAGGTGGAGAGCTGCGACACCTTCGCCGCCAAGGCGCTCTGACCTCTAGCGGGAGATACCCGATGCGTCGCCTGCTCGCGCTGTGCCTGGCCCTGGCCTGGGGCTCCGCCCTGGCGGCGCCCCATGAGGGGGTCGCCCGTATCGTCAGCGACCGGCTGCCGATCGGCCAGGCGCAGGCCGCGCTGCAGCTGTCCACCGACTGGGACCGGCCCCATCCGGAAATCCGCCGCGCCCTGGTGATCGTGCATGGCCGGCTGCGCAATGCCGCGACCTATTTCCGCTCCGGCGAAACGGCCACGGCAGCGGCCGGCGCCACGGCGGACACCCTGGTGATCGCCCCGCAATTCCTCAATGAAGCGGACATCCAGCGTCATCGGCTGCCGGACACCCTGCTGCGCTGGCAGGGCAATGCCTGGATGGGCGGCGAGCCCGCCCTGGGTCCGCAGCCGCTGAGCAGCTTCGCGGTGTTCGATGCCCTGCTCGCCCGCCTGGCGGAGCGTCGGCTGCTACCCAATCTGCAGGAGGTGGTGATCGCCGGACATTCCGGCGGTGGCCAGGTGGTGCAGCGCTACGCCGTGCTCGGCCAGGGCGAGCAGGCCCTCGCCGCCCAGGGCATTCGCCTGAGATACGTGGTGGCCAATCCCTCGTCCTACGCCTATTTCGATGCCCACCGACCGGATGCGCAGGGCCAGCCCGTGCCCTTCGCCGCGGCGGCCAGCTGCCCGGACTTCGACACCTGGAAATACGGCATGCAGGGCCTGCCGGCCTATGCCGCGGGTCGCACGGCCGCCAGCCTGGAAGAGCACTATGCGGGACTCGACCTGACCTATCTGCTGGGCGCCGAAGACACCAATCCCAACCATCCGGCGCTGGACAAGGGCTGCGCCGCCGAGGCCCAGGGCCCCTATCGCCTGGCCCGCGGGCTGAATTACTACCGCTATCTCCAGGGCCGCCATCCGGGGCTGCGCCAGGCGCTGATCGAGGTCCCCGGCGTGGGCCACAACGGTGACGCCATCTTTACCTCGCCCGCAGGCCGCCAAGCACTGTTCGGCGCCGGCGACCAGGCTTCAGCGCGCCAGGGCGGCGGGCGCGTCCAGTAGCTCCTGCACCCAGGCGACGAAGGCTTCCAGGGTGAAGGGCTTGCCCAGCACCGCCATGCGCTCGCCGACCAGCGGGACGGGCGGCTCGTTGCCCGCCGCATAACCGGTGATGAAGAGGATCGGCAGGTGCGGCCTGAGGGTACGGGCCGCGCCGGCCAGCAAGCGGCCGTTCAGCCCCGGCAGGCCGACATCGGTGATCAGCAGGTCGAAGCCCTCGCCTTCGCGCAGGGCCGCCAGCGCCGACTCGGCATCCACGGCGTCGCGATACTCCCAGCCCAGGTCGACGAACACCTGCACCAGCAATTCGCGGATGACCGCATCGTCTTCCACCAGCAGCACCCGGACGCCGGGCAGGACGCGAGCGGTCGGGGCACTGGCGACCGGCTGGGGTGCCTGGGCGGCCAGGGCCGGATGACGCGGCAGCAGCAGACTCACCCGACAGCCCTGCCCCGGCGCGCTGGTCACGCTCACCTGGCCGCGCGACTGGCGGACGAAGCCATAGATCATGGACAGTCCCAACCCCGAGCCCTGGCCCACCGGCTTGGTGGTGAAGAAGGGTTCGAAGACCCGCTCCAGCACCTCCGGCGCCATGCCCACGCCATCGTCGCCGACCTCGATCAAGAGGTAGTCGCCCGCCGGCAGACCCGGATCGGCGTCGGACTGCACCCAGTTGCGCGCGCGGATGGTCAGGGTGCCACCCGCCGGCATGGCATCGCGGCTGTTGATGGCCAGATTCAGCAGGGCGTTTTCCAGCTGGTGCGGATCGACGTCGACCGGCCAGAGTCCGGCATCCAGTTCGAGCTGGCAGCGGATCTGCGGTCCCAGGCTGTGCAGCAGCAATTCCTGGAAGCCGCCGATCAGCCGGGCGACGTCGACCGCCTGGGGATTGAGCGTCTGGCGACGGGAAAAGGCCAGCAGTCGATGGGTGAGACTGGCGCCCCGCCCGACCGACTGGGTGGCGGTGTCGAGCAGACTGCCGACCCCGGCCAGGACCTCCGGCGCCAGGCGGCGGCGCAGGAGATCCAGGCTGGCCTGGATGCCGGCCAGCAGGTTGTTGAAATCGTGGGCGATGCCGCCGGTGAGCTGGCCCACGGCTTCCATCTTCTGCGCCTGGCGCAGCAGCTCCTCGGCCTGGGCGCGACTGTGCATCTCCTCGCGCAGCTGGCGATTGCTCTCCTCCAGTTCGGCGGTCCGCGCCTGCACCTGGACCTCCAGGGTGGCGCGCTCGCGGCGCAGGGCCTCTTCGGCCTCGCGGCGGTCATCGATGTCTTCGCTGGTGCCGTACCAGCGGATCACGGCGCCCGCTTCATCGCGCCGCGGATAGGCGCGGGTGCGCAGCCAGCAGTGGCTGCCATCCGCCACCCGTACCCGGTGCTCCTGGTCGTAGGCCCGACCGGCGCGGCGCGCCGCGTCCCAGGCCTGCCGGGTCGCCTGGCGGTCGTCCGGATGCAGCAGCGTCCAGAAGGTATCGGCGTGCAGCGCCGGCTGGCCGGTCAGTTGCTGCCAGCGCGGCGAAAAGACCATCCGCCCGCCGTCGGGATCGCAGGTCCAGGTGTACTGGGGATTGAGCTCCACCAGATGCCGATAGTGGTCTTCGCTTTCGCGCAGCTGCAGATCCGCCTGGTGGCGCTCGATGGCCAGGGCGGCGGTCTCGGTGACCAGGCGGAAGGCGTCGCGCTCGGCGACCAGAGGGCGCCGTGGCTCCAGATAGTAATTGGCGAAGGTGCCCAGCAGCCGGCCATCCAGGGCCAGCAGCGGCATCGACCAGCAGGCCCGCAGGCCGTAGCGCAGCGCCAGGTCACGGGCGCCCGCCCACAGCGGATCGCAGGCGATGTCCTCGACATAGACGGCTTCGCGCCGGTAGGCGGCGGTGCCACAGGAGCCCGCCAGCGGGCCGATCTCCAACCGCCCGAGATCGCGGCTGTAGGCTTCCGGCAGACTGGGCGCGATGCCGTCCTGCAGATAGCGGCCATCCTCGCTGAGCAACAGGATGCAGGCATGCAGGCGAACCTGGGCCAGGGCCTCCACCCGCTGCAGCAGCGCGTGCAGCACGCTGGTCAGAGGCAGCCCGGTGGCAAGGCTTTCCAGCGTCTGGCGCTCGTACTGACGCAGATCGCTGGAGGACGGCTGGTCGCTGGATGGGGCGTGGAGGCTCATAGGGCTGGCCTGAGATGGATCCGAAGCCGGCATCTTAGCCAGTGGCCCGGCAAACAACAGACTATTTGCGCCTGACGGGCAATTTCCTGGCGTCAGAGCGCCGCCAGGATCTCGGTGCAGGTCTCGAAGCGCTGGTCCCGCGCCGCCGGCCAGGGATCGCCCGGCTGATTGACCTGCAGCGTCCGGCAGCCCACGGCCCGCCCGCACTCCAGGTCGTAGCGGTGATCGCCGATCATCACCAGGCTGTCAGGCGCCACCTGCCAGAGTTCGGCCAGCCGCAGCAGGCCACCCGGATCGGGCTTGGGCGGCGCCTCGTCGCGCCCCAGCACCGCGGCGGGCGCGAAGCAGTCTTCCAGACCGATGGCGGCCAGGGTCAGCAGCGCCAGATCGCGGGCATTGCGGGTGAGGATGCCCAGCTGGCGACCGTCCTCGTGCAGGCGCCGGATGAGGGCGACCGCACCCGGTGCCGGGCGGGCAGCGACGGCCAGTTCGCGCTCGTGCTCGAACAGCCAGGCGTGCTTGGCCTCGCGCTCGGTGGCCGGCAACTCGGCCAGGTGGTGGAGGATGTCGGCCTGTTCGGGGATGCCCAGATGCCGGCGAATGGCGGCGAAGTCGTGTACCGCCAGGGTCAGGGTGCCGTCCAGGTCGAACACCCAGTGGCTGAGGTGACGCAGTGTCATGCAGGGATCCTTTGGCGAGAGGTGACCTTCGGGCACTCCGGGGGAACCCCCGTCACCCGTGCTCCGTCTGGTGGAGACAACCTTCTGCAGGAGTCTACCCATGACGACGACCGTCCGGGCGCTACTTTTCGATGTCTTCGGCACCGTGGTGGACTGGCGTGGCAGCCTGGTCGAGGGCTTGCAGGGACTGTCCGCCAAGCACGGCGTCCAGGGCGACTGGGAGCGGCTGGCCGATGCCTGGCGCGCCGAAGCCTACGAGGCCATCCTGCCGCAGATCGAGGCCCGCAGCCTGCCCTGGCTGCCCCTCGACGAGGTGCATCGGCTGGCACTGGACGAATTGCTCCCCCGTTACGGCCTGGTCGGCCTGACCACCGCCGAGGTGGCCTGGATCAATAGACTCTGGCATCAGCTGACCCCCTGGCCCGACGCCGTGCCGGGTCTCACGCGGCTGCGCCAGGGCTATCCGGTCTGTGCCCTGTCCAATGGCAACGTCAGTCTGCTGCTGGACATGGCCCGCCATGCCGGGCTGCCCTGGGACATGCTCTTTGGCGCCGATCTCTTCCAGCGCTACAAGCCGGCCGCGGAGGTCTACCTGGGTGCCTGCACCCTGCTCGACCTGGAACCGGAACAGGTAATGCTCTGCGCCGCCCACAATGGCGACCTGCAGGCGGCCAAGGAGTTGGGCCTGGCCACCGCCTTCATCCAGCGCCCGCGGGAAAGGGGCCCGGCCGGTGGCGAAGTCTCCGCAGGCGGCTGGGATCTGGAAGCGAGCGACCTCCAGGATCTCGCCGACCAGCTCGGCCTGCCGGCGATGGAGGGCGAGCGGGCCGAGCCCGGCGATTGAGCGCGGCCCGGGCGCTTCTGTATCCTGCCGGATACTTTTCGCCAGGGCACCGCCATGGGTTTTCTCGACAAGCTGCGCAAGAAACGTGAACGCCAGGCCCTGGCCGCCCTGCCCCGCCTGCACCAGCGCACGGCGCGCCTGCGCCGCGAGCTGCCCGATTACGAGATCGGCGCCGGCACCTATGGCGCGCCCAGGGTGTTCGATCTCAAGGAAGGCGCCACCCTGCGCCTGGGGCGCTACACCTCCATCGCCGAAGGGGTGCGCATCCTGCTTGGCGGCCTGCACCGGCTGGACTGGGTGACCACCTATCCCTTTCCCGCCTTCGTCGACGACCTGGCCCACATCAAGGACTACGGCGGCACCCGTGGCGACGTGGTGATCGGTAGCGACTGCTGGATCTGCACCGATGCGCTGATCCTCTCTGGCGTCACCATCGGCCATGGCGCCGTGGTGGCCGCCGGCGCCGTGGTTACCCGCGACGTGCCGCCCTATGCGGTGGTGGGCGGCAATCCGGCACGCTTCATCAAGTGGCGGTTTCCCGAAGCCACCTGCCAGGCGCTACTCGACATCGCCTGGTGGGACTGGCCCGAGGCGGAGATTCTCGCCGCCGGCGAATACCTGTGCAGCGCCGATATCGACGGCTTCATCGCCTACGCCCGGGCGCGCCATCCGGCGTCCTGAATCCAGCGTCTGGAACTCGAGGCGCCTTCCAAGGCTCACCTTCATTAGTCAATCTTTTGAAGGTTTTCCATGGAAGCGCTCGATCTGCTGCAATGGCCGGCCATGGCCATCACCCTGCTCGCCGCCTGGCTGGTGGCCTCCCAGCGCCAGGGCCGGCGCAGCCTGGGTTTCTGGGTGTTCCTGCTGAGCAATGCCCTGTGGATCGCCTGGGGCCTGCAGGCCGAGGCCTATGCCCTGATCGTGCTGCAGCTGGGCCTGGCAGCGATGAATCTGCGCGGCGTGCGCCGCAACGCCGACGAGACGCCCGCCGCCGCCGAGGTCTCGGGCAGGGCATAATGACCAGCCCTGCGTCAGACGGCCCCGCCCATGCAGCACAGCGTCACCCCCATCGGCCACGTCCGCTCCTGCTTCAAGGAGAAATTCGCCATTCCCCGGCAGCCCGCCCTGGCGCCGGCCGCCCGTGGCGTGCTGGAACTGTTGCCGCCCTTCGATCGGCCCGAGGCGGTCGAAGGGCTGGAAGGCGTCAGCCATGTCTGGCTGCTGTTTCTCTTCCACCAGGCGCTGGAGAGCCAGCCGCGCCTGCGGGTACGGCCGCCGCGCCTGGGCGGCAATCGCTACCTGGGGGTGTTCGCCACCCGCGCCACCCACAGACCCAATGGCATCGGCCAGTCGGTGGTCCGGCTGGACGGCCTCGAACCGGGACGGCTGCTGCTCTCGGGCATCGACCTGCTCGACGGCACCCCGGTGCTGGACATCAAGCCCTATGTGCCCTACGCCGACAGCCCGCTGGGCGCCCACAACGCCATCGCCGAGGCGCCGCCACCGGCGCTGGTGGTGAGTTGGGCGGACGCGGCGCGCGTCCAGGCCGAGGCCCATGGCCAGCGCCTGGGCGAACCCCTGGCCGAGCTGATCGAGCAGTGCCTGGCCCAGGATCCGCGCCCGGCCTACCAGGCGCCCACGCCCGAGCGCCGCTATGGCGTGCGCCTCTGGGACGTCGAGGTGCACTGGCACTATCCGACCGCGGAACAGATCCGGGTACTGGACGTGACCGCGGCGTCCTGATGCCGCCCGGTTTGCATTCCGGCGGCCAAGGCCCCAACAATGACATTGCCGGATCGCATGAGGCGGTCCGCACCCGGCTACGGCCGCCGTTCGGCCGTATCACCGATAGGGAAGCATCTATGGCTCCAAGCAGACAGGTCATCAACGCTCAGGTCAGCCCCAAGGGCAGCCTGGAGACCCTTTCCCAGCGCGAGGTCCAGCAACTCAGTGCCGCCGGCTCGGGCAACCTCTACCAGCTCTTTCGCCAGTGCGCCCTGGCCATCCTCAACACCGGCGCCCACAGCGACAACGCCAAGACCATCCTCGAGGCCTACCAGGACTTCGAGATACTCATCCACCAGCAGGACCGTGGCGTGCGCCTGGAACTGATCAACGCCCCGGCCGACGCCTTCGTCGACGGCGAGATGATCGCCAGCACCCGCGAGATGCTGTTCAGCGCCCTGCGCGACATCGTCTACACCGAGAGCGAACAGAGCAGCCTGCGCATCGATCTGGAGAGCTCCGAGGGCATCACCGACTACGTCTTCCACCTGCTGCGCAACGCCCGCACCCTGCGCGCCGGCATGGAGCCGAAGATGGTGGTCTGCTGGGGCGGTCACTCCATCAGCACCGAGGAATACAAGTACACCAAGAAGGTCGGTCACGAACTCGGCCTGCGCAGCCTGGACATCTGCACCGGCTGCGGCCCGGGCGTGATGAAGGGCCCGATGAAGGGCGCCACCATCGCCCACGCCAAGCAGCGCATTCAGGGCGGCCGCTACCTGGGCCTCACCGAGCCCGGCATCATCGCCGCCGAGGCGCCCAATCCCATCGTCAACGAACTGGTGATTCTGCCCGACATCGAGAAGCGCCTGGAGGCCTTCGTCCGCGTCGGCCACGGCATCATCATCTTCCCGGGCGGCGCCGGCACGGCGGAGGAATTTCTCTACCTGCTGGGCATCCTCATGCACCCGGACAACCGGGACATCCCCTTCCCGGTGGTGCTCACCGGGCCGCAGAGCGCCGCGCCCTATCTCGAGCAGCTGCATGCCTTCATCGGCGCCACCCTGGGCGAAGCCGCCCAGCGCCACTACCAGATCGTGGTCAACGATCCGGTCGAGGTGGCCCGGCAGATGGCCCAGGGCCTCAAGGCGGTCAAGCAGTTCCGCCGCGAGCGCCACGACGCCTTCCACTTCAACTGGCTGCTGCGCATCGAGGAAGGCTTCCAGCGCCCCTTCGATCCCACCCACGAGAACATGGCCGCCTTGCAGCTGACCCATGCCGTGCCACCGCACGAGCTGGCCGCCAACCTGCGCCGCGCCTTTTCCGGCATCGTCGCCGGCAACGTCAAGGCCAAGGGCATCCAGCTGATCGAGGAACGGGGGCCCTACGAGATCCATGGCGATCCCGACATCATGCGGCCGCTGGATCGGCTGCTGCAGGCCTTCGTCGAGCAGCACCGGATGAAGCTGCCCGGCGGCGCGGCCTACGAGCCCTGCTATCGCGTGGTCAGCTGAATCCTTTCACGTTGGCCTTTTTGGCCGATTTCCTCCCGTCATGACCGTTCGTCCACATCCTGTTCGACGAACGGTCATGATGCTAGCCAGGTGATATCAAAAAGTCGCTAGCCAGCTATCCAGAGCGCTTCGCTGATTCGCGTCCGGAGGGTGATGGAAGTCACTTTGCCGCGCTGAAAAAACCTTGCGCGCTAACTGCATGGCTCCGCGTTAAAGCCCCTCTTCACCACGCCGATAGGGCAAGGCAAGCTAATCTCAGAGCGCAGGTTGCCGTAGTGAAATCTACCCGGGCGGAGATCCCGCCGGGCCGTCTTCCTCCAGCCGCGCCAGACTTCCTGCCGAGGCCACGGAATGAACAACTGGCTGGGACTCGACTTTCTCGTCGCCCCTCTCGCCCAAGAGCAGGTGCACCTGCACGGCCAGCACAATGGCTGGCTGGTCGCCCTCGCCTATCTGGTGGCGGTCAGCGCCTGCTATGTCACCCTGGTGTTCGCCGAGCGCATCGGCCAGACCCGCACCCTGGCCCGGCGGCGCGCCTGGAGCCTGATGGGCGCCCTGAGCTTCGGCTTCGGCGTCTGGGGCATGCACTTCATCGCCATGCTGGCCTTTACCGTGCCCACCCGGGTGCACTACGACCTCTTCATCACCCTGGCCTCGCTGCTGATCGTGGTGCTGGCCGGACTCATGGCCATGCCAGCCCTCAGCCAGCCCGACCTCACCCTGGGCCAGCGGCTCAAGGCCGGCACGGTACTGAGCGTGGGCATCGTGCTCATGCACTACACCGGCATGGCCGCGGTGCACACCGAGGCCATGGTGCTCTATCGCCCGCTGCCCTTCCTGCTGTCGATCGGCATCGCCGTGGGGGCGAGCTTCGCCGCCCTGCAGCTGATCCAGATCTTTCGTCGCCACTACACCGGCATCTATCGCTGGCTGCGCATCGCCACCGCCCTGGTGATGGGCCTGGCGATCGCCGCCATGCACTTCACCGGCATGTGGTCCATGGTGCTGGTCGCCCCGGCCGAGACCGCAGACGCCCTGCAGGGCGCCAGCAATTCCTGGCAGCTGGGGGTGGGCATCGCCATCATCGCCCTGCTGCTGGTGGTAGGTGGCCTGGGCGCGGCCTGGGCCGATCGCCAGCTGCAGCGCAAGGAAAACGACCTGGAGCGAGTCAATTCCCTGGTCGGCCAGCTCGACGAGGCGCGCGCCTCGCTGCAGCAGGCCGCGCACTACGATCCCCTCACCGACCTGCACAATCGCCGCGCCTTCAATCAGGCCTTCGCCGAGATCCTCGAGCGCCATGCCCAGCAGGGGCGCAGCCTGGGGGTGATGTTTCTCGACATCGATCACTTCAAGCGCATCAACGACAGCCTAGGCCACGACGCCGGCGACCAGTTGCTGGTGGCCATGGCCAAGATCATTCGCGAGGCGGTGCGTGACGGCGATCTGGTGGCTCGCTTCGGTGGCGACGAATTCTGCATCCTGGCCAGCCTCGCCGGACCCGACGAGGCCCGGCACCTGGCCCAGCGCATCCTGGAGCGCCTGCGCAATCCGGTCACCATCGGCAACCGCACCCTGGTGATGACCACCAGCATCGGCATCAGCCTCTATCCCCGCGACGGCGGCTGCTGCGAAGAGCTGCTCAAGAGCGCGGATCTCGCGCTCTATCTGTCCAAAGGCAATGGCCGCAACACCTTCAGCTTCTTCGACGAGACCCTGCGCGAGAAGATCTCGCTGCAACTGGAGCTGGAGGCCGAACTACGCGAAGCCCTGGTCGAGGAGCGCGGTCTGCAGCTCTACTACCAGCCCATCCTCGACGTCGCCAGCGGTCAGCTGGACAAGGCCGAAGCCCTGATCCGCTGGGACCATCCCCGCCTCGGCATGCTGGCGCCTAACCACTTTCTCGGCGTGGCCGAGGCCAATGGCTTCGTCGAAGAGCTGGACGCCTGGGTACTCCGGCGGGCCTGCAAGGACCTGGCCGAGCTGACCGCCGCTGGCCTCACGGAGCTGCGCATCGCCGTCAACTGCTCGGCGCTGAGCCTGAGCAACGACGCCCTCCCCGGGCAGATCGCCTGGCGACTGGACGACCACCAACTGTCGCCGCGGCGCCTGGAACTGGAGGTGACCGAAAATGCCCTGGTCAAGAACGTGCAGCCCACCGCCGAGCTCTTGCAACGCATTCGCGACCTGGGCGTGACGGTGTCCATCGACGACTTCGGCACCGGTTACTCCTCGCTCGCCTACCTCAAGCGCCTGCCGATCGACACCGTGAAGATCGACCGCTCCTTCGTCACCGGGCTGGCCGAGGGCAATGCCGATCACCAGATCGTCCAGGCCATCATCGGCATGGCCCGGCCGCTCAAGCTCAAGGTCACCGCCGAGGGCGTCGAGCATCTGGAGCAGCTGCGGCTGCTGTGCGCCCTGGGCTGCGACTTCATCCAGGGCTATCACATCAGCCGACCGGTCCCCCTGGCCCAGGTGCCCGAGGTGATCGCCCGCTATGCCAGCGGGGTCTGCCCACTGCAGGCCCAGGCGGAGGTGGATGCCGACGCCCTGGCGCTGGCCAGGGCGCTCGGCTAGCCGCGCCGATAGCGCAGCCAGACGCTGCCGTCGTCCTGGGCTTCGGCCGTATCCAGCTTGAGGTACAGCGGCTGCTGCCAGGCCTGCTCGGCAATCTCGAAGGAGGCCGGATGGGCGCCGCGGCCGTCCACCAGCGGGATGATCAGCACGCTGATCTCGTCCACCAGGCCGGCGGCGACAAAGGAGCCGCTGACATGGGGACCACCCTCCACCACCAGCCGCTCGATGCCCAGTTCTGCGTTGAGCAATTCCAGCACCGCTGCCAGATCCAGTTCGTCCTTGCCACCGAAGACGTAGGAGGCACCGATGTTCTGCAGGTGCGTCAGGTAGTCGTCGCTGACGCCTTCGGTCAGCACCGCCACCACGTGGGAATCCAGGGCCTCGTTCTTTTTCCAGGCCACCTTGCCCTGGGGATCGATGGCGATGGCGTACTTGGCGGCATCGCGCTTGGCGAAATGGTGAGTGCGCGGGATGGGCGCCTGGGCGACGCCGGTGGGATAGCCCTCGCCGTGGGCGATCTCTTCCATGGTCACCCGGCCACAGGCCCAGGCATCGAAGGCGAAGCGCTCGGCCAGGCGCTCGTAGGTGGTATCGGCCTGTTTCTTGACGGCGCGATCCCAGCCATCGGTGAGGGCGTGACCGTCGACCGACGACATCATATGGCAGATCACATAGGGCTTCATGGGGACTCCCGGCAGTGGCGTGTCGCCATGACACGCCTTGCAGCAACCGACCGGTCCGGCGCCGGGGGAGTTCAGCCCGCCGGGCCGCGGAAACGAAAAACCCGCCGGAGGGCGGGTTTTCGGGGAGCCTGCTCGCGTTATTTCTCGACGAAGGCGCGCTCGATTAGGTAGTCGCCCGGATCGCCCATGCGCGGCGAGATGGTCAGGCCGAATTCGTTCAGCACGGCGCTGGTCTCGTCCAGCATGCTCGGGCTGCCGCAGATCATGGCGCGGTCATCCTGCGGATTGATCGGCGGCAGGCCGATGTCCGCGAACAGCTTGCCACTGCGCATCAGGTCGGTCTGACGACCCTGGTTGCGGAATTCCTCGCGGGTCACCAGGGGATAGTAGATCAGCTTCTCGCGCACCAGATCGCCGATGAACTCGTGCTCCGGCAGGGTCTTGGTGATGAAGTCGGCATAGGCCAGCTCGTTCACGTAGCGCACACCATGGACCAGGATCACCTTTTCGAAGCGCTCGTAGGTTTCCGGATCCTGGATGGTGCTCAGGAAGGGCGCCATGCCGGTGCCGGTGCTCAGCAGATAGAGGTGCTTGGCGGGCTTGAGGTCGCTGAGGATCAGGGTGCCGGTGGGCTTGCGGCTGACCATCAGGTTGTCGCCTTCCTTGAGGTGCTGCAGGCGCGAGGTCAGGGGGCCGTCCGGCACCTTGATGCTGAAGAACTCCAGGTGCTCTTCGTAGTTGGGGCTGGCGATGCTGTAGGCGCGCATCAGCGGACGACCGCCTTCGGTTTCCAGGCCGATCATCACGAACTGACCGTTCTCGAAACGCAGGCCCGCGTTGCGGGTGGTCTTGAAGCTGAACAGGGTGTCGTTCCAGTGATGAACGCTCAGGACGCGCTCGGTGTACAGGTTGCTCATCGATGACTCCAGGAAAAATCGGTACAGCCCGGGGCTGGATAGAAATTGCGCGACAGTTTATAGAGGGGGAAAATATCCGTGAAATGAATAATTCGAATATAGGTTATCCAAAAGGCAGATATGAGATTCACGTTGCGTCAACTCGAGGTCTTCGTCGCCGTGGCGCGCCAGGAAAGCGTTTCCCGGGCGGCCGAGGCGCTCAGTCTGTCGCAGTCGGCTACCAGCACCGCCCTGGGCGAACTGGAGCGGCAATTCGACTGCCGGGTATTCGACCGCGCGGGCAAGCGTTTGACGCTCAACGCCCTGGGCCGGCAATTGCTGCCCAAGGCGGTGGCCCTGCTCGACCGCAGCGCCGAGGTGGAAAATCTGCTGCGCGGCAAGACCGGCTTCGGCTCCCTGGAGGTCGGCGCCACCCTCACCATCGGCAACTACCTGGCCACCCTGCTGCTGGGCGACTTCATGCAGCGCCATCCCGACTGCCGGGTGCGACTGCACGTGCACAACACCGCCAGCGTGGTGCAACGCATCGCCAACCATGACATCGACCTCGGCCTGATCGAAGGCGATTGCCAGCATCCGGATCTGGAGGTGCAGCCCTGGATCGAGGATGAGCTGGTGGTGTTCTGCGCGCCCGGACACGTCCTGGCAGGCAGGGACGCCACCCAGGCCGAACTGGAAGCCCAGGCCTGGATCCTGCGCGAACAGGGTTCCGGCACCCGCCTGACCTTCGACCAGGCCATGCGCCATCACGCCCAGCCGCTGGACGTGCGGCTGGAGCTGGAACACACCGAGGCCATCCTGCGCGCGGTGGAATCGGGACTGGGCATCGGCTGCCTGTCGCGGCTGGCGCTGAGAGACGCCTTCGCCCGCGGCACCCTGGTGCCCATCGCGACCCCGACCCTGGATCTGCGCCGCCAGTTCTGCTTCATCTGGCACAAGCAGAAGTACCAGACCGGGGCCATGGTCGAATTCCTCGACCTCTGTCGCCAGCTGACCCTGGGCCTCGCCCGTAGCGATCAGATCGACACCGCGCGGCCCCGGCCCGGGCGCTAGTCACTGGCCCTGGTAGATCCGGCGATTCTCCAGCTCCCGCTGCTCGTGGCGGCGGTGGGCGCGCAACGCCAGCAGCGCCAGGACGCCGATCACCAGGCGATAACCCTGGGAATAGAGATCCAGCTCGGCGGTGGCCGACTCGCCCAGTACGCCGCTGATCAGGCGCACCACGAACAGCGTCAGCTGCACGAAGGCCACCAGCAGCAGGCCGGCCGACAGCCATTCCGCCCGGCGAAAGGCCAGGACCGCGAACAGCGCCAGGGCGAATTGCATGCCGCCGTACCAGACCCGCGCCTCGGCCACCGAGGCCGAATCCATCAGCACCATGCCGCGGGCATTGGCCATCTCATAGGGATAGAACCAATGCGCCAGGGCGAGTCCAAACCAGACCAGGGCCTGCAGACCCAACACCAGACGTGCGAAGCGAAGCTCGGACATTCCCCGTTTCTCCTTGGGGCCAGAGGTGAATGACAGCCGCTCCAGTGTAGCCAGCGCCGGGAGCGATCTGCACTGCCGATGCAGACCGCCACAGGCGGGTTAGGGTTCGCCGGAAGCGCTGGGGTAAGCTGCAGGCCTCCACCCTTCCGGCTCCTGACCCCGAGCCCGCCGCCCGAGAGATCGCCATGCCCGCCGCCCTGCCCGCCCAGCCGCCGCTGGTGCTGTCCATCCAGTCCCATGTCGCCTACGGCCACGTCGGCAACGCCGCCGCTACCCTGCCGCTGCAACTGCTCGGCCTGCAGCCGGTGGTGGTCAACACGGTGCAATTCTCCAATCACACCGGCTACGGCGAATTCAAGGGCCAGGTCTTTCCGCCCGAACACATCCACGACGTGCTCGACGGCCTGCGCGCCCGCGGCGTGCTGGAGCGCTGCGTGGCGGTGCTCTCCGGCTACCTGGGCGACGCCGCCATCGGCGAGGTGATCCTCGGCGTGGTGCAGGAGATCCGTCGTCAGCGCGGCGACCTGCAGTATCTCTGCGATCCGGTGATGGGCGACGTCGGCCGCGGCATCTTCGTGCGCCCCGGCATTCCCGACTTCCTGCGCCGCCGCGCCATCGAGCAGGCCAGCCTGATCACCCCCAACCAGTACGAATTCGAGTTGCTGCACGGCCAGCCACTGGCCGACACCGCCGACGCCGTGGCCGCTGCCCGCTTGCTGCTCGGCCGCCCTGGTCAACCGGGCCCCAAGACCATCGTCATCACCAGCCTGCGCACCTCGGATCTGCCGACCGACGTCCTCAGCACCCTGGTGGTTGAGGCTGCGGACGCCTGGCTGGTGCAGACGCCCTACCTGGATCTGCAGCCGCTGCCCAACGGCATGGGCGACGTTTTTTCCGCGGTGCTGCTGGGCCAGCTGCTCAACGGCCAGTCCACGCCCGCCGCGGCGTCCCATGCGGTCAGCGCCCTCTACGCCCTGGTCGCCCGCACCGCCCCCGGCAGCCGCGACCTGCCGCTGATCGCCGCCCGCGAGCAGATCGTGCGACCCGGCGAGTTGTTCGAGGCGCAGCGGCTGCCTTAGATGGGTTGAGCGCCAGCGAAGCCCAAGGGTGCCGGGCGCTGTTGGGCTTCGACGGTGCAGCCGTCACAACCCAACCTACCAATCCGCTTTGCCCCCTCTCCTCCTGGGAGAGGATTGGGGTGAGGGAAGCCCTTCGCGCCTGAGCCCTTGAGCGCGTGGAAAACGCTGCGCGGTCTGCCACCCTACGCCCCTTGCAGGGTCCTCCGCCGCTCCATACCGCCCCCTCTCCCCCGGGAGAGGGTTGGGGTGAGGGCAACCCTTCACGCCTGAGCCCTTGAGCGCGTGGAAAACGCTGCGCGGTTTTCCACCCTACGCCCCTTGCAGGGTCCTCCGCCGCTCCATACCGCCCCCTCTCCCCCCGGGAGAGGGTGGGGGTGCGGGCAACCCTTCACGCCTGAGCCCTTGAGCACGTGGAAAACGCTGCGCGGTCTGCCACCCTACGCCCCTTGCAGGGTTCTCCGCCGCTCCATACCGCCCCCTCTCCCCCCGGGAGAGGGTTGGGGTGCGGGCAACCCTTCACGCCTGAGCCCTTGAACGCGTGGAAAACGCTGCGCGGTTTTCCACCCTACGCCCCTTGCAGGGTCCTCCGCCGCTCCATACCGCCCCCTCTCCCCCAGGGAGAGGGTTGGGGTGAGGGAAGCCCAACCGCGAATCCCTCACGACGACTGCAGATGCCGCTCCCGCTGTTCCTGGCGCTCCTTGGCTTCCACGCTGAGGGTCGCGGTGGGTCTCAGCAGCAGCCGCGCGAGGCCGATAGGTTCGCCGGTCTCCTGGCACCAGCCGTAGTCGTCGCGGGCCAGACGCTCCAGGGCGGCGTCGATCTTGTCCAGCAGCTTCTTTTCCCGTTCCAGCTGGCGCAGTTGCCACTGGCGTTCCTGCTCGGCATTGCCGACGTCGGCCGGATCGCCGTGGGTGTCCAGGCCGCGCAGATCTTCCACCTGCTCGTCGATCAGACGCTGCAGATCGCCACGCTGGGTCAGCAGCAACTGGCGAAAGAATGCGCGCTGGACCTCGTTCATGTAGTCCGCGGCAGGTAGCGCCAGCAGTTCTTCAGCGGTCATCGACCAGCCCTCCATCCGCAAATGTTATATTATAACACTTAATAGCCGCTCTAGCCCGCCCCTGCCAGCCGTAGAATCCATCACAAAAATTCCGTAGTGCCTCAGCCCAAACCACTACACAAAGGCAAAAGCCTGTGCGAAAGTAGCGCTACAACCTGTATGACAACCTTACAACCACATAAGCAGGTCTCCATGTTCGCCAAGGTTCCCGCCAATGTCCTGAGCGACAGTGTCGCTCAGCAGCTGCTGGACAAGATCGAAGCCGGCGTCTTCGCCCCCGGCAGCAAGATCCCCAGCGAAGCCCTGCTCTCCGAAGCCTTCGGCGTCAGCCGTACCGTGGTGCGCGAGGCCATCTCGCGGCTGAAGAACGAAGGCGTGCTGCAGCCCCAGCAGGGTCGCGGCATCTTCGTCACCGCTCACGCCAGCATCCGTCCGCTGCGTATCGACGCCGACGAAGCCAGCCTGCCCGGCAGCGTCTTCCACCTGCTGGACCTGCGTCGCGCCATCGAGGCCGAAATCGCCTCCGAAGCCGCCATCAACCGCAGCGAGACCGATCTGGTCGCCATCGACGAGGCCCTGGCCGCCATCGACGAAGAGGTCGCCGACGGCCATGACGGCGTACGCGCCGACGTGGCCTTCCATCGCACCATCGCCCAGGCCACCGGCAATCCCTACTTCATCAGGACCCTGGAATTCGTCAGCCAGTACCTGGAGACGGCCACCCGCATCACCCGCACCAACGAGGCGCGGCGCGAGGACTTCTCCCGTCAGGTGCACGAAGAACACCAGGCCATCGTCGCCGCCATTCGCCTCGGCGATCCCCTGGCCGCCGCCAACGCCGCCCGCCAGCACATCTACAACGCCGCCCGCCGCCTGCGGCAGGCCGGCTTCGCCTGACCTTTTACGGAGAACAACAAGATGCAAGACAACGTCGGTGTCATCGGCCTCGGGGCCATGGGTCTGGGCGTCGCCCGTTCGCTGCTGCGGGCCGGCTTCGCCGTGCATGCCTGCGACGTGCGCGCCAGCGTGCTGGAAGCCTTCGCCAGCGAAGGCGGCGTGGCCTGCACCTCGCCGGCGGCCCTTGCCGACAGCTGCGACATCCTCATCACCGTGGTGGTCAACGCCGAGCAGACCGAAGCCGTGCTGTTCGGTGAAAGCGGCGCCGCCTCTGCCCTGCGTCCGGGCAGCCTGGTGATCGCCTGCGCCACCGTGGCCCCGGCCTACGCCGTGGAGCTGGGCGAGCGCCTGGCCGAGCGCGGCATCCTGCTGCTGGACGCCCCGCTGTCCGGGGGCGCCGCCAAGGCCGCCAGCGGCGAGATGACCATGATGACCTCCGGCACCGCGGAGGCCTATGCCAAGGGCGAGGCAGTCCTGGCCGCCATGGCCGGCAAGGTCTATCGCCTGGGCGATGCGCCCGGCCAGGGTTCCAAGGTCAAGATCATCAACCAGCTCCTGGCCGGGGTGCACATCGCCGCCTCCGCCGAGGCCATGGCCCTGGGCCTGCGCGAAGGCGTCGATCCGGAGGCCCTCTACGAGGTCATCACCCACAGCGCCGGCAATTCCTGGATGTTCGAGAATCGCGTGCCGCACATCCTCAAGGCCGACTACACCCCGCTGTCCGCCGTGGACATCTTCGTCAAGGACCTGGGCCTGGTGCTGGATACCGCGCGCACCTCGAAATTCCCGCTGCCGCTGTCGGCCACCGCCCACCAGATGTTCATGCAGGCCTCCACTGCCGGCTACGGGCGTGAAGACGACTCGGCCGTGATCAAGATCTTCCCGGGCATCGAGCTGCCCAAGGCCGCGGAGTGAGACCGATGAGCGCGACCGAGACCCGCCCGCTGCTGGGCTGCATCGCCGACGACTTCACCGGCGCCACCGATCTCGCCAACATGCTGGTGCGCGGCGGCATGCGCACCGTGCAGGTGATCGGCGTGCCCGCGGCCGACGCCGAACTGGAAGCCGCCGACGCCGTGGTAGTGGCGCTGAAATCCCGCACCACGCCGGCGGCCGAGGCGGTGAGCGAATCCCTGGCCGCCCTCGCCTGGCTGCGCCAGCGTGGCTGCCGGCAGTTCTTCTTCAAGTACTGCTCCACCTTCGACTCCACCGCGGAAGGCAACATCGGCCCGGTGGCCGAGGCCCTGCAGGAGGCGCTGGACTGCGACTTCACCCTGGCCTGCCCGGCCTTCCCGGAGACCGGGCGCACCCTGTTTCGCGGTCACCTGTTCGTACAGGACCAGCTGCTCAGCGAATCCGGCATGCAGCACCACCCGCTGACGCCCATGAGCGATGCCAACCTGGTGCGGGTGCTGCAAGCCCAGAGTCGCGGCAAGGTAGGGCTGCTGCGCTACGACCAGGTCGCCAAGGGCCCCGAGGCCGTGCGCGCGGCCATCGCCGAGCTCCGGACTTCGGGTCATCGTCTGGCCATCGCCGATGCCCTTTCCGATGCCGATCTGCACACCCTGGGCGCGGCCTGTGCCGAGCTGCCCCTGGTCACCGGTGGTTCGGGCATCGCCCAGGGCCTGCCGGAGAATTTCCGCCGCGCCGGTCTACTGCAGGCGCACGACGCCGCCGCCCTAAAGTTGCCCACCGGTGGCGAAGCCGTGCTGGCCGGCAGTGCGTCCCAGGCCACCAATGGCCAGGTCGCTGCCTGGCTGGACGCCGGTCGCCCGGCCCTGCGCCTCGACCCCCTAGCCCTTGCCCAGGGTGACGACACCATCGACGCCGCCCTCGCCTGGGCGCGCGAGCAGGACCAGGCCGTGCTGATCTATGCCACCAGCCCCGCCGACGAGGTCAAGGCCATCCAGCGCGAGCTAGGCGTGGCGCGCGCCGGTGAGCTGGTGGAGCGTGCCCTGGGCCTGATCGCCCGCGGCCTGTTCGACAGCGGCGTACGCCGTCTGGTGGTGGCCGGTGGCGAGACCTCCGGCGCCGTGGTCCAGGCCCTGGGCGTACAGGCCCTGCGCATCGGCGCCCAGATCGATCCGGGCGTGCCGGCCACCCTCGGCCAGGTGCAGGGCGAACCCCTGGCCTTGGCGCTCAAGTCCGGCAATTTCGGCAGTCGCGACTTCTTCGCCAAGGCCCTGCGCCAACTGGCGGGAGAACAGCCATGAGCGTCGAAGCCCGGCTGCGCGAAGAAATCTGTACCGTCGGCGCCAGCCTCTATGCCCGCGGCTACACCGTGGGCAGCGCCGGCAACATCAGCGCCCGCCTGGAAGACGGCTGGCTGATCACCCCCACCGATGCCTGCCTCGGTCGCCTCGATCCGGCCGCCATCGCCAAGGTCGGCCTGAACGGCGACTGGGTCTCCGGCGACAAGCCGTCCAAGACCCTGGCCCTGCATCGCCAGGTCTATGACCGCAATCCCGGCGTGGGCGGCGTGGTGCATACCCACTCCACCCATCTGGTGGCCCTGACCCTGGCCGGCGTCTGGCGCCCGGACGACATCCTGCCGCCCATCACCCCCTACCAGGTGATGAAGGTCGGTCATATCCCGCTGATCCCCTACGCCCGCCCCGGCGCCGCCAGCGTCGCCGAGCAGGTGGCGCAACTGGCCAACCGGGTCCGCGGTGTGATGCTCGAACGCCTCGGTCCGGTGGTCTGGGAAAGCAGCGTGAGCAAGGCCAGCTTCGCCCTGGAGGAGCTGGAAGAAACCGCGCGGCTGTGGCTGCTGACCGAGCCGCGCCCGGCGCCGCTGGATGCCGCCGCGCTGGCCGAACTGGCGGAGACCTTCGGCGCCGTCTGGTGACCTGAAGCCCGCGTTACCGCAATACCCCCACGATGGCCCTCGTTGGCCGTCGCGGGATCGGCTTGCCCTGGAAAAACAACAATAGCGAGGAAAGTGCCATGTCCCACGTCGTTAGCCCCACCCGCCCGGAGTCCCGTTCATGAGTCCGTTGCTGCTGGTCCTCATCGCCGCGGCGGGCATCGCCCTGCTGCTGTTCCTGGTTCTCAAGTACAAATTCCAGCCCTTCGTGGCGCTGATGCTGGTGAGCATCCTGGTGGCCCTGGCCGCCGGGGTCGAGCCGTCCAAGCTGGTGGCGACCATCGAAGGCGGCATGGGCAAGATCCTCGGCCACATCGCCATCATCATCGCCCTGGGCGCCATGATCGGGCGCATCATCGAACTCTCCGGTGGCGCCGAGGCCCTGGCCAAGACGCTGATCGAGCGCTTCGGCAACAGACGCACGCCGCTGGCGCTGACCCTGGCCGGCTTCCTGGTCGGCATCCCGGTGTTCTTCGAGGTCGGCGTGATCGTGCTGATGCCGCTGGCCTATGGCATCGCCCGTACCGCGCGCAAGCCGCTGATCGTCTTTGCCCTGCCGATGTGCGCCACCATGCTCACCGTGCACGCCATGCTGCCGCCCCACCCGGGCGCCGTGGCCGCCGCCGGCCAGCTGGGCGCCGACCTGGGTCGGGTGCTGCTGTTCGGCCTGCCGATCACCGCCGTGCTGGCCCTGATCGGCTGGTGGGTGGCCGGGCGCATGACCCGTCGTCACTACCCCATGACCGACGATATCCGCAGTGACGTCTATGGTCCGCAGATCACCGACACCCACCTGCAGCAGTGGGGCCGCGGCCAGGACATGGCCCCCGGCCTGCCCAGCCTCGGCGCCGCTGCGGTCAAGGTCGACGAGACCCCGGCCGGCCTCGCCGCCGGTCTGCCGCCCGCCCCGGCGCCCGGCTTCGGTCTGGTAGTGACCCTGATCCTGCTGCCCATCGTGCTGATCCTGCTGGGTACCCTGGCCACTAGCTGGCTGCCCGCCGGCAACCTGCTGCGCGACATCCTCACCGTGGTCGGCGCGCCCCTGGTGGCCCTGCTGATCGACACCCTGCTGTGCGCCTATGTGCTGGGCTTCCGCCGCGGCTGGTCGCGCGAGCAGGTCTCGGACGTCATCGGCTCGGCGCTGCCCGGCGTCGCCATGGTCATCCTCATCGCCGGTGCCGGCGGCGTCTTCGGCAAGGTGCTGGTGGACACCGGCATCGGCGCGGTGGTCTCGGAGCTGCTGCGCGCCACCGGCCTGCCGGTGCTGGCGCTGGGCTTCGTGCTGACCCTGCTGCTGCGTGCGGTCCAGGGCTCCACCACCGTGGCCCTGGTCACCACCGCCGGCATCCTCGGCCCGCTGATCGCCACCCTGGACCTCTCGGCCAACCACATGGCCCTGCTGTGCCTGGCCATGGGCGCCGGCGGTCTGGCCGTGTCGCACATCAACGACGCCGGCTACTGGATCTTCACCAAGCTGGTCGGCCTGAGCGTCGCCGACGGCTTGCGTACCTGGACCGTCCTGACCACCCTGCTGGGGTGCCTGGGCTTCGCCATCACCCTGCTGCTCTGGCCCTTCGTCTGACTTAGGAAATCGCCATGCCCCGTTTCGCCGCCAACCTCAGCATGCTCTATCCCGAGCAGGCCTTCCTCGACCGCTTCGCCGCTGCCGCGGCGGACGGCTTCCAGGCCGTGGAATACCTCTTTCCCTACGAGCACAGTGCCGCCGAGATCAAGGCCCGGCTGGACGCCGCCGGCCTGACCCAGGTGCTGTTCAACGCGCCACCCGGTGACTGGGCCGCTGGCGAGCGCGGCCTGGCCGCCCTGCCCGGTCGCGAGGCCGAGTGCCGCGCCGGCATCGACCGCGCCCTGGACTACGCCGCCGTGCTGGGCAATCGCCTGGTGCACGTGATGGCCGGCCTGCTGCCCGCCGGGGTCGACCGGGCCCGCGCCCGCGACACCTACCTGGGCAACCTGGCCCATGCCGCCGAGCAGGCGGCCAAGGCCGGGGTGACGATCCTCATCGAGCCGATCAACCCGCGCGACATGCCCGGCTATTTCCTCAATCGCCAGGACGACGCCCAGGCCATCCGCCAGACCATAGGCGCTGACAATCTGAAGGTGCAATTCGATTGCTACCACTGCCAGATCGTCGAGGGCGATGTCAGCAAGACCTTCGAGCGCGACTTCGCCGGCATCGGCCACGTGCAGATCGCCGGGGTGCCCGACCGCCACGAACCGGACCTGGGGGAGCTCCATTACCCCTACCTGTTCGAGCGCTTCGACGCCCTCGGCTACGACGGCTGGATCGGCTGCGAGTACCGCCCGCGCGGCGATACCTCGGCCGGGCTGGAGTGGTTGCGCAAGTTGCAGGCATAAGAGACGTAGGTTGGGTTGAGCGCAGCAAAGCCCAACACCCCACACATCCAGCCGCGCGTGCCTGTTGGGCTTCGACGAAAAAGCCCTCTCAACCCAACCTACCATCAAGCACCGTGCCCGGTGGAAAACGCTACGCGGTTTTCCACGCTAAGGATCTATCGCTCTATCGCGGCCATGGGCCGCTCCTACAGATGAATCGGAGCCTGTAGGAGCGGCCCATGGCCGCGATAAACATCCTAAAAACCCTTAGACCTCCACCACCGCCAACGGCTGCCCCAGCCTTCTCCGGAATTCCTCCAGGAAGGCCGGAGCGAAGGCCCGTGCCGGCCAGTGGTTGAAGATGAAGCCCAGGTCGGAAAAGGCGCAGGGCTGGGGGAAGTCGAAGCCGTTGATGTCGTCTTCGTGATCGCATTCCGGGCAGGCGAAGTTGTCGCTTTCCGCCGGCATCCACACCTCCAGGTGCTCGAACAGCGCTTCACCGATCTCGCGACGGCAGGCAGGGCAACGCGCCCGCCCCTCGAAGCCGTCCAGCGGGGTGAAGATGCAGCGCTCGGTGACGATCTCCAGACCGCCATCGGCATAGTCGCGCGGATCGTCCATGCCCGGCGCCAGGCGCAGCACCTCGGTCAGTCGCGGACCCGGCGCATGGCCCCGCCGGCCGCGGCTGGGCAGGCAGGGCGAGGCCTCGGCCCGGACCACGCCGCTGGCGGCGAGCCAGCCAAGGATCTCCACGGCGGTGCGCTCCACCCGTGGATGGCTGGAAATGCGGGGAGCGAGGATGGTCTGGCGCAGGGTCATGGAACGCGGGTCTCGAAGAATGGGGCGCGCAGCTTAATCCGCTGCTCGCCGCGCGCCCATAGCTGCTAAGGTGAGGCCGACGAAAGCCATAGAAAGCGCCCCATGTTCAAGGACCCCTTCGCCCGCCTCGGTCTCGACCGCGAGGTGCTCAGCGTCAGCCAGCTCAACAGCCGCGCCCGGGTGCTGCTGGAGGACGTCTTCGCCCAGGTCTGGGTCGAGGGCGAGATCTCCAACCTGGCCAAGCCGGCGTCCGGCCATCTCTATTTCACCCTCAAGGACGGCCAGGCCCAGGTGCGTTGCGCGCTGTTCCGCCAGCACGCCAACCGGGTGCGCCAGGCCCTGCGCGACGGCCTGGCGGTCAAGGTGCGCGGCAAGGTCTCGCTGTTCGAAGGCCGCGGCGACTACCAGCTGATCCTCGACAGCGTCGAACCGGCCGGCGACGGTGCCCTGCGCCTGGCCTTCGAGGCACTCAAGGAGCGGCTGGCCGCCGAGGGCCTGTTCGCCGCCGAACGCAAGCGCCCGCTGCCCGCCCATCCGCAGCGCATCGGCATCGTCTCCTCGCCGACCGGCGCGGTGATCCGCGACATCGTCAGCGTCTTCAAGAGACGCGCGCCCCAGGTGGAGCTGACCCTGATCCCCACCGCGGTGCAGGGCCGCGAGGCCACCGCCCAGATCGTCCGCGCCCTGCAACTGGCCGACCGCCAGGGCTTCGATGCGCTGATCCTGGCCCGGGGCGGTGGCTCTCTGGAAGACCTCTGGTGCTTCAACGAAGAACCCGTGGCCCGCGCCCTGGCCGCCTGCCAGACCCCGGTGGTGAGCGCCGTCGGCCACGAGACCGATGTCTCCATCGCCGACTTCGTCGCCGATGTCCGTGCCCCTACCCCGTCGGCGGCCGCGGAGTTGCTGGCGCCCCACAGCGCCGACCTGCGCCAGCGCCTGGACGGTCTGCATCGCCAGTTGCTCCTGCGCATGCGCGAGCGCCTGGCCCGCGAGCGCCTGCGTCTGGAAGCCTGCAGCCGTCGTCTGCGTCACCCTGGCGAACGACTGCGTCAGCAGGCCCAGCGGCTGGACGACCTGGACCTGCGCCTGCGCCGTGCCTATGTCATCGCCCAGAATCGCCGTCGCGATCGCCTGGCGCACCTGGACACCCGCCTGGCCGGCCAGCATCCCGGGCGCCAGCTGGCTCTGTTGCGCCAGCGCCTGGAGCAACTGGCCGAGCGGCTGCCCCGGGTCATGCAGCGCCAGTTGAAGGAGCGCCAGCAGCGCCTGGCCGGCACCGTGCAGACGCTGCAGATCGTCAGCCCCCTGGCGACCCTGGGTCGCGGCTACAGCATCCTGCTCGACGAGCGGGGCCATGCCGTGCGGTCCGCCGCCGAGGTCGCCAATGGGCAAAAGCTCATTGCCCGCCTCGCCGAGGGCGAACTGGCGGTGCGGGTACTGGACAATCACCAAGAACCCACCACTCTGTCTCTGTTGGACTAATCGGTCCAACCCGGACCGATGGTGGCATGTATCTTGAACCCTCGGTCAGGATTTCCCCCTACCGAGGCCCTCCATGCATTCCCTTCTGCGCGCTTCCCTGTTTCCCCTCACCACCGCCCTGCTGGCCGGCGCGGCCCAGGCCGCGACCCCGCCCGCCGCGCCGCTGCAACCCAAGGTCATGCTCGTGGCGATGTTCGCCCCCGAGGCCCAGACCTGGATCGATCGCCTCAAGCTCACCCATAAGGTCGCCGTCGACGGGCTCTCCGCCGACTATCCGGATGTGCTCTGCAATGAGGCACGGGTGTGCCTGATGACCACTGGAATGGGGCACGCCAACGCCGCCGCCTCGACCCTGGCGCTGACCCTGTCGCCCAAGTTCGACCTCAAACACACCTACTTCCTGATCGCCGGCATCGCCGGGATCAGTCCCAAGGAAGGCACCCTGGGCACCACCGCCTGGGCGCGCTACCTGGTGGACTTCGGCATCCAGTGGGAGCTCGATCCCCGCGACGTGCCCAAGGACTGGCCCACCGGCTACCTGGGCATCAACACCCGGGGGCCGGGCGAGAAACCGCCGCTGGACTACAAGACCGAGGTGTTCGAACTCAATGTGCGGCTGAGGGACAAGGCCTATGCCCTGTCCCGCCAGGCCGAGCTGACCGAGAGCGCGGAATCCAAGGCCTGGCGCCAACGCTACGATTACGCCCCGGCCAACCAGCCGCCGGTGGTGACCCGCTGCGACACCCTGGCCGGCGACACCTGGTATTCCGGCACCCGCCTCTCCGAACGCGCCGAGGAATGGACCCGCCTGCTCACCAACGGCCAGGGCCGCTACTGCACCACCCAGCAGGAGGACAACGCCACCTACGAGGCCCTGCTGCGCGCCAGCCGCCTGGGCAAGGTGGACCTGCAACGCCTGGCGGTGGTCCGTGCCGGCTCGGACTTCGACCGTCCGGCCAAGGGCGCCTCCGAGGTCGACAACCTGCTCGACTACGCCAAGCAGGGCGGCTTCGCCCCGGCGCTGGAAAATCTCTATCGCACCGGCAATCCGCTGGTGCAGGAGATCGTCGAACACTGGGACGTCTGGCAGCAGGGCGTGCCGGCGAGCTGAGCCCTACTGGCGGGGCTGCTCCACGGTTCGCTCGGGTGACTGGGTAGCCGGATCGCTGCCCGGCGCGCTCTTTTGCACCACCTCGCTGCGCTGGGGTGGTGGCGTTTCCGGCGACTTGTCGCAACCGGCGAGCAGAGCGCCGAGGGTCAGCAGGGCCAGGCTGCTGGTGATGAGACGAGGCATGGTCTTCTCCCTGGGGGTTTGAAGGAGGACCCCGGGATTTCCACGGACGTTCCCGCCTGGGGCCAGGGCCGGCCGGCCGTCGGCCCCGGCGATCTTCCGGGCGGCTGGCGCAGTCGTACCTGCAGGACCGGCCCTTCCGGTCACCCATCAGGAATCCGCCATGCCCAGACCCGCCCTCTCCCGCCTCGCCCTGGCCACCCTGCTGACCGCCCTGCCCCTGGCACCGGCCGCCCTGGCCGCCGAATCCAGCGCCAAACTGGAAAAGGTCGCCAGCTTCGATCACCAGGTCACCGGCGTCACCGTCAGCGAGAGCGGACGGATCTTCGTCAACTTCCCCCGCTGGACCGAAGACAGCGAGGTCTCGGTCGCTGAACTCAAGCCCGATGGCAGCCTGGTGCCCTATCCGGACCCGGCGTGGAACGGCTGGCGCAATGCCAAGCGCGACGAGCTGACCCCGGGCAACCACTGGGTCTGCGTGCAATCCGTGGTGGCCGACGGTCGCGGCAGTCTCTGGGTGATCGATCCGGGCGCTCCGGCCCAGGCGCTGGTGGTGCCCGGCGCACCCAAGCTGGTCAAGATCGACCTGGCCAGCAACCAGGTGAGCAAGGTCTATGCGCTGGACGAGAGCGTGGCGCCCCAGGGCAGCTACCTCAACGACGTGAGATTCAGCCCGGACGGTCGCTACGCCTATATCACCGATTCCGGTGCCCGCGGCGCCCTGGTGGTTCTGGATCTGGAAAGCGGCAAGGCACGGCGCGCCCTGGATGGCGATCCGAGTACCCAGGCCGAGAAGGGCGTCAAGGTCAAGGCCGATGGCGAGCCGCTGGTGCGTCCGGATGGCCGCGGCGTGGAATTCTCCGCCGACGGCATCGCCCTCTCCCCGGCAGGCGACTACCTCTACTGGCAGGCGGTCAAGGGCAATACCCTCTACCGCATCGCCACCGCGGCGCTGCAGGGCGACGACCTCGCCAGCCTGCCGGCCAAGGTGGAAAAGGTCGGCGAGAACGGTCCGGCCGATGGCCTGCTGATGGACCCGCAAGGGCGCCTCTATGTCAGCGCGGTGGAAGACCATGCGGTGAAGATCCGCGAGAACGGCCAGCTCACCACCCTGGTGCAGGACAAGAAGCTGATCTGGCCGGACACCTTCGGCCGCGGACCGGATGGCACCGTCTATGTCACGGATTCGCGCATCCCCGAGATGAGCTTCTTCGATCCCAAGCAGAAGCCGGCCCTGGAAACCGTGCTCTACAAGATCGTGCCCAACTGACGAAGCGGGCTGCGGGCGCCTTGCCCTGCGGCCCTCGCCTGCTCCAGCATGGGCGTTTTCGCCGTTGGAAAACCCCATGTCCCGCCTGCTGCCCCTGCTCTGCTGCCTGTTCCTCGCCCTGCCCGCCCACGCCGGTACCTACCTGCAACGCCTGCTGGACAAGCCCGTGCCGGGTGGTGTCGCCGTGGTGCCGATCCCCGGCGACGCGGCGCCGCGGGTGCGCTACCAGGGCAAGCCGGTGCTGGTGGTCAAGGACGGCAACGGCTGGATGGCCATCGTCGGCATCCCCCTGGGCACCGCCGCGGGTCGCCAGCCGCTGGAGGTCGCCGGCGCAGCACCCCAGGCCTTCACGGTCGGTAGCCGCCACTATGCCGAGCAGCGCATCACCCTGAAGAACCAGCGCCAGGTCACCCCCAACCCCGAAGACCTCAAGCGCTTCGAGCGGGAACTGGCCGAACAGCAGGCCGCCTACCGGCTGTTCTCGCCGAACCAGCCCAGCAATCTGCTCCTCGACAAGCCGGTGGATGGCCCGCTCTCCAGCCCCTTCGGCCTGCGTCGCTTCTTCAATGGCCAGGAGCGCAATCCGCATTCCGGCCTGGACTTCGCGGTGCCCGCCGGCACCCCGGTCAAGGCGCCCGCGGCCGGCAAGGTGGTGCTGGTGGGCGACTACTTCTTCAATGGCAGGACGGTGTTCGTCGACCACGGCCAGGGACTGATCAGCATGTTCTGCCACCTCTCCCGCGTCGACGTCCAGGTCGGCCAGGAGGTGGCCCGCGGCGGCGTGGTCGGTCGCGTCGGCAGCACCGGGCGCGCGACCGGGCCGCACCTGCACTGGAACGTCAGCCTCAACGACGTGCGCGTCGATCCGAGCATCTTCATCGGTGCCTTCAAGCCCTGAACAGTGGCAAACAATTGGTAGCAGTCGCAGGCATTGCCAGACAGCCGGCTTCGGCTTAAAAGGAACGCCCTTTCTTTCCTGCGGCCGCCCGGGCCTGGAGCCGACGCCATGACTGAGAAACCCCGCTTCGGCAGTGCCCTCGGCAGCATCCTGCTGGTCGCAGCGGCCTGCTACCTGCTGGTCGGCTTCTCCCAGGGGTTCGTGCTGTCGGCCTGGTCCTGGCGCACCTGGGTGGTATACGCCGTGCTGGTCAGTGTCTATCCCATCGGCCTCTATGCCGGCTGGTGGAAGAAGCGCGAGCCGGTCGAGCGCTAAATTCGCTTTTCTTTCCTAGCCCCAGCCATGGCGCGCATAGGCCTGCTGCAGCCGCTCCTCTCGCGAGCTGAACAGATCGCCATCCGCCAGCCCAGTCGCGGCCAGTAGCCGGTCCTCCAGCTCGGCCTGGGATTCCAACCGACCGTCCGCATGGATATGGGTCACTGCCAGGCCCCGCCGCACCAGGCAGGGCGCCACCAGCAGGCCACGATGACAGGTCAGGGGATCGCGCTCGGCGCAGAGCAGGGCGATGCGCCAGCGGGCCTGGCCCTGCTCCAGCCGCAGCAATCCCTGCTGGAACGGCGCGCTGGCGGCCAGGCGGTCATAGCGCAGCTGTCCGTCCTCGTAATGCGCTGGGTCCGGGCTGCGCGCGCCCAGCTCCCGGCCCAAGAACACATAGGCGATCCCCGCCGCGGCCAGACCGTCGCGCAGGGCCTCGCGGCGATACTGGGGCACATGGCGGCTATAGGGTTGGGAGCGCACATCGGCCACTGCCGTCACCCCCTGCGCCTGCAGCAGCTCGACATAGCGCGCCAGCGGATGATTGGAATGACCGAGGGTCAGGATCATGGGATTTCAGCGCCAGGGATCGAGGCGATACAGCCCGCCGATGGGGCACTCCATACGGTTGCCCCGGGCATCGGTGGAGACGAGGACGTCACCCGGGCGCAGGCCGGCAGCCCGCGAGCGATAGCCGAGGCGATTGCCAGCGGCCAGATTGCGGCAGGGCACGGTGAAGTCCACCAGGTAGGCGCGGCCCAACCCGGTGCCCAGCGCCAGGTGCCGGGTGTCCAGGTAGTGCCAGCCGGACAGATCGAAGCCCAGGATGGTGTCCATGGCCGCGCCCTGCCGATAGCCGAGGTCGGCCAGGCGATCGTCCAGGGTCGGCGGTCCGAAGGGACGTCCGGCGCAACCGGCGAGCAGCAGCACGGCGACGAGGGTGAAAAAGGCAGGGAGAACGCGCATGGAAATTTTCCTGGAAGGGCTGAACCTTGGACCGACCACGGGCGCCGAATACGGCATGCTGGGCGCAGCTTTGCTAACGTGGCGCCCGTAGTATCCCGTCAAGAGACCCCCTATGCCCACGGCCCTGACCAACCTGATCGACGACCTCGAAAAACACCCGCAACTGCTCACCCTGGTCGCCTGCCTCGGCCTGCTGCTGGCGGCCTGGGTGCTCAACTGGATCGTCAAGCGCATCCTGGTGCGCGGCTTCTATCGCCTGCTACGCAGCACCTCCTTCGGTCAGGACCAGGAGCTCAATCACCACCGCGTCATCGGCCGGCTGGCCAACATCGTCCCGGCCCTGGTGCTGTCGATCGGCATCGAACTGGTGCCCGGGCGTCCCGAGGCCCTGGTCACCGTGGTGCAGAACGTCTGCAGCGCCTTCATCGTGCTGACCATCGCCCTGGCCCTGGGCAGCGCCCTGAACGTGGTCAACGTGCTCTATTCGCGCCGGCCCTCGGCGCGGCTCAAGCCGATCAAGGGCTACGTCCAGGTCAGCAAGATCGTCATCTACGCCATCGCGGTCATCCTGATGATCGCCACCCTGATCGACCGCTCGCCGCTGATTCTGCTCTCCGGCCTCGGCGCCATGGCCGCGGTGCTGCTGCTGATCTTCCAGGACACCCTGCTCTCCCTGGTGGCCAGCGTGCAGATCTCCAGCAACGACATCATCCGCGTCGGCGACTGGATCGAGATGCCCCAGCTCAACGCCGACGGCGACGTCATCGACATCGCCCTGCACACGGTCAAGGTGCAGAACTTCGACAAGACCATCACCACCATCCCCACCAAGAGATTCATCACCGACTCCTTCCGCAACTACCGCGGCATGCAGGAAGCCGGTGGCCGACGGATCAAGCGCGCGCTCAACATCGACCAGAACAGCGTGCACTTCCTCAGCGACGCCGAGCGCGAGCACCTGCACCGCTTCAACCTGCTGGACGACTACCTCACCGCCAAGGAACAGGAACTGGCGGACTGGAATCGCAAGCTGGAAAAACGCGGCCAGGAGCCGGTCAACACCCGCCGGGTCACCAACCTGGGCACCTTTCGCGCCTATGTGGAGCGCTATCTGCGCGCCCATCCCGGGGTGCACCAGGGCATGACCCTGCTGGTGCGCCAGATGCCGCTCTCCAGCGAGGGTCTGCCGGTGGAGATCTACTGCTTCACCAACACCACGGTGTGGGCGCAATATGAGGGCATCCAGGGGGACATCTTCGACCACCTGCTCTCCATCCTCCCGGAATTCGGCCTCCATGTGTTCCAGCACCCGAGCGGACGCGATTTCCGCATGCGGCTGGAGCCAACCGAGGCCATGACCTCCCTCGGCGAACCGGGCACCCCGGCGCCCTGACCCGCCCGCTCCAGGCCTAAGGAAAGACCATGATCGTCGTCCACCACCTGAACAACTCCCGCTCCCAGCGGGTGCTCTGGCTGCTCGAAGAGCTCGGTATCGAATATCGGGTGCAACGCTACGAGCGAGCAGCGGGCGGCCTGTTCGCCCCGCCGGAGTTGCGCAAGGTGCATCCGCTGGGCAAGTCGCCGGTGATCGTCGACGGCGACCTGACCCTGGCCGAATCCGGCGCCATCGTCGACTACCTGGCGCGGCGCTACGGCCCGCAATTGCTGCCCGCCCAGGACAGCCCGGAGTTCGTGCGCTACACCTACTGGCTGCACTATGCCGAAGGCTCGGCCATGACCCCGCTGCTGCTCAAGCTGGTGTTCGACCGCATCGCTAGCTCGCCCATGCCCTTCTTTGCCAGGCCCATCGCCAAGGGCATCGCCGCCAAGGCTACGGCCAGCTTCATCCAGCCCCAGCTCGACCTGCACCTGGACTACCTGGAAAGCCAGCTGGCCGCAAGCGGCTGGTTCGTCGGCGATAGCTTCACCGCGGCCGACATCCAGCTCAGCTTCCCCCTGGAAGCCGCCGCCAGCCGCGCCGGCCTGGACAACGGCAAGCGCCCCAAGCTGGTGGACTTCCTCAAGCGCATCCATGCGCGTCCGGCTTATCAGCGGGCATTAGAGCAGGGTGGGCCCTACGTCTACGCCTGAAGGCTCGGACGCCTATATCCTCACGCAGTAGGTTGGGTTGAAGTAGCCACATCGCTGAAGCCCAATCCAACCTACGCTGCATCCGGCTGCCTCGACAGGCCCCCTCCCCCTTCGGGAGAGGGCTGGGGTGAGGGAAAACTGCAACCCCGTAGCGTGGAAAACTGCGCCAGCGTTTTCCACTGACGGCACGGCCCCTTACCCGCGTGGACAAGGCTGCGCCGTTGTCCACCCTACACGCCGTCCGGATGGCCTAGGAAAACCCCCTCTCCCTTTGGGAGAGGGCTGGGGTGAGGGAAAAACCCAGCCCCGTAGCGTGGAAAACCGCGCCAGCGTTTTCCACTGACGGCACGCCACCTTACTTATCGCGGCCATGGCGGTCCGCCGATGCGGCCGCTCCTATGGTCACATCGGAGCCTGTAGGAGCGGCCCATGGCCGCGATCAGCTCAGGCACTCAGCCCGCAATGTTTCCGGTGGCTCGGCGCTCCCACGTGGACAAGGCTGCGCCGTTGTCCACCCTACCCGCCGTCCGGATGGCCTCGGAGAACCCCCTCTCCCCCCTTGGGAGAGGGCCGGGGTGAGAAAGCCACGACTACCGCCGCATCGGCATCCGGTCGATGGTGCCGAACAGCGCCTTGAGCGACCAATCCTGCTGCTCCCGCACCTTGACCCCGCCGTCCTTGCCCACCAGATAGAGCGTTGCCGGCTGGCCGGCACGGGCGTCCAGCGCCTTGAGCAGCGCCCGGGTCTGCTCCGGCCGCAGCGGCTCGTCGTTGCGGCTGCCGGCGTCACCCGCCACCGTATAGAGCACCATTTCCCGTTCGACGAAGGCTTCGCGATTGGCCGGCTGCGCCAGTTCTTCGCGAAGCTTCGCGACCTGGGGATCCTTCGCCGTCGGCGCCACCAGGATCAGCGGCCGCGTCTTCCAGCGTTCCGCCTCCAGGGGGTTGTCGGCGGCCTGGGCCGCCGACGCCAAGCCGGCGATCAGGGTGGTCGCCAGCCCTGCCAGCACCAGAGTCTTCATGGACGCCTTCCTTCCGTTCGGTTGCCGGGAATCGTCCAGCATTGACCCCAACCCGACGCCAGGGATCGCCCCGGCGATTTCGGGTTACACAAAAAACACAAACCCGCTCTTTTAGAAATCACCAATAACCAGCCCCGTCCAGCAATAAATCATCACCAAATCGCCCTGATCGAACATTCCTGCCAATTTCAAAAAGAACATTGCGAGACCTGGCCTGGGCGGACTAACGTAAGCGCCATGCACAACGCCCATACCCTTATCCTCCTCCGGCAGCACCGCTGCCTGCGACTGGTCAGTCCACGACTGCGAAGCTCGACCGCGCTCGCTTCGTAAGTCCCGACCACGCCCAAGGAAAGAATCGCCATGACCATGCTCAAAGACCCCTCGCAGAAGTACCGTCCCTTCACGCCCGTCGCCCTGCCCGACCGCACCTGGCCGGACAAGGTCATCGACAAGGCGCCGATCTGGCTGTCCACCGACCTGCGCGACGGCAACCAGTCGCTGATCGAGCCGATGGACGCCGAGAAGAAGATGGCCTTCTTCAAGTGCCTGGTCGCCGTGGGTCTGAAGGAGATCGAGGTGGGCTTCCCCTCTGCCTCCCAGACCGACTTCGACTTCGTCCGCGAGCTGATCGAGGGCGGTCACATCCCCGACGACGTCACCATCCAGGTGCTGACCCAGGCCCGTGACGACCTCATCGAGCGCACCTTCGAATCGCTCAAGGGCGCCAAGCGCGCCATCGTCCACTACTACAACGCCTGCGCGCCGAGTTTCCGCCGCATCGTCTTCGGCCAGGACAAGGCCGGCGTCAAGGCCATCGCCGTGGCCGCCGGCCAGACCATCGTGCGCCTGGCCGCCGAGCGGCCGGAGACCCAGTGGGGCTTCGAGTACTCCCCCGAGGTGTTCAGCTCCACCGAGACCGACTTCGCCGTCGAGGTGTGCAACGCGGTGATCGCGGTGTTCGCACCGACCCCGGCCAACAAGCTGATCCTCAACCTGCCGGCCACCATCGAGTGCGCCACGCCCAACAACTACGCCGACCAGATCGAATGGTTCGGTCGCCACATCGACCGCCGCGACAGCGTGCTGATCAGCGTCCACACCCATAACGACCGCGGCACCGGCGTCGCTGCCTCGGAACTGGCGGTGATGGCCGGCGCCGATCGCGTCGAAGGCTGCCTGTTCGGCAATGGCGAGCGCACCGGCAACGTCTGCCTGGTGACCCTGGCGCTCAACCTCTACACCCAGGGCGTCGACCCCGAGCTGGACTTCTCCGACATCGACGCCGTGCGCAAGACCGTCGAGGAGTGCAACCAGCTGCCGGTGCACCCGCGCCATCCCTATGTCGGCGATCTGGTCCACACCGCCTTCTCCGGTTCCCACCAGGACGCCATCCGCAAGGGCTTCGCCCAGCAGAAGCCGGACGCCCTCTGGGAAGTGCCCTACCTGCCCATCGACCCGGCCGACATCGGCCGCGACTACGAGGCGGTCATCCGCGTCAACAGCCAGTCGGGCAAAGGCGGTATCGCCTTCCTGCTGGAACAGGAATACGGCATCAGCCTGCCGCGCCGCATGCAGATCGAATTCAGCCAGGTGGTGCAGCGCGAAACCGATCGCCTGGGCCTGGAGATGACAGCGGCGCAGATCCACGCCCTGCTCGAACAGGAATACCTGCAGGCCAAGAGCCCCTACGCCCTGGTCAGCCACAAGCTGCGCGAGGAAGACGGCACCTCCACCGTCGACATCAAGGTCGCCGTCGAAGGTCGTACCGAGCACTGGCACGGCACCGCCAAGGGTCCGCTGGAAGCTCTGGTCGCCAGCCTGCCGCAGGCGGTGGAGATCATGGACTACCACGAGCACTCCATCGGCGCCGGCGCCAACGCCAAAGCCGCTTCCTACATCGAGGTCCGCCTGGAAGGTCAGCGTCCGCTGCATGGCATCGGCATCGACGAGAACATCACCACCGCCAGCTTCCGCGCCCTGCTCAGCGCCCTGAATCGCGCGGTGACCCAGGCCCAGGCCAAGGCCGCCTGAAACTGACATTCGTCAAACCAAAGGGAATACCTGTCGGTGTTCCCTTTTTTTATGGCGAATCAGCGGAGATACTCCCCGCTTCCTAGGGATCGTCTCGCCTGCCCGCTTCGGCCAGCCGGGCAGCTTGTCTGGATAGGCAATGACCTTCACTCTGTCGCGAAACACCTCTCTGCTGCGTGACGCCACCGCGCTGGCGCTGCTGTTCCTGATCAGTTCGGTCCTGTGCATCCTCTTCACCCGCCAGGCGTCCTCCACCGTGGCCACCCTCTGGTTGCCCAATGGCCTGGCGATCGCCTGGCTGCTGCGCTCGGCGCCCCGGCGCTGGCCGCTGCAACTGCTGGCGGTCTGGCTGGCCGGCGCCCTGGCCGAATTGCCCTTCAGTGGGGACCCGGCCATCGGCGCGCTCTATTCCCTACCCAATCTGGCCGAGATCCTGTTCGGCGCCTGGCTGCTGCATGGCCGCATCCTCCATCCCGAACGCAATGTCGCGGCCATGGGCCGACTGCTGTTCTACGGGGTGCTGGTGACGCCCCTGGCCGGTACCGCCCTGGGCACCCTGATCGCCGCTCAGCAGGGCAATCCCGAGCTGCTGCGGGTGGCCCTGCACTGGTACCTCGGCGACGCCCTCGGCCTGCTGGTGATGATGCCCCTCGCCTTTCTCGGCCGCCCGCTGCAGTGGCGGCAATTCAGTCGTCAGGGTGCCCGTGAGTTCATCGTCCTGCTGCTGATCAGCCCCGTGCTGGTGCTCGGCCTGCTGGCCTATGTGCCCTACCCCTTCGTCTACGTCTCCACCCTGCTGCTGCTGCTGACCCTGAGGCTCACTGCCCTGGGTACCGCGGTGGTCGGCGGCCTGAACATCCTGATCTTCACCTACCTGGTGGCCCACGGTTATCTGCTCGGCGTTCGCGGCGCCACCCTGGTGCAGGAAGCCCTGACCTACATTCCCGTGGCCCTGATGCAGATTCCTCCGCTGCTGCTGGCCGCCGCCGTGCAGCAGAGCCGTCACCACAACCAGCGCCTGGCGCGCAACGAGGCACGCTTTCGCCATGCCCTGAGCGCCGCGCCCTATGGCATGGCGCTGCTGTCGGTGGAGGGCCGTCTGAGTCAGGTGAATGCTGCCCTGGAGGCCATGCTCGGCTATCCGCGCCACAGCCTCGACGGCCGGTCGCTCAAGGAGTTGATCGCCGATAGCGAAGAACCCCTGACGATCGAGGAAGGCGAGCAGACCCGCCGGCTGCTGCACCGCGACGGCCAGGGACTGTGGATGCAACTGGCCCTGTCGCCCGACCATGATGATGGCGACCTGCTCACCGGCTATCTACTGCAGGCCCGCGACATCGACGCCCAGCGCCGGGCCGAGGCGACCAACGCCCGGCTCCGCGAGCGACTGCAACTGGCCATTCGCGCCAGCAACGTGGGGATCTGGGAGTGGGATACCCGCAGTCCGGGTTTCAATGCCGATGCGCGGCTGAGAGATCTCTACGGCATTGCCCCCGACAATCTCAGTCGGGACATGGACTTCTGGCTCACCTTCATCCACCCGGACGACAAGGCGCGTTCGCTGGAGGTGTTCGACAAGGTCGCCAGCGAGTCGATGTTCTACACCTTCAACTTCCGCATCAACCGCGGCGGCCCCGGCGGCGAGGTGCGCCATATCCGCTCCGAGCTGATCTCGGTGGTCGAGGCCGACGGCCATGTACGCCTGGTCGGCAGCAACAGCGACGTCACCGAGCACCACCAGCTGACCACGGCGCTCTACGAGGAAAAGGAACGGCTGCAGGTCACCCTGGCCTCCATCGCCGACGCCGTGCTGACCACCGACATGGATGGGCGCATCCTCTTTCTCAATCCGGTCGCCGAGCAGCTCACCGGCTGGTCGCTGGCGGATGCCCGGGGCCGGCCCCACGAAGAGGTGTTCCTCATCCACGACAGCCAGAGCGACGAGGTCCTGCCCAGTCCGGTGACCCGCTGCCTGCGCGAGCAGACCATCACCTCCCTGGACGAGGGCGCGGTACTGCTCAGCCGCCAGGGTGACAGGCACGAGGTGCAGGATTCGGCCGCGCCAGTGCGTACGGTGGATGGCCGCATCATCGGCGCGGTGCTGGTGTTCCAGAATGTCACCCATGCCCGCAATCTGCAGCGCGAGCTGAGCTACAACGCCTCCCACGACGCCCTGACCGGCCTCTACAACCGCCTGAAGTTCGAGCAGGAGCTGGACGCCGCCTGGCAGCAGGCCCAGGCCGGGACCGTCCAGCACGCGCTGTGCTTCATCGACCTCGATCGCTTCAAGGTAGTCAACGATTCCGCCGGCCATGCCGCCGGCGATCTGCTACTGCGCGAACTGGGCACCTTGCTGCGCGACTCCCTGCGCGGCTCGGATGCCGTGGCCCGGATCGGCGGCGACGAATTCGCCCTGCTGCTGCGCGACTGCGATCTGGTGCAGGCCGAGGCCGTCGCCGAAAAGCTCATCGCCAGCATCGGCGCCGTGCGCTTCAACTGGCAGAGCCGGATCTATGACGTCGGCGCCAGCGCTGGCATCGTCGCCATCACCGCCGAAACCCCGAGCCCGGCCGAATTGATGAGTCAGGCCGACGTGGCCTGCTACACCGCCAAGCACGCCGGGCGCAATCGCGCGGCGCTCTATCGCGCCGGCAGCGAGGACGTCGAGCGCCAGCACCGCGAGATCCTCATGGCCAGCGGCCTGCGCGAGGCCCTGGAGCAGCATCGCTTCGAACTGCACGCCCAGACCATCGTCCCCACCCGGAGCCGCGGCGGCGCGGCGCAGCATGTCGAGTTGCTGCTGCGCCTGCGCGATGTCCAAGGCCAGCTGATCTCGCCAGCCACCTTCATCCCGGCCGCCGAGCGCTTCGGCCTGATGAGCAGCATCGACCGCTGGGTGGTGCGTCAGGTGCTGGTCGAGCTGGTGCCCTGGCTGCAGGAACGACCCGGGCTGCACGTGGGCATCAATCTCTCGGGCAACAGCCTGAGCGATCCCGACTTCCTGCCCGAATTGCTGGAGCTGATCGCGGCCTCGCCGCTGGATCCGCAGCGCCTGCTCTTCGAGCTGACCGAGACCGCGGTGATCAACAAGCTCTCGGTGGCCTCGGCGCTCATCAGCCAGGTCCGCGAACGCGGCTGCCGCATCGCCCTGGATGATTTCGGCGCCGGCCTCAGCTCCTTCGCCTACCTCAAGCACTTCCGCGTCGACTACGTGAAGATCGACGGCAGCTTCATCCGCAGCCTCGACCAGGATCCGCTGGATCGCGCCATCGTCGAATCCATCAACCAGGTCGCCCACCACCTCGGCGCCGAGACCATCGCCGAATTCGTCGAGTCCCAGGCCACCTTCGAATTGCTCGGCACCATCGGCGTGGACTACGCCCAGGGCTATGCCCTCGGCAAACCCCTCCCCCTGCGGGAGTGGCCCGGGCCTACGCGCCTCGAACCTTGAGCCGCAGCCATCGGTCGTAACCTGCATGACTCCCCCAACCGGATGAGGATTCCATGCACACTCGTACCCTTGGCCACTCAGATCTCCAGGTGCCCCCACTCTGCTTTGGTGGCAATGTCTTTGGCTGGACCCTGGACGAAGCCCAGTCCTTTCGCATGCTGGATGCCCTGCTCGAGGCGGGCCTGACCTTCATCGACACCGCCGACGTCTATTCGCGCTGGGCACCGGGCAACAGCGGGGGCGAATCCGAGACCTTGCTGGGCAAGTGGTTCGCCCGCAGCGGCAAGCGCGACCAGGTGATCCTGGGAACCAAGCTGGGCATGGACATGGGTGAGGGTCGCAAGGGCCTCAAGGCCAGCTATGTGCAGCAGGCAGTGGAAGCCTCGCTCAAGCGCCTGCAGACCGATCGCATCGACCTCTATCAGGCGCACTGCGACGACGAGGACACCCCGCTTGAGGAAACCCTGGGCGCCTTCGCGCGGCTGGTGGAACAGGGCAAGGTGCGGGTGATCGGCGCCTCCAACTACAGCGGCCAGCGCCTGCGCGAAGCGGCCCAGGTCGCCGAACGCCTGGGCGTGCCGGCCTACCAGAGCCTGCAGCCCCACTACAACCTGCATGCCCGCCAGGACTACGAGACCGAGCTGGAACCCGTGGTCAAGGAACTCGGCCTGGGCGTGATCAGCTATTTCTCCCTGGCCAGCGGCTTCCTGACGGGCAAGTACCGCACCAAGGACGATCTGCAGGGGTCGCGCGCGGAGATGGTCAAGCGCTACCTGGACGAACGCGGCATGGCCATCCTGGCCGGCCTCGACGAGATCGCCGAGAAGCACGACGCCACCCCGGCCCAGGTCGCCCTGGCCTGGCTGATCGCCCGCCCCAGCATCACCGCGCCGATCGCCAGCGCCACCTCCCAGACCCAGCTCGACGACCTGGTGGCCGCCACCCGGCTGCAACTACCGGCCGACGACATCACCCTGCTGGATCAGGTCAGCGCCTATCGCTGAGGTGTCGCGGCCAGGGGCCGCTCCTACAGGCCTGATCCATACCCCGTAGGAGCGGCCCATAGCCGCGATAGCCCAATCCTCCTACCGCACATAATCCAGCGGCAAGGCGGTGCTGTACTTGATCTGCTCCATGGCGAAGCTGGAGCTGACGTCCAGCAATCCCGGTACCTGGATCAGCCGCTTGTAGACGCCGTCGTAGGCGGCGATGTCCGGCACCACGATGCGCATCAGGTAGTCGGTATCGCCGGCCATGCGATAGAGCTCGACCACCTCCGGAATGGCCGCCACCGCCTCATGGAAACGCTGCAGCCAGTCCATGGCGTGCTGATTGGTGCGCACGGAAACGAAGACCGTCACCCCCACGTTGAGCTCACGGGGATCGAGCAGCGCCACCCGGGCGCGGATCACGCCCTGCTCCTCCAGCTTCTGGATACGCCGCCAACAGGCCGTGGTACCCAGGCCGATGCGCTCGGCGATATCGGCCACCGGTCGGGTGCTGTCCTGCTGCAAGATCTCGAGAATGGCACGATCGAAGCGATCCATGAATTCATTTTCTCTACAACGGCTATCAGAGAGAATTCTATTCCGCTCGAAAGCTCAATGAGCGATAAAAAAGCAAATTTCTTCACGTACGCCAGCGTTAGCCTAGGTCCATTCAAATGCCCGAGGCCGCCATGGACGCTTATCCCCTGTATTTCGATTACGCCGCTACCACCCCTGTCGACGATGTCGTCATCGAAGCCATGCTGGGTTGCATGGGGCGCCAGGGCGTCTTCGGCAATCCCGCCTCTCGCGGCCATGCCTTCGGCAACGACGCCCAGCGCGCCGTGGACACCGCCCGCCAGCAGGTGGCCGACCTGGTCGGCGCCCGGCCCGAGCAGCTGATCTGGACCTCCGGTGCCACCGAATCCAACAATCTCGCGCTGCTCGGCGTCGCCCGGCGTCGCGGGCATGGCCATCTGATCACCAGTTGCCTGGAGCACCGGGCGGTACTGGATACCGCCGCCCAGCTGGAAGCCGAGGGCTTCACCGTCACCTACCTGGCGCCGGACGCGGCAGGCCTCATCACCCCTGAGGCCGTCGCCCAGGTCTGGCGAGCGGACACTTGCCTGGTCTCGCTGATGATGGTGAACAACGAGCTGGGTACCCTGACCGATATCGACGCCATCGGCCGGCTGGTGCGCGTCCGGGGCGCCCTCTTCCACGTGGACGCCGCCCAGGCCACCGGCAAGGTCGCCATCGACCTGGCCGGCCTGGAAGTCGATCTGATGTCCTTTTCCGCGCACAAGACCTATGGGCCCAAGGGCATCGGCGCCCTCTATGTCGGTCCGCGCGCCGAGGGTGCCCTGCAGGCGCAGATCCACGGTGGCGGCCATGAGCGCGGGCTGCGTTCCGGCACCCTGGCCACCCACCAGATCGTCGGCATGGGGACCGCTTTCGCCCTCGCCGGCCAGGCCATGGCGCGAGAGAACGAGCGTCTCGGCCAGTTACGCGAGCGATTCCTGGCCGGGGTACAAACCCTGAACGGCATGCGGCTCAATGGCTGCGCCCGGCAGCGCATTCCCCACACCCTGAATCTGACCTTCGCCACGCCGCTGGACACCGCGGCGCTGCAGCGGCAGCTGGCCTTCTCGACCACCTCGGCCTGCAGTTCGGCCAAGGCGGCGCCCTCCCATGTGCTCCTGGGCCTCGGCCTGACCGCCGAACAGGCGGCACGCAGCTACAGATTCAGCCTGGGTCGCTACACCACCGCGGCGGACGTGGACCAGGCCATTGCCCTGATCCACCAGCATGCCGCCCAGCCAGCGCCCTTCTGGGCCTGATCAGTCCAGGCGGAAGGCATCGGCATCGCGCTGCGCCGGAAAGCGCTCGCGATAGGCCGTGAGGGCTGCGGCCGACAGCGTGGTGTGGAAGATGCCGGATTCCACGCCGGCGTCGATCAGGGGCTCCCCCTGGAAGTCCAGCACCTGGCTGTCACCGGCATAGGGATGACCGTTGCCGTCACTGCCGATGCGATTCACCGCGGCGACATAGCAGAGATTCTCGATGGCCCGTGCCGGCAGCAGGCGATTCCAGTGACCGCGCCGCGGCGCCGGCCAGTTGGCCACATAAAGCAGCAGGTCGGTGTCGTCCTGGGCGCGACTCCAGACCGGGAATCTCAGGTCGTAGCAGATCAGCGGGCGGATCCGCCATCCCTTGAGCGTCACCCGCAGTCGCTGCTCGCCCGGTGCATAGTGCTCGTGCTCGCCGGCCATGCGAAACAGATGGCGCTTGTCATAGTGCTGCAACTCGCCATCCGGCGTCGCCCACAGCAGGCGATTGCGGTGCTGTCCAGCCGCGTCCCGCACGATCAGGCTGCCGGTGACCACCGCGCCGAGCCGCTGCGCCTGTTCGCTCATCCAGGCCGCTGTCGGACCCTCCACGGGCTCGGCGAGCGCGGCCGATTCCATGGAAAAGCCGGTGGTGAACATCTCCGGCAGGATGATCAGGTCGGTCTCGCCCACGTCCCTCAACAGCGCCTCGAAATGGGCACGGTTGGCGGCCGGGTCGTGCCAGGCCAGTTCGCTCTGTACCAGCGCCAGGCGCAGGTCCTGGATGGGGGTCAGATCGCGCATAGCCGCTCCGCTGCCTGGCGCAGGGTGTCTTCGCGCTTGGCAAAGCAGAAGCGCACCAGGCGCAGGTCCGCGGGCGGCGTCTGGTAGAACACCGACAGCGGAATGGCGGCGACGCCATGCTCGCGGGTCAGCCATTCGGCCATGGCCACGTCGTCCAGCTCCGGGCGGATGGCGGAATAGTCGACCACCTGGAAATAGGTGCCGGCGGCGCGCTGGAAGGTGAAGCGCGAGTTGCCCAGCAGATCGCAGAAGAGGTCGCGCTTGGCCTGGTAGAAGCCCGGCAGCTCGCTGAGGTGCTCGGGATGGGCGGCCATGAAGTCGGCCAGGGCGCCCTGGATCGGCGTCACCCCGCAGAAGCTCACGTACTGGTGCACCTTGCGCAACTCGGCCGACAGCGCCGGCGGCGCCACCACGTAGCCGGTCTTCCAGCCGGTGACGTGATAGGTCTTGCCAAAGGAGCTGACCACGAAGGCGCGGGCATAGAGTTCGTCGTGGGCGATGACGCTGGCATGGCGCTCGCCGTCGTAGACCAGGTGCTCATAGACCTCGTCGCTGACCAGATAGAGATCGCGCCCGCGGATCAGCGCGGCCAGACGATCCAGCTCGGCGGCGCTGACCAGGGCGCCACTGGGGTTGTGCGGGGTATTGAGCACGATGGCACGGGTGCGCGGACTCAGGGCCGCCTCCAGCGCCGGCCAGTCGATACCAAAGCCCGGCAGCGCCAGGGGCACGTGCACGCAGCGCCCGCCGGCCAGTTGCACCGAGGGTTCATAGCTGTCGTAGCAGGGATCGAAGACGATCACCTCGTCACCTGGCCGCACCAGCGTCTGCAGGGCGCAGAACAGGCCCTGGGTGGCGCCGGGGACGATGGTGACCTCGGTCTCGGCATCCACCTCTCGGCCATAGAAGGCGGCGACCTTGGCTGCCACCTGCTGGCGCAGCGCCGGCAGCCCGGTCATGGGCGCGTACTGGTTGTGGCCGGCCGCGACATGGCGACCGACCGCCGCGAGCAACTCGGCCGGGCCATCGAAATCGGGAAAGCCCTGGGACAGATTCAGCGCACCGGTCTGGGCGGCGAGCTGGGACATGCGGGTAAAGATGGTGACGGCGAGGCCGGGAAGCTTGCTCTGGATCATCGCGCGGGCACAGGTCTGGCTGGAAGGAGATCGGCAGACTGCGATTTTTTGTGCGAGAGGGCAAGTAGTGCTAAGCCGATCAGCCAGCCAGCGGTCTAGGCATAGCCTGGGTACAAGGCCTGATCCGAATATCCCCTCTCCCTCCGGGAGAGGGCCAGGGTGAGGGCAACCGCTGGCAGTCAGGTCACCCCTTGGCGACGCGAAGGGGACAAGGCTACGATCTTTTTCACTGCTAGGCCGTCGCAGGGATCACCCTCACCCCAACCCTCTCCCAAAAGGAGAGGGGGAAGTTCGGTGTGCGAGGAGCCTCCTCGCCAGAATCCGCTAACAAAGAGAAAGGGGGCTATTAGCCCCCTTTCCTTCACAACGCCCGACCGGCTTACCGCCGCTTGTCCTTGCGCTTCTTCTCGGCCTTCTTGTGGTGGCTCATCAACCGGCGCTTCTTGTTGACCTGGCGCTCGGTGAGGGTGTTCTTCTTGCCCTCGAAGGGGTTCTCGCCACCGCGGTATTCGATGCGGATCGGCGTCCCCACCAGCTTGAGCACCCGGCGATAGGTCTTTTCCAGGTAGCGGGTATAGGACTTGGGCACCGCTTCCGTCTGGTTGCCGTGGATGACGATCAGCGGCGGGTTGGCGCCGCCCAGGTGGGCATAGCGCAGCTTGATGCGGCGCCCGCTGACCATCGGCGGCTGGTGCTCCTGCACCGCGTCCTCGAGGATCTGGGTCAGGCGGCTGGTGGGCCAGCGGGTGGTGGCCGAGGCGAAGGACTGCTGCACCGACTTGTACAGATGGCCCACGCCGGTGCCATGCAGCGCCGAGATGAAGTGGATGTCGGCGAAGTCGACGAACAACAGCCGGCGTTCCAGCTCGGTCTTGACGTAGTCGCGCTCGCCGGACTCCATGCCGTCCCACTTGTTGAGGGCGATCACCAGGGCACGACCGGTCTCCAGCACGAAGCCGAGCAGGTTGAGGTCGTGCTCGACCACGCCTTCGCGGGCGTCCATGACAAAGATCACTACGTTGGCGTCCTGGATCGCCTGCAGCGTCTTGACCACCGAGAACTTCTCGACCGCCTCGAAGACCTTTCCGCGCCGGCGTACCCCAGCGGTGTCGATCAGGGTGTAGCGTTCTTCGTTGCGCTCGAAGGGGATGTAGATGCTGTCGCGCGTGGTGCCGGCCTGGTCATAGACGATCACCCGCTCTTCGCCGAGCATGCGGTTGACCAGGGTCGACTTGCCGACGTTGGGTCGACCGATCACGGCGATCTTGATGCCGGTGGTCTCGTCGATGCCCTGCACGCGGCGGAAGACGTCACCGCCCTCTTCCGCGGCCGCCCGCACCTGCTCCTCGGAGAGTTCCTCGACCTCGACCTCGTCCTTGGGGAAGACGCCCAGGGCGGCTTCCAGCAGGTTGTTCACGCCACGGCCGTGGGCCGCCGCGATGGGAAAGGCGTCGCCGATGGCCAGCGGGCTGAATTCCGCCCGGGCGATTTCGGGATCGACGGTGTCGACCTTGTTGGCCACCAGGAAGGTGCGCTTGTTTCTCTTGCGCAGGTGCTCGGCGATCATCTGGTCGGCGACGGTCATGCCGTCGCGGGAGTCCACCAGGAACAGCACCGCATCGGATTCTTCGATGGCCTGCAGCGACTGCTCGGCCATCTTCAGGTCGATGCCTTCCTCGTCACCGGAGATACCGCCGGTGTCGACCACGATGTAGGTGCGTCCCTGCCACTTGGCTTCGCCGTACTTGCGATCGCGGGTCAGGCCGGCGAAGTCGGCGACGATGGCGTCCCGGGTCTTGGTCAGGCGGTTGAAAAGCGTGGATTTGCCGACGTTCGGCCGCCCCACCAGGGCAATTACGGGAACCATGCGGCTCTCCCAGAGCAGAAAACACGATGGCCGCTACCGAACTTCACGGTAGCGGCCATCGGTTGAGGATAATAGTTTCTAGCGCAGACGATAGGCGACGAGTTTACCGCCATTGCCGTAAACGTAGAGCATATCGCCGACGACCAGTGGCCGTACCCGGACGCCGTCACCGTCGACCTTGGTGCGACCGACGAAACGCCCATCGACCTGGCTCAGCAGGTGGATGTAGCCGGCGTAGTCGCCCACCACCACGTTGCTCGACCAGACCACCGGCCCGGTGAGCTGGCGACGGGCCAGATCGGCATTGGTCCAGAGCGCGGAGGTCGAGGATTCCTCGACGGCTTCCACGGTGCCGTTGTCCAGACTCAGGTAGACGTTGCCGAAGCCTTCGGCCACGCCGTCGTAGCTGGAAGCGTCACGCTGCCAGAGGATCTGGCCGTTGGCCGGATTGAGTGCGACCACGCGGCCGTTGTAGCTGACCACATAGAGGGTGTCGCCCGACAGCGACAGGCCGCCATCCACGTCGACGATGCGCTCCAGTTCGGAACGGCCCTTGGGCACGGCGATCTGCTGTTCCCACAGCGGCAGGCCACGCTGCACGTCCAGGGCGACCACCTTGCCGCTGGCGAAACCGGCCATCACCACCTGGTTGGTGACCAGAGGGGCACCGGTGCCCCTCAGACTCAGCACCGGCTGGGTGTCTTCGTAGATCCAGCGACGGGTACCGCTGCCCAGCTCGAAGGCCTGCAGCTTGTCGTCCTGGGACTGCACCACCACCACGTCGTTGTTGACGACCGGAGCGGACAGCACCTCGCTGGAGGCCTGGGCGCGCCACTTCTCGTCGCCGCTGCCGGCGTCGAGGGCGATGACCTGGCCACGCAGGGTACCGACCAGCACCAGACCGGAGCCGACTCCGACGCCGCCGGAGACCGGCAGGTCCAGGTCCTTCTTCCACAGCACCGCACCGGTCTCGCGATTCATCGCCATGACCCGGCCATCGGCATCGGCGGCAAAGATGGTCTGGCCGTCCACGGCCGGGACCAGGCGGTTGTATTCCTTGCCCTGGCCATCGCCCACCGAGCGACTCCAGACTTCATCCAGCCGGACCTCGGCCTTGATGTCCTTCAGCTCGGCCGGCGGCAATTCCTTCTTGCCGGTGCTGCTGCACCCGACGACCGCAAGGGCGAGACCCAGTACCGCGATAGGCTTCCAGCGCAACATCAGGCGTCTCCTTTGGCGAGATCATCGAGTTTCATCTGCAGCACGCCTTCGGCTGCATCGTTGGGCAGCGCGGCGCGGGCTTTTTCGTAGGCGGCGCGGGCCTCGGTCGGCTTCTTCAGCGCCACCAGCAGATCGCCCCGCAATTCTTCGCGGTTGGCGACATAGGCCTTGGGCGCGTCGCCATCCAGCAGCTTGAGGCCCTCTTCGGCCTTGCCCTCGGCCGCCAGCACCCGGGCCAGACGCTGCCGCGCCAGCTCGCCGAGTTCGGCATCGTGGGGCTTGTCCACCACGGCCTTGAGTTCGGCGGCGGCGTCGTCCAGGCGATTGTTCTCCACCGCCACCTTGGCGACGAAGAGACTGCCGTACTGCGCGTAGGCGGTGCCGGAATAATCCTGCTTGAGCTTGCCGTAGGTATCGGTCACCCGCGCGGTGTCGACCTTGCCACCGGGCGCCAGCGCGGCTTCCACCAGCTGCTGATAGAGCACCGAGGCGCCTTGCGCCTGGTTGTTCTGATAGCGCTGCCAGCCCTGCCAGCCGAGTACCGCCACCAGGGCGATGACGCCACCGGCCACCAGCGGCTTGCCGTTACGCTGCCACCAGGCCTTGGCGACCACCAGATTGTCGTCGTCGATGGAACTCAAATCCGTTCTCCTCAATTCCCGCGACCGGAACCGGCCGGGGGCAAAATCTCGTCCAGACGAGCGGCCAGGGCCGCGAAATCGACCTTTTCCTGGGGCGCCTCGCCACGCAGGGGCTTGAGCGCCACCTGTTGCGCGGCCAGTTCGTCCTCACCCAGGATCATCGCCCAGAGCGCGCCGCTCTTGTCGGCCTTCTTGAACTGGCTCTTGAAGCTGCCGGCGCCGGCGTTGACCAGCAGACGCAGGTCGGGACGGGCATCGCGCAGCTGCTCGGCCAGCTTGAGGCCGGCCAGTTCGGCCGCCTCGCCAAAGGCGCAGAGATAGAGATCGGCGGGGCGCTGCAGATCACCGGGCAGGCACTCCAGGGTTTCCAGCAGCAGCACCAGGCGCTCGACGCCCATGGCGAAGCCGACACCCGGGGTGGGCTTGCCGCCGAACTGGGTGATCAGGCCGTCGTAGCGGCCCCCGGCGCAGACGGTGCCCTGAGCACCCAGCTTGTCGGTGACCCACTCGAAGACGGTCCGGCCGTAGTAGTCCAGGCCACGCACCAGCTTGGGATTGATCTGGTAGCGGATGCCGGCGGCGTCCAGGCGGGCCTTGAGGCCATCGAAGTGGGCGCGGGATTCGTCGTCCAGGTAGTCCGCCAGGGTCGGGGCGTCCTGCAGCAGCGCCTGGGTCTGGGCGTTCTTGCTGTCGAGGATGCGCAGCGGATTGGTGGTCAGGCGGCGCTGGCTGTCTTCGTCGAGTTGCTCGAAGCGTTCCTGCAGATAGGCCACCAGGGCTTCGCGATAGCGCGCGCGATCGGCGCTGGAACCCAGGCTGTTGAGCTGCAGGGTGACGGCGTCGGTCAGCCCCAGACGCTGCCAGAGGCGCGCGGTGAGCACGATCAGTTCGGCGTCAATGTCCGGACCGGGCAGGTTGAACACCTCCACGCCGATCTGGTGGAACTGGCGATAGCGACCCTTCTGCGGCTTCTCGTAGCGGAACATCGGGCCGGCGTACCAGAGCTTCTGCACCTGGCCACCGCCGGTCATGCCGTGTTCGAGCACGGCCCGCACGCAACCCGCGGTGCCTTCCGGCCTCAGGGTCAGGGACTCTTCGTTGCGGTCGAGGAAGGTGTACATCTCCTTGTCCACCACGTCGGTGCCCTCGCCGATGCCGCGGGCGAAGAGTTCGGTGAACTCCATGATGGGCAGACGGATCTCGTGGTAGCCATAGCCGTCGAGCAGCGTCGCGAAGGTACGTTCCAGGTAGCGCCAGGCCGGGGTCTGCTCCGGCAGGATATCGTTCATGCCACGGATGGCTTGCAGGGACTTGCTCACGAAAGGGCCTTATTCCTTGATCTTTCAGCTGCGCGCGATGAGCGCGGCATCCGCTTCGGCCTTTTCGGCCGCCTTGCGGCGGATGAGCCCTTCCAGCTCGTCCACCAGATTGTCGTTGTTCAGCTTGGAGGCGGGCTTGCCGTCGATGTACACCAGGTTGTTGGGCGTACCCCCGGTCAGGCCGACATGGGCCTCCTTGGCTTCGCCGGGGCCGTTGACCACGCAGCCGATCACCGCGACGTCCAGCGGCACCAGCAGGTCCTCCAGGCGCCCTTCCAGCTCGTTCATGGTCTTGACCACATCGAAGTTCTGCCGCGAGCAGCTCGGGCAGGCGATGAAGTTGATGCCGCGCGAACGCAGGCGCAGGGATTTCAGGATGTCGAAACCGACCTTGATCTCCTCGACCGGATCGGCCGCGAGCGAGATGCGGATGGTGTCGCCGATGCCTTCGGCCAGCAACATGCCCAGGCCCACGGCGGACTTCACCGTACCCGAACGCAGGCCACCGGCTTCGGTGATGCCCAGGTGCAGCGGCTGCTCGATGCGGGTGGCCAACTGGCGGTAGGCGGCCACGGCCATGAAGACGTCGCTGGCCTTCACGCTGACCTTGAAGTCCGGATAGTCCAGCTTCTCCAGGTGGTCGACGTGGCGCATGGCCGATTCCACCAGGGCTTCCGGGGTGGGCTCGCCGTATTTCTTCTGCAGGTCCTTTTCCAGCGAACCGGCGTTGACGCCGATGCGGATCGGAATGCCGCGCTCGCGGGCCGCGTCGACCACCGCCCGGACCCGGTCTTCGCGACCGATGTTGCCGGGGTTGATGCGCAGGCAGTCCACGCCCAGTTCGGCCACGCGCAGGGCGATCTTGTAGTCGAAGTGGATGTCGGCCACCAGCGGCAGGCTGACTCGCTGCTTGATGCGACCGAAGGCTTCGGCGGCGTCCATGTCGGGCACCGAGACGCGCACGATGTCGGCACCGGCGTCCTGCAGGCGCTGGATCTGCGCCACGGTGGCGTCGACGTCGCAGGTTTCGGTGTTGGTCATGCTCTGCACGGCGATGGGGGCATCGCCGCCGACCGGCACCGAGCCGACCCAGATCTTGCGGGACAACCGACGTTTGATGGGCGATTCGCTATGCATGCTGGTTTCCCATGGGGTCGCCGGACGTCATTGTCCGGTCTGACCGAGTTTGATGCGGGCGGTCTCGCCCTTGGTGTAAGGCGCGAGGTCGACGACCTGGCCGTTGTAGGAGATCTGGGCACCGCGGGCAAAGCCGAGACGGATGTTCACCGGCGCCTTGATCGAGGCGTATTCGAGGCTCTCGCCGCCTTTCTTCACGCCGCTGAAGAGGATCTTGCCGCTACCGTCGCTGACCTGCGTCCAGCAATTGGCGCTGAAGCGGATGTTCAGGCTGTCGCTGCCGGCGACGGGCGCCGCGGCAGGGGCGCTGGTCGGCGCGGCCGGGGTCGCGGCGGCGGGTGCCGTGGGCGCTGGCGAGGTCGAACCCGTTACCGGGGCCGGGGTGGGCGCGGCGGTCGGGGCGGTCATGGCGGCGACGGCATTGGCATCCGGCGTCGGCGTGCCCACCGGGGACGGCAGGGTGGCGGCCGGCTGCTGGGCGGTGACCGGGGGCTGTTCTTCCGGCTCGTCGATGGGATGGATCTCGGTCTTGCCGTCGGCGCCCTCGACCTCGACATGCTCCATGCTCACGGCACTGGCGCTGGAGGCCTGGCGACTGCGCTCCTGCCACCAGAACAGGCCCATGGCGATGATCAGCACCACCAGGATGAAACTGACGAATCTCAGGACATTGCGCGACAACCGCACCGGCTCGTCGAGACGCCCCAGGCTGTGCACGGTGCTGCCCTTGGCATCGGTGCCGGTGTAGCCGTCGAAGGTCCGCACCAATTCGACCTGATCCAGGCCGAGCAGCTTGCCATAGGCCTTGGTATAGCCGCGGGCAAAGGTGTGCCCCGGCATCTGCTGATAGTTGCCGGACTCGAGCTGCTCGATGATGCGCTCGCTGAGGTTGAGATTCTGGGCGACCTGGGCCTGGCTCCAGCCAAGCGACAGGCGCTTCTGACGCAAGATCTCACCGGGATTGCCCCGTCCGGCGTGTACCGCTTCGGATTGCACTGCGGTCATTTCTGCTCCGACTGAAGTTGACGATATTCAGGTGAGTTCGGGTAGAGGCGCTTCAGCTGCAGGGCATAGCTCGCGGCGGTGTTGCGATCATTGAACACCTCGGCGAGGCGGATCCCGAGCAACAGGCTGCGGGCATCCTGGGGACTGAGCTGGCTGAAGGCCTGGTAATAGCTCCGGGACGGCACATAGTCGCGCGTCTGGTAGGCCAGTTGAGCCAATTCGAACAGGGCCCTGGGCTGATTGCGATCCAGCCGCAGGGATTTTTCCAGATTTTCCTTGCCCAAGTCGACCTGATTGAGTCGCAGGGCGGTCAGGCCGAGATTCTCGAACACCCGGGCGCGCTCGGGGTAGAGACTGTCTTCGGCGGCCTGGGTGAAACGTTCGTAGGCATCCTTGTAGCGCCCCTGCTCATAGAGGAAGCTGCCATAGTTGTTGAGGATGCGGGCATCGCGGGGCCGCTCGCGCAGGGCCAGGCGGTATTCCTGATCGGCCAGGTCGGTCTCGCCCTGGGCCTGGAACACCAGCCCGAGGGCGGCATGGGCGTCGGCGCTGGACGAGTCCAGTTCCAGCGCCTTCTTCAGCGGCACCTTGGCCTGTTCGGTGTTGCCCTGCTGGACATAACCGAGGCCGAGCTGGATGTAGGCATCACGGGCCTGCATCCGCCCCTGGCGGGTATCCATGGGATTGCGGTCGCCCTCGGTCACGCAGCCGGCGAGGCCGCCGACCACCAGGGCGAGCGCGACAGCCGCAAAGCGCGTGATCGCCATGGTCGCGCCCTCAGCCCTGGAGCGGCGTTACGGTTTCGGCACCGTCGAGCTGGCGAACGGCGATATAGCGCTGGCTGCGGCGGGTGCGGTCCATGACCTGGCCCACCAGCTGGCCGCAGGCGGCGTCGATGTCGTCACCCCGGGTGGTGCGCACCGTGACGTTGAAACCGGCCTGCTGCAGCAGCTCCTGGAAACGGCGGGTGGCGTTCTTGCTCGGCCGCTCGTACCCGGAGTGCGGGAAGGGATTGAAGGGAATCAGGTTGATCTTGCAGGGCACGTTGCGCAGCAGCTCGATCATCTGCAGGGCGTGCTCGGGCAGATCGTTGACGTCCTTGAGCAGGGTGTACTCGATGGTCAGGACGCGTTTCTCGCCCAGTTGGCCGATGTATCTCTGGCAGGCGTCGAGCAGCATGGCCAGGGGATACTTGCGGTTGATCGGCACCAGCTCGTTGCGCAGCTCGTCGTTGGGCGCGTGCAGCGACAGCGCCAGGGAGACGTCGATCTGCTTGGCCAGCTCTTCGATCATCGGCACCACGCCCGAGGTGGACAGGGTCACCTTGCGCTTGGAGATGCCGTAGCCGAGGTCGTCCATCATGATGCGCATGGCGGCAACGACGTTGTCGAAGTTCAGCAGGGGCTCGCCCATGCCCATCATCACCACGTTGGTGATGGCACGGTCGATCTTGGCGGGCACGCTGCCAAAGGACTTGTTGGCGATCCACACCTGGCCGATCACCTCGGCGGCGGTGAGGTTGCTGTTGAAGCCCTGCTTGCCGGTGGAGCAGAAGCTGCAGTCCAGCGCGCAACCGGCCTGGGACGACACGCACAGGGTGCCGCGGCCGTTCTGCGGAATGTAGACGGTCTCGACGCAGCTGCCGGAGGCGACGCGGATCACCCACTTGCGGGTGCCGTCGCGGGAGATGTCCTCGCTGACGATCTCGGGGCCACGGATCTCCGCGGCGGCCTTGAGCTTTTCCTTGAGCGCCTTGCCCAGGTTGCTCATGGCGTCGAAATCATCGATGCCGAAGTGATGGATCCACTTCATGACCTGGCCGGCGCGAAAGCGCTTCTCCCCGATGGACTCGAAGAACGACTCGAGTTGCGGCTGGGTCAGGCCCAGCAGATTGACCTTATCGGTGGCTGTGGTCATGGGATCACCTCGACGAAATCTGTTTGAAGCCCGCGCAGGGCGCGGGCGGTGCCAGGAAGGCGGGCTGGCCGCTTCCCTGGCCAGCGCTCATCCTTAGCGGATGCGCTCGCAGACTTCGGTGGCTGCGAAGAAGTAGGAGATCTCGCGAGCGGCGGACGCTTCGGAGTCCGAACCGTGGACGGCGTTCTCGTCGATGGAGACGGCGAAGTCGGCACGGATGGTACCGGCGTCGGCCTTCTTGGGATCGGTGGCGCCCATCAGCTCACGGTTCTTGGCGATGGCGTTGTCGCCTTCCAGCACCTGGACCACGACCGGACCGGAGGTCATGAAGGAGACCAGGTCCTTGAAGAAGGGACGCTCTTTGTGTTCGGCGTAGAAGCCACCGGCTTCGCGCTCGGACAGCTGGACCATCTTGGCAGCGACGACGCGCAGGCCAGCCTTCTCGAAGCGGGTGACGATCTCACCGACGACATTCTTGGATACGGCATCGGGCTTGATGATCGACAGGGTACGTTGAACAGACATGTGAACTCCGAATGTGGGAATAGAGCAAAAACGAAACCCGCGGATTATACGCGGGTCCCGGTGAAAAGCGTAGCGCGGTACGGGCGATGCGTCAGGCGGACTCTTCGATCCAGGCGGCCTGGATGGCCTCCAGCACCTTCTCGCCACCCCGCTGGGGATCGTCGTCGAATTCCGGCAGCTCCACGACCCAGTTGCGCAGCTTGAGGAAATTCACGTAGCGCGGATCCACGTCGGGATGGGCGTCGTTGAGTTCGATGGCGATATCCAGCACATCGGTCCATTTCAGTGCCATGACAGCTGTCCTCAGTGACCTTCGGAAACCTGGTTGATGGTGTAGCGCGGAATCTCCACCACCAGGTCTTCGCTGCCAACTACCGCCTGGCAGGACAGGCGCGAACGCATCTCCAGGCCCCAGGCCTTGTCCAGCATGTCGTCCTCGAGTTCATCGGAAGGCTCGAGGGAGTCGAAGCCCTCCTGGATGACCACGTGGCAGGTGGTGCAGGCACAGGACATCTCGCAGGCGTGCTCGATGTCGATACCGTTGCGCAGGGCCGCGGCGATGATGGTTTCGCCTTCGCTGGCTTCGAAGACCGCGCCCTCGGGGCAGTGCTCGGCGTGGGGCAGCAGGGTGATCTGCGGCATGATGGAACTACTCCTCGATATCGTTGAGACGGCGACCCGCCAGGGCCGCCTTGACCGAGGCGTTCATCCGCCGGGCGGCGAAGGCATCGGTCACGTGAGAAAGACGCTTGGTCTGGTCTTCGAGCGCCTGGACGTCGGTGGCGTCCAGCAACTCGGCCAGCCGGCCGATTTCCAGCTCGATCACCTGACGCTCCTCGGCGTCCAGCAGGCGCTCGCCATCGGCGGCCAGCGCGGCGGTGACCGCCTCGATCAGCCGCCGGGCCTCGACCTGCTGCTCGCGTAGCGCGCGGGCCTGCATGTCGTCTCCGGCATGGCGGAAGGAATCCTGCAGCATGTTGGCGATCTCGCCATCGGTCAGGCCATAGGACGGCTTGACCTGGACGCTGGCTTCCACGCCGCTGGACAGCTCGCGGGCGCTGACGCCAAGCAGGCCGTCGGCATCGACCTGGAAGGTGACGCGGATCTTGGCGGCCCCGGCGACCATGGGCGGGAAGCCGCGCAGCTCGAAGCGCGCCAGGGAGCGGGCGTCCTTGACCAGCTCGCGCTCGCCCTGCAGCACATGCACCAGCATGGCGGTCTGGCCGTCGCGATAGGTGGTGAAATCCTGACCTCGCGCCACCGGGATGGTGGTGTTGCGCGGAATGATCTTTTCCATCAGGCCGCCCATGGTCTCGAGTCCCAGGGACAGCGGGATGACGTCCAGCAGCAGCAGTTCTTCGCCGGCGCGGTTGCCGGCCAGGGAATCGGCCTGCAGGGCGGCGCCGATGGCGACCACGCGATCCGGATCGATGTCGGTGAGCGGGGCGCAGTCGAACAGCTCGCCCACGGCCTCACGGACATAGGGCACGCGGGTGGAACCGCCGACCATGACCACGGCGCGGATATCCGCCGGCTCCACGTCCGCATCGCGCAGGGCACGGCGACAGGCCTTGAGGCTGCGCGCGACCAGGGGTGCGATGAGTGCCTGGAAGGTGCTGCGTTCCAGCACGCCCAACCAGTCGCCGTGGCTGACCTCGACGCGCTCGGCGGCCGACAGGGCTTCCTTGGCGGCGCAGGCGCTCTGCAGCAGGCGGCGCTGGGTGCCCGGATCCAGATCGCTGGACAGCCCGGCCTGCTGCACGATCCAGCCGGCGATGGCGTGATCGAAGTCGTCACCGCCCAGTGCGCTGTCGCCACCGGTGGCCATGACTTCGAAGACGCCACGGGTCAGGCGCAGGATGGAGATGTCGAAGGTGCCGCCACCCAGGTCGTAGATGGCGACCACGCCCTCCTCGCCCCGATCCAGGCCATAGGCCACGGCCGCCGCGGTGGGTTCGTTGAGCAGGCGCAGGACATTCAGGCCGGCGAAGCGGGCCGCGTCCTTGGTCGCCTGGCGCTGGGCGTCGTCGAAGTAGGCCGGCACGGTGATGACGGCGCCGACCAGCTCGCCACCCAGGGTAGCTTCGGCGCGCTCGCGCAGCACCCGCAGGATGTCGGCGGAGACCTCTACCGGACTCTTGCGCCCGGCAGCGGTATCGATGAAGGGCATTTCCGATTCACCGGCGACGAAGCGATAGGGCAACTGCTCGCCCAGCTGCTTGACGTCGGCGATGCCACGCCCCATGAGGCGCTTGACGGAAAGAATGGTATTGAAGGGGTCATGGGCGGCAGCGGCCTTGGCGCCCGCCCCCACCTCCACGCCAGCGGCGGCGTAGCGCACGGCGGACGGCAGGATCACCTCGCCCTGCAGATCGGGCAGGGTCTCGGCCACGCCACTGCGGACGGCGGCCACGAGGGAATTTGTGGTGCCCAGATCGATGCCCACCGCCAGCTTGCGCTGGTGCGGCTTGGGCGCCATTCCGGGTTCGGCTATCTGCAATAGAGCCATTGGCTAGTCGGCTTATGGTTGTCGGTGCCGGAGCGACACCTGTGATTAATCGTCCAGACGCTCTTCGAGCTGGCGGATCTCGCTGGCCAGCTTGTCGAGAAACTGCATGCGACGGACCAGGCGCTCGGCAGACTCGCGCTGGGCGGGATCCTGCCAGATCGCGGCGAAGGCCTGCTCGATGTCACGTTGCGCATCCTTGAGGCGCTGGCGGAAGGCGGGAATGCCCGCGCTGTCGCCGGCGTCCTGCAGGTCTTCCAACTCCTCGCGCCACTGCAATTGCTGCATGAGGAAGTCGGTGTCCTGAATGGTCGCCTCGAGCGGCATCTCGTGCCCTTCGAGCTCCAGCAGATAGCGCGCGCGGCGCGACGGAGCGCGCAGCACGTGATAAGCCTCGTTGAGCTCGGCCGACCGCTCCAGCGCCTGGCGCCGTTCGCGCTCCGGCGCATCGGCGAAGCGATCCGGATGGACCGTGCGGGCCAGATCGCGATAGCGCGAGGCCAGACCCGCCTGATCGATCTCGAAGGCGGGCCTGATCTCGAACAGGGCGAAGTGACAGGGCTTACCCATGGCGGGCCTCAGATGTTGAAGCTTTCGCCGCAGCCACACTCGCCACGCACGTTGGGATTGTTGAACTTGAAGCCCTCGTTGAGGCCTTCACGCACGAAATCCAGCTCGGTGCCGTCCAGGTAGACCAGGCTCTTGGGGTCGATGATGACCTTGACGCCATGGCTTTCGAACACCTGGTCCTCGGCCGCGAATTCATCGACGAACTCGAGTACGTAGGCCAGTCCCGAGCAGCCCGTGGTACGAACGCCCAGGCGGATGCCCTCACCCTTGCCGCGTCCGTCGAGGGAACGCTGCACGTGGCGGGCGGCGGACTCGGTCATGCTGATCGCCATGGTTCCTCCTCAGAGCAGGCCTTTCTTCTGCTTGTAGTCGCTGACCGCCGCCTTGATGGCGTCTTCGGCGAGTACCGAGCAGTGGATCTTCACCGGCGGCAGGGCCAGTTCTTCGGCGATCATGCTGTTCTTGATCGACGCCGCTTCCTCGATGCTCTTGCCCTTCATCCACTCGGTGGCCAGGGAGCTGGAGGCGATGGCGGAGCCGCAGCCGTAGGTCTTGAACTTGGCATCTTCGATGATGCCCTGCTCGTTGACCTTGATCTGCAGGCGCATCACGTCGCCGCACGCGGGAGCGCCGACCATGCCGGTGCCGACATCCGGATCAGCCGCGTCGAACTTGCCGACGTTGCGCGGATTTTCGTAGTGGTCGATGACCTTTTCACTGTATGCCATGGTTCAATCCTCACTCATCAGGGGGTGGGTCAGTGGGCTTGCCACTCGACCTGACTCAGGTCTACGCCTTCTTTGAACATGTCCCACAGCGGAGACAATTCACGCAACTTGTTGACGGCTTCGGTGACCTTGCTCGCGGCATAGTCGACGTCTTCTTCGGTGGTGAAGCGACCGAAGGTGAAGCGGATGGAGCTGTGCGCCAGCTCGTCGTTGCGGCCCAGGGCGCGCAGGACGTAGGACGGCTCCAGGGAGGCCGAGGTACAGGCCGAACCGGACGAGACCGCCAGGTCCTTGAGCGCCATGATCAGCGACTCGCCTTCGACGTAGTTGAAGCTCAGGTTCAGGTTGTGCGGCACACGGTGGATCAGGCTGCCGTTCAGGTAGACCTCTTCCAGGCCTTCGAACTGCCGGTAGAAGCGATCGCTCAGGGCCTTGATGCGGGCATTTTCCTGGACCATCTCTTCCTTGGCGATGCGGAAGGCTTCGCCCATGCCGACGATCTGGTGGGTCGCCAGGGTACCCGAACGCATGCCACGCTCATGACCGCCACCATGGGTCTGGGCCTCGATACGCACGCGCGGCTTGCGGCGGACGTAAAGAGCGCCGATGCCCTTGGGACCGTAGGTCTTGTGCGCCGAGAAGGACATCATGTCGACCTTGAGCTTTTCCAGATCGATCTCGACCTTGCCGGTGGACTGGGCGGCATCGACGTGGAAGAGCACGCCACGGGAGCGGGTCAGCTCGCCGATGGCGGCGATGTCGTTGACGGTACCGATCTCGTTGTTGACGTGCATGATGGACACCAGGGTGGTGTCGTCACGCAGGGCCGCCGCGACCATCTCGGGGGTGATCAGGCCATCTTCGCCCGGCTCGAGGTAGGTGACCTCGAAGCCTTCGCGCTCGAGCTGGCGGGTGGTGTCCAGCACCGCCTTGTGCTCGATCTTGGAGGTGATCAGGTGCTTGCCCTTGTTCTGGTAGAAGTGCGCGGCGCCCTTGATGGCCAGGTTGTCGGACTCGGTGGCACCGGAAGTCCAGACGATCTCGCGCGGGTCGGCATTGACCAGTTCGGCCACCTGACGACGGGCGTTTTCCACGGCTTCCTCGGCCTTCCAGCCGAACAGGTGGGAGCGCGATGCGGGGTTGCCAAAGTTGCCGTCCACCAGCAGGCACTCGCTCATCTTCTGAGCGACGCGCGGATCGACGGGCGTGGTGGCGGAATAGTCTAGGTAGATCGGCAATTTCATCGGTTACTCCTAATCAGACGGGCGTCTCTGCTCAGTCGATGGTGGACGCTTCGATTTTTTCGACCGTTAAAGGCGATTGCTTGCTGGCACAGACCTTGGTGTCCTGACGCTTGGCAACCTGCTGGATCTCGTTGCGGGCGACCAGGTCGGCCAGGGTGATGCCACTGAGGAAGGTGTGGATCTGATCGCTCAGGTCGCACCAGAGGTGGTGGGTCAGGCAGGTATCACCCTGGTGACACCCCCCGCTGCCCTGGCAGCGGGTGGCATCCACGGATTCGTTGACGGCATCGATCACCTGGGCGACATGGATACCGCCCATGTCGCGCGCCAGCTGATAGCCGCCGCCGGGACCGCGTACGCTGTTGACCAGCGAGCCGCGGCGCAGCCGGGCAAACAGCTGCTCCAGATAGGACAGCGAAATACCCTGCCGCTCGGAAATGTCGGCCAGCGACACCGGGCCCCGCTGGGCATGCAGCGCCAGGTCGAGCATGGCGGTTACGGCATAGCGGCCTTTGGTGGTCAGTCTCATGACGAACTCGAGCGGGTTGCATCGGATGACCCCGATTATCGGATTCCCGACAAAAAAGGTCAACTTTAAAACCGACCAAATCACTCAGGCATTATCTATCGGGGGGATAGTCCGCGGATGAGATTCGCCCCGGGCGGCCTTCTGGGTTTCGGTGAGGATGCCGCGCAGGATGTTCATCTCCAGCTTGCTGATGCCGGCCCGGCCATAGAGGCGGCGGAGGCGACTCATCAGGTGACGCGGCTTGGCCGGATCGAGGAAGCCGATCTCCACCAGGGTCTGCTCCAGGTGCTCGTAATAGAGCTCCAGCTCCTCCACCGTCACCGGCTGGGTGTTGAGCATGGCGGTGGCCTCGACCTTGTTCATCTTGGTCGGCTGGTTCTGCGCCGCGAGCCAGGCCATGCGCACCTCGTACACCAGCACCTGGACCGCTGCGGCGAGGTTGAGCGAGCCGAAGGCCGGGTCCGAGGGGATGTGCACATGGTAGTGGCAGCGCTGCAGCTCCTCGTTGGTGAGGCCGGCGTATTCGCGACCGAAAACCAGGGCCACCTCGCCGCCCTGCTCCACCTGGGCCAGGGAGGTGGTGGCGCATTCGCGCGGATCCAGCAGCGGCCAGGGGATGCGGCGATCGCGGGCGCTGGTGCCCAGCACCAGACTGCAGCCGGCCAGGGCCTCTTCCAGGGTGTCGACGACGATGGCGGCGTCGAGCACGTCGTTGGCCCCGGAGGCGCGGGCATTGGCCTCGCCGCTGGGAAAGTCCTCGGGATCGACCAGATAGAGGCGCGACAGGCCCATGTTCTTCATTGCCCGGGCGGCACCGCCGATGTTGCCGGGATGGCTGGTATTGACCAGAACGACGCGGATGTTGTTCAGCACGTGGCTATCCTCGAGCGGACGCGGGAAATCGGCGCCGTATACTACGCCCACACGCGCCCGCTTGCCACGAATACCCCTTCCAGTGCCGCGAAGTCTGCTATCATTGCCGGCTTTCCTTATACAACCCAGGTGATTTATCCATGCAGCCCATGCTGAACATCGCACTGCGCGCGGCCCGCAGCGCCGGTGAACTGATTTTCCGTTCGATTGAGCGCCTGGACGTGATCGCCGTCGACGAAAAAGGCGCCAACGACTTCGTCTCCGAAGTCGACCGGGCCGCCGAGCAGACCATCCTCGCCACCCTGCGCAAGGCCTACCCCACCCATGGTTTCTACGGTGAGGAATCCGGCTACCTGGCGGGCGAAGGCAAAGGCGCCGACTACGTCTGGATCGTCGACCCGCTGGACGGCACCACCAACTTCCTCCGTGGCGTCCCGCACTTCTCGGTGAGCATCGCCTGCAAGTACAAGGGCCGCCTGGAGCACGCCGTGGTCCTGGATCCGGTGCGTCAGGAAGAATTCACCGCCAGCCGTGGCCGCGGTGCCGCCCTGAACGGTCGCCGCATCCGCGTCACCAACCGGCGCAGCCTGGAAGGTGCCCTGCTGGGTACCGGCTTCCCCTTCCGTGCCAATGACATCGATCACCTGGACAACTACCTGGGCATGTTCCGCAGCCTGATCGGTCAGACCGCCGGCATCCGCCGCGCCGGCTCCGCCGCCCTGGACCTGGCCTATGTCGCCGCCGGTCGTTTCGACGCCTTCTGGGAAATGGGTCTGTCGGAGTGGGACATGGCCGCAGGCGCCCTGCTGGTGCAGGAAGCCGGTGGCCTGATCGGTGACTTCAACGGCGGCCACGACTTCCTCGAGAAGGGCCACATCGTCGCCGGCAACCCCAAGTGCTTCCGCGGCCTGCTGACCCAGATCCAGCCGCACCTGCCGGCCTCGCTCAAGCGCTGAGTTCGCCTGGCTTACGAAAAAGCCCCTGCCGGCAATGCCGACAGGGGCTTTTTCTTGCCTGCCGCAAAGAGACTTCGCGGCAGGCCGGCAGGATCACTTGACCACTTTCAGACTCGGCCGCGCCGGTGCCGGCTTGGGCGCCTCGGGCTTGCTGCCGCCAGTGTCCGGACCCTGGTCATCCGGCGGGCTGGGCTCGCTGTCGAAGACCATGCCCTGGCCGTTCTCCCGGGCGTAGATGGCCAGGATGGCGCCGATCGGGACGTAGAGGTTGTAGGCCACGCCGCCGAAGCGGCCATTGAAGCTCACCGCCTCGTTGTCCATGTGCAGGTCGCGCACGGCACTGGGCGAGGCGTTCAGCACGATCTGGCCGTCGTTGGCATAGCCCGGCGGCACGCGCACCTCGGCGTAGTCGGCATTGACCAGCAGATGGGGCGTGCAGTCGTTGTCCACGATCCACTCGTAGAGCGCGCGGACCAGGTAGGGGCGACTGGAATTCATGGGGTTCTCCTCTAGCGCATCTCACGCTCGGTGACCGAAAGACTGGATCGGAAACTGTCGCGCGCGAACATGCGATCCATGTAGTCCTGCAGCGGCTTGGCGGCCCGGGGCAATTCGACGCCCAGGCGCGGCAGGCGCCACAGGAGGGGGAGCAGGCAACAGTCCACCAGGGAAAAGTCGTCGCTCAGGAAAAAGGGTTTTTCCGCGAAGATCGGCGCCACGCCGGTCAGGCTCTCCCGCAATTCCTTGCGTGCGGTGGCGAGGTCGGCGCCCGGCGCGGCCTGCAGGATGGCGTCCACCAGGCTGCACCAGTCACGGCCGATGCGGTGCATCAGCAGTCGCGACTGGCCACGGGTGACCGGATAGGCCGGCAGCAGCGGCGGATGCGGATAGCGTTCCTCGAGGTACTCCATGAGCACCTCGGTGCCATAGAGCACCAGGTCGCGATCCATCAGCGTCGGCACGGTGCCATAGGGATTGTGCTCGGCCAGCTGCCGCGGACACTCGCCCCGGCGCACGGCGATCAGCTCGCACTCGACGTTCTTTTCCGCCAGGATCAGACGGATCCGATGGCTGTAGTGATCCTCGGGATCATGGAAACAGGTCAGGCGGGTTATGGCGCCCATGGGTCCCTCCCCCGTTGGGGGCGAAGCTGCAAAGGAGGGATTATCTCGCACCTTGCCGCCCGCCACCTAGTCTCATCGCTCACTGTCGGGCAATCGCCGCCAGAATTCGCGCTTGAGCCAGAAGGCCAGGACGGCGAACAGCAGCAGATAGCCCAGCACCCAGGGCGCGAGGCGCCAGGCCAGGCTGCGCTCGGGCGCGGCGGAATAACCGAGGTAGGCGACCAGATCGTCGACGGTGCGCGCGAACTGCTCGGGCGTCTGGGCGCCGCTGCCGGGTTCCAGGCGCAGCACGCAACGCCCCGCGCTGCAGTCGCGCACCTGGCGGCCGCGCAGGGTGGCCAGGACATCGGGCATGCGCGTGCCGGGTGCCCTGAGGTTGTCGACCCCGAGCGGCCGCCCGGGCGCCACATAGAATTCCTGCAGGAAGGCGCGTAGCCAGGCCTCGCCGCGCACCGCGGCGATCAGGGTGAGATCCGGCGGCACGCTGCCAAAGGCACGCCGGGCGTCCTCGGGCTTGAGCAGGCCGAGCATGGGCGCGCTGGGGGTGCGTCCGGGCGCCCAGCTGGCGAGGTCGAGGTGAAGATCGGCGGCGACCCGGTCGAAGCGCTGGTACTCCTGGCCATGGCAGGCCAGGCAATAGCGGCCGAAGCTGATGGCACCGGCCCGGGGATCGCCTTCGGTGCCCATGGCCAGACCACTGCACAGCAGCAGGACCAGCAGCAGAACGCGACTCATGACCGGGACTCCGCTGGCGTACGCGGACGACCCAGCCTGCTGTACCAGGGCATGCCCAGCAGGCCGATGAAATAGACACCCGCCGCCAGACGCGCCAGCAGCAGGCGCCCATCGGTCAGGGCGACCACGCCCAGCACGCCCAGGGCGACAAAGGCCAGGCAGGCCAGGTACAGCCCCAGTCGCGCCGGCCAGGCCTTGCGGCGGACCGAGCGGACCGGACTGCGATCCAGCCAGGGCAAGACGAACAGCAGGGCGATGGCCAGGGCCGCCAGGCCGAGACCGCCGGCCTTGCTCGGCACCGCGCGCAGCAGCGCATAGAAGGGGGCCAGGTACCAGGGCGGCGCGATATGTGCGGGAGTCACCAGCGGATCGGCCGGCTGCTGGTTGGCCGGTTCCAGCACCAGTCCGCCCAGGTCCGGCGCCAGCAGCACCACGGCGAGAAAGACCAGCAGGAAGACCGCCAGGCCGCAGAGGTCCTTGAGCGTCAGATAGGGATGGAAAGGCACCCCGGCGGCACCGCTTACCTCGCGCTCGTTACCCTCGGGATTGTTCGAGCCGGTCTGGCGCAGGGCGACGACGTGCAGGCTCACCAGTGCAAGGATCAGCAGTGGCAGCCCGACCACATGCAGGGCCTGGAAGCGGCGCAGGCTGGCATCGGACAGCACTATCCCGCCGCGCAGCAGGTCGGCCAGGGTCGGGCCGATCAGGGGCACGCCCTCGACGGCACTGAGGGACACCTGGGCGCCCCAGTAGGAAAGTTGTCCCCAGGGCAGCAGATAGCCGAAGAAGGCCTGGGCCAGCAGGAGCAGATAGAGCAGCACGCCAAAGCTCCAGACCAGCTCCCGTGGCGCGCGATAGGAGCCATAGAGCAGGCCGCGCAGCATGTGCAGATAGAGGCAGACGAACAGCGCCGAGGCGCCCACCGCATGCAGATAGCGGATCAGCCAGCCGAAGGGCACCTCGCGCATGAACAGCTGGACCGAGGCGAAGGCACCCTTCACGGTGGGTTCATAGCCGAACAGTAGCCAGAGTCCGGTCAGCACCTGCAGCGCCAGGATGAAGAGCAATAGCGAGCCGAACAGATAGAAGACGTTGAGGTTGCGCGGCACCCGGTAGTCGCTGAGGTGCCGGCGCCAGAAGGCGCCGATCGGCAGCCGTCGCTCCAGCCAGCCGGGCTCCCTGTCCCTCATGCCACGCCCTCCCCGTCGCTGCCGATCACCAGCAGGCTCTCGCCTTTGAAGTGATAGGGAGGCACGGCCAGATTCAGGGGTGCCGGCTGGTCGCGATAGACCCGCCCAGCGAGATCGAAATGGGAGCCATGGCAGGGACAGAGATAGCCTTGGTTCGTCGTTGCGGTGTCCAGGGAGGGAATACAGCCCAGGTGGGTGCAGATAGCGGTGACCACGAAGATGTCCGGCCGCCGCGATCTCAGCCGTGGATCGACATAGGGTGGCTGGCTGGATTCCCGGGAATCCGGGTCGGCGAGGCCGGCCTGGTCGGCCAACAGCCGGGCCTGGTCCGCCGCGCTGCGGCGCAGCACGCAGACTGGCTGGCCGCGCCACTGCACCGTGAGTTGCTCGCCTTCGCGCAGGGTTTTGAGATCCACCTCGACCGGCGCCGCCGCCACCTCCGCCGAACGACTGGGCCGCAGGGCGCAGACGAAGGGCACGCTACCCGCCACCAGTCCCAGGCCGCCGACGGCGGAGGTGGTGGCGATCAGCAGGCGGCGGCGTTGGGTATCGGGGGCATCGTCGGTCACGTCAGGCTTCCCGGCTCCATCTCCAGCGTCACGCCGAAGCGCTCGCGCACCGAAGCGCGGATGCGCTCGGCCAGGGCCAGGACGTCGCGACTGCGAGCGCCGCCGAAGTTGACCAGCACCAGCGCCTGGGCGGCATGCACCCCCACGGCGCCATCGCGATGACCGCGCCAGCCGGCCTGGTCGATGAGCCAGCCGGCGGCCAGCTTGACGCTGCCATCGGCCTGCGGATAGGTCGGCAGACCTGGATAGCGGCCCTGCAGCGCGGCGGCTTCGGCAGCGGTCACCACCGGATTCTTGAAGAAGCTGCCGGCATTGCCCAGCACCGCCGGGTCGGGCAGTTTGCTCTGGCGGATGCTGCAGATGGCCGCGCTGACGGCCTCGGGGGTCGGCTGCGTGACGCCCGCCTCGGTCAGGGCCTGGCGCACCGGGCCGTAGTCCAGCACCAGCTGCGGCTTACGACTGAGGTGGAAGCGCACCCGCAGCACGATCCAGCGACCAGTCTCGGCCTTGAAGCGACTCTCGCGGTAGGCGAAGGCGCAATCGGCCGGGTTGAGGTCATGGAGTTCGCCGCTGTGGCGGTCGAGCGCCGTGACGCCCGCACATCTGTCCTTCAGTTCGACGCCATAGGCGCCGATGTTCTGGATCGGCGAGGCGCCCACGGTGCCCGGGATCAGGCTGAGATTTTCCAGGCCGTACCAGCCATTGGCCAGGGTGGCCATGACGAAGGGGTGCCAGGGCTCGCCGGCTTCGGCTTCCACCAGCAGGGCATCGCCCTCCTCCGCCAGCAGACGGATGCCGCGCGAGGTCAGTCGCACTACCAGGCCCTCGACCCGCTCGGGCAGGACCAGATTGCTGCCACCGCCCAGCACCCGCAGGGGCACGCCCAACTGCCGGGCCAGCGCCAGGGCCTCGCGGACCTCGACGTCACTGGCGGCTTCCAGATAGCGGTCGGCTTCTGCCACCAGGCCGAAGGTATTGAGCCCCTGCAGCGGGACCTGCTGTTGCAGCTCAGCGACCATGACGGGTAGCCACCTCGGCGACCAGGCCATCGCAGGCACTTTCCAGCAGGTCGAGGACCCGCTCGAAGCCGGCTGCGCCGCCGTAATAGGGATCGGGCACCTCGTCCACCGCCAGGCCCTGGCGCGCCAGGAAGAGTTCGGGCACCGCGCCCGCACCCGGACGCAGCTGCTCCAGCCAGGCGAGGTTGTCCTGGTCCATGGCCAGGATCAGGTCGAAGCGCTGGAAATCGTCCTCAGCGACCTGGCGCGCGCGCAGGTCGGCGATGTCATAGCCGCGACCGGCCGCGGCCTGGATGGCCCGGGAATCCGGTGCCTTGCCGACATGCCAGTCGCCGGTGCCGGCCGAGTCCAGCTCCACAGCCTCGGCAAGGCCGGCGGCGTCCAGCTTGGCCCTGAGGATGCCTTCGGCGGTGGGCGAGCGGCAGATGTTGCCCATGCAGACGAACAGGATGCGCAGGGTCATCTAGGCTCCCAGCAGGCGACGGACGCGCTCGAGGTCTTCCAGGGTATCCACGCCGGCCTGGGGCGCTTCCAGGGCATCGGCGACATGGATGCGCACGCCGTGCCAGAGGGCGCGCAATTGCTCCAGGGCTTCGGTCTCTTCCAGGGCGCAGGGACCCCAGCTGACGAAATCGGCGAGGAAGCCGGCGCGGTAGGCGTAGATGCCGATGTGGCGACGATAGGGAAAGCCCTGGGGCAGCTGCGCGCGATCGCTGGCGAAGGCGTTGCGCGCCCAAGGCAGCGGTGCCCGGCTGAAGGTCAGTGCCAGGCCGTTCACGTCGGTGCTCACCTTGACGACATTGGGATTGAACAGGCTGTCGACGTCACTGATCGGCTCGGCCAGGGTGGCCACGCCGGCTTCGGGATGGGCAGCGAGATTGCCCGCCACCTGGTCGATCACCGCCGGCGGGATCAGCGGCTCGTCGCCCTGGACGTTGACCACCAGGGCCTCGCTGGCCAGGCCGAGCAATTCGGCCACCTCGGCCAGGCGATCGGTGCCCGAGGCATGGTCGGCGCGGGTCAGCAGGACCCGGGCGCCAAAGCCTTCGCAGGCACGCAGGATGTCGTCGTGGTCGGTCGCCACCACCACCTGCTCGGCGCCGCTGCGGCGGGCCTGCTCCCAGACGTAATGGATCATCGGCTTGCCGGCGATGTCGAGCAGCGGCTTGTTGGGCAGCCGGGTGCTGGCCAGTCGCGCCGGAATGACGACGGTGAAGGCGGCGCTCATTTATCCAGACGCTCGTCCGTGGTGATGATGCGCGCCTCGCTTTCCAGCATCACCGGGATGCCGTCGCGAATCGGGAACGCCAGGCCGGCGGCCTTGCTGATGAGCTCGGTCTTGTCGTCGCTCAAGATTAGCGGGCTCTTGGTCAGGGGGCAGGCGAGGATGTCCAGCAGCTTGAGATCCATGGGCAGAGGTTCCGTCAGTGAGAGTGTTCGGGCAGGAGTCGGTCGAGACGCCCGTCCAGCCAGGCGACGAAGGCGGCCGAGGGCTGGGCGTCCACCGCCAGGTACCACCAGTCGGCGGCGGCGAAGGACCGGCACTTGACCGCGTCCTTCTCGGTCATCACCAGCGGCAGCGCGGGGGTGAAGGTCAGGTCCGCGGCGCTGTAGGTGGCGTGATCGGCGAAGGCATGGGGCAACGGCTGCCAGTGTAGTCCTTCGAGGGTGGCGAAGAAACGCCCGGGGTTGCCGATGCCGGCCAGGGCGTGCAGGCGCTGCCCCGGCGGAAAGAAATCCAGCGGTCGCGTCTCGCCGCTGCGCAGATTGACCAGGGCACTGGGCTGCAGGGTCAGGCCGAAGCCGTCGGCCGGATCGACCGCGGCGCCGTTGTGGATCACGGCGTCCACCTCGGCCAGGCGCTCCAGGGGTTCGCGCAGGGGGCCGGCCGGCAGGCAGCGACCGTTGCCGAAGCCGCGCGCCGCATCGACCATCACCAGCTCCAGGTCGCGGGCCAGGCGATAGTGCTGCAGGCCGTCGTCGCTGAGGATGACGTCGAGCGATTCTTCGGCGAGCAGGCGTTCGACGGCGCGACCGCGGTCGGGATCCGTCACCAGCGCCACCCCGGTGCGCTGCACGATCAGCAGCGGCTCGTCGCCGGCGACGGCGGCGGTGTCGCTGGCCCGGACCCGCCAGGGCAGACTCGGCGGCGTGGCGCCATAGCCGCGGCTGACCACCCCGACCTTGAGCCCACGGGCGCGCAGGTGGCCGATCAGCCAGAGGATCATGGGCGTCTTGCCGGTACCGCCCACGGTGAGATTGCCCACCACGATGACCGGCACCGGCGCGCGATGGATGCTGCCCTGCCCCGCCAGGAAACGCTGGCGCTTGCGCCGGGCGACCCGGCGATAGAGGGCTTCGAGCGGCGCCAGCAGGCCCAGGGCCGGATGCCCCTGGTACCAGGCGCGGACCAGGCGCTCGCCCAGGCTCACGGCCGTTTCGCCTGGGCCTCGAGGGTGGTGATGCGCAACTGGCTGAAACCCAGCTTGCCGGCGGCGTCCATGGCCATGACCACCGCCTGGTGGGTGGCGCGGCCATCGGCGGTGATCACCAGCGGCAGGCTGTTGTCGCCGCCGGATTCCCGCTGCAGCGCGGTGGTCAGGCCGGTCAGGTCGTTGCGCGCCAGGGTCTGGCCGTTGAGCGCCATCTGGCCTTCGGCGGTGATGCTGATTTCCAGGATTTTGCCCTGATTGGCGGCCGCGGCGGCGCTATCGGCCTCGGGCAGTTCGATCTTCAGCTGGCTGGGCTTGCTGAAGGTGGCGGTCACCACGAAGAACAGCAGCAGGACGAAGATGACGTCGATGAAGGACGCCAGGTTGATATAGACCTCTTCGCGAGCGGCGCCCCCGGCGCGGCGACGGAATTTCACGCCGGGGCTCCTTCGCGGACGTCCACCTCGCGATCGCCGTGAAGGATGTCCACCAGCTTGACCGCTTCCTGCTCCATGCCCACCACCAGCTCATCGACCCGGCGCAGCAGGTAGCGATGGAAGAACACCGCGGGAATCGCCACCAGCAGGCCGGTGGCGGTGGTGACCAGGGCCTTGGAGATGCCACCGGCGAGGATGGGCGCATTGGCCATGCCGTCGTTCATGAAGGCGCTGAAGATGTCGATCATGCCGAACACCGTACCCAGCAGACCCATCAGGGGCGCCAGGGCGGCGATGCTGCCGAGGGTGTTGAGGTAGCGCTCGAGATCGTGCACCACGCGGCTGCCGGCTTCCTCGATGGCTTCCTTCATGATGTCGCGGCCATGGCGGGAATTGGCCAGGCCCGCGGCGAGGATGTCGCCCAAGGGCGATCCGGCGCGCAATTCGCGCAGCCGCTCGGCATTGAGCTGCTTGTCCTGGATCCAGCGCCAGACCTGGGCGAGCAGCGTCGGCGGTGCGACCCGGCTGCGCCTGAGGGTCCACAGCCGCTCGGCGATGATGGCCGTGGCCAGGATGGAACTGAGAATGATCGGCAGCATCATCCAGCCGCCCGCTTTGACCATTTCGAACACGAGACCGTTACCCCTGCCGCAAAATGCGGCCACTCTAGCACGAACGCCGGAGAGCCTGTTCAAGGGCTCGCGAGCTAGAGACAAACAAGGCGACAAGACCTGAGGAAGCGGAGTTTACGAATGGTAAATGAGCATTCCGAAGGTCTTTTCAACGCGGTTTGGCCGACGCGCAGCAGCCTTTGAATAGGCTATCAGGGTGTCGGCGGGCTTATCCGCCACCAATGCCGCACCTGGCGTTGCCCGCGTGGTGCCTCCCAGCGACCCAGGGTCCAGCTCAGGGCGCCCCGCTCGGCGGTGTCGTAGGGCAGCACGCCGCGCTCGCGATAGCGCGCCAGTACCTGGGGATGGGGATGGCCATAGCGATTGTTCAGCCCTCGGGAGATGAGCACGCCACGTGGCTGGACGGCGTCGATGAAGGCGGCGCTGGAGCCGCTGCGACTGCCGTGGTGCGGCGCGACCAGCCATTCCGCCGCCACGGGCACACCGCTGGCCAGCAGTTCGGCTTCACGGCGGGCGTCGATGTCGCCGGTCAGCAACAGGCGCTCGCCCCTGGCCACGACGCTGAGCACGCAGGAGGACGCGTTGGAATCCGCAGCGGGATGCCACCAGGTGATGAATGCGACCTCGTTCCAGCGCCACTCGGCCCCATCCGTGCAGTCCCGGGCGTGCAGTTCCGGCGTGAGGCGTCCCGCCTCGCCACTGAGCACCTGTCCTGGCGGCAGTTCCCTGGCCACGGCCGGCGCACCACCGGCGTGGTCGGCATCGGCATGACTGAGCAGCATGACGTCCAGGCTGCCGATGCCGAAGGCCTTCAGGTTGGGCAGGACGACCCGGGCGCCGCTGTCGTAGCTGCCCTGGCGCGGACCGGCATCATAGAGCAGTGCATGGTCACGGGTGCGGACCAGCACTGCCAGGCCCTGCCCCACGTCCAGCACGGTGATCCGTGCCAGGCCCTCCGCGGGTAGCGGTGGCGGGGGAAACAGCCCCGGCAGCATCAGCAGCGCGCCGAAGACTCGCAGCGGCACCCCCGCGGGCAGCAGGGCCAGCAGCGCGCCCAGCCCCGCCAGCCATAGCGCCCAAGTCGGTGCCAATACCGGTTGCCAGGCCGCCCCCAGGTGCGCCACGCCGCCCAGCAGCCAAAGCAGTCCCTGCAGCAGGCCACCCGCCAGCAGCAAGGCCGGAGTTCCCAGCGGCGACCAGAGCAGGGACAGCAGCGTCCCCGCCAGGGCCAGGGGCACGATGGCCAGGTCCATCAGCGGCACGGCCAGGGCATTGGCCAGCGGGCCGCTCAGACTCAGGGGCAGGCCCAGCGCCAGCAGCAGCGGCGCCAGGCCCACGGCCATGCACCACTGGGCGCGTCCGAGGGTGAGCCACCAGGGCAGGCGGCCCAGGCGGCCAGCAAAGCTCCACAGCAGCAACAGAACGGCGCCAAAGGACAGCCAGAATCCAGGCAGCAGACTGACCAGCGGATTGGCGGCCAGCACCAGCACCAGGGCCAGCAGCACGGCATCCGCCAGCCGCACCTGCTGGCGCCCGAGTTGCCAGACCAGGCCCAGGGTGACCATGACGCAGGCCCGCTGCACCGGCACCTCGAAGCCGGCCAGCAGTCCGTAGCCCAGCGCGGTGGCGATGGTCAGCGCCGCCGCGGACAGGCGCCAGGGCAGCCGGCGCGGCCAGCAGCCATGCCGCGCCAGGAGGACCACTCCGGCATAGACGCCCAGGGCGATCAGGCCGATGTGCTGCCCGGAGATGACCATCAGGTGCACGGTGCCGGTGTCCTGGAACAGCTGCCACTGGGCATCGGTGATGCCCGAGCCGTCGCCCACCACCAGGGCGGCGAGCAGCCCGCCCTGCCCGGCCGGATCGCGCCTCTGCAGGTATTGCCGGATGCCGTCGCGCCAGGTCGCCAGGCCACTGGCGGCGGCCAGGCGCTGGCCATCCTTGACGCTGCCGGTGGCGCCTATGCCTTGGGCCAGCAGCCAGGCTTCGCGATCCTGGCCGAGGGGGTTGACCAGACCGGCGGGGCCGCGCAATTCCGCGGCCAGGCGCCAGCGTTCGCCGGCCAGCGGGCGCGGCCCGCCGTGCCAGCTCAGGCGGATCCGCGCCGGCAGCTCAAACGCGCGGCGGCTGGTCGCCCCGGCGAGCACGAAACTCACCGAATCGGCGTCCACCGTGGGCAGCCCGCTGATCTGGCCGTCGATCCACAGCACCCGCTGTTCCAGCGCCGGATCCAGGCGATCGTCCAGCGCCCAGTGGCCATTGAGCAACGCCCAGGCCAGACCCAGCCCGAGGGCACCGAGCGCCAGGAGGCGGGTGAACAGCAGCACCAGGGCCACGGCCGCGAGGGCCGCCAGCAGCGGTAGCGACGGCAGCGTGGCGAAGGCGCGCAGGAGCAGCACGCCCAGGGCAAAGGACAGCAGAGCGGCGCGCATCAGGACTCCATCCATGGAGAGCCGAAAGGGCTTCAGAAGCGCGGATTAGAGCAGTTTGGACACTACAGGACCAGGGGCATGGCGCCACCTGGCCCGGCAGGAATCAGTCGTAGCGCAGGGCTTCGGCCGGTGAGGTGCGCGAGGCGCGCCAGGCGGGATAGAGGGTCGCCAGGAAACTCATGCTCAGGGCGGCCACGGCGATCAGCACCACGTCTTCCAGCTCCAGCCGCGACGGCAGGTTGCTGATGAAGTACATGTCGCCGCCAAACAGCTTGTGGCCGACCAGGCGCTCTAGGGCGGCGATCCAGCTGCTGACGTTGAGCGCCGCGATGACGCCCAGCACGCCGCCGATCAGGGTACCGACCAGGCCGATCACCGTGCCCTGCACCATGAACACCGCCATGATCTGCCCGGGCGTAGCGCCCAGGGTGCGCAGGATGGCGATGTCGGCCTTCTTGTCGGCCACCACCATGATCAGGGTGGCGATGATGTTGAAGGCGGCCACGGCGACGATCAGCAAGAGCAGCAGGCCGATCATGGTCTTTTCCATCTGCATGGCCTGGAACAGGCTGCCCTGGGAGATCGTCCAGTCGCGCGCCTGGTAGCCGTCGCCGAGGGCCTTGGCCACGTCACGGGAAATGCGCGGCGCCTGGAACAGATCGTCCAGCGCCAGGCGGATGCTTTCCACCTGGCCCGGCTGCCAGCCCTTGAGCGGCGCGGCATCGGCGACGTTGATCAGCGCCAGGGAGGCATCCAGTTCGGCGCCGACCTTGAAGGTGCCGACCACGGTGAAGCGCCGCAGCCGCGGGGTGATGCTGCCGGTGGCGCCGACCTCGGGGATGATCACCGTGACCTGGCTGCCCAGCTCCAGCTGGAAGCGCCGCGCGGCGATCTCGCCCAGCACGATGCCGAATTCGCCGGGCTTGAGGGCGTCAAGACTGCCCTGGGTCATGCGCTCGCCGACGATGGACACGCGTTTTTCCTGGGCGGGATCGATGCCGTCCACCAGCAGCGGCTGCATGCGCCCCCGTACCGAGAGCATGCCCTGCAACTGGGTATAGGGCACCGCCGCCAGCACATGGGGCTGCTGCTCGGCCTTGGCCGCCAGCGGGCGCCAGTCGTCCAGCGGCTGGGCCGCGCTGATGAAGGCATGGGGCACCATGCCAAGGATGCGGCCACGCATTTCCTCCTGGAAGCCGTTCATCACCGACAGCACCAGGATCATGGCCAGCACGCCCAGCGCCAGGCCGAACATGGAGACCAGCGAGAAGAAGGAGATGAACGACTTGCGCCGCTTGGCGCGGGTGTATCTCAGGCCGATGAACAGCGAAAGCGGTCTGAACATGGCGACCTCAGACCTGCCGGGCCGGCGTGGCGTCGACCAGATGGCCTTCGTCCAGGCGCAGCATCCGGTCCATCTGGCCGGCCAGCACCTGGTCGTGGGTCACCACCAGGAAGGCGGTGCGCAGCGAGGTGGACAGCTCCAGCATCAGATCCTGGATGCCGTGGGCGGTGTGCTGGTCGAGGTTGCCGGTGGGTTCGTCGAGCAGCACCAGCTTGGGCTGGTTGACCAGCGCCCGGGCGATGGCCACGCGCTGGCGCTCGCCACCGGACAGCTCGGCCGGCTTGTGGCCCAGGCGATGGCCGAGACCGACCCGCTCCAGCAGCTTGGCGGCGCGCTCGCGGGCCTCGCCGATGGAGGCCTTGCCGATCAGCAGAGGCATGCAGACGTTTTCCAGGGCGCTGAATTCGGGCAGCAGGTGGTGGAACTGGTAGACGAAGCCCATGGCGCGATTGCGCAGGAGGCCGCGGGCCTTCTCGTTGAGCGCCGACAGCTCCTCGCCGTCGAGCCAGACACTGCCGCTGCTGGGGGTATCCAGGCCGCCGAGCAGGTTCAGCAGGGTGGTCTTGCCCGACCCCGAACTGCCGACGATGGACACCCGCTCGCCCGGTTGCAGGGTCAGCTGGACGTTGCTCAGCACCTCGACGGTCTGGGGGCCTTCCTCGTAGCGCTTGCCCAGGTCCTGGCAACGCAAAACGGCTCGATCATTCATAACGCAGGGCCTCGGCGGGTTGGGTACGGGCGGCGCTCCAGGAGGGATAGAGCGTGGCCAGGAAGCTCAGGGCAAAGGACGCGCCGCAGACCAGCAGGACGTCGTGCAGCTGCAGCTGCGCCGGCAGGTAGTCGATGAAGTACACCTCGGCGTTGAGGAACTGGTGCCCGGTGACCCGCTGCACCCAGGCCAGGGCGGCGCTGACGTTGAGCGCGGCGAGCACGCCCAGCAGGCAGCCGATGGCGGTGCCGATGACGCCGATGAAGGTCCCCTGGACCATGAACACCGCCATGATCTGCCGGGGCGTGGCGCCCAGGGTGCGCAGGATGGCGATGTCGGATTTCTTGTCGGTCACCACCATCACCAGGGTGGAGACGATGTTGAAGGCGGCCACGGCGACGATCAGCAGCAGGAGCAGGCCGATCATGGTCTTTTCCATGCCGATGGCCTGGTAGAGATTGCCGTGGGTGCGGGTCCAGTCGCGGGCGTACCAGTCGTTGCCCGGCAGCTGGCGAGCGATGTTCCAGGACACGTCCGGCGCCTGGAACAGGTCGTGCAGCTTGAGGCGCACGCCCTGCACCGCGTTCGCCGGCCAGCGCTGCAGCCGCGCGGCGTCCTCGATGTCGATCAGGCCCACCGAGCCGTCCAGCTCGCCGGCGCCGACGCTGAAGATGCCCACCACGGTGAATCTCTTCATGCGCGGAAACATGCCGGCCGGGGTCACGGCCACTTCCGGGGCGATATAGGTGAGCTTGTCGCCGACCTTGACGCCCAGTTTCTCGGCGGCCAGAGAGCCGATGATGATGCCGAATTCGCCCGGCTTGAGGTCGTCGAGCCGGCCCTCGCGCATGAAGCTGGGGATGATCGAGACCTTGGGCTCCTCGGCCGGATCGATGGCGTTGAGCAATACCGTCTGCACCGCCTTGTCGTGGGCCAGCATGCCCTGCAACTGGGTGAAGGGCGCCACCGCGGCCACCTGGCTGTTCTGCAGCGCCAATTCGCGCACGCTGCGCCAGTCGTTGACCGGCTGGTAGGACTCCACCGTCGCATGGGGAATCATGCCGAGGACGCGATCGCGCATCTCGCGGTCGAAGCCGTTCATGACCGACAGCACCACGATCATCACGACCACGCCGAGGGCCAGGCCGATCATGGAGGTGAGCGAGATGAAGGAGACGAAATGGTTGCGGCGCTTGGCGCGGACGTAACGCAGGCCAAGGTAGATCGGCAGGGGTCTGAACATAGGCTCGCTTGCACGGCGGAAAGACGTAGGCGCCCTGCGGGTTGGACGGCGACACCGTGCCGGCTCGCCGGCTACACTCGGGGCCATCACCCACGGAGCGGCCCGACATGACCACCCCAGACGCGCGTGAACGGCGGGAATACTATCGCATCACCGACCGTATCGCACTGCAAATCAGCCCTGCCGACGGGGTCCCCGGCGAGACCGCGCCGCTGTTCGCACTCCTGAGCGAACTGCATCAGCTGGAATTCGAATCCCGTCACCTGCTGCGCAATCTGGACGAGCGCGACCGCGCCGTCACCGCCTGCCTGCGCCTGGTGCACAAGCGCCTGGACCTGCTCGGCCAGGCCTTTACCTGGAATCTCCTGCACGACAGCGGCGCCACCCGCGACGTGGTGCTGTCCGAAGGCGGCCTGGCCTTCGTCGATGCCGAGCCCTATGCCCTGGGCACCCGCCTCGACCTGCGCATGGCACTGCCGCCCCAGGGCCTGGGCCTGCAGGTGCTGGCCGAGGTGACCGGTTGCCAGGCCGTCAAGGGCGGGTACGAGATCGGCACCAGTTTCATCGACCTGGAAGATGCCCAGCGCCAGCTGCTGGCGCGCCACGTCCTGCGCCAGCAGGCCCGGGTGCGCCGCGCCGACCGCGGAGACGAGGCGTGAAACGCCCCTGGCTGGCGCTCCTGCTGCTCGGCGCCGCCCTGCCCGGCTGGGCCGAGACCCTGCAGATCCCGCTGGGCCAGCAGGGCGATGGCAGTACCCCGCTACCCCTGCGCGGCGACAGCCGCAGCCAGGTCCTGGAACGCTTCGGCCTGCCCGATCAGGAGCACCCGCCGGTCGGTCGGCCGCCCATCCGCCGCTGGGACTACAGAGATTTCAGCGTCTATTTCGAAAACGACCGGGTGCTGGACGCGGTACGCGAACCGCGGCGCCCGGTCCCCTCACCCTAGCGCCAAGGAGCCCTCATGACCCTTATTTACGGACACCGCGGCGCCCGCGGCGAAGCCCCAGAAAACACCCTGGCTGGTTTCGAGCTGTGCCTGGAACTGGGCGTCACGCGCTGCGAGCTGGACCTGCACCTCTCCCGGGACGGCGAGCTGGTGGTGATCCACGACCCGACCCTGAAACGCACCACCGGTCGTGGCGGCAAGGTCAGCGAAAAGGCGGTCGCCGATCTAATCGCCCTGGATGCCCGCCAGGGCGGACCGGTGTGGCCGCGCCCCTGCCCCATCCCGACCCTGCGCGAGCTGTTCGAGAAGTGTTCCTTCGAACACTGGCAGCTGGAGGTGAAGAGCGCCTCGCGAGTGCGGGCGGCGCAGACCGTGAGAGCCATCGCCCAGCTGGTCGAGGAATTCGGCCTGCAGGACAAGGTGACCGTCACCAGTTCCTCGCGCGAGGTCCTGCGCGCCCTGCAGCGCGACACCCCACAGCTGGCGCGTGGACTGGTGGCGGAATACGCCTGGCTGGATCCGCTCAAGGTGGCCGCTCACTACGACTGCCACCTGCTGGCGCTGAACTGGACGCTGTGCACCCCGGAACGGCTGCTCAAGGCTCAGCGCCAGGGCCTGCACGTCTCGGTCTGGACGGTGAACGACGCCAGCCTGATGCGCCGCCTGGCCGACTTCGGCGCGGACAGTCTGATCACCGATTTTCCGAGCCTGGCGCGGCGAACGCTGGGGTAGGCTCCTGCCTGCCCCAGCAGTCGCGGCCATGGGGTCCGTCGCTGCGGCCGCCTCTGCGGGACTCTGATGCTTCACTGATCGCGGCCATGGGCCGCTCCTACAGGCTCGATGTAACCGTAGGAGCGGCCCATGACCGCGATAAAGACCGCGCTCCTACCTCTAGGCAAACACCCGTAGGAGCGGCCGCAGCGGTGGACCGCCATGGCCGTGATGCGAGCCGACTCCGTAGCGTGGAAAACGGCGCAGCCTTTTCCACTGGAGACTGCTACGGGGAGCACCCTCACCCCAGCCCTCTCCCGAGGGGAGAGGGGGGCTAGCCGAGCGGACATTCGCCTCCGTCCGCTCAACCTGGGCCGACTCAAAACAACCGATTCAAGCCATCGAAAGCCGCTACCCGGTAGGCCTCGGCCATGGTCGGGTAATTGAAGGTGGTGTTGACGAAATAGCGGATGCTGTTCGCCTCGCCTTCCTGGTTCATGATCGCCTGGCCGATGTGCAGGATCTCCGAGGCCTGGTCGCCGAAGCAGTGCACGCCCAGCACCTGCAGGGTCTCGCGGTGGAAGAGGATCTTCAGCATGCCCACCGGTTCGCCGGAGATCTGCGCCCGCGCCATGCTCTTGAAGAAGGCCTTGCCGACCTCGTAGGGCACCCGCTCCTGGGTCAGCTCGCGCTCGGTCTTGCCCAGCGAACTGATCTCGGGAATGGTGTAAATGCCGGTGGGAATGTCGTTGACCACCCGCCCGTTGTTGTCATGCAGGATATTGTCCGAGGCCGAACGCCCCTGGTCGTAGGCGGCACTGGCCAGGCTTGGCCAGCCGATGACGTCGCCCGCCGCATAGATGTTGGCGACCGAGGTCCGGTAGTTCTCGTCGACGGTGACCTGGCCCCGGCTGTTGACCGAGATGCCCACGTTCTGCAGGCCCAGCTGGTCGGTGTTGCCGGTCCGGCCGTTACACCACAGCAGGGCATCGGCGCGCAGCTTCTTGCCGGACTTCAGGTGCAGGACGACGCCGTTTTCCTGGCCTTCGATGCGCTCGTATTCCTCATTGTGACGAATGAGCACATTGTTGTTCTGCAGGTGATAGCTCAGGGCGTCGGAGATCTCGTCGTCGAGGAAGCTGAGCAGCTGGTCGCGGTTGTCGATCAGGTCCACCAGCACGCCGAGGCCGCTGAAGATGGAGGCGTACTCGCTGCCGATCACCCCGGCGCCATAGATGATCAGCCGGCGCGGGGTATGGGTCAGCGACAGGATGGTGTCGCTGTCGTAGATGCGCGGATGGCTGAAGTCTACGTCCACCGGGCGATAGGGTCGCGAGCCGGTGGCGATGACGACCTGCTTGGCCACCAGGCGCTCCAGATCGCCACGCAGGTTGACGATCTCGATGGTGTTCTCGTCGGCGAAGCTGGCGGTGCCAAAGAACAGGTCGACGCGATTGCGCGCGTAGTAGCTGGTGCGGGACGACACCTGGCGGGCGATCACCCGCTCGGCGCTGCGCAGCACGTCGGGAAAGGAGAACCAGCGTGGCTCGCCGATGGAGCGGAACATCTCGTTGGTGTTGAACTGGATGATCTGCTTGACCGAATGACGCAGCGCCTTGGAGGGAATGGTGCCCAGGTGGGTGCAGTTGCCGCCGACCACCTGGCGATTGTCCACCACCGCCACGCGACGGCCATTCTTTGCGGCGTTCATCGCCGCGCCCTCGCCTGCCGGTCCCGAACCCAGTACCACCACGTCGTAGCTATAGACCGCCATGCTTTCTCCTCAGAAGGTTAGCCGTCCGCAGGCGACGGCTGGAGCCGGACCGCCTCGCGAGAGGTCGGATCCGGCGCGAGATCGCCCCAGGGGGCTGCGACCTCTTGTCACGGGTCGCTATTGTGGCGCAAAACCCGGTCAAAACGAAAACGGGAGCCACGCGGGCTCCCGTTTTTTCTTGCAAGTCAGCCTTGCCTAGGACGCAAGACTCAGGCCGGGAAGGCCGGCGGATTGACGCCCGCCATCTCTTCCAGCACCCGCACGACCTGGCAGCTGTAGCCGAACTCGTTGTCGTACCAGACGTAGAGGACGACACGGTTGTCGCTGACGATGGTGGCACCGGCATCGACCACACCCGCATGGCGGGAGCCGACGAAGTCGCTGGACACCACTTCCGGCGAGTTCACGAAGTCGATCTGCTTGTGCAGCGGCGAGTGCAGCGCCATCTCGCGCAGGTACTCGTTGATCTCGTCCTTGCTGGTGGCGTTTTCCAGGTTCAGGTTGAGGATCGCCATGGAGACGTTGGGCGTCGGCACGCGGATGGCGTTGCCGGTCAGCTTGCCAGCCAGTTCCGGCAGTGCCTTGGCCACGGCCTTGGCGGCGCCGGTCTCGGTGATGACCATGTTCAGCGCGGCGCTGCGGCCACGGCGATCGCCCTTGTGGAAGTTGTCGATCAGGTTCTGGTCGTTGGTGTACGAGTGCACGGTCTCGACGTGACCGTTGACGATGCCGTACTTGTCGTTGACCGCCTTCAGGATCGGCACGATGGCGTTGGTGGTGCAGGAGGCCGCGGTGACGATGGTGTCTTCGGCGGTGATGGTGTCATGGTTGATGCCATGCACGATGTTCTTCAGGCTGCCCTTGCCGGGTGCGGTCAGCACCACGCGGGAAACGCCCTTGCACTTGAGGTGCTGGCCCAGGCCTTCGGCATCGCGCCACTTGCCGGTGTTGTCGACCACGATGGCATCCTGGATGCCGTACTGGGTGTAGTCGACGGTGGTGGGATCGTTGGAGTAGATCACCTTGATCAGGGTGCCGTTGGCACACAGGGTGCTATTGGCTTCGTCGACGGTGATGGTGCCGTCGAAGGAACCGTGCACGGAGTCGCGACGCAGCAGGCTGGCACGCTTGACCAGATCGTTGTCGGCGCCCTTGCGCACGACGATGGCGCGCAGGCGCAGGCCGTCGCCGCTACCCTGGTGCTCGATGAGGATGCGCGCCAGCAGGCGGCCGATGCGACCGAAGCCGTAGAGGACGACGTCCTTGCCCTTGCGCTGCTCGACGCCCTGCTTGCCGACCACGGCGGACAGCTCGCTGCGCAGGAAGTCCTTGAGGTCGCGACCGGCGCCTTCGGCCTTGAATTTCAGGCTCAAGCGGGCGAGGTCGATGGAGGCGGCGCCCAGTTCCAGCTCGCTCAGGGCCTTCACCAGCGGGTAGGTGTCCTGCACGGACAGCTCGACGTTGTCGATCTGGCGGGCGAACCGGTGGGCCTTGAGAATGGAGATCACCGAACGGTTGACCAAACCGCGACCGTAAATGGAGGTCACAACATTGTTGTTACGGTACAGCTGACCAATCAGGGGAATCATGGCCTCGGCGAGCGCTTCGCGATCGATCCATTCTTCAAGGCACTGCTCAGGCTTCTGACTCACGACAAATCCTTCCCTATGTAGGAGCTGAAAAAAGGAACTACATTATGACCGCGCTGCCTGTCCCAGGCAATCTACGCGCGTCGCTGCACTGACAGCGTGAAAGCCCGGTCGTTACAATCCCAACCCTCCCGAAATCCACCGGAGTTCCGCCCGCGTGTCAGTTTTGCGTACCCCGTCAATTCCTGAAACCGCCGGCCGCCAGCAGTGGGGCAATCTGCCCGGCGCCGCGCTAGCCCTCGCCATCGCTGAAGCCGCCAAGGCCGCGACCCGCCGCTTCACCCTGCTGATCACCCAGGACAGCCAGACCGCTGATCGCCTGGAGCAGGAACTGCGCTTCTTCGCCCCTGAACTTCCGGTACTGAATTTTCCCGATTGGGAGACGCTACCCTACGATGTCTTCTCGCCCCACCAGGACATCATCTCCCAGCGTGTCGCCACCCTTTATCGGCTGCCGGAGCTGTCCCACGGCATTTTGGTAGTCCCTCTGGCGACTGCCCTACACCGCCTGGCGCCCACGCGCTTCCTGCTCGGCAGCAGCCTGGTGCTGGACGTCGGCCAGCGGCTGGACGTGGAAGCCACCCGCGCGCGCCTGGAAGCGGCCGGCTATAGATATGTGGATACGGTGTACGAACACGGCGAATTCGCCGTGCGCGGCGCCCTGATCGATCTCTTTCCCATGGGCAGCAACCTGCCTTACCGGATCGACCTGTTCGACGACGAGATCGAGACGCTGCGTACCTTCGATCCGGAAACGCAGAGATCCATCGACAAGGTCGACAGCATCCGTCTCCTGCCGGCGCGGGAATTCCCGCTGCATAAAGAGGCGGTGACCGGTTTTCGTGCGCGATTCCGCGAAAGATTCGACGTGGACTATCGCCGCTGCCCCATCTATCAGGATCTGGCCAGCGGCATCACCCCGGCAGGCATCGAGTACTACCTGCCGCTGTTCTTCGACGAGACCTCGACCCTCTTCGACTATCTGCCGGCCAACACCCAGGTGTTTTCCCTGCCGGGTATCGAACAGGCCGCCGAGCAATTCTGGACCGATGTCCGTAATCGCTACGAAGACCGCCGGGTCGATCCGGAGCGGCCGCTGCTGCCGCCGGCCGATGTCTTCCTGCCGGTGGAAGACTGCTTCGCCCGGCTGAAGGCCTGGCCGCGGGTGGTCATCGGCGCGGACGACCTGGAAGCCGGCGTGGGCCGCGAGCGCTTCGCCGCACGCGCCCTGCCGGACCTGGCCATCGACGCCAAGGCCAGCCAGCCGCTGGCGGCCCTGGAGCACTTCATCACCGATTTCCCCGGTCGCGTGCTGTTCACCGCGGAAAGCGCCGGTCGCCGCGAGGTGCTGCTGGAGCTGCTCGCCCGACTGAACCTGCGCCCTGGCCAGGTCGACGGCTGGGCAGCCTTCCAGGCCAGCGCCGAGCGCATCGCCATCGCCCTGGCGCCGCTGGACGAAGGCCTGGTGCTGGATAACGCCGGCGTCGCCCTGATTCCGGAGAATCCGCTGTTCGGCCAGCGCATCATGCAGCGCCGCCGGCGCGAGAAGGGCCGTGACGCCGGCGAGAATGTCATCAAGAACCTCACCGAGCTGCGCGAAGGCGCGCCGGTGGTGCACATCGACCATGGCGTCGGCCGCTACATGGGCCTGATCACCCTGGAGCTGGACGACCAGCCCCAGGAATTCCTGCTGCTCGAATACGCCGACGACGCCAAGCTCTATGTGCCGGTGGCCAACCTGCACCTGATCGCCCGCTACTCGGGCACCGACGACGCCCTGGCGCCGCTGCACAAGCTGGGGTCCGAGACCTGGCAGAAGGCCAAGCGCAAGGCCGCCGAACAGGTGCGCGACGTGGCTGCCGAACTGCTCGACATCTATGCCCGGCGCGCCGCGCGCAAGGGCTATGCCTTCAAGGACCCGGCGGCGGACTACGCCACCTTCTCCGCCGGCTTCCCCTTCGAGGAGACACCGGACCAGCAGGCCGCCATCGAGGCGGTGCACAAGGACATGCTGGCGGGCACGCCCATGGATCGCCTGGTCTGCGGCGACGTGGGCTTCGGCAAGACCGAGGTGGCCATGCGCGCGGCTTTCATCGCCGTGCACGGTGGCCGCCAGGTGGCGGTGCTGGTACCCACCACCCTCCTCGCCCAGCAGCACTACAACAGCTTCCGCGATCGCTTCGCCGACTGGCCGGTACGTGTCGAGGTGATGAGCCGCTTCAAGTCGGCCCAGGAAGTCGCCGCTGCCGCACGCGAGCTGGCCGAAGGCAAGATCGACATCATCATCGGCACCCACAAGCTGTTGCAGGGCGACGTGAAGTTCAAGGACCTGGGCCTGGCCATCATCGACGAAGAGCACCGCTTCGGGGTGCGCCAGAAGGAACAGCTCAAGTCGCTGCGCAGCGAGGTGGACATCCTCACCCTCACCGCCACGCCGATCCCGCGCACCCTGAACATGGCCGTGGCCGGCATGCGCGACCTGTCCATCATCGCCACCCCGCCGGCTCGGCGTCTCTCGGTGCGCACCTTCGTCATGGAGGAGCAGAACGCGGTGATCAAGGAAGCCCTGCTGCGCGAACTGCTGCGCGGCGGCCAGGTGTACTTCCTGCACAACGAGGTCAAGACCATCGAGAAGCGGGCCCGCGAACTGGCCGAGCTGGTGCCGGAGGCCCGCGTCGGCATCGGCCACGGACAGATGCGCGAACGCGATCTCGAACAGGTGATGAGCGATTTCTACCACAAGAGATTCAACGTGCTGGTAGCCTCGACCATCATCGAGACCGGCATCGACGTGCCCAATGCCAACACCATCATCATCGAGCGCGCCGACAAGTTCGGTCTGGCCCAGCTGCACCAGCTGCGCGGCCGCGTCGGCCGTAGTCACCACCAGGCCTATGCCTATCTGCTCACCCCGCCGCGCAAGGGCATGACGCCGGACGCCGAGAAGCGCCTGGAAGCCATCGCCGGTGCCCAGGACCTGGGGGCAGGCTTCATCCTGGCGACCCACGACCTGGAGATCCGCGGCGCCGGCGAACTGCTCGGCGAAGGCCAGAGCGGCCAGATCCAGGCGGTCGGCTTCACCCTCTACATGGAAATGCTGGAGCGCGCGGTCAAGGCCATCCGCAAGGGCGAGCAGCCCAACCTGGAGCAACCCTTGGGCGGCGGTCCGGACATCAACATGCGCGTGCCCGCGCTGATCCCGGAAGACTACCTGCCCGACGTCCATGCGCGGCTGATCCTCTACAAGCGCATCGCCTCGGCGGCGGACGAAGACGCCCTCAAGGAATTGCAGGTGGAGATGATCGACCGCTTCGGGCTCCTGCCGGAACCGACCAAGAACCTGGTGCGCCTGACGCTGCTCAAGCTGCGTGCGGAAGGCCTGGGCATCGTCAAGGTGGATGCCGGGCCTCAGGGCGGACGGCTGGAATTCGCCGCCGACACCCAGGTGGATCCGCTGGTGCTGGTGAAGATGATCCAGGCGCAGCCGAAGAAGTACCGGCTGGAAGGCGCGACCCTGTTCAAGTTCCAGGTACCCATGGAGCGGGCGGAAGAGCGCTTCAACGTCCTGGAAGCCCTGTTCGACCGCCTGACGCCCGCCGCCAGCTGATCGAAGAGCCGCTCCCGGTCAATCCCGGGAGCGGCTTGAGCGCTATCAGTCCGCCAGCACCTCGGCCAGCACCTGCCGCACCTCGTCGATGCCGCTGGCCAGGACGGCTTCGATCTCGGCCATGGTGATTTCCCGCTGCACCTTGCCGGCCGCCGGATTCACCACCAGCGCCAGGCAGGCGTAGGGCAGGCCCAATTCGCGGGCCAGGGCCGCCTCCGGCATCCCGGTCATACCGACGATGTCGCAGCCGTCGCGCTCCAGCCGGACGATCTCCCCCGCCGTCTCCAGGCGCGGCCCCTGAGTCGCGGCATAGACGCCATGGTCGCTGTGCGGCAGTTGCAGCCTGCGCAGTGCGCCGAGCAGACGCTGCCGCAGGGGCTCATCGTAGGGAAAGCTGAAGTCGATGTGGGTGACGTGCTCGAGGTCTGTCCCTTCGAAGAAGGTATGGCCGCGCCCCCAGGTGTAGTCCACCAGTTGATGGGGCACGCACAGATGGCCGCTGCCCATGGCGGCATGGATACCGCCCACGGCGTTCACCGCGACGATGGCCTCGGCACCGGCCTCCTTGAGCGCCCAGAGATTGGCGCGGTAGTTGACCTGATGCGGCGGAATGCGATGGGGATGGCCATGGCGCGCCAGGAACAGCACCGGGCGCCCGGCATAGTGGCCGCGCTGCACGGGCGCCGAGGGCGCGCCCCAGGGCGTCTCGAAGGTCTGAGCCTGGTCCAGCTCCAGACCCGCGAGCGCGGTGAGGCCGGTACCGCCGATGATGGCGTAGGTAGTCATGGGAATGTCCTTTAGATGAGGTCAGCCTGGCGCAACCGCCGCAGGGCAAGACTCCACTGCGGTTGCTGCCGGTAATCGAGATCGACGTGACGGCGGGCCCTCATGCTGGCCAGCCGCGGCGCGGGCGAGACGCCCAGTTGCTGCACCCGCGTCAGGGCCAGCTCGGCCGCTGCGCGGTCATTGCACACCAGCCCCATGTCGCAGCCGGCGCTGAGCGCGGCCTCGACGCGCTGGCCGGCATCGCCCGCCACGTGGGCGCCCGCCATCGACAGGTCGTCACTGAAGATCACGCCCTGGTAATCCAGTTCGCCGCGCAGGATGTCCTGCAGCCAGCGCCGGGAAAAGCCGGCCGGCTGGGGATCCACCGCGGGATAGATGACATGAGCGGGCATCACCGCACCCAGGGTCGGCAACAGGGCCTGGAAGGGGCGCAGGTCGGTGCGCAGCAGGGTGTCCAGATCGCGCTCGTCGGTGGGAATGGCATAGTGGGAATCGGCTTCGGCCCAGCCGTGGCCGGGGAAATGCTTCCCGGTCGCGGCCATACCGGCGTCGCCCATGCCGGCGATGAAGGCACCACCCAGTTCGATCACCTGCTCGGCCTTGCCGAAGGAGCGTGCGCCTATGACCTGACTGCGTCCATGGTCGACGTCCAGCACCGGGGCGAAGCTGAAGTCCAGCCCCACCGCCAGGATCTCGGTCGCCATCAGCCAGCCGCAGAGGCGGGCCAGTTCCGTGCTGTCCGCGCGACCGCCCAGTTGCCCCATGGCCGGCAGCCGCACCACATCGCGGCGCAGGCGCTGCACGCGACCGCCTTCCTGGTCCACGGCCAGCAGCAGTTCCGGCCGCAGGGCGCGGATGGCACGGCATAGCTCGCGAACCTGGCCCGGGGTTTCGATGTTGCGGGCGAACAGGATCAGTCCGCCCACCTCCGGCTGACGCAGCAGCTGGCGATCCTCGGCGGTGAGCCAGGTGCCAGCGATATCGACCATCAGGGAGCCTTGCATGGGTACCTCGTCCGAATGCTCCGGCGCACGGCGCCGTGAAAGGGACGCAAGCTTACCCCAGCCACCCTTGATGCCGCAGCCTAGTAGGTCTCGGCCGTCTCCACGGCGACCGGCCGCCGCGGCCGATACTGGGCCTGGGCCAGTTCCGGTGCGTGCATCGCCGTGGGCGCCCGCATGCCGGTGGCGAGGAAGGGCACCATCAGCCGCAGCACCTGGTCGGTGTGGGTATCGACGCCGAAGTCGTTCTCGCCAATCGCCCGCAGCGCCTTGATGCCGGACATGCTGAACACCGCCGCCCCCAGCATGAAGTGGGCGCGCCAGAACAGCTCCAGGGGCGGAATCTCGGGAACGGCCCGATTCACCAGCAGCAGGAAGCGGCGGAAGGCGCGGCCATAGGTCTGCTCCAGGTATTTGCGCAGGTGCCCTTGGCTCTGGCTGAACGCCAGGCCCAGCAGCCGCATGAACACCGAGAGGTCATTGCCATGCCGCGGCTTGATGGCCAGGGAGTGATCCACCAGCAGATTCAGCAGCGCCTCCAGGCTCACCTCCTCGCCATTCCTGGGCTGCCACTGATCCAGATCCCGCTCCAGGTTGAAGCAGAAGGGATCGAGAAAGCGCGAGAACACCGCCTGGATCAGGGCCTTCTTGGAACCGAAGTGATAGTTGACCGCCGCCAGGTTGACCCCGGCTCTGGTGGTGATGAGTCGCAGCGAGGTCTCGGCAAAGCCGCGCTCGGCGAACAGTTGCTCGGCCGCATCCAAAATGCGCTCCACGGTATCCGACTGCGCCATGACCTTCCCCGATAGATGAATTCCGTTTGAAACATATGTTTCAAACGCTATCGAAGTCAATCGCGGTTCGGCCGGCGAGCGGCCAGCTGAAGGCCTGGAAGCCGTGGCTTTCCACCCTCTGCGGGCTTTTGGTCACGATCGCGGCCTATCGTCCCAAGTCGAGGTCGGCGGCCTTGCCTACCACCCGGAGTTACTGTATATAATCACAGCATCATTAGACGACGCGACGTGCATCATGCTGAAACTGACACCGCGACAAGCCGAGATCCTGGCCTTCATCAAGCGTTGCCTCGAAGCCAATGGCTTTCCGCCTACCCGCGCGGAGATCGCGCAGGAGCTTGGTTTCAAATCGCCGAATGCGGCCGAGGAGCACCTCAAGGCGCTGGCCCGCAAGGGTGCCATCGAGATGACGCCGGGCGCCTCCCGGGGCATCCGCATCCCGGGTCTGGACACCTCGCGCAAGGCCGACGAGAGCCTGCCGGTCATCGGTCGGGTCGCTGCGGGCGCCCCCATCCTGGCCGAGCAGAACGTCGAGGAAAATTGCGCCATCAACCCGGCCTTCTTTCAGCCGCGTGCCGACTACCTGCTCAAGGTCAAGGGCATGAGCATGAGAGACGTCGGCATCCTCGATGGCGACCTGCTGGCCGTCCATGTGACCCGCGAAGTGCACAACGGCCAGATCGTCGTGGCCCGGGTGGGCGACGAAGTCACCGTGAAGAGATTCAAGCGCTCGGGCAACCAGGTCACTCTGCTGGCGGAAAATCCCGAGTTCTCCCCTATCGAAGTCGATCTTTCCACCCAGGAATTCGCCATCGAAGGGTTAAGCGTTGGCGTCATCCGCCGCTAACGTCTAAGGCTGGCCCTCGGGCCAGCCGTTATCACGCCTTTATGCCTTACGCCGAAGTCTTGATCGGGGGTATCTGTTCGCGCTCCGGAAAGCGCTCAAGACCAGGCTGAGCACGGTGACGTCATGTATCCGTGGTACATGATCTCGTGTGGATTTGATCGAGTCGCCTCCAGGAGGTCGCCATGCAATTTCCCCTGATGTTCGATGCGCCGCGCTCGTCGGTTCAAGAGCTGGATCTGGCACCGGAGTTCCTGCTGCAGGAGCTGACCGCCTTTCTGCCCAAGCCTGGCAAGCCGGCCCGGGAACTGCCCGCCGCTCCACTGCCGGACACCTTCAGCGAGATGTCCCTGCACGGCAGCCAGGAACAGTGCCTGCAGTTGCTGGCGCCCATCCTGCGCCAGCTGAGCGACAAGGACGATGCCCGCTGGCTGACCCTGGTCACCCCGCCGTCGCTGCTCAGCAACGCCTGGTTGCGCAGTACCCATCTGAATCCGGAGCGCGTACTGCTACTGCAGACGCCGAGCGCTGCCAAGACGCTGCAACTGGCCTGCGAGGTGCTGCGCAAGGGGCAGAGCCATACGGTGATCAGCTGGTTGCACGACCTGAGCGATGCGGGCAAGCAGCAGCTGGCACGTGCCGCGGCCCAGGGCAACAGCCAGAGTCTGAACGTCAGATTCGCGTAGGAAGCAGGCGGCGGGACGGGGTGTAGCGGCGGCATTCCAGGACGGAATGCCGGATCTGGAAAAGAATCAGTGCAGGACGCGCGGTTGATCGTCGCGCTGGAGGCTATCGCCTTCGGCCAGGCGCCCGGCCATCTGCACACCCAGGTTGAACATGGCCTTGGCCACCTCTATCTGCTGTCCATGCAGGAAATCCTTGGCATCGCTGGAAAACTCCAGAGTGACGAGGGCTTCCTCGTCGTCCGCACGGCGCAACACGATGCGACCATCGGAGAGTTCAACGATTTCCAGGTAGGCAGTAGTCATTCAGTATCTCCACAGCTAAGCGGACAGTGTAACAGCGTGGGGTCTGAGAGGCTGACTTGCCTGAGCCTTTTTCGACGGTCTGCAAGGCCATCGTCCTGACGGCCTCTACGGCATTGTAGCGAGAACTACCCTACCACTCGGTCATGGCGCCGCGGAATCTGAGCGCCGTCTGCTTGAGGCTTTCACGCCAGGCTTCCACCTCTTCGAGACCCAGCTCCGGCTCGGCCGGCTCCAGGCTGACCGCCTCGATCAACGGCAGCGTCGGATCCTGCTTGGGTCGCCGGGGTGCCTGGGGCGGCTGCAGCAGCCGCTGGTACTCGGCGATCAGTCGCGCCAGCCAGGTCTCCGGATTGCCGGCCAGTTCGACGAGCTCGCCCATCTCCGGGCTGGGTGCCTCATCCAGGGCGGCGGGCGCGAGCAGCACCGCCAGCGAAGTGGCCTCCATGGTGGGGTGCCGGTAAAAACCCGCCACCTCCTGGCAGAGACCGAGCAGCGCGCCGTGCAGGTGGAACAGGCAGGCTTCGCGCTCGGCCATGATGCGCCCCTGGCTTTGCGCGGCGGGCGCAGCCTGGGCCAGGCGCCAGCTTTCCAGGGCCAGACCGGCAAAGTACAGCTTCTGGTTGGTGCGGGTATAACGCTCGTTGGCCATGCCCTTCTCCTGGAGCCGGCTCACGCCGGCCTCCTGTCTGCCATTGGCGCCAGGACTCCTAGCGCTTTTCTTCCACCTGCCACTTCTTGCCGTCGTAGAAGGCCTTCCAGCCGGTGGGCTTGCCCTCGACCTCGGTCTGCACGTACTGCTCCTTGGTCTTGCGGCTGAAGCGGATCACCGCCGGACGGCCTTCAGAGTCCTTCACCGGGGCACTGAGCAGATAATGGTACTTGGGATCGATCTCGTCGCGATGGGGCAGCAATTCGCTGACCAACGGCGCGCGGGTCTCGCGATTTTTCGGGAAGCCACTGGCAGCCAGGAACAGCCCCGAGGCGCCATCGCGCAGCACATAGGTGTCGTCGACCTTTTCGCAGCGCAGCTCCGGCATGGGCACGGCGTCCATCTTCGGCGGGGCCGGCTCGCCGTTCTTGAGCAGCTTGCGGGTGTTCTTGCAGGCCGGATTGGTGCAGCCGAAGAACTTGCCGAAGCGCCCGGTCTTGAGCTGCATCTCGCTGCCGCACTTGTCGCATTCCAGCGAGGGGCCTTCATAGCCCTTGATGCGATAGCTGCCCTCTTCGATCTCGTAGCCCGGGCAGTCCGGGTTGTTGCCGCAGACGTGCAGCTTGCGGTGCTCGTCGATCAGGTAGGCATCCATCGCCGTACTGCAGATGGGGCAACGGTGCTTGCCGCGCAGGACCAGGGACTCGGATTCGCCCTCGTCGTCTTCGGCAATCTCGTCGCCCGGCACCAGGTTGATGGTGGCCTTGCAGCGTTCCTTGGGCGGCAGGGCATAGCCCGAGCAGCCTAGGAACACCCCGGTGGACGCGGTGCGGATCATCATCGGCCGGCCGCAGACCTGGCAGGGAATGTCGGTCAGGGTGGGCTGGTTGGCCCTCATGCCCTTCTCGCCGGCCTCGGCGGTCTCCAGCTTCTGCTTGAAGTCGCCATAGAATTCGTCGAGCAGGTTCTTCCAGTCCCGCTCGCCCTGGGCAACGTTGTCCAGGTTGCCTTCCATGTTGGCGGTGAAGCTGAAGTCCATCAGGTTGGCAAAGCTTTCGTTGAGGCGATCGGTGACGATGTCGCCCATCTTCTCGGCATAGAAACGGCGGTTGTGCACCGTCACGTAGCCACGATCCTGGATGGTGGAAATGATGGCCGCGTAGGTGGAGGGTCGGCCGATGCCGCGCTTCTCCAGTTCCTTGACCAGGCTGGCTTCCGAGAAGCGGGCCGGCGGCTTGGTGAAGTGCTGGCTCGGGTCGAGCTTGACCAGGCCGAGGTCCTCGCCCTGCTTCATCTCGGGCAGGACGTCGTCGTCGCCCGGCTTGCTCTGCTGCGGCAGGACGCGGGTGTAGCCGTCGAACTTGAGGATGCGGCCGCGGGCACGCAGCTCGAAGTCACCCGCCGCGGCGGTCACCGTGGTGGACAGGTACTCGGCCGGCGGCATCTGGCAGGCCAGGAACTGGCGCCAGATCAGTTCGTACAGGCGCTCGGCGTCACGTTCCATGCCCGACAGGCTGTTGGGCTTGACGTTGACGTCGGACGGGCGGATGGCCTCGTGCGCCTCCTGGGCGCCTTCGCGGCTGCCGTAGACATTGGCCTTTTCCGGCAGGTACTGCTTGCCGAATTCGCTCTCGATGTAGCCGCGGGCCATGGCGATGGCATCGCCCGACAGGTTGGTCGAGTCGGTACGCATGTAGGTGATGTAGCCGGCCTCATAGAGACGCTGGGCCATCATCATGGTCTTCTTCACCCCGAAGCCCAGGCGATTGCTCGCCGCCTGCTGCAGGGTGGAGGTGATGAAGGGCGCCGAGGGCCGGCTGCTGGTCGGCTTGTCTTCGCGCTTGGCGATGCGATAGGCGGCCTTTTCCAGCTTGGCCAGGGCGGCCTTGGCCTGGGCTTCGTTCAGCGGCTTGAAGGCTTCGCCCTTCTCGCGCACCACTTCGAAGCGCACCTGGGCCTTTTTCGGCGTGGCCAGGTCGGCATGGATCTCCCAGTATTCCTCGGGGACGAAGGCGCGGATCTCGCGCTCGCGCTCTACCACCAGCTTGACCGCGACGGACTGCACCCGACCGGCGGACAGGCCACGGGCGATCTTCGACCACAGCAGCGGCGAGACCATGTAGCCGACCACGCGGTCGAGGAAGCGCCGCGCCTGCTGGGCGTTAACGCGATTGATGTCCAGCTCGCCGGGCTGGGAGAAGGCTTCCTGAATGGCCTTCTTGGTGATCTCGTTGAAGACCACGCGCTTATAGCGCGAGTCGTCGCCACCGATGGCTTCCCGCAGGTGCCAGGCGATGGCCTCCCCTTCGCGGTCCAAGTCGGTTGCGAGATAGACGGTGTCGGCGTCCTTGGCCAGGCGGCGCAGCTCCTCGATCACCTTTTCCTTGCCGGGCAGGATCTCGTAGTGGGCCTTCCAGCCGTGCTCGGGATCGACGCCCATGCGGGCGAACAGCTGGCGCCGGGCCTTTTCCTTGGGTGACAGCGCGGGCGCCTCGGCGGCGGTCTTGCGCGTCTTGGCGGCGGGCTCCTTGGCGGTGCCGGCGCCGCTGGTGGGAAGGTCGCGGATGTGGCCGATGCTCGACTTCACCACGTACTGGTTGCCCAGGTACTTGTTGATGGTCTTGGCCTTGGCCGGGGATTCCACGATGACCAGCGATTTACCCATGGGAGAGTCAGATTCCTGCTTGAAAGCGATGAGCGAGCGAAAGGCGAGCGCCGGAACGGCGAATGGAGGACCAGAACGTCTTCAGTCTGGTGCGCCGGGGGCGGTCGGCCAACGCGGCACCGCTATATATAGTGGCGATGTCGGCAAGGTCAAGGCTGCGGCGTGGCATCCAGACCCAAGGGATCGGCTTCGACGCTGATCAGTGCGAAGCGCGGCACCTGCTCGCCATCGACCTGGACGCTCTCGCGAAACATGCTCAGAGGCCGGGCCCAGAGCCCGTATTCGCCGTACAGCGCCTGATAGATGACCAGCTCTTCCTCGGTCTCCGAATGCCGGGCCACGCCCAGTACCCGATACTGCTGACCCTTGTAGTGCCGGTAGAGTCCCGTCTGCAATGCCATGTTCCACCTCGAAAAAAGAAAACCGGGGCAGCCCTGGGGGCGCCCCGGTCGGATGACGCACGCTGCGGCGGATCAGCGCAGGCGTTCGAACACCGTGGTGATGCCCTGGCCGAGACCCACGCACATGGTGGCCAGGCCGAAGGTGCCGTCATTCTGTTTCATGACATTTAACAGCGTGCCTGAAATTCTGGCGCCAGAGCAACCGAAGGGGTGACCCAGGGCGATGGCACCACCATGCAGATTGACCTTTTCCTCCATCTTGTCGAGCACCTTGAGGTCCTTGAGCACCGGCAGGGCCTGGGCCGCGAAGGCTTCGTTGAGTTCGATGAAATCGATGTCGGCGATGGTCAGACCGGCGCGCTTGAGCGCCTTCTGCGAAGCCGGGACCGGACCGTAGCCCATGATCGCCGGATCGACACCGGCCACGGCCATGGCGCGGATCCTGGCCAGCGGCTGCAGGCCGAGGTCCTGGGCGCGCTGGGCCGACATGACCAGCATGCAGGAGGCGCCGTCGGTGATCTGCGAAGAGGTACCGGCGGTCACGGTACCGCCCTTGGGGTTGAAGGCCGGCTTCAGCGCCGCCAGGCCTTCGAGGGTGGTTTCCGGACGGATGGTCTCGTCATGGCTGAAGACCTTGAGGAAACCGTTCTCGTCGTGACCTTCCAGGGGAATGATCTCGTCCTTGAACTTGCCTTCCTGGGTGGCCTTCCAGGCCAGCTGGTGCGAGCGATAGCCGAACTGGTCCTGGGCCTCGCGGGTGATGCCGTGCATCTTGCCCAGCATCTCGGCGGTCAGGCCCATCATGCCGGAGGCCTTGGCGGCGTGCAGCGACAGCTGGGGATTCGGGTCGACGCCGTGCATCATGCCGACGTGGCCCATGTGCTCCACCCCGCCGACGACGAAGACGTCGCCGTTGCCGGTCTGGATCGCCTGGGCGGCGGTGTGCAGGGCGCTCATGGAGGAGCCGCACAGGCGACTCACCGTCTGGGCGCCGCTGGTGTGCGGGATGCGGGTCAGCAGCGACGCCATGCGGGCGATGTTCCAGCCCTGCTCCAGGGTCTGGTTGACGCAGCCCCAGATCACGTCTTCCACCTCGGCCGGATTGACCTGGGGATTGCGGTCGAGGACCGCGTCGATCAGTCGCGCGGACAGGGTCTCGGCGCGGGTGTTGCGGTGCATGCCGCCCTTGGAACGACCCATGGGCGTGCGGGCGAAGTCGACGATGACGACGTCTCTCGGATTCAGACTCATTTCTTTACTCCAGGCTCAACCGAAGAAGCGTTGGCCAGCGGCGGCCATTTCGCGGAGTTTGGGGGTCGGGTGGTACAGCGGCCCGAGGTCGGCGTACTTGTCGGCCATGGCGACGAATTCGGCCACGCCCAGGCTGTCGATGTAGCGCAGCGCACCGCCGCGGAAGGGCGGGAAGCCGATGCCGTAGATCAGGCCCATGTCGGCCTCGGCGGCGCTCTCGACGATGCCGTCCTCCAGGCAGCGAACGGCTTCCAGGCACAGCGGCACCATCATCCGCTCGACGATCTCCTCGTCGGTGAATTCACGCTGCTCGTAGGTGACCGGTGCCAGCACCTCGGCCACGGCCGGGTCGGCGACCTTCTTCGGCTTGCCCTTCTTGTCGGTCTCGTAGACATAGAAGCCCTTGCCGTTCTTCTGGCCGAAGCGCTGGGCTTCGTAGAGGGCGTCCACCGCGGTCTTGCGGCTTTCCTTCATGCGCTCGGGGAAACCCTCGGCCATGACGTCGCGGGCGTGGTGGGCGGTGTCCATGCCGACCACGTCCATCAGGTAGGCCGGACCCATGGGCCAGCCGAACTTCTCCATCAGCCGGTCGACGCGCTGGAAATCGGCCCCCTGGGCCAGCAGCGCGGCGAAGCCGCCGAAGTACGGGAAGAGGATGCGATTGACCAGGAAGCCGGGGCAGTCGTTGACCACGATGGGGTTCTTGCCCATCTGGCGGGCATAGGCCACGGTGGTGGCGATGGCCTTCTCGCTGGTCTTCTCGCCGCGGATCACCTCGACCAGGGGCATCATGTGCACCGGGTTGAAGAAGTGCATGCCGCAGAAGTTTTCCGGACGCTTGAGCGCCTGGGCCAGCAGGCTGATGGAAATGGTGGAGGTGTTGGAGGTGAGGATGGCGTCCTCGCGCACCTGGCCTTCCACCTCGGCCAGCACGGCCTGCTTGACCTTGGGATTCTCGACCACGGCTTCGACCACCAGGTCGACGCTCTTGAAGTCGCCATAGGACAGCGTCGGGCGGATGCGATTGAGCGCCTCGGCCATCTTCGCCGGCTCCAGGCGGCCCTTCTCGACGCGCTTGTTTAGCAGCTTGCTGGCTTCGCTCAGCCCCAGCTCCAGGGCTTCGTCGCGAATGTCCTTCATCAGGATCGGGGTGCCCTTGAGCGCGGACTGGTAGGCGATGCCGCCACCCATGATGCCGGCGCCCAGCACGCTGGTCAGCTTGACCGGCGCGGCCTGCTTCTCCAACACCTTGGCCTTGCGCTTGAGCGCCTGGTCATTGAGGAACAGGCCGACCAGGCTGGCGGAGACCGAGGTCTGGGCCATCTTGGCGAAACCGGCGCCTTCGACTTCCAGTGCCTTGTCGCGGCCGTAGTTGGCGGACTTCTGGATGGCCTTGATGGCTTCCAGCGGTGCTGGATAGTGCGGACCGGCTTGGCTGGCGACGAAGCCCTTGGCCGATTCGAAGGCCATCATGGCTTCGATGGCATTGAGCTGCAGCTTTTCCAGCTTGGGCTTGCGCTTGGCGCGGTAGTCCAGCTCGCCGGCGGCGGCGCGGCGGACCAGGTCCAGGGCGGCGTCGAACAGGTGCTCGGGGGCGACCACGGCATCGGCCACGCCGACCTTGAGAGCGGTGGCGGCGTCGTTTTCCTTGCCGGACGCGATCCACTCGATGGCGTTGTCGCTGCCGATCAGGCGCGGCAGGCGGACGGTACCACCCCAGCCCGGATAGATGCCCAGCTTGACTTCCGGCAGGCCGATGCGCGCTGCGGTACTCAGCACCCGGTAGTCGGCGGCCAGGGTCATCTCGCAACCGCCACCCAGGGCGATGCCGCCCACGGCGGCCACGGTGGGCACCGGCAGGTCTTCGAAATCGTTGAAGATGCGGTTGATCTCGGCGATGCCGGCCTGCAGCTCTTCGGTCGGCCGACCGAACATCTCGACGAATTCGGTGATGTCGGCGCCGACGATGAAGACGTCCTTGCCGCTGGTGACGATGACGCCGCGCAGGCCGGCGTGGGCTTTCAGGGCATCCACGGCCTGGCGGAATTCGCGCAGGGTGATGGCGCTGAACTTGTTGACCGATTCGCCTTGGAGGTCGAAGCGAAGTTCGGCGATGCCGTCCTCCACGTCGCGCACCGAAAGGGCTTTGCCTTCGAAAATCATCAGCGGGTCTCCCTTGAGTCCTGGTCGCGAAGCGGGCGGCGGCTTGGGTGGAAGCCGAGAATCGCCAGCCCCGATATTGTTCTGTGGAGGGCACCGGCCGGGCCGGGGCGAAAATTCATACAACCGTTTGAACGGCTCGCACAACCTTCTGGCAAAAGCGGGCGCTTGTCAATTGGGACGCACGGGGAAAGCGCGAGCGGGGTTCGCGTGGCGGGCGCTTGAGCTTGGCGCGCTTCTGTGCAAGATAGCCGTGGAGCTATCCCCGACTCCTGGAGTCGAAACTACAAGTGGGCTAGAGCCTGCGAATCGAGCGCCAGCCACGGTACGGTCTGGCGCCCCATCATGAAGGAGAGATGTGTATGGCCTACCAACACATATTGGTTGCCGTCGACCTGACCGAAGATTGCCAGCCGGTGATCCGCCGTGCGGTTGCCCTGGGTCAGTGCTGTGGCAGCAAGGTGTCGCTGGTGCACGTGGTCGAGCCCATGGCCATGGCCTTTGGCGGCGACGTGCCCATGGACTTGTCGTCGCTGCAGCAGCAGCAGATCGAGCAGGCCCGCGAGCGACTGGACGGTTTCACTACCCAGTATGCGGAGCTGGCCGGCAATTGCGTGCTGGCCTACGGCCAACCGCGCCAGGAAATCCACCGCATGGCCAAGGAACAGGGCTGTGACCTGATCGTGGTCGGCAGCCACGGTCGTCACGGCCTGGCGCTGCTGCTGGGCTCGACGTCCAACGACCTGCTGCACGGCGCGCCCTGCGATACCCTGGCGGTAGCCTTGAAGAAAGATAAGGCCTGATCCCGCGGCCGGGCTGGATTATTCCAGTTCGGCCCAGCGTTCGATGAGGCGATCCAGTTCGGCCTGCAGCGCATCCATTCGGGCGAGCTTGGCCTGGGTGACCTCGTTCGGCAGCTGGTAGAAGCCCGGATCGGCAATGGCGGTCTGCAGGGCCTCCAATTCGATCTCCGCGGTTTCGATGGCGCCTGGCAGGGCGTCCAGCTCACGCTGTTCCTTGTAGCTGAGCTTGCGCTTGGCCGGCGCGGCGGCAGCGGCCACGGGTGCCGCAGCGGACGCGGGTTCGGCCTTGGCCGGCGCCGGCTTGCTGTCCTCCCGGGTCTGCACGCCGAGCAGACGCGGCGAGCCGCCCTGGCGCAGCCAGTCCTGGTAGCCACCGACGTATTCGCGGACCCGCCCTTCCCCCTCGAACACCAGGGTGCTGGTCACCACGTTGTCGAGGAAGGCCCGGTCGTGGCTGACCATCAGCACCGTGCCCTCGAAACTCAGCAGCACCTCTTCCAGCAGCTCCAGGGTCTCGACGTCGAGGTCGTTGGTGGGTTCGTCCAACACCAGCAGGTTGGCCGGCTTGCTGAACAGCTTGGCCAGCAGCAGGCGCGCGCGTTCGCCACCGGACAGCGCCTTGACCGGCGTGCGGGCACGCTGGGGGCTGAACAGGAAGTCGCCCAGGTAGCTCAGCACATGCCGATCCTGGCCGTTGATGGTGATGAATTCGCGACCCTCGGCGAGGTTGTCGATCACCGTCTTTTCCGGTTCCAGTTGCAGGCGCAGCTGGTCGAAATAGGCGATCTCCAGCTTGGTGCCGTACTGGATCTTGCCGGCGGTGGGCTGGAGGTCACCCAGCAGCAGCTTGAGCAGGGTGGTCTTGCCCGAGCCGTTGGGACCGAGCAGGCCGATGCGATCGCCGCGCTGGATCAGCAGGGTCAGGTCGCGGATCAGGGGTTCGCCGCCGGGATGGGCATAGCTCATGTGCTCGGCGAGGATGACCTGCTTGCCGGACTTGTCGGCGGTTTCCAGCAGCAGATTGGCCTTGCCCTGGCGTTCGCGGCGCTCGCTACGTTCGTTGCGCATGGCCTTGAGCGCACGGACCCGACCTTCGTTGCGGGTACGCCGGGCCTTGATGCCCTGGCGGATCCAGACTTCTTCCTGGGCCAGGCGCTTGTCGAACAGGGCGTTGGCGGTCTCTTCGGCCGCCAGTTGCTGCTCCTTGTGCACCAGGAAGCTGGCGTAGTCGCCCTGCCAGTCGATCAGGTTGCCGCGATCCAGTTCGAGGATGCGGGTGGCCAGGGCCTGGAGGAAGGCACGGTCGTGGGTGATGAACAGCACGGCGCCCGGATAGCCGCGCAGGGCGTCTTCCAGCCAGGCGATGGCGCCGATGTCCAAGTGGTTGGTGGGTTCGTCGAGCAGCAGCAGATCCGGCTCGGCCACCAGCGCCTGGGCCAGCAGCACGCGCCGCCGCCAGCCGCCGGACAGTTCGGCGAGGGTCTTTTCCGCCGGCAGCTGCAGCCGGCTCAGGGTGCTTTCCACCAGTTGCTGCAGGCGCCAGCCATCGCGGGCCTCCAGCTCCTGCTGGACGTGCATGAGCCGCTCCATATCCAGTTCGCCGCTGGTGTCCTGGGTCAGGTGATGGTACTCGGCGAGCAATTCGCCGACGCCGGCCAGGCCCGCGGCCACCACGTCGAACACCGAGCGGTCGTCGGCGCGCGGCAATTCCTGCGGCAGTTCGCCGATCTTCAGCGCCGGGGCGCGCCAGACCTCGCCGTCATCGGCCTGCTGCTCGCCCTTGACGATGCGCAGGAGGCTGGATTTGCCGGTGCCGTTGCGGCCGATGATGCATACCCGCTCGCCCCGCTCGATCTGCCAGGACACCCCGTCCAGCAAGGGGGTGACGCCAAAGGCCAGGGATACGTTGGTGAACTTGAGCAGCGCCATGGGTTTCTCCGCGAAAAAGGCCAGCCAGTCTAGCAGAGACGCCCACCCCGGCGCCGGTCGACACGAGCCGGCGAAACGCCCGGACCGCCCGACGGCAGGCCATGGCCGACGCTTTCGCCGCCTGGCGCCGGCACGTAAGCTAGACTGCCCCGTGACGGTCGGCCGCTTGCCTTGCGCAGTGCGCGCCGCCCCCTCCGCATCCAGCTTTTACGGAATTCCCATGCGCGGTCGCCTGTTCGTCATCCTGCCCCTGCTCCTCGCTCCCCTGATCGGCTCCACCACCTCGCAAGCCGCTCCCCTGGAGCAGCAGCGGCAACTCTACGACCAGGCCAAGGCGGCGCTGGACCGCGGCGATGCCAGTGTCTACCTGGCCAATCGCGGTGAATTGCGCACCTATCCGCTGGAGCCTTACCTGGCCTATGACGAGCTGATCAAGCGCGTTCCCGGGGCCAGCGATGCCGAGATCGAGACCTTTCTCGCCGAGCACGGCGATCTGCCGCAGTCCAACTGGCTGCGCCTGCGCTGGCTGCGCAGCCTGGCCGATCGCGGCGACTGGAATCGCTTCGAGAAATACTATTCGCCGGACTTCAACTTCACCGAGCTGGACTGCCTGCACGGCCAGTACCTGATCGCCCAGGGCAATGCCAGCGAGGGCTTCAAACTGGCGGAGAAATACTGGCTGGTGGGCAAGGCCCAGCCGACCACCTGCGACGGCCTGTTCCAGGCCTGGGCGGCGCGCGGGCAACTCACCGAGGAGCGCGTCTGGGAGCGTGCCAAGCTGGCCGCCGACAAGGGCGAGTACGGCCTGGTGCGCACCCTGTCCGCCCAGTTGCCGACGCTGTCCGGCCAGGCCCAGCGGCTGATCGACGTGGCCCAGAAGCCGCAGCAGATCGCCAATGTCCAGGCCTTCGCCCCGGCCAGCGAGAGTCTCGCCGACGTGGTCGGCCTGGGCCTGCGCAAGCTGGCGCGCCAGGATCCGGAACAGGCCATGAGCCTGCTCGAAATCTACAGCCAGCGCATGCCCTTCACCCGCGATGAAAAGGTCGCCATCGCCCGCCAGATCGGCCTGACCCTGGCGAAGAACTTCGATCCGCGCGCCCTGCCGCTGATGGAGCGCTATGATCCCGAGTTGCGGGACGACGACGTCAGCGAATGGCGCGCCCGCCTGCTGCTGCGCCTGGGTCGCTGGAGCGATGCCCATGCGCTGATCGAGCGCTTTCCGCCGAGCCTGGCCAAGGCCAATCGCTGGGAATACTGGCGCGCCCGGACCCTGGAGCTGATGCAGCCGCAGAGTCCGGCGGTGCTGCGGGAATACGCCGAGGTCAGTCGCGAGCGCGACTACTATGGCTTCCTTGCCGCCGACCGCAGCAAGGCGCCCTATCAGCTCAACAACAAGCCGCTGATGCTCAGCGACGCCCTCAAGCGCAAGGTGCGCAACACCCCCGGCGTGCAGCGGGCCCTGGAATTCATCGCCCGTGGCGAGCCGATCAATGCTCGCCGCGAGTGGTTCTATGTCAGCCGTCACTTCAACCGTGACGAACTGGTGGCCCAGGCCCGCATGGCCTACGACATGCAGTGGTACTTCCCGGCGATTCGCACCATCAGCCTGGCCAAGTACTGGGACGACCTGGACATCCGCTTCCCCATCGCCTATCGCGAAAGCTTCGTGCGCGAGGCCCAGACCCGCGGTCTGCACAGCAGCTGGGTGTTCGCCATCACCCGCCAGGAGAGCGGCTTCATGGCCGATGCACGCTCCGGGGTGGGCGCCATGGGGTTGATGCAGCTGATGCCGGCCACCGCCAGCCATACCGCCAGCAAGTTCGCCATTCCCCTGGCCTCGCCGCAACAGGCGCTGACCCCGGAGAAGAACATCCAGTTGGGCACCGCCTATCTGTCCATGGTCCATGCCCAGTTCAACGGCAACCGGGTGCTGGCCTCGGCCGCCTACAACGCCGGCCCGGGGCGGGTGAAGCGCTGGCTGACGGGCGCCCGCCACCTGGCCTTCGATGTCTGGGTGGAGACCATTCCCTTCGACGAGACGCGGCAATACGTGCAGAACGTGCTGGCCTATGCGGTGATCTACGGGCAGAAGCTCAATTCGCCGCAACCCCTGGTGGACTGGAACGAGCGTTTCTTCGACGAGACCTGAGTGCTCGCCGACCCGTCCTGACACCACCGCAGCGGACCCGCACGCCGAGTCGCGTCCGCTGCATGCCCGCTTCCCAGAGCCGTCGCGCCTTTCGACAAACTGCATCCCGCAAGGCCTGCCGCCGCGTGACGGCTGCGCAAAACAGCGCCACCCCCTATACTGCAGCCCCTTTTTTTCCGCTATTGAACCGGAGAAACCCATGCTCAAGCGTTCGCTGGCCCTGGCAGCAGGCCTGGCCCTGTCCCTGACTTCCCTGCTCTCCCACGCCGCCGACGAACTGCGCGTCTCGGCCATTCCCGACGAGGCGCCCACCGAGCTGATCCGCAAGTTCAAGCCGCTGGGTGAATACCTGGAGCAGCGCCTGGGCATGCCGGTGAAATTCGTCCCGGTGTCCGACTATGCCGGCGTGGTGGAAGCCATGGCCTCGGATCGCCTGGACCTGGCCTGGTTCGGCGGTTTCACCTTCGTCCAGGCGCAGCGCAAGGCGCCGATGACCCCCCTGGTGCAGCGCGCAGAAGATCAGCAGTTCACTAGCAAGTTCATCACCGCCGACCCGGCCGTGAAGACCCTGCAGGACCTCAAGGGCAAGACCTTCGCCTTCGGTTCGGTCTCTTCCACCTCAGGCAGCCTGATGCCGCGCTACTTCATGCAGCAGGACGGCATCGTTCCCGAGCAGTTCTTCTCGCGGGTGGCCTATTCCGGCGCCCATGACGCCACCGTCGCCTGGGTCGCCGCGGGCAAGGCCGATGCCGGCGTGCTCAACGCCTCGGTGTGGAAGAAGCTGGTCGACGCCGGCAAGGTCGACACCAGCAAGGTCCGGGTCATCTCCACCACCCCGGCCTACTACGACTACAACTGGACGGTGCGCGGCAATCTGGATCCGCAACTGGCGGCCAAGATCAAGCAGGCCTTCCTCGACCTGGATCCGGCCAAGCCGGCCGACAAGGCGATCCTCGACCTGCAGGCGGCCAGCCGCTTCGTGCCGACCTCGCCGGACAACTACAAGAGCATCGAGGCTTCCGCCCTGGCGGCCGGCCTGCTCAAGTGAGTCTCGCCCTCAGGGGCGTGACGCTGGTACACGCCGACGGCTCGCCCGCCCTGGCCGATCTCGACCTCAACCTGCAACAGGGTGAGCAGGTCGCGCTGATCGGTCCGTCCGGGGCGGGCAAGACCAGCCTGCTGCGCCTGCTGGCCACCGGGCTGCGGCCGCTCGCGGGTGAGCTGGAGCTGCTCGGCCAGCAGCCCTGGAGCCTGGGCAACCGGGCGCGGCGTCAGTTGCGCGCCCGTATCGGCCTGATCCACCAGGCGCCGCCCTTGCCGGCGCGCCAGCGCGTCATCACCGCAGTGCTTGCCGGCCGTCTCGGCCAGTGGTCGCTGGCGCGCAGCCTGGTCAGCCTGGTGCATCCGCTGGATCGCGCCGGCGCCGCGGCGGCCCTGGCGCCGCTGGATCTCGCCGATCGCCTCTACTCCTCCTGCGATCAGCTGTCCGGTGGCCAGTTGCAGCGCATCGGCATCGCCCGGGCGCTCTACCAGCAGCCGCAGCTGCTGCTCGCCGACGAACCCGTGTCGGCCATGGACCCGGTGCTGGCCGCCCATACCCTGGAGGTGCTGAGCGACGCCGCGGCGCGCCAGGGCACCACCCTGGTCACCAGCCTGCACAACGTCGAACTGGCGTTGCAGCGCTTTCCGCGCATCCTCGGTCTGCGGGCCGGGCGGCTGCTGTGGGACAAGCCCGCCAGCGCGGTCACCCCGACCGACCTCGCCGACCTTTATGCCAATGAAGGCCTGAGCACCACCCTCAAGCCTGCCGCCCCGGCCCCAGCCGAGACACCGCTCGACCTGCCGCGATGCTGACCTCACCCCGCCAGGACCCGGCCGCCCGGTCCCGACTGCTGCTCACCCTGCTGGCCCTGCTGCTGGCCTGGCCGACGCTGCGCCTGGCGGAATTCGATCTGCTGGGTCTCTTCACCGGCGACAACGCCCGCACCATGGGCAACTTTCTCGCCGGCTTCTGGCCGCCCGCCCATGACGCCGACTTTCTCGCCGTGCTCGGGCGCGCCACCCTGGAAACCCTGGCCATCGCCACCCTGGGCATGGCCCTGGCGGCGCTGATCGCCCTGCCCGCCGCCCTGCTCGCCACCCGTGTCCTGTCGATCTCCGCCCTGCCCCGCGGCGGACGTCCAGGCCGCCTGCCGCGCCTGCTCCGCGGACTGGTGCGCGGGGTGCTGATCGTCCTGCGCAGCGTGCCGGAGATCGTCTGGGCGCTGCTGTTCGTCCGCGCCGTGGGCCTGGGTCCCACCGCCGGGGTGCTGGCCATCTCCATCACCTACGGCGGCATGCTGGGCAAGGTCTATGCGGAAATCTTCGAATCGGTCGATCCCCGCCCGGCGCGGGCCCTGCTACTGCAGGGCGCCGGTCGCCTGCAGGCCTTCGTCTATGGCGTGCTGCCCAACGCCGCGGGCGAGATGATTTCCTACAGCGTCTATCGCTGGGAGTGCGCCGTTCGCGCCTCGGTGGTGATGGGCTTCGTCGGCGCCGGGGGCCTGGGCCAGCAGGTCGATCTGTCGCTGCGCATGTTTGCCGGTGGCGAGGTGGCCAGCCTGCTGCTGACCTTCCTGGTGCTGGTGCTCCTGGCCGATGTGCTCAGTCGCCTGCTGCGCCAGGTGGAGCGCGGTCAGGGCCGGGGCCGGGGCACTCTGACGGTGCTGGCCATGGGCGCCGCCCTGGTGGCGTCCGCCAGCTACCTGGGCACCGCCTTCGGCGAATTGCTGAGCGCCCGCGCCCTGGCGCAGATGGGCAGCTTCCTGGCCGACTTTCTCCAGCCGGACTTCTCCCTCGCCCAGCTGTCGGCCGTGGCCCACGGCACGGTGGAAACCCTGGCCATGTCGGCCCTGGGTACCCTGCTCGCCGGGCTGCTCGGCATCCTGCTGGCGCTGCCGGCGGCCGGGCGCCTAGGCCTGGGCGCCCTGGCGCTGGCGCGGCTGCTGCTCAATGCCCTGCGCGCCGTGCCGGAACTGGTCTGGGCGGCGCTGATGGTGCTGGCCGCCGGCCTGGGACCCAACGCCGGTACCCTGGCCCTGGCCCTGCACACCGCCGGGGTGCTCGGCCGGCTGTTCGCCGAAGCCCTGGAAAACACGCCCAAGGCCCCCGCCGAAGCCATTCGCCTGGCCGGCGGTGGCGCGCTGGCGGCCTTTCTCTACGGCACCCTGCCGGCGGTCTGGCCGCAGTTGCTGGCCTATCTGCTCTATCGCTGGGAAAACAATATCCGCATGGCCAGCATCCTCGGCTTCGTCGGCGCCGGTGGCCTGGGGCAGCAGCTGTACTTCAGCCTGAGCCTGTTCCAGCAGGCCCAGGCCGCCACCGTGATCCTCGGCATGCTGGTGCTGGTGCTGGGCGTGGATCTGCTGAGCAATTGGGCCCGGCAGCGCTGGGTCGTCCGTTAACGAATCTTCGGCAGCAGCAGCGCTGGCAATTGCGCGAGAAAGGCGGCTTCATCGTCGAGCTGGCGCAGATCCAGCCAGAGCGCATCGGCGTCGATGCGCCCCACCACCGGGATGGGTAGCTGGCGCAGGCCTTCTTCCAGTTGCCGCAAGGCGCGCCCACGCAGGCGCTTGCTGACCTGGGGGCGACAGCACAGCGCCGCCCCGGGCAGGCGGGCAACCGGCTGGGCGCCACTGCCGATCATGCCCAGCGCCGGCTCCACGCTGACCGCATAGGTCGTGCCCAGCACGGCGGCGAAGGCCGGCAGCAGCCGCTCGGCCTGGGTGGTGATGGCCTCGGCCGGGCGCGACAGCAGGCGCAGGCTGGGCAACCGCTCGGCCAGTCGATCCGGATCGCGATAGAGCGCCAGGGTCGCCTCCAGGGCGGCCAGGGTCAGCTTGTCGACCCGCAACGCCCGCTTGAGCGGATTCTTCTTGATGCGCTCGATGAGGTCGCGGCGACCGACGATGAGGCCGCACTGGGGGCCGCCGAGCAGCTTGTCGCCACTGAAGGTCACCAGGTCGGCGCCGTCGCGCAGGGCCTGCTGCACCGTGGGTTCGGCGGGCAGTCCCCAACGGGTCAGGTCCACCAGGGTGCCGCTGCCCAGGTCTTCCAACAGCGGCACTTTATGGGCGCGGGCGATGGCGGCCAGCTCCGCCGTAGCCACGCTGGCGGTAAAGCCCTGGACGCTGTAGTTGCTGGTGTGCACCCGCATCAGCAGCGCGGTGCGCGGGCCGATGGCGGCTTCGTAGTCGCGGGCATGGGTACGGTTGGTGGTGCCCACCTCCACCAGCTTGACCCCGGCGCGGGCCATGATGTCGGGGATGCGGAAGGCGCCACCGATCTCGATCAGCTCGCCGCGGGACAGCACCCCTTCCTTGCGTGCGCCTATGGCATGCAGGGCCAGCAGGACCGCCGCGGCGTTGTTGTTGACCACCGTCACCGCCTCGGCGCCGGTGAGTTCGCGCACCAGGTCGGCGACCAGGTCGTCGCGATCGCCGCGTTTGCCAGTGGCCAGGTCGAATTCCAGATTCATCGGCTGACGCGCGGCCTCGGCTACCGCGGCGATGGCCTCTTCCGCCAACAGCGCCCGCCCCAGGTTGGTGTGCAGCACCGTGCCGGTGAGGTTGAACACCCGCCGCACCCGCGGCTGGCTGTGCAACGCCAGCCGCTCGCCCAGGCGCCCGGCCAGCACGCCCTCCTCCACCTCCACCGCGGTCAGGGTGCCGGCCCTCAAGGCCTCGCGCAGATCGTCCAGCAGCGAGCGATAGCCGCCAAGGACCTGCTCGCGACCGTGGCGTTCCTCCAGCGGACGCGAAGCGGGATGGCGCAGCAGGCGGTCGATGGACGGCAGGCGGATGGCGGTCATGGGAGCCTCTTGGGTCGAGTCGACCCCCAGTGTAGCCCGAACCCGCGGCGGGTCGACCAGGGGCGCCGGACTGCCGCAGGCTCGTCCCGCCCTGGGAGAGAGCGGCCCGAACCCGGACCCGGGGCGTCCGGAAATGACCCCCGGGTTCCCGGTTTGCCGCGTGCCAGAGCCCGTCCTAGGATGGTTTCGCGGGCTCTTCCCAGCCACCTGCCGCGGTCCTGGCGTGGAGGGCCCTGGCCACCACGTCCACCTCACGAAAATAACAAAGGTGCCGTCATGTCCAAGAAATCCTCCCTCTGGGCCAGCGATGGCCTGCTCGACAACAGCGACATCGTCAGCCTCGGCAACTTCACCTACCTGCACACGCTGAAGAGCGCCGCGGCCACGCCGCTGGCGCAGACCCACTCGGCCAGCACCCCCACCGTCAGCGAATTCCTCAACGGCGCCATCAGCGAGTACGTACTGGGTGGCACGCCCGACGGCATGCGGCCGTTCCTCGTCGATGGCCATCAGCTGACGCTGCACAACTCGCTCAACGGCGCCACGGCCCACACCTGGATCACCGCCGAGAACCAGGTGCTCATCACCTATGCCGGCACCACCAGAGGCGAGAATCTGCTGATCGATCCCCTCTCTACCGCCGGTGGCCTGCTGAGCGATCTGCAGATCCTCGGCCAGCAGGTCTCCAGCGCCCAGCGGCAGTCGCTGGACTTCGCCCACCAGGTGATCGAGGCGGCGGCCAAGCAGGGTTATGGCACCCAGGACATCTTCGTCACCGGCCACTCCCTGGGTGGCATCTCGGCGGCCTACGTCGCCCAGCAGACCGGTCTCGGCGGCATCAGCTTCGAGGCCTCGGGCATTCCCCGCGATGCTCGGGCCGTGGGCCATGGGGGCAATTTCGTCAATGTGGTCACCCTGGGCGATCCGGTAGCCAACTACAGCTCCGACATCCGCGGCGAACAGCCCTTCGCGCCCAGCTTCGTCAGCCAGGCCGAGGGTGGCGGCAGCCTGCCGCACTATGGCTCGCTGTTCCTGATCGGTGCCCAGGCCGACCAGCACGACCTGACCCAGGCGGCGGCCAAGGTCGGCCATCTGTTCAACGGCGACAACGGTGGCCAGGTCAATCTGCTAGGGGCGGCCCTGCATCCGCTCAGCGTGGCCGCCGGAATCGCCGAAGCGGCGCGCCTGATCGCCGAATTCCATCTGCCGGCCGCCGAATACACCAACCTCGGGGTGACCCCTACCGGTGGTTTTCTGGACACCCTGCCGGCGCAGATCGGCACGGCCCATGGCCCGGTGCTGATGGTCGGCAACTACAGCGTGGCGGAATTGCAGGCCTATGCCGAGACCCACGCCACCTTCGGCTGAGAGCCGCTTATAAAACTACTGCGCGTCCGCCATACAGGCACGTGCGGTGCTCGGAATCCTCATGTACTACTCGTACACTCGTACGCGAGCCCGGTCCGGTTCCTGCGCGCCGCACACACCTGTCTGACAACCGCTCGCGACGCTTTATAACCGACTCATGCTCTTGCGGCGGCCTTGTTTCGCCGCCGCGAGAGAACTCCCTCCTGCCGTTCGGGTCTGCCCTCCTATCGTCCGGGACCCCGAGGGTCCCGCCCGCCTTTAGCCCAGGAGAACCCCATGACCGCAGACGGTCCCCAGCGCATGACCGATGAAGAAGCCCAGGAATTCGCCACCGAGGTGTTCAACCTCGCGCGCACCGGCAATGCCGAGGTGCTGGCCCTGGTGCTGGAAAAGGGGCTGACGCCCAATCTGCGCAATCACAAGGGCGACAGCCTGCTGATGCTGGCCAGCTACCACGGTCACCTGGAGACCAGTCGCGTCCTGCTGGAGCACCGGGCCGATCCGAACCTCGCCAACGACATGGGCCAGTCGCCCCTGGCCGGGGCGGCCTTCAAGAACAACCTGCCGATGGCCGAACTGCTGCTGGAGCACGGCGCCGCCGTGGAGGGCGCCATGCCCGACGGCAAGACCGCACTGATGATGGCGGCCATGTTCAATCACGTGCAGATGGTGGAATTGCTGGTCGCCCGCGGCGCCGACCCCAAGGCCCGGGACGCCGCCGGCAACACGGCGCTGAGCGTGGCCCGCGCCATGGGCGCCCAGGACACCCCTGCCGTGCTGGAGCGACTGGGCGGCGTCTGATCAGCGCTTCTGGTAGCGATAGAACAGATTGGGTTCGCTGACCACATAGAGGTTGCCGGCGGTATCCAGGGTGACGCCCTCGGGCTGGCGGATCCGCCGTGACAGGCCGCCGAAGGGCGCCACCAGGGAACGGGTATCCAGGGTATGGCCCTGGTCATCGAGCTCGATCAGCACCCGCGACTCGTCGCTGAGCAGCAGCAGGTGGCCGGTGCGGCGATCGACATGGACCGCGGACAGGTCGCCGGTGCTGGGCGCCTGGTCCAGCCAGGCCTGGCGATCGATGAAGCGCAGGGCGAAGTCGCCGTCGAAGCTCCTGAGCAGGCCCCGGATTTCATAGAGCTTGCGCGGCGAGTGCTCCTTGACCACGAACAGGCGATCGCGGGCGGCGTCGTAGTCCAGGCCTTCGAAGCCCTGGTTGGCGCGGGGGAAGAGATCCAGGGTCAGGCTGCGATAGTCCTTGCGCCGGAGCACGTCGTCGCCTTCGGGGATGCCTACCAGGGTCAGGGCGTTGGCGCCCTCTTCCGCCAGTAGCAGGCGGTCGTTGCCCAGATAGGTCACGCCTTCGACGTCGTCGAAGCCTTCCAGGCGATGGCGTTGCAGCAGCTCGCCGTCACGGCTCAGGGCCAGCAACTCCGGCGGATTGTTGACCACCGCCCAGAGCCGATCCCGCTCCGGGTCGTAGCTGAGGTCGGACAGATTCTCGGTGACCCCGGCCACCGTCTTGGCTTCCACCGCCACCCGGTAGCGACCCAGTTCCAGGGAGGTTCGGGGTTCGCTCTGCCACTGCTGGCCGAGCCAGAACAGCAACTGGCTGTCCAGATGGCTGCTGCGCAGGCCCTGGGTCACCCCCAGTGCCAGCAGCAGCGCCAAGGCCAGCAGCCAGCCGGTCCGTCCGATCCTGATCCGTCGTACCCACGCCGTCATCGCCTTGCCCCGTCATTGTTGTACGGGGCGGAGTATCCGGGGCTGTCTTTATGGTTGTGTGACAGTGCTAGCGCCGGGGCTGAACGGGGTTACCCTCCCAGCGCGAGCGACCCGGCAGGGTTTCGCCCTTCATCACCAGCGACAGCGGACCCAGTTCCACGTCGTCGCCGACGCGGGCGCCATAGAGCACCACGCTGCGCGGCCCCAGGTTGACGCCCTTGCCCAGCTCCACCTCGCCGACCTTCATCACCCGGTCTTCGAACAGGTGGGTCTGGGGACCGGCCAGGGCGTTGAGTTCGCCGTAGTCACCGAGGCGCACGCAGTCGAATTCGGTGAGGTCGGTGGTATCCAGGTAGGTGCCGCGACCCAGGCGGGCGCCGAGCAGGCGCAGCGCCAGCGGCAGCCAGGGCGTGCCGCGCAGGGTGCCGAGCAGATTGGGCACCGCCAGGGTTTCGTAGAGGCTGGTGATGGCTTCGCTGCGCCAGACGAAAAAGGTCCACATGGGCGCCGAACGCGGACGATAACGGCCCACCACCAGCCACTTGAGCCCCAGCACGACCAGGAAGCTGGCCAGGGCGAAGGCGCTGCCGGCCAGCAGGGTCTCGCCGAGCAGCTGCAGCCAGGCGCCCTGCTGCCACAGCGGCACCAAGGCCTCGGCGATGGCGCAGCCGGCGGCCACGGTGAAGCCGGTGGGCAGCACGATGCGCAGGGCTTCGATCAGGCCACGCGCCACCCGGCGCCAGGGGGCCGGGCGGAAGGTCAGGCTTTCCGGGTAGCCGGTCAGGGTTTCCCGCGCCGGCAGCCGGACCGCCGGCGAGCCGAGCCAGGTTTCGCCCTGGCGCAGGGGCACACCCTCGTCGAGTCGACCCAGGACACCGATCAGGGCGTCTTCGGGGATGTGGCAGCCGTCGGCGACATAGGCGCCGTTGCCGACGAAACTGCGCCGGGCGATGGAGGTGCGTCTGAGGGTCATCCAGCCCTGGGCGACCTGTTCGTCACCGAGCATCACGGCATCGGCGATAAAGGTCTCGGCGCCCAGCTCCAGCAACGAGGAGACCGGACCCTGGGCGGTGGATATCTCGGCATCGCGACCGACCCGGGCACCCAGCAGGCGATACCAGAGCGCCGAATAGACGGTGGCATAGAGGCCCTGCAAGCTTTGCAGCGCCGACTCCTGGATCAGGTTGGCCAGCCACTTGCGCCAGTAGAAGAGGCTGTCGATCGACCACTGGCCTTCTTCCAGGCGTGGCAGGATCAGCCGCCGCGCCAGGGCGCAGCCGAGCAGGGTCAGGGCGACGCTGACCACGCCCAGCGGCAGGGCCAGTACGCCGTACTGCAGGGCATCGAGCAGCAGCGAAGAGGTGTGCCACCAGGGTAGTCCACCAAAGCTTTCCAGTTCGTCGATCAGCAGCGCCAGGGGAAACAGCGGCATGAAGAACAGCACCGAGACCACCAGGCCGCTGAGGGCATAGAGGCCCTTGAGCAGGGCACGCTGGGCACGGGACACCGGGGCCGGCGGCAGCACGCGGGCACCGGCGGCACCCTGATCGCGGGCCGGCGCGCCGCCCCAGTGGCGGCCGGCCGGGATGCGCTGACCGCTGCGCAGGGCGGATTGGGCCTGCAGGCGCGCACCGTCACCGAGGGCGGTGTCGCCTTCGAGGATGGCATAGGAGCCGACCTGGGCTTCGCGCCCCAGGGTCACGGCGCCGAGCAGCAATTCGCCGCGCAGCACCCGGGCGTTTTCGAAATTGACGCCGTTGCCCAGGCTGGCGCCCTGCCCCAGGGTCAGCAACTCGGGGACGCGCAGGGTCAGGGTGCCGACGAAGGCTTCGGCGCCGACGCGTGCGCCAAGCAGGCGCAGCCAGCCCCGCGCCAGGGGCGAGCCGCTGAGCAGGTAGGCCGGCGCCAGAGCGAGGAAACGCTCACCCAGCCACCAGCGGTAGTAGGTCAGTCCCCAGAGCGGATAGCGACCGGGCTGCAGGCGGCCGGTGAGGCGCTTGCCCACCACGGCCACGGCGAATTCCAGGCCGATGGCCAGGACGAACAGACTGAGGGCGGTCAGCATCGCCAGGGGCAGCGCGGTGCCGGAATGGATCAGCAGCGGGAAGGCCAGGAAGGGCGCCAGCCAGCGGCCCAGGCGCAGGGTCAGCAGCGGCGGCAGGGCTACCGCCTGGGCCAGGCCACAGCGCCAGCGCCGCCAGCGGCTGGGTGGCGCCCAGGCCTCGGTGGCCGTCGTTGCGCCCGCTTCGGCGGCGTCGGCCTCCAGGGCCTCGGCGATGGCGCCCAGGGTGCGGCCGGCATAGACCGCCTTGACCGTGGCACTGGCATAGCGCGGATCCTGGCGCAGGCGCGAGACCAGCCGGGCGGCGAACAGCGAGTGCCCGCCCAGGTCGTCGAAGAAATCCATCTCGGCGTGCAGCGGCTGACCGGGGAAGAGTTCGGCGGTGGCCGCCAGCAGCGCACCCAGGGCGCCGCTGGCCGGAGCGACCGGCGCCACGGCAGCGATGGCCAGGGGCCGGGCCCGCAGTTGCTTGCGATCGATCTTGCCGGAATTCAGCCGTGGCATCTCGCCGAGCCATTCGAAGCGGCTGGGCACCATGTACAGCGGCAGGCAGCCGGCCAGCTCGGTGCGCAGCAGGTCGCTGCGTGGCAGCGGGCCGCCATCGCCGACCAGGAAGGCCACCAGTTGCTCCACGCCGGCCTCTTCGCGCAGCACCACGGCCACGGTCCCGACCCCGGGTTGCCGGGCCAGGGTGGCTTCGATCTCGCCCAGCTCGACGCGATAGCCACGGATCTTCACCTGGTCATCGACCCGGCCCAGGCAGTGCACCTGGCCGTGTTCGTCGACCCGCGCCAGGTCACCGGTGCGATAGAGCTTGAGGTCGTGGCTGCCGGTGCTCCAGGGATTGGGCAGGAATTTCTCGGCGGTCAGCTCCGGGCGGCCCAGGTAGCCATCGGCCACGCCGGGACCGGTGATGCAGAGTTCGCCCACCTGGTCGCGCGGCAGCAGCGCCAGTGGCTGGCTGGCATCGGCAGGCACCACCAGCAGGCTGTAGTTGGGCAGCGGCCGGCCGATGGTCACCGGCTCGCCCGGTTGCAGCTGCGCCAGACTCGCCGAGACAGTGGCCTCGCTGGGGCCATAGGTGTTGAACAGCCGCCGCTGCGGCCGGCTCCAGCGCGCCACCAGGGGCTCGGGGCACATCTCGCCGCCCAGGTTGATCAGGCGCAGGCTGGGGACGTCTTCCGGCAGCAGCGCCAGCAGGGTCGGCACCACGTGCAGCACGCTGATGCGATTGGCGCTCAGGGCGCGGGCCAGGGCCTCGGGATCGGCGGTGATCTCGCGCGGGGCCAGCCAGAGGGTGGCGCCCACCAGGTAGCTGATCCAGATCTCTTCGAAGGACATGTCGAAGGCCACCGAGAAACCCTGGTAGACCCGATCGCCGGCTTCGATACCGAGCAGCGAATTCTCGCTGCGCAGGAAGTGGCAGATGCTGTCCTGGCGGATGCCGATGCCCTTGGGCTTGCCGGTGGAGCCGGAGGTGTAGATCAGATAGGCCAGATTGTCCGGAGAGACCAGGCCGCGCCGGCGTAGGGTTTCGCCGCTGCCCAGGGCGACGCTCAGCGCGTCGGGGGTCCAGCAGTGCAACCCGGGGCGCGCCAGCAGATCGGCGAAGGGCGCCCCGGTGATCACGCCTACCGCCTGGGCGTCTTCCAGGCACAGGGCCACGCGGTCGGCCGGGGTTTCGGCATCGCAGGGCAACCAGGCGGCGCCGGTCTTGGCGATGGCCAGCTGCATCACCAGCAGCTCGATGCCGCGCGGCAGCCAGAGGCCGACCACGCGACCGGGCCCGACGCCGGCGGCCAGCAGCCGCGAGGCGGCGCGGTCGGCCCAGGCGTTCAGTTCACCGTAGCTCAGGCTGCGCTCGCCTTCGAGCAGGGCGGGTCGCTCCGGCGCCCGCGCCGCGGTGGCCTCGAACAGATCGGCGAGGACTTCATCGCGGCACAGATCGGGGCGGATGGGGCCTTCGACCAGACTGAGGGAGAGTTCGGCAAGCGCTTCCATGGGGGACAGCCTCTGGGTGTTTAGCGCAGTTTGTATCTCCCGGGTTACGCGCTCCTTAAGGGGCGCTTAGGGTTTGCTTAAGGCTGGCGGCCCCTCGCGCTGGGGGCGCCGGAATGGCTCCAGGCTGTGGCCTTCGCGAGACTCGCCACTGATCGGGGATGGACGGCGGGTCGCTGGCGAGGCCAAAAAAAAACGCCTCCCGAAGGAGGCGTTTTCCGTCACCGCATGGCGATCAGCGCAGATCGAAACGATCCAGCTCCATCACCTTGGTCCAGACCTTGACGAAGTCCTTGACGAACTTCTCCTGGGCGTCGGCACTGCCGTAGACCTCGCTCAGGGCGCGCAGCTGGGCGTGGGAGCCGAACACCAGATCGACCCGGGTACCGGTCCACTTCACGGCCCCGGTCTTGCGATCGCGACCTTCGAAGGTGGCCTTGTCCGGACCGGTGGCCTTCCATTCGGTGGCCATGTCCAGCAGGTTGACGAAGAAGTCGTTGGTCAGGGTCTGCGGCCGCTGGGTGAAGACGCCGTGCTTGGCGCCGCCCACGTTGATGTCCAGCACGCGCAGGCCGCCCAGCAGCACCGTCAGTTCCGGCGCGGTCAAATTCAGCAGATGCGCCTTGTCCACCAGCAGGAATTCCGGCTTGACCTTGAACTCCCCGCCCACGTAGTTGCGGAAGCCGTCGGCCCAGGGCTCCAGGTGCCCGAAGGATTGCACATCGGTCTGTTCCTGGGAGGCATCCACGCGACCCGGGGTAAAGGGCACGCTGATCGAGTGCCCCGCCGCCTGGGCGGCCTTTTCCACCCCGACGTTACCGGCCAGCACGATCAGGTCGGCGATGGACACCTGCTTGCCCTGCCCTTGGAAGTCACGCTGGATACCCTCCAGCACACCCAGCACCTTGGCCAGTTGCGCCGGCTGGTTGACGGCCCAGTCCTTTTGCGGCGCCAGGCGCAGCCGGCCGCCATTGGCCCCGCCGCGCTTGTCGGAACCGCGGAAGGTGGAAGCCGCCGCCCAGGCGGTGCCGACCAGTTCGGACACGCTCAGGCCGGATGCGGCCAGCTTATCCTTGAGCGCCTTGACCTCGGCCTCGCCCAGGGGCGCGCCTTCAGCCTTGGGCAGCGGGTCCTGCCAGAGCAGCTCCTCGGCCGGGGTTTCCGGGCCCAGGTAACGGGCCAGCGGCCCCATGTCCCTGTGGGTCAGCTTGAACCAGGCACGGGCGAAGGCATCGGCCAGCTGGTCCGGATTTTCCAGGAAGCGGCGGGAGATCTTCTCGTAGGCCGGATCGAAGCGCAGCGCCAGGTCCGAGGTCAGCATGGTCGGCTGGTGACGCTTGCTGGGATCGTGGGCATCGGGCACGGCATTGGCACCAGCGCCGTCCTTGGGCCGCCACTGGTGGGCACCGGCCGGGCTCTTGAACAGCTCCCACTCGAACTTGAACATGTTCTCGAAGTATTCGTTGCTCCAGCGGGTCGGCGTGGAGGTCCAGGTCACTTCGAGGCCGCTGGTGATGGTGTCGGCGCCCTTGCCGGTGCCATAGCTGTTCTGCCAGCCGAAGCCCTGCTGTTCCAGGTCGGCCGCTTCCGGCTCGGCACCGACGCTGGTGGCCGGGCCCGCACCGTGGGTCTTGCCGAAGGCGTGGCCACCGGCGATCAAGGCGACGGTTTCCTCGTCGTTCATGGCCATGCGGCCAAAGGTTTCGCGAATGTCATGGGCCGAGGCCACCGGATCGGGATTGCCGTTGGGACCTTCGGGGTTCACGTAGATCAGGCCCATCTGCACGGCAGCCAGCGGGTTCTCCAGCATGCGGCTGGAACCCAGGTTGCGGCTCTGCTCGACCGGATGCTGCTCGGGCTGTGCGGTCAGCACGCCGTCACCGGGCTGCTCCATCTGCTTGTGCTCGCCGTAGCGGACATCGCCCCCCAGCCAGACGGTCTCCGAGCCCCAGAACACCGCGTCGTCCGGTTCCCAGACGTCCTGGCGACCGCCGGAAAAGCCGAAGGTCTTGAAGCCCATGGATTCCAGGGCGACGTTGCCGGTGAGCACGATGAGATCGGCCCAGGAGATCTTGCGGCCATACTTCTGCTTGACCGGCCAGATCAGCCGGCGCGCCTTGTCCAGGCTGACGTTGTCCGGCCAGCTGTTGAGCGGCGCGAAGCGCTGCTGACCCTGGCCGGCGCCGCCACGGCCGTCACCGACGCGATAGGTGCCGGCGCTGTGCCAGGCCATCCGCACGAACAACGGGCCATAGTGACCGAAGTCGGCCGGCCACCAGTCCTGGGAATCGGTCATCACGGCGCGCAGGTCGGCCTTTACCGCTTCCAGGTCGAGGCTCTTGAATTCGGTGGCGTAGTCGAACTCTTCGCCCATGGGATCGGAGAGCGAGGAATGCTGGTGCAGGAAGTTGAGATTGAGCTGGTTCGGCCACCAATCCTTGTTGGTGGTACCGCCGCCGGCGGCGTGATTGAACGGGCACTTGGATTCGGTCGACATCTTCTTGGCTACCTCAGGGTCTTGTTCATCCGGTTGTCAGCCGCGACAGCAGCACGGCCTGCAGAAGGCGTGGTTCCAGTCGCGTCGGCCTAGGGGCTCGACAGACACCGATGCCGGCGTCGAGCCGGCTCCGGAGAGAGCCCCACCATGGGCGAAGCGGACGTTTCGGTCATTGTTATCCCCTCATCAGATGGGCACACCGACGAAGCGGCGCAATCTCCATACTAGACGGCTTCGCCGCCCGGCGTGATAGAAGGTTTTGTGCCCCTCGATAGACTGGCTCTGCAAGATGACCCGCAGGTGACAGGGCATCCTCGAGCGACTCTTGGCGCGATAAGCAACGTTGGCGACCGCTTCGCCGAGGTTCGCGCGGCTTGGCTTCACGAAGCGCAACCGGGGAGCGTGTGCCTACAGAGGCCCGGGCGGAGCAGCGCGCCATATGCGGAAACAGAAGGAACGGCGACCGCCCTGCCCCGGGCGGTCGCCATGCCCGGTCTAGCCCGGGGCGAAGAGCAGGTTGGGCGCGTGGCGCTCGTAGCCCTCTTCCGCCAGGCGCACGTCCAGCGCCAGGCTGGCGAGGTCGGCGGACAGGGGCTCGCTGCGGGCGTCGTGGTCGCGATAGAGGTGCTTGAGGTAGGTCTTGCAGTGGGCGCAGGTCTCGGCGCGCAGCGGGGCCTTCTGGGCGTTGGCGTCGTCGGTGCTCAGAGAGTAGTAGCCCAGCCCCTTGCCGGTCTCGCAGTGGCTGCACTTGACCCGCACGAAGTGCCATTCGCAGGCGCACAGCGAACAGGTGAGGTACCTCAGGCCATTGGCCTTGCCCAGGTGATGGATGACGCCGGCCATGGGCGGCGCGCCGCAGCAGGGGCAGGCCGTCTGGCTGCCCTGTTCGCGCAGGGCGCTGAAGTCGCTGCGCTGCAGCCAGTGGGTCCAGGCCACCTGCAGGGCGGCGCCGAGGAAGGGCACCACGCCGGCCGGCACCAGCTCGTAGCTGCCCGCCAGCAGGGCGATGGCCCAGGCCTTGCGCTGGCCCGCGTCGGCCTGGCGCAATTCGTCCAGGGCGGCCTGCACCGGCGCCTGAGAGAGCGTGAGGGTCTCCAGCAAGGCATCCAGGGCGGGCAGCCAGTCGCCTTCGCGGACCAGGGTGTCGTAGCCCAGGGGTGGCAGGCCGTGCTGCAGACTCCGGGCGCTGCGCGCCTCGTCCAACGGCAGGGGCGCGAGGCGGTCGAAGACGCCTTGCTGGGCCTCGCACACCTCGGCCATCAGCAACAGGTAGTCGCCCAGGGCATTGCCGGTGGCCAGCAGGCGCAGGCGGTCGGCGCGATAGCCGAACAGCTCGCCACCGGGCAGCAGGATGAAATCGGGATTGACGGCCGCGGCTTCGATTTCGCCGGGCTCGAGGATCTGGCCCGCCATGGCAGGGCTCCTTAGCAGAACGGTGGAAGAGAGTATTCAGGATAGCGGGCGGGTTGGGGTGCGGGCTCTGCTGCCCTCACCCCAACCCTCTCCCGGAGGGAGAGGGGGCAAAATGCCGCTTACCTCATCCGGTAGGTTGGGTTGAGCGTAGCGAAGCCCAACAGCAAAGGGCTCACTTCTTCTCGCGGGTGACCTTCTCGTACCACAGCGAGTGGTGCTTCTTCGCCCAGGCCCGGCTCACCCAGCCGGTCATCATCGCGGTCACCGAACCCTTGATCCAGATCCCGGCATAGATGTGCACGATGATCGACAGCACCAGCACGAAGGCGGCGACGGCATGGGCCAGGGCGCCCAGGCGGATCACCGGGATGGGGAACAGGTGGGCGAAGTACTGCCGCCAGATGACCACGCCGCTGACCAGCAGCACCAGCATGCAGGCCAGCAGCACCCAGAACAGGATCTTCTGCCCGGGGTTGTACTTGTCGATCGGCGGCAGCTTTTCCTCGCGGTTGTTCAGGACGTCGTTGATCTGCTTGAGCCACTGGGCGTCCTCGCGACCGATCTTGTTGTGCCGCCAGAAGCGGATCACCAGAAAGGCGAAGAACACGAACATCGCCACGCCCATGAAGGGATGCAGGATGCGCGTCCAGGTGCCGCCGCCGAACAGGTTCGAAAGCCAGAACAGCGCGGGATGGAACAGCGCCAGTCCCGACAGCCCGGCCATGAAGAACAGGATCGCCACGATCCAGTGGTTGGTCCGCTCGTTGGCGTTGTAACGCTGGATTTCAGGTTTCATCTCGATCTCCCAGGACGCCCCCGGCCACGCCGGGGGCGTACCCCTGCTAGGGCTGCTTGTCGTGCGGATCGAAGATCTGCACGGACGGACTCAGCTGCTTGACCTCGCCCCTGGGCGTATCGCCCTCGGGACGGGGCGGCGCCTCGACCACCTCGTCGTCGTCATCGGTCCGGTTGGGGCCGACACGCACGTAGTGGAAGAAGCCGGCCAGCACCGCCGCGCCCATGGCGAACAGCGCCAGGGGCTTGGTGAAGCCCTTCCACAGGCCCACGGTGGGGCTGATGGTCGGGTCCTTGGGCAGGTGGTTGTACAGCTGCGGCTGGTCGGCATGGTGCAGCACGTACATGACGTGGGTGCCCCCTACCCCAACCGGGTCGTACAGACCGGCGTTCTCGTAGCCGCGGCTCTTGAGATCGACGATGCGCTCGGCGGCGTGCTCCTTCATGGCGTCCTTGGTGCCGAAGGTGATGGCGCCGGTCGGGCAGGTCTTCACGCAGGCCGGCTCCAGGCCGACCCCGACCCGGTCCGAACACAGCGAGCACTTGTAGGCCTTGTTGTCCTTTTTCGAGATCCGCGGGATGTCGAAGGGGCAACCGGCGATGCAGTAGCCGCAACCGATGCAGTGGTCCTGGTTGAAGTCGACGATGCCGTTGGCGTACTTGACGATGGCCCCCGGACTCGGACAGGCCTTGAGGCAACCCGGCTCGGCGCAGTGCATGCAGCCGTCCTTGCGGATCAGCCACTCCAGCTTGCCGGCCTCGTCCTCGTGCTCGGTGAAGCGCATCAGCGTCCAGGAGTCCGCGGTGAGGTCCGCCGGGTTGTCGTAGGTGCCGTGGGTGTGGCCCACCTCGTCGCGCAGCTCGTTCCATTCCGAGCAGGCGACCTGGCAGGCCTTGCAGCCGATGCACTTGGACACGTCGATCAGCTTGGCCACTTCCGCCTGGGTGCGCACCGAGGTGTAGGCCGTGGTGGTCGCGGAGCGGGCATAGATATCCTGACTGGCCATCACGCTTTCTCCACGTTGACGAGGAACGACTTGAACTCGGGTGTCTGGGTGTTACCGTCACCCACGAAGGGGGTCAGGGTGTTGGCCAGATAACCCATCCGCGCCACACCGGAGAAGCCCCAGTGGATGGGGATGCCGACGTGGTGCACCGTCTCGCCGTTGACCTGCAGCGGACGGATCCGCTTGGTCACCACCGCCTTGCAGACGATGTGGCCACGCTTGGAGGTGACGCGCACCAGATCACCGGCGGCGATGCCCTTCTGCTTGGCCAGCACCTCGCCGATCTCGACGAATTGCTCCGGCTGGATGATGGCGTTGAGGCGGCAGTGCTTGCTCCAGTAGTGGAAGTGCTCGGTCAGGCGGTAGGTGGTGGCCGCATAGGGGAAATCCTTGCGATCGCCGAAGTCCGCCCAGTCGTCCTTGAGCACCCGCGCCGCCGGGCTGTTCAAGGCCTTGCGGTTGTTGGGGTGCAGCGGGTTGACGCCGATGGGCGTCTCGAACGGCTCGTAGTGCTCCGGGAAGGGCCCTTCGGCCATCTTGTCCAGGGCGAAGAAGCGCGCCACCCCTTCGGGGTTCATGATGAAGGGACTCATGCCGTCGGCCGGCTTGGCGTCGATCTTGTAGTCGGGTACGTCGGTACCGCCCCACTTCTGCGCCTTGTCGTTCCACCACACCAGCTTCTTGCTCGGGTCCCAGGGCTTGCCCTGGAGATCCGAGGAAGCGCGGTTGTAGAGGATGCGTCTGTTGTTCGGCCACGACCAGGCCCAGCCCAGGGTCTGCCCCATGTGGAAGGGATCGCTGTTGTCGCGCCGCGCCATCTGGTTGCCCTGCTCGGTCCAGGACCCGCAGAAGATCCAGCAACCCGACGCCGTGCTGCCATCGTCCATCAGCTGGCCGAAACCGGCGAGTTGCTGGCCGGCCTTGGCTGAGACCGCGCCCTTGGCATCCAGCACATCGGTGACGGCGTAGCCGTTGAACTCCTTGGCCAGCTCCTCGGGGGCCGGCTCCTCGGGCTTGGCGTAGGGCCAGGACAGCCCCAGGATGGGATCGGGGAAGGCCCCGCCCTCCCTGGAATAGGCCTCGCGCAGCTTGAGGAACAGCTCGGACATGATGGCGATGTCGCTGCGCCCTTCGCCGGGTGCCTCGGCACCCTTGTAGTGCCACTGCAGCCAGCGGCTGGAGTTGACCAGGGAGCCGTCTTCCTCGGCGAAGCAGGTGGTGGGCAGGCGGAACACCTCGGTCTGGATCTCCGCGGTGTTCACATCGTTGTGATCGCCGTGGTTGCGCCAGAACTCGGAGGTCTCGGTGGCAAGCGGGTCCATGATCACCAGCCACTTGAGCTTGGACAGCCCGCGCATCACCTTGGCCTTGTTGGGGAAGGCGGCGATGGGGTTGAAGCCCTGGCAGACATAGCCGTTGACCTGGCCCTTGCCCATCATGTCGAAGTAGCGCAGGACGTCGTAGCCGGCGCCGGTGACATCGACCTTGGGCAACCAGTGGTAGCACCAGTCGTTGTCCTTGGTGGCCTTGTCGCCGTACCAGGCCTTCATCAGGCTGACGTGAAACTTGCCGTAGTTCTGCCAGTAGCTCAGCTGCCCCGGGCGCAGCGGCTTGCTGGCGCGCTTGGTGATGAAGGCGTTGTAGTCCTGCTCGCCGTCACCGCCGATGGTCAGGTAGCCGGGCAGCTGGATCGACAGCAGGCCCAGGTCGGTGAGGCCCTGGATATTGGAGTGACCGCGCAGGGCGTTCATGCCGCCACCGGGCATGCCGATGTTGCCCAGCAGCAGTTGCACCATGGCACCGCAGCGGATGATCTGCGCGCCGATGGAGTGCTGGGTCCAGCCCAGGGCATAGAGGATGGTCATGACGCGACCGGGCGCCGAGGTCTCGGCGATTTCCGCCCAGACCTTCTGGATCGCCTCGGGCGGCGTGCCGCAGGTCTGGCTGGCCACCTCCAGGGTGTAGCGGCTGTAGTGCTGCTTCATCAGCTGGAAGACGCAGCGCGGATCCTGCAGGGTCGGATCGATCTTGACGAAGCCGTCGTCGCCGATCTGATAGCCCCAGTTCACCTTGTCGGTGTAGGTGCGCTTCTCCGCATCGTAGCCGTTGTACAGGCCGTCCTCGAAGGTGAAGCCTTCCTTCACCAGGAAGCCGGCGTCGGTGTAGTTGCGGACGTACTCCTGCTGGATCTTGTCGTTCGTGATCAGGTAATTGATCAACCCGCCCAGGAAGGCGATGTCGCTGCCGGTGCGGATCGGCGCGTAGTAATCCGCCACCGAGGCGGAACGGGTGAAACGCGGATCGACCACGATCAGCCGGGCGTTGTTGTGCGCCTTGGCCTCGGTGACCCATTTGAAGCCGCATGGATGGGCTTCAGCGGCATTGCCGCCCATGATGAGGACGAGATTGGCGTTCTTGATGTCGCTCCAATGATTCGTCATCGCACCACGGCCAAACGTCGGGGCAAGACCTGCCACCGTCGGGCCGTGTCAGACGCGCGCCTGGTTGTCGAAGGCCAGCAGGCCCAGACTCCGTGCGATCTTGTGCGTCAGATAACCGGTTTCATTGGAGGATGCCGAGGCGGCCAGGAAGCCCGTGGTCAGCCAGCGATTGACCGTCTGGCCCTTGTCGTTGGTGGCGATGAAGTTGGCATCGCGGTCTTCCTTCATCAGGGTGGCGATGCGCCCGAGCGCCTCGTCCCAGCTGATGCGGGTCCACTCGTTGCTGCCGGGCTTGCGGACTTCGGGGTACTTGAGGCGATTGGGGCTGTGGATGAAATCCAGCAGGCCAGCGCCCTTCGGGCAGAGGGTGCCGCGATTGACCGGGTGGTCGGCGTCGCCCTCGATGTGAATGATGTTCTGGGCCACGTTCTTGGCCCGGTCGCCCATGCTGTACATGATCAGGCCGCAGCCGACCGAGCAGTAGGGACAGGTGTTACGGGTTTCCACGGTGTGCGCCAGTTTGAAATGGCGCACCTGGTCGGCAAAGGCGGCTGTGGGAGCCATGCCTAACGCCGCCAGGCTGGATCCCGCAAGGCCGACTCCAGCGACCTTGAAGAATTGCCGACGGTTCATATCCACGGTTCTTATCCTCGTTCAGGCTGGGTCCGGTGCGTAGCCGGACCCTGCACAGAGAGTAACCCAACCGTCTGGCTTATCGAGCGCTTCGCTGTTGTCGCCGATCAATGGAAGTCGGCCTTCCGTCTCCTGATCCGCCGCGGTCTGACGAACGGGGTGGCGAGTGGGCAGCGGATCGCGACTGCTTATCCAGCGGATGTGCAAGGTCAGGGCCTGGCGAAAGGCGTCCGGTAGAGCGGTCCGCTGATCCTGTCGATTCGGCAGCGCCGGAAAGTCATGCTAAGCTCGCTAACTTTCCTCGCGATGCCTCGGACCCCTTCACCATGTCCAAGCGCCTGCCGACGCCGCCATAGCACCACCCCTCCCCCGGTAACCGCCCCTGCGGCGGCTGCCCGTGTCTTGCTGCCCTGTCGTCTCTCCGCGATCGCGCCCCGCCGCGCCATCGCCCGTTCTGGATACGCCATGAAAAGTGTCTCTCCCCGCGCCGACATCCTGGCCGGTCTCACCACGTCCTTTGCCCTGGTGCCCGAGTGCATCGCCTTCGCCCTGGTCGCCCATCTCAACCCGCTGATGGGGCTCTATGGCGCCTTCTTCATCTGTACCCTCACCGCCCTCTTCGGTGGCCGCCCCGGCATGGTCTCCGGCGCCGCCGGCTCCATGGCGGTGGTCATCATCGCCCTGGTGGTGCAGCACGGCGTGCAGTACCTGCTGGCCACGGTGGTGCTCGGCGGCCTGCTGATGATCGGCTTCGGTCTTCTGCGCCTGGGCAAGCTGATCCGCATGGTGCCGCACCCGGTGATGCTGGGGTTCGTCAACGGCCTGGCCATCGTCATCGCCCTGGCCCAGCTGGAGCACTTCAAGCAGGGCGAGACCTGGCTCAGCGGTACCCCGCTGTATCTGATGATCGGCCTGACCGCAGCGACCATGGCCATCATCTGGCTCCTGCCGCGCCTGACCCGCGCCGTGCCGCCGGCCCTGGCCGCCATCCTCGGCGTCGGCCTGGCGGTGCACTTCCTCGACCTGCCGACCCGTACCCTGGGCGACATGGCCCATATCGCCGGCGGCCTGCCGCGGCTGGCGCTGCCCGACATCCCCTGGAGTCTGGAAACCCTGCAGATCATCCTGCCCTATGCGGTGCTGATGGCCCTGGTCGGCCTGCTGGAGACCCTGCTGACGCTGAATCTCACCGACGAAATCACCGAGAGCCGCGGCCGCCCCAATCGCGAGTGCGTGGCGCTCGGCGCGGCCAACCTGGCCTCGGGGCTGTTCGGCGGCATGGGCGGTTGCGCCATGATCGGCCAGACCATGATCAACCTGAGTTCGGGTGGCCGTGGCCGGCTGTCAGGGGTGGTCGCCGGCGTGCTGATGCTGCTCTTCGTGCTGTTTCTCTCGCCGCTGATCGAGCGCATTCCCCTGGCGGCGCTGGTCGGCACCATGTTCGTGGTCGCCCAGCAGACCTTTGCCTGGGCCTCGCTGCGGGTGCTGCACCGGGTACCGCGCAGCGACATGCTGATGATCGTCGCCGTCACCGTGATCACCGTCTTCGCCGATCTCGCCACCGCGGTGCTCTGCGGCATCGTCCTGGCCGCGCTCAACTTCGCCTGGCAGCATGCCCGCCGGCTCTATGCCGACAGCCACCTGGAGGCCGATGGCAGCAAGAGGTACCAGGTGCACGGCACCCTGTTCTTCGCCTCCACCGCCACCTTTCTCAACCAGTTCGATCCGGCCGGCGATCCCGCGAAGGTCGTGGTGGACTGCCGCCACCTGAGTTTCGTCGACTACTCCGCGGTGGCGGCGCTGCATACCCTGCACGAACGCTATGCCAAGGCCGGCAAGCGGGTGCGGGTGCTGCACCTGTCGCAACGCTGCAAGCAGCTGCTGCGTCGCGGCGGGGTGACGGACGACCTCGCCCTCGGCGATTGAACCCCGGACGGCGCCGCCGGGTCTTTCCCAGCAATGTCCTGCTCCCGGAGATCCGCGGCCATGTCCAAGATCCTTGCCTGCCTCGACGGCTCGGCCGTCAGCGCCGCCGTCTGCGACTTCGCCGCCTGGGCGGGCCTCGCCCTGGATGCCCCGCTCACCCTGCTGCATGTACTGGATCAGCGCCGCTTCCCACGGCCGGGCCAGGCCACGCCGCCGCTGCTGGTCAACCGCGAACACCTGCTCACCGAGCTGGCCGCCCTGGACGCCCAGCGCGGCAATCTCGCCGAAGACCAGGGGCGGCTGCTGCTCGATGCCGCCCAGTTGCGGGTAGAGGAGCAGCAGGCCCGCTGCGCCGGCGCCGTGCTGCAGCACGGTGACCTGATAGGTTCGCTGGAGAGTCTGCAGGAGGATTTTGATCTCATCGTGCTGGGCCGCCAGGGCGAGGACAGCCCGCCCAAGCGGCTGATCGGTCGCCATTTGGAGAGCGCCATCCGCCTCCTGCATCGCCCGCTGCTGGTGGCCGGCCACCTATTCGTCAAACCCGACGGCGTGCTGCTGGCCTATGACGACAGCAGCAGCGCCCGCAAGGCGGTGACCTGGGTGGCCAACTGCCGACTGTTCGACGGCCTGGCCTGCCACCTGGTGACGGTCGGCCGCGACCGCGAAGAACGCCGCGCCGCCCTCGCCCGCGCTGCCGACGAACTCAGAGCCCGGGGCCGCACGGTCACCACCGCCATCACCGACGGCGACGTGGAACTGGGCCTGGAGCGCTATCGCAAGCAGCACGGCCTGGAGCTGGTGGTGATGGGCGCCTTCGGCCACTCCCGCCTGCGCCACTTCTTCATGGGCAGCAACACCCGCAACATGCTGGAAGCCGCCGGCAGCGCGCTGATCGTGGTGCGCTAGTTAAGGCTCGCGCGCACCCTAGAAATCCACCCGTCCGCGACTGGCCTTGAGGCCGCTGCGACGCGACTTGCCCTCCAGGCGGCGCTGCTTGGAGCCGTAGGTGGGCTTGGTGGGTCGCCGTGGCTTTTCCTTGACGTTGGCGGCGGCGATCAGCGCGGCCAGGCGCTCCAGGGCATCGGCGCGATTCTGCTCCTGGGTGCGGTATTGCTGCGCCTTGATCACCACCACGCCGTCGCGGCTGATGCGCCCATCGCGCAAGGCCAGCAGGCGCGCCTTGAGCGCTTCCGGCAGCGACGAGGCCTGGATGTCGAATCTCAGGTGGACGGCGCTGGAGACCTTGTTGACGTTCTGGCCACCCGCGCCCTGGGCGCGCACCGCGGTGAGCTGGATTTCTTGCTCCGGCAGCGTCAGACGCTCGTCGATGACCAGGGTCACGCCGGCTGCGCGCCGCGGCTGAGCCAGGCGTCCAGCAGCGGCTCCAGTTCGTCCAGCGGCTGGTAGCCGTTGGTGATCAGCGCCAGCTGGCCGTCCCGCTCGGCCAGCAGCGTGGGGAAACCGGCGATGCCCAGATTGAGTGCCCAGTCGAAGTCGGCCTGGGTGGCCAGGTGCGCCGCCTCACCGTCGAACAGCGGGGCGAATTCGATGCGCGGCAGGCCACAGGCCTCGGCCAGTTCCACCAGCAGCGCCGGCTGGGTGACGTCGCGGGCTTCGACATAGAAGGCCCGCTGGATGCGCTTGGTCAGCGGCCAGACGGCCTCCTCGTCGAGTTGGCGCGCGGCGACCAGGGCGCGGCAGGCCGGCTCGGTGTCGTACACCAGGCCCTCCGGCGGGCCCTGGTCGAGGGCGAAGGGCTGGCCGGTGGTCTCCTGTACCGCCTGCCAGTAGGCCAGGGTGCGCACCCGGCTGGCGGTGTCCTGGGCCACCCGCTCGCGGCGCAGGCCGCCGACCACCAGCTGCAGGGGGATGTTCTGGGCAGCCGCCCGCTCGGCCAGGCGCTCGACCACCGGGGCGAAGCCCCAGCACCAGGAGCACATGGGGTCCATCACATAGAGCAGGCGACCGGTCATCCTAGACCTCCTCGAGGCTGGGCGTGGCGTTGAGCCGCGGATCGCGGCCGATGGGGTGGGGTTCGTTGCGCAGGCGCGCCAGTTCGATCTGCTTCTGCCGCTCGCGAGCGCCGGCGCGGGTCTTTTCCGACAGCGAATCCCAGCAGTGCGGGCAGCTGATGCCGGGGCTGTAGTGCGGCGACTGCATGTCTTCCGGCGAGACCGGCGTGCGGCAGGCATGGCACTGGTCGTAGACCCCTTCGGCGAGGTCATGGGTCACGGTCACCCGGTTGTCGAAGACGAAGCACTCGCCCTCCCAGCGCGACTCGGCCGCGGGCACCTCTTGGAGGTACTTGAGGATGCCGCCCTTGAGGTGGAAGACCTCGGGAAAGCCCTCCTGCAGCATGAAGCTCGACGCCTTCTCGCAGCGGATGCCGCCGGTGCAGAACATGGCGACCTTCCGGTGCCGGGCCGGATCGAAGTGCTCGCGGATATAGGCCGGGAAATCGCGGAAGCTCTTGGTCTTGGGATCGATGGCGCCCTTGAAGCTGCCGATGCCCACCTCGTAGTCGTTGCGGGTATCGATCACCAGCACCTCGGGATCGTCGACCAGGGCATTCCAGTCCCGGGGCTCGACATAGGTGCCCACGCGGCGGTTGGGATCGACGCCGGGCACGCCCAGGGTGACGATTTCCTTCTTCAGCTTGACCTTGGTGCGATAGAAGGGCTGCTCGGCGCAGTAGGATTCCTTGTGGTCGATGTCGACCAGGCGCGGATCGGCGCGCAGCCAGGCCAGTACCGCATCGATGCCTTCGCGGCTGCCGGAGACGGTGCCGTTGATGCCTTCCTCGGCCAGCAGCAGGGTGCCCTTGACGTCGTTCGCCAGGAGGGTCTGCAGCAGGGGTTCACGCAATTGGACGTAGTCGTCCAGGGTGACGAACTTGTACAAGGCCGCCACGACAATCTTGTCGGTCATCTTCGGGTTCCCAGGGGTCGCCCTCGCAAAGGGCGGACCGGTTAGACGAAAACGCCGGCAAGGATGCCGGCGCCGATCAAATTTTAACCAATACAGGCTATCGCTGAACAGGGCTGGCGGGACTCAACCCGCCAGGTCGTGCTTGCTGCCGCCGCGGCAGGTGGGCGAATCCGGTGCCTGCCCCTGGGCCGCCCACTCTTCCGGGGTGTAGGTGTGCAGCGCCAGGGCATGGAACTGGCCCATGAGTTCGCCCAGGGTGCCGTAGACCTTCTGGTGGCGCTTCACCGCGTTGAGACCGGCGAAGTGCGGGCTGACCACCACCGCCTTGTAGTGAGTCTCCTGGCCGCGACTGTGCATGTGGCTTTCGTCCAGCACCTCCAGGTGCTCGGGTTGCAACAGGCCCAGGCTGGACTGGATACGTTCGCGCATGCTCATGGGGATACCTCGACTGTAAGAACCCGCATTCTAACGGGCTGGCGGCCCGCCCGGAATCGCTCCGGTCGGCCCACAAACGACAAAGCCCGGAACGGGTCCGGGCTTCGTGGCAACGGCGGGAATCAGCGCTTGGCGGGCGGCGGCGCGTTCTCGGCACCGGCCGGCGGCTTCACGCCCAGCTCCTTGTCCATCTCGGCGAGGATGCCGTTGACCTTGGGTACCGCCTGCTCCAGCTTGGCCTGGGTCAGCTGGGCGGACTGCGCCGACAGGCGCGGCAGGGTGGCGATCATCTTCTTGCCCAGATCGGACTGGTAGAACTTGATCAGGCCTTCCAGCTCGTCTTCGGTGAAGTTGTCGGTATACAGCTTGACCATCTCGGGCTTGATCTTTTCCCAGCCGATGGTGCTGTCCAGCGCCTGGTTGGCGCGGGCGGTGTAGCTTTCCAGCACGGCCTTCTTGGCCGGCGCCTTGGCCTGCTCGAAGTGCTGGGCGAAGAGTTGCTGGACCTGGGCATAGACCGGCGTGGTCAGCTTGTCGGCGTTGGCCAGCTTGAGAAAGCGCTCCGCGTCGGCCGCGTGGCTCTTGGCATCGGCCAGGGCGAAGCTGCTGGCGCTGGCGAGCACAACGACGGCGCCAAGCGTACGGAGGGTCTTCTTCATGGGCATCCTTCAGGAGGCTGAAAATGGACCGCGAGTGTGCCACAGAGCGGCTGAACCTGGCCTGAACTTGGTGAGGATCCGCAGCCATTTGAGAATACTTCCCATTTGGGAACCCTGGCGCTAACCTGCTGCCCAAGTTAGCTGGACCCTACCTCATCAACGGAGACCGCCATGAGCCGCACCGAAACCGATAGCATCGGCCCCATCGAAGTAGCCGACGACGTCTACTGGGGTGCCCAGACCCAGAGGTCGCTGGAAAACTTCGCCATCGGCAACCAGCAGATGCCGCTGGCGGTGGTGCATGCCCTGGCGACGGTGAAGAAGGCGGCCGCGCGGGTCAATCTGCGCCTTGGCGAGTTGCCGGAAGACGTCGCCACCCTGATCGAGAAGGCCAGCAGCGAGATCCTCGACGGTTTCCATGACGACCAGTTTCCCCTGGTGGTCTGGCAGACCGGCAGCGGCACCCAGAGCAACATGAACGTCAACGAGGTCATCGCCGGGCGCAGCAACGAACTGGCCGGCAACGGCATGGGCGGCAAGAAGCCGGTCCATCCCAATGACCACGTCAATCGCGGGCAGAGCTCCAACGACTGCTTCCCCACCGCCATGCACATCGCCACCGCCCTGGCGGTGCAGAACGACCTGCTGCCGGCCATCGCCGAGCTGTCCGGCGGCCTGGCACTGCAATCGGCGCGCTACCAGAACCTGGTCAAGACCGGCCGCACCCACATGATGGACGCCACCCCGGTGACCTTCGGCCAGGAGCTGTCGGCCTTCGTCGCCCAGCTGGATCTGGCCGAGCGGGCCATCCGCAACGCCCTGCCGGCGGTCCTGGAACTGGCCCAGGGCGGCACCGCCGTGGGCACCGGTCTCAACGCGCCCAAGGGCTTCGACGAAGCCATCGCCAAGGAAATCGCCGAACTCACCGGTCTGCCCTTCGTCACCGCACCGAACAAGTTCGCCGCCCTCGCCGGCCATGAGCCGCTGGTGGCCCTGCACGGCGGCCTCAAGACCCTGGCCGTGGCCCTGATGAAGATCGCCAACGACCTGCGCCTGCTGGGCTCCGGTCCGCGCGCCGGCTTCGCCGAGGTGAAACTGCCGGCCAACGAACCGGGCAGCTCCATCATGCCGGGCAAGGTCAATCCCACCCAGTGCGAGGCCCTGTCGATGCTGGCCTGCCAGGTGATCGGCAACGACGTCACCGTGGGTTTCGCCGCGAGTCAGGGCCATCTGCAGCTCAACGTCTACAAGCCGGTGATCGCCCACAACGTGCTGGAATCCATTCGCCTGCTGGCCGATGGCTGCCGCAACTTCAACACCCATTGCGTCACCGGCATGGAGCCGGACGAGCACAAGATGGCCGAGCACCTGGAACAGGGGCTGATGCTGGTGACGGCGCTCAATCCGCACATCGGCTACGACAAGGCCGCCGAGATCGCCAAGAAGGCCTATGCCGAGAACAAGACCCTGCGCGCCGCCGCGCTGGAGCTCGGCTACCTGACCGATGCGCAGTTCGACGAATGGGTACGTCCGGAAACCATGCTGGAAGCCGGTGGCCGTGGCTGAGGCACGCGGCGCCACGCCGCTGGAAGGGGATGGCCGGCGCCTGCTGGTCATCCAGGGCAATCCCAAGCGCACCAGTTTCTGCCAGTCGCTGGCCGATGCCTATGTCCAGGGCGCCCAGGCCAGTGGCCAGGTGGTGCGCCAGCTCAAGCTGGCCGACGCCCAGTTCGATCCGGTGCTGCGCGAGGGCTATGACCTCTCGCAGACGCTGGAGCCGGATCTGCTGGAAGCCCAGCGGCAGATCCACTGGGCCGAGCACCTGGTGTTCATCTACCCGGTGTGGTGGAACGGCCTGCCGGCGGTGCTGGCGGGCTTTCTCGAGCGCGTGCTGCAACCGGGCTTCGCCTTCGCCCAGCGCGACCAGACCTGGGGCGGCGAGCCGCTGCTGACCGGCCGCAGCGCCGAGCTGCTGGTCACCTCCGACACCCCGCCCTCCCCCTGGCAGCGCCTGCGCAACCATGCGCCCCATCGCCAGGGCATCCAGGAAGGCCTCGAAGCCTGCGGCATCCAGGTGCTGCAGGTGCACGAGTACTCGCCGGTGCGGGCGGCGGACGAGGAACAGCGGCTGCGCTGGCTGCAGGAAGTGGAGCGGTTGGGGCGGAACGAGTAGTTGGGGTTTTTGATCGCGGCCATGGCGGTCCGCCGACGCGGCCGCTCCTACACGAGACGGATATTTCCGTAGGAGCGGTCACATCGGCGAACCGCCACGATCGCGATTCCGCTACTGCATACCAAGGCGTAAGGCATAACCAAAGCGCCTTTTATTCTTTCTCCTGCGGATCGACCGTCGGCACTATCGATGCTCCCCTTCCCCGCGGAGCACCGCCATGACCCGCTATCTCATCCTTCCCGGTTGGCAAGGCTCCGGCCCCGAGCATTGGCAGACCCACTGGCAACGCCGTCTGCCGGATGCCCGTCGGGTCGAACAGGACGACTGGCAGCGTCCCGATCCGCAGCGCTGGGTCGCCGCCCTCGACGCGGCCATTGCCCAGGCCAATGCGCCGGTGGTGCTGATCGCCCATAGCCTGGGGTGCGTGACCGTCGCCCGCTGGGCGGCCAGCGCCCCGGTGGCCCGCCGGCAGCGGGTGCTGGCGGCCTTGCTGGTGGCGCCGGCCGATGTCGAACGTCCGGGTTGCCCCGTGGAGCTGGTGGGTTTCGCCCCCTTGCCACGCCAACCGTTACCCTTCCCCTCGCGGGTGGTGACCTCGGACAACGACCATGCCATCAGCCTGCCGCGGGCGGAAGCCCTGGCCCAGGCCTGGGGCAGCGAACTGGATATCCTGCCCGGTGCCGGCCATATCAACACACGCTCCGGGCATCGGCAGTGGGAGGAAGGCCTGCTCCACCTGGCGAAGCTGGGATCGAGCCAGGGCCTGCGCGTCGCCTGATCCCTGCCCTTCCAGATTCAGAAGCGCCCCATCACCTGGCTCTGCCCGGGCCTGAGCCAGCCGATGCTCTGCAGCACCGACGCCATGTCGCTACCGGGCTGCGCCGTGCCCTGCACCTGCCCGCGCCAGTTCGCCAGGCTCAGGCGCAGTTCCAGGCGATGCTGGCCGGTGCGCTCGAAGACGCCCTGCAGCCAGGGCGCCGTCTGGCAATCCACCTGCAGCCGGGACTCGCCCAGGGCGAGACGCCGGGGCGCCAGGAGCTGCAGGCCATCGCCCTGCCATCCGCCACCGGCCGCCTGGCAACGTCGCCAGCTGCCTGCCAGGCGTACCTCGCCCACCAGCCGACCGGCGAGCAGCGCGCTGCCCGGCGCCTGTAGCCAGCGCAGGTCACCTCCGGCGAGATCGGCCTGCCACCGCCAGGGCCAGCCGCTGAGGACCATTGCCCAGGGCGCAGCCTCGGACTCGCCGATCCTGACCTGCAACCGGCCCGGCCAGCGCAGCTGCCATTGCCAGGGGCCGGCACCGCCGCCCGGCCAGTCGAGGCGCTGCATGCCGCCGCCCAGCAGGGAACCCTGCAGCCCCACCGGGGTGACCTGGGGCGGTAGCAGCCGCGGCAGCCAGTCCGCCGCGGGCCAATAGAGCAGGCAGCCCAGGGCGAAGATCAGCAGGGCGAACAGGGTAACGACCAGGCGCGCGAGCCAGCGGATCATGGCGTCCGCTCCACCAGCACCGCCAGGACGTCCAGTTCGAAGGCCACGCCCCCTGACTGGCTGCGAATCCTGAGGGTCTGCGGCAACCAGCCGCGTGCCCGCGCCCAGGCCTGCAGCCGTTCCACCGCAGCGATATCCGCCGCCTCGCCACGTAGGTGCCAGACCGGCTCGGCCAGGGTCAGGGCGCTGAAGGTCACCCCGCCTACCGCAGCACGCCAGTCCGTCTCCTGCAGCGGCTGGGCGACCGGCAGTGCCCGGACCTCTGCGGCGAGGCGGACCCAGTCCACCGAGGCCGGTCGGCCCCCTGGAGTGGGCCGCAGCCAGAGGATGGCGGCCAGCAGCAGAATGACCAGGCCGCCGAGGGCCAGTCGCTGGCGTTCGGCAGACAACCGCTGCCAGCGCTGCAAGAGGGTGCTCATGGTCGTTTCTCCGTCGGGGCTGCCAGGCGCAGGGTCAGACGTCCGGCCTGCCGTTGCCACTGCAGGGTAGCGAATTCCTCGCCGAGTCGGCTGCGCAAGGTCTTGTCCAGACTGGCGGGGCCTTCCAGCACCAGCTGGATGCCCTGCTCATCGAGCGACCACTCCACCAGACGCAGCCCTGGTGCGCTGGTCAGGGCGGCGCCAAGGGGCTCCCTGAGGCGCTGCCAGAGGCGCCACTGGCCCTCCAGCTGCCGCCGGGTGCGGCTGGCCAACTGGAGTTCGCGTTCGGCGCGGCCGGCCTGGAGGCCGTCGCTGGCCAGACCCAGCCGTTGGGCGACATAGGCCCGGTCGAGCTGGGCCAGTCGCCACTGCTGGACCTGTTGCAGGCCCAGGTGCAGGATCGCTAGCGCCGCGGCCGCGGCCATGCCCAGCACCAGCGGACGCGGCAGGCCCAGCGCGGGCCGACTGCGACGCTGGCCCTGGCGCGGCCAGAGATCCAGGGGCGCGACACCTGCGGCGGGCCGGGGCCAGAGGGGATCGCCAGAGGCCTCGAACCCGGCTTCGAGCAGCGCGGCCAGGGCGGGCGGCAGACTGGCTTCGAGGGCGTGCGGCCAGGTCAGCCAGACCTCGTGGCCCTCGAGGCGGGTCTTGAATCTCAGGCCTTCGCCCAGGCGCAGGCCGATCCCGCTCTCGGCGGTGGGCTCGGGCAGCAGCTGGAAGTCGACCCAGCAGGCCGCCACCGTCCAGCCGCAGGCGGCGCAGTGCTCACGCCAGGCCTCCAGCAGCGCCCGATCCAGCGCCAGCAGGCGCAGCCGACCCGGGGTGCGCCCCAGGCAGACCAGGTGCTGGTCACTGGCGTCCGCCAGCAGCTGGTCCTCCAGCAGCAGGCCCCATTCGTGCGGACGCAGCCCCTTGGGCGCGGCGACATCGAACAGGCTGCAGTCTTCGCCATGCAGCAGCAGGGTCACCGGCTGGGCGGACGCGGGCAGCGCTGCCGCGGCTTGCAGCTGGCCGTCCTGAAGGCGCGCGGCCACCAGCGGATTGTCCGGACCCGGCGGACCGGGTCGCCGCGTACGCAGGAGCAGCCGCGTGGAGCTGTGGGCGGGGCTGAGGTCGCGGCGCAGCAGGGGCAGCAGGCGCCCGAGCGGGAGGGAGGCGAACATGGGGTCAACCTGTCGGAGGCAGGGCGAAGGTACAGACATAGCCGGCACCCTGCAGGGTAAAGGTCAGCCGTACCCCGTTGGTGGGTTCGGCCGGGGGCGGATAGGCGAGCCAGCGGCCGCCGCCGTGGAATTCCAACTGCAGGCGCTCGACGCCGGACTGATCGAACACCGGTTGCCAGACCGGGGCCTCCACCGCATCCAGCTCGGCACTGCGCCAGAGTCGCAGCCGTTCCTGGGCGGCATCCCATTCCAGGCGCTGGCGACGCAGGCGACCGGCGCCCTGCCCCGTACTCAGCGGCAAGCCGTCCAGGGCGACCCAGTCCAGGCGGTTCTCGGCGGGGCGCCAGTCCAGCAGGGCGTTGTGCAGCGGCAACCGGTGTTCCTGCAGTGGGCGCAGGACCAGACCACCCAGGCGCCGCTCCAGCAGGCCGCAGAGGTCCAGCACCCGGGCGTTGGTCGATTCCCGCGCGGCCAGGCGACCGCGGGCGTCGAGCCAGAGATTGACCAGACTGCCGAGCAAGACGGCGAGCAGCGCCGTGAGGGCGATGGCCAGCAGCACCTCGATCAGGGTCATGCCCGCCTGGTTTCTCATGGCTGGACTCCGGCCTGGATCGGCCAGTCGCCCAGGCTTCGACTGAGCGCGGCATCGGCATAGAGCGTCAGCCGCCCGCCGAGGGGGCCGCTTGCGCCCTCCAGGCGCCAGTAGCAGCGTTCGCCACCCTGGTTCAACTCGCCCTGGCCGGTGGCCAGGCCCTCCACCTGCGCCCGGGCGGTGAGTTCGCGGGCGCACAGCTGGGCCAGCTCGCGGGACTGGGCGACCCCGGCGATGTCCAGTCGCTGGCCGATCACCTGGCTGACGCCCACCGCCATGAAGGCGACGATGGCCAGGGCCACCAGCACCTCGAGGAGGGTGAACCCGGTCTGCTTCATGGCCGCTCCACCGAGGCGCGGCCGCGCCCGTCGACCACCAGCAGCCACTGCCGATCGTCTTCGGCAAAGGCCAGGCGCTGGCCCTGGGTATCGCCATTCGGCCACCAGATCAGCCGCGGCTGGGCACTCACCGGTTCGGCCAGTTGCAGACCACTCGGCCAGCGCCCGTCCGGCAGATCGGCACTGGCCAGGGGTTGCCAGCGTGGCCCGCGGGTGTCGGCCACCAGTTGCAGATAGCGAAAGCCGGAGGCGTCGGCCTGCCAGCCGAGAATGCGGCCGCTGCGGCGGGCGGTGTCCCGCGCCAGCTGGAAGTCGCCCGCCAGGCTTTCCAGGCGCCACTGCCCGGCCGGGCTGCCGCCGCCCAGGCGCGCCACGCCTACGGCGGTGAGCAGGCCGACGATCAGCAGCACGACCATCAGCTCCAGCAGGGTGAAGCCGCCCTGGCGCCTTGGCATGGTGACTCAGAGGGTCCAGTTGCCGATGTCGGCGTCGCTGCCCTCGCCGCCTTCGCGGCCGTCGGCGCCGAGGCTGTAGAGATCCACCCGGCCATGTTCGCCAGGGATGCGATAGCGATAGGCGGCGCCCCAGGGGTCTTCCGGCAGGCGGCGGATATAGCCGTCGGCGCGGTAGTTGCGCGGCTCGGGGGCCTGGGTCGGCTTGCTTACCAGGGCGGCCAGGCCCTGCTCGGCGGTGGGATAGCGCAGGTTGTCCAGGCGGTACATGTCCAGCGCCTGCTCCAGGCTGGCGAGATCGGCGCGAGCCTTCTGCTGCATGGCCTTGTCCTGGTTGTCCAGCACATTGGGCGCGACGATGGCCACCAGCAGGCCGATGATGAAGATCACCACCATGATCTCGATGAGGGTGAAGCCGGCCTGGCGGGCGGGTACGGCATAAGAGCGCATCGCGAAAGTCTCCTTGGGGTGCATCAGAGGTTGAGCGCCTGGTTGAGCTGCATGATGGGCAGCAGGATGGCGAGGACGATGGCCAGCACCACGCCGCCGAGGATGAGGATCAGCACCGGTTCGAACAGCGCCAGGGCCAGGTCCACCTGCTGGTTGAAATCCCGCTCCTGAGCATCCGCAACCCGCTCCAGCATGGCGTCGAGGGTGCCGCTGGCCTCGCCGCTGGCGACCATGTTCACCAGCAGCGGCGGAAACACCGCGGTGCGATCCAGCGCCCGGCCGAGGCCGGTACCGGCGGTGACCTGCTCGATGGCGGCGTCCAGGGCGTCACCCAGGACCTGGTTGCTCAGGGTGGCACGACTGACCTGCAGGCCTTCGAGCACCGGGATGCCGCTGCCGACCAGGATCGCCAGGCTGCGGGTCAGGCGGGCGCTGTCGAGGGTGCGCAGCAACTCGCCCAGGCGCGGCAGGCGCAACAGCTGGCGATGCCAGCGTCGCCGCCACAGGACCTGGCGCAGCAGGCGCTGCAGACCGACACCGGCCAGCACCAGCAGACCCAGCAACCAGGGCCCAAAGACCAGCAGGCCATCGCTGACGGCCACCAGGGCGCGGGTGATCCAGGGCAATTGCAGGCCACTGTGGATGAATTGCTCGGTGAGCTTGGGCACCACGAAGGTCATCAGGCCGGCCACCACGGCGATGGAGACCAGGGCCAGCGCCAGGGGATAGATGAGCGCGGTACGCGCCTTGTGGCGCTGGCGCTGCACCCGTTCGAGATAGTCGGCCAGGCGTTCCAGCACCGGGCCCAGGCGCCCGGCCCGCTCCCCGGCGGCCACCAGGGTCAGGTACAGCGGATCGAAGGTGCCGGGATGGCGACCCAGGCTGTCGGCCAGGGTGTAGCCCTCGCGCACCTGGCCCAGCAGATCCAGCAGCAAGGCCTTGAGCGCCGCCTGGCGACTCTGGCGCTCGAGCATCTGCAGGGCCTCGGCCAGGGGAATGGCGGCGCCCACCAGGGTCGCCAGCTGGCGGGTGAAATCGGTGCGGCTGTTGGCGTCCAGCCGTCCGCCGCGACCGCGCGCGCCGCGCACCGGACCGCTCGCCTGCACCTCGCGGGGAAAGAGGCCGCGCTCGCGCAGCAGCTGGCGGGCGTGGCGCTCGCTTTCGGCCTGGATGACATCGCGCTGGCGACGCCCGTCGCCGTCCAGCGCCAGGTAGCGGTAGGCCGGCATCAGCGCAGCGCTCCGCCGAGGGCGTTACTGGTGCGCCGCACGCAGCACCTCCGCCAAGCTGGTCTCGCCCGCCGCCAGGCGCGCCAGGGCGCCCTCGGCCAGGGTCGCGCGGCGGCCTTCCAGCAGTCGCGCCATCTCGCCTTCACCGGCGCCGCGATAGATGAGTTCGGCCAGTTCGGCGTCCAGGGCGACGAATTCATAGAGCCCCAGGCGACCGCGATAGCCACTGCCGTTGCACGCCGCGCAGCCCTGGGGTTCGCGGAGCCGTTCGAGGCCGGCCAACCCCGGCAGGAGCGCCTGCTCGGCCGGGCGCAACGGACGCCAGGCAGCGCAGCCACAGAGCCGCCGTACCAGCCGCTGGGCCAGCACCCCCTTGAGGCTGGAGGCCAGCAGGAAGGGCTCCACGCCCATGTCGCGCAGCCGGGTAATGGCGCCCAGGGCGCTGTTGGTATGCAGGGTGGAGAGCACCAGGTGACCGGTGAGACTGGCCTGCACGGCGATGCCGGCAGTCTCCACGTCGCGGATCTCGCCGATCATGATGACGTCCGGGTCCTGGCGCAGGATGGCCCTCAGGCCGCTGGCGAAGGTCAGGCCGGCACGGGGGTTGACCGGGGTCTGGCCGATGCCGGGCAAGGCATATTCCACCGGGTCTTCCACGGTGAGGATGCTGCGGCTGCCCTCGTTGAGCAGGCCCAGGCTGGCATAGAGGGTGGTGGTCTTGCCCGAGCCGGTCGGCCCGGTCACCAGCAGGATGCCGTTGGGCTGGGCCAGGGCACCACGCAGGCCAGTGTCTATGGCCGGCGGCAGGCCGAGGCGCGCCAGCTCCAGCAGGCTGGCCTGCTTGTCGAGGATGCGCATCACCACCCGCTCGCCGTGGACGCCGGGCAGGGTCGAGACGCGGATGTCGACGTCCCGGCCGCTGGCCCTCAGGGTGATGCGGCCGTCCTGGGGCTGGCGCTTCTCGGCGATGTCCAGCCGCGCCATGACCTTGATCCGCGACACCAGCATGGCCGACAGGGCCCGCGGCGGGCGCAGCAATTCGCGCAGCACCCCATCCACCCGCACCCGCACCACCAGTGCCTGCTCGAAGGTCTCCACGTGCAGGTCGGAGGCGTCCAGGCGCAGGGCCTCGGCGAACAGGGCGTTGATCAGGCGGATCACCGGTGCCTCGCCGGCGCTGTCGAGCAGGTCCTCGACCCGCGGCAACTCCTCCATCAGCCCGGCCAGGTCGACGGTCTCGCCCAGGCCTTCCACCAGGGCTTCGGTCGTGGCCTGGCCGGCTTCGTAGAGCGGCCCCAGGCGCTGCTCGAAGACCTCGCGGGGCAGCCAGTCACAGCCCAGGGGGGGACCATGGCGACGCTGTACTTCCTGCAGCAGGGCCAGGTCGGCATCCGTACGGCACAGCAGCCGATAGCCGTCGGGCGCGGCGGCCAGGGCGATACCGGCCTGGCGCGCCAGGCGATAAGGCAGCGTCGCTGTCATCAGAGGCCGTCCAGGCGCGCCCGCGCCGAGGGATAGAGACTCTGCAGGGTGGGCGCGCCGCGACTGCCCGGCGGGGTGGCCGGCAGGGCCGCGGCCGGAGCGGCGGCGCGCATGCCGCGATACTTGTCTTCGCTGATCTGCTGCACCAGCGCCGGATCACGCAGGATGCGCGGACGGATGAACACCACCAGATTCTGCTTGGTGCTGGAGCGGGTACGCGACTTGAACAGATTGCCCAGCACCGGCACGTCGCCCAGCAGCGGCACCCGCTGGTCGCTGTCGTTGCCCTCGTTGCTGATCAGGCCGCCGAGGACGATGAGGCCGTTGTCCTCAACCATCACCGTGGTCTTGATCTCGCGCTTGTTAGTGACCACGTCGCTGGCGCGCACGTTGTCGGCCAGCGACGAGACCTCCTGGACGATCTCCATGCGCACGGTGTCGCCTTCGTTGATCTGCGGCTTGAGGCGCAGCTTGACCCCCACCTCGCGGCGCTCGATGGTCTGGTAGGGGTTGGCGTTGTTGCTGGTGACCGAACCGGTGACGAAGGGCACCTCCTGGCCGACCATGATCGAGGCCTCGGCGTTGTCCAGAGTCAGCAGCGTCGGCGTCGACAGCAGGTTGAAACCGCTCTCGCTGCGCATGGCCTGCAGCAGGGTGACGAAATTCAAACCGCTGCCACCGATGCGCCCGACCCCGGCGGAGATGCCCTGCATGCCCGACAGCAGACTGCCCAGGGCGGTGGTGTCCTGGTTGGCCGCGGCGGCGGCGATGCCGTTGATGGGCGTGCCGTTGGTGAAGTTGACGCTGCCCGCCGGCAGGTTGCCGTTGCGGTCGAGAAACAGCCATTGGACACCCAGCTGGTTGGCCTTGGTGTCGGTGATCTCGGCGATGATGGCCTCCACCACGACCTGGGCGCGGCGGATATCCAGCTGGCTGATGATGCGCTTGTAGCCGGCGAGCTCCCGTGGCGGACCGATCAGCACGATGGAGTTGGTCCCCAGGTCCGCTTCCAGACGAATACCGGGCGCCCCCGGCGCCAGCGTCCCGCCGCTCTTGGGCAGCGGGGCTTCCCCTTCCGCCCCACCCTCCATAGGGGTGGTATTACCAGCAGCAGGCGCCACTGGAATCTCCACCCGTGCCTCCTGGGTGACCTCGCCGCTCAGGCCGCGCAGCACCTTGACCACCTCGCCGGCCTTGGCGTGGTGCAGATAGACCACCTCGGTGTCGCTGGCCGCATCGCGGGAGACGTCCAGTTCGGCCACCAGCCGGCGCACCTGGCGGCGCACGGCCTCGTCGCCGCGCACCATGAGGGCATTGCTGCGGGCGTCCGCCAGCACCTGGACACCACCACCGGCCTGGCCGCGACTGGCCAGCAGCCGCTCCACCAGCGGCGCGGTGTCGCGCGCCTGGGCATGGCGCAGGGTGATCATCTCCACCGGCTCGTCGCGACCGCGATCCAGCCGCGTCAGCAACTGGCCGATGCGACTGAGGTTGCTGCGCCAGTCGGTCACCACCAGCAGGTTGCTGGCCGGATAGGGCGTGGCCACCCCGACCCGGGCGTCCATCAGCGGACGGACGATGCCCAGCAGCTGTTCGAGATTGCCACCGCGCACGGCGAACACCCGGGTCGCCACGGTATCGCCGGCCCCGGCCTTGGCCGGGGCGCCGTCATCCAGCTCCACCGGCAGCGGTTCGGTGCGCGCCGCCTGATCGGGCAGGATCTTCACGCTGCCGTCGTCCAGCTCCACCGCGGCGTAGCCGTTGGCGCGCAACTGGGCCAGGGCCAGGGCATAGACATCGTCGGCGGCCAGGGGCTGGGCGCTGCGCACCGTCAGGGTGCCGCGCACCCGGGGGTCGATGACGAAGTTGGTGCCGGTGATGCGCCCGACGCTTTCGATGAACAGATCGATCTCGGTGTTCTCGAAGTTGACCTCGAAGCGTTGTTCGGCCTGGGCGCCGAGCAGCCAGAAGGCGAGGAGCAAGCCGCAATAGCTGCGTTTCTTCACAGGGACAGTCTCACGGGTAGGGCCAGGGCACGCCCCTGACGTTCCAGTTCCAGGGTCAGGGCGCCGGTGGCGCGCCAGTGCGGCAGGCGTTGCAGGAGCGCCCGGGTATCGGCCACGGGGACGGCGTCCACCCGGCGCAGGACGTCGCCGGGCTCCAGGCCCAGGCCACTGAAGAAGGCCGGTTCGGCGCCGGGTTGCAGGCGGTAGCCGGTCAGCTCGCCATGCTCGCGCACCGGGGTGGCGCGAATGCGCCTGAGCAGGCTGGCCAGGTCACCCTCCTCCGCGCTCGGCAGGGGCGCGGCCTTGACCGGCGCCGGCTTGGCCGTACCGCTGGCGGCGAGCCCGACGAGTTCGCGCGGCGCCGGCCAGGGCAACCGCTCTTCGCGATCGCCGCGGGTAAAGACCAGGCCCTGGGCGTCGATGGCGGTCAGCACCAGACCGGGCGCCAGGCTGTCGCCCAGCACCAGGGACAGCTGGCGATCGCCGTGGCGCAGCACCACCACCGACCCGTCGATGGGCACCGCCTTGATCGCCCCGACCCACTGGATCGGCAGGCTGCTGGGTACGGCCTGGCTGGTGGCGCGCCAATGGCCGGCGAGCAGATCGGCCGCCGGTGCCGTCTCGACCTGGGCGCTGGGCGCGGGCGTCGGCAGCCACAGCAGGCGCAGGTCGCAGACCACCCGCGCCGCCAGCCAGGCGGCGATGCCCAGCCACAGCAGGGTCAGCAGCCGCAGCGCCAGGGGATGGATGAGCAGGCGCGCCATCAGGCCAGCGACTCCAGACGCCGGCGCAAGGCAGCCAGCGGATGCCAACCCGGATGGCCTTCGACGAACTCCAGGCGTGGCGGCGTCAAGGGCGCAAGGCCCCAGTCGGCGGGCCGGGCGCGCAGATAGGCTTCGAGGCGTTGCCACAGCGCCTCGCCGGTGCCGAGTTCGCGCCCCAGGGCGAAGGTGCGACAGGTAAAGGACGTGCCCAGGGGCGCCTGCACCGGTCCGATGCGCTGGCCACGCGGCGCGCCGTAGCGGCAGGTCCACTGGACGCCCAGCAGCCGCGGCAGATCCTGGCTGTTGTCCAGCAGCAGGGGTTCGCCGAAGCGGTTGTCGGCGGCCTCTTCCAGAAGCGTGCGCAGGCCGTCCGCCGAGGTGGGCAGATCCAGCACCGTGGCCTCGTGGCCGCCACAGAGGGCGATCAGGTGCTCGCGGGTGATCCAGTCGCCCCGCCGTAGGGGCAGGTCATATCTGAGCCCTGGCAGCAGCACCGGCTGCGCATCGCCACCGCCCAGGGCCGCGGCGATCAGGGCATCCCAGCTGCCGCCGAGCAGGTCGCGGCGCCAGAGGTCCACCGGCGCCCGTGCCAGGTGCTGGTCGAGCCAGCCGGCATGGGGCGCCCGGGCCTGCGCCAGTTGCCGCTGATAATGTTCCAGCAGGGCTCGATCCGAGACGCGCTCGGCCTGCACCGGATGGAAGACGGCGTCCAGGCGCCAGCCGTCGCGACCGCCCCGGCAGCGGATCTCGAAGATACCGACGCCGCGGCAACCCGGCAGGCACACCGGCAGCGGACGCCCGCTGCCGCGCATCACCGGGATCAGTTCCGGCCAGAGATCCTGGCCGCGGGCGCAGAGCAGCAGGTCCGCTTCCTCCAGCCGCTCGGCCAGCCAAAGGCCCGGCCCGCTGCCGACATCGGCCAGCACCACCAGCAGATCGGCCTTGCCCCGGGCTTCGGCCAGCACCGGACGCAGCCGGGCATACCAGTCGGCCAGCGGCGCCTGCTGGTCGCTGGCATAGGGATCGGTCACGCCGACCAGGGCGATGCGCACCCCGTCGCGCTCGATCAGGGTGAAGGGGGCGACGCCCAGGGCGGTGCGCTGTTCTTCGGTAAGGGTGGCGCCCAGCACCGGGCGACCATAACGGCGATAGAGGGCGGCGCTGCGCTCGGGCCAGAGCAGGCGTTCGTCGCTGCTGACGCGGACCTCGCTGCCCAGCAACTGGCTGCCCTCGACCCCGGCCTCGCCGCGGGTCAGCTGGGTCAGGCCGCTGCCGTTCCAGCACTGGCCGTTTTCCAGGGTCAGGCTGCGAGTCGCGCGCTGGCGGGTGCGCAACTGGGTCAGCTGGCAGGCCAGGGCGGCATAGCCACCATAGCGCTGGCCGTCGCCACGCCCGGCATCCAGCAGCGGTGCCAGCGCGGGAGCGAGACGAGCCGCGTCGGCGCCGGTACGCCAGGGCGCGGCGCCGATCCGCCCGGCCGGCCCGAGCCGCACCCGCGGCACCACCGGCCAGCCGGGTTCGCGGGCATCCAGGGTATCGGCGACATAGAGCAGCTGCAGATCGCGGTCCGCCGGACCGGCGGAAAAGCCCCGGGCACAGCCACCCAGCAGGGGTGCCGTGGCGCCCGCCGCGAGCCAGCCCAAGACCTGGCGTCGTGCCCAGTTGCCCATCCGATGTCTGCCTTGCGCGCTTAAATGAGGGCGGCATCCTAGGCGGCGAAAAGCTACAAATTCATGACAAAACAGCAGGTTACAAACTGTTACAGCGCGACTGCCGGGAAATGACCGGCTGTAACCTTTCAGTCACCAGACCATCACAGAGGCTTCCTAAAGTCGCCGGCTCCCGTGATCAACCAAGGAAGCTTTGCGCATGAGCACTTTCACGAGCGACGACCGTAACCGCAACGAAAGCGGCAACGAACCGCTGGATGCCGTCGTCGACCGTTACCTGTCGCGCCGCAGCGTCATGAAGGGCGGTCTGGGTGCCGCCATCGCCATGATCGCCGGCGGTGGCCTGACCGCCTGCTTCGACGGCGGTGGCGGCTCGCACGACGATCCGGCCCCCAGCCAGCCGGCCCCGGCGCCGCAGCTCAAGCTTGGCTTCGAATCCATCCGCGGCGCCCGACTCGACGCCATCGTCCTGGCCTCCGGCTACAGCGCCCGCACCCTGGCGCCCTGGGGCACCCCGCTGAACAACCTGGCCAACGCCTGGCGCAGCGACGGCAGCAACACCTCCACCGACCAGGCCAATGCCGCCGGCATGCACCACGACGGCATGCACTTCTTCCCGCTGAACAATTCCAGCAGCGACGGCCTGCTGGCCATCAACTACGAATACATCGACCAGAAGGTGCTGCACCCCAACGGCCCGACCACCACCAACGGCAAGCGTCCGGCCGAGGAAGTGCGCAAGGAGATCAATGCCCATGGCGCGGCGGTGATCCGCATCCGCAAGGTCAACGGCATCTGGCAGGTGGTCACCAACGACGCGCTGAATCGCCGCTTCACCAGCGCCACGCCCATGGAAATCGCCGGTCCGCTGCGCGGCAACGCCAATCTGGTCACCCCCTACTCCCCCGACGGCACCCGCACCCGCGGCACCAACAACAACTGCGGCAACGGCTTCACCCCCTGGGGTACCTACCTCACCTGCGAGGAGAACTGGCCGGGCATCTTCGTCAACAAGGGCACCCTGCCGGTCGACCAGAAGCGCATCGGCATCACCAACAAGAGCAACTACGGCTGGGAGACGCCGGCGGGTGACGCCAGCGAGGTGGACAACGAGTTCCGCCGCTTCGACCTGACCCCCTCCGGCGCCAGCGCGACCCAGGACTTCCGCAACGAAGCCAGCGGCTACGGCTACATCGTCGAGATCGACCCCTACAACAGCGCCGCGCCGGCCACCAAGCGCACCGCCATGGGTCGCTTCCGCCACGAGGGCTCGGCCTACGGCATCCCGGTCGCCGGCCAGCCGCTGGCGTTCTACATGGGCGACGACTCGCGCAACGAATACATCTACAAGTTCGTTTCCGCCGCTGCCTGGGATCCGGCCGACGCCAATTCGGCCAATCGCCTGGCCATCGGCGCCAAGTACCTGGACAACGGCACCCTCTACGTCGCCCGTTTCGATGACGGCGGCAACGGCAAGTGGCTGCCGCTGACGGTCAATGCGCCGACCAAGGACGGCCGTACCCTGGGCGCCCTCTACGGCGACCTGGCCGGCATCATCCTCAACACCCGCGGCGCCGCCGACGCCGTGGGCGCGACCCCGATGGACCGCCCGGAGTGGACCACGGTCAACCCCTTCACCGGCGAGGTCTACGTCACCCTCACCAACAACTCGGCACGCACCTCGGCCAATGCCGCCAACCCGCGGGTACCCAACGTCAACGGCCACATCGTGCGCTGGAAGGACAACAGCAACCAGACCGACTTCACCTGGGACATCTTCGTCTTCGGCTCGGACGCCGGCGCGGCCCCCGACATCAACCGCTCGGGCCTGACCGAACTCAACCAGTTCGCCAGCCCCGACGGCCTGGCCTTCGACAGCCGCGGCATCCTCTGGATCGAGACCGACAACAGCGACAACGCCGTAGCCGAGTACACCAACGACCAGTTGCTGGCGGTCATCCCGGCCCAGGTGGTGGATGGCAGCGGCAAGCAGGTCGCCATTTCCGCCACCAACCAGACCGCGCTGCGCCGCTTCCTGGTCGGTCCCAATGGCTGCGAGATCACCGGTATCACCTGGACCCCGGACCTGACGACCATGTTCATCAACGTCCAGCACCCGGACAACTGGCCGTTCAGCGAAGTCGCCACCGACGCCACCCCGGCCGGCACCAAGGTGCGTCCCCGCGCCTCTACCGTGGTGATCCAGAAGCTCGACGGCGGCCCCATCGGCGTCTGATCGCGTCGGCGAGAGCCAGGCTCCCCCGGTTGGCGACGACCGCGGGAGCCTTTTGCCTTCCGGCGGCTTTGAGATCCTTCCCGTCGAGCAGGGAGCCGCGCAGCGTTTTCCACGCTATGGCTCTGGCGTTGATGGAGCGGATCGCCTGCTCCGACAGCCCCCTCTCCCCCTGGGAGAGGACTGGGGTGAGGGCATCCCCGCGCTACGGATTCACCAGTGGAAAAGGCTGCGCCGTTTTCCGCGCTACGGATCTGGCATTGATAAAGCGGCTCGCCTGCTCCGACAGCCCCCTCTCCCTCTGGGAGAGGGTTGGGGTGAGGGCATGCCCCGCGCATCGGAGCCACCTGTGGAAAAGGCTGCGCCGTTTTCTATCCTACGGCTCCGACGCTGGTGGCGCGGATCACCTGCTCTGACAACCCCCTTTCCCAGGGGGAGAGGGCTGGGGTGAGGGCATGCTCCGCGCAACGAATCACCTGTGGAAAAGGCTGCGCCGTTTTCCACGCTACGGCTCTGGCTTTGATGGAGCGGATCACCTGCTCTGACAACCCCCTCTCCCCCTGGGAGAGGGTTGGGGTGAGGGCATGCCCCGCGCAACGGAGTCACCTGTGGAAAAGGCTGCGCCGTTTTCCGCGCTACGGATCTGGCATTGATAAAGCGGCTCGCCTGCTCCGACAGCCCCCTCTCCCTCTGGGAGAGCGTTGGGGTGAGGGCAGGCCCCGCGCAACGGAGTCACCTGTGGAAAAGGCTGCGCCGTTTTCCACGCTACGGTTCAAGCGTTGATGGAGCGGATCACCTGCTCCGACAACCCCCTCTCCCCCTGGGAGAGGGTTGGGGTGAGGGCATGCTCCGCGCTACGAAGTCACCTGTGGAAGGCTGCGCCGTTTTCCACGCTACGGCCCGGACCGCAAGGCTACTGCAACACCTCCGCGCCACCCGGCCCCGGTACCCACAGCGTGGTGTCCCGTGTCGCCAGCCAGCGCACCCGTTGCGCCGGCACTGCGGCAGCCCAGCGACTCACGCCCTGGGCCGCCAGCTGCCGCACCTGGCGAAAGACCTGGCCGTCGCGACTCACCTCGACCCCGAGCAGGAAGTCGCCGCTGTTGAGGATCAGCCGCTGGGTCAGCAGGCTGAAGGTCTCCTCCCCCACCCCCGGCAGCGCTTCGCGCAGGCTCTCGACCGTGGCATAGCCCTGGGCGGGCCGCGCGGTGATCAGCAGTTGCAGCGTCTCGCGCGGCACCTCATCGAGAAACAGCGCCTCCAGCAGCGCCAGCTGACCCAGCCCCAGGGCATTGGCATTGAGGCGCCAGCCGGAGGTTTCCGGCAGGGCACAGAGTTCACGCAGGTGCAGATGCCGACCAGGGCGCGCCGGCTCCAGCCGATCCAGTTCGCCGATCTCGGCCAGCGGCAGATTGGGCACCAGCAGCGGCGGCGCCAGCCGCAGGGCCTCGGCACTCTCCAGACCGAATTCACGGGTCTCGCCGTCGGCATCTACCCAGTCGGCGAGGCGCTCGGCAAAGGCCGTAGCCGTCAGTCCGGGCTCGCCCAGGCCGCCCGGACGCTGCGCCAGCAGCTGCTTCAGCTGCCGTAACGCCAGGTCCCGCTCCGGGCCGGCCAGGGCGTTGACGTTGAAGCAGCCGTGCAGATCGCGCAGCTGGGCACGGACCTGGGCCCCCTCCACCTCATAGGCCAGCACCTCCCCCCTCAGGCTCTGCCAGAACTCGGGACGTTGGCGGGCCCCGGCCTGTATCAGGCCCTGGGTGACTACCTGCTCGGCGCCCGCCGCCAGCGCCCGCGCCAGGGTCTCGTGCTCCAGCAACCGCGCCCGCTGCAGTTCGGCCCGCCCTTCGGCCAGCAGCACCGGCAACAAGGCCGCCACCAGGGCCAGCGCCCAGAGCGCCATCAGCAGGGCCACGCCCCTTTGTCGCCGCACCCGCATTCCTCCAGGCAAAAGCGGCATTGGAACCGACCCAGGTTGCAGAATCGTGGCAGTGACGCGGATACCCAACACCAGGCCCCAACAAAAAACCCGCCACCAGGGCGGGTTTCCTCACCAGCAGGGCCGCCTCACAGCTTGGCGATGGACACCTCGGTGGATTTGACGAAGGCGATCACCTCGCTGCCCACCTGGAGTTCCAGCTCCTTGACCGAGCGGGTGGTGATGACGGAGGTGACGATGCCGGCGGCGGTCTGGACGTCGATCTCGGAAAGCACCGAGCCCTCGATGATTTCCTTGATGGTGCCCTTGAACTGGTTGCGAACGTTGATGGCCTTGATGGTCATGGCAGAACTCCTCGGGTGATCGATCAGTAGGCCCAGCGCAGTTGCGTGGGCAGGGGTTGCACGATTTCGGGTAGATCGGGGTTGAGCGGCTGCTGCAGCACCCGGGCCAGTACCTCGGCTTCCAGGCGGGCCAGTTGGGCATCGCCGGCGGCCCGGGGGCGCGCCAGGTTGACGTCAAGATCCAGGCCGACGTGGCCGTCTTCGATGAGCACCACGCGATCGGCCAGGGCCACCGCCTCGCCCACGTCGTGGGTCACCAGCAGCACGGTGAAGCCGTGGCGCTGCCAGAGGCCCTCGATGAGTTGCTGCATCTCGATGCGGGTCAGGGCATCCAAGGCGCCCAGCGGCTCGTCGAGCAGCAGCAGGCGCGGCTGGTGGATCAGGGCGCGGGCCAGGGCCACGCGCTGCTTCTGGCCGCCGGACAGCGCCGAGGGCCATTCCTGGGCGCGATCGGCCAGGCCGACCGCCTCCAGGGCTTCCAGCGCCTTGGGCTTCCAGTCGCCCTTGAGGCCCAGGCCGACGTTGTCGATGATGCGTTTCCAGGGCAGCAGGCGCGCGTCCTGGAACATCAGCCGGGTGTCTTCGCGGTGCGCCGCCAGGGGTTCGTCCTGCCCCAGCAGGGTGCCGCCACTGGCGCGGTCGAGTCCGGCCACCAGGCGCAACAGAGTGCTCTTGCCGCAGCCACTGCGGCCCACCACGGCGACGAACTGACCGGCCGGGAGCTCCAGATCGATCCCATGGAGCACGGTGCGCTCGCCAAAGGTCTTGACCACCTGTTGCAGCTTCAGGGCGATGCCCCGTGCCAGCGGCGGAACGGCTTGCAGACTGGTCATGCGTGGGCTCCCTTCTGATAGGCCGGGTGCCAGCGCAGCCAGGCGCGTTCCAGGCCGCGGGCGGCGAGATCCGCGAGCTTGCCGAGGACGGCATAGAGCAGGATGGCCAGCACCACGATGTCGGTTTGCAGGAATTCCCTGGCGTTCATCGCCAGGTAGCCGATGCCGGAGCTGGCGGAAATGGTCTCGGCGACGATCAGCGTCAGCCACATCAGGCCGAGGGCGAAACGCACCCCCACCAGGATGGCCGGCAAGGCGCCCGGCAGTACCACGTGCCAGAACAGCCGCGCCCCGGAGAGGCCGTAGCTGCGGGCCATCTCCACCAGCGCCGGATCGACGTTGCGGATGCCGTGGTAGGTGTTGAGGTAGATGGGGAAGAACACCCCCAGGGCCACCAGGAACAACTTGGCCGATTCGTCGATGCCGAACCAGAGGATCACCAGCGGGATCAGCGCCAGGTGCGGCACGTTGCGCACCATCTGCAGGGTGCTGTCGAGCAGGCGCTCGCCCCATTTCGACAGCCCGGTGATGAAGCCCAGCGCCAGGCCGATGCTGCCACCGATGGCGAAGCCGATACCGGCACGCCAGCCGCTGATGGCCAGGTGTTGCCAGAGCTCACCGCTCTTAACCAGGCTCCAGCCCGCTTCCAGCACCGCCGCCGGTGACGGCAGGATGCGGCTGGACAGCAGGCCGCTGCTCACCGACAGCTGCCAGGCGACGATCAGGGCCACCGGCACCACCCAGGGCGCCAGGCGCTGGAGTTGACGTTCGGTCGTGCTGCTCATGCCCGCCCCCTCAGCTCTGCGCCGCTTTCTGCGGCAGGATGTCGTTGGCCACCATCTCGCCGAAGGGACTCACGTAGTTGGCGCCCTCCACCTGGGTCGGCCGCTTGACCGGCAGGTGCGGGAACAGCAGTTCGGCCACCCGGTAGGATTCTTCCAGGTGCGGATAGCCGGAGAAGATGAAGGTATCGATGCCCAGGGCGGCGTATTCCTTGACCCGCGCGGCCACGGTGGGACCGTCGCCGACCAGCGCGGTCCCGGCACCGCCTCGCACCAGGCCGACCCCGGCCCAGAGGTTGGGGGCGATCTCCAGGTTGTCGCGGCGGCCCCCGTGCAGCGCGGCCATGCGCTGCTGGCCGACCGAGTCGAAGCGAGCGAAGGCGGCCTGGGCCTTTTCGATGGTGGCATCGTCCAGGTTGGCGATGAGCCGGTCGGCGGCCTTCCAGGCCTCTTCGTTGGTCTCGCGGACGATCACGTGCAGGCGGATGCCGAAGCGCACCGTACGGCCCTGGGCGGCGGCCTTGGCCTTGACCGCCTCAATCTTCTCGCGCACCGCGTCCAGGGGTTCGCCCCAGGTCAGGTACAGCTCCACCTGCTCGGCGGCCAGGTCCTGGGCGGCATCGGAGGAGCCGCCGAAGTACAGCGGCGGGCGCGGTTGCTGCAGCGGCGGATAGAGCAGCTTGGCGCCCTTCACCTGGATGTGCTTGCCGTCATAGTCCACCGTCTCGCCCTCCAGCACGCGACGCCAGATGCGGGTGAATTCCACCGAGGCTTCGTATCTCTCGCTGTGAGACAGGTGCAGGCCGTCGCCGGCCAGTTCGTCAGGATCGCCGCCGGTGACCAGGTTGAACAGCGCCCGGCCGCCGGACAGACGATCCAGGGTGGCCGCCTGCCGCGCCGCCACGGTGGGCGAGATGATCCCCGGGCGCAGGGCCACCAGGAACTTGAGTTTCTGGGTGACCGGGATCAGCGAGGCGGCCACCAGCCAGGAATCCTCGCAACTGCGACCGGTGGGGATCAGCACCCCGCCGAAACCCAGGCGATCGGCGGCCTGGGCGACCTGGGTCAGGTAGCCGTGGTCGACGGCGCGGGCGCCTTCGGCGGTACCTAGGTAGTGACCATCGCCGTGGGTCGGCAGGAACCAGAAGATATCGAGACTCATGGGGACTTTCTCCAGCAGGCGAATTCAGGGTTTGGCGGCAGCGGTCTGCAGACTGGCGGGCGGGGTCCACACCACGTCGCGGATGACCAGCGGCTTGGGAATCAACTTGAGGGCGGTGAAGGCGTCGGCGATCTTCTGCTGCTGCGCCGCCACCTCGGGACTGATGAAGCGGGCGCCATAGCCCTGGCGCTTGACCACCCGTTCGGCGGTGTCCAGCGGCAGGTTCAGCAGCGGCGCCACCTGGGCGGCGACCTGATCGGGGTGGGCCTTGGCCCACTCGCCCACCGAGCGCACCTCGTCGACGATGGCGCCAACCTGTTCGGGATGGGCCTTGGCGAAGCTGCGGGTGGCCAGATAGAACTGGTGGTTGTCGGCGAGGCCGGTGGCATCGGTCAGGGTGCGCGCCTGCAACTGGGTCTCGGCGGCGGCCTGATAGGGATCCCAGATCACCCAGGCATCCACCGCGCCGCGCTCGAAGGCGGCGCGGGCATCGGCGGGCGGCAGGTAGACCGGCTGGATGTCCTGGTAGGGGATACCGGCCTTGGCCAGTGCCTGCACCAGCAGGTAGTGGACGTTGGAGCCCTTGTTCAGGGCGATCTTCTTGCCCCTGAGATCGGCCAGCGACTGGATGGCCGAATCCTTGGGCACCAGGATGGCTTCGCTGGTGGGCGCTGGCGGTTCGTGGGCCACATAGACCAGATCGGCGCCGGCGGCCTGGGCGAACACCGGCGGCGTCTCCCCGGTCACGCCGAAGTCGATGCTGCCGACGTTGAGGCCTTCCAGCAGCTGCGGGCCGCCGGGGAATTCGGTCCACTGCACCTTGACGCCGTCCTTGGCCAGGCGCTGCTCCAGGGTGCCGCGGGCCTTCAAGGTGATCAGGGTGCCGTACTTCTGATAGCCGATGCGCACCGTCTCTTCCGCCTGCGCCAGGCCGGCGGCCAGGGTCAGCAGGGAAATGGCGAGCAGCGAACGGGTGAAGGAGAACTGCATGACTAACGCTCCTGGTCAGATGCCCCAGCGCGCCTGACCGATGCGATCGGCCAGCAGCTCGGGGGTCAGGGGTTGGGGACGCCGCACCAGGGCCGCGTGGAATTGTTCGAGGGATTCGTGCAGGCGCTGCTCCAGCGCCGGGGTCAGGGCGACGCCGGTCTCGGTGTAGCTGACCTGGCTGTCATCGGCGAAGACGCCATTGAGGATTTCCTGGGCCTTGAGCGCCGAGAGCACCGGCTTCAGCGCGTAGTCGATGGCCAGCAGATGACCGCTGGAACCGGCGGTGGCCAGGGGCAGCACCACCTTATGGGTCAGGGCGCGTTCGGGCAGCAGGTCCAGCAGGGTCTTGAGGGCGCCGGCCAGGGAGGCCTTGTACACCGGGGTGGCGATCACCAGGCCATCGGCGGCCTGCAACTGGGCGATCAGTTCCACCACTGGCGGACTGTCGAAACGAGCACCGATGAGGTCGGCGGCGGGAAAGTCCTGGATACGCCAGCGCGACAATTCCACGCCGCGCGCCTGCAGCCAGTTCGCTGCCAGATCCAGCACGCCGGTGGAGCGCGACCGCGCTCCCGGACTGCCCGCCAAAGTCACCACCTGCATCGCCGCCTCCAGGATAAAAAGGAGCGGTGTCGCGCCGCTCGAAAAGGAATGAGCGGACCTTAGCAAGGGGTGCTTATTCCCTAAAAATATCCTTTAGGCACTTGGTTATAACCAGAAAACAAAAACCCCGGCCGGAGCCGGGGTTTTCTTGTCACCGCAGGTGTCAGCGATTGGGCTGCGGGGTCAGGCGCAGATAGGGCTTCACCGCGGTGTAGCCCTTGGGAAAACGGCGCTTGAGTTCTTCTTCGTCTTTGAGCGACGGCACGATGACCACGTCATCGCCATCCTTCCAGTTGCCCGGGGTCGCCACCTTGTGATTGTCGGTGAGCTGCAGGGAGTCGATCACCCGCAGGATCTCGTCGAAATTGCGTCCGGTGCTGGCCGGATAGGTGATCGACAGCCGCACCTTCTTTTGCGGATCGATGACGAACAGCGAGCGCACCGTGAGGGTGTCGTTGGCATTGGGGTGGATCATGTCGTAGAGGGTCGAGACACTGCGATCGGCGTCGGCCAGGATCGGAAAGCCCACGGCGGTCGCCTGGGTTTCCTCGATGTCCTTGATCCAGCCCTGGTGCGATTCCAGGCCGTCCACCGAGAGGGCGATCACCTTGACGTCGCGCTTGGCGAATTCGTCCTTGAGCTTGGCGGTGAGGCCCAGTTCGGTGGTGCAGACCGGGGTGAAGTCGGCCGGATGGGAGAAGAGCACGCCCCAGCTGTCGCCCAGCCACTCGTGGAAGCGGATGCGACCCAGGCTGGAATCCTGTTCGAAATCGGGGGCGATGTCGCCCAGACGGATGGTCATTGGCAGTTCTCCTGATGCAGGTAGGGATAGCGGCACTATGCCGCCCACCAGAGCGGGCGGGAAAGATCGGATCACGCTGTGGTTATAACGCGAAAGACGACCCGTCCAGGGCCATCGTCCGGCGGCTACGCCCTGTGCTGCGTGATGCCCCTCACAATTTCGTCGCGCTTTTTCCACCCAGGCGCAGCGGCCGCTAGGGTGCTACACCTAAGGAAGATCGACGGACCGCCATTTGGCCGAGCGGGGCAACCCGCAGCGCTCGCCATGGTCTGTTGGCAAGACGAGGAGGAGATTCTCATGTTAGGCAAACGTAATGACGACCCCGGTGCCAGCACCCATTTCCGTAGCGAGCGCGTCAGCGTGGTCAACGGTCAGTTTTTCTTCACCACCCGCGAGGGCACCCTGGAAGGCCCCTTCTTCAGCCGCGAAGAAGCCCTCAACCAGATCGATCGCTACGTCGAGCGGCTGCAGACCTCTCAGGGCCTGATGCGCCAATCCGTCAGCAACGTCTGACCGCCTGCGCTCGATCCTTTAGACTGCGCGCCCTGAATCCCAGGCCGCGCCGCTCATGACCGATTTCCAGCACGCCCAGCTCGACTGGGATGCCTCCGGGCAACCCCTCTCCCGCACCTATGGCGACGTCTACTTTTCCCGCGCCAGCGGTCTGGAAGAGACGCGCTATGTCTTCCTGCAGCAGAATCGCCTGGCCGAACGCTTCGCCGCGCTGGTGCCGGGCGAAGTCTTCACCATCGGCGAGACGGGTTTCGGCACCGGCCTCAACTTCCTCTGCGCCTGGCAACTCTTCGACGCCCTGGCACCACAGGAAGCGCGCCTGCATTTCGTCAGCGTCGAGCGCTTTCCGCTGACCGCTGCCGATCTCGCCCAGGCGCTGAGTCTCTGGCCGGAACTCGCCCCCTACAGCGCAGCGCTGCAGCGGCAGTACCAGGCGATCCATCCAGGCTTCCAGCGGCTGATCCTGGGCGACGGGCGCATCACCCTGACCCTGCTGGTCGGCGATGTGCTGGAGCGCCTGCCCGAACTGGATGCCCGTTGCGATGCCTGGTTCCTGGACGGCTTCGCCCCGGCCAAGAACCCCGAGATGTGGACGCCCGCGCTGTTCGCCGAGCTGGCTCGGCTGTCCCATGCCGGCACCACCCTGGCGACCTTTACCTGTGCCGGCTTCGTCCGCCGCGGCCTGAACGAGGCCGGCTTCGCCATGGCCAAGGTGCCCGGCTTCGGCCACAAGCGCGAAATGCTGGCAGGCATGCTGGAACGCCCCGTCGCCCCTGATCCCATGCCCTGGTATGTCCGCCCAACGCGCCCCCAGGGCCCGCGCACGGCCCTGGTCATAGGCGCCGGCCTGGCCGGTTGCGCCACCGCCGCCAGCCTGGCCCGCCGCGGCTGGCAGGTCCGGGTCGTCGAGCGCCACGGGGCGCCCGCCCAGGAGGCCTCCGGCAATCCCCAGGGCGTGCTCTATCTCAAGCTGTCGGCCCATGACACCCCGCTCAGTCGGCTGATCCTCGATGGCTTCGGCCTGACCCTGCGCCAATTGCAGGCCCTGCCGACGGGCGCGACCTGGTCACCCTGCGGGGTGCTGCAACTGGCGCTGACGGACAAGGACGCCCAGCGGCAGGCGCAACTGGCCGCGCACTTCCCCGCCGATCTGCTGCAGCCCCTGGACAGCGACGCCGCCAGCGACAGGGCCGGAATCGGTCTCACGGCGGGGGGCCTGTTCTTTCCGGAAGGAGGCTGGGTGCATCCGCCGGCGCTGTGCGCGCACTGGCTGGCCCATCCGAATATCGAGCTGGTCACCCATACCGAGGTGACCGCCCTCCAGCAGACCGAGCACGGCTGGCAGGCCAGCACCCAGGGCGAGCCGCTGACGGCGGCGGTGGTCGTGGTGGCCAGCGCCGCCCAGGCCCGAACGCTGCTGCCCGGCCTGCCGCTGAAGGCGATCCGCGGACAGCTGTCCGCGCTGCCGGAAACCCCGGATAGCCAGGCGCTGGCCACCGTGGTCTGCGGCGAAGGCTATCTCGCCCCGGCGCGGGAAGGTCGGCACTGCCTGGGCGCCAGCTTCGTGTTCGACCGGAGCGACACCGAACCCAGCCAGGTGGAACACCAGAGCAACCTGCACCTGCTCGCCGAATTGTCACCCGCGTTAGCGGCAGGCTATGCAGCCGAGAAACTGGAAGGTCGCGTGGCTTTCCGCTGTACCTCGCCGGATTACCTGCCCCTGGTCGGCCCGGTGGTGGACGAAGACCTCTTCGCCCAGCGCTACCAGGCACTGGCCTACGACGCCCGCCAGGTACCCGAGCAGCCTGCGCCCTGGCGCGAGGGACTCTATGTCAATCTGGCGCACGGCTCCCGTGGCCTGGTCACCACCCCGCTGGCCGCCGAACTGCTGGCGGCGTGGCTGGAAGACGAGCCCCTGCCGGTGGCGCGGCAGGTGGCCGAGGCCTGCCACCCCAGTCGTTTCCCCCTGCGCCGGTTGATTCGCGGCGGCTAGATGATCGCCAGCGGACTCTTGGCTTGCGGCGGCGGAAAGGCGCCGTCGAGCAGGGCGAAGTCCTCTTCGCTCAGGCGCAGATCCAGGGCCCGCGCATTCTCTTCCAGATGTCCGGCATCGCCGGCCTTGGGAATGGCGATCACACCCGGCTGACGCAGCACCCAGGCCAGGGCGATCTGCGCCGGGGTGGCCTGATGCCGTTCGGCCAGGGTCGCCAGGGCCGGGTGGCGCAGCAGATCCCCGCCCTGCCCCAGCGGACAATAGGCCATCAGGGGCATCTGCTGACGCTGGCACCAGGGCAGCAGGTCATGCTCGATACCGCGCTGTTCCAGGTTGTAGAGGACCTGATTGGCGCTGCAGCGATCATCGTTCAATTCGAGCATGTCGCTGGTGTCGAGGTTGGAAACGCCCCAGTGGCGGATCTTGCCTTCGTCGCGCAGCTTCTCTAGCGCCATGACCGTCTCGATCAGTGGCACCTGGCCGCGCCAGTGCAGCAGATAGAGGTCGATGACATCGGTACCCAGGCGCTTCAGGCTGCGCTCGCAGGCGAGGGGTACGCCGGCTTCGGTGGCGTTCTTCGGATAGAACTTGCTCACCAGGAAGACCTCGTCCCGCCGCCCGGCCATGGCCTCGCCCACCAGTTCCTCGGCGCGGCCTTCGCCATACATCTCGGCGGTGTCGATCAGGGTGAGTCCCAGGTCCAGCCCCTGGCGCAGGGCACTGACCTCCTGGCGATGCAGATCCGCGTTCTCGCCCATGCGCCAGGTACCCTGGCCCAGCGCCGGAACGGTAGTGCCATCGGGCAAACGAACGGTTTGAGCGGTATTCATGGGCGCTTCCTTCTCTTGGATGTGGTCGTTAGAACGCCAGCGCGACGCCGATTCTCCCGGTCATCCGCCAAACGGCAGCCAACGCCTTCCCACAGGCCCTGCGACCTGACGTCGCACTGGTAAAGTACGCCTACAAGGATTCCAAGAAAAATCACCAGGACCTGCCATGAAGTCGTCGATCCTGGGCCTTTGCGCCCTGCTCTCCGCCGCCCTGCCCATGACATCCAGCTACGCTGACGTCATTACTCTGAGGTTTTCCCATGTGGTAGCGCCGGAGACCCCCAAGGGCAAGGGTGCTCAGCTGTTCCAGCAGCTGGTGGCGCAGCGTCTCGCCGGGCAGGTCCAGGTGGAGGTGCTGCCCAGCGGCACGGCCTTTACCGATGCCAACGAACTCCAGGCGCTGCAGGACGGCAAGGTCGACATCCTGGCGCCGGCGATCAGCAAACTCACCGAACTCAGTCCCAAGCTCAAGCTGTTCGACCTGCCCTTCCTGTTCGAGAGTCGTGCGGCCCTCGATCACTTCCAGGCCCGGCCCAGCGGTCGCCAGCTGCTGCAGAGCCTGGAGCCAGCCGGGGTCATCGGCCTGGCCTACTGGCCCAACGGCCTCAAGCAGCTGTCGGCGCGCAAGCCCCTGCGCGAACCCGGCGATGCCAAGGGACTGGTGTTCCGCATCCAGAACTCCGACGTCCTGCAGAGCCAGTTCGAGGCCCTGGGCGCCACGGCGGTCAGGCTGCCCTTCAACCAGACCTTGCAGGCGCTCACCACGGGCACCGTCAATGCCACCGAGAACACCTGGTCCAATTACTGGAGCCAGCGTCTCGACCAGCAGCAGCGCTATTTCACCGAGAGCAACCATGGCGCCCTCGACTACATGCTGATCGTCAAGGCGGATCGCTGGCGCACCCTGCCCTTCGCCGTACGCAGTACCCTGGAAGAGATCATCGACCAGGTGACCTTCGAGGTGAAAAAGCAATCCGAGGCGGAAAACCAGCGTGATCGGGCGCGCATCGCCGCCGCGGGTGGCAGCGAGATCATCACCCTCACTCCCGAACAACGGGCGCGCTGGCGGGACGCCATGCGCCCTGTGTGGCAGCGTTACGAAGGCGAGCTCGGCGCCTCGCTGCTCAAGGCGGCGGAAACCTCGAACTAGCGGGACTGTTGCGGCGGCGCGGCCCAGCGGCGCAGGGGCAGACTGCCCGCCTCGCGACACTGCAGATCGCGAAAGGGCCCCGCGATCCGGACCCAACCCGGCCCCGGCGGCGTCTGGGTACAGAAGTCCTGACCATCGGTGTTGCTGCGCCAGCGCCAGTAGGCCGCCGGCTCGGCGACGGCCTGGCTACCCAGCAATCCCAGCAGGCCGATCGCCAGGTACCTGCCAGCGGTCCGCCGGAACCTCTCGCGCGATAAGCATGTCGGTTTGCAGGTAGGCCCTCTGAATTCGCACAGGATTTCCGCCATGCCGCTATCCGTCTTGCGTAGCAAACCCACCCTCCTCGCCCTCGCTCTGGTTGGCGCCGGTCTGGCTCTGACCGGCTGCGCCCGCGATCCGGAAAAACGTTCTCTGGGTGCCGAGGCGATCAGCAATGCCAAGAGCATGGCGCGCACCGATGCCGACATGCAGAAGGTGCTGAACAAATACGCCAGCTTCGATCCCAAGGCCGTGGAAAAACTCACCGCTCAGCAGGCCCGCCAACAGCCTACCATCGCCGATGCGGTCAAGGGTGTCCTGCAGGACGAGGGTCGTCCCACCCAGCCTGAGGCCCTGGTACCCGGCGTGACCAGCGTCGACCGTGCTGTGGATGGCGCCGCCGGGGTGCTGCCCGCCCGCATCTACACCCCCGAGGGCCAGGGTCCCTTCCCGGTCATCCTCTACTTCCACGGCGGCGGCTGGGTGTTCGCCGATCGCAACGTTTACGACGGTGGCGCCCGCGGTCTGGCCAAGCAGGCCAATGCCATCGTGGTCTCGGTGGACTATCGCCAGGCGCCCGAATACAAGTTTCCCGCTGCCCATGATGACGCCCTGGCGGCCTATCGCTGGGTGACCACCCACGCCGGCTCGCTCAACGGCGATTCCCAGCGGCTGGCCCTGGCCGGTGAAAGCGCCGGGGGCAACCTGGCGGTGGCGACCGCCGTGGCCGCCCGCAAGGCCGGTCTCACCGCACCCAAGCACGTGCTGTCGGTCTATCCGGTGGCCCAGACCAACACCCATACCCCGTCCTACGAGCAGTATGCGGACGCCAAGCCGCTCAATCGGCCAATGATGCTGTGGTTCGTCGAACAGGTGACCCGTACGCCCGCCGATCTCAAGGATCCGCGCCTGGACCTGACTCGCGCCGACCTCGCCGGCCTGCCGCCGGTGACCATCGTCAATGCCGAGATCGATCCCCTGCGTGACGACGGTGGCTTCCTGGAGACCGCCCTGCGCCAGGCCGGCGTCCAGGTGGAGCGCAAGGTCTATCCGGGCGTCACCCACGAGTTCTTCGGCACCGCTGCGGTGGTGCAGAAGGCCAAGGACGCCCAGGCCTATGCCGGCAGCCGTCTCAAGACGGACCTGGGCAAATAACAGTCTTCCGTCCGTCGTGAACACCGCCGGCCCCATGCCGGCGGTGTGCATTCAGTCGGGAAACAGCAAGGGCCCGGCCTCGCGCATGAAGATCTCGCAGGTCTTGGGGCCCACCCCCTTCAGGGTCTGCAGGCGGCGCTCGAAATCCGCACGATCGGCGCTGGCGTTACGTAGCTTGAGAAAACTGCCGCCATAGTCTTCCTGCAGATGACGACAGACATCCAGCAGGCGCGTGGCGGTGCTCTCGTCATAACGCCGGTAGTGGCCCTCGCCGAGATAGCTGACCAGTTGCTGCCAGCTCAGATTGAGCAGCTTGCGCGGCGTGTCGCGGCCGTATTTGCGATAGAGCACCGTCCAGGCCTGGGCAGCGATGCTCTGGGAGATGCGCTTGCCGAACAGGTAGCTGGCCAGGAACCAGCCGAACAGCGCCGGCTCGTCGCCCGGCGCCAGGGTCAGACCGAGATCGGCCGCAGAAGTCGTCTTGCTCAAGCATCATTCCTCTCTTAGGCATCTTGCCTAGGGAGGATCTGGCGCGGACGAGGTTCGAAACCAGCGACAGCCGGCAGGCTACTGGCGGATCACCTCGCCGCGTTGCGGCGCCAGCCGCGCCAGCAGGGCATTCTGCGCCCGCTCCGGGATGCCCTCGCGCCGCATGGCCAGTTGCAGGTCTTCCACCAGGGCATTGAAGTCGGCGGGTTGCAGATTCAGACCGCGATGACTTTCCGCCATGCTCGCCCCTTCATAACGACAGGGACCGCCCGCATCGGCACAGAATTTCTGGATGAGCAGCTTGCGCAGCCGCGCGATGTCGACATTGGCGAAGTAGTGCCGGATCCGCCCGTCGCGCGCCACGTTGAGCAGCATCCCCTCGACGATTCGGGTGATGCCGGGCTGGCCACCCAGCTCCTGATAGAGCCGATCGCCCGCCGGCGGCTGGGGCGTGCAACCCAGCATCAGCAGCAGCGCCGCCAGCACCAGAGGCTTCGCCTGCATCAGTAGCTCCCCTGCAGCGACAGATAGAGGCCCTGCTGATCGTCCAGGGTGGCGATCTCGCCCAGCCAGGCATAGGCCAGCACCAGCGACAGATGCTTGTTGGGGAAATAGCCGACGAAGGTATCCACCCAGTCACTCTCTCGGGTAAAGGACAGATTCTGCGGCTTCTCGCGATATTCCATGCCCACCGCCCACTGGGGATTGAAGAACACCGCCGCCGAGCCCTCCTTGAGCCACTGACGGCTGTCGTTGCGATCGCCACCGAAGCCCAGCAGCCCCATCTCGTTGGCGCGGCTGTACCTGAGACCGACGTTGAGCAGCAGGTTGTAGCCGAAGGCGCCGCCCAGAAACAGCCGGCTGGCACCCAGGTAGCCCTCGACATCGCTGTCGCGCCGCGCCCCCACAGCTGCAGGAATGCCAAAGTCGCGCTGATGCTTGTACTGCACGCCTAGGGCGATCTGCGGCAGTCGGTCGTAGATCAGGTCACCTGCCAGGCGCACCTTGGCGCCGACGATGTCCTGGCTGAGGCTGTCTTCCTCGAGCTTCATCAACCGCCGCAGGGTCGGCATGTCCAGGCGCTGGCGGGCATAGGAGACCTCCACCCGATTGTCATAGGCCGCCGCCACGCCGGTGGCATCGAGCCGATAGTCACCGGTCCATACCCGGGTGGCAAAGGCGGTGGCGCCGGCCTGGCCGCTTTCGCCATAGCCGCCGATCACCGCCCAGGGCGTGATACCACCGCCCGCCGCGCCTTCCAGACTGCTGGCGCCGCCGGTGGCCAGCAGCTTGCCGCCGTCGGCCTGCACCCCGGTCGCCAGCAGCAACCCCGCCAGCAGCCAGCTACGACTCATGACAGCGCCTCCAGCACCGGCTGGCTCTGCCGTTCCATCCAGGCCTCGAATTCCACGGCCGGTACCGGGCGGCTGATGTAGTACCCCTGGATCACATCGCAGCCCCAGCTGCGCAACAGCGCCAGGGCCCGGGCTTCCTCGACCCCTTCGGCGACCACCTCCAGCCCCAGGTTGTGGCCCATCTCGATGGTCGAGCGGACGATGACGGCGTCATCGTTGCCCGGTGCCAGCTCCTTCACGAAGGACTGGTCGATCTTCAATTCGTCCACCGGCAGCCGCTTCAGGTGTGCCAGGGAAGCCTGGCCGGTGCCGTAGTCGTCCACCGACAACCGGATGCCCAGCACGGAGAGCCGGGTCAGCAGCGCGATGGCCGCTTCCGGATCGGCCATGATGGCGCTCTCGGTGATCTCGAAGGTTAGCTGCCGCGCCGAGACGCCGGCGTCATCCAGCCAGCCCATCACCCGCTCGGGCAGTCGGGCATCGGCCAGGTCGACCGCCGAGACGTTCAGCGACACCTTGACCTCTCGGCCCTGGGTCTGCCAGAGCGCCAGCTGCCGGATCGCCGCCTGGATCACCCAGCGGGTGAGTCCGGCCATGCTGCCACTGCGCTCGGCCAGGGGAATGAATTCACCCGGCGAGACCATGCCCAGTTCGACGTGGCGCCAGCGCAGCAGCACCTCGGCCTGGTGCGGCCCGCTGCCCTGCAGCGCCACCTTGGGTTGGAACACCAGCATCAATTCACCCCGCTCGCCCGCCAGCGGCAGATCGTGGACCAGTTGCAGACGCCGCTGCTGGGCCGCATCCCGTCCTTCATCATAGACCCGCAGGCGATCCGGCAACTGCCCGGCATCGAGCATGGCGCTGCGCGCGCGCTCGATCAGCTGGGTCGGATCGTCGCCATGGCGCGGATATTCGACGACACCGATCCGGCAACTGAGACGATACAGCTGACCTTCCCACTCGATCGGCTCGGCCAGCGACAGACGCAGCTGCTCGGCGAGCCCCACCGCGCCTTCCAGACCGACGCGGCAGAACTGCACGAGAAACTCGTCGCCCACCGGTCGCGAGACGCAGCCACGGCCGGCCAGCAGCACCTGCGCCCGCTCGGCCACCATCCTGAGCATCCGATCGCCCCCGGCGACCCCGGCGCTTTCATTGATCGCCTGGAAGCCATCCAGCCCCAGGTACAGCAGCGAAACCTGGGATTGGGTGGCGATGAAGACCCGCAGGCGTTCCTCGGCCAGGATGCGATTGGGCAATCCGGTCAGGGCATCATGCAAGGCATTGTGATTTAGCCGCTGCTCGCGTTCAGCGATGCCCTGGCGCATCTCTTCGAGCACCTGTGCCAAGCGGCCGAATTCGTCCCGGCGCTGGACTTCCACCTTTACCCCGTAGTCCCCCTGGCCGATCCGCCAGGACATCACCGACAGCTGCCGCAACGGCTGGGCCAGGTTGCGTGCCAGCCAGAGCGCGCCCAGCAGCGCCGCCAGCAGGGCACCGCCGGCGATCAGCGCCAGTTGCCTGAGCAGGGGTTCGAACTCGACCATGGCCAGATCGAGTGAACGCAGCAGATAGACCTGTACCGGATGGTCGGCGGTGCCGAGGGTCAGCCGCTTGACCTGATAGCGGCGATCACCCAGGATCAGCTGCCAGCTATCGCTGCCCTTGGGCGCGTTCGCCAGCTCAGGCAGCAGCAGCCGTCCCTGCGCCTCCGGCAGGGTACTGGCCATCAGCGCCGCTTCGCCGAGAAACACCACGTCCAGGTTGATCAGCGAGCGAAATTCCTCGGCCATGGCCTGATCCATGGCGAAACTCATCACCACCTGGGCAATGGGCACAGGAGCCCGGACCGGCACCGTGACCCGCAATTGCGGCAGGCCGGTACCCGCCAGCACACAGCTGCCGTCATTGCCCGACGCCACCGCGACGGGCAGCCGCTCGCCTTGGCTGTGCGCCGCCACGGTGCTGGCGATCAGCCGGCCGTCCAGATCCAGCAGATAGGTATCGCCCGCGCCCACCCGGGCGCCATGGTTGGCCAGCGCTGACCTCAGGGTCGGCACATCGCCACTGGCGACGGCATCGCGAAAGCCGAAATCGGCGGCGAGCACCCGCACGGCATCGTTCAGCCGGCGGCAGCGCCCGTCCAGCACCTGGCGAAAGACCCGCGCCCCGGTGTCGAGCTGGTCATAGGACTGGCGCACCGCACTGGCCTCGGTGGCGGCCTTGACCGTCAGATAGACCAGGGTGATGACCACCAGCATCAGCAGGAAAAGACTGCCGGCGATGCGGGTCTGGAAACTATGGATGAGCTTCATCGTGCGTGGCCTTGTGGAAGGCATCCTCGAAAGCCGAGCTCGCCGGCTCCACGGACTGCGGCTTCGGCTGAACCGCCAGCTGGAGTTTCAGGGTCACCGGCTTGCCCGCCACGTCCAGCGCAGGCTGGGCGACCTCCTGCTTGTCGCTGAGGTCGGGGTGCCACAGTGCCAGCTGATAATGACCGTCCGGCGCCTCCAGGCGGGCCTGGCCCTGACTGTCGGTCACCGCGGAGCGCCCGGCGGTGGTCACGTAGACGTATCCCACCATCCAATCGTGGATATTGCAGCCCACCACCACCACGCCCGGTTGGTCGAACACCACCGGCGTGCTGGGAAGCCCGTGGTAGAGCGGCAGCTCGAAGCGCTTCGGGCTGGAAAAGGAATAGACCTGATGGCGGATGTCGTCGGTATTGGGAAAGCTCACCGCCGTCCCGGTGGCCACCGCCAGGACATGGGGGACGAAGCGCCGATTCTGCTGGTCGATGGCCGCGGGCCGCCGCTCGGGCACCAGTCCCGGCGCTGACAGCATAACCACCGCATCGGCCAGGGGTGCTCCCTGGCTGTCCACGACCTGCACGGCGACCGGCGCCGCCTGCGCGCTGCCGAGGCCCAAGACCAGCAATCCCGTTACTAGATGTCGCTTGTTCACCCGCTGTTCTCCACCGCGCGCCCTTGGAAACTCTCGCCGGCTTCGCGGCGTGACTTCAGCTTTAGCGGCAGTCTCGGGGGAATCTTTATCGTCGCGACGGCCAGTCGTTGCCCCGGTCGTCGCACTTCAAGCGGTGCCCGGCGGTCAAGAAGGACAGGTCTCGGCCTGCGTTGAAAAAGCAGCGCCCTCGCCCCATGTTGGCCCTACATCCAAGCCCAAGGTACGCCAATGAGCGATCAGGACAACCAAGCGGACATTCTCAGCGAAGAAGCCGGCCAGACCGGTCTGGTGCTACCCGGCCAGAATCTTCCCGACAAGCTGTACGTCATCCCCATTCACAACCGGCCCTTCTTCCCGGCGCAGGTACTGCCCGTCATCGTCAACGAAGAGCCTTGGGCGGAAACCCTGGAGCTGGTGGCCAAGACCGACCACCATTGCCTGGCGCTGTTCTACATGGAGCAGCAACCCGGCGATGCCGACGGCTTCGATCCCGACCAGTTGCCGCAGCACGGCACCCTGGTGCGCATCCACCATGCCACCCGCCAGGACGGCAAGCTGCAGTTCGTGGCCCAGGGCCTGTCGCGGGTGCGCATCCGCGGCTGGCTGCGCCGGCAGCGTCCGCCCTATCTGGTGGAAGTCGAGCACCTGCGCCCCAGTCCCGATCCCAGCGACGAGGTGAAGGCCTACGGCATGGCGCTGATCAACGCGATCAAGGAGCTCTTGCCCCTCAACCCGCTGTACAGCGAAGAGCTGAAGAACTATCTCAATCGCTTCAGCCCCAACGACCCCTCGCCGCTCACCGACTTCGCCGCCGCCCTCACCACCGCGCCGGGCGATGAACTGCAGCAGGTGCTCGATACCGTGCCCATGCTGCAGCGCATGGAAAAGGTCCTGCCGCTGCTGCGCAAGGAGGTCGAGGTCGCGCGCCTGCAGAAGGAGCTGTCCGCCGAGGTCAATCGCAAGATCAACGAGCGCCAGCGCGAATTCTTCCTCAAGGAGCAGCTCAAGCTGATCCAGCAGGAGTTGGGCATCACCAAGGACGATCGCAGCAGCGACATCGAAGGTTTTCGCCAGCGCCTGGACGGCAAGATCCTGCCCGAAGCCGCGCAGAAGCGCATCGACGACGAGCTGAACAAGCTGTCCATCCTCGAGACCGGCTCGCCGGAATACGGCGTCACCCGCAACTACCTGGACTGGGCCACCGATCTGCCGTGGGGTATCCACGGCCAGGACAAGCTCGATCTCAAGCACGCGCGCAAGGTGCTCGACCGGCACCACGCCGGGCTCGACGACATCAAGAATCGCATCCTCGAATTCCTCGCGGTGGGCGCCTTCAAGGGTGAGGTGACCGGCTCCATCGTGCTGCTGGTGGGTCCGCCCGGGGTGGGCAAGACCAGCATCGGCAAGTCCATCGCCGAATCCCTCGGCCGCCCCTTCTATCGCTTCAGTGTCGGCGGCATGAGGGACGAAGCCGAGATCAAGGGCCACCGCCGTACCTACATCGGCGCCATGCCCGGCAAGCTCGTCCAGGCTCTGCGCGACGTCAAGGTGATGAATCCGGTCATCATGCTCGACGAGATCGACAAGATGGGCCAGAGCTACCAGGGCGATCCCGCCTCGGCGCTGCTGGAGACCCTGGATCCGGAGCAGAACGTCGACTTCCTCGACCACTATCTGGATCTGCGCCTGGACCTGTCCAAGGTGCTGTTCGTCTGTACCGCCAACACCCTGGACTCCATTCCCGGGCCTCTGCTGGACCGCATGGAGGTCATCCGCCTCTCCGGCTATATCGCCGAGGAAAAGCAGGCCATCGCCAAGCGCCACCTCTGGCCCAAGCAGCTGGACAAGGCCGGGGTGCCCAAGGATCGCCTGACGCTCACCGACAGTGCCCTCAAGGCCCTGGTGGAAGGCTATGCCCGGGAAGCCGGCGTACGCCAGCTGGAGAAGCAGCTGGGCAAGCTGGTGCGCAAGGCGGTGGTCAGGCTCATCGAGGACCCCAAGCTCAAGATCAAGATCGGCGCCTCGGATCTCGAGGACTATCTGGGCATGCCGCCCTTCCGCAAGGAGCAGGTGCTGTCCGGGGTCGGCATCATCACCGGGCTGGCCTGGACCAGCATGGGCGGCGCCACCCTGCCGATCGAGGCGACGCGCATCCATACCCTGAATCGCGGCTTCAAGCTCACCGGCAAGCTGGGTGACGTCATGAAGGAATCCGCCGAGATCGCCTACAGCTACGTCACCGCGCATCTCAAGGATTTCAAGGGCGATCCGAACTTCTTCGACCAGGCCCTCGTCCACCTGCACGTACCCGAAGGCGCCACGCCCAAGGATGGTCCCAGTGCCGGCATCACCATGGCCTCCGCCCTGCTGTCGCTGGCGCGCAACCAGGCGCCCAAGAAGAACGTGGCCATGACCGGCGAGCTGACCCTGACCGGCCAGGTGCTGCCCATTGGCGGGGTACGGGAAAAGGTCATCGCGGCGCGGCGGCAGAAGATCAGTGAACTGATCCTGCCGGAGCCCAATCGCGGTGATTTCGAAGAGCTGCCCGCCTATCTCAAGGAGGGGCTGACCGTCCACTTCGCTAAGCGCTTCGCCGACGTCGCCAAGGTGCTCTTCTAGTCTGACCGTCCGACCTCTTGGGGTATGCTCTGCGTTTTGCCGTCATACCCCGGAGGTTTCCATGTCCAACCGTCTTCTGTTCTGCGGCTGTCTGCTCCTGGCCGGCTGCAGCAGCACCCAGCCGAGCGGCAACCTCATCCTGGGTGACGACAGCGACTGCACCCCGCTGGCCATGCACATCGGCCAGGAACTGACCCTGACCCTGCCCAGCGATCCCACCAGCGGCTATCGCTGGACCATCCTTCAGCGCAGCGACAACCTCAGGCAACTCGGCCCGGAAGTCTTTCGCGAACAGCGCCAGGACCAGGGCGGCATCGGCAGCGCCGGTCAGTCCCTCTGGCGCTTCCGCGCCCAGAGCGCCGGCAGCGCCCATCTCGAACTCCAGGCTCGCCAGCCCTGGGATGCCGAAGCCGAGCCCCAGGCCCGCTTCGACTGCCGTATCGAAATCCGCTGAGCCCACGTCCAGCGGTGCCTGCCGGGGGTACAATGCCCCCTTTCGATTTTCCAGGTACCGCCCATGAGCGAAGCCGACCGCCTGTTCGCGTCGCCGCAGCCTCCTGCCGACTTCACCTTCAACGAAGACGTGGTGCGCGTCTTTCCCGACATGATCAAGAGATCCGTGCCGGGCTATCCCACCATCGTCGAGAATCTCGGTGTCATCGCCGCACGGTTCGCCCAGCCCCATAGCCGCCTCTATGACCTCGGCTGCTCCCTGGGCGCCGTGACCCAGGCGCTGCGCCGTCATGTCCGCGCCGAGGGTACCCGGGTGGTGGCCATCGACAACTCCACCGCCATGGTTACCCGCTGCCGCGAATACCTCAGCGCCCAGGACTCCATGCATGAGGAGTTGCTCCCGGTAGAGGTGGTGGAAGCCGATATCCTCGAAGTCCCGCTCGAACCGGCTTCGGTGATCGCCCTCAACTTCACCCTGCAATTCATCGCCCCGGAACAGCGCCTGGGCCTGCTCAGCCGACTGCGCGCCAGCCTGCTGCCCGGCGGCGCCCTGCTGCTGTCGGAAAAGATCCGTTTTCCGGAGACCGAGACCCAGGCCCTGCTCAACGGCTTGCATCTGGACTTCAAGAGAGCCAATGGCTACAGCGAGCTGGAAATCGCCCAGAAACGCACCGCGCTGGAAAACGTCATGCTCACCGACACCCTGGACGAACACCGTGCGCGCCTGCAGGCCGCCGGCTTCACCACCGTCGTGCCCTGGTTCCAATGCCTCAACTTCACCTCCCTGATCGCCCTGCCATGACCCAGCCGTCCTACCTCGCAGCCCTGCAACAGGCGCTGGCGGATACCCCGCTGGCCACCTGGTCCCAGTCCCTCGAAGCCGTCCTGGCCGCCAAGTACGCCCGCGGCCACGGCGATCTGCAGCGCTGGCAAGCGGGTGTCGATGCGCTCCCCGAAATCGCTGTAGCGGCTGTCGAACTGAGTGAGGCCGTGCGCCTCCTCGGTGCTCCTACCGCGGAGCAGCACCAGGCCCTGCGCGAGGCACTGCTGCAACTGCGCCCGTGGCGCAAGGGCCCCTTCCAGCTGTTCGATCTCCACCTGGATACCGAATGGCGCTCCGACTGGAAGTGGGACAGGGTCTCCCCTCACCTGGATCTGCAGGGCAAGCGCGTCCTGGATGTCGGCTGCGGCAATGGCTACTACCAGTGGCGCATGCTTGGCGCCGGAGCCAGCCTGGTCCTGGGTGTCGATCCCAACTGGCTGTTCCATTGCCAATTCCAGGCCCTGCGCCGCTATCTGCCCGACCTGCCCACCTGGCACCTGCCATTGACACTGGAAGAGCTGCCCGTCCTGGACGGCGGCTTTGATACCGTCTTTTCCATGGGCGTGCTCTACCATCGTCGTTCGCCCATCGACCACCTGCTGGATCTGAAGAACTGCCTCGACAGCGGCGGTGAGCTGGTCCTGGAAACCCTGGTCGTCGAAGGCGATGCCACCACCGTTCTGGTACCCGAAGACCGCTATGCCCAGATGCGCAACGTCTGGTTCCTGCCCTCCGCGGCCGCCCTGCAACTCTGGCTGCAACGCGCCGGCTATCGTGACGTCCGCCTGGTGGACCTCACCCCCACGACGGTAGACGAACAGCGCTCCACCGAATGGATGGGCTTCCAGTCGCTACCGGACTTCCTGAATCCGGAAGATCCAAGCCTGACTGTCGAAGGCCTCCCCGCTCCCCTGCGCGCCACCCTGATAGCCCGCAAACCCTGAACGCAAAAAGCCCGGCACATGCCGGACTTTTTCTTGCTCGCGTAACGCTGCGGTAGGTTGGGTTGAGCGCAGCGAAGCCCAACATCCAGCTGATCGCGGCCATGGGCCGCTCCTACTGCATGCCTTTTAGCAGGAGCGGCGGCATCGGCGGATTGCCATGGCCGCAATAGCCGGGCTGTTGTAGCTCCTGTGCTCTTTTCGGAGTGCCACCAGTGACCGTCTAGCAGGCTCCGCGCCAAGCTCTCCGCCACTCCGCTCCTGGTCCCCTCTCCCCCCGGGAGAGGGCTAGGGTGAGGGCAACCTCAGCTACGCAGCCTCAGGCCTTCGCTGGCCGATCATCTGCTCCCAGCGCCTAGGCATGCTGACGCCCGGCCAAACTTTTCCCGCCCCAAAGACAACACCCCCGCCAGAATGAACTGAGCGGGGGTGCTGGGTGTTAGGCGCTTGACGATGACCTACTCTCACATGGGGAAGCCCCACACTACCATCGGCGATGCATCGTTTCACTTCTGAGTTCGGGAAGGGATCAGGTGGTTCCAATGCTCTATGTTCGTCAAGCAATTCGGTTGGCTGGCCAGGCGATGGAGCTGCCTGGCTGGCCCAATTGGGTCTGTGATCGAAGTAGACGTGTCGTCTTTGGGGTCTTGCGAACCCACGCGCCCGTTTTCGGCGTCGTCTTCCTCACGCTCTGACACGCGGTCAGATTGTTTGGGTGTTATATGGTCAAGCCTCACGGGCAATTAGTATCGGTTAGCTCAACGCCTCACAGCGCTTACACACCCGACCTATCAACGTCGTAGTCTTCGACGGCCCTTCAGGAAGCTCAAGGCTCCAGTGAGATCTCATCTTGAGGCAAGTTTCCCGCTTAGATGCTTTCAGCGGTTATCTCTTCCGAACATAGCTACCCGGCAATGCCACTGGCGTGACAACCGGAACACCAGAGGTTCGTCCACTCCGGTCCTCTCGTACTAGGAGCAGCCCCTCTCAAATCTCAAACGTCCACGGCAGATAGGGACCGAACTGTCTCACGACGTTCTAAACCCAGCTCGCGTACCACTTTAAATGGCGAACAGCCATACCCTTGGGACCGGCTTCAGCCCCAGGATGTGATGAGCCGACATCGAGGTGCCAAACACCGCCGTCGATATGAACTCTTGGGCGGTATCAGCCTGTTATCCCCGGAGTACCTTTTATCCGTTGAGCGATGGCCCTTCCATACAGAACCACCGGATCACTAAGACCTACTTTCGTACCTGCTCGACGTGTCTGTCTCGCAGTCAAGCGCGCTTTTGCCTTTATACTCTGCGACCGATTTCCGACCGGTCTGAGCGCACCTTCGTACTCCTCCGTTACTCTTTAGGAGGAGACCGCCCCAGTCAAACTGCCCACCATACACTGTCCTCGATCCGGATAACGGACCAGAGTTAGAACCTCAAGGTTGCCAGGGTGGTATTTCAAGGATGGCTCCACGCAGACTGGCGTCCACGCTTCAAAGCCTCCCACCTATCCTACACAAGCAAGCTCAAAGTCCAGTGCAAAGCTACAGTAAAGGTTCACGGGGTCTTTCCGTCTAGCCGCGGATACACTGCATCTTCACAGCGATTTCAATTTCACTGAGTCTCGGGTGGAGACAGCGCCGCCATCGTTACGCCATTCGTGCAGGTCGGAACTTACCCGACAAGGAATTTCGCTACCTTAGGACCGTTATAGTTACGGCCGCCGTTTACCGGGGCTTCGATCAAGAGCTTCGCTTGCGCTAACCCCATCAATTAACCTTCCGGCACCGGGCAGGCGTCACACCCTATACGTCCACTTTCGTGTTTGCAGAGTGCTGTGTTTTTAATAAACAGTCGCAGCGGCCTGGTATCTTCGACCGGCATGAGCTTACGGGGTAAACCCTTCACCCTCACCGGCGCACCTTCTCCCGAAGTTACGGTGCCATTTTGCCTAGTTCCTTCACCCGAGTTCTCTCAAGCGCCTTGGTATTCTCTACCCGACCACCTGTGTCGGTTTGGGGTACGGTTCCTAGTTACCTGAAGCTTAGAGGCTTTTCTTGGAAGCATGGCATCAACCACTTCTCCTTCTAAAAGAAGGATCGTCATCAGCTCTCGGCCTAGACCGTCCGGATTTACCTAAACGATCAGCCTACCACCTTAAACTTGGACAACCAACGCCAAGCTGGCCTAGCCTTCTCCGTCCCCCCATCGCAGTAACTAGAAGTACGGGAATATTAACCCGTTTCCCATCGACTACGCCTTTCAGCCTCGCCTTAGGGACCGACTCACCCTGCGTCGATTAACGTTGCGCAGGAACCCTTGGTCTTTCGGCGTGCGAGTTTTTCACTCGCATTGTCGTTACTCATGTCAGCATTCGCACTTCTGATACCTCCAGCAAGCTTCTCAACTCACCTTCACAGGCTTACAGAACGCTCCTCTACCGCATCACCAAAGGTGATACCCGTAGCTTCGGTGCCTGGTTTGAGCCCCGTTACATCTTCCGCGCAGGCCGACTCGACTAGTGAGCTATTACGCTTTCTTTAAAGGGTGGCTGCTTCTAAGCCAACCTCCTAGCTGTCTAAGCCTTCCCACATCGTTTACCACTTAACCAGGACTTTGGGACCTTAGCTGACGGTCTGGGTTGTTTCCCTTTTCACGACGGACGTTAGCACCCGCCGTGTGTCTCCCATGCTCGGCACTTCTGGGTATTCGGAGTTTGCATCGGTTTGGTAAGTCGGGATGACCCCCTAGCCGAAACAGTGCTCTACCCCCCAGAGTGATACATGAGGCGCTACCTAAATAGCTTTCGAGGAGAACCAGCTATCTCCGAGCTTGATTAGCCTTTCACTCCGATCCACAAGTCATCCCCTGCCTTTTCAACGGAAGTGGGTTCGGTCCTCCAGTCAGTGTTACCTAACCTTCAACCTGCTCATGGATAGATCGCCCGGTTTCGGGTCTATTCCCAGCGACTAGACGCCCTATTAAGACTCGCTTTCGCTACGCCTCCCCTATTCGGTTAAGCTCGCCACTGAAAATAAGTCGCTGACCCATTATACAAAAGGTACGCAGTCACCCAACAAAGTGGGCTCCCACTGCTTGTACGCATACGGTTTCAGGTTCTATTTCACTCCCCTCTCCGGGGTTCTTTTCGCCTTTCCCTCACGGTACTGGTTCACTATCGGTCAGTCAGGAGTATTTAGCCTTGGAGGATGGTCCCCCCATATTCAGACAGGGTTTCTCGTGCCCCGTCCTACTCGATTTCATTGATAAGAGCGTTTCGCGTACAGGGCTATCACCCACTATGGCCGCACTTTCCAGAGCGTTCCGCTACTCTCAAATCAACTTAAGGGCTGGTCCCCGTTCGCTCGCCACTACTAAGGGAATCTCGGTTGATTTCTTTTCCTCAGGGTACTTAGATGTTTCAGTTCCCCTGGTTCGCCTCTTAACCCTATGGATTCAGGTTAAGATACCTAGCTTATGCTAGGTGGGTTCCCCCATTCAGAGATCTCCGGGTCACAGGTCATTTGCCACCTCACCGAAGCTTATCGCAGGCTATCACGTCTTTCAT
>NZ_AP043687.1:0-1160000 GCF_055393275.1 Pseudomonas sp. Pso3 | reverse complement strand
TCCGCGGACCCCTCGCCCGACTCAGACCTAAGTGCTTGATTTTCAAGCCGCTTCAGCGTCTGCGCCGGAAGTGGGGCGCATTATAGGGGAGTTTCAGAGCAGGTCAACAGGTTATTTCAAAAAACTTCAATAAAGGGGGATGGGGGCCAGCCGATACCCCGCCTCGGTCGCGATGATCCGGTACTGCTTGATCTCCCCAGGAGTCAGCAGGATGGATTGGGCGACGCTGCTGGCCATGGGCGCCGCGCAACCCCCCGGGCCGGAAGAGGTAAGGCTGACGGCGATCTCGCCAGGCGGCAGATTGAAGGAAGCACTCTGACCGGCCATAAGGGTGCCGGCGAGGCGCCCCTGAATCACCAGACCTATGTCGCATCCCGAACCTGAGTAGGCATCGCCCCGGGTGATCATGAGGATGCCTGGCTGTCCCGTCCCACCCTGGGGGACCTGAGCCGAGGCGAAAGAGCAGCAGAGCAAGGCCGTCAGCATACCGATAAGCAACTTCATGACTATCTCCTGCGGGGTCGCCCAGCACCTTAGCACTGCGCGGCCCCCTGTGCGCTGTTTCGCAGCAGCGCCGCTGCGGGCGCCCCTTCAGGGCACGAAAACTGAGCAAGTGGTCAGGTTTGGTGCCCTGCCAAACAGCTGAAATTTCCCGGAATCCTTATACAAGGCGTTGATAAATAACTATTTTCTCCCGCCCGCCGGAGCTTGGCGTCGATTTTGCTGAGCACGGCGGACGCTGCACATAACGAGAAAGCACTTCCAGGAGCCTACATGCGCAAGACCCTAACCACCGCGCTGCTGACCGCCAGCCTGTTCACAGCCGGTGCCGCCCAAGCCGCTGACAGCCCACTGCTGTGGCACGGTGAAAGCCTCACCTATCTATATGGCAAGGATTTCCGGGTCGATCCCCGCATCCAGCAGACCGTCACCTTCGAGCATGCCAGCAGCTGGACCTGGGGCGATCTATTCCTCTTCGTCGACAGCATCTGGTTCAACGGTGCGACGAACGCCAGCGACGGTCATCAGGGCTTCTATGGCGAGATCAGTCCGCGACTGTCCTTCGGCAAGCTGTCCGGGCGGGACCTTTCTTTCGGTCCGGTCACCGATGTCCTGCTCGCCACCACCCTGGAATACGACCAGAACGATGGCGAGGGCGCCGGCCGTGACCAGCGCAACTATCTGGTCGGTCCAGGTTTCGACCTCAAGGTGCCGGGCTTCGACTACTTCCAGCTGAATCTCTATTACCGCAAGCCGGATGGCGGCAGTGCCCCCTCGGGTGCCTGGCAGCTCACGCCGGTCTGGGCCTACACCCTGCCCCTGGGCAATTCGGATCTGCTCATCGATGGCTACATGGACTGGGTGATGAACAACAAGGGCAGCTATCACGCCAATCTGCACTTCAATCCCCAAGTCAAGTACGACCTGGGCAAGGCCATGGGCTACGAGGCCAAGCACCTCTATGTAGGGACCGAGTACGACTATTGGTCGGACAAGTACGGCATCAAGGACAGCGAGGGCTTCCGTACCGACCAGAGCGTTTTCAGCTTCCTGGTGAAGTATCAGTTCTAGCCTGGCCAGACCCACTTCTGGCGCTGCAGCCGCCTTACCGGCCCGCAGCGCCACTGCGAGGTAATCACCATGCCCACTCCCGTCCACGATGATCTGCTCTATGGCCTGGACGATCGCCCGGCCCCGCTCGCGGCCTTTTGCGCCGCCCTGCAGCACGTCCTGGCGAGCTTCGTAGGGATCGTCACCCCACCGCTGATCATTGCCGGCGCCCTGGGGCTGCACGAGCACCTGCCCTATCTGATCAGCATGGGGCTGATGGTGTCGGGCGTCGGTACCTTTCTGCAGGCGCGGGGTGCCGGTGGACTGGGCGCGGGCATGATCTGCCTGCAGGGCACCAGCTTCTCCTTTCTATCCGCGGTCTTGGCAGCCGGGATGCTGGTCAAGCAGCGCGGCGGGACGCCGGAGGACATCCTGGCGATGATCTTTGGCGTCTGCTTCTTTGGCGCCTTCGTCCAGATCGGCCTGAGTCGCTGCCTGGGTCTGTTGCGCCGGGTGATCACGCCACTGGTGACCGGTATCGTCATCACCCTGATCGGCATCAGCCTGATCAGGGTGGGCGTCACCGATCTCGGCGGGGGCGCCAAGGCCGCCAATTTCGGCGCACCGATCAACCTGGCCCTCGGTGGTCTGGTGCTGGTCGTCATCATCGGCCTGAATCTGTCGCGGCGTCCCTGGTTGCGGCTGTCGGCGGTGATGATCGGCCTGCTGGTGGGCTCCCTCGCCGCCTGGACCTGTGGCCTGCTGAAACCTCAACCGCTGCCGGACCTGCCCCTGGTCAGCGTCCCCCTCCCCTTCCATTTCGGCTTCGCCTTCGACTGGTCGGCCTTCCTCCCGGTCGCGCTCATCTATCTGATCAGCACCCTGGAAACCACCGGCGACCTGACCGCCAACTGCCTCATTTCGCGGCAACCCGTCGAAGGACCCGGCTATCTGCGGCGGTTGCGGGGCGGGGTCCTGGGTGATGGGGTCGCCTGCCTGCTCGCCGCCACCTTCAATACCTTTCCCAGCACCACCTTTGCGCAGAACAACGGGGTGATCCAGCTGACCGGCGTGGCCAGCCGCCATGTCGGCTACTGGATAGGCGCCATCCTCCTGGTGCTGGGTCTGTTCCCCGTGCTGGGCGCCGTCCTGCAGCAGATTCCCAAGCCGGTGCTGGGCGGTGCGACCCTGGTGCTGTTCGGCAGTGTCGCCGCGGCCGGGATACGACTGCTGGCGCACTGCACCCTGGATCGCCGCAGCCTGCTGATCATCGCCACCTCCCTTGGCGTGGGTCTCGGTATCGCCAGCCAGCCGACGCTGCTGGATCAGCTGCCGCCACTGGTGAAGAATCTCTTCGACACCGCGATCACCAGCGGCGGCATCACCGCCATCCTGCTCAACCTGTTGCTGCCCGAGGAGCGCCGCGCAGCGGTGACGGAATGCGGCTCGCCAGCGCCACACCGGTAAAACAGCCCTTGTGTCCAGGGCCGGGGGTACGCTATTGATGCCTGCCGCGCCTCAGGATCCTCCAGTTGTCATGACCCTTCTCGTACCCGCCCATCACGCCGGCCAGGACAAGCCGGCCGGACGCATCCGGCAGAAGAATGAGGAGTTGATCCTGAGCGCGGCGGAGGAAGAATTCGCCCGCCATGGCTTCAAGGGCACCAGCATGAACACCATCGCGCAACGCGTTGGCTTGCCCAAGGCCAATCTTCATTACTACTTCAACAACAAGCTCGGCCTCTATATGGCCGTGCTGGGCAACATCCTCGAACTCTGGGACAGCACCTTCAATCACCTGACCGTCGAAGACGATCCGGCGGCAGCCTTGAGCCGCTACATCCGCGCCAAGCTGGAATTCTCGCGTCGGCAACCGCTGGCCTCCCGGATCTTCGCCATGGAGATCATCGGCGGCGGTCATTGCCTGTACGAGTATTTCGATCAGGACTACCAGACCTGGTTTCGCAGCCGGGCAGCGGTGTTCGATGCCTGGATCGCGGCTGGCAAGATGGATCCGGTGGATCCGGTCCACCTGATCTTCCTGTTGTGGAGCAGTACCCAGCACTATGCCGACTTCGCCAGCCAGATCTGCCAGGTAACCGGGCGCACCCGCCTGACCCGGCAGGATTTCGACGAGGCGGCGCGGACCCTGACCCATGTCATTCTCAAGGGACTGGGTCTCCAGGCACCATGACCTTTACCCTGATCCAGGATGCCGCCTGCGAGGAAGAGGTGCGCAAGAGTCGTTTTCTCGCCCTCGCCGCGCCCGTCACCACGGTGGAAGCGGCCATGGCCTTCATCGACCGCGTGAGCGTGCCGACCGCGACCCACAACTGCTGGGCCTGGAAGCTGGGTAATCAATACCGCTTCAATGACGACGGCGAACCCGGTGGGACGGCGGGCCGGCCCATCCTCGCCGCCATCGAGGGGCAGGATTGCGATCAGGTGGTGGTGGTGGTCATCCGCTGGTACGGCGGCATCAAGCTGGGTACCGGCGGCCTGGTGCGCGCCTATGGCGGTTGCGCCGCCCGTTGCCTGCAACAGGCGGACAAGCAGCCGCTGGTGGTGCGGCAGGACTATGGCTTCGCCTGTACCTATGCGGAGTGGCCGCTGATCAAGGCGCGCCTGGCAGCCCTGGCGGTGCTCGTGCTCGCCGAGGACTATCAGGCGCTGGAGATCGACTTGCGGATTGCGGTCGAGCCCCAGCGACGCGACGAGGTAGCGACGCTGCTGAGCAACCTGAGCAGTGGTCGTATCGTGATGCGTGCGCTCTAGCGGCACGACCTTTGCTATCTCCTGGTGCACGCCCTTCCGATTCGCACCGCCCTGGCGCATCCCCGCGCTAATTCCCCGTTGCGCTCTGCTTGGCGGCAAGACTGAACCTGCCGAGAGCTGCAGCACGCCCTAAAAGCGCGCATCAAGCAGCCGCCAGGCATGTTTTTGGTGCAACCCTTAGCGACGACTGCCCTGATGAACGAATTGCCTTCCGCTGTGGCGACCCTGGTCCACAGTGCCAATACCCTGTTCCTGCTGCTGGGTGCCGTGATGGTGCTGGCCATGCACGCCGGTTTCGCCTTTCTCGAAGCCGGTACCGTGCGGCACAAGAATCAGGTGAATGCGCTGTCCAAGATCCTCGCCGACTTCGCCATTTCCACCCTGGTGTATTTCTTCGTCGGCTACTGGATCGCCTATGGCGTGACCTTCTTCGCGCCTGCCCAGGTGCTGACCGCCGACAGCGGCTATGGGCTGGTGAAGTTCTTTTTCCTCGCCACCTTCGCCGCAGCCATCCCGGCGATCATCTCCGGCGGCATCGCCGAGCGGGCGCGTTTCGTCCCGCAGCTGTGCGCCACCGCGCTGATCGTGGCCTTCGTCTATCCGTTCTTCGAAGGCCTGATGTGGAACAACAACCTGGGGCTGCAGGACAGGTTCGAAGCGCTGTTCGGCGCGCGCTTCCACGATTTCGCCGGCTCCGTGGTGGTGCACGCCGTGGGTGGCTGGCTGGCGCTGGCGGCCGTGCTGCTGTTGGGGCCGCGTCAGGGTCGCTATCGCGAAGGCCGGCTGGTGGCCTTTCCGCCGTCGAACATCCCCTTTCTGGCGCTGGGCTCCTGGATCCTGATCGTCGGCTGGTTCGGTTTCAACGTGATGAGCGCCCAGAGCCTGGCAGGCGTCAGTGGCCTGGTCGCGCTGAATTCGCTGATGGCCATGGTCGGCGGGACGGCGGCTGCCCTGCTGCTCGGGCGCAACGACCCCGGCTTCCTGCACAACGGGCCCCTGGCCGGCCTGGTCGCCGTCTGTGCCGGCTCCGACCTGATGCATCCCATCGCCGCCCTGGCCACCGGGCTGGTGGCGGGCGCCCTGTTCGTCTGGGCCTTCACCGCGGTGCAGACGCGCTGGAAGCTGGACGATGTGCTGGGCGTCTGGCCTTTGCACGGCCTCTGCGGCGCCTGGGGCGGCATCGCCTGTGGCCTGTTCGGCCAGACCGCACTTGGCGGCCTGGGTGGGGTGAGCGTGCTGGCGCAACTTGCGGGCACGGGACTGGGTATCGCCGTCGCCCTGCTCGGCGGCCTGGCGGTGTACGGGCTGCTCAAGGCCGTGCTGGGGCTGCGTCTGAGTCAGGAAGAGGAATACCAGGGCGCCGACCTGTCGATCCATCGCATCGCCGCCAACAGCCACGACGGCTAGCGGCCGAGGTTACCCACAGGGACCGTGTACAGTGATGTGGATAACCCGTGCATGAAGTCACGAGAACGCCACAGAGACCGGGCTGGCGGCGACTGGTGAAGAAATGAACACGGCCTCGATGTCGTGGCGGCGAACGGCGACGGCGGGACTCGGGTAGCCCACCGGCGACCGGAATCGGTAGAGTGGGCGACCCTTGTTCCAGGAGCGCCCCATGCCCGCCCTTTCGACCCTGCTGCCCTGGCTCCGCGAGGTGGACCGCACCACCCTGAAGGCGGATCTTGGCGCGGGTCTGCTGGGCGCGGTCCTGGCGCTGCCCCAGGGCGTGGCCTTCGCCACCCTGGCCGGACTGCCTCCGCAATACGGCGTCTATGGCGCCGTGGTGCCCTGCATCGTCGCCGCCCTGGCGGGCTCCAGTCGCCATGTGGTGACCGGGCCGACCAACGCCAACTCCCTGGCCCTGCTGGCGGCGCTGTCTCCGCTGGCGCTGGCGGGCTCCGGCCCCTATATCGATCTGGCGCTGGCGGTGACCCTGCTGGTCGGCCTGCTGCAACTGACGGTGGGCGCCCTGCGCCTGGGCGCGGTGGCCAACTTCATCTCGCCCTCGGTGCTGCTCGGCTTCATGAGTGGCGCCGCGGTGCTGATCGGTCTCTATTCGCTCAAGGATTTGCTCGGCTTGTCGCCGCCATTGGGCACCTCGGCCTTTGGCGTGCTCGGCTATGTCGTCGCCCATCCCCTGGCGATCCACTGGCCCTCGCTGGTGATCGGCGTGGTGACCCTGGTCGCCACCCTGCTGCTGCGGCGGCTGCGCCCGCGCTGGCCAACCATGCTGCTGGGTCTGCTGGCCGGTTGCCTGAGCGCCTGGATCCTGGAGCGCAGCGTGGCGGGCGCGGCCCAGGGGATCGCCACGGTCGGACGGATCCCCTCGGCGCTGCCGCCCTTCCATCTGCCCAACGTCACCCTGCAGGACCTGGGCAATCTCTCCGGCATCGCCGTGGCCCTGACCCTGGTGGCCCTGGGGCAGTCGCTGTCGATCGCCAAGGCGGTGGCCCAGCGCTCCGGACAGCGACTCGACGTCAATCGCGAATTCCGTGGCCAAGGGCTGGCCAATCTGGTCGGCGGCTGCTTTTCGGCCTATGTGTCCTGCGGCTCGCTGAATCGCTCCATGCCCAATTTCGAAGCCGGAGCCCGCACCCCGCTGGCGGCGGTGTTCGCCGCCCTGCTGGTGGTGGCCCTGGTGGCCTTTGGCGGTGCCCTGATCGCGGCCATTCCGCTGGCCGCCATCGCCGCTACCCTGCTGCTGGTGGCGCGCGGGCTGCTGGACCTGGGGCGCTGGCGCGAGGTGCTGAGGGTCAGCCGCACCGAGGCCCTGGTGGCCGGGGTGACCTTGCTGGCGACCCTGACCATCCCGCTGGATCGCGCCGTGCTGCTGGGCACCCTGGTCTCCCTGGTGGCCTACCTCTATCGCACCTCGCACCCGGCCATCCGCCCGCTGGTGCCGGATCCCCGTACCCCCGAGCGCCGTTTCACCCCGCTGGACGAACTGGGCCAGCCGGCGCAGGAGTGTCCGCAACTCAAGCTGGTGCGGGTGGAAGGCTCGGTGTTCTTTGGCGCCGTGCCCCATGTCGGCGATCAGTTGGACGGCTTTCGCAGCGCCCAGCCCGGGCAGAAGCACGCCCTGTTCATGACCAAGAGCATGAATTTCATCGACCTGGCGGGTAACGACCTCTGGCGGCGCGAATGGCGCGAGCGACGCGCCCAGGGTGGCGATATCTATTTCCATCGCCCCCGCACGCCGGTGCTGCAGTTGTTCGCCAAGACCGGCTTTCTCAAGGAGCTGGGCGACGGCCATATCTTTTCGTCCAAGGATCAAGCCCTGCGCAGCATCTATCCGCGCCTGGATCCGGAGGTTTGCCGCAGCTGCACCGCCCGGACCTTCGTCGAGTGCGCGGCACGCGCGGCGGAACAGGCGCCGGGCGCGGACGCCACTCGGGCGGACTGCTAAGCTGGCGGTTTCCTTCTGCCGCTGGAGTTCTCCATGACCGCTGCCCTGCGTCTCGCTCGCCGTCTCGCCCTGACCTCTCTGCTGTTGCCGGGGCTGGCCCTGGCCCATGGTCACCTGAAGAGCGCCGAGCCTGCCCCCGACAGCACCAGCCCGGCACCGAAGCAGCTGAGTCTGAGCTTTTCCGAAGGGGTCGAGGCGTCTCTGAGCCAGGTGCAGCTGCAGCGGCTGGAGGGTCAGGCCAGTACGGCGATCACCACCGGCAAGGTGATTTCCGCTGGTGACGAACGCACCCTGGAGGTGCCGCTGGAGGCACCGCTGGAAGCGGGTCGCTACCAGGTCAAATGGCGGGTGCTGGCCAAGGACGGACACAAGACCCAGGGCGATTATCGCTTCACCGTCCAGTAAGGATGGACGGCGGACTGGCGACGCCCGATGCCTGGCGCCCCCTCGCCCGCGCCCTCTTTCTGCTGCCGCTGCTGCTGACCTGGGGCTATCTGGCGCTGGCGCTCTGGCTGGGTCGCCCTGCCTTGAGCAGCTGGCTGCTGGAACGGGCGCGCCCTGCGGCCCGCCTGCTGGGGGCCCTGCTGCTGCTCGGGGTGCTGAGTCTGTTGCCGCTGCAGGCCGCGCTGGTCGGCGATGGCTGGACGGATGCCTTCAACCTGCCGCTGTGGCAGCTCTATCTGGCCACCGAGGCCGGCCAGGGCTGGCGCTGGCAATTGCCGCTGAGCCTGCTGCTGGCCCTGTGGCTGCTGGCGGGACCCGGGATGCGTGGCGTTCGCTGGCTGTGGGGCTTGAGTGGCCTGCTGCTGGCCAGTCTGGCCCTGGGTGGCCATGCCGCCGCGACCGCGGGCGCGCTCGGCGGGGTGCACAGGTTGAACCAGGCCCTGCATCTGCTCACCACGGGACTCTGGCTAGGCAGTCTGCCCGGGGTGTTGCTGTGCCTGGGGCGGCCTCCGGCCCGGCTCAGGGGGGAGGTCCAGCGGCTGCTGCGCGGTTACTCGCTACCCGGGCAGATCTGCGTGGCGCTGGCCCTGCTCAGCGGCGCGTTCAACAGCCTGCTGATCCTCGGACCGGAGGGCCTGCTGCGGTTGACGCCCTACTCCGGCCTGCTGCTGGCCAAGGTGCTGGTGGTGGCGACCATGGTCGTCCTGGCCCTGGCCAATCGTTATCTGCTGGTGCCGCGATTGGGACAGGGACCCCAGGCCTGGCAGCTGCTGCGCCGGGCCACGGCCGTGGAGATCGCCCTCGGGGTGGTCGCCGTCACGCTGGTGGCGGCCTTCTCGGGTCTGGATCCCTTCAGCTGACAGCCGGGGCGAACGCTGTCGCCCCGGCCACGCCTCAGAAATAGACGTTCATGCCCAGGTAGATTTCCTTGCTGCTGTCGAGCTGGCTCGAACCCAGCTTGCTGCCGTCCTGATCGATGTCCGGCTTGGCATTGCTACGCAGGTAGCGATAGCCGGCTTCCAGGGAGGTGCGGTCGTTGACCTGCTGCAGGATGCCGGCCTGGACCCCAGCCACATAACCGAGGTTGCTGTCATGGCCGAAGCTGGAACCATCCTGGGTGACCCGGGCGACGCCCAGGGTGCCGCCGCCAAACAATTTGGTGCTGTCGCCCAGGGGATAGAAGGCATCGTAGCTGCCGGTCAGGTCCTGCTGCTTGAGTCTCAGGCCATCACTGCTGCCGCTGGCCTGGTCGAGGGTGGCGTAGTAGCGACCGGCATCGTTCTGCTGACCGAGGCGCAGCCCCCAGGTGTTGCTGCCATCGATGGCACCATCGGTATCGGGGCTGTTCAGGTTGCGGTCGAGGGCGTGGCTGTTGCTGAAGTTGTCGTAGCTCTTGCCATAGGTGAGGCCGGCGAAATTCTGGGGATCGGCGGCAAAGACCTGATGACTGGCCAGGGCCAGCAGGCCGAAGAGGACGACACGGGATTTCAGGGCGTTCATGGTGAAAGGCTCCTCACGCGATGCGAATACAGCCCGACCGGCTGCGCGGCCATCTTCGGCGGTGGCGGATTAGCAGCGGATTAAGGGGACTGAATCGGAGCTGAACGCTGAGGCAGGACACGAGCGGAGCAGCGGACCGCCCGTTGCAGGCGGCCCGGCTGGGAGGGATCAACGCTGACGGTGGTACTCGGTCACGCGCTGCACTTCTTCCTTGGAGCCCAGGAACACCGCCACCCGCTGGTGCAGGCCGTCCGGCTGGACGTCGAGGATGCGCTGGTGACCGTTGGTGGCGGCGCCACCGGCCTGCTCGACCAGCATGGACATGGGATTGGCCTCGTACATCAGGCGCAGCTTGCCGGGCTTTTCCGGCTCGCGGGCGTCGCGCGGGTACATGAAGATACCGCCGCGGGTAAGGATGCGATGGACGTCGGCCACCATGGAGGCGATCCAGCGCATGTTGTAGTTCTTGCCCAGGGGACCTTCCTTGCCAGCCAGCAGCTCGTCCACGTAACGCTTGACCGGGGCTTCCCAGTGGCGCTGGTTGGACATGTTGATGGCGAATTCGGCAGTGGTCTCGGGGATGGTGATGTCTTCGTGGGTCAGCACGAAGCTGCCCAGTTCGCGATCCAGGGTGAAGCCCTTGACGCCGTCGCCCAGGGTCAGCACCAGCATGGTCTGGGGACCGTAGATGGCGTAACCGGCAGCCACCTGCTCGGTGCCCTTCTGCATGAAGGCTTCTTCGGTCACGTCACCGGTGGTGCTGCTGACGAAGTCCTTGCGCAGGATGGAGAAGATGGTGCCGACGGAGACGTTGACGTCGATGTTGGACGAGCCGTCCAGGGGGTCGAACATCAACAGGTAGGCGCCCTTGGGATAGTGACCCGGAATCTGGTGTACCTGGTCCATTTCCTCGGAGGCCATACCGGCCAGGGTGCCGCCCCATTCGTTGGCTTCCAGCAGGATCTCGTTGGACAGCACGTCCAGCTTCTTCTGCACCTCACCCTGGACGTTCTCGGTGCCCATGCTGCCAAGCACGCCACCCAGCGCCCCCTTGGACACCTCGTAGCTGATGCGCTTGCACGCCCGTGCCACGACTTCGATGAGGAAGCGCAGGTCGGCCGGGGTCTTGTGGCTGCGGGTCTGCTCGATGAGGTAACGACTGAGGGATATCCGGGACATCGCGGTGCTCCTTGTAATGATGGGCGCGAGTGTAGCGCCAAAGCTCAAGCTCCGTCTCAAGCAGAGCGGACCGTCAGGCCAGGTCTGCCAGCCAGTGCCGATTCCGGACGCTGTCGCCGGGGCAACGAGGCGCCGGGCACCGGCGGCCGGCAGGGAACGCGCGTCTAGGGCGCGTTCGGGGTCTCCACGGCCAGCAGTACGCCTCGGCCAGCACGGAGATTTTCGGCGCTGGGATAGACTGCCGAGTCGGGTTCCAGTTCAGGCTGACGGCTGTCCAGCTGTATCACCCAGTGATGTCCGTCACGTGACGGCGGCAGGCGCAGGTCGATTTCCTCCCGGCGCGGCTGGAAGGCCAGCCAGATCCGTGCGGCCTGGGGCTGATCCGCTCCGTCGAGGGGCTCCAGGGTGAGGGCGAGCGGCAGGCTGCCCCCGGCCTGCCAGCGACCGTCGTCCATCGGCGCACCGTCGGCATCGAGCCATTCGATCCTGACCCAGCCACGGGGATCGGGTCGTCCGAGCAGCCGCTGCGCCTGCAGGGCCGGTAGTTCCTGGCGCAGCGCCATGAGCCGGCCGACGAAGGCGCTCTGCCGCTGCCCGGCCGCGCTGGCGGCCTGCTGCCAGTCCAGCCAGGACAGTTCATTGTCCTGCACATAGGCATTGTTGTTGCCCTGCTGGGTGCGACCGAATTCGTCACCGGCGGTGAGCATGGGTTCGCCCCCGGCCAGGATCAGGGTCGCCAGCAGAGCGCGCTGATCGGCGGCGCGGGCTTCCAGGACGGCGGGGTCGTCGCTCGGTCCTTCGACGCCATTGTTCCAGCTCTTGTTGTCGGTGGTGCCGTCGCGATTGCCTTCGCCATTGGCCTCGTTGTGCTTTTCGGCGTAGCTGACCAGGTCGGCCAGGGTGAAGCCATCGTGGGCGGTGACGAAGTTGACGCTGGTGCGCAAGGAGCGATCACCCGCACCGAAGAGATCGGCGCTGCCGGCCAGACGGGTCGCCAGGGCGCCTCTCAAGCCGTCGTCGCCGCGCCAGAAGCGGCGCACGTCGTCGCGGAAGGCGTCGTTCCATTCCTGCCAGGGCGCACGGAAGGCGCCGACCTGATGACCGCCGGGGCCGATGTCCCAGGGTTCGGCCACCAGCCGCACCTGACGCAGCAGCGGATCCTGGGCCAGGGCCTGCAGCAGTGGCGCGTCGCGATCGAAGCCGCTTTCCAGGCGACCCAGCGCAGGCGCCAGGTCGAAGCGAAAGCCATCGACGCCGGCGGCGGTGACCCAGTGGCGCAGGCTGTCCAGGGTCAGGCGCAACGCCGGCGGGCTGTAGAGCGCCAGGCAGTTGCCGCAGCCCATGTCGTTGATATAGCGCGCCGGATCGTCCGGCTGCAGCCGGTAGTAGCCGACGTTGTCCAGGCCGCGCAGATTGAAGGTGGGGCCGAGCTCGTCGCCTTCGCCGGTGTGGTTGAAGACCACGTCGAGCAGCACCTCGAAGCCGGCCGCCTGCAGGGTGGCCACCGTCTCGCGCAATTCGCCCAGGGCCTCGCGCCCGGCCAGGCGCGGATCGACCGCCGCCATGACCACCGGGTTGTAGCCCCAGTAGTTGGCCAACCCCAGGGCGGGCAGATGGCGATCGTCGGCCCAGGCGGCGATGGGCAGCAGCTCCAGGGTAGTGACGCCGAGGCGCTGCCAGTGCTCGATCAGCGCCGGATGGCGCAGCGCCGCCAGGGTGCCGCGCTGGCGGGCGGGCACCTGCGGATGCAGCTGGGTCTGGCCGCGTACGTGCAATTCGTAGATCAGTCCGGCGTCGCGGCGTTTGGGCGCTGGCGTCAGGCTATCGACCGGCGGCAGGACGATGGCCTTGGGGACATGGGCACCGCTGTCACGCGCGTCCGGACGACTGGGATCGTCGGGATGGAAACCGTAGGTGCTGGGATGCAGCTGGAAGGGCCGGTCCACCGCCAGGGCCCAGGGGTCCACCAACAGTTTGTTGGCGTTGAATCTGAGGCCGTCCTGGGGACGGTAGGCACCCTGGGCGCGCAAGCCGTATTTCAGACCCGCTTTGGCACCAGCCAGGAAACCATGCCAGACGCCGCCTTCGTGTTCGCGAAAGGCCAGACGCTGGGTCTCGGTTTCCCCCTTGGCGTCGTAGAGACAGAGTTCGACGGCTTCGGCCGCCGGCGACCAGACGGCGAAGTTGATGCCGCCCTCGACGAGGGTGGCACCGTAATGGGCAGGATTGCCCGCCTCGAGGCGGGTAGAGGTGCGGGGCATGGGGACTCCGGTGACGGGCTTGCGGGGCGGATGCTGCAAGGATGTAGACGGCGTGGAAGGCGCGGGTTCTCAATCGGGGGATAGCTGATCGTGGCCATGGCCGACCGCCGTAGGCTGGGTTGAGCGTAGCGAAGCCCAGCAAATCCTGCCTGGGCGCCGGCTCCGTTGTGGCCTTTATCGCGGCCATGGGCCGCTCCTACAGGATCGTGCCTTGCCCGTAGGAGCGGCCGCAGCGGCGGACCGCCATGGCCGCGAAACGTGCTCGACTACAGCGCCTTCCAGATTTCCGTGGCGTATTCGCGGATGGTGCGGTCGGAGGAGAACCAGCCCATGCTGGAGGTGTTGATCACCGCCGATTGCCACCACTTGTCCGGCTGCTGCCAGCGGGTCTCGACCTGGCGCTGGGCCTCCCAGTAGGCGTCGAAGTCGGCGCAGACCAGGAAGCGGTCGTGCCAGGTCAGGACGTCGAGCAGGCTGTTGTAGCGGGCCGGATCCTCGGGCGAGAACTGGCCGCCGCGCAATCCGGCGAGCACCTGGGCCAGACGTGGCGAATTCTCGATGATGTCCGAGGAGATGCCGCCGCTGCGCTGGCGCTCTTCCACCTCGGCCGCCTTGAGGCCAAAGATGAACATATGCTCTTCCCCGATCAGTTCGCACATCTCCACGTTGGCGCCGTCCAGGGTGCCGATGGTGAGGGCGCCGTTGAGGCCGAACTTCATGTTGCTGGTGCCCGAGGCTTCCATGCCGGCGGTGGAGATCTGCTCGGAAAGATCCGCCGCCGGAATGATGACCTCGGCCAGGCTGACATTGTAGTTGGGCAGGAAGACCACCTTGAGCAGATCACGGGTCAGGGGGTCGTTGTTGACCACCTTGGCCACGTCGTTGGCCAGCTTGATGATCAGCTTGGCCTGGTGATAGCTGGCGGCGGCCTTGCCGGCGAAGATCTTGACCCGCGGCGTCCAGTCGCCGTTGGGGTTGTCGCGGATGGCCTGGTACAGCGCGATGGTCTGCAGCAGATTCATCAGCTGCCGCTTGTACTCGTGGATGCGCTTGATCTGGACATCGAACAGCGCATTGGGATCGAGGTCGATCTCCAGCCGCTGCTTCACCAGGCTGGTGAAGGTGTCCTTGTTGCGCTGGCGCTGCAGGGCGAAGCGCTCGCGGAAATTGCTGTCGTTGGCATAGGGCTTGAGCAGCGGCAGGGTCTTTTCCGGATCGTGCAGCACGCCCTGGCCGAGGGTATCCACCAGCAGGTCGGTGAGCGCCGGATTGGCCTGGTGCAACCAGCGGCGGAAGGTGATGCCGTTGGTCTTGTTGTTGATGCGATCCGGATAGAGCCGGTGCAGCGAGCGGAAGACCGTCTTGCGCATCAGGTCGGTGTGCAACCCCGAGACGCCATTGATGCTGTGCGAGCCGAGAAAGGCCAGGTTGCCCATGCGCACGCGGCGCCCCTGGCTTTCGTCGATCAGGGAGACGTAGGAAATCATGCCGCCATCGGTCTCGCCGCGGGCGCGCAGGGAGTCGAGGAACTGGGCGTTGATCAGGTAGATGATCTGCATGTGCCGCGGCAGCAGGCGCTCCATCAGCTGTACCGGCCAGGTTTCCAGGGCCTCGGGCAAGAGGGTGTGGTTCGTGTAGCTGAGGGTGCCGACGGTGGTGCTCCAGGCGGCGTCCCAGGGGATGCCGTGGACGTCCACCAGCAGCCGCATCAGCTCGGCCACGGCGATGGCCGGGTGGGTGTCGTTGAGCTGGATGGACACGTGCTCGGGCAGGCTGAGCAGGTCGTTGTGCTGCTTGAGATGACGACGGGTCAGGTCGGCCAGGGAGGCGGCGACGAAGAAGTATTCCTGGCGCAGGCGCAATTCCTGGCCGGCTTCGCTGCTGTCGGCCGGATAGAGTACCCGCGAGATGCTCTCGGCGCGGGCCTCGTTGGCCACGGCGCCGACGTGATCGCCGGCGTTGAAGGTTTCCAGGTGGAGGATCTCCAGCGGTCGGGCGCGCCAGAGTCTCAGGGTGTTGGCGCCCTCCCCGCCCCAGCCGATCACCGGGGTGTCATAGGCCACCGCGCGGATGCGCTCGCCGGGCGTCCACACCTGGCGCCGCGGATCGCCTTCGCCGTAGGGGGCGACATGCCCGCCGAAGCCGATCTCGTACACCACCTCGGCGCGTTCGAATTCCCAGGGATTGCCGAAATCCAGCCAATTTTCCGGCTGCTCCAGCTGGAAGCCGTCGGCGATCACCTGGCGGAACAGCCCGTGCTCGTAACGGATGCCATAGCCGTGGCTGGCGATGCCCAGGGTGGCCATGCTTTCCATGAAGCAGGCGGCCAGCCGGCCGAGGCCGCCGTTGCCCAGGGCGGCGTCCGGCTCCAGGCCGCGGATGCGTTCCAGGTCGACGCCGAGGTCGGCCAGGGCGCGACGGGTCTCTTCGAGGATGCCGAGGTTGGACAGGCTGTCGATCAGCAGGCGACCGATGAGGAATTCCAGGGAAAGGTAATAGACCCGTTTCTGGCCGGTGCGATAGGCGTCGCGGGTGCGACTCATCCAGCGATCGACGATGTAGTCCCGGGCGGCCAGGGCGGTGGCCTGGAACCAGTCGTGGTCGAGGGCGTTGTCGGGGTCCTTGCCGACGGCGTAGGTGAGCTTGGAGAGGATGTTGGTACGGAGCGCGGAAACTTCGTTGGGCGAGATGAAGCGGGGTCTCGTCATCAGGATTGACCTCTGCAAGCGCTTAGGAATCAGATCGCGAAGTGGCCGCGGATAATGCGGCGCGTGCCGTTCGCCTTACTTTTAGGCGAAACGACGGGGACGTCCAAGCTTTTTTCGCCACATCAGACGGTTAGCCGTTACCCCTACCCCCTCTAGCCCGAGGTTTTCATCATGCGCAAGACCCTGCTCATCACCGGCGCGAGTCGTGGCATCGGCCGCGCCACGGCCCTTGGCGCCGCCCGCCGCGGCTGGAACGTCGCCTTCAACTATCGCCATGACGAGGCAGCGGCCCGGGCCACTCTGGCCGAGATCGAGGCGCTGGGCGTGGAAGGCCTGGCGCTGCGCGGCGACGTGGCCGACGAAGCCCAGGTGCTGGCGCTGTTCGAGCGCACGGTGGAGCGCTTCGGCGGCCTGGACGCCTTCGTCAACAATGCCGGGATCGTCGATCAGTCGCAGCCACTGGTGGACATGAGCGCCGAGCGATTGCGACGGATGTTCGAGGTCAACGTCTATGGCGCCTTTCTCTGTGCCCGCGAGGCGGCTCGCCACCTGTCGCGGGAGCGCGGCGGCCGCGGTGGCGCCATCGTCAATGTCTCTTCCATCGCTGCGCGTCTGGGCTCGCCCAACGAATACGTCGACTATGCCGCCAGCAAGGCGGCGCTGGACACCCTGACCTTGGGCCTCGCCAAGGAACTCGGCCCGCACGGGGTGCGGGTCAATGCGGTGCGACCCGGCGTGACCCTTACCGACATCCACGCCAGCGGCGGCCAGCCGGGCCGCGCCGAGCGCCTGGGCGTGACCACCCCGCTGGGGCGTGCAGGCGAGGCCGAGGAGATCGCCGCCGGCATCCTCTGGCTGCTGTCGGACGAAGCCTCCTACACCACCGGCGCCCTGCTGGATATCGGTGGCGGGCGCTAGGGCCTAGGCTCTGTACGAAAAGTCGCCGAGCGACGGTCAGGCGAGGCGAAAAACGCTGAGGAAGCGGAGTTTACGAGTGGTAAATGAGCATTCCGAAGCGTTTTTCAACGAAGCATCACCGAGCGCAGGCATTTTTCGTACAGGGCCTAGTCGCGGCGGGGCGTCAGGGCGTTGAGCACCTGCTGCGACAGCGCATGGTAGAGCGGCACCGGCATCAGCCAGCCGGAGACGGCGGCGGCCAGCAGACAGGCCGCCAGCACCGGCAGCGCCATGTCCGGGCTGTGGGCCAGCTCCAGGGTGATGACGGTGGCGGTCAGCGGGGTGCGGGTGACCCCGGCGAGGTAGGCGGCCAGCCCCAGCAAGGCGCATTGCGGCAGACTGATACCCGGCAGCCAGTCGACCAGCCAGGGGCCCAGGGCCGCCCCCACCGCCAGCGAGGGCGAGAATAGGCCGCCCGGCACCCCGGCCAGGTAGGAGACGACGTTGGCGAGGAATTTCCACAGCAGGAAGTCGCCGCCGGTCACGGGTTCGCCAGCCAGGATGGCATGGGTCTCGGCGTAACCGGTACCGAACACGTGCTGGCCGGAGAACAGCCCCAACGCCGCCAGCACCAGGCCACAGCCGGCGGCGAAAGCCACCGGGCGGCGCCCGCGCAGGGCATTCAGGCGCCCCAGCCAGCCCCGCTCGGTGGGCAGCACCAGGCGACCGTAGCAACCGCCGAGCAGTCCGCCGATGACGCCGATCACCGCTACGCCGATCCAGCCCAGGCCCCAGGTCAGGTGCAGGTCCAGGGCGCCGAGATAGCTGTAGGGGCCGACGATGCCCAGGGTGACGATGCCGCCGAGCAGCACGGCGGTCAGCACCAGGCCGCTGAAGCGCTGCTCGAAGGTGTGGGTGAGTTCCTCGATGGCGAAGACCACCCCGCCCAGGGGGGTGTTGAAGGCCGCGGCGATGCCGGCGGCGCCCCCGGCGAGGATGAGTCCGGACAGGGTGCGGCGACCATGCAGGCCGAGCCGCTTGCCGAAGCCGTAGAGCAAGGCGGCGCCGACATGCACGGTGGGTCCTTCCCGCCCTACCGAGCCACCCACCAGCAGGGCGCCGGCCGTGAGCAGCAGCTTGGCCAGGGCGATGGGGGGCGCCAGCAGCCGGGCGCGCAGGTCCGCTTCGGGTCGTTCGAGGGTGACGATGACCTGGGGGATACCGCTGCCGCGGGCATCGCGCAGCGCGCCCTGGGTCAGCCAGACCAGTCCGGCGAAGCCCAGGGGCGTCACCAGCCAGGGCCAGAGGGCGCTGTGCTGTAGCAGCTGCTGAAAGAGGCCGAAGGAGGCATCGGCCAGCCAGGCGAAGCCCAGACCCGCCAGGCCCACCAGCACCGCGCCGACCCAGAAGGCGACGCGCTGGCGCCACTCGCGCAGCCGACGGCGCCGGCGATGGCGCAGCAGATGCAGCCGACGCCGGGCGGCGACTTCGGGATCGGTATCGGGATAGACGGGATCGGACATGGAGAAGAGGCCACCAGGAGGCGAGAGCCTCCCAGTGTAACCTCTTGTTACAGCGGTATCGCCAGGGTCCGGATCAGGCCGCGGGGACCAGCTCGGTGGCGGCTTCGTTGCGCTTGAGCACCGCGTAGATGACCCCGGTCACCAGACTGCCGGCGGCGATGGCCGCCAGGTACAGCCAGGCGTGGCTGATGGCGTTGGGGATCAGCAGCACGAAGAGGCCGCCGTGGGGCGCCATCAGCTTGCAGTTGAACAGCATCACCAGGGCACCGGTGAGGGCACCGCCGATCACGCTGGCCGGGATCACCCGCAGCGGATCCTTGGCGGCGAAGGGAATCGCGCCTTCGGAGATGAAGCACAGCCCCAGCACCGACGCCGCCTTGCCCGCCTCGCGCTCGCTCTGGGCGAACTTGCGCCGGGCCAGCAGGGTGGCGATGCCCATGCCGATGGGCGGCACCATGCCGGCGGCCATGGTGGCGGCCATCGGCCCGTAGGTCTTGGACGCCAGCAGGCCGACGGTGAAGGCATAGGCGGCCTTGTTGATCGGGCCGCCGAAGTCGATGCACATCATGGCGCCGAGGATCAGGCCGAGCAGCACGGCGTTGCTGGTGCCCAGGTTGTTGAGGAAGTCGGTGAGTCGACTCAGGGCGCCGGCCACCGGGGTGCCGACCAGATAGATCATCACCAGGCCGACGATGAGGCTGGCGAACAGCGGAATGATCAGGATCGGCTTGAGCGCCTCGACGCTGGCCGGCAGCTTGACGTGCTGGGCGATGGCCTTGGCCACGTAGCCGGCCAGGAAGCCGGCGATGATACCGCCGATGAAGCCGCTGCCCAGACTGGCCGCCAGCCAGCCGCCGATCATGCCGGGGGCGAGACCCGGACGGTCGGCGATGGAGTAGGCGATGTAGCCGGCCAACACCGGGACCATCAGCTTGAAGGCCGATTCACCACCGATCTGCATCAGCGCCGCGGCCAGGGTGCCCTGCTCCTTGAAGGCCTCGATGCCGAAGACGAAGGACAGGGCGATCAGCAGACCGCCCGCCACCACCATCGGCAGCATGTAGGACACCCCGGTGAGCAGGTGCTTGTAGACGCCCGCGCCTTCCTTCTTGGCTGGCTTGGCGCCCTCGCCCGCCGCTGGCGCGGCGCTGCCGGCCAGGGTCTCGCCCTCGGCCAGGGCCTTCTTGATCGTCGCCTCGGGTTGCTTGAGGGCGACCCCGGTGCCACAGCGATAGACGCGCTTGCCGGCAAAACGCTCGGCATTGACCTCGATGTCGGTGGCCAGCAGCACCACGTCGGCGTCGCGGATGGCCTCGGCCGGCAGCGGATTGCGTGCCCCTACCGAGCCCTGGGTCTCCAGGTGCAGGCGATAGCCGAGCTTCTTGGCCGCGTTCTGCAGCGCCTCGGCGGCCATGAAGGTGTGGGCGACCCCGGTCGGGCAGGCGGTGATGGCCACCAGCCGCGGGGTTTCGCTGGCACTGGCGGGAGCGCTGGGGGCAGCGCCACCCGCCGCCGGGGCCTGTTCCAGCACCTTGGCTTCGCTGGCCGCGCGCTGCAGGAAGGCGTCGACATCGCGCAGGGCTTCGGCCGGGGCGGCGCGGTAGACGCGCTTGCCGACGAAGCGCGACAGGTCGACCGCGCCGGTGTGGACCACCACGACCAGTTCGGCGCGCGCCACCTGGTCGTCGGTCAGCAGGGTGGCCTCGGGGCCGTCGTGGATCTCGACGCTGGTGGTCCAGCCGCGGCGCTGGGCGGCGGCGTCCAGCAGGCGCGCACTGAGCACGCTGGTGACCATGCCGGTCGGGCAGGTCGTGACGATGGCGATGTTCATGGGTTTACCCCTGATTCTTGTTCTAGCGGAAAGTCGGGAAGGACACGCACCTGCACCTGGTATTCGAAGACGGCGAGTTGCGCGGGATCATTGATGCCGAAGCCGATCTGGGTCACGGCCAGGGCCGCGATGGCGGTGGCCGTGGTCAGGGTGCGCTCCGGCGCCTGGCCGGTGAGCAGGCCGTGCAGCATGCCGGCCAGCAGGGAATCCCCCGCGCCGACGGTGCTGGCCACGGTGACCTTGGGCGGCTGCGCCTCCAGGGTCTGGGCGCCATACCAGCGCACCCCATCGGCGCCCTGGGAGATCACCAGGTGCTCGATGCCCAGGGCCCGCAGCTGTTCGACCAGCAGCGCCTGCTCGGTCGCGGTCTCGGCCGGAGCGCCGCAGGCTTCGGCCAGTTCTTCGGTATTGGGCTTGATCAGCCAGGGACCGGCGGCCAGGGCGGCGCGCAGGGCGGCGCCACTGGTGTCCAGCGCCACCGGCAGGCCCAGCGACTTGAGGCGGCCGACCAGGGCGGCCAGCCACTCGGGGCTTACCCCACGCGGCAGGCTGCCGGCCACCACCACGGCGTCATGGCCAGGCGCGAGGCGATCCAGGGTCTCGAGCAATTCCTGCTGGGCGGCGGCGGACACCTCCGGGCCAGGCCCGTTGATGTCGGTTATGCGGCCCGCGGCCTCGGCCAGCTTGAGGTTGCTGCGGGTCTCGCCGGCGACCCGTACGAAGGCGTCGGTAAAGCCGCGGCGGGCGAACAGGGCTTCGAAGGCGGCCGCGTTGTCGGCCCCGAGAAAGCCGCTCACCGTCAGTTCATGGCCGAGATCGGCCAGCACCTGGGCGACGTTGATGCCCTTGCCGGCGGCATGGACGATCACCGCCTCGCTGCGATTCACCGCGCCGGGCTTGAGCTCCGGCAACTGGACGGTGAGGTCCAGCGCCGGGTTGAGGGTCAGGGTGAGGATGCGGCTCATCGCAGGGCCTCCACGCTCTGCCGCACCTCGGCAGCGGTACCCAGCTCCAGGGCGCGCGCGGCGCAGGATTGCACCTGGCGCAACTCCAGCTCGCGGACCCGGGCCTTGACCAGGGGCACGCTGCGCGCCGAAACCGACAGCTCGTCCACGCCCAGGCCGACCAGCACCGGCACCGCCAGGGGATCGGCGGCCAGCTCGCCGCAGACGCCGACCCACTTGCCGTGGGCATGAGCGGCGCGCACCGTCATGTCGATCAGGCGCAGCACGCTGGGGTGCAGGCCGTCGGCCTCGCCCGACAGCAGCGGATGCCCGCGGTCGATGGCCAGGGTGTATTGCGTCAGGTCATTGGTACCGACGCTGAAGAAGTCCACTTCCGGCGCCAGCACCGGGGCCAGCAGCGCGGCCGAGGGGACCTCGATCATGATGCCGACCTGCAGATCGGTGGTGGGGATCTCCTGGCGCAGGCGCGCGAGGATGTCACGGGCCTGACGCCACTCCTCGACCCGGCCGATCATGGGGAACATGATCCGCAGCGGCCGGCCATCGGCGGCCTTGAGCAGGGCGCGCAGCTGGGTTTCCAGCAGTTCGGGACGGCGCAGGGTCAGGCGGATGCCCCGAATGCCGAGGAAGGGATTCTCTTCCGGTGGCAGTGGCAGATAGGGCAGCGGCTTGTCGCCGCCGACGTCCAGGGTCCGCACCACCAGCGGCTTGCCGGCCAGGCCATCGAGGGCACGGCGGTATTCCTGCTCCTGGGCGGCTTCGTCGGGCGCGCTGTCATGGCTCATGAACACCAGTTCGGTGCGCAGCAGGCCGACGGCTTCGGCGCCCTGCTCCACCGCGGCGGCGGCCTGGGCGGTATCACCCAGGTTCACGGCGATCTCGACATGGTGGCCATCGCGGGTGGTGGCGCTTTCGAAACGCCGGGCCTCGGCAGCGCGGCGGCGCTCGGCCTGGACCTCGCGCTCGCGCTGCACGGCCTCGATACGGCTGGCGTCCGGGGCTATTTCCAGGGTGCCCTTGTCGCCATCCAGCAGCAGCACGCTGCGCGGCGCCAGGTCCAGCACCCGGCGGCCGGCGCCGACGATGGCCGGGATGCCCAGGGCGCGGGCGACGATGGCGCTGTGGGAGCTGGCGCCACCACGGGCGGTCAGGATGCCGCAGACGCGCTCGCGGTCCAGCCGCGCCACATCGCCCGGGCCGACCTCGTCCATCACCAGCACATAGGGTTCCTCGGGTTCGCGGGCGGATTCGACGCCGCACAGCTGGGCCAGTACCCGACGACCGACGTCGCGCAGGTCGGCGGCGCGCTCGGCGAGAAGCCGATCGTGCAGGGCTTCCTGCTGGCTGGCCGCCTCCTCGATCTGGGCGTCCCAGGCCGCGGCGGCACTGGCGTTGGCCTTGAGCCGGGTGGCGATGCCCTGCTGCAGATCCGGGTCTTCCAGCATCTCCAGGTGGGTCAGGAAGATCTCGCGCAGGGCGCTGGCCTCGCTGCGCGCGATGAGCGCCTCGATATCGGCGCGTACCGCGGCCAGGGCCGCGTCCAGCCGCTGGCGCTCGGCGGCGGCGCCTTCACCGGTGGCGGGATAGTCGAAGTGCTGGGGCGCCACCACATGGGCCGGGCCCACGGCCAAGCCGGGGGCGGCGGCCACGGCCTGGGCGCGATCGCCCGGGGCCAGCGGCAGTTGCTCGGACGGGTCCACCAGGCTGATGGCGGTGACCCGCGCGGCACCGGCCGGAGCCGGGGCGCTGGCGGTGACCGGTTCCACCTCTTCGCCAAGACCGGCCTGTACGGCGCCGACCAGATCGTTCAGCGCGGCCTCGGCCGGGGTGCCGGGCTCGACCAGGAATTCCAGGGTTTGGCCGCGCCGGGCGCCCAGCGCCAGCAGCCGCGACAGACTCTTGGCCGAGACCGGAGCGCCGTGGTCGACGCGCACGCGAATCTCGCCGTCATAGGCCTTGGCCAGCCGCGCCAGCTCCTTGGCCGGACGCGCATGCAGGCCGTGGGCATTGGCCAGCACCACCTGGGCACTGGGCCAGTCCGGGGCGACTTCGCCGCCCAGGGCTTCGAGCACGGCGCGGCGGGAGGTGGCCTGGGCCAGCTCCTGGCCACGGCCAGCGACGAGCAGATCGCAAAGGCGCTCGAGCAGGGCGCGATGGCCCTCGCCCAGGCTGGCCAGGCAGAACAGGCCACGGACCGGCTGCTCCTGCACCTGCAGGGTCTGCAGTGGGGTGACGAAGGCCAGGCCGGGACGTTTCACCGCGGTCTCGCTGTTCAGCCACCAGAGGCCGTCGCCCAGGGGCAGCGGCTGGCTGGCCTGCAGGGCTCCGGCGAAACCGGCCCCCACGCATTCCATGTGCTTGAGCATGCGCGCACCCTGCCAGGCCAGGTCTTCCAGGTCCTCGGCATCGATGGCCAGCTGCACCAGTTCTTCGTCCAGCGCCAGGGCCTGGGGCGCCCCCTGCAGCAGGTCGAGGATCTGCTGGGGTTCGCGGGCGTCGCGCAGCGCCTGTTGCAGATCGCTCTCGCCCAGGGCGCGGGTCAACAGCTGCAGGATGCGCAGGTGTTCGTCGGATCTGGCGGCGATGGCGATGGCCAGGTAGGTCAGCTGACCGTCGCCCCAGTCCACGCCATGCGGGAATTGCATCATCCGCACGCCGGTGACGAACACCTGGTCGCGGGTCTGGGGCGTACCATGGGGAATGGCGATACCCTGGCCGAGGTAGGTGGAGCCCTGGGCCTCGCGGGCCTTGAGCCCGTCGAGATAACCCGGGGCGACCAGGCCATCGGTCACCAGGGACTCGGCGAGCATGGCCAGGGCGGTCGCCTTGTCCGGCGCCTGCTGGGCCATGCGGATATGCTGGGCATTGAGTTCGAACATGGAAGGATACCTCCGGCGCCGCGCGCCTGATCCTGGCGCCGTGCCTTTCTTGTAATAGATGCTTGCCGGCTCGCTCAGCCCTGCAACCGCGTCGGGAGAGGCGTGACAGGGCCCTTGGCAGATTCGTGCCAGCCCTCGGACAACAGAAAGCTGAAACGTTTCACCCAATGGGACTGGAACGTTACTCGATAATCGCCGATCCTTGAAGCACAACACACAATAAAGACCGTCTCGCCAGCGCCGTACAGCGCCAGGCCATTCAGGTCCCACGAGGAACAGGCGTGAAACTCAGCGACATCGCCCAATTGGCCGGCGTATCCCTCACCACCGCCAGCTACGTCATCAACGGCAAGGCGGCGCAAAGGCGCATCAGCGCAGCCACCGTGGCGCGGGTCATGGCCGTGGTCGAAGCCCACGGCTACCAGCCCGACCAGCGCGCCGCCGGCCTGCGCCGCGGGGCCACCCACACCCTGGGCTTCCTGCTGCCGGATCTGGAAAACCCCAGCTACGCACGCCTGGCCAAGCAGCTGGAACGCCGGGCACGGGCGCGTGGCTATCAGTTGCTGATCGCCTGCACCGATGACAATCCCGACAGCGAACGCCAGCTCATCGCGCTGTTTCGCGCCCGCCGCTGCGACGGCCTGTTCACCGCCAGCAGCCTGGCCGAAGACGACGCCCCCTACCGCCAGCTGCAGGAACACAACATCCCGATCATCGCCATCGATCGCCAGCTCGATCCGGCCCAATTCTGCTCGGTGGTCAGCGACGACCACACCGCCGGCCGGCAACTGGCAGCCACCCTGCTGACGCCGGACACCCACAGCATCGCGCTGATCGGCGCCCGCCCCGACCTCGCCATCAGCCGCGCCCGCGCCGCCGGCTTCGCCGCCGCCCTCGCCGATCACCCGGCGCGCCACTGGGAGCGGCATGCGCCCCACTACAGCCGGGAAGGCGGTCGCGCCCAGGCGCTGGCCATGATCGAGGAACTCGGCCACTGGCCCGAGGCGCTGCTGACCACCTCCTACGTCCTGCTGCAGGGCGTGCTGGACGTGCTGCGCGATCATCCGCTGGCCGAGGGCGATACCCTGCGCCTGGCCACCTTTGGCGATACCCAGTTGCTGGACTATCTGCCGTTCAAGGTCAACGCCATCTCCCAGCAGCACGAGGTCATCACCGAGCGCGCCCTGGAACTGATGCTGGACGCCCTGGAAAACGACCACTATCTGCCCGGTGTCCAAGCCATTCCGAGGGTCCTCAAACGCCGCCTGTCATGAGCCTGCTGATCGACACCCACAATCACCTGGACTATCCGGACTTCGACATCGCGCGCCCGGCGCTGCTGGCCGAGTGCGCGCGCCTCGGAGTGGTCCGCCAGGTGCTGATCGGCGTCGAACGCAGCCAGTGGCCGCAACTCTGGCGGGTCGCCACGGCCAATGCCGGCCTCCATGCGGCGCCCGGCCTGCATCCCCTGTACCTGCAGCGTCATCAGGAAGCCGATATCGAAGCGCTCCGGGCCTTCTGCCTGGAGCGCCGGAGCGATCCCCGCCTCTGCGCCCTGGGCGAGATCGGTCTGGACTATTTCATCGAGGCGCCGGACAAGGCGCGCCAGGCCTGGTTCTTCGAACAGCAGGTGCGCCTGGCCATGGAGCTGGAGTTGCCGGTGCTGCTGCACGTGCGCCGCGCCCATGCCGATGTGGTCAGGATCCTGAAGCGTCTCAAGCCACCCCGGGCCGGCATCGCCCATGCCTTTTCCGGCAGCTTCGAGGAAGCCCGCGAATACCTGCGCCTGGGTTTCAAGATCGGCCTGGGCGGCGCACCCACCTGGCCGCAGGCGAAGAGACTGCAGCGGGTACTGCCACAGTTGCCGCTGGAGGGCATCGTGCTGGAGACCGATGCGCCCGACATGCCGCCCGCCATGCATCCGGACGTGCGCAACAGCCCCACCCATCTGCCGGCCATCTGCGCCGCCCTGGCGCCGCTCTGGCAGGTCTCGCCCGAGACCCTGGCCACCGTCACCACCCGCAATGCCTGCGCAGTGTTCGGCTGGGACGCCGCCGGCCTCGCCTAGTTTTCCTCGACCGCCAATTCGCCTTGCAGCCGCGCCCAGTCGAAGGCCGGACCGGGATCGGTCTTGCGCCCCGGGGCGATGTCGCTGTGGCCCTGGATACGTTCCGCGGTGATCGCCGGATAGGCGCGCTGCAGCGCCCGCGTCAGCCGCCCCAGGGCACGGTACTGGGCGTCGGTGTAGGCCAGGTCGTCCGTGCCTTCCAGTTCGATGCCCAGGGAGAAGTCGTTGCAGTTCTCGCGTCCCTCGAAGGACGAGACGCCGGCATGCCAGGCGCGCTGGGCGCAGGAGACGAACTGGGTCACCGTCCCGTCGCGCTCGATGAGAAAGTGCGCCGCCACCTTCAGCTTGGCGATCTCCGCAAAGAAGGGATGGGCCGAATGATCCAGGCAATTCTGGAAGAAGGCCTGGACGCAGCCGGTGCCGAATTGCCCGGGCGGCAAGCTGATGTTGTGGATCACCAGCAGGGACACTTCCGTCCCTGCCGGGCGTTCGTTGTGGTTGGGCGAAGGACACAGCCGCGCCTCGCGATACCAGCCATCGACGAACACCCCGTCCATCAGCGGGCCTTGGCCTTGAGCGCGTCGCGCAGCGCGCTGGCGTCGCTGAATTCCCGCTGACCGACGAAACGGCCATGGTCGAGGGTCACCCAGAGCACCTTGTCGGCCGCGCCGGGAAAGCGCGGCACGATGCGCGATTCGCGGTCGAGCAGGACCCGGTAGCCATACTTGCGCATGGCCGGCACGGCGAACATCCGGGTGATGGCCGCCGGCATGCTGCTGATGTCGGCGATGTAGGCCACCCGGGTACCGTCGATATAGCCTGCCGGCTGATCGCGCATGGCTTCCTTGACCAGCCCCGAGCCGCTCATGCTGCGCGCCAGCAGCAGGACCTGCAGCTGGTCGTCGAAGGTATAGGGCTGGTCACGCTGATCGAGCAGGGTGAAGGGCGCCACCCGCTCACCCGGTTCGAGCGCCAGAGCGGTCAGGGGCAGCAGCAGACACGACAGCAACAACGCCAGAACTCCAGCGCGCATGGCATCCTCTCTTGAACGGTCTATCGAGGCCGCTATCCTGCCCTACCGCTCGGATTGGCACCACCATCGCGTCGAGGAGCCCCATGATCCCTCTCAAAGAACTGCTGGCCCAGGTTCCCCAGTCGGGCGAGGTGCGCTGGATCGGCGTGCGACCCAGCGCGCGCGCACCCATGGTCGAGATCGACGCGGTGGAGGCCCGGCGTGACGCCGGCCTGACCGGCGATCACGCCCGGCCCACCCCGCGCAACCAGCGCCAGGTCACCCTGATCCAGTGGGAACACCTGCCGGTGGTGGCCGCGCTGATCGGCAAGGCGGTCGCACCCGCCGACCTGCGCCGCAATCTGGCCATCGCCGGGATCAATCTGTTCAGCCTGAAGAACCGGCGCTTTCGCATCGGCCAGGCGGTGCTGGAGACCACCGGCTGGTGCCAGCCCTGTGCGCGCCTGGAAGAACGTCTCGGGCCAGGGACCTTCCAGGCCATGCGCGGCCACGGCGGCCTCACGGCCCGGGTCCTGGAAAGCGGCATCATCCGCCTGGGCGATCGGCTGGAGGTCCTGGATTGACCCCAGTTTCCCTAGGGTCGAATGGCCGGGCCAGCCCGGTTAAACTAGCGCTACCTCTCGTCGCCGCAGACGTCCCTGCCAGAGCAGATGCAGGCCGCTTCCCTTGAATTTGACGACTTTTCGCCCATCTTCCTTGCTAGATGTCTCGATTCGCGCGCTTCGACGACCCCAGATTTTCACCAGCCCGGGACTGCGCCGCACGCGGCGACGCGCCCGGTCCGGCTCACGCTTTCCTTCTCTATGAGTGCTCTCCATGACCCATCGCATCGTTATCGTCGGCGGCGGCGCCGGCGGCCTGGAACTGGCTACCCGCCTGGGCCGTAGCCTGGGCAAGCGCGATCAGGCGCAGATCGTGCTGATCGACGCCAATGCCACCCACCTGTGGAAACCGCTGCTGCACGAGGTGGCCGCCGGCTCGCTCAACTCCACCGAAGACGAACTGAGCTATGTCGCCCAGGCCAAGTGGAATCACTTCGAATTCCAGCTCGGACGCATGACCGGCCTGGATCGCGAGCGCCGCAAGGTGCAACTGGCCGCCATCGAGGACGACGGCGCCGTCCTGGTCCCGGAACGGGAGATCGCCTATGACTCCCTGGTACTGGCCATCGGCAGCACCACCAACGATTTCGGCACGCCGGGCGCCGCGGAAAACTGCATCTTCCTCGACACCCGGGCTCAGGCCGAGCGCTTCCACCGCAAGCTGCTGACCCACTACCTGCGTGCCCATGTCAGCGAGCAGCCGGGTGAATTCATCGAAGTGGCCATCGTCGGTGCCGGCGCCACCGGCGTGGAATTGGCGGCCGAATTGCGCAACGCCGCCGAAGAGCTGCAGGCCTACGGCATGGATCGCATCCGCCCCGAAGACCTGCGCATCACCCTGGTCGAAGCCGGTCCGCGCATCCTCCCGGCCCTGCCCGAGCGGATCGCCGGCCAGGCGCATCGCACCCTGGAAAAACTCGGCGTGCGGGTGCTGACCGGTTCGGCGGTCAAGGAAGTCCGCGCCGACGGCCTGCAGACCGCGGGTGAATTCGTCCCGGCCAGCCTCAAGGTCTGGGCCGCCGGCATCCGCGCACCGGCCTTTCTCAAGGACCTGGCGGGTCTCGAGACCAACCGCATCAACCAGCTGGTGGTCAACTCGACGCTGCAGACCACCCGCGACCCGAATGTCTTCGCCCTGGGCGACTGCGCGGCCTGCCCGCTGACCCCCGGCGATACCCGTACCGTGCCGCCGCGTGCCCAGTCCGCCCACCAGCAGGCCTCGCTGCTGGTGAAGACCTTCAAGGCACGCCTGGAAGGCAAGCCGCTACCCGACTACGTCTACAAGGACTACGGCTCGCTGATCTCGCTGTCGCGCTTCAGCGCGGTCGGCAATCTCATGGGCGGCGCCCTGGGCAGTCTGACCCTGGAAGGCTGGCTGGCGCGGACCTTCTATGTCTCGCTCTACCGGATGCACCAGGTGGCCCTCTATGGCCCGCTGCGCGCCCTGGCGCTGTTTGCCGGCGATCACCTGAGACGCAAGACCGAGCCGCGCCTCAAACTGCACTAGGCCCCTGGCCCAGGCATGAAAAAAGCCGTCCCGAGGGACGGCTTTTTTGTGTCGCAGCGATCTCAGGAAGGCGACTGGCCCCGCAGGTTGCCGATCACCGAGGTCATGGCCCGGTCGAACAGCAAGGCATCGTCCAGCAGCCGTACCCGGTCTTCCTGGTAATCCAGCGCCAGCTCCTCACGGGTGCGATCCAGCACCTTCATGCCGGTCCGATTGACGAACACCAGGCGGCCCATGGGCCGGATGACCGCGGCCAGCTTGCAGCGCAGCTTTTGCTCGACGTCCTGGATCTCCAGCCAGGCGCCTACCGAAAGGGCATCCACCCACTCCAGGGAGTCGCTGGTCAGCCCGGTGATCCGTTCGCCTGCGCGTGGCAGCTCGAAGGGTTCCTCGGCGGGAGGCGAGGCAGGTGCCACGCTCGCGTTGTCCGCTGCCGCATCCGCCAGCTCGGGACGGGTCTGCTGAAAGGTCTGGACGTGCAGGGATTCCAGTTCGGTGAAGAATTCGGAGGTGGAGAAGGGATCGAAGGCCGCGCTGGCCAGGCCTTCCCGCAACGCCTTGAGCAAGCCGGGCACCATCTCCAGCAGACGCTGGCGGGACGCCACGTCGTGGTGCGGCTGGATGCTCCAGATCAGATCGTCCATGGTCTTGAGGGCTGCGCGCCATTCGCTGGAGTCGTAGCCCTGCTTCAGGCAGGTCAGCAGCAGCACCTGGCTCCAGGCCTCGCGCAGGACACGCTGTACTGCGGCCGGCAGAGAGTGTTCCTGCAGACGCTGACTCAGGACGTGCTCGACCTGCAAGCGGGCGATCTCGGCGCGCGCCCGGCCTTCCTCGGCATCGCGGGTGCGCTGCTCGAGCAATTCGCTGCGCCGCTGTTCGTCGCTGACATAGGCCATGAAGTCGGCCAGCAGCTCGGCGAAGATCTCTGGATCGTCGACGAAGTCGGACAGCAGGCGCTGCACGATCTGCTCGATCTTCTGATACAGGCCGTCGCGCTGCAGATCGCTCTGCTCGCCCCAGCCCAGGGAGGCGGCGGCGATCTCGTTGAGCAGCCGCCGGGCCGGATGGCTGCCACGGCTGAAAAAGGTCTTGTCGAGGACCGCGACCTTGAGCATGGGAATCTGCAGGCGAGCGATCAGCGCCTTGAGCGAATCCGGCAGGGTGAGGTCGTCGAGAATGAATTCGAACAGCATCGCCACCAGGTTGATGACGTCTTCGTCGACCTGCCCCACCACGCGCTTTCGACCCGAGCGCTCGCTGATGCGGCCCAGGGCCACCCCCAGTTGCGCCTTGAGGTCATAGCCCTCCAGGGACTGGCCGGAAATCTGCTGCTGCAGGTGCGACAGCAGCCGCATGAGGTCGTAGCTGGTGATGGCCTGGCCATCACCGGTCGCGGCACCCTCATCGACCGCCATGCCGCCACCCAGCGTGGCGCTGCCCGGCGTGCGCAGCTGGGCCAGGAGGCCCTGCAGGGTACCAAAGAGCTCCTGACCGTCGTCTTCGCTGTTGACGTGGGCCGGGGTGCGCCCGCTGTAGCCCTTGGCCGAGCGGCTCGGCACCTGCTGGGGGATGGCCTTGAGTTGGGGCAGTACGCCGGCGTCGACCAGCTGCCGATTGGATTCCGCGTACAGCTGACCCAGACCATTGAGCACGAAACGCTCGAACAGCTTGTAGATGATCAGCTTGACCTTGATGTCGGTGTCGAGATCGCGACAGGCTTCGACGAAGGCCTCGCACAGACGGCGCGGGCCCAGCGGATGGGTCGAGTCGTCCAGCTTGCTCGACAGCTGGGTATTGAATCTGATGGTCAGGTGGCTGATGGCCATGGCGTTGTTGCTGAGCGCCTTGGCCACCATGGTGTCCACGGCGACGCTCTCTTCCAGCGCATCGTTCTGCACCAGGCTGAGGTCTTCGTAGGAGACGCTGTCCAGGCGCATCTCCGGCTTGCTGCCGACCAGGTTGTTCAGCGCGGCGAAACGCTCGAAATACTGCTGGAGAAAGCTGCGCTCGATACTCTTGCGGCGCAGACGCAGGTCGCGCATCGCTTCGAAATAGAGGCTCTGTTCCTGGTTGCTGCCGGCGCGATCGGCCATTTCAAACAGCGCATCGTCGGCGTTGTCGAACAGCTGCTGCAAGGAGGCGTTGAGTCGCTGAGCGGCGCGATCCCTGACCGGTAAAAGCACTGCAGGCAATCGGGAAGAGGACTCCCCGAGCGCCTTGAAATGAACTACGTTTACGTCGTTCTGCACCACCGCCTCCCACAACCGTTCTTGCGTTCGGCTGAATCGCGTTCCACTACAGGAGCATTGAACAACGTTGGCCGCCCTGGCCGCGAGGTGAAACGTTGTCGATGTGCCATTATTTGCTCTGCTAAGGCATCGACCAATCGGCATCTGCACAGTACATGACAGGGTTCACAAGGCACCTGTCTGTCAGCGCCTGCCCTTAGAATAACTCAACGTTGTCTATCTCAGATCGTCAACCTCCCCTAAAGTTGCCCGCGCGTCCGCCGCTATCCCTACCGGAGTCCGTTCATGTCCAGCGCCACCTCTGCCGATCTCGCCCAGGTCATCACCGAAAACGTCGCCGCCGCACTGCGCGAAGACGTCGGCAGTGGTGATCTCACGGCGGGTCTGATCCCCGCTCACCAGCAGGCCCGGGCGCGGATCATCACCCGCGAGGCCGCGGTAGTGGCGGGCACGGCCTGGGTCGACGAGGTGTTCCGGGTGCTGGATCCCGCAGTCGAGGTCCGCTGGCAGGTCGCCGACGGCGAGCGGGTCGCGCCCGACCAGGTGCTGTTCGAACTCCAGGGTCCCGCGCGCGCCCTGCTCACCGGCGAGCGCAGCGCCCTGAATTTCCTGCAGTTGCTGTCCGGCACCGCCACCCGCTGCCGCCACTATGCCGATCTGGTGCAGGACACCGCCGTCCGCTTGCTGGACACCCGCAAGACCCTGCCCGGCCTGCGCCGCGCCCAGAAATACGCGGTCACCTGCGGCGGCTGCTACAACCACCGCATCGGCCTGTTCGACGCCTTCCTGATCAAGGAAAACCACATTGCCGCCTGTGGCGGTATCGCCCAGGCCGTGGCCACCGCCCGGCAACTGGCGCCGGGGCGTCCGGTGGAGGTCGAGGTGGAAAATCTGCAGGAGCTGGAACAGGCCCTGAGCGCCGGCGCGGACATCGTCATGCTGGACGAGCTGAGCCTGGCCGACATGCGTACGGCGGTGGCCCTGACCGCCGGCCGGGCCAAGCTGGAAGCCTCGGGTGGCGTCAACCAGGACACCCTGCTCGGCATCGCCCAGACCGGTGTCGACTACATCTCCATCGGCACCCTGACCAAGGACGTCAAGGCCATCGACCTGTCCATGCGCGTCCTGGATCGAGTGGGATAGGCAAAGGACCTCGCGGCGGCTAGACTCCGCAGCCGCGCCCTTTGCGCAACGGCTTCGAGCGGTCCTGACGACCGCTCGCCTCTCGCGACACTCGAACAAGATCGAACCCGTGACCAAAGATCAACTTCGCGCTGAACTGGAACGCCAGGCCCAGCGCTATCAGGATGTCTACGGTGGCGAAATCGTCACCTACGCCGCTCAACCCAAGCCCGACCGCAAGCCCTGGAAAAAAAGGCCGACCGTGCAGGACGAGGTGTTCGCCTCCGAAGTACGCAAGATCGCCGATCTCAAGGCCAAGACCAGCGCCGAGGCCACCGCTCAGGACGCCTGAGTCGAGTCCGTATCCCTACTGTCCGGGGCGTCCTCGTGCTCTTGCCGTGCCTGCAGTTGCTGCCAGAGCGCGGCGGCGGCACTGAAGTCGGCGCCGCCCTCTTCAGTCATGGCCTGCAGGTCATAGCGCGACAGGCAGCCCTCGCCCAGGCGCGGTGTCGGCGCCGCGGCACCGGGCGCCGCCGCTGGCCGTTCGTGGTCAGTCGAAGATGACGGTCTTGTTGCCATGAACCATGACCCGCTCTTGCAGGTGGTATCTCAGGCCGCGCGACAGCACCATCTTCTCGACGTCCTTGCCCAGGCGCACCATGTCTTCGACGTTGTCCCGGTGGCTGACGCGTTCCACGTCCTGCTCGATGATCGGCCCGGCATCCAGCTCTTCGGTCACGTAGTGGCAGGTGGCGCCGATCAGCTTGACGCCGCGCTGCGCCGCCTGGTGATAGGGCTTGGCCCCGACAAAGGACGGCAGGAAGCTGTGGTGGATGTTGATCACCTGGTGGGCATAGCGCGCGCAGAGATCCGGCGGCAGGATCTGCATGTAGCGCGCCAGGACCACGGTATCGGCCTGGTGCAGATCGATCAGCCGCGAGACCTCGTCGAAGGCCGGCTGCTTGTTGGCGGGATCGACCGGCACATGGAAGAAGGGAATGCCGTGCCATTCGACCATGCTGCGCAGGGTGTCGTGGTTGGAGATGACGCAGGGGATCTCGCAATCCAGCTCGCCGCTGTGCCAGCGGTGCAACAGGTCGGCCAGGCAGTGGGATTCGCGACTGGCCATGAGCACCACGCGCTTGCGCTGGGCCGAATCGGTGATCCGCCATTGCATGGAGAATTCCCGTGCAATGGGTGCGAAGGCCTGACTGAAGCCGGCCAGATCGAAGGGCAGTGAATCGGCGCGGATCTCATGGCGCATGAAGAACCAGCCACTCTCCGTATCCGAATGGTGACTCGCTTCGGTAATCCAGCCGTTATAGGTCGCCAGGAAGTTGCTGACCTTGGCCACGATACCTACCCCGTCCGGACAGGCGATCACCAGACGAAACGTTTGCATAGCACAACCTCGAACGAAAAGGGGCTGCATTCTAGGCGCAGTCGCCGGCAGCGTCGAGCGGCGCAGGGCACCATAGCGCGCGACTGTAGGGCCAGGGTAAAGACTTTGCAAAGGACAAGTAAGAACCGATAAGTTCCGCCAATGCCCTGTCGAAAGTTACGCGTATTCGACAACTTCGCTGTTTAGACGAAACGGGCTGCAATTATCGACCTGTCAGGCGGACAGTTTACTTATCCCGATAGCCAATCTATGATCGGTGCAGACTTTCATCTCTGCATCACTCAGAACAAAGGCCGTTTATGTCGCTCATCAATGAATACCGCCAGACCGAAGAAGCCATCAAGGAACTGCAGGAGCGCCTGAAGTCGCTGCAAGAGGACGACAAACTGCAGCGCGAACTGGAATTCGAAAAGAAACTCCGTTCGCTGATGGGTGAGTATCAGAAATCCCTGCGTGACATCATCGGCATTCTCGATACCGAAGCCAAGCCCGCCCGCCAGACCCGCACTCCCAAGGCCAGCAGCGGCAGTACGCCCAAGCGCGCGCGCAAAGTTAAGCAATACAAGAATCCGCACAATGGCGAAGTGATCGAAACCAAGGGTGGCAATCACAAGACGCTGAAAGAGTGGAAAGCCAAATGGGGTTCGGACGACGTCGAATCCTGGGCAACGCTGCTGGATTGATCAGAAGAACGCCGGCCAGCCGGCGTTTTTTTTGCCCGCCGGGCAGGCGTTTACCGCAGCCTGCCAGGCGCGGACCCAGGTTAGGCCTGGTGACTGCTCGCCGTTATCGATACCCCGCACCACAGCGCCCGAAGCGCTTTCATCTCCGGCGCGATACTTCCCTATCACTTGTCCCCTGCTTCAACCGCGGTCGGATAGCGTCCGTCCGAATGTGCTGCTTGCCACTCTTTTTTGGTTAACAAACGTCTCGGATCGGTATCCGGCTTTTGCGACTTCAGGCAACCGCCCGATCCAATCGCTGCATCACCGCTCGAACATGAGCGGACCAGGCCTCGAGAATCGGCACCTGATCAACCGGGACTTCCCGCCGCAATTGTTCGGTCAGGGTGAGGAACTGCGTGCAGGTCATATGACCTTGTTGCTCTTCACCCAGCAGACGCTGCCGACAGAATTGTCGCCAACGAGCCTCTTCTTCCGCCGTCAGCAACTCGGGAAAGTTGCGCGCTCGATAGCGAAAGAACAGCTCTGGATGTCGCTCATCCCGAAAGGGCCAGGCGCGGCTGCCAAGTTGCTCCGCCGGACATTGATGAACTTGGTCGCAGAGTTGCCGTTCTTCGGCGGCAATGAAGCCGTCGTACAGTCTTGCTTCGGCCTCCTGTTCCTGGGCGGCCAATCCGGATGCCTCGGCATAGAGGGCCTGCACCTTGGGTTGCCAGGTCGCACGCTGGTCGAGCAGTTGGCGGACGCGGCGCCAGACGGCCGCCAGATCGAATTGCAGCCGTTCCATGTCCGCCGGACGCAAGACGCTGAAGGGCGCCAGAATCGGACATTTGTTGACCTGTACCAGCTTGAGCGGCACCGGCAGGTCACCCTCGGCCAGCGCATCCCGCCGGGTATAGAGGCGTTCGCGCAGGGTCTCGACGTCCAGGTCCAGCAGCGGCTCCGGCGCCAGGCCGAGGTCGCAGACGATCAACGCATTGCGATTGACCGGATGCCAGGCCAGCGGCAGGACAGGGGCGAGAAAGTGCCGCTCGGCGCTGAAGCGTCCCGAGACGTGCAGCAGGGGTTCGAGCAGACGAATGCGCGCCAGCGCCGCCTTCTTCTGGCGCTGCGTCCAGAGATAGTCATAGAGCCTTGGCTGCCGCTGCCTGACCAGGCGCGCCAGGGCCAGGGTCGCGCGGACATCCGCCAGGGCGTCATGGGCCTGGGCGTGTTCGATGCCATTGGCGACGGTCAGGCGATCCAGGCGCAGGGAAACGCGCTGCTCGTCCTGCGGCCAGTCCAGGCTTTCCGGGCGAAAGGCATAGAGCGCCCGGATCAGGCCAAGCACATCCCAGCGACTGTTGCCCTGCTGCCACTCGCGGGCATAGGGGTCGTGAAAGTTGCGGTACAGGCTGTGCCGTACCATTTCGTCGTCGAATCTGAGGTTGTTGTAGCCGACGCTGCAGGTATTGGGACGCCGCAACTCCTCATGCAGACGCTGGACGAAGTCCCGCTCGCGCAGCCCCAGGCGCTGCAGGGTGGCGGGCAGGATACCGGTGACCAGGCAGGCTGCCGGATGGGGCAGGACGTCCTCGCTCAGCTGGCAATGCAGATTGAGCGGTGCTTCGATTTCGTTGAGGTCCAGATCGGTACGCACCCCGGCCACCTGTAGCGGACGATCCCGCCGTGGATCGATGCCCGTGGTCTCGAAGTCGTACCAGAAGATACTTTGCGTCACACCGCCCTCCCCTAGAATCGGCGCAGTCTAGCATCGTCGCGCGCCTTGCTCCCGGGCGCCCGCACCCGCTAGGCTCTGGCGTCCGTCTACCGCGTATCCTCCCTTACCATGCGTTCAGTCGATCGGCTCTCCGTTCGTTCCAGGTGCCGAGGTATCGGCGTACGCCTGGGCGCCGCCGTCTGGGCGCTGACCCTGTCGCTGGCGTGCCTCGCGCAGCAGGAGCCGCTGTCCTGCCCTCTGCCGCCGCAGACCGACAGCGGCCCGGCCAGCCTGCGCCTGACCCATCAGGGACTCGACAGCCGGACCGCGCGCCAACTCGCCACCCAACTCGCCGCGACCACCCGCAGCACCGATCCCCAGGCGCTGGCGGCGGCTTACCTGCAGCACTTTGGCAGCCGGGTGCAACGGGGCCAGCCCGAGCAGCTCGCCGAATTACCGCCCCAGGACGTCAGGTTCTGGCTGGCCGGCAACCCGCCCCTGGCGGAGGCTCAGGCCCAGGCGCTGCTGGACTGGGTCGAGGCGGGCGGCAGGCTGGTGGCCGTCGCCGATGACAGCACCCTGGCGCTCAGCGCGACCCTGGGCGTGCGTCCCATGGCGACCCGCGAACTGGGCGGCGCCGCCCCGCCGATCATGGCGCTGCCCCTGTGGCCCAACCTGACCCAACTCTATCTCGCCGAAGACGATGCTCCCGCCTACCTCGGCTTCGACGACAGTCGCCATCTGTTCGATGTCGGCGATCAGGCGGTGGCCTGGGCCAGCAGCGCCAGCGCCACCCATATGCTGATGCTGCCCTGGGGCGATGGCAGCGTGACCCTGCTGTCGGACAGCGACCTCTGGAGCAACGCCCATCTCGCCCAGTACGACAATGCCTGGCTGCTGTGGTACCTCACCCAGGGCGCGCCGGTGACCCTGATCGCCCCGGCGCCACCGCTCCCCCTGTGGCTGGACGCCTTGCAACGCTATGGCCTGGCCCTTGGGCTGCTGACGCTGGCGGCAGGAATCTGGCTGAGACGTCGTCGGCAGAATCCGGCGCCACGGCGTGATGCCCAACGCTGGCCCGAATTGATCGCCACGCTGCAGCGCGATATCCAGCGCGAGGCGCACCGCCGCCGCCCCGAACTCGCCGACCAGGGCGTGGCCGAGCGCTGGCAATATCTTGCGCGTCTGAGCGGCTTGAGCACCCGCGCGGTGGGCGAGGCGATGCGCCCAAGCCCGGCGCGCCTCTCCGCTCGCGACTTCACCCGCCGCATCGTCCAGCTGCGCCTGTTGCACCTGGCCGTGCGTCCCCCGCTCCCGAGGACTTCCGATGACCGACAGTTCCCCTCCTGACGCCACTCCGGTGGACGCTGGCGATACCGGCGTCAAGGCCCGCGCCCTGACCCGCCTGCAGGCCCTGCGGCAGGCCCTGCTCAAGGTGCTGCCACAGCAGGACGCCGCCGTGGACGGACTGCTCGCCAGCCTGCTGGCCGGCGGTCACCTGTTGCTGGAAGGTCCCACCGGCTCCGGCAAGACGCTGCTGACCCGCGCCCTGGCGGCCAGCCTGGATGCCGGTTTCGCCCGGCTGCACTGCCATCCGGCCCTGACCCCTGCCGAGGTGGCCGGCGAAATCGTCACGGACCTCGGCAGCGACAGTGCCCGTCTGCGCCGGGGTCCGCTGTTCAATTCCCTGGTCCTGCTCGAAGACCTGCATCGGGCGCCGCCGGTGGTCCTCCAGTTGCTGGACGACGCCCTGCAGGGCCGCCAGCTGAGCCTGGGCGGTCGCCAGGTGCCCCTGCCGGCGCCCTTCATGGTGATCGCCACCCGCCCCCCGGGCAGCGAGCTGCCACTGGCGCTGCGGGATCGCTTCCTGGTGCAACTGCGTCTGGAGTGGCCGGCAGAAGGCCAGGAACTGGCCGCCCTGCGCCTGGCCGTGCAGCAGGGCCTGGGCGACCCCCTGGAAGCGGCGGCGCTGCGCCCCCTGCTGCAGGCGCGGGATCTGCCGGCGCTGCAGCGACTGGTGGCCGGCCTGCCGGTTGCGGAGCCGGTCCTGGAGCATGCCGTGCGCCTGATCCGTCTCACCCGGGAATGGCCGGCCTTCGAACAGGGCGCCGGACCGCGCGCCGGTCAGGCCCTGCTGCGCCTGGCCCAGGCACAGGCCTTTCTGCGGGGTGGCGACAGCGTGACGCCCGAGGATGTGCGCACCCTGCTGCCCGCCGTGCTGCGGCCGCGGCTGCGGCTGACGCCAGAACGCGAATTCGAGGGTGACAGCCTGGACGGCCAGATCCTCAAGCTGCTGGGACAGTGTCCGGCACCGCGCCCATGATCCAGCGCTGCCTGCCCCTAGCGCTGGTCGCCCTGGCGCTGCTCAGCCTGATCCTGGGCGAACTGGCGCCCCTGCGCTGGCAGGGCCTGCCGGCGGCGGGTGCCCTGCTGCTGCTGGTGCTGAGCGTTATGGGGCGGCTGAACGCCCGCCGGCGCCGGCGAGCGAGTGGTGAGCATCCGCCGCTCGCCGCGCCGGCCTCCAGGGCACGCCTGCGCGCGGATACCCCCCTGCACCTGCTGATCGCCAGCCCGGCCGAGCAGGGACGAGGACCGGCCGAGCGGTCAGGCGACCACCAGCAGATGCTGGGTTTCGGGCAGGCCCTGGCAGCCAGCGGCAATGAGCTGCGGCTCTATGGTCTCGATCCCGAGCTGCGCCTGCTGGCGGCAGGCACGGCTGCTTGCCGCCTGACCCCAGCCGAACTGCCGGTGCGGCTGCCAGGTGCGACGAGCGATCTCAGGGCAGCGCTGGCACGGCTCTGCCGTCAGGCGCGCCCGGGCAGTGTGCTGGTGGTGGCGGCACCGCTGGATGAAGAGCTGGCGGTCTGGCTCGGCCGTCTGGACCTGGTCCGACGCGGCCTGCAGCTCTGGCTGGTCGACACCGCACGCCAGCAGGTGGCGGAACTCGACGACATCCGCAGCTGGCGCGATGCCCGCCGCTATGCCGACGCCTGGCAGGCCCGGATCCAGGGCGAGCGGCTGGCCGCGCGGCTGGAGCGAAGGCACGTCCGCTGGCTGGCGGCCGGCGCCACGGCGGATCTGCAGACCTGCCTGCTGCAGCTATGGAATGCCGGTGACCCGGATCAGGCCGCCGACTGAGAGAGGCGGCCGAAGGTGAAGTAGTGCTGCAGCACGTCGATCAATTCGGCGAATTCGGCCGGCGGCTCGGCGACGCTGAAGCCCGAATCGTAGTTGCCCGGGGTCACGTCTTCATGACTCCACTGGCAGCGGGCGTCGAAGTCGACGAAATGCAGCTGACCGTCCTGCCCCGGAATCTTCAGCCGAAGTTCGAAGCGCGCGTTCACCAGCATGGGCAGCTGGCTGATCATCAGCAGCCCCTCGCGGGAAATGTTGCCGATGTAGCCCATGGGCTTGTCGGTAAAGCGGTTGAACACCTTCAGATAGTAGGGCAGCTGGTGGCGCTCGATACGACGATTCTGAGTCATGGTGCGATTCATCCTGCACACGGTAAAGCCACTTTACCGACAACGTCCTGGAAAGCTCAGCGCTGCGGTAGTTTTCGCACCGGTTGGGGCGTCGCAACGGCCGTTCCGCCATCTAGCCCCAATTGGCGCAGGGTGTCCAGTCGGGCCTGGGCCCGATAGGCGTATTCGCTGGCCGGAAACCGGACCTGGATGAAACGATAGGTCTGGACCGCGTCGGCGTACAGTTGCTGCTGCTCCAGACACTGGCCGCGCAGCATGGAAAATTCCGGTTGCAGCCAGGGCCGTGCCCGACCCTTGCGTTCAGCCTGGGAGATCTGCAGCAAGGCATTGTTGCAGTCGCCTTCGCTATAGGATTTATAGGCGGCATCCAGATAGGAATTCATCGAGACGCTGGTACAGCCGGTGAGGCCGAGCAGCAGGAACAGGCAGAGATAAGGGCGCATGGAAAGTCCTCCTGCTCGCTAGATCGGCGCCGGAGCCCGCTTCTTGAGGGCAAACGACCATTGGTGTGACCAAGCTGCGAAAAGCCGTCATGTGCTGGCCACGCGACAGCGCTACAATGAGCTGCGCTCCGTGTTCTACGTCGACTCGGCGCTAAGGCGCCGACTCATGGTTGCAATCCGCTAAAGGAAAGACTGCATGATTTATCGCCGTACCAAGATCGTCGCCACCCTGGGCCCGGCCAGCAATTCTCCGGAAGTCCTCGAGCAGCTCATCATCGCCGGCATCGACGTCGCCCGCCTGAACTTCTCGCATGGAACGCCCGACGAGCACCGGGCTCGTGGTCAGCTGGTACGGGATCTCGCCGCCAAGCACGGTCGCCATGTCGCCCTGCTCGGCGATCTCCAGGGTCCGAAGATCCGCATCGCCAAGTTCGTCAACAAGCGCATCGAACTCAAGGTCGGCGATCCCTTCCGCCTGTCCATCGCTCATCCGCGCACCGAAGGCACCGAAGAAGTGGTCGGCATCGACTACCCGGGCCTGGTCACCGACTGCCGCGTGGGTGACGAACTGCTGCTGGACGATGGCCGCGTGGTCCTGCGCGTGGAAGGCATGACCGCCACCGAACTGCATTGCACCACCCTGATCGGCGGCCCGCTGTCGGACCACAAGGGCATCAACCGTCGCGGTGGTGGCCTCACCGCTCCGGCGCTGACCGACAAGGACCGCGAAGACATCAAGCTGGCCGCCTCCATGGAGGTCGACTATCTGGCCGTGTCCTTCCCGCGTGATGCCGAAGACATGCACGAAGCCCGTCGCCTGATGGAAGCCGCCGGTGGCAAGTCCTGGCTGGTGGCCAAGATCGAGCGCGCCGAAGCCGTGGCGGACGACGAAGCCCTGGACGGCCTGATCCATGCCAGTGACGCCGTGATGGTGGCCCGGGGCGACCTGGGCGTGGAAATCGGCGACGCCGAGCTGGTGGGCATCCAGAAGCGCATCATTTCCCACGCCCGGCGCCTCAACAAGGCGGTGATCACCGCGACCCAGATGATGGAGTCGATGATCAGCAGCCCCATGCCGACCCGTGCGGAAGTCTCCGACGTGGCCAACGCCGTGCTGGACAACACCGACGCCGTGATGCTCTCCGCCGAGAGCGCCGCCGGCCAGTATCCGGTGGAAGCGGTCAAGGCCATGGCGCGCGTCTGCGTCGGTGCCGAGAAGCAGCCCACCAGCAAGCTGTCCAGCCACCGCCTGGGTCATACCTTCACCCGTTGGGACGAGAGCATCGCCCTGGCCTCCATCTACGTGGCCAACCACTTCCCCGGCGTGAAGGCCATCATCAGCCTGACCGACACCGGCTACACCCCGCTGATCATGTCGCGCCTGCGTTCCTCGGTGCCGATCTTCTCCTTCGCGTCCAGCCGCGCCACCCAGGCCCGCACCGCGCTGTTCCGCAACGTGCACACCATCCCCTTCGACCCGACCACCATGCCGGCGAACAAGGTGAGCCAGGCCGCGGTGGACGAACTGCTCAAGCGCGGTATCGTCGAGCACGGCGACTGGGTCATCCTGACCAAGGGCGACAGCTACACCAAGCGTGACGGCACCAACACCATGAAGATGTACCGCGTGGGCGACCTGCTGGTCTGACCCCCGCCGCCGGTCTCCGACCGGTGCTGAAGACAAAGCCCCGCACAGGTCCCTGTGCGGGGCTTTTTTCTGGACGGATCGGGGCCAGGCAGCCCTAGCGACCGCCGGCGGCCAAGTAGGCCAGGTGCAGGGCCGCAGCGCCCAGGACACCCAGGCTGCAACTGATGAGGATGCCGCGCTGCAGCGCGCGCAAGCGCCCTTCTCGCCGTGCTTCCAGGCGACTGGCATCGATCAGGGCTACGCTGGTCAACGGCTGTTCACGCATCGTCTCGCTCCCTACCCATTTAAATGCACTATATTCTCATTCTCACATAGGTCAAGGGAGTCCGGCGGGCGCCTGGCGGACTGTGGCAGAATAGCCGGTTTGGTACGAACAGCCTGGGTGAACGATGGCGTTACGTTTCGAACGGCTCAAGTGGCAGGACTGGAAAGGCGCCTTCACGGAGCGCAACTACGAGCGCGGCCGGCGGCTGGCGCTCGACGGCCTGGTGCAACTGCGCTCGGCCGCCAAGGGCCAGCTCTATGCCGAGTGCCACAGCCCGGCCGGACCGGCCTATCGGCAGGCGATCAGCCTGCGCGCGGGCGAGACCGCCTGGCGGGTCGACGCCCGCTGCACCTGCCCGGTCGGCCGCAACTGCAAGCATGCCGCCGCCGCCCTCATCGAACTCGAGCGGCTGCAACGCAGCGAGGCCGCCCTGCCGGCCACGCCGGTCGCCCATCCGGAGCTGCCTCGCCCGGTCCTGACCCTTGGCAGCCATACCCAGATCGATTACGACCGCCACATCGGCAAGATGAGACCCACGGTACGCCATCGCGCCGCCCTGGCCTTCGCCTATGGCTCGCGGCGCCTGTTCGGCGCGCCGCCGCGCACCCCGGAGGCCGACTATCCCGCGCGCCAGCTGCCGGCCGAACAACGCTGGCGGCAGACGCTGCTCGACCACGGCCTGCGCCTGGCCACCCGGCGCAGCGCCGCGCTGCCCGACGACAGTGGCGAGATGTTCGAACTGCCGGACGACCCCGCCTGGCTCAGATTCGTGCAGCAGGTCATCCCCGGTCTGCGCGAAGCCGGCTGGCAGATCGAGGCCCATCCCGAATTCACCTTCGACCTGACACCGGTGGAAGGCTGGTACGGTCACCTCGAAGAGGTGCAGGACGCGACCGCCGCGAGCGGCCAGTTCGACGTCGAACTGGGCATCCGCCTGGGCCAGCGCCGCGTCAGCCTGATCCCGCTGCTGATCGACGCCATACGGCGCGAGCCCTCCCAGTACGAACCGGCGATGCTGGCCAAGCGCGCCGACGACGAACCCGTGCTCTTGCGTATCGAGCCGCCGCGCCTGGCCGGCCAGCAGGGCCGGGTGCAACGGGTCGCCGTGCCCCTGGGGCGGCTCAAGCCGATCCTGCAGATCCTCGGTGAACTCTATGCCACCGATCGCCTCACCCAGGATCGTGCGCTGCGCCTGCCGCGCCTGGACGCCGCGCGCCTGGCCGAGCTGGACGAACGCCTGCCGCTGGAGTGGGAAGGCGGCGAGCGCCTGCGCAACTTTGCCGAACGCCTGCGCAGCTATGCCGCCGAGCCGGTGGTCCTGCCGGACACCCTGCACGCCGAATTGCGGCCCTATCAGCGCGACGGCGTGGCCTGGCTGCAGGCGCTGCGGGAACTGGACGTGGGCGGCATCCTGGCCGACGACATGGGCCTGGGCAAGACGCTGCAGACCCTGGCGCACATCCTCGTCGAGCAGGCGGCCGGTCGCCTGACCGCGCCGGCGCTTATCGTCATGCCCACCAGCCTGATCCCCAACTGGCAGGACGAGATCGCCCGCTTCGCCCCCGGCCTGCGCGTGCTGACCCTGCAGGGCAGCGCCCGCAGCAGTCGCTTCGAGCGGATTCCGGAACACGACGTGGTGCTCACCACCTATGCCCTGCTGCCCCGTGACGCCGAGCGCCTGGCCGGCTACGACTTCCACCTGCAGGTGCTCGACGAAGCCCAGTCGATCAAGAATGCTGCCACCAAGGCCGCCCAGGCGGCGCGCCACCTGCGCGCCCGCCATCGCCTCTGCCTGACCGGCACGCCGCTGGAAAATCACCTGGGCGAACTCTGGTCGCAATTCCACTTCCTGATGCCCGGCTGGCTGGGCGACGAGAAAGGCTTCAAGCAGGCCTATCGCATCCCCGTGGAGCGCGAAGGCGATGTGCAGCGCCTGGCGGCGCTCAAGGCACGGGTCCGACCCTTCATGCTGCGCCGCACCAAGCAGCGGGTCGCCAGCGAATTGCCGCCCAAGACCGAGATCGTCCAGCTGGTCGAACTCAGCGCGGCGCAACGCGAGCGCTACGAAGACCTGCGCCTATTGCTGGACGAGCGCGTCCGCGCCGAGATCGCCCGACAGGGCATCGGTCGCAGCCAGCTGTTGATCCTCGATGCCCTGCTGCGTCTGCGCCAGGTCTGCTGCGACCTGCGCCTGGTGCCCAACGAAGACGCCAGCGTGGCCAAGCCCTCGGCGAAACTGGCGGCGCTGAACGAGCGCCTCGACGCCCTGCTCCCCGGTGGCAGCCGGGTCCTGGTGTTCTCCCAGTTCACCAGCATGCTCGACCTCATCGCCGCCGATCTCGACCAGCGCGGCATCCCGTACGTCACCCTGACCGGCGAAACCCGGGATCGGCGCACCCCGGTGCAGCGCTTCCAGAATGGCGAGGTGCCGGTGTTCCTGCTCAGCCTCAAGGCCGGCGGCAGCGGTCTCAACCTGACGGCGGCCGACACCGTGATCCACTTCGATCCCTGGTGGAATCCGGCCGCCGAGCAGCAGGCCAGCGATCGCGCCTACCGCATCGGCCAGGATCGCCCGGTGTTCGTCTACAAGCTGATCGCCCGCGGCACCCTGGAAGAACGCATCCAGCAGCTGCAGCAGGAAAAGGCGCGCCTGAGCGCCGGCATTCTCAGCGAGAACAGCGGCGACTGGCGCCTGACCGAAAGCGACCTGGCCCAGTTGTTGGCGCCGCTGGACCGCTAGGCACCCGCCAACGGCTCATCCCGGCAGCGTCTGGCCTGGCCAGCTGCGGTGCCGGGAACGCAGCGGATAGCGGTGCCGCGGGCTACTTGTCGCCCGCGCCCTCGCCCACCACATCACCCGCCGCATCCAGCGCCCTGCTGGAAGGAAACCTGTTCGAGGCGACGCGGACCGCCAGCACCGCAAGCGACAGCAGAAAGATCCCGCCGCAGAGATACAGCAGCCCGACATCCGGTGGCCGATGATGAGAGACGTCACCGATCAGGTAGCGGGTCAGGGCGGTGATGGCGATATAGAGCAGGAAGCGGATCGGCAGGTGGTTGGTCTTGAAGTAGATGCCAACCATGGCACCCAGCTCCAGGTAGATGAAGAGCAGCAGGATGTCATCGATGCTCGCCTGGCCCTTGTCGAGCATGCCGAGGAAGGCCAGCACCGAGGCCCAGGCCGTGGCCGCGCCTATGGCGAACAGCCCGAAGTAGTGGAAGCCTTCCACCAGCAGGTTGCCGAGGGAGTTCGCCCCGTCGTGCATGCGTTTGCGACCGTTGTCTGCCCATTTCATGGCGTGCTGCTCCCTCCGCAAGAGTGAAGACCTCCACTCGAAGATAGATCCATGCCGGAATCCCGTTCTCGAGGTTGCCCTGGCGTCAGTCGCTCTTATAGCGAGAAGCCGGACCGTCGGCCAGTGCGCAACTGTCGCAGACTGGACGGCCCGGCGCTGGCAGGCTAAAACCTGAGGAAAAGCCCGCGAGGGCTCCGGAGTCTACCGTGGACGCGCGTCTTTCCTGTCTCGCCTGCCTGGACCGGCCCGATCCCCGGCTGCTGGAAGCCGCCCTGTGGATCGCGGCCGAACACCACGAACAGATCGATCCCCCAGCCCTGTTGCACTCGCTGGACGACCTGGCACTGCGCCTGGTCGCCAGCCTGGATGGCGATGCCAGTCACGCCGAGCGGGCCCAGGCCTTGTTGCGGCAGCTGTGCGATGCCGGTTTTCGCGCGGCCGAGTGGCCCCTGAACCCTACGGCTGCCCTGCTCGACGAGGTCCTGGCGCGGCGACGCGGCCAGCCGCTGTCGATCGCCCTGGTGGCTCTGGAACTGGCCCGGCGCCTGGAGATCGACCTGCAGGGCATCGGCTTTCCCGGACATTTCCTCTTGCGCGTGCCAGGCGCGGATCATCTGCTCGAACCCTTCGGCGGTCGTCGCCTGTACATGAACGACTGCCGCCAACTGCTGGTGGATCAGTTCGGGCCCAACGCGCAACTGCAGGCCAGCTATCTGGCGCCCCTCGGTCCGCGGCAGATGATGCAGCGACTCTCGCGCAATCTGCGGGAATTGCATCGCCAGGGCGACCAGCCGCTGGCCGCGCTCAAGGATGCCCAGCGGGTCATCGAGCTGGGCACGGTCGGGGTCATCGATCACCTGGCGCGCGCCGATCTGTACCGCCAGCTCGACTGCCCCCAGGCCGAGCGCTACGACCTGCAGCACGCCCTGCTGATCAGCGAAGACGATGCCGAACGCGAGCAGGTGCGGCGGCGGCTGGCGCAACTGGGCGCGCCGTCCGCCACCCTGCACTAGCGGTGCAGCAGCCAGAGCACCAGCTGGGCGCCGAGCAGATTGCTCAGGCCGGCCAGCACCATGACCAGGCCGGCCACGGTGCCCTCCTCCAGGCCGACCTCGTAGGCCTTGCTGGTCCCCACGCCATGGGCGCCCATGCCGAACAGGGCACCGCGGGCCAGGGCAGACTTGAGCGGCAGCAGCCTGATCAGCAGGCTGCCGAGGATGGCGCCCCCCAGGCCGGTGATCATCACGAAAGCCGCGGTCAGCTCGGGGATGCCCCCCACGGTGGCGGACATCGGCATGGCAAAGGGAGTACTGATGGAGCGCGGCAGCATGGACAGCAGCACCCGGTCATCGAGCAGCAGCAGCCGGGCCAGCAACCAGGAACTGCCAATGGCCACGCCACTGCCGACGCAGAGGCCGGCCAGCAACGCCTGCCAGTAGCGCGCCAGCAGGCGTCTCTGCTGCCAGATCGGCACGGCGAAGGCCACCGTCGCCGGCCCCAGCAGGGTGATCAGCCAGTGGCTGTAGTGGGCGTACTCGGCATAGCTCACCTGCTGCCAGAGGGTGGCGGCATAGAGCAGCACCGTGACGAAGATGATCGGACTGACCACATACCAGCGCAGCCGGGCATAGAGCAGCCGACTCACCCCATAGCCCGCCACCGTCAGCAGCAGCCAGAAGAGTCCGGGCAGATCAAGCATCGCGACGCCCTCGCCGGCGAAACATCCAGTCCACGGTCAAGGCGGTCGCGACCATGGTCAGCACGGTGCTGAGCAGGATGGCCAGCAGGATGCGCACACCCTCTTGCCGCAGCAACGGGCCGTAGTCGAGCAGACTCAGCAGCGCGGGAATGAAGAACAGCAGCATTTCCCCCAGCAGCAGGCGCACGCCGCCCTGCAACCACTCGGGCTCGACGATGCGCGCGGCCAGCAGCACCAGCAGCATGGCCAGCCCCACCACCCCGCCTGGTACCGGCAAGGCGAAATAGGTGGCCAGCCAGGTACCCACACCCCACAGCGCGCCCAATCCGCACAGCTCCAGAGCCAGGCGCAGATATCTATTCACCCAGGGCTCCTTCTCAAATCCTCGACAGGCGCCAAGGATACCGAGGCTGAGGGGACGAGGACAGCGAACCGGGCCCGGCGGCGCGCTCCGCGCGGGTAAAGCAGCTTTGCTGCCGGGGCAAGATCAGCCCAGGGCGGCGATGACCTCGGCGACCCAGCGCTCGGCGTCTTCGTCCGGCGTGACCGTCTCACTGGCATCGATGCGCAGCATGGGCAGCACTTCGCGCAGCCCCAGTTCGGCGAACAATTCCTGCATCAGCTCGCCGCCGCCGCAATAGGTGTCGCCATAGCTGGAATCACCCAGGGCCAGCACGGCGCCGGGTCGTCCGGACCAGGGCGGCAGCCGATCGCGCAGCTGGAAATACAGGGATTCCAGGTTGGCCGGCAATTCGCCCATGCCGGTGGTGGAGGTGACGGCCAGCAGAGCCTCGGGCGCGAAGGCCTCCAGGCTGGCGAGATCGGCATTGGGCTGGTGCCAGACCTCATGGCCTGCCGCGCTCAGGCGCGCCTTCACCTGACGGGCGATATCTTCGGCAGTGCCATAGACCGAGCCATTCAACAGTGCGACTTTCATACGGACCTCTTGCGTGGAATCCCGCCCAGTATGCCTGGCGCGGCCCGGCTTGGCGCTCCGTCAGCAAGACGACTCCGCTGGCAACCCCGGCTGCAGCCAAGGGTCTCAAGGCTTGTTATGCTAGCGCCGCCTGCTACCCCAGGCGTCTTCGCCACCTGTCCGCCTACCCGGCGGCGTGACGGCATCCGGCCTATCCGGCCCGATCGCCCGGAGTTAGAGCATGAATCAGCCTGTTACCCTCATGGTCGCGCGGCGCGTCGCGGCTGGCCAATACGACGCCTTTCTGGTCTGGCTGCGCGAAGGCGAAGCCCTGGCCACCGGGCATCCCGGCTATCTCGGTTCGGGGGTTCTGACCCCGCCTCCAGGCGACAACCTGGTGCAGATCGTCTTTCGCTTCGCCTGCCCCCAGACCCTCGACGCCTGGGAACACTCTGACACGCGGCGCCTCTGGCTGGAGCGTGGCCAGGGCCTGTTCGAAGCGCCCCTGGCACGGCGCGCCCAAGGCATGGACGACTGGTTCGGCGCCGGCCTGCAGCCGCCACCGCGCTGGAAGCAGAGCATCGCGGTCTGGCTGGCGTTCTTTCCCATTTCGCTGCTGTTCAATGCCGCCTTCGGCGATTACCTGGCCCATCTGCCGTTGCTGCCACGCATCCTGCTGAGCACCCTGATCCTTACCCCGGTGATGGTCTGCGTCTTCATCCCGCTGATCACCCGGGTGCTGAAGGGCTGGCTGCACAACGCCTCGCGGGCCAACGACTGGCGAGGCAGCGCCCGCTAGGCCCGCACGGATCGGCCTGCATCCTGACGCGTCGAATGCGTACAATAGCGGCGGCCAGCCCTCTGGCCGCCTCGTTCATCAGGATCGGGTACCCTCATGTCCGCAACCCTTCCCCTTCTGGTCACCGGCGCCAATCGCCGTGTCGGTCTCGCCTTGACCCGCCGGCTGCTGGCGGAGGGCCAACCCGTCATCGCCGTCTATCGCGACGATCCCGGTCCCTTGCGTGACCTGGAGATCGAGGCCTATCAGGTCGATCTGGCGGAAGAGGCGCAGCGCGACATCCTGCTGCAACAGCTGCATGAACGCCATCCGGCGCTACGCGGCATCGTGCACAACGCCTCGGTCTGGGCCGAAGACGGCCTGGACAATCTGCGGCTGCTCTATCGCCTGCACCTGGAAGCGCCCTACCACCTCAACCTGGGCCTGCAGGACCTGCTGCTGGCCGCGCCCCGGGCCGACATCATCCATATCGGCGACGACAGCGCCACCCGCGGCAGCCGCAACCACATCGGCTACGCCGCCACCAAGGCCGCCCTGCACAACCTGACCCTGTCCTTTGCCGAGGCCCTGGCGCCCACCGTCCGGGTCAACACCATCGCGCCGGGCCTGCTGATCTTCAAGGAAGGCGCCGACGAGGCCTATCGCCAGGCGACCCTGGACAAGGCGCTGCTGGATTTCGAACCCGGCGCCGATCCCATCGTCGATACCGTGCTCTATCTGCTGTCGACCCAGTACGCCACCGGCAGCACCTTTACCGTCAACGGCGGGCGCCACCTGCGCCACGGCCGCCGCTAGCAAGAGGAATCAGCCATGACCGAACAAGACCGCCTGGAACTGGAGGCCGCCGCCTTCCGCACCCTGGTCGAGCACCTGCGCAAGCGCACCGACGTGCAGAACATCGACCTGATGAACCTGTCCGGCTTCTGCCGCAACTGCCTGTCCAAGTGGTACAAGGCCGCGGCCGACGACAAGGGCCTGGCGTTGAGCCTGGACGATGCCCGCGAGGCCGTCTACGGCATGCCCTACGCCGACTGGAAAGCCCAGTACCAGACCGAGGCCTCGCCGGCCCAGGCCGCGGCCTTCCAGGAGCAGCAGAACAAATGAGCGATCTCGCCAGCTTCCGCGCCCGCCTGGCCCAGGGCGACCATGCCTTCGCCGACACCCTGGCCTTTGTCGCCGAGCACTACCACTACCAGCCCACCGCCTTTCGCAATGGCGCGGTGGACAATGCAGCGGGCCAGAACGAAGGCTCCTGCAAGACCCTGGGCCTGGCCAAGCTCGAAGGTCTGAGCGATCAGGAAGCCCTGCTGGCCTTTGGCGAGCACTATCGCAGCGTGCTGCAGACCCCCGAGGGCAGCGACCACGCCAACATCCGTGCCCTTATCGCCCACGGCCTGGCCGGAGTGAGCTTCCAGGGCGAGCCCCTGGCGCGTCGCTAGGCCTTTTCAGCGGCCATAAAAAAAGCCCTGCGGATGCAGGGCTTTTTCTTGGACCGGGCTCAGACGGCAGCCGCAGGTCTCATGTAGGAAATCGGTGCCAGACCGGAATCTTCGAAGGTCACCACTTCCCAGGCATCACGATCGGCCAGCAGCGCACGCAGCAGGCGATTGTTCATGGCATGACCGGACTTGTAGCCGCGGAATTCGCCGATGAGGCTCTTGCCGAGCAGGTAAAGGTCGCCGATGGCGTCGAGGATCTTGTGCTTGACGAATTCGTCTTCGTAACGAAGACCGTCTTCGTTGATCACACCCTTCTCGTCCACCACGATGGCGTTGTCGACGCTGCCGCCCAGGGCCAGGTTGTGCGAACGCAGGAATTCCAGGTCGCGCATGAAGCCGAAGGTACGGGCACGGCTGACTTCCTTGAGGAAGGAGGTGCTCGAGAAGTCCACCGAGGCCTTCTGGGTACGGTTGTTGACCACCGGGTGATCGAAATCTATTTCGAAGGTCACCTTGAAGCCGTCGAAGGGCACGAAGGTGGCGCGCTTGTCACCGTCGACGACGGTCACTTCACGCTTGATACGGATGAACTGCTTGGCCGCTTCCTGTTCCTGCAGACCGGCGGACTGGATCAGGAACACGAAGGGACCGGCACTGCCGTCCATGATCGGCACTTCGACCGCGGACAGCTCGACGTAGGCATTGTCGATACCCAGACCGGCCATGGCCGACAGCAGGTGTTCAACGGTACCGACCTTGACGCCGGTGTCGCTGAACAGGTTGGTCGACATGGTGGTTTCACCCACGTTCTCGGCCCAGGCCGGGATTTCCACGACCGGATCGAGATCGGTGCGACGGAACACGATTCCCGTGTCGACCGGCGCCGGCTTCAGGGTCAGGTAAACCTTTTCCCCGGAATGCAGGCCAACGCCAGTGGCGCGAATGGTGTTCTTGAGGGTGCGTTGTCTAATCATGCCAGGGCCGCTCGGTCGCAGGGTGCGAATGGTGTTCAACGAAGTCGCGATGATAGCAGAAGCGAAAATCGATGCCCACTAATCACACCCTGGCTTGTGATATACCCGATCAATCAGCCTGACGACGCAGGAAGGCCGGGATGTCCAGGTAATCCAGGTCGTCGTTGGGATTGACCTTGGTCGCCGCTGCCGAGCCGCCATGACTCTGGCTGCCACGACCGGAGCGCATCGAGGTCGGGTACTTGAGGTCGTCGTAGTTGACCGGAGCGGTTTCCTGACGGGCCGCGGCCAGGGTCTGGGCAGTGTTGTCCACCACCTTGACCGGCTTCTCGATGCGCGCACCCAGGCCGGTGGCGACCACGGTGACGTGCAGCTCGTCGCGCATTTCCGGATCGATCACGGCGCCGACCTTGACGGTGGCGTGCTCGGACGCGAAGTCCTCGATGATCTCGCCGACGGCGGCGTATTCACCCAGGGACAGATCCAGGCCGGCGGTGATGTTGACCAGGATGCCGCGGGCGCCGTGCAGGTTGACGTCTTCCAGCAGCGGGTTGCGGATGGCGGCTTCGGTGGCTTCGCGCGCACGGTTCGGACCGCTGGCGTGGCCGGTACCCATCATGGCCATGCCCATCTCGCCCATCACGGTCTTGACGTCGGCGAAGTCGACGTTCATCAGGCCGGGACGCTGCATGATGTCGGAGATACCACGGACGGCGCCGGCGAGGACGTCGTCAGCCTTGGCGAAGGCGGCCAGCAGGCTGGCGTCCTTGCCCAGAATGGTCAGCAGCTTCTCGTTGGGGATGGTGATCAGCGAGTCGACGCATTCGGACAGAGAGCGAATACCTTCGTCGGCGACCTGCATGCGCTTGCGGCCTTCGAAGGGGAACGGACGGGTGACCACGGCAACGGTCAGGATACCCATTTCCTTGGCCACTTCAGCGATGATCGGCGCCGCACCGGTACCGGTGCCACCGCCCATGCCGGTGGTGATGAAGACCATGTCGGCGCCTTCGAGGACTTCGGCGATGCGCTCACGATCTTCCATGGCCGCCTGGCGGCCGATTTCCGGGTTGGTGCCGGCACCAAGACCCTTGGTGACGCCCGGGCCGAGTTGCAGCACGGTACGGGATGTGACGTTCTTCAGGGCCTGGGCGTCGGTATTTGCACAGATGAATTCGACGCCTTCAACACCGCTTTTGACCATGTGGTTGACGGCGTTGCCACCGCCACCGCCCACGCCGATGACTTTGATCACGGCGCTTTGTGGAATGTTGTCTACGAGTTCGAACATGGTCCCCTCTCTTCCTTTCGGATCTTCGCCTACTGCCGCGGTTTAATTGTGAATTACAAGTTGCCCTGGACCCAACGCTTCATGCGTTCCAGGACTGTGGATTTGGTTTCGCTGCTATATCCGCCAGAAACAACCGGCAAGGGATCGGTCTGCTTTTGCAGGCCATAGAGCAACAGGCCGACGCCTGTGGAATAGATCGGGTTGCTGATCACGTCAGTCAGACCCTTGACCGTCTGGGGCACCCCCAGGCGTACCGGCATATGGAAAATCTCTTCCGCCAGCTCGACCGCGCCTTCCATCTTCGCGGTACCACCGGTGAGTACGATCCCAGCGGGGATCAGATCCTCGTAACCACTGCGGCGCAGTTCCGCTTGCACCAGTGTGAATAGCTCATCGTAACGGGGCTCGACCACTTCCGCGAGGGCCTGACGCGACAATTCTCGCGGCGGACGGTCACCCACGCTGGGCACCTTGATGGTTTCGCCCGGTCCAGCCAGTTTCGCCAAGGCACAAGCATACCGAATCTTGATTTCTTCGGCATATTGCGTTGGGGTTCTCAAGGCCATGGCAATGTCATTTGTGACTTGGTCGCCAGCAATAGGTATCACCGCCGTATGGCGGATGGCGCCTTCGGTAAAGATGGCTATATCGGTGGTGCCGCCGCCGATGTCGACCAGGCAGACGCCCAGTTCCTTTTCATCGTCGGTCAGCACCGAATAGGCCGACGCCAGTTGTTCGAGGATGATGTCGTCGACTTCCAGGCCGCAACGACGAACACATTTCTCGATGTTCTGCGCGGCGTTGACGGCGCAGGTCACGACGTGGACCTTGGCTTCCAGGCGGACGCCGGACATGCCCAGGGGTTCGCGCACCCCTTCCTGGTTGTCGATCACATAGTCCTGGGCCAGGGTGTGCAGCACGCGCTGGTCGGCGGGGATGGCCACCGCCTGGGCGGCATCGAGCACCCGCTCGATGTCCGCAGGGCTCACTTCACGATCGCGGATCGCCACGATGCCGTGGGAATTCAGGCTGCGAATGTGATTGCCGGCAATGCCGACGAAGGCCGAATGGATCCGGCAACCGGCCATCAGCTGGGCTTCTTCGATGGCCCGCTGGATGGAGGCGACGGTGGATTCGATGTTGACCACCACGCCCTTCTTGAGCCCGCGCGACGGATGGGTGCCGATCCCGACGATCTCGATCTGACCATCGGAAGACACCTCGCCGACCAGAGCCACGACCTTGGAAGTGCCGATGTCGAGGCCGACGATCATCTTGCCGCTTTGCACGCTTGCCATAGTAAAAAACTTCTCCTCAATGCTTGGCCGGTTCGGTCACGGGGGTGGCGGCGACAGCGGGATCACGCCAGGCCACGGCCAGACCGTTCGGATAACGCAGATCGATCCGCGCGATATTGTCCATCTGTGCCTTGAGCACCTGATCGTACAGGCGCATGAAGCGCCGCATCTTTTCCACCAGCTGGTCGCGGCCGAACACCAGTTCCAGGCCCTGACCGGTGGTGAGGTACCAGCTGCCGCGCTCGTGCATTTCCAGGCGCGACACGGTGTAACCGAGCGGCCGGAGCATCTGGCTGAACATCTGGTACTGCTGCATTACCTGCTGCTGGGCCCGCTTGGGGCCGTACAGCCGCGGTAGATTGTCATAGTTGGCCAGATCCTGCGGGGCAAAAGCCTCACCCTGGTTATTCAGCAGCGCCTCGTCGCCCCAGCGAGCGATGGGCATCTGCTCTTCCAGGCGGATGCTGATCTCGTCCGGCCAGACGCGGCGCACCTCGGCGTGGGCGATCCACGGCATGGTTTCCAGTTCGTGGCGCATGTCGGCCAGGTCGACCTGGAAGAAGGTGGTGCCGACGAAGGGCGCGATGCGCTGCTGCACCGCCCCCTGGCTGATGTAGGACAGGTCGCCCTTGACGCTGACCTTGGCGATCGGCCGGTCGGCATAGGGCAGCAGGCGCTGGGCACCTTCGTAGGTACCGAAGCCCAGCCCCAGCAGCAGGAACGGCCAGAGGATGCGCTTGAGCAGCCCCAGGCTCGGGCGTGGCAGGCGTGTCGACAGCGGCTCTTCGGCGACCAGGCGACTGGCGCCCCGCTGCTCGGCGTTGCGCGACCGGCCGAAGCCGGGCTGGTTGTGACGTAGGGTGGCGACCAAGGTTCAGCCCTCCACGTGCGCGCCGGCAACAGCGGTTGCCGGCAAGGGGTTGTACGGATGAAGGCTCATGCCGAACTCCCGGCGGTCGCGGCAGTGGCGAACAGTGGGTGCTTGAGCAGTTGCGGCGCCAGCGCGCCGATGTCGCCCGCGCCCTGGCAGAGCAGGATGTCGCCCGGGCGCAGCAGCGGCTTGACCAGCGGGGCGATGTTGCTGCCGCGCTCCACGTAGATGGGATCGAGCTGGCCGCGCTGGCGGATGCTGTGGCAGAGCTGACGGCTGTCGGCTCCGGGAATGGGTTCTTCGCCGGCCGGATAGACTTCCATCAGCAGCAGGACGTTGGCATCGGCCAGCACCTGGACGAAGTCTTCGTAGAGATCGCGGGTACGGCTGAAACGGTGCGGCTGATAGACCATCACCAGCCGGCGCTCGGGCCAGCCGCCGCGCACGGCCTTGATTACCGCGGCGACCTCGCGCGGATGGTGGCCGTAGTCGTCCACCAGCATGACGCTGCCACCGGCGACTGGCAGTTCGCCGTACACCTGGAAGCGCCGCCCTACCCCCTGGAAGCCGGACAGGCCATTGAGGATGGCCTCGTCGCTGACGCCTTCGTCGGTAGCGATGGCGATGGTGGCCAGGGCGTTGAGCACATTGTGCACGCCCGGCATGTTGACCGAGACCGCCAGGGGCGCGCGACCTTCGCGCAGCACGGTGAAATGGGTACGCATGCCTTCCTGGCGGATGTCCACGGCGCGCACGTCGGCGTCTTCGGCGGTGCCGTAGGTGACGGTGGGCCGGGCGACCTGGGGAATGATCTCGCGCACCACCGGATCGTCGACGCAGAGCACGGCCAGGCCATAGAACGGCAGGTTGTGCAGGAAGTCGACGAAGGTGCGCTTGAGCCGGTTGAAGTCACCCTCGTAGGTGCTCATGTGGTCGGCGTCGATGTTGGTGACCACGGCGACCATGGGCTGCAGGTGCAGGAAGCTGGCGTCGCTCTCGTCGGCCTCGGCGATCAGGTAGCGGCTGGTGCCGAGCTGGGCATTGGTGCCGGCGGCATTGAGGCGGCCACCGATGACGAAGGTCGGGTCCAGGCCTTCGGCCGCGAACACCGAGGCGATCAGGCTGGTGGTGGTGGTCTTGCCATGGGTACCGGCGACGGCGATGCCGTGGCGATAGCGCATCAGCTCGGAGAGCATCTCGGCGCGGGGCACCACGGGAATGCGCTGCTCGAGGGCGGCGGAGACCTCCGGGTTGGATCTGTTGATAGCGCTGGACACCACCAGCACATCGACCTGATCCAGGTTCTCGGCGCGATGGCCGATGTAGATGCGCGCGCCGAATTGCTGCAGGCGCGCGGTCACCGCGGACTCCTTGAGGTCCGAACCCGAGACTTCGTAACCCAGGTTCAGCAGCACCTCGGCGATGCCGCACATACCGACGCCGCCGATCCCGACGAAGTGGATGCGCCGGATGCTGCGCATGCGCCGAACTTCGGCCTGAATGGCACTTTGCGACTTAACCACGGGCAACCTCCAGACAGGCGTCGACGACTGCACGGGTGGCATCGGGTTTGGCCAGGGCTCGGCTGCGAGCGGCCATGCCGGCAAGACGTTCGGGATGCATCAGGACCTCGGTAAGCTGCGCGGCGAGATCCGCCGGGCGGGTGGAATGTTGCGGCAGCACCACACCGGCACCGGCGCGCTCCAGGAAGCGCGCATTGCTGGTCTGGTGGTCGTCGATGGCGTGCGGCAGGGGAATCAGCAGCGCCGGCAGACCGGTGGCGGTCAGCTCGGCGACGGTCAGGGCACCGGCCCGGCAGATCACCAGGTCGGCCCAGGCATAGGCAGCGGCCATGTCGGCGATGAAGGGCTGGACATCGGCCTCCACGGCGACGTTGGCATAGCGCTCGGCGGTGACCTCGGCGTGCTGGCGACCGGCCTGGTGGCGGACCTGCGGGCGAAGTCCGGCCGGCAGTTGCGCCAGGGCCTCGGGCAAGAGCTTGTTGAGCGGCTCGGCGCCCAGGCTGCCGCCCAGCACCAGCAGGTTGGCGGCGCGCTCTTCCAGCGGTGCACGGGTCACCGGGGCGAAGAGTTCGGCGCGCACCGGATTGCCGGTGGACAGGCGCTTGGCGGACGCCGGGAAGGTATCGGCGAACCCCTCGCAGACGCGCGCGGCCATGGGCACCAGCAGGCGATTGGCGGTGCCGGCGTGGGCGTTCTGTTCGTGGATCACCAGCGGGATGTTGCACAGCTTGGCGGCCAGGCCACCCGGACCGGTGACGAAGCCACCCAGACCCAGCACGCAGACCGGCTTGAGCCGGCGCATGAGGCCGATGGCCTGCATGAGCGCGCCACTGAGCTGCAACGGCGCCTTCACCAGGGAGCGCACGCCCTTGCCCCGCAACCCGGTGACCGGAATGTGGTGCAGGGTGATGCCGGCCTTGGGCACCACGTCGTTCTCGATGCCGCGTGGGGTACCCAGCCAGTGCACGGTATAGCCGCGGGCTTCGAATTCACGGGCGCAGGCCAGGGCCGGGAAGACGTGCCCGCCGGTACCGCCGGCCATGATGAGGACGTTAGCGGACATCGGCGAAATCCTCTTCGGTGAATTCCACATCCTCGGTATCCACCAAGGTGCGTCTCTCCCATTCGATGCGCAGCAGCAGGCCCATGCTCACGCAGCAGATCACCAGGGAGCTGCCGCCGTAGCTGAGGAACGGCAGGGTCAGGCCCTTGGTCGGCAGCAGGCCGACGTTCACGCCGATGTTGATCAGGAACTGGCCGATCCACAGCATCGACAGGCCATAGGCCACGTAGGCCGAGAAGAACTGCTTGGACTGCTCGGCCCAGTGACCGATGAACAGGCCGCGCACGCAGACGAAGAGGAACAGGCCGACGGTGGCCATGGCGCCGATCAGCCCCAGCTCTTCGGCCAGTACGGCAAAGAGGAAGTCGGTATGGGCTTCGGGCAGATAGAACTGCTTCTGGATGCTGTTGCCCAGTCCGAGGCCGGTCCAGCCGCCGCGACCGAAGGCGATCAGCGCCTGGGTCAGCTGGTAGCCGGAACCGAACTGATCGGCCCAGGGATCGGTGAAGGTGATCAGGCGCTGCATCCGGTAGGACTGGGTCTGCACCAGCACGAACACCGCCAGCACCGCCAGGGCGACCATCAGCAGGAAGCGGAACAGGCCGACGCCGCCGAGGAACAGCATGGCGCCGGCAGCGCCCATCATCACCACGGTGGCGCCGAAGTCGGGTTCGCGCAGCAGCAGCATGGCCATCGGCAGGAGCACGATGAAGGGCTTGAAGAAGCCGGCCCAGGTGTGGCGTACCTCATGCTGGCGACGGACCAGGTAGCCGGCCAGATAGAGCACCACGAAGACCTTGGCGATCTCCGAAGGCTGCACGTTGAAGATGCCGAAGCCGATCCAGCGCAGAGAGCCGTTCACCTCGCGACCGATGCCGGGCACCAGCACCGCTACCAGCAGCAGGAAGGCGATGATCAGCAGCGGAAAGCCGAAGCGCTGCCAGGTGGCCATGGGGATCAGCATCACCACGCCGCAGGAGACGAAGCCGATCGCCAGATAGATCAGGTGGCGGTACATGAAGTACAGCGGATTGCCGGACTGGGCGGCGGCCACCTCGGAAGACGCCGAGGTCACCATCACCAGACCGAGGCCGAGCAGCAACAGGCAGCCGGCCAGCAGCGGGAAGTCCAGGTCGATGCCATGGCGGCTCGCCAGCGGCGAGGGATAGGGACGCAGCAGGCTGAGGATCATGCCAATGCCTCCACGGCCTGGGCGAACAGCCGTCCGCGTTCTTCGAAATTGCGGAACATGTCGAGACTGGCGCAAGCCGGCGACAGCAGCACGGCGTCGCCCGGCTGGGCCAGCCGACGGCTCTCGGCCACGGCCTCTTCCAGGGTGGCGACGCGCAGCTGCTGCACGGTGGCCGGCAGGATCTCGGCGATCCGCGCGGCATCACGCCCCAGCAGCACCACGGCGCGGCAGTGACGGGCGATGGGTTCGCGCAGGGCGCTGAAATCGGCACCCTTGCCGTCGCCGCCGGCGATCAGCACCAGTTGGCCGGCGATGTCGTCGCCCAGGCCTTCCACGGCGGCCAGCGCCGCACCGACATTGGTCGCCTTGGAATCGTTGTAGTAGTTGACGCCCGCGACCTCGCCCACCCACTGGCAGCGGTGCTCCAGCCCCGGGAAGGCGCGCAGGGCCTCCAGCATGGGCGCTATGGGCAGACCGGCGGCCTGGCCGAGTGCCAGCGCAGCCAGGGCATTGCTGTGGTTGTGGGTACCGCGGATCCTGAGTTCCTCGACATCCAGCAGGTTGTCGAAGGCCAGCGCCAGATAGCGGCGGCCCTCCTCCTCGCGAATGCCGAAGGCACGGAAATCCGGACGCCCCAGGCCAAAGGTCAGGCAGGGCACGCCCTCGCCGATCAGCGGCCGCGACAGCGCATCGTCGCGATTGACCACCACCTGGCGGGCGCCGCGGAAGATGCGGTGCTTGGCCTGGTGATAGGCCGGCATGCCGGTGTAGCGATCCATGTGGTCTTCGCTGAGGTTCAGCACCGTGGCGACCTCGGCGTTGAGCCGCTCGCAGGTTTCCAGCTGGAAGCTCGACAGCTCCAGCACATAGAGCTCGACGTCATCGGCCAGCAGATCCAGTGCCGGGGTGCCCAGGTTGCCCCCCACGGCCACGCGCTTGCCGGCGCGCCGCGCCATGTCGCCCACCAGGGTGGTGACGGTGCTCTTGGCGTTGGAACCGGTGATGGCGACGATGGGTGCCTGGGCATGGCGCGCGAAAAGGTCGATGTCGCCGGACAGCCGCACGCCGCGGGCGGCGGCCTCCTGCAGCGCCGGCGTTTCCAGGGCCAGGCCGGGACTCACGTAGAGTTCGGCGGCGCGGGCCAGGAAGTCGGCATCCAGCTCGCCGCAGCGCACCTCGACCTGGGGATACTGGGTTCTCAGGGTCGCGAGTTCCGGCGGCTGTTCCCGCGTGTCGGCCACGGCAAAGGGCACGCCCCGGCGCGCGAGAAAGCGCACCAGCGACATGCCACTCTTGCCGAGGCCGACGACGATACGGAACTGGTCGGAAGCGATGAGCACTGCGATTACCTCAGCTTCAGGGTGGCGAGACCGAACAGCACCAGGATCACGGTGATGATCCAGAAGCGCACGATGACCCGCGGTTCGGGCCAGCCCTTCAATTCGAAATGGTGGTGGATCGGCGCCATGCGGAAGACGCGCTTGCCGGTCAGCTTGAAGGAGGCGACCTGGATGACCACCGAGAGGGTCTCCATGACGAAGACGCCACCCATGATGAACAGCACCACTTCCTGACGGACGATCACGGCGATGGTGCCCAGGGCGGCGCCCAGCGCCAGGGCGCCGACGTCACCCATGAAGACCATGGCCGGATAGGTGTTGAACCAGAGGAACCCCAGGCCCGCGCCGATCAGGGCGCCGCAGAAGACGATCAGCTCGCCGGAACCCTCCACATAGGGAATCAGCAGGTAGTCGGCGAATTTCACGTTGCCCGACAGGTAGCAGAAGATGCCCAGGGCGCCGCCGACCATCACGGTGGGCATGATCGCCAGGCCGTCGAGGCCGTCGGTGAGGTTGACCGCGTTGCTGGAGCCGACGATGACGAAGTAGGTCAACACAACGAAGAAAATCCCCAGCGGGATTTCGATGTTCTTCAGCAGCGGCAGGATCAGCGTGGTTTCGATGGGCGCCTTGGCCGTGACATAGAGGAAGATCGCCGCCCCCAGGCCGAATACCGATTGCCAGAAGTACTTCCAGCGACTGGGCAGGCCCCGGGAGTTCTTCTCGATCACCTTGCGATAGTCGTCGACCCAGCCGATGGCGCCGAACAGGAAGGTCACCGCCAGCACGGTCCAGACGTAACGATTGTGCAGATCGGCCCACAGCAGGGTGCTGATGCCGATGGTGGTCAGGATCAGGGCGCCGCCCATGGTGGGGGTGCCGGACTTGGACAGGTGCGACTGGGGGCCATCGTTGCGCACGGCCTGGCCGATCTGGCGGATCTGCAGGGTGCGGATCATCCAGGGGCCGAGCCACAACGACAGCAACAGGGCGGTCAGGACGCCCAGAATGCCGCGCAGGCTGAGGTATTGGAAGACGGCGAAGCCCTTGTAGAACTGTTGCAGGAACTCCGCCAACAGCAGCAGCATCAGTGTTTCTCCTCGGTATTAATGGCGCAGAGCGCGGCGACGACCTTGTCCATCGCGGCGCTGCGGGATCCCTTGATCAGCAGGGTGGTTCCGGCCCGGTCCTCGTCCGCCAGGGCCTCGATCAGCTGTTCGCGATCGGTGAAATGCCGCGCCTCGGCGCCGTAGGCGCGGGCCGCATGGGCCATGGCGGGACCGACGCTGTAGAAGGCGTCCACCTTGCCGCGGGCATGCTCGCCCACGTCGCGATGGCCCTCTTCGGTCCACTCGCCCAGCTCGGCGATGTCGCCCAGGACCACCACCCGACGGCCCGGCAGGGCCGCCAGCAGGTCGATCCCGGCTTTCACCGACGCAGGGTTGGCGTTGTAGCTGTCGTCGATGACCTGGGCACCGCGCTGGCTGGTGCGGGTCAGGGTGCGGCCCTGGACCGGTGCCGCGGTGGCGAGGCCACGGGCGACGGTTGCCAGCTCCAGGCCCAGGCTGAGGGCGGCGGCGGCCGCGGCCAGGGCGTTGCCGACGTTGTGGGCACCCAGCAGTTGCAGGGTGACCGGCGCCTCGCCCTGGGCGGTGTGCAAGAGAAAGCTCGGGCGGCCCTGGGCGTCCAGGGTGACCGCGCTGGCGCGGACATCGGCGCGGGCATCCAGGCCGAAGGCGACGACCTTGCGACCGGCCGCGCGGCGCTGCCAGGTCTCGAAGGCCGCGTCGTCGCGATTGAGCACCACGGTGCCACCCTCGCCCACGCCTTCGATGATCTCGCCCTTGGCCTCGACGATACGATCGACGCCGCCGAATTCGCCCACATGGGCCTGGCCGGCGTTGGTAATGATAACGACATCCGGGCGTGTCAGGCTCACGGTGTAGGCAATGTCACCAACATGGGAAGCACCCAGCTCGATGACGCCATAGGCGTGCTCGGCGGCCAGTTGCAGCAGGGTCAGGGGCGCGCCCAGGTCGTTGTTCAGATTGCCCTGGGTGGCCAGGGTGGCGCCCTGCTGACGCAGGATGGCGGCGAGCAGCTCCTTGACCGTGGTCTTGCCACTGGAGCCGGTCACGGCGGCGAGCCGGCCCTGGAATAGGTCACGATTGAAGGCGCCCAGGCGACCCAGCGCCAGGCGGGTATCGGCCACCACCAGTTGGGGCAGGTGCACCTCGAGGACGGCACGCTCGACCAGAGCCGCTGCGGCGCCCTGGGTGGCCACGTCGGCCAGATAGGCATGACCATCGAAGCGCGGCCCGGTCAGGGCGACGAAGAGCTGTCCGGCCACGGCCTTGCGGCTGTCGGTGCCGACGCCGTCGAACAGGGCATCGGCGCCCAGCAGGTTGCCGGTCAGGGCCTCGGCCACTTCGGTGAGGGTGTAGGATCTAAGCATGCTGTCGCTCCCAGGCGGTCAGGGCCCGCTCGGCCTGGTCGAGATCGGAAAAGGGATGGCGGACACCGGCGATCTCCTGGTAGGGCTCGTGGCCCTTGCCAGCCAGCACCACGATGTCCTGGGCGGTCGCCGCGGCCACGGCCTGGGCGATCGCCACCTCGCGCCGGCCGGCGAAGCTCACCTGCTCGGGCTGTGCGAAGCCGGCGCGGATGTCGGCGACGATGGCGGCCGGATCCTCGGTACGGGGGTTGTCGTCGGTCACCACCACCTGATCGGCCAGGCGCTCGGCCACCGCGGCCATCTCCGGTCGCTTGCCGCGATCGCGATCGCCGCCACAGCCGAACACGCAGACCAGACGACCCTCGGCACCCACATGGGGCCGCAGGGCGGTGAGCACCTTGTCCAGGGCGTCGGGGGTGTGGGCGTAGTCCACCACCACCAGCGGCCGCCCAGCGCCGCCCAGGCGCTGCATGCGTCCGGCCGGGCCCTGCAGCTGCGGGAGGATGGCGAGGATGTCGGCCAGTGCATGACCGAGACCCAGCAGGGCACCGATGGCGGCCAGCAAATTGCTCAGGTTGAAGCGCCCGATCAGCTGGCTGCGCAGCTCGCCGGTGCCCTGGGCGGTGACCAGCTGGGCGCGCACGCCGTGGTCGTCGAACTGGACGGCCTGGCAATGGAGGCTGGCGGCCGGATCGCTCAGGCTGTAGGTCAGGGTCGCGGCCGGGCTGGGGCGAGCCGCCAGCTCGCGGCCAAAGGCGTCATCCAGATTGAGGACGCGGGTGCCGAGCCCGGGCCAGGCGAACAGCTGGGCCTTGGCTTCGCCATAGGCGACCATGGTCCCGTGATAATCGAGGTGGTCGCGGGAGAGATTGGTGAAGACCGCGACCTTGAAGGCCAGCGCCGCCACCCGGCCCTGGGCCAGGCCATGGGAAGAGACTTCCATGGCCACGGTGGCGGCGCCACCCTCGGCCAGTTCGGCCAGGGTCGCCTGCAGCTTGAGGGCATCCGGCGTGGTATGGCGGCCTTCGGCCAGGGCGCCATAAAAGCCGCTACCCAGGGTGCCGACGATGCCGCAACGCTGACCGAGCAGGTCGCAGGCCTGGGCGATCAGCTGGCTGACACTGGTCTTGCCATTGGTACCGGTGACGCCGACTAGCGCCAGGCGCCGGCTGGGCTCGTTGTGAAAACGCCCGGCGATGGCGGAAAGCTGGGCGGCCAGACCCTCGACGGCAATCAGGGGAATGTCCAGGGTCGGCAGCGCAGGGGCGTCCTTCGCTTCGTAGGCGATGGCCGCGGCTCCGCGCTCGGCGGCAGCGGCGATATGGGCGCGGCCGTCGCTGTGCAGACCGGGAATGGCGAGGAACAGCGAGCCCGGGCGGACTTCGCGGCTGTCCAGCGCCAGACCGCCGATATCGACGGCGGCGGTGGCTTCAGGCAGGAGGTCGGTCAGCAGACGGCTCATCGATCACGCTCCCCGACCAGCAGCGGTTTGGCGGCAGCCTGGGCCTGGGCCTGCTGCACGGGCAGCGGCTGCAGGTTGTCCGGCTGGATGTTCATCAGGCGCAGGGCACCGGACATCACGCGGCTGAACACCGGCGCCGAGACCACGCCGCCGTAGTAGCCGCCCTTGCTGGGACGATCGATCACCACCACCGCGGCCAGGCGCGGATTGCTGGTGGGGCCGAAGCCGGCGAACAGCGAGCGATAGGAATTCTCGGCATAGCCACGGGTACCGGTGCTGGTCTTGCGCGCGGTACCACTCTTGCCGGCGACGTGGTAGCCCGGCACCTGGGCGCGGAAGGCGCCACCGGGGGCTTCCACGACCTGTTGCAACATGCCCTGCAGAGTCTTGGCAACGCGTTCTTCCACTGCCTGATCGCTGGGCGGGGCCTTGTCCAGGCGCACCATGGACAGCGGCACCGAGCGACCGTCGTTGGCCAGCACCGAATAGGCGTGGGCCAGTTGCACGGCGGTCACCGCCAGGCCATAGCCATAGGACAGGGTCGCGGTCTCGGCCGGACGCCAGTTGCGATGGTTGGGCAGATTGCCGACCCGCTCGCCGGGAAAGCCCAGACCGGTGTCCTGGCCGAGGCCGACGGCGCGCATGGCGTTGTAGATGTTCTCGCCACCGACGTCGAAGGCGATCTTGCTCATGCCGACGTTGCTGGACTTGATGAGGATGCCGGTCAGGTCCAGGGCGCCGTCGCTGTGGGAGACGTCCTTGATGGTGTAGCGACCGATCTGCAGCGAACCGGGATAGACGTTGACCTTGTCGGTGGGCTTCCAGCGGCCGCTGGCGAGCGCGGCGGTCATGGAGATCGGCTTCATCACCGAACCGGGCTCCATCACGTCGATCATCGCCCGGTTGCGCATGGCGGCCGGTTCCAGACTGCGGCGATTGTTGGGGTTGTAGGTGGGCATGTTGACCATCGCCAGGACCTCGCCGGTCTTGACGTCGACGATGGTCAGGCTGCCGGCCTCGGCTTCGAACTGGGTCAGGGCGTTGCGCAGTTCGCGCGCCGCGAGATACTGCAGGCGCAGGTCGATGGACAGCGCCAGGGTATTGCCCGGCTTGGCGTTCTTGGCGACCTGGACATCGCGGATCAACCGACCGCGGCGATCCTTGACCACTTGGCGACGACCCGGCACGCCGGACAGCCACTCGTTGAACGCCAGTTCGATGCCCTCGCGCCCGTGGTCGTCGATGTCGGTGAAGCCGACCACATGGGCCGCCACTTCACCCGCCGGATAGAAACGCCGAAATTCCTCGATGTCGTAGACACCGGGAATCTTGTGCGCCTTGACCTGGGTCATCACCGCATCGCCCTGCTCGGGCGTGAGGCCGCGGGCCAGGTAGAGGAATTCCTTGCTGGCGTTCTGCTCGATGCGCTTGGCCAGTTCCGCCCGTGGCTGGCCGACGGCATCGGCCAGGGTCGCCCAGCGATCCTCGGCGCCAAGCAGCTCCTTGGGATTGATCCACAGGGTGGTGACCGGCGTACTCACGGCCAGGGGTTCGCCGTTGCGGTCGGTGATCAGGCCGCGGTGCGCGGGAATGGGGATGGTGCGCACGCTGCGCGCATCGCCCTGCCCCTTCAGAAAGGCCCGGTCGATCACGTGCAGATCGACGATGCGCCAGATGATGGTGCCGACCATGACCAGCAACAGCCCGATGATGAGGCTGAAGCGCCATGGCAGGCGCGCGATCAGGCCTTTCACGGATTGACCATCCGAATTTCGGCCGGATCGGGGATGCGCATCTGCAGCTGGCCGCTGGCCAGGGCCTCGACGCGGCTGTGGGCGGTCCAGGTGCTCTGCTCCAGCAGCAGCCGGCCGTATTCGGCCTGGGCCTTGTCGCGGATGGCCATTTCGCCATAGAGGGTGTTGAGCAGCTGGCGATTCCAGTGGGCGCTATAGGCCACGGCCACCGCCGACAGCAGCACACCGGCGAACAGCACCAGCATGACGCTGCTGCCCAGGGGCAGTTTCTTGACGAAGAGCCGGCTCATTTCAGCTTCTCGGCAACGCGCATCACGGCGCTGCGCGCGCGGGGATTGGCGGCCAGTTCGGCTTCGCCGGCATAGACCGGCTTGCCCAGCAGGCGCAGCGAGGGCTCGAAGACCGTGGCGCGGATCGGCAGGTCGCGCGGCAACTGATCGGCCTCGCCCTTGGCCAGCCGGCGCATGAACTGTTTGACGATGCGATCTTCCAGCGAGTGGAAGCTGATCACCACCAGCCGGCCACCCACGGCCAGCTGCTCGTAAGCGGCCTGCAGGCCCTGCTCCAGATCGCTCAGCTCGCGGTTGATGTAGATGCGCAGACCCTGGAAGGCGCGCGTCGCGGGATGCTTGCCCTTTTCCCAGGCCGGATTGGCCTCGGTGAGCACCTTGGCCAGGTCGCCGGTGCGCTCGAAGGGCTGGACCTCGCGGCGCTGCACCACGGCACGCGCCATGCGCTTGGCGAAACGCTCTTCGCCGAATTCCTTGAATACCTGGGCGATGTCGGCCTCGGGCGCGGTGGCGATCCAGGCGGCGGCGCTCTGCCCCCGACTCGGATCCATGCGCATGTCCAGGGGGCCGTCCTGCATGAAGCTGAAACCGCGCTCGGGATCGTCGAGCTGGGGCGAGGACACGCCCAGATCCAGCAGCACGCCATCGACCTGACCGGACCAGCCCCGGCCGACGAGTTCATCGCCCAGCTCGGCGAAGCTGCGCTGGACGATCTCGAATCGCGGGTCTTCCGTGGCCAGGGCCTGGCCGGCGGCGATCGCCTGGGGATCCTTGTCGAAACCCAGCAGCCGCCCTTCTCCACCCAGCAGGCGCAGCACGGCCCGGCTGTGTCCGCCGCGGCCGAAGGTGCCGTCCAGATAACGGCCGGCAGGCTGGATCGCCAATGCCTGTACGGCCTCGTCCAGGAGAACGGAGACGTGGTGGAAGACTGGGTTCATGGTCACAGGATCAAATCGCGCATTTCATCCGGCATACCGCCGGGTTCCTTAATCGCCAGGAGATCCGCGTCGCACACGGCACTCCAGGCATCCTCATCCCATAACTGGAACTTGTTGAGCTGCCCGACCAGCATCACGCGCCGGTCCAGCTTGGCGTATTCACGCAGGCGCGGCGGAACCAGGAAGCGGCCACTGCCGTCGAGCTCCAGATCCACCGCATTGCCGATCAGCAAGCGCTGCAAGCGGCGAGTCTCCTCGCGTAGCGAGGGCAACTGCCGCAGCTTGCTTTCGATGATTTCCCATTCCGGGAGTGGATAGACGCAAAGGCAGGGGTCGACGGCATCGATCGTCACGATGAGCTGGCCGGCACAACGCTCCAGCAGCTCGTCACGATACCGGCTCGGCATCGCGGCGCGCCCCTTGGCGTCGAGACTGATGGCGTTCGCTCCCCGGAACAATTTCGCGTCCTCTAATAGGCTGTCCTTGCCATTAAATCCCACTTCGCCCCACTTCGTACCACCGGCCGCCACTATATTGAGGAGGGCCGCTTTCAGTCAAGGTAAGCGAGGGGTTCCCAGGCCGCGTGGGACGGGGATTTCGAGCAAATTGCACGAGTTCACGACCAGGACGAACGACATCGATTTCCGACAAACGGAAATGAAGTCAATTGATTGGCTCAATTGATTAAAGTGATGTCTGAAGAAGAGGTCACAAGCCCGGGCGCAGGGGCCCAGGAGGGAGGGGGTGCGAGAGCCGACCTGTAAGCCGGGTTCTGTCGAGGACAGTCATTCCTCTGGGACAACCATCGCTGATTGCCTCTAGCGACCTACCCGAATCCAGCGCGGGCCACGCCTATGGATTCCTATTTGGTCTTGCTCCAGGTGGGGTTTACCTAGCCACGAACTGTTGCCAGCCGTGCGGTGCGCTCTTACCGCACCTTTTCACCCTTACCGGCGCTTGCGCGCTTAGGCGGTTATTTTCTGTGGCACTTTCCGTAGGCTCACGCCTCCCAGGCGTTACCTGGCACCTCGCCCTATGGAGCCCGGACTTTCCTCCCTCGCAACCCTTGCGGATCACGACAGCGACTGCCCGGTCGGCTCTCGCGGCGCAAGGGTATAGAAACTGGGGGCGGATAACAAGGAAAGATGCCCACTAATTCGCCCTACTCGCCCTTGCGCTCCAGCGCCAGCTGATAGAGCAGATTCTTGCGCGCGCCGGTGATCTGGGCGGCCAGGGCGGCGGCGCGCTTGATCGGCAGCTCGGCCAGCAGCAGATCGAGGATGCGCAGGGTCTCGGCATCGACCTCGGCGTCCTCGGGCGCCGCCCAACCGGCCACCAGCAGCACGCACTCGCCGCGCTGCTGATCCAGATCCGCGCGGATCCAGGCCAGCAGCTCGCCGGCGGGCAGGCCGCGCAGGGTCTCGAAGGTCTTGGTCAATTCGCGACCCAGCACGATGTGCCGTTCAGGCCCGAAGGTGCTCACCATGTCGGCCACGCAATCCTCAAGCCGATGAGGCGCCTCGTAGAAGATCAGGGTGCGCGGGTCTTCGCGCAGGGCCGCCAGTCGCCCCTGCCGGCCCACCGCCTTGGCGGGCAGGAAGCCTTCGAAGCTGAAGCGATCCGAGGGCAGCCCGGCTGCCGACAGCGCCGCGATCAGCGCGCAGGCGCCCGGTATCGGCGAGACCTTGATGGCCTGGGCGCGCGCTGCCCGCACCAGATGGAAACCCGGATCGGAAATCAGCGGCGTGCCCGCATCGGAGATCAGGGCGACATCGTCCCCCGCCAGCAGCCGGGTGATGAAGCGGCCACCGGCATCGCGCTCGTTGTGGTCGTGGCAGGCCGCGAGGGGCGTCTCGATGCCGAAATGGCGTAGCAGGCGCGCCGAATGACGGGTGTCTTCGGCGGCGATCAGGGCCACGTCGCGCAGCACCTTGAGCGCGCGGGAGGTGATGTCGTCCAGGTTGCCGATGGGCGTGGCAACCACATAAAGAGTACCCGGCGAAATCATGATGAAACCTGACGGACTGGAAATAGCCCAACAGTGTACGCCGCTCTCGCCCTCGGCGTTCGCAGCGCTTGGGTGCTGTGAGACAATCGCCCCCTTTCCAGACATTTGCTCAGGAACCACAGCATGAAGTTCCGCCTGCGTCCGCTGCTCTGCGCCACCGCCTTCGCCCTGCTCGCCGCCTGCAGCAGCTCGCCCGTCAACAACTCCCTCGGCGACCTGCCCCAGCCCAGCCAGGCCAGCATCGAGCAACTGCTGAACCAGGCCGGCTCCAGTCAGTCCGAGCAGGCCAATCTGCTGCGCCTGACCGCCGCCGACAAGGCCTATGCCCAGCAGAACGCCCGCGAAGCGCGGCAGATCCTGGGCTCCATCAATCTCGAAGGCCTCAAGCCGGCCCAGCAGATGTTCGCCCAGACCCTGCTGGCCCAGCTCGACCTGCTCGACAAGCAGCCGGCGCAAGCCGTCAAGCGCTTCGACCATCCGAGTTTCGCCCAGCTGGGCGAATTGCCGGCCCAGCAGCAGATCCGCAGCGGCCTGACCAAGGCCGATGCCCAGGCCGCCAACGGCCAGCCGCTCGCCGCCGCCCAGGAGCGGATCTTTCTCGGTCCGCTGCTGGACGGCGATGCCGCCCACGACAATCGCGAGCAGATCTGGCAACTGATCACCAGCCTGCCGGATGCGCAACTGCGCCAGAGCGTGAAGGACGCCGATCTCAATGGCTGGCTGGCGCTGGCCGCCATCACCCGTGGTAACCTGGCGCTGGATCAGCAGCTGGCCGCCATCGAGGACTGGCAGAAGCAGCACCCCGGCCATCCCGCCGCGCGCAACCTGCCCGATGATCTGGAGCGCCTGAAGACCCTGGCCCGGGAACCGCTCAATCGCGTCGCCCTGCTGCTGCCCCTGCAGGGTCAGCTCGCCGGCGTCTCCCGCGCGCTGCAGGACGGCTTCATGGCCGCCCGCTACGAAGCCCTGGCCGCCGGCCAGAGTGCGCCGACCGTGACCGTCTACGACAGCACCCAGATGGGCTCGCTGGACGCTTTCTACCGCCAGGCCCAGGCCGCCGGTATCCAGTTGGTGGTGGGTCCGCTGGAGAAGAACTTCGTCAAGCAGCTCGGCGATCGCCCGCAGCTGCCGATCAACACCCTGGCGCTGAACTATGGTGACAGCCAGGGCGCTCAGCCGCCGCAACTCTTCCAGTTCGGCCTGGCCGCCGAGGACGAGGCCCGCGAAGCCGCGCGCCGTGCCTGGGCCGATGGCAAGCGCAGTGCCGGCGCCATGGTGCCCCAGGGTGACTGGGGTGCCCGCGTGCTGGCTGCCTTCCAGAACGAGTGGCAGCAACTGGGCGGTCGCCTGGTCGCCGCCGAGCGCATCGGCCAGCCGGTCGAGATCGCCAATCGCATCAGCAGCCTGCTGCAGATGCGCCAGGGCATGGACTTCATCTTCCTCGCCTCGACGCCGGCCCAGGCCCGTCAGATCAAGCCGATCCTGGTCTACCAGAACGCCCGCGATCTGCCGGTGTACGCCACCTCCAACCTCAACAGCGGGGTCAATGAACCCGGCGTGAACCAGGATCTCAACGGCATCCTGTTCTGCGAAACGCCCTGGCTGCTCGACCCGAGCAATCCGCTGCGCGCCAAGATCACCGCCCAGTGGCCCCAGGCCGGCACCAGCATCGGTCGCCTCTACGCCATGGGCGCCGACGCCTACCTGCTGGCGCTGCATCTGCAGCAGCTCAAGGCCCTGCCCAACTCCGAGCTGCCCGGCCTGTCCGGCAACCTGAGCGTGGCGCCCGATCAGCGCGTGGTGCGTCACCTGCCCTGGGCGGAATTCCGCAACGGCGTGGCCCAGCCGCTGCCGGCCAGCAATGCGCCGCTGCCCACCACCAGCGTGCCGGCCTCGCTCAGCACCCCGTGAAGCAGGCGCCGCACCTCCAGCGCGGCCGGCAGGCCGAGGATCGCGCGCTGCAGTTCCTGCAGACGCGCGGTCTGCGCCTGCTAGACCGCAACTGGCGCTGGCAGGGTGGCGAGCTCGATCTGGTCATGCTCGACGGCGATACAGTAGTATTCGTCGAGGTACGCGCCCGCAGGCATACCGCCTGGGGCGGCGCCGCGGAAAGCATAGATGCCCGCAAGCGGCAGCGACTGGTCAACAGCGCCGCCCTCTTTCTGCAATCCGAAGCGCGCTGGGCCAAGCGGCCCTGTCGTTTCGACGTGATCGCGATCGGCCCCGGGGCCGACGCATCCCCTCAGGCACTCGAATGGATCAAACAGGCCTTCGACGCCTGAGGCCCTCTACAGCACAGGTCAAAGATATCGCGATGGACACCCACGCCCGCATCCAGAAACTCTTCCGGGACAGCATCGAAACCAAGCGTCAGGCCATGGAAGTCCTGATTCCGCATATCGATCTGGCCAGCCAGGTCATGGTTGCGGCCCTGCTCAACGAAGGCAAGATTCTCACCTGTGGCAACGGCGGTTCCGCCGGCGATGCCCAGCACTTCTCCTCGGAACTGCTGAATCGCTTCGAGCGCGAGCGTCCCAGCCTGCCGGCCCTGGCCCTGACCACCGACACCTCGACGCTGACCTCCATCGCCAACGACTACAGCTACAACGAGGTGTTCTCCAAGCAGATCCGGGCCCTGGGTCAGCCGGGCGACATCCTCCTGGCCATCTCCACCAGCGGCAACTCGGCCAACGTGATCCAGGCGATCCAGGCCGCCCACGACCGCGAGATGACCGTGGTCGCCCTCACCGGCCGCGACGGCGGTGGCATGGCCTCCCTGCTGCTGCCCGAAGACGTCGAGATCCGCGTGCCGGCCAAGGTCACCGCCCGCATCCAGGAAGTGCACCTGCTGGTGATCCACTGCCTGTGCGACCAGATCGATCAGCAACTGTTTGGAAGCGAAGAATGAAGAAGGCTCCTCTGCTCGCCATCCTGGCGCTGTCCTTTGCGGTCGCCGGCTGCAGCAACGTGGTCACCGCCAGCCGCGACAAGCCCATCGACGACAACCGCGGTACCCGTACCCTGGGCAGCACCGTGGACGATGCCCTGATCGAGACCAAGGCGTCGGTCAACATCTCCAAGGCCAATGCCGATCTCGCCAGCTCGCACATCGTGGTGGTGAGCTACAACGGCGTGGTGCTGATCGCTGGCCAGACGCCGCGGGCCGATCTCAAGGCGCAGGCCGAACAGGCCGTGCGCAGCGTGCAGCGGGTCAAGACCGTGCACAACGAATTGCAGGTGACCGGCAACTCCTCGCTGCTGGCGCGCAGCAACGATTCCTGGCTGACCACCCGCATCAAGACCCAGATGTTCGCCGACGAGGACATCCCCGGTTCGCGCATCAAGGTGGTCACCGAAAACGGCATCGTCTACCTCCTGGGCCTGGTGACCCAGCAGGAAGCCGCCCACGCCGTGCAGCTGATCCAGAGCGTCTCGGGCGTGCAGCGCATCGTCAAGCTGTTCGAATACATCAACTGATCGCTATTCGCCGGCCAACAAAAAGCCCCGCCAGTGCGGGGCTTTTTGTTGCTGTGCCAAGTGCCTCAGGCGGCCTGCCACTCGCGCTCGGCTTCGTCACGGGTCTTGACCAGGCGCACCTGGCTGCCTTCCACGGACTGGACCCAGCTCAGCGGGATGTAGTGGTGCTTGCCCTGGGCGTCCTGGTCGCGCTTGGTCAGCTTGATGCGATCGGCGCCTTCCATATGGTCGACGGTGCCTACGTGCTGGCCGTCCGAACCGACGACTTCCGCATGCTCTTTGATCTGGGTTGCATCTACCATGGTCGTTCTCCGGCAGGTTAAGAAAAAGGAGGCGCCTCTCTGAGTGCCTGCAGGATAGGAGGCGCAAGAAGCCGTCTGGGTTCGGCCTGTGCCGACGAAAGGCCATCATGGCGGTCAAAAACCCACGACCCGTGAAGAGGATCCCTCGATGAGCGATGAGCCAAGCAAGCTGATCCGTTCCAAGGAACGCTGGGCCCAGGAGGGCCGTTTCCTCACCGGCCAGAGTGCCCGTCCGGAAAGCGAGCGGCTGCCGCCCGGCCAGCATCGCGTCAGCAACTGGCCGGTCCTGGATCTGGGGGTGCGGCCGGAGGTCAGCCGGGAGCGCTGGCAACTGGCGGTAACCGGCGCAGTGCGCAGGACGCTGCGCTGGAACTGGGAGACCTTCGCGGCGCGGGCGACCACCCATGCCGTCAGCGACATGCACTGCGTCACCACCTGGTCACGCTATGACAATCACTGGATCGGCCTGCCGGTAAGCGAATTGCTCGACGAGGTGCAGCCGCAGGACGAGGCGACCCATGTGCTCCTGCACAGCTACGACGGCTACATCACCAACCTGCCGCTGGCGGATTTCGCCGCACCCGGTGCCATGCTGGTCCACAGCTGGGAGGGCCAGCCGCTGACCGCCGAGCACGGCGGGCCGGTGCGGGCAATGATCCCGCACCTCTATCTGTGGAAGAGCGCCAAGTGGCTCAGGCGCATCGACTTCCGGGTCGGCGACACGCCGGGCTTCTGGGAAATGCGCGGCTATCACGACCGCGGCGACCCCTGGCAGGAACAGCGCTACGCCGACGACGCCTGAGGGCGTCTCAACGCGCCGCCGGAGCCAGCTGCAGCTCCACCGGATCGCCGGGATTGAGGCTGCGGATACGGAATTCGTCGCGCGAGAGGCTGAGGATTTCCGTGGGATAGGTGATGCCTTCCTCGATCAGGTTCAGGCCCTTCTCGGTGCGCGTCCAGCGGCCCAGGGAGGGCTGGCTGCTCGGCGAGGCCATCACCAGGGTGCCATCGCTGAGAAAGACGTAGAGCATTCCCGGCTCGATGCTGTTGCTGGTCTTGATCTGCCAGACCTTGTTGACGAAGCCTTCCTGGGCACTGCCCTGCTTGTCGCCACCGCCCTGACCGTAGCCGATCAACCCGGCCACGACACAGAGCGCACCTATCACCAGCACCACCACGCGCCAGTAACGACGCGCCTTGTCTTGCAAACTCATGTCACTCCTTGGGTGTTCTTGAGGCTGGCCAGGTAGGTGCCCAGCGGGGGGCGCTCCTGGAAATAGCCATGCAGTCCGGCAAAGATGGAATCGGCCAGCTGCTTCTGGTGGCGACTGTCGAGTAGGCGTCGGCAATCGCGATCATTGGAAATGAAGCCCGTCTCGACCAGGATCGAGGGGATGTCGGGCGATTTGAGCACAGCGAAGCCCGCCTGCTCCACTCGTTTCTGGTGCAGGTTGGTGATGCTCGACAATTGCCCCAGCACCTTGTGGCCCAGGTCCAGGCTCGACGAGATGGTGGCGTTCATCGACATGTCCAGCAGCACGCCGGCGAGCATGGGGTCGCGGCCCTTGAGAATCTCGTTGGCGCCGATCAGGTCGACGTTGTTCTCGCTGTCGGCCAGGAAGCGCGCCGTGGTGGAGGTCGCGCCCCGCTCCGACAGGGCATAGACCGAGGCACCGTAGGCGGTGCGGCGTGGCGCGGCATCGGCATGCACCGAGACGAACATGTCGGCGTTGTAGCTGCGGGCAACCTCGACGCGCTTGCGCAGCGGCACGAAGAAGTCGTCGTTGCGCACCAGCTTGGCCTTGAAGCCCTTCTGCAGATTGATCCGCCGCGCCAGATTCTGCGCCACGATCAGGGCGATGTCCTTTTCCCGATCACCGCGCGCGCTCAGCGCTCCCGGGTCCTTGCCGCCGTGACCGGCATCGACCACCACCATGATGTCGCGACCCGTGGCCAGGCCCTTGCCGCGCTTGACCTCCAGCGGCGGCTCGGCGTCGACCGGCTTGCGCGCAGCCACCGCCGGCGCCCCGGCCCGCTTGAGATCCAGCACCAGGCGATTGGCCGCGCCTTCGCCCGGACCGAGGATGAAGCTCTCCACCTCCACCGGATGGGCCAGTTCCAGCACCACCCGGGTGTCCTGGGCGCCGTAGTGGGCGCTGCGCACGGCGCGCACCGGCGACCCCTGCAGGGCGAGATGATTGAGTACCGCCGGCGCCTGGGTATCGGCGAGATCGAGAATGATGCGGTCCGGCGCGACCAGGGTGAAGGTCTTGTAGCGGACCGGCCCGGTGAGATCGAACACCAGGCGGAGCTTGTCGGCATCCTGCCAGGCCCGGGCACCCTTGAGTTGCTGCCGGGCGGCGAACGCCGGCAACCCGACGGGCAAGGTCATGCCAGCCAGGATCAGATTGAGCAGACGACGGCGATTCATGAGGTCCTCGCGAGAAACGAGAAACGGCTGGGAAGTTACAACATAACGCTAAAGATCGCCTGCCGCCTGGCCCCTGTCAACTGCCGTTCGGACAAAATAATCCTTAAAAAACGGGGGCATAGCGTTCGTTTGCAGAATCAGCTTTAGATACAGTCACTTGCCGTCGCCAGTGGGTGATCCGTCAAAGCGGCAAACGGCGAGAAGTGCGACGGAGAGCGAATTTATCGGCGCCGCCATCGTCGAAGTGTCAGGCACTTCCGCCTTTGAAGGGATCACACCATGAACAAGAAGATTGCAGTCGCGACCGCCCTGCTGGCTGGCACCGTGCTGGCGGGCTGCGCCTCGGTAAAGAACACCGCCGACTACACCGTGGGCCGCGTCGAATTTCGCGAGCAACCCCTGGTGAAGCAGGTGGACAAGGGCATGAGCAAGGCTGACGTGCTGCGCATCGGCGGTACCCCGTCGAGCACCTATACCCGCAAGTACCGCCCCGGCACCTGCAACAACTATGTGCTCAACAAGGACGGCAAGGAGCAGGTCTATTCGATCGGCTTCGACAGCATGAACCGCGTCGACAGCAAGGACTTCGAAACCTGCGAAAGCGCCGACCGCGCCTGAGCCGGGCACTGACCGGCCAGCCAGGCCGGGTGTCCTGAAGGACGCTGGCGGCGTCTGATGGACAGGATGGGCGAGCGGCAGCACCATGGGCCCTCGCCATCCCCGACCGCTGCGCCAACCTCCTGCACTGTGGATCGACGCAGGCGCGGCCAGCGCCGCCAGGCTCTACCCATCGTTCCAAGGAATTCAGGCATGTCCAGACGTCACCTCATACTCACAGCTGCGGTGCTTTCCCTGACTGGCTGCGGTGGCTATGACTACAGTTGCGATGCGGCCAAGACCGCCGAGCTGGTCCGTCAGCAATACGCCCAGACCATCAACGAGATCTATGCGGACGACATCGCCGCCGGCCAGCCCGCGCTGGAAGCCGGCCAGGTCTCGCTGGTCGACATCAAGACCCAGGAAGAACCCTCGGACAGCGGCGAAGCGGGCTTCTATACCTGCAACGCGACCGTCGAGGCCACCTGGCCCAAGGCCGCCCTCGAACGCCTGGCGCCAGCCGCCGCCCAGCTGGCCAGCGTCGGCGCCATCCTCGAGAACGGTCACCTGCGCCATGCGCTGAGCTACGAATCCTCGCTGGAAGGCAGCGACCAGCAGCGCGTCGACATCACCCTGCCCGAAGCCGTGGACCTGAGTCTCAAGACCCTGGCCGGCCAGGAGCCCATGGACGAATACCTGGAAGACGCCCCCGACGGCGAACAGGAAGCGCCCTGATCCGTCCGGCGCCGGCCTGCTGTGCAGTGCTGGCGCCCGGGTGTATGATCCAGACTCCCCTCCGCCAGCATCCTCCGGCGGGTTCGTGAGCCCTGGCACCCCCTGTGGAGATCCCGCATGGCGTTGCCGCCCTCCGGCCCGGCAACCGTCACTCCGCGTTTGCACCGTGCCTCGTCTGCGCTCACGATGACCAGAACCGTGATCTAGAAAGCCGCCTCGGAGAGACGCTTCATGCCTGACTATCGCTCGAAAACCTCCACCCAGGGCCGCAACATGGCTGGCGCCCGGGCGCTCTGGCGCGCCACCGGGATGAAGGACGAAGACTTCAAGAAGCCCATCATCGCCATCGCCAACTCCTTTACCCAGTTCGTGCCGGGCCACGTCCACCTCAAGGATCTCGGCCAGCTGGTCGCCCGCGAGATCGAGAAGGCCGGCGGCGTGGCCAAGGAATTCAACACCATCGCCGTGGACGACGGCATCGCCATGGGCCACGACGGCATGCTCTATTCGCTGCCCAGTCGCGAGATCATCGCCGACGCCGTGGAATACATGGTCAATGCCCACTGCGCCGATGCCCTGGTGTGCATCTCCAACTGCGACAAGATCACCCCCGGCATGCTGATGGCCGCCCTGCGCCTGAACATCCCGGTGGTATTCGTTTCCGGCGGTCCCATGGAAGCCGGCAAGACCAAGCTGGCCAGTCACGGCCTGGACCTGGTGGACGCCATGGTCATCGCCGCCGACAGTTCGGCCAGCGACGAGAAGGTCGCCGAATACGAACGCAGCGCCTGCCCCACCTGTGGCAGCTGCTCGGGCATGTTCACCGCCAACTCCATGAACTGCCTGGTCGAGGCCCTCGGCCTGGCCCTGCCCGGCAACGGCTCGACCCTGGCCACCCACGCCGACCGCAAGGAGCTGTTCCTGCAGGCCGGCCGCACCATCGTCGAGCTGTGCCGCCGCTACTACCAGGAAAACGACGAGTCGGCGCTGCCGCGCAACATCGCCTCCTATGCGGCCTTCGAGAACGCCATGACCCTGGACATCGCCATGGGCGGCTCGACCAACACCATCCTGCACCTGCTGGCCGCCGCCCAGGAAGCCGAGGTGGACTTCGACCTGCGCAACATCGATGCCCTGTCGCGCAAGGTGCCGCAGCTGTGCAAGGTGGCGCCGAACATCCAGAAATACCACATGGAAGACGTGCACCGCGCCGGGGGCATCTTCAGCATCCTGGGCGAACTGGCCCGTGGCGGACTGCTGCATACCGACCTGCCCACCGTGCACAGCCGGACCCTGGGCGAAGCCATCGAGCACTGGGACATCACCCTGACCCAGGACGAGGCGGTGAAGACCTTCTTCCGCGCCGGTCCGGCCGGCATCCCGACCCAGGAAGCCTTCAGCCAGGCGACCCGCTATGACAGCCTGGACGACGATCGCGCCGAGGGCTGCATCCGCTCGGTCGCCCATGCCTATTCCCAGGAAGGCGGCCTGGCGGTGCTCTACGGCAACATAGCCCTGGACGGCTGCGTGGTGAAGACCGCCGGCGTGGATGAATCCATCCATGTGTTCGAAGGCAATGCCAAGGTGTTCGAGAGCCAGGACGCCGCCGTGCGTGGCATCCTCGCCGACGAGGTCAAGGCCGGCGACATCGTCATCATCCGCTACGAAGGGCCCAAGGGCGGCCCGGGCATGCAGGAGATGCTCTACCCCACCAGCTACCTGAAGTCCAAGGGCCTGGGCAAGCAGTGCGCCCTGCTCACCGACGGCCGCTTCTCCGGCGGCACCTCGGGCCTGTCGATCGGCCATGCCTCGCCGGAAGCGGCAGCGGGTGGCGCCATCGGCCTGGTGCGCGACGGCGACAAGGTGCTCATCGACATCCCCCAGCGCAGCATCAACCTGTTGGTGAGCGACGAAGAGCTGTCCCACCGCCGCATCGAGCAGGACAAGCTGGGCTGGAAGCCGGCACAACCCCGTGCCCGCCGCGTGACCACCGCACTCAAGGCCTACGCCCTGCTGGCCACCAGCGCCGACAAGGGCGGCGTGCGCGACAAGGCCCTGCTGGGCTGATTCGCGCCCTCCGGGCGACGGCATCCGTCGTCGCCCGGACGCTCCGCCCCACCTTCCCTCCTGCTCTCCCGCTCTATTCCGCCCTTCCGCTTGCGCTCCTTTCTCTGCGCTTCGCCTATGGCTTCTTCAGCAGGAGCAGTCCTCGCCATGACCCCATTCCAGAGGGGTTTCACAGTTGCTTGGCTTGCTATTTTTGTAGAAGCACAGCTTGTGATTCAGCTCACACATCGCTGTAATCGAGCCGCTAGGCCGTTGAGTGATCAAAGGCTACCCTCCGTCTGCCGCTGAATTGATTCAGCGATAAGTTTGTAGTCAGGTTGGGTTCCAATGGTCACACCTATGTCGATCTTCCGCTGGAGCACGGCGGGTCAGGTGCAGGCCAGGCACTGAGTTACACAACAACAATAAATAGGGAACATAAATGAATAAGAAAAAGGCTATGCCCTTGGCCAGGGTTTCGGTCGCGTCCTTGATGAGCACTCTTCTGCTGATTCCTGCGGCTAACGCCCTGGAAACCACCGGTTACTTCCGTACCGGCCTCGGTGATTCCTCCGGTTCCGACTCCATGCGCTGCTTCAAGCTGCAGGGTGCCCAGTCCAAGTACCGTCTGGGCAACGAGTGCGAGCAGTACGGCGAGCTGGCGCTGAAGCAGAATGTCTTCAATCTGGACGACGGCTCGGCAATCGGCGTCTATGGCATGGGCAGCTTCTTCAACAGGTACGATCGCACCCCGACCTTCAATGGCGACAACGGCGAGATCCGCGCGGTCCAGGCCTATGCCTACTGGAACAACATCGCCGCGCTGAACGGCGGCAACCTCTGGGCCGGTCGCCGTTACTACAAGCGTAACGATATCCACATCTCCGACTTCTTTTACTGGAACCAGAGCGCCACCGGCGGTGGTATCGAGGACGTCAACATCGGCGGCCTCAAGTACAGCCTGGCCTTCTCGCGCAAGGACAACCAGAACCAGAAGGACTTCCAGAACCGCATCGACTTCAACGTCGCCGGCTTCAACACCAACCCCAATGGCTCGCTGGAAATCGGCGTCAGCTACCTGGACAAGCCCAGCAACCAGCCCAATGCCAACAGTGGTGTCGCGGTGACGCTGCAGCACAAGCAGGCCAACTTCATGGGCTGGGGTGGCGTGAACACCTTTGCCGTGCAGCGCGGCCAGGGTCCGGGCACCGCCCTGGGCAGCACCGGCGATCCCACCCTGAGCAGCGCCGACGTCTCCTATCGCGTCGTCGACTACTTCGACTGGCAGATCAGCCGTTACTGGGGTGGCCAGATCGCCGCGGTCTACCAGAAGGACGAGCGTCCCAATGGCAACGACCTGCGCTGGACCTCGCTGGGTGGCCGTCTGGTCTACGGCATCAGCGACCAGTTCAAGTTCTCCACCGAACTGGGTCATGACCAGGTGCAGGCCCCGGGTGGTACCCGCAAGCTGACCAAGCTGACGCTGGCACCCACCTGGTCGCCCAAGGGTCCGGAATTCAAGTCGCGTCCCGAATTCCGCCTGTTCTACACCTATGCCGCCTGGAACCGGGCAGCCCAGCAGGCGGCCGATGAATTCGACGCCGGCTCCGCGCTGTCGAGCACCGGTACCTTCGGCAACGATCTGCACGGCTCCAACGTCGGCTTCCAGATCGAGCAGTGGTGGTAACAGCTCCACGGCGACCGACGCGCTGTCGGTCGCCTTCCCGTCTCTGAACCCGAGCGCACAACAATGAAAAGAACCGTCTCCCTCGCGTCCTTCGCCGGTTGCCTGTTGGCCGCCGCCCTGGCCAGTGGCACCGCCCAGGCAGCCCCTGTCTCCGCCTGCCTCATCACCAAGACCGATACCAATCCCTTCTTCGTGAAGATGAAGGAAGGTGCCACCGCCAAGGCCAAGGAGCTGGGGGTGACGCTCAAGGCCTACGCCGGCAAGATCGACGGCGACAGCGAAAGCCAGGTGGCCGCCATCGAGACCTGCATCGCCGATGGCGCCAAGGGCATCCTCATCACCGCCTCCGACACCAAGGGCATCGTGCCCAATCTGCAGAAGGCCCGCGAAGCCGGCCTGCTGGTGATCGCCCTGGATACTCCGCTGGATCCGGTGAGCGCCGCCGACATGACCTTCGCCACCGACAACCTGCTGGCCGGCAAGCTGATCGGCCAATGGGCGCGGGAAACCCTGGGCGACAAGGCCAAGGATGCGCGGGTGGCCTTTCTCGACCTGAACGCCTCGCAGCCGTCGGTGGACGTCCTGCGCGACCAGGGCTTCATGCTCGGCTTCGGCATCGACCCCAAGGATCAGAGCCGCATCGGCGACGAGACCGATCCGCGCATCGTCGGCCACGACGTGACCAACGGCAACGAAGAAGGCGGCCGCGCCGCGATGGAGAATCTGCTGCAGAAGGATCCGACCATCAACGTGGTGCACACCATCAATGAGCCGGCCGCCGCCGGCGCCTACGAGGCGCTCAAGGCCGTGGGTCGCGAGAAGGACGTGCTGATCGTGTCCATCGACGGCGGTTGCCCGGGCGTGCACAACGTCGCCGACGGCGTCATCGGCGCCACCTCCCAGCAGTACCCGCTGCAGATGGCGGCCCTGGGCATCGAGGCGATCAAGACCTTTGCCGACACCGGCAAGAAGCCGACCCCGACCGAGGGCAAGAGCTTCGTCGACACCGGCGTGAAGCTGGTGACGGACAAGCCGGTCCCCGGCATCCAGTCCATCGACAGCAAGACCGCCCTGCAGAAATGCTGGGGCTGATGGCCCCTCGTCTACGCTAGAGGAGACCGATCGCCCCGCCTGAGCCCTCCGGGTCCGGGTGCGGGCGATCGACTCTCGGCCGCTTTCCCGCTTTCAGGAGATTGCCATGAGCGATCCGACCTCACCCTCTCCGTCCGGCCAGCCCTTCGAACAGGTGCTCAAGCACAGCGCCACGGAGGTCGCCTCCTTCGCCCGTGACGAGCGCAGCCCGCTGGTCAAATTCCGTCACTTCCTGCATTCACGCCCCTCGGCGGTCTCGCTGCTGGTGCTGCTGCTGTCGCTGGGCATCTTTGGCGCCCTCCTGGGCGGCAAGTTCTTTTCCGCCTTCGCCCTCACCCTGATCCTGCAGCAGGTCGCCATCACCGGCATCGTCGGCGCGGCCCAGACCCTGGTGGTGGTCACCGCCGGCATCGATCTCTCGGTGGGCGCCATCATGGTGCTGTCCTCGGTGGTCATGGGCCAGTTCACCTTCCGCTACGGCCTGCCGGTGGAGCTGTCGATCCTCTGCGGCCTGGCGGTGGGCACCCTGTGCGGCATGGCCAACGGCTGGCTGATCGCCCGCATCAAGCTGCCACCCTTCATCGTCACCCTGGGCATGTGGCAGATCGTGCTGGCGGCCAACTTCCTCTATTCGCGCAACGAGACCATCCGCGCCCAGGAAATCGGCGCGACCGCGCCGCTGCTGCAGGTGTTCGGCGACAATTTCCGCCTGGGCGGCGCGGTCTTCACCTATGGCGTGATCGCCCTGGTGGTGCTGGTCGCCCTGCTCTGGTACGTGCTCAACCACACCGCCTGGGGGCGCCATCTCTATGCGGTGGGCGACGATCCCGAGGCCGCGGCGCTGGCCGGGGTCAACGTCCGCCGCATGCTGATCACCGTGTACGGGCTGTCCGGACTCATCTGCGCCTTCGCCGGCTGGGTGCTGATAGGCCGCATCGGCTCGGTCTCGCCCACCGCCGGGCAGTTCGCCAACATCGAGTCCATCACCGCCGTGGTGATCGGCGGCATCTCGCTGTTCGGCGGCCGCGGCTCCATCCTCGGCATGCTGTTCGGCGCTCTGATCGTCGGCGTCTTCGCCCTCGGCCTGCGGCTGCTGGGCACCGACGTACAGTGGACCTATCTGCTGATCGGCACGCTCATCATCGCGGCCGTGGCTATCGACCAATGGATCAGAAAGGCGGCCAGCTGATGACTACCGAACCCCTGCTCATGGCCCGTGGCCTGGTGAAGCGCTATGGCCGCGTCACCGCCCTCGACCACGCCGACTTCGACCTGCTGCCCGGCGAGATCCTCGCCGTGATCGGCGACAACGGCGCCGGCAAGTCCTCGCTGATCAAGGCCATCTCCGGTGCCCTGCGGCCCGATGAAGGCGAGATCCGCTTCGAGGGCCAGCCGGTGCAGTTCGCCTCGCCCATCGCGGCGCGGCGGGCCGGCATCGAGACGGTCTACCAGAACCTGGCGCTGTCGCCGGCGCTGTCCATCGCCGACAACCTCTTCCTGGGTCGCGAATTGCGCAAGCCGGGGCTGCTGGGCACCCTCTGCCGCACCCTGGACCGCAAGGAAATGGAGCGCATCGCCCGGGAAAAGCTGTCCGAACTGGGATTGATGACCATCCAGAACATCAACCAGGCGGTGGAGACCCTGTCCGGTGGTCAGCGCCAGGGCGTGGCCGTGGCGCGGGCGGCGGCCTTCGGTTCCAAGGTGATCATCCTCGACGAACCCACGGCGGCGCTGGGGGTGAAGGAATCGCGCAAGGTGCTGGAGCTGATCCTCGACGTGCGCGCCCGCGGCATCGCCATCGTGCTGATCTCCCACAACATGCCCCATGTGTTCGAGATCGCCGATCGCATCCACATCCATCGCCTGGGTCGCCGCCTGACGGTGATCGATCCGCGTCAGCACTCCATGGCCGACGCCGTGGCGCTGATGACCGGCGCCCAGACGGTCGCCGCCTAGGCAGGCCTGACCCCGGGTCTCCCCGGCCACGGCCGACTGGGAGACCCGCGGCCGGCCCGAGCTCCGCTGATCCGGCTCCACAGGAAAAACCTGACTGGCCGCTCAAGTTATCTCCGGCAGGCACCGATAAAGTCGGACAATTAATTGTCGGAGTCATCCCGCCGTGCCTGCCTTGTCGTTGAAACAGAAACTCTCGTTGTCTGCCACCGCGGCCGTCCTGGTCGTGGGGGTGGGTCTCACCGCCATCAACTTCTTCAATACCCGCACGGCGCTGGAAGCCTCTACGGTCGAGCAGCTGAAGACCGTCAGTTTCGTCTTCAACGGCGGAGTTCGCCAGTGGCTGGACGGCAAGGCCGCGGCGCTGGGCGCCCTGGCTGCCGACACCCCGGACGCCCAGCTTCCGGCCAGCCTCAATCAGGTCAAGAACTCCGGCGCCTTCGACAACGTCTTCTATGCCCGCGGCGATGGCAGCCAGGTCAATGCCAATGGCGTCCAGTTGCCGCCGGACAACAACGATCCGCGCCAGTGGCTCTGGTACCAGCAGGCGCAGCAGAATCCCGGCAAGGTGTTCTTTTCCATTCCCACCGTGGCGGCGGCGACCAAGCAGAACGTGCTGTCGCTGGGCTGGGCCCTGCAGTCGGCGGGCAAGACCACCGCGATCCTTGGCGCGGACGTCAGCATCAGCGACATCCTCGACCAGCTCAAGCGCGTGCAACTGCCGGGCGCCGGCAGTGCCGTGCTGGTCAACGGCCAGAACATCGTCCTGGGCCACGAAGACGCCGCCCTGCTGGCCAAGCCGATCACCGAGCTCTTTCCCCAGCTCGACGCGGACACCCTCCAACGCCTGGCCCAGGCACCCGGCGAGCGCTATGTGGAAACCCCGGCCGGCCAGCGGCTCTATGCCGCGCCCATGAATCACCATGGCGAAACCCTGGTGATGATCGTCGACAGTGGCGTGCTCATGGCGCCGCTGCAACGCCAGCTGTGGATCAGCCTCGCCATCCTGGCCGTGGTGCTGGGGGGCTCGCTGCTGCTCATCAACCTGCTGTGCAGCTATCTGCTCCGGCCGCTGGGCGTGGTCTCGACCGGTCTGCAGGTGATCGCCGACGGCCAGGGCGATCTGACCCGCCGTATCGCCGTGCAGAGCACCGATGAGGTCGGCGGATTGGCCGGCCATTTCAACCAATTCGTGGCCAGTCTGCACGGCCTGATCGGCGGCGTGCGCCAGCATGCCCAGAGCGTGGACGCCGAATCGCAGAAGGTCCTGCAGCGCAGCGCCGCGGCCACCCGGGAACTGGGGCGCCTGCAGCAGGAGATCACCCTGGTGGCCACGGCGGTGACGGAGATGTCTTCCGCCACCCAGGAGATCGCCCGCAATGCCGAGCAGACCGCCGAGGCCATCCGCCAGTCTTCCGACAGCACCGCCCAGGGGCTGACCCTGGTGCAGACCAGCAAGGAATCCATCAACAGCCTGGCGCGGGAAGTGGATGATGCCACCCGGGTGATCGGCGAGCTGGACCACCACTCCCAGGCCATCGCCAAGGTGCTGGACAGCATCCAGAGCATCGCCGAGCAGACCAACCTGCTGGCGCTCAACGCGGCCATCGAGGCGGCCCGCGCCGGCGAGCATGGCCGGGGCTTCGCGGTGGTCGCCGACGAGGTGCGGACACTGTCGCAACGGACCCAGGCCTCGACCCGGGAGATCAACGAGACCATCGGCACCCTGCAGCAGATGACCCGCCAGGCGGTGCAGCGCATGGACAGCAGCATGGCCATCGCCGAGCGCAGCGTCGCCGACGTGGAACGCGCCTCCAGCGCCCTGGAAGAGATCGCCCAGAGTGCCGGCGTCATCTCCGAGATGTCCCTGCAGATCGCCACCGCGGCCGAGGAGCAGACCTCGGTCACCGAGGAGATCACCCGCAACGTCATCACCATCAAGGGCCTCGGCGACACCCTGGCCAGCGGCGCCGAGGACTCGGAGCGCCAGTCGCGCTCGCTGCAGCATCACGCCGCCGACCTCAATCGCGACGTGGCCCGCTTCATCCTCTAAGCCATAAGGGACAGCCGCCGGCCGCCAGGCCGACGGCTGTGTCCCGGTCGAAGACCCTGCGCCCCGGGGCGGGCATCCGGTAAGATCGGCGCTTTTTCCGCGACGACTCCGCCCATGTCCCAGCCTTCCCGCTCCGAACTGCTCTATGGTCCCCAGGACCGACCGCGCCCGCTGATCGCCCTGCTGGCCGCCATCCAGCACCTGTTGGCGATCATCGTGCCCATCGTCACCCCCGGTCTGCTGATCTGTCAGGCCCTGGGCGTCTCGCCGCGCGACACCAACCTGATCGTATCCATGTCGCTGGTGATCTCCGGCATCGCCACCTTCGTCCAGTGTCGCCGCTTCGGGCCCTTTGGCGCCGGGCTGCTGATCGTCCAGGGCACCAGCTTCAACTTCGTCGGTCCGCTGATCGCCGGTGGCGCCCTGATGGTCAAGAACGGCACCCCGGTGGAAGCCGTGATGGCGGCCATCTTCGGCGTGGTGATGGCCGGCTCCTTCGTCGAGATGGGGGTATCGCGGGTGCTGCCCTTCGTCAAGCGCCTCATCACTCCGCTGGTGACCGGCATCGTGGTGCTGATGATCGGCCTGACGCTGATCAAGGTCGGCCTGATCAGCATGGGCGGCGGCTTCGCGGCCCTGGGCAACGGCACCTTCGCCAATGGCGAGAACCTGCTGCTGTCGGGCACCGTACTGGCCACCATCGTGGTGCTCAATCGCATTCCGCTGCGCGCCCTGCGCAGCAGCGCCATCGTCGTCGCCCTGCTGCTGGGCTATGCCCTGGCGGCCTGGCTCGGCCGGTTGAACTTCACCGGCATGCACGAGGCTACCTGGGTGCAGATCCCCCTGCCGCTGCACTTCGGCCTGGGCTTTTCCTGGTCGCTGTTCGTGCCCCTGCTGGTGATCTACCTGGTGACCTCGCTGGAGGCCATCGGCGACATCACCGCCACCAGCAAGGTCTCCCGCGAACCCGTGGAAGGCCCGCTGTGGATGCAGCGGATCAAGGGCGGGGTGCTGGTCAACGGCGCCAACTCGCTGCTGGCCGGGCTGTTCAACACCTTTCCCAGCTCGGTGTTCGCCCAGAACAACGGGGTGATCCAGCTGACCGGCATCGCCAGTCGCCATGTCGGCCTGTGGATCGCCGCCATCCTGGTCCTGCTGGGGCTGTTCCCGGCGGTGGCCGGGGTGATCCAGGCGGTGCCCGAGCCGGTGCTCGGCGGCGCGGCCATGGTGATGTTCGGCGCGGTCGCCGCCTCGGGGATCAACATCCTCGCCGGCGTCGAGCTGGATCGACGCGCGCTGCTGATCATCGCCGTGTCCCTGGCCCTGGGCCTGGGCATCTCCCAGGTGCCGGAATTTCTCGCCCATATGCCGGCCGGCCTGAGGGCGGTGCTGGAATCCGGCGTCGCCACCGGCGGCCTGTGCGCCCTGCTGATGAACTGGTTCCTGCCGGAGACGCCAAAAGCCGCTGGCTAGACCAGGCTTTTTCATCCGCGGGCTGAAGTTCCGCGCAGGGGTGCCGATAAGCCTGGCAAGTCACCTGTGGGCTTGCCGCGATCGTCGTTTCGAGCGTGGGCGACCCACCCAGCAGAGCGCCCATGATCAGCCCGGATGTTCCTGTCGTTAAGGTCCCGCTGCGCGAATATGCCGTCCTGGCGCGTGCCATGGGCGCCACCGTCTTTGCCCAGAATCTCGAAAAGCAGCCGGGCGAGCTGGTCGGCTGGCGCTTTCCCAAGGGCTGCTTCGTGCAGAAGGCGCATTTCCAGAGCCTGCTGGGCCGCCAGCCGGAGATCCTCTAGGCGTTGCCTTCCAGCGCCGCGAGCAGGCGCTGCGCCGCGACCAGTTCGGTCTCGTTGAAGACGGCGACGCCGGCGCGTTTCAGCGCCGCCGCCGTGACCCCCTCGCCCGCCACGCGGGTGCCGCTGAAGCTGCCATCGTAGTTTTCCAGATTGCCGCAGGACGGACTGCGCGCCTTGAGCACCGCCAGGCGGATGCCATGCCGCGCGATCAGTTCGAGAGCGGCCTCGGCACCGGCGACGAAGGCGGCGGTCACGTCTTCGCCGCCCACGGTTACCACCGCTACCCGGCCGTCCAGCACGGCGCCGCCCTGGCCACTGGGGATCTCGGCCGGCGGACGTGGCGTGGGCAGACCCCCGGCCACCTCCGGACAGAGGGGCACGATGCGCCCTTCCGACTGCCAGACGCCCAGCAGATCGAAGGGGCCATGGGCGCCGCCGTCATAGCGCACCCGATGCCCCAGCAGGCAGCGACTCACCAGTATCTTTTCCATACGCCCTCCGCGTCCGTCGCCAATCTACCGCCTAGCCCTGCAGCGGATTGTCGCCACGGCGGCGGAACCAGCCGGTCAGCGACAGCCGCTCGCGGGTGGCCGGCAGCACCTCGTGGGGCAATTGGCCGGACAGGAAGCACACCAGGCTGCCGCCCAGCGGCAGGACATCCTGGTGGCGCTGCTCGTCCAGATAGAGCCGCAGCTCGCCGCCCTGCTCCGGCAACCAGGCGTCGTTGAGATAGAGCACCAGGGAGACCATGCGGCGGTCGTCGTCGCGGAAGCGATCCAGGTGGCGGGCATAGAAGGCCCCCGGCGGATAGAGGGCGAAGTGGCTTTCGTAGTCTTCCAGCCCCAGGAACAGGGTGCGGTTGAAGGCCTCGCGCAGGGTGTCCATGAGCTGCAGGTAGCGCTGCACGCCGGGATGCTCGTCGTCCGGCTCCAGCCAGGCGATGTGATCGCCGCGGACGCCCTCGCGGATCAGCGGGCTTTCGCCACGGCCGATACCGGCGCGCTCCAGCTCGCCGCGGGCATGGCGCAAGCGGCATTCGGCGGCCAGTTCGGCGGTGAGGTCCAGGGGCAGGAAGATGCTCTGCCGCGACCAGCCGTGCTCGGCGAGATCGTCGACGATACGTTGCAGCAGGGGATGCTCGGGATGCAGAGCCATCGGGAAAACCGTAGCGGACCGGGCCAGGCCGGCGGGATGCCGAGTGTAAGAGAAGTCGGCCACGGCTGCGCGCCTGCCTTGACCAGGCGACGAATGCCCGGGATGAGCGCCTCGACAGCCAGCCTGGGGTTGCCGACAATGGCGGACTTTCCGGCTCCAAGCCGCTGCCCGAGGTGTCCATGCGCGTTCTGTTCGCTTCCCTGCTTTTCGCCATCAGCCTGCCCGCTCTGGCCGACGACACGGTCAGCCTCTATCAGGCCGCAGGTTGGCCCGAGCAGCGCGGACACTTCCGCGACGCCCTGCAGGCCGCCCAGCAGCGCTACCAGAACAGCCTGCCGCCGGCGCTCTATCAGAGCCTGGTCGACAACAGCAACAAGCGCTACACCGCCGCGGCCATCGACCAGCGTGCCCTGGCCGCGCTGCGCCAGAGCTTGCCGGCAGACGGCCCGGCCCTGCAGTTCTTCCAGTCGCCGGTGGGCCGCAAGGTGGTCGCCGCGGAGATCGCCGCCACCCGCAGCGACCAGCTGGCCAAGAACGCCAATGGCGTGCCCCAGATGCAGGCCAGCCCGGCCCGCCGCGCCCAGGCCAAGCGCCTGGCCACCGCCCTGCCCGTGCGTGAAGCCGGGGCCGAGGTCAGCGTGGCCCTGGCAGGCCTCGCCGCCGACAGCCTGAGTTCGATGCTGCCGGGTCTGATGGGTCAGCAGCAGTCGGGCGGCATGATCGAGCAGCAGCGTCAGAGATTCATCCAGCAGATGAATGCCGGCGACCTGGAGAACACCCTGCTCTATGTCTATCGCACCCTGAACGACAGCGAACTCGGCCAGTTCGCCGACTTCGCCAGTTCGGCCAATGGCAGCGCCTACTACCGCGCCGCCGTGGCGGCCCTGCGCGCCGGCCTGGGCGGCGGCGGCCAGTAGGACGGCTCAGGCGAGACGGTCGTCCAGCCAGCGGAAATAGCGCTGGCGCAGGGCTGCGGTCTCATTGACCAGATGGTGCCGCGCTTCCGGCAGGCGCAGCACCTCGGGCCGCGCGAACTTGGCCTCCAGCACTCCCAGGTTGTGCCGCCAGTCGACGGTGAAATCCTGCTCGCCCTGGATCACCAGCGGGCGGCGGGAGCTGGCCGGTGCCCCCTCCAGTTGCGGAATCCAGCGCGCCAGAGCGCCGACCCATTGCGCGGGTAGCTCGCGTGGCTGCAGGCCATCCTGCTGCAGGAATTCGAGAAAGGCCGGATCCCCGGAATTCACCGAGAAGCGCCGCGGCAGGGCGCGCACGAAGGGCTTCACCAGCCGATAGGTCCACAACCCCTGGCGCCAGGCATGGGGCCTGACCAGGGGCGCCAGCAGGATCGTCTCGCCCAGTTCGGGAGCGGGCTCACCGCGCAGCAGATAGTCCAGCAGGATAGCGCCGCCGGTGCTCTGGCCGAGCAGGTGCCAGGGCCGCGGCAGGTCCAGGCGCCGCGCCTCGGCGATCAGGGCCGTCAGGGTGGCCTGGTATTCGGCGAAGTCGTTGATGCTGGCGCGGGCCCCGCTCGACAGGCCATGCCCGGGCAGGTCGCAGGCCAGCACCGCCAGCTGCCGCGACAGCGCCCAGTCCACCACGTGGCCATAGAGGCCCATGTGATCGTAGTAGCCGTGCAGCAGCAGCAGGCTGCCCCGCGGCTCGCGCGGCCACCAACCCTGCACGGCGAGCCGGTAGGCACCGGCGGCCAGCGCGCCCAAGGCCACGGTCAGCTCCGGCCGCGCGTGGCTGTCCGCGAGGCGGTAATGGGCGCGATAGCCCTGGTGGTCGAGATCCGGCGGCAGGTCGTGGCGCAGGGGCACCAAGGCCTGGCGCAGTCGGTCTAGATCGAAGAGAGGGGTCATGGTTCGGTTCAGTCTGAAGTAGCCACCATGATCAGCGTCCGGACAGCCGTGGGACAAGCGTCTGCCAGCAGACTTTTCCAATTGTTTCAAAATGCGCAACTCTCCCCTGCGCAAAGGTGTCTGAATATTTCACTGCCTAGGCAGTATTCTGGATACGCTTGATTGCCTGGGCAGATACTGCAATGTCACATTTCGACCGTAGCAATTTTCCGCTGCGCAATTCCGTAGGCCATTTGATCCACCTCGCGAACCAGTACAAGGATCGCGTGCTGGACAGTCACCTCGCGCCCTACGACATCACCGCTGCCCAGTTCAAGGTGCTGTTGCTGCTCGCCCGCGACCAGACCGACACCCCGGCCGAACTCAGCCGCTGCCTGTCCCTCGACAGCGGCGCCATGACCCGCATGCTCGATCGCCTGGAAGCCAAGGGCTTGCTGCGCCGCGTACGCAGCCTCAGCGACCGCCGCCAGGTACGCCTGGAACTGACCGAACAGGGTCAGGCCCTGAGCAGCGAACTCATGCAGATCGGCGTGGACGCGCTCAACGACCTGACCCACTGCCTGGACCGCCAGGAACTGGATGACCTCGAACGCCTGCTGCGCCGCCTGCTCAGCCCCTCCGGCCTGCTGCCGGAGACCTCTGGAGACCTCTGACCCATGACCTTTCGCCTGCCATTGACCGCCCTCTGCGCCGCCCTGCTGCTGGCCGGCTGCGTGTCGTCCGAAGGGCTGCACACCCAGGGGCGCGCCGTGGATCCGGCGACGCTCAAGGGCGAAGCCACCTTTGCCAGCGACCGCCTCTCCCCCGCCCAGTGGCCGAGCGCCGACTGGTGGACCCGGCTAGGCGATCCGCAACTCGACAGCCTGATCCGCGAGGCGCTGCGTGACAGCCCCTCGCTGCAGGAAGCCGATGCGCGCAGTCGCCAGGCCGATGCCGCGGTGCTCGCCGCCGACGCCGATCGCTATCCGCAGATCGACGCCAATGGCGGTGTGACCCGTTCGCGCCTGGCGCGACCGGACGATCCTCTCGGTCAGGGCGACCGCTACAGCACCCTGCGCCAGTTCGATGTGAGCGGCAGCTACAGCTTCGACCTCTGGGGTGGCCAGCGCGCCGCCTGGGAAGCCGCCCTCGGTCGTGCCCGCGCCGGCGAGGTGGATCGCCAGGCCGCACGCCTGACCCTGGCAGCCAACGTCAGCCGTGCCTATAACCAGCTCGGTCTGGCCTACACCAGCCTGGACGTGGCCCAGCAGGACCTGGAGCGTACCCGCGGCATGCTCGACCTGGCCCAGCGCCGGGTCGACGCCGGTCTCGACAGCGACTACCAGCTGCAGCAGACCCAGAGTCTGGAAGCCAGCGCGGCAGCCTCTCATACCGCCGCCGAGCAGCAGGTGCGCAGCGCGCAGATCCGTCTCGCCGTGCTGCTGGGCAAGGGGCCCGACCGGGGCGCCGAGATCCCGCGACCCAAGCTGATCGCCCCCGCCGCGGTGAATCTGCCGGCCCAGCTGCCCGCCGAGCTGGCCGGGCGCCGTCCAGACCTGATCGCCGCCCGCTGGCGCGTGGAGGCCGCGAGCAAGGACATCACCGCAAGCAAGACCAACTTCTATCCCAATCTCAACCTGACGGTGGCGGCCGGCAGCAAGGCCATCCTCGGCGATGCCCTGTTCGGCGCACCGGCGCGCTTCTTCAACGTCGGTCCGGCACTGTCGCTGCCGATCTTCGACGGCGGTCGCCGCCGCGCCGATCTCGCCAGCCGGGACGCCGACTACGACCTGGCCGTGGCCCAGTACAACCAGACCCTGGTGCAGGCGCTGGGCGACATCGCCGACGCCATCACCCGCCAGCGCTCGCTGGACCAGCAGATCGTCGAGCAGCAACGGGCCCGCGACATCGCCAAGAGCTCCTTCGACATCGCCATGCAGCGCTATGGCGCCGGCATCGGCAACTATCTCGACGCCCTGACCGTCGAGCAGCAACTGCTGCAGGCCGAGCGCCAGCTGGCCAGCCTCCGGGCCGATCGCATCGACAGCGGCGTGCTGCTGATGCAGGCCCTGGGTGGCGGCTTCCAACCGTCCAACCTGCCGCCGGCACCCGCCGCCGCGGCCACACACTGATACCGAGAGCCCGACCATGGCCGATTCCGCCGCAACCCCCAACGACAATGCCCAGGAGCAGAAGCCGCAGCGCTCCGGCAAACGCAAACTCTTCCTGCTGCTCCTGCTGCTGGTGGTGATCCTGGCCGGCGTGGGCGTCTACTGCTACCACCTGTTCTATGGCCGCTTCCATGCCAGCACCGACGACGCCTACGTCAACGGCAACCTGGTGCAGATCACGCCCCAGGTCACCGGCACCGTGACCCGCATCGCCGTGGACGATGGCGACTTCGTCCGCCAGGGCCAGCCGCTGGTGGAGTTCGATCCCAGCGACACCGCCGTGGCCCAGCAGAGCGCCGAGGCCAACCTGGCCAAGACCGTACGCCAGGTGCGCGGCCTGTTCAGCAACGTCGACAGCTACAAGGCCCAGGTGGCCGCGCGGCGCGTCGAGGTCGAGCGTGCCCGTGCCGACTACGCCCGCCGCCAGCAACTGGCCAAGGGCGGCGCCATCTCCAAGGAAGAACTGGCCCATGCCCGGGACACCCTGGTGGCGGCGCAGAGCTCCCTGACCTCCGCCCAGCAGCAGCTGGATACCAACCAGGCGCTGGTGGACGACACCGAGATCGCCTCGCACCCGGACGTCAAGGCCGCCGCCGCCCAGCTGCGCCAGGCCTACCTGAACCACGCCCGCAGCACCCTGGTGGCGCCGGTCAGCGGCTATGTCGCCAAGCGTTCGGTACAGGTCGGCAGCCGCGTGCAGCCCGGCGCGGCGCTGATGGCCGTGGTGCCCCTGGACCAGATCTGGATCGACGCCAACTTCAAGGAAACCCAGCTGGCCGAGATGCGCATCGGCCAACCGGTGGAAATCCATTCCGACCTCTATGGCGACGACGTGCGCTATCGCGGCGTGGTGGAAAGCCTGGGCGTGGGTACCGGCAGCGCCTTCTCGCTGCTGCCGGCGCAGAACGCCACCGGCAACTGGATCAAGATCGTCCAGCGCCTGCCCGTGCGGATCCGCCTGGAAGGCGACAACCTGGACAAGCACCCGCTGCGCATCGGCCTGTCGACCGTGGTCGACGTCGACCTGCACGACCAGGACGGCGCCCGCCTGCCCACCACCACCCCGCAGCAGCCGCGCTACAGCACCGACGTCTACGACCATCAGCTGGCCGAGGCCGATCAGCTGATCCAGCAGATCGTCCACAACAACGGTCCAGCGGCGCGTGCCGCGGGCGTCGCCAAGCGCTGACAGCCAAGGAGGCTCCCTGGCGAGCCTCCCCGTCCACCCTTCTGGTAATCCGTCATGAGCGATAACGCCTTTCGCCCGGCGAGCCTGGTGCTCGCCACGGTGGGCCTGTCCCTGGCCACCTTCATGCAGGTGCTCGACACCACCATCGCCAACGTCGCCCTGACCACCATTTCCGGCAACCTCGGGGTGAGTTCGGAACAGGGCACCTGGGTCATCACCGCCTTTGCCGTGAGCAACGCCATCGCCCTGCCGCTGACCGGCTGGATGGCGCGCCGCTTCGGCGAGGTCAAGCTGTTCATGGCCGCCGTGGTGCTCTTCGTCATCACCTCCTTTCTCTGCGGCATCGCCACCTCCATGCCGGAGCTGGTGATCTTCCGCGCCATGCAGGGCTTCGTCGCCGGCCCGCTCTATCCCATGGCCCAGACCCTGCTGCTGGCGATCTTTCCGGCGGCCAAGCGCGGCATGGCCCTGGCGCTGTTGGCCATGGTGACGGTGGTGGCGCCCATCATCGGCCCCATCGCCGGCGGCTGGATCACTGACAACTACAGCTGGCCGTGGATCTTCTTCATCAACATCCCCATCGGCATCTTCGCCACCCTGGTGGTCTGGAGCCAGCTGGGCAAGAAGCCGGAAAAGCTGGTGCACCAGCCCATCGACTATGTCGGGCTGATCCTTCTGGTGCTGGGCGTGGGCGTGCTGCAGGTGGTGCTGGACAAGGGCAACGACCTGGACTGGTTCGAATCCAACCTGATCTGCCTGGGCGCCGCCTTTTCCGCCGTGGCCCTGACCGCCCTGGTGATCTGGGAACTGACCGACAAGCACCCCATCGTCAATCTGCGGCTGTTCCGCTATCGCAACTTCAGCTGCGGCACCCTGGCGCTGGTACTGGGCTATTCGGGCTTCTTCGGCATCAACCTGCTGCTGCCCCAGTGGCTGCAGACGCAACTCGGCTACACTCCGGTATGGGCGGGCCTCGCCGCGGCGCCCATCGGCATCCTGCCGGTGATCCTCTCACCGCTGGTGGGCAAGTTCGCGCACAAGACCGATCTGCGGCTGCTGGCCGGCGGCTCCTTCCTGGTGATCGGCGCCTCCTGCTTCATGCGTGCCACCTTCAACAACGAGGTGGACTATCGCCACATCGCCGAGGTGCAGACCTTAATGGGCCTGGGCGTGGCGCTGTTCTTCATGCCCACCACCAGCATCCTGCTGTCCAGCCTCAAGCCCTCGGAACTGGCGGATGGCGGCGGTCTGGCGACCTTCTTGCGGGTCCTGGGTGGCAGCTTCGCCTCGTCCCTGACCACCTGGCTATGGCAGCGGCGCGCCATCCACCACCATGCCCAGCTGACCGAGGACGTGACCCCCTACAGCCCGGCCACCCAGCACTACCTGGACGCCCTCGGCGGGCCGTCGCAGCAAGCCTATGCCCAGCTGGACAAGGTGGTGGAAGGCCAGGCGTACATGCTCTCCACGGTGGACTACTTCACCCTGCTCGGCTGGATCTTCATGGGGCTGTTCCTGATCATCTGGCTGGCCAAGCCGCCCTTTGCGGCCAAGCCGGGCGCCGGAGGCGGCGACCACTAAGAACCTGTTCACGATCTGCTGCGCGTCGGCTAAACGGCGTTGAAAACGGCTTCGGAATGCTCATTTACCACTCGTAAACTCCGCTTCCTCAGCCGTTTTCGCCTTGTTTATCTCTAGCTCGCGAGATCGTGAACAGGTTCTAAGGAATGCTGTGCTGGGTCTGCAGGTAGTCGGCGATGTCGCCCAGATCCTCGGCATCGCCGATGCCCCAGAATCTCATCTTGGTACCCGGCACCTTCTGTTCGGGATCGCGCAGGAAGGCCGCCAGGGCCTCGCGATCCCAGGCGAAGCCGGCATTGCGCATGGCGTCGGAGTAGTTGTAGCCGGCCAGGCTCCCGGCCTGACGACCAAAGAGGTCATTGAGCTGGGGGCCAAAGCCGGACTGGGCGCCCGGCCCCACCGAATGGCAGTTGTGGCAGCGGCGCAGGAAGAGGTTGCGGCCGTTGTCGGCATCCGCCCAGGCCGCCTCCCCGCCCAGCAGCGTCAGCAGGACCACCGCGGCCAGGGTCTTCATCGCTGGCACTTGCGGCAATAGACGCTGGCGCGCTGGCCGAGGCGGATCTCCTGCAATCCCGTCCCGCAGACCTTGCAGAATTCGCCCTTGCGGCCGTAGACGAACAATTCCTGCTTGAAATAGCCCGGCGCCCCGTCTCCGCCGATGAAATCGCGCAGGGTGGTGCCGCCACTCTCGATGGAGCGCGCCAGCACCTTCTTGATCTCTTCGGCCAGGCGGTCGTAGCGCGCCCGGGAAACACTGCCGGCGGCGCGGCGGGGATCGATACCGGCGGCGAACAGCGCCTCGGCGGCGTAGATGTTGCCCACCCCCACCACCACGGCGTTGTCCATGATGAAGGGCTTGACCGCCATGCTGCGTCCGCGCGACAGCTCGTACAGCCGACCGCCGTCGAAGGCCTCGGTCAGGGGCTCGGGGCCCAGCTTGCTAAGCAGCACATGGGCATGGGGATCTTGGGTCCAGAGCAGCGCGCCGAAACGCCGGGGATCGGTGTAGCGCAGCGACAACCCGGATTCCAGCTCGATGTCGACGTGCTCGTGCTTGGCCGGCGGCTGGTCGGCCGGCACCAGGCGCAGGCTGCCGGACATGCCCAGGTGGCCGATCAGGGTGCCGCTCTCGGCGCGGATCAGCAGGTACTTGGCCCGCCGCTCGACGGCCTCGATGCGCTGCCCGGAAAGGCGTACATCCAGGTCCTCGGGCACCGGCCAGCGCAGCCGGCCGTCGCGGACGATGACCCGGCGCACGCGCTGACCGACGACATGGGGCGCGATGCCCCGGCGGGTGGTTTCGACTTCAGGTAATTCGGGCATGAGGATCCAGGAGGCTTGCGGGTGCCTTAGTAATTGATCCGACCGCTGCCCATTTCAAGGATGGTCTCCTTGAGCGACTCGAAGTCGTACTCGGACAGGCCGACGTGATCCAGCACCCGCGGGGCGATGGCCTGCCACTCGTGATCCTCGTCCTGGCCACCGAGGGCGCGATAGCAGCCGCAGATGTGTTCGGCCATCTTCAGCAGGGCCAGCAGATTCTTGATCTGGATGTCGGTGGTCGACTCCTCGTCAAAGACCGACTGGGCGTTGTGGTGGTTGGCGATGGCCTGGCCGACGTGCTCCGGCAGGCGCCAGGAGCGCGAGATGAAATAGCCCACCACGGCGTGGTTGGTGCTGAAGATGCGATTCTCCACGTCCACCACCCGTACCTGCTCGTTGACGCTGGCATAGGCCTCTTCCAGCACCGCCATGTAGTTGGGGAAGCGCTTGAGCATCAGCGGGATGCCGCAGTTGTGGAATAGACCCAGGGCGTAGGCCTCGTCCGGGGTCGGATAGCCGGTCTTCTTGGCCAGGCTCAGGCAGGTCTCGGCCACGTCCTGGGCGGTGTCCCAGAAGCGATTGAGGATGACGATGGTCTCGTCGGTGAGCTCGCCCTTGATCGACTGGGCGTTGATCAGGTTGATGACCGACTGGCTGCCCAGCAGATTGACCGCCCGCTGGATCGAGGTGATGCGATTGCTGAGGCCGAAATACGGCGAGTTCACCAGCTTGAGCAGGGCACCCGAGAGCCCCGGGTCCTGGCCGATCAGGCGCGAGATGACCTTGAGATCGGGGCTGGGCATGAGCTGTTCGAGTTGCAGATCCACCATGATCTGCGGCTGCGGGGGAATGCTGATGCCTTGCAGGGCCTGACGGATCTGCTCCTCGGTCAGCTGAGGGGACGCTTGGGACATGGGGACTACTCTGCGATGGATGTCGCAAATTTACTCCGCACCGCCCGGCGATGCCATCGGGCGCGACGAAGGAACTTCGGGGAGGCAAAGCGGGACGGAATAGAGAGCGCTGGCAAAAGGCTAGCCCGACCGAATGTCCATCGAGGTATGCGCAACCATGGCTACATCCCTGAACGGCAAGAAAATCGCCATCCTGGTCACCGACGGCTTCGAGCAGGCCGAACTCACCGGCCCCAAGCAGGCGCTGGAGCAGGCCGGCGCCCAGACCCACATCATCTCCGCCGAGAGCGGCGAGGTGCGCGGCTGGGACGGCACCGAGCCGGCCGACAGCTTTCCGGTAGACCTCACCTTCGCCGCGGCCAATGCCGGTGACTATGATGCCGTGCTGCTGCCCGGCGGCGTGGTCAACGCCGACACCATCCGCATCGACGAACAGGCCCAGCAGCTGACCAAGCAGATCGCCGACGCCGGCAAGCCGGTCGCCGTCATCTGCCACGGTGCCTGGCTACTGATCTCCGCCGGCCTGGTGCAGGGCAAGACCATGACCAGTTGGCCGTCGCTGACCGACGACCTCAAGAATGCCGGCGCCACCTGGCAGGACCAGGAGGTCATCGTCGATGGCCAACTGGTGAGCAGCCGCAAGCCGGACGACATCCCGGCCTTCAATCGCGAGTTCATCAAGCTGCTGGCAGGCTGAGCCATCGAGACTGGCACTTTGATCTCATAAGACTGAACTTATGGCAAAGTGCCAGGGTCTTATCCAGTGCCCCCAAAGCACTTTTAGCCCGCCCTGCCCGGCGGGCTTTCTTTTGCCCGGCGTTTGGCCCGGAGCCTGTTCAGAATCTTGCGAGCTAGAGCCAAACAAGGCCTAGGCGGCCCCGCAAAAACGCCTGAGGAAGCGGATCGGACCCGCGCCCGGGTTTACATAGGGTAAATGAGCATTGCGACGGGGCCGCCCAGGCGGGGCTGGCGATCCAGGGTGTTCTCAACGCGGTTTGGCCGACACGCAGCAGATTATGAACAGGCTCTTAGGCCTGGAAATCACCCTGCAAATCCACCAGATGGCGCTCGATGTCGGCCAGGCGCTGACCCTGGTCGCTCAGGCCCAGCCATTCGAGCTTGAGGTGCGCCTCGAACGGCAGCAGATAGGCCAGCTGGCAACCCAGGGCCTGGCGGTCGGCGACTTCGCCCCCCATGTCCAGGCTGGCGACCATGGGGTGCTGGGCCAGGGCCACCAGCAGCGCCATCAGATCGGCGTCGCCATCGCGCAGCGGCTGGGGCTCGGTCTCCGGAAGCCACTCCACCTCCCCCACCACCAGATGGTCGGGTTGCTCTTCCTGGCTCAGCAGGCGAAAGCGCCGTCCGCCTTCGATGCGGATACCCAGCAGGCCATTGCTCTGCTGCTGCCAGTCGCGGATCAGCGCCTCGCAGCCGTAGGCGCCCAGGCGATTCGGCGCGGCACCGGTCTCGCGGCCTTCGAGGATGGTCACCACGCCAAAGCTGCTGCCCTGCTTGAGGCAGCGGCCGAGCATGTCCAGGTAGCGGGCTTCGAACAGCTGCAGGTCGAGGCGGCACCCGGGAAACAGGGTGGTGTTGAGCGGAAACAGGGGCAGCGTCATGAAACCTCCAGGGCTTGAGGGTCCTGCTGGATAGAGCGTCGCGCGCCGCCGAAGGCTCCCGCGCGGCGACGCGCGGGAGCCTTGCGGATCAGAAGCGATAGACCTCGGCGCCGGTGCGGATGGGCACCACGGCCGGCAGCGTCGGCCGGGCCTGGGCCTCTTCCACGAGTTTCTTCGGTTCCTTGCGCGCCACTTCGCTGTCACGCCGGCCGCGCTGGGCGACCTTGGTGAGATCGGTGGCCAGCCGCGCCGACAGCTGTTGCAGCAATTCGCTCTGGGCGCGCACCTGGGCCGCGCGATCACCTGCATGACGAGCCTGCAGGTGGACCACCTCGGTGTCCAGCAGACGACCCTGGCCGTCGCGCAGTTGCCAGCTGGCGTCGAGGGCGGCAGGCGCCTGGTCACCCGCATCGAGGCGGGTCACCACCAGTTCCACCCGGTACTGCGGATCGAAGCCAGCGGGTTGTTCACCCACCACCACCCGACCACTGTTGAGGCGACCGGCGAGCTGGCGCTGCAGCAACTGGCGCACGTTGGCGTCGAGCGGCCCGGCCCAGTGATCGCGCGTGGTCTTGAGACTGCCGTCGGGCTGGCGTTCCAGCAGGACATCGCGCTGCAGGTAGTCGGCCAGCTGCAGGTTTTCGATCCACACGGCAAGACCACGCTCGCTGCTCGCGGGCGTGCGCGCATTGCCGCCATCGAGCTGATAGTAGTGGCTGGGGCCGAGGCTGGCACAGCCACCCAGGCCGGCCAGCAGGCCAACGAGCGCCAGCTTGGCGAGACACATCCGTTTCATCGAGGCTCTCTCTCAACGGGCGCCACGGCCCGGCGAGTCCTGGTCGAAAAAATCCGGGCTATGCTAGCGGCTGACCGCGGGCGGCTCAAGTTTCCACCTGCAGCGAGTCCACCCGCTGGAAGCCCCGCGGCAACTTGTTGCCGCGCCGACCGCGCTCGGCCCGGTAATGCTCCAGATCGCTGCCCTTGAGGGTATAGGGCCGCTTGCCGGCCTGCAGCGTGAGGGAGGCGCCGGCCGGCACCACGGCCAGATCGACCACGTATTCCTCGCGCTTGGCGACCCGCTCGCCAGGGATGGAAATCAGCTTGTTGCCCTTGCCCTTGGCCAGTTGCGGCAGTTCGCTGATGGCGAACACCAGCAGGCGACCCTCGTTGGTGACCACCGCGAGAGAGGTGTCCTCCAGGGACGCCACCGGCTTGGGCGGCAGCACCTTGGCACCGTTGGGCAGGCTGATCAGCGCCTTGCCGGCCTTGTTCTTGGCTTGCAGGTCCTCGCCCTTGACCACGAAGCCGTAGCCGGCGTCCGAGGCCATGACATAGAGACCGCTGTCGTCCGGCAGCAGCAGGCATTCGAAGCTGGCGCCCGGCGGCGGGGTCAGGCGGCCGGTCAGGGGCTCGCCCTGGCCACGCGCCGACGGCAGCGAATGGGCAGCCACCGAATAGCTGCGCCCGGTGGAATCAATGAACACGGCGAACTGGTTGGAGCGGCCCAGGGCCGCCGCCTTGAAGCCGTCGCCGGCCTTGTAGGACAGCCCGGTCGGATCGACGTCGTGCCCCTTGGCCTGGCGCACCCAGCCCTTCTCGGACAGCACCACGGTCACCGGCTCGGTGGGCATGAGTTCGGTTTCGGACAGGGCCTTGGCTTCGGCACGCTCGACGATGGGCGAGCGGCGCGCGTCGCCATAGGTCTCGGCGTCCTTGATCAGTTCGTCGCGGACCAGGTTGCGCAGCTTCTTGTCGCTGCCCAGCAGGGTCTGCAGGCGCTTCTGCTCCTTGAGCAGCTCGGCCTGTTCGCCACGGATCTTCATCTCTTCCAGCCGCGCCAGTTGGCGCAGCCGGGTTTCCAGGATGTAGTCGGCCTGTTCCTCGGAGAGCTCGAAGCGGGCCATCAGCGCCTGCTTGGGATGCTCCTCGGTGCGGATGATGTGGATCACCTCGTCCAGGTTGAGGAAGGCGACCAGCAGGCCATCCAGCAGGTGCAGGCGGCGATTGACCTTGTCCAGGCGGAACTGCAGGCGACGGCGCACGGTGCCGATGCGATAGATCAGCCACTCCTGGAGGATCTGCCGGAGGTCCTTGACCTGGGGCTTGCCGTCCAGACCGATGACGTTGAGGTTGACCCGGTAGCTGGACTCCAGATCGGTGGTGGCGAACAGGTGCTGCATCAGCTCGTCGGCATCGATGCGATTGGAGCGCGGCACGATGACGATGCGGGTCGGATTCTCGTGGTCCGACTCGTCGCGCAGGTCGGCCACCATGGGCAGCTTCTTGGCCTGCATCTGGGCGGCGATCTGCTCCAGCACCTTGGAACCGGAGACCTGGTGCGGCAGCGCGGTGATGACCACGTCGCCGTCCTCGCGGCGGTAGACGGCGCGCATGCGCACCGAGCCGCGACCGGTCTCGTAGATCTTGCGCAGGTCGGCCCGCGGCGTGACGATCTCGGCCTCGGTGGGGAAGTCCGGACCGGGCACGTGTTCGAGCAGCTCGGGAATCCCGGCGATGGGGTCGTCCAGCAGGCGCACGCAGGCGGCGGCCACCTCGCGCAGGTTGTGCGGCGGGATGTCGGTGGCCATGCCCACGGCGATGCCTGTGGTGCCGTTGAGCAGCAGATTGGGCAGGCGTGCCGGCAGCACCGCCGGCTCGTTCAGGGTGCCGTCGAAGTTGGGTACCCAGTCCACGGTGCCCTGCCCCAGTTCGCTGAGCAGCACCTCGGAATAGCGCGACAGCCGCGCCTCGGTATAGCGCATGGCGGCAAAGGACTTGGGATCGTCCGGCGCGCCCCAGTTGCCCTGGCCATCCACCAGCGGATAGCGATAGGAAAACGGCTGGGCCATGAGCACCATGGCTTCGTAGCAGGCCGAGTCGCCGTGGGGGTGGTATTTACCGAGGACGTCGCCCACGGTACGGGCGGACTTCTTGTGCTTGGCGTCGGCGTCCAGGCCCAGTTCGCTCATGGCATAGACGATGCGGCGCTGGACCGGCTTGAGGCCGTCGCCGATGTGCGGCAGGGCGCGGTCCATGATGACGTACATGGAGTAGTTCAGGTACGCCTGCTCGGTGAAGTCGGCCAGCGAACGGCGTTCGACGCCATCCAGGCTCAGGTCGAGGGGTGCACTCATGGGAATCCTTTGGTGTTACGTCGGTAATCGGGTTGTCGTGTCCATCGCGGCCGTGGCGGTCCGCCGAAGCGGCCGCTCCTACAGGGGCGATGGAGACCGTAGGAGCGGTCGCTGCGGCTAACCGCCATGGCCGCGATAAGCACAGCCAACATATTTAGATCAGCACTTCGGCGCGGTCGCCCTTGGATTCCAGCCAGCTCTTGCGGTCGCCGGATCGCTTCTTGGCCAGCAGCATGTCCATCATCTCGAGGGTGCCGGGCACGTCTTCGAGGGTCAGCTGTACCAGGCGGCGGGTATTGGGATCCATGGTGGTCTCGCGCAGCTGCAGCGGATTCATCTCGCCAAGGCCCTTGAAGCGGGTCACCTGGGGCTTGCCGCGCTTCTTCTCCGCGGCCAGGCGATCGAGGATGCCGTCGCGCTCGGCTTCGTCGAGGGCGTAGTGCACCTCCTTGCCGAGGTCGATGCGGTACAGCGGCGGCATGGCCACATAGACGTGACCGGCATCCACCAGGGGCCGGAAGTGCTGCACGAACAGGGCGCACAGCAGGGTGGCGATGTGCAGGCCGTCGGAGTCGGCATCGGCGAGGATGCAGATCTTGCCGTATCTCAGGCCGCTCAGGTCGGCGCTGCCCGGATCGATGCCGATGGCCACGGCGATGTCGTGCACCTCCTGGCTGCCCAGCACCTCGCTGCCGTCCACTTCCCAGGTGTTCAGGATCTTGCCGCGCAGCGGCATGATGGCCTGGAATTCCTTGCTGCGCGCCTGCTTGGCGCTGCCGCCGGCGGAGTCGCCCTCCACCAGGAACAGCTCGGAGCGCATCGGGTCCTGGCCGGCGCAATCGGCCAGCTTGCCAGGCAGCGCCGGGCCTTGGGTGATCTTCTTGCGCTCGACCTTCTTGCCCGCCTTGAGGCGGCGGCCGGCGTTGTTGATGGCCAGCTCGGCGATCTGCTGACCCAGTTCCGGATGGGCATTGAGCCAGAGGCTGAAGGCGTCCTTGACCACCCCGGCGACAAAGGCCGCGGCCTCGCGGGAGGACAGTCTCTCCTTGGTCTGGCCGGAGAACTGCGGCTCCTGCATCTTCATCGAGAGGACGAAGGCGATGCGCTCCCAGACGTCTTCCGGGGCCAGCTTGAGGCCGCGCGGCAAGAGGTTGCGGAATTCGCAGAATTCACGGATGGCGTCCAGCAGGCCCTGGCGCAGGCCGTTCACATGGGTGCCGCCCTGGGCGGTGGGAATCAGGTTGACGTAGCTTTCCTGCACCGACTCGCCGCCCTCGGGCAGCCAGAACAGCGCCCAGTCCACCGCTTCCCGGGCCGAAGCCAGGCTGCCGTGGAAGGGCGCCTCGGGCAGCCGCAGGGCGTCGCCCACGGTGTCGATCAGATAGGATCTCAGCCCGTCTTCGTAATGCCATTCGCTGCGCTCGCCGCTCGCTTCGTCGAAGAAGCTCACCGCCAGGCCCGGGCAGAGCACCGCCTTGGCCTTGAGCACGTGCTTGAGGCGGCTGACGGAGAACTTGGGCGAATCGAAGTACTTGGGGTCCGGCCAGAAGTGCACGCTGGTGCCGGTATTGCGCTTGCCGACGCTGCCGACCACGGCCAGTTCGCTGGCCTTGAAGCCGTCGGCGAAGGCCATGGCGTATTCGTTGCCCTCGCGCTTGACGCGCACCTCGACGCGGGTCGACAGGGCGTTCACCACCGAGATGCCCACGCCGTGCAGGCCGCCGGAGAACTGGTAGTTCTTGTTGGAGAACTTGCCGCCGGCGTGCAGCTTGGTCAGGATCAGCTCGACGCCGGAGACGCCCTCTTCCGGATGGATGTCCACCGGCATGCCGCGACCGTCGTCGATCACCTCGAGGGAGTTGTCGGCGTGCAGGATCACCTGCACCTGGCGCGCATGACCGGCCAGGGCCTCGTCCACGCTGTTGTCGATGACTTCCTGGGCCAGGTGGTTGGGCCGGGAGGTGTCGGTGTACATGCCAGGGCGCTTGCGCACCGGATCGAGTCCGGAGAGGACTTCGATGGCGTCGGCGTTATAGGCGTTCTGCGTGGCCATGGGGTCTCTATTCGAAGGTGTTGAAATCCAGCTCGCGCCAGAGCGCCGGGTCGAAGCCGGCCAGCTCCAGCAACAGGGGCAGCTGGCGATGGAAGCCCTGGAAGCCGTGGTCGCCGCCCTGCTCGATGCGCAGGGTGCAGGCGCCGTAGTAGCGCTCGGCGTCCCGGTAGTCGAGGGTCTCGTCGCCGGTCTGCAGCCAGACGTGGAAGCGCTCGGGATCCGCCGGCGCCGCGACTTCCTGCGCCCGCATGGCCTCGACGTGGGCCTCGGTGAGGATCCAGCTCTCGCCGGTATGGTGATTGCGCTGGGGGCCCAGGTAATGCTCCATGAAGCGCCAGGGCCGGACCGCCGGATTGATCAGCACGGCCTTGAGCCCGTGGCGCTCGGCCAGGACGGTGGCATAGTAGCCGCCCAGGGAGCTGCCGACCAGCAAGGGGGCGTCCAGCTCGGCCAGTTCGCGCTCCAGGAGGGCGAAGGCGGCGTCGGCATCGTTGGGCAGCGCCGGGGCGCGCAGGCGGTCCGCCAGGCCCAGGCGGGTCATGCAGGCGGTCAGCTGCCGCGCCTTCAGGGACGCGGGTGAGCTGTTGAAGCCATGGATATAGAGGATCGACGGCATCGGGCCGCTCCTACTGGATAAATAAACAGGTAAAGAATAACCCGTTTCGACCCTCGCGACCAAGGCAGCCGACCGGCGTCAGCCCCGACAGCCCTAGTAGCCCGCGGCGCTGTGATCCACAGTGAAGGCATGCTGTTGCAGGCGCGAGACACCGGTTTCCAGGTTGCCGTCGGGCAGCAGGCGTAACCAGCGATAGCCCGGGGCCTGATCGCCGGCCTTGAAGTCCTCGCTGCCCGGCTCGAATTGCAGACCGGTGGAAGGCGAGGCCAGCAGGCGCACGCCGTTGCGCAGCTGGTCGAACTCCTGGTGGATATGCCCCCAGAGCACCACCTTGACCTGGGGATGGCGATCCAGCACGGCAAACAGCTCGTCCGCCCGGTGCAGGCCCAGGGGCTCCATCCAGCCACAGCCAACCGGGACCGGATGATGGTGCAGGCAGATCAGCGCCGGACGCTCGGGCGCGGCGCTCAGGGCCTCGTCCAGGGCGACCAGCTGCGCCTGCTCCAGTTCGCCGAACACGCAACCGCGCACGGTGCTGTCGAGCAGGATGAGGCGCCAGGCGCCCAGGTCGGTGACCGTCTCGAGGAAATCGCGATCACCACAGGCCTTGGCCATGGGCGCGTTCTCGTCGTGGTTGCCGGCCAGCCAGCGCATCGGCGCGGCCAGGGGCTCGGTCAGCTCGCAAAAGCGCTGGTAGGAGGCCACGGAGCCGTCCTGGGAGAGGTCACCGCTGGCCAGCAGCAGATCGATGCGTGGCTGCTCCCGCACCACCTGGGCGACCACCTGTTGCAGGCTGGCGGCCGTATCGATACCCAACAACCGACCGTTGGCACGTGCAAACAGATGACTGTCGGTCAATTGGATGACGAGGGGAGCGTTGACACTATCCGGCAAACTCACCAAAGCCTCCTAGGCATAAGGGGACAACGAGCGCAGGCAGGGTGCAGAAAAGTTCCCGGGAACTTGCGTGCATGCTTCACATTTTCGCAGCTTGCACCGCGTGAGGGAAGCCGCGGCTGTCAGCGTTGCGCCCTAGTGCTCATCGCTGCAGGATAGGTTCAGCTTCGTGGCCACAGGCCAGGCAGTGACTCAGCCACTCACCGAGGAACAGATTGAGCTGGCTCTTTTCGTCAGGCTGATGCATCGCCTGATTGGGATAGGGATAGCGCCCGAGCAGGTGCCGAGAGGCCCCGGCCGACACCACTTCCGCCATCCGCGCATCGTGATAGACGCGCACTTCCAGTTCGGGCACCGGCAACCAGGGCAGTCCCAGTTCCTGGCGCACCCGCAAGGCCGTCGTATAGGGACAGGCCTCGGTGACTTCCAGCGCGAGCACCCCCAGCGGGCGCTCGCCTTGCGACAACATGACGCGGCGCGATACCACGGCTTCGCGCATCTTGGGCAGAAGCCGCATCAGCCGCACGTAGTTGGCCTCGCACGTGGCCTGCAGGCCCGGCAGGTCAACCCGATAGCGATCTCGCAGTTTCAGCCCCATAACCCCCGTACCTCGGCGCGATTGAGCGCCAACCATTGCAGGGCGATGATTGCCGCTGCGTTATTGATGCGACCGTCACGAACCCCTGCCAGTGCCTCGTCCAGCGACCAGACATGGACGCGAATGTCCTCGCCCTCCTCTTCCAGGCCATGGACGCCACCGGCGTCCACGGTGCTGCAGCGACCCAGGTAGAGATAGACCTGTTCGTCACTGCCGCCGGGCGAGGGGAAGTAGGTGGAGATGGGCCAGAGCGATTGCAAGGTCAGCCCGGCTTCTTCCTCGGCTTCCCGATGAGCGACCGCCTCGACGGCCTCGCCCTGCTTGTCCACCAAGCCCGCCACCGGCTCAAGCAGCCAGGGATGAGCGGTCTTTTCCATGACGCCGACGCGAAACTGCTCGATCAGCACCACCTCGTCGCGCACGGCGTCGTAGGGCAGCACGCAGACGGCATCGGGACGCACGAAGACCTCGCGTTCCAGTTCCGGGCCCAGGGCACCGGAGAACTGGCGATGGCGCAGCCGGAAGCGGGCCATGCGGTAGAAGCCCTGGAAGCAGATCTCACGGCTCAGGATTTCAACGGCGGGCGCCTGGGATTCGTTGGCTTCGGTCATGGGCGCTCCAGCGCTGATTGCAGGTAATCAGATCATCCTAGCGTGCCGCCTGCGTGCGTGCAGCCCCTGACGCGCCAAGTCGCGAAAAGGACAACAAGCCGGGAAACCTCCGCCCGCCCCTGGCAAACTTATGGGGCCAGACGGGTTCGAAAGCCGTCGTTCTCCGTTTCCATGACAAGGAATCCCATGCGTATCCGCTCGCTCCTCCTGCTCGCCGGCCTGTTGCTCGGTGGTTGCCAAAGCGTCTTCGGCCCCAACCTCGACAAACCCCTCACGCCTCGCCACCAGGCCTGGGAGCACCGCCCGGCCGGTTGCCAGGGCGAAGGCTGCCCGCTGATCAACATCGACTACGTGGAATTCGGCGACCCGGCGCTGGACACCCTGGTGCAGCGGCACCTGCTGGGCCTGGCCCGCGCCGAGCCGGGCGCGCCCATCCCCGCTTCGCTGGAGAGCTACGAGCGGGATTTCCTCGCCAAGGCCCAGCCGCGCTGGAGCAGCTATCTGCAGGCCAAGGTGCGTGAGCAGCATGACGGCCTGGTGATCATCGAATTCTCCAGCTACCTGGCCAACGGCGGTGCCCATGGCCTGGCCGGCCGCGACTTCGTCACCTGGGATCGCCATCTCGACCGGCAGATCACCCTGGGCGACATGTTGGTGCCGGGGCAGGAAGCCGAATTCTGGCGCCTGGCGCAGCTCTCCCGTGAGGCCTGGATGCTCAGCAACAACGTCGGCGATGCCGAATTCCGCCAGCAGTGGCCCTTCCTCAAGACCAACAACGTGGCCCTGGATTTCGGCGCCCTGACGCTCAAGTACGACATCGGCAGCATCGCCCCCTACGCCATGGGCCATCCGGAACTGAAGATCCCCTATCCCAAGCTCAATGGCATCCTCAAGGGCGAGTACTTCCCGGGCCGGGGCAAGGCGCGGCAGCCGTAGGACCTGGTCAACAGAAATCATCTGCCGTAATTGGGTTTGATCGCGGCCATGGGCCGCTCCTACAGCGGACTCAATCTTCTGTAGGAGCGGCCCATGGCCGCGATACCCCCACCCCAACCCTCCCCCGCAAGCGGGAGAGGGGGCAGTTAGCCGTAGGTTGGGTTGAGCGCAGCGAAGCCCGATAGATCCAGCTCAGTCGTAGGGTGGATGACGGCGCAGCCTTATCCACGCGTGCCGACTTGCCCCCACCCCAACCCTCCCCCGCAAGCGGGAGAGGGGGCAGTTAGGCGTAGGCTGGGTTGAGCGCAGCGAAGCCCGACAGATCCGACTCAGCCGTAGGGTGGATGACAGCGCAGCCTCATCCACGCGTGCCGGCTTGCCCCCACCCCAACCCTCCCCCGCAAGCGGGAGAGGGGGCAGTTAGGCGTAGGTTGGTTTGAGCGCAGCGAAGCCCAACGGCCGGACGCTAAACTCGTTTCAATCCCAACAGCGCCTGCGCAGTCCCCGCCACCACGATGGCCGGCAGGGTCGCGCCCCAGGCCGGGAGCAGGGTCGGCAACAGATGGTAGACGGCCACGCCCAGGGCCCAGGCGATCAGGGACTCCAGGCGCAGCGCCTGTGTCCGCTGCGGGGCCTTGCGGCGGCGCAGCAGGAAGTGATCCACCAGCACCACGCCGAATAGCGGGGCGAACACCGAACCGATCAGCAGCAGGAAGTGTTCGTACTGGGCCAGAGGCACCAGCAGCGCCAGCAGGGTGCAGAGGATGCCGATGGCCAGGGTCAGCTGCCAGATCTTCACCTGGGCCAGGAAACCCGTGGCCACCGCCGCCGAGTGATAGGCGGCGAAGGCGTTTTCCGACTCGTCCAGCAGGATCAGCAACAGCGGCAGGCCGAGGCCGGCCACGGCCAGGGCGCGCAGCAGGGCGTCGGCTTCACCGCCGCTGGCAAAGGCCAGGGTATAGGCGAAGCCCAAGCCCATGAGCCAGAGGTTGCCGCAGAAATAGCCCAGCATGACGCCGCGCCCGGCGCTGCGGCCGGTGCGGGCGAAGCGGGTGTAGTCGGCGATCACCGGCAACCAGGACAGCGGCATGGCCACCACCAGGTCGAAGCCCAGGGCCTGGCTCAGGGAGCCGTCGCCCGGGCGCTGCCAGAGCGCGGCCAGGTCGGCGCGCAGGAACAGATCCAGGGTCAGCCAGGTGCAGGCGCCGAGCAGCAGCCAGATGCCCCAGCGACTGAGAAAGCGGCGGACGAAGGTCAGCGGACCGGCCACCGCCAGGGCCGTGGCCAGGGCGCCGAAGACCAGGGTCCAGAGCACCGGCGAGGCCCAACCCTGCAGACCCCAGCTGCCCAGCAGCACGCTGGCCGCCTCGCGCATCACCACCAGTTCGAAGGCGCCCCAGCCGATCAGCTGGGTGATGTTGAGCACCGCCGGCAACAGCGCGCCGCGCTGGCCGAGACTCTGGCCCAGGGCGGTCATGCCGGCGAGGCCCGTGTCGCTGCCCACCAGGCCAGCGGCGGCCAGCAGCAGCACCCCGACCGCGGTGCCGAGCACCAGCACCAGCAGGCCATCGGCCAGGCCCAGTCCGGGTGCCAGCAGCGCGCCGGCCTGGGCGACCATCAGGCCGATGCCGAGGGAGAACCAGAGGGTGAAGAGGTCGCGCCCGCCAAGGATGCGGCGGTCCGCCGGAACGGGGACGGTAGGGGTATAGAGGCCGGGGGCCTGGGCCATGATGGGTCTCGTGGATAAGGGGTTGAGGGCGCCCAACGTCGTTGGTTGGCGTTGGGCATTGTTGGGCTTCGCTGGGCTCAGCGCCAACCTACGGAAACAGGGTGCTGGCCTAGCAGACGTAGGTTGGGCTGAGACGGCTCTACCGTCTAAGCCCAACAGTGCGGGATCGATCTGGGCATTGTTGGGCTTCGCTGCGCTCAGCCCAACCTACGATTTTCAGACCTGCTTGTAGATCACGCCGCCTTCGTCCTTGAAGCGCGCCGCCTGCTCCTGGAAGCCGGCCTCGATGGCCTTCTGCTCGTCGGTCAGGCCGTTTTCCTTGGCGTAGTCGCGGACCTCCTGGGTGATCTTCATGGAGCAGAACTTGGGTCCGCACATTGAGCAGAAGTGCGCCACCTTGGCCGAGTCCTTGGGCAGGGTCTCGTCGTGGAAGGCGCGCGCCGTGTCCGGGTCCAGGCCCAGGTTGAACTGGTCTTCCCAGCGGAATTCGAAACGCGCCTTGGACAGGGCGTTGTCGCGGATCTGGGCGCCGGGGTGCCCCTTGGCCAGGTCGGCGGCATGGGCGGCGATCTTGTAGGTGATGATGCCGGTCTTGACGTCGTCCTTGTTGGGCAGGCCGAGGTGCTCCTTGGGCGTCACGTAGCAGAGCATGGCGCAACCGAACCAGCCGATCATGGCGGCGCCGATGCCGCTGGTGATGTGGTCGTAGCCGGGGGCGATGTCGGTGGTCAGCGGGCCGAGGGTATAGAACGGCGCCTCGTCGCAGCACTCCAGCTGCTTGTCCATGTTTTCCTTGATCAGCTGCATGGGCACGTGGCCGGGGCCTTCGATCATGGTCTGGACGTCGTGCTTCCAGGCGATCTTGGTCAGCTCGCCGAGGGTTTCCAGTTCGCCGAACTGGGCGGCGTCGTTGGCGTCGGCGATGGAGCCCGGGCGCAGGCCGTCACCCAGGGAGAAGCTCACGTCGTAGGCCTGCATGATTTCGCAGATGTCTTCGAAGTGGGTGTAGAGGAAGTTCTCCTTGTGGTGCGCCAGGCACCACTTGGCCATGATGGAACCGCCGCGGGAGACGATGCCGGTGACACGCTTGGCGGTCAGGGGCACGTAGTGCAGGCGCACCCCGGCGTGGATGGTGAAGTAGTCCACGCCCTGCTCCGCCTGTTCGATGAGGGTGTCGCGGAACAGCTCCCAGGTCAGTTCCTCGGCGACGCCGCCGACCTTTTCCAGGGCCTGGTAGATGGGCACGGTGCCAATGGGGACCGGCGAGTTGCGGATGATCCACTCGCGGGTCTCGTGGATGTGCTTGCCGGTGGACAGGTCCATCACGGTGTCGGCGCCCCAGCGGATGCCCCAGGTCAGCTTTTCCACCTCTTCCTCGATGGAAGAGCCCAGGGCGCTGTTGCCGATGTTGCCGTTGATCTTCACCAGGAAGTTGCGGCCGATGATCATCGGCTCCAGCTCCAGGTGGTTGATGTTGGCCGGGATGATGGCGCGACCACGGGCCACCTCGTCGCGGACGAACTCCGGGGTGATCTCCTGGGGAATGCTGGCGCCGAAACTCTGGCCACGGTGCTGGTTGCCGAGCAGACCGGCGGCGCGGGCTTCCTGCAGCTTCATGTTCTCGCGGATGGCGATGTATTCCATCTCCGGGGTGACGATGCCCTGGCGGGCATAGTGCATCTGGGAGACGTTGCGCCCGGCCTTGGCTCGCCGCGGCTGGCGCACCAGGTCGAATCTCAGGGCGGCGAGACTCGGATCGGCCAGGCGCGCCTGGCCGAATTCGGAAGAGAGCCCGGCCAGCAGTTCGGTGTCGCCGCGTTCTTCGATCCAGCGCGAACGCACGTCCGGCAGGCCCTTGCGCAGGTCGATGCGCGCCGCCGGGTCGGTGTAGGGACCGGAGGTGTCGTAGACGAATACCGGGGCGTTGCGCTCACCGCCAAAGGCGGTAGGGGTGTCGGCGAGGGAAATTTCCCGCACCGGCACGCGGATGTCGGGGCGCGAGCCGGTCAGGTAGACCTTGCGCGAATTGGGCAACGGCTGGGTGGACTGGCGGTCGACGCGGGTGAAATCGGTGACGTTGTTCTGCTTGTTCATCGAGGCTCTCCTGGTGGGCGCGTTGCCGAGGGAAGAACCTGGACGAAGGGTGGGCACGCGAGAAGAGGCAAGCCCGGACGGATGGCGACCACGGAATAAGGCTGCGGACGCCCTCTTGTTCCCTACGCAGGTTGACGCACCGCCATGCGGCGCGCCTAGCCTGATCAGGTTCAACGGGATCCGGGACTACCCGATCTCAGCGCCTCGTAGCGCACCCCGACAAGAACGCGGCCAGTGTAAACCCAGAGCGGCAGAAACTTCGACCGCTATTTCCTCTCCTATGCCGGATTCGGACGAAGCCACTACACTGGCGCGGTCCCTCAAGGAAGGCTCCCAGAATGCGAAGATTCCTGCTGCTCGCGGCGCTCTGCAGCTCGGCCGGCCTGGCCCAGGCCCAGGTCACCGGCAATGGCCTGCTCGACGTCTACCGCGAGGCGCTGGACAACAACGCGGATCTCGCCGCCGAACGCGCCGGCCTCGGCGCCCAGCGCGAGGCGGTGCCCCAGGCGCGCGCCGGCCTGCTGCCGCAGATCGGGCTCGGCGCCCAGTTCAACGACACCCATACCAGTCTGCAACTCAAGGACAATGCGGTGCTGGGCGTCCAGGGTGGTCGCTACAGCAGCGATCGCAGCAGCCAGTTGATCCAGGCGACTCTCAGCCAGCCGCTGTTCCGTGCCGATCGCTGGTTCCAGCTCAAGGCCGCCCAGGCCGCCACCGAGCAGGCCGAGCTGCAATTCTCCGCCGCCCAGCAGCAACTCATCCTGCAGACCGCCGAGGGCTATTTCAGCGCCCTGCGCGCCCAGGACGCCCTGGCCACCGCCCGCGCCGAGGAAAAGGCGCTGTACCGCCAGCTGGACCAGTCCCGCGAGCGCTACAAGGTCGGCCTGACCGACGACACCGACGTGCTCCAGGCCCAGGCCAGCTTCGACAACGCCCAGGCCAACCGCTCCCAGAGCGAGCAGCAGGTGGCCGACGCCTTCCAGGCCCTGACCCGGCTGACCGATCGCGACTACGGCAGCATCGCCGGCATCCGCCATGACCTGCCGATCCTGCCGCCGCAGCCCAACGATGCGCGGCTGTGGGTGGACACCGCCATGCGCCAGAATCTGCAGCTGCTGGCCGCCGGCCAGGGCGTCAATGCCGCCCAGGAGACCCTGCGCCAGCGCCGCGCCGGACACCTGCCGACGGTGGATGCGGTGGCGCGCTACAGCCACAGCGACAACGACGCGGTGAATCTGCCCAACGCCGAGCAGCTGTCCCTGTTCGGCAGCCCGGTCAACAGCCGCAGCATCGGCATCCAGGTGGAAGTACCGCTGTACAGCGGTGGGGCCACCAGCTCCCAGGCGCGCCAGGCCTATCAGCAGCTGGACCAGAGCGAACAGCGCCAGGAGAGTCTGCGCCGCCAGGTGGTGCAGAACACCCGTAACGCCCACCGGGCGATCAATACCGACATCGAGCAGGTGCGCGCCCGCCGGCTGTCCATCGCCTCCAGCCAGCGCGCCTTGAGAGCCACCGAGATCGCCTACCAGGTGGGCAGCCGCACCATCGTCGACGTGCTCGACGCCCAGCGGTTGCTGTACAACGCCGTGCGCCAGTACAACGACGCCCGCTACAACTACATCCTGGACACTCTGAGGCTCAAGCAGGCGGCCGGCACCCTGGCGCCCAACGACCTGCTGGCGCTGTCCGGCTATCTCGATCCCCACTACGACCCGGATCGCGACTTCCTGCCGCCGGATCTGGCCAAGACCCGCGCCGACGTCCTGCCGGCGCGCTCGGTTCAGGGGGTGAGCAACCTGTCCAGTCCGGAGAGCAGTCGCTCCAGCGCGCCCTGATTGGCGGCCAGTACCGCCAGGCCCGCCTGCTGGCGTCGCGCGGCTTCCGCCGGCTCGGCCCAGAGCCGGGCCACGGCGGCGGCGATCGCGGGTGCTTCCGCCACGGTTTCCAGGGCGCCGGCGTCGCGCAGCTGGGCGACGATGTCGAGGAAGTTGAACACGTGGGGACCGCTGAGCACCGGCAGGCCGAGGGCGGCCGGCTCCAGCGGATTGTGACCGCCGCGCTCGATCAGGCTGCCGCCAACGAAGGCCACATCGGCCAGGGCGTAGAGAAACAGCAATTCGCCCATGGTGTCGCCCAGCAGCACCTGGGTCGGCGGCTGCACCGCCTCTCCCGTCGAGCGCTGCACCACGCCGAAACCTTCACGACGCACCTCGGCCAATACCTCGGGAAAGCGCTCGGGATGGCGCGGCACCAGGATCAGTAGCGCATCGGGGTGTGCGGCCAGCAGCTGGCGATGGGCCTGGAGCAGGATGCCATCTTCGCCGGCATGGGTGCTGGCGGCGATCCACACCGGGCGCTGGCCCCAGCCCTGGCGCAGCGCAGCGGCGCGGACCGGCAGTTCGGGATCGATGCGCAGGTCGAACTTGATGGAGCCGGTCACCGTGACCCGCTCGGCACGGGCGCCGAGGGCCCGGAAGCGCTCGGCTTCCACCGGCGTCTGCACCGCCAGCCAGGCCAGCTCCGCCAGCATCGGCCCGGTCACCCCACCCAGTTTTCCGTAGCCCCGGGCGGAGCGTTCGGACAGCCGGCCATTGGCCAGGGCGATGGGAATATCGCGGCGCGCCGCCTGGTGGATGAGGTTGGGCCAGAGCTCAGTCTCCATCACCACCCCCAGACTGGGCCCGAGCCGGTCGAGGAAACGCCCGGTCAGCCAGGGCAGGTCGTAGGGCAGATAGCAATGCTGGACGTCATCACCGAACAGGGCGCGGATGCGCTCCGAGCCAGTGGGCGTCATGCAGGTCACGGTGATCGGCAGGTCGGGATGACGCTGGCGCAGGGCGCGGATCACCGGCGCGGCGGCGATGCTCTCCCCCACCGACACCGCGTGTACCCAGATGCCGCCGGGCGGCACCTCAGGCAAGCCCAGCGCCAGGCGTTCGCCGATGCGCTGCCGATAGGCGGGGGCCTTGCGGCCGCGCCAAAGCAAGCGCAGCAGGATGAAGGGCAAGGCCAGGGTGAAGATCAGGCTATAGAGGGTACGATTCATGGCGGCAGAGCTTAATGAAGCAGGGCCGCTAGTGCGAGCCCGATACCTCCGAGCCTGTCCAGAAGGCTGCTGCGCGTCGGCCAAACGGCGTTGAAAATGCTTTCGGAATGCTCATTTACTATTCGTAAACTCCGCGTCCTCAAACATTTTCGCCTTGTTTGGCTCTAGCTCGCGAGCCTTTGAACAGACTCTCAGTGCGAATGCCGCGGCACCCCACCCACGCGCGCGATCACCTTGAGGTGCAGGGTGGCCGGCTCCAGGCAGCCACCGGTGGAGAGCTGGCCCACCAGCTGCCGGTAGAGTTCCTGCCAGGGGGTCTGGGCCGGCGGCAGGTTGGGCGTCCATTCGGCGCGGCGGCGCTCCAGTTCGCCATCGTCGAGCAGCACGTCGACGCTGCGGGCATTGAGATCCACGCGCAGCCGGTCGTTGGTCTTGAGCAGCGCCAGGCCGCCGCCCACCGCCGCTTCCGGCGACATGTTGAGGATCGAAGGACTGGCCGAGGTGCCGCTCTGGCGACCGTCGCCCAGGCACGGCAGGGAATCGATGCCCTTCTTGATCAGCGCCGCCGGGGGCGCCATGTTGACCACCTCGGCGCTGCCCGGATAACCCACCGGACCGGCGCCGCGGATCACCAGGATGCAGCGCTCGTCGATGTCCAGCGCCGGATCGTCGATGCGCGCGTGGTAGTCCTCCGGGCCTTCGAAGACGATGGCCCGCGCCTCGAAGCTGTTTTCCTTGCCCGGCTCGGCCAGGTAGGTCTGACGGAAGGCCTCGCCCACCACCGACATCTTCATGATGGCGCTATCGAAGAAGTTTCCGCTGAGCACGATGAAGCCGGCGCGGTGCTTGAGCGGCGCCTCATAGGGCTGGATCACCGCGGGATCCGAGCTGGCGGCGCCCTCGGCGATGGTGCCGATGGTCTTGCCGGAGACGGTCAGGCACTCGCCGTGCAGCCGGCCGGCCTTGAGCAGTTCGTGGAGCACCGCTGGCACCCCGCCGGCGCGGTGGAAGCCTTCGCCCAAATACTTGCCGGCCGGCATGCAGTTGGCCAGCAGCGGGATGTCCTCGCCCAGGCGCTGCCAGTCGTCCAGCGACAATTCGATGCCCATGTGCCGGGCGATGGCGATCAGGTGCGGCGGACAATTGCTGGAGGCGCCAAGGGCCGAGGCCACCACGATGGCGTTCTCGAAGGCCTCGCGGGTCATGATCTGCGAGGGGCGGACGTCGTCCAGCACCAGCTGGCAGATGCGCTTGCCGGTGGCATAGGCCATCTGGCCGCGCTCACGGTAAGGCGCGGGGATGCTGGCGCAGCCGGGCAGCGACATGCCCAGGGTCTCGGCCAGGGCATTCATCGACAGGGCCGTGCCCATGGTGTTGCAGTGGCCCACCGAGGGCGAGGCGGCAGTGGTCAGGGCCATGAAGCCCTCGTAGTCGATCTCGCCGGTCGCCAGCAGGTTGCGTGCGTGCCAGAGCACGGTGCCGGAGCCGATCAGCTCGCCCTTGAAATGCCCGTCGAGCATGGGTCCGCCGGACAGCACAATGGCTGGCAGGTCGGTGGTGGCCGCGGCCATCAGGCAGGCCGGGGTGGTCTTGTCGCAGCCGGTGGTGAGCACCACGCCATCCAGCGGGAAGCCATGCAGGATCTCCACCAGGCCGAGGTAGGCCAGGTTGCGATCCAGGGCCGCGGTGGGCCGGCGACTCTGCTCGGCAATGGGGTGCACCGGGAATTCCATGGGGATGCCGCCCGCATCGCGGATGCCGGCCTTGACCCGCTGGGCCAGTTCCAGGTGGTGGCGATTGCAGGGGGTGAGATCGCTGCCGGTCTGGGCGATGCCGATGATGGGGCGACCGGACTGGAGTTCGTCGCGGGTCAGGCCGTAGTTCATGTAGCGCTCGACATAGAGCGCGGTCATGTCGGCGTGGGCAGGATCATCGAACCAGAGCTGGCTGCGCAGCGGGCGTTTGGCGGAAGTCATGATGGTCTCTAGTTGTTATTAGGAAAGAAAGGATCAGCGGCCCAGCAGGCCACGGGCGGCCAGGTTGTGCATCAGGGCGCCGAGGCCGAAGCGCCAGGCCGGGGCCTGGTCGCTGGTGGTCACCCGGTTGTGCAGGGTGCCCAGCAGCGGGCTGGCGATGCTCACCCGGTCACCCACCTTGTGGGTGAAGCCACCGCCCGGGGCGTCACGGTCCTGGGTCGGGGCGAACAGGGTGCCGAGAAACAGCACGAAGCCGTCGGGATACTGGTGGTTGGCATTGAGGGTCTGGGCGGCGAGATCGGTGGGATCGCGACTGATCTGCGCCATGGAGCTGCTGCCCTGGAGCCGGAAGCCGTCTTCGCCCTGGACCTCCAGGGTCACCACGCACTGGCGTACCTGGTCGAGATCGAAGGTCTCGTCGAACAGGCGGATGAAGGGCCCCAGGGCGCAGGAGGCGTTGTTGTCCTTGGCCTTGCTCAGCAACAGGGCGCTGCGGCCCTCGATGTCGCGCAGGTTGACATCATTGCCCAGGGTGGCGCCATGCAGGCGGCCGCGGCTATCGGCCACCAGCACCACTTCGGGTTCGGGATTGTTCCACTGGGACACGGGGTGGATGCCGATCGCACTGCCACTGCCGACCGCGGCCAGCACCGGCGCCTTGGTGAAGATCTCGGCGTCCGGGCCGATGCCCACCTCCAGGTACTGCGACCACATGCCCTTCTCGATCAGCAGCGCCTTGAGCGCCTGGGCCCGCGGACTGCCCGGCTCCAGGCCCTGCAGGTCCGCGCCGATCACCGCCTGCACCTGCTCGCGGATGGCCACGGCGCGCCCGGCATCGCCACCGGCCTGTTCCTCGATCACCCGCTCCAGCATGCTGGCGGCAAAGGTCACCCCGGCGGCCTTGATCACCTGCAGATCGGCTGGCGGCAGCAGGTGCAGGCGGTCCGCAGCGGCCTGCTCGCCGCTGTTGGCCAGCAGTTCCTCCACACTGCCGAGGTAACGTCCGGGAGTGTCGCGCAGGACCTGCAGCGGCGCGTCTTCCTCGAACAGGGCGCTGAGGGTGGCGAACCGCTGGGAGATATCGAAGACGCCGTCTTCGCGCAGCACCACGGGCGAGGGACCGGCCAGCGGGCCGGGCACCCAGGCGCGGCCCACCAGGGTGCCGGCCAAGCCATCGGTGGGAAGGGTATTGGCAGGCGAGAGACGAAGGGACATGGGCAGGACTCCAGGGCTGATGGGTCCACGCTAGGCAGCCGGACTGATAAACTCAAATGGGCTTATTTCATCATTCGATAACCTGCGCTTATCGCCTGGGAGGCACGCGTGTCCGAGCCGTCGTTCAGCCAGATCTGCCACTGGCTCAAGTTTCGCCACCTGCTGCTGATCGACACCCTGGGGCGCACCCGCAACATGCACCTGGCCGCGCAGCAGATGAATCTCAGCCAGCCGGCCATCAGCAAGATGCTCAAGGAGATCGAGCACCTGCTGGGCTTCGCCCTGTTCGAGCGCCAGCCGCGCAGCATGCCACCCACCGCCCTGGGTGAGCACGTGCTGCGCTATGCGCGGGTGGCGCTCAACGATGCCCGCGACTTCGCCGAGCAGATCGACAGCCTGAGGCGCGGTGGTCACGGCCAGCTCAAGGTCGGCGGCATCTTCGCCGCCACCGCGGTGGCCCTGCCGCAGGCCATCGTCGCGATCAAGCAGCGCTGGCCGCTGCTGGCCATCGAGGTGATGGAGCAGACCAGCGACCACCTGATGGAGATGCTCGACGACAAGCTGCTGCATCTGGCGGTGGCGCGTTTCACCGACGAAGCCCAGGCCCAGCGCTTCGACTTCCAGCCGCTGGCGCCGGAGCCCTTCCGCTTCGTGGTCAACGCCGATCACCCGCTGGTGGGCAGCGGCCCCGTGGGCCTCGACCAGGTACTGGCCTGGCCCTGGATCCTCTATCCCAAGGGCACGCCCATCCGCGGGCGCATGGAGCGGGCCTTCGCCGCCGCCGGCCTGCCGGTGCCGAGCAACACCATCGACACCATCTCCATGCAGACCTTTCTCCAGGTGCTACGCGCCGGCCCCATGATCGGCATGCTGCCCGAGGCCATGGTCGAGCCCTATCTCGCCAGCGGCGCGCTCAGTGCCCTGGAGCTGCCCTTGCTCCTGCCGGCGCAGGACTACGGCATCCTCACCCGCAAGGGCGAACCCCTGGGCGAGGCGGCCCGGGAATTCGCCGCCATCCTGCTGAGCCATGCCGGTCGCGGAGAGGCCTCGGCCTAGAGGCTTCGATAACGCGCCGTTATCGAATGATCCGCAAATGCCATTGGGAAAGAATCGCTCTCGCTCCTAGAGTGGCCTGGCGATTCAGACGGCCACCCTGCATCCCCGGCCGCCTTCGACCTCTTCAATAACAACAATGGGCCCCAAGGCCCCGAAGGTCATTCCCATGTTCGAGACCACCGCTCCCCAGGGCGCCGCTGGCGACGCCTTCGAAGAACGCACCTATCGCAAGGTGGTGCTGCGCATCCTGCCGATCCTGCTGCTGTGCTACATCGCCGCCTACCTGGATCGGGTCAACGTCGGCTTCGCCAAGCTGGACATGCTCGACGACCTCGGCTTCAGCAACACCGTCTATGCCCTTGGCGCCAGCATGTTCTTCTGGGGCTATTTCCTCTTCGAGGTCCCCAGCAACCTGCTGCTGCATCGCTACGGCGCGCGCTTCTGGATCGCCCGCATCATGCTGACCTGGGCGATCATCTCCATGGCGGTGGCCTTCACCCAGCCGCTGGCGCAGTTCTTCGGCATGCAGTCGAGCACCCTCTTCTATGTGCTGCGCTTCCTGCTGGGCGTCTGCGAGGCGGGCTTCTTTCCCGGGGTGATCCTCTATCTCAACTACTGGTTTCCGACCCGCCGACAGAGTCGGGTGATGTCGGGCTTCCTCATCGCCCTGCCCTTCAGCCTGAGCTTTGGCGGCGTGCTCTCCGGCTGGCTGATGAGCAGTCTGCACAACTGGCACGGCCTGGCCGGCTGGCAGTGGATGCTGCTGGTGGAAGGGGTGCCCTCGATCATCATGGCGGTGGTGGTGTTCTGCTGCCTGAGCGACAACATCGACAAGGCGCCCTGGCTGGACGCCCGGGAAAAGGCCCTGCTCAAGCGCAACCTGGAGCAGCAGAACGCCGGCAAGGCCTCGCGACTCGGCGAGGTGTTCTTCAATCCGCGGGTCTGGCTGCTGGTGTTCATCCTGCTGACCTTCAACACCGGCTTCTATGGCCTGGCCTTCTGGATGCCCTCGATCATCAAGAACGCCGGTGTCAGCGGCAGCCTGCAGATCGGCCTGCTCACCGCCATCCCCTACAGCGTCGCCCTGGTGGTCATGCTGCTCAACGCCCGCCACTCGGCCCGCACCGGCGAGCAGCGGCTGCACGCGGCGGTGCCGGCCTTCGTCGGCGCCCTGGGCCTGGTGCTGAGCGCCTGGTTCATCCACAACATCGTGCTGTCGATCTTCTTCCTCACCGTGGCCGCCTCGGGGCTGCTGGCGCTGATGCCGATCTTCTGGTCGCTGCCCGGCACCCTGCTTTCCGGCGTCGCCGCCGCGGCGGGCATCGGCATGATCAACGCCATCGGCAACCTCTCCGGCTTCACCGGCTCCATGATCACCGCGACCATGGAAACCCTCACCGGCGACATCAACAACGGCACCTATGTGCTCGGCGCCTGCCTGTTCGTCAGCGGCCTGCTGATCCTGGCGATCCCGGCCTCGATGCTGCACCGCGCGCCGACCGCCGTGCCGCTGGACCTGAAGCCCGCCTAGCCCACCTCGGGCACGGCCGAGCGCCCGGCTCCCGCGGCGCTCGGCCGGCCGATCCACAGGGCCATCAGCGCCGCCAGGATGCCGGTCAGGCCGGCCAGCACCAGGGCCTCCTGGTAGGAGCCGAAGTGCTCGCGCAGGGCCCCGGCGAGAAAGGCCGCACAGGCGGCGCCGAGCATGTGGCCGCAGAACACCCAGCCGAACACCACCGGCGCGCTCTTTTCGCCAAAGCTCTGGTTGGTCAGCTTGACCGTGGGCGGCACGGTGGCGATCCAGTCCAGCCCGTAGAAGATGCCGAACAGCAGCAGCTGCTCGGGGGCGAAACCGGAGAACGGCAGGTAGATCAGCGAGAGGCCGCGCAGGCTGTAGTAGACGAACAGCAGGCGGCGCGGATCGTACCTGTCGGTCAGCCAGCCGGAAGCGGTGGTGCCTACCAGATCGAAGATGCCCATCAGCGCGAGGATCCCGGCGGCCTGCACCTGGGACAGCCCGTGGTCATGGCCCATGGCGATGAAGTGGGTGCCGATCAGCCCATTGGTGGTGAAGCCGCAGACGAAGAAGGTCAGGAACAGCAACCAGAAATCGCGCCGCCGACTGGCCATGGCCAGGGTGCCGAGGGTCACGCGAAACAGGTTGCCCGGTGCGGTAGCAGCCGGCGCCTGGTAGTCCGCCGGGGCGCCATGGGGCCGCAGGCCGATGTCCGCCGGCCGCTCCGGCAGCAGCCAGGCCACCAGCGGGATCAGCGCGGCGCTGGCCACGGCCACGGTCAGCACCACGGTCTGCCAGCCTTCGTGGCTGGCGAGATGGGCCAGCAGCGGCAGAAAGACCAGATTGCCGGTGGCGGTGCTGGCCGCCAGCAGGCCCATCATCAGCCCCCGCCGGGCGACGAACCAGCGATTGACGATGGCGGCGCCCAGCACCATGGCCACGCAACCGGTGCCCAGGCCGCTGAGCACGCCCCAGGTGGCGACCAGATGCCAGGGTTCGCGCATCAGGGTGCTCAGGGCGGTGGCCAGGCTGATCAGGGTGAGGCCGCCGAGCAGGGTGCGGCGGATGCCGAGGGTCTGCATCAGGGCCGCGGCGAAGGGGCCCACCAGGCCATAGAGAAAGATGCCGATGGCGGCGGCAAGCGAGACCGTCTCGCGACTCCAGCCAAAGGTGTCCTGCAGCGGCAAGAGCAAGACGCCGGGGGTGGACCTGACGCCCGCCGAAACCAGCAGGGCGAGAAAGATCAGCGCCAGGACGACGAAGACAAAGCGCTGGCCGAGGGCGGGAGGTGTGGTCATGGCGATCTTCACCGGCGGGAAAGGGATGAGTCGAGTATTGCAGCCCGGGCGACCTGGCGCTGGTCAAGCTGGCCCACGGATCTGGCCAGAATGGGTGTTCGTTGGAAAGAGTTGTGGGCGAGTGCTGGAAGCCCAACACGTCGATTCAACCGATCGCCCGCAACTCTTCCGCCAGGCGCTGCGCCAGCCAGCGCGCCGCCGGTCCCGGTGCGGCGTTGCGGCGCCAGGCCAACTCCACCACCAGGGCCGGCGGTACCCAGTCGCAGGCCAGTTCGGCCAGCAAGCCCTGGTAGGTGGGATAGCGCGCCACGTGTCGCGGCAGCCAGCCCCAGCCCAGGCCGCGCATCAGCAATTCGGCGAGCAGGTAGAAGCTGTCGGCGCGCCAGACCTGGGGGGCGATCTGCTCGCCGCCGGGATAGGGATTCTCCAGCGGCGCGATCAGCAACTGGCGGTGGCGGGCCAGTTCGCGCCGGCCCACACCCTGCTGGCGCGCCAGCGGATGCTGGGCGCCGCAGGCGGTGACCTGGGCGACATCGCCCAGGGCCTGGCGCTCCAGGGCCTCGGGCATGTGCTCATGGCGGAACAGCAGGCCGAGGTCGGCCTGGTCGGTCAGCAGCTTGCGCGCCACATCGCCCTGGGCGCCGCTGGTGAGCTGGACCTCCAGGTGCGGGAAGGCCGCGGCCAGGGCGTCCAGCGCATCGAGTACCGGCTGGTAGGGCATGGCCTCGTCCAGGGCCAGGCGCAACAGCGGTTCCTGTCCAGCGCAGAGGGCCTGGGCCCGGCTGTCCAGCCGCTGGCACTGGCGAAGCACCTCGCGCGCCTCCTCCAGCAGGGCCAGACCGGCCGCAGTGATGACCGGCGTGCGCCCGTTGCTGCGCACGAACAGTGCCACGCCCAGGTCGGTCTCCAGCAGGGCAATGGCCGAGCTAATCGCCGATTGCGCCCGGCCCAGACGCCGCGCCATCGCCGAGAAACTCGCGCCCTCGGCGATGCCGACGAAGATCTCCAGCTGCTCAAGATTCCACGGCACGACCCATCTCCCCGATAGATAGGTATCAACTTTCACCCATCGCCTGGAAAGGCACAATGGGGCCTTCTACAGGAGGAAGCCCATGAGCGGATACATCTACCTGGCCATCGCCATCGCCGCCGAAGTCGTCGCCACCACCTCCATGAAGGCCATCAGTGGCTTCAGCAAGCCGCTGCCGCTGATCCTGGTCGTTTGTGGCTACGGGCTGGCCTTCTGGATGCTGACCCTGGTGGTGCGCAGCATCCCGGTGGGCATCGCCTACGCCATCTGGGCCGGCCTCGGCATCGTGCTGGTGAGCATCGCCGCGGCCTTTCTCTACGACCAGAAGCTGGACCTGCCGGCCCTGCTGGGCATGGGGCTGATCGTCGCCGGGGTGGTGGTGATCCAGCTGTTTTCCGGCAGTACCGGGCATTGAGACCAGTGGCGGCGAGGAGCGTGTAAGATCGCCTCTTTGCCGATCACCCGAGCAGGCCGTTCATGTCCCAACCCTGGTCCACCGATATCCTCATCGTCGGCGGCGGCGTCGCCGGCCTCTGGCTCAACGCCCGCCTCCGACGCGCCGGCTACGCCACCGTGCTGGTGGAGACCGGCGCCCTGGGCGGCGGCCAGAGCGGCAAGTCCCAGGGCATCATCCATGGCGGCACCAAGTACGCCCTGACCGGGATGCTCACCGGTGCTTCCGAAGCCATCGCCGACATGCCGCGGCGCTGGCGCGAGAGCTTGGCCGGCAGCGGCGAGCTGGATCTCTCCGGCGTGCGCCTGCTCTCCGAAGCCCACTACCTCTGGTCGCCGGGCAGCCTGGCCGGCAATCTCACCAGCTTCTTCGCCAGCAAGGCGGTGCGCGGCCGGGTGGACGCCGTCAAGGGCGACGAGCTGCCCCCGGCCCTGCGCGACCGCGCCTTCAAGGGCAAGGTCTATCGCCTGGCCGAACTGGTGCTGGACGTGCCCAGCCTGGTCGCGCGCCTGGCCGAGCTGGCCGGCGACAGCCTGCTGGCCGGGCATGAGCTGCAACCGCTGCGCGAAGCCGGCGAACTGACCGGCCTGGTGGTGGACGGCCAGCCCATCCGCGCCCGCCGCATCGTGCTGACCGCCGGTGCCGGCATGGCCGATCTGCTCCAGGACCTCGGTCTCGAACAACCGGCCATGCAGCGCCGCCCGCTGCACATGGTGGTGGTCAAGGGCCCCATGCTCAAACCCCTCTATGCCCACTGCCTGGGTGGCGGCCCCAAGCCGCGGGTGACCATCACCAGCCACCCCACCGCCGATGGCCAGTGGCTGTGGTACCTGGGTGGCGACCTGGCCGAAGCCGAGGGCGTGGCGCGCGAACCCCAGGCGCAGATCGCCGCGGCGCGCGAGGAGTTGCAGCGCCTGTTGCCCTGGATCGACTTCGCCGGCGCGCGCTGGGCGACCCTGCGCGTGGATCGCGCCGAGCCGGCGCAATCCGGACTGGTGCGCCCGGACAATGCCTTTCTCGCCGAGGAAGGTCGTCTGCTGGTGGGCTGGCCGACCAAGCTCGCCCTGTCGCCCGACCTGGCCGACCGCGTCCTGGCCAATCTCGACCGCGACGGCATCGCGCCGGGACAGCACCCCGCCCTGCCCGCCCATCCGCAACCGCCGGTGGCCGCGCCCTTCTGGGAGGAGCTGTTGCCATGAGTCTGCGCACCCTACACGGTCTGCAGCGTCCGCTGGGCAGCACCGGTCTGGAGATCTCCCCGCTGGGTCTGGGCACGGTCAAGTTCGGGCGTGACCAGGGCGTGAAGTATCCCAATGGCTTCACCATCCCCGACGACCGCAGCGCCGCGGACCTGCTGAGTCTTGCCCGCGAACTGGGGATCAATCTGCTGGACACCGCTCCGGCCTATGGCCGCAGCGAGGAACGCCTGGGTCCGCTCTTGCGTGGCCAGCGCCAGCACTGGGTGATCGCCAGCAAGGTCGGGGAGGAATTCACCGATGGCCTGTCCAGCTTCGACTTCAGCCCGGCCCATACCCGCCGCTCGGTGGAACGCAGCCTGCAACGCCTGGAAACCGACTGGCTGGACCTGGTGCTGGTGCACTCCGATGGCAACGACCTGGCCATCCTCCAGGACAGCGGCTGCTACGAGACCCTGGCCGAGCTCAAGCGCGAGGGGCTGATCCGCGCCTTCGGCTTTTCCGGCAAGACCGTCGCCGGCGGCCTGAAAGCCCTGGAAGCCGGCGATTGCGCCATGGTCACCTTCAACCTCAACGAAGACGCCGAGATCCCGGTGATCCAGGCCGCCGCCGCCCAGGGCAAGGGCATCCTGATCAAGAAGGCCCTGGCCAGCGGTCACGCCGTGCTCGGCGCCGGCCAGGATCCGGTGCGGGCCAGCTTCGCCCGGGTGTTCGGCGAGCCCGGGGTGAGCAGTGCGATAGTCGGCACTATCGATCCCCTGCACCTGTCACATAATGTCCGTACCCTGGCCGAAGTGATCACCGCTCGGCCCTGATCCAGAGCGTTTCGCTGAACCCTTGCCTTCGTCCGCTGGACGCCCCGCCCGGCTTGCCCGGGACGGCGCGTCCGCGGCATACAACAAACAGGAGTCGGCCATGCCCCAGCTCATCGCCCGCCACAATCCCAAGGCGTTCAAGACCCTGCCCCTTTCGGTCGAGGCCAACCATGACGGCCTCACCTACCAGGCCCTCGGCCAACCCCTGAATTTCAGCGAGATGCTGGAGCGGCGCAAGCCCATCGAGATCGACGATGCCCAGCACTTCAGCGCCAGGCTCGCCAATCTGGGGGTCTCGGTACGCCTGACGCTGAACTGGCAGGGCCAGGATCACTGGCTGCTGGTGCGCCAGCGCCGGCCCGATCGGGGCGACGTGGTGCTCAAGCTGATCTCCGGTTACATCCCGACCCACGAACTGGCGCTGCCGCTGCTCACCGCCGTCCAGGAGGTGGCCGAGGAGTGCCTGATCGAGACGCCGCGCGGCTGGCTGGCGGGACGCTTCGCCGACACCTGGCTGCCGACGCCCTATGCCCCGGCCCTGCCCTATCGCGAGGACGTGGCCTTTCGCCTGACCCCGCGTTCAGGCGCGGCGCGGCCGGTACGCTGCGGCAGTCTGGCGCTGCTGGAACGCCCACGCGCCTATGTGCACACCCCCACCGCCTCGCTGCAACTGGTCTATGACCTGCTGCTGGAGCTGCCCAAGGAGTGCAAGGCGCCGAGTCTGTTCCACGTCGACGAGAAGATCGAGAACGGCCAGTTGCTGGCGCGTCTGGCCCGGCAACGCCCGGATCTCTATCTGGTCGCCCTGGACGACGGCAAACCCACCGGCGAGCTCTATACCCTGTCCGCCGGCCAGCGCCTGCCGGTATCGACCCGCGGCCTCTGGCTGTCGGAAAGCTTCGCCCGCCAGGACGGCTGGCTGGTCCACGACAGCCGGGTACGCTGGCGTGACTGGCTGGAGCGCATGGCGCCCCAGAGCGCCCTGCAGCGGGCCTAGGGTCGGCGGGAGATCAGTCGCCACCGGCGCGGCGTTCACCGACGCCGCCGCCGGCCGCGGCCTGGACCCGGCCCGCTAGCCGGGAAAAGGGCAAGGTCTGAATCCACACCGTGCCGTGGCCGCTCAGGGTTGCCAGCACCAGGCCTTCACCGCCGAACAGCATGCTGCGCAGGCCACCTGCCAGCTTGATGTTGTAGTCGATGCCGCTGGTGAAACCCACCAGACAACCGGTGTCCAGGCGCAGGGTCTCGCCCTTGAGTTCCTTGCGGATCACCGTGCCGCCGGCATGCACGAAGGCCATGCCATCGCCCTCCAGCCGCTGCAGGATGAAGCCTTCGCCGCCGAAGAAACCGGCGCCCAGACGGCGGGTGAAGGCCACGCCGATGCGGGTGCCCTTGGCCGCGCAGAGAAAGGAATCGCGCTGGCAGAACAGGGTGCCGCCCAGGGCGGCGAGGTCCAGGGGTACCACCTGCCCCGGATAGGGCGCGGCAAAGGCGACGTGGCGCTTCTCGCGGCCTTCGTTGGTGAAATGGGTCATGAACAGCGACTCGCCGCCGAGCATCCGCTTGCCGGCGCCCCACAGCTTGCCGAGCAGGCCGGCGGAGCCGTCGCCCATGCGTGCGGTGAAATCGATGTCGGCCTCCATGTAGGTCATGGCGCCGGCCTCGGCGATCACCGTCTCGCCCGGATCAAGGCCGATTTCCACCGCCTGCAGGGATTCACCGAGAATGCGATGATCGAGGATATGGCTGGGCATGGCTGTGGGACTCCTGGTGTAGCGTGGAAAACGGCACAGCCTTTTCCACTGTCCTGCGTATGGGCAAGGCGCGTGGAAAACGCTGCGCGGTTTTCCACCCTACAACATCGCGGCCATTACCGGCGCTACCTGGCTTCCCTCACCCCAGCCCTCTCCCGGAGGGAGAGGGGGATATCCGATGCAGATGGACATTCCGTAGGTTGGGTTGAGCGCAGCGAAGCCCAACCTATTGCAGCCCGTGGCGTGGAAAACGGCGCAGCCTTTTCCACTATCCTGCGTTTGGGCAAGGCGCGTGGAAAACGCTGCGCGGTTTTCCACCCTACAACATCGCGGCCATGGGCCGCTCCTACAGGGCTCATCCGCGGCGGCAGGAGCGGTCGCATCGGCGCACCGCCATGGCCGCGATGGAATCCCTGCCGTTACCAGCGCCATCTGGATTCCCTCACCCCAGCCCTCTCCCGGAGGGAGAGGGGGGATATCCGGTGCGGATGCAAGTCCCGTGGATTGGGTTGAGCACAGCGAAGCCCAACATATTGCAGCCCGTAGCGTGGAAAACGGCGCAGCCTTTTCCAGTGCCCTGCGAATAGGCGACGCGCGTGGAAAACGCTGCGCGGTTTTCCACCCTACGAATCGGCTCCCACGTCTCGCATTTCACCGGCGAAGCGCGCCAGGCGCTGGCGCAGACGCTGGTTTTCGCGGCGTAGTTCTTCCACCTCATCCAGCAGGTGCAGGGCCAGGGCGGTGGCGGACCAGTCCAGTTCCAGCTCGTGCCTCAGGCGCACGGCGCGGCGGGCGCGATGCAGGGCGCTGGTATCGAAGTGCCACTCGGCCGGGCGCTTGCCCCGCTGGGGTGCCAGGATGCCGTGCTCGACGATCTCCACCACCACCGGCTCGCTCACCTCACAGAGCACGCAGAATTCCTGCAGGACGATCAGACTGCTCATCAGACTTTCCTCCAGTCGCGGCGGGGATCGAAGGCCGCCCGCTCGGCCAGTTGGCGCCACAGCGCCTGGGTCTCTTCATCGCCCCTGGGCGGCATCACCACCTTGAGCAGGGCATGCAGATCGCCCTGCCCCGCCTTGCCGACCAGGCCCTTGCCGCGCACCCGCAGCCGCGCACCGTTCTGGCTGCCGGGCGGGATACTGAGCATGATCTGTCCATCAAGCGTCGGCACCTGCACCTTGGCGCCCAACGCAGCTTCCCAGGGGGCGAGCGGTACGCTGACCACCAGATCCTGGCCGTCCACGTCGAACAGCGGATGGGGCACCAGGCGGATGACCAGATAGAGATCCCCCGCCTCCGCGCCGCCGACGCCCGGCTCGCCCTGGCCTTTCAGGCGGATACGTTCGCCGTCGGTGCTGCCGGCGGGAATCTTGACGTTGAGGGTCTTGGTGGTCTCGCCGACGCGGCGGCCCAGCTCGTCGCGCTGCGGCAGCGTAAAGCTCAGTGGCTTGGTGCTGCCCGCCTGGCTCTCTTCGAGAAACAGCGGCAGCTCCAGCTCGACATCGCGGCCACGGCGGGCGAAGCCACCGTGCTGGGAACGCCCGGCAGCACCGAACAGGGATTCGAAGAAGTCGGAGTAGTCCGCGCCGAAGCCGGCATGGGGATCGCTGTAGTCATCGCCTGAACCCGGCTGCCAGTCCGGCGGCACTTGGAAGCGCTCGCCCTGCTGCTGGTAGAGGCGTACCTGGTCGTACTCGGCGCGCTTGTGCGGATCGCGCAGGACGTCATAGGCCTCGGCCACCTCCTTGAAGCGGGCCTCGGCATCGGCCTCCTTGCTCACATCGGGGTGGTACCTGCGCGCCAGCTTGCGATAGGCGGTCTTGAGGGTCTTGTCGTCGACGTCGGGAGCGACGCCGAGCACCTCGTAGTAGTCCTTGAAGTCCATTGCGGTCTCCAGTAACGGTTCTCCTAGAGACCGCGGAGCGCCCCCAGGGGTTGCACGCAGCCGGTCAGTCGCCTCGCTTGCGAAAGGCCAGGGTGCCGGCCAGCACCGTGAAGGTCGCCACCAGCGCCACCAGGATCCAGAAACCATGGGGCGAATCGGCCAGCGGGATACCGCCGACGTTCATGCCGAAGAAGCCGGCGATGATGTTGATCGGCAGGGCCAGCACCGTGACCAGGGTCAGGGTGAACAGGGTGCGGTTGGTCTGCTCGGCGGAGGCGGCGGCGATCTCTTCCTGCAACAGCTTGAGCCGCTCCACCAAGGCGGCAAGGTCGTCCAGCACCCGGTCGAATTCCTCGGTGGCCTCGCGCAGGGTCTGGATGTCGTCGCGGCGCAGCCAGGCCGGCGGCCGGTTGAGCAGCCGCAGCAGGGAACCCGGCTCCAGGGCCAGCAGCCGTTGCAGCCGGACCAGGGCGCGTCTCAGGCTGCCCAGTTCGGCGCGACTGGCGGACAGCCGCTGGGACAGCAGGCGATCCTCGATGGCATCCACCTTGACCGTGGTGTCGCGGATGATGCCGGTCAGTACGTCGGCCTGGTCGCGCAGGAGGTGCACCAGCAGCTCCAGGGTCGAGCCGAAGCCCTCGCCGCGGCGTACCGCGTGGCGCAGGCGATCCACCGAACGCAATGGCTGGGCCCGGGCGGTCACCAGCAGCCCCGGGCGGGCGCAGGCCCAGAGGGTGGCGACGTCCACCGAGACCTGGCCGTAGGCGAGGGTCACGTCGTTCACCACCCCGAGCAGGGTGTCGTCGGCCGGTTCCAGGCGGGTCGAGTGGGAACCGGCATGCAGGGATTCGAAGAATTCCTCGGGCAGCCCCAGGTGCTCGCGCATCCAGCGTTCGGCAGCGGCGTGGGCCAGGTTGAAGTGCAGCCAGCGAAATCCGCCCTCTTCCGCCTCCCAGGGATCTTCCGGCGCCATGGTCAGGGCCCGGCCCGGCTGGCCGGAGGTGAAATGATAGGCGTAGAGCAGCCCCAGCCGTTCGGCGGCCGGATGCAGAGGGATCAGCGTATTGGTCATGGCTACCTGCGGAGGGAACGCGACATCAGGGCTCTGTTAGCAGGTCCGAATGAACCTTTGATGACAGAGCCCCGGTCGGCAGGCGCCGGAGCGACGCCCCGGACGAGGCGCTGCTCTTATTGCGGACGCATGTGCGGGAAGAGGATGACGTCGCGGATCGACGGCGAATTGGTCAGCAGCATCACCAGGCGGTCGATACCGATGCCTTCGCCGGCGGTGGGCGGCATGCCGTATTCCAGGGCGTTGATGAAGTCGGCGTCGTAGTGCATGGCCTCGTCGTCACCGGCGTCCTTTTCCTGGACCTGCAGCATGAAGCGCTCGGCCTGATCTTCGGCGTCATTGAGCTCGGAGTAGGCGTTGGCGATCTCGCGGCCGCCGATGAACAGCTCGAAGCGGTCGGTGACGCTGGGATTCTCGTCGTTGCGGCGCGCCAGCGGCGAGACCTCGAAGGGGTACTCGGTGATGAAGTGCGGCTGCTCCAGCTTGCTCTCCACCAGCTCCTCGAAAATCATCACCTGCAGCTTGCCCAGGCCTTCGTGGCCGAGCACCTTGGCGCCGGCCTTCTTGGCGATGGCGCGGGCCTTCTCGACGTCCTGCAGGTCTTCCGCGGTGATGTCCGGATTGTACTTGAGGATGGAGTCGTACACCGACAGGCGCACGAAGGGCTCGCCGAACTGGAAGACCTTGTCGCCATAGGGCACGTCGGTGGTGCCGAGCACGGCCATGGCCAGTTCGCGGAACAGTTCCTCGGTGAGGTCCATGTTGTCGCGGTAGTCGGCGTAGGCCTGGTAGAACTCGAGCATGGTGAACTCGGGGTTGTGCCGGGTCGAGACGCCTTCGTTACGGAAGTTGCGGTTGATCTCGAAGACCTTCTCGAAGCCACCGACCACTAGGCGCTTGAGGTACAGCTCCGGCGCGATGCGCAGGAACATGGCCATGTCCAGGGCGTTGTGGTGGGTCTCGAAGGGCTTGGCCGCCGCACCGCCGGGAATGGTCTGCAGCATGGGGGTTTCCACTTCGAGGAAGCCCCGCTCCATGAGGAAGCGGCGGATGTGGGCGATGACCTGGGAGCGTACGCGGAAGGTCTGGCGCACCTCTTCGTTGACGATCAGGTCGACATAGCGCTGGCGATAGCGCAGCTCGGTGTCGGTCAGGCCGTGGTGCTTGTCGGGCAGCGGGCGCAGCGACTTGGTCAGCAGTCGCACGTCGCTCATGTTGACGTAGAGATCGCCCTTGCCGGAGCGGGCCAGGGTGCCTTCGGTGGCGATGATGTCGCCCAGGTCCCAGGTCTTGACCGCTTCCAGGGTCTCGGCCGGCAGGGTCTTGCGGTCGACATAGACCTGGATGCGCCCGCTGGTGTCCTGCAGCACCATGAAGGCGCCGCGGTTGAGCATGATGCGGCCGGCCACCTTGACCTTGATGCCCGCGGCTTCCAGCTCTTCCTTGGTCTTGTCGGCGTACTGCTGCTGCAGATCACCGGCCAGGCTGTCGCGGCGGAAGTCGTTGGGGAAGGGAATGGCCTGCTGGGCACGCAGCGCGGAGAGCTTTTCCTTGCGCTGGGCGATCAGCTTGTTGTCTTCCTGTTCCTGGGCTTGGGGGTCTAGGGGTTGTTCGCTCATGTCTGCTGTTTACCTGGGGAGTGCTGGTTGTAGGAGCGGTCCATGACCGCGATCCTGGCATCGCAGCCTGGGGGAGTCGCGGCCATCGCGGCCATGGGCCGCTCCTACAGAGATAGATTGGTTAGATGCCCTGCTTGAGGCTGGCTTCGAGGTATTCGTCCAGATCGCCGTCGAGCACCTTGTCGCAGTCGCTGCGTTCCACGCCGGTGCGCAGATCCTTGATCCGCGAGGCGTCGAGGACGTAGGAGCGAATCTGGTGGCCCCAGCCGATATCGGACTTGGAGTCCTCCAGCGCCTGGGAGGCGGCGGTGCGCTTCTGCATCTCCAGCTCGTACAACTTGGCCCGCAGCATCTTCATGGCGGTGTCCTTGTTGGCGTGCTGGGAACGCTCGTTCTGGCAGGCCACCACGGTGTTGGTGGGCACGTGGGTGATCCGCACCGCGGAGTCGGTGGTGTTCACGTGCTGACCACCCGCACCCGAGGAGCGGTAGGTGTCGATGCGCAGATCGGACGGGTTGATCTCGATGTCGATGTTGTCGTCGATCTCGGGGGAGACGAACACCGCGGTAAAGGAGGTGTGGCGCCGGTTGCCCGAGTCGAAGGGACTCTTGCGCACCAGGCGGTGCACGCCGATCTCGGTGCGCAGCCAGCCGAAGGCGTATTCGCCCTTGATGTGCACCGTGGCGCCCTTGATGCCGGCGACCTCGCCTTCCGACAACTCGACGATCTCGGCGCTGAAGCCGTGCTGGTCGGCCCAGCGCAGGTACATGCGCAGCAGCATGTTGGCCCAGTCCTGGGCCTCGGTGCCGCCGGAGCCGGCCTGGATGTCCAGGTAGCAGTTGTTGGGGTCCATCTCGCCGCTGAACATGCGGCGGAATTCCAGCTTCTCGAGGATGCCGCGCAGGCGCTCCACCTCGGTCGCCACGTCATCGACCGCGCCCTGGTCTTCCTCTTCGGCGGCCATCTCCAGCAGGTCGCTGGCATCGGCCAGGCCACCGGTCAGCTCGTCCAGGGTCCCGACCACCTGGGCCAGCTGGGCGCGCTCGCGACCGAGATTCTGGGCGTATTCGGGCTTGTTCCAGACAGCGGGATCTTCGAGCTCGCGCTCGACTTCGACCAGACGATCCTTTTTCAGATCGTAGTCAAAGATACCCCCGAATGGTCTGGGTACGGCTGGTGAGGTCCTTGATGCTGGTGACGATCGGGTTGATTTCCATGGGGGAAACACTCGCGAGAAAAGCTGTGGAAAAGCTCGCGAGTATAACCCAATCGGCGGCGAAACTCAGCGGGCGGCGGGCAGCGCCGCCCGCACGCGCCTCAATCGGCGTCGAGATCGCGATGGCGGGTTTCCGGCAGGCACAGCAGCCCCACCACCAGGCTGACGCCGGTGATCAGCACCGGGTACCAGAGACCGTAGAAGATGTCGCCGGTATAGACCACCAGGGCGAAGGACACCGTGGGCAGGAAGCCGCCGAACCAGCCGTTGCCGATGTGGTACGGCAGCGACATGGAGGTGTAGCGGATGCGCGTGGGGAACAGCTCCACCATCAGCGCCGCCAGCGGTCCGTAGCAGAGGGTGGCGATCAGGATCAGGGCGAAGATCACCGCCACCACCATCGGCTTGTTGACCTGGGCCGAGTCGGCCTTGGCCGGATAGCCGGCGGCCTGCACCGCGGCGCGCAGGGCCGGTTCGTCGAAGCCGACGATGAGCTTGTCGCCGACGCTGACCTGCACCGCATCGCCGGGCGCCGCGGCCACGCTGCGGTAGGGCAGACCGCTCTTGGCCAGCAGTGTCTTGACCCGATCGCAGGGACTGTCGAAACGCGCCTTGCCCACCGGATCGAACTGGAAGGTGCAGGTGGCCGGGTCGGCGGTCACCACGATGGGCGCCTGCTGGCTGGCCTGGTAGATCTGCGGATTGGCGTAGTGGGTCAGGGCCTTGAACAGCGGGAAGTAGAGCACCGTGGCCAGCAGCAGGCCGAGCATCAGGATCGGCTTGCGCCCGACCTTGTCCGACAGCCAACCGGCGATGACGAAGAAGGGGGCCCCGAGGATGACGCTGATGATCAGCAGGTTGTTCGCCAGCACCGGATCCAGCTTGAGGGTCTGAGTGAGAAAGAACATCACATAGAACTGCGACAGGTAGAAGGTCACCGCCTGGCCGCCGTTGATGCTGAACAGCGCGATCAGCACCACCTTGAGATTGCTCCAGTTGGTGAAGGAATCGCGGATCGGCGCCTTGCTCTGCTTGCCTTCGGCCTTCATGCGCACGAAGGCGGGCGATTCGTGCATCGACATGCGGATCCAGGTGGAGATGGCCAGCAGGAAGATCGACAGCAGGAACGGCAGGCGCCAGCCCCAGACCTCGAACTGGTCGCCGGTCAGGTAGCGGCAGACCAGGATCACCACCAGCGACAGCAACAGCCCCAGGGTCGCGGTGGATTGCAGCCAGCTGGTATGGGCGCCGCGCTTGCCGGGCGGCGCGTGCTCGGCGATGTAGGTAGCGGCGCCGCCGTATTCGCCGCCCAGGGCCAGGCCCTGCAGCAGGCGCAGCACCACCAGGATGATGGGTGCGGCCACGCCGATGCTGGCGTAGGTGGGCAGCAGGCCGACGCCGAAGGTGGCGATGCCCATGAGGATGATGGTGGCGAGAAAGGTGTACTTGCGGCCGACCATGTCGCCCAGGCGGCCGAACACCAAGGCGCCGAAGGGCCGCACCACGAAGCCGGCGGCAAAGGCCAGCAGGGCGAAGATAAAGGCGGTGGTGTCGTTGACGCCGGCGAAGAACTGCTTGCTGATCACCGCCGCCAGGGCGCCATAGAGAAAGAAGTCGTACCACTCGAAGACGGTTCCCAGGGACGAGGCGAAGATCACCTTGCGTTCTTCGCGGCGACTGCTGGCCGCGCTGGGTTGGACCCGGGGTTGGGCATAGTCGGACATCGCACGTTCTCCTGACCCGGGATCGCCGGGCTGATTGTTGTTATGGGCGACAGCTACTACGGTGGAAACGGCGGGAGGCCCCGCCGTCGGTGAAAGCGGAGGGACGCCGCTAGGCCGCCGAGACCGCGCTGGCCCGGGCCACCACGGCGGGCAGCTCGTGACTGCCCTGCTCGCGCGCCTCGGCCAGCATGAAGGTGGCCGCCTGCTCGGCGATCATCAGCGTTGGCGAGCAGCTGTTGCCCGAGACCAGGGTCGGCATGATGGAGGCGTCGGCCACCCGCAGCCCGGGAATGCCATGCACCCGCAGGCGCGCATCGACCACGGCGTCGGCGTCCTGGCCCATGCGGCAGGTGCCGGATGGATGGAAGATGGTGGTGCCTATGGCGCCGGCCGCCTGCTGCAATTCCTCCTCGCTCTGGTAGGCCGGGCCCGGCAGGTATTCCTCGGGTCGATAGGCGGCCAGGGCCGGGGCGGCGACGATGCGCCGGGTCAGGCGGATGGCGTCGGCGGCCACCTTGAGATCCTCCGGTGCGCTGAGATACCGCGGCTGGATCAGCGGCGCGGCCAGCGGGTCGGCGCTGCGGATGGCCACCTGGCCACGACTGGCCGGACGCAGGTTGCACACCGAGGCGGTAAAGGCGGGAAAGCCGTGCAGCGGCTCGCCGAAGCGCTCCAGCGACAGCGGCTGCACGTGATACTGCAGATTGGCCGAGGGCTGCCCGGGATCGGAGCGGGCGAAGGCGCCCAGCTGACTTGGCGCCATGGCCAGGGGACCACTGCGTTTCCAGAGGTATTCCAGGCCCATGCCCAGCTTGCCCCAGAGGCTGCCGGCCAGGGCGTTGAGGGTCGGCACGCCGTGCACCCGGTAGATCAGCCGCAGTTGCAGGTGATCCTGCAGATTGCCGCCCACCCCTTCCAGGCGGTGCCGGACGCCGATGCCCAGGCCTTCGAGCAGACCGCGCGGCCCTATGCCGGAGCGCTGCAACAGGGTCGGCGAGCCGATGGCGCCGGCGCAGAGCACGATCTCCCGCCGTGCCACCAGGCGCTGGGGCTCGGCCTGGCCCGGCAGGCGCGCCAGCACCGCCCGTGCCCTGCCCTCCTCCAGCAGCACCCGCTCGACCTGGACGCCGGTCAGCACCTCGAGATTGGCGCGCTGGCGGATGGGCTTGAGAAAGGCCTTGGCGGCATTCCAGCGCACGCCATTGCGCTGATTGACCTGGAAGTAGCAGCAGCCTTCGTTGTCACCGGTGTTGAAGTCCTCCACCGGCGCGATGCCGGTTTCGCCGGCGGCCGCGCGAAAGGCCTCGAGCAGCGTCCAGTGCAGGCGCTGCCGCTCGACCCGCCATTCGCCCCCGGCGCCATGAAACTCTGAATTGCCGTCGCAGTGATCCTCCATGCGCTTGAACAGCGGCAGCACGTCCTGCCAGCCCCAGCCGGGATTGCCGGCGGCGGCCCAGCCGTCGTAGTCGCGGGCCTGGCCACGCATGTAGATCATGCCATTGATGGACGAGCAGCCACCCAGCACCCGCCCGCGCGGATAGTTGAGCGCCCGGCCCCCCAGGCCCGCTTCCACCTCGGTCTTGTAGCACCAGTCGGTGCGCGGATTGCCGATGCAGAACAGATAGCCGACGGGAATGTGGATCCAGGGATGGTTGTCACGCCCGCCGGCTTCCAGCAGCAGCACGCGATGGGCCGGATCGGCGGACAGTCGATTGGCCAGCAGGCAGCCGGCCGGACCGGCGCCGACGATGATGAAGTCATATTCCGCAGCAGGACCGGGCATGACGTTCCCTCGCTTTTTTGTTGTTGTGGTCCCTATCCTAGTGTCGTCATCCGCGAACAACAGTCGCAGAAAACGGGCACCGGCTGTGCATTTCTGAACAGCGCCCCACAAGCGACCGCGCAGACAGACCTAGACGAGGGAGACGGGATGTTCGACTGGAACGATCTGCGGGTTTTTCTGGAGATCCAGCGCCATGGCCGCCTGCTGACCGCCGCCCGTAGCCTGGGCGTCAGTCATGCCACCGTCGCCCGCCACCTGGAGGCCCTGGAGCGCGCCCTGGGCAGTCAGCTGCTGGTGCAACAGGCCAGCGGTTATCAACTCACCCCGGCTGGTCAGGCCCTGTTGGCGCACGCCCAGGCGATGGAAGAAGCCGCGTTGCTGGCCCAGGAGGCGGTGACCCAGAGACTCAATCCGCTGGGCCAGGTGCGGGTCGGGGTGACCGAAGGTCTGGGCACCGGCTTTCTCGCCCAGCGTCTGGGAGCGCTGCTGCGCGACTATGCGGGGCTGGAAGTGGAACTGGTCTCGGTGCCGCGCTTCGTCAGCGTCACCAACCGCGAGGCGGACATCGCCATCACCCTGGAAAGGCCCACCGCCGAAGGCCTGATCGGCCGGCGGCTGACGCCCTATCGCCTGAGGTTCTACGCCAGTCGCGCCTACCTGGATCGGGCGCCGCCCCTGGGCGCCGAAGCCGGCCTCGGCGAGCAGACCTTCATCGGCTACGTCGACGACCTGCTGTATACCCGCGAACTGCAATTCATCCAGGGACTCTGCCCCGAGCCGCGCATCGTCTTTCGCAGCACCAGCGTCATCGCCCAGCGCGAAGCCGCCTGTGCCGGCATCGGCATCGCGGTGTTGCCCTGCTACCTGGTGGGTCAAGGCACGCCCCTGGAAGGCGTGCTCCCGGAGCGCTCCTTTACCCGGGAGTACTGGATCTCCACCCACCGCGAACTGCACCGCTCCGCGCGCCTGCGCGTGGTCTGGGATTTCCTGCTGCACCTCTGCGCAGCGGAGCGGAGCGTCCTGCTGGGCGAGGAACGTGCCCTCGCCTAGCCGTCAGACCGCCGCGGCCTCGCGCTCCAGTTCGGCGCGCAGGCCGGGCTCCAGGCGCAACTGGCGCGCCAGCTCGTCCAGATAGGCCTTTTCCATGTATTGCTGATCGTCGATCAGCATCAGGCTGGCCAGGTACATCTCGGCCGCCATTTCGGGGGTTTCCGCCGCGGCGGCGACCTTGGCCGGGTCGAGCGGCTGTTCCAGTTCGCGCTGCAGCCAGCTGCGCAGTTCGGGATCGTTGTCCAGCTTGGCCATCTCGGCTTCGATGGCCTGGCGTTCCTGGTCATCGACATGGCCATCGGCCTTGGCCGCCGCGATCAGGGCGATCAGCACCGCCCGGCCGTGGGCCTCGGCTTCGTGCTCCGGTACCCGATCCACGGTGCGGGGCTCGGCGGCCGCCGCGCCCTGGGCCTGGTTGGCCTGCCAGGACTGATAGGCCTTGTAGGCCACCATGCCGAGCGCCGCCAAGCCGCCATAGCCGACCGCCTTGCCCCCCATGGCACGCCCGCGCTTGCTGCCCAGCAGGGCGGTCAGGGCACCGGCGGCCAGGCCGCTGTTGCCCAGTCCGGAGAGCAGACCGCCGAGGGGATCCTTGCCGGAAGACGGGGTACCGGGTCGTGGGGCCGCGTGGCCGGTCTTCTTGGCCAGGGCCTGCTGGCCCGCCTTGAGCAATTGATCGAGCAAACCGCGGGTGTTCATGGATGACCTCCACAGAGTCGGGATTCAGCTTCTTGGGACCGCCGTCCGCACCGTCCGGCTCCCGGCACCTGCTTACCGGATGTTGCCGGGAACACCGTCGCCAACGGCCAGCCGCTACAAAATATTGCTGACCACGGACCGCCCACGGCGCTACTCTTGCGCCTCCCCCCTGCAGTTGCCGGAGACACCCCATGCGCTCGCGTCTGGCTGTGCTGTTCGCGCTTTCGGTCGCCCTTACCGCCGGCCAGGTCCAGGCCGCCGCCGAGGATGCCCGCCTCATCGCCAATCGCTATCTCGATGCCTGGAACGATCACGACGCCGAGGCCGCCAGCGCCCTGCTCGATCCCAAGGTGCAGTATTTCGACAGTGGCGCCGCCACCACCGAGACCAGCCGCACCCAGGCCCGCGACAGGATCGTCAAGGTCACCCTCAAGGCGGTACCGGATCTGCAGGTGAAGATGGTGCACAAGCCGGTCATCGGCCCGCGCAGCATCGCCTTCGAATGGGAACTGACCGGCAACCGCACCACCGCCACCGGCAAGCAACCGGTGAAGATCCGCGGCGCCAGCATCATGAAGATCCGCGACGGTCGCATCTGGTATCTGGGCGACTACTACGACAGCGACGCCTTGGAGGCGATGCTGCGACCGGTAAAGCCCTGACCCGGGAGCCATCCGGGCGGATGGCTCCGTTGCTCCCCTATTCCACCCCGAACGGCTTGCGCAGCGGCGTATCCCGGTGCGCGGCGCGGACGTACTGCGGCGGCCAGGAGACCTTCTCGCGCAAGGCTTCGGCGGCATTCAGCGGCCAGTAGGGATCGCGCAGCAGCTCACGGGCCAACAGCACCAGATCGGCCTGACCGGTGCGCAGCACGTGCTCGGCCTGGACCGCATCGGTGATCATGCCCACCGCGCCACTGGGAATCTCGGCTTCCTTGAGCACCCGCTCGGCGAACTGGGTCTGGTAGCCGGGGCCGGTGGGAATGTCGGCCTGGGCCGCGGTGCCGCCGGAAGAGACATCGATCAGGTCGACGCCCAGGGTCTTGAGCCGGCGCGCCAGTTCCACCGTCTCGTCGACGTCCCAGCCGTCTTCCACCCAGTCGGTGGCCGAGACCCGCACGAACAGCGGCAACTCCTCCGGCCAGACCGCGCGCACGTCGGCGGTCACCTCCAGCAGCAGGCGGATGCGATTCTCGAAATTGCCGCCGTAGTCGTCTTCGCGGCGGTTGGAGAGCGGCGAGAGGAACTGGTGCAGCAGATAGCCATGGGCGGCGTGGATCTCGGCCACCTTGAAGCCGGCCGCCAGGGCGCGCTCGGCGGTGTCCACGAAGGCCCGGCGGATGCTGGCGATGTCGTCGCGATCCACCGCCGTGGGCCGGGTGTGCTGGGGATCGAAGGCGATGGCCGAGGGCGCCACCGGCACCCAGCCGCCTTCGGCGATGGGCACGCTGCCGTGCTTGCCGAGCCAGGGTTGCCAGGTGCTGGCCTTGCGCCCGGCGTGGGCCAGCTGGATACCGGCGACACTGCCCTGCCCCTCGATGAACTGGGTGATGCGCCGCAGGGGCTCGATCTGCTCGTCCTTCCACAATCCCAGGTCCTGGGGCGTGATACGCCCGTCGGGGGTGACCGCGGTGGCCTCGAAGATCACCAGGCCGGCACCACCGGTGGCGCGACTGCCCAGGTGGACCAGGTGCCAGTCGTTGGCGAAACCGTCTTCGCTGGAGTACTGGCACATCGGGGAGACCACCACGCGATTGGGCAGGGTCAGCTGACGCAGGGTCAGGGGCTGGAACAGGAGACTCATGGCGGACCTCGTCTTCTCGGGATTCACGGCATTGGAGTGTTCCCGAACAGAATAGGTCGCTATTCCGACTAACGCGGTGCCAGGTGCACCACCAGCAACTGTACGCTCTCGTTGCCGCGGAATTCGTTCACGTCCAGCCGATAGGCCAGCTCAGCCCAGCGGATGTTGGGATCGGGCCAGGTGTCGCGGTCGATGTTGAAGGCGATGCCGTCCAGCTCCGGTCCGCCCTGCTCGCTGCGCAGGGTCAGCTTGAGGTGCCGCTCCTTGAGCAGGCGCTGGGAGAGGATCTCGAAGGTGCCGTGGAACAGCGGTTCGGGAAACTGCTGACCCCAGGGACCGGCCTGGCGCAGTGCCTGGGCCAGGCCGAGCTGGAACTCGGTCGGGGCCAGGCAGCCATCGGTCTGCAGGCGACCACTGAGGTCGTCGGCCTGCAGATGGCGGCGCACCTCGGCATCGAAGGCCGCGGCAAAGGTCTCGTAGTGCGCCTGGGGCAGGCTGAGGCCGGCGGCCATGGCGTGACCGCCGAACTTGGTGATCAGTCCCGGATGCCGGGTCGCCACGGCGTCCAGGGCATCGCGGATGTGTAGCCCGGGGACCGAGCGCGCCGAGCCCTTGAGCATGCCGTTGCCACTGCCGTCGTCGGCAAAGGCCAGCGCCGGGCGGTGATACTTCTCCTTTAGGCGCGAGGCCAGGATACCGATCACGCCCTGGTGCCACTCCGGATCGAACAGGCAGAGACCGAAGGGCAGATTGTCTTCCGGCAGCTCCTTGAGCTGCTTGAGCGCCTCGCGCTGCATGCCCTGCTCGATGCTCTTGCGATCCTTGTTGAAGTCGTCCAGCTGCTGGGCGTACTCCTGCGCCAGTTGCGGGTCTTCGCAGAGCAGCAATTCGATGCCGATGGACATGTCGTCCAGGCGGCCGGCGGCATTGAGCCGCGGGCCGAGGATGAAACCGAGATCGCTGGAGGCCACCTTGCCCGGCTGGCGTCCGGCCACTTCCAGCAGCGCCTTGAGCCCCGGTCGCGCCCGACCGGCGCGGATGCGCATCAGCCCCTGGTGCACCAGGATGCGGTTGTTGGCGTCCAGCGGCACCACGTCGGCGACGCTGCCGAGGGCGACCAGATCCAGCAACTCGGCCAGATTGGGCTCGGCCAGGCCCTGACGCGCGAACCAGCCGTTCTCGCGCAGGCGACTGCGCAGGGCGAGCATCACATAGAAGATCACCCCGACCCCGGCAATGCACTTGCTGGGAAAGGCGCAGGCCGGCTGGTTGGGATTGACGATGGCATCGGCGGCGGGCAATTCGGCGCCCGGCAGGTGGTGATCGGTGATGACCACCTGCAGCCCGGCGGCTTTGGCCGCAGCGACGCCGTCCAGGCTGGAGATGCCGTTGTCGACGGTGAGCAGCACCTCGGGTTCGCGCTGCAGGGCCACGGCGACGATCTCGGGCGTCAGGCCGTAGCCGTATTCGAAGCGATTGGGCACCAGGTAGTCGACCCAGGCCGCACCCAGACGCCGCAGCGCCAGCACGCCCACGGCACTGGCGGTGGCGCCATCGGCGTCGAAGTCGCCGACGATGAGGATGCGCCGACGCTCTTCCAGGGCCCGCGCCAGCAGCTCCACCGCGGCCTCGATGCCCTTGAGCTGGTGATAGGGCACCAGCCGCGCCAGACCCTTGTCGAGTTCTTCCGGCTGGGTCACGCCGCGAGCGGCATAGAGCCGGGTGAGCAGCGGCGGTAGATCGCCCAGGTCGGGCAACACCGCCGGCAGCGGACGGGGCTCCAGGCGCATCAACGTTCGCCCAGCAGCCATTCCAGCTGCAATTCGTGCTGACCGCGGTCGTCGGTGACGAACAAGGTGCCTTCGCTGATCATCACCTGCCAGCAAATGCTGCGCGGCAGATCGCGGGCCAGCTCGGCCAGGGACTCGGCGGGCACCGCGGCGATGTGCAGATTCTTCAGCGTCCTGACCGCGTCTACCACCTTGGTCTGCCAGACGCGCAGGTTGCCATAGGCCAGCAGACTGGTGCGCTCGGTGCGGCGGCTGCACCAGGTCAGGCGCTCGGCATCGGGCTGGCCGACTTCGATCCAGTGCAGCACCCGACCGTCCAGGCTCTTTTCCCACAGCGCCGGCTCGTCGACGTCGGACAGGCCGCGGCCGAAGGCCAGCTGCTCGTTGTACCAGAGCACATAGGCCAGCAACCGCACCGCCATGCGCTCCTCGGTCTCGGAGGGATGCCGCGCCACGGTCAGGCGCAGATTCTCGTAGACCCCGCGATCCAGGTCGGTGAGGTTGAGTTCGACTTTGTAGGGCGTGGCTTGCAGAGCCATGGCGGGTCACCGGCAGGGAAAGCCGGGCATTGTACCGGAAAAGGCAGGAGGCTCGGGATCAGAGGAGCGTCAGGGGATCGGTGGAGCGGAGGTAGGATGTATCGCGGCCATGCCGGTGCGCCGTAGCGACCGCTCCTACAGGTGCTCAGACTTCCCGTAGGAGCGGCCCATGGCCGCGATAACCACGATCTAAAGGGCTAAAAATCTACAGCGGCTGACCACGCTTGCCGTGGCGGCTGACGAAGGCCTGGACGGCGGCCAGGTCGTTGGGCAGCACGGTGCAGCGCTCTTCCCTCTGCAGCAGGTCGGCCAGGTGGGTCGGCAGGCTGAGGGTCGCGCCGATGCCGGCCTTTTCCACCGCCTCGGGGAATTTGACCGGGTGGGCGGTGCCCAGCACCACCATGGGCGTGGCCAGGCTGCGCCGGCATTCGCGAGCGGCGCGCACGCCGATGGCGGTGTGCGGATCCAGCACCTCGCCGGTGGCGGCATACACCTCGGCGATGGTGGCGCAGGTCTCTTCATCGCTCACGGCGAGGGAATCGAACAGCTTGCGCGCTTCGGTCCAGCGATCGTCGGCCACCGTCAGGGTGCCGCTGCTGCGGAAATTCGCCATCAGCTCGGCCAGGGCCAGGCCGTCGCGACCGTGCAGGTCGAACAGCAGGCGCTCGAAATTGGACGAGACCATGATGTCCATGGACGGCGACAGCGTGGCTTCCAGCTGCTGCTTGTCGTAGCGGTTGCCCGACATGAAGCGGTGCAGGATGTCGTTGCGGTTGGTGGCCACCAACAGCTGGCTCACCGGCAGACCCATGTTGCGGGCCAGGTAGCCGGCGAAGATGTCGCCGAAGTTGCCGGTGGGTACCGAGAAGGCGATGGAGCGCGCCGGGGCGCCCAGCTGCAGGGCCGCGTGGAAGTAGTAGACGATCTGGGCCATGATCCGCGCCCAGTTGATCGAGTTGACCGCCACCAGCGGGGTGCCCTTGAGGAAACCCTGGTCGGCGAAGCTGGCCTTGACCATCTCCTGGCAGTCGTCGAAGTTGCCTTCGATGGCGATGTTGTGGATGTTGTCGCCCAGCAGCGTGGTCATCTGCCGGCGCTGCACTTCCGACACCCGCTGGTGCGGATGGAGGATGAAGATGTCCACGTTCTCGCAGCGCTTGCAGCCTTCGATGGCCGCCGAGCCGGTGTCGCCGGAGGTGGCGCCCATGATCACCACGCGCTCGCCGCGCTTGGCCAGCACATGGTCGAGCAGCCGCCCCAGCAGTTGCAGGGCGAAGTCCTTGAAGGCCAGGGTCGGGCCGTGGAACAGCTCCAGCACCCATTCGTTGGCGTCCAGCTGGCGCAGCGGCGCGATCGAGCTATGGGCGAAACCGGCGTAGGTCTCTTCCAGGATGGCCTTGAATTCGGCATCGGCGATGGAGCCGGCGACGAAGGGCTTCATCACCCGGAAGGCCAGCTCGTGGTAGGGCAGACCGGCCCAGGAGGCGATCTCCTCCAGGGAAAAGCGTGGCAGGTTCTCCGGCACATAGAGACCGCCATCGCTGGCGAGACCCGCCAGCAGCACTTCTTCGAAATTCAGCGCGGGCGCCTGGCCGCGGGTACTGATGTAACGCATGACTCGACCTCGGGAAAGACGGCGGCGCCGGGCGCCGCCAGGCTGCTCAGTTCAGGTGCTCGACGCGGATGCGGACGACATCGCCGACGACATCGTCCAGGGCTTCCAGCGCGGTGATGGCCTCGACCATGTGGCGCTCGGTCACGCGATGGGTCAGCAGGATCATGGGCACCAGGCCGTCATGTTCCTCGGCTTCCTTCTGCATGATGGACTCGATGTTGATGCCGCGCGCCGAGAGGATGCTCGCCACCTGGGCCAGCACGCCCGGGTGGTCCTTGGCCTGGATGCGCAGATAATAGGCGCTCTCGCAGGCCTCGATCGACAGCACCGGATGGTCGGACAGCGCATCGGGCTGGAAGGCCAGGTGCGGCACGCGATTCTCCGGATCCGAGGTCATGGCGCGCACCACGTCCACCAGGTCGGCCACCACCGCCGAGGCGGTCGGCTCCTGGCCGGCACCTGCGCCATAGAACAGCGTCGAGCCGACGGCGTCGCCATTGACCATCACCGCGTTCATCACGCCGTTGACGTTGGCGATCAGGCGATCGGCCGGGATCAGCGTCGGGTGTACCCGCAGCTCGATGCCCTGGTCGGTGCTGCGCGCCACGCCCAGATGCTTGATGCGATAGCCCAGTGCCTCGGCGTAGCCGACGTCGGCGGTGGTCAGGCGGGTGATGCCCTCGGTGTAGGCCTTGTCGAATTGCAGCGGGATGCCGAAGGCGATGGAGGCCAGGATGGTCAGCTTGTGGGCGGCATCGATGCCTTCCACGTCAAAGGTCGGATCGGCCTCGGCATAGCCCAGCGCCTGGGCTTCGGCCAGGACATCGGGAAAGGTGCGACCCTTCTCGCGCATCTCGGAGAGCATGAAGTTGCCGGTACCGTTGATGATGCCGGCCACCCAGTTGATGCGGTTGGCGGCCAGGCCTTCGCGCAGCGCCTTGATCACCGGGATGCCCCCGGCCACCGAGGCTTCGAAGGCGACGATCACGCCCTGCTCGCGCGCCTTGGCGAAGATCTCGTTGCCGTGCACGGCGATCAGCGCCTTGTTGGCGGTGACCACGTGCTTGCCGTTGGCGATGGCTCGCAGCACCAGTTCGCGGGCCAGGGTGTAGCCACCGATCAGCTCCACCACCACGTCGATCTCGGGATTGTCGGCCACCGCCAGGACCTCGGCGGTGATCGGCGTGCTACCGGTGTCGCATTGGGGATTGGGCCGGCGCTGGGCGATCTGCGCCACCTCGATACCCCGACCGGCGCGCCGGGCGATTTCCTCGGCGTTGCGCTTGAGTACGTTGAAGGTCCCGCTGCCCACGGTACCCAGACCACAGATGCCTACTTTGACCGGCTTCACACCCTTATCCCCATGTCGTGTGGGACCGCTCCGCGGCCCCGTTCATAACTCTGATTGAGGCGCCTAGCGGGCGCCGATTGCCGCTTCCGCCAGCTGGTCGGCCGGCTGGTAGCCCGGGATCATCTGGCCATCGGCGAGAATGATCGCCGGCGTGCCCTGGATACCCATGTTCTGCCCCAGCGCGAATTGCTGGGCGACCGGATTCTGGCAGCTCTCGGACTTGACCTCACGACCGGTGAACATCTGGTTCAGCGCCGCCGGCTTGTCCTTGGCGCACCACACCGCCTCCAGTTGCTTGGAGCCCGGCGAGCCCATGCCCTGGCGCGGGAAGGCCAGGTAGCGCACCTCGATGCCGCGCTTGTTCAGCTCGGGCACCTCGGCGTGCAGCTTCTGGCAATAGGGGCAGGTGGTGTCGGTGAAGACGGTGATGTGCGCCTTGGTCTCGCCCTGGGCGGGATAGACGATCATCTGGTTGCGATCGAGGCCATTGATCTGCCGCGCCACGGCGACGTTCTCCGCCTTCTCGGTCAGGTTGGAGGCCTTGCCGTCCTTGACCTGATACAGATAGCCCTGCATGACGAACTGGCCATCGCCGCTGGCATAGAGCACGCGCCCGCCCTTGAGCTGGACCTGGTAGAGGCCCTCCAGCGGACTCTTGGCGATGGACTCGATGGCGAGATTGGGTTGCAGCGCGGTCAGGCTCTGGCGAATGGCCTGCTCAGGTTCGGCCTGAGCCAGTTGCACGCCGAGCCCCAGGCAAGCGGCGAGCAACAGTTGGGAAATACGCATGTTTGACTCCTGTTGAGACGCCGGCAAGCCTACCACAGACCTGCCGGCTACGGCGGTCCCGCCCTACCCCCGCGGATGGTGCTGGGCGTGCAGTTGCTGCAGCCGCACGCGGGCGACGTGGGTGTAGATCTGGGTGGTGGACAGGCTGGTATGGCCGAGCAGCATCTGCACCGTGCGCAGGTCGGCGCCGTGATTGAGCAGATGGGTGGCGAAGGCGTGCCTCAGGGTATGCGGCGACAGCGAGGTGCGGATGCCGGCCACCTGGGCATGCAGCTTGATGCGGTGCCAGAAGGTCTGCCGAGTCATGGGCGTGCCGCGCTGGCTGGGAAAGAGGATGTCGCCGGGCTGGCCGCCCAGCAGCAATGGACGTGCGGTCTTCAGATAGCTTTCCAGCCAGGCGATGGCCTCTTCGCCCAGGGGGATCAGCCGCTCCTTGCTGCCCTTGCCGAAGACCCGCAGCGAACCCTCGCGCAGGTTGATCTCGTCCAGGGTCAGGCTGATCAGCTCGGTCACCCGCAGGCCGGTGGCATAGAGCACCTCGAGCATGGTGCGATCGCGCAGGCCCAGGGTGTCCTCAGTATCCGGCGCGGCCAACAGGGCTTCCACATCCGCCTCGGACAGGCTCTTGGGCAGCGGCGCACCCAGCTGCGGCATGCTCACCAGCAGCGTCGGGTCCTCGGCCAGCCGCCCCTCGCGCACCGCGTACTTGTAGAAGCTGCGCAGCCCGGAAAGGAAACGCGCCGTGGAGCGCGCCTGGTAACCCTCGCTCAGGCGCCAGCCGAGGTGATCGAGCACCGCGTCGCGGCCGACGGACTCCAGGGTCAGACCCCTGCCCTCCAGCCACCGGGCGAAGGCCAGCAGGTCGGTGCGGTAGGCGCTGCGGGTATGGGGCGATAGCCCCTTCTCCAGCCACAGGGCGTCGAGGAATTCCTCGATCAGCCGCTCGGCGTTCACGCGGCGAATCCGGGCAGCACCGGGGTCGGCTTGCCCTCGTCATCGACGGCGACAAAGCTGAAGGCGCCGTTGATGGCGCGTTCGCGGCCTTCCGCCAGCATGCCTTCGACGAAGACCTCCACCTGCACCTTGATGCTGGTGTTGCCGACCTTCACCACCCGGCCGATCAGCTCGACGATGGAGCCCGCGGGAATGGGATGGTTGAAATCGATGCGGTCGGTGGAGACCGTGACCAGCGGCTTGCGACAGAAGCGCGTCGCGGTGATGAAGGACACCTCGTCCATCCAGGCCAGGGCGGTGCCGCCGAACAGGGTGTCGTGATGATTGGTGGTGGGCGGGAAGACCGCCTTGGCCACCCGGGTTTCCGACAGCGCGGTGCGCCGCTGGATTTCCGCTTCGCGGGTCGTCATGTCTTACCTCGAACCTCAGAAACGAAAAAAGCAGCCGAAGCTGCTTTTTTCTGGTCACGCCGCGATCAGGAAAGCTTTTCCTTGATGCGGGCAGCCTTGCCGGACAATTCGCGCAGGTAGTACAGCTTGGCCTTGCGCACGTCACCGCGACGCTTGACGCTCAGGCTGTCGACCAGCGGGCTGTAGGTCTGGAAGGTACGCTCGACGCCAACGCCGTTGGAGATCTTGCGTACGGTGAAGGCGCTGTTCAGGCCGCGGTTACGCTTGCCGATCACCACGCCTTCGAAGGCCTGCAGACGCTGACGATCGCCTTCCTTCACCTTAACCTGGACAATCACGGTGTCGCCGGGGGCGAACGCCGGGATTTCTTTGTTCATCTGCTCAGCTTCGATCTGGGCAATGATTTTGTTGGTCATGTCACTCTGCTCCTAAGACAGGCCGCGGCCCGCCATCGATACCTAACTATCGTTCCACTGACGGAGGTATTCCGCCAACAGGTTCTGCTCTTCTCCAGAAAGCGAGCGGCCATCCAGAAGATCGGCGCGTCGCTCCGCAGTGCGTCCCAGGGACTGCTGCAGGCGCCAGCGCCGGATATGCTCGTGGTTACCACTGAGCAACACGTCGGGTACGCGACGGCCCTCGTACACCTCGGGTCGGGTGTAGTGCGGGCAATCGAGCAGGCCGTCGGTAAACGAGTCCTGCTCGGCGGAATCCGCATGCCCCAAGGCTCCAGGCAGCAGTCGCGTGACCCCATCGATCAGCACCATGGCCGGCAATTCACCGCCGGACAGCACATAGTCGCCAATCGACCATTCTTCATCCACGTGCGTCTCGATGAAACGCTCGTCGATGCCTTCGTAACGCCCGGCGATGAGGATCAGATGCTCCTCCTGCGCCAGTTCCCGTACCGCCGCCTGGTCGAGTTTGCGACCCTGGGGGGACAGGTAGATCACCTTCGCCGCCGAATCACCCTTGGCATCGGCCAGAGCACGCTCCAGCGGCTGGATCTTCATGACCATGCCAGGACCGCCGCCAAAGGGCCGGTCGTCCACGGTCTGGTGACGATCCTCGGTATAGCTGCGCGGGTTGTAGCAGGTCAGCTCCAGGAGCCCCTGCTTCATCGCGCGACCGCTCACGCCATAGGCGCTGACGGCCTCGAACATCTCGGGAAAGAGGCTGATGACATCGATACGCATGGATCAGAAATCCGCGTCCCAGTCGACCTGCATCTCGCCCTTGGCCAGATCCACCGCCAGCACGTACTGGTCGGGCAGATAGGGCAACAGACGCTCACGATCGTCGAGGCTGCCAGCACAGGGCTTGACCACCATGACATCGTTGGCCCCGGTCTCCAGCAGATGATCCACCACGCCCAGCCACTGGCCTTCGCGATTGATCACCTTGAGACCTTCCAGCTGATGCCAGTAGTAGTCACCGGCGCCCAGCTGGGGCAATTCACTGCGCGGCACGCAGATCTCGAAACCGGCCATCAGGCGGGCTTCTTCGCGATCGTCCAGGCCCTGCAGACGTACCGTCAGGACCTTGCCGTGCATCCGACCGCCGAGCACCTTGACCTGCCGGGTCTCGCCTTCGCGCCGCAGCGTCCAGGTCCGATAGTCCAGCAGATTGTCGAGCGGATCGGTAAAGGAGTAGATCTTGAGCTCACCACGTACGCCAAAGACCGAAACTATCTTGCCCAGGACCACTAGGTCGGGGGCGGAGGTCGGCGTACTCATGGTCTTCAGGCGGTAGCCTGAGCGCTCTTCAGCAGCTGAGCGACGCGCTCGGACGGCTGGGCGCCCTGCGACAGCCAGTAGTTGGCGCGCTCTTGGTCCACCGACAGACGGATTTCGGCGCCGCTAGCCACCGGGTTGAAGAAACCGATGCGCTCGACGAAACGACCATCGCGCGCATTGCGGCTGTTGGTCACGGTCAGGTGGTAGAAGGGGCGCTTCTTGGAGCCGCCACGGGCTAGACGGATGGTTACCATTGAACTTCGTTCCTGTAGTCGGTGCTTGTAGCTGTGGGCACACTGGGCCACATGGCCCGAAAGGCCGCATATTCTAAGGGCTGTTACCCGGTTTGCCAATGGCTTTCAACGGCACCCTCGGCATAGCGGCAGCCTGGAGACTCCAGCGGTGGAGCCCCGTCGCTCGCGAAGGTGCATCAGCACTGGTGCCGACGCCCCTCGCAGAGCCCTTTCCGATGCCGGCCATCTGGCGACGGGCGGCACCCGGAAATCACATCTTCGGCATGCCGCCGCCGGGGAACATGCTGCCCATGCCGCGCATCATCTTGGCCATGCCGCCCTTGGCGGTGACCTTCTTCATCATCTTCTGCATCTGCTTGTGCTGCTTGATGAGGCGGCCGACGTCCTGCACCTGGGTGCCGGAACCCAGGGCGATGCGCTTCTTGCGCGAGCCGCTGATCAGCTCCGGATCGCGGCGCTCGGCCGGGGTCATGGAGTCGATGATGGCTTCCATCTGCTTGAAATGCTTTTCTGCGGCGCCCTGGGCGCTGCCCATCTGCTGGATGTTCATGCCACCCATCATGGTCGGCAGCTTGTCCATCAGCGAACCCAGGCCGCCCATGTTCTTCATCTGGCGCAACTGGTCGCGGAAGTCTTCGAGATCGAAGCCCTTGCCCTTCTTGAGCTTCTTGGCCAGCTTGTCGGCCTTTTCGCGATCCAGGGTCTGTTCGGCCTGCTCGATCAGCGAGAGGACGTCGCCCATGCCGAGGATGCGCGAGGCGACGCGATCCGGGTGGAAGGGATCGAGGGCTTCGCTCTTCTCGCCCATGCCGATGAACTTGATCGGCTTGCCGGTGATGTGGCGGACCGACAGGGCGGCACCGCCCCGGGCATCGCCGTCGACCTTGGTCAGGATCACGCCGGTGAGCGGCAAGGCGTCGTTGAAGGCCTTGGCGGTGTTGGCGGCGTCCTGACCAGTCATGGCGTCGACCACGAACAGGGTCTCGGCCGGCTTGGTGGCGGCATGGACCTGCTGGATCTCCGCCATCATCTCGCTATCGATGTGCAGGCGACCGGCGGTGTCGACGATGACCACGTCGATGAACTTGAGCTTGGCTTCGCGGATGGCGGCCTGGGCGATCTCCACCGGCTTCTGGCTGATGTCGGAGGGGAAGAAGGTTACGCCCACCTCCCCGGCCAGGGTTTCCAGCTGCTTGATGGCGGCCGGACGATAGACGTCGGCGGAGACGACCATGACGGTCTTCTTCTTGCGCTCCTTGAGGAAGCGCGCCAGCTTGCCCGCGGTGGTGGTCTTGCCCGCGCCCTGCAGGCCGGCCATGAGGATGACCGCCGGCGGCGCGACGTTGAGCGCCAGGTCTTCGTTGGCCGCGCCCATGATGGCTTCGAGCTCGGCGCGCACGATCTTCACGAAGGCCTGGCCCGGGGTCAGACTCTTGGACACCTCGGTGCCGACCGCCCGCTCCTTGACCCGATTGACGAACTCCTTGACCACCGGCAGGGCGACGTCCGCCTCGAGCAGCGCCATGCGCACCTCGCGCAGGGTGTCCTTGATGTTGTCTTCGGTGAGCTTGGCCTTGCCGGTAATGTGGCGCAGGCTTTGGGACAGGCGGTCTGTGAGATTCTCGAACATGCGGACATCCAGGGCAGAAACGGCGGCTGACCGGCAAGTATAACGAAAGAGCGCCTGAGCAGGGATAGCCGCCAGGGCCGCTACCGCGTGAAACCGTCAGCAGGGCCTGGATCGGCGAGCCGCTAAGGCAGGAGAGCGAGGCACCGACGCCAGGGCCGGTGCCTGCGGGGAGGGGATCAGAAGATCAGCGAGAAGATGCCGATGACCACCACCAGGCCGATCAGAAAGATGATGCCCATGGTACCGCCGAGAAATTTAAGCATGGTCGCGACCTCTTCAAGATATGTACCTCTTGGGACCACCCGCTGGCGGCCAGGGTTCGCCCAGCCTGGCCAGCCGGCGCCAAGGCGCGGCTCAGACTTTCTGTACCGCCCTGTCTGTGCCACACTCGCCTGCTTTCCGCTCTGCTGAAACCGGACCATGCACGCCCTGCTGCCCACCCTCCTGGCCGCCGCCCTCTATCTGCTCGCGACCCTCTACCAGGGCAGTTGCCTGCTGCGCAAACAGCCGTCGAGCAAGCCCCTGGTCCTGGGCGCCGGCATCCTGGCCCTGCTGCCCCACGCCCTGGCCGTCTATCTGCAGCTGATCCTCGAACCGACCCTGAGCCTGGACTTCTTCGACGCCTCCAGCCTGATCTCGGCGACCGCCATCGCGCTGATGCTGATCGGCTGCCTGCGCATGCCGCTGCAACCGCTGCTGGTGCTGGTCTATCCCCTCGGTGCCATCACCGCGCTGCTGGCCGAATTCGTGCCACCGGGCACCGTGACGCCGCTGGACGTGTCGCCCAAGATCGTCGTGCATGTGCTGCTGTCGATCATCGCCTACGGGCTCTTCACCCTGGCGGTGCTGCAGTCGCTGCTGCTGCTGATCCAGGATCGCCAGCTCAAGAACAAGCACCCGTCCGGGCTGATCCGCAGCTTTCCCCCGCTGCAGACCATGGAAAGCCTGCTATTCGGCTTTCTCTGGGCCGGCTGGGTGGTGCTGTCGCTGTCGCTGATCTCCGGCTGGTTCTTTGTCGAGGACATGTTCGCCCAGCACCTGGTGCACAAGACGGTTCTCTCCTGCATCGCCTGGGTGGTGTTCGGCATTCTGCTGTGGGGGCGCAATCGCCTGGGCTGGCGCGGCCACCGGGCGATCCGTTGGACGCTGCTGGGCTTCATCCTGCTGATGCTGGCCTATTTCGGCAGCAAGCTGGTGCGGGAATTCATCCTGCATCGTTGACAGTCGTCGTTCCACTACCTGCATAATCAGGCGACCGAACCACGTTCGGCGCGATCCGGCCAACAGCCGCTTCGCGCCCGGCACGTCATAACAGGTCGTCCCGCCCGTCCCCATCCTCGGACAGCCGCTGCCCCACCGGGCCGCTCCGGCAGACGCCTCCTACAAGAACGACTGCCCGGTACCCCTGCATGTCCACGACCGCTGCCGCCTTCGACGCGCCCACCTCCGTGCCGCGCAACTCCCCCACTCGCGTGGCCACCGCCAGCTTCATCGGCACCGCCATCGAGTTCTACGACTTCTACGTCTATGCCACGGCCGCGGCCCTGGTGATCGGCCCGGTGTTCTTTCCCCAGGGCGCGGGCATGGCCCAGACCCTCAGCGCCTTCATCACCTTTGGCATCGCCTTCCTGGCGCGGCCGCTGGGTTCGCTGCTGTTCGGCCACTTCGGCGATCGCATCGGGCGCAAGTCCACCCTGGTGGCCTCGCTGCTGCTGATGGGCATCTCCACCACCCTGATCGGCCTCCTGCCCGGCTACGCCAGCATCGGCGTCTGGGCACCGATCCTGCTCTGCCTGCTGAGGTTCGGCCAGGGCCTGGGCTTGGGTGGCGAATGGGGCGGCGCGGCGCTGCTGGCCACCGAGAACGCCCCGCCCGGCAAGCGCGCCTGGTTCGGCATGTTTCCCCAGCTCGGTCCTTCCATCGGCTTTCTCATGGCCAACGGTCTGTTCCTGGCCCTGGCGCTGCTGCTGGACGACGAGCAATTCCGCGCCTGGGGCTGGCGCATCCCCTTCCTGCTCAGCGCCCTGCTGGTGGTGGTCGGCCTCTATGTGCGGCTGTCGCTGCACGAGACGCCGGTGTTCGCCGAGGCCATGGCGCGGCGTGAGAAGCTGCGCCTGCCCATGGTCGAGACCTTCGGCAAGCACGGCAAGGCGGTGCTGCTGGGCGCCCTGAGCATGGTGGTGTGCTACGCCCTCTTCTATATCTCCACGGTGTTCTCGCTGAGCTACGGGGTGAAGAATCTCGGCTACAGCCGCCAGGAATTCCTCGGCCTGCTCTGTGTGGCCGTGCTGTTCATGGCCCTGGCCACGCCGCTGTCGGCCTGGCTGGCCGATCGCTTCGGCCGCAAGCCGGTACTGGCGGCCAGCGCCATCGCCGCCCTGCTGTCGGGCTTCGCCATGGAGCCGCTGCTGACCCACGGCTCCAGTCAGGCGGTCGGCCTGTTCCTGGCCTTGGAGCTGTTTCTCATGGGCATGACCTTCGGTCCCATGGGCGCCCTGCTACCGGAAATCTTCCCCACCCGGGTGCGCTACACCGGTGCCTCGGCGGCCTACAACCTGGGCGGCATCCTCGGCGCCTCCCTGGCGCCCTACGCCGCGCAGCAACTGGTGGAGGCCGGTGGCCTGAGCTGGGTGGGCGGCTATGTCTCGGCAGCAGCGGCCATCAGCCTGGTGGCGGTGCTCTGTATGCGCGAGACGCGCGACCAGTCGCTGTAGATCTCTCCAGCCAATGAAAAAGGGCCCCGCGGGGCCCTTTTTCGTGGTGCGCAGCCGGCCTTACAGCTCGACCTTCACCGCCTGGGACGCACGCACGGCCTTGGCCCGGGCGGCTTCGATGCTTTCGTCGCGGGCCAGGGCGACGCCCATGCGCCGCTGCCCCTTCACCTCCGGCTTGCCGAACAGGCGCAGCGCGGTGTCGGGTTCGGCCAGGGCCGCGCCGAGGTTGGCGAAGGCGGTCTGCCGCGAATCGCCGTCCACCAGGATCACCGCCGAGGCCGAGGGACCGAACTGGCGGATGGTGGGGATCGGCAGGCCGAGGATGGCCCGGGCATGCAGGGCGAATTCGGAGAGATCCTGGGAGATCAGGGTAACCAGGCCGGTGTCGTGGGGCCGCGGGGAGACCTCGCTGAACCAGACCTGGTCGCCCTTGACGAACAGTTCCACGCCGAACAGGCCGCGACCGCCCAGGGCCTCGGTGACCGCGCGGGCGACCCGCTCGGACTCGGCCAGGGCCTTCTCGCTCATGGCCTGGGGCTGCCAGGACTCGTGGTAGTCGCCCTTGACCTGGCGATGCCCGACCGGCGCGCAGAAGGAGGTACCGCCGACGTGGCGCACGGTCAGCAGGGTGATCTCGTAGTCGAAGTCGACGAAGCCCTCGACGATCACCCGGCCCTTGCCGGCGCGACCGCCTTCCTGGGCGTATTGCCAGGCGGCCTGCAGCTCGTCGGCGCTGCGCAGCAGGCTCTGGCCCTTGCCCGAGGAACTCATGATCGGCTTGACCACGCAGGGATAGCCCAGCGCCTCGGCGGCGGCGGCATAGTCTTCGTAGGTGTCGGCGAAGTGATAGGGCGAGGTGGGCAGGCCCAGTTCCTCGGCGGCGAGGCGACGGATGCCTTCGCGATTCATGGTGAGCTGGGCGGCGCGGGCGGTGGGCACCACGGTGTAGCCCTCGCCTTCCAGCTCCACCAGGGTGGCGGTGGCGATGGCTTCGATTTCCGGCACGATGAAGTGCGGCTGCTCGCGCTCGATCACCGCGCGCAGGGCGGCCCCGTCGAGCATGTCGATGACGTGGCTGCGATGAGCGACCTGCATGGCCGGGGCATCGGCGTAGCGATCCACGGCGATGACCTCGACGCCCAGGCGCTGCAGTTCGATGACGACTTCCTTGCCCAGTTCGCCGGAGCCGCAGAGCAGCACGCGGGTGGCGCTGGGGGACAGGGGGGTACCGATACGGGGCATGACAGATCTCTCCGGCTGATGTCAGGTCAGGAAGGCCGCACCGCCCGCCCGCGCCCGCTCGCTGCAGCGCAGCAGCACCTCGCGGCGCTCGCTGTCGCTCATGGACATCCAGCGGGTGATCTCGGCGGCGCTGCGCTGGCAACCGATGCAGATGTCCTGTTCGTCCAGGGCACAGACATGGACGCAGGGCGAACGCACGGGTGAATCGGCGGTGGTCATGCGGCTTCCCTCGAATGGCCGCGCATTGTGCCCGTTAATGCCCGACTTGGCATGTGCCTTTACCTTGCCGATACCGCTCAATCCCGCCTGGGCGGTGCCTTGAGCACGATACCGGCGTCGTACAGCAGATTGACCAGTTCGACGATGATCACCGCCGTCAGCCCCCAGATGCGGTGCTCGCCATACTGATAGCTGGGCACCTGCCAGCGCAGGCCGTCGTGATCGACCCTGAGGGTGTAATCCGGTGGCACCTCGCAGAAGAACTGCAGGGGCACGCTGAAGATCGCGGCGATCTCGGCTTCGCTGGGTACGTATTCGAGCTGATCGGGGATCAGCGCGACGATGGGGGTCACCGCCAGGCCGTAGCGCGACACCAGCGGACTCAGGGGGGCGATCACCTCCACCAGGCCCGGTGGCAGTCCGACCTCTTCCTCGGCCTCGCGCAGGGCAGTGGCGACCAGATCGGCGTCCTCGGGATCGCGCCGGCCGCCCGGCAAGGCCACCTCGCCGCCGTGGGTGGACAGGTTGCTGGCCCTCAGGGTGAGCAGCAACTCGGGATGCTCGCCACGGATGATGGGCACCAGCACCGCCGCTTCCTGGTAGCTCTCGGTGCCGCTCAGGGTGCGCGGCTGATAGTGACGCAGGCGCTGGAGCAACTCATCCACGCCGGAATTCTCCCTTGCTCATCGTATCCCCTGGATCATGGCACGCCCGTCGGGCAATCCCAAGCCCAGCCATCGCTTGCGAGGCCCGGGATCGCCCCGGCACACTGCAGCAAAACGAGGATGAACCATGAAGCATTGCAATCACTGTGGCGGACTGCTGGAAGAACGCCTTCCCGCGGGTGACAACCGGATGCGCCTGGTCTGCAGCCAGTGCGGCGCAGTGCATTATCAGAATCCGCGGGTGGTGGCCGGCTGCCTGGCGACCTGGGAGGGCAAGGTGCTGCTCTGCCAGCGCGCCATCGAACCGCGCAAGGGTTACTGGACGCTGCCGGCGGGCTTCATGGAAAACGGCGAGACCACCACCGAGGCCGCCGCCCGCGAGACCTTCGAGGAAGCCGGCGCGACCGTGCAGGGCCTGGAGCTCTATACTCTCTTCGACCTGCCGCACATCGACCAGATCTACATGCTGTTCCGCGGCGAACTGGTCGACGGCCGCTTTGGCGTCGGCGAGGAAAGCCTCGACGTGCGCCTTCTGGACGAAGCCGACATCCCCTGGTCGTCTCTGGCTTTTCCGACCATCAAGCGGACACTAGAATGCTTTTTCGCCGACCGCCGTCGCGGCGAGTTTTCCCTGCGCCATGAAGGCATGGCGCCTATGGTGGTCGCACCCAAGCCTGCCTAAGGGCCTGTTCAAAGTCTGCTGCGCGTCGGCCCAACGTCGTTGAAAATGCCTTCGGAATGCTCATTTACTATCTGTAAACTCCGCTTCTTCAGCCATTTTCGCCTTGTTTGTCTCTAGCTCGCGAGACCTTGAACAGGCCCTGAGCTCTTCCGAGGATCTACCCGACATGCGTCCGTTGCACCTGTTGTTGGCGCTCTGCTATGTGCTGTGCGGTTCGTTGCTTCCCCAGCTGGCCCAGGCCAGTACCAGCGTCACGGTGATCCGCCAGCCGGCTGCGCCGCTGATCGACAAGGTGCTGGTCATCAAGTCGCGCAATCAGCTGCAACTGCTCAGCGGCGATACCGTGATGAAGTCCTATCGCATCTCGCTGGGCAAGAATCCCCGCGGCCCCAAGGTGCGCGAGGGCGACAAGCGCACCCCGGAAGGCTTCTACTGGATCGACTGGCGCAAGACCAGCGACAAGTTCAACCTGGCCATGCACATCTCCTATCCCAATCGTGAGGACCTGGCCCGCGCCAGCCAGGCCGGCGTGCGTCCCGGCAGCATGATCATGCTGCACGGCACCCCCATCGACGAGGAGTACCCGGAGTGGTACTTCAACTCGCTGAACTGGACCGAGGGCTGCATCGCCATGACCAACCACGACATGCGCGAGGTCTGGGGCCTGGTCAAGGATGGCACCCTGATCGAGATCCGCCCCTGAGCCTCAGGCCGTCAGGCCGTCAGGCGGTAGCCCTGCAACCGCCGCCTGAGTCCCTGCCCTACCCCGCCACCTGCTCCGCCGGCGAGACGATGGTGGTCTTGCCGCGCGACCGACCACTGCTGAGGTAGTCGGCGATGGACTCCTGGGTGACCTCGCCGAGGAAGTCGTTGTCGGCGCTGAGCACCGGCAGCCAGGAGCTGTTGAACTGGTACATGCGCGACAGCAGGATGCGCAGGTGCTCGTCGAAGGCCGCGGTGGCCTTGAACGGGGTGACGAAGGGCGCCACCGGGCCGCTCTGCCCGCGCAGGTCACGCCGGCGCACGTAGCCCAGGCCCTTGTTGGCGGCATCCGTCACCACCAGGTAGCGGCGATCGTGCTCTTCCATCAGTTCCACGGCATCGCCGATCAGGGTCTCGGCCTGGATCGAGGGCGCGTTGTCGGCCGCATCCTCGGCGCGGATCAGCAGGAGACGCTTCAAGGTGCTGTCCTGGCCGACGAAGTTGCTGACGAAGTCGTCCTTGGGATGGGCCAGCAGGGTGTCAGGGTGGTCGAACTGCACCAGGCGGCCGCCGCGGAACACGGCGATCTTGTCGCCCAGGCGGATGGCCTCGTCGATGTCGTGGCTGACCATGATCACCGTCTTGTTCAGTGCCCGCTGCATCTGGAAGAACTCGTTCTGGATGGCATCGCGGTTGATCGGATCCACCGCGCCGAAGGGTTCGTCCATCAGCAGCAGCGGCGCCTCGGCCGCCAGGGCGCGGATCACCCCGATACGCTGTTGCTGGCCTCCGGACAGCTCGCGCGGATAGCGCGACAGGTACTGCTTGGGATCGAGCTGCACCATGCTCATCAACTCGGTGGCGCGCTCGCGGCACTTCTTCTTGTCCCAGCCCAAGAGCTTGGGCACCACGGTGATGTTTTCCTCGATGGTCATATTGGGGAACAGACCGATCTGCTGGATCACGTAGCCGATATGGCGTCTGAGGGTCACCTCGTCGATGCCGGTGGTGTCCTCGCCATTGATCAGCACCCGGCCCGAGGTGGGCTCGATCAGGCGGTTGATCATCTTCAGGGTGGTGGTCTTGCCGCAGCCGGAGGGGCCGAGGAAGACGCAGATCTGGCCCTCCTCCACGGTGAGGCTCACGGCGTCCACCGCGGTCACGTCCTTGCCGTGCTGCTTGAAGGTCTTGGTCAGGCGGTCGAGTTCGATCATCTGGGACTCCTTAAGGGGCGCTGCGCAGGCCGCGCGGGGTGAGGCGGCGTTGCAGCCACTGCAGGACGAGGTCGGCGACGATGGCCAGCAGGCTGACCAGCACCGCGCCGACGATGAGGGTGGCCATGTCGCTGCGACTGATGGAGGTGAGGATGAGCACGCCCAGGCCGCCGGCGCCGATGGTGGCGGCGATGGTCATGACGCCGATGTTCATAACCACGGCGGTGCGCACCCCGGCCAGGATCACCGGCAGGGCGATGGGCAGTTCGACCATGCGCAGGCGCTGCCAGAAGGTCATGCCGATACCGGCACCCGCCTCGCGGATGCCCGGCTCGACGCTGGTCAGCGCCAGGTAGGTGTTTCTCAGGATCGGCAGCAGCGAATAGAGGAACACCGCGGTGATGGCCGGCAGCGGACCGAGGCCCTGGCCGAACTTGGAATAGAACGGCAGCAGCAGCCCGAACAGGGCGATGGAGGGCAGCGTCATGACCACCGTGGCCACCGCCTGCAGCGGTCCGGCCAGCCAGGGATAGCGGGTCATGAGGATGCCCAGGGGCACGCCCACCAGGATCGCCAGGGTTACGGCGATCCCCACCAGGGTGATGTGCTGGCGAGTCAGTTCGAGGACCTGCAGCCAGTCGATGTGATTGAAGGAGGTGACGAAATCCATGGGTCATTGCCCTCCGTCTAGGGGGTGCTGGGCGAGGAAGTCGCGGGCCACCTGGGCCGGCGTCTGCCGCTCGATGTCCACCTTGGCGTTGAGCTGGCGCATGGTGGCCTGGTCCAGGCTTTCCGCCAGGGGCCTCAGCAGCTCGGCGAGATCCGGGTGCTTTTCCAGATACTTGGCGTTGACCACGGGGGCAGCGGTGTAGTCGGGGAAATAGCCCTTGTCGTCTTCCAGCACCTTGAGCCTGAAGGCGTCCAGGCGGCCGTCGGTGGTGTAGACCAGGCCGGTGAAGACCTGGCCGTTACGCAGGGCGGTGTAGACCAGGCCCGGGTCCATCTGGCGGATGTCGTCCCGGGTGTAGCTCAGGCCATAGGCCTTGACCAGGCCGGCGAGGCCATCGGAGCGGTTGGCAAATTCGATGTCCAGCGCGGTGAGGTGCTGCTTGCCGGCCTCGGCCTTGAGCAGTCCGGCCAGGTCGCTGATGCTGTTCAGCTCGGGATGCTGTCGAGCGATCTTCTCCGGCAACGCCAGGGCATAGGTGTTGTTGAAGCGGGTGGGCGCCAGCCAGGCCAGACCGACCTTGGCGTCCAGCTGCTTGACCCGCTGGTAGGAGGCCTCCTTGTCCAGTCGTTCGGTGACATGGTTGTAGGCCACCAGGGAGGTGCCGGTGTATTCCCAGGTGAGGTCGAGCTGGGCGTTCTTCACGCCGTTCCAGGCGATGGTGCTGCCCAGGCCGCCGACGATCTCCGGCTGATAGCCGTGGCGGGACAGATACTGCCCGGTGAGTTCGGCGAGGATGGCCTGCTCGGTAAAGACCTTGGCGCCGATGCGGATCGGATCGGCCTGGGCAGCGCTGGCCAGCGTCAGCCCGAACCAGGCGGCGCCCAGGGCGATAAGCAACTTCTTCATCTCGTCTCCTTAGCGGGCCAGGCCGCGTTCCAGCCAGAGGCGACTGGCGAGCAGCACCAGGCCGTCCAGCAGCAGCGCCAGCAGCGCCGTGGCGGCGGCGCCCAGCAGCAGCTGCGACTGGTTCTCCAGGGCGATGGCGGGAAAGATCAGGCTGCCCAGGCTGTTGGCGCCGATGAGAAACACCAGCGGCGTGGTGCCGACGTTGATCGCCAGGGCGACCCGCACCCCGCCGATGATGATGGGCACGGCATTGGGCAGCTCCACCTTGGTCAGCACCTGGGTGGGGGTCATGCCGATGCCGGTGGCAGCCTCCTTGAGCGAGGCCGGCACGTTCTTCAGCCCCTCGTAGGTGTTGCGTACGATGGGCAGCAGCGAGGCCAGGAACAGCGCCAGGATCGCCGGGCCATCGCCGATGCCGACGATGCCCAGGGCGATGGCCAGCACCGCCAGCGGCGGCACGGTATTGCCGATGTTGAACACCTGCATGAAGCGCTCGGCGCTGCGGGCGAAGGCTGGCCGACTCAGCAGCACCCCGGCGGGGATGCCTACCAGCAGGGCCAGGACCATGGAGACGGCTACCAGATAGAGATGAGCCTGGAGATAGAACCAGAGGTCTGCGCGATAGGTACGCAGCGTATCCATACCGATCCAGTGCACCAGCAGTGCCAGGATCACCCCTCCCACGGCCGTGCCGAGCAGGAGGGTCTTGAACTTCGCCATGTCAGGCTCCTTCAACGGGCGGACAGGCCGCATGCCTTCCGAGTGCGGACCTCGCACGGGGGCGAGGCGCAGGACGGCTGTCCGGGTTCAGGGTCGAGACACAGCAGGGCATGGCGGGTATGCCGGCTGGACCAACGGGGCACTGCGGATCTCTGATCTGCCTAGCCCTTGGGTGTCGCTCCGGGGGAACGACATGGCGCCTTGTCTCGACCGAAGAGATTGACGTCCATCGCAGTCGATAGTTCGCCAGCTCCTTTTCAGGCTAACCCAATAGACTCGCTCAATGCCAACCCGATCATGCAAAGCGGAACGTCTTGACAGGGTGAAAGGCCCGGCCGAGAGGCCCGGACAGCCGGCAAAAAGCGAGAGTCGCGCGCTAGAGCCCTCGGCGAATGTGTGACGATAAATTTAATACGCTTACTGTTAGCTGCTTTGCAGTACCAGCGCGACGCCTGTCACGGATGCCGAGGCAAGCCACGGCGGTTTCGTGGAGCGGCACACAGCTCAGCTGACGTACGGTCATAACTGAAACATCTTTCTGTGAGCCAGTGCGGTGACGGGGTTTTGGCACCCCTTTATCATGCCGACGAATGGCTGACGCTTTGAGGGATCATTCAGCCATACCAAGGTCAATAGGTGGCCCAGTGATAGCACCAAGCGCCATTTCTGGAACCGCTATAAAAACAGACTATTCACCGAGCTAACTTCAAAGGGAACGTTATGAATGACATGACGGCTTGTGCATCGTTGGACTCCGCTGTTCTCTCCTCTGCCCCCGTAATGCTGCTGCAACCCAAGGTGGAAAATTGGGTGGTGGTGTATGCGCACGGCGGCCTGATCGCCGAATTCAGCGACGAGGCCTCGGCCCGCCGCGAAGCCGAGCAGTGGGCCGGGATCTGCCTGCGTCGCTAAAGACCGCTTTCGAATGACCTGCCTGCGCCATATAAAGATGGAAAGCAGTCACAGGCAGTTCATTACCCGCGCTACCCTTCTTCCTGCCCTGCCCAGGGGCCGCGCTGCCCGAATCCAGCCGCCGCGGCGTCCCGCTCCAAGCTGCCCGCCAGTCTACCCAGCTCGCATTTCCGCGGTTTTCGCCCGGCATTAACGTTGTCTGGCGCACCTTCTGAGCCTTGCACTGCAACTTCCCGGCGCCTCTTCAGGCCTCATGGCGGATCGGGCCACGACCGCCCGACGTTCCTACGTCTTCCGTCACTGTCCGGGACCTTGCCGATGACGCTACGCCTGAAATCCAAGCTCACCCTGTTGTTCACCCTGCTTTGCAGTCTGGCTGCCATGCCGGTCGCCCAGGCCGCCACACGGGACTTCCCCACCGATCTCGTGGGCCTGAATTTTTCCGGCGCCGGGTTCGCGCCCCACGTACTGCCGGGCAAACCGGGAACCAACTACTTCTTTCCCGACGCCGGCCATTACCGACGCTGGGCGGCCAAGGGCATCCGGGTGATCCGCTTCCCGGTCATCTGGGAGCGCCTCCAGCCCACGCTGGGACAACCCCTGGATCCCGCCTACGCCAAGCTGATCGACCAGACCCTGGACAACGCCAAGCGCTATCGCATGAGCGTGATCCTGGATCTGCACAACTACATGAGATACCGCGGCCAGGTCATCGGCAGCGCGGCGGTGCCCTATCCGGCCTACGCCGATGTCCTGCGCCGGATCGCCCAGCGCTGGCACGAGCACCCCGCCCTCGCCGCCTACGACATCATGAACGAGCCCCACGATGCCGTGGAGCAATGGCCGGTGGCCGCCCAGCACGGTATCGACGCGGTGCGCGAGGTGGATCGGGCGCGTCCGCTCCTGATCGAAGGCAATGGCTGGTCCAGCAGCTATCTCTGGCCGCGCTACAACGCCAAGCTGCTCGGTCTCAAGGATCCGGCCGACAACCTGATCTATTCGGCGCACGTCTATTTCGACAATGACGGTGGCGGTAAGTACCTCAAGAAGGACATGACCGACTTCGATCCCGACGTCGGCATCCGCCGGGTCGAGCCCTTCATCACCTGGCTTAAGCAGCACGGCAAGCGCGGCCACATCGGCGAGTTCGGCGTGCCGGACAACGACCCCCGCTGGCTGGCCGCCATGGACCGCTTGCTGGCGCGGCTGCGCCAGGAATGCATCCCGGCCATGTACTGGGCAGCCGGCCCCAACTGGGGCGACTATCCGCTGGCGATCGAACCGGTCAAGGGCAAGCCCCGCCCACAATGGAAGGTGCTGCAAAAGTACGTGAAGCCGGCCGATTGCCAGACCCTGGGTCCCCGCTGAGCGAAGCGCCGCCAGGCAGCACGGGCGGCGCCTTCTTGCAGTCAGGTGACAACTTGTCTGGAAATCGGTGACTGCAATCACAAAACGCCGGGTCAGGGACGGCCTAGCAAGAACTTGCTGGATTTTGGCGATCAAAATGTAACAGCAAGTAATAGTTCGACTATTAAGAAGCTTGCGACGCACAAGAGCCAGGATGCCATGTCAGCTTTCACGTTCCCGCACTACCCCTCCGCTCTTTCCCCCTAACGGCAGCGCTGCATCCGTTCGCCTCTTCTTGCCGCACCCTCAGGGATATCCCATGGAAAGATTTGTCGCTTTGGATAGCTTTCGCGGTCTGTTGGCCGTCGCCGTCGTGCTGTTTCACACCTATGTCGCTCAGGCCGCCTCGGAAAATCCGCTGATCGCCAACGCCTACCTGTTTGTCGAGTTCTTCTTCGTGCTCAGCGGCTTCGTGCTCATGCACACCTATGAGAGCCGGCTGCGCACCCTGGACGATTATCGCGACTTCGCCATCAGTCGCGCGACGCGGATCCTGCCGCTGCATCTGGCCATGCTGGGTCTCTATGTGCTGCTGGAGTGCGGTCGCCTGCTGGCGGAAAAACTGGGAGTCGGCTTCAACGATCCGGCGTTCAGCGGCGCCACCGCGCCCGAGCAATTCCTGCCCAATCTGTTGCTGCTGCAATCCTGGCTGGGCCAGGCCATCACCGGCTCCTTCAACTACCCATCCTGGAGCATCAGCATCGAGTTCTACCTCTATCTGATCTTCGGCCTGCTGGTGCTCAAGGGCCAGGGTCATCAGCGCCAGTGGTTCCTGGCGATCGCCCTGCTGGCCTTCGTGCAGCTGCTGTTTCCCTTCCTGCCGCTGAAGACCGAAATCTTTCGCGGTCTGTCGTGCTTTTTCGCCGGCGCCTGCACCTATCGCCTCTATGTCTGGATCAAGCAGCACAACAGCGGACAATTCGGTGGCACCCTGCTGGAACTGGCCTGCCTGATCGCCGGCGCCGCGGTGATGACCTCTGATCTGCCGGTGCCCAAGAAAGGCGTGCTGGCGACCCTGGTGTTCTGCGTCACCATCCTCACCTTCGCCTTCGAGCGCGGCCTGGTCTCCAGCGTGCTGCATCACGGCCTCTTCGTGCGCCTGGGGGTACTGTCCTATTCGATCTACCTGTGCCACGCCGCGGTGATCTTCGTGGTCAAGAGCGCCTTCATCGTGTTGGGCAAGTTGCTGCACCAGGACCTCACGGTGGTGGCGCCCTCCCATGACGCCCCGCTGCCCTTCATGATCCGCTACATCGCCACCGGCAGCGTCTTGCTGGACAACCTGGTGGTGGTGGTGGAACTGGCGGTGGTCTTCGCCTTCGCCTGCCTGACCCACAGATACATCGAGGTCCCGGGCATGGCGCTGGGCAAGCGTCTGGTGCGCCGCAAACGCACCCCACCCTGCTGCGACGGCAACATCCAGCCGCAGCGCTGAGCGGCGCCTGGTGCAGCCCTACCGACCTCAAGCCGGTGGGGCCGCCCTCTGCTATACTCCGCCCCCTCTTTTTTCGCTCTCGCCCAGGTTCATCCATGACCACCCAGGCCGCCGAAGTCGCCAAGCGCCGTACCTTCGCCATCATTTCCCACCCCGACGCGGGCAAGACCACCATCACCGAAAAGCTGCTGCTGATGGGCCAGGCCATCGCCGTCGCGGGTACGGTGAAGTCGCGCAAATCCGACCGGCACGCGACCTCCGACTGGATGGAGATGGAAAAGCAGCGCGGCATCTCCATCACCACCTCGGTGATGCAGTTCCCCTATCGCGAGCACATGATCAACCTGCTCGACACCCCCGGCCACGAAGACTTCTCCGAAGACACCTACCGCACCCTGACCGCGGTGGACTCGGCGCTGATGGTGCTCGACGGCGGCAAGGGCGTCGAACCCCGCACCATCGCTCTGATGGACGTCTGCCGCCTGCGCGACACGCCCATCGTCAGCTTCATAAACAAGCTCGACCGCGACATCCGCGATCCCATCGAACTGCTCGACGAGATCGAGGCGGTGCTCAAGATCAAGGCCGCGCCCATCACCTGGCCGATCGGCAGCTATCGCGACTTCAAGGGCGTCTATCACCTCTCGGACGACCGCATCTACGTCTATACCCCCGGTCATGGCCACGAGCGCATCGCCACCAAGACCATCGACAAGCTGGACTCCGACGAGGCCCGCGCGCACCTGGGCGATCTCTACGAGCGCTTCGTCGAGGAGCTGGAGCTGGTCCAGGGCGCCTGCCACGAATTCGATGGCGAGGCCTTCCTGCGCGGCGAGATGACCCCGGTATTCTTTGGTACCGCGCTGGGCAACTTCGGCGTCGACCAGGTGCTCGACGCCGTGGTCGACTGGGCTCCGCGCCCGCTGTCGCGCGCCGCTCACGAGCGGGTGGTGGAGCCGGTGGAAGAGAAGTTCTCCGGCTTCGTGTTCAAGATCCAGGCAAACATGGATCCCAAGCACCGCGACCGCATCGCCTTCATGCGCATCTGCTCGGGCAAGTACGAGAAGGGTATGAAACTGCGCCATGTGCGCATCAAGAAGGATCTGAAGATCGCCGACGCCCTGACCTTCTTCTCCAGCGAGCGCGAGCACCTGGACGAGGCCTTCGCCGGCGACATCATCGGCCTGCACAACCATGGCACCATCCAGATCGGCGACACCTTCACCGAAGGCGAAGCCCTGGGCTTCACCGGTATCCCGCACTTCGCCCCGGAACTGTTCCGCCGCGTGCGCCTGAAGGATCCGCTGAAATCCAAGCAGCTGCGCCAGGGTCTGCAGGAACTGGCCGAGGAAGGCGCCACCCAAGTGTTCTTCCCCGAGCGCAACAACGACATCGTGCTTGGCGCGGTGGGTGTGCTGCAGTTCGACGTAGTCGCCAGCCGCCTGAAGGAAGAATACAAGGTGGAGTGCGCCTACGAGGCCATCAACGTTTGGTCGGCGCGCTGGATCGAATGCGACGACAAGAAGAAGCTCGAAGACTTCAAGAACAAGGCCTTCGAGAACCTGGCGGTGGACGGCGGCGGGCACCTCACCTACCTGGCGCCGACCCGGGTCAACCTGGCGCTGATGGAAGAGCGCTGGCCGGAGATCAAATTCCGCGCCACCCGCGAGCACCACTAAGCCCTACTGTCCTGACCGGTGCGCCTGGCGCCGGTCAGGCGTACCGCCCTCCTCCCGAATAGTCCAGGCGGAGCTCCGGCTCTCCTGTCAGGTCTGCGCGAATCAGTCCCGGTCGGAAGACTCGGCCGCGGCTTCCAGCTCGACCATCGTCAGCTCCAGTTCCGCCCGCTCGGTCCACTGGCCGTCCAGCTCGGTGCGTACCGCCACGCCCAGTTCCTTGAAGTCGGCCACCTGCTTGACCAGGTTGCCCGGCCCGCCCACCAGTTGGCCGCAGGCCTTGCGATAGGCTTCGCCGGCCTTGTCCAGACTCTTGCCGATGCCGTCCATGCTGCCGAGAAAAGTGCGCAGCTTGTCGTAGACCTTGCCCGCGCGCTCGGCCAGTTCGGCGGTGTGGCGATTCTGGTCTTCGAAGCGCCAGAGCTGGCGGACGATGTTGAGGCTGGTCAGGAGGGTGGTCGGCGTCGCCACCAGGACATTCTGCTCGATGGCGCGCTGGAACAGACTCTCGTCGGCCTTGAGCGCCTCGACGAAGGCCGATTCGATGGGGATGAACAGGAAGACCATCTCCGGCGAATTCAGCCCCGGCAGGCTGAAGTATTCGCGATCGGCCAGTTCGCGGATACGCTCGCCCACGGCGCGCACGTGCTCGCCCAGGGCCAGGCGCCGCTCGCCCTCGTCTTCGCTGTTGACGTAGCGGGTATAGGCGTTGAGCGACACCTTGGCGTCCACCACCAGGTGCTTCTTCTGTGGCAGATGGACCAGCACGTCCGGCCGCCGGCGGCCGGTCTCGGTGGTGAAGCTGCGTTCGCGGACGAAGTCGCGCCCCTCGCGCAGGCCCGAGCGTTCCAACACGTTTTCCAGGATGAGTTCGCCCCAGTTGCCCTGGGCCTTCTTCTGGCCGCGCAGGGCGGTGGCCAGGTCGTGGGCCTCCTGGGTGATCTGGCGGTTGAGCTCCTTGAGGTCGAGCAGTTGCTGGCCGAGGGCCGCCTGCTGCTGCACATCCTTGTGGTGGATGTCCTCGACCTTGGCGCGAAAACCCTCGATCTGCTCGCGGAAGGGCCGTAGCAGCGCATCCAGGGATTGCTGGCTGTGCTGGGCGAAGGCCTGGCCCTTGGCGTCGAAGATGCGTCCGGCCAGTTGCTCGAATTCCAGCTTGAGTTGCTCGCGACTCTCGCGCAGCAGCTGTTGCTGCGCCTGGAAGTGCTCTTCCTTCTGCTCCAGGGTGGTCCGGAGCGTCGCGTGTTCTTCGGTCAGGCGCGCATGGCGTTCCTGCACCTCGGCATGCAGCTGCTGCTCGCGGTGCTGGCGCTCGCGCACCTCGGCGAGCTGCTCCTGGATGCCCTGCAGCTGGGCGCGGGTGGCCTCGGCCAGGGCGTGCTGTTCGGCGGCCTGCAGCTGGGCCTGGCGGGTCTGCTGGCGCAACTCGGCTTCCAGCTCGCGATTGGCCTCCAGCTGGCGCTGCAGGGCGGCGGTGCGTTCGCGCTCGGCGCCCAGCTCCACCACCTGGCGACCATTGGCCAGCTCGGCGCGTTGCAGATCGTCGCGCAGCATGTCGTAGCGCTCGGCGGCGCTGTCGAGTTGCTGTTGCAGATAGCGCTGGCGCCCGGTCAGCCAGACGGCCGAACCCGCCCAGCCGGCCAGCAGCAACAGGGGAAGCACAAGGGAAACGAAAGGCAGGGAAGTCATGGCGCTCTCATCGCGGACGGCTCCCCTCACCTTAGGCAGGCGCGAGGGGAGCGTCCAGCGTTTATCTGTACATTTACACAGTGTTTCGCAAATCCAGGTCCAGGCCGCTGACGCGGCGGACCCGACGGGCCACCGCCTCGGCGAAGATGCCGCTCCGGGCCTCGATCAGGGTGAAATCATCGCGCGCCCGGGTGATGCCGGTATAGACCAGCTCCTTGGTCAGCACCGGACTGAGCTGCTCAGGCAGCAGGAGTGCCGTGTGGGCGAATTCCGAGCCCTGGGACTTATGCACGGTCATGGCGAACACCGTCTCCACCGCCGCCAACCGGCTGGGCAGGACGAATCTCAGACCGCCGCTGCCATCGCCGCGGGGAAAGGCGACCCGCAGGACCTTGCGACCCGGCTGGTTGGCATCGGGCAGGCAGAGGGTGATGCCGATGTCGCCGTTCATCAGCCCCAGGCTGTAGTCGTTGCGCGTCACCAGCACCGGACGGCCCTCGTACCAGCCGTGCTCGCCCGCGAGCAGGCCCGCCGCCAGCAGGGCGCTGGCGATGCGCAGGTTGAGGCCTTCCACGCCCCAGGGGCCCTTGCGCACGGCGCAGAGCAGCTGGAAGTCGTCGAAGGCGGCCAATACCTGGCCGGCCCAGAGCGTCCAGGCGGGATCCTCCAGGACGGTATCCAGTTGGGGCCGCGCATCCTGCAGGACCTCGAGATAATGACGATAGCCCCGGGCGCGCCCGCGTCCCTCCAGCACCAGGCGTTCCAGGGCGCGATCCTCCGGCCCCTTGAGCAGCACCCGATGGAGATCGGCATAGCCGCCGTCGACAAGCACCTGCTGAGCACCCTGGCCGTCCTGGGCATTGACCCGGCGGGCCAGCTGGCCGATCCCGCTGCCGGCGCCGAAACGCCGTGAGCGCCTGAGCATCACCACCTGCTGCGCCAGGGCGTCAGCCTGATCGTCGCCGACCGCCAGGGCCGTCTGGGCCAGCGACTGGCCACTCACGGCTTCCAGCCAGGCGCGGGTGGCGGGGCTGTAGCGTCCGGCTTCGGCATCACGGCAGAGATCACCCAGCACCGCGCCCGCCTCCACCGAAGCCAGCTGATCCTTGTCACCCAGCAGCACCAGGCGCGCCCGCGGCGGCAAGGCCGCCAGCAGGCTGGCCATCATTTCCAGGTCGATCATCGAGGCTTCGTCCACCACCAGCACGTCCAGCGGCAGGGGATGCCCGCGGTGATGGCGGAAATGGCGGGTATTGGGCCGACTGCCCAGCAGCCGGTGCACCGTGGTCACCCCGGTGGGGATGTGCCGGCGCAGCTCCTCGTCCACCGGCAGGCGACTGACCTGGCCGCCGATGGATTCGGTGAGGCGCGCGGCCGCCTTGCCGGTCGGTGCGGCCAGGCGGATGCGCAAGGGACGACCGGCCGCCACCGCGGGCGCCTGGAGCAGCGCCAGCAGGCGCACCACGGTGGTGGTCTTGCCGGTACCGGGTCCGCCGGTGACGATGCTGAAGGCACCGCGCACCGCCAGGGCGCAGGCCAGTTTCTGCCAGTCGGGTTCGCCACCCGCGTCGGGGTCCGGCGGAAACAGCCGGTCGAGACGCTCGGCGAGATCCGCCGGCAGCGGCTCGGGGGTGGCCAGGCGCTGGCGCAGGCTGGCCGCCACCGCGCGTTCGTAATTCCAGTAGCGACGCAGGTAGAGGCGCTCGCCACCCAGCACCAGCGGTCGTTCCGGACAGCTGCCGTCGCCATCGACCAGGTCGCTGGCCAGCAGCGCCTGCTGCCAGGCCTCGAGGGTCTGGCCATGCAGCAGTTGCGACGGCAAGAGCGAGGCGCGCGCCTCGTCGCCCTCGGGCGGCAGTGACAGGGCGGCATCGGGATTGCGCAGGGTGGCGGCGAGATCCAGGCAGACATGGCCATGGCCGAGCTGATGGCTGGCCAGGGCCGCGGCCAGCAGCACCGCCGAGTCGCCCTGGGGTTCGAGTTCGCCGAGAAAGCCGGTGAAGGCCCGGTCCACCTGGCGCAACCAGCCGCGCTGCACCCAGAGCTCCAGCAGGCGAAAGAGGTCGTCCCGCTGTTCGAGCGGGGCAAGCGGGCGCTCCTGGGCCAGGGACGCCAGGCGCAGCAGCCGTTCGGTGGCGGGGCTGAAATCAGACATGGGCATTCTCCGCACCGCTGAACAACAGATCCAGGGTCTCGATCAGCGCCTGGGCGGGCCGCTCGACGAAGACGCCGTGGCCGGCCGGATCGCAGCCGCGCAGGAAGAGGTAGACGGCGCCGCCGAAGTGGCGCTCGTAGCTGTAGTCGGGCAGCCGCGCCTTGAGCAGCCGGTGAACGGCCAGGCTGTAGAGCACGTACTGCAGGTCATAGCGCTTGGTCAGGACGGCCTCCTCCATGGCCGCGCGGGTATAGGCGCCGGCTTCGGCGCCCAGCCAGTTGGACTTGTAGTCCACCACGAAATAGCGCCCCTCGTGTTCGAAGACCAGATCGATGAAGCCCTTGAACAGGCCGTTGAGCTGCCCCGGCTCCAGCATCGGCCGCACCTGGCCGCGGTGGGTACCACGACTCACCAGGTCATCCAGCCGCTCCAGATCGACGCCATGGGTGGCGAACCAGAATTCCATCTCCACCTGGTAGCGCGCCAGTTCGCCCAGGCGCTGGCTGCCCCCCGGCAGGGGCAGCGGCAGCGCCAGCAACTGGCGCAGCCAGCCCTGCAGGATGGGAATCCAGTGATTCCAGCCGCGCCGCTGACAACGCCGGGCGATCAGGTCGTCCAGCCGCTCGGGCGCCGCCTGGATGGCGGTGAAGCCTTCCTCGCCGACCCACTCCAGCAGGCTGTGCAGGAAGGTGCCCGGGCCGGGGCCGCGGGGAAAGCGATGCAGGTCTTCACCGGCTGCGGGCTGGCGGGCCTCGTCGGGAGCGAGGCGGTCGTCGTCGAACAGCTTCTGGGCCGCCGGGGTATCCAGGTCCAGCTCCAGATTGAACGGGCCCTCTTCCCGCGCCTCGCCCAGGCGCGTACCGATCCGCAGGGCGCTGTAGGAGGCGATCCACCAGTCCTCGCGGGCCGCCCGACGCGCCGTCAGCGCCTTGAAGGTCACCGGCGCTTCGCGGGCTTCGGGCAGGCGTGCCGGACTGGCTTCGGGGAGCGGCAGGATAAGGGTATCGGGCTGGGCGCCGATCAGGGTGGTCAGGGCAGTGCCCAGGGCCGCCGAACTCGCCAGGGGCTCGCCGCCGGTGGCCAGGTAGCCGAGGGCACTGCGGGCGAAGCCGGATTCCTTGCTGCGCCCGCGCTTGAGATCGGCCACCCCGACCCAGCAGGCATGGCGGGCCCGGGTCAGGGCGACATAGAGCAGGCGCAGGTCTTCGGCCAGGCGCTCGTCGTCGGCGCGGGCCAGTTCCTCGGCGGAGGGCTTGAAGGTGCGGCGCAGCTGGCCCTGATCGTCGTGATAGCGCAGCGGCAGGGTCGTGCCTTCTTCGGCGCGATAGGCGCAGGCGAAGGGTAGGAACACCAGGGGATATTCCAGGCCCTTGGACTTGTGCACCGTCACCACCTTGACCAGCTCGGCGTCGCTTTCCAGGCGCAGGATCTGCTCGTCGGCGGCGCCCTGGGCGGCCAGTTGCTCGGCCAGGTGGCGGATCAGCGCCTGCTCGCCGTCAAGCTCGCCGGCGGCACGCTGCAGCAGTTCGGCGAGGTGCAGCAGATTGGTCAGCACCCGCTCGCCATCGGCGCGGGCCATCAGCCGCTGCGGCAGGCGGAAGTCCTGCAGCAGGCGGCGCAGCATGGGCAGCACGCCCTGGCCGCGCCATAGCTGGCGATAGCCGCGGAATTGCAACACCCGCGCCTCCCAGGCCTGCTCGTCGTGGTTGAGGGCATCCAGTTCGGCCAAGGGCAGGTCGAGGGTCAGGCTGCCCAGGGCCGCACGCAGCCGGCGATCCACATCGGGCTCGGCGCAGGCCTTGAGCCAGTCCAGCAGACAGCGGGCCTCCTGGGCGGTGAACACCGAATCCTTGTCCGACAGATAGACGCTGCGCACCCCGCGCCGCACCAGCGCCTGGCGTACCGCCTGGGCCTCGCTGCCGGCGCGCACCAGGATGGCGATGTCGGCGGGCCGCAGTGGCGTGAACTCGCCGTCTTCGCGCCGAAAGCCGGCCTTGGCCTCGGCGGCCAGGGTCAGCAACCGGACGATCTCACTGGCGGTGCTCTCGGCCAGGGCGGCGCGATAGGCGGTGCCGGCCAGGGGCTCGTCGCCGGCCAGCTGCCAGAAGGTCAGGGCCGCACCCGGCGTGCCGTCGATCTCCAGCGCTTCACGCCGCCCCTGGGCGCGGACCGGCTCGAAGGGCACCGGATTGTCCTCGCCCTGGCGGAAGAGGAAGGCCGCCCGCGGGGCCGTGGCCTCGCCATGGGCGAACACCTGGTTGACCGCCGCGACCATGGCGGCGGTGGAACGGAAGTTGGTGTCCAGCGAGTGCAGGTGGCCGGCATTGGCACGCCGCGCCTGCAGATAGGTATGGATATCGGCGCCACGGAAGGCATAGATGGCCTGCTTGGGATCGCCGATCAGGAACAGCCCGGTGCCCTCCCCCGCGCCATAGACGCTGCTGAAGATGCGGTACTGTACCGGGTCGGTGTCCTGGAATTCGTCGATCAGTGCCACCGGGAATTGCTCGCGGATCAGCGCCGCCAGCCGCGCGCCGGCGCCATCGGCCTGCAGCGCCCGATCCAGACGGGTGAGGATGTCGTCGAACCCCAGCTCGGCGCGGCGCAGCTTCTCGCGCTCGAATTTCTGCTGGACCCAGGCCGCCGCGTGCTCCAGCAGCGGGACCTCCGGGCTGGGCAACTCGGCCAGTTGCCCGGGCAAGCGCGCCATGGCCGCCAGGGCCGGATGATCCGGCGGACTGGCCTTGGTCCAGACCTCGGCGAAGCCCTCCTCGGTCAGCCGGGTAAAGCCGGTGCCGATATCCAGGTCCTCGCTGGCGGGGTTGTCCGCCCAGGCAACCAGCTTGTCGCACCAGGGCCCGAAGAATCGCTTCTGCAACTTGCGACCGTCGACCACCTTGGCGTCGCAGCCGGCCTGGCAGAGGTCGCGCACCTCTTCCGCCCACCGGGCCCAGGGCGCCTTGAGTCGTGCCAACCGCTCGCGACGCTCCGTCAGGGCGGTGGCCAACAAGGCGGCCGGTTCACCCTGGGGCGCGCCCAGGGCCTCGCTCAGCAAGGGTCGCAGGCGCGCGGCCAGGGCGCGGGGCTCGCCCCAGTGCTCAATCACCCAGTCCAGCGCCTCGCCCTCCAGCGGATAGCAAAAGCGTCGCCAGTAGTCGCGCACCACCTGGGCGAGTAATTCGCTCTGGTCCTGCTCCAGGTTCTGCACGAACAGACTGCCGCTGTCGAAGGCGTGCTCGCGCAGCATGCGCTGGCACCAGCTGTGGATGGTGGAGACGGCCGCCTCGTCCATCCACTGGGCGGCGATGTCCAGGCGCCGGGCGCAATCGGCCCAGGCCTCGACCGGAAAGTCCTCGCGCAACTCGGCGAGCAGCGGATCGGGCGCGGCGATCTCGTCGCGAAAGAAGCGCGCCGCCTCGGCCAGGCGATGGCGAATACGATCGCGCAATTCCTGGGTGGCGGCCTCGGTAAAGGTCACCACCAGGATCTGGGGCGGCAGCAGTTCGCGGCCGAAGGCCGTCTCGGGCGTACCGTGGCCCAGCACCAGACGTACATAGAGTGCGGAGATGGTGAAGGTCTTGCCCGTTCCGGCACTGGCCTCGATCAGCTGATTGCCCTGCAACGGAAAGCGCAGGGCGAGCGGACGCTGACTCATGCCTGCCCCTCCCCGCCCACCACCTGCCAGCCGGCGGTGTGCACCGGTGCATAGAGGGTCTGGCACCAGCCGTCGAATTCCTCGTCGGCCAGCAAGGCGGCGAAGTCCGGATACTGCCGACGCAGCGCCGGATGGGTTGCCGCCTCGCCCTGATAGACCTGCTCGGCCGCGGCCAGGGCCTTGTCCGGGTCATTGGCCAGCCAGGCGAAGGCGGTGCGGGGCGCGACGGGAAGCGGCCGCCGCTGCCCCAGGGCCCAGGCGTCCAGTAATTCGTTCAGCTGACGGCGGGCCAGCTCGGCGTCCAGTGGCGCCAGCAACAGGGTCAGATCGGTCGCCACCACCGCGGTGGTCAGCTGCAGCCCGCCGGCCGCGGCGACCAGATGCTGTACCCAGGGGCGCAGCAGCCGGTGCCACTTGCGGGTGCGCGTATTGCCCAGGCCATTGGCCTGGGCGGTCAGGGCCAGCAGGCCCTCGGGACCGCGGCGCAGCCGTTCGAGGTTGGCCACCAGTTGCAGCTCGCGATGTTCGATATCCAGGGTCAGGGCCTCTTCCAGGGGTTCGGGCCAGCGCAGAATCAGGGCCTCGACCTGGGCCACCACGGCGGGCAGCGGCTCGCGCAAGGCCCGCCCGGCCCGCTCGCCAAAACCCGCCAGCGGCAGCCGACCACTGCCGCGCAGGCGCTCCGCGGCGGCCATAAGCGCCTGATCCGCCTCGGCCGGCGCGGCCAAAGCCGCCGCCAGCAGGTCTTCGCCCAACTGGTAGCGGGTCAGGGCGTCCAGGCCGAAAGGCTCTTCGTCTTCCGCCGGCGCATCGGGCGGCGCGAAATGCACCTTGAGGCGATTGGCGAAGAACAGGTCCACCGGTCCGCGCAGAAACCGCGCGAGATCATCGAGGCCCAGGGGTTCTTCGGGCACCAGCGGCGGCAACAACTCATCCTCGTCGCGCGTGGTGCTGTCATGCACGCCCAGCCACTCGGCCGCGAAGCTGAAATAGCCGCGCTCGCCGCGGAAGTAGCGGGCACTGAAGGGTTGCAGGGGATGCTCCTGGGTCAGGGCCGTGAGCAGACGCTCCGGCTCCTCTTCATGGCCGGCCAGCCGCCAACCGGCCTGGAGATGGTCGCGCAACTGGGCGACCAGCACCGACGGCGGGCGCTCGCTGTTGTCGCGGATGCTGCGCCCCACCCAGCTGACATAGAACTGATCGCGCGCCGAGAGCAGCGCTTCCAGCAGCAGATAGCGGTCGTCCTCCCGTCGCGAGCGATCACCGGGACGGTAGTCCTGAGCCATGAGATCGAAATCCAGTGGCGACTGGATGCGCGGATAGGCGCCATCGTGCATACCCAGCAGGCAGACCACCCGGAAGGGAATGGCGCGCATGGGCATCAGGGTGCAGAAATTGACCGCGCCAGCGAGAAAGCGCTGGGCCAGGCCCCCGCTGTCCAGCCCCGCCAGCCAGGCCTCGCGCACCACGGTGAGCGGCAGCTCCTCGTCCAGCGCCACGTCTTCGCACAATTCCAGCCAGCGCTCGCGCAGATTCTCCAGCTGCTCCAGCAGGTATTCGTCGAGCTCGTCCTGAGGGCTGAAGAACAGCGCCAGCAGCGCCTGCAGGCGGGCGCCCCACTCCGCCGGTCGCGCCGGCTGGGCCAGCGCCGCCTGGGCCGCGTCCAGAGCATCGAGCAGGTCCACCAGCGGCCCGACCAGAGCCGCATCCAGGCCGCCCACCTCGTCGAAGGGCTCGATATCGCCCAGGGCCGCGCCGCTGCCGACGGCGTAGCCCAACAGCATGCGCCTCAGGCCGAAGCGCCAGGTGTTCTGCATCAGCCCTTCCGGCAGATCAAGGCGACTGCGCTGCTCGGCATCCAGTCCCCAGCGCACGCCAGCGCCTTCCAGCCAGAGGTGCAGGGTTGGCAGATCGCCCTCGCGCAGGCCGAAGCGGGCGCGCAGCGCCGGCACGTCCAGCAGATCGAGGATCTCGCTCAGGGCGAAGCGGCTGTCGGGCAGCTGCAGCAGGTGCTCCAGGGCGATCAGCAAGGGTTGGAAACCGCGCTGGTGCTGGTCGGCCAGGCTGAAGGGGATGAAGCGCGGATCGCCACGCTCAAGCTGGCCGAATACCGCGCGGATATGCGGCGCATAGGCATCGATGTCCGGCACCATGACGATGACGTCGCGCGGCCGGAGGCTGCTATCGCTGTTGAAGCGCGCCAGCAGCTGGTCGTGAAGAATCTCCACCTCGCGCTGGGGACTGTGGGCCACATGGAAGCGCATGGACCTGTCCCGCGCCGGATCGACCGCCGGCCAGCGCTCGCGGGTCTCGCTCAGCGGACGCAATTCGAGGATGTCGTCCTGCAACTGGCCGAGCAGGTGCTGGAGTTCGGCCTCGGCGAAGAGGTCGATGCGCCCGCCATTGAGGTCCTCGAACAGGCGGCGATAGCCATCGGGTTCGTCGAATTCGTCCAGCAGATGGATGTAGTCGCGGCCCTGCTTGCCCCAGCTCGCTAGCAGCGGCTGGCCGTGCTGGTGCAGCGCCTCGGCATCCAAGGTCTGTGGCATGCCCGGCTTGCGCTGCTGGCGGCGATAGTTCTGCCGCAGCAGATCCTGGTCGGCAACGATGTCGGACCAGTGATGGCGACAGGGATTGTGCACGCAGAGCAGCACCTGGCTGAAGCGCGCCAGCGCGGCCAGGGCTTCGAGGGTCTGCGCCGGAATCGCCGACAAGCCAAAGATCACCACCCGCCGCGGCAGCCCGGCTGGCGGCTCGGTCGCCGCCTGCATGATCTCCAGGAAGCGCCGGTGCACGCCGGCGCGACTGCGGGCCAGACCGCCGTCGCCCACATCGTCCAGCAGCGCCCGCCACAGCTGCGCCTGCCAGCGGCAACTTTCCGGCAAGGGACGCCGGCCGTCGCGCAGGCTGGCCAGCAGATCGCGCCCCGCCGCCCAGTCGTTGAGCCAGTCGGCGCGATAGACCTGGTAGCCGTCATAGAGATCGGCCAGGCGCTCGGCCAGCTGATAGCGCTTGCGCAGATCGCCGTCATCGTCGAGAAAGCGCCGCAGGGCGGCGAAGTCCGGTTGCAGGAGCAGGGTCGGCAGGAGCCGCATCAGGCGCCAGGTCAGGGGCGCGCGGTCCAGCGGCGAGGATGGCGGGACCTGGTCACGCCCCAATACCTGGCGATAGGTCCGCCAGAGGAAGGCCGCCGGCAACTGCACCTCGAGAGCCGCAGCGACCCCGCAGCCACCCTCATCATCACCGCGCGGATCCTCGGCCAGCGCCAGCTTGAGCCACTGGGCGATGCCATTGCTCTGCACCAGCACCTGTTCGTTTTCCAGCGGCGCCAGGGGATACCGCCGCATCCAGCCGACCGCCAGGCCACGCAGCTCCTCGAGCCGATTGCCATGTACCACCATGAATCCGGGAGTGAGCGCCTCGGACATCCTACGCCTCGCTGTTCGCTATCTGCGGCCAGGGTAAGGATCACCCGCGCCAGACACCAGCCCGCAATGTGTTGACCGACGCATGACGCAGTGCACAGCCGCTCCGTCCACCCGCCTATCGCGGGACTCGAGCCGGTAGACTCAGCCGATATCGGCCGCCGGCCTTCGACAGGATGTTTTCATGCGTTTCCTCGTTGCCCTTCCCCTGCTCCTGGGCGCCGCCCTCGCCCATGCCGACAACGGCGAGCCCGTCGACTGCGCCAGCCTGCAGGCTCAGTTGCCCTTGCCCCTGCTCCAGCAGACCTCCGGCCTGCCCCTGGCCTATGCCCGGCAGATCGCCGGCGGCTGCGCCTTCACCGATCGCGACACCGGCCAGCCGGCCAACTACCTGCTTGGGCTGTCGGCGGGCTACGAGAATGGCGGCCGGGCGCTGCCCAAGCTGCGCCGGCAGGTGCAATCGCTCAGCGGGCAACTGGAGTGCAAGGCCATCGATGGGCTGGGCGAAGGCGCCAGTGCCTGCAGCAAGCCGCTGCTGGGCACCCAGGTCTTCTTCATCAAGCGCGACCGCATCCACACGGTGACGGCGTCCAGCCCGCTGGAATACGAGAAACCCGAGCTGGCGACCAAGCTGCGCCAGGCGGCTCAGGCGACCGCCCAGGCCTGGGCACAGCGGCTATAGGGGAAGGCGCGTCCTAGTGGCCGCGCCGATTGAGGTCTTCGGAGTAGAGATCGTCTTCCAGCTCATTGCCGGGGATGGTGTGCTCTTCCGCTGCCCAGGCACCCAGGTCGATCAGTTTGCAACGGTCGGAACAGAAGGGCCGGTTGGCGCTCTTCTCGCTCCATTCCACGGGTGCGCCGCAGGTGGGGCAGTCCACGCTAAGAGTGCTCATGCTTGGCCTCCGTCAAAGGTCAGATAAAAGGAATGCAGGCGCTCCACCTCGGCGTGGAGCGCAGCGAGATCGCCGTCGTTACAGATGACGTCATCCGCCTTGGCCAGCCGCTCGGCGCGCGGCAACTGCGCCGCCAGGATGGCCCGCACCTGGGCTTCGTCCACCCCGTCACGGCGCATGGCCCGTTCGAGCTGCAGCGCTTCCGGCGCGTCTATCACCAGCCCCCGCCGCACCAGCGCCCGCTGCCCGGACTCGAACAGCAGCGGCGACACCAGGATGGCATAGGGCGATTCGGCACCAGCCAGGGCCGCCAGGATTTCCTGGCGAATGAGGGGATGCAGCAGGGCTTCCAGCCAGCGCCGCTCGGCCGGATCGGCAAAGATCGCGGCTCGCAGCGCCGCTCGATCCAGGCTGCCATCCGGGTGCAAGACAGCGGGCGAAAAATGCCCGGCGATCTCGGCCAGCGCCGGTCGTCCCGGCTCCACCACCCAGCGGGCGGCCTGGTCGGCATCGACACAGGTGATGCCCAGTTGGGCAAAATGCTCGGCAGCGGCGCTCTTGCCACTGCCAATGCCCCCGGTCAGGCCGAGGGTCCAGGCAGAAGTCATCGGAATCCGGCGAAGTTCAGGTACAGGCCGGTTATTTGATCACCCCAGAGCAAGGCAATCCACCCCGCCACGGCGAGATAGGGACCGAAGGGCAAGGGCGTGCTGGTTTCCGCCCGCCGCAGCCGCAGAGTGATGACGCCCAGAATGGCGCCTACCAGCGACGACAGCAGGATGGTCAGAGGCAGGATCTGCCAACCACCCCAGGCGCCGAGCAGCGCCAGCAGCTTGAAGTCGCCATAGCCCATGCCTTCCTTGCCGGTCACCAGACGGAACAGCTGGAATACCAGCCACAGACTCAGATACCCCGCCACCGCGCCCCAGACGGCATCACCCAGATTGGTGAACAGGCCGAATTGATTGGCGATCAGCCCCAGCCACAGCAGCGGCAGCACGATCACATCCGGCAACAGTTGGTGATCGGCATCGATCAGACTGGCCGCCAGCAAGCCCCAGGTCAGCAACAGGAAGGCCCCGCCCTGCCAGGTCACGCCCAGATGCCAGATGACCCAGGCCGACAGCAGCCCACAGGCTAGCTCCACCAGCGGATAACGCAGGCTGATAGAGGCCTGACACCCCTTGCAGCGACCGCGCAGGAGCAGATAACTCAGCACCGGCACATTTTCCCAGGGCCGCACGGCGCGCTGGCAGTGGGGGCAGCGGGAAGCAGGCCGCGCCAGGTTGAAGGGGGCGCCTGCCGGCTCGGCCGGCAGCTCCAGTACTTCACGCGCCTCCGCCTGCCAAGCCCGCCTCAGCATCACCGGCAGGCGATAGACCACCACATTGAGAAAGCTGCCCACCAGCAGGCCCAGGACCAGCGCGCACAACACCGCGGCCAGCGGCGCGCCGGCCAAAAACTCCAGCAGCGCCATCAGACCACCGAGCCAAGCTGGAAGATGGGCAGGTACATGGCAATGATCAGACCACCCACCAGAACCCCCAGGACCGCCATGATCATCGGTTCCATCAGAGTGGTAAGGTTGTCGACCATGTTGTCGACCTCGTCTTCATAGAAGGTCGCGACCTTGGACAGCATCTCGTCCAGGGAGCCCGACTCCTCACCGATGGCCGTCATCTGGATGGCCATCGAAGAGAACACCCCGGTGGTACGCATGGAGAAGTTGAGCTGCATACCGGTGGACACATCGCCTTTGATCTTCTCCACGGCGTTGCGGAATACCACGTTGCCGGTCGCGCCGGCCACCGAATCGAGAGCATCCACCAGGGGGACACCCGCCGCGAAGGTGGTGGCCAGAGTTCGGGCATAACGGGCAATGGCCGACTTGTAGAGAATGGAGCCGATCAACGGGATCTTGAGCAATCCCCGGTCGACCGCATCGCGGAATTTTTCCGATTTCTTGTAGAAGTGGCGAAGGACGAAAGCCATCACAAAGAGCCCGCCCAGTACCAGCAACCACCACTCCTGCAAGACCTCGGAAATCGCGATGACCATAAGGGTAAAGGCCGGCAACTGAGCACCGAAGCCCTCGAACACCGATTGGAATTGAGGCACTACTTTGATCAATAGAATGGCCGACACGATCACCGCGACGACGATTACCGCCGCAGGATAGGTCATGGCCTTCTTGATCTTCTTCTTCAACGCCTCGGTCTTTTCCTTGTAGGTGGCTACCCTATCCAGCAAGGTCTCCAAGGCACCCGATTGCTCACCCGCATCCACCAGGTTGCAATAGAGGTCGTCGAAATACTGCGGCTGCTTGCGCAAGGAGTTGGCCAGGCTATTACCCGCGGCAACATCCTGCTTGATGTCGTCGACCATCTTGCGCATGTTGGGATTGTCGAAGCCCTCGCCGATGATGTCGAAGGCCTGCAGCAGGGGCACTCCTGCGCTCATCATGGTCGCCAGCTGTCGGGTGAACAGGGCGATATCCATGGGCTTGATCTTCTTGCCCTTGCCGAACAGCGACACCGACTTCTTGCGCACCCGGGTCGGATTGATCCCCTGCTTGCGCAACTGCGCCTTGATCAGCGCAGGATTCAGTCCCGTCATCTCGCCCTTCACCTTGGTCCCTTTGCGATCGGTCCCTTCCCAAGTGAAGCTGCCCATCTTGATAGCTTTATCGGCCATGGCCTCGACTCGTCAAAGGCTCGGCCCGCGGTGGCGAGCCCGTCAAAAGAATGCTCTGTTCAGAGCTGGTTGCCGCTTTAAAGGCAAGCATCGCGCCAAACATCGACGGCTTTAGCGTTCTGCGGCAATCAAGACGCGTGGACAGCAATCATCCGATGCACCGTTCCAGTCCCCTCTCCCTCCGGGAGAGGGCTAGGGTGAGGGAAGTCGTTAATCCTTAGTGACCCGGTTGATCTCTTCCAGACTGGTAATCCCCTGCATCGCCTTCACCAGCCCCGACCGCCGCAGATCATTGAAGCCCTCTTTGCGCATCCGCGCCGCGATCTCGATGGAGTTGCCCTCCTCCATGATCATCTGTTGCAGCGCCGGGGTGATCTTCACCACCTCGTAGATCCCCACACGCCCGCGATAGCCCGCATTGCAGTCCTCGCAGCCAATAGGCTGATAAAGGGTGAAACTGCCGACTTCTTCCTCGCGAAAGCCTTCGGCCAGCAGCGCCTCACGAGGTACCTCATGGACTCGCTTGCACTTGTTGCACAGCTTGCGCGCCAAGCGCTGAGCGATGATCAGGTTGACCGAGGTTGCGAGGTTAAAGGCAGGCACGCCCATGTTCCGCAGGCGCGTCAGGGTTTCCGCTGCGCTGTTGGTGTGCAGGGTCGACATCACCATGTGACCGGTCTGGGCTGCCTTGATGGCGATCTCCGCCGTTTCCAAGTCCCGGATTTCACCGACCATGATTACGTCGGGATCCTGACGCAGGAAGGCCCGCAGCGCCTGGGAGAAGTCGAGTCCCTGACGCGGATTGACGTTGACCTGGTTGATGCCTTCCAGGTTGATCTCCACCGGATCCTCCGCCGTGGAAATATTGATGTCTTCGGTATTGAGGATATTGAGGCCGGTATAGAGGGATACCGTCTTGCCCGAACCGGTCGGTCCGGTCACCAGGATCATGCCCTGTGGCTGCTTGAGTGCCTGCAGGTAGAGCTCCTTCTGCACATCCTCGTAGCCCAGGGCATCGATCCCCATCTGGGCGCTGGATGAATCCAGAATCCGCATCACGATCTTTTCGCCCCAGAGAGTGGGCAGGGTGTTCACCCGGAAGTCGATGGACTTGGTCTTGGATACCTTGAGCTTGACCCGGCCATCCTGGGGTTTGCGCCGCTCGGAGATATCCATGTTGGACATCACCTTGAGCCGCGCCGAGATCCGCGAGACCAGCTGCACCGGCGGTCGCGCCGCCTCGTGCAGGACGCCATCGGTACGAAAGCGCACCCGGTACATCTTTTCATAGGGCTCGAAGTGCAGATCAGACGAGCCCTTCTTGATGGCATCGAGCAGCATCTTGTTGACGAACTTAACCACGGGCGCATCGTCGGCGTCGGTACCCGCAACGGCTTCCTGAGGCCGTTCGCCACCCTCAGTCTCCAGATCAAGGTCGATATCGCCAAGATCCAGTCCACCCGTACCGCCATCGAGATACCTTTCAATCGCCTGGTGCAGCTTGTCGTCTTCAACCAGCACGACTTCGACCGCCAGCTTGCTGCCAAAGGACACATCATTGATGGCCTGCTGGTTGGTAGGATCGGAAAGAGCGATGAAAAGCTTGTTGCCTCTCTTGCTTAAAGGCAGGAAGTGATGCTGCTGCATCAACTTCTCGTTGACGATGTCCTTGGGCAACTGCTCCTTGTCGATAGCCGCAAGATCGAGAAAGGGCACACCGAACTCCTGAGCCGCCAATTCCGCCAGAGGCCGGCTCTGCACCAGCCGCTGCTGAACGAGATAGGTCACTAGTGGCACCTTGGCCTGCTTCGCCTTGACCACCGCCTGCTGCGCTGCCGCCTCCGCCAGCAGCTGAGCATCCACCAACTGGCGCGCCAGCCCCGACAGCATCACCGTCTCGTTCATCGTCATTCCCACCTTTGGCTACAACAGGCGTTATAGCACCCCCCAGACCGCCCGCAAAATGGCGCCAGACAGCTGACATTTTTTGTCATGACCTGCCCCTTTGTTGACGCCCATCTCGAAGCAAACGTGCCGCAGTCGCCACTTTTCCTTGGCACGGCCTATGCTTAAGCTCTGACAGGCACGTTGGCCTGATCCAACCTCGGAGATTTGGAATGAGAACTCAAAAAGGTTTTACCTTGATCGAACTGATGATTGTAATCGCGATCATCGGTATTCTTGCAGCTGTTGCTCTGCCGGCCTATCAGACATACACAGCGAAGGCTGCGTATACCGAAGTCACCAGTGCAATGATCCCCTATAAAACAGCAGTTGACGAATGCTTCTCAGGCGGCACAGCACTAGTCAATTGCCAACCGGGAACCAATGGCGTTCCTGCTGTACCCGCAGCCTCTACTAGCCGTGCATTTAATAGCTTGGCTTTTGACGCAACCACCACTGCCATTACAGCTACTCCAAACGCTTACAAAAACATTCTGACGACCGACACCTGCACTCTGACCCCTACTGCTGAAGGTACTGCAGGCGCTGCTGACCGCAGACTGATTTGGGCTTACAGTGGCGCTTGCGTAACCAAAGGCTACGTTCGCAACTAACCGTCTTATATAAAAAGGAGCCCATGAAATCATGGCTCCTTTTCTACATTAATGTTAAGTACAAAAACGACACCACTCTAGACAACACCTTTACAATCACCCTCTAGCGCAACGATAGCAGCAACCAAAGCTGCTCACCTATTACTCTCCACCAAACCAAACTCCAGCCCTACAAAAAACTGCAATATATAAACTAGAAAAACCAGCCAATATGAAGAATCCCAGGAGTTTTCCTCGACTTACACCCTTTAAATTCTTCACGGCATCCCCTTCCCCCCAAACGCCCCCACCACTGTCCCCGTACTAAAACTCGCATCCTCCTCCGCAAGCGCCACATAGAGCCCCGCCAACTCCGCTGGCTGTCCTGCCCTTCCTAGCGGGGTGTCCTGCCCAAACTCCTTCATCTGCCCTTCCAATTGCCCGCCAGCCACCTGCAGCGGCGTCCACACCGGACCCGGCGCCACGGCGTTGACGCGAATGCCCTTCTTGGCCAGTTGCTTGGCCATGCCCTTGGTGAGATTAAGAATGGCGGCCTTGGTCGCGGCGTAGTCGATCAGTTCTTCGCCGGGATCGTAGGAATTCACCGAGACGGTATTGATGATGCTGGCGCCCGGCGGCAGGTGTGGGATGGCGGCCTTGCTGAAGCGGAAGACGTGATAGATGTTGGTCTTGAAGGTCCGGTCGAATTGCTCGTCGGTGATCTCGAGGATGTCGGCCTTGCTCTGCTGATAGGCGGCATTGTTCACCAACAGGTCCAGGCCACCGAGTTGCTGGATGGCCTTGTTCACCACCTCTTCGCACGCCTCCTGGGTACGGATGTCGGCCGGCAAGGTGATGGCCTTGCGGCCAGCCTCCTGGATCAGCTTGACCACCTCCTGAGCGTCGGATTCTTCGGAAGGATGGTAGTTGATGGCCACATCAGCCCCTTCCCGGGCAAAGGCGATGGCCACGGCGCGGCCGATACCGCTGTCCCCGCCGGTGATGAGGGCCTTGCGCCCGGCCAGGCGACCCGAGCCGTGATAACTGGTCTCGCCATGGTCAGGACGCGGCTCCATCTTGCTGGTGAGCGCCGGCCATTCCTGGCGCTGCTCCTTGAAAGGCTCGCGCGTGTACTTGGTGCGCGGGTCCTGCAGGGGCTTGGCGGGACGAGTCGCACTGCTGCCTTCCTGGGCGACGGCAGCGCCCGAAGCAGCGGCGGCGAGTCCCACGGCGGAGCCGACGAGCACGTTACGACGGGTGAGGGAGTAATCGGTCATCGAGGCTCTCCGCATGGGCAGCTATCTAGTGGCAGGATCATGGGGTCGAAGCTGCGGCAAGGCTGGATCCGCGAAGGTTTAGGTATGACGACTCCCGTAAAGGTTTCCCGAATGCATGCCGCCCTGACCGCTGACCTTCGCGCGCAACAATCACGTCAGGCCGAGAAGCATTGATGAATCGCGAAATCAGGGGCGGCCAGCAGTGCGACACATCGCCACAGGGCTTGGCACAGGCACGATGACCAGGCTTGCACAGCAGATGAGCGAAGACTTATCATTGAAAGCTTCGTGCCGGTGTAGCTCAGTTGGTAGAGCGGCGCATTCGTAATGCGAAGGTCGTAGGTTCGACTCCTATCTCCGGCACCATCCCTCCGCCTCATCTCTCCTCGCTCTTTTCAAAGCCTTCAAGGCCTTAGCCGCCTTGGATCGCGCCTTTCTGCGCCCCTTTCCGATCTGCGCCTTGCGTGCGAGCCGACCGCAAACGCCGGAGCAAACTGGCGACTCCCTGCCGCCCGGCTACTCTTACCCAGCGCATGACAGTGCCTTACACCGCTTGATTTCGGCTTGCTTGACGGGCGGCAACACCTGAACGGCGGCTGACCAAAGGGTCGAATATCCAGCCCCTCTGTGGCACCATACCGCGCTGCGAAATCCCGCAATTTCTGCAATCCATCAGCCTGCCGCACGGATGCCTGTCCGTTGCGGAGCATGAGGCTGGCGACAGGCACGTTGAGAGAATAACCACGATGAGCCGCTCTACTGAGGTCGTGAGATGAAACTAACGAAGTATCTAAAACCAACCGGTTGGCTTCTGGCCGGTGCCGCCGCGCTGCTGCTCAGCGGGTGCGACGCCGTGCTGCTGGACCCGAAAGGCTCCATCGGCGTGCAAGAACGCAACCTCATCTACACAGCGTTCGGCCTCATGCTGATCGTGGTGATCCCGGTCATCGTGATGACCTTCCTGTTCGCCTGGAAGTACCGCGCTACCAACAAGGAAGCCAAGTACACCCCGAACTGGGCTCACTCCTACAAGATCGAAGCCGTGGTCTGGCTGGTCCCCCTGGCCATCGTGGTGTTCCTGAGCATCCTGAACTGGAAGACTTCCCACGAGCTGGATCCCTTCAAGCCGCTCGATCATTCCGAGCAGCCGCTGGTGATCGAAGCGGTCTCGATGGACTGGAAATGGCTGTTCATCTATCCCGAGCAAGGCATTGCCTCGGTGAACGAGATCGCCATCCCGGTGAATCGTCCGGTGCAGTTCAAGATCACCTCCGAGTCGGTCATGAACACCCTGTCGATCCCGGCCCTGGGCGGCATGATCTATGCCATGTCCGGCATGCAGAGCCAGCTGCACCTGATCGCCGATCATCCCGGCGAATTCGAAGGTCGCTCGGCCAACTACAGCGGCGCCGGCTTCTCCGACATGATCTTTGCCGTGCACGCGGTACCCACCGCCGGTGACTTCGACGCCTGGGTCAACAAGGTCAAGCAGTCGGGTGGCAAGACCCTGGACCAGGCGAGCTACACCGAGCTGGCCAAGCCCAGCGAGAAGCAGCCGGTCGCCTACTACTCGACGGTCGAGCCGGATCTGTTCAGAACGGTCATCAAGAAGTTCATGAAGTCCGACTTCAGCAAGCAGACCGATCACGTGATGGACATGAGCCAGCACGGCGGTCAACACGGTACCGAGGAATAAGTCATGTTCGGTAAATTAACTCTCGCGGATATTCCGTATCACGAGCCGATCATTCTCGTAACGTTCATCGTGGTCGCCCTGGGCGGCCTGGGACTGGTGGGAGCGATCAGCTACTTCGGCAAGTGGGGCTACCTCTGGAAAGAGTGGCTGACCACCGTCGACCACAAGAAGATCGGCGTGATGTACTTCATCGTCGCCCTGATCATGCTGCTCCGTGGCTTCTCCGACGCCATCCTGATGCGTAGCCAGCAGGCCATCGCCTCCGGCGGGGCCGAGGGCTACCTGCCACCCCATCACTACGACCAGATCTTCACCGCCCACGGCGTGATCATGATCTTCTTCGTGGCGATGCCGTTCGTGGCCGGCCTGATGAACGTGGTGACCCCGCTGCAGATCGGTGCCCGCGACGTGGCCTTCCCCTTCCTGAACTCGCTGAGCTTCTGGCTGTTCGTGGCCGGTGCCGTGCTGATCATGATGTCGCTGTTCGTGGGCGAATTCGCCGCGACCGGCTGGGTGGCCTATCCGCCGCTGTCAGGCATCCAGTACAGTCCAGGCGTAGGGATGGACTACTACATCTGGGCCCTTCAGCTCTCCGGTATCGGGACGACCCTGACCGGCGTCAACTTCTTCGTGACCGTGCTGAAGATGCGTACCAAGGGCATGACCCTGATGCGCATGCCGATCTTCACCTGGACCTCCTGGTGTACTGCCATCCTGATCATGGCAGCCTTCCCGATCCTGACCGTGACCCTGGCGCTGCTGACCCTGGACCGTTACCTGGGCTTCCACTTCTTTACCGCGGAAGCCGGCGGCAACCAGATGATGTACACCAACCTGATCTGGGCCTGGGGCCACCCCGAGGTATACATCCTGATCCTGCCGGCCTTCGGCGTGTTCTCGGAAGTGACCTCCACCTTCAGCAAGAAGCGTCTGTTCGGCTACGTCTCGATGGTCTGGGCAACGGTAGCCATTACCGTGCTGTCCTTCATCGTCTGGCTGCACCACTTCTTCACCATGGGCTCGGGCGCTAACGTCAACGCCTTCTTCGGCATCGCGACCATGATCATTGCGATCCCGACAGGGGTGAAGATCTTCACCTGGCTGTTCACCATGTATCAGGGCCGCATCCAGTTCACCTCGCCGATGCTCTGGACCCTGGGCTTCATCGTGACCTTCAGCATCGGCGGCATGACCGGCGTCCTGCTGGCGGTACCGGGTGCCGACTTCGTGCTGCACAACAGCCTGTTCCTGATCGCCCACTTCCACAACGTGATCATCGGCGGCGCCGTGTTCGGCTACTTCGCCGGCATGATCTACTGGTTCCCGAAGGTCTTCGGCTTCAAGCTGAACGAGAAGCTGAACAAGCAGGCCTTCTGGTGCTGGCTGATCGGCTTCTATGTCGCCTTCATGCCGCTGTACATGCTGGGCTTCATGGGCATGACCCGTCGTCTGAACCACTACGACAACCCCGACTGGCATCCCTTCCTGGTGACCGCCGCCATCGGCGCCGGCATCATTGCCCTGGGCATCCTGAGCCAGCTGTGGATGTTCTACGTCAGTATCCGCGACCGTAATCTGCCGGAGAACGTGGACGTGACGGGCGATCCGTGGGATGGCCGTACCCTGGAATGGTCGACCTCTTCGCCGCCGCCCTTCTACAACTTCGCTGAAGTGCCGGAAGTGCACGACATCGACGCCTACTGGGGCATGAAAGAGAAAGGCATCACCGAGAAGAAGGATGCGGACTACAAGCAGATCCACATGCCGCGCAACACTGGCGCCGGTATCGTGATCAGCCTCTTCGCCCTGATCCTTGGCTTCGCCCTGATCTGGCACATCTGGTGGCTGGCCATCGCCAGCTTCGTGGGCTGCATCGTCACTGCGGTTGTCCGCAGCTACGACGACGACGTCGACTATTACGTACCAGCGGAAGAAGTGGCACGCATCGAAACCGCGCGCATTCAGTCCCTGGCGAAATTGAAGCAGGCCTAACCCAATGGCGAATCAAGTTATGCATAACGAAGTCGCCCATGCCGAGGAGCATGGGCACCACGACGCCGGATCGATGAAGACATTCGGCTTCTGGTCCTACCTGATGACCGACTGCATTCTGTTCGGGACGCTGTTCGCGACCTATGCAGTCCTGAGCGGGGCCCATGCCGATGGCCCCTCCCAGAAGGACATCTTCGAACTGTCGTTCGTCCTGGTCGAAACCTTCCTGCTGCTGTTCTCCAGTATCACCTACGGCTTCGCCATGATCGCCCAGCATCATGGCAGCAAGGGTGGCGTCCTGGGTTGGCTGGCGGTTACCTGGCTGTTCGGTGCCGGCTTCATCGGCATGGAACTCTATGAGTTCAACCATCTGATCCATGAGGGCTATGGTCCGGATCGCAGTGCCTTCCTGTCCGCGTTCTTCGCACTGGTCGGTACCCACGGTCTGCACGTGAGCTCGGGTCTGATCTGGATGATCGTGTTGATGCTGCAGATCTCCTCCAAGGGTCTGACCACCACCAACGTGACCCGCCTGTCGTGCCTGAGCCTGTTCTGGCACTTCCTGGACATCATCTGGATCTTCGTCTTCACCATCGTCTATCTGATGGGGGTGCTGTAATGGCGCACGACCATAACGCCCACGGGCATACCGCCGAGAGCCATGGCACTTTCAAGAGCTACATGGTCGGCTTCATCCTGTCGGTCATCCTGACGGTCATTCCCTTCGGCCTGGTGATGTTCCCCACCTTCTCCAAGGGCGCGACCCTGGCGATCGTGGTGATCATGGCGGTGGTACAGCTGCTGGTGCACCTGTACTTCTTCCTGCACCTGAACACCTCCGAAGAGCAGCGTTGGAACGTGATCTCCTTTGGTTTCACCGTGGTCATCGTCGGTATCCTGGTCGTGGGATCCCTGTGGATCATGTACCACATGCACCAGAACATGATGATCCACTGAACCGGGCCGACGTGATGATCAAGAAGTACCTTCTCGTGACGAAGCCGGGCATCATCTTCGGCAACCTGATCTCGGTTGCCGGCGGGTTCTTCCTGGCTTCCAAAGGGAGCATCGACCCGCTGTTGCTGCTGGCGACGGCTATCGGGGTGTCGTTGGTCATTGCTTCCGGCTGTGTGTTCAACAACGTGATCGATATGGACATCGATCAGAAGATGGAAAGAACCCGCAATCGTGCGCTGGTCCAGGGCACGATCTCCTCGAAGGTGGCGCTGGCCTATGCCACCCTCCTCGGCCTGGCCGGGGTGGGTCTGCTGTACGTGGCGACCAATGCGGTCGCCACCGCCTTCGCGGTGATGGGTTTCGTGGTGTACGTAGGGTTCTACAGCCTCTGGCTGAAGCGCACCTCGGTGTACGGCACCCTGGTCGGCAGTCTGTCCGGTGCCGCACCGCCGGTGATCGGCTACTGCGCTGCCAGCGGCCAGTTCGACAGTGGCGCTGCGGTGCTGCTGCTGATCTTCTGCCTCTGGCAGATGCCGCATTCCTACGCCATCGCCATCTTTCGTCTCAAGGACTACACCGCGGCCTCGATTCCGGTCCTGCCGGTGGCCAAGGGGATCTCGGTGACCAAGCGTCACATCGTCTGGTACACCGTGGCCTTCATGGCCGCCACCCTGCTGCTGACCGTGCTCGGCTACGCCGGCTACGTCTATCTGGCAGTGGCCGCCGTGATCGGGGCCTGGTGGCTACGCCTGGCCTTCATGGGTTATCAGGCCGAGAACGATGTCCAGTGGGCACGCAAGCTGTTCGGGTTCTCCATCATCGCCATCACCGCCCTGAGCGTCATGATGTCGGTGGACTTCCAAATCCCGGGCGACGTGCTGCTGACCTACGCACGCTGAGACGCACCGTTCCATGAAAAAGCCCGGCCCAGTGCCGGGCTTTTTCATGCCTGCGTGAAAGCTGCTGCTAGTCCTGGTTGGTGATGACGCGCCAGGTCTGGCGGCGACTGGCGGGCAGGTCACCCCGCAAGCCATTCGGCGACTTGCCGTCGCTGCCATAGATCGCCGCATCCGCCAGGGTCCCTTCCATGCTGAAAGTGCCGTCACCGTAGACGAAGGGCACGATTCCACCGAGCAGACCATCGAGCTGGATACGCCCATAGACTGTATCCGTCCCCAGGTTGAACAGGCCGCTGTTGTTGCCGCCGGTGTAGGGATCCAGGGCATAGAGGTAGGTGGTGACCCCAGCGGTACAGGCGTCGGTGCTGGGAATTAGCGAACTCATCAGCAGGGTGCCGCTGAAGAGCTGGGGCTTGTTGATTACTAGTTCGCCATTCAAGGGAAGATTCAGATACCAGCCCTGTTTGCCGTTGGTCGCCGTAATAGCGTCGTAGTTCACCGACGTCGTGGAGAGGGTGTTCGCCGTACTGCTGACACTGGAACCGGCAGAACTGGTGTAGCTGATGCGCTGGTCGGTGCCCAGGGTCTGCTGCTGGAGGTTGGCGATCGTCAGTACCGGAGTACTGCTGGCCGCCGACCCATCGGTCTGGCGATCCCAGATGCCATAGAGCGTCATGGCCTTGCTGGTATTGGCGAGGGCATCGCTGGCCTCAAGGTATTTACCGGTACCAAAGAGCACCAGATGCCCCGTTCCACTGGGATGAGCCACGACCGAAGGACTGGCGCTAATCGGCTGGACCGCGTTGGTGGCGCCGGGTGCCAGGCTAGTGGCCTGGGCGGTATAGAGGGGTCGCCCCCCGAAGGCAACACGGAAGTTGTCTGCTGCAGCCGTTGCGGTCAGGGAGGTGCCGATCAGGTCGAAGCGCCAGAGATTGCCGTGGAGGTCACCGGCATAGGCGTAATCGGCGATCAGGTCGCCATCGACATCGGCCACGAAGGGCGAACTCAGGCCGTTGGGTGTGGCGATGTTATCGCTGGCGGGTAGCGCCTTGATCAGACTGCCGTCGGCTACGTTCATCATATAGAGCACGGCGTTGTCCTGCGCACTGTTGTAACCGTTGCTGACCACCACTGCCCAACCACCGGTATGCAGCCGGGTGATGATCGGCTGCGCGTAGGTGAAGCCCAGGTCCTTGTAGCTGGCATCCGCGTCCGACTTTTCCCAGAGCAGCGCTGGGGCATTGGGATTGGTGATATCCAGCGCGAAGATGCCCCGCCCTCCCCCGCGCAGCGTGCCGATCAGTACCGTGCGCCAGGCCCCGTTGAAATAGACGTCGCCTACCACTGGCGTGTTGTCGACATAGGACTGATGGCCCCCACCGTTATAGCTGCGCTCGGTCAGTCGGTTGAGATTGCCGATGACCGCGCTGGGAACGAAAGCAAAGACCTCCTGCCCCTGATCGTTGAAGGCATGCAGCATGCCGTCGTTGGCACCGACATAGATACGTCGCTCACGAGCCGCATTGGTGGTGCGGAACGTGGCGTAGGAATTGTCGCCAACGGTCGCATTCATCAGGGCGATGGGGCTGTTGGGACCGTCCACCACCACCGGAGAGGAATTCACGATATCACCAAGGATATGGCTACGCGGACGGAACGACGGCGTAGCTCCCGGCGCTTCCAGACTGCGATCCCCGCGCAGATAATCCACCCGGCGACTGCCATAGGTGTCGGTGGCACCACCGGCGGTCTTGTTGAGCCTGAGTTGTTGGTCGGTATTCAGATTCGCCCAGGCGAAATCGGTCAAGGCGCCTCCCTTGGCCATGTAGATCTTGCGGGTGCCGAAGACGGTATTACCCGGAGCGAACCTGCCATCGAGTTGTTGAGCGGCGCTCCAGATCCGCGTCTGGGTGGTACCCGTACGCTGGTACTTGATGACATCCCCACTCCAGTCGGCGCTGGAAAAGGACGGGGAATAGGTAAAGAGCGCGGTGGTATCCCCTACCCGGGTGGGGGAAACGGTCTGGCTGGCCCCGACGCTGGTGGACTGGGTGATGCGCGTGACGACCTTGCCAAGGGAGTTGATCAGATCACTGGCATTTTCCGCGCTGAAGAACTCGCCGCGCGAATTGATCGCCGCGTGCCAGAGGTCATAGACATTGTTCTGATTGACCGAGTTGTCCGCACCCGCCACCGGCCAGGGCGTAGTACCTGCGGCCAAGCCAGCGTAGCCGCCGGCAAAGGTATCGCCATCCCAATCAGGATTGACCAGCGCACTGCTCAAGCCGATACCCACGTAGAACCCCGTGAGGTGCTGCCAGGTGGCTGGGTCGTTACGCGGATTCCAGTAGGGCGAAAGCGTATTGGTCCCCCGGGCCTCATTGCTGGTCACGGTATTGTAGGGCGGCACCTTGTTGTCGAGACCGGGCTGGGCATCGGTGCGCCAGTAGAGAAAGGCCAGGTCTGCGAGAGTGCTGGCCGTAGTGTCCTGGAACGGTGCCTGTGGTGAGTACTGCTGCCCGTCTGGAAGGGTTGCGGCTGTACCATCGACGTTGCCGGAATTCAGCGCAGAGTTCCAGATACCATCGGTCACCACCAGACTGTAGCTGGCGCGACAGCCGTAGACAGGCGACTCGCTATTACCCGGATCGTACGCATATGGACTGTTGCTACCGCTGGTCTTGAGCAGTTCGCCAACGCGAGCAACCGCCTGGAGCAGCGGCGTGCTCTGGTTGTAATAGACTTCTCCGAGCCAGGTGAAGAAAGCGGCTCGGTGCGCACCGGTAAAGGGTCTGAGCCGATTATCGTAGGCAGTTGAACCGGAGTTGCTGATACCGCGACAGTTGGCATTGGCCGCTACCAGGATGCAACTGTCGCTGGTTCCCAGTGCCTGCCAGCCAAGCCGGAGATTTTCCGACGCATCCGCCAAGGCCAGGTTGGCCGAAGTTTGAGCCGCCAGGGCGCGACTGCGATAGAAGGAATACCAGTTGGCGAAGTTTTGCCTTTCGTCCGTCCCGTTGGGACCGGAAGAGCTGCCGACCAGTACCCGCCGGTAACAGCCCTCGGTCTGCAAGGCGACGGGAAGACAGGTGCTGAGCGTCGTATCGTAGAGATAGTAGTAGGCCTGTACGCCAGTGATGGCAGCAGAAATGTTGGTATTGGCGGTGACCGTGTAGTTGACCGAGGAAACCACCCCAAGCAGTCCATAGTCCACGTTTCGGGTACAGGTAACATTGCTGTAGGTGACCGCCGCCGTATTGGCAATGCTCGCGGTACAGCCACCGTTGAGCGCAGCTCCCGTCAGCAGGCGCTCAAGCAGGGAGGCGTCACTGATACTGACTTGGGCACCGTTGATGTTCTCGGTGAAGCCGGCACCCAACAAGATATTGAGCAGCGTGAGGCTGCCATAGGTCGCGCTTGTTCCACGGTAAGTACCACTACTGAAAAAATCCTGAGACGGGTTCTCCGCCAGCATGCTCGGGCTATTGTTCTGCAGCCCCGGGTTTCCGTAGGCATTACCCCGCGCCACATTGGGATCTGTAGTCACCAAATTAGGGTTATAGCTCCAGCTCACGCGGTAGTCGGTGGCGAGATTGACACTACCCAAGCTCGGTCGATAGCCGTTTACGTAGGCACTGGTAAAGCTGGTCGCCAGTCGCGTACGGGTCAGTCCGCCCGTAGTGCTGTAGCTCACCGCATAGGGCGCCGGATAAGTAATCGCCGGATTGTAGTAGAGGCTATTGAAAGCCGCCGATTTAGCGCGACGGGTTGGTCGGATGGCATCGGTATTCGACGCATCCGGCACAACCGCCATCTGCATGCTGGTGGAGTTATCCAGCGTGACGAACAGATTGGGACCGACACTATTGGTCAGGAACAATGGCTGCTGACTGAGATTCAAGGCCGCGGCCTGCGTCGCAGGTGCGGCCAAGGTTAATAGGAGGGCCAGAGTTCCAATGCCTAATGCAGCCCGACTCATGGCACCTCCAGGGCGACGACGCTCTGCAGAATCACCGGAAAGCGCTTGCCGCGATCCTGGGCCACGGCGGTGATCCGGAACAGGTTGGTGGCGGGCGCCGAGACATCGACCGAACTGCTACCGATGGCTGTCACGACCCAGCGGGGTGTCTGGGCGAAGGAAGCGCTGCCATCGGAGCCGCGGTAGGCAACCGTCCGCGTCGTAGGATCGGTCCCGCTCGCCTGGAGCGCTGCCGCTGCCCAGGTCTGGGTCAGGGCACCGGTATTGAGATCGCTGGCCTTGGTCAGGATGCACAGGTCACCGGTTGGTGGCTTGGCGAAGGCACTGCGTACCGCTGGGACACTTTCCGAACAGCTGGCAAAGCCGGCACTGAAGGCGGTAAAGGACGGTTGCTGACTGAGGGCCACCAATCGCCGCTCACCTTCGCGTAGCGCCGCCTCTGCGGCATTGAAGGCCTGGGTGTTTTCCAAGGCGGCGCCGCCGCTGCGGGCCTGCAGCAAGGTCTGACGCATGCTGGAGGCGGCCAGTAGCGACAGCAGCAGCAACATCACCAGGGCGATCAGCAAGGTCGCGCCGCGCTGCCTGCCAATGACTGGACTCATAGCGCCAGATTCCTCAGGGTAACGGTGCTCTGCAGTATCTGCATGGGTCGACTGGCGTCCGCGATCTGCAGGCCGGTCAGGGTCTGCCAATTGGCAGCCGTATTACTGGCCACATCGCTGGTTAATGCCTCCGTGGTGCTGAGCAACGCCGCGTAGCGCAAGGCCGGTGCATCCGCCTTGGGCGGAATGGACCAGCGAAAATCCTGCAGCCCCTGCACCAGCACCGCACTGCCCTTGCGCGTCAGCGCGCCCCCACGCTCGCTCCAGACGGTGCAGCTCAGGGTGCCCCCGCCCGGGGTATTGCCCGCGGTGTAGCGCAGCTTGAGCAGCACGTTGCCGCCGGCATTGAGGTTCACCCGCGGGATGGGGTTGCCCAGACAGTCCTGGTCCTTGCTGTCCAATGCGCCCTGATAGCGAATGCAGACGCCGGTGGGCGCATTGGCGCTGTCCGTGGTCGCCGCGAAGGTGGCGCCAGCGGCAAAAGCTGGACAGCTGATGTCATCGGTATCCTTTACCTCACCGACCGCCGGAAAGGCTGCTTGGAGGCTACCCTGATAACGGATTTCCGCGCGGAAGCCGGTCCGTGCCAGTTGCCGGTCGAGCACCTGCAAGGTCAGCTGAGCGTTGTTGCGATTGCCGGTCTGGCCTTGCTGGAAGAGAAAACTGCGCTTGTTGTTGATATAGATCTGCGAGACGCCCAACACCAGAAAGGTACCCACGGTCAGGGCGATCATCATCTCGATGAGTGAAAAACCCTTCTGGCTACGCGACATGATGAGCATGGCCTACAGCTCCGAGCGCAAGGCGTAGTAGCAGACGCCCTTGGGGCAATTCAGCGAATCGTTGCTGACGTCCTGCCAGGCCACCACCACCATCACCGGTGCCACCGCATTGGTCTCGCAGGCACCCAGCGGCGTCGTGTTGCCCGCAGGATCGCTGGACGGCAGTTTCGGTACGCCGGACGCTGGACAGACCGCGAAGCTGCTGGCGATCAAGGCGTCCGTCACGGGTAGCAGCGCCTTTACCTGATTCAGCCAACACCCCAGATCCTGCCCGGCGACCGTTTCCCCGCCTGCAGAGCGATCCCGGGCCAGGCAGGTCTTGCCCGCATCAAGCGCCTTGGTGCGAAAGTTGGTACCAGGCTGCTTGATGTAGGCCCCGTCGATCTTGACCTTGTCGCTCGCCACCACCTGATCGCGGTTGCTGCGCATCAACTCGAGCAGGTCGTTGGCCAGCACCATGGCATTGCTGCGCTGCACCGAATCCTGGGACAGCGCCACACTGCGGGTCTGCAAAGCCACCATGCCCAACACGCCGATGCAGATGATCACCAGACTGACCAGCACCTCGATCATGCTGAACCCACCTTGCCAGCGCTTCATCTAGCTGCACCCCACGGTGCTGGCACGGTTAGGCGCATAGTTGGTCACAGTCAGCACCCCGCCCTGACTGAGAGTGAATTGCTTGCCCTGGGTGAGCGCATTGGTAGCGCAGACGCGAATGGTGGCTTCACCGCTGAGTTTCAGGCTGCCATTGGGTTGGAAGGTCAGACTGGTCAGGGGGGTACCTCCCATGGATCCGGTTCCGTTGACGCCGTTACCCAGTCCCCCGCTGTACTGCCGCAAGACTTCGGCAGTGGGCAGCACCATCGTCTTGGCCGTGGTGATCCTCAGCGCGCCCATCCAGCCGTTGGCATCCTCCGGATCCGTGGTGACCACGACGTTCACACCGCGACTCATGGCTTCGCTGCGCGCGTAATAGAGGGCGCGCTGCAACTCCCCCGCTGCCGCCTGGACACGGTTGCTTTGCACCAGGCTCGCGAAGCCAGGTGCTGCCAGCGCCGTGACGATGCCCAGCAGCGCTATGACGACCAGGACCTCGATGAGCGTGAAACCCGAGAGGCGCTTCGACTGCATCCCCACCGCCTGAAAACCCGTGACTTCACCTGATAGTAGTAAGGGCTCGGGCAGCCGCTATGACCGGCTATCGCCTCGATGGGCGCGGGTAACCACCTGGATCGAGGCGTTCGCCGGAGATGGGCGAAATAGAGCGCGGCGGGGAGAATTGAGGGTAGCAGACCAGAACACTGCCCGTTCCAGAGTCTTCTCGAGGCAGGGGGATTTGCGAGAGCAACTTAGCCCTGAGCCCTGGTGGGATCGGCGCCTCGTAAGCAGAGAGCCCAGATCTCGGACAGAGAAAACAGCGTCCTAGAAACGCAAAAACCCTCCTTGCGGAGGGTTTCTGGTAAAAATGGTGGGTCGTGTAGGATTCGAACCTACGACCAATTGGTTAAAAGCCAACTGCTCTACCGACTGAGCTAACGACCCAAATATGGTCGGGGTAGGGGGATTCGAACTCCCGACATCCTGCTCCCAAAGCAGGCGCGCTACCGGGCTGCGCTATACCCCGAGAATGGAAGTGGCTCCGCGACCTGGACTCGAACCAGGGACCCAATGATTAACAGTCATTTGCTCTACCGACTGAGCTATCGCGGAATTTCGATCTTCCAACCCCTCTTACGTCAGTGCCTTTCGGTCTTTGCCGTAAGTGAGGTGCGCCATTTTACGGAAGTGGAAACAGACGTCAACACCTAGCCTGCTGTTTTTTCACAAATTTATGCGAAAGGCCGGGCGACCCTGGGATCGCCCGGTCATTTCCTAGGCGAAGACGATCTCGTCGCCCTCTACCCTGCCCTCGATGCGGCTGTTCGGCGCGAAGGCGCCCGAGAGAATGCGCTGGGCCAGCGGATTCTCGATCCAGCGCTGGATCGCCCGCTTGAGCGGACGGGCGCCGTAGACCGGGTCGTAACCTACCGCCACCAGCTTGTCCAAGGCCTCGGGCGACAGCTCCAGCTGCAGATCCCGCTCGGCCAGGCGCTGCCGCAGGTGCTGCAACTGGATCTCGGCGATGCCGGCGATCTGTTCGCGGCCCAGGGGCTCGAACACCACCACCTCGTCGATCCGGTTGATGAACTCGGGGCGGAAGTGACTGGCCACCGCATCCATCACCGCGGCGCGCTGGGCATCGGGATCGCCGACCAGCTCCTGGATCTGCGCCGAGCCCAGGTTCGAGGTCATGACGATCACCGCATTGCGGAAATCCACGGTTCGGCCCTGGCTATCGGTCAGACGCCCGTCGTCGAGCACCTGCAGAAGGATGTTGAAGACATCCGGATGAGCCTTTTCCACCTCATCCAGCAGGACCACCGAGTAAGGCTTGCGCCGCACGGCCTCGGTCAGGTAACCACCCTCTTCATAGCCGACATAGCCGGGCGGTGCCCCGATCAGGCGAGCCACGGAGTGCTTCTCCATGAATTCGGACATGTCGATGCGTACCATGGCGTCTTCGGTATCGAAGAGAAACTCCGCCAGCGACTTGCACAGCTCGGTCTTGCCCACCCCGGTCGGGCCGAGGAAGAGGAAGGAACCACTGGGGCGATTCGGATCGGACAGCCCCGCCCGCGACCGGCGCACGGCATTGGCCACGGCGGTGACCGCCTCGTCCTGGCCGATCACCCGGTTGTGCAGGGCCTCTTCCATGCGCAAGAGCTTGTCACGCTCGCCTTCGAGCATCTTGCTGACCGGAATGCCGGTCCACTTGGAGACCACTTCGGCGATCTCGTCCTCGGTGACCTTGTTGCGCAAGAGCTGGTTGGCCGGCTTCTCGTGCTGGTCGACCATCTGCAGGCTGCGCTCCAGATCGGGGATGGTGCCGTACTGCAGCTCGGCCATGCGATTGAGGTCGCCCTTGCGGCGAGCGGCCTCCAGCTCGGTGCGCGCCTGTTCGATGCGCTGCTGCAACTGGGCGGAATCCTGGACCTCGGCTTTTTCTGCCTTCCAGACCTCTTCCAGATCGGCGTATTCCTGCTCGAGGCGGGCGATGTCCTCGTCGAGTTTTTCCAGTCGCTTGCGCGCGGCCTCGTCCTCTTCCTTCTTCAGCGCCTGACGCTCCACCTTGAGCTGGATCAGCCGGCGATCCAGGCGATCCAAGGCCTCCGGCTTGGAGTCGATCTCCATGCGGATGCGGCTGGCAGCCTCGTCGATCAGGTCGATGGCCTTGTCCGGCAACTGACGATCGGTGATGTAGCGATGAGACAGCTTGGCCGCGGCGATGATGGCGCCATCAGTGATGGCCACCTTGTGGTGCACCTCATAGCGCTCCTTGAGGCCACGCAGGATGGCGATGGTGTCTTCCTCGCTCGGCTCGTCCACCAGCACCTTCTGGAAGCGCCGCTCCAGGGCCGCGTCCTTCTCGATGTACTGGCGGTACTCGTCGAGGGTGGTGGCACCCACGCAGTGCAGCTCGCCACGGGCCAGGGCCGGCTTGAGCATGTTGCCGGCATCCATGGCGCCCTCGGCCTTGCCGGCGCCGACCATGGTGTGCAGCTCGTCGATGAAGAGGATGATGCGCCCTTCCTGCTTGGCCAGTTCGTTGAGCACGCCCTTGAGGCGCTCTTCGAATTCGCCGCGGAATTTGGCGCCGGCGATCAGCGCGCCCATGTCCAGGGCCAGCAGGCGCTTGTCCTTGAGGCCGTCGGGCACTTCGCCATTGATGATGCGCTGGGCCAGGCCCTCGGCGATGGCGGTCTTGCCGACGCCTGGCTCACCGATCAGCACCGGGTTGTTCTTGGTGCGGCGCTGCAGGACCTGGATGGTGCGGCGGATCTCGTCGTCACGGCCGATCACCGGGTCGAGCTTGCCGTCCTCGGCGCGCTTGGTGAGATCGACGGTGAACTTGTCCAGCGCCTTGCGGCTGTCTTCGGCATTGGGGTCATTGACCGCCTCGCCGCCGCGCAGGTTGTTGATGGCGTTCTCCAGCGCCTTGCGCGAGACGCCCTGCCCCAGCAGCAACTTGCCGAGGCGGGTGTTCTCGTCCATGGCGGCGAGCAGCACCAGCTCGCTGGAGATGAACTGGTCGCCCTTCTGCTGGGCCAGACGATCGGCCTGGTTGAGCAGGCGCGCCAGATCCTGGGACAGATTCACGTCGCCGGTGGGATTCTGGATTTTGGGCAGCTTGTCCAGCTCTTCGGCCAAGGTCTTGCGCAGGCTGGCGAGGTCGAAGCCGACCTGGCGCAGCAGCGGAGAAATGGAACCGCCCTGCTGGTCGAGCAGCGCGGAAAACAGGTGAAGCGGCTCGATGGCCGGGTGGTCATGGCCGACGGCCAGGGACTGGGCATCCGCCAGAGCGAGCTGCAATTTGCTGGTGAAACGGTCTATACGCATGGGCAAGGTCCTATCTGAGACGCGGGACGGCGCGGCAGAGGGCGCTTTCGATTACCCGCGGGAATGACCTTTAGATAGGGGCGATGCCTAACGATTCAAGCCAACGAGGCTTGACATCCGAAAAAATAGTTAGGCGTTGATCCAAATCAGGCTGGCAAAGCGACCGGTCCGCGCGCCGCGCCGATAGGAAAAGAAGCGCTCCTCGTCGGCGAAGGTGTCGAAGCCACCGCCATGGACCGCCGTGATGCCCCGAGCCGCAAGGCGCAGACGGGCCAGGGCATAGAGATCGCCCAGGTACTTGTCCCCGCCCCTGGCCATGAAACACCGCTCGGCCTCGGCGTGCTGGGTGACAAAGGCCTCGCGCACCTCGGCGCCCACTTCGAAACTGGCCGGCCCTATGGCGGGGCCCAGCCAGACCAGCACCTCGGCGGGAGCGACCTCCAGACTGGCGGCAGCCGCTTCCAGCACGCCACCCGCCAGACCGCGCCAGCCGGCGTGGGCCGCCGCGACGCGGGAGCCGTCCCGCCGGCAGAACAGGGCCGGCAGGCAATCGGCGGTCATCATGGTCACGGCGATGCCGGGCGTGGCCGTCCAGGCGGCATCGGCCTGGAGCACCTGGGTCGGATCGGCTTCGACGACGGCAGTGCCATGGACCTGTTCGAGCCAGGCCGGCCGGCACCCCAGGGCCTGGCCCAGGCGTCGACGATTCTCGGCGACCGCAGCCGGATCGTCACCGACATGGTTACCCAGGTTGAAGCTGTCGAAGGGCGCCTGGCTGACGCCACCGGCGCGGGTGGTCACACAGGCCTGGACGCCGACCGGCGCCGGCCAGTCCGGCCGCAGCCAGTCAGCACCGATCATTCGAAGGATTCCCGATCCTGGCGCAGCAGATCCAGCAGCCAGACCAGGTCTTCCGGCAGCGGCGACTCCCAGCGCAGGCGTTCGCCGGTCACCGGATGATCCAGTTCGAGGAAGCGCGCATGCAGTGCCTGACGCGGGAATTCGCGCAGGGTCTTGACCAGGGTCGGATTGGTCGCCGGCGGGATCCTGAAGCGACCGCCATAGACCGGATCGCCCACCAGCGGAAAGCCGACATGGGTCATGTGCACGCGGATCTGGTGGGTGCGCCCGGTCTCGAGCTTGACCCGGGTATGGGTATAGGCACGGAAGCGCTCCAGCACCCGGTAGTGACTGACCGCGGGCTTGCCCCCGGCGATCACCGCCATCTGCTGGCGGCGCTGAGAATGACGGCCGATGGGCGCATTGACGGTGCCGCCGGCGACGATCACCCCGGCGACGATGGCCTCATAGATGCGACTCACCGAGCGCGCCTGCAACTGGGCGACCAGGTGGGTATGGGCCTCCAGGGTCTTGGCCACCACCATGAGTCCGGTGGTGTCCTTGTCCAGGCGATGGACGATGCCGGCACGCGGCACGCTGTCCAGCGAGGGTACGTGGTGCAGCAGGGCATTGAGCAGGGTGCCGTCGGCATGACCGGCGGCCGGATGCACCACCAGCCCGGCGGGCTTGTCGAGCACCAGCAGGTGATCGTCTTCGTAGACGATGTCCAGTTCGATGTCCTGGGCCACCCACTCGCCCTGGGCCTCGCGCTCGGCGCGCAGCGCCAGCTGGGCGCCGCCATGGACGGTGTCACGCGGACGCAGCACGGCGCCGTCGACGGTCAGGCTGCCGTCCTTGATCCAGGCGGCGAGACGCGAGCGGGAGTGTTCGGCGAACAGCTGGGCAGCGACCTGATCGAGGCGCTGGCCACCGAGTTCGTAGGGGACTTCGGCATTGAGAACGATGGATTCGGACATGGATCTGCGCGGGCAATGGCAGGGCTTTTGGAATCGGCCCGACCCTGTGGTTAAATACGGCGACTTTTTTGCCCCGGCATTCCGGGTCGATCATCATAACAGGACGGTTCCGGCCCCGTCACAGGCTAGGTGAGCGCTCTCCGCGCTCATCCCTGCACCGCCGACCGTTTCGGGGAATCCAAGCCGCCATGCAATTGAAGCACCTGCTGCTGGTCACCAGCCTAGTCCTCACCGCCGCCTGCTCCTCGAAAGCACCCGAGGTTCCGGAAAATCTGCCGGAAGGCGAGCTCTACACCCAGGCTCAGCGCGATATCTCCAACAGCAGCTACACGGACGCCATCAGCAAGCTGAAGGCCCTGGAGTCGCGGTATCCCTTCGGTCGCTATGCCGAGCAGGCCCAGCTCGAGCTGATCTACGCCAACTACAAGAATGGCGAGCCCGAGGCGGCGCGCACGGCGGCGGATCGCTTCATCCGTCTGCATCCGCAACACCCCAATGTCGACTACGCCTACTACATGAAGGGCGTGTCCTCCTTCGAACAGGACCGCGGCCTGTTGGCGCGCTTCCTGCCGCTGGACATGACCAAGCGTGACCCGGGCGCGGCGCGCGATTCCTTCAACGACTTCGCCCAGTTCACCAGCCGCTTCCCCAACAGCCGCTACGCCCCGGACGCCAAGGCGCGCATGGTCTACCTGCGCAACCTGCTGGCGGCCTACGACGTGCACGTCGGCCACTACTACCTGACCCGCAAGGCCTATGTGGCCGCCGCCAACCGCGGCCGCTACGTGGTCGAGAACTTCCAGGGCACCCCGTCGGTGGGCGATGGCCTGGCGATCATGACCGAAGCCTACAAGCACCTGGGTCTCAACGACCTGGCGGCCACCAGCCTGGAAACCCTCAAGCTCAACTACCCGGACAACGTCAGCCTCAAGGATGGCGAATTCCAGCTGCGCGAGCCGGACGACAAGGATCAGCAGCGCTCCTGGCTGACCCGTGCGACCCTGGGCCTGATCGATCGCCCGAGCGATCCGCTGCCGCCCGGCGAGACCCGTGCCAGCCAGGACATCCAGCGCAAGTACCAGGAAGAGCGTGACAACCTGGCGCCCGAGCTGCGCATCGTCGACCCGGCCGAGGCCGAGAAGGCCGGTGGCGCAACGCCGGCGCCGGCCAAGCGCTCCTGGTTCAGCCGCCTGACCTTTGGTCTGTTCGACTGATCCGGCAGCAGACGTGAAAAGGGGAAGCCAGTGGCTTCCCCTTTTTTATTGCCCGCAATGGCCAGCGCTACCCTCTGGCGCCGGATCGCAGGGGTCCGGCGCCCGCCGAGCTAGTCGCCGATGCGCCAGCCCGAGGTGATCGGATAGCGCCGGTCACGCCCGAAACCGCGCTGGGTGACCCGGGCGCCTACCGCCGCCTGGCGCCGCTTGTATTCGTTGAGATCCACCAGGCGCAGCACCCAGCGCACCGTTTCCTCGTCGAAGCCGGCGGCGACGATGTCCACGGCCGAAAGATCCTGCTCGACATACAGCCGCAGGATCTCGTCGAGCACCGGATAGGGCGGCAGTGAGTCCTCGTCCTTCTGGTCCGGCGACAGTTCGGCCGATGGCGGGCGGTCGATCACGCGCTGGGGAATCACCTCGCCCGCGCGATTGCGGTATTCGCAGAGGCGGAACACCAGGGTCTTGGGCACATCCTTGAGCACGTCGAAGCCGCCGGCCATGTCGCCATAGAGGGTGGCGTAACCGACGGCCATCTCGCTCTTGTTGCCGGTGGTGAGCACCAGATAGCCCTTCTTGTTGGAGATGGCCATCAGCAGGGTCCCGCGGCAACGCGCCTGCAGATTCTCCTCGGTGGTATCCCGCCCGAGTCCGGCGAATTCGCTGGCCAGGGTCGCCTGGAAGGCCTCGACCATGGGTGCGATGGGCAAGACGCTGTAGCGCACTCCCAGCGTCCGCGCCTCGGCTTCGGCGTCGTCCAGGCTGATCTGGGCGGTGTAGTGGTAGGGCATCATCACCGCCTCCACCTGCTCCGCACCCAGCGCATCCACGGCGACCGCCAGCACCAGGGCCGAATCGATGCCACCGGACAGGCCCAGCACCACGCCCTTGAAGCCGTTCTTGCGCACATAGTCGCGCACCCCGAGCACCAGGGCGTCATAGACGCTGGCCTCCAGCGAGGCGACGGGGGCGAGTTCGGCCGGCTGCGGTTGCAGGGCCTCATCGATGATCACCGGATAGAGGCCTTCGACGAAGGCCGGCGCGCGCTGACTGACCTGCCCCCGGGCATCGACCACGAAGGAATGACCGTCGAACACCAGCTCGTCCTGGCCACCCACCTGGTTGACGTAGACCACCGGCATGCCGCCCTCGCGGGCACGCTCGCCCACCACGGCCTCGCGCTCCGGCTGCTTGCCGCCGTGGAAGGGCGAGGCATTGAGGTTGAGCATCAGTCGTGCCCCGGCCGCTCGCGCCCTGGCCATGGGCTCGGCGAACCAGATGTCCTCGCAGATGGTCACGCCGATGGACACGCCCTGGTAGTCGAACACGGCCGCGCTGTCGCCCGGCTCGAAATAGCGCTTCTCGTCGAACACCCGGTAGTTGGGCAATTGCTGCTTGCGATAGAAGGCCAGCTCGGCGCCATCGCGATAGACCGCGCAGGCGTTGTAGCGTCGCCCCTCCTCCAGCCAAGGAAAGCCCACCAGCACATGGATGCCGGCGATCTCCTGGCGGATCCGCTGCAGCCCCTGCTCGATCCGGCGCTGCATGCTCGAGCGCAGCAGCAGGTCCTCCGGGGGATAGCCGCACAGCGACAGCTCCGGAAAGACGATGAGATCGCCCTGCAGCTCATCCCGGGCCTGCCGGGCGGCGGCGATGATGCGCTCCACATTGCCATGGATGTCGCCGACCTTAAGGTTCACCTGCGCCATCACGACGTTCAGCAACTGACTCATGCACTCTTCCTTGCCCGATTGATCGGCCCATTTTCCCGCATGCAGCGAAGCGGGACAATCGATGCCATGCGGGGCTCACCGCCTGCAGCGGCCCTGCTAAACTCCACCCTCCTTCACGCTGCGAGATCGCCATGGGTCTGCTTCGCCTGCTGTTGTGGCTCGTCCTCCTGGGCGCGCTGTTCTGGATGATCAGACGCTGGTGGCGCGGCAAGACGCAGACGCCGTCCGGCAAGGCCCGTCCACTGCCGCCCAACCCCATGGTGCGCTGCGCCCATTGCGGCGTGCACGTGCCCCAGGAGAGAGCCCTGGCCGATGGCGAAGGCCAGCGCTGGTACTGCAGCGCCGAACATCGCCGGTTGCAGCATGAGCAGCGCGACTGATCCAGGCACCCTGAGAGCCGACGCGGTCCTGCGGCTCTATCACCTCTATCGCATCGTCATCGGCCTGGCGCTGGTGGTGCTGATTTCCAGCGACCTGGACCAGCACTGGCTGCGCACAGTCGACGGCCAGCTGTTCCGCCAGGCCAGTTGGGCCTATCTCGCCATCAACGCCGTGCTGGCGGTCGGCCAACGCCTGTTGCGCGGTCGCGCCTTCACCCTGGCGCTGATCGACATCCTCGCCCTGGGCGGCCTGTTCTTCCTGGCCGGCGGCATCGCCAGCGGCATGGGCAGTCTGCTGGTGGTGACCGTCGGGGTATCCAACGTCCTGATCCGTGGCCGCCGCGGCCTGCTGATCGCCGCCCTGGCGGCCATCGCCCTGTTGCTGGCGACCGGCTATCTCGACCTGCGCCGCGGCGACAGCGGCAGTGGCTATGTGCAGGCAGCGGGCCTGGGCACCCTCTGCTTCGCCACGGCGCTGCTGGTGCAGGGCCTAGTCCGGCGGCTGCTGGACAGCCAGGCCCTGGCCGAAACCCGCGCCACGGCCGTGGCCGAACTGGAGGCCCTCAACGCCCTGATCCTCGAACGCATGCGGACCGGCATCCTGGTGTTCGACGCCGAATACCAGGTGCTGCTGGTGAATCCGGCAGCCCGGCGCCTGCTGGGGGTGGACGACGAGGACACCATCGCCCCCCTGGCCCTGGGTCTCGCCCAACGCCTCGAAGAGTGGGAGCGCAATCCCAGTATCCGGCCGGCGCCCTGGCGCGCCTATGCCAACGGCCCGCTGCTGCAACCCAGCTTCGCCCGCCTGCAACAGGGCGAAGGCGAGCGGGTGCTGACCTTTCTCGAAGACGTCTCGCGCATCGCCCAGCAGGCCCAGCAACTCAAGCTCGCTTCCCTGGGCCGTCTCACCGCTGGCATCGCCCACGAGATCCGCAATCCGCTGGGCGCCATCAGTCACGCTGCGCAATTGCTGCAGGAATCCGAAGAGTTGGCCACGCCGGACCGGCGCCTGGCGCAGATCATCCAGGACCAGTCGCGGCGGATGAACCGGGTGGTGGAAAACGTACTGCAGCTGTCTCGCCGCCAGCAGGCCGCCCCTCAGCTGATCGACCTGCGCTACTGGGCGCACCGCTTCGCCGGGGAGTTGCGCCCTACCCTGCCCGCCGGCCAGACGCTGCACGTCAAGACCGAGCCGGGCACCCTGCAGACGCACATGGATCCCCACCAACTGGGCCAGATCCTGACCAACCTGGTGCAGAACGGCCTGCGCTACAGCTGCCAGAAGCACGGCATCGGCCAGGTCTGGCTCAGCACCTACCGCGATCCGGAAAGCGACCTGCCCATCCTCGAAGTGGTCGATGACGGACCGGGCGTCGCCGCCGAGCAACTCGACCACCTGTTCGAGCCCTTCTTCACCACCGAGAACAAGGGGACCGGGCTGGGCCTGTACATCTCCCGTGAGCTTTGCGAGGGCAACCAGGCCAGACTTGGCTATCATCCCTTGGCGAACGGCAGCTGTTTTCGCATCACCTTCGCCCATCCCCGCACAATGAGCTGAGCATGGCCCGACAGAAAGTCCTGATCGTCGACGATGAACCCGATATCCGCGAACTCCTGGAGATCACCTTGGGGCGGATGAAGCTCGACACCGCTAGCGCCAAGAACATCGCCGATGCCCGGGCCATCCTCGAACGGGAAAGCTTCGACCTCTGCCTGACCGACATGCGTCTGCCCGACGGCTCGGGACTGGACCTGATCCAGTTCATCCAGCAACGCTTTCCGCAATTGCCGGTGGCCATGATCACCGCCTTCGGCAGTCTGGAAACCGCGGTCCAGGCCCTCAAGGCCGGTGCGTTCGACTACCTCACCAAGCCGGTGGACCTGCCGCGCCTGCGTGAACTGGTAGGCACGGCCCTGCGGCTGTCCGGGCCTGCCCCGGCAGCGGCCGGCGACAGCGAAACCCAACTTCTCGGCGAATCGCCGCCCATGCGCGCCCTGCGCAACCAGATCGCCAAACTGGCGCGCAGCCAGGCGCCGGTCTACATCAGCGGCGAATCGGGCAGCGGCAAGGAGCGGGTGGCACGACTGATCCATGAGCAGGGTCCGCGGGCCGGTCGGCCCTTCGTGCCGGTCAACTGCGGCGCCATCCCCTCGGAGTTGGTGGAAAGCGAATTCTTCGGCCACCGCAAGGGCAGCTTCACCGGCGCCATCGAGGACAAGCAGGGCCTGTTCCAGGCCGCCCAGGGCGGCACCCTGTTTCTCGACGAGGTGGCCGATCTGCCGCTGCCGATGCAGGTCAAGCTCTTGCGCGCCATCCAGGAAAAGGCCGTGCGCCCGGTAGGCAGCCAGCAGGAGATCAGCCTGGACGTACGCATCCTCAGCGCCACCCACCGGGATCTGGCCGCTGAGGTCGCCGCCGGGACCTTCCGCCAGGACCTCTACTATCGCCTCAATGTCATCGAATTGCAGGTGCCGGCCCTGCGCGAGCGCCGCGAAGACATCGGCATCCTGGCCAACCATATGCTCGAACGCCTGGCACGCGACTCCGGCCTGGCCGCGGCCACGCTGGGCGAGGATGCCCTGGCCAAGCTCAAAAGCTACCGTTTCCCCGGCAACGTGCGGGAACTGGAAAACATGCTGGAGCGGGCCTACACCCTCTGCGAGGGCGACGTCATCCGCCCGGCCGATCTGCGCCTGGCCGATGCCCCGGCAGTCACCGCCACCGGCGAAGCCAGCCTGGCCAACATCGCCAATCTGGAAGACCACCTGGAGTCCATCGAACGCCAGCTGATCATGCAGGCGCTCGAAGAGACCCGCTGGAATCGCACCGCCGCCGCGGAACGCCTGGGTCTCTCCTTCCGCTCGATGCGCTACCGACTGAAGAAGCTCGGCATCGACTGATCAGCCGGCCGCCAACCGCGCGCCTGGCGCATAGGGCGCCGGATCGATGATCGGCGTGCGTTCGGTCAGCAGATCGGTCAGCAACTGGCAGGACGCCGGCGCCAGCACCAGGCCGTTGCGATAGTGCCCGCAGTTGAGCCACAGCCCGGGCAGCTCCGGTACCGGCCCGATGAAGGGCACGCCATCCGGCGAGCCCGGCCGCAGTCCCGCCCAGTGTGCCACCGGCGCCTGGCCGGCCAGCGCCGGCAGCAACTCGGCGGCGGAGGCCTGCAGGCTGGCCAGCGCCTCGGCGGTCGGCGTCTTGTCGAATTCGGCGTGCTCCAGGGTACTGCCGATGAGGATATGCCCATCGCGGCGCGGAATGGCGTAGCGCCCCTTGGCCAGCACGATACTGGTCAGATAACCCACCGGCTGGCGATACAGCAGCATCTGCCCCTTCACCGGCCGCACCGGCACGGCCAGCCCCAGGCTCTGCAGCAAATCACCACTCCAGGCCCCGGCACAGACCACCACGGACTCGGCATGGATGGCCTCGCGCGCGGTCTGCACCCCCACTACCCGCTCGCCCTGGCGCAGGAAACCGGTCACCGGCGACTCGCTCACCAGCGTCACATTCGGCATGCCTAGCAGGGCTTCGCGCAGGGAGCGCACCAGCCGGGGATTACGCACATTGGCCACCCCTGCCATGAAGACCGCCCGCTCATAGCCCGGCCCCAGCACCGGTACCCGCTGCCGCACCGCCGCGACCGACACCGACGCCAGCGGCCGCACATTGCGCCGCGCCCAGTCCAGCGCCGCGGCTTCGTCCTCCAGATCGAGCCAGTACAGCCCAGTCACTTCCACCTCGGGGTCCACCCCCGTCTCCTGCCGGAGCCGCTCCCCCAGCACCGGATAGAAATCCTGCGACCAGTGCGCCAGCGCCGTCACCGCAGGCTGATAGCGCCACGGATACAGCGGCGACACGATCCCGCCGCCGGCCCAGGACGCCTCTCGCCCCGGCTCACCGCGCTCGACCACCACCACCCGCCGACCGCTCAAGGACAGGCAATAGGCCGACATCAGCCCGATCGCACCTGCCCCGACCACTGCTACATCAAAGATCACGTCACACCTCTACATCCTGGAATTGACTGTTCCGCCGTCCTGGCGCAAAACGGCTAGTTCGGCCAGGAAGGCCGCCTACCCACAAGGACGTCAACATGACCTATCGCATCGCGCGAGGCTTCAGCCTTTTCGAATCCCTGATCTGCCTCAGCATACTGAGTATCGTGGCCTCCCTGGCCGTCCCCGCGTTTGGGGGAATGCTGCAGCGCAATCGCCAGCAGCTGGCCATTCAGCAACTCAGGGAGACAGTCAACTTCGCACGGGCGGCTGCGATCAGTGGCCACGGCACTGTGTCCATCTGTCATGCACCGACCGGCGAGTGCGACAGCTCGAACCTCTGGTCGGCTACCACCCGCGTCTTCCGCGACTGGGATCGCGATGGCCTTCAATCAGTCGAAGAGCCCACCCTGCTGATCAGTCAGCTCCCCGAGGGACTGCACTGGCGGTGGAACAATTTCCGTACGCTACCTCATCTGACATTTTTAAACAGCGGCGTGACCGACGCCCTGAACGGCAGCTTCATCCTCTGCCAAGGCGCCGAGCCGCGCGCACGACTGGTCCTGAACAAGGCAGGGCGGATCGAGGTAGCGAATCTTCGCACCAGCGATCGCTGCGCCTGAACGCCCTGACCAAACACCTTCCCGTTTCGACCGGATATCCGCCGTACGCTGGTCCAGCCAGGCATGATCCCCCATGCTTGGCCTTCCAGCCCGGCGAAACCGACGATGCGGACCCAGTACGGCTTTACCCTGATCGAAACCCTGGTAGCGATCGCCATTCTGGCGATCGTGATCAGCATTGCTGCGCCGTCCTTTACCCGCATGCTGCAAAGTAATCGTGCAGCTGTTTTGAGTAATGAGTTGCTGGGCACCCTGCAACTCGCTCGGTCCGAAGCGCTCAAGCGGCGGACCAATGTAGTGCTTTGTCGCAGCACTGCAGGTAGCAGCGTTTGCGTGGACGGCGCGGACTGGTCATCTGGCTGGCGCCTGATGCAAGGCACCATCGTGTTACGAACCTGGGAACCTATCAGTGGTGGCACTCTCACGGGCCCGAGTACGGGCATGACCTATCAAAGCAATGGTCTCAGCGGTGCTCAAGCAACGTTCACGATCACCACGGCATCCACATGCAGCCGTACCATCCAGGTCAGCGCAACCGGCAATGCCACGGTCAACGCGGGTGGCTGCCCATGAGCGGGCGCGAACGGCAAAAGGGTGCCACCCTGATTGAGGTACTGGTCGCCATGCTCATCCTGGCGATCGGCTTACTGGGTCTGGCCGGCTTGCAGACAGTGAGCGTACAGAGCAACCAGGGCGCCTACTATCGCTCCCAGGCCACTATTCTGGCCAATGACATCGTTGATCGCATGCGCGCGAACCGAGTTGCAGCGCTGGCCAATCGGAGTAGCTATTCAGTGAGCTTTCCGACCTCAAAAAGCGATAACGCGCTTTCGGGCTCAGCCGCCCAGCAAGACGTCAATGGCTGGCTGAACGCCCTGGCTTTGAGTCTCCCCCAAGGCACAGGCAGTCTGAGCCTGGACAACAGCAACGCAGTCGTCGTCACCATCTGCTGGAATGATCGCCGGGCCGCGATCAAATCAGCTCAAGCGGTGGCACCGACAAGCGACAGTTGCAGCAGCCCCGCCAGCAGCAACAGCAGTTTCGAGCTCTTTACCTACAGGACGCAGCTATGAGGCCCATCTTAGCCAAGCGGCAAGGCGGCCTTTCCATCATCGAACTGATGATAGCCCTGCTACTCGGGTTACTCTTGATGGGCGGCGTACTGCAGTTGTTCCTATCCTCCAAACGTACCTACCAGACCAATTCGGCATTGTCACAGGTGCAGGAGTCGGGACGGTTCGCTCTGGAGTTTCTCTCCTTCGATCTGCGTAACGCCGGTTATCGTGGGGGATGCCTGACAGCTCTCACCAGTCTGCTGCCGAACACCCTCACCCAACAAGCAGACGGCACAGACGATATCCGCTATGTCCTGACTACAGGTATTCAGGGCTGGAGCACCACGAGTGATACCAATAACCAGGCCCCGAACAAGACGCCCCCTTGGTTCAAGCCGACCTTCGATGCGCGCACGCCTGACTCGGATGTGGTCTTTCTTGCCCATGCGGTGACCCCTGCCGGGGTCTTGCTGACTGGCGCCACGGCAGATCGGATCTCGACCTCCGCCGGCCTGCCCCAGAATCGTCTGTTGGTCATCAGTGATCCATTGAGCTGCCATCTGTTCGCCAATCAGAGCACCGCCAACGACAATCGCGTATCCCTGCCCAATGGCAAGACCTTCGCCCCACACGATTACGGCACCACCATAGCCAAGAACACCAGCAGCAGCACCAACCCCAGTACCAGCAGGGACATGGCGCAGCTGTTGCTCTATCAAAGCGTGGTGTATTACCTGCAGGACAATGCCGATACCGGTGTTCCCTCACTGTGGCGCAGGGTCTACGACGGCCGCAATCAACCAGCCGAAGAATTGGTCACTGGTATCCAGCGGCTCCAGATCCGTTATGCCACGGCGACCACTAGTGGCAGCCTTAGCACCTCGGGTACCGGTATCTATAAAGACGCCAGCGATATCACCGATTGGCAAAGCGTCGTCTCGGCCCGCATCCGTCTATTGGCGGTGAGTCGCGAGCGCAATGCCGTCTCGCCTAATCAGCAACTGGTCTTCAATGATCCTCCGGTCCAGGGTGTCGACCCGCTAACCATCGCCGATGGCCGCATTGGTCAGGTCTTCACCCTTACCGTCAGCATCCGAAATCATCTGCCATGAATCAGCTTCCTGCGACACAACGCGGCGCGGTCCTGATCGTCACCCTGGTGATGTTACTGCTCTTGACCCTGCTAGCCCTTGGCAGCATGCGCGGCACCACTCTGGAGGAGCGCATGGCCGGCAATCTGCGTGACGAAAGCCAAGCCTTCCAGGCCGCGGAGATGGGCCAACGAGTCGCCGAGGCATGGGTAACGAACACCAGTATCGCGGCACTGCAGAACATGACGGCGCCTCGATCCGTAACCATCACTCCGCCAGAGCTGCAGTCGACCACCTACAGCATCGTGCCGCTGCCCGGGGTCACGCTGCGAAGCGCGGGAGGAGATGTAGGTAGCAGCAAGCCCATTACTACCAGCGTCGTCCGTATCCTCAGCAAGGGTCAGGGTGCAGCTCAAGACTTGTCCTCCTCTGGCAACGGTCAGTCCGCCAGCACTGCAGCCAGTTCCAGCGTAGAAATCAGCACTCTTTACATCAGGCGTTAGGCCCGGAGATTTCCATGCGCCGATCTACTGCATCTTTCAGCCGCCTTCGCATTTCCGGCCTGTTGGCCTGTCTTGCCATAGCGCCACTGGCCCAGGCGATCGTCTCGCAATCGCCTCTGGTAACCGGTGGTGACATACCCGGTAGCCTGGCACTGGTCCCTTCGGTAGAGTGGCCTACGGTCCTTTCAGTAGCCAACCTTGGCAGCTATAGCTCTGCCAGTACCTACAGTGGCTATTTCGACTCTGACAAGTGCTATGTCTACAGTTACGCCAATGCGTCCAGTCAAGGCGGCACCAACTTGGATAACAGCTGGTTTGAGCCCCAAAGCGCGGCCAACGGCCATAAGTGCACTGGGGCCAGGCAGTGGAGTGGTAACTTTCTCAATTGGGCCGCGACACCTACCATCGATCCGTTTCGCAGTGCCCTGACGGGAGGCGCTCGCGTCAGGGATACCGCAACCCTTACGGTGCTTCAAAAAGCCCGGCACGATGGGCAGAACAGTGCAGGCAATCGCCTGAACACCAACCAGGGGATCATTCCCTTCGCCGAAATCGCCGGCGCAACGCCTTTCGCAGCCACCTGGGACAATCTCTATGTCCGGCTGGAAGGTCAGGGTTTCGACCTGCTGTTTTCCAATTGGAACGACCGCATTGGTGGCGGCGGCTCCGCGAACTATGGCTTTGGCAACAACTGGCCTGAGGTCTGGGTCGATCTGGATCCCAGCAATACGCGTCAATGGGATGGCAACAATCTTCGCAGAGACTACGATCCTGGAGGCAGAGCTGCCTATACCAACAGCGTCTATCGCGTACGCGTTCAGGTACGGGTTTGCAATCCGGCGGTGGGCATTGAAGCCAACTGCAAGCGTTATTCAAATACCAACTACAAGCCCGAAGGCTTGCTACAACAGTATTCGGATCGACTGCGCTACTCGGTATTCAGCTATCTCAACGATTCCGATCAGCTTCGCGATGGCGGCGTACTTAGGGCCAACCAAGCATTCATCGGCCCGGTAAATCCCGACCAGAGCAGCAACTCCAGGGCGGAGTGGGACGCGACCACTGGCGTTCAAAGTATTAATCCTTCACCTACAGAAGCCAGCGATACACTGGGTACCACCGGCATCACCAACAGTGGCGTTATCAATTACCTGAACAAATTCGGCTCAATGCCCTATGACGCCCAGAAAAACTATCGAAATTTGAAGAGTATAGACCCGGTCAGCGAGCTCTATTACACAGCCATCCGCTACTTCAAGAATCAGGGCAACGTGGCCTCCTATAGCAATCTCACCGGGGACGCGACCAATCGATATGCCCAGGCCGATGGCTTTCCAGTTGTTACCAGCTGGCGAGACCCCATCACCTATTCCTGCCAGAAGAACGTGATTTTGGGTATCGGCGATACCAATACCTGGCAAGACAAGAATCTCCCAGGAGGCGACACCTCCTCAGGTGGCGAACCCGCGAAGCCCGCCGAGGTGACAGCGGACACCACGGTGAATGTACAAACCGCCACCCAGAAAGTTGCCTCGCTGGAAAGCATCAACATCAACACCCCCTTTACCGGGCGTGGGAACTCGGCCTATATCGCCGGCCTTGCCTACGATGCCCATACCCGAGATCAACGGCCGGATCTTGGCGGGAACCAAACGATATCCACCTATTGGATGGACGTTCGGGAAAACCAAACGCTCGCGGGGAAACGCCAGAACCAATACTGGCTTGCAGCCAAATATGGTGGCTTCGTAGTACCCAGCAACTTCGATCCCTATGCAACCACGACCACCCAGGCCAGCATCACCGAAAACCTTTGGACCACCAACGGCGAAACCTTGTCTACGGGAGACAAACGTCCGGACAACTTTTTCGTGGCCAGCGACGCTCAAGCCATGACCACCAGTCTGAAGAACGCCTTCGCCAAGATCGTCAGCGAAACCAGTAGCACCACTACCTCTCTGGGCGCCAACAGTGGCTCTTTGGAAACCGGCACCGCGTTCTACCAAGCGAACTTCAGTGCTCGTTACTGGAGCGGGGATCTGATTGCAAAGACCTTCAATACCGACGGCACCCTATCCGCCACCAGTTTCTGGAGCGCTGCGGCCAAGCTGGATGCCCAATCCTGGTCCACGCGCAAGATATTCACCATGGGGCCTTTCACGGGTACCAACCTGGTGTCGACGGACCGCCAGAACTTCGACTGGGACGGCATCAAAGCGCAAGGGCAGGCTGCGCTGCGTCGTAATACCGATGGCAGTCAAGCCAGTGAGAACGAGGGTAGACGGCGATTGGCCTATCTGCAGGGCAACCGCAGTGAGGAAACCGCCGCCTCCAGTCCCTTGCGTAAGCGTGCCAGCCGCCTGGGTGATATCGTCAATTCCGACCCACTGTTCGTGGGTCAGCCAGACTACGGCTATAACCTGCTGCCTAGCGCCCTGGGCGGCGACCAGTATCTCGCTTTCCGCCAGAGCACGGCCTACAAGAGCCGCACACCCTTGATCGTCGTCGGCGCCAACGATGGCATGCTGCATGGTTTTGATGCCAGCCTTACCGCCACGGGCGGAACCGAACTCTTTGCCTATGTGCCTCAGGCCGTGATGGGCAATCTCTACCGGCTAACCCAAAGCAACTACAGTCATAGATACTTCGTGGATGGCTCTCCGGCGACGTCTGACGTCTACTTCGGCGATAGCTGGCATACCCTGGTCGTAGGCACCACGGGGGCCGGTGGCAATGGAGTCTTCGCCCTGGATGTCACGAATCCCGGAGCCATGACGAATCAGGCAGCACTCTGGGAGTTTTCCTCTCCAGACATGCGCTATCCCATCCAGAAGCCCGCCATCGTCGCTCTACCCAATGGCAAATTCGGCGTCATCGTCACCAGCGGCTTTAGCGATAACGCTGTGACTTCAGGCAAGGTCTGGATTCTTGATGCCAGCAATGGCGAGGTACTCAAGACCTTTACCCTGACCACCACGGGCGGCCTAGGCGAGCCCCTGGCGATAGATCTGAACAATGATCGCGTCACCGATTATTTTTATGTGGGAGACACGGCGGGGAACCTATGGCGTTTCGATGTTTCCGGCTCTGATAGCTCGGCCTGGCAAACGCCTACTGCGCCCATGTTCATCGCGACTGCCGGCAACGCCAGCAACGCTGTTAGACAACCCATCACCGCGCCACTCAGCGCCGCCCTGAATACCGATGGCAAAGCCATCATCCTGTTTGGAACAGGTAGCTACTTTCAAGTAGGCGACAACAACCTGACGGGCACGCCCCGCATGGAAACCTTCTACGGAATCATTGATCGCGGTCAGACGGTTACTAGAAGCCAGCTGCTCGAGCAGAAAATCCTCAATGAGCGGACGGTTGGCACAAGAAAAGGACGTCGTGTTAGCACCATCGACCTTACCTCAACCCAAGCCGGCTGGTTCCTAGACCTGGTCTGGAAGAGCGCAAATGGCGGTCCGGGCACCCTGACGGGAGAAAGAGTGGTTTCGTCAAGCAGGCTGAACGGTGGTGCACTGGTATTCACGACCCTGACGCCTTCGAGCGACCCCTGCACCGGCGGCGGTACCAGCTGGACCATGGCGATCAATCCGTTGAATGGTGGTTCGCTGAAATACACCTATTTCGACCTGAATCAAGACAATCAACTGAACGATAGCGACAACGACACCTTGCTCGGCGGAAACATACCGGACTCCGGCATGATAGATATCAATGGCGGTATTCTCAAAACACCTACCATATTGAATAGGGATACCCTGGCCGATGGTAGTCCTTCGCCTACGGACGTGCTTTATGACAGCCAGGGCAATCGCCTTGTCATTCCCAAGGGAACGAGGACATCAGGGCGAGTCTCCTGGCGAGAAATTAGGAATTGATCATGCCTTCATCCAACAAGTGGCCACATCGACCCAGACAGACTGGCTTCACGCTCATTGAACTGATGACCGTGGTGGCGATCGTGGGCATCCTGGCCGCCATCGCGTATCCGTCGTATCAGGAGCACATACGCAGGGCTAACAGAGCCGATGCCCAGGCTTCGCTCATGGAGTTGGCACAGTTCATGGAGCGAAGCTACACCCGTCTGGGACGCTACACCACGGATGCGGCTGGTACGGCACCCGCCCTGCCGTTCACTACCGCTCCTAAGGATGGAGGGCGGCCCGTCTATGATTTGAGCCTGAGTGCGGTGACGGCTACTGACTACACCCTTCAGGCGACTCCTCGTGCAGGCGGCCCCATGGCCGGCGACAGGTGCGGGAATCTGACACTCACCAACACCGGCTTGAAGGGCCAAACCGGCCAAAACGTCACCACCGCCGACTGCTGGCGCCGCTAGGGCGCCAGCGACGCCCTATACCGCCTTCACCCTCAACTCTCGCGGCAGGGTGAAGGTGATGTGTTCCGGCTCGCCTTCCAGCTCGACCTCGCCAGTGGCGCCCCAGCTCTGCAGCTGGTCGATGACGCCGCGTACCAGGACCTCGGGGGCCGAGGCGCCGGCGGTGACGCCGATGCGCTGCACGCCTTCGAACCAGCTCTGCTGCAGGTCTTCGGCGCCGTCGATGAGATAGGCCGGGGTGCCCAGGCGTTCGGCGAGTTCGCGCAAGCGGTTGGAGTTGGAACTGCTGGGGCTGCCCACCACCAGCACCACGTCGCTTTCCAGCGCCAGGGTCTTCACGGCGTCCTGGCGGTTGGTGGTGGCGTAGCAGATGTCGTTCTTGCGCGGGCCATTGATGCGGGGAAACTTGGCGCGCAGGGCATCGATCACCTTGCGGGTGTCATCCATCGACAGGGTGGTCTGGGAGACATAGAACAGGGCTTCGGGGTTGCGCACCTCGAGCTTTTCCACGTCTTCCTCGTCTTCCACCAGGTAGATGGCACCGCCGGCACGATCATCGTACTGGCCCATGGTGCCCTCCACCTCCGGATGCCCGGCGTGGCCGATGAGGATGCACTCCTGGCCATCGCGGCTGTAGCGCGCGACCTCCATGTGCACCTTGGTCACCAGCGGACAGGTGGCGTCGAACACCTTCAGACCACGCTCGGCGGCCTCGCGGCGCACCGCCTGGGAGACGCCATGGGCGCTGAAGATGAGGATGACGTCGTCCGGTACGTCGGCCACGTCTTCGACGAAGACGGCGCCACGGGCGCGCAGGTTGTCGACCACGAACTTGTTGTGCACCACTTCGTGACGCACATAGATTGGCGGACCGAAAACGTCCAGCGCCCGGTCGACGATGTCGATGGCGCGGTCCACGCCGGCGCAGAAGCCGCGGGGATTGGCGAGCTTGATCTGCATAGGCTCCTCTGCCCGCTTCACGGGCGGCGTTGGATCAATGGGAGACGGCAGGCTCGATGGCCAGGATTTCCACGTCGAAGGTCAGTACACGACCGGCCAGCGGGTGGTTGAAGTCGATGATCACCTGCTCGTCGTCGTAGCTCTTGACCACGCCAGGCATCTCGCCACCGGCGGCGTCGCTGAAGATGATCAGCAGGCCGGGCGACAGCTCCATGTCACTGAAGTCGTCCCGCGCCATGGTTTGCAGGTTGCCGTCGTTGGGCTGACCGAAGCCGCGTTCCGGCGGAATGGTCAGGCTGGTCTTGGTACCGGCTTCGAGGCCGAACAGCGCCTGCTCGAAGCCGGGCAGCAGATTGCCGTCGCCAACAGTGAAGGTGGCCGGCGCCTTGTCGAAGGTACTGTCCACCACGTCGCCATTCTGCAGCTTGATGGCGAAATGCAGGGTGACCCGGGTATCCGGGCCGATGGTGATCTCAGCCATGAGCTTCCTCGGGCTTCTTCTTGCGGAACATGTCCAGGGCCAGCATCACGGCACCGACGGTGATGGCGCTGTCGGCCAGGTTGAAGGCCGGGTAGTACCACTCCTGGCGCCAGTGCACCAGGATGAAGTCGATGACGTGGCCCAGGACCAGGCGGTCATAGAGATTGCCCAGCGCACCACCGAGGATCAGCGCCAGGGCGATGGCGGTCCAGGTGTCGTTGCGCAGGCGCTTGAGCCAGACCACCAGGACCACGCTCACTACGGCGGCGATGCCGGCGAAGAACCAACGCTGCCAACCGGAGTGATCGGCCAGGAAGCTGAAGGCGGCGCCCGGGTTGTAGGCCAGGGTCCAGCTGAGGATGTCCGGAATCACCGGCACCTTCTGGTAGAGCGACAGGTTGGCCTGGAAGTAGAGCTTGGTCAGCTGATCCAGCAGGATCACCAGCACACTCAGGGCCAACCAGGGCAAGGCACCGAAACGCGAGGCGTCACGCATGCTCGCGCACCTCGCCGGCACCGTAGACGTTGGTGACGCAGCGCTCGCAGATCTCCGGATGCGCGGCATCCTGGCCGACGCTGTGGCTGTGGTGCCAGCAGCGGGCGCACTTGGGTGCCTCGGACTTGCGGACCACCAGCTTGAGGCCGCTCAGTTCGCTGGCCACGGCGCCTTCCGGAGCCTTTTCCAGCGGCTGGACAGCGGCCTGGGACGAGATCAGCACGAATCTGAGTTCGTTGCCCAGGGCTTCCAGCACGGTCTGCAGGGCGCTGTCGGCGTAGAGGGTGATCTCTGCCTGCAGGCTGCCACCCAGGGTCTTGGCGGCGCGCTGGTTCTCCAGCTCCTTGTTGACCGCGGCCTTGACCGCCATCACCTGATCCCAGTAGGCACGATCCAGGGTCGCGCCCTCGGGCAGGGCGAAAAGGCCGTCGTACCAGGTGGTCAGCATCACCGACTCTTCCCGCTCGCCCGGCAGGTACTGCCAGATCTCGTCGGCGGTAAAGGACAGGATAGGCGCGATCCAGCGCACCAGGGCCTCGGCGATCAGATACAGCGCGGTCTGGCAGGAACGCCGTGGCAGGCTGTCGGCGCCAGTGGTGTACTGGCGGTCCTTGATGATATCGAGGTAGAAGCCGCCCAGCTCCTGCACGCAGAAGTTGTGCACCTTCTGGTAGACGTTGAGGAAGCGGTACTCAGCGTAGGCCTGCTCGATTTCCTGTTGCAGCAGCAGCGCACGATCCACAGCCCAGCGATCCAGGTCGATCATATCCTCGGGAGCGACCCGGTTGACCGCCGGATCGAAGCCGGAGAGGTTGGAGAGCAGGAAGCGCGCGGTATTGCGGATGCGCCGATAGGAGTCGGCGCTGCGCTGCAGGATCTGGTCGGAAACCGCCATCTCGCCGGTGTAGTCGGTGGAGGCGACCCAGAGGCGCAGGATGTCGGCGCCCAGGCTGTCGATGACCTTTTGTGGGGCGACCACGTTGCCCAGCGACTTGGATTGCTTGCGGCCCTGCTCGTCCACGGTGAAGCCGTGGGTCAGCAGTTCCTTGTAGGGCGCATGGCCGTCGATGGCGCAACCGGTCAGCAGCGAGGAGTGGAACCAGCCACGGTGCTGGTCGGAGCCTTCCAGGTAGAGATCGGCCGCCGGGCCCTGGTCATGGGCCAGCTCGGCATGGGAGCCGCGCAGCACGTGCCAGTGGGTGGTGCCGGAATCGAACCAGACGTCGAGGGTGTCGCGACTCTTGTCGTACTGATCGGCTTCTTCGCCGAGCAGTTCAGCGGGATCGAGCTTGAACCAGGCTTCGATGCCCTCGCGCTCGACGCGCTGGGCGACGGCTTCCATCAGCTCGACAGTACGCGGATGCAGCTCGCCGCTTTCCTTGTGGGTGAAGAAGGGAATCGGTACGCCCCAGTTGCGCTGGCGCGAGATGCACCAGTCGGGACGGCCAGCGATCATGCCGTGCAGCCGAGCCTGGCCCCAGGCCGGGACGAACTGGGTCTGCTCGATGGCGGCCAGGGAACGCTCGCGCAGGGTGGCGCCCTCGTTGGGCTGCTTGTCCATGCCGACGAACCACTGGGCGGTGGCGCGATAGATCAGCGGGGTCTTGTGGCGCCAGCAGTGCATGTAGCTGTGGTTGATCGCCTCGTGCTTGAGCAGGGCGCCCGCCTCTTCCAGGGCGCCGACGATGACCGGGTTGGCCTTCCAGATGAACTGGCCGCCAAACAGCGGCAGCGACTCGGCGTAGACACCGTTGCTCTGCACCGGATTGAGGATGTCGTCGTTGCTCAGGCCGTATTGCTTGCAGATGCGGAAGTCGTCCTCACCGTAGGCAGGCGAGCAGTGCACGATACCCGTACCGGCGCCCAGCTCGACGTATTCGGCCAGATAGATGGGCGACAGGCGCTCGTACAATGGATGACGGAAGTTGATCAGCTCCAGGGCGGTTCCCGGGGCAGTGGCGATCACCTCGCCCTGCAGGCCGTAGCGCGCCAGGCAGCTTTCCACCAGCTCTTCGGCCAGCAGCAGCAGGCGATCACCGACGTCCACCAGCGCATAGGTGAACTCGGGATGCACGTTGAGCGCCTGGTTGGCCGGGATGGTCCAGGGGGTGGTAGTCCAGATGACGATGGCGGTGGGCTTGGCCAGCGCTTCGAGGCCGAAGGCGGCTGCCAGCTTGTCGGCATCGGCGACCGGGAAGGCCACGTCGATGGCGTCGGAACGCTTGTCCTGGTACTCCACCTCGGCCTCGGCCAGGGCCGAGCCGCAGTCGAAGCAGAAGTTGACCGGCTTGAGGCCCTTGAAGACGAAGCCCTTCTTGACCAGTTCGCCCAGGGCGCGGATCTCGCCGGCCTCGTTGGCGAAGTTCATGGTCAGGTAGGGGTTGCTCCAGTCACCCAGCACGCCCAGGCGGACGAAGCCGGCCTTCTGCTCTTCGATCTGCTCGCTGGCATAGGCGCGGCAGCGCTCGCGGGTCAGGTCCGCCGGCTGATTCTTGCCGAAGGTGGTCTCCACCTTGTGCTCGATGGGCAGGCCATGGCAGTCCCAACCCGGCACATAGGGGGCATCGAAGCCGGCCAGGGTCTTGGACCGGGTGATGATGTCCTTGAGGATCTTGTTCAGCGCATGACCGATGTGGATGCTGCCGTTGGCATAGGGCGGACCGTCATGCAGGATGAAGGTCGGACGGCCCTTGCCGATGGCGCGCAGCTTCCCGTACAGGTCGATGTCCTGCCAGCGCTTGAGCGCTTCCGGCTCGCGCTGCGGCAGGCCGGCTTTCATCGGGAATGCCGTTTCCGGCAGGTTGAGCGTCGCTTTGTAATCGGTCATGTCAGTCCAGGCTCGTTGACGGTTGCCCCTGCCAGTAGGCGCGGGCCGTGGCGACGTCCGCTTCGATCGCCGCCTTGAGGGCCTCCAGAGAGGCGAATTTCTGTTCGTCGCGGACCTTCTGCACGAAGGTCACGCTGAGGTGGCGGCCATAGAGGTCGCCGGCAAAGTCCAGCAGATGGATCTCCAGATGCGGACGACCATCGCCCTGCACCGTCGGCCGCTGGCCGATATTGGCCACGCCCGGCACCACCCGCCCATCGATCAGGCTGCTGACCAGATAGACGCCGCGCAGCGGCGGTCGACGCCGCTTGAGCTGGACGTTGGCCGTGGGCCAGCCCAGCTGACGCGCCAGCTTCTGGCCGTGCAAGACCCGTCCCGAGAGGCTGTAGGGCCGGCCCAGCATGCGCGCGGCCAGGGCCAGATCGCCGTCGGCCAGGGCCTGGCGGATCAGGGTACTGCTCACCCGCAGGCCGTCCAGCTCGACGGTGGTGGCGGCTTCCAGGGTGAAGCCGTGGTCGCGGGCAGCCAGGTTCAGGTAGGTGAAGTCGCCGGCGCGGTCGCAGCCGAAACGGAAGTCGTCACCGATCTCCAGGTGCTTCACCCCCAGGCCTTCCACCAGCACCTGCTGGACGAAGGCCTCGGCGGACAACTCGCGCAGTCGCCGATTGAAGTTCAGGCAGAGCACGTTGTCGACGCCCAGGCGTGCGAAGCATTCCAGCTTCTCGCGCAGGCGGGTCAGACGTACCGGCGCGATATCGGGCAGGAAGAATTCCCGCGGCTGCGGCTCGAAGATCACCACGCAACTGGGCACCCCGAGCTCCGCCGCCCGCTCACGCAGCCGCGCGAGGATGGCCTGGTGCCCCAGGTGAACCCCGTCGAAGTTGCCAATGGTGGCAACGCAGCCCTTGGGAAAGGCGTCGAGATGATGGAGACCACGAAACAGCTGCATGGGTAGGTATTGCTCAGAAATTAATCGATTATATCCGGATGCCCGCCGCGAGGACAGGCGCACACCCGGCCTTGTGCAATCACAGCACCGCGCGCCGATTGAAGTCGCGCACGCGGAAGCCGAGCAGGAAGAGACTGGCGAAATAGGCCAGCACCCCCGCCGCGACCAGCCCGCCCAGACGCAAGAGGCGCTGCCACATCAGTCCTTCGCTCCAGCTGGGCAACAGCTGCATCAGGCCGAACAGGACAGCGGTCATCACCGCCACGGCGATCAGCAGTCGCAGCAGAAAGCTTGTCCAGCCCGCCTGGGGGATGAACAGGTTATGGCGGCGCAGTTGCCAGAATAAAAGGCCGGCGTTGAGACAGGCCGCGACGCCTATGGCCAGGGCCAGGCCCACATGCTGCAGCGGACCGATCAGGATCAGGTTGAGCACCTGGGTCACCGCCAGGGTGAAGAGCGCGATCTTCACCGGGGTCTTGATGTTCTGCTGGGCATAGAAGCCCGGTGCCAGCACCTTGACCAGGATGATGCCGAGCAGCCCCACGGCATAGGCGACCAGTGCCCGCTGGGTCATCAGGGCGTCATGGGCATCGAAACGGCCGTACTGGAACAGCGAGACGGTCAGGGGCTCGGATAGCAGCGCCAGGGCCGCCGAGCAGGGCAGCACCAGCAGGAAGCACAGTCGCAGGCCCCAGTCGAGCAGCCGCGAATACTCCTGGCGATCGGCCTTGGCGTAGGTGCGCGACAGCGCCGGCAGCAGGATGGTCCCCAGCGCCACGCCGAGCACCCCCGAGGGCAGCTCCATCAGGCGATCGGCGTAGTACATCCAGGACACCGAGCCGGCCGCCAGGAAGGAGGCGAAGATGGTGTTGATGATCAGCGAAATCTGGCTGACCGAGACCCCGAGGATCGCCGGCCCCATCTGCTTCATGACCCGCCAGACGCCGCTGTCACGCAGATTCAGCCGCGGCAGCACCAGCATGCCGATGCGCTTGAGATGCGGCAGCTGATAGAGGAATTGCGCCAGGCCACCCACCAGGGTCGCCCAGGCCATGGCCATGATCGGCGGATCGAAATAGGGGGTCAGGAACAGCGCGAAGACGATCATGCTGACGTTGAGCAGGGTCGGCACGAAGGCCGGCACGCTGAACCTGTTCCAGGTGTTGAGCACGGCCCCGGCCAGGGACGCCAGGGAGATCAGCAGGATGTAGGGAAAGGTCACCCGCAGCAGGCTGGAGGTGAGGGCGAATTTCTCCGGGGTATCGGCGAAACCCGGCGCGGTGATCCAGATCACCAGGGGCGCAGCCAGCATGCCCAGCAGCGTGACCACCGCCAGCACCAGGGTCAGCAGGCCACTGACGTAGGCCAGGAAAGTGCGGGTGGCCTCCTCGCCTTGCTGGGCCTTGTATTCGGCGAGGATGGGGACGAACGCCTGGGAAAAGGCCCCTTCGGCGAAGATGCGGCGCAGCAGGTTGGGCAGCTTGAAGGCGACGAAAAAGGCGTCGGTGGCCATGCCGGCGCCAAAGGTGCGGGCGACGATGGTGTCGCGCACGAAACCCAGCACGCGGGACAGCATGGTCATGGAGCTGACGGCGGCCAGGGACTTGAGCAGATTCATGGCAGGGAGAGGACTCGGTGAACGCAGCGGGACGTGACAGAGGATGCGCGTGAGCGCAGTCGCGCGATGGGCACAAGCGATCGAGTGTAACGAGGCCCTTCATCGGCGACCAGCCGGATATCCATCCAGACAGCCTTGACAGGCGCCGCCAGGGACGTCAAGATTCGCGACCTTAATTTAGCTCTGTACTTGCTACAGAGTTCGCTCTGTACCCAATACAGTCTTTTTCGAAGGAGCTCCACGGTGGCTAACTCCCCCTCCGCCAAAAAACGCGCCAAACAGGCTGAGAAGCGTCGCAGCCACAATGCGAGCCTGCGCTCCATGGTGCGTACCTACATCAAGAACGTCGTCAAGGCGATCGAAGCCAAGGACCTGGAAAAAGCCAAGTCCGCTTATGTTGCTGCCGTTCCGGTCATCGACCGCATGGCCGACAAGGGCATCATCGACAAGAACAAGGCCGCTCGTCACAAGAGCCGCCTGAACGCGCACATCAAGGCCCTGGCTACCCCCGCCGCTGCCTGATAAGCGTTCAAGTAAAAAACCGGCTTCGGCCGGTTTTTTATTGCCTGGGATTCGGGAATCCAACGCCTCCGGAGAGGCGCCAGGATCGACGATCGTCAGACCAGGACGAGGTTGTCCCGGTGAATCAGCTCGGGCTCGTAGACATAGCCCAGCTCAACCACGATGGCATCCGAAGGCCGCCCCAGGATGCGCTGCGCCTCGGTCGCACTGTAGTTGACCAGGCCACGCGCCACCTCGCGCCCGTCCGGACCGACGCAGGCAACCATCTCGCCGCGCCGGAAGCTGCCTTCCAGCGCTCGCACGCCCACCGGCAGCAGACTGCGATGACCGCCCACCAGGGCCTCCACCGCACCGGCATCCAGGCGCAGGGTGCCACGCACCTGCAGATGCCCCGCCAGCCACTGCTTGCGCGCCGCCACCAGGCCACGCTCGGGTGACAGCAGGGTACCCAGCTGTTCGCCCTGCTGCAGGCGACTGAGCACCTGCTGGATCCGCCCGCCGACGATGACGGTATAGGCACCGGAGCGCGCCGCCAGACGCGCAGCACGCAGCTTGGTCTGCATGCCGCCACGCCCCAGGGCACCGCCAGTACCACCGGCGACCAGATCCAGGGCCGGATCGTCGGCGCGCGCCTCGCTGATGAGGCTGGCGTCGGGATTGTTGCGCGGATCGGCATCGAACATGCCATCGCGATCGGTGAGGATGACCAGCAGATCGGCTTCGACCAGGTTGGCCACCAGGGCAGCCAGGGTGTCGTTGTCGCCGAAGCGGATCTCGTCGGTGACGACGGTATCGTTCTCGTTGATCACCGGCACCACACCCAAGCTCACCAGGGTGCGCAGGGTGCTGCGGGCATTGAGGTAGCGCTTGCGATCGGACAGGTCGTCATGGGTGAGCAGGATCTGCGCGGTCTGCACCTGATGCTCGGCGAAACTGGATTCCCAGGCCTGCACCAGCCCCATCTGCCCTACCGCCGCTGCCGCCTGCAACTCGTTGATGGCGGTCGGACGCTGCGCCCAGCCGAGCCGACTCATACCGGCCGCCACCGCACCCGAGGACACCAGCACCAGCTCGATGCCCGCCTGGTGCAGGGCCACCATCTGCTCGACCCAGCCAGCCATGGCCCCGCCATCCAGACAACGCCCGTCGTCGGTCAGCAGGGCACTACCGATCTTCACCACCCAGCGCTGGGCGCCAGACACCTGATCACGCATGGGCAAGCTCCTTTCTTACCGTACGTAGAAGATTTCCGGACCGTCGCCGTCGTCTTCGTCATCATCGAAGTCGCCGTCTTCGTCCACCGCCTTGACGCCCGAACGGCGCAGGGCCCGCTGGTCGTCCAGCGCCTGCAGACGCGCCCGCGCCTCGTCCTCGATGCGCTGATCGAGTTCTTCCAGCGCCTCGGCATAGGCCGGGTCCTCGGCGAGACGCAGGGTCCGCTCGTCGAGATACTGCATGATGGCCTGACAGAGCTGCTCGGTGCCTTCCCGCTCCAGGGCGGAGATGACGAAGACCGGACCCTGCCAGTCCAGACGCTCGACCACCGCCTTGAGGCGCTCTTCGCGCTCGTCATCGAGCAACTGGTCGGCCTTGTTCAGCACCAGCCAGCGGTCACGCTCGCCCAGCGCCGGGCTGAACTTGGTCAGCTCGTTGATGATGGTCTCGGCAGCCTCGGCCGGATCGCTTTCATCCAGGGGCGCCATGTCGACGAGGTGCAGCAGCAGGCGGGTCCGCGCCAGGTGCTTGAGGAAGCGGATTCCCAGGCCGGCGCCTTCGGACGCCCCTTCGATCAGCCCCGGGATATCGGCAACCACGAAGCTCTTGAAGCGCCCCACGCTGACCACGCCCAGGTTGGGCACCAGGGTGGTGAAGGGATAGTCCGCAACCTTGGGCTTGGCAGCCGAGACCGCGCGGATGAAGGTGCTCTTGCCGGCATTGGGCAGGCCGAGCAGACCGATGTCCGCCAGCACCTTGAGCTCCAGCTTGAGATCGCGCTCTTCGCCGGGCTTGCCCGGGGTGGTCTGCCGCGGTGCGCGGTTGGTGCTGGACTTGAACCGGGTGTTGCCCAGGCCGTGCCAGCCGCCCTGGACAACGCGGATACGCTGACCGGGCTGGGTCAGGTCACCGATGATCTCCTGGGTCGCCGCATCGATCACCGTGGTGCCCACGGGGACCGGCAGCACCAGGTCTTCACCCTTGGCGCCGGTGCACTCGGTGCTCCCGCCCTTCTCACCGTTCTGCGCGGTGAAACGTCGGGTGTAACGGTAATCGACCAGGGTGTTCAGGTTGATGTCGGCTTCGAGCCAGATCGACCCGCCATCGCCGCCGTCACCGCCATTGGGGCCACCCTTCTCGATGAATTTCTCCCGGCGGAAACTCATCATGCCGTTGCCGCCGTCACCCGCTTTTACGTGTATGGATACTTCATCGACGAATTTCATCTGGACCTCCCGCGCTCGCGGGCCGCTGCAAACAAGGAAATAGCTTAACTACAAACGAAAAAGCCCCGTCGGGTAGACAGGGCTTTTCTTTCGTCACGGGCCTTAGGCGGCGGCGACGATGCTCACGTAACGACGGCCGAAGGCGCCCTTCACGTCGAACTTGATCACGCCGTCCACTTTCGCGAACAGGGTGTGATCCTTGCCGAGGCCCACGCCGTAACCGGCATGGTACTGGGTGCCGCGCTGACGCACGATGATGTTGCCGGCCTTGACGACCTGGCCGCCGTACAGCTTCACGCCAAGGCGTTTGCTTTCGGAATCGCGACCGTTACGAGTAGAACCACCCGCTTTTTTGTGTGCCATGAGTCAATTCTCCGTTAGAGGCGAGATCAGGCCTGGATGCCAGTGATCTTGATTTCGGTGAACCACTGACGGTGGCCCTGACGCTTCATGTGATGCTTACGACGACGGAATTTGATGATGGTGACCTTGTCGTGACGGCCCTGGGCGGTCACTTCGGCGGTCACTTTGGCACCATCAACGACCGGCAGACCGATCTTGACGTCGTCACCGTTGCCAACCAGCAGAACCTGGTCGAAGGTGACGGTTTCACCGGTGGCGATGTCGAGCTTCTCGACCTTCAGGTATTCGCCTTCGGCGACCTTGTATTGCTTGCCACCGGTAACGATAACTGCGTAGGACATGGTAAATCTCCGTTAAACCTGCTCACCCGGTGCTTTATAGGAAGAATCGTCGACCGGCATGGCTGCACGGGACCGGAAGGACCACCGCGCAATTGCGTAAGACAGGGGGTTAACCCTAGGAATGTTCAGGGCCCGCGATTCTACGCAAGCCGGGGCCGGGAGGCAAGAGCCGCCCGCCCGCGCCTTGACAGCCCCCCACCCCACCCCTAGCATGCCGCGCAACCTCGTTCAGCGGCCATGCCGGGCCGGTGCCCAGCCGAATCGGCATGAGCGGCGAGCCGCGGGAGCGCGATGGCAATCCCTGGGCATGGCACTTGTGCCGGTCCCTAGGGCATAGTCTGGCGGTCATGCGCCATCCGGCCGCTTGAATATTGCCCGGACCTCCAGTGGACACCTCTCAATGACGCAGCAATCCCAGTCCTTCTATCGCGTGGTGACGGACGATTTCGCCGCCGTAGACGGCATCATCCGCCAGCAGCTGACCTCGCGCGTGCCGCTGGTCGAGAAGATTGGCGACTACATCGTCTCCGCGGGTGGCAAGCGCCTGCGTCCGCTGCTGGTCCTGCTGGCCGGCAAGGCGCTCGGGCGCGCCGATCACGATCTGCAGCTGCTGGCGGCGACCATCGAATTCCTGCACACCTCTACCCTGCTGCACGACGATGTCGTCGATGCCTCGGGAATGCGCCGTGGCCGCTCCACCGCCAACGCCCTCTGGGGCAACGCCCCCAGCGTCCTGGTGGGCGATTTCCTCTATGCCCGCTCCTTCGAGATGATGGTGGCGCTCGGCTCCATGGAAGTGATGCGCATCATCTCCCAGGCCACCCGCGTCATCGCCGAGGGCGAGGTGCTGCAGCTGTCGAAGATCCGCGACGCCAGCACCACCGAAGAGATCTACATGGAAGTCATCCGCGGCAAGACCGCCATGCTCTTCGAAGCCTCCACCCACAGCGCGGCGATCCTGGCCGGCGCCAGCGCCGAACAGGCCGACGCCCTGCGCCGCTATGGCGATCATCTGGGCGTGGCCTTCCAGCTGGTCGACGACCTGCTCGACTACCAGGGCGACGCCGTCGCGTTGGGCAAGAACGTCGGTGACGATCTGGCCGAGGGCAAGCCGACTCTGCCGCTGATCGTGACCATGCGCGAAGGCACTGCCGAACAGGCCGCCCTGGTACGCCAGGCGATCCGCCAGGGCGGCAGCCAGGACCTGGAAGGCGTGCGCGCCGCCGTCGAAGCCGCTGGCGCCCTCGACTACACCGCACGCAAGGCCCAGGAATTCGCCGAGCGGGCGATCGCCTGCCTGGACGCCCTGCCCGCCAGCGAATATCGCGACGCCCTGGCCGACCTGGGTCGCTTCTCGGTGGCCCGTACCCACTAACGCCTGCGCCGCCTGATCAAGCCCGCCGTCGCCAGACCGCGGGCTTTTTCATGTCCGACCAAAAAAGTCAGGTAATCCCTTGCTATTTATTGAATAAGAATTATTCTCATAAATAGCACAGCAGGAGCCCTTGCCATGACTTATCTGATCGACGCCTGGCTGGACCGGCCGCACCCCTATCTGCGCATCCTCAACCGGGAAACCGGCAAGGTCTGCGCGGAGCTGGACGAGACGGCCCTGGAAGAGCTCAAGGACCTGGGCGAGCTGGATCTGCACAGCCTCACCTCCAGCGAGCCGCGGGTGGTGAAGGAGCAGATCCGCCAGGTCTTCCTGTTCAGCTACGCCCTGGCGCTGCGCCCGGACAACGAGGCGCTGCGCCTGGACTGCTAGCGTTAGAGGACGTCGAGGAGCTCGACGTCGAACACCAGCACGCTGTGCGGCGGGATGCCACCGACGCCCTGGGCGCCATAGGCCAGTTCGCTGGGCACGTGCAAGCGCCACTTGCTGCCGGCAGGCATCAGTTGCAGGGCTTCGGTCCAGCCGGCGATCACGCCGCCCACCGGAAACTCGGCCGGCTGGCCGCGCTGGTAGGAGCTGTCGAACACGCTGCCGTCGATGAGGGTGCCGTGGTAGTGGGTGCGCACCTGGTCTTCACGGGTCGGCGTGGCGCCCTCCCCCTGGGTGAGCACCTCGTATTGCAGACCGGACGGCAGCACCACGACGCCAGGGCGCTCGGCATTGGCCTTGAGGTAGTCGACGCCTTCCTGGGCCGCCGCAGCGGCCTTGGCCTGGGCCTCCGCCTGCATGCGCTCGCGGATGACGCGGAAGCTGGCGTTCAGCGACTCGACGTCCACCCGGGAATCCTGGCCGTCGAAGGCCTCGGTCAGGCCGGCGAGCACGGCCGCCAGCTGCATGCCGGGGACCGGATTCTGGCGCAGCTGATCGCCCAGCTGGCGGCCGATGCCGTAGCTGACGCGGGCTTCGTCGGTGTCGAGCAGGATGTCGTTCATAGCAGCCTTTCCATCGTGAAAAAAGGAGCCGAGCCTAGCACATCAGGGACTCGACTCGCCGCCGAGGCTGCCGCGCTGCCGGCGACAGCGCTCGGAGCAGTAGCGCACCTCGTCCCAGTTGCGCTCCCACTTCTTGCGCCAGGCGAAGGGCCGCTGGCAGACCGGACAGACCTTGGTGGGCAGATCGCCCTTCTTCATAGGGATTCTCCTGCGTCGAGACGCGCCAGCAGGGCTTCGCCACGCTGCCAGAGGGCCTGCTGGCGCTCCGGGGCCTGGCGATCGAGATTGCGATAGAGATTGAGCATGCGCGGATAGTGGGCGAAACGCTCGCGATGGCGGATCAGGAAGTGCCAGTAGAGGGCATTGAAGGGACAGGCCCTGTCGCCCAGCGCTTCCGTTACCTGATAGTGGCAGCCCTTGCAGTAGTCGGACTGGCGACGGATGTACTGGCCGCTGGCGCAATAGGGCTTGCTCGCCAGATAGCCGCCGTCGGCATGCATCACCATGGCCTGGGTATTGGGCAGCTCGACCCACTCGAAGGCATCCAGGTAGACCGCCAGATACCACTCGCCGATGGCCTGGGGCGCGATGCCGGCCAGCAGGGCGAAGTTGCCGGTGACCATCAGCCGCTGGATATGGTGCGCATAGCCCAGCGCCAGGGTCTGGCCGATGGCCTCGCGCATACAAGCCATGCGGGTCGACCCGGTCCAGTAGAACTCCGGTAGCGCCCGGGTATTGCCCAGCGCATTGAGCTCACGGTATTCGGGCATGCGCAGCCAATAGACGCCATGCACGTACTCTCGCCAGCCGATCAGCTGACGCAGGAAGCCCTCGGCACTGTTGAGCGGCACCCTGCCCTCGCGATAGGCGGCATCCACGTCGGCGCAGAGCTGACGCAGGTCCAGCAGCCCGATATTGAGCGCCGCACTGATCCGGGCGTGATGCAGATAGGGCTCGCCACGGGCCATGGCGTCCTGATAGCTGCCGAAGTCGCGCAAGCCCGTGCCCAGGAAGTGCTGCCAGAGGCGCTCGGCATCCGCCCGGGTCACCGGATAGTCGAAGCCCTCCAGCCGGCCATAGTGATGGGCGAAGCGCTGCCCGACCAGCTCGAGCACGTCCCGGGTACAGGCATCGGGCGGACAGCTGAAGGGCTCGGGAACAGGATGGTCTTTAGGCAGCGCCTTGCGATTGTCCTTGTCCAGATTCCAGACGCCACCGCACGGCTCGTCTGGCCCCTTCATCAGCCAGCCGTGTCGTCTGCGCATGCCGCGGTAGAAGGGCTCCATGCGCAGCTCGGTGCGCGACCCGGCCCAGCGGGCAAAGGCAGCGCGACTGCAGAGGAATCTGTCATCGCCATGCCAGCGTACCGGTATCGCCAGGTCCAGCGCCCGCAGCGCCTGCTCCAGTCGCCACTCGCCGGTCTCGGTCAGCCGAATCTCACGCGCGCCCGTCGTCTTTGCCCAGAACGTGATCTCGGCCGGCAGCGAGCCCTGGTTGTCGGGGTCGTCCAGGGTGCGATAGAGAACCCGGAAGCCGCGCGCGCGCATCTCGCTGGCGAAGTGGCGCATGGCGCTGAAGATCAGGGCGATCTTGCGCGGATGATGAGGGACATAGCTGGCTTCGCTCATCACTTCGGCGAGCAGCAGCACGTCCTGCGCGGGATCGGCGTCGCGCAGGGAGGCCAGGCGAGGCGAAAGCTGATCGCCGAAGACCGGCAGCAGGCGCCGAACGGCGCCCTCGCTCAAGAGGCGTTCCGGTAGTTCAGCGGGATCTTCAGGGGTTCGGCCGAGCGTGGCGCCATGCCGACCATCTCGTCGTAGGCACTGTGCTGGATGAGAAAGCACGGCAGTGCCGGCAGATCGGCCAGCAGGCGGCGGGCCTGGGCGGCCGAGCCCAGGCGGTAGAAGTGTCCGTCCCGTCCGGTCAGGCGCGTGCGACCGTTCTGGGTGAGCACCTCGAGCACATAGAAACCACCCTCGATGGAAAGCAGATTGAGTTCACGAACCTCACCGGCCTGGGCGCGCTGGGTCAATTCCGGCAATTGCATGGAAACCTCCGGGTCGAGATCGACGCCGGGGATGGCGTCGATAGGCAGCTGTGAGCCTTCGACAACCTAGGACAAGCAAGCGCAGCGGTGCAATCCACAAAGCGTAAGCGAAAGCTGCCGGCGGCAGACGAGTGGCCGCCCGGCCCATCAGTGCTTGGTCAGGCGATCCAGATAGCCCATGGCAAAGGCCGAGACCACGAACACCAGATGGATGATCACGTACCACTTGAGGTACTCGGGATTGGTGTTCTGGGCATCCATGAAGATGCGCAAGAGGTGAATCGAAGAAATGGCGACGATGGACGCGGCCACCTTGTTCTTCAGCGAGCCCGAATCCATCTTGCCCAGCCAGCTGAGCTTTTCCGAGCCCTCGTCGATGTCCAGCTGGGAGACGAAATTCTCGTAGCCGGAAATCATCACCATCACCAGCAGGCCACCCACCAGCGCCATGTCGATCAGCGACAGCACCAGGAGGATCAGCTCGGCCTCGGTGGATTCGAAGATGTGCGGCAGGACGTGGAAGACTTCCTGAAAGAACTTGAGCGCCAGCAGGACCAGGGCCAGGGCCAGACCCAGATAGATGGGTGCCAGCAGCCAGCGGGAGGCGTAAAGGGCTTTTTCGATCAGACGTTCCATGCAGACTCGCTCGGATTACCAGGGCCGGGCGAGTATACCGGGGCGGTGCAGGCGGACCAATGCGGCAGGTTGTACCTGACTCAGGCGTCGGGGCCGACTTGGAAACGCACCTGCTGATGGGCACGCTCGCCATTCATCTTGCGCAGTTCGCTCTGCATGTGCAGGCGCCAGATCTGGGTCTCTTCGACCTGGATATAGCCCTGCTCGACCAGGTTCTCGGCGATGGCGGTCATGACGCCTTCGGCCGCCTTGGGACCATGGAAAGGTCCCTGGGCCTTGATGGCGGTGGGCTGCTGACCGTTCAGGCCGGCGGCGCACAACAGGGTCCAGAGGCCCTGCTCCTGACCGAGCGGCTTGATTTCGCATTCGATACGGGTGACGAGGCCCAGGCAGGGACGGATCAGGGTAATGGTGCGGGACATGGCGTCATCCTCTCGAAGCGCTCAATGCTCGCCGGTCCTAGGCCAGAGGTATCCACAAAGGCTGTGGACAACCCTGTTGGTCAACAGGGGGCAAGCGGGTCTGGGCGCCGTGCTACTTGGGCTGCGGCACCTTGTACAAAATCCGACCTGCCCCCTGGACCTCAGTTCTCCGCCGCTTGGTTGTTTTTCCCTTTTGCCTTGGAGTTATCACTGAGTTTGTCGGCCAGTTCATCTTCCAGCTCGAGCTCGGCGATTTCCTTGAGACGCTGTACCACGCGCGCATTGACGCTGCCGTCGGGGAAGCGACCCTTGGCATCCGGCGCCCCGGCGGGCTCGCCCACCAGCAGCGACAGGGCCTCGTCCGCCTGACGTACGGCATAGACATGGAACAGCCCCGCGCGGACCGCTTCCAGCACGGTCTCGTCGAGCATCAGGTTGGTGACGTTGGCGCGCGGAATGATCACCCCCTGCTCGCCGGTCAGGCCGCGGGCCTGGCAGAGGCGGAAGAAGCCTTCGATCTTCTCGTTCACGCCCCCGACCGGCTGCACCTCGCCGAACTGGTTGATGGAGCCGGTGATGGCGAAGCACTGCTTGAGCGGGGTGCGCGACAGCGCCGAGATCAGGGTGCAGGCCTCGCCGAGGGAGGCGCTGTCGCCATCGACATAGCCATAGGACTGCTCCAGGGCGATGCTGGCCGAGATCGACAGTGGGAATTCCTGGGCATAGCGACTGCCCAGGTAGCCGGTCAGGATCATCACCCCCTTGGAGTGGATCGGCTGACCCAGGCTGACTTCGCGCTCGATGTCGAGGATGCCGCTGGCGCCCGGGTAGACGGTGGCGGAGATGCGCGCCGGCATGCCAAAGGCAGAATCGGCGACCTCCAGTACGGTGAGGCCGTTGCACTTGCCCACCGCCGCGCCCTGGGTGTCGATGAGGATGAGGCCGGTGAGCATGTCGTCCAGCACCCGGGCGCAGACTCGACCGGTGCGGGTCTCCTTGGCCTTGAGCGCACGCTCCACATGGCCCTTGTCGGTCCGCTCGTCGCCCGCCAGGTGGCGGATGAAGTCGGCTTCGCTGACCAGCTGGAACAGATCGCCGATACGCGCCGACAGCCGCCCCTGGTGTTCGGCCAGGCGGGCGCTGTAGGTGGCCAGGCGGGCTACGGCCGCCGAGGTCAGGGGCGCCATGCCCTCCTCCGAGGTACGCGTCTTGAGCAGCTGGGCGAACTGCTCCAGGCTCTCGTCGCGCAGCGGCAGTTCTTCGTCGAAGTCCACCAGCACCCGGAACATCTCCTGGAAGTCCGAATCCAGCTCCTGCAGGGTGTAGTAGATGTTGCGCGAGCCGATGATGATGACCTTGAGCTGCAGCGGGATCTGCTGCGGCGCCAGGCTCATGGCGGTGAGCCGCCCCAGCTCGGCCAGTGGCGATTCCATCTTCAGCTGACGCGAATGCAGGGCGCGCTTGAGCGCGTCCCAGACGAAGGGCTCGGTCAGCAGCTTGTCCGCCTCGACGATGAGGAAGCCGCCATTGGCGCGGTGCAGCGCCCCCGGGCGCAGCTGGCGATAGTTGGTGTAGAGCGCGCCCTGATCGGACTGGTACTCGATGCGCCCGAAGAGGTTGTCGTAGGTCGGGTGGGACTCGAACACCACCGGTGCACCGCCGGTGACGTGGTGACCGATGATCAGATTGGGTTCGTACTGCTCGCGCAATTCCTTGCGCCGCTGCATGTCGGGCTTGGCGTCGTCGGCCAGCTGCTCGACCACCGTCTTGAGCAGATCCACCTGCATGGCCTGCAGGTAGGCGCAGACCCCGGGATTGTCGTTGTACTTCTCCGACAGCGGCGCCAGCAGCGGCTGCAGGGCCTGGATGATGGTGTCTTCATTCAGGGCACGTAGCTGGTTGCTCGATTCGCGCCGCCACTGCGGCAGGCTGGCCAGCTCTTCGTTGAGGCGCTCTTCCAGGCTGGAGATGTCGGCGTGGAAACGCTCGCGCTCGGCCTCGGGCAGCTGGGCGAAGTCGGCCTCGTCCAGCGCCTTGCCCTCCTTCATCGGGGTGAAGGCGACATTGTTGGCATCGCGATAGAGGGCGATCTCCTTTTCCAAGGCGAGCTTTTCCACCACGTCCAGCGCCTGGTCGTAGCGCTGGTTGAAGGCGCGCTCGATGGCGCTCTTCTTCTGCTGGAAGGCCGGGTGCTCGAACACCGCCGGAAAGGTCGCCAGCAGGTTGTCGATGAAATGCGCCATGTCGGCCACGAAGGCCTCGCCTTCACCAGGCGGCAACTCCAGGGCGCCCGGGGCGCGGGGTTCTTCGAAATGATTCAGGTAGACCCAGTCGTTGGGCGTCGGTTGGCGCTTGGCCTCGGCCTTGAGATAGCGCTGGACGAAGGAGAAACGACCGGTGCCCGGCTCGCCCATGACAAAGACGTTGTAGCCGGGCCGCGGCATGGCCACCCCGAACTGCAGGGCTTCCACCGCGCGTTCCTGACCGAGGATGCCGCGGAAGGGTTCGAGCTGATCGGTATCGGCAAAGGAGAATTGTTCGGGAGCGAAGGGGCGGGTCAGCTCATCGGGAGCGAGCCGGAGACCGGCCGCGACGGGATCGTGCATCGTAAGTCCTTGTCAGGCATGCAAGCAGTGTCCGCATTCTGCGACCGGGATGACAGCCGAAGCAAGGCAAGCGGCGCACCCCTGCGCATTTAAGCGCAGCGGTGCGCGGGGTTAGCGCAACGTCTGTCGGTATTTTCCGGCGCCCGCGTTTTTTGACGAAATTCTCACCAGACGCCTACTAAGCTCTCTACATGGGGATCAGGCGTAGGATCCCGTGAGGAGGCCCCATGGCTGGCTCTCGTCGTTTCATTCCGCTGTTGTTCCTGCTGTCCGCGCTTGCGGCCTGCACCAGCTATCACGACCAGTTGATCGCCAAGGGCTATCCGCCGGCCTATGCCGACGGCTTCAGCGACGGCTGCCAGACCGGCAAGCAGGCGGTCAACGGCATAGGTTACGAGCACAAGGACGTCCGTCGCTTCGCCGCGGAAAAGCCCTATCAGCAGGGCTGGGACGCGGGCTATGCGCAATGCGTGCAGGTGGCCCAGCGCGAGGAGCAGCAGCGGTTCCTGGACCAGGTCCGGGAAAATCGCGAAGGCGCCGAACAACTGCACCTGCGTTCCAAAACACGTTGAGGTCGTAGCCAACCTTGCGGCGCGGATAGGATGACCTATGCTGGCGGGCCCGCTTGTCGAGCCCTGCCGATGTCTGCCCGTTCGCCGCTGTTCGCCGTTGCCCTGCTGCTGGTCGCCATGACCTCGATCCAGACCAGCGCCAGCCTGGCCAAGACCCTGTTCCTGCGTCTCGACCCGGTGGGCGTCACCACCCTGCGATTGATCTTCGCCGCGCTGGTCCTGCTGCTCGTGCTGCGCCCCTGGCGCAACTTTCGCCGCGAGGCGCTGGGCAGTCTGCTGGGCTATGGCATCGCCATGGGCGTGATGAACCTGACCATCTACCTGGCCATGCAGCGGCTCCCGATCGGCATCGCCGTCGGCCTGGAATTCGTCGGCCCCCTGGTGGTGGCACTATGCGCCCTGCGCCGCTGGCTGGACCTGCTGTGGATCGTGCTGGTGGTGGCCGGCCTGGCGGTACTCCTGCCGTTCGGCCACAACGCCTCGGCGCTGGATCCACTGGGCACCGCCCTGGCCCTGGGCGCCGGTGCCTGCTGGGCGCTGTACATCGTGCTGGGCAAGCGCGCGGGGGCGGTGCACGGCACCGGCACCGTAGCCTTTGGCGCGACCATCGGCGCCCTGGTGATCCTGCCCATCGGCATCGCCCACAGCGGCAGCAATCTCTTGCAACCGGAAATCTGGCCGCTGGCACTGGCCCTGGCGCTGATGTCCACGGCCATTCCCTACGCCCTGGAGATGGTGGTGCTGACCCGCCTGCCGGCGTCCACCTTCGGCACCCTGATGAGTCTGGAGCCCGCGCTGGGCGCCCTCTCCGGCTGGGTGTTCCTCGGCGAAATCCTGGGCATCGCCCAGTGGTTCGCCCTCGCCTGCATCATCGTCGCGTCCATCGGCGCCACCTGGAGCAGCCGCCTGACCCCGGAGCAAACGCCGCTCTAGGCACTCTATAGCGAGGCGAATCCTCACGCGGAGTACCGACGATGATCTATCTGATAATGGGCGTCTCGGGCAGTGGCAAGACCACCCTGGGCGAACTCCTGGCCAGCCGGCTTGGCTGTCGTTTCGACGATGCCGACACCTTTCACAGCCAGGCCAACAAGGACAAGATGGCCAAGGGTATCGCCCTCACCGACGAGGATCGCTGGCCCTGGCTGGACGCCATCCACGATGCCATGCAGCAGGCGCAGGCCGAGGGCACCACCCGGGTGTTCGCCTGCTCGGCGCTGAAAAAGATCTATCGCGACCGCCTGCTGAGCGGCCTCGAAGGGGTCCGCCTGCTGTTTCTCAAGGGCTCGCCGGAGCTCCTGGCCGAGCGCATCGGCAGTCGCCGCGGACACTTCTTCGATCCCAAGCTCCTGCAGAGCCAGCTCGATACCCTGGAGGCGCCCGATCACCTGGAAGCCCAGGTGCTGGACGTGCGCAAGTCGCCGGAGCAGCTGGTGGACGAGGTGCTGGCGTCTGGCCACGGCGCCTGAGCGCTGCGGCCAGCGCTTCAGACCGCGACGGGCGCCTTGATGTGCGGGTGGGCCTGGTAGCCTTCCAGCTCGAAATCCTCGAAGCGGAAGGCGAACAGGTCGGTGACCGCCGGATTGAGCCTCATGGTCGGCAGCGGCAGTGGCTCGCGGGTCAGCTGCAGATCGGTCTGCTCCAGGTGATTGGCATAGAGATGGCAATCACCGCCGGTCCAGATGAATTCGCCCGGCTGCAGCCCGGTGACCTGGGCCACCATCAGGGTCAGCAGCGCATAGCTGGCGATGTTGAAGGGCACGCCGAGGAAGATGTCGGCGGAGCGCTGATACAGCTGGCAGCTCAGGCGGCCATCGGCGACATAGAACTGGAACAGTGCATGGCACGGCGGTAGCGCCATCTCGTCCACCAGGGCCGGATTCCAGGCCGAGACGATCAGGCGGCGCGAGTCGGGCTTGGCGCGGATCATGTCCACCACCCCGGCGATCTGGTCGATATGGCGACCATCGGGTGCCGGCCAGCTGCGCCACTGGTAGCCGTAGACCGGTCCCAGCTCACCGTTCTCGTCGGCCCATTCGTCCCAGATGGACACGCCATTGTCCTTCAGGTAGCGGATATTGGTCTCGCCCTGCAGGAACCACAGCAGTTCATGGATGATGGATCTCAGATGGCACTTCTTGGTGGTGACCAGGGGAAAGCCCGCGGCCAGGTCGAATCTCATCTGGTAGCCGAAGACGCTGTAGGTCCCGGTGCCGGTGCGGTCGCTCTTGAAGGTGCCGTGTTCGCGCACGTGGCGCATCAGGTCGAGGTACTGTTTCATGGCGGGAGCGCTACCTGGCAAAAGGCAAATGGTATCAAATCGTGCCCTGTTGCAGCGGTCGCGCTTGTCGCAGGCTTGCTCATCGGACATAAAAAAGCGGCCCTGAGGCCGCCCTTTTCTTCCCGTCCTCAGCTGCTGGCTGGCGGCGCCGTGAGGGTCGCCGTTTCGCGCTCGCGCTGGGTGATCTCCGAGGCCGTGGCATCCATGGCTTCCTGCAGCCCCTGCAGACGCTTCTTCTCGGCGCGGCGGGTGAAGTACCAGGCGAAGAAGGTGAACAGCGAGACCGCCAGCAGGATCAAGCTGGCGATGGCGTTGATCTCCGGCTTCACGCCCAGGCGCACCGCGGAGAACACCTCCATCGGCAGGGTGGTCGAGCCGGGGCCCGACACGAAGCTCGCCAGCACCAGGTCGTCCAGCGACAGGGCGAAGGACATCATGCCGCCCGCCGCCAGCGACGGCGCGATCATGGGAATGGTGATCAGCAGGAACACCTTCCACGGCCGGGCGCCCAGGTCCATGGCCGCCTCTTCGATGGACAGGTCCAGCTCGCGCAGCCGCGCCGATACCACTACCGCCACATAGGACGAGCAGAAGCTGGTGTGGGCGATCCAGATGGTGGTCACGCCGCGATCCTGCGGCCAGCCGATCAGCTGGGCCATGGAGACGAACAGCAGCAGCAATGACAGACCGGTGATCACCTCGGGCATCACCAGCGGCGCCGTGACCATGCCGCCGAAGACGGTGCGGCCGCGGAAGCGCGGGATGCGGGTCAGCACGAAGGCCGCCAGCGTTCCGAGGATCACCGAGGAGATGGCCGTGTAGAAGGCGATCTCCAGGGAGCGAAACACCGCGCTCATCAGCTGGCTGTTGTCCAGCAGCCCGACGTACCACTTCACCGACCAGCCACCCCAGACGGTCACCAGGCGGGACTCGTTGAAGGAGTAGATGACCAGGATGACCATCGGCAGGTAGATGAACAGCAGTCCGAGCACCAGCATCAGGTTGGTGAACTTGAGGCCTCTCATAGCTTGCCCTCCAGTTCCTTGGCTCGGCTCCAGATTGGAGAGCCGGTTGAACAGCACGATGGGCACAGAGCGGCTTTCTGGCTCACAGCTTGCCCTCCAGTTCCTTGGCTTGGTTTCTGTTGAACAGCACGATGGGCACGATGAGGATCAGCAGCATCACCACCGCCAGGGCGGACGCCACCGGCCAGTCACGGTTGTTGAAGAATTCCTGCCAGAGCACGCGGCCGATCATCAGGGTCTCCGGGCCACCCAGCAGCTCGGGAATGACGAACTCGCCCACCGCCGGAATGAACACCAGCATGCAGCCGGCGATGATGCCGTTCTTGGACAGCGGCACGGTGATCTTCCAGAAGCTGGTGAAGCGGCTGGCGCCCAGGTCGCCAGCCGCTTCCAGCAGGGTCAGGTCATGCTTCACCAGGTTGGCGAACAGCGGCAGGATCATGAACGGCAGATAGGAATAGACGATCCCCAGGTACACCGCGAAGTTGGTGTTGAGCATCTGCAGCGGACTGCTGATGATCCCCAGATTCATCAGGAAGCTGTTGATCAGGCCGTTGGTGGACAGCAGCCCCATCCAGGCATAGACACGGATGAGAATGGCGGTCCAGGTCGGCATCATGATCAGCAGCAGCAGGACCGTCTGCTTCTCGCGACTGGCCCGGGCGATGGCATAGGCCATGGGATAGCCGATCAGCAGGCAGATCAGGGTGCTGATGCCGGCCATCTTCAGCGAACCGAGATAGGCATCCAGATACAGCGGATCGTCGGCGAACATCAGGTAGTTGCCGAAGTTGAGCGCGATATCCAGTTGCTGATCGGCGTAGCTGAACAGCTCGGTGTAGGGCGGGATGGCCACGTCCGCCAGCGAGAAGCTGATCTTGAGCACGATCAGGAACGGCAGCAGGAAGAACAGGAACAGCCAGACGAAGGGCACGCCAATGGTCAGGCGGCGGCCATCGAGCAGGCGCTTGAGCAAGGGAGGTCTGGTCATGCTTGCAGTACCACGCCGCTGTCGTCTTCCCAGTACACCACCACGGCGTCATCCCAGGTGGGTCGCTTGCCGAGGCGCTCGGCGTTGGCGATGAAGCACTGGACCAGATGGCCGGAGGCCAGGCGCACGTAGTACACCGAGTGACCGCCCAGGTAGGCGATGTCCTGCACGGTGCCGCTGCACCAGTTGTAGTCGGGATGCTCGTGATCCGCCGGCAGGCTGGTGCCCATCAGCAGCTTTTCGGGACGCAGGGCGAAGGTGACCTGCTTTTCCTGAGCCCGGGTACTGATGCCGTGACCGATGTAGATCGGTCGCTCCAGTTGCGGACTCTGGATGATGGCGTGGTCGGCACCGTCGTCGGTCAGCTCGCCGTCGAAGACGTTGACGCTGCCGATGAACTCGCAGACCAGCCGGCTCGCCGGGGTCTCGTAGATGTCCATCGGGCTGCCCACCTGGGCGATCCAGCCCAGGTGCATGATGGCGATGCGCTCGGCCATGGTCATGGCCTCTTCCTGGTCGTGGGTCACCATCACGCAGGTCACGCCCACGCGCTCGATGATCTCCACCAGCTCCAGCTGCATCTGCGAGCGCAGCTTCTTGTCCAGCGCGCCCATGGGCTCGTCGAGCAGCAGCAGCTTGGGTCGCTTGGCCAGGGAGCGCGCCAGGGCCACCCGCTGGCGCTGGCCACCGGAGAGCTGGTGCGGCTTGCGCTTGGCGTACTGGGTCATGTGCACCAGCTTGAGCATCTCGGCCACGCGGGCCTCGATCTCGGCCCTGGGCAGCTTGTCCTGCTTGAGCCCGAAGGCGATGTTCTGCTCCACGCTCATGTGCGGGAACAGCGCATAGGACTGGAACATCATGTTGATCGGCCGCTCGTAGGGCGGCATGTCGGTGATGTCCACGCCATCGAGGAAGATGCGCCCTTCGCTCGGCCGTTCGAAACCGGCCAGCATGCGCAGCAGGGTCGACTTGCCCGAACCCGAGCCGCCGAGCAGGGCAAAGATCTCGCCCTTGTTGATGGTCAGGGAGACGTCGTCGACAGCGACGGTTTCGTCGAACTTCTTGGTGACCCGGTCGATCTTGACCAGGACTTCCTTGGCTTTCTTGTCGCCGGTGGCGGCTTTCTTGAAGGCACTGGTGGCGGTCGCCATGTACATCTCCCCAGGAAAATCGGGGACCGGCCGGGCCGGTCCGCTTAGCGTTGGTTATTTGCCGGACTTGACCCGCGTCCAGCTGCGGGTTTCCAGGCGCAGGAGTTGCGGGGGCAGCTCCTTCATGACGTACAGCTTGTCCATCACCGCCTGTGGCGGATAGACGGTCTCGTCCTGCCGCAGCTCGGCATTCATCAGCTCGCCCGCCTTGGGATTGGGGTTGGCGTAGCCGACATAGTCACTGACCTTGGCGATGACCTCGGGCTGCAGCAGATAGTTGATGAAGGCATGGGCCTCCTTCACGTTCTTGGCATCCTTGGGGATGGCCAGGAGGTCGAACCAGAGGTTCGCACCCTCCTTGGGAATCGCGTAGCCGATGTTGACGCCCTTCTTCGCTTCCTCGGCACGCGAACGTGCCTGAAAGACATCGCCGGAATAGCCGAAGGCCACGCAGATGTTGCCGTTGGCCAGATCCGAGATGTACTTGGAGGAATGGAAATAGGTGATGTACGGCCGCACCTTGAGCAGCTGCGCCTCGGCCTTCTTGTAGTCGTCGGGGTTGGTGCTGTTGGGATCGAGTCCCAGGTATTGCAGTACTGCCGGATAGACCTCATCGGGCGAATCCATGAAGGAGACGCCGCACTTGCTCAGCTTCTTGAGGTTCTCGGGTTCGAACAGGATGGCCCAGGAATCGAGCTTGTCGGTGCCCAGCGCGGCCTTGACCTTGTCGACATTGTACCCGATGCCATTGGTGCCCCACAGGTAGGGAACGCCGTATTGGTTACCCGGATCGCTCTTTTCCAGCTGCTTGAGCAATGCCGGATCGAGATTCTGCCAGTTCGGCAGCTGGCTCTTGTCCAGTTTCTGGAAGGCGCCCGCCTTGATCTGCTTGGCCAGGAAGTTGCTCGAGGGCACCACCACGTCATAGCCGGTGTGGCCGGCCAGGAGCTTGCCTTCGAGGGTTTCGTTGGAATCGAAGACGTCATAGACCGGGGTGATGCCGGTGGCCTCCTGGAAATCCTCGAGCGTGGTCTCGCCGACGTAATCGCTCCAGTTGTAGACGCGTACCGTCGGCTCGGCGACGGCGGTTCCCATGACGGTCAGGGTGGTCATGGCCAGCAGGGTTTTACGCAACGAAAGCACGGGCGGCTCCTTTCATGGTGGGCATCGGCGACGACACCCTTTCAGCGGTCCATACAGACGTACGGCACGCCGGAGTGACTCCGGCGTGCCGTCCTGTCAGCCGCACGCGGCGGCAGAACTCACTTGCCGGACTTGATGGTGGTCCAGGTACGAGTCATCAGACGCTGGGTCTTGGCCGGAAGATCCGGGAAGGCGTACAGCTTGGCCATGGTTTCCTGGGTCGGATAGATCCCCGGGTTGGTGCGGATCTCTTCGGCCACCAGCGGGGTCGCCGCCTTGTTGCCGTTGGGATACTGCACGTAGTCGCTGACCGCCGCGATCACCTTGGGCTCCATGATGTAGTTGAGGAACTTGAGCGCCCCCTCGGGGTTCTCGGCATCCTTGGGAATGGCCATGGTGTCGAAGAAGGTGCCAGCGCCTTCCTTGGGAATGTTGTAGGCCACGGTCACGCCGTTCTTGGCATCGGCCGCGCGGGCCTTGGCCTGGGCGATGTCGCCGGAATAGCCGACCGCCACGCAGACGTTGCCGTTGGCCAGGTCCGAGATGTACTTGGAGCTGTGGAAATAGGTGATGTAGGGACGCACCTTGAGGAACAGGTCCTCGGCCGCCTTGATCTCCTTGGGATCCTGGCTATCCGGCTTGTAGCCGAGGTAGTGCAGACCGGCGGGAATGATCTCGGTGGGCGAATCCAGCACCGCCACGCCACAGCCCTTGAGCTTGGAGAGGTTCTCGGGCTTGAAGATCAAGTCCCAGGAATCCACCGGGGCATTGTCGCCCAGGGCAGCCTTGACCTTGGCCGGGTTGTAGCCGATGCCGATGGTGCCCCACAGGTAGGGGATGGCGTACTGGTTGCCCGGATCGCTGACTTCCAGGGTCTTCATCAGCTGCGGGTCCAGGTTGCTGTAGTTGGGCAACTTGGACTTGTCCAGCGGCTGGTAGACGCCGGCCTTGATCTGCTTGGCCAGGAAGGAGTTGGACGGCACCACCACGTCGTAGCCGGAACGGCCGGCCAGCAGCTTGGCCTCGAGGGTCTCGTTGCTGTCGTAAACGTCATAGACCACCTTGATCCCAGACTCCTTCTCGAAGTTGGCGATGGTGTCTTCGGCAATGTAGTCGTTCCAGTTGTAGACGTGCAGGACCTTGGGGTCCGCCGAGGCGTTACCGGCAAAGAGGCCGGCCAGGCTCAGCGCTAGAAGAGTCTTGCCAAAAACATTCATGCGGTGGTGCTCCTCAAGTCATCGTTGGTCTTTTGATTCGGTGCGCGGCCAGCGCCCGCGCGCAGTCTGGCAAGGTCCGCCGCCGCGCTCAAGCCTTGCCGGCCATTAGCCACGCTGGCGCAGCAGCTCATGGGTCTGATCGAGGCTCAGGCGCGCCAGGGTAACCAGCTCGTCGATGGACTCGGGCGTGATCACCAGCGGCGGCGCGATGATCATGGTATCGCCCACCGCGCGCATCACCAGGCCATTGTGGAAGCAGTGCTCGCGACAGAGCATGCCCGCCCCACCCTCGTACCGCGACCGCGTCTTCTTGTCGCGCACCAGCTCCAGCGCCGCCACCATGCCAACGCCACGGGTCTCACCCACCAGCGGGTGGTCGGCCAGCTCCGCCCAGCGTTTCTGCAAATAGGGTGCCGTGGTGCTGCGAACCCGGTCGACGATGCCTTCGTCGCGCAGGATGCGGATGTTTTCCAGGGCCACGGCGGCCGCCACCGGATGCCCGGAATAGGTGAAGCCGTGATAGAACTCGCCGCCCTCGTCGAGCACCCTGACCACCTCGTCGCGCACCACCACGCCGCCCATGGGCACGTAGCCGGAGGTGAGCCCCTTGGCGATGGGCATGAGGTCCGGAGCGTTGCCGTAGTACTGGCTGCCGAACCATTCGCCGGTACGGCCGAAGCCGCAGATGACCTCGTCGGCGATGAAGAGGATGTCGTACTTGGCGAGGATCTGGCGCACCCGCGGCCAGTAGCTTTCCGGCGGCACGATCACCCCGCCGGCGCCCTGGATGGGCTCGGCGATAAAGGCGGCGACGCGCTCTTCCCCGACCTCGAGGATCTTCCGCTCCAGCTGATCGGCCGCCCAGATGCCGAATTCCTCCGGGCTCATCTCGCCGCCTTCACCGAACCAGTAGGGCTGCGGGATGTGCACGATGTCGGGCAGCAGGCCGCCCTGCTCGTGCATCGCCGCCATGCCGCCCAGGCTGGCCCCGGCCAGGGTCGAGCCGTGGTAACCGTTCCAGCGCCCGATGACCACGCGCTTCTCCGGCTGGCCCTTGGTCGCCCAGTAATGGCGCACCAGGCGCAGCACGGTGTCGTTGGCCTCCGAGCCGGAACCGGTGAAGAACACATGGTTCATGCCCTCCGGCGCCAGCTCGGCGATGGTCTTGGCCAGCTCCAGCGCCGGCGGGTGGGCGGTCTGGAAGAACAGGTTGTAGTAGGGCAGTTCGCGCATCTGGCGGCTAGCCGCCTCGACCAGCTCTTCCCGGCCGTAGCCGACGTTGACGCACCAGAGTCCGGCCATGCCGTCGAGGATGCGCTGACCCTCGCTGTCCCAGAGGTGCACGCCCTCGGCGCGAGTGATGATGCGCGCGCCCTTTTCGTTGAGCTGGCGATAGTCGGTGAAGGGCGCCAGCAGATGCCGGCGACTCAGGTCCTGCCAATGGGCGGTGGTAAAGGTGTTCACGAAGCCTCTCCTCGGATCGCGGTCAGACGCTGAGCAGCAGGAACTCCCGCTCCCAGGAACTGATCACGCGCTTGTAGTTCTCGTGTTCGGCGCGCTTCACCGCGACATAGCCGCGGGTGAAGCGACTCCCCAGATAGCGTTCCAGGGTGGCCGACTGCTCCATGCGCTCCAGGGCGGCTTCCAGGGTCAGCGGCAGGCGCAGGTTGCGACGTTCGTAGCCACGCCCCTGCACCGGCGCGCTGGGCGAGACGTTCTCGATCATGCCCAGATAGCCGCACAGCAGGCTGGCCGCCAGGGCCAGGTAGGGGTTGGCATCGGCGCCCGCCAGGCGATTCTCCACCCGGCGATTCTGCGGATCGGAATCCGGCACCCGCAGGCCCACGGTACGGTTCTCCTCGCCCCACTCCACGTTGACCGGCGCCGAGGTGTCGGGCAGGAAGCGGCGGAAGGAATTCACGTTTGGGGCGAACAGCGGCAGCGCCTCGGGAATGTACTTCTGCAGACCACCGATGTGGTGCAGGAAGAGTTCGCTCATGCTGCCATCGGGGTTGGAAAACACCGTCTTGCCGGTCTTGAGATCCACCACGCTCTGGTGCAGGTGCATGGCACTGCCGGGCTCGCCGGTCATGGGCTTGGCCATGAAGGTGGCGGTGACGTTATGCTTGAGCGCCGCCTCGCGCAGGGTGCGCTTGAAGACGAAGATCTGGTCGGCCAGGTGCAGCGGATCGCCATGGCGGAAGTTGATCTCCATCTGTGCGGTGCCTTCCTCGTGGATCAGGGTATCCAGATCCAGTTCCTGGGCCTCGCACCAGTCGTACATGTCTTCGAACAGCGGATCGAATTCGTTGGCGGCATCGATGGAAAAGGACTGGCGCCCGGTTTCCTGGCGCCCGGAGCGGCCTACCGGCGGCTGCAGCGGATAGTCGGGGTCGTCGCTGCGCTTGGTCAGGTAGAACTCCATTTCCGGTGCGACGATGGGCTGCCAGCCATGCTCGGCATAGAGCTTGAGCACCTTCTTGAGCAGGTTGCGCGGCGACAGCTCGATGGGGATGCCGCGCTTGTCGTAGGTGTCGTGGATCACCAGGGCGGTGGGCTCCAGTGCCCAGGGCACCAGGAACACCGCGCGATCGTCCGGGCGACAGTGCATATCGATGTCGGCCGGGTCGAGCAGTTCGTAGTAGATGTCGTCGTCGACATAGTCCCCGGTCACGCTCTGCAGGAGCACGCTCTCCGGCAGGCGCATGCCCTTTTCGTTGAGAAACTTGGCAGTGGGGGAAATCTTGCCGCGGGCGATGCCGGTCAGGTCGGCGACCAGGCATTCCACTTCGGTGATCTTGCGTTCTTTCAACCAGGCGGTGAGCCGGTCAAGCGGGGTGCTCATAAAGACCTCGAAGGTTCGAGCGGGGTGAACAGCATCAGCGCTCGGCAGCGCGCGCCTTGCAGGCCTTGCCGAACGCCTCGAATAAGGCGAGATAGACCGGGTGACTGCGCACCTTCCATTCCGGGTGCCACTGCACGCCGCAGGCGAAGGCGCGGGCCTCGCGGACCGAGACGGCTTCGATCAGGCCGTCGGGGGCCAGCGCCTCGGCGCGCAATCCTGGCGCCAGGCGGTCGATGCCCTGGCCATGGATGGAATTCACCTCGAAGCGCGCCGGCAGGCCGAGGGCCTCGAACAGGCCGCCCGGCTGGACCTCGACCGGATGGTGCAGGCCATAGTGCTCCTCCAGGGTCTCGCCGCGTTCGCGGTGGTCCATGAGGGAACCGACCTCGTGCACCTTCTGGTGCAGGCTGCCGCCAAAGGCCACGTTCATTTCCTGGAAGCCACGGCAGATGCCCAGCACCGGCACGCCTGCCGCCACGGCGGCGCGCAACAGCGGCAGGGTCACGGCATCGCGGGCCGCGTCATGCGGGGTGCCGGGCTCGCTGGGCGCACCCTGGTAGTGATGGGGCTCGACATTGGAGGGCGAACCGGTGAACAGCAGACCGTCCAGGCGCTCGAGCAGGGCGTCGGTGGCGATGAGGTCGGCCAGGGCCGGGATCACCAGCGGCATGCCCGCGGCCCCCTCCACCACCGCGCGCAGATACTTGTCGCCAGCGATGTGAAAGGGATGCAGGCCTAGTTGCCTGGTACAGGCTGTGACACCTATGAGGGGCAGCGCGGACATGGGGCACCGGGTTGAACAGGAATCATCCGAGCCTAGTCTTGTTCGTTATTTTTCACAACCACCGGCAAAAAGTTTCGAGATTCTGCACAGAAGCGGCTAAACAGAGGCGTTTCAGCCCGACTAAATGCGCCAAAAACAGGCGCCTGCGCACCACCTCCGAGCAGGGTTGCCTCCAGTTGACTTTGGTCCGCCTTTCGGATTGACTCCAGGGTGGTAACTCCGCTGATTGATATTTTTAACAGGGGCGCTGACAAAGCGTCGGAGCGCAGGCGAGACCGTACTCTCAGGTCGCTGTCGGATCGACAGCGGGCACTCGTGCCCTCACTGCGGTTGGCCCACTGGGCAAACAGGCGCATCAGGCGCTAACCGTTTTGTCGAGCGCAGCCAAAAGCAAAGGTGTTTCATCATGTCGGTACCCCCGCGTGCCGTTCGTTTGGATGAAGCGACCGACTTCCTCAGGGAGCACCCTGAGGTCCAGTTCGTCGATCTTCTGATTGCGGATATGAATGGCGTGGTGCGTGGCAAACGCATCGAGCGCAACAATCTGCCCAAAGTCTTCGAGAAAGGAATCAACCTCCCCGCTTCGCTGTTCGCCCTCGACATCACCGGCTCCACCGTCGAAAGCACCGGTCTCGGCCTCGACATCGGCGACGCCGACCGCGTCTGCTTCCCCATCACCGACACCCTCTCCATGGAGCCCTGGCAGAAGCGCCCCACCGCGCAGCTGCTGATGACCATGCACGAGATGGAAGGCGAGCCCTTCTTCGCCGACCCCCGCGAGGTCCTGCGCCAGGTCGTCCAGCGTTTCGACGAGCTCGGCCTCACGGTCTGCGCCGCCTTCGAGCTGGAGTTCTATCTGATCGATCAGGAGAACATCAACGGCCGCCCGCAACCGCCGCGTTCGCCCATTTCCGGCAAGCGCCCCCAGTCGGTCCAGGTCTACTCCATGGACGATCTGGACGAATACGCGGACTGCCTGCAGGACATCATCGACGGCGCCCGCGCCCAGGGCATTCCGGCCGACGCCATCGTCGCCGAATCGGCTCCGGCGCAATTCGAGGTCAACCTCAACCACGTCGCCGATCCGATCAAGGCCTGCGACTACGCCGTGCTGCTCAAGCGCCTGATCAAGAACGTCGCCTACGACCATGAGATGGATACCACCTTCATGGCCAAGCCCTACCCGGGCCAGGCGGGCAACGGCCTGCACGTGCATATCTCCCTGCTGGACAAGGAAGGCCGCAACATCTTTGCCGGCGAGGATCCCGAGCAGAACGCCGCATTGCGTCATGCCATCGGCGGTGTGCTCGAGACCCTACCCGCCTGCATGGCCTTCCTCTGCCCCAACGTGAACAGCTATCGCCGCTTCGGCTCGCAGTTCTTCGTGCCCAATGCGCCGAGCTGGGGCCTGGACAACCGTACCACCGCCCTGCGCGTCCCCACCGGCACGCCCGAGGCGCACCGCATCGAGCATCGGGTGGCCGGCGCCGACGCCAACCCCTACCTGCTGCTGGCCGGCGTCCTGGCTGGCGTGCACCATGGCCTGACCCGGCAGATCGAGCCCGGTCCGGTCACCGAGGGCAACTCCTACGAGCAGCACGAGCAGAGCCTGCCGAACAACCTGCGCGATGCCCTGCGCTACTTGGACGACAGCTCGGTGATGGCGGAGTACATCGATCCGAAGTACATCGACATCTTCGTCGCCTGCAAGGAACACGAGTTGGAGGAGTTCGAGCACTCCATCTCCGACCTCGAGTACAACTGGTACCTGCACACCGTGTAAGCGCCAGCCTGCCGACCGGTCCCGCACCGGTCGGCAGCTGTTCTGCATGACCTCTGGCGCCCTGCGCGTGTTCGCGCCCGCGGCGCCCTTTCGATCCTTTCCCTTATCAGCCCACGACGACTCTGGACGGAGAGCCTCGCCATGACCACCCTCACCACGCCGCGTGCCGACGGCTTCCACATGCCCGCCGAATGGGCCGACCAGCGCCAGATCTGGATGGTCTGGCCCGAGCGCCCGGACAACTGGCGCCTGGGCGGCAAACCCGCCCAGGCCGCCTTCACTGCCGTCGCCCAGGCCATCGCCCGTTTCGAGCCGGTCACCGTCGGCGCCTCGGCGCAGCAATACGAGAATGCCCGTGCTCGCCTGCAACATCCGCATATCCGCGTGGTGGAAATCAGCAATGACGACGCCTGGTGTCGTGACACCGGCCCGACCTTCGTCAGCGATGGCCAGGGCGGCGTGCGCGGGGTGGACTGGAGCTTCAACGCCTGGGGTGGCCTGGATGGCGGCCTCTATTTCCCCTGGCAGCGCGATGACCAGGTGGCGGGCAAAATCCTGGCGATCGAGAACCTACCGGGCTACCGCACCCCGGACTTCGTCCTCGAAGGCGGCTCCATCCATGTCGATGGCGAAGGCACCCTGATCACCACCGAGGAATGCCTGCTCAACGCCAATCGCAATCCGCACCTGGATCGCGAGACGATCGAGCGCTACCTGAGCGACTACCTGGCGGTGGACAAGGTCATCTGGCTGCCCCATGGTCTCTACAACGACGAGACCAACGGCCACGTGGACAATTTCTGCTGCTACGTGCGCCCGGGCGAGGTGCTGCTGAGCTGGTGCGACGACCAGGCCGATCCCAACTACAGCCGCTGCCGCGAGGCCCTGGCCGTACTGGAACGCGAAACCGATGCCCGCGGCCGCACCTTCAAGGTGCATCGGATCGTTACCCCGGGCCCGCTGTTCGCCAGCGAAGAGGAATGCCGGGACGTGGATGCCTGCCTTGGCACCCAGCCACGCCGGGCCGGCGAGCGGCTGGCCGCGTCCTACGTCAACTTCCTGATCGTCAACGGCGGCATCATCGCCCCGACCTTTGGCGTCCCCGAGGATGCCGAGGCCCTTCGCACCCTGCAGGCCTGCTTCCCGGAGCACGAGGTGGTGCAGGTTCCCGGCCGCGAGATCCTGCTCGGCGGTGGCAACATCCACTGCATCACCCAGCAGCAGCCGACCGGTCGCTGATTTCCGGCGGAAACGAAAAAGCCCGTCTCGCGACGGGCTTTTTCTTGACCTGAGCGCGGCTTAGAGCAGCGGCAGGGTGTAGCTGACGATCAGACGGTTTTCGTCAACGTCACGCTGGCCCGGTACACCGGCTTGAGAAACGGCCGGCAGGTCGGAACGCAGCATGGCGTTACGCCAGGTGAAGCCCAGACCTTTCAGCTGGCCTTCTGGGATGACGTAGCTGACGGTCAGGTCGCGTTCCCATTCCATGGCGTCGCCAGTACGGGTACGGATGTTGTCACCGCGCTGATAGATGACGCCAGCGGTCAGACCCTTGACGCCCAGCTGAGCGAAGTCATAAGAGTAGCGAGCCTGCCAGGTGTCTTCGCCGGAACGGGTGAAGTTGTTGATCTGAATATCGGTGATGGCATAGGTCGAAGCGCCACCGTTCTCGTTCAGGTAGGGGAAGGCGCTGTTGCCGTTGCTGCCCTGATAACCCAGACCAAAGGTGTGGCCGTAGATCGAGTAGGTGAACAGGCCGCTGTAGAGGCGGTTGTCGATCTCGCCAGTGGTACGGGTACCACCGTAGTAGCCGCTGGACACGTAGAGGCCGGTGCTGTCGGCCTTGCGGTTTTCGCCCTGGCTGTTGCTATCGAAATAGCGCAAGTCGGTCTTGAAGGTACCGTCGCCCAGCTTGACGCTGTGCACCAGACCCAGGAAGTGCTGGTTGTAGAAGTCTTCCAGCTGACCGAAGTAGTACTGCAGGGTCAGGTCTTTGGTGACCTTGTAGTCGGCACCGACGAAGCGGAAATGATCGCTGTTGCGACGCAGGGCGGCATTCGCGGCACCGTTGGAACCGGCGATGGACAGATCGTCTTCGTCGGTGGAGTTACGGTTCTTGGCACGCTCGAGCTGGCCGGCGGTCAGGGTCACGTTCTTGATGTCCTTGGACGTGACTTGAGCACCTTGGAAGGTCTGCGGCAGCAGGCGACCGTCGTTGGAGACCACGACCGGCAGCTTCGGCATCAGGGTGCCGTAGCGGAACTCGGTTTCGGAGATCTTCATCTTGGCAGTAGCGCCGACATTGGAGAACTCGTCAACGGCGCTGTTATCGGTATCACGCGGGAACATGGTGCCGTTCTGCACGCTGCCACCGCTGGCGCCGTTGGCCTTGCCACCGCTGTCCAGACGCAGACCCAGCATGCCGATTGCATCAACACCGAAACCGACGGTGCCCTGGGTGAAGCCGGACTGATAGTTAAGCAGGAACCCCTGACCCCAATCCATCACGCGGGAAGGATTGGCAGTACCGTTGCGGTTGTCTGTGTTGATGTAGAAGTTACGCAGACTGAGGGTGGCTTTGCTGTCTTCGACGAAGCCGGCAGCGTGGGCAGCGGCGATGACGGACAGGTTCAGACAGGCCGCGGAGACCGCGACCACCAGTGGCTTCTTGACCATGTGTGCTCCAGGGGTGAATCGTTGTTATGCGGCCACCAGAGGTGTCAGCGCCTGCTGGTGGTATGCCCGACGGGCCGTGCGGAAGGGAAAGCTAGAGGGCTTTTGTTTCAATTTGGAGAATTATCCCGGGCCTGGTCGACTTTTAAGTTGCGACCTCCAGCACAGGGTCCCTGCCACCGTCTTCCACGTTGCGAAAGCTAATTGCAAAAAAGCATTTCGTCTAGCGATACCTGGTTGAAAACCCGCCCTGTGGTCTTCCGCTCTGACTGTTCGGTCATGACCCGAGGGAACCTGCGCTGCCCACCCCCTGGGAAAGGTTTGCCTTTTGCTGGGAAACCAGCCCTCCCAACCCAGCGCCGTGACGCTCTAGAGCGGGCGTTTCGAGGGATATTCGGCAACCTTCCAGCCAGCTACTTTTGCCCCGCGAGCCCTGAATTCAAATGAATTTCCGTTCTTCTTCAAGGACTTGTAATTTTTTGCGACTGACCTGCCAGCCGATTTCCGCAGCAGTCGAGCGCTTTCGTTGCTAACTGGGCGCCACCTGCCTTGCAACAAAAGTCTTTCCAATCGGCGCGGTGACCCTTTTCAGGCTGCAGGCCAGGCGATGGCGGCACACTGAAGCGAAAGATCGGCGAATGAAGGAGACGATGGCGTGAACTTTGGAGAGGCCGGGCAGCCGCCCGGCTGGTAGGACAGCGGGGACGCGACGCGCGCAGCCGGCTGAATCGGCGGCCAGGCCATCCGGGATGTCGCCGGGCCGCCTGGCAGAGGGACTTCAGCCCTGGACGATCTGATCCTTGCCCTGGCGCTTGGCCCGGTACATGGCTTCGTCAGCCCGGACATAAAGGGTGTCGAGGGACTCATCGCCCTCGCGCAGGACGGTGACGCCCTGACTGATGGTGACCTTCAGCGGCCCCTCGGCAGTGGGCACCGCCAGTTGCCGCACGGCCCGTTGCAGGCGTCCGCCGATCTGCAGTGCCAGGTCGCTGTCGCAACCCGGCAGCAGCAGGGCGAATTCCTCGCCCCCGATACGGCCGAACAGATCGCCCCGGCGCGTGGTCTGGGCACCGCATTCGGCAACACGCTGTAACACTTGATCACCCATCTGGTGACCGAAGCGATCGTTGATCTTCTTGAAGTCGTCTATGTCGAGCAGCAGGAAGGCCAGGGGCTCGCCTTCGTTCTGGGCGAATTCGAAGGCGCGCTGGGCACTTTCGAAGAAATGCCTGCGATTGCTGCTGCGCGTCAGCACATCGGTAGTGGCGAGCCGCTGCAGCTCTTCCTCCATGCGCTTCTTGTCGGTGATGTCTTCGGCGATGCCCACCACCAGCAGGGGCATGCCGGCTTCGCTGCGCTGGCTGACAAAGCACTTGTCGCTGAGCCAGCGGATCTCGCCGTCGGCGCGGATGATGCGGTACTCGCGCGACTCCACGGCGCCCTGCTCGATCACCTGTTCCAGGGTGCGCTGAGCGTATTCCAGGTCATCGGGATAGATGTTGTTGAGCCAGGTGCTGTAGTCGCTCAGGACCAGCGATTGGGAGCGACCAAAGATCTGTGCGTAGGCGGGGCTGACATAGATGATCTGGCGGTTGCGCCAATCCAGCGCCCAGAGTACGGCGTTGACGCTTTCCAGCAGGGCGCTGAAGAGCTGCTCACGATCACGCAGGCGATCTGCCTCGGCCCGCGAGTGCAGGAGAGCCAGAAGATTCTCTTCCGGGGTGGGAAGAGCAGACAGTGGGGGTTGTTCATCCATATACAAATGCGCCTACGCGGGGTCCTGAGGGAGTTAGAGACAGCTGAAACCAGCCTGGTTCAATCCCCGCATAGGGCAGCCCACCGCTTCGGTGGGCTTTTGTGAAGCCTTTCTCAGGCGGTTCCGGCCGGCCGCAGGGAATAGGTTTTCAGCTGTTCGGCGAATTCTCGCAGGGACTGGATACCGCTGGCTTCGGCCTCGCCGATCCACTGCCGGGTCGCCGCCAGCATGTCATGGCCATTGGCACTCGTCCGGGCCCAGATCTGCTGCAGCGCCAGGCGCTTTTCGTAGATCAGCTTCAGCGCCTGGCTGTGTTCGAGCAGCTCGTCGATGCGCACCTGATGGCGGGCCTTGAGCAGGCTGGTCTCGCGGGCCAGCAGCCCCCTGGCACGGCGGAACAGCGGACGCTGGGAGGGCGTGGCGCTGACCCGCTCCTGCCGCAGCAGCGGGCCGATCACCTGCTTGCGATACTGGGCCATGATCTGGAAGCGGTTGTTGAGGATGGCCATGGCGGTGTCCATGTCCAGCTGCCCCTTGCCTTCGATGCGATGGGCGATGGGGGCGACGCGATTGACCTTGGCCAGGCGCAGCCAGGTGAACAGCTTGATCCAGGCCCAGCCCATGTCGAATTCCCAGCGCTTGACCGACAGCTTGGCCGAGTTGGGATAGGTGTGGTGATTGTTGTGCAGCTCTTCGCCACCGATCACGATGCCCCAGGGGATGAGGTTGGTGGCAGCGTCGCGGCATTCGAAGTTGCGATAGCCCACGGCATGGCCGAGGCCATTGACCACGCCCGCGGCCCAGAAGGGAATCCAGACCATCTGCACCGCCCAGACGGTGAGACCCAGGGCGCCGAACAGGGCGATGTCGATCAGCAGCATCAGCACCACGCCCATATTGCGGGTGCGCGGATTGGAATAGAGCTTGCGCTCGATCCAGTCGTCCGGACAGTTCTTGCCATAGATGCGCAGGGTATCGGCGTTGTTGGCCTCGGCCTTGTACAGCTCGGCGCCGCGGCGGACCACGGTGGCCAGGCCCTTGTGCACCGGACTGTGCGGGTCCTCTTCGGTTTCGCACTTGGCGTGGTGCTTGCGGTGGATGGCGGTCCACTCGCGGGTGTTCATTGCCGTGGTCAGCCACAGCCAGAAGCGGAAGGCGTGCTTGAGCGCGGGATGCAGCTCCAGCGAGCGGTGGGCGGAGTAGCGATGCAGGTAGACGGTGACACTGACAATGGTCAGGTGGGTCAGCAGCAGGGTGACCACCACCAGTTGCCAGACCGACAGGTCGAGCAGGCCGTTGTAGCTCATGGACGCAGAGGACCTCGCGCGAGTTGTGTAGTGCAACTGTCACGGAAAGTTCAGTGAACAGGCGTTCGCGCATTATTGCCGGGGCGGGCGATAAATCCAGCCCTCCCTTTTGCTACACAACGTGTCCTTCACAGACTGCTAATTCTAAAAGTGAATAAACAAAGCATTATTAGCAATTTTAAGAAATAAAGATCGGCATTCTAAGATGGCCCACCTCTTCGCCCATCTCTGCCTCCGAGGACGCCATCCCATGAGCTCCGTTCCGTTCCGCAGCCTGGAAAACCAGGACGAAACCGCACTGCTCCGCGATATCCAGCAGGCTTTGCGCGGACTCAGGTTCGGCGCCATCGAGATCACCGTGCACAACGGGCAGGTGGTACAGATCGAGCGCAAGGAAAAATTCCGGCCCCAGAGCGGCCACACCAACAAGCACTGAGTTCTCGAGGTCAGCGGACGAGCGGGCAAGGTGCCCGCCAGACGGTGTCCGGCATTCTCACGTCAAGGAGCCTTTTCATGTCGATTCGCCGTTTCGCCCTGGCCGCGCTGGCCGGTGCCCTGTTCGCCACCCAGGTCCACGCCGTTGAATTGCTCAACGTGTCCTACGATCCGACCCGCGAGCTCTACCAGCAGTACAACGCCGCCTTCGCCAAGCACTGGAAGGCCGAGACCGGCGAAGACGTGACCATCAAGAATTCCCATGGCGGCTCCGGCAAGCAGGCGCGCTCGGTGATCGATGGCCTGCAGGCGGATGTGGTGACCCTGGCGCTATCCGGCGATATCGATGCCCTCAACCTGCGCCAGCAGCTGGTCGACCCCAACTGGCAGAAGCGGCTGGCGGACAACAGCACCCCCTACACCTCGACCATCGTCTTCCTGGTGCGCAAGGGTAATCCCAAGGGCATCAAGGACTGGGACGACCTGGTGAAGAAGGACGTCCAGGTCATCACCCCCAATCCCAAGACCTCCGGCGGCGCCCGCTGGAACTTCCTCGCCGCCTGGGCCTATGCCAAGGCCAAGTACGGCAGCGATGCCGAGGCGCTCAAGTTCGTCACCGAGCTCTATCGCCACGCCCCGGTGCTGGATACCGGCGCACGCGGCGCCACCATCAGCTTCGTGCAGCGTCAGCTGGGCGACGTGCTGATCGCCTGGGAGAACGAAGCCTATCTGTCGCTCAAGGAAGAAGGCGGCGACCAGTTGGAGATCGTCACCCCGTCGCTGTCGATCCTGGCCGAGCCCCCGGTGGCGGTGGTGGACAAGGTGGTCGACAAGAAGGGCACCCGCAAGCAGGCCGAGGCCTATTTGCAGTATCTCTACAGCCCCGAGGGCCAGCGCATCGCCGCGCAGAACTTCTATCGTCCCCGCAATGCCAAGGTGGCGGCGGAATTCAAGGATCAGTTCAAGCCGGTCAAGCTGGTGACCATCGACCAGGAATTCGGCGGCTGGAAAGAGGCGCAGCCCAAGTACTTCGCCGACGGCGGGGTGTTCGACAAGATCTTCGCCGACATCAACAAATAGCGCCCCGGCCGGGACGGCTCACGCTGACCGGCCCGGAACAGGTATCGTTCCACCCCTCTGCGCCCTGGCGAATGCATCGCCGGGGCGCCTTGCAGAAGGACGTCTCATGTCTCGCCGTCTCTCCCCGGTCATACCCGGCTTCGGGTTGACCCTGGGATTTTCCCTGACCTACCTCGCGCTGATCGTGCTGATCCCGCTGGGCGCCATGTTCCTCCACGCCAGCCAGCTGACCCTCGGGCAGTTCTGGTCGCTGATCACCGGGCGCCAGGTGCTGGCCGCCTTGCAGCTGTCCTTTGGCACGGCCCTGCTCGCCGCCTTCGTCAATGGCATCCTCGGCACCCTGCTGGCCTGGGTGCTGGTGCGCTACGAGTTTCCCGGGCGCAAGTTGATCGATGCCATGGTCGATCTGCCCTTCGCTCTGCCCACCGCGGTGGCCGGCATCGCCCTGACGGCCCTCTATGCGCCCAACGGCCTGATCGGTTCGCTGTTTCCCTTCAAGATCGCCTATACCCCGATCGGCATCACCCTGGCGCTGATCTTCGTCACCCTGCCCTTCGTGGTGCGCACCCTGCAGCCGGTGCTGGCGGACATCCCCAAGGAGATCGAGGAAGCCGCCACCTGCCTGGGCGCCCGCCCCTGGCAGGTGTTCCGCTACGTGCTGGTGCCGACCCTGCTGCCGGCCTGGCTGACCGGCTTCGCCCTGGCCTTCGCCCGCGGCGTGGGCGAGTACGGTTCGGTGGTGTTCATCGCCGGCAACATCCCGTTCAAGACCGAGATCCTGCCGCTGCTCATCGTCTCCAAGCTGGACCAGTACGACTACACCGGCGCCACCGGCATCGGCGTGTTCATGCTGCTGGTGTCCTTTGTCATGCTGCTGCTGATCAACATCCTGCAGCGCCGCATCCAGCCCAACATCTAAGGACGTCCGCATGAGCCTCATGACTTCCACCAAGGCCGATGCGCGCGCCAACAAGCAGCGCACCCCGGTGGCCATCGCGCTGATCGCCAGCGCCTGGCTGATCTTCCTGCTGGTCCTAGTGCTGCCGCTGTACATGGTGCTGAGCCAGGGCCTGGCCAACGGCATCGGTGCCTTCTGGGACGCCATCAGCGAACCGGATGCGATCTCGGCGCTCAAGCTGACGCTGTTCGCCACCGCCATCTCGGTACCTCTGAACCTGGCCTTCGGCCTGGCCGCGGCCTGGTGCGTCACCAAGTTCGAATTCACCGGCAAGAGTCTGCTGATCACCCTGATCGACCTGCCCTTCTCGGTCTCGCCGGTGATCGCCGGTCTCATCTATGTGCTGCTGTTCGGCGCCCAGGGGCTGCTGGGCCCCTATCTGCAGAGCGTCGATGTGCAGATCGTCTTTGCCGTCCCGGGCATCGTGCTGGCGACCATCTTCGTCACCTTTCCCTATGTGGCCCGCGAATTGATCCCGCTGATGCAGGAACAGGGCACCCAGGAGGAAGAGGCGGCGCGCCTGCTGGGCGCCAGTGGCTGGCAACTGTTCTGGCACGTGACCCTGCCCAACGTGAAATGGGCGCTGATCTATGGCGTGGTGCTCTGTACCGCCCGGGCCATGGGCGAGTTCGGCGCGGTGTCGGTGGTCTCCGGCCATATCCGCGGCCTGACCAACACCCTGCCGTTGCACATCGAGATTCTCTACAACGAATACAACATCGTCGCCGCCTTCAGCGTGGCGATCCTGCTGCTGATGATGGCCCTGGTGATCCTGCTGCTGCGGCAGTGGAGCGAGAGTCGCCTGAGCCGCCAACTGCAGCACCGTGACGAGGAATAAGGCGCCATGAGTATCGAGATCCAGGGCATCAACAAGAGGTTTGGCGCCTTCCAGGCGCTCAAGGACATCAACCTGCACATCGAGAGTGGCGAGCTGGTCGCCCTGCTCGGCCCCTCTGGCTGCGGCAAGACCACCCTGCTGCGCATCATCGCCGGCCTGGAAGCGCCGGACACCGGCAACATCGGCTTCCATGGCGAAGACGTCTCCGGGCGTGACGTGCGCGATCGCAACGTCGGCTTCGTCTTCCAGCACTACGCGCTGTTCCGCCACATGACGGTGTTCGACAACGTGGCCTTCGGGCTGCGCATGAAGCCGCGCCGCGAGCGGCCGAGCGAGGCGCAGATCGCTAGCAAGGTGCATGAACTGCTGAACATGGTGCAACTCGACTGGCTGGCCGATCGCTACCCGGAGCAACTTTCCGGCGGTCAGCGCCAGCGCATCGCCCTGGCCCGCGCCCTGGCGGTGGAGCCCAAGATCCTGCTGCTCGACGAACCCTTCGGTGCCCTGGATGCCAAGGTGCGCAAGGAGCTGCGGCGCTGGCTGGCACGGCTGCATGAGGAGATCCACCTGACCTCCGTGTTCGTCACCCACGACCAGGAAGAAGCCATGGAGGTGGCCGACCGCATCGTGGTGATGAACAAGGGCCAGATCGAACAGGTCGGCTCGCCCGGCGAGGTCTACGAGCAGCCGGCGAGCGACTTCGTCTATCACTTCCTCGGCGACTCCAACCGCTTGGCCTTGGGCGAGCAGGAAGTGCTGTTCCGTCCGCACGAGGTGGAGCTGGAGCGTGAGCCGCGACCGGGTTACCACGCCGCCGAAGTGCGCGACATCCGGCCGCTGGGCGCCACCACCCGGGTCACCCTGAGGGTGCCGGAGCAGAGCGAGGTGATCGAGGTGGAACTGGTCAAGGACCACCCGGTGCTGGCCGGGCTGCAACGGGGTGCGCCGCTGCATTTCCTGCCGCGTACGCCCTGACCCGCCGCAGGCGGCTAAGACGAAAGTCGTAGCCGCCGGGACCAGACAGCGGTTGCAACCTCCGGAAAGCCGGCTCCATGATCGACGAAGCTGACAGCCGTCACACTTCGTCCTCGATCGAGCAAAATTACAAGGAGGTCGCATGCCCAGGCGCTGGCCCGTCGTGTTGTCGCTTCACCTGGCCAGCCTCGTGGCGGCCTTGCTGCTCTGGCAGGGGCTGGCGCTATCCACCGTTGCTGGCATGGGGCTGGTCCTGATGGCCGCCCTCTGGCCCTGGTTGCTGCTGCGCAAGCCCGAGGCACCACCCGCTTCCACCCAGTCTTTCGATGAACTGACCGGCGATCTCTCGCGCAGCACGGCGCGCAACGCCGTGGCCATCGCCGGCGTGGCCTTTGCCGCCCAGCAGCTAGCGGCTCGGGTCCAGTCCCAGGCCAGCACGGCCGCGCAGATTTCCAGCAGTGCCTCAGCCCTCACCCAGACCGAGCACGACAGCGCCGCCAGCGCCCGCCAGGCCCTGGCGGTGGCGCAGCAGGTGCACCAGCGCAGCGAGGCCGGTCAGGACGCCCTGAGTACGGCGATCGCCGCCATCCGTGCCCTCAGCGAGCACGCCCGCCAGAGCCGCGAACTGATCGCCGGCCTGAGTGCCCGCACCGACAAGATCCAGCAGGTCACCGAGGTCATCCAGGGCATCGCCAGCCAGACCAACCTGCTGGCGCTCAATGCCGCCATCGAGGCCGCCCGGGCCGGCGAGCACGGGCGCGGCTTTGCCGTGGTCGCCGACGAGGTCCGGGGCCTGGCGGCGCGGACCTCCAGCGCGACCGGCGAGGTGGGGCTGATCGTCGCCGACATCAGCCAGCAGACCGACGCCGTGGTGGCGCAGATCCAGCAACTGGCCCAGGCGCTGGAAGACGGCGTGCGCCAGGTCGAACGTACCGGCGAAGGCCTGCAGGAGATCGCCGAGCTGGCGCAGACCGCCGAGCGCCAGGCCGCGGACATCGCCCAGGGCACCTCGGCCAATCTCGCCCAGCTGGAAAGCCTGGCCCAGGCGGTGGAGCAGGTGCACAGCGATCTGGCCGACAGCGAGCGCCAGACCAGCCGGCTCAGCAGCGCCGCCGACGAACTGGTGGACATGGCCGAAGCCAGCAGCGAACGTCTGGCCGAGGTCGGCCTGGACAGCTATCACCAGCGCATCTTCGAACTGGCGCGCCAGGGCGCGGATGCCATCGGCCGGCGCTTCGAGGAAGACCTGGCCGCCGGGCGCATCACCCAGGACGCCCTCTTCGACCGCCAGTACCAGCCGGTGCCCGGCAGTCAGCCGGCCAAGTACCGCACCCGTTTCGACAGCTATACCGATGGCGTGCTACCGGCGATCCAGGAGCCGCTGCTGGACCAGCATCCCGGCCTGGTCTTCGCCATCGCCTGTACCCCGGAAGGCTATGTGCCCACCCACAACCGCGCCTTCGCCCATGCGCCCACCGGCGACGTGGCGGTGGATACCGCGCGCAGTCGCAGCAAGCGCCTGTTCAGCGACCGCACCGGCAAGCGCTGCGGCAGCCATCAGCGCCGCCTGCTGTTGCAGACCTACATGAGAGACACCGGCGAGGTGATGCACGACCTTTCGGTGCCGATCCTGGTGAATGGCCGCCACTGGGGTGGACTGCGCCTGGGCTATCGCCCCGATACCGCGCGCTAGCCTAGCTTGAGCTGGGTGACGGCCAGCTGCCAGACCGCCGCCTCCAGCCCCAGCATGCGCCCGGCCTTGTGCTCCAGCAGGGCTTCGAGGGACTCGCCCGGGGCGGGATTCGCCGCCTGCGCCGCCAAGTGCAGGATGAGCGACGGCTTGGGCAACACGCCCTGCAGGCTGTGCACCGCGGCCACCAGCTCGCGCAACTCCAGGGGCAGTCGCCAGTGCCGCTGCAGTTCCGCGGAGAATTCCAGGCTGTAGCTCAGCAGCGCGCGTTCCAGCGCGGCTTCGTCGATGGCACCACCCCCGTCGCACCAGCGCTGCACGCCCTGCAGCACGGCCAGCTCACCCAGGCGGTGCAGCAGGCCGGCGGTATAGCAGCGTTCGGCATCTTCGCGCACATAGCGCAGCGCCAGCAGCCGGGCGCAATCGGCGGCGCGCTGGGCGAGGTGCAGATAGCCCTCGGCGCGTCCGGCCAACAGCGGCTCGGCCAGGCGGGTTGCCCGCCGCAGGCTCAGGCCCAGGACCAGATTGAGGGTGAAGCCGACGCCCAGCCGCGGCAGGGCCTGGCTGAGTGTCTGGCAGGACTGGCCGACGCGCTGGGAGGCACTGTTGGCCGCGGCGATCAGGGTCGCCGTGACCAGCGGATCCTGGCCGAATTCGGTTTCCAGTTCGCCCAGGCTGCAGCTCTCGCTCTCGCGGCAGCGCTGGATGATGGCGGGCAGGTCGGCGAACAGCGGCACGGCGTCGATTTCGGCGGCCATGCGCTGCAGATGATCGTCCAGGGAGCCCAGGGCCGGGGCACTGGCTGTTTGAGAGGCGTCTCCCGCGGGCGGCAACAGACTGTGCAGGCGGCGCAACACCTCTTCCGCCGCATAGGGTTTGACCAGATAGGCCGTTGGTGCCAGACGCAGGGCGGCGCGCACATAGGCGGCATCGGAATGGTCGGACAGCAGGATCACCGGCTGCAGCGGCTGGGCGCCGCGCTGGCGAATGCGCCGCAACAGGTCGAGGCCGTCGCAGTCGGCCGGTCGCTCGACGATGATCAGGGCGCATCTCTTGCGCTGATCCAGTTCGGCGAGGGCCTGATAGCCATGGCCGTATTCATGCACCAGGGCATCGGCACGCACGGCCAGCACCAGCGACTTGAGCAGGTCACGGGTCCAGGGATTGGCGTCTACGATGAGTATCAGGGGCGGCATCCCAACCCACTCCTGCTTGAGGAAAGCGAAGCGGCGGATGATGCGGCAAAGCGAGGTTTGTGCCAAGCGTGTCACAAAAAAACCGCCCTCCAGGAGGGCGGTTTAGGCAGGACTCAGGCCAATTCGGCAAAACACTCGCCGATAATGGCCAAGCCGCGATCCAGCTCTTCGTCGCTGGCGGTCAGGGGCACCAGGATGCGCAGCACGTTGCCGTAGCTGCCGCAGCTGAGCAGGATCAGGCCCTTCTGACGCGCCCGGACCACGATCTGACTGGTCAGCTCGGCATCGGGCTGCTCAATGTCGCCGCCCTTGCCCAGCTCCATGGCGATCATGGCGCCCAGGCCACGGACGTCGCAGATCTGCGCGTGCTGGGCGGCCAGTTCGCGCAGACCGGCGGTGAGGCGCTCGCCCACGGCCTTGGAGCGATCCAGCAGGTTCTCTTCCTTGAAGGTCTCGATCACCGCCAGGGCTGCGGCGCAGGCGATGGGGCTGCCGGCGTAGGTGCCACCCAGGCCGCCGGGGGTGACGGCATCCATCACCGTGGCGCGACCGGTCACGCCCGACAGCGGGAAGCCGCCGGCGATGGACTTGGCGAAGGTCACCAGGTCGGCGTCGACGCCCATCTGCTCCATGGCGAAGAAGGTGCCGGTCCGGCCAGCGCCGGACTGGACTTCATCGGCGATCAGCAGGATGCCGTGGGTGTCGCACAGGGTGCGCAGGCGCTGCATGAATTCCTTGGGCGCGGCATAGAAGCCGCCCTCGCCCTGCACCGGCTCGAGGATGATGGCGGCGATGTCGCCGGGGGCGGCATCGTTCTTGAAGATGCGCTCGACGCTGGCGATGGCGTCATCGACGCTGATGCCATGCAGTTCGCAGGGGTAAAGCGCGCGATAGACGCCGCCGGGCATCAGGCCCATGCCGGCCGAATAGGGCGCGACCTTGCCGGTCAGCGACAGGGTCATCATGGTGCGACCGTGGTAGGCGCTGGAGAAGGCGATGACGCCGGCACGCTGGGTGGCGGCGCGGGCGATCTTGACCGCGTTCTCCACGGCTTCGGAGCCGGAGTTGAACAGCGCGGTCTTTTTCGGGAAGTTGCCCGGCACCAGTTCGTTGAGCTTTTCGCAGACCTCGACATAGGGCTCGTAGGCCAGCACCTGGAAGCAGGTGTGGGAGACCTTGGTCAGCTGTTCCTGCACGGCCGCCACTACGCGCGGATGCAGGTGGCCGGTGTTGAGCACGGCGATGCCGCCGGCGAAGTCCAGGAACTCGTTGCCCTCGACGTCCCAGACCTTGGCGTTCTCCGCACGGGCGACGAAGATCGGGTGGGTCTGGCCGACGCCACGGGCGACGGCGGCGCTGCGGCGGTGCATCAGGGAATCATTGGTGTGGCTCATTGCAGTCCTCGATGGCCGCTCATCGTGGCGGCCGGCTACGGGAAAGGCGCGGACCGGATTCCGGGCAGCATACGATGATCGACTGCCAACGGCCCGGCGTCCGCGCCGGGGGAAAGCTTTGGGTCAGGCTGAGGGTCTGTCGGGCTTCGACCATGGCGCCGTCTCGTCCAACCTACGGGTGCTGGTAGGTTGGGTTGGGTTGAGCGCAGCGAAGCCCAACGAGGGCGATCAGACGCCCAGGCAGAGGTACTTGATCTCCAGGTATTCCTCGATGCCGTACTTGGAGCCTTCGCGGCCCAGGCCCGAGGCCTTAACGCCGCCGAAGGGGGCGACTTCGTTGGAGATCAGGCCGGTGTTGATGCCGACCATGCCGTACTCCAGCGCCTCGGCCACGCGGAACACGCGGGACAGGTCGCGGGCATAGAAGTAGGAGGCCAGGCCGAATTCGGTGTCGTTGGCCAGTTCGATGACCTCGGCCTCGTCCTTGAAGCGGAACAGCGGCGCCAGCGGGCCGAAGGTCTCTTCCTTGGACACCTTGGCGCTCTTGGGCACGTCGGCGAGGATGGTCGGTTCGAAATAGCTGCCACCGTTGGCGTGGGCCTTGCCCCCGGCGATGACCTTGGCGCCCTGGCTCACGGCGTCGTCGATGTGCTCCTTGACCTTGGCCGCGGCCTTGGCGTCGATCAGCGGGCCGATGGTCACGCCCTCTTCCAGGCCGTTGCCGACCTTGAGCTTGGCCACGGCGGCCTTGAACTTCTCAGCAAAGGCGTCGTAGACGCCGTCCTGGATGTAGAGGCGGTTGACGCAGACGCAGGTCTGGCCGGCGTTGCGGTACTTGGAGGCGATGGCGCCTTCCACGGCCTTGTCCAGGTCGGCGTCGTCGAAGACGATGAAGGGCGCGTTGCCGCCCAGCTCCAGCGACAGCTTCTTGATGGTGGGCGCGCTCTGCTCCATCAGCTTGGCACCGATCTCGGTGGAGCCGGTAAAGGAGATCTTGCGCACGATGGGGCTTTCGGTCAGCTCGGCGCCGATCTCGGCGGCGGAGCCGGTGACCACGCTCAGCACGCCCTTGGGAATGCCGGCGCGCTCGGCCAGCTCGACCAGGGCCAGCGCCGAATAGGGGGTCTGGCTGGCGGGCTTGATCACCATGGTGCAACCGGCGGCCAGGGCCGGACCGGCCTTGCGGGTGATCATCGCGGTGGGGAAGTTCCACGGCGTGATGGCGGCGGTGACGCCGATGGGCTGCTTGATCACCAGGATGCGCTTGTCGGCCTGGTGGCCGGGGATGGTGTCGCCATAGATGCGCTTGGCTTCTTCGGCGAACCACTCGATGAAGGAGGCGGCGTAGGCGATCTCGCCCTTGGCCTCGGCCAGCGGCTTGCCCTGCTCCAGGGTCATCAGCCGGCCCAGGTCGTCCTGGTTCTCGATCATCAGCTCGTACCAGCGACGCAGCTTGGCCGAACGCTCCTTGGCGGTCAGCGCCCGCCAGGCCGGCAGGGCGCGGTTGGCGGCATCGATGGCACGCTTGGTCTCGGCGCGACCGAGCTTGGGAATGGTGCCCAGGGTCTCGCCGGTGGCCGGGTTGTCCACCTTGACGGTGGCACCGCTGTCGGCGTCGATCCAGGCGCCGTCGACATAGGCTTGCTGGCGAAACAGGGAAGCGTCTTTGAGCTGCATTACGGTCTCCTTGGCTGAAAGGGCCGGAAGCAAGGGCATGACACCCCTGCGCCTGCGATAGGGTCAGGCCTGGAAACGCTGGCATCGCCACCGTTCAGTGCCCGCTCGAGCAACGTCCGAACCACCCTGGGCGTTCGAAATATTGAACGCATCCTAGGAGAATATTGAACCCCCGCGCAAGAGCGCCGGAGCGGTTTTCGCGCGGACTTCCTCCTTGTTTATGCAGCCCTTGCCAAGCCCCGCGAAACAGTCGTTCAAAATCAACAACATCGTGCATGCGGGCATGGACGGTCGGAGGCAAGGTGAGTATGATGGCGACCGATTCAGCGTCACCGAATCGCTGCACTCGTAGCTCAGCTGGATAGAGTACTGCCCTCCGAAGGCAGGGGTCGTGGGTTCGAATCCCGCCGAGTGCGCCATCTCCCGTTCACCGTCGCGTGAACCTCAGCAAAGCCCGCCATCGCGCGGGCTTTGTTGTTTATGGCTGTCGCTCAAGCCGTTCCGAGACGCTCAAAACGTTCTGTAAAAGGCGATCGCCAGATCACCGGCGTGAATTATCTGACCATTATCCCTGGTGCTAACGCGATTCTGCTCTAAGCTCTGACCTCTAGACCCGCTCCAACAGGCCGGCCGGATGCCGATACCCTGGTGATCACCCTGCAAGGACGCCTTATGAGATACCTCCTGACCAGCTCGGTCACCCTCTTTCTCGCCGCTCCGCTCCTGACCGAAGACACCGCCCTGGCCCAGGCCGGCCATGCCCTGCGTCCGGGGATAGAGGCAGCGGCGCACGCCCTCAACCTGTCGCTGCTGCAGAGCAGCGCGGTTGGCAGGGGGCCGGTGGCCGACGGCGCGCGGCTGCAGCTGGCGGCGCTGGAACGGCAGGCGCGGCGGGACGACTAGGGCTTCAAGGCGTTTGCCAAGGCCCGGCGCAGAGCCATTCTTGAACGAAGCGCCCGTCCCGGGCTCTCAAGGTCTCCACCACGGCCACTCCGAGGAGACCTGGATGAAATCCCTGATTCCCCTGTTGCTGCTGCCGCTCGCCCTGGGCGCCTGTACCAAGGAACAACGACCGCGCGACGATCTTGGCTTGCCCAGCTGCAATCTGCAGCAGCAGCGTGAACTCCCGGGTGAGCTGGGCGGCGCCATCACCGATCCGCGGCAGGCGCATGTATCCATGCGCGCCAATGTGCTGCTGGCGGATGTGAGCACGGCGCGCAAGGCGCAGCGGATCAGTCAGGAACAGGCGACCGCCTTCAGCGAGCGCATTGCCGCGGTGCGCAGCCAGACCGATGCCCTGGTCGGGCAGCAAGGCTTTCTCAGCGCGGCCGAACGCGCCAACTTCGACCGGGAATTCGACGGGATCGCCATGCAGATCTGCCAGCCGCGCTAGCGGGTGATGGGTAGCGACTGCCAGGCCGGGTCGAACGGCGCGGCCATGAACGGCTAGGATAGTAGAGCCGATCAGGCGGTGGAGCAGCCTGCCGCCCTTCTCTCTTGGCCCCCGGGGACGACCCCGGCGATCGGTGGGCAGCGTTCCGGGACGGCCCGGTTTTACAGGAGGCCGTCGTTGGCTTGGTTCTATCTGCTGTGCGCGGGACTGCTCGAGGTGGTCTGGGCGTTCTATATGAAGCAGTCCGCGGGCTTCACCCGTCTCACGCCCACGCTGATCACCGGGGTCGCCATGGTGGCCAGCGTGGCGCTGCTGTCGATCTCCATGCGCAGCCTGCCGCTGGGCACCGCCTATACGATCTGGACCGGCATTGGCGCGGTCGGCGCCTTCACGGTGGGCATTCTGGTGCTGGGCGAGGCGGCGAGTCCGCTGCGCATCCTGGCCGCCGCGCTGATCGTCAGCGGACTGGTGCTGATGAAGCTGACCTCGTCCTAAGCGCCCTCCCCTAGCGCGGGACCACCGAGCGCGCCAGCCAGATGAACAGCAGCCCGCCAAGCAATCCACCCACGGCCATCGCCAGCAGCCCCTCCAGGGTGCGCGTCGCATAGATGAGCACGGGCATGGGCGCGAAGGCGTCGATCAGGCGGATGGCAGCGACCAGGCTGAGGCTGCTGGCCAGCGGCAGCAGGCAGGCGCGATAGGCACCGCCGTGACGACCGAGCCAGAGGGCCGCGGCAAAGGCTGGTAACCAAGCGGCGAGCACGATCGCGGCATAGACGGGTCCGAAGCCCAGCAGATCCTCCAGCGAGGTCCGCCAGCGCGTGGGCAGGTCGATCGGCTGGCCGAGCCCCTGGAGGGCGGCCAGGTTGTACTGGGTCTGCACCAGGCTGCCCCAGGCGGTGGCCAGCAGCAGGGCCCCGGCGAACGCCAGCAGGGTGCGCGCTTGCAACAGGGCGCGCCAGAGCGGTTGAGGCATGGTCGGAAGATCCCTTGGAGAGAGGCAGATGCTAGCGAAAGCGGGTACCCGGAGTAGACCTCAAGCGTTACCTAAAGCTTCCGGCCGCTGGGCCTGGCTGGCTTGGCTGGCCCTGCTGGCGGTTCCGCTGGCGCTGGCGACGCCAGCCTATCGGATCGAGACGGTGGCGACCGGACTGGACCGGCCCTGGTCGCTGGCCTTCCTGCCCGATGGCCGGGCGCTCCTGACCGAGGGCGCCGGGCGCTTGCGGCTGCTGGTCCCGGACGGCGCAGGTCGCCTCGGGCTGCAGGCGCAAGCCATCACCGGACTGCCGGACCTCTACTCCGAAGGCCAGGCCGGTCTGTTCGAGGTGCTGCCGGATCCGGACTTCGCGCGCAACCAGCTGATCTATCTCTCCTATGCGACAGGCACGCGCCAGGCCAATCACTTGAGGGTGGTACGCGCGCGGTTGGAGGGCGAACGCCTGCAGGACGTCCAGCCGTTGTTCACCAGTCAGCCGGCCAAGGCCTTCGGCCAGCACTTCGGGGCGCGGATGGCCTTGCTCGGCGACGGCACCCTGGCCATCGCCCTGGGTGATGGCAACGTGGAACGTACCGACGCCCAGCGACTGGATACCCATCTGGGCAAGATCGTGCGCATCACCCGCGACGGCCAGGTGCCGGCGGACAATCCCTTCATCAAGCGACCCGGCGCCCTGCCGGAGATCTACAGCCTGGGCCATCGCAATCCCCAGGGCCTGGTCTGGGTGGCCGAGCGCCAGGCGCTGTACGAGCACGAGCACGGCTCCAAGGGCGGCGACGAACTCAATCTGATCCGCAGCGGTGCCAACTATGGCTGGCCGCTGACCACCGGCGGCGTGGACTACACCGGCGCGCGCATCTCGCCCTTCCGTGAATTGCCGGGCATCACTCCACCACTGCTGGAGTGGACCCCCTCCATCGCCCCGGCCGGCATGACCTGGTACGACGGCCAGGGCTTTCCCGCCTGGCGCGGCAGTCTGTTCGTGGCGGCGCTGCGGGAAAAATCGGTGCGGCGAATACCGCTGGTGAACGGCCAGCTCGGTCAGCAGGAGCTCCTGTTCCAGGAGCTGGACCAGCGTCTGCGCGACGTGCGCAGTGGACCGGACGGCAATCTCTGGCTGCTCACCGATGGCGAAGACGGGCAGCTGTTGCGGGTGGTGCCTGGGTAGGAGGGGCCACTGCGAGAGACCCCAATGGCCTGATCAGGCCGCGACGAAGGTGTTGCTGGCACCCAGCAGGGTCAGTTCGTCGCTGGGGTTGTTGTAGGCGTCGTAGACGAAGGCTTCGGGCAGGTAGACGCTGTATTGATGTCCTTCTACCAAATCACTCGCCAGGCGAATGTCAAGCTGGCTGGTCAGATGTCTCACCGTGGTGACCAACTCGAAGCCGATCTTCGCGCCGGTGGTGACATCGAGCACAAAGGCTTTCTCCAGTACCGCCGGGTCCACGTTCACCGGTATCGGATAGGCTTCCGAGTAAAGATCCCGGGTGCCGCGATAAATGGAGCTGTCGAAAAACAGGTTGATGTGATTTTCAGCACCAGGGCTGTAGTAGGAATGCTGATCGATACCTGTCAGTAGCGGTGGAGTGAAGTCGGCAGGTAGCACCTCGAGGTCACGCGGCAGGGTCGTCACCAAGACGTTTCCAGCCGTATCGGTGGTCTCAACCTGGATCGAGCCCTGCGCATAGAAGCCCGGCTCCAGCTTAGGTGCAGGCCAGCGTCCCTCCCCCTGCTGCCAGGTCTGGCCGCCATCGCTGGAACTGCGCCATTGCTCTACGTCGTTGTCGATGTAGAAGTGGAATCGCAACAGATTCTCGGTGGTAGGGCCATGAGTGCTGAGCAGATAGAGCGCGGCCCCCTGATTGTCGACCTGCCAGGGTGTTTCATTAGTAAGGGTCCGCGTGGTGCCCCCGTCTTCCCGATAGCTGACCTGCAGCTGATCCGCCTGGTAGTAGCCCGCGACCAGTTGCAGGGTGTGGCTGCCGGCGCTCGCGGCGGTCCAGCTCTGCCCGCCATCCAGGCTGTAACTCCAGGCCGTCACCCCATCCGGCAGGGTCACGTCCACCTGGCCGTTGCGGGTGATGCCATCGGTGGCCGACACCCCGGTGTCCTCGTGCAGGGCGAGGCCCGGCGTGAGCGGCTCCCATTGCGCGAGGCGCGTCTGGAACAGCTGCTGATCGGCGCTCTGGCCATCCGGGCGGCCGAGGTAGTCGATCATCTCGACGATGACCGCGGCGCGGGCATCCTGGTGGGTGCTGCCGAGCGTCTCCAGCCGGCCCAGCCAGAAGGCCTTGCCACCGGCATCGGCGCTGCGGCCAAGCAAATCGCCATAGCAGCCGTCGATGAAGGCGCTGGCGCTCTCGTCGGCGGGTTGCGCCTGCAGGCGCTCGGCACCATTGAGGAACAGGCGGACCAGTTGGGCGGTGCTCAAGCCCTCGTCCAGCTTGGCGACCCAGAAGCGAAAGCCTTCCGCATCCGGGGCACGGCCCAGCACGCCCCAGTAACAGGCGTTTACCCATGCTGCATTGTCCACGACCATGGTCTCTCCTCCTTGAAGCGGCCACCCGCTGTGGCCGATTCCCTGGCTTATAGAAGGCGGCGGTACGCGGCGCCGACCTGTATCCAGATTCCTGTGGCGTGCTCGACAGCCTTTCGCCTAGGGCGATAAGCAAAAAGCCAGATGAAACGAGCACCTCCATCGAATCGTCGAAACCCCCGACGATTCGTCAAATAAGAGACGACAGTTCGACGCTCTGATGCTCACATCTGACAGCGCCACTTTTTAAGCTGGAGCCTCAACCACGGAGGATCCGCCATGAAAGTCACCCTGCTCGGCGCCGGCCATATCGGCTACACCATTTCGCAATTGCTGCACGCCAGTGGCGACTATCAGGTGACGGTGGCGGATCGCGACGAGCGCGCCCTGGCGGCTATTGCGGCCCTGGGCGTCAAGACCCGGACCCTGGATACCGCCGACGCCAGCGCCCTGGCCGCGGCCCTGGACGACCAGGACGTGGTGCTCAATGCCCTGCCCTATCACCTGGCGATTTCCGTGGCCCAGGCGGCCAAGGCCACCAATACCCACTATTTCGACCTGACCGAAGACGTCAAGGCCACCAAGACCATCCGCCAGCTGGCCGAAGGCGCGAGCAATGCCTTCATGCCCCAGTGCGGTCTGGCGCCGGGCTTCATCGGCATCGCCGCCCACTCCCTGGCCAAGCGCTTCGACAGCGTGCGCGAGGTGAAGATGCGCGTCGGCGCCCTGCCGGAATTTCCCACCAACGCCCTCAAGTACAACCTGACCTGGAGTGTCGACGGCCTGGTCAACGAGTACTGCCACCCCTGCGAAGCCGTGCGCAACGGCGAGCTGCAACTGGTGCAGCCGCTGGAAGGCCTGGAGCACTTCTCCCTGGACGGCGTGGAATACGAGGCCTTCAACACCTCGGGCGGCCTGGGCACCCTCTGCGAGACCCTGCAGGGCCAGGTGGAAACCCTGGACTACAAGACCGTGCGCTATCCCGGTCACCGCGACCTGATGAAGTTCCTGCTGGAAGACCTGCGCCTGGCCAGTGACCAAGAGCAGCTCAAGACCATCCTGCGCGGCGCCGTGCCCACCACCATGCAGGACGTGGTGCTGGTGTTCGTCACCGTCAGTGGGATGCGCGGCGGCAAGCTGGTGCAGGAGGTGTTCAGCCGCAAGATCTTTGCCGCCGAGCGCGACGGTCGCCTGACCAGCGCCATCCAGATCACCACCGCCGCCGGCATCTGCACCGCCCTGGACCTGTTCCGCGAAGGCAAGCTGCCGCAGCGTGGCTTCATCGCCCAGGAGCAGGTGGACATGGAGGCCTTCCTGGCCAACCGTTTCGGCAAAGCCTACCAGCCGGCCTGATCGGGGAAGCTTAGCGGCAGACCAGGGGTCCCATAACGGAACAGTTGCCGTTAGAGGACCCCTCGTCATGCTCAGCGTTGCCATCGTCGGTTGCGAACAGATCCACGCCCAGGACTACCTGGACACCAGCCTGGCCGATCCGCGGGTGCGGGTGGTGGCGGTGGCCAGCGAACGGGATCCCGCCCGCGCCCGGCGCCTCGCCGCCCCTCATGATCTGCCGGTAGTGGACGACTTCACCCGGCTGCCCTCGGTGGACCTGGCCTTCGTCACCACCGCGATCGAGGATCACGAGGCGGCCGTGACCGCCCTGCTTCCGCGTGCTCGTCATCTCTTCGTGGAAAAGCCGCTGGCCGTCTCGGCCGCCCGGGCCACCGCCCTGGCCGAACAGCTCGCCGGACGGTCCTGCTTCAGTGGCTTCTATCTGCGCACCGATCCGGCCCTGCAGCTGTTGCGCCAGCGGGCGCGGGACGGCGCCATCGGTGATTTAAGTCACCTGTCGCTCACCGCCGGCCACCCCGGGCTGCTGGAGGGCTGGCTCAGCGACTGGCCGGCGCACCTGGACGAGTGCCGCATGGGCTATGGCGCCTTTGGCGATCTGGCGGTGCATCTGCTGGATTTCAGCGCCTGGCTAAGCGGTGAGGCCCTGACCGTCACGCACAGTCGGCTGGACCGCGATCCGCGCTGGCCACTGGATCATGGCGGCGAGGCCCTGCTCCAGGCCGGTGTTCTGCCGATTCATCTGCGTGCCAGCGCCACCCTGCGCGGTCCGCGCCTGGCCATTCGACTGGACGGCAGCGAGGGAACCCTGGAGCTCTCCGCGGGGCGGCTGGTGTTGCACAACGCCAAGGGCCATCGCCAGGTGCTGGTCGAAGGGGTGGACCCCGGCGTACCCCAGGGCGCCCAGGCGGTGTTCGACCAGTTGCTCGGCCAGCCGCGGCCGGAACTGGCCAGTCTGGCGGACGCCCTGGTGGCCAATCGACTACTTGATGATCTCTATGGGCGCGTTGAAGGCGGATTCGAACGCTTCGGGGCCACCTAAAGGTCGGACTGTAGGTGCCGATAGCGAGGGTATCCAGCGCAACTTGGCTGAAACCCACCTCGCAGAAAGGAAGGCTCCATGGTCTGGTTCAACAATCTGGCGCTGGCGAAGAAACTCGCCGTGGCCTTTGGCCTGTGCACGGCCATCACCCTGAGCATCGGTGCGGTTGGCCTGAGCGGCATCCGCAGCGTCAACGCTCAACTGGACAACGTGTTGAACGACACGCTGCTCTCCATCACCCTGCTCAACGATGCCAAGAGCAACGTCATCGGCCACAACCGCGATCTGTTCCGCGTGTTGTCCATGGCCTATGGCGAGGCGCCCCAGAGCGACCAACAGACCGTCATCGCCTCCCTACGTGACAATCAGGCCGATGCCGAGAAACCCTTTGCAGCCTATCGCACCACGCCGCTGCAGGCCGATGAAAAGCAGGCCGGCGATGCCTTCGAGCAGGACTGGAAGAGCTATATCGCGGGTACCGATGCCATCCTGGCGCGGCTGGCCGCCAAGGACGTCGCCGGTGCCGCCAAGCTGCTGAACGAGCAGGTGCAGCCCACCTATCGCAAGACCATGGCCTCGTTCAAGATCATGATCCAGTCCAACAAGCGCCAGAGTGCCGAAGCCGGGGAGGCGGCGCATGCTGCCTACCGGCAGGCCGTCTGGGCACTCGGCCTGGGCCTGCTGCTCGCCACGCTCTGCGCCCTGGCGCTGGGCATCATCATCACCCGAATGATCGTCACGCCGATCCGCCAGGCGGTGACCAGCGCCGAGCGCGTCGCCCAGGGCGACCTGACCCAGGCGATCCAGAGTTCGCGCCGTGACGAGGCCGGGCAACTGCTGCAAGCGCTGGGTGGCATGCAGCGCAGCCTGAAAGACACCGTGCAACAGATGGCCGGTGCCTCCAGCCAGCTCGCCGCGGCCGCTGAGGAACTGCACGCCGTGACCGAGGAGACTTCCCGAGGTCAGGTCCGCCAGCACGATGAACTGCAGCAGGCCGCCACCGCGGTGAACCAGATGACCGCGGCTGTGGAAGAGGTGGCGCGCAATGCGGCCTCCACCTCCACCGCCTCCCAGGACACCAGCCGCGAAGCCCAGCAGGGTCGCGAGCAGGTGCAGCAGGCGGCCCAGGCCATGGCGGTGATGACCGGCGAGATCACCGATTCCACCCAGAAGGTACAGACCCTGGAAGGCCAGGTGCGCGAGATCGGCAAGTTGCTGGAGGTGATCCGCGGGATCGCCGAGCAGACCAACCTGCTGGCGCTCAATGCCGCCATCGAGGCCGCTCGGGCCGGCGAACAGGGCCGCGGCTTCGCCGTGGTGGCGGATGAGGTCCGCGCCCTGGCCCATCGCACCCAGGGTTCCACCGGTGAGATCGAACGCATGATGAGCGCCGTGCGCAGCAGCGCCGAAGAAGCGGTGAGCGCCATGCACAAGAGCCAGTCCCTGGCCGACAGCACCCAGGCGCGCGCCAACCAGGCGGGTGAAGCCCTAGACCGCATCGCCGCCGGGGTCGCCCAGATCGAGGAACGCAACCTGGTGATCGCCAGCGCCGCCGAGGAGCAGGCCCAGGTCGCCCGCGAAGTGGACCGTAATCTGGTCAATATCCAGGACCTCTCCACCCAGACCGCCACCGGTGCCCAGCAGACGGCCGCCTCCAGCCAGGAGCTGTCGCGACTGGCCACCTCGTTCCAGGGCCTGGTGGCGCAATTCCGTTATTGATCGGCCGTTCAGGAAACTTCCGACCAGCGGTCAGCGTGCCCTCGCCCCTGCGAGGGGCAGGCTTTCGGCATGGCCATGGACCGGCTGACCCGGCGCGCCCATGTTCGCAATTGAACATTGCGCGCCCGCGCGGCTCTGAGCTGAAACACCTGAATGGATGCTCCCATGCGCTTTACCTACGATGCCCGTCGCAGCTATCGCCTGATCGGCCTGGACGATGGCCGTCTGGCAGGCCAGTTGCTGTGCGGGCAGCTGTACATCATGGTCGGAGGGGATGGCAGGCAGCCAGAGTCCTATGCCCAGCTGGAAGACGACCAGCTGCGCACCGCCGAAGGCCGGCTGATCGGCTGTCGCGAGGCGGATATCCTCACCCTGCAACGGACCGGTGTCGCCCTGCGACTGGAGCCGCTCGACGCCTGAGCGAGACGCCTAGCGCGGCCCCCTTTGCTCCAGGCCTCCGCCGGGCCCGCCGTGGCCACCATGACCACCCCCTCCAGGCGGTGGCATGAACAGCCAACAACCGGACAGGGACAACAGGGCCGCCAGCACGGCCACCTTGACGCCTTTCATCACCACCTTTACCTCCACTCCAGAAGGGCCCTTCCCTTCTCGTCGTCATTGGACGCCAGGGCGGGCCGGAAAAGGCGTAGTCGTGGGTAAAAACGGGGTAAGAAAGCTGTCCAGCTCGATACAACCCCTATGAATCGGCGGGAACCTCTCCTGCGCGTCGTGGCTCCATTTCCTTGAACGTCATCGAAAAGATGCCAAACGGGCGCCTTTTGGCCCCCTTCAGGAGATGTCATGTCCAGCGACAACCAATACGCCATGCAGAACCCCCTCACCCAGTATCCCCAGCCGGAATTTCCCCAGCAGCCCCAGGAGGCTCCGGGTCTGGCTCAGGTCATGGAGCCGCTCCCCGATCATGGCGAGACCAGCTACAAGGGTTTCGGTCGACTGGCCGGGCGCAAGGCACTGATCACCGGTGCGGATTCGGGGATCGGTCGGGCTACGGCCATCGCCTATGCCCGCGAGGGTGCCGATCTGGTGCTGAACTACCTGCCCGAGGAAGAGGCCGACGCCCAGGAAGTGGTCAAGCTGGTGGAAGCCGAGGGTCGCAAGGCCGTTTGCGTTCCCGGTGACCTGAAGGACGAAGCCTTCTGCACCCAACTGGTCAGCAAGGCCAAGGAGGCCCTGGGCGGTCTGGACATCCTGGTCAACGTGGCCGGCAAGCAGACCGCGGTGCAGGACATCGCCGAGCTGACCACCGAGCAGTTCGACGCCACCTAAAAGACCAACGTCTACGCCCTGTTCTGGCTGTGCAAGGCCGCCCTGCCGCACCTGCCGGCCGGCGCCGCCATCATCAACACCACCTCGATCCAGGCCACCCAGCCTTCCGAATTCCTGCTGGACTACGCCTCGACCAAGGCGGCCATCACCAACTTCACCAAGGCCCTCGCCAAGCAGGTCGCCAGCAAGGGCATCCGCGTCAACGCCGTGGCTCCCGGTCCCTTCTGGACCCCGCTGCAGCCCAGCGGCGGCCAGCCCCAGGAAAAGATCCCCACCTTTGGTGGCGAGACGGTGTTCAAGCGTCCCGGGCAGCCGGCGGAACTGGCACCCATCTATGTGCTGCTGGCTTCCCAGGAATCGAGCTATGTGACCGGTGAGGTCTATGGCGCCACCGGAGGCATGGGCTGACGGCCGTGGCGGCCTTCGACCCCGCCCGCCAGGACGGCTACGCGCCCCTGGCGGGCTATGCCGCCCTCTCCGACGGCCGTTCGGTCGCCCTGGTGGCGCCGGACGGCTCGCTGGATTGGTGGTGCGTACCCAACATGGATTCCGCCCCGCTGTTCGACCGCCTGCTGGACGCCCCGGCCGGCGGTTTCTTTTCGATCGTCCCGGTGGCCGACTACCGCGTCGAGCGGGCCTACCGGGAAGACAGCAATGTGCTGGAAACCTGTTTCCACACCGCCGATGGCAGCGTGCGCCTGACCGAATCGCTCAACAGCGGCTCGGCCGGTCGCCTGCCCTGGTGCGAACTGGGGCGCCGGGTGGAAGGCCTGTCCGGACGGGTCGAGCTGCGCATCGAACTGGTGCCCGGCACCCAGGGCCAGACCGTCTCGCCCTGGATGCGCAGCACGCCCAATGGCGAGGTCATGCACGTCGACGGGGTCATGGCCACCCTGAGGTATTGCGAGCGGCTGGAGATCCTCCAGTGCGACGACCGCCGCCTGGTGGCACGCCTGGTGCTGGAAGCCGGGCAACGCAGCGTCCTGGCGCTGACCGCGACCGAGAACGAACCGCTGGTGGTGCCCTCGCTGGACGAGGTGGACCAGCGCATCGACCGCAGCGACCAGGCCTGGCGCGAGTGGGCCCAGGGTTTTGCCTATCGCGGCGAATTCCTCAGCGAGGTGAAGCGCTCGGCGCTGGCCCTCAAGCTCTTGCTCTACTCCCCCACCGGCGCCATCGTCGCCGCGGCCACCACCTCGCTGCCGGAACGCATCGGCGGCGACAAGAACTACGAATACCGCTATGCCTGGGTGCGCGATGCGGTCTTTACCATCAAGGCCTTCCTGCGCCTGGGTGCCCTCGGCGAGGCCCAGGCGGCCCTGGCCTGGATCCAGAACGTCATCCGCCGCCACGGCAATCGCCTGCACACCTGCTTTACCCTGCAGGGTGAGCTGGCACCGGCAGAGCGCACCATTCCCGTGCCGGGCTATCGCGACTCCCAGCCGGTCCGCGTCGGCAACCGGGCCAGCGCCCAGTGCCAGCTGAGTCTCTATGGCGACTTGCTGGAGACCTTTCGCCTCTATGCCAGCAAGGGCCATGTGCTGGATTTCGCCACTTCCAGCCTGCTCACCGACCTGGCCAATCTCTGCGCCGATGGCTGGCGCCAGCCGGATGCCGGCATGTGGGAGCTGCCCGAAGAGCGCCACTACACCCTGTCCAAGCTGGGCTGCTGGTTCGCCCTGGATCGCGCCGTGACCCTGGCCCGCGAAGGGCACATCCCCGACGCCATGTGTGGCCGCTGGGAGCGCGAGCGCGATCGCATCCGTGACTGGGTCAACGAACACTGCTGGAGCGAGCGCAAGCAGGCCTATACCTTCTATGCCGGCACCGAGCGCCTGGACGCCGGCTTGCTGCTCGGTATCCGCTTCGGCTTCGACGGGGGTGAGCGGTCGGTGAGTACCCTGGCGGCCATTCGCCGCGAGTTGGCCCGCGGTCCGCTGGTCTATCGCTACAGCGGCGCCGAACGGGAGGAAGGGGCCTTTCTTGCCTGCTCCTACTGGATGGTCGAGGCGCATGCCGTGCTGGGCGAGGTGGATCAGGCGCGCGAACTGATGCGCGAGGTGCTGGCCGCCAGTCTCAATGGCGTCGGCCTGATGACCGAGATGCGCGATCCCCATGACGGCGCAGCCCTGGGCAACTTTCCCCAGGGCTTGAGTCACCTGGCCATGGTGCATGCGGCGCTGATTCTGGAAGAACCGGAGCCCGAGGCGTGAGCGATCTGGATTTCACCCGCCCGGTGAACGAGGTCGCCCGGCAACTGATCGGCGCCACGCTCAGGGTCGCGGGCGTCGGCGGCCTCATCGTCGAGACCGAGGCCTACGACGGCGAAGACCCGGCCTCCCACAGCTTTTCCGGCCCGACTCCGCGCAACCGCGCCATGTTCGGCCCGCCCGGCCATGCCTATGTCTATCGCTCCTACGGCATCCACTGGTGCTTCAACCTGGTCTGCCGCGAAGCCGGGCATGGCGCCGGCGTGCTGATCCGCGCGCTGGAGCCCCTGTGGGGGCTGGAGGTGATGCGCGAACGCCGGGGCGGGCTGGCCGATCGCCTGCTCTGTGCCGGTCCCGGCAGGCTGTGCCAGGCCCTCGCCATCGACGGCAGTCACGATGGCCTGCCGCTGACCGAGCCGCCCTTCCTGCTGGAGCCGGCGGCTGCCGAGGTGGCGGTGCTCGCGGGCCCGCGTATCGGCATCAGTCGCGCACGCGAGATGCCCTGGCGCTTCGGTCTGGCCGGTTCGCGCTATCTGAGTCGTGGCTTTCCTGGCTGAGCACCGCCGCGCGGTGCTGGCGCCGGCCGCGACGCAGATCGACGATCAGGGTCAGAAGGCCGAAGGCCAGAATCGCCAGGACGATGCCCAGGCCGAGCAGCTGCTTTTCCATATTGTCCTCTGATGCTGTCGATGAAGCGCGCTAGGCCGCGCGCGCGGCGGATTCGGCCCGACGCCGCAACGAGCGGCGCAGGATCCAGGTCAGGGCGAGACTCAAGGCAGCCATGGCCACCAGCAGCAGTGAATAGGACAGCCACCAGGGATGGCCGGCGGTCATCATGCTGAATTCGGACATGCCGCCGATGCCGGCGATGAGGTTGAGCGGCAGGAACACCACGTTGATCAGCGTGAGGTTGCGCAGGGTCAGGTTCATGCTGTTGTTGGCCAGGTTGCCGCGGGCATCCATGAGGCGGGCGAACACCGTGGCGTAGAGGTCGGCCTGGCGGCGGCACTGGTCGTTCTCGATGATGAGGTCTTCCAGGCGCGCCCGCAGCGCCTCGCCCAGTTCGCGCCTTTCGGCGACTTGCCGCAGTCGGTCGAGCACCGCGCCGTTGCCCTGCAGGGCGTTGATGTAATGGATCAGGCTCTCGCTGAGATTGAACATCTGCAGCAGATGCTCGTTGCCCAGGGAGCTGTCGAAGCGCTGCTGCAATTCGCGGCCGACCAGCCTGATGACCTTGAGATGCCCCTGGTAGTGATGGACGCTGCGAAACAGCAACTCCACCAGCACATCCAGCGGATCGTGCAGCGGCTGCAACGGCCCCTCGCCGGCCAGCAGCGACGGGCCGGCGGAGATGACCACCAGCCGCTCGGGATGCCAGAGCAAGCCGAAGGAAGACACCTCGAAGGCGAAGCGCGCCCCGCCGGCATAGCGTTCCGGACGCTTCCAGATCAGGAAGAGTTCGTCGCCCTGCACTTCCAGGCGCGAGACCTCGTCCGGGTCGAGCGCCGAGGCCAGGCGGTGGCTGTCCAGGGGAAAGGCCTGTTGCAGCCAGGCGCGCTCCCGGGCATCCGGATCGCTGCACAGCAGCACCGGCGCCGAGCGGTCGCCCGCCGGCAGCAGGCCACCCTCCCGCAGGGTGAAGGCTTCGATCATGGCGTGCTCCTACCAGCCCTGGCGCCGCTGCTCCAGGCGCCGGACGAAATCCTCCAGCACCCGTCGATAGAGGCTCTCGCCCAGCAGGCCATCTTCGATACCGGCGTCCAGATTGGGGTTGTCGTTGACCTCGATGACCACCAGCCGATCCCGATCCTGCTTGAGATCGACGCCATAGAGGCCATCGCCGATCAGGTCGGCGGCCTGCACCGCCAGCTCCAACACCGCCGGAGGCACCGCGGCGATGGCCACCGCCTCGCAGCGCCCTCCGGTACTGCCGGATTCCGCCTTGTGGTTGTAGATCTGCCAGTGACCGGCGGACATGAAGTAGCGACAGGCATAGAGCGGTTCGCCGGCAAGCACGCCGATGCGCCAGTCGAATTCGGTGTAGAGGTACTCCTGGGCCAGCAGCAGTACCGAGCGCTCGAACAGCTCCGCCGCGGCCTGGCGCAGTTCGGCGGCGTCGGCCACCTTGAGCACGCCGCGGGAAAAGCAGCCGTCGGGAATCTTCAGCACCAGCGGATAGCCCAGGCGCCGCCCCACCTCTTCCAGTTCCTGGGGTCGTTCGCGATAGAGGATCTCGGTACGCGGCATGCCTAGGCCGTGCTGGGCCAGCAGGTCGCTGAGAAACACCTTGTTGGTGCAGCGCAGGATGGAGGCGGGATCGTCCAGCACCACCAGGCCTTCGCTCTCGGCCTTGCGGGCGAAGCGATAGGTGTGGTCGTCGACCCGGGTGGTGGCGCGGATGAACAGGGCGTCGTATTCCGCCAGCCGGCCGTAGTCCTTGCGCTCGATCAGCTCCACGGCCACCCCCAGATCACGCCCGGCGGCGACGAAACCGGCCAGGGCCGCAGCATTGGAGGGCGGCAAGGACTCCTCCGGGTCATGCAGGATGGCCAGGTCGTAGCGCGCCTGGCGCCGCGAGGCCGGTTGCCGCCAGATGCGTCGGTTGAACGCATCCAGGGCATCGGCGAAGGCGTATTGCTGGGCGTCCTGCAGGCGGTGCAGGGCGCCGCTCTTGATCCCGGCGATGTGCCAGTGGCGACTGTGGCGCAACTCCACCTGCAGGATCGGGCACGGGAAGGCGTCGAACAGCTGCCTGGCCAGCGCCTGCAGCGGCGCGAACTCGGTGCGGCCAAAATAGAGGTTGAGGGTGAAGCCCTCGGTGGCGCCCAGTGGGTGCTCGGCCAGCGCCTGGTCCACCAGGGCGTCGAGGTCTTCCAGCAGCAGGCCGTAGAGCGCCTTGCGATTGAGTTCGCTCAGGGTCCGCACCGAGGGGATGACGCGATGACCGCGCGCCTCCGCCAGCAGCGAGCAATAGTAGCCGTGGCCCAGATAGCGGTAGTTGCGACAGAGGTTGAGCACCTGGATGCGGCCACCGCCCGCGGTGAGACGGCGGTCTTCCAGATACTCCTGGGCCGTGACGATGCTTTCGCTAGGCAGGTAGTCCGACCAGTCTTCCTTGCGCTCGACGATGATCAGCAGGGTGCTGCTGGCCGGCAGGTGCAGCACGGGTTCGGGACGGGGAGCGGGGGTGGCGACGGGCAGGCGGGCTTGAATCGCGACCATGATGCGGACCGGGCTCTGGCGGAAGGGGTGTCCAGCAATACGCCTTCCGCCGGCGGCTGTCCCGCGCCGTTACGCAGGCTTTATGCCCTGGCGGCGGAGTTGACCGAGACTTTGCGCCGGGCACGTCGTTCGGCGGTTGGCTAAGCTTGGCGAACGTCCTGCCCTGGAGTCCTCATGAAGCCCCGTCAGTTGCTGCCGATCGTCCTGCTGTGTCCCCTCCTCGCCCAGGCCAGCCTGCGCTGTGGCCAGAGTCTCGTCGAGGAAGGCGACAGCGTCGAACAGGTCCTCGCCGCCTGTGGCGCCCCGGCCGAGCGTAAGATCAATCCGCCGGCACTGCGCAACAACAACGTGCCCAAGTTCAATGCCGCCGAGACCCAGTTCTGGACCTATGCCCCGGAGAACGGCGCCTCGCGCCACCTCAAGTTCATCGACGGCAAGCTGGTGGAGATCAGGGTGGAGCGTTAGTGGGCGGGAGCCTCCCTCACCCCAGCCCTCTCCCAGAGGGAGAGGGGGAAAAGCAGCGGCTCCGGCGTAGGTTGGATTGAGCGCAGCGAAGCCCAACAGGTGCCAGGCGAACCTCGCCATCGAGCAGGTAAGAGCCTCCCTCACCCCAGCCCTCTCCTGGAGGGAGAGGGGGAAAAGCAGCGGCTCCGGCGTAGGTTGGATTGAGCGCAGCGAAGCCCAACAGGTGCCAGGCGAATCTCTCCATCGCGCAGGCAAAAAAGAACCGCCCGAGGGCGGTTCAAGCGGAGCACGACCTGAGGGCCGTGGTTAGAACTTGGCTTCCAGGTCCAGCTGCAGGGTCTTCACGTCGGCATCGGTGCGGAAGCGGCTGGCGGTGTCGGACTCGGCGAGGAAATAGGTCAGGCCGACGCCGAAGTTCTTGTCGATGTCGTAGCCGAGCTTGAGCTTGTGGCCGCGGGCGCCGGTCGAGCCGTTGCCGAAGTCGGAGTCGGTGAAGGCGCCCACCACGGCGTTGCGCTGGACATCGCGGTAGTTGTATTCCAGGCCGACCCGCTGCATCAGCTTGGTCTTGGCGCCCACCAGCCAGGCGGTGTCCTCGCCGTCGTCGGCCTTGTCGTTGACCACGTACTGGCCATAGAAGGACAGCGGCACCCACAGCTTGGTCAGGTCCAGCTGGGCGAAGCCTTCGTAGAGCTGGAAGCGGTCGGTGGTGTTGCCATTCACCGCCAGGGCGCAGGGCGAGGTGACCGAACCGGTGGTCGGGCAGGTGCTGTCCTGGTCCTTGTCGTAGGCGTAGACGCTGCCGCCGACCATCAGCTTGGCGGCATCGCCCAGGTTGAAGCGACTGCCCAGCTGGCCGGCGTAGAGGCGCAGGTCGTGCTTGAACTCATAGCCCTCGCCGTCGACGTTGTCCTTGAGCACATAGTAGCCGGTGCTGCCGAACAGCTCGGCGCCGCCGCCCAGGTCGTATTTGTAGGTGCCGGCCAGGCCTTCGGGGTTGATGTCGGCGTCCCAGATGACGTCGCCGGTGCTGACCCACTGCTGGCCCATCTTGCCGCCCACCAGGTGCAGATTCGGCAGCGCCGTGGGGTGGTAGTCGATATAGGCCTGGTCCAGCCAGAGCTGCTTCTTGTTGAAGTAGCCGTTGAGGTCCTGGTTGGTGGAGCGGGCATCGTCGCCGCCGCCGGTGGCGATGCGGATGCCGGTGTCCACCTGCGGATTGATCTCGCTGTAGGCGCCCAGTCGCGCCCGGATGCGCTGGCGGTCGCGGTCGCGACCGTTGTCCGGCTCGCCGCTGATGTCGATGCTCTCATGGCGCACCCGCACATCGCCCTTGATCTGGGTCTTGGCGGCCCAGGCCAGTTTCTTCTCGAAGTCGGAGGTCTTCTGCTGCTGGGCGACCTGGGCGGCACGCGCCTGCTGCTCCTGCTGCAGGTCGCCGCGCAATTCGGCGTACTGGGCGGGGGTGATGGAGCCGTTGGCCTTGAGCATGTCGAGCAGCTTCTCATCGACAGCGGCACTCGCGGTGGCCGAGCAGGTGGCCAGGAGCACACCCGAGAACAGCGCCGTGAATCGATAAGGGTTAACAGACATCGGCAGATCTCCTTTCAAGACAATCCAGGGGTGGTGGCTGGCAGTGCAGCCCGTCACGAAGCTGGGTCAGTCTCGGCAGAAGAGATGTCGTTTTGCCTTCAATAAAGTAAAACTTTTAATACAAGCCTTTGAAATTAAATGAAAATTTCACGGTAACGCCATGCGTTGCCAGCTCGGAAAAAGTCTTTCTCGGACGTGAAGACAATTTTCTCCGCCGAGAAACCAGGCGACCGCCCTGCCCCGCCCCTTTCCGCTCGCCCATGAAAAAGGCCACTCCGGGGAGTGGCCTTGCCGAGAGCCGGCGAAATCCTCAGCCGAAGCGACCGGTGATGTAGTCCTCGGTCTGCTTCTTGTCCGGCTTGGTGAAGATCTTGTCGGTCTTGTCCACTTCGATCAGCTCGCCCAGGTACATGAAGGCGGTGACGTCGGAGCAACGCGCCGCCTGCTGCATGTTGTGGGTGACGATGACCACGGTGAACTCCTGCTTGAGTTCGGCCAGCAGCTGTTCGATGCGCGCGGTGGAGATGGGGTCCAGCGCCGAGGTCGGCTCGTCCAGCAGCAGCACCCGCGGACGCAGGGCGATGGTACGGGCGATGCACAGCCGCTGCTGCTGACCGCCGGAGAGACCCAGGGCGCTCTGGTTGAGCTTGTCCTTGACCTCGTCCCACAGCGCCGCGCCGCGCAGGGCCTGCTCGACGCGATCCTGCAGCTCCACCCGGGACAGCCGCTCGTGGTGGCGGATGCCGTAGGCGACGTTGTCGGCGATGGACATCGGGAAGGGCACCGGCTTCTGGAACACCATGCCGATGGTGCTGCGCAGGCGGCTCAGCGAGTACTTGGGATCAAGGATGTTCTCCCCGTCCATGAGGATCTCGCCGGTCGCTTCCAGCCCCGGGTATTCCGAGTAGATGCGGTTGAAGATGCGCAGCAGCGTGGACTTGCCGCATCCGGACGGGCCGATGATGGCGGTGATCTGCTTGGCCGCGATGTCCAGGTTGATCGACTTGAGCGCCTGGTGGCCCTTGTAACGGAAGCCGACGTCGCGCGCCTGCAGTTCCGGTATCTGCGTCTGCATGGTAGTCACTTGGAATCCCGGTTACGAAAGAAGAAGCGAGAGGAGAGGTTCAGGAGCAGCACGAACAGCGTCAGCAGCAGGGCGCCGGCCCAGGCCAGGTGCTGCCAGTTCTCGAACGGACTCATGGCGAACTGGAAGATGGTCACCGGCACGGTGGCCATGGGCTTGAGCACATCGGCGTTCCAGTACTGGTTGCCGAAGGCGGTGAACAGCAGCGGTGCGGTCTCGCCGGTGATGCGGGCGATGGACAGCAGCACCCCGGTCACCACGCCGGCGCGGGAGGCGCGCAAGAGGATCTGCAGGGTCACCTTCCACTGGGGGATGCCCAGGGCCAGGGCCGCTTCGCGCATGGCCGGCGGCTGCAGCTGCATCATCTCGTCGGTGGTACGGGTCACCACCGGCACCACCAGCATGGCCAGCGCCAGGGAGCCGGCGAATCCGGAGAAGCCCAGGCTGCCGCCGGAGTACTGGTTCAGGGTCACCACCACGGCGGTGTAGATGAACAGGCCGATGACGATGGACGGCGCCGACAGGAGGATGTCGTTGACGAAGCGCACCACCAGGCCCAGCTTGGAGTGGCGGGCGTATTCGGCCAACCAGAGTCCGGCGAGGATGCCGATGGGCGCGCCGATGGCGGTGGCCAGCAGGGTGATCAGCACGCTGCCGAACAGGGCGTTGGCCAGACCACCGTCGGCGGCGCCGGGCGGCGGCGTCATCTCGACGAAGATGGCCGGGCTCAGGGCGCTGACGCCCTTGATCAGGGTGGTACCGAGGATCCAGGCCAGGAAACCCAGGCCGAGCACGGCGGCGGCGCTGCCAAAGATCAGCGCGATGCCGTTCTTGATCCGCCGCTTGCGATAGAGATAGGCGTCGATGTGCATCAGTTACCTGCCTTGCGCGACAGTTGCGTCAGCATCAGCCGTGCCGCCAGCAGCACGAAGAAGGTCACCACGAACAGCAAAAAGCCCAGGGCGATCAGCGACGAGCGGTGCAGATCGGTGTAGGCCTCGTTGAATTCGTTGGCGATCACCGAGGCGATGGAGCTGCTCGGCATCATCAGCGAGAGGGAGAACTGGTGGGCGTTGCCCAGCACGAAGGTCACCGCCATGGTCTCGCCCAGGGCACGGCCCAGGCCGAGGAAGGCGCCGCCGACCACCGCCGAGCGGGTGTAGGGCAGCACGATGTCCCAGCAGACTTCCCAGGTGGTGGAGCCCAGCGCATAGGCCGATTCCTTGAGCTGCGCCGGCACGCTGCGAAACACCTCGTACATCACCGAGGTGATGAAGGGCAGGATCATGATCGCCAGGATGATGCCGGCGGTCAGCATGCCGATGCCCAGCGGCGGCCCCTGGAACAGCACCCCGATCACCGGGATGGCGCCGAGGTAGTCGTTGATGAAGGGCGAGATGTGCGCGGCCATGAAGGGGCCGAAGACGAACAGGCCCCACATGCCGTAGATGATCGAGGGAATACCGGCCAGCAGTTCCACCGCCGTGGCCACCGGACCGCGCAGCCAGGTGGGGGCGATCTCGGAGAGGAACAGGGCGATGCCGAAGGCGGTGGGCACGGCCAGCAGCAGGGCGATGAAGGAGGTCATCAGGGTGCCGTAGATGGGCACCAGGGCGCCGAACTTCTCGGCCCCGACATCCCATTCGGCCGAGGTGATGAAGTCCAGGCCAAAGGTCATGAAGGCGTGGCGACCGCCCCAGAGGGTGGACGCGGCGGCGCCGACCAGTACCAGCAGTACCAGCAGCGCGGCGGAAAACAGCAGCCGGCGGAACCAGACATCGGCGCGGGTATCCCGGCGGATGCGCTGTTCCTGAGCGGCGGAGAGGGGCAGGGTCTGGTCGGTCATGGAGCTTTCCGTCTACCTGGAAGGACGCGCGAAACCGCCTGGACCCCAGGGGATCCAGGCGGCGGGACAGGCGTGCTTACTTCTTGAAGTCGGACGCCCAGTAGCCTTCGATCTGCTTGACCAGGGTGTCCGGGACCGGGACGTAATCCAGGGCCGCGGCATCCTTCTGGCCATGCTCCAGGGACCACTTGAAGAAGTCGAAGGCGACCTTGCTGCGCTCTTCGTTCTTGGGTTCCTTGTACATCACGATCCAGGTGGTGGCGGTGATCGGCCAGGCGTCGGCGCCCGGGGCGTTGGTCATCAGCAGGTTGAAGTCCTTGGCGCTCTTCCAGTCGGCGGTGGCGGCGGCGGCCTGGAAGCTCTTGGCTTCGGGCTGCACGAAGTTGCCGGCGGCGTTCTTCAGCTGCACATGGGTCATCTTGTTGGTCAGCGCATAGGCGTACTCGACGTAACCGATGGAGCCCTTGATCTGCTTCACGTAGGCGGCGATACCCTCGTTACCCTTGCCACCCACACCGACCGGCCAGTTGACGGTGGTGCCGAAGTTGTACTTCTCCTTCCACTCCGGGCTGACCTTGGCCAGGTAGTTGGTGAAGTTGTAGGAGGTGCCCGAGCCGTCGGAACGACGCACCACGGTGATGGCGCCCTCGGGCAGCTTCATGCCGGGGTTCAGCGCGGCGATGGCCGGGTCGTTCCAGGTCTTGATCTCGCCCATGAAGATCTTGGCCATGGTCGGGCCGTCGAGCTTCAGCTTGCCGGGCTCGATGCCATCCACGTTGATCACCGGCACGATGCCGCCGATGATGGTCGGGAATTGGCCCAGACCGCCCTTCTGCAGGTCGTCGGTGCTCATGGGGGCGTCGGTGGCGCCGAAGTCCACGGTGCCGGCCTTGATCTGGGCGATGCCGCCGCCGGAGCCGATGGACTGGTAGTTGATACGGTTGCCAGTCTTCTCGCTGAAGCCTTGCGACCACTTCGACAGAACGGGGAAGACGAAGCTCGAGCCGGCGCCCGTGACATCCACGGCGTGAGCGGCGGTGCTCAGGCAAAAGGCCGACAACAACAGAGAGAGGCTGAACGTGCGTTTCATGGTGGCTCCATTACCTAGTGAGGGCTGGCGCTAGGCTATTGCCGAAATGTGACAATTAAGTGTCAGCGGCATGACGAAACGGGGACGGCAGAGCGCCATCATGGGCGACGGGCTGGCGCTCGGCCTCGCGACCAGTGAGGGCACGCTTCCCGCCCTGCTCGGCGGGAGCAAGCGACCTCCGGGCATCCCTGGGCGACGTCCGCGCAGGGCACCGGTAGCCGCTAGCCGTCTCTCACAGCATCCTGTGCCGAGCCCCCAAGCCAGTAACAGCGCGCCCTGCAGTGGATTCATCGGCGCTTTTGGAGGACTCGACGGCAGAAGATTTAGCCAAGGCTATATATATTAGAACTATCTACAAGATAGACTTTCTCTATCCGGATGGGTAAGGTGGCGGCCTCTTTGGGGAGTAGCCTGCTTCCACCGCGGTGGAAAGCGTCCTGATCAACATACTCGGCAACCGCCGTGGTCAGGACAGCCAGTCAGGGTTGGCGAGACCAGAGGCATCACCGCGCCACGCCGGGCGTGCGGGGATGTCTTGTGGATCGAGCCCGGCCGGCGCTGTCACGATGAACCCCGCTTCCCTGATGTTTCTGGCTTTCGCCATGTCCACCGATGCCTTCGCCGCCGCGGTCGGCAAGGGCGCCAGCCTGCACAAGCCCTGCCTGCGCGAAGCCCTGCGTACCGGCGCCATCTTTGGCGTCATCGAAGCCATCACCCCGGTAATCGGCTGGGCCGTCGGCCTCACCGCCGCCCAGTACGTCCAGCCCTGGGATCACTGGATCGCCTTCACCCTGCTCACCGTGCTCGGCCTGCGCATGATCTGGGCCGGCTTCGGTGCGCCCGAGGCCGAGGAAGAAAAGCCCCGCCAGCATTCCTTCATGCTGCTGGCCCTGACCGCCGTGGCCACCAGCATCGATGCCCTCGCTGTGGGCGTGGGCCTGGCCTTCATCGACGTCAACATCATCACCGCCGCCCTGGCCATCGGCCTCGCCACCATGATCATGGTCACCACCGGGGTGATGCTGGGCCGGGTGATGGGCAATCTGGTCGGCAAGCGCGCGGAGATGCTCGGTGGGGTGGTGCTGATCGTGATCGGCGCGGCCATCCTGCATGAACACCTGGCCGCCGTTGCCAGCTGATGGCTCGCCTCTGGCGTAGCGCCCTCCTCGTCCTGGCCGCTCTGCTGCTGGCCGCATTGGGCTTTCTCACCTGGCAGCGCTTCTGGCCGGCCCAGGCCGCTCCCGGCTGGCGCTACGAAGTGGCCCATGCCGACATCGCCAAGGCCAGCGCCCTGGCCTGGCAGGGCGATGCCCTGCTCACCGCGGAAGAACTCAAGGACGGCAAGGGCCGCCTGCTGCGCATCGATGCCCAGGGCCGGCGCAGCGTGCTCAGCGAGGGGCTGTACAAGCCCGACGGCCTGGTGCCCTACCAGGACGGCTTCGCCTACAGCCAGGAAGGCGGCACCCATCCCATCCGCTGGTTCGACGCCGCCGGCAGTCGCGATCTCTTCACCGGTATCAACGCCCAGGGCCTCTGGGCCGAAGGCAAGCGGCTCTATGCCGTGGAAGACCGCAAGGGGGCCGGACGCCTGCTGCGCTACGACGCCGCCGATGGCAGCCTGACGGTGCTGCGCGACCACCTGGACGAGGCGGAGTCCTTTACCCGCTGCCCGGACGGCAGTGCCTTCTATACCGAGAAATCCCGCGGCCTGGTGCGCCAGCTGAGCGACGATGGCCGGGATCCGCCGGCGCTGCGCGATCTGCGCGAGCCGAGCTTTCTGCTCTGCGACCGCCGCGGCCTGTGGATCAGCGAAGACTCGACCCACCGCGCCCGTCTGCTGCTCTGGGATCGCCAGTCGGCCCCGCGCGCCATCCTGACCTTCCTGCGCGCGCCCCAGGCCTTGCTGCCGCGGGGCGACGGCTATCTGCTGGCCGAAGGCGGTCGCGACCGCATCATCGCCCTCGAACCGCGTTAAAGCATGCGCTTCAGGGTGTCGTCCTTGCGCACCAGGTGATGCCAGAGCGCGGCCAGCAGGTGCAGGCCGATCACCCAGTAGAAGGCCTTGCCGAGCCAGAGGTGCACGCTCTTTAGCGTCTTCGCCAGTTCCGGGTCCACCGGGAAGGGCGAAGGCAGCGCCCAGGTGCTGGACGGGATCTTGACCGCGCCGATGGTCAGCCAGACAGTGAACAGCCCGAGCAGCGGCTGGGCCAGCAGAAAGGCATAGAGCGCGTAGTGGGTCAGTCGGCCGACGGTCTCCAGGCTTCGCGTCAGCGGCGGCGTGATCGGCGGTACCGGATGGCGGTGGCGCACCAGCAGCCGCGGCAAGACCAGCGCCAGGACCAGCAGGCCCACCCAGAAATGGCTGAGCGTCACCCACTGGCGCTCCAGGGAGCCCCGCTCGAACTGCCCGCGGTTGAGGATCAGCACATAGGCCAGCAATACCAGCAGGGCCATGAGCCAGTGCAGCAGCCGGGCGCTGCGCGCATAGCGGGAGACAGAGGAAGCGGAAGACATGACGGGATCCTGCGACTGAGATGAAGAGGCGCCGGCAGTGTAGCGGCGCCTCGGAGCCAAGGGTAAGACGGCCGCGGCGCTAACCGCAGGGCGCCGCCGTGGTATCCAGCAGCAGGGTGCTCAGCTGCTGCGGCGGCTGGTGCACCAGGCCGGTGGGCGATTCGCAGACGCGCTGCACGAAATTGTCGCTGAACAGCAGCTTGCCATGGACGAAGTGCTCGTCGGGGCGGCGATTGGGATTGTCGATACGGGTCCCCAGCCGCTCCGCCAGCCAGCTGCCGGCCTCGTAGTGGCTGATCCAGCGCTCGCCCTGCAACTCGGCCAGGGGTTGGGGCGGTGCGTCCCGCGCCACCACGATCACCGGCACGTCGCTGACCTCGGGCACCAGGTCGTTGTGCCCCCAGTGACCGCCCTCCCCCAGCCGCTGGCCATGGTCGCCGGTGATGATCAGATAGCGCTCGCCGTCCAGGCGGTCGAAGTCGGCGAGGATCTCGGCGAGCAGGCCGTCGAGATAGTGCAGGGAATTATCGTAGGCATTGGCCTGGCCCTCGGCCCCGCTATCCGGCCAGGGCGCCGGGGTGCGCTCGTGGCGATAGTTCTGCGCATAGGGCAGGTGCGCGGTGCGCAGGTTGAGCACCACGAAGTTGCGCGGCGCCCACCGCTGTTCGTCGAGGATCTCCAGCAGGGCACGGTCCTGGCGTTGCAGGAAGCGCAGCGGATGGTCCTCGCGGGTGATGGCGACGTCCAGGTAGCGACTGCCCAGGTGCGCCAGCAACTTGGATTCCTGGGACGACAGCCAGTGGGTGCGAAAGCCGGCGGCCTGGGCGAAGCGAAACAGGTTGATCTCGCCGCTGCGCAGGCGTCCGTCCTGGCCCGGTTCGCGGATCGGATTGAGCAGGTAGGGCAGGCTCACGTCGGTGGCCACCCCTGCCGCCACGCCGGGGCGGATCAGCGTTTGGGGATTGGCCGCCAGATAGGCCGACAGCTTTGGCGTGGTATCGCGCGCATAGCCAAAGGCGCCCAGGCGATCGCTGCGCAGGGAATCGGCCACCACCAGCCAGACGTGCCGCGCGCTGCTGGGCACCGGGGCCAGTCCATAGGGCGCATAGGCGGTGGGCGGCAGGACGACGTCGTCACGCCCGGCCAGGCGCACCGCCCAGGCGGAAAAGGCGTTGAGGCTGTTGTGCAGCCCGCTGCGCGCGGGGCTGGGCACGAAGGCATCGAGGTTGCGATAGGTGGCGCGATAGGGTTTGGACAGCAGCACCGCGGCGATCAGGATCAGCGCCCAGCGACTGGCCGGCAGCGGCACCCGGCCGGGCAGCTGGAGATGCAGGGCGATCAGCAGTCCATAGGGCAGCCCCACGCACAGCAGCACCGGCCAGTGTTCGGGCAGACTGAGCCACAGCGTCTGGCGCACCTCCGCGGTGTCGCCCAGCAGGGCCTGGATGTCGATGGCGCTGAGCGGCTCGCCGAAGAAACTCAGGTTGCCCAGCTGCAGCAGCTGCATCAGGGCGAACCCCAGCAGGATGAACGCCGCCAGGCGCGGCAGATTGCTCAGCCAGAGCGCCAGGCTGAACACCCAGAGCGCGGCCACGTAACCCGCTTCCAACTCGGCGCGGTTGTTTGGCGTGAAGCCTTGCTGCAGGAAGTCGTCGGCCAGCAACAGCAGGCAACTCAGACTGCTCAGGAGCAGCAGATTGCGCCAGGGTCGCCAGCCCGAGGCGCGGGGGCGGGAGAAGGCTGCGAGCAGCATCAGGGCGCCCGCCGCCCGCGCGAAGGGAGACTGGGGAAGGCGATCATGAGCGGGCTCCGGCGACAGGGAGCCGCTACCCTGAGGGGCGAACCTTAATGAAGTCTTAGCAACTCATGCGCAGTAACAGATGACCAAGGGGTCAGCTGACTGCCCGATCCGCTTGACCCTGAAGTCACTTCAGGCTTCAGGATAGTCAGCGAAGGGCCCGTGCCCACTGCCTCCTCAATGCTCCGGAGACCTGTAGATGAGTGGCTCCACCTCTCACCACGATCATGACCACGACCACGACCACGACCACGACCACGACCACGATCACGATCATCAGCATGGCCACGACCATGGCCATGGTCATTCCCATGCCCCGCGGGTGACCGCCGACAACGAGCGCAAGCTCAAGCTGGTCTTCGCCCTCACCTTTGGCTACGCCATCGTCCAGGCCGTGGGCGGCTGGTGGTCCGGCTCCCTGGCGCTGATCGCCGACTCCGGTCACATGGTCTCGGATGCGGCGGCGCTGCTGCTGGCGCTGGTGGCCTACCGGGTGGCGGCCAAGGCGGCCAATGCGCGCTTCACCTATGGCTTCCACCGGGTGCGCATCCTCGCCGGCCTGACCAATGGCGTCGCTCTGCTGCTCTTGGTCCTGTGGATCGGCTGGGAAGCCATCATGCGGCTGCGCGAGCCCACCGAGGTGCTGTCCGGGCCGATGCTGGCGGTGGCGGTGATCGGCCTGGTGGTCAATATCGTCGGCTTCGTGGTGCTCAACGGCGGGCACAAGGACGACAGCAACCTGCGCGGCGCCCTGCTGCATGTGGCCGGCGACCTGCTGGGTTCGGTGGGCGCCATCGTCGCCGCCCTAGGCATCCTCTGGACCGGCTGGACCTGGCTGGATCCGGCGCTGTCGATCCTGGTCGCCCTGCTGATCGTCAAATCGGCCTGGACCCTGGTGCGCGATGCCGGCGCGGTGCTCTTGCAGGCGGCGCCGCGGGAATTCGACACGGCCGGTGCCACGGCGGCAGTCCGCGCCCTGCCGGAGGTGGCCGAGGTGGGCCATCTGCACGTCTGGACGCTGACCGATGAAACCCGCATCGCCACCCTGCACATCACCCCGGCGCCGGGCAGCGATCCCCTGCGCTTGCCGACCCTGGTGGGCGAGCTGCTGCGCAGTCGTCACGGCCTGCAGCACGTGACGGTGCAGGTGGATCCGCCGGGTACCCTCGACGGGCACTGCGCCTAATCGGGCGTGGACCGGTCGTCGAGCGGACGACGGCGACCGGTTAGCATCGACAACGGCAGGTTGTCGCCCACCCTCAGACTTTCCACCACGGCGGCCACGGCATGCAGGCAGACCAGCGCCAGCAGGCCGTTGGCGAAGCAGGCGTGCAGGTCCTCGGGCCAGTCGGCGCCCCAGAGGGCATCCACCTCGCGCATGAGGAAGCCGGTGACGCCCAGGCCGCCGATGGCGGCCATCATCAGCAACATCACCAGGGCGCCCAGCGGCGAATGGCCGAGGCGATGATGGGGCCGCCCCTGCCAGAGATCGCGCAGATGGGCGCCCAGCCGCGCGCGGGTCGGCCAGCAGTCGCTCCAGCGCGCGCTGCGCGGACCGACGAAGCCCCAGACCAGGCGCACCAGCAGCCAGGCGCTGGCGTAGTAGCCGATCCAGCGATGCCAGAAGGCGCCCTTCTCGTTGAAGAAATAGTTGGCGAAGAAGGCAGCGGCGACCGACAGGTGGAACAGCCGCACCAGGGGATCCCAGAGCCGCACGGTCGCCGCGCTCATCAGCTGCCGATCTCGCTCTTGACCGCCTTGCCGCTCACCGGATCATGATAGATCTCGACCTTGCGCCTGTCCTTGTCGAAGCCGTAGATCTCGTAGCAGTTGCCCTTGGTGATCTTGAATTTCTTGATCTCATAGCCCTGGTCACGCAGCTGCGCCTGGAATTTCTCGGCGTCCTGCCAGGTGGACTTGTCCGCCTGGGTGCACTGGGGTTCGGCGGCGAGGGCCAGGGGACTTGCGAACAGCAACGGCAGCAACAGGCGGCGCATGGCGACACTCCTCGTGGTGGGAGTGGCCAGACTCGACGGCGAAGCTTAATGCAGTCTTAGGATGCAACGCCCGGTAACAGTTGCCCCTGCCGCTGCGCCAGGACGCCAGCGATGATGGCGGGCTAGAGCCTTCAAAACGAGAGGAACGCGGTCGTGCGGGTACTGCTGGTGGAAGACGATGCGGCCCTGGCCCAGGGCATCCGCATGGCCCTGCGCGGCGAGGGCTATACCCTGGACTGGGTGGCCGACGGCCTGGCCGCCGAACACGCCCTGGCCGCCGAGCGCTTCGATCTGGTGCTGCTGGACCTGGGCCTGCCGCGCCTCGACGGCCTCGACCTGCTGCGCCGCCTGCGCAGCCAGCCCGACGGCCAGGTGCCGGTGCTGGTGCTCACCTCCCGCGACGCCAAGGCCGATCGCATCCAGGGCCTGGATGCCGGCGCCGACGACTACCTGGTCAAGCCCTGCGACCTGGACGAACTCAAGGCGCGCCTGCGCGCCCTGATCCGCCGCAGCTGTGGCCGCGCGCAACCACTGCTGGAGCACGCCGGCATCAGCCTCGACCCGGCCAGCCAGGCAGTGCGCTTCCGCGGCGCCGAGGTGGTGGTGACGCCCATGGAATACCAGCTGCTGCACCAGCTGCTGTTGCGGCCGGGCGCCGTCATCACCCGCGAGCGCCTGAGCAATACCCTCTATGGCTGGCAGGAAGCCGCCTCGGGCAACACCCTGGAAGTGCTCATCCACAACCTGCGCAAGAAGCTCGACAGCGGCCTGATCCGCACCGTGCGCGGGGTGGGCTATCTGCTGGAGCGCCAGCCATGATCGCCATCCGCACCCGCATCCTCGCCCCCACCCTGGCCCTGGTGCTGGCTGGCAGTCTGGCCCTGGCTCTGCTGGCGCTGCGCGACAGCCATCGCGAGATCGAGGGCATCTACGACGCCCAGCTGGTCCAGGGCGCGCGCCTGCTGGAAGGCCTGCTGCAGGCCGGCACGCCGGCGGCGGATCGTTGGCCGGAGCTGATCCGGGTGTTCGATCGGGCCATGCAACCCGTTCCCGGTAGCGTACCGGCGCACCCCTACGAGAATCAGCTGACCTTCCAGGTCTGGACCGCCGATGGCCGGCTGCTGGCCCGCTCCGGCAATGCGCCGCAGCTGGCCGAGGTGCCGCCGGAGGGCCTGCACGAGGTGTTCGAGAACGGGCGCGAATGGTGCGGGATGCTGGTGCGTACCGCCGATGGCGGCCTGCGCATCTGGGTCGGCGAGCGCGAGGACCTGCGCCAGGACCTGATCCAGCGCATCGTCAGCCATACCCTCTGGCCGACGCTGGTGGGCCTGCCGCTGCTGGTCGGGGTGCTCTGGCTGCTGCTGGGTTGGGGCCTGCGACCGCTGCAGGATTTCGCCCGCGGACTGCGCGAACGCGATCCCCACAGCCTGGCGCCGCTGCCGACCGGCCCGCTGCCGCCGGAGTTGCAACCCATGCGCGGCGCCCTGGATCACCAGCTCGCCCAGTTGCGCGCCCTGCTCGATCGCGAGCGGCGCTTCATCGCCGACGCCGCCCATGAATTGCGCACGCCCCTGGCGATCCTCGACCTGCATGCGCAGAACGCCCAGCGCGCCGAGACGGCCGCGGAGCGCGACGAAGCCCTGGGCTATCTGCGCCAGGGCGTCAGCCGGGCCACCCGCCTGGCCAGCCAGTTGCTGACCCTGGCGCGACTGGAACCCGGTGCCGCCCAGGTCCAGCCGCTGGCCCTGGAGCCCCTGGTGCGCGAAGAGCTGGCGGAATTGACGCCGCTGGCGCTCAGGCAGCAGGTGGAGCTGGTGCTGGCGGCCCAGGCCGGCCCGCCGGTGCTCGGCGATCCGGACGCCATCGCCATCGCCCTGCAGAATCTGGTGACCAACGCCCTGGCCTTCGCCCCCGCCGGCAGCGCGGTGGAAGTCGGCATCGAGGCCAGCCAGGACCAGGGCGTCTTGCTGCGGGTGAAAGATCGCGGGCCCGGGGTGGACGAGGCCGAGCTGGCGCGGTTGTGCGATCGCTTCTACAGCGCCGGCAACCCCCAGGGTGCCGGATTGGGACTGGCCATCGTCGAGACCATCACCCGCCGCCTGGGCGGTGCCCTGACCTTCAGCAATCGCGCCCGGGGCGGCTTCTGCGTGGAGTTGCGCCTGCCGCGCGCCGGCTAGGTTCAAACAGCTAGGCCCGCTGGTAGCCGCGCGCCACCACCGGGCGCTCCGGGCGGGTCAGGCGCAGGCCGAGGCCCATCAGCAGCACCACGCCCATGGCCATCAGCAGCCAGGCGTTGGCCAGGCTGTCCAGATGGTCGCGCAGGATGCCGGCGGCCAGCGGCGCCAGGCTGGCGATCAGGTAGCCACCGCCCTGGACGAAGCCGAGCAGCGCGCCGGCGTCGGCGGGATCGCGCACCTTGTCCATCGCCAGGATCAGCGACAGCGGAAACAGCGCGCCGATGCCCAGGCCGAGCAGGATGGCGGTGGGCACCGCCAGGGGCAGCGGCGCCAGCGCCAGGCACAGCAGCCCCACCAGCACCACGCCGAGCACCCCCAGCACCAGTGGCCGGCGATTGCGCAGGCGGGCGATGGTCGCCGACAGCAGGAGACCGGCGCTGACCTCGGCGAGACTCACCCCGCCCAGCAGCAGGCCGCTGTCGGCCGGTTGCCAGCCGAGGCCGGTGTAGTACGGCGGCAGCCAGGCCAGCACCAGGGTGTAGGCCGCGGTCCCGATGCCGAAGAAGGCCAGCAGCAGCCAGGCCTGGCGCTGCCGCCAGGGTTGCGCGCGGGGTGCCGCGTCCTGCGCCGGCGCATCCGGGCGGGCCAGGGCCAGCCAGGTGCCGAGCGCCAGCAGCACCGGCAGGGTCCAGAGCGCCAGGCCCTGGGCCCAGCCCCACTGCTCGGCCAGGGGCGCGGCGGTGGCCGCCGCCACGGCCGCGCCGCCCATGATGCCGGTGGTGTAGAGGCCCATGAGGGTACTGGTGCGCTGCGGATGGCAGCGGCGGATATAGGCGGGGATCAGCGCCTGGACCAGGGCGATGCCGACGCCGCCCAGCCCGGCGGTGAGGATCAGCCCCAGGCCGCTTGGCTCTTCCCAGCGCAGGGCATTGGCCAGGGCCAGCAGCAGCAGGCCGAGGGCGATGCCACGGCGCTCGCCGAGCCAGGCCTGCAGACGGGCGCCGCCCAGGGCGCAGAGGCCCATGGCGGCGATGGGCAGGGTGGTCAGCGCCCCGGCGCCACTGCCGTCCAGGCCGGTGGCCGCCTGGATGCCATCCAGCAGCGGACCGATGGCGGCCAGGATGGGTCTGAGGTTGACGCCGACCAGCAGCACCAGCAAGACGGCCAGGAAGGCATCCTGGCGCGGTGCCGGCGTGTTCGGGGATGAAGGTGACGCGGAAAGCATGGACAATCTCCGGAGTGACGCGATATTTCTCTTGATGAGAAGTATCTTAACATCAAGATATATTCCTGAGGTAAGCCAATGGCCGATCGCGCCGAATTCGCCGTGGACCAGTGGCACCGCGAGCGCCCCGACCTGGATGCCCTGCCCATGCGCCTGGTCGGTCGCCTGGGCGAGATGGCCCAGGTGCTCACTCGCGATGTCCTGCAGCCCTTCTTCGACGAACACCGGCTGCACTATGGCGAATTCGACGTCCTGGCCACCCTGAGGCGCGCCGGCGAGCCCTATGCCCTGAGTCCGACCGTCCTCTATGAATCGGCCATGATCTCCTCGGGCGGCATGACCAATCGCCTCGACCGCCTGGAGCGCGCCGGGCTGATCGAGCGGCGCAAAAATCCCGAGGATCGCCGCAGCACCCTGGTGGCCCTCACCACGGACGGCTTCGCCCTGATCGACGGCCTGATGGCCGCCCACGTCGACAACGAACGCCGCGCCCTGGCCACCCTCAGCGAGGCCGAGCAGCGGCAGCTGGATGCCCTGCTGGGCAAGTGGCTGGCCGGCCGCGCGCCGTCCTGACGGCCATGTACCTCGACTTCAGCTCGTGCAATGGCCTGCACGCCGTGGCCCAGGACTATGCCCATGGCGAGCGGGTGCCGCCCCATCGCCATCGCCAGGCGCAGCTGATCCATGCCCTCTGCGGCATCGTCATCGTCAACACCGCCCAGGGGCGCTGGGTGGTGCCGCCCGGGCGCGGCGTCTGGGTGCCCGCCGGCGAAGAGCACGATCTGCACCTGCTGGGCCGGGTCGAGGTGCGCACCCTGTTCGTCGATCCCCAGGCGCGCGCCGAGTTGCCGACGCGCTGCCAGCTGATCGCCGTCTCGCCGCTCCTGCGCGAACTCATCCTGGCCGCCCTGCCCCTGCCTGCCGATCGACCGGTCGAGGGGCGTGCCCGCTCTATCCCGCAGCTGATGCTCGACGAGTTGCAGGGCTCGCCCACCGCCGGCCTGCACCTGCCCTGGCCGGTGGATGCCACCCTCGCCGCACTCTGCCGCCACCTGCGCCAGCACCCGGGCGAGCGCTGGACGCTGACCCGCGCCGCCGCGCGGCTGGCGGTCAGCGAGCGCACCCTGAGCCGGCTGTTCCTCAAGGAAACCGGCCTGACCTTCGGCCAGTGGCTGCAGCGGGCGCGGCTGGATTCCAGCCTGACCTCCCTGGCCGCCGGCCACGCCATCGTCGACGTCGCCCTGGACCACGGCTATGCGAGCCCCAGTGCCTTCGCCACCCGCTTCCGCCAGGTGCTGGGGGTGTCCCCTTCCGCCTATCGCGGCCAGACGGAGTTGCCCCCCGTCCCTAGCCCACCACCCGGCCCAGATCGGCCGGATCTATGATCCCCAGCGGCGCGGCCTGCGCTGGGTAGGCGGCCAGGGCCAGGCGACCGCCATAGGGATGGCGCGGATGGATGGTCAGCTGGTTGCAGGCCTCCACCACGCTGGCCACCTCTTCCAGGCGGGAGAAGTCGATGCCCGGCGTGATCCCCTGGCTGTAGAGATTCAGCGCCAGGGTCACCAGGTCGACGTTGCCGAACAGACAGCCCTCCACCCGCGTGGCCCCGGCCAGCTGGGCCAGTTCGGCGCAGGCGACGCCGGTGCCGCGGTCGTTGTGCGGATGGACGCTGATGGTCACGTGGGGAGCCGGACCCAGGCCGCGGATGAAGCCCTCGATCTGGTCGGCATAGACATTGGGCGTGGCCACTTCCACCGTCGCCGGCAGATTGAGGATCAGCGGGCGCTCCGCCGAGGGCTGCCAGGCCTCGCGCACCGCCTGGCAGATCTCCAGGGCGAAGTCGGCTTCGGTGAAGCAGAAGGTCTCGGGCGAATACTGATAGGTCCAGGCCGTCTCCGGCTGGGCGTCGCACAGGGCGCGCACGCGCTGGGTACCGGCCACCGCCATGGCCAGGGTGGCGGCGCGATCCTGGTCGAAGACCACCCGGCGAAACAGCGGCGCGGTGGCGTTGTAGAGGTGCACGATGGCGCGGGGCGCCCCAACCAGGGCCGCGAAGGTGCGCTCGATCAGCTCGCTGCGCGCCGGCGTCATCACCTGCAGCCAGAGATCGTCCGGCAGTCCGTCCGCGGTGACCAGTTCACGCACGAAATCGAAATCGGTCTGGGACGCCGCCGGAAAGGCCACCTCGATTTCCCGGTAGCCGATCGCCAGCAACAGGGCGAAGAAGCGCCGCTTGCGCTCCAGCCCCATGGGCTCGATCAGCGCCTGGTTGCCATCGCGCAGGTCGGTGGAGCACCAGCGCGGTGCCTGGGTCAGCTGACGGCCCGGCCATTGGCGGTCGGGCAACGGGGGCACGGCAAAGGCGCGGTACTTGGTCTGGGGTTGCTTGAGCATGGGGGACTCCAGGACTGGGTCCCCGAGTCTGAGCGCCCCGCCGGTCCGCTGCGCTCGCGAGCAGGACAGCCCCCTGCGCGATCCGGACAGCCCGCGGCATGCAAAAAGCCGCCGGGGATGACCCGGCGGCTTGCTTGTCAGCGACCCGCGGTCAGCCCACCGAGATGCGCTCCAGCGGTACCGGCTTGAGCCGCGGCGTGAGCACATGGATGACCACGATGGCCACCAGGTAGGCACTGCCGGCGACGATGAAGATCGGCTGGTAGGACTTGAAGATCTCCAGGATGTAGCCGTTGTAGGTGGTCATCAGCATGCCGCCGATGGCGCCGGCGGTACCGCCGATGCCGATCACCGAGGCCACGGCTTCCTTGGGGAAGAGGTCCGACGGCAGGGTCATCAGGTTGGCCGACCACGCCTGGTGGGCCGCGGCGGCGAGACCGATGATGCCCACCACCAGCCACAGGCTGGAGACGAACTGGGCGGTGACGATAGGTACGACCGCCAGGGCGCAGAGCAGCATGGTGGTCTTGCGCGCCAGGTTGGCGCTGCGGCCGAGCTTCATCTGCTTGGAGGAGCCCCAACCGCCCATCACCGAGCCGATGTCGGCCAGGATATAGATGGCGATCAGCGGCGGACCGAAGGATTTCAGATTCAGGCCGTAGGTCTTGCCAAGGAAGTCCGGCAGCCAGAACAGGTACAGCCACCAGATCGGATCGGTGAGGAACTTGCCGGCGGCATAGGCCCAGGTCTCGCGGAAGGTCAGCAGCTTGAACCAGGAGATCTTGACCGCGACGGCCGGCTTGGCCGATACCGGGGAGCCATCGTCGGCCTGGATGTAGGCCAGCTCTTCGCGACTCACCTTGGGGTGTTCGTGGGGGCGGCGATAGATCAGCAGCCAGGCGATCAGCCACAGGGCGGTGACCAGACCGATGGAGATGAAGGCCGCGCGCCAGCCCCAGGCCAGGGTGATGGCCGGTACCAGCAAAGGTGTGATGATAGGGCCCATGGCGGTGCCGGCGTTGAACAGCCCGGTGGCCTGGGCGCGTTCCTTTTGCGGAAACCATTCCGAGACCGCCTTGAGGCTGGCCGGAAAGCTGCCGGACTCGCCGAAGCCGAGGGTGAAGCGCACCAGCACGAAGTGGGTGACGGTATGGGCGATGCCGTGACCGATGCTGGCGATGGTCCAGATGGTGAAGGCCAGGGCGTAGCCGATGCGCACCCCGACCTTGTCGATGATGCGGCCAAAGGTCAGGAAGCCGATGGCGTAGGCGCACTGGAACCAGAACACGATCTTGGCGTAATCGGTCTCCGTCCAGCCCAGATCCGCCTGCAGCGTGGGCTTGAGGATGCCGATCATCTGGCGGTCGATGTAGTTGATGCCGATGGCGATGAACAGCAGGGCGCAGATCAGCCAGCGGTAGCGGGTGAAGCGGGAGACTTGCGGGGTAGCGGCGACGGGCGTGTCCTGCGGCCGCAGGGCGGACTCCGTCTCGGGAGTGACCTGGATAGTCATCGAATAGGCTTCCTGACTTGTTGTTATTGACCGGTGTGAACCGGGGTCGTTGGAAAGCTGTTACCAGATATTCATATGACATCGTATGAGTGACTTTGGCAGGTGTCAATCCACCCAAAGCAGAGTGGTCAGACATCTCTCAAGTAGCTAGTCCCTGGCCACCCGACTCGGTCTTCGCGCTCACCTCAGCCTCTCTGACCGGCCCCTGAACCCTACCTTAAAGAATCTGTGACGCGCCCGGCACTTTTTCGCCCCAAGCCGTCTAATGCCGGTCTTTGAGGCGAAGCCGTCGTCTCATCTCTTCTCGCCGAGCCTGCCGTGCCTGTCGCCGACATTCCTTCCCTGCTGGCGCGCCTTGCCGAGCTGGAGCAACGCAATCAGCAGCTGCGCCAGCAGCTCGATGCCCGCGCCGTGCCTGCGGAAAACAGCGCGACCCTGACCAGCGAACGCTACCAGTTCCTGTTCAACGCCATGGACGAGGGCTTCTGCATCATCGAATTCCTCGACGGGCCCCACGGCCCCTTGAGCGACTACATCCACATCGAGGCCAATCCGGCCTATGCGGCCCATGCCGGTATACCCAATGTGGTGGGCCAGAAGCTGCGCGACATGGTCGGCGACGAGGCTCAGGCCTGGCTCGACCGCTATGGGCACGTGCTGCGCACCGGCGAAGCCATCCGCTTCGAACAGGAACTGGTGGCCACCGGGCGCTACCTGGAGCTGGCCGCCTTTCGCATCGAGCCGGCCAGCCGCCGCCAGGTCGCGGTGCTGTTCCAGGACATCACCGCGCGCAAGCGCGCCGAAATCGCCCTGCGGCAACTCAACGAAACCCTCGAAGAACGGGTGCAGGCCGCCCTGGCCGCCAACCGCATCCTGGCCAGGGTGGTGGACGCCGCCAGTGCAATGATCCATGTACTGGACTTCGATTTCCGCTGGCTGGCGGTCAATGGCTCCGGCGCCGACCTCTTCGAACAGGTCTTTGGCGTCCGCCCGCAGTTGGGGGCGTCCTACCGCTCGGCCCTGGACAGTCGCCCGGAGATCAGTGAACGGCTGTCCGCGCAGTGGCAGCGCGCCTTTACCGGCGAAGCCTTCAACGAGATCGTCTCGGTCGGCGAGGCACCGCTGCAGCGCCACTACGAACTGCAATTCAGCCCGCTGCTCGATGCCGACGGCCAGCGCATCGGCGCCTATCAGTTCGCCTACGACGTCACCGAGCGCCTCAACGAGCAGGAGCGCATCCGGCTGATGGAAGAAGCCCTGCGCCAGTCGCAGAAGATGGAGGCCGTCGGCCAGCTCACCGGCGGCATCGCCCATGACTTCAACAACCTGCTGACCGGCATCCTCGGCTCGCTGGAGATGCTCGACCTGCGCCTGCGCCAGGGCCGGCTGCAGGACCTCGAGCGCTACACCGGCACCGCCCGCAGCGCCGCCCAGCGCGCCGCCGCCCTGACCCACCGGCTGCTGGCCTTTTCCCGGCGCCAGACCCTGGATCCGCAACCGGTGGCGCTGGAGCAACTGGTCATCGGCCTGGAAGACCTGATCCAGCGCAGCATAGGTCCGCAGATCGCCCTGGAGCGCGAAGCCGATCCCCGGCTCTGGCTGACCCACATCGACGGCCTGCAGCTGGAAAACGCCCTGCTCAACCTCTGCCTAAACGCCCGCGACGCCATGCCCGACGGCGGGCGCATCCGTATCGTCCTGAGCAACGAGCGCCTGGACGCGACCCAGGCCGAGCGCCAGGCCCTGCCCGTGGGCGACTTCGTGCGCCTGAGCGTGGGCGATACCGGGAGCGGCATGAGCGACGAGGTCCTCGCCCGGGTATTCGATCCCTTCTTCACCACCAAGCCCATTGGCCAGGGCACCGGCCTGGGACTGTCCATGGTGCATGGCTTCGTACTGCAGTCGGGTGGCGAGATCCGCATCGACTCCGCGCCCGGCGCCGGTACCTGGGTACACCTCTATCTGCCGCGTCATCACCTGGCGCCGCTGGCCGACAGCGCCTTGCCGGCCGAACCGGAGCCTCACGCCCCAGGCCACGGCGAGACCATCCTGGTGGTCGACGACGAACCCACCATCCGTACGCTGCTGGTGGAAGTCATGCTCGCCCAGGGCTACCGGGTACTGGAGGCGGCCGATGCCGCCACCGCTCTGGCCCTGCTCTCGCCCGATACCCCGCTGGACCTGCTGATCACCGATGTCGGCCTGCCCGGCGCCCTCAACGGCCGCCAGCTGGCCGACGCCCTGCGCGGACTGCGACCGGAGCTGCCGGTGCTGTTCATCACCGGTTATGCGGAAAGCCAGGTCATCGACGACGCCCATCTCGAAACCGGCATGCGGGTGCTGACCAAGCCCTTCACCCTGGATACGCTGGAGCGGCGGATCCAGGCGATGCTGCAAAGGGCCTGAGTCGCGAGCAGGTCAGGCGTGCCGTGATGTCTCTTTGCTATCATCGGCCCTCCGCGTCGCTACCCGTGCCCTCGCTCATGGACAAGCTCTCCCTGCTGCACCTCCTGCTGATCTTTACCGCCATCGCCTGCATGGCCCTGCTGGCCTCGCTGATCCGCTAGCGACGTTAAGCCAGCCATAAGCCGGGCGGTGGCAAGCTCTCTTCCATGCCGAAAGGCATCGTAGAAGCTGACATCTGCGCTTTTAGCCCGGGAGGATCCCGGGCTTTTTTTCGCGCCGACAAAATGCGCAACAGTCCACGGGTCCGCGTTTTGCCACTCCAGCGCTCTCCGCCGGGCCTGGCATGATGGGGCTCTGGTCCAGGAGGGACAGCCATGATCACCAGGATGCCGTCAGCCCACGCTCAGTCGCTCGCCTTCGATGTCTGCCCGCTGGGCGCCGAGGTCCCGTCCCTGTCCATCGAGATCCTCCAGCAGGGCTTTCTGGCCCTGGATCATCATGGCCAGCTCGACATGAGTCGCATCATCAAGCGCCAGTTGCGCGAGCGCCTGGTCGAGCAGCTGGATGCCCAGCTGCCCGTGGTCGCGGCCGCCGCACTGGAGCTGTCCGCTCCGCAGGTGCAGGCCGTGTCTCAGCGCCGCAGCCACGGCGGCTGACCGCCCCGCTCAGTCCCGGTAATCCGGCTCCAGCCGCAGCAGCTGGCGCTTCACGCTTTCCAGGTGCAGCCGCGCGCTGTCGGCGTTGCCCTGCAGCATCTGCTGGCAGGCCGCGTGCGCGATGGACGGTGCCACCGGCTTCAGCGGCCGACCGCTGGCCATGGCCTTGAGTTGCACCTCGGCGGCGCGCTCCAGGTAGTAGAGGTCGTCCCAGGCCTCGGCGATGCTTGGCCCCAGCACCAGGGGTCCGTGATTCTTCAGCATGACCACCGCCGCGTTCCCCGCCGCCCGGGCGATGCGTTCGCCTTCCGTGGCGTCCAGCGCCAGGCCGTTGTAGTCCTCGTCCACGCTCAGGCGGTCATAGAATTTCAGCGCGGTCTGCCCGGCCCAGACGAAGGGCTCGCCCTCCAGCAGGCAGAGCGCCGTGGCATTGGGCATGTGGGTATGGAAGGCCGCCCGTGCCCCCGGATTGAGGCGGTGCAGCTGGGCGTGGATATGGAAGGCGGTGGCCTCGGGCGCGCCCTCGCCCATGACCACGCCACCGTCGAAGTCGCAGATCAGCAGCGAGGATGCCGTGACCTCGGCGAAGGCCAGGCCATAGGGATTGACCAGGAACAGCTCGTCGTGGCCGGGCACCACGAAGGAGAAGTGATTGCAGATCCCCTCGCCCAGGCCCAGGCGGGCAGCCATGCGGAAGCAGGCGGCGAGATCGATGCGGGCCTGGCGGATGGCCGGGGTGTCCAGATCGAGGTGACGGGCAGCGGCAGTGGTACTCGCGAAGGCGTGGGCCATAGGGGTGCTCCTTGGAAAGAGGCCGGAGTACTGCACAAAGGATGCCGCCCCCTGTCATGGCGCTGTCATCATAAAATTGCAGCAATCTCTTGTTACATCTCTGCCATCTTTCCTCCCTGCAGAGAGTTTTCCATGGCCTTCCTTCCGACCCGTCTCGCCCGTGCCTGCAGCCTCGCCCTTCTCGCCAGTTCGGCCGTCATGGCCGCGGAGCCGGCGCGCAACGTCATTCTCTTCATCCCCGATGGCCTGCGCGCCAACATCGTCGATGCCCAGACCGCGCCGAATCTGGCCCAGTTGCGCCGCGAGGGCGTGAATTTCCAGAACAGCCACTCGCTGTTCCCGACCTTCACCACGCCCAATGCCTCGGCCCTGGCCACCGGGCACTACCTGGGCGACACCGGGGATTTCAGTAACACCATCTACACCGGCTTCCCGGTGCCGGGCGCCAACAACAGCGTCACGCCCTTCCTGGAGAACGACGAGGTGCTGGGCGACGTCGACGAGCATTTCGCCGGCAACTACCTGGACGAGGAAACCCTGCTGGCCGCCGCGCGCCAGGCGGGCCTGTCCACCGCCGCCGTCGGCAAGCTCGGTCCGGTGGCCATCCAGGACGTGACCGCCCGCGACGGCGAAAAGACGGTGATCGTCGACGACTCCACCGGTCATCCCACCGGCATTCCCCTGAGCGCGGCCATGCAGGACGCCCTGAAACAGGCCGGTCTGCCGCTGGAAGCCCCGAGCCGGGGCGCCAACGGCAAGGCCGGCAACGCCACCACGCCCGGCACCCTGAGCGCCAACGTCGAGCAGCAGCGCTACTTCCTCGACGTCACCAACCAGGTGCTGCTGCCGCGCTTCAAGGCGAGCGGCAAGCCCTTCGTGCTGGTGTTCTGGTCGCGCGACCCCGACGGCACCCAGCACAACCAGGGCGACAGCCTGGGCAAGGTCACCCCGGGCATCAACGGCCCCACCAGCCTGGCCGCCATCCGCAACGTCGACGCCAACCTCGGCGCCCTGCGCGCCCGGCTCAAGGAGCTGGGCCTGGACGGCAACACCGACATCTTCGTCAGCGCCGACCATGGCTTCTCCACCATCTCCAAGGAGAGCAAGACCAGTCCGGCGGCCAAGGCCAGCTACCCCGACGTGCCCAAGGGGCAGCTGCCGCCCGGCTTCCTCGCCCTGGATCTCGCCGCCGCGCTGAAATTGCCGCTGCTCGATCCGGACGCCAAGGGCGCCGCGGTGGCGATGGACCAGGGTCAGCACCCGAGCAAGGCCAATGGCCTGATCGGCCCGGACGCGGCCAAGCCGGAAGTGGTGGTGGCGGCCAACGGCGGCTCGGACCTGGTCTATCTGCCGCAGGGCGATGCCAAGACGCTGGCGCCCAAGGTGGTCGCGGCGCTGCTCAAGCAGGATTACGTCAGCGGCCTGTTCGTCGACGACGACCTGGGCAAGATCCCCGGCACCCTGCCGCTCTCGGCGATCAACCTCAAGGGCTCGGCGCTCACCCCCTACCCGGCCATCGTGGTCAACTTCCGCTCCTATGACAGCGGTTGCGGCAAACCCGACGTCTGCGCCGTCGAGGTGGCCGACACCGGGCTGCAGCAGGGCCAGGGCATGCACGGCAGCTTCAGCCGCGGCGACACCCACAACTTCATGGCGGCCATCGGCCCGGACTTCCGCAAGGGCTTCGTCGACTTGAGTCCGGTCAGCAACGCCGACGTCGGCCAGACCCTGGCGCACCTGCTGCACCTGGAGATCCCGGCCAAGGGTCAACTGGTCGGCCGGGTGATCGGCGAGAGCCTGGAAGGCGGCAAGCCGGTCAAGGCCAGCCACCGGGTGCAGCGCTCGGCACCGGCGGCGGGCGGGCTGGTCACCGAACTCAAGACCCAGAACGTCGGCGACACCCGCTACTTCGATGCCGCCGGCTTCAAGGGTCGCTCGGTCGGGCTGTGATCCGCGCCTAGAGGCTGAGGGTGCCGCGGATGCAGTCCTGCACCGCGCCGCCCACCCAGATCTGGTCGGCGATGCGGGCTACCCGCACCCGGCCGCGCCGGCCGAGAACCGTGCCCTGGCTGGCCAGATAGCGCTCCGGCGCCAGGCCCGCCGGGATCAGCCACTGCGCCAGGCTGGCGTTGAGGCTGCCGGTGACGGGGTCTTCGGCGTATTCCTCGCCCATCAGGGCGCGCACCTCGAATTGCGCCTCGGCGGCGCTGCCCGTCCAGGGGGCGATCAGGCCGACGTTGAGGCCTTCCAGGGCAGCATAGTCCGGGCGGAGCTCCAGCAATTCCTCACGACTCTCCAGCAGCACCGCCACCCAGCCGGGGCCGTTGTCGGCCCACTGGCTGGCCTGGATGCGCTCAGGCGCCAGGCCGGTGCCCCGGGCGATGCGCGCCAGTACCTCGGGCTCCACCGCACCGCCTCGCACCAGCGGCGGCGCGGCAAAGGCCAGCTCCTCCCCGGCGGCGCGGATCGGCACCAGGCCGGCGCCGCATTCCTGGATCACTTCGCCGCCCTTGGGCCGCCCGCCTTCGCGCAACCAGACATGGCAGCTGCCCAGGGTCGGATGGCCGGCAAAGGGTAGCTCGCGCTGCGGGGTGAAGATGCGCACCCGGTAGTCCGCCGCCGGATCGGTGGGCTGCAGCAGGAAGGTGGTTTCCGACAGATTGGTCCAGCGCGCCAGGGCGGCCATCTGCTCGGTGGACAGCGCATCGGCGCCGCATACCACCGCCAGGGCATTGCCCTCCAGGGGGCGCTGGGCGAAGACATCGACCTGATGGAAGACGAGGGACATGGCGGCGGACTCCTTGGGCAAAGCGCCGATTGTCCGCGGTCGGGCGCCGGTGGGGCCAGCCACAGCCGGGTCGCTAAATGGCCGTACAGACGGGCGTTGCGCGCGGGATTCGCGTGGAAAACGCTGCGCGGTTTTCCACCCTACGGTGTCGCCCTACGGCATCGACGCGAGCTTGCCCTCACCCCAGCCCTCTCCCAGAGGGAGAGGGGGCGGGTCCGCGCGGAGGGGTAGCGCCGTGCCGTAGCGTGGACAACGGCGCAGCCTTGTCCACGAATCATCGCTCACCCGTAGGTTGGCACTGAGCGCAGCGAAGCCCAACGGGCACTAGCCACCCTCACCCCAGCCCTCTCCCCAAGGGAGAGGGGGCGGTTCCGCGCGGAGGGGTAGCGCCGTGCCGTAGCGTGGACAACGGCGCAGCCTTGTCCACGAATCATCGCTCACCCGTAGGTTGGCACTGAGCGCAGCGAAGCCCAACGGCCAGGCTACCCGCCCTCACCCCAACCCTCTCCCCGAGGGAGCGGGGCAGCCCCTCACTCCACCGCCGGCCGCGCGAAGATGCGGGTCACGGCATCGAGGTGCGCGGCCATGGCCTGGCGGGCGGCGTCGGGGTCGTGGGCTTCCAGGGCTTCGAGAATGGCCAGGTGCTCCTGCTGGGAGCGGTCGGGCATGTCTTCGGGGGTGTAGCGGCGCTGCAGCAGCTGGAACATGCTGCCGTAGCGATGGCCGAGCAGATGGCGCAGCAGCAGCGCATAGGCCGGATTGCCGCTGGCCTGGGCGATGCGGATATGGAACAGCCGGTCGCCGGGATGGGTGGTCGACCCCAGGCGATTGTCCTCGACGTTGCGCCCATAGGCCGCGCGGATGCCGGCCAGTTCGCTGGCGCTGGCATGGCTTGCGGCCAGGGCGGCGGCCTCCGGTTCCACCAGGCGGCGCGCCTGCAGCAGGGCGAAGGGCGGGATCTCGGCGTCCAGATCCAGCGCCAGGCTCAGCTCCGGATCCATCTCCGCCCACTGGCCGCGCCCGGCCAGCTCCAGCACCGGGGTGTCCGGTGGCGGCGGGGCGCTGGACGCGCAGACCCGCACGCCATCGCCGACGCGCACGTCCACCAGGCCGATCACCTCCAGGGCGATCAGCGCCTCGCGCACCGAGGCGCGACTCACCCCCAGCTGCTTGGCCAATTCGCGCTCGGCGGGCAGGCAACTGCCCGGCGGATATTCGCCGCCGTCGATGAGGGCGCGCAGCTGATCGGCGATCTGCCGGTAAAGCCGTGGTTTTTCAATCACCTGAAGGGGCATGGCGGTCTCGTCTCATGCAGGTCGCGCAGTCTGCCGCGAAAAAATCCTTGCCTGAGAGCCTAGCAGGGTCTAAACAATAGGACCAATGGCCTGACCATTGACCGCTGGCGGTCAGGCGACTCACAACAATAATCAGCCAAGAGGTCTCCCGCATGAGTCATGCAGGCAAACGCGTCCTGGTCACCGCCGCCGGCCAGGGGATCGGCCGGGCCACAGCCCTCGCCTTCCATCGCGCCGGTGCCGAGGTCATCGCCACCGACATCAATGCCGCCGCCCTGGACAGCCTCGAAGGGCTGCGTACCCGGGTGCTCGACGTCACCGATGCCGCCGCCGTGACGGCCCTGGTCGCCGACCTGGGCAGCCTGGACGTCCTGTTCAACTGCGCCGGCTATGTCCACGCCGGCAGCATTCTCGATTGCGACGAAGACGCCTGGCGCTTCTCCTTCGAACTCAACGCCACCGCCATGTACCGCATGATCCGCGCCGTGCTGCCCGGCATGCTGGCCCAGGGCGGCGGCTGCATCATCAACATGGCCTCGATCGCCTCCAGCCTCAAGGGCGTGGCCAATCGCTGCGCCTATGGCGCCAGCAAGGCGGCGGTGATCGGCCTGACCAAGTCGGTGGCCGCCGACTATGTCGGCCAGGGCATCCGCTGCAACGCCATCTGCCCCGGCACCGTGGATTCCCCCTCGCTGCACCAGCGCATCGCCGACCAGGCCGCCCGCGAAGGCCGCAGCGAAGCCGAGGTCCAGGCCGCCTTCGCCGCCCGCCAGCCGATGGGTCGCGTGGGCCGGCCGGAGGAGATCGCCGCCCTCGCCCTGTATCTTGCCTCCGACGCCGCCGCCTTCGTCACCGGGACCGCCCAGGTGATCGATGGTGGCTGGAGCGTCTGACGCCGTTTTTCGTCCGCACCCTTTTCCCCTCATAGGAGCTCCGATGAAACTCTTGCGCTACGGCCCCCAGGGCCAGGAAAAACCCGGTCTGCTGGATGCCCAGGGCCGGCTTCGCGATCTCTCCGGCCAGGTGGCCGATCTCGCCGGCGAGGCGCTCGGCGCCGAATCCCTGGCCCGGCTGCGTCAGCTGGACCCGGACAGCCTGCCACTGGTGGACGGCACCCCGCGCCTCGGCCCCTGCGTGGGCCGGGTCGGCAAGTTCATCTGCATTGGCCTCAACTACGCCGACCACGCCGCCGAATCCGGTCTGGACGTGCCCAAGGAGCCGGTGGTGTTCAACAAGTGGACCAGCGCCATCTGCGGGCCCAACGACGCCGTGCAGATCCCCCGCGACTCGACCAAGACCGACTGGGAAGTGGAGCTGGGCGTGGTGATCGGCAAGGCCGGGCGCTACATCGACGAAGCCAACGCCCTGGATCACGTGGCCGGCTATTGCGTGGTCAACGACGTCTCCGAGCGCGAGTGGCAACTCGAACGCGGCGGCACCTGGGACAAGGGCAAGGGCTTCGACACCTTCGGCCCGCTCGGCCCCTGGCTGGTGACCGCCGATGAGGTGGCCGATCCGCAGAACCTCGACCTCTGGCTGGAGGTGGACGGCCACCGCTACCAGAACGGCAACACCCGCACCATGATCTTCACGGTGGCCCAGATCATCGCCTACCTCAGCCGCTGCATGAGTCTGCAACCGGGTGACGTCATCTCCACCGGTACCCCGCCGGGCGTGGGCATGGGCGTCAAGCCGCAGTCGGTGTACCTCAAGCCCGGCCAGGAAATGCGCCTGGGCATCCAGGGCCTGGGCGAGCAGCACCAGCGCACCGTCGCCGCCGACTAGGGCAAGCCACCCCCGCCCAAACCTGGCAAACCCCCGTGCCCGCTTTTCATCGAGCGGGCACGGGGCCGGGTTCGCTCAGCCCGTGAAAACCCTCGAGGACAGCGCCATGCCAACAACAATTACCGGCCTGCAGATCGAAGACATCCGCTTTCCCACCAGCCAGGCGCTGGATGGCTCCGATGCCATGAATCCGGATCCGGACTACTCCGCCGCCTACGTCATCCTGCAGACCGACCAGCCGGGGCTGGAGGGTCACGGCCTCACCTTCACCATCGGCCGCGGCAACGAGATCTGCTGCGCCGCCCTGCGCGCCCTGGAGCCGCGGGTGCAAGGCCTGACCCTGGAGTGGATCCAGGAAGACCCGGGCCGCTTCTGGCGCCACATCACCGGCGACAGCCAGCTGCGCTGGATCGGCCCGGACAAGGGCGCCATCCACCTGGCCACCGGCGCGGTGGTCAACGCCGCCTGGGACCTCTGGGCGCGTGCCGTGGGCAAGCCGGTCTGGCGCCTGGTGGCGGAGATGAGTCCCGAGGAACTGGTGCGCTGCATCGACTTCCGCTATCTCACCGACTGCATCACCCCCGAGGAAGCCCTGGCCCTGCTGCGCCAGCGCGCCAAGGGCAAGGCCGAGCGCCTGCAGCGCCTGGAAGCCGAGGGCTATCCCTGCTACACCACCTCGGCCGGCTGGCTCGGCTATCCCGACGACAAGCTGCGCCGCCTCTGCCAGGAGGCCATCGACGCCGGCTTCTCCCACATCAAGCTCAAGGTCGGTCGCGATCTCGCCGATGACATCCGCCGGGTGCGCATCGCCCGCGAGGTGATCGGCCCCGAGCGCCACCTGATGATCGACGCCAACCAGGTGTGGGAAGTCGGCGAGGCCATCGACTGGGTACGCGAGCTGGCCTTCGCCCAGCCCTGGTTCATCGAGGAACCCACCAGCCCCGACGACGTGGAGGGCCATCGCGCCATCCGCGCGGCGGTGGCACCGGTCAAGGTGGCCACCGGCGAGATGTGCCAGAACCGCATCCTCTTCAAGCAATTCATCATGCGCGGCGGCCTGGACGTGGTGCAGCTCGACGCTTGCCGCCTGGGCGGCCTCAACGAGGTGCTGGCGGTGCAGCTGATGGCCGCCAAGTACGACCTGCCGGTCTGCCCCCATGCCGGCGGCGTGGGCCTCTGCGAATACGTGCAGCACCTGGCGATGATCGACTACCTCTGCGTCGCCGGCACCCATGAGGGCCGGGTGGTGGAATACGTCGATCACCTCCACGAACACTTCGAGGACCCCTGCCGGGTGCGCGGCGCCGCCTATCTCGCGCCCCAGGCGCCGGGGTTCTCCATCGCCATCAAGGCCGCCTCCCGGGCGCGCTATCGCCATGCCGGAGGGCAGCCGTCATGAGCCCGCGCCTGGATGCCCACCAGCACTTCTGGCGCTATCGGCCGGCCGAATTCGCCTGGATCGACGGGCGCATGGCCGGGCTGCAACGCGATCACCTGCCCGCCGATCTGCAACCACACCTGCAGCGGGCCGGTTTCGACGGCTGCATCGCCGTCCAGGCGCGCACCCTGGAAGAGGAGACGGACTTTCTGCTCGACCTCGCCGCCCGCACGCCCTGGGTGCAGGCGGTGGTCGGCTGGACCGACCTGCGCGCCGCCGACCTGGTGGCGCGCCTGGAACGGCGCCAGGGCAGTCGTCACCTGCGCGGCTTCCGCCATCCGGTGCAGGACGAGGCCGATCCCGGCGCCTGGCTGGCCGATGCCGCCGCCAACCGGGGCGTCGCCACCCTGCAGCGGCACGGCTATCTCTATGAACTGCTGATCCACGCCGAGACCCTGCCCGCCGCCACCGCCTTCGCCGCGCGCCATGACCACGGCGTGCTGGTGCTGGACCACCTGGGCAAGCCACCGGGCCGGGTCGCGCCCGCCGACTACGCTCGGCTGCTGGCGCCCCTGGCGCGGCTGCCCCATGTGCATTGCAAGCTGTCCGGACTGGTCACCGAGGCCGACTGGCAGGGCTGGCAGGCGGAGCAATTGCTGCCCTATGCCCGTATCGCCCTGGAGGCCTTCGGGCCGGAGCGCCTGCTGTTCGGCTCGGACTGGCCGGTCTGCACCCTGGCCGCCAGCTACGCCGAGGTGGTCGACCTGGCCGAGCAGGCATTGCTGGAGCTCACGACGGGTGAACGCGCCGCGGTCTTTGGCGGCAACGCGGCCCGGCTCTATGGTCTGGGCACCCAGCCACGGGAGGCCGTGGCATGAATCTGCACCTGACCGACAAGGTGTTCCTGGTCAGCGGCGGCGGCTCCGGCATCGGCGCCGCCATCTCCCTGGCCCTGGCGGCCGAGGGCGCCATCCCGGTGATCCTCGCCCGCGAGCCGCTGGCAGCCGACTTCGCCGCGCAACTGGCCGAACGGCAGCCCAGGGCTCGGGCCTTCACCGTGGAGCTGTGCGACGAAGCCGCCTGCGAGCGGACCGTGGCCGCCGTGCAGGATGCCTATGGGCGCATCAATGGACTGGTCAACAACGCCGGAGTCAACGATGGCGTCAGTCTCAGCGCCGGTCGCGCCGCCTTCGTCGCCTCCCTGGAACGCAACCTGGTGCATTACTATCACCTGGCGCACCTCTGCCTGCCGGCATTGCGCGCCAGCACCGGCGCCATCGTCAACATCGCCTCCAAGACCGCCCTTTCCGGCCAGGGCGACACCAGCGGCTACACCGCGGCCAAGGGCGGCGTGCTGGCCCTGACCCGCGAGTGGGCCGCCTCGCTGCTGGACGACGGCATCCGCGTCAACGCGGTGATCCCCGCCGAGGTCATGACCCCGCTCTACGAACGCTGGCTGCAGGGCTTTCCCGACCCGGCTGCCAAGCTCGCCGCCATCACCGCGCGCATCCCCCTCGGCCGCCGCATGACCACCCCGGAGGAGATCGCCGACACCGTGGCCTTCCTGCTCTCGCCACGCTCCAGCCATACCACCGGGCAGTGGCTGAGCGTCGATGGCGGCTATCTGCATCTGGATCGGGCGTTGACGTGAGGGAATGAGGCGGAGGAGCAGGAAGGCGCCCTCACCCCAGCCCTCTCCCGGAGGGAGAGGGGGCGGTATTATGGTGACGGCAGGGTTTGGCGTTAGCCGAGATCATCGATACGTGGAAAACGCTGCGCGGTTTTCCACCCTACCCATCTGCCGTAGGTTGGCGAGAGCGAGCTCCCGTAGGGTGGACAACGGCGCAGCCTTGTCCACGCGCCGGGCACCAAAACCGCTGTTGGAGTGCAGGCCTGCCGCTGTGGCCACCCTCACCCCAGCCCTCTCCCCGGGGGAGAGGGGGCGGTATCGGAGTCAGCGGTTGGATCATCCATACGTGGAAAACGCTACGCGGTTTTCCACCCTACCCATCCGACGTAGGTTGGCGAGAGCGAGCTCCCGTAGGGTGGACAACGGCGCAGCCTTGTCCACGCGGCAGGCACCGCTAGCGCTTCGGACTCAACGGACTGTCGTCCAGATCCTCGCGCTCTTCGGTGGTGGTGGTGTTGGCCGAATCCGGCACGTCGCCGTATTCGTCGTAGTCGTGGGGGGTCTGCTTATCATCCGCAGGTTCGGGATTCATGGGGTACTCCGCTCGTAGAGGCACCCTTGGTGGAGTCCGCCGGCCCCGGCGGCGTTCCCGCTAGACTAGCGCCACCAGACGTTCGGCGACCCGGTCGAAGGGTTCGATGCTGCGCTGGGCGCGGCACAGCGGGATCACCCCCTGCACCGCCGCCACCAGCAGCGTGGCCAATCCCGCTGCCGCCTCCGGCGCATGACCATGCTCGACCAGCGCCACCTGCAGCCGAGCCTCCCAGCGGCGATAGATGCCCGCCGCCGCGTCCAGCTCGCGCTGGGCGATCTCGTCCACCGGTTCTTCCACCGCCACCGCCATCACCGGGCAGCCGACGCGAAAGTCCGAGTCCAGCAGGATGTCGCGCCAGAGTCGCAAAAAGCCCTGGATTCCCGCCAGGGCCCCAGCCTGCAGCTGGCGCTCCAGATCGCGACTGACCTGGGCGCCGGCCAGCTCCACCGCCTCCACCACCAGCTGGTGCTTGCCACCGGGGAAGTGATGATAGGTGGACCCCAGCGGCGCCTCGGCGCGCTTGATGGTCTCGCGGATGCTGGTGGCATTGAGGCCGTGCTGCGCCAGCATGGCCGAAGCCGCCACCACCACCCGTTCCCGTACCGTCGACTGCTCGGTCATCCATTCTCCTTGCTATGACAGTCGTCATAATCTACCGTCCAGGCATTATAACAACTGTCATAGGGACCACCCCATGCCCAGCGACGCCCTCGTCGAGGAGCTGATCACCGCGGACGGTTATCGCCTCAGCACCAGTCGCTATCCCGCCCAGGGGCCGCTGCAGGGACGGCTGATCGTCGCCGGCGCCACCGCCGTGCCCCAAGGCTTCTATCGACGTTTCGCCCAGCACGCCGCGGCCCGCGGTTTCGAGACCCTGACCTTCGATTACCGCGGCATCGGCCGTTCGGCGCCGGCCTCGCTCAAGGGCTTTCGCATGGACCTGCTGGACTGGGCGCGCCAGGACCTCGCCGCCGCCGTGGACAGCATGGCCCAGGGCGACGTCCCCCTCTACCTGGTCGGCCACTCCTATGGCGGCCACGCCTTCGGCCTCCTGCCCAACCACGCCAAGGTGGCCGGCTTCTATGTCTTCGGCACCAGCGCCGGCTGGTACGGCTATATGCCGCCGCTGGAAAGACTCAAGGTGCTGACCATGTGGAAACTGGTCCTGCCGGTGCTGACCTGGTGGAAGGGCTACTGCCCCTGGAGCGCCCTGGGCCTGGGCGAAGACCTGCCGCGCGACGTCTATCGCCAGTGGCGCCACTGGTGCAGCTATCCCCATTACTTCTTCGACGACCCGGCCATGCAGGGCATCGAAGCCGGCTATGCCGAGGTGCGCACCCCCATCGTCGCGGTCAACGCCCTGGACGATCTCTGGGCCACCCCGCAATCGCGCGATGCCTTCATGCAGGCCTATCGCAACGTCGACCTCCAGCGCGAAGACCTCGACCCCCGCCAGCACGGCGGCGCCATCGGCCACATGGGCTATTTCCGCGCCAGCGCCCAGCCGCTGTGGGATAGGGCGTTGGATTGGTTCGCTGCCCTGCCCCGGATGCCCGCGCCGAACTAGATTCCAAGCGAGCCGCCGGCTCGATCACCTGTCACTTTGCCAAAAGCTTGCCATCGTTTCGAACACCCGGTGGTCGGCCGCATGCCCGGCCATATAAACGTGTTGCTGGCCGAAGCCGAGATGCCCTACGGCCAGGTGTTCGAGATGGACGACATCACCTCCGAGTTTGGCCAGGCCGACGGGGTGCTGGTGCTCCGCGCCAAGGATGTGGTCAACCCGGCTGCCAACAACGACCCCAAGTCGCCCATCGCCGGCATGCCTATCTTCGATAGCCTTCAAGGCCAAGACGAACATCGTCAACAAGAGATCCGTGGCCAGCGGCTATGTGGGTCTCGGCAACGAACTCTTCTACCTGGACAATACCCTGATGGTCTTTGGCGACGCCAAGAAGGTCATCGAGGAGACGGTCAAGGCGGTGGATTAAGTCGGAGCCCCTCGCGACCGCTTGAGTGGTCGCGAGGGATTTTCCTTGGCGCTCCATAAGACATACGTTTCTCTTTCGAAGCCTCCAGGCTTACGCACTCAACGCAAGGTTGTTCACGCAAGGATCAGCATCGCTCCTTCGACCGATTGCGCCTTCAGCCTTATCAGTCAGATTATTTCCCAGCGCCTCACCTATCCCCTACCCCCCAATCGAACGCTCACGCTCCGGGCTCTCCCGCCCCTCACAAGGACCGTCCCCATGCAAACCTCCCGCTCCCTCATGGTCGCGTTACTGCTAGCCAACACCGGTGCCGCCTGGGCCGCGTCCAATACGGCCAACGTCCAGCAGAACGGCGGCTTCAATGTAGTGAACCTGAACCAGGGCAGCGATTTGTCGGCGCGCAACCAGGCGGATATCCAGCAGAGCGGCAGCTTTCTCAATGCCCAGGTCACCCAGCAGAACGATGCCGATGACCGCGTGCGGGTGGTGCAGACCAACGCCAGGAGCGCGGTCGAGGTCAATCAGGTCTGGGGATCGCAGCGCCTGGTGGATATCGAGCAGCGCGATGGCGGCTATGACCGGGTGCAGGTCGATCAGGGACCGGGCAGCGGCAACGCGACGGTGGTGCGCCAGAGCGGCTTGCGGCAGGACACCTCTGTCCATCAGGACGGCGGCTATCATCGGATCGACATCGAGCAGGACAGCTACGCGGCGGGCCAGAACACCCTGACGGTCCGCCAGGATGGACTCAACGGCAAGCTGGACCTGGCTCAGCACGGTGACCGCCAGGACCTGCAGGTGACCAGCTTCGGCCTGCGCAACGAGGCCTGGGTGAGTCAGAACGGCGAGGACTCGACCACCATCGTCGAACAGCGCGGCAATGACAACTATATCGGCCTCAAACAAGGCGGCGAGCGGGTGGATTCCAAGGTGGTGCAGGAGGGCAACGGCAACGATGCCCGCGTTCGGCACTCCAGCAGCTACTCGCGGCCCAGTACCGTCGACATCGCCCAGCGCGGCGATCTCAACCGCGCGGACGTGAATGTCTATGGCGTGGGCAGCAGGCTGACCCTGGCGCAGACAGGTAACGGCAATGGCGCCTCTGCCACCGTCTCCGGCGAGGGTAATCAGCTGGATCTGGCGTCCAATGGCGACGCCAATGGCATCACCGCCTATTACCTGGGCAACGACGGCCAGCTGAAGGTCGATCAGCAGGGCGACAATCTTGGGGTGACGGCCTACGTGACCGGTAATGCTTCCAGCATCACCGTCGCCCAGAGCGGCAGCCAGCACACCGCCGACCTCACCCAGAGCACCGCGGGCAATGCCATCAACCTGACCCAGAGCGGCTTCTCCAACCACGCCGTCATCAGCCAGTAGCCAGGCATCAGCGGGGCCCCTCCGGCGGCCGCCGAGGGCCCCGCCGCCCTTCTCGCTCAATCTTTGCCCCACGCGGCCGTTATCCTTGAGATGTACCTTTCAAGGAGTCCGCGATGTCCAGCACGCTGTCGGTGAATGGCATCGGCCACGGCATCTTGCGCGCGCCCACGCTCAGGCTGGGTGGCGCGACGGCCAAGCCCACCGCCGAGGAAGAGGCGGCCAAGGTCGAGCAATCCAAGAAGCCCAAGGGGATCGGCAAGCCCAATCCGCTGAACCAGATCAAGGACCAGGCCGAAGCCGACGCTGCCCCTGCCAGCGAGAAGGGCAGCACCGGCAACAAGACCCTGGATACCCTGCAGAAGGCCATCGACATGGCCAAGCGGCAACTGGAGCTGGCGCAGAAGCAATTGCGCGCGGTGGAAGCCCAGAGCAAGGGCGGCAGCAAGGCCGAGCAGGAAGCCAGCCAGGCTGCGCGCGAAGCCGCCCAGGCCAATGTCGCCGCCGCCAGCCAAGCCCTGACGACGGCCTACGCCGCCTATACCGAAGCCCTGAAGAAAGCCGGCGAAAGCACTGGCGGAGTGAGCGCCAAGGCGTGATGCTGGCCCCCTGACCCGACCGGCTGGACTACCCTCGGATGCCTGTCACGATCTGGAGGGCGTATTCCCATGGCAACCAAACTCAAGGGCAAGACCGCCCTGGTCACCGGCGCGGCCCAGGGCATAGGCGCCGCCATCGCCCGGGCTTTCGTCGCGGAAGGCGCCTTCGTCTATGTCACCGACCTGAACGACGAGCTGGGCCACGCCGTCGCGGCCGAGCTGGGCGACCGGGCGCGCTATCTACATCTGGATGTGCGTGACGAAAGTCAATGGCAGCGGGTGACCGGGCAGATCCTCGGGGAGCGCGGTCGGCTCGACGTGCTGGTGAACAACGCCGGGATCACCGGCTTCGAGCAGGGCGTGGTGGCCCAGGATCCGGAACACGCTCGGCTCGAAGACTGGCAGGCGGTGCATCGCACCAATCTCGATGGAGTCTTTCTCGGCTGCAAGCATGGCATCCGCGCCATGCGTCCGGCGGGGGCTGGCTCCATCATCAATATTTCGTCGCGTTCCGGGCTGGTGGGTATCCCCGGCGCGGCGGCCTATGCCTCGTCCAAGGCGGCGGTGCGCAATCACAGCAAGACGGTGGCGCTCTATTGCGCGGAACAGGGCCTCGCCATCCGCTGCAATTCGATCCACCCCGCGGCGATCCTCACACCGATGTGGGAGCCCATGCTGGGCGATGGCCCGGATCGCGCGGCACGCATGGCGGCGCTGGTACGGGACACGCCACTGCGACGCTTTGGCCGCCCCGAAGAGGTGGCGGCCGTGGCGCTGCTGCTGGCGTCCGATGAAGCCGCCTACATGACCGGCAGCGAGCTGAATCTGGATGGCGGCCTGCTGGCCGGTTCGGCGGTGACGCCCGCGGTGGTCGAATCGCCCTAGCCCTTCACCCTGAAGCTCAGCCGCAACTCGGTGCCGCGCTCGCCGGCGCGGGACCATTGGGCGTGGGCGCCGATCTGGCCGGCGAGGCCCTCGATCAGCTTCATGCCGGTGCCCGAGCCGGGCTTGCGGGCGGAGGTCTGCAATGGCAGGCCCTTGCCGTCGTCCTGGATGCGCACGCGCCAGGTGTCGTCCTCGGCGAGATCGATGTCCACCGCCAGCAGGCCGCCCTCGCCGTCGAAAGCGTACTTGAGGCTATTGGAGGCGAATTCGGTGAGGATCATGCCCAGGGGCACGGCGGTGTCCGGGTCCAGGTCGACGTCGGCGATGCCGATCTGCAGCCGCACCTGGCCGGAGTGCTCCTGGTGCAGGTGGCAGAGATTCTCCAGCAGCTGCATGACGAAGGGCCGCAGCCGCAGTTGCTGGGCGGTGTTGGCCGCATAGAGCTGTTCGTGAACCAGGCGCAGGGCGTCGATGCGCGCGCCGATGCCCTGCAGCTCCTGGCGGGCCTCGTCGGACTGCGCCGCGCGGGATCTCAGCCAGACCAAGCCGGCGATGATGGCGATGTGGTTCTTGATGCGGTGCTGCATCTCCTGCATCAGCCGGGTGTTGGCCTGCAGGGCGTCGTTGAGGTCGCTGCTCTTGAGCAGGCGGTCGATGACCGGGCCGAGGATGGTGGCGTAGGTGCGCAGGAATTCCACGTCTTCTTCGCCGAAGTCCCGCGGCTCGCGGGCATCGACCTGCAGCAGGCCATAGGGCCGGCCGCCGGGCAGGAAGATCGGTACGTTCACCAGCGCCTGGACGCCGTGCTCGCGCAGGAAGTCGGGCAGGTCGAAGCGGTCTTCCTGGTGGATGTTCGGGGTGATGACCGGGCGGCTGACCTTGATCGAATAGGCTTCGGACGAGCGCTCGCCAAGGGACACCTTGGCCAGGCCCACTACCCCGGGTTTCCAGCCGACCCCGGCGCGGACCAGCGCCTGGTGCTCGCCGCGCTCGATCTCCAGCACCTTGGACAGTTCGGTGCCGAGGGCATCGCCCACCAGGTGGCAGGCGCGCATGAGGATCTCGTCCAGATCCTCGCAGCGCAGCGCGAAGTCGCCAAAGTCCGCCAGCAGCTTTTGCCGCTGGGTCAGGGCCTGGACCCGCTGTTCATCGTTCATCGAAGGCATTCCTTCTGGCATGGACAAGGCACCGGGATAACGGCGTCAGCGGGCGCTGACCCGGGCCACCCGCTGGCGCTAACCGTCCGGATAGATCTCGTCCGCCGTGATGGCCGGCAGGCTGCCGATGGCGCGCAACTCATTGATGGCGTCGCGGATCACCTCGTAGAGCAGCGCCGTGTTGCGCACCAGCCCCTGGTTGAGCACGCGCGACACCCGCGCCGGCCGGGCGGGATCGATGAGGGTGATCAGCAGGTTGTCACCCTGGGACTGGATCTCGTGCTTGATGGGCGGGTCCAGCGCCGCCAACTGGCTTTTCAGTGCTTGCATGCCGTCTATCCACAGAAGGTCGTTTCTGAATAGTCGGACTGGAAACAACGATCGGGCGTTCAGTGCGTCGAGGGTGACGCACCGAACGGCTGGCGCAGCGCCTCAGAGGGGCGCGTCTTCCTCGCGATAGATCCGCATTCCACGCGCCTGGTAGTTGGCCAGCGCGGCGGGATGATCCAGAGTGCAGGTGTGCACCCAGACGCGCTCGGTGCCAGGCCACTCCCAGGCGGAACGGAGGGCATGGCTGAGCAGCGGACCGCCGAAGCCCAGGCCCAAGAAGGCGCCGGCCAGGCCGAAGTAGCGGATCTCGACATTGCGGCCGTCCGGGCGGTACAGCTCGTAGTAACCGGCGATGGCGCCGCGGTGATAGGCGACCCAGGTGCGGTGCCCGTCCTGCTCCACCAGCGCGCGCCACTGGGCGTCGCTCCAGCCGTTCAGATCGCTCCAGTCCCAGGCCTGGCCGACCAGGGCATAGAGAAAGCGATTGAATTCGGGTTGCGGCACCTCGCACTCGACGATCTGCAGGTCGGGCCGTGGCGGCTTCTCGCGCAACTCGGTCGAGGCCGTCATTTCGAGGTAGAAGGTGGTGCAGGTCCGGTCCATCGCCAAGACTCCCTGGAAAAGGTCAGACCCGATTGTGACCAGAGCGACAGGGGTGGTGCCAGTCTGATTGCGACGCTCGCGGAAAGCGGATCGCCGCAGGTGTCGTGGCTACCCGGCTACCGCGGCCCCGGCGGCCCGACCGCGCCAGGCCAGCGCCAGGGTCATCAGCAGGCCCAGGGCGGCCATGCCGGCGCCGGCCAGGGAGATCGCTGGATAGCCGAGACCGGCGTCGATCACCGCGCCGCCCAGGGCCGCGCCGAGGGCATTGCCCAGGTTGAAGGCGCCGATGTTGACCGCCGAAGCCAGGTTGGGGGCGTCCTTGGCGGCTTCCATCACGCGCATCTGCAGCGGCGGCACCAGGGCGAAGCTGGCGATGCCCCAGACGAGGATGGCTACGGCGGCCGCCAGCGGCCAGCGCATCAGTACGCTGAAGGCCAGCAGCACCACGATGAGCACGCCCAGGGAGGCGATCAGCGTGCGGTCGATGGATTTGTCCGCCGCCTTGCCGCCCCATAGATTGCCCAGGGTCAGGCCAACGCCGAACAGCACCAGCATGGCGGTGATGAAGGCCGTGGAGCCATGGGTCTCGCGGGCAAGGATCGGCGCGATATAGGTGAAGACGGTGAACATGGCACCGGAGCCGACCACGGTCAGCCCCAGGGCGGCCAACACCGGCGGGCGACCCAGCACGCGGATCTCGGCCAGTACCCCGTCGCTCGCGGGCAGGGCCACGTTGGGCAGGGCGAACCAGAGCGCGGCCATGGTCAGCAGACCGAGTCCGGCGATGCCCCAGAAGGCCTGGCGCCAGCCGAGCAATTCACCGAACCAGGTCGCCAGCGGCACCCCGCCGATGGTCGCCAGGGTCAGCCCCATGAACATGGCGGCGACCGCTCCCGCGCGCCGGTCTGGGGCGACCACGCTGGCCGCCACCAGGGCGCCGACGCCAAAGAAGGCGCCATGGTTGAGCGAGGTCACCACCCGGGCGATCAGCAGGCTGGTGTAGTCGGTCGCCAGCGCCGACATCAGGTTACCGAGGGTGAAGATGGCCATCAGGCCGATCAGCAGATGACGGCGCGGAATGCGGCCGGTGGTCAGGGTCATCAGGGGCGCGCCGATCAGTACGCCCAGGGCATAGGCGCTGATCAAGAGACCCGCCGCCGGAATGGACACGCCAAGATCGGCGGCGATGCCCGGCAGCATGCCCATGGGCGCGAATTCGGTGACGCCGATGCCGAAGGCACCGGTGGCCAGGGCCAGCAGGGGTGGATTGATACGCATGGGAAAGGCTCCTTATCTATGCTGCGAATGCTAAGCTCCCCGCTCAAGCGCCGGTAGACGGCGGTTTTGGCATGCACCTTTGCCCTGGAGTCACAAGTGGATCTGAATGGTCGCTCGGGAGAGATGGCGGTGTTCGCCCAGGTTGTGGAGGCCGGCAGCCTGTCCGCCGCCGCTAGAGCCCTGCGCCTGACGCCTTCGGCGGTGAGTCGCTCCATCGCCCGTACCGAGCAGCGCCTCGGCACGCGACTGCTGTTGCGCACCACCCGGGCCATCACCCTCACGGCCGAGGGCGAGGCCTATCTGCGCGCGGCGCGACGCATCCTGGCGGATCTGGCCGAGGTGGAAGACGCCATCGCCGACCAGGGCGTGCCCCGAGGACGGCTGAGGGTCAGCGCCGCCCTCGGTCATGGCCGCATGACCCTGGTGCCGCTGGTGGCGGCCTTTAGCGCCCGCTATCCGGACATCGTGGTGGACCTGGCGCTGGGCGACGAGGTGGTGGACATCCTCGCCGGCCAGGCCGACGTGGCGATCCGCTTCGGCCAACTGGCCGACAGCCCCCTGAGCGCCCGCCCCATCGGCGTCACCGGGCAGGTGGTGGTGGCCTCGCCGGCCTATCTCGCCCGCCACGGTACGCCCCAGGTGCCGGAAGACCTGCTCGAGCACAATTGCCTGAGATTCAACTTTCGCCGCGCTCTGCCCGACTGGCCCTTCGTCCGCGACGGCCAGGCCTTCGCCCTGAAAATCAGCGGCAACATCGAATGCAACAGTGGCGAGGCCCTGGCGCTGCTGGCCCGCGAAGGCGCCGGCATCGCCCGCATCGGGGAATTCAGCGTGGCCGAAGACCTGCGCAGCGGCGCCCTGGTGCCGCTGCTGGAGGCCTGGAATCCGGGCGATCTGGAACCCATCCACGCGGTCTTCGTCGGCGGCTCGACCATGCCGGCGCGGGTACGGGTGTTCGTGGATTTCCTGGTGGAGCGGCTGGGCCACTGACGCCCTCAGGCAAAGCGCCCGTCCCGCTTGAAACGCTCCGTGGCTTCGATCAGGGCACTGGTAGTGCCGGGCTCCGTGGGCGCATGGCCGGCGTCGTTGACGATCTTGAGCACCGAGCCGGGCCAGGCCTTGTGCAGCCGGTAGGCAGAATTGGGTGTGGCGATCATGTCGTGACCGCCCTGGACCAGGTAGCAGGGCAGTTGGCGGATGGGCGCCAGGCCCTGGATCAACTGGTCTTCTTCGAGAAACAGCTGATGCTTGAAGTACCAGGCGTCGAGCACGGCCATGCCCAGGGTGGTCTGCTCATCGGCGGCCTGAGCCTCCACGCCTTCCGGATCGTGGCGCAGCAGGGAACAGCTGGCTGAATAACGTACCCAGGCCCGGGCGGCGTCCAGGCGCGCCTGCGGATCTTCGCCGAGCAGACGTTCGAGGTAGGCGTCCAGAGCCGCATCGCGCCGGTCTTCCGGAATCCAGCTGACGAAATCCTCGTAGGCGCGGGGAAAGAAGCGCCGCATGCCGTGCAGGTACCAGTGCACCTCGTCGGCGGTGCCGAGAAAGATGCCGCGCAGCAGGAAACTCAGGCAGCGCTCGGGATGGGCCTCGCCATAGGCCAGCGCCAGGGTGGTGCCCCAGGAGCCGGCGGTGAGCAGCCAGCGCTCGATACCCAGGTGCTCACGCAACCGTTCGAGGTCATCGATGAGGTGCTGGGTGGTGTTGTCGCGGGTTTCGGCCAGGGGGGTGGATCTCAGGGCGCCGCGCTGATCGAACAGCACGATGCGGTAGTGATCCGGATCCCAGAAGCGCCTCTTGCTGGGCTCGGCCCCCTCGCCCGGTCCGCCGTGCAGGTAGACCACCGGCACGCCCCGGGGATTGCCGCATTCCTCCCAGTAGAGTTCGTGCAACGCGCTCACCCGCAGCCGACCACTGCGGTTGGGCTGCTCGATTTCCGGAAAGAGCTGGTAGGTGACGGCGCAGGGTGCATCCATGGTCGTTTCTCAGGTGGGCTTCGAGGTAGCTGAGCCAGCGCCGGCCGCCCGAGTTCCAGTCGAAGCGGCGCCGCAAAACGGCTGCCCGCTGCACCCGTGCCGGGCTGCACGCCCAGCGCCGGTGGGCTTGCGGGGCTCAAGGCGGGCCCTTCGCGAAAACCCCTCGCGCCGCGCCTGCGGCGCGGCCCGTTGGTCGGAACGGGACTGCCGCGCGCCCTGGGGAACTCCAGCCGGCATCCCCGCCCTAATCCCCCACGCCTGCACTCGTGGCGCCCCTTCGCTGACTCGAAACGTTGCATTCGTTCGCTTCGCTGGCCTGGGGCGCCCGCTGCCGGCCCCCTTCGTGTCTTGCCAGGATCCCGCTCTGCCATGTCCGCTTCCGCTTCCCCCGCCGTCGACCCCGACCAGAAGGCTTCGGCCCGCCGGCTGATCTTCATCACCGTGCTGGTCGCCACAATGGGCGCCCTGGCCTTCGGCTACGACACCGGCATCATCGCCGGCGCCCTGCCCTTCATGACCCTGCCGCCCGACCAGGGTGGCCTGGGCCTCAATGCCTATACCGAGGGGCTGGTCACCGCCGCCCTGATCGTCGGCGCGGCCTTCGGCTCGCTGGCTGCGGGTTATCTCGCCGATCGCTATGGCCGCCGCACCACCCTGCGCCTGTTGTCGATCCTCTTCGTCGTCGGCGCCCTGGGCACCGCGGTGGCGCCCTCGGTGGAACTGATGGTGGTCGCGCGCTTCGTGCTCGGCCTGGCGGTGGGCGGCGGTTCGGCCACGGTGCCGGTGTTCATCGCCGAGATCGCCGGCCCCAAGCGCCGCGGTCGCCTGGTGAGTCGCAACGAACTGATGATCGTCAGCGGCCAGCTGCTGGCCTATGTGCTCAGCGCCCTGCTCGCCTGGCTGGTGCACGACAACGGCATCTGGCGCTACATGCTGGCCATCGCCATGGTGCCGGGCATCCTGCTGTTCGCCGGCACCTTTCTCTTGCCCACCTCGCCGCGCTGGCTGGCGGCCAAGGGTCGGATCGAAGAAGCCGAGGCCGTGCTGGAACGCCTGCGCGACACCCCCGAGGAGGTGCAGCGCGAGGTCGAGGAGATGCGCGAGAGCGAGGAGCAGGCTAAGCATCGCCCGCCATTGCGCGAATTGCTGAGCCAGGGCTGGGTGGTCAAGTTGCTCCTGCTGGGCATCGGCCTGGGCTTCGTCGCCCAGTTCACCGGGGTCAACGCCTTCATGTACTACACGCCGATCATCCTCAAGAGCACCGGCATGGGCACCAGCGCGGCCCTGACCGCCACCATCGGCAACGGCGTGGTCTCGGTGATCGCCACCCTGCTCGGCATCTGGGCCATCGGCCGCGCCGGACGCCGTACCCTGCTGCTGATCGGCCTGGTGATCGTGGTCGTCGCGCAACTGGCGCTGGGCAGCGTGCTGCTGTGGCTGCCGCAGGACCTCACCCAGAGCTACCTGGCGCTGGCCTGTATCCTGGTGTTCCTGCTGTTCATGCAGATGTGCATCGCGCCGGTCTACTGGCTGCTGATGTCCGAGCTGTTTCCCAACCAGGTCCGTGGCCTGCTGACCGGGGTGGCGGTGGCCGTGCAGTGGCTGTGCAACGCCACCGTGGCCTTCAGCTTTCCGGTGGCCCTGGAAGCCATCGGCAACTACACCTTCTATGTCTTCGCCGCCATCAACCTGGGCTCGCTGCTGTTCGTCTATTTCTGCCTGCCGGAGACGCGCGGCAAGTCCCTGGAAGAAATCGAACGTCATCTGAAGAAAGAGTTATAGCGGGTCGTTAGCCGACCGATCGGCGATTTTCCGGCTTGTTACGGACCAGATGGAATAATTTCTCATCCCGTATCAAGTCGGACTTTTCTGGGCCGATGCAGAGTGAAGGCATGTCGCCGTCATTCTTCGCGCCAGGGCGCGACCGGGGCTTTCGATGAACATCAAGCAAAAACTCACCTCGCTTTTCGCGGTAACCGCCTGCCTCCCGGTGATCCTGGTGGCGGGCGTGGTCATCATGAACGTGCGCAGTCAGGCCACCGGCGACTTCCTCGACGGCAGCGGGCGCGAAATCCGCCAGATCGACCGCAACATCCAGCAGTTCTTCTCCGGCATCCAGCAGAACGTCGACTTCCTCGCCAAGGAACCGAACATCGTCGCGCTGCAAGGCCTGAAGAACTACAGCGGCGCCGACGCCGCCCAGTTGCCGCAGCCGGAAGCCGGCCAGCAGGCGCTGGCCTATTTCACCCGCTTCGCCAAGACCCACCCCACCACCGCCTACCTGTCGGTCGGTCTGGCCGATGGCGGCTATGTCAGCTGGCCGGACGACGCCAAGCTGGCCAACTACGATCCGCGCGTGCGCCCCTGGTACCAGGCGGCCATGAACAATCCCGGCAAGGTGGTGCGCACCCCGGCCTACTACTGGGCCACCGACGACGTCTCGCTGATGGGTGTGGTGCGGACCATGGAAGATGCCAGCGGCAAGGTCCGCGGCGTGGTGGGCCTGGACATCTCGCTCAAGCAGCTCACCGATCTGGTCAAGAGCATCACCCTGGGTCAGAGCGGCTACCTGCTGCTGGTGGAAGACAGCGGCAACGTACTGGTCGACCCGCGCGACCCCAAGCACAACTTCAAGCAGCTCAAGGAGCTGGGTGACGCCTACCAGACCCTCAGCGGCATCCAGAGCGGCCTGGGTGAGGTCAATCTCAACGGCACCGACTACATGGTCAACGTCTATCCGGCCAAGGATCTGGGCTGGAAATTCATCGGCCTGATCGAGCGCAGCGAAGTCATGGGCAAGGCCACCGCCCTGACTTGGCAGATCGCCGGCATCACCGCGGTGCTGGCGCTGCTGTTCGCCGTGCTCGGCGCCGCCTTCGCCGGCATGATCGTGCGGCCGATCCGCGGTGTCTCCGCCGGCCTCGAATCCATCGCCCAGGGCGAAGGCGACCTGACCAAGAGCCTGACCGTGCAGGGCAAGGACGAAACCGCCACCCTGGCCGGCTGGTTCAACCAGTTCCTCGCCAGCATCCGCCAGCTGGTGCAGCGCATCGGCCAGGCCTCCAACGACCTCCAGCAGGCCTCGCAGACCACCACCCAGGCGGCGGCCAGCATGAATGAAGTGGCCGGGCGCCAGCGCGAAGCCGTGGAGCTGGTGTCCACCGCCTTCAACGAGATGGTCGCTACCTCCAACGAGGTCGCGCGTTCCTGCAGCCAGGCCGCGGCCTCCGCCGACGCCGGTCATCACAAGGTGCAGGAAGGCTACGGCCAGATCGAGAAGGCCACCGGCAACGTCAACCAGCTCAGCGGCAGCCTGGCCCAGTCGGCCCAGGCCATGGCGGTGCTGGAACAGGACAGCCACAACATCAACACCATCCTCGACACCATCCGCGGCATCGCCGAACAGACCAACCTGCTGGCGCTCAACGCCGCCATCGAAGCGGCGCGGGCCGGTGAGCAGGGGCGTGGCTTCGCCGTGGTGGCCGACGAGGTGCGGGCCCTGGCCAAGCGCACCGCCGACTCCACCGGCGAGATCGACGGCCTGCTTGGCAGCCTGGCGCGGCGCACCCAGGAGGTCACCCGCCAGATCGAGACCAGCCTGGAGCTGTCGCAGACCAGCGTGGCCTCCATCAGCGAGGCGCGTGGCAGCTTCGAAGGCATCCGCCAGTCGGTGGACGAGATCCGCGACCAGGCCCTGCAGATCGCCGCGGCAGCCGAGGAACAGCACCAGGTGGCCGAGGACATCAACCGCCACATCGCCCAGATCCACGACGACGCCCAGCAGGTGGAAGGCCTGGCCCAGTCCACCACCCGCGACTCCTCGCGCCTGTCGCAACTGTCGGGCGAACTGGACGGCCTGGTGCGGCGCTTCAAGGCCTGATGACTGTTTGGCGGTAGCAGAAGCCCCGCGGGTGATCCCCCGGGGCTTTTTGTTGGCTGGGATTTCGGGAACACGTGGATAAGGCTGCGCCGTTATCCACCCTACGGCGCTGAACCTCCCCGCTGCGCAGGACAGCCCCTCTCCCCCTGGAAGAGGGTTGGGGTGAGGGTGCCTTCAGCCAAGCCGTAGCGTGAAAAACGGCGCAGCCTTTTCCACTGGCTGGTCGAGCACCCCGTTGGGCTTCGCTGCGCTCAACCCAACCTACGGGACTGGTGGTAGCAGACGCCGCTCGGGTTACTCCAGCGGGACTCTTTGTAGACCGGGCGTTCGGGAGCGCGTGGATAAGGCTGCGCCGTTATCCACCCTACGGACGTTGAACCTCCCTGCTGCGCAAGACAGCCCCCTCTCCCCCTGGGAGAGGGTTGGGGTGAGGGTGCCTTCAGCCAAACCGTAGCGTGGAAAACGGCGCAGCCTTTTCCACTGGCGGATCGAGCCCAACAGCCCCCCTCAAGCCCCGGACGGCAGACCCTGGTCGCGATCGCCGCGCAGGTTGCTGTGGGCGGCCTGGCAGATCTCGCGCAGGCCGCTCTTGAGGCCTTCTTCGAGGGTGGGGTGGTAGAAGGGCATGTCCAGCAGCGAGCTGGCGGTCTCACCGTGGATCAGCGCCAGCACCAGCAGATGGCCAATATGGTCCATGCCCGGTCCGACCATGGCCGCGCCGGTCAATTTGCCAGTGCCCGGTTCGGCATAGAAACGGGCGATGCCCTGGTTGCGCGCCTCGACCCGGGCGCGGCCCTGGTCGTGGTAGGAAGAGGTGCCGATCAGACTGCCCCGGTCGGGCGGACTGCCCAGCACGGCCACCGGCGGATCGGTGAAGATCAGCGAAAACAGCGGCGATCTCGGGGTCGGTCGGACCTCGGGATAGCAGGCGGCATTGTGCCCGGCGATGGCCCCCTCGTCGGAGGCCTCGTGGAGGATCGGCCGGTCATGGTCGGCATCGCCGGCGATAAAGATCGACGAGGAGCCACACTGCATCGTCTCGGGGTCGTAGACCGGGGTGCCATGGTCGTCCAGCTCGATGCCGGTGGTCTCCAGCCCCAGGCCCTTCAGCCGCGGCGGTCGTCCGGCGGCCACCAGCACGTAGTCGAAGTCGCCCTCGCCGCTCGCCGCGCCGGACCAGGACAGTCGCACGCCCTCGCCCTCCCGCCGGGCATCCACCTCGACGTTCAGGTACAGGGTCAGGTCCTGTTCCAGGATCTTGCGCAACTCGGCCTTGACCTCCAGGTCCTCCAGCGCGCCCAGGCCATCGTCCTGACCGAACAGGGTGACGGCCACACCGAGGCGGGCCATGGCCTGGGCCAGTTCCAGGCCCACCGGACCGGTGCCGATCACCGCCAGCGAACGCGGCAGATCGGGGAGTTCGAAGATCGTCTCGTTGGTCAGCGCCCGCTCGCCGAGGGCGTCGAAGGGTTCCGGCACCAGGGGGTAGGAGCCGGTGGCGATGATCACGCTACGGGCGCTTATCGTCTTACCATCGCTGAGCTGCAGGCGATCCGGCGCCACGAAGCGCGCCGTCGCGCGCTGGGCCACGCCCTCGGGCAACTTGGCGAAACCCTCCTTGGTGGCGGCGACGAAATGATCGCGCTCGCGCCGCACCCGCGCCATGACCGCCGCGCCATCGACGCTGACGCTGCCCACCTCGATGCCGAAGTTGCCGGCGCGGCGGACGGCATGATGAGCCTCCCCGGCGACGATCAGCAGCTTGGAGGGCATGCAGCCCACGGAGGCACAGGTGGTGCCGGCCCAGCGGTCGTCGATCAGCAGGGTGCGCGCGCCCTGGCGGCGGGCGGCGCGTTCGGCGGCGAGGCCGGCGGTTCCGGCCCCGATCACGGCGACATCACATTCGAGATCGGCGGGGGTCGTAGCGGCTGCAGGGTCACTCATCTCATCACCTGACGTTGTGAAGGGTTACCCGACTCGCGCCAGGTCTCCAGCAAGGGACCCCAAGCGCAACGTTGAGGTTGCATCCCCAAGGCGTGACCCACTTCGACAAAAAACCGACAATTCTTGTCAGGAGCGTCAAATTCCATGCCACTCGTCACCTTATACTGGCCATCTGGAACCATTGAGGGTGTCCTATCCTCAATTAGCCAACTTAAATGGACGCAGGCACTCACATGGAACGTGACATCAGCAAGATTCCGCTCATCAACGATTGGTCCTACCTGATCGCCCTGGAAACCGGCCTGTTCACCCGGGGTGAACTCAGCGGCGCGGTGCTCAAGGCCCTCAATGACCAGGCCCGCCTGCTCTCCCGTCGCTACCTGGTGCAGAAGTCCAAGCTGGACGTACGCAAGCTGACGCCCGCCGAGACCGAGATCCTCGACACCCTCAGCGACACCGCCGCCAGTCTGCGCCGCCGCCAGCGGCTGCCGCACAACATCGTCAAGAGCCTCAGGGCCGGCGGCCTGATCGCCGCGGTCGAGCGCAGCGTCTGCGCCTCGGGCATCCTGCAGTGCCACAACGGCTTCTATGAAGACGGCCTGGAGCCGGGCGCCTTCGAGCGGATCGTCATGCGCCATCCCCATGAATTCGGCGATCACGCCCGCCAGAGCGCTGCCCTCTACTTCGCCCAGGAACCCTTCGCCCTGGAACCGTCGCAAGACGTGCACGACCAGCCGCTGCAGGCCAGCGCCTGATGAGCGAGGCGCACGCAATGACCGGGGCGGCCGGGAGGCCCCAGACCCCGCTCGCCTGCGCGCGTCTCGCCGCCCCCGTTCCCGCGTGCGGTACCGCTTTTCCGGAGTCCTGGCGCATGACGCCCGCTTTCGCGCCGCTCAGCCCCCCATAGCACCCCTGCCCTCGCCGGCCGGCCGATCTCGCTGATCGCGTCGGCTGTCGTCCTTTCGTTGCCGGCCCAGCCGGCAGCGGCCTTTGCCTGCGCGCGTCTCATGACGAGCGTCTCTGCCGATGCCGTTCGCGTCGCCGTCCAGCCGGAGTCCGCTCCCGGAGGGTGGCCGCGGCATGGGCCACGGCTGCGAGGAGCAGACATGACTACCGCCCACGTCCCCCAGGGACGCAACAACTTCGATTTCCTGAGATTCGCCGCGGCCTCCACCGTGGTGATCGGCCACGGCTTCTGGCTCTCGGGGCATATCGGCGCCGAGCCGATCCTCAACTTCACCGGCTTCACCGACGCGGCCAACATCGCCGTCTATGTGTTCTTCGTGATCAGCGGCTTCCTGATCACGGCGTCCTTCCAGCGCAGTCGCAATCCCCTGGACTTTCTGCTCAAGCGCGCCCTGCGGATCTTTCCGGCGCTGATCGTCTCGGTGCTGTTCTCGGTGCTGGTGGTGGGCTGGCTGGCCACCAGCCGGGAAACGAGCGCCTACTTCAGCGATCGTCAGACCCTGGGCTTCTTCAAGAACATCCTCTTGATGACGCGCTTCGAACTGCCCGGCGTCTTCACCGGCAATCCCTTTCCGGACACGGTGAACGGCAGCTACTGGACCCTGCCCTACGAGGTGTTCATGTACCTGTCGCTGCTGATCATCGGGGTGCTGGGGCTGCTGACCCGCTCGGTGGTCATGGCCACCCTGGTGGTGCTGGTGCTGGGCAACTTCCTGCTGCTGCCGCAGATGGGCATCGCCAGCTTCGTGCTGCACAAGGTGTTCAGCCTGGGCATGTTCTTTTTCGCCGGCGCCCTGCTGCAACTCGCGGGACCGCGCATCCCCTGGCGCCTGGAGATCGCCCTGGCGCTCTGCCTGCTGTCGCTGGCGGCCATCGTCTGGCATGTCCTGCCGGTGATCCACCTGGTGTCGCTGGCCTATGTGATCATCTACCTGGCCCAGGTGCAGGTACCGCTGCTGCATGGCTTCGGCCGCTTCGGCGACTATTCCTACGGCCTCTACCTGTTCAACTTCCCGGTCCAGCAACTGCTCATGCACTGGTTTCCCGACAGCTTCTCGCTGCCTGGTTTCCTGCTGGTGAGCTATGTCCTGACCCTGGGGTTCGCGGTGCTCTCCTGGCACCTGATCGAGGCGCCGGCGCTGAGATTCAAGCCGCGGCGCCAGGCCCCGGTGGCGCCGGCCTGAGGCCAGCTGGCCGGGCGTCTCAGCCGAGGCGACCGGCCAGGGCGAAACCGGCCAGGGTCAGCAGTAGCGAGCCCAGCACATGGATGGTCACGGTGAGCGCCGCCCAGCCCAGGCGGCCGCTCTGCAGCAGTCCCACCACCTCGGCGGAAAAGGTCGAGAAGGTGGTGAAGCCGCCGCAGAAGCCGGTCACCAGCAGCAGGCGCCACTGGGCTTCCAGCCCCGGATAACGGGAGAACAGCCCCAGCGCCAGGCCGATCACGAAGCCGCCGACCAGATTGACCAGCAGCGTGCCCAGGGGCAGCAGCGGAAACAGCGCATTCAGCCGCAGACCGACCCACCAGCGACAGGCGCTGCCGAGGGCACCGCCAAACATCACCGCGAACAGCGCATAGGGCATCTCAGACTCCTCTCAACGACGAGGGGCGGCGAGGAGCAGGACGGCAACGCCCGCCAGGGCGGACAACAGCGACCCCAGCAGCACACCGATCTTGACCTCGTCGACCAGGAAGGGCGCCCCCGGAAAGGCCAGGGCGCCGATGAACAGACTCATGGTAAAGCCAATGCCGCAGAGCAGCGCCACGCCGTAGAGCTGCAGCCAGCTGGCACCCTCGGGCAGCCGCGCCAGACCGCTGCGGATGGCCAGCACCGCCATCAGGGAAATCCCGATCTGCTTGCCAAGGAACAGCCCCAGGGTCACGCCCAGGGGCACCGGATCCAGCAGATTGGCCGGTGACATCCCGGCCAGGGAGACCCCGGCATTGGCGAAGCCGAACAGCGGCACGATCAGGAAGGCCACCCAGGGATGCAGCGCGGACTCCAGCCGCAGCAGCGGCGAGGCGTCGTCGGCCTCGGTGTCGCCCAGGGGAATGAACAGCGCCAGGATAACCCCGGCCAGGGTCGCATGGATGCCCGAACGCAGCATGCAGAACCATAGCAGCGCCCCCACCAGCAGATAGGGCAACAGGGCGGTGACCTTGAGGCGATTGAGCACGAACAGCACCGCCACCAGACCGGCCGCGGCCAGCAGCATGCTGCTGGAGAGGTCGCTGGTGTAGAACAGCGCGATGATCAGCACGGCGCCGAGGTCATCGAGGATCGCCAGGGCGGAGAGAAACACCTTGAGCGACACCGGCACCCGCGAACCCAGCAGCGACAGCACGCCCAGGGCGAAGGCGATGTCGGTGGCGGCGGGAATCGCCCAACCCGAGAGGGTCTGGGGATCGTGGCGATTGACCAGGGCATAGAGCAGCGCCGGCACCAGCATGCCGCCCAGGGCGGCGAGCCCCGGCAGGGCGCGATCGCCCCAGCTGGCGAGTTGGCCGACCGCCATCTCGCGCTTGATCTCCAGCCCCACCAGCAGGAAGAAGATGGCCATCAGGCCGTCGTTGATCCAGTGACCGAGGGACAGACCACCCACATACCAGTGCAGACTGGCGAAATAGCCCTCGGCCAGCGGCGAGTTGGCGACGATCAGGGCGATGGCGGCGGCCACCATCAGCACGACACCACCGGCCGCTTCGGCCGCGACGAAGCGATTGAGATAGGCCAGGGCCCTGGCCGGAGAAAGGGGAGAGTTCATGGGCAGCCGTACTCCGCGCGGCGGCCCGACCTGCGCTCGATTCAACCTGTCCTACCGCGTGGCTGCGGCGACACCCAGCCGATGATCCTACTACGACGGCCGCGGCGGTCGCAGCAGAAAATCGCCTGGAGACGGCAGCCGCTCTGGGTCGCCGCCTGGCCGTCGACCCGGGCGCCGAGCGCGCCGCGCCGGTCTTGCCAGGGCTGCGTCCAGGAGGGACCATCAGCGCCCTCGTTCTGCCCAGCAGCTGCCTCTCCCATGTCCCAGGAACCCCTTACGCCCTCGCCTTCGCCGTCTCTCTTCGCCCGCCTGGCCCAGGGCCTGCGCGCCTTCTGGCCGGCGCCGCTGCCCATCGACGGACGCGAGCGGCTGCGCGCCAGCCTCGGCGCCGGCCTCGGCATCCTGCTCGCGGCCCTGCTCGCCGCCTGGTGGCTGGAAGGCCAGCCGGTGCATCAGCATGGCGCCCTGGCATTGGCGCTGGTAGCTCCGCTGGGCGCCAGCGCCGTACTGGTGTTCGCCCTGCCCTCCAGTCCGCTGGCGCAGCCCTGGTCGGTGGTGGGCGGCAACACCCTGTCGGCGCTGATCGGCATCGCCTGCGCCCTGTGGATTCCCGAGGCTAACCTGGCCGCCGCCGTGGCGGTCGCCCTCGCCATCGCCGCCATGTTCACCCTGCGCTGCCTGCACCCGCCGGGTGGCGCCTCGGCGCTGCTGATGGTGCTGATCGGCGCCCAGGACTTCAGCTACGCCTGGAGTCCGGTGGCGCTGGATTCGCTGCTGCTGGTGAGCGCCGGCCTGCTCTACAACAACCTGACCCGCCGCCCCTGGCCCCATGTGCCACGCCCGGCCGAGCCGAGTGGCGAGACGCGCCTGCAGCGCGCCGACCTCGACGCCGTGCTGGCACGCTACAACCAGGTGCTGGACATCAGCCGCGACGACCTCGCCGAATTGCTCGAACAGGTGGAGGCGCGCGCCTACCAGCGCAAGATGGGCGAGTTGCGCTGCGCCGACGTCATGAGCCACGAACCGGTGACGGCCCGCGCCGAGATGCCGCTGCAGCAAGCCTGGGCGCTGATGCGCGCCCGGCGCATCAAGGCGCTGCCGGTGGTGGATCGCCAGGGTCATCTGCTGGGTATCGTCACCGTCGCCGACTTCATGCGGCAGATCGATCTGGACGTCCACGAAGGCCTCGGCTGGCGCCTGAGATCGCTGGTCCGCCCGCGCACGCGCCAGGAGGAAAACAGCGTCGGTCACATCATGACCCGTACCGTGCGGGTGGCCAGCGCCGACCGCCTGCTGATCGATCTGGTGCCGGTGTTTTCCGAGAACGGCCACCGCCACATCCCCATCATCGACGGCTCGCGCCGCCTGGTGGGCATCATCACCCAGTCGGATCTGATCCGCGCGCTGTACCAGGCGGTACGGGCCTGACCGCAGCGAGCCGCCCTCGGCTGGGGTTCTGCAGCGAACCTCGCCGCGTTTTCGTCGTCTCAAAGGCACTGTCGCCCATTCCGGGCGACCTGCCAGGAATGTTCGGATGAAAACCGGTCCCGCTCGTGCCTCTTCGTTCTCCGCGCCTCGTGCGCTGCTCGCCAGCCTGGTCCTGGGCGGCGGTCTGCTGCTCGCGGGCTGCGCCGGCAACCCGCCGACCGCGCAGATGGCCGTGACCCAGTCCGCCGTCAACGAAGCCGTGAGCGGCGGCGGCAACCAGTTCGCCCCCATCGAGACCAAGGCGGCCCAGGACAAGTGGACCCAGGCCCAGGCCGCCCTGTCCAACGAGAAATACGACGAGGCCAAGCGCCTGGCCGAGCAGGCCGAGTGGGATGCCCGTCTGGCGACCCGCAAGACCCAGGCCGCCAAGGCCCAGGCGGCGCTGCAGGATGCCCAGAACAGCATCCAGCAGATCCGTGAGGAAGGTCAGATCAACCTCCAGCTGCAACAGAATCTACAGAAAAAGGTGCAGCAGTAAGGCTGCCCGCTCTCTTGAAGGACGAAACCATGCGTAAACGTTTTCTGCTCCCGCTGATGTCGGCGCTGACCCTCACCCTGGCCGCCTGCGCCACGCCGCCCAACCCCAACCTGGAAAAGGCGCGCAACGACTACGCCGCCCTCGAATCCCAGCCCCAGGCCACCCAGCTGGCGGCGTTGGAAACCAAGGACGCCGGCACCTGGCTGGCCAAGGCCGACAAGGCCTACAAGGACGGTGAGAACGAGCGCACCGTCGACCAGCTGGCCTACCTGACCCAGCAACGCATCCAGACCGCCATGCAGACCATCAAGCTGCGCATGGCCGAAGCCGAGCTGAAGAAGGTCGACGCCGAACGCGGCGAAGCCCGCCTCAACACCCGCACCCAGCAGCTGCAGCAACTGCAGAAGGCGATCAAGTAAGGTCCAGGGCGCAGGTCCCCTGGCGGGAATCCTGCGCCCCCTGCCGTGGTCCTCTACTGACCCGCGAGCGTCCTGCTCGCCACAGTCCGGAGGATTTCTCATGCACGCCATACGCCTACGCAAACCCGGTGGTCTGGACCAGCTGGAGCCCTGCGAACTGCCCGATCCCGGGCAGCCGGGGGCTGGCGAGATCCGGGTGCGGATCAAGGCCAGCTCGCTGAATTTCCATGACCTGGGCGTGGTGCTGGGCAAGATGCCGACCGCCGATGGGCGCATTCCCATGTCCGATGGCGCCGGGGTGGTCGAGGCGGTGGGCGCGGGGGTCAGCGAATTCGCCGTGGGCGATCACGTGGTCTCGACCTTCTTTCCCCACTGGCTGGACGGCGCGCCGCCCATCGATGACTTTTCCACCACGCCCGGCGATGGCGTCGACGGCTTCGCCTGCGAGGTGGTGGTACGTCCAGCCACCGCCTTCACCCGCGCGCCCAAGGGCTACAGCCATGCCGAGGCGGCGACCCTGACCACGGCCGGACTCACCGCCTGGCGCGCCCTGGTGGTGGACGGTGGCCTCAAGGCCGGTGACAGCGTGCTGGTCATGGGGACCGGCGGCGTCTCCATCTTCGCCCTGCAGATGGCCAAGGCCATGGGCGCCACGGTGATCGCCACCTCATCGTCGGACGAAAAGCTGCAGCGCGCCTATGCCCTGGGCGCCGATCACCTGATCAACTACCGTGAAGAGCCGGAATGGGGCGCCAAGGTACAGGCCATCACCGGCGGCCGTGGCGTCGACATCGTGGTGGAGGTGGGCGGTCCGGCGACCCTGGCGCAGTCCATCCAGGCCGCGCGCATCCATGGGCACCTGGCGCTGATCGGGGTGCTCACCGGCGTCGAGGGCCAGGTCCCCACCGCCAACCTGATGCGCCGCCACCAGCGACTGCAGGGTTTGATCGTCGGCAGTCGTCGCCATCAGCAGGAGATGATTCGCGCCCTGGAAAGCACCGGGATTAAGCCGGTCATCGATCGCAGCTACCCGCTGAACGAGATCGCCGCGGCCTTCGCCTTCCAGAAGGACGGCAGCCATTTCGGCAAGATCGTCCTGGAGTTCTGATAATGGTCAGACGAAAGCCAGACTGAGCCCAGCAGGCCTCTGCTAGACTTCCGGAATCGTCTCATCGCGTTCCGGAAGTCCCGATGACCTCGCCTGATCCCCTCCCCTATCTCGTCGTCATCGAAGACAACGGGCTGCTCGCCGAACTGCTGAGCAATCACCTCGAAGAGCGACTGGGCTGGACCTGTGTTCGCTTCGACAACGCCGACGACGCCCTGGTGCATCTGCTCCAGCAGCAGCAAAGCCCCGGGCTGGTGATCACCGACCACCTGATGCCCGGCCAGCTGCGTGGCGGCGAACTGGCGGAGATGCTGTTGCAGCGCTGGCCCGCGCTGCCCATGGTGATCACCTCGGGCTACGGCTACGAGATCACCACGGCGCTGCCCGAGCAGGTGATCTTCCTGCAGAAGCCCTGGACGCTGGACGAGGTGGATTCGGCGGTACGCCTGGCACGGGCGCGCCAGGCGGCGGGCTAGACACCCAGCTGGCCGCAGGCCTTGAGCAACTGGTCGATGGTCCAGGGCTTGGGCAGGAACAGCGCCCGCTCCTCGCGCTCGGCGTACTGCTGGCCGGTATAGCCGGAGGACACCAGGATCGGCAATTGTGGAAAGCGCTGACGCACCTGCTTGGCCAGGGCGAGTCCGTCCAGCCGACCCGGCATGCGCACGTCGGTGAACAGGAGATCGGGCGGTAAGGGATCGGACTCGAGCCAACCCCAGGCGGCGTCGGCGGTATCGAAGGACTGGACGGCATAACCTTCCATCTCGAATACCTCCGTCGCCAGCGATCTCAGCACCGGATCGTCTTCGACGACCAGCACGGTGGTAACAGCAGCGGAAGAAACTACATCGGTCATGGCAACGCTACTTCATTAGTACGACTAAATAGACCGAAATTTCTCGAATTGGATCACAAGGCTCGGATGGGCGGCTGGCAGCCGGGTGCCGGCACTTGTCTGATGCCGTAACGGCTACTTAATTCCCTGTCTGTCGGAAAAAGGTGCTGGCAGATCGCTAGCCATCGCCCGACTCTCTTACTCTAAGGCTCTCGCCGGACGTCACCGCCGTCCGCTTCCGCTGCTCACGCGTTCGAACGACCCCATGGCTGAATCCGCTCTCTCCCACGCTGAACTCCAGGCCGAAGTCCGTCGCCTCCGCGCCGCGCTCGACCAGTGCACCGCGCTGCCGCCCCAGGACGCCCAGCGGCGTCTGGCGATCTTTGATGGTGCCATCGATTTCGCCATGATCGTGCTCGATCCGGCCGGGGTGATCACCGACTGGAACAGCGGCGCCGAACGCCTGCTGGGCTGGACCGCCGCAGAGATTCGCGGCGCGCCGGTCGAGCGCTTCTTCACCCCCGAGGACAACCAGATCGGCCGGGCCGCGCTGGAAATGCGGCTGGCGCTGCAGGAGGGTCGCGCCGAAGACGAACGCTGGCACCTGCGACGCGACGGCACCCGCTTCTGGGCCAGCGGCGAGATGCATCCGCTGCACGACGACGCCGGCCGCCATACCGGCTTCGTCAAGATCCTGCGCGACCGTACGCCCCAGCATCTGGCCGGCCAGGCCCTGCGTGACAGCCAGCGCCACGTGGGCGAGGTGCAGCAGAAACTGGCGGAAAGCGAGCGCTATTGGCGCGGTCTGTTCGAGCAACTGGACGAGGGCTTCATCCTCGGCACCATTCTGCGCGATGAGCAAGGTCGCGGCTGCGACTGGCGCTATGACCAGGTCAACCGAGCCTGGTGCACGCACTTCGGCCTGAGCGCGGAGCAGGCGATCGGCCAGACCGCCCGGACCCTGTTTCCCGAACTCGAAGACCTCTGGGTGGAGGACTTCACCCGGGTGGTGGATACCGGCCAGTCGTTCAGCTACGTGCGGCAATTCCAGGCCAACGGGCGCTGGTACGAAGGTCATGCGCACAAGGCCGGCGCGGAGAGCTTCCTGGTGCTGTTCCTGGATGTCACCGAACGCGAGCAGGCCGCCCAGGCGACCCGCGACGAAGAGCGCTATCGCCGCGCCCTGGCAGAACTGGGCGAAGGCTTCAGCCACCTCAACGACATCGAGGCGGTCACCGAGCTGGCCTGCACAGTGCTGGGCACCCTGCTGGACGCCCAGCGGGTGGGCTACGGCCTGGTGGACGCCGACGCCGAGACCATCAGCGTGGAACGCGACTGGACGATCCCGGCCGCCGGCAGCCTGATGGGCACCCTGAATTTCCGCGACTATGGCAGCTGCATCGAGGACTTCAAGCGCGGCGAGACCGTGGCCATCGAAGATGTGCGCGAGGATGCCCGCACCTGCCACAACCTCGCCGCCATGCAACGGCTGGACACCCGCGCCTTCGTCAGCACCCCGCTGTTCGAGCACGGCCATTTCGTCGCCCTGCTCTATGTCAGCGCCAGCCAAGCGCGGTGCTGGACGCCGGCCGAAGTGCAATTCATCCGCGAGGTCGCCAATCGAACCCGCTCGGCGACGGCGCGGCTGACCGCTGAGCGCGCCCTGCGCGATAGCGAACTCAATCTGCGGCTGGTGGCCGACACCCTGCCCTGCCTGATCGCCTTCGTCGATCGCGAGCTTGTCTATCGCTTCGCCAACATCGAGGCGCCCAAGTGGTTCAAGGACGCTCCGGAAAGCATCCTGGGTCGCAGCATGGCCGAGGTCTTCGCGCCGGAGCTGTTCGCGGCCCGGCGTCCGGCCATCCAGGCCGCCCTGGACGGCACCCCGGCGCGGCTGGACCTGCCCTGGGCCTGGCCGGACGGCCGCCGACGCATCGCCGACATCCACTATCGTCCGCGGCGCGATGCGCGCGGGGCGGTGGATGGCTTCTATGTCTTCGCCCAGGACGTCACCGCCCAGCGCGACGCCCAGACGCTGATCCAGGCGCAGAATCTCAGCCTCAGCCAGGAGGTCCAGGCGCGCACCGCCGAGCGCGACCGGCTCTGGGCGCTCAGCGAGGATCTGCTGCTGACCGCCGATTTCAACGGGCAGCTGCTACGGGTGAGTCCCTCCTGGTCGCGCGGCCTGGGCTATTCCGAAGCCGAGTTGCTCAGCCGCCCCTACCGGGAACTCATCCATCCCGACGATCTGCCGGGGGTGCTGGTGGCGCTGGACGAACTGCGCCGCAGCGGCCTGCCGGCGCGGGTGGAAAATCGCGTGCTGGCGGCGGACGGCAGCTGGCGCTGGCTGTCCTGGACGCTGTCGATGGACACCGAACAGGATCGCCTCACCGGCGCCGGGCGCGACATCACCCGGGAAAGGGACGCCGCGGAGACCCAGGCGCTGCTGGAAGAGCAGTTGCGCCAGTCGCAAAAGATGGAAGCGGTCGGCCAGCTCACCGGCGGCCTGGCCCACGATTTCAACAACCTGCTCGCCGGCATCGTCGGCAGTCTGGACCTGCTCACGGTACGCATCGGCCAGGGCCGGCTGAACAATCTCGAGCGCTACACCACCGCCGCCCAGGGCGCCGCCATCCGCGCCGCCGCCCTGACCCACCGGCTGCTGGCCTTTTCCCGCCGGCAGACGCTGGATCCCAAGCCCACCGACGTCAATCGCCTGGTGGCCGGCATGGAAGACCTGATCCGTCGCACGGTGGGTCCGGCGATCCAGATCGAAGTGGTGGCCAGCAGCGAGCTGTGGTCGACCCTGGTCGATCCGCCGCAACTGGAAAACGCCCTGCTCAACCTCTGCATCAATGCCCGCGACGCCATGCCCGAGGGCGGTCGCATCTTCATCGAGACCGCCAACCGGGCGCTGGATGCGCGCATGGCCCGGGTCCGCGACCTGGAAGCGGGCGAATACATCGCCCTCTCGGTGACCGACAACGGCTGCGGCATGCCGCCCGAGGTGATCGCCAAGGCCTTCGATCCCTTCTTCACCACCAAGCCGATCGGGGTGGGCACGGGGCTGGGCCTGTCGATGATCTACGGCTTCGTGCGCCAGTCCGGCGGCCAGGCGCGCATCCATTCCCAGGTCGATCAGGGCACCAGCGTCACCCTCTTCCTGCCGCGTCATCGCGAAGCGGCCACCGGCGTCGACCTCGCCGCCAGCCAGCCGACCCTGCCACGCCAGGGCCACGGCGAGACGGTGCTGGTGGTGGATGACGAACCCACGGTACGGATGCTGGTGGTGGAGGTGCTGGAGGAACTGGGCTACGCCGCCCTGGAAGCGGCGGATGCCAGCTCCGGCTTGCGCCTGCTGGAATCCGACGTGCGCATCGATCTGCTGATCAGCGACGTCGGCCTGCCCGGCGGCATGAACGGCCGCCAGATGGCCGACGCCGCCCGCCAGCGCCGCCCGGGCCTCAAGGTGCTGTTCATCACCGGCTACGCCGAGAACGCCGTAGTCGGCAACGGCCACCTGGAGCCCGGCATGCACGTGATGACCAAGCCCTTCGCCATGGACGCCCTGGCGGTGCGCATCCGCGATCTGATCGAAGGGACCTGAGGTCAGCGTCGGAGTGGATCATCCCTCACCCCAGCCCTCTCCCGGAGGGAGAGGGGGCGGTTGAGAGGCGTAGGGTGGATAGCGGCGCAGCCTTATCTACGAATGGCGGGAAGGTTCGCCCAGTGGAAAACGCTGCGCGGTTTTCCACGCTACGCCAGGACATCGGCTGGATCGCGGCCATGGGCCGCTCCTACGGGAAGCGATCGCGCCAGGCTCGACCGCCCCCTCTCCCCCTGGAGGAGGGCTGGGGTGAAGGCGCTCCAGCGCGGAGGTATCCCCGCTCTTGGGCTTCGCTGCGCTCAACCCAACCTACGCGGCCGATCTCGGCCGTAGTGTGGATAACGGCGCAGCCTTATCCACGGATGGAGCCGGGGCTTGCCCAGTGGAAAACGCTGCGCGGTTTTCCACGCTACGCCAGGACATCGGCTGGATCGCGGCCATGGGCCGCTCCTACGGGAAGCGGTCGCGCCAGGCTCGACCGCCTCTCTCCCCTGGGAGAGGGCTGGGGTGAAGGCGCTCCAGCGCAGAGGTATCCCCTCCGTTGGGCTTCGCTGCGCTCAACCCAACCTACGTGGCCGTAGTGTGGATAATGGCGCAGCCTTATCCACGAATGGAGCCGGGGCTTGCCCAGTGGAAATCGCTGCGCGGTTTTCCACGCTACGCCAGGACATCGGCTGGATCGCGGCCATGGGCCGCTCCTACGGGAAGCGGTCGCGCCAGGCTTGACCGCCCCCTCTCCCTCTGGGAGAGGGCTGGGGTGAGGGCGCTCCAGCGCAGAGGTATCCCCGCTCTTGGGCTTCGCTGCGCTCAATCCAACCTACGCGGCCGTAGGGTGGATAACGGCGCAGCCTTATCCACGAATGGAGCCGGGGCTTGCCCAGTGGAAAACGCTGCGCGGTTTTCCACGCTACGCCAGGACATCGGCTGGATCGCGGCCATGGGGCGCTCCTACGGGAAGCGGTCGCGCCAGGCTCGACCGCCCCTCTCCCCTGGGAGAGGGTTGGGGTGAGGGCGCTCCAGCGCGGAGGTATCCCCGCTGTTGGCCTTCGCTGCGCTCAACCCAACCTACTCTGCCGGTACCCGTACCCAGCCTTCCATCAGGCGCCGGGCGCTGCGGCTCATGCTGGCCTTTTCCACCTGCCAGACGCCGCCGACCTCGCGCGCCCGGGCGCCGACCGCCACAGTGCCGGCGGTATGGCCTATGCGGACCTGGCGGCCGTCCAGGTCGCCGCTCAGGGTGTGGACCAGGGTCCCCGGCAGTGCCGCGGCCACCGCCACGGCGACCGCGCCGGTGCCCGGGATGGCGTGGTGCAGCTTACCCATGGAGATCATCCGCGCGATGACGTCGAGTTCCTCGGCCTGGACCTGCTTGCCACCCGCCACCCGGTAGGTCTGGGGTGGGGCGATCAGGCACAGCTTGGGCGTATGCGGCCGCTCCGCCGTGGCCTGGGCGGCGGTCGCGGCCAGCCCCATGGCCACCGCGCCCGCCGCGCGCAGGGCCTCCAGGCGCGCCAGCAGCGGCCCATCGCCGTTGACCTGCGCCTGGGTTTCGGTGCCGCTCAGGCCCAGGGTCTCGGCGCGCACGAAGACGGTGGGATTGCCGGCATTGAGCAGGGTCACCGGCAGCCGGCCCAGTCCCGGGACGTCCAGTTCGTCGACCGCCCGCCCGGTGGGCAGCACACTGCCGTCGCTGCCCGCCGGATCGAGAAAGTCGAGCACCACCTCGGCGGCCGGAAAGGCCACGCCGTCGAAGCGAAAATCGCCCTCCTCCTGCACCTCGCCATTGGCCATGGGAACGTGGGCGAGGATGCGCTTGCCCAGATTGGCCTGCCAGATGCGCACCCTGGCCAAGCCGTCGCGCGAGGCCTGGACCAGGCCCTCGCTGATGGCGAAGGGGCCCACGGCGGCGCTGAGATTGCCACAGTTGCCCGACCAGTCGATCACCGGTACCTCAATCGCCGGGGCGCCGAACAGATAGTCGACGTCACAGTCCGGGCGGCAGGAGGGCGCGATCACCACCACCTTGCTGGTGCTGGAGGTGGCCCCGCCCAGGCCATCGATCTGCTTGCCGTAGGGATCGGGGCTGCCGATCACCCGCAGCAGCAGCGCATCGCGCGCCGGACCGGCCGGCGGCAGGTCGCGGGCATGAAAGAACACGCCCTTGCTGGAACCGCCACGCATGTAGACGGCGGGGATACGCAGTTGCGGCATCAGAGGTCTCCGTCAGGTGCCTAGGCGAGATAGCGGCCGAACCAGCCCAGGGTGCGGTCCCAGGCCAGGCGCGCGGCGGCTTCGTCGTAGCGCGGGGTGGAATCGTTGTGGAAGCCATGGTTGGTGCCGGCATAGCGATGCACCTCGTAGGTCTTGCCGGCCGCCTGGAGCGCCGCTTCGTAGGCGGCGGCGCCCTCGTTGATGCGCGGATCGTTCTCGGCGTAGTGGATCAGCAGCGGCGCCTTGATCGCGGCCACCTCCTCGGCGCGCGGCTGACGTCCATAGAAGGGCACGGCCGCAGCCAGTTCCGGGTAGGCCACGGCGGCCGCGTTGGCCACCCCGCCGCCATAGCAGAAGCCGGTGATACCGACCTTGCCGGTGCTGAATTCGTGGCCCATCAGGGTTTCCACGGCGGCGAAGAAATCGTTCATCAGCTTTTCCGGATCGACCTGCTGCTGCAGTTCGCGACCCTTGTCGTCGTTGCCGGGATAGCCGCCCATGGCGGTCAGGCCATCCGGCGCCAGGGCCAGGTAGCCGGCCTTGGCCAGGCGCCGGGCGACGTCTTCGATATAGGGATTGAGGCCGCGATTCTCGTGGACCACCACCACCGCCGGCACCTTGCCGCTGGCCTTGGCCGGGCGCACCAGATAGCCACGGACGCGGCCATGGCCCTTGGGCGAGGGGTAGTAGACGTATTCGGCGACGATGTCCGGATCGGTGAACTCGACCTGGGTGGCCAGGGCATAGTTGGGCGTCAGGGCCGCCAGCACCCCGGTGGCCGACAGCCCCAGCACCGCGGCGCAGGCGCCGGCGCGGTCGAGGAAGTCGCGGCGGCTGATGCGACCGTGCACATAGAAGTCGTAGAGCTCGAGCAGTTCGGGCGAGAAATCCTTGGCGGTGAGACGGGTCATCGCGGCGCTCCTCTGGCGGGAAACGGGGCCGCCGGCCCGGTTGGGCGGGCGCCCCGATGGCTCCCGAGTGTGCCGCGAATCGTCTGACTAAGCTACCGTCCGCGCGCCCTCAACCGGACGCCTGCAGCTCCTGCAGGATGGCGATCAGCGCCTCGAAACTGACCGGCTTGTTCAGATGCCGGGCGAAACCCGCCGCCCGCGCCTTGTCGATGTCCAGCCGGGTGCCGTAGCCGGACAGCGCCACCGCCGGCGTGCCGACATTGCGATCGCCCGCCCGTATCTGGCGCAGGAATTCGTGGCCGTCCATCTCCGGCATGCCGATGTCGGAGAGGATGACGTCGAAATCCTGCGCCTGGGCCAGCGCCAGGCCGCTCTGGGAGTCGGTCGCGGCGGTGACCAGGATGCCCTCCTCTTCGAGCAGCAGTTGCAGGGTCTCGACGATATCGGGGGAATCGTCCACCAGCAGCACCCGCAGCCCGACGACGGACTGGCCTTCCGCCTGCGCCTCGTCCAGCTGGCGTTCGTCGTCCTGGCACAGCGGCAGCCAGACGCTGAAGCGCGCGCCCAGGCCAAGGCCCTCGGAATGGGCTTCGATGCGCCCGCCATGGGCCTCCACCAGCTGCTTGACCAGCGCCAGGCCGATGCCCAGGCCATGCTGGGCGCGAGCGGTGTATTTCATTTCCGCCTGGCCGAACATGTCGAACACCCGCGGCAGGAAATCCGCTGCTATGCCCTGCCCGGTATCGGTGACGTCCAGCCGCGCCTCGTCGCCGTCCACCCCCAGGCTGATCTCCACCTGGCCGCCGGCCGGGGTAAACTTGATGGCGTTGTTGAGCAGATTCCAGACGATCTGGCCAATGCGGGTGGCATCCGCCTGGACATGCAGCGGCGTCTCCGGCAGCCGGGTGCAACTCACCTGCACCTCGCCTGCCAGCGGACGAATCACGTCGGCGATCTCGCGCAGCTGCTGGGCCAGGTCCAGACTCCGGCGCTCCAGCTTGAGCTTGCCGGTACGGATGCGCGACAGGTCGAGCAGGTCATCGATGATCTGCGCCTGGCTGCGCACCGCGCGCTGGATGGCCTCGGTAGCACGGCGCGCCAGGGGTACCTCGCGCAGCACCGGCGAACGGGTCAGCAGCTCGCTGTTGAGCTGGATGAGATTGAGCGGGTGCTTGAGTTCGTGGGACATCACCGCGAAGAACTCGTCCTTGAGCTTGCCCAGCGCCTGACTCTGGGCCAGGTGGTTGGCCGTTTCACTGGCGCGTACGTGATCGGCGGTGGCATCCCGGGCGATCTTGGCGTAGCCCTCACCGCCAGAGGCGTTGCTCATACGGCTGAGCACCCCGGTGCAGTACAGCCGGCTGCCGTCCTTGCGTCTCAGCCAGCGTTCGTCGTGGGCGACGCCCGCTTCCCGGGCCTGGCGCATCTCGGCGTCCGGTACCTGGGCGGCGACGTCTTCCGGGGTGAAGATCAGGCCCATTGGCTGGCCCAGGGCCTCGCGCTCGCTGTAGCCGAACAGCCGGGTGGCCCCGCCGTTCCAGCTGTTGATGATGCCGGCGGCATCCAGGGTGACGATGGCGTAGTCCTGGATGTTCTGCGCCACCAGGCGCATGTTTTCCTCGCCGGCGCGGGCGCGATCCTGGGCCAGGCGCCGGTCGGTGATGTCGATGAAGGTCAGCACCGCGCCCTCGATGCGATCCTCGGCGGTGCGATAGGGCAGCAGTCGCGCCAAATACCAGCGCTCGTCCTGGCTGCGCACCTCGCGCTCGATCAGCCGGAGCGATTCGAAGACCTGGTTGGCGTCGGCGGCCAGCTCGGGATAGTCCAGCCGATGGGTGATGTCGAGCAGCGAACGCCCGGTATCGCTGACGATCATGTTGAAGATGCTCACCGCGCGCGGGGTGAATCTCTTGATGCGCATGCCGCGATCGACGAACACCGTGGCGATGTCGGTGGAGGTGATGAGGTTCTGCAGATCGTCGTTGATCTTGCCGGTTTCCTCGATCTTGGACTTGAGCTCGTAGTTGACGGTGATCAGTTCCTCGTTGATCGATTGCAGTTCTTCCTTGCTGGTCTCCAGTTCCTCGGTGGCCGACCGCAATTCCTCGTTGATCGCCTGCAGCTCTTCGTTGGACGCCTTGAGCTCCTCGGTAGAGGTCTCGGACTGCTCGATGGTCAGCTGCAACTGCTCCTTGGTGCGCTGCAGCTCGGCCTCCAGCTGGGTGAGCACGCTGTCCTTGGCCTCGGTGTGATCGCCGCCGGCGTCGGTGCTCATGACGTCTTCGACTTCGTCGAAGAGCACCAGCATGTAGTCGGTACTGGTGTCGCTGTCGCGGAAGGGGCGCACCACCATGTTGATGTAGTAGCTGCGGTCGTCGCGCTGGATATGCACACGACGCGCCTCGACGCTCTTGTTGCTCTGCAACGCCTGGAACAGCGCCGTACGCAGCTCCAGGCGCAGTTCCTCCAGCACCAGCGCTGGCAGGCTGTAGCTGGGCTCGCCGCCGACGTAGCGCAGAAAGCGCCCGGCCCGCTCGGACATGTGCACGATATTGGATTCGCGGTCGACGATGATGCTCGGCGGCGCGTACTGCTCCAGCACCCGCTGATGCACCTCGGCGAAGGAGACCTTCTTGCGCCGGCCGACCTGGTGCGGCGGCAGGCGCACGCTGTGCATGCCCGGATTGAGATTGAGCAGCGGCGTGGGCCGCACCACGCTGGTGGTGTGCTTGGCGCGGTAGATGCGGTTCTTCTTGTCCACCGTGGCGAACAGGCTGCTCTGCACGTCGGCCGACTCGGAGCTGCCGAGGAACAGATAGCCACCCGGCTTGAGGGCGAAATGGAAGGTGTGCAGGATCTCGGCCTGCACCTCGCGATCCAGATAGATCAGCAGGTTGCGGCAGCTGATGAGATCCAGGCGGGAAAACGGCGGATCGCTGAGCAGGTTGTGCTGGGCGAACAGCACCTTCTCGCGCAGCTCCTTTTTCACCCGGTACTGATTCTGCTCCTTGAGCAGGTGCTGGCGCAGGCGCGCGGGGGCGACGTCGGTGACGATGGAGCCCGGATAGACGCCATGCCGGGCCACCGCCAGGGCATGCTCGTCGAGATCGGTGGCGAACACCTGCAGCCGGGCGCCGGACTGGCGCAACTCGGCCTGTTCGGTCAGCAGCATGGCCAGCGAATAGGCTTCCTCGCCACTGGAACAGGCGGCGCTCCAGACGCGCAATTCCTGGTCGTCTTCGTTGACCGGCAGGTGCTCGAACAACTCCGGAATGACATCGCGTTCCAGGGCCTCGAAGGCCTCGCGATCGCGAAAGAAGTTGGTCACGCCGATGAGCATGTCCTTGAGCAGCGCCGGCGTCTCTTCCGGATGCTCATGGAGAAAGCCGGCATAGGCCGGCATGTCGGCGATGGCGTTGACCTGCATGCGCCGCTCCACCCGGCGCAGCACCGTGGCGGTCTTGTACTGCTTGAAATTGTGTCCGGTGCGGGTGCGCAGCAGGGTGAGGATGTCGCGTAGCGCCAGCTGCATGGCCTTGCTGGACGGACCGGGCACCCGGGACTCATAGTCCAGCTGGCGCAATTCGCTCTGGCTCAGGCTGCTGATGGTGGTGGCCAGTTCCAGCAGCTTCTGCGGCATCTCCACCACGGGCAGGATGAAATCCACGGCGCCCGCGGCAATGGCGCTGCTGGGCATGGAGTCGAATTCGGCATCTTCCGGCGCCTGGGCCAGGGTCACCCCGCCCTGCTCCTTGATCCGCCCCAGGCCCACGGCACCATCGGCGCCGTTGCCCGAGAGGACGATGGCCACGGCATGGGTCCGGTGCACATCGGCCAGGGTGCGAAAGAACAGATCCACCGCCACATGATCGCCCTGGGGGCGTTCCGCTGGACTCAGGCGCAGATAGCCATCGTTCATGGTCAGGTCATGGCCTGGCGGAATCACATAGACCTGCTCGGCCTGGATGGGCACCGGCTGGGTGACCTGATGCACCGGCAGGCGGGTAGCGCGCTGCAGGATCTGGTCAAGGTTGCTCTGGTGTTCCCGCGACAGGTGCATCACCACCACGAAGGCCATGCCGCAGTCGGCCGGCAGGGCTTCGAAGAAGCGCAGCAGGGCCTGGATCCCCCCGGCGGAAGCCCCGATCCCCACCACCGGAAACGGCAGATCACTGGGAGTCAGGTGCTTGGAACTATTGGGTTTGGCCACATCTGCCTGGTTGCTCATCTATCCGCCGTCAGAAAATCCGCAAGAAATCGTGATCGCCGCACCTGCACCGATCCAGCCAGGCCCTCCTCCCTTTCACCCGGAAAAGGCCTGCCGCCGGCCTGAGTATAACGAGCGCACGCCAAAGGGGCGGCCCTCATCCTGCCGCAAGAAGGCGTAGATCGGGGTGTACCGCCTGAATGGGACTGACGAGCGTCGGGCAAGTGCGAGCGAAACGCGGGAAAGGGGCGGGGTGAGGGTGTCCCACGCTCGGCCAATGGCTACACCGGAAACTACGCGTGGATGAGGCTGCGCCGTCATCCACCCTACACAGGACCCACCCTACGCCGATTCGCCCCCTCTCCCGCCTGCGGGAGAGGGCGGGGGTGAGGGTGCTTCAGGCGGCGCGAGTGGCCACGTCAGGAAGCACGCGTGGATAAGGCTGCGCCGTTATCCACCCTACGCCGAACCCACTACCCATGCCGATCCGCCCCCTCTCCCGCCTGCGGGAGAGGGCTGGGGTGAGAGTGCTCCAAGCTACGCGATTGGCCCCGCCGGAAACTACGCGTGGATGAGGCTGCGCCGTCATCCACCCTACGCAGGACCCACCACCCACGCCGATCCGCCCCCTCTCCCGCCTGCGAAAGAGGGCTGGGGTGAGGAAGGGTGTTCCAGGCTACGCGAGTGGCCACACCGGAAACTACGCGTGGATGAGTTGCGCCGTTATCCGCCCTACGCGGCAACATCACTCCAGCCCCCCCTAGAACAACCCCATCTGCTGATCCAACAGCCGGTCGAAGCGGTCGCCGACGAAGGGCAGGATGGCGTCGGCCACAGGGGCCAGCTGGCGCTGCACGTAGTGGTCGTAGTCCGGCGGCGCATGGGGCAACTCGACCGGTTCGGCGCCGGCGGTGGTGATCAGGTAGCTGATCCAGCCGCCACGGCGAAAGCGGCTGCGGCGTCCCAGGCGGGCGCCTTCCGCCTCCAGCAGGCGCGCCGCGCGGACCTGCGGCGAGAGGTTGCTCTGGTATTCCTCCAGCGGCCGGCGCAGGCGCTTGCGATAGACCAGCAGGTCGTCGAAGTCGCCGGCGCGGGTACGGGCGACGAAGTCGCGCACATAGTCCTCATGGGGCTCGCCGGTGAAGATGCGCAGGTAGAGCTCGCGCTGGAAGCGCTGGGCCAGCGGCGACCAGTCACTGCGTACCGTCTCCAGGCCCTTGAACACCAGTTCCGGCTGACCGTCCGTCCCGGGTCGCAGCCCGGCGTATCTTTTCTTGCTGCCCTCCTCCGCGCCGCGGATGGTGGGCATGAGAAAGCGGCTGAAGTGGGTCTCGTATTGCAGCTCCAGGTGGCTTTCCAGCCCCAGCTCGGTCTGCAGCTGCGCGCGCCAGTAGGCGTTGACCGCCGCCACCAGGTCGCGACCGATGCGCTCGGCCTCGGCCTCTTGGTGAGCGCGGCCGAGCCAGACGAAGGTGGAATCGGTGTCGCCATAGATCACCCGATGGCCACGCGCCTCGATCAGCTCGCGGGTCTGGTGCATCACCGCATGACCGCGCAGGGTGATGGACGAGGCCAGGCGGTGATCGAAGAAGCGGCAGTGCGGGGTGCCCAGCACGCCATAGAAGCTGTTCATGATGATCTTCAGCGCCTGGGCCAGGGGCGCATTGCCGGCGCGCTTGGCCGCATCGCGCCCCTCCCAGACCCGCGCCACCATCTCCGGCAGGCAGTGCCGGGTGCGATGGAAGCGCGCGCCGCGAAAGCCCGGTACCGTCTCCGCCTCGGGCAGCGCCAGGCCCTCCACCAGGCCCACCGGATCGATGAGAAAGGTGCGGATCAGCGAGGGATAGAGACTCTTGTAATCCAGCACCAGCACCGAGTCGTAGAGCCCGGGCCGCGAATCCATGACGAAGCCGCCCGGGCTGGCCTCGGGCGGCTGGGCGCCGAGATTGGGCGCGACGAAACCCTGGCGGTGCATCAGCGGCAGATAGAGGTGGTAGAAGGCGGCGATGGAGGCGCCATGCCGCTCCAGCGGCAAGCCGGTGACGCTGGCCCGCTCCAGCAGGAAGCGCAGCAGGCCGGTCTTCTCGAAGATGCGGGTGACCAGCTCGCAGTCCACCAGGTTGTAGCGCGCCAGGGCGCTCTTCTCGCCGGCGAACATGCGATTGATCGAGGCCATGCGGTCGTGGGGATTGTCGATGGCCTTGCCCTCGCCCAGCAGGGTGCGGCTGACGTTCTCCAGGCTGTAGGAGGGAAACACCCAGGTCGCCGACTTGAGCGCCTCCACCCCATCGATGATCGGCCGCCCGGCCAGTAGGGCGTGGAAGGGCCGGCCCTGGCCGCCGGGTTCGTAGCGATCGTCCTCGACGGCGCCGCGGCCCAGGTGCAGGGTCACGCCCAGTTTGCGCGCGTGCTCGTGGAGCACGCGGATGTCGAATTGCAGCACGCTCCAGCCGATGATGACGTCGGGATCATGACGCGCCATCCAGGCATTGAGGCGTTCGAGCAGGGTGGCGCGGTCGGCGACATATTCCAGGTCGAAGTCCACCGCGGCATCTTCCCCGGTAGGCGGGCCGAGCATGTACACCTGGCGCTGGCCGCAGCCGTGCAGGCCGATGCTGTAGAGCTCGCCGCGCTCGCTGGTCTCGATATCCAGCGACAGGGTGCGCAGCGTGGGGCGGTAGTCGGGATCCGGCCGCAAGGGCGCGCCGTCGGCGGTGGGCAGCGTCACCGGCGCGGTGATGAAGCGCTCCATGAGAAAGCGATCCGCCGGGGCGATATCCGTCTCGTAGACGTCGATGCCGGCGGCGGGGAAGCGCTGCTCCAGTTCGCGTAGGGTGCGATAGCGCGGCGCATAGAGCCCCAGGACGGGGCGCCGCTGGAAGTCCTGCAGCGCCAGCTCGCGGATCTCCACCCCGGCCGGCAGCAGGCGCTCGATGTCCGCCCGTCGTGCGGCCGGGGCAAAGGCCACCGCCTGTTGCCCCGGCACCCGCAGCTGGTGCGGACCGCTGTCGGTGGCGAACCAGAACACCAGCTCCATCCCGGTGGAAGTCTCGCGCCAGAGGCGTGTCAGCAAGAAACCCTGGACGGCGGCCAAAGCGGTGGCGCTCCTCGACATGGATGAAAGACCCATTCTCGCAAGGCCAGCCGATACAGGCGACCTCGGCGCGCCCGGTGGTCCGCTCGTCGCCCCCGCCGAATAGCCTGTGTCCTGTGGCGATGATCTTGCATCGAATGCCCACATCCGTCGTAGAGCCGACTGTTCGGCGCCTGGGCGCACCCTAGCTTTCAGTTGTCAGGCCGTGTCATGAATCCGTTGTCGTCGTCGTTTCCCACCGCTGCCGCACCCCGCTACAACGCCCAGCAAGCGCGCGTGCGCGAGCAGGCGCGTCGCTGGCTGGAACAGGACGTCCTGGTGCTGGATACCGAGGCGACCGGCCTGGGCGAGGATGCCCAGCTGATCGAGGTGGCGGTCATGACCCTCAGTGGCCGGGTGCTGCTCGATACCCTGGTCCGCCCAGGCATCGCCGTACCGCGCGAGGCGACCCTGATCCACGGCCTGACCGACGCCCACCTGGCCCAGGCGCCGCGCTTTCCCGAGGTGTTCGCCACCCTCTGGCCGCTGCTGCGGGGCCGCACCGTGCTGGCCTATGGCATGGCCTTCGACTATCGCCTGCTGGCGCACAATGCCCGCCTCCACGGCCAGGCCCTGCCGCCGGAACTGGAGCGCGAGACGCCGCCGGTGCAACTGGTGGATGGCACCCGCCTGCACTGCCTGATGCAGCTCTATGCGCACTTCTGGCAGGAGCCGAGTCTGGACAGCCGCAGCCAGGACGGCTGGCGCCGCAAGTCCCTGGCCATGGCCGCCCGCCAGCAGGGCGTCGTGGTGCAGGAAACCCATCGCGCCCTGCCCGATTGCCGACTCAAGGCCGCCCTGGTGCAGGCGCTGGCCGGGGAGGCACCGGCCACCTGGCAGGGTCTGCAGGCGCTGGCGGGCTAGCCGAGCGGCAAGGTACCGGCTGGCAGACAGGCTAACGCTGCGCGACTTGCCATACTGGAGTCGTCATCCCGCCCGAGGCCCCGCCATGAAAGCCGTCGTCTACGAAGCCTTTTCCGCGCCACCCCACCTGTGCACGGTGCCGGACCCCACTCCCGAAGCCCATGGTGTGGTGCTCAGGGTCATGGCCACCGGCGTCTGCCGCAGCGACTGGCACGGCTGGGTCGGCCATGACAGCGACATCGAATTGCCCCATGTGCCGGGCCACGAACTGGCCGGCGTGGTCGAGGCGGTGGGCAGGGACGTGACCCTCTGGCGCGTCGGCGACCGGGTGACGGTGCCCTTCGTCGGTGGCTGCGGCGCCTGTCCGCAGTGCCATGCCGGCCACCAGCAGGTCTGCGATCACCAGTTCCAGCCCGGCTTCACTCACTGGGGATCCTTTGCCCAGTACGTCGGCATCCACCAGGCCGATCTCAATCTGGTCGCCCTGCCCGAGCAACTGGACTTCGCCACCGCGGCCAGCCTGGGCTGCCGTTTCGTGACGGCCTTTCGCGCGGTGGTCGATCAGGGCCGGGTCAGCGCCGGCCAGTGGGTCGCGGTGCACGGCTGCGGTGGCGTCGGCCTCTCGGCGATCATGATCGCCCGCGCCCTGGGCGCCCAGGTGGTGGCCATCGACATCACCGCCGACAAACTGGCCCTGGCGCGTCGGCTTGGCGCGGTGGCGACGATCGATGCCACCCAGGTGGCCAGCGTGCCCGAAGCGGTGCAGGAACTGACCGGCGGCGGTGCGCACCTCTCCCTCGACGCCCTCGGCCATCCCACCACCTGCTGCAATTCCATCGCCTGCCTGCGCAAGCGCGGCAGGCACGTCCAGGTCGGACTGCTGCTGGGTGACCAGGCGACCCCGGCGCTGCCGATGAACCTGGTGATCGCCCGGGAACTAGAGATCCTCGGCAGCCACGGCATGCAGGCCCATCGCTACGACGTGCTGATGGCCATGCTGCGCCAGGGCGCCCTGGCGCCGGAGAAACTGATCGGCCGCGAGATCAGCCTGGCCGAATCCGGCGCGGCGCTGATGCACATGGACAAGTTCGAAGGCACCGGGGTGACCGTCATCACCCGCTTCGACTAGTCCGGGCTAGTCGGCCTCCGCCGCCTGCAACACCCAGCGCAGACCCTGGAGGTCCTCGGCGGACAGGGTCTCGCGCAGGCGGCAGAGGCGATAGTGAACGCGGGTGTTCATGGCCACCCACTCCAGGTCCTGGCGGGTGGGCTGGGCGACGAAGTATTCGCCATAGCGCTCGTCCAGCCCAGCCATGCGGTACTGGCCCTTGAGCGGCAGATAGATCTGGTTGTTCATCTCCCAGCGACTGGCGCTGCAGCCATGGAAGCGCACCTTGTCGCCAAAGGTGGAGAGCTGGGTGCGAAAATCGGTGGTGGCATTGCCGGCACTGGTCTTGAACTGGCTGGCGATGACGCTGAAGACGATACCTTCCGGCGAGGGCGCGCCCCGCCATTCGATGACCCGGCGATTGAGCGCCGTGTCGAATCCATCGGTGAAGATACCGGCGGCCTGCGCCGTGAGCGTTGGCAGGGTCAAGGCACCCAGCAACGCCATCATTGTTTTCAAAACGAGCTCCTGGTGATGACCCTGGCGTCTAGCCTGAGGCAGCAGGCCGAGGCGGCAAAGGGCCAGCTTCAGACTTTGGAGACCCGATTGGCTGAAAGGTGCCCCCGCCGGTCCGGATAAGCGGTATCTTTCACAGTCTAGCGACGAGCCCGCCTCGTCCACCCCCTTGAACCGTCGCCGGCGAGGCGTACGGCCCGACCACGAAACGACCGGCATAGCCGCCGGAGAGCACTGCGAGGATCTATGAGCGCTGCGGACATCGATTGGAAGACCCTCGGTTTCGACTACATCAAGACCGACTTCCGCTATATCGCCACCTATCGCAACGGCAGCTGGGGACCCGGCGAGCTGACTCGCGACAACCAGCTGCACATCAGCGAAGGCTCCACGGCCATCCACTACGGCCAGCAGTGCTTCGAAGGCCTCAAGGCCTATCGCTGCCAGGACGGCTCCATCAACCTGTTCCGCCCCGACCGCAACGCCGCGCGCATGCACAAGAGCTGCGCCCGCCTGCTGATGCCACCGGTCCCCACCGAGATGTTCATCGACGCCTGCCAGCAGGTGGTCAAGGCCAACGAGGCCTGGATCCCGCCGTACGGCACCGGTGGCGCCTTCTACCTGCGCCCCTTCGTCATCGGCGTGGGTGACAACATCGGCGTACGCACCGCCCCCGAATTCCACTTCGTGGTGTTCGGCATCCCGGTCGGCGCCTACTTCAAGGGCGGCATGACCCCGCACAACTTCGTCATCTCCAGCTACGACCGCGCCGCGCCCCAGGGCACCGGCGCCGCCAAGGTCGGTGGCAACTACGCCGCCAGCCTGATGCCCGGCGCCCAGGCCAAGGCCGAAGGCTTCGCCGACTGCATCTACCTGGACCCCCTGACCCATCGCAAGATCGAGGAAGTCGGCTCGGCCAACTTCTTCGCCATCACCGGCGACGGCAAGTTCGTCACCCCGCGCTCCGAGTCGGTGCTGCCGGGCGTGACCCGCATGTCGCTGATGGACCTGGCGCGCGAGCGGCTGAACCTGGAGGTGGTCGAGGGCGACGTCCATATCGACCAGCTCGACCAGTTCGTCGAAGCCGGCGCCTGCGGCACCGCGGCGGTCATCACCCCCATCGGCGGCATCCAGTACGGCGAGAAGCTGCACGTCTTCCACAGCCTGACCGAAGTCGGCCCGGTGACGCGCAAGCTGTACGAAGAACTGACCGGCATCCAGACCGGCGACAAGCCGGCGCCGGAGGGTTGGATCGTCAAGGTCTGACTCGCGGTTGGCTTGGTTTGAAGAAGGCGCCTCAGGGCGCCTTTTTTGTTGGACAAGGGGTTGGCGGTAGGTTGGGTTGAGCGCAAGCGAAGCCCAACGCTACGGTGCTACAGGCTTGGCTTTGTCGGTGCCTTGGCTGCTTATCGAGTGCGTTGACGGTTTTGATTTCGCCCACCCGGGCGAGTCACTTTTGCCAATCGCGGCTGCGCGCCCCGGACAAAAGTAACCAAAAACGCTTGCCCCGGACATCCGGCCCTCCGCTGCGCTCCGGGTCCGCTCACGCCAGCGCCGCTCCGGGGTCGGCCTACACGGGCCGTCCATGGCCCGTTAGGCCTCTCGCCGCATCCATGCGGCTCGACCCACTCCACGACACTGGCGTTCGCCCTCCTGAACGGGGCGATTCACGTGCCTGATGCTTTGGGTGCAAACCGGTAGGGTGGACAACGGCGCAGCCTTGTCCACGCGTTAAGCGTTACTCCCTCAGTGGAAAACGCTGCGCGGTTTTCCACGCTACAACCTGTGAACACCCAAGTATCAGGCTTGCGTCCCGTCCCCGTCAGTGAGGCCGAGTGCAGGCGTTGCGCAGGGGGATGCGAGGCAGGACGCCGAGCAAGGCGCGAGGGGCAGGAAGCCCCTTCGTGCCGTGCCCCCGGAGCGGCGCCGGAGCGCGGGGACCCGGAGCGCAGCGAAGGGCCGAAACGTGGGGACAAGCGTTTTTGGTTACTTTTTTGGCGTTTGAAAAAAGTGACTCGCCCGGGTGGGCGAAACAGCAACCATCAGCAAACCACGATAATAAGCCAGTACAACAGCTCAACCCCAAAGCCTTGGGCTTCGCCTGCGCTCAACACAACCTACACAACCACCCTCCCCTACACCCCCTCCCGCCGCCGCAGGATGGCGCGGGCGCCGATGAACAGCACCGCCACGCAGATCGCCGCCGCGATCAGCCAGCGCTTCGACACATGATGCTCGGCGAAGAAGTCCCGCAGGATCTCGCCCACCGCATAACCGATGCCGGTCATGACGAAGCCCCAGAGCAGCGCGCCGATGACGTTGAAGATCAGGAAACGCCGCGGGCGCACCCCGCTGGCGCCGATCAGCAGCGGGCCGATGAGGCGGAAGCCGTAGGCGAAGCGGATGCCGATGATCCACAGCGCCTCGTGGCGATGGATACGGCTGCGCAGCCAGTCGATGCGTGCCTGCTGGCGCTTGAAACGACCGAGGATGCGATCGCCGTAGCGCCGCCCGAGGTAGAACAGCGTCTGGTCACCGATGAAGCCGCCCAGGGCCACGCAGACCGCCGTGAGCGGAAACAGCAGATAGCCGTGGCGGGCGGCGATGCCGGCCAGGATAGCCACGCCATCGCCCTCGATCAGGGCGCCCAGCACGGCGGCACCGTAGCCGTAGTTGCTGATGACCTCGCTGTCGATCATGGCGCGTCCCTAGAGACCGAGGATGGTCAGCATGATGAAGGTGCCGAACAGCACGAAGTGGGTCATGCCCTCGATGGCGTTGGTCTCGCCGTCGTTGAGATTGATGGCGGCGACGATCAGGGTCACGGCCATCATCACCGTCTGCACGGGGGTCATGGCCATCTGGATGGGCTGGCCATTGAACAGGGCGATGGCTTCCACCACCGGTACGGTAAGGATGACGGTGGACAGACTGGCGCCCAGGGCGATGTTGATCACCGACTGCATGCGATTGGCCATGGCCGCGCGCAGGGCCGTGAGGATCTCCGGACTGGCGGAGATCACCGCCACCACCAGGGCAGGCACCAGGGCCGGCACGGCCAGGCCTTCCAGGCCGGTATCCAGCGACTTGGACATCACCTCGGCCAGGGCCCCGGTGGCGACGATGCCGACGATCAAGAGGCCGATGGACAGCGCCGAGCTGCTCTCGCCATGGCCGCCTGCCTCGCCCTGCCCTTCCACGGCCGGGCGCTTGCGCTTCTTCTCAGGGTAGTTGTAGCTGAAGAAGTAGCTGTGTGGACCGGTCTGCATGCGCAGGAACAGCGCATAGAGCAGCGCCATGGCGCCGATGGTGAAGAAGGAATAGACATGCCACTGGGCCGTGGGGATGAATTCCGGCACCAGCATGGAGATGCTCACCGCGGTCATGATCATCACGCCGTAGCTGCGGCTGGAATCGTCGTTGTAGGGCTGCTCGCCGTGCTTGAGGCCGCCGAGCAGCGCCGCGAGGCCGATGATGCCGTTCATGTCCAGCATCACCGCGGCGTAGATGGTGTCGCGGGCCAGGGTCGGTGAGTGGTCGTGGCTCATCATGATCGCCAGGATGATCACCTCCACCAGCACGGCGGAAAGGGTCAGGATCATGGTGCCGTAGGGATCGCCGACCTTTTCCGCGAGCAATTCGGCGTGGTGGGCGACGCGCATGGCCGCGCAGATGATGGCGGCGATCAGGCCGCCGGCGGCGATCAGCGCCAGGGTCTGGCCACCGCCGAGCAGCGCGTGTTCGAACACATAGGCCAGCACCGTGGCACCGATGGCGACCAGCAGCAGGGTTTCGTCTTTGAGGGCGGCGAGCATGGAGAGGGGCGTCCTTGGTTGAGCAATGCCTTGTTACGACCGCCATAGACGGCAAAACGCTCGCACCTCGATACGCCCCTGCCCTGATCGCCCGCGCGGCGGCCCCTTAGCCGACCCGGGCGCGCGGCGCCAGGCGCTTCCACACCGCCTTGGTGCCGGTGGCGCAGGCCTGGCGATAGCCCAGGGCGTGACGCTCGACCAGGTACCAAGACACCACCGCCAGCGGGAGGGTGATGCCGATGGAAAGGATCACCATGGTCCAGGCCTCGATGCCGGGGATCACCGCCGCCAGGGTCTGCTGCACCGGAAAGGAGTAGATGTAGAGGCCATAGGAATAGTCGCCCACCTCGTTGAAGGCGCGGATGCGCCCGGCCGGCACGAAGGCGAGATAGAGCAGTACGTAGCCCAGCACCAGGTTATAGACCAGAAAGAAGCTGTCACGGTCGGGCGTGGCCACCGCCAGCAGCGCCACGGCGGCGACGAAGAGCGCGCGCGATAGCGGGATGTAGGCGCGCAGCACATAGAAGGCGCCACCGAGAAAGAACATCTGGAACAGCCGCAGCAGATGGGATTCGCTGGCGAAGAAGTAGTGGGCGAACAGCTTGAACAGGGCGGCGCCCACGGCGAACAGCAGGATGGCGCGCTGGAAGTGGCGGCTGTCCAGGCGCAGCCAGAGCACGGCCAGCCAGAGCAACGCCAGGGCGCCGTACATGCCTACCTCGAAGGGCAGCGTCCACAGCGAGCCATTGACGATGGCCTGCAGGGGATTGCCCTCGAACAGCCCGGGCAGATCGAATTCGGCGCCGGCGATCAGGCCGGTGTTCTTGAACAGATAGAACCAGGTCTGGGGATCGCTCAGATAATCCTGCAGGGGCGCCCGGGTCAGCCAGGCGCCGAGGCCAAGCACCGTCAGCACCAGCATCACCAGTAGCCCCGGTACCACCCGCAGCGCGCGACCCCAGACGAAATCGATGATGTCGGCCCGGCTGAGCAGGCTCTTGGTGACCAGGAAACCGCTGGTGATGAAGAAGATGTCGACCGCGATGTCGCCCAGGGTCATGCCCAGGCTCTCGCGTCCGGGCTCCGCCGTGGGGGTGCCACTGGAGATGGCGAAGCTGTGACTGAAGACCACGGCGAGCGCCGCGATCATGCGAATCAGATTGAGATTGTTGTTCTTGCCGCCAACATGATCCTGAACGGTCTGCACGGATACCTCACGCGTGGTGTTTGGAGCCATGCGTCCCGATTGTAGTCAGATCCAGACCCGATGCAGGCGTTATGGCCTTTTGCTGGCCCAAAGCGTGGAATGCTGGGAATTTCTGACCGACGAAGCCACCGTACATCGGTCAGCGGGAACCCGGACGGCTGCGGAAAACCGGGCAAAGCGTGCGACAATCGTCCATCTTTTCCTGATTCAAGCTATCCCGAGGATCCCATGTACGACTGGCTCAACGCCCTGCCCAAGGCCGAACTGCACCTGCACCTGGAAGGCACTCTGGAGCCCGAGTTGCTGTTCAAGCTGGCCGAGCGCCATGGCGTCGCCCTGCCCTGGGGCGATGTCGAAGCCCTGCGCGCCGCCTACAACTTCGGCAATCTGCAGGAATTCCTCGACCTCTATTACGCCGGTGCCGACGTGCTGCGCACCGAGCAGGACTTCTACGACCTGACCTGGGCCTATCTGCTCAAGTGCAAGGAACAGAACGTCATCCACACCGAACCCTTCTTCGATCCCCAGACCCACACCGATCGCGGCATTCCCTTCGAGGTGGTGGTGCGCGGCATCACCCAGGCGCTGAGCGACGGTGAGAAGCAGCTGGGCGTGACCAGCGGGCTGATCCTGAGCTTCCTGCGGCACCTGTCCGAAGACGCCGCCCAGGCCACCCTGGATCAGGCGCTGCCGTTCCGCGACCACTTCGTCGCCGTCGGCCTGGACAGTTCGGAAAAGGGTCATCCGCCGAGCAAGTTCAAGCGCGTCTTCGCCCGTGCCCGTGCCGAAGGCTTTCCGGCCGTCGCCCATGCCGGCGAGGAAGGTCCGCCGGAGTACATCTGGGAAGCCCTCGACCAACTCGGCGTGGTGCGGATCGACCACGGCGTGCGCGCCTTCGAGGACGAGCGCCTGATGGCTCGCCTGGCCGACCAGCAGATCCCGCTCACCGTCTGCCCGCTGTCCAACACCAAGCTCTGCGTGTTCGACGACATGAGCCAGCACACCATCCTCAAGATGCTCGACCGCGGCCTCAAGGTCACCGTCAACTCCGACGACCCGGCCTACTTCGGCGGCTACGTCACCGAGAACTTCATGGCCCTGCACGAAGGCCTGGGCATGACCCAGGAACAGGCCCGGCGCCTGGCGCAGAACAGCCTCGACGCCCGCCTGGTGAAATGAGCATGAGTCTGACCGCTGCCGAGATTTCCTACTACGAACGCTTCGCCGAGCGCCTGGCCGATGCCGCCGCCGTGGCCATCCAGCCCTACTTTCGCGCCCAGCTGGCGGTGGACGACAAGGGCGACGCCGCCGTCGCCGGGCGTCGCTACGACCCGGTGACCATCGCCGACAAGGCCGCCGAACGAGCCATGCGCGAACTCATCCAGGCCGAGCACCCGGATCACGGCATCCTGGGCGAGGAAGAGGAAAACGTCGCCGGCAGCAGTCCCCTGAGCTGGGTGCTCGACCCCATCGACGGCACCCGCGCCTTCATCACCGGCCTGCCGCTGTGGGGCACCCTGGTGGCGCTCAACGACGGCAGCCGCCCGGTGATCGGGGTGATGAACCAGCCCTTCACCGGCGAGCGCTACCTGGGCACCCCGGCCGGCGCCTGGCGCAACGGCGCGGTCCTGCGCACCCGTCCCTGCGCCAGCCTGGCCCAGGCCCGGCTGATGTGCACCAGCCGCGATATCTTCGACACCCCCGAGCGCCTGGCCGCCTTCGACGCCGTGGCGGCCGAGGTACAGCTGGCCCGCTTCGGCGGCGACTGCTACGCCTACTGCATGCTGGCCTCGGGCTTCGTCGACGTCATCATCGAGGCGGGCCTGCAGCCCTACGACGTCCAGGCGCTGATCCCCATCATCGAAGGCGCCGGCGGCCGCATGACCGCCTGGGACGGCGGCGATGCCCAGCAGGGCGGCGCCATCCTCGCCTGCGGTGATCCGAAGTTGCATGCGCTGTTGGTGGAGCGGTTGCAGCACCTGGCCTGAGGCTTGGCAGACGGCTTCGTAGGTTGGGTTGAGCGGAGCGAAGCCCAACATTACGGAGCTGCAATCTTGGCTTTATAGGTGCCCGGCTGCTTATTGAGTGCTCTGATGGCTCTTGTTTCGCCCACCCGGGCGAGTCACTTTTGCCAATCGCGGCTGCGCGCCCCGGACAAAAGTATGCAAAAACGCATGCCTCACGTTCGGCCCTTCGCTCCGGCGGCGCTCTAGGGGCACGGCACGAAGGGGTGTCCTGCCTCGCACCTCCCTCCGCAACACCTGCACTCGGCCTCACTGACGGGGACGGGAGGCCAGCCTGAGACTACGGTGTTTACAGGCAAAGTCAGAGCGATTCGTAGCGTGGAAAACCGCGCAGCGTTTTCCACTGAGGGAGTAAGGCCTATCGCGTGGACAAGGCTGCGCCGTTGTCCACCCTACCGGTTTGCACCCAAGGCATCAGGCTAGCGAATCGCCCCGTTCAGGAGGGCGAACGCCAGTGGCGTGGAGTGGGTCGAGCCGCATGGATGCGGCGAGAGGTCCAGTGGGCCATGGACGGCCCATCTGGACCGACCCCGGAACGGCGCTGGTGTGAGCGGACCCGGAGCGAAGCGGAGGGCCGGATGGTCGGGGCAAGCTTTTTTGCTTACTTTTTTGGCGACTGAAAAAAGTGAGTCGCCCGGGTGGGCGAAACAAAAACCTTCAAAGCGCTCGATAACCAGCCCTGGCACCAATACCAGCAATCGCGGCCATGGGCCGCTCCTACAGACCCAATCCGAGCCTGCAGGAGCGGCCGCGATTGGCCCCATGGCAATCATCCCCCGCTAACCTCTTAAGCCCCCTCTAAGCCAACTCCCGTATACCGGCAGGATTCCGCCAAGAGTTCCTGCCGTGCTCCCCTCTTCTTCCACCGCCTCCCCCAGAGCCGCACAGCTGGAGCGGGCCTTGCTGCTCGGCTGCCTGGCCGCCTACCTGCTCGCCGGCCTGTTCGGTCGTGGTCTGTGGAAGGCCGACGAACCCTATTCCTTCGGCATGGTGTGGAATTTCCTCACCACCCCGGACTGGCTGGTGCCCCGAGTCGGCACCGCGCCCTTCATGGAAAAGCCGCCGCTGATGTACTGGACCGGCGCCTTGACCGCGCGACTGGCCACGCCCTGGCTGAGTGCGCCCGACGGCGCGCGGCTGGCGGTGCTGGGCTGGATGCTGGTGACCCTGGCCGCCCTCGCCTGGCTGACCCAGAGGCTGCTGCCTAGCCGGCGGCGCGAGGCCGTGCTCGCCCTGCTGGGCATGCTCGGCGTGGTGCAGCACAGTCATCTGCTGATCGCCGACGTGCCCCAGCTGGCCGGCGCCACCCTGGGCCTCGCCGGGCTGGCCGCGCAGCTGCACGACAACCGCCATCCCTGGCGCCGTGGCCTACTGTTCGGCAGCGGCCTGGGCATCGCCTTCATGAGCAAGGGCCTGCTGGTCCCCGGGGTGCTGGGCCTCACCGGGCTGCTCTGTGCGCTCTGCTGGCCGCGGCGGCTGGTCGAGCCGGAAGGACGGCACTGGCTGCTCGCCGCCAGCCTGGCCGCCCTGCCCTGGCTGCTGGTCTGGCCGGCGCTGCTCTGGCACCGGTCGCCGGAGCTGTTCCATACCTGGCTGTGGACCAACAACATCGGCCGCTTCTTCGGCCTGGAGGCGCGCAACAGCGATACCGATGGCCTGGCCTCCAGCCTGGCGGATCTGCTGGCGCTGTCCTTTCCCACCGGGATGATCCTGCTGGGCGCCACGCTCTGGCAGCTGTATCGCCGCGGCGGCAGCCCGCTGAAGCGCCTGGGTCGGCATCCGGGACTGGCCACGGTGGTGCTCTATGCCATCGTCTGCCTGGCGGTCCTGCTCAAGTCGGCGGTGTTCCGCAGCCTCTATCTGCTGCCGCTGTTTCCGGCCCTGGCGCTGCTGGCGGCGCGATTGCAGCCACCGCCCGCGCTCGCCGCCCTCGGGCGCACCCTCGGCCTGGCCTTCTGGACGCCGATCATCGCCTTGCTGGCGCTAGGCGGTTTCGGCCTGGCGCTAGGGTGGCCGCTACCCTGGCCAGCGCTGGTCCGGGACCATCTGCTGCTCGCTGAACGACTGCCGGTCGGCCTGCTGGCCTGGACCCTCGCCGCGCTGGTGCTGCTCGGCTGGGGCCTGGCGCTAGGGCTGCACAGACGCCTGGCACCCGGCAGTCTCTGGTTCGTCGGCCTCACCGTGAGCTGGAGTCTGGCCAACAGCCTCTGGCTGCCCTGGGTCGACCTGGGCAACAGCTATGCCCGGCCCTTCACCGAGTTGCAGCGGGTGCTGCCACGGACGGATTGCGTGGCCAGCTACGGCCTGGGCGAGTCGGAACGCTCCATGCTGCATGTCTACGGCGGCTACCCCCCATTGGAGCTGACCGCGCTGCGACAGGTGCCCTGCCAGGTGCTGGTGGTGCAGGACGAATGGCACGAAGCCGTGGCGGTACCGCTGGGCTGGCAGCTGCTCTGGCAGGGCGCCCGCCCCGGCAATCTCAAGGAGCGCTTCCGCGCCTTCACGGTGTCGCCGAGGGTGCCCTGAGGTGTTGGATACTCAAGCCAACCTACGGCGGCTCCCCGCGCAGGTTGGGTCGAGACGGCTCCATCGTCGAAGCCCAACGGACCGCGATCAGGAGCCGCTGCCAGCACCCCAGGCCGCGAGCAGATCCTGGGATTCCATCACCAGTCCGAGGTGCAGGGAGACCATGCTCAGCGCCGCCCGCTCCAGGCTTTCATCGGTCCCTCGCACCAGGTCGCGCAGGACGATGACGCGATAGGTGCGGTTGCTGGCATCGAAGGCGGTGTTGAGCACGCAGCAGTCGGTGAAGCCGCCGTCCAGCACCACGGTGGTGATGCGCTGGTTGCGCAGCAGGAAGTCCAGGTCGGTGGGATAGAAGGCCGACAGCCGCCGCTTGTTTTCCACCCGCAGATCCTCGGGCAGCACCTCGGTGAGCAACTCGGTCCAAGGCGAGCCTTCCAGGGCATGGGCGTCGGCATTGGGAATCGGCCCGACGTGCAGCGGAAAGGTCCGTCGCCAGGCCGCGGGAATGCCGCCCAGGTCATCGGCGCCATTGGCGCGCAGTACCGACTTCACATGGACGATACGTACGCCCAGGGCGCGGGCCTGGCGGTGGAAGGCATCCACCGGCGCCACCAGATCGCGGGCGCGGGGCGCCGGGCAGGGGCAATCCGGCGAGGCGTCCAGGTGGCCGCGGTGCAGATCGATGGACAGCACCGCCGTGGTGCTCGGGTCCAGGTAGTCGGCGAAGTCCGTCCGCGCCAGCAGCCGGGGTTCCTCATAGACGAAAGCACGCAAATTCATCGACGCTCCTCGCGGACATAGGCTTCGCCCAGGGCGCCGGGTTGGCTCAGGCGGTCACGCCCGGCCAGGGCGACCCAGATCATCACGCCCAGGGTGACGGCATAGGGCGCCATCAGGATGAAGTATTGCGACAGCCGCACCCCGGCGGCGGCCAGCTGCGGAATCAGCGCCTCGATGCAGCCGAACAGCAATGCCCCGGCCAGGGCGCGCCAGGGCGACCAGCGGGCGAAGATCACCAGGGCGACGGCGATCCAGCCGCGGCCGCCAGTCATCTCGGCGATCCACAGCTTGGTGCTGAGCACGGCGATGTAGCCACCGGCGAGGCCCACCAGCGCCGCGCCGGCGAGGATCGCCAGCAGTCGATAGCCGGCCACCGAGAGACCGGCGGCATCGGCCGCCTGGGGATTCTCGCCCACCGCCCGCAGGCGCAGGCCGGGGGTGGTGCGTTCGAGCCAGGCGATGACGGCAAGAAAGATCAACGGAGTCAGGTAGACCAGCAGGTTCTGCTGGAACAGCCGTCCCACCAGCGGCAGCTCGGACAGCGGCCAGAGCGCCAGCGCCGGCAGCCCGGCCACCGGCTGGTTGGTCCAGCCCCAGAGGGTGCCGAGCAGGCCGGTGAGGCCCTGGCAGAAGAACACCAGGGTCAGGCCGGCGATCACCTGGTTGATGCGCAGCCAGATCACCATGACCGCGAACAGCAGCGAGACCAGCGCCGCCGCGCCCATGGCCGCCAGCAGCGCCAGGCCGGCATTGCCCAGGGCTAGTTGCGCGCCGATGCCGAACAGCGCGCCGACCAGCATCAGGCCCTCGGCATGCAGGGCCAGCACCCCGGATCTTTCCGTGAGGATCAGCCCCAGCGCCGCCAGGGCGTAGGGTATGGCGAAGTCGGGGACGTTACCCAGCCAGCTGGCGAGCAGGTTCAAGCGGCACCTCCCTGGCTGCGTCTGAGCCGATGGCGGATGAAGAAATCCGAGGACGCCACGCAGATAACGATCAGCGCCTGGATCAGCTGCACCATGGCGAAGGGGATCTGGTAGAACACCTGCAGATTGCGCCCGGCGACGAACAGGGTCGCCACCAGGAAGGCCACCACGGCGGCGGCCAGGGGGTTGTTGCGCGCCAGGAAGGCGATGAGGATCCCGGAGAAGCCATAGCCCTGGTAGAAGGACTGGGTCAGCCGCCCCTCCTGCCCGGCCGCCACCACGAAGCCGGCCAACCCGGCCAGGGCGCCGGAGGCCAGCACCGTGGCGAGGATGGTGGTGCGCACCGGCACCCCCACGGCGCCGGCCACCCGCGGATTGGCGTCGACGAATCTCAGGTAGAGCCCGGCCCGGCTCAGGGCCACGAACCACCAGGCCAGCACCGCCACCAAGAGCGCCAGGGGCACCGCCAGGCTCAGCCCGGGCAGCAACTCCGGCAGCCGCTCGAAGGGGCGGAACAGCGGCGAATAGGGAAAGGCGTCGCGCGGGTCCTTCCAGGGACCGAACACCAGGTGCAGCAGGAAGTTGGCGGCGATGTAGTTGAGCATCAGCGAGGCGATGATCTCGTTCACCCCCAGGCGCAGCTTGAGCAGCAAGGGCGCCAGTGCCCAGAGCAGACCGCCGAGCAGCGCCGCCACCAGCATCAGCGGCAGGCGCAGGGCCTCCGGACCGATCTCGAACAGCGACACCGCCGTGGCGCCGATGGCCCCCCAGATCATCTGGCCTTCCAGGCCCAGGTTCCAGAAGCGCGCGCGAAAGGCCAGGCAGCCGGCCAGGCCGACCAGGATCACCGGCGCGGCCTGGAACAGGGTGGCCTGCAGACTCTGGGCATCGAACAGGGTGGCGACCACGAATTCGTTGAGCAACTCGCCGGCCGGCACCCCGGCCAGGACCAGGATCGCAGCCGACAGGCCCAGGCCCAAGAGCAGCGCCAGGCCGAGGATCAGCGCCTGCCAGGGCCAGGCCAGCTGCTGGCGGATCTCCAGGGTGTAGCGCCGGCTGAACAGCGGTTGCCGTGGTCGCGGGCCATCGACCGGGGAAAGCGGAGCACTCAGGGGTTCAAGCATGATTCACCATGGCATGGCCGATCGCCTGGCGATCGGCGGGTCGCTGGAATTCGGCGACGAGGCGTCCGGCGCTCATCACCCCGATGCGATCGGCGAGGGCCAGCACCTCGTCCAGGTCTTCGCTGATCAACAACACCGCGGCGCCGGCCTCGCGGGCAGCCAGCAGCCGTGCCTGCACCTCGGCACCGGCACGCACGTCGAGGCCACGGCTGGGGCTGTGGGCCAGCACCAGCCGCGGTTCGCGGCCGAACTCCCGGGCGATCACCAGCTTCTGGGCGTTGCCGCCGGAGAGCAGCGCCGCCTTCTGCCGCACCGAGCGCACGCCCTGGACATCGAATTGCGCCACCGCCGCCTGGGTCGCCGCTTCCTGGGCGCGTCTATCCAGGCGGGCGAAGCCGCCGAAGCGACCGCTGTGCACCGCGCCGATGGCGAAGTTGTCGGCCACCGACAGGGACCCGGCCAGGGCACTGCCATAGCGATCGGCGGGAATGGCGGCGATGCGCAGGTCGCGGCGGCGGGCGCTGGCAGCCGCGGCCAGGTCGCCGAAGCCCTCCAGCCGCACCTCGCCTTCGTAGGGCTGCGGCAGGCCCATCAGCACATCGGCCAGCTCGCCCTGGCCGTTGCCGCCAACGCCGGCGATGCCATAGATCTCGCCAGCGCGCAGTTCCAGATCGATGCCATCCAGGGCGCGCCGCCCGCCGCGTTCCGGGGTGCGCAGGCCGCGCACCCTGAGCAGCGGTGCCCCGGCAGCACGGCGCGGGGTATCGGCCAGCGGCTGGGCGTCCCCCACGGTAAGGCGTACCAGTTCGTCCACCGACACCTCGGCGGGGTCCAGGCTGCGCAGAGTGCGACCGCCGCGCATCACCGTGAGGCGGTCGGCGTAGGTCAGGGCGTCCTGCATGCGATGGGTCACCAGCACCACCGCCGCGCCCTCCGCCGCCAGGGCGCGCAGGGTCTGCAACAGCCGCTCGCCTTCGCCATCGGTAAGCACCGCGGTGGGTTCGTCGAGGATGAGGATGCGCGCCCCGGCCAGCAGCACCTTGAGGATTTCCACCCGCTGCTGCTCGGCGATGGACAGGTCCGCCACCCGCTGCTCCGGGCGGATGGCGAAGCCCAGGGCGGCGGCCTGCTGGCGAATACGCTCGCTGATCTCGGCCAGGCGCCGGCGATGGCTACCCTCCCCCGCCGGCAGGCCAAGCAGGACGTTCTCGGCCACGCTGAAGGGTCGCACCAGCTTGAAGTGCTGGTGGACCATGCCGATGTGCAAGCGAGCGGCGTCCGCCGGACCGCGTAGCCGCACCAGGTTGTCGTCCACCAGGAGCTCACCGCTCTCCGGCGCATAGAGGCCGGCGGCGATGTTCATCAGCGTTGACTTGCCCGCGCCATTCTCGCCGAGCAGCGCATGCACCTCGCCCCAGCGCACCAGGAAATCCGCCTGCTGCAGCGCCTGGAAGCCATCGAAGGTCTTGCCGACGCCACGCAGTTGCAGGGCGTTGTGTCTTTTCATGCTGGTCGGCCTTTGTCCAGGGATCGCCTCCGTGGAAAACGCTGCGCGGTTTTCCACCCTACTCAGGCATCAGCTCCGGTGCCGGGCCTCGAGAGGCCCGGCACCCAGGGGTGAACCGCTACTTCTGCGTCGTCACGCCCTGGACGAACCAGTCCATCTGCCACAGCGCCGGGTCGGACAGCACCTGGCCGGCGGGGACGCGCTCCTTGCCGTCGCGATCATTCAGAGGACCGGCGTAGATCTGCTTGCCCTTGAGCAGGGCCTCGCGCTCGGCCAGGATCTTCTCCTGGGCCGCCTTGGGCACGGCATCGCCGAAGCCGGCGATGTCGGTGCCGCCGTCGGCCATGGACACCAGGGCACCGTTGGGCGCGGGTTTCCAGTGGCCGGCGATCACGCGCTTGAGCTCGGGCACCAGGAAGCGATCCCAGACCCACACCGAGGAACAGAGGGTGGCCTTGGGCGCGAACTGGCGCATGTCGCGGTGGTGGCCGGTGCCATAGACGCCGCGCTCCTGGGCGACGATCTGCGGCGTGGGGGTGTCCACGTGCTGGCCGATGACGTCGGCGCCCTGGTCGATCAGGGCAGCGGCCGCGGCGCGCTCCTTGACCGGATCGTTCCAGCTGCCGGTATAGATCACCGTGAGGGTGGCGTTGGGATTCATCTGCCGGGCGCCCAGCTCGTAGGCGTTGATGGTCCAGTTCACCACGCCGAAGGGATTGGCGGCGACGAAGCCCAGCTTGCCGGTCTTGGAGGCCGCGCCCGCGGCCATGCCGCAGAGGTACTGGCTCTCGTAGGTACGGCCGTAGAAGGATTCCAGGTTACGGCCGTTGGTGGTGCCCGAGGCGTTGAGGAAGGCCACCTCGGGATACTGGTCGGCCAGTTGCTTGAAGGTGTCGGAATAGCCGAAGGCGGTACCGATGACGATGTTGGCGCCGCGCTTGATGAAGCGCTCGGCTGCCGGGCGGATGGCCGAGGCGGTCTCCGGCACGTTTTCCACGAACTGGATCTTCAGGCCCAATTCCTTCTCGATCTTGACCCGCGCCTCGTCCATGGCCTGGGTCCAGCCGCCGTCGTTCTTGGCGGTGAAATACAGCATGGCGATCTTCGGCTCGCCCTTGAGGGTGAAACCCTCGTCGTCCGCCCGCGCCACGCTGCCCAGCCCTACCAGCGCCAGCACGCACGCCACTCTTCCCAGCCATCTGCTCAGCATCGTCTCGTCCTTAGTCTGGTCTACAACATGTGGTTGATACGGAACACGTTGCCTTCCGGGTCCAGCAGCACCGCCTGGTACCAGTGGTAGTAGGTTTCGTAGGGCGCCTTCAGCAGCCGGGCGCCAGCGGCCTCGGCCACCGGCACCAGCCGGTCCACCTCGGCGCGGCTGTCCACCTCCAGATTGAGCAGGAAGCGGCAGCCTTCACTGCCGGCGAATTCGCCCAGCCCCAGCAGTTCATAGGCCTCCGGCGCGTTGAAGCCGATGGCGGTCTTGCCGGTGTCCAGGCCACGGAAGATCGGCGAGCGGATCGCCTCGATCTCCGGGAAGCCGAACACCCGCTGGTAGAAGCCGCTCAGGGCCACCACGTCCTGGGCGAAGACGTTGACGTAGGAAAGACTCGGCATCAGGCCACCCGCACGCCGGTCTGGGTACCGCCAAAGGTCGTCTGCTTGACGAACTTGGATCTCAGGTGGTCGCCCGAGGTGATGGGCGCATGGCGCGGCGGCGTGCCGGGCGTGGCGCAACCGGGCAGGCATTCGATGAGGGTGTCGTAGTTGGGCTGATGGAAGAACACCAGGGACTGGCGGCGGGTGTCGCAACCGGCATCCGCCGGTGGATTCACCACCCGGTGCAGGGTCGAGACCCAGCGGTCGTTGGTCCACTGCATCATCAGGTCGCCGATGTTGACCACGAAGCTGCCCGGCACCTTGGGCACGTCCACCCACTCGCCGTCGGCATTGCGCACCTGCAGGCCGCCGGGGGCGTCGTCGGGACGGACGATGGTCAGGCTGCCGTAGTCGGTATGGGCCCCGGCGCGCAGCTGGCCAGGCAGCGCCGCCTCCTTCTGGTGGGGATAGCAGAGGGTGCGGAACATGCTGATGTGGCGATCGATGCGGCTGTCGAAGTAGGTCTCCGGCAAGTCCAGCCCCAGGGCGAAGAGCCGCATCAGGGTGCGCGCCAGATCGCTCATGGCGGCGAAATACGCGGCATAGGCCTGGCGAAAGCCGGGAATGGCCGCGGGCCAGACATTGGGCGCGAAGTGCGGTCCGGCTTCGGGACCGCGGTAGTAGGCCGTCTCCGGGACATCCAGCGGTCCGATCGAAAAGGACTCCTTGAGATCCCCCGGCGCCGCCTCCTCCAGGCTGTAGGACAGGCTTTCCTCGGCCACCGCGCTGTAGCCGCGCACCTGATCCGGGCGCGGTCGATCGGCCTTGCGTTTCTCGGCCAGCGGCAGGTCAAAGAAAGCCCGCGACAGGCGCGAGACGCGCTCGACCAATTCGTCGGACACCTGGTGGTGGGTGATGACCAGAAAGCCGATGTCGCGGCAGGCCTGGTCGACGGCCTTGGCCACCGCCTGCTTGCCGGCGGCAGAACCTTCGAAGTAGGGAGCCAGATCGATGATGGGAACACTGGACAGCGACATGACGGACCTCACGAGTGGGACGGAAGGAGACAGCGCGACGCACGTTCACCGGGCAGGACGGCAGCAGGGAAATTGCAACCGTTGTGCCATCTTTGGACCATTTGGTAAAAACTATAAAAGCCAATAAAAACAGCGGGTTAACGGATAAAGTCAGGATCCGCTGCTGGTGCGCTGCACCTCGAACGGTCAGCGTGCACCGGGGTGGCGCCTGGGGGTGCGGTCAGGGCTGACAGGGAAGGCTTTGGGGTGTCGGATCGGCGTGGCGGTGTTGGGCTTCGCTGCGCTCAACCCAACCTACGGCGGTCATGGGTTGGGTTGAGACGGCTCCCTCGTCGAAGCCCGACAGCCCCCGCTAGGCCAGCTCGTGATAACGCCGGTCGAAGTACAGCAGTCCGCCTTCGCCACCCGGCTCGGCCACCCCCAGCACCTCGCAGAGCAACAGGTCGTGGCTGCCCACCGACTGCACCCCGGCGATGCGGCAATCGCAGGCCACCAGGGCGCCGTCCAGCACCGGCGCACCGGTGGCGAGGCGGGTCCAGCGCGCCGCGGCGAAACGTTCGGCCATGGCGGTCTTGCCGCCGAAGAGGTTGGCCAGCGCCTGCTGGCCGGCGGCCAGGACGTTGACGCAGAGCACGCCGTTGGCGCTGAAGGCCGGATGCACCGAGGCGCCGCGGTTGAGGCAGACCAGCAGGGTCGCCGGGCTGTCGCTGACGCTGCATACGGCGGTGGCGGTAAAGCCGGCCGGGCCGGCCGGACCATCGGTGGTGACCAGATTGACCGCGGCGCCCAGGCGCGCCATGGCCCCACGGAAGAGGTCGCGTTCGACCGGGGCGGCGGGCGTCGTGGCAGGCGGCAAGGCATGGGCAACGGACATGGCGCTATTCCTCGGAAGATTGGCTGAGATAGTCGAGCACCACCCGGTCGAAAGTGGCGGGGTCGGTGACGCTGGAGGCATGGCCGCCCCACTCCAGCAATTCGAAGCTGGCCCGGGGCAGGCCCGTGGCCAGGCGCTGGGACGAGGTCCAGGGCACCAGCACATCGTCGCGGTTGGCCAGCACCAGGGTCGGCACCTCGATCCGCGCCAGTTCGGCGTCCACGTCGAAAGCCAGCAGGGCACCGATGCGCCGCAGGACATTGGCCTCACCGGGGAAGTGCGCCAGGGCATGGGCTTCGTCGGCGGCCAGGCGCTCGCCGTGTTCGGCGATCCAGGTGGCCGGATAGAGAAAGATCGCCTGGGCCTGGACATAGGCCGCGGCGCCGCTGTCGCGCAGCAGCCGTTGACGCAGGGCGAAGCAGCGCCCGGTGTGCGGATTGGGCCGGCTCCAGGCATTGACCAGCACCTGGCGACGGATCAGGCCCGGCCGCAGCAGACTGGCCTGCAGTCCCACCAGGCCGCCCAGGGCATGGCCCATGAACAGGCAGCGGTCGAGTTCCAGGCGATCGGCCAGCGCCAGCAGGTCCTCCGCCATATGCTGGATGCGGTAGTCCGCCGGCAATTCGGCCGGGCTCCTGCCGGTGCCGGTCTGGTCATAGACCACCACCCGGAATCTTTCGCCGAGGGCCGCCAGTTGCGGCGCCCAGAAGGCCCCGGCGCCACCCAGCCCGGAGCTGAGCAGCAGGGTCTCGGCCGCCGGATCCTGGCGGCCATGGAGTTCGAAGTGCATGGGCGGTCCTTGAAGGTTGGGTGGTTGAGGCTTCCCTCACCCCAGCCCTCTCCCAGGGGAGAGGGGCTAGACGGAGCGCGGCCTAGCCGACATGGGCGATGCTGGCGATCTCGATCAGGGCGTCGGGCTTCACCAGGCCGCACTGGATGCAGTAGCGCGCCGGCTTCTCGCCGGGAAAGAATTCGGCGTACACCGCATTGATGGCGGCGTAGTTCGCCCAGTCGGTGAGCATGATCATGTTGAAGGTGACGTCGGCCATGGTGCCGCCGGCCGCCTCCACCACGCCCTGGATGGTGGTGAGCACATGGCGTGCCTGGGCCGCGGCGTCGCCGACGTGGACCACGTTGTTCTGGGCATCGAACGGCAGAGTGCCGGAGACATAGAGCACCCCATCGGCCAGGCTGCCAGGCACGAAGGGGGCGATGGGGGTACCGGTACCGGCGGGGATCACGGCTTGCTTGGGCATGGTGGCTCAGTCCTTGGCGAAGGTGGTGTGGAAATCGGCGCAGCTGGCGACCCAGCCGAAGAAGGTCTCGATGTTGAACAGCGCGGCCTCGTGGACCGAACGGGGCCCGGCCTGGTGGCAGGCGTCGTGCAGGCAGACGCCGAAGTATTCGAGGAAGAAGCCATCCCTCAGGGTCGACTCCACGCAGACGTTGGTGGCGACGCCGACGAACACCAGGTTGCGGATGCCACGGGCGCGCAGCAGGCTGTCCAGGTGGGTGTTGTAGAAGCCGCTGTAGCGGGTCTTGGGCACCACCAGGTCGGCGGCCGCCGGCTGCAGCCGATCCACCAGGGCATAGTCCCAGCCACCCTTGGCCAGCAGCTGCCCCTGCAATTCGGGTCGCTTGCGCATGGTCTTGAGGGCATTGGACTTGTGCCAGTTGGGCGAACCCGGCCCGCCCGCCTCGCGATACTCCGGATCCCAGCCATTCTGGAACCAGACCACCTGAATGCCCGCGCCGCGAGCGGTCTCCACCACGGCGGCGACGTTCTCGATCACCGGGCCGGTGGCCGAGACGTCGAAGCCAGCCAGATCCAGATAGCCGCCCTGGCTGGCATAGGCGTTCTGCATGTCCACCACGATCAGGGCGGTCTCGCTGGCCTTGAGCCGCAGCGGTTCGGGACGCGCCGGCAGCGTCACGGCTTCGGCGTCGTCGGCAGGCAGGGCATAGCCCGCCAGGGTTTCCACAGCGTTCATCAGGCACTCTCCTTGAGCAGATCGACGTGACGGCGGCTCTGCATCAGCGGCTGGATGCGCTCGCCGAAGTCGGTCACGCCCTGGACGAAGTCATCGAAGGTCAGCAGCACCCCGCTGGCCCCGGGTACCTCGGCGATCTCGTCGAGCATCCGCGCCACGCTGGCGAAGGAGCCCACCAGGGTGCCCATGTTGATGTTCACCGCCGAGGTCGGATCGGCCATCTGCCGCACATTGGTGTCGCTGCCGGACTTGGTGTCGGCGGCCGCCTGGGCGCCCAGCCAGGCGATGGCCTCCTCGTCGGCACCGGCCTTGTAGTGCTCCCACTTGGCGCGAGCGGCCTCGTCGGTCTCGGCGGCGATGATCATGAACAGGGCGATGGAGGAGACCTCGCGCCCGGTCTTGGCGGTGGCGGCCTGCAGCCGCTCCACCGCCGGGGCGAAGGCCTTGGGCGTGTTGACGCCCTTGCCGAAGACGAAGCTGTAGTCGGCGTGTTCGGCGGCAAAGGCCAGGCCGGCATCGCTCGCCCCGGCGCAGACGATCTCCATGGGTGCCTGGGGCTGCGGACTGACCCGGCAGTCTTCCATGCGGAAGTGCGCGCCCTGGAAGTCCGACTGGCCGGTGCCCCAGAGATCGCGCAGCACCTGGGCGTATTCACCGAGGTATTGATAGCGACTGGCAAAGAACTCATCGCCTGGCCAGAGCCCCATCTGGCTGTATTCGGGCTTTTGCCAGCCGGTGACCAGGTTGACGCCGAAGCGGCCACCGGAAATGCAGTCGATGGTGGCGGCCATGCGCGCGACGATGGCCGGCGGCAGGGTCAGGGTCGCGGCGGTGGCGAACAGCTTGATGCGCGAGGTCACCGCCGCCAGCCCGGCCATGAGGGTGAAGGACTCCAGGTTGTGGTCCCAGAATTCGGTCTTACCGCCGAAGCCGCGCAGCTTGATCATCGACAGGGCGAAGTCGAAGCCGTAGTGCTCGGCACGCTGCACGATCTCGCGATTCAGCTCGAAGGTGGGCCGGTACTGGGGCGCGTTTTCCGACAGCAGCCAGCCGTTGTTGCCGATGGGAATGAAGACACCGATGTTCATCGCTCGCACTCTCCCGCAGTCAGGAATCGAAGCGCATCCAGATGCGCCGTTGCTGCAGGATCGGAGCAGAAAGCTTGCCAAGTCTTGAAAGTTCAAGCCAATCAAACACTTGGGATCTATTCGAGAATAAAACTGGACCATTTGGTCCAGATTAGAGCACCTAGTTTGTGCAAGGCGCCCGAATCCGGGGCATGCAGGCTGGCGCGTCATGCTAGAGTTCGGAGACCGGCGCGCTACCCTTCGGGGTCCGCCGATGATTCGTCACCAGGACGGTGCGAAGCTCAACGACCGCGCCTGCAGCCGGCCCGCGTCAGATGTCCAAGAAGGCCCAAGGAGCAGTTCGTGAGTCAGGCCAGTGATCTTCCGCCACGCAAGTCCCGCCAACCCAGCCCTGCCGCCCAGCAACGCCGGCAGCGCCAGATAGAAGCCAAGCGCGCCCAGATCCTCAGCGCGGCGCTCGATATCTTTTCCCGCTTCGGTCTGCACGGCGCCAGTCTGGATCAGGTGGCGCTGCAGGCGGACGTCTCCAAGACCAACCTGCTCTACTATTTCAGCAACAAGGAAGAGCTCTATGTCGCCGTGCTGCGTCAGCTGCTGGCGACCTGGCTGAATCCCCTGCGCACCTTCAGCGAAGACCAGGAACCCCTCGACGCCCTGCGCGGCTATCTGCGCCAGAAGCTGGAGATGTCCCGCGACTACCCCGCCGAGTCCCGGCTGTTCTGCCTGGAGATGGTTCAGGGCGCACCGCTGCTGCTGCCTGAATTGCAGGGCAGCCTGCACGACCTGATGGACGAGAAGACCCGCGTGATCCGTACCTGGATCGCCGCCGGCAAGCTGGCGCCGGTGGATCCGCACCACCTGATCTTCAGCATCTGGGCCATCACCCAGCACTATGCGGATTTCCGGGTGCAGGTGCAGACCCTGTGCGGCCGCTCGCTGAAGGATCCGCTGTTCTTCGACGAGGTCCTGCAGGGCCTGGAGACGCTGATCATCGACGGGCTCAGGCCCCGCGCCGGCGGCCCGGCCTAGGCCGCCAGGAAGAACTCGGCGAACAACTCGCTCAGCCTCGGCCAGAGCGGTGCCGGCAGGTCATGGGCCATGTCCGGTATCAGCTCGAAGCGGGCGCCGGGAATGGCCCGCGCCACGGCGCGACCACAGGCCGGACGCAGCAAGGGATCCCGCGCGCCGTGCACCACCAGGGTCGGCGCCTGGATGCGGCGGGCAAAGGGCCGCAGATCGCCGCTGCCGAGCAGGGCGAACAACTGCCGCTGCACCCCCTCCACATCCACCCCGCGCGCCAGGATACGCTGCACCAGTCGTTCCAGATCGGCCTCGCTCTGGCGATATCTCGGACTCTCGATACCGCGCAGCAGGGCCTTCTGCCGGGCGAGCGCCGCCTCCGCCGGCAGATCGGCCGGCGGCCGCAGCAGCAGGCTGCCCAGCAGCTTGAACGAGGGTGGCGGCAACAGCGGCTGATTGGTCGACGAGAACAGGATGCCCAGCCGCGCGACCCGCTGAGGCCATTGGGCGGCGAGGATCTGGGCGATCATGCCGCCCATGGAGCCGCCCAGTACGAAGGCGCGTTCCAGCCCCAGGTGATCGAGCAGCCCGACCGCATCGGCGGCCATGGCTTCCAGGCGATAGGGCACCGCGCTGGGCTTGCCCAGTTGCGCCCGCCCCAGCACCGGCCATAGTGAAGGCGGCCGTCCACCCGGCCAGCTCAGCCGCGAGGACTGGCCGACGTCGCGATTGTCGAAACGAATCACCCGCAGGCCCCGGCGCACCAGGGCCTCGCAAAAGCCTTCCGGCCAGAGCAGCAACTGGGCGCCAAAGCCCATGATCAGCAGCAGCGCCGGATCGGCGGGATCGCCCCAGTCCTCATAGGCCAGCTCGAGGGCGCCGACCCGGGCGCGACCTTCACGTATGTCCATGGCTCCCTCGCGAAATGGCTAAAGGGCCATGCTACCCCAAGGTCGTACCCGCGAAAGCGGCAGAACCGGGCGGTCACGCGGCGCTGCTGCGCTATGCTCGGACAGACCTCTTCCAGAGACCTTCGCCATGTCCGCAGCGCCCCTGGTTTACCACCTGACCGACGAAGCACGCGAAGACCTGCGCCAGGCCATCGCCGCGCCGCTGAGGCGCTACAACGACAGCCAGGCGGGCCCGAGCGGTTACCGGGCCCTGGTCATCAGCCTGACCCGCGGCGGCGAAGCCCTCGGCGGCCTCTGGGGCTACACCAGCTATGGCTGGCTCTATGTGCAGTTGCTGGCGGTGGAGGAAGCCGCCCGCGGCCAGGGCGCCGGCCGCGAATTGCTGCGGCGCGCCGAGGCCGAAGCCCTGGCCCGCGGTTGCCACGGCGCCTGGCTCGACACCCACGAATTCCAGGCTCGCGGCTTCTACGAACGCCTGGGCTACGAGGTATTCGGCGAGCTGGCGGACTATCCGCCGGGCTTTGCGCGGTATTTCCTGCGCAAGGCGCTGGGCCCGACGCCCGCCGTCGGCACTAGCGCTGGCCCTGACTGAGGGCGCTGAGGCGGGTCGAGAGCCCCTGCATCTCCTGGCCAAGCTGACGCAGGGCACCGGCGTCGCGGGCGCCCTCTTCGCTCGCCGCATGGATACGCACCGCCAGTTCATTGATTTCCTGGGTCACGTGGCTCTGCTCCTGGGCGGCCACGGCGATCTGCTGAGCGCGCTCGACGATGCCATCGAAACTGTCGACGGTCCCGCTCAGGGTGCCGGCCACGACGGTCGCCTCTCGGACGGCGACTTCGGTACGCTGCACCCCGGCCTGCATGGTGGCCACGGCGGCGCTCGACGCCTGGCGCAGGCTGGCGATCATCCCCTGGATTTCGTTGGCGGACGCCTGGGTCCGCCCGGCCAGCGTGCGCACCTCGTCGGCGACCACGGCGAAGCCGCGTCCCTGTTCACCTGCCCGGGCCGCCTCGATGGCGGCGTTGAGGGCCAGCAGGTTGGTCTGTTCGGAGATCGACTTGATCACGTCCAGCACGCCGCCGACCCGCTCGATGTCCTCGCCCAGACGGGTGATGGCGGTGGCAGCGCCACCGATCTCCTGGGCCAGCCCCTGCATGGAGTCGGTGTTGCGCGCCATCTGGCTCTGGCCGGTATGCACCGTGCCGAGCGAAGCGCGGGCCACGTCCGAGCAGTCGGTGGTGTTGCGCGCCACCTCGCCGGCGCTGGCCGACATCTCGGTGATGGCCGTCGCCAGCAGGGTGTTGTCTTCGCGCTGCTTTTCCGCCCGATCGGCCAGGCCATGGGAGAGTTGCGCCAGCTCGGTCGCCTGGCCCTGCAGCAGCGAGGCGTCGGCGGCGATCCGGCGGAGCATCTCGCGCAGCGAGCCAGCGTAGCGATTGACCGCGCCGCGCAAGCGGCCGATTTCGTCGGCACGCCGGATGTCCAGTTCGCTCGCGTTGGCACCGTCCTGGCCCAGGCGCTCGATCTGCAGGGTGGTCTCTTCCAGCTGGGCCAGCAGGCGCCGGCCGGCGAGCCAGGCTATGCCCAGCAGCAGCGCCAGGAGCGGCAACAGCAACAGCAGCATCTGGCTGGTCAGGCGCGTGGCCAGGCCGGTGACCTGAGCTTCGGGCGTGACCAGACCGACCTGCCAGCCGGTCGCATCCATCGGCACCAGGGTGACGTAAGCGGCGCCATCGAGCTGGCGGTCGTGAGCGAGGTACAGGGTGCGGTTGCCCGCCTGGCCGAGGGCATCCGCCACCGCCTTGAACGAGGCCTCACCCGCGATCACGTCGTTCAGCGTCGGCAGGCCCTTGGCACCCTTGATCCCAGGGAAATAGAGCAGATTGCCACTGCGATCGACGGCGAAGGCATAGCCACCGGTCACGCCACCCTGGCGTTCGAGGAAGGCGGCGAGACCATCGAGCTTCAGGTCCAGCGTCGCCACGCCGGCGAAGGCGTTCTGTTGGCGATAGGGCACGCTGCAGGTGGTCATGGCGACCTGGCTGACCGGGTCCTGGTAGGCGTCGGACCAGACGCACCGTCCTGCCACGGCCGACTTGGCATCGCGATACCAGGATTCGTCGCGATAGGCCGAGGTCTGGGGCGCATTGTAGTCGTCCGAGTACTCCAGACCGCCGGCGCCGTTGCGAGCCCAGAAGAAGCTGCGGCGGTCGACCCCCGGGGTGAAGGCGGCGGGTTCCGGCCAGAGGCCGCCGCCGGCGATAGCCTGGTCGCCGTGGCTGTCGATGAGCCTTGGCAGGACGGCCTTCACCAGCCCTTCGTCATGGGGCAGCGTCTCGCCCAGATCCGCCAGGGCCACGCTGGTCCCTTCGATACGCGCCAGCTGCAGGGCGAGTTGCCGTGCAATGGCGGTGGCCGACTGTTCGGCCGCGGCCGTCCCGGCGGCCACCAGTTGCGGTTTACCACCAAAGGCCATCACGGCGTAGACGCCGATGGCGGTGAGCCCCAGCAGGCAAAGCACGCCCAGGGTCATGCGCCCGGCGATGCGGGTGGGTATCAGAGTCATACGGCGGCTCCAGAAGGTTGCCAGGGGGAATGGCCAGTATTACGGCCGGGACGGCGGTCAATTGAGCGAAGCGATACCCCCGCGCGGGATACCGCCGATGAACGGCGGGCAATCAGCCCGCGGTGAGGAAGTTGCCGATCCGGGCGTTGTCCTGCGCACCTTCCAGCAGCGGCACCTCGGCTTCGTCCTTGAGTTGCACGCCGGAGAGCTTGCGGCGATCCGCTTCGCGCATCAGGTAGAGCAGCTTGTGCGCCGCCAGGCCATAGGCCAGGCCCTCCAGGCGCACGTTGGAGATGCAGTTGCGATAGGCGTCGTTGAGGCCCGGGCGCGGGCCGTAGGTGAAGTAGAGGCCGAGGCTGTCGGGCGAACTCAGACCGGGGCGCTCGCCGATCAGCATCACCAACAGGCGCGCCTTGAGCAGCCCGCCGATCTCGTCGCCCACCGCTACCCGCCCCTGCTCCACCAGGGTCACCGGCGCCCAGCGCCAACCCTCGGCCCCGGCCTGATCGGCCAGGCGTTCGAGGAACGGCAGCGCATGGCGATGCACCGCCAGGGCCGAGAGGCCGTCGGCGATGACCACGGCGACGTCGAAGCCCTCGGGATGCTCGGCGGCATAGGCCTGTAACTCACGCGCGGATTCCTCGGACAGCTTGCGGCCCAGGTCGGGACGTTGCAGATAGGTATGGCGATCCGGCGCGGCGCTCTTGAGCACCAGGGTCTCGCGCCCCTGGGCAGCCAGGCCTTCGCGCAAGGCCTGATGATCGAAAGCCAGATGCACCGCATCGCGGGCCTGGGCATGGGCGGCCTGGAAGTCCAGTTGGGCCGACGTCGGCAGGCTGGTGCCGGCGCGGCCCAGGGCGATGCGCGCCGGGGTCAGGCGCCGCAATTCGGCCCAGGGGTCGGGGCGGGCGGTGTCGTTGGGGTTCATGAGCGACTCCTGAACGATTCGGTATCTAAGCTATCGCGGCCATGGGCCGCTCCTACGGGTACAGAGGGAGTTTGTAGGAGCGGCCCATGGCCGCGATCCTCCCTACAACTGCGCCAGCGCCCGCTGGAATGGCGCCGGCAAGCCTTCGCCGAGGCGGAAGCGGCCGTCCTCCAGCCGCAGGATGCCCAGCCGGTCGAGCCAGGCGGCGAATTCCGGGGCCGGCTGCAGGCCCAGCACCTGGCGGGCGTAGAGGGCGTCGTGAAAGGAGGTGGTCTGGTAGTTGAGCATCACGTCGTCCGACCCCGGGATGCCCATGATGAAGTTGATGCCCGCCGCGCCCAGCAGGGTCAGCAGCATGTCCATGTCGTCCTGGTCGGCCTCGGCATGGTTGGTGTAGCAGATGTCGCAGCCCATGGGCACGCCGAGCAGCTTGCCGCAGAAGTGATCCTCTAGCCCGGCGCGGATGATCTGCTTGCCGTTGTAGAGGTACTCCGGACCGATGAAGCCGACCACGGTGTTGACCAGCAGCGGCTTGAATTTCCGCGCCACGGCGTAGGCGCGCACCTCGCAGGTCTGCTGGTCGACGCCGTGGTGGGCCCCAGCCGACAGGGCGCTGCCCTGCCCCGTCTCGAAATACATGAGGTTGTCGCCCAGGGTGCCGCGGCGTTGCGACAGTCCGGCATCAAAGCCTTCCTGCAACAGTGCCAGGCTGATGCCGAAGCTTTCGTTGGCGCCCTGGGTGCCGGCGATGGACTGGAACACCAGGTCCACCGGCGCGCCGCGCTCAATGGCGGCGATGCTGGTGGTGACGTGGGTCAGCACGCAGGACTGGGTGGGTATTTCGTAGCGCTGGATCACGGCGTCGAGCATCTTCAGCAGTTCGCAGATGCCGCTGGTGCTGTCGGTGGCCGGATTGATGCCGATCACCGCATCGCCGTTGCCATAGAGCAGGCCGTCGAGGACGCTGGCGGCGATGCCGGCCGGATCGTCGGTGGGGTGATTGGGCTGCAGCCGGGTCGACAGCCGTCCACGCAGGCCGATGGTGTTGCGAAAGCGGGTCACCACCCGGACCTTTTGCGCCACCAGGATCAGGTCCTGGATACGCATGATCTTGGACACCGCGGCGACCATCTCCGGGGTCAGCCCCGGAGCCAGGGCGGCAAGACTCGTCTCGTCGGCCACCGGCCCCAGCAGCCAGTCGCGGAAGCCGCCCACGGTGAGGTGGGCGACCGGCGCGAAGGCCTGGGCATCGTGGCTGTCGAGGATCAGCCGGGTGACCTCGTCGGCCTCGTAGGGGATCACCGCCTCGCTGAGAAAGTGCTTGAGCGGCACCTCGGCCAGCGCCATCTGCGCCGCCACCCGCTCCACGTCGCTGCTGGCGGCGACCCCGGCCAGGACATCCCCGGATCGCGCCGGGGTGGCCTTGGCCAGCAGTTCCTTGAGATCGGCGAAGCGCCAGGTCTGGCCACCCACGCTGTGCTGGAAACCGCTCATGCTACCTCCTCGGGTTGCGCTGCTCAGGCCTCGCCAAAGGCGGCATCGGGAGCGATGTCGCTCTGCCTACGGCTGAGACCGCAGACCAGCGCGCCTATCACCATCAGCACCACGAAGACGCTGGCGATCACCGGGTTGTACCAGACCATGGCGATCAGGCAGACCACCGCCAGCACCAGGGCGATGGCCGGCACCACCGGATAGCCGGGGGCGCGGAAGGTGCGCTCCAGGTTCGGCTCGCTGCGCCGCAGCTTGAACAGGCTGAGCATGCTCATGATGTACATGACGATGGCGCCGAACACGCTCATGGTGATCATGGCGGCGGTCAGGGTCAGGCCCTGCAGGCTGATCACACCGTCGCTGAAGATGGCGGCGATGCCCACCACGCCACCGGCCAGCACCGCGCGGTGCGGGGTCTGGAAGCGCGACAGCTTGGCTAGGCCATGGGGCAGGAAGCCGGCGCGGGCCAGGGCGAAGAACTGCCGGGAATAGCCGAGGATGATGCCGTGGAAGCTGGCCACCAGGCCGAACAGGCCGATGCCCACCAGCAGGTGCAGCCACATCGAGCCCTCGCCCACCACGCCCTTCATGGCCTGGGGCAGCGGATCGTTGATGTTGGACAGGGCGCGCCAGTCACCCACGCCGCCGGCAAAGATCATCACGCCGATGGCCAGGGTCACCAGGGTGAGGATGCCGGCGATGTAGGCCTTGGGAATGGTCCGCTTGGGGTCCTTGGCTTCCTCGGCGGCCATGGCCGCGCCCTCGATGGCGAGAAAGAACCAGATGGCGAAGGGAATGGCGGCGAACATGCCGCCCACCGCGGCCAGGGAGAACTGGTCCTGCCCGGCCCAGCCGCCGCTGGTGAAGTTGGTCAGGCTGAAGCCCGGCGCCACCACCCCCATGAAGATCAGCAGCTCGATCACCGCCAGCACCGTGACCACCAGTTCGAAGGTGGCGGCGATGCTCACCCCGAGGATGTTCAGGGTCATGAAGATGAAATAGGCCGCCACCGCGCAGAGCTTGGGATCGAGGGTGGGAAACTGCACGTTGAGGTAGGCGCCGATGGCCATGGCGATGGCCGGCGGGGCGAAGACGAACTCGATCAGGGTGGCGATGCCGGCGATGGTGCCGCCCATGGGGCCGAAGGCGCGCCGGCTGTAGGCGAAGGGCCCGCCGGCGTGGGGAATGGCGGTGGTGAGCTCGGTGAAGCTGAAGATGAAGCAGGTATACATCACCGCCACCACCAGCGCGGTGATCAGAAAGCCCAGGGTCCCGGCGACGCCCCAGCCGTAGCTCCAGCCAAAGTATTCCCCGGAGATCACCAGCCCTACGGCGATGCCCCAGAGGTGCAGGGTGCCGAGGGTCGGCTTGAGTTTCTCGTTGGTCATGACAGGCCACTCCCCTTGTAGCGACGTGATCCGAATGGGTCACCGCGATCCCGCGATGCCCGGCTTTTTCGAGCTTAAACAGCTCGGGGCCGTGGCGACTTGACCGCTCGGCACGGTCGCTGTGACCTCGGGTCAAGTCGGCGTTACCCCTCTTCCCAGAGTGCTACCCGAGACCGCACCAGCCTGGTGCGATGCCTGACCACCCGCCCCGCGATGAGGCACGCCAAGACGCCCAATAGCGTGAAGCCCTCGGCGTTCCCGCCCCGATGGAGGACCGCTTTCCGCCCCGGGGCACAGCCTTTGCTTCATTCATGCCGATCCCCTCCCTGGACCCGCACCATGCCCCTGGCCGCCTCCGGCTTCGCCGCCCTGACCTCACCGTCGCGCAACCTTGGCGTGCTCTCCGCCGCCGCCAGCGGACTGGACGCCGTCATCACCAGCCATGGTGGCGATGTCGATCGCATCTTCGGCACTGCCGGCATCGACCCCGAACAGCTGCAGCACCCCACCCTGAGCCTGGGGTTGGGCAACTACTGCCGGGTCCTGGAGGAAGCCGCCGCCCAGTCCGGCTGCGACAATTTCGGCCTGCACTACGGCGGCCAATTCAAACCGCAGATGCTCGGCCTGCTGGGCTACGTGGGGCTCTGCTCGCCCACCGCCGAAGCGGCCCTGCAGAATTTCGCCGCCGCCTTTCCCTTCCACCAGCACAGCACCCTGATCCAGCTGGTGGACGCCGGTGACTGCTGGCGCTTCGACTACCAGGTGCGCCACGGCGCCATCGTCGCCCGCCGCCAGGACGCCGAGCTGACCCTGGGCATGCTGCTCAACCTCTTGCGCCATGTGCTCGGGCCCACCTGGGCGCCGCGCGCGGTGCAGTTCGAACACCCGCGCCCCGAGGGTTGGCACGAGCACCGCCGGCTGTTCGACGCGCCAGTCAGCTTCGGCCAGCCCTGCAATGCCATGCTGGTGCCCAAGGCCGACCTGCGCGGCCGCGCCATGCCCGACCACGATCCGCTGCTCCTGCTGGTGGTGCAGGACGCCATCCGCCAGCTCGGCCAGCGGCTGCCACAGATGGAACTGCTGGAAGAGGTCCGCGCCTCGGTGCGCCTGGCGCTGCCCCTGGGCGAGCCCAGCCTGGAGTCCATCGCCCAGCGCCTGGACCTTTCCACCAGCCAGCTGCAACGCCGCCTGCGCGACCAGGGCGCGAGTTTCTCGGCGCTGGTCGAAGGCGTCCGCCGCGACCTGGCGCAGCATTACCTGCGACAGCGGCTGCCGGTCACCGACCTGGCGCCGCTGCTGGGCTATTCGGAGACCAGCGCCTTTTCGCGGGCGTTTCGGCGGTGGTTTCAGGTGAGTCCGCGGCAGTGGCGGCAGCTTTCTTAAAATGGGGTGGGGAAAAGAGCCACGAACGCCGGCTGACGTAGGTTGGCGCTGAGCGTAGCGAAGCCCAACAAGGTGGGGTTGCGGCTCTGTGTTATGGGTGCCATAGCTGTTTATCTAGCTTTGCTGGTACTTCTTGTTTCGCCCCCTCGGGCGAGTCACTTTTGCCAATCGCCGCAAAAGTAACCAAAAACGCTTGCCCCACCATCCGGCCTTTCGCTTCGCTCCAGGTCCGCTCACGCCAGCGCCGCTCCGGGGTCGGCCTACACGGACCGTCCATGGCCCGTTAGGCCTCTCGCCGCATCCCTGCGGCTCGACCCACTCCACGACACTGGCGTTCGCCCTCCTGAACGGGACGATTCGCCAGCCTGAAAATATTGGTTGAACAGCCACAAAAGCCCGTAGCCCGTAGCCCGTAGCCCGTAGCGTGGACAACGGCGAAGCCTTGTCCACTGATGGCTTAGGTGCCCACCAGTGGAAAACGCTATGCGGTTTTCCACGCTACAGATCCTGTGAACACCCAGGCATCAGGCTGGCGCCCCGCCCCGTCAGTGAGGCCGAGTGCAGGTGTCGCGGAGGGGGATGCGAGGCAGGACGCCGAGCAAGGCGCGAGGGGCAGGAGGCCCCTTCGTGCCGTGCCCCCGGAGCGGCACCGGAGTGAGGGGACCTGGAGCGAAGCGGAGGGCCGAAACGTGGGGCAAGCGTTTTTGGTTACTTTTTTGGCGACTGCAAAAAGTAACTCGCCCGGGTGGGCGAAACAAAACCATAAACAGACCTCGATAAGCAGCTAGAGCACTGGTAAACCGAGGCATCACGGCCAACCTCCGCAACGTTGGGCTTCGCTCCACTCAGCGCCAACCTACCGAAGCGGTGAAGGTGATGCGCCCGAGCGGGCGAAACAAAAACCATCAAAGCACTCGGTAATCAGCCAAACACCCCCACCATACCTAGCCGAAAGCCAACCTCTGCCCACTCGGTCAGATTCTTGCAAGGCCCTCCCCCAAACAGCCTAACCAGAACAACGACCACCCGATGACCTCTGCCCTGCCCCCTGCCCTTTTCACCCCCGCCTGGCTGGCGCGCCTGGAGCTGGCCTATGCCCGCCAGGGCGACTGGACCCGGCCGACCACCCGCCGCCACCTCGGCCCCTTGCGGGTGCAGAAACACCTGCACGCCGAAGGTCCCGAGGTCTGCCAGCACATCGTCGTGCATCCACCGGGGGGCATCGCCGGGGGTGATCGGCTGGACATCGACGTCAGCGTCGGCGAAAACGCCTGGGCTCAGCTCACCAGTCCCGGCGCAGCCAAGTGGTATCGCGCCGACAGCGCCGCCCACCAGCAGGTCGAGCTGCGCGTCGCCGCCGGTGCCACCCTGGAATGGCTGCCCCAGGAGACCATCGTCTTCGCCGGTGCCCAGGCCCACCTCGCTACCCGCATCGAGTTGGAGGGCGATGCCCGCCTCTGCTACTGGGACATCGTCGCCCTGGGTCGCCCGGCCAGCGCCGAGCGCTTCACCGACGGCCTGTTTCAGGCCCATCTGGACATCCGTCGCGACGGCACCCCGCTGTGGCACGAGCGCCAGCGCCTGGTCGGCGCGGATCGCCTGCTGGACTCGCCCATCGGCCTCGCCGGTCAGCCGGTGTTCGCCACCCTGCTGCTCACCGGCACCCTGGACGCCGACACCCTGGAGCGCTGCCGCGAGCTGGCCCTGCCAGTGCGGGGTGACCTCACCCAACTGCCGGGCCTGGTGGTCGCTCGCTGCCTGGCCGCCGAGTCGCTGCAGGCACGCGCCTGGCTGATCGAGGTCTGGCGCCTGTTGCGCCCGGCCCTGCTCGGCCGCGCCGCCGTACCGCCGCGAATCTGGAGTACCTGATATCTTCGTGATCGCGGCCATGAGCCGCTCCTACATGGAAGCGCAGAATTGTAGGAGCGGCCCATGGCCGCGATGCCCTTCGCCAAAGAGAACACCCATGGACCTGACGCCCCGCGAGAAAGACAAACTGCTCATCTTCACCGCCGGCCTGGTGGCCGAACGCCGCCTGGCGCGTGGGGTGAAGCTCAACTACCCGGAAGCCATGGCGCTGATCTCCGCCGCCCTGCTCGAAGGTGCCCGTGACGGTCGCACCGTGGCCGAGCTGATGCACTACGGCACCACCCTGCTGACCCGCGACCAGGTGATGGAAGGCGTCCCGGAAATGATCCCGGAGATCCAGGTGGAAGCCACCTTTCCCGATGGCACCAAGCTGGTCACCGTCCACCAGCCGATCGCCTAGGGAGGCCGCCATGAGTCTGATCGTCCGCGACGCCACGCCTGCCGACCTGCCGGCCGTGCTGCACATCTACAACGACGCCGTCAGCAACACCACGGCGATCTGGAACGAGACCCCGGTGGACCTGGCCAACCGCCAGGCCTGGTTCGACCTGCGCGCCACCCAGGGCTACCCCATCCTGGTCGCCGAGAACGCCGAAGGCACGGTGGTGGGCTATGCCTCCTTTGGTGACTGGCGCCCCTTCGAAGGCTTTCGCCATACCGTCGAGCACTCGGTCTATATCCATCCCGACCAGCGCGGCCAGGGCATCGGTCCGCGGCTGATGACGGTGCTCATCGAACGCGCCCGCGCCTGCGACAAGCACGTGATGGTGGCCGCCATCGAGAGCGGCAACCAGGCCTCCATCCGCCTGCACGAACGCCTCGGCTTCCTCACCACCGGGCAGATGCCCCAGGTCGGCACCAAGTTTGGTCGCTGGCTGGACCTCACCTTCATGCAACTGATGCTGGAGCAGCGCCCATGATCCCCGGCGAATACCAGATCCAGGACGGCGACATCGAACTCAACGCCGGCCGCCGCACCCTCAGCCTGACCGTCGCCAACAGCGGCGACCGACCGATCCAGGTGGGCTCCCACTACCACTTCCACGAAACCAACGACGCCCTGGTGTTCGACCGCGCCCTGGCGCGCGGCATGCGCCTGAATATCGCCGCCGGCACCGCCGTGCGCTTCGAACCGGGCCAGAGTCGCGAGGTGGAACTGGTCGAGCTGGCGGGGCTGCGCACCGTCTACGGCTTCGCCGGGCGGGTAATGGGGAAGTTGTAGCGGCAAGCGCCCTCACCCCAACCCTCTCCCAAGGGGAGAGGGGGCTCAAGAACAGACACCGAGCTCCCGCTCCTCCCCCTCTCCCTCCGGGAGAGAGTCGGGGTGAGGGCCAACCGGACCACCTTTATTCGGGATTCACGCCTATGAAAATCTCCCGCCAAGCCTATGCCGACATGTTCGGCCCCACCACCGGTGACCGGGTGCGCCTGGCCGACACCGAGCTCTGGATCGAGGTCGAAGAAGACCACACCGTCTACGGCGAAGAGGTGAAATTCGGCGGCGGCAAGGTCATCCGCGACGGCATGGGCCAGAGCCAGCTGCCCGCCGCCGAGGTGGTCGATACCGTCATCACCAATGCGCTGATCGTCGACCACTGGGGCATTGTCAAGGCCGACGTCGGCCTCAAGCACGGCCGCATCCATGCCATCGGCAAGGCCGGCAACCCGGACATCCAGCCTGGCGTCAGCGTGCCCGTCGGCGCCGCCACCGAGGTCATCGCCGGTGAAGGCATGATCCTCACCGCCGGCGGGATCGACTCCCACATCCACTTCATCTGCCCGCAGCAGATCGAAGAGGCGCTCATGAGCGGCACCACCACCATGATCGGCGGCGGCACCGGGCCGGCCACCGGCACCTATGCCACCACCGTGACCCCCGGTCCCTGGCACATGGCGCAGATGCTCAAGGCCGCCGACGCCTTCCCGATGAACATCGGCTTCACCGGCAAGGGCAACGCCAGCCTGCCGGGTCCGCTGGAGGAGCAGGTCCGCGCTGGCGCCATCGGCTTGAAACTGCACGAGGACTGGGGCACCACCCCCGCCGCCATCGACAACTGCCTGGCGGTGGCCGATCGCTTCGACATCCAGGTGGCCATCCACACCGACACCCTCAACGAATCCGGCTTCGTCGAGACCACCCTGGGCGCCTTCAAGGGTCGCACCATCCACACCTATCACACCGAAGGTGCCGGGGGCGGCCACGCGCCGGACATCATCAAGGCCTGCGGCTTCCCCAACGTGCTGCCCAGTTCCACCAACCCGACGCGGCCCTTCACCAAGAACACCATCGACGAGCACCTGGACATGCTCATGGTCTGCCACCACCTGGACCCGAGCATCGCCGAGGACGTGGCCTTCGCCGAGAGTCGCATCCGCCGCGAGACCATCGCCGCCGAGGACATCCTCCACGACCTCGGCGCCTTCGCCATGATCAGCTCCGACAGCCAGGCCATGGGCCGCGTCGGCGAGGTCATCACCCGCACCTGGCAGACTGCCGACAAGATGAAGAAGCAGCGCGGCCCGCTGCCCGAAGACGCCGCCGGCAACGACAACTTCCGGGTCAAGCGCTACATCGCCAAGTACACCATCAACCCGGCGATCACCCATGGCATCAGCCACGAGGTGGGCTCCATCGAAGTGGGCAAGTTCGCCGACCTGGTGCTCTGGCGCCCGGCGTTCTTTGGCGTCAAGCCGACGCTGATCCTCAAGGGCGGCGCCATCGCGGCGAGTCTGATGGGCGACGCCAACGCCTCCATCCCCACCCCGCAACCGGTGCACTACCGCCCCATGTTCGGCAGCTACGCCGGCATGCTCCACGACACCAGTCTGACCTTCATCAGCCAGGCCGCCTTCGAGGCCGGGGTGCCGGAGCAACTGGGGCTGAAGAAGCGCATCGGCGTGGTCAAGGGCTGCCGCACCGCGCAGAAGAGCGACCTCATCCACAACGGCTATCTGCCGACCATCGAGGTCGATCCGCAGAACTACCAGGTCAAGGCCGACGGCCAGCTGCTCTGGTGCGAACCGGCCGAGGTGCTGCCGATGGCGCAGCGGTATTTCCTGTTCTAAAGGGGCCTGTTCTAACCAAGCACAGGGTAGGTTGGGCTTCGCTGCGCTAAACCCAACCTACCCGAAGCCCTCTGCGGTTCAGCCGCGACTGATCGGCGCCGCTGGCGCTTCGGCCCGGTCGTTGCGGTCATAGGCGGCCTTGTCCAGCTGGCCCATCCAGCGCGCGGTCAGGGTACCGGCGGTCATGGAGCCGTTGACGTTGAGGGCGGTGCGGCCCATGTCGATCAGAGGTTCGATGGACACCAGCAGCGCCACCAGGGTGACCGGCAGGCCGAGGGCCGGCAGCACGATCAGAGCGGCGAAGGTGGCGCCGCCGCCCACGCCGGCCACGCCCGCCGAACTTAAGGTGACGATGCCCACCAGGGTGGCGATCCACAGCGGATCGAAGGGGTTGATACCCAGGGTCGGGGCGACCATCACCGCCAGCATCGCCGGATAGAGACCAGCGCAGCCGTTCTGGCCGATGGTGGCGCCAAAGGAGGCGGCGAAGCTGGCGATGGCCGGCGGTACGCCGAGGCGCTCGGTCTGGGCCTCGATGTTCAGCGGGATGGTCGCCGCGCTGGAGCGGCTGGTGAAGGCGAAGCTCAGCACCGGCCAGACCTTGGGAAAGAAGCGCGCCGGCGACAGGCCGCTCAGGGTCAGCAGCAGCGCATGGACGCCAAAGAGGATGCCTAGGCCCAGGTAGGAGGCGATCAGGAAGGTGCCCAGCTTGAGCACGTCCTGGGGACTGGCGGTGGCGACCATCTTGGTCATCAGCGCCAGCACGCCATAGGGGGTGAGTTGCAGCAGTAGGCGCACCAGCTTCATCACCCAGGCCTGGAGCACGTCGATGCCGGCCAGCACCTTCTCGCCGCGCACCGGATCGTCACGCTGCAGGCGCAGGGCGGCGACGCCGAGGAAGGCGGCGAAGATCACCACGCTGATGATGGAGGTGGGATTGGCGCCGGACAGATCGGCGAAGGGGTTCTTCGGAATGAAGGACAGCAGCAACTGCGGCACCGACAGATCCGCCACCTTGCCGACATAGCTGTTCTGCAGGGCGGTCAGGCGCGCGGTCTCCTGGGCGCCTTGCACCAGGCCTTCGGCGCTCAGGCCGAACAGCCAGGTGACCAGCACCCCGACCAGGGCGGCGATGGCGGTGGTGAACAGCAGGGTGCCCAGGGTCAGCAGGCTGATGCGCCCCATGGACGAAGCCTCGCGCAGCCGCGCCACGGCGGCCAGGATGGAGGCGAACACCAGCGGCATGATGCTCATCTGCAGCAGCTGCACATAGCCGTTGCCGACCAGGTTGAACCAGCCGATGGAGGTCTTGAGCACCGGGGCGTCATGCCCGTAGACGAGTTGCAGCACCAGGCCGAAGGCCACGCCCAGGGCGAGACCGATGAAGACGCGCACGGCCAGGCTCCAGCCGGTGTTGCGGGTACGCGCCAGCAGGCCGAGCAGCACGGCGAAGGCGAGGAGGTTGAGGACGAGAGGCAGATTCACACGAGGTCTCCGATACGGCGCCCGACGCGGCCGCCGGACGAAAAGGCGGCGATGGTAGCAGCTCGGGCCGACTCGGCTTAGATCGAGGCGCTATCACCTGATAACCCTCGGACCTTGGGAGGAGCGGTTCTATCGCCGGGGCGAACGGTATTTCCGCCGGGCCTGGCACTGCTAGAGTGCGCCCCGTCGGGAAACGATGCCCGACGCTGCCAACCCAAAAAGGAGTGACTCCATGCAACGTTTCGCCAAGCTCGCCGCTTCCTTCGCCCTCGCCGCCGCCGTCGCCGGCTGCACCGGTACCGCGATGAAGACGCAGAATCTGGATCCGTCGCAGTACACCGTCGTCGGTCATGGCGAGGGCAAGGCCACCGGTCTCATGATCCTGGGCTTCATCCCGGTCCAGCAGAACGACCGCTTCGTGCGCGCCCAGCAGGCCGCCATCAAGTCCCGCGGCGGCGATGCCCTGATCAATGCCCAGGTGCAGGAAAACTGGTTCTGGGCCTATGTCCTGAACGGCTACACCACCACCGTTTCCGGCGACGTGGTCAAGCTCAAGCGCTGAGCCCCGCCCGACCGACAGGCGCCGCCCATGGAGGCGGCGTTTTTGCGCTAGGCTGGTCGCTTCTTTCCGAGGAGCCGACCATGACCGCGACCCTGATGAAACTCCCGCTGCAATCCATCGATGGCGAAACCCTGACCCTGGAACGCTATCTGGGCAAGGTGCTGCTGGTGGTGAACGTCGCCTCCAAGTGCGGCCTGACCAGCCAGTACGAGGGCCTTGAACGTCTCTACGAGGCCCAGCGCGAACGCGGCCTGGAAGTGCTCGGCTTTCCCGCCAACAACTTCAAGCAGCAGGAGCCCGGCAGCGACGCCGAGATCAAGGAATTCTGCACCCTGACCTATGGCGTGCAATTCCCTATGTTCGCCAAGCTCAGCGTGGTGGGTGAAGACAAGCATCCGCTCTATGACGAACTCACCCGTGCCCAGCCCGAGGCGACCGGCGACGGTCCCTTCCGTGAGCGCATGGTGAGCCGCGGCGGCAGCCCCAATCCCAAGCCCGAGGTGCTGTGGAATTTCGAGAAATTCCTGATCGGGCGCAATGGGGAGGTGGTGGGGCGCTTCGCGCCGGATGTGACGGCGGATGATCCGCGGTTGGTGGAGGCGATTGAGAAGGAATTGGCGAAGGGCTGAGGGCTTGAGTGTTCACCAGAGCTGTAGCGTGGAAAACCGCGCAGCGTTTTCCGCTGGCAGTAGCTTGACTACCGAATAGGGGCAACGTCTTTATCGCGGCCATGGGCCGCTCCTACGGGATCTTCCGATTGCTGTAGGAGCGGTCCATGACCGCGATTCCAATAGCTCAAGGACGACGTCTGAGCTTGATCGCCGACAGTGGACAAGGCTTCGCCGTTGTCCACGCTACGGGTTACGGGTTATTCAACCAATAATTTCAGGCTGGCGAATCGCCCCTTTCAGCAGGGCGAATGCCAGTGCCGTGGAGTGGGTCGAGCCGCATGGGTGCGGCGAGAGGTCCAGTGGGCCATGGACGGCCCATCTGGACCGACCCCGGAACGGCGCTGGCGTGAGCGGACCTGGAGCGAAGCGAAAGGCCGGATGGTGGGGCAAGCGTTTTTGGTTACTTTTTTGCGGGGCGCGCAGCCGCGACTGCAAAAAGTAACTCGCCCGGGTGGGCGAAACAAAAACTCTCCAAGCACTCAATAAGCAGCCATGGCACCTACTAAACAAGCGTGAGCCCTGCAACGTTGGGCCTCGCTAACGCTCAACCCAATCTCCAGGCGTCTTCTGCTCAAGAGGTCGGATTGCGACGGTCGACCGCCACAACCCAACCTTCCCCTTACCCGCGCTGCAACACCCCGCGCATGGAGCCGAAATGCCCCGGGAAGGAGCAGAAGAAGGTGTATTCCTTGCCGGCTTCCAGGGCCCCGGTATCGAAGGTCACGGAATCCTTCTCGCCACCACCCAACATCTTGGTATGGGCGATGATGCGTTCGTCGCCCTCGGGCAGGTAGCCCTTGGCTTCGCCCGCGTTCATGCCGGCGGCGTCGACGGCCGAGGCGTCGGTGGAGCGGGTCAGCACCCAGTTATGGCCCATGACGTTCTTGGGCAGGCTGCCGTTGTGGATCAACTCCACGGTAAAGGTCTTGCACGAGGCCGGGACCTGGATGGAAGCGCGGCTGTAGGTCATCTGGTCGCCGGCTTCGATCTGGGTGGTACAGCTGTCGGCGGCCCAGGCGCCGGTACTTCCCAGGGCGAACAGCGCGGCGGCGAAAAGCGTGGATTTCATGAACCCTCCGGATGCGTGAAAGTCGCCAGTCAGACCGATGCGAGGGTGGCGGGTTCCAGCGGCCATGGCAAGGGAGCGGCTTCGCTCTATCGCCTCCATCGAAACCTTTGCCAGGTCGCTGGGCCTTACCTCTGGGTACTATCCCTTCATCACCCGCCAGCCAAGGACGCCCGCCATGACCCTTACCGCCCTGCTGCACGAGTTGTTTGCCAGCTATGCCCAGGCCGCCAGCGGCAATGCGCCGGAAGAGGCTTTCCTCGCGCGATGACGGTGCTTTGATCACGGGTGACGGGCAGCTAGGCTAGGCGTTTTGCCTGCCTAGGAGTCCCCATGTCGCTGAAAACCGTCTGTGTCTTCTGTGGTGCCAAGCCCGGCGCCTCACCGGTCTTTGCCGAAGCGGCCGCACACCTCGGGCGGACCCTCGCCGAGCGCGGCCTCACCCTGGTCTACGGCGGTGGCAAGGTCGGCCTGATGGGCGTGGTCGCCGATGCCGCCCTGGCCGCCGGTGGCGAAGTCATCGGCATCATTCCCCAGAGTCTCAAGACCGCCGAGCTGGGCCATACCGGTTGCACCCGCCTGGAAGTGGTCGACGGCATGCATGCGCGCAAGGCGCGGATGGCGGAGCTGGCCGATGCCTTCATCGCCCTCCCCGGCGGCCTGGGCACCCTGGAAGAACTCTTCGAGGTCTGGACCTGGGGCCAGCTCGGCTATCACGCCAAGCCCATGGGCCTGCTGGAGGTCGACGGCTTCTATGCCCAGCTGGAGGGCTTCCTCGATCACCTGGTCGCCCAGGGCTTCGTCGCCGCGCCGCACCGCGCCATGCTGCAGGTGGAGGCTTCGCCAACCGCCCTGCTAGACGCCCTCGCCGCCTGGCAGCCCACGGTGCCGCCGCGCTGGGCCGAACCGGCACCCCGCTAGCGCCGCTACACCGCCCGTCCCGGGTCTCGAACCCTCGCCGCTTGTGGCCTGTCGGTACTGACAGGCCCGCAAAAGTCACACGAGCGACGAGGATTCTTTCATGACCGATTTTCCCAAAGCCCCGATGCCCGAACAGCAGCAAGCCGTTCCCGGCCTGCAATCGCGCATGAATCCGGTCCCGGATTGCGGTGAGCAAAGCTACAAGGGTTCCGGCCGTCTGGCCGGCAAGAAGGCGCTGATCACCGGTGGCGACAGCGGCATCGGCCGCGCCGTGGCCATCGCCTTCGCCCGCGAGGGCGCCGACGTCGCCATCAGCTACCTGAACGAGCACGAAGACGCCGAGGACACCGCCCGCCTGGTGCGTGAAGCCGGCCGCGAGGCCCTGCTGCTGCCGGGTTGCCTGTCCCAGCGCGAGCAGTGCCTGGCGGTGGTGGACAAGACCGTGGCGGCCTTTGGCCGTATCGACGTGCTGGTCAACAACGCCGCCTTCCAGATGACCCACGAGACCCTCGATGAGATTCCCGACGACGAGTGGGTCTACACCTTCGATGTGAACATCACCGCCATGTTTCGCATCACCCAGGCCGCGGTGAAGCATATGGGCCAGGGTGGCTCCATCATCAACACCACCTCGGTGAATTCGGACATGCCGCGGCCGACGCTGCTGGCCTATGCCACCACCAAGGGCGCCATCGCCAACTTCACCGCGGGCCTGGCGCAACTGCTTGGCGAAAAGGGCATCCGCGCCAACAGCGTGGCCCCCGGCCCTGTCTGGACCCCGCTGATCCCGGCCACCATGCCGCCCGAGCAGGTCAAGGAATTCGGCGGCAACACCCCGCTCGGCCGCCCCGGCCAGCCGGTGGAACTGGCGCCGGTCTATGTGATGCTGGCCTCCGACGAATCCAGCTACACCTCGGGCGCGCGCATCGCGGTCACCGGCGGCAAGCCGATTCTCTGAGTGTTCTCTGCCCCGGCCCGGGCCGGGGCGCCTTTCTTGCCGCTGGAGTCCCCCTATGCTCGGCCAACCCCTGCGCCTTTCCACCCCCTTGCGCACCCATGTGTTCGGCGGTCACGAGATCGCCGAGCGCCTCGGCAAGCGTGGTCTGCCCCCGGGCCGCATCGCCGAGACCTGGGAAATCAGCGACGTACCGGGCAGCAGTGCCACGGTACTCGACGGCCCCCTCGCCGGCCAGAGCCTGCATGACGTGGTGCAGGCCTATCCCGAACAACTGGTCGCACCGGGTTGGCAGGGTCCCTGGTTTCCCCTGCTGACCAAGTTCATCGACGGCAGCGGGCGCCTGCCGGTGCACCTGCACGCCGATGACGCCACCGCCCGCCGCCTGGAATGCCAGCCCAACGGCAAGACCGAGGCCTGGCACATCCTCTGGGCCGAACCGGGCGCCACCGCCCTGGTGGGCCTCAAGCCCGGCCAGAGTCGCGAGCGCGTGCGCGACGCCCTGCTGCGGCAGGACTACGACGCCGTCATGCGGCGCCTGCCGGTGCGCGCTGGCGAGACCTTCTTCATCCCCGGCGGCACCCTGCACAGCTTCGGTCCCGGCACCCTGATCTACGAGATCGAACAGACCTCGGACATCCAGCAGCAGGCCATGCCCTGGCGCATGACCGATGGCGAGCCGCTGCCCCACGCCGACTGGCGCGAGGGTATCGAGGCGCTGCTGGACGAACTGGACCTGGACGCCGATCCGCGGGTCACCCCCGGGCTGCGCCTGCCCCTGGGCGATGGGCACGACCGCCTGCTGTGCACCGCCTGCCGGCACTTCGCCCTGGAACGCTGGCGGCTGGCCGGCGCCGGGGCGCCGCCGCTGGACTATGGCTTCTCCAGCGCCCGCCTGCTGAGCAACGTCGGGCGTCCGGTACGGCTGGAGTCGGCTGGCTGGAGCGGCATGCTCGGCGCCGCCGAATCCCTGCTGCTACCGGCCGCGCTCGGCGAAATCCGCCTGAGCGGCCCGGCCGACCTGCTGATCGGCTACGTGCCGGACCTGCGTCAGGACATCCAGGCGCCCCTGGCCGCCGCCGGCTACGGCTCCGCGGTCATGGCCGACCTGGGTATCGATTGCTCTTCCTGAACTGCAAGCTCACTGACCTCAAGGAGTCCCCATGAACGACTATCCCAAGCCCCCACTGAAACCCCAACCCCAGACCTTTCCCGGCTCCGAAGCGCGCATGGATCCGCTGCCCGACAGCGGCGCCGCAACCTATCGCGGCTCGGGTCGCCTCAAGGGCAAGGCGGCGCTGATCACCGGCGCCGACAGCGGTATCGGCCGCGCCGTGGCCATCGCCTTCGCCCGTGAAGGCGCCGATGTCGCCATCGCCTACCTGGACGAGCACGAGGATGCCCGCGAGACCGCCCGCCTGGTCACCGAGGCCGGGCGCCAGGCCGTGCTGCTGCCCGGCGATCTGGTCGACCGCCAGACCTGCCTGGACGTGGTGCAGAAGACCGTCGAGGCCTTTGGCCGTATCGACGTGCTGGTCAACAACGCCGCCTTCCAGCAGGTGCGCGACAGCCTCGACGAGATTCCCGACGAGGAATGGGTGCATACCTTCAATGTGAACATCCATGCGATGTTCCGCATCACCCAGGCGGCGGTGAAGCACATGCCGCGCGGTGGCTCCATCATCAACACCGCCTCGATCAACGCCGACATCGCCCCGCCGACCCTGCTGGCCTATTCGGCGACCAAGGGCGCCATCGCCAACTTCACCGCGGGCCTGGCGCAACTGCTCGGCGACAAGGGCATCCGCGCCAACAGCGTGGCCCCCGGCCCGATCTGGACGCCGCTGATCGTCAGCACCATGAAGCCCGACGAACCTGAGCAATTCGGCGCCAGTACCCCTCTTGGTCGCGCCGGCCAGCCGGTGGAGCTGGCACCGGCCTATGTGCTGCTGGCCTCGGACGAAGGCAGCTACATCTCCGGCGCCATGCTGCCGGTGACGGGCGGGATGCCGGTGCTCTGAGGGTTTTGGCTGGGGTGCCGGGGATGCGCTCACCCCGGCCCTCTCCCCGAGGGAGAGGGGGTTAGATAATTCCGTAGGTTGGGTTGAGCGCAGCGAAGCCCAACGTGGGGTATCCGGCAGCGTTGGGCTTCGACGGTGAAGCCGTCTCAACCCAACCTACGAGGCTTGCCCTCTCTCCGAGAGAAGATCGCTCGGCCGTCCGCGTGGAAAACGCTGCGCGGTTTTCCACCCTACATATCTGGGTTCGCCCTTTCTCCGAGGGCGAGAAAGTAGATGTTTCCGTAGCTTGGGTTGAGCGCAGCGAAGCCCAGCGCGGGGACATCCAGCAGCGTGGGGCTTCGACGATGAAGCCGTCTCAACCCAACCTACTAGGCTTGCCCTCTCTCCGAGAGAACATTGCTCGGGCGTCCGCGTGGAAAACGCTACGCGGTTTTCCACCCTACGAATCCAGGCGGCGACTGGAAGCCTCGGTCAGACGCCCCCTCTCCCCCTGGGAGAGGGCTGGGGTGAGGGCCGCCCGCCTCCCTTACGGCTGCAGGTAGCGCACCATGGCATCGCCGATCATGGTCTTGTGGCGGCGCAGCACCGCCGGCTCTTCCATGTCGATGTCGTGGATGCGGCCGAAGGTGTGGCGGTTGGAGACGCGGTAGAAGCAGAACGAACACATCAGCAGGTGCACGTCCACCGCGTCCAGTCCGCTGCGGATCTCGCCGCTGGCTTCGCCGCGGGCGAGGATGCGGCGCAGGGCTTCCAGCGCCGAGGAGTTGAGGCTGGAGATGGTCTCGGACTGCGCCAGGTGGCGACCGCGGTGGATGTTCTCGATGCTCACCACGCGGATGAAGTCGTCGTGACTGCGGTGATGCTCGAAAAGGAATTCCGCCAGGGTGCGGATCGCCTCCAGCGGCGGCAGGCGGTCCAGCGGCAGTTCGGCCTCGTTGCCGCGCACGTCGCTGTAGAGCTTTTCCAGCACCGTCAGGTAGAGCTGCTCCTTGCTGCCGAAGTAGTAGTAGATCATCCGCTTGGAGGTGTGGGTGCGCTCGGCGATGGCGTCCACCCGCGCGCCGCTCAGGCCCAGGTCGGCGAACTCGGCCACGGCGGCGGCGAGGATGGCCTGGCGGGTCTTCTCGGGATTGTTCTTGCGCGGGGTACGCAGCGTGGGCGCGAGCGCCGGGGTGTCCTGCATCGGGCTGACTCTTGTCGGAGGAGAGGCGCGGGCACCCCGGGGTGCCCGCCTGGCTCAGAATTCCAGGGGCGCCGGGCGACCCTGGCGCGCCTGCAGCATGGCCGCCAGGCGGACCGGGCTGTTGGCGGCGCCGTAGCCACTGTAATCCTTGCGCTGCAGGATTTCGAAGAAGAAGCGGTCGGCGAAGGACTCGGTGTAGACGTGGAACAGCTCGCCGCCCTGGGCATCGCGGTCGTAGAGGACGTTGTAGTAGGCCAGCCGACTGAGGAAGTCGTCGTCGAAATCGAAGCGCGCCCCCAGGTCGTCGTAGTAGTTCATCGGGATCTCCAGCAGGGGCACCCCGGCGGCCTTGGCCTGCTCCACCGCCTGGAAGATGTCCTGGCAGGCGAAGGCGATGTGGTGCACCCCCGAGCCGCGATAGCTGGACAGCGCCCGGGCGATGGCGGTGTTGCGATTCTCCGAGATGTTGAGCGCCAGGCGCACGCTGCTCTGGCGATTCTTCAGGGCGCGACTCTTGACCAGGCCATAGGGGTCGGGGACCACCACCTCGTCGTCGGCGCTGAAATCGAACAGGCTCTTGTAGAACAGCACCCAGCTGTCCAGGGCATCGGCCGGCAGGGCGATGGCCACGTGGTCGACGTGGGTCAGGCCGAGGCCGCCGCTGGCGCCGGCGCTGACATCGAAGTCGGTGTCATAGAGACTGCGGCCATCCACGCCGCGATCGGCGAGATAGATCAGGCTGCCATCGGGCGCCCGCACCGCCGGGATCTCGCGCTCGTTGGGACCGACCAGGCCGCGATAGGGCTGCGCCCGGTACTGCTGGGCGCGCTCCAGGGCGGCCTGGCTGTCCGGCACGCGCAGGGCCATGGCGCACAGCGAGGGGCCGTGGGCCTCGAAGAAGTTGTGGCCGAAGGAATAGGGTTCGGCGTTGAGCACCAGGTTGATCTCGCCCTGGCGCAGCAGGGTGACGTTCTTGGAGCGGTGCCGCCCGGCCCGGGCGAAGCCCAGCTTGCCCAGCCAGCCCGCCAGGTCGGCGCCATGGCCGTCGTCCACGGCGAACTCGAGGAATTCGGTGCCCTCCAGGCGCGGCGCCTCGGGCGGGGCGAACAGCGGCGCTGCCACCGGGCTCTCTTCTCGCTGCAACCGCGCGGCGGTCTGCTCCTCCAGGTAGAGCAGGGATCTCAGGCCATCGGCGGCGGTGGCGCGGGTCTGGGCGGCGCGGAAGCCGTCGTTGAAGATCTCCAGTGACAGCGGCCCCTGGTAGCCGGTCTGCAGGATGGGCGCGAGGAAACCGGCCAGGTCGAATTCGCCCTGCCCCGGGAAGCAGCGGAAATGCCGACTCCACTCCAGCACGTCCATCTGCAGCACGGGCGCATCGGCCATCTGCACGAAAAAGATCTTGTCCCCCGGGATCTGCGCGATGCCCGCCGGATCACCACCAATGGACAGGGTGTGGAAGCTGTCGAGCAGCACGCCGAGATTGGGATGATCGACCGCCTTCACCAGCCGCCAGACCTGCTGCCAGGTGTTGACGTGACGCCCCCAGGCGAGGGCTTCGTAGCCGATGCGCAGGCCACGCGGGGCGGCGCGCTCGGCCAGCAGCTGCAGGTCGTCGGCGATCAGGCGCTCGTCGCCGAGGCTGTCGGCGGCGGTGTTGCTGCACACCAGGATGAGGTCGGTGCCCAGCTCCTGCATGAGGTCGAACTTGCGCTCGGCGCGGTCGAGATTGCGCTGCAGCCGCTCGCGGCGATTGCCCTCGAAGTCGCGAAAGGGCTGGAACAGGGTGATCGCCAGTCCCAGGTCCTGGGCACGCTGGCGGATCTCCCGCGGACTGGCACCGGAATACAGCAGGTCGTTCTCGAAGATCTCCACACCGTCGAAGCCCGCCGCGGCGATGGCCTCGAGCTTTTCGGTCAGGGTGCCGCTGATGGATACGGTCGCGATGGAACGCTGCATGCCGGTGCTCCTGTGTTGAACGGCCACTCCGCGGGCTGGGCCAGGGCGGGGTGACACGGATCTGTCGGGTCTGGTGCCGATTATTCGTGGCGCCCGGCGACCCAACAATGGATTATGTACGAACCGGTTAGTTTCTGTTCGCTGATCGAACAGTTGGGCTTCCGGCGAATTGACCAGTCCCGTTAGCGCCTCGCACTATGATCGTAGAGCCCAGCGCTCGTCGCTTCCGCCGCGTCGACCATAACAAGACAAACAAGAGTGTGCGTCCATGCCCCAGCTATCCACGTTATCCTGCGTCCCCCGTCTCGTCTGCAGCCCCACCGCGCGCAGTCGGCGACGGCCAGGCTAGGTCCTCCCGTCCTTTCCATCTTCGGCTCCCGCGACCCGAGCGAGTTCGTGCGCGGCGCTGAAACCCTCCTGGCCTGACAATAAAATTCCGGAGACAACCATGGCCACTACCGCCTCCCCCACCCCCGGCTCCCAAGCCAAGAAAGCCACTGCCAGCGGCTGGATCGGCTCGGCGCTGGAATACTACGACTTCTTCATCTACGCCCAGGCGGCGGCGCTGATCTTCCCGCAGATCTTCTTCCCCTCCAGCGATCCCAAGATGGCCATCGTCGCCTCCCTCGCCACCTATGGCGTGGGCTATCTGGCCCGTCCGGTCGGTGCCTTCGTGCTCGGTCACTGGGGCGATACCCGCGGCCGCAAGAACGTCCTGCTGCTGTGCATGTTCCTCATGGGCATCGCCACCATGGCCGTGGGCCTGCTGCCCACCTACCACCAGATCGGTATCCTCGCGCCCATCCTGCTGGTGGTGCTGCGCCTGATCCAGGGGTTCGCCGTGGCCGGCGAGATCTCCGGGGCCAGCTCCATGGTGCTCGAACACGCCCCCTTCGGCCGGCGTGGCTACTATGCGAGCTTTACCCTGCAGGGCGTCCAGGCCGGCCAGGTGATGGCCGCGGCGATCTTCCTGCCGCTGGCCTACTTCATGCCCGCCGACGCCTTCAACAGCTGGGGCTGGCGCATTCCCTTCCTGCTCAGCGCCTTCGTCCTGCTGGCCGGTTTCATCATCCGCCGCGAGGTCCATGAGACGCCCGCCTTCGTCAAGGAAGAAGCCAAGACCGAGACCGCCAGCGTGGCCCGGCGCTCGCCCATCGGCGAAGCCCTGAGCACCAGCTGGAAGGCCATGATCCTGGTCGCGCTGATGGCGCTGATGAACGTCATCCCGGTGGTGGCCACCATCTTTGGCGCCGCCTATGCGGTGCAGCCGGCCTACGGCATCGGCTTCGACAAGAGCGTCTACCTGTGGATACCGGTGGTGGGCAACATCGTCGCCGTGCTGGTGATCCCCTTCGTCGGCAACCTCTCCGATCGCATCGGCCGCCGGCCGACCATGATCGGCGGCGCCCTGGGTTCGGGTCTGCTGGCCTTCGGTTACCTCTATGCCATCAGCATCCACAACCTGCCGCTGGCCTTCATCATGTCGCTGCTGATGTGGGGCGTGGTCTACCAGGGCTACAACGCGGTCTTCCCAAGCTTCTACCCGGAGCAGTTCCAGACCCGCTATCGCGTCTCGGCCATGGCCATCGCCCAGAACATCGGCACCATGCTCACCGCCATGCTGCCGGCGCTGTTCACCCTGGTCGCCCCGCCCGGCACCGAGAACATCTGGCTGGTGGTCGGCGGCCTGGCCTTCGGCGTGACCTGCCTGTCGGCCCTGGCGGCCTACCTGTCGCCGGAGACCTACCGGGTGCCCATGAGTGACCTGGGCAAGCCAGGCGCTCTGCAGATGGACAAGCACTCCTACGACACGGCCCGCCAGGACAGCCTCAAGGCCAGCGTCTGATCCCTCGCGAGCCCTCGCCTGGCGAGGGCTCCGCCCTGCTACCTTGGTAGCCTTGCCGCAAGACATACGTTGTCATATAACTACCCAGCCGAACGCCTCGTTCGCTGCTTTCCGATAATTCAAATAAGAAAGGAATCCCCCATGTCGCCTGCACCCGCCTAGCCGTCCCTCGCCTCACCGCCCGACCCGCCCTCGTCAGATGCCGCCCCCGCGCCGGCAGGGCACCCCTTACCTACAAGAACAAGGAACACCATGAGCACTCGACTCGCTTCCGGCCGGCTCGCCCGTGCCTGCGCCGCCTTCGCCGCTCTCGCCAGCACCACGCCGCTGTGGGCCGCGGACGGCTTCATCGAAGGCACCAAGGCCAATCTCAACCTGCGCAACTTCTACTTCAATCGCAACTTCGTCGATCCGGCCTACACCGCGCAGAACAAGGCCGAGGAATGGACCCAGAGCTTCATCTTCGGCCTGACCTCCGGCTACACCCAGGGGCCGGTGGGCTTCGGTATCGATGCCCTGGGGCTCTATTCGATCAAGCTCGACGGTGGCGCCGGCACCTATGGCACCCAGCTGCTGCCGACCCATGCCGGCAACGAGCCGGCCAAGGATTTCGGGCGCCTGGCGGTGGCCGCCAAGGCCAAGGTCTCCAAGACCGATATCAAGGTCGGCGAGTGGTTCGCCGTGCTGCCGATCCTCAGGTCCGACGACGGCCGCTCGCTGCCGCAGACCTTCCAGGGCGCGCAGATCCACTCCACCGAGATCCAGAACCTGGAACTCTGGGGCGGCCAGATGCGGCAGAACAGCCCGCGCAACGACGCCAGCATGGAAGACATGTTCATGCAGGGCCGCGCCAATGCCACCTCCGACCGCTTCAACTTCGTTGGCGGCGAATACACCTTCAACGAGAAGCGCACCCGAGTCGGCCTCTGGTACGCCCAGCTCGAAGACATCTACCACCAGAAATTCATCAACCTCATCCACTACCAGCCCCTGGGCAAGTGGACCCTGGGCGCCAACCTCGGCTACTTCATCGGCGACGACGACGGTTCGGCCCGCGCCGGTGCCCTGGACAACCGCACCGCCTATGCGCTGCTCTCGGCCAAGCAGGGCGGCGGCACCTTCTATGTCGGCCTGCAGCGCGTCAGCGGCGACAGCGCCTGGATGAGGGTCAACGGCACCAGCGGCGGCACCCTGGCCAACGACAGCTACAACTCCAGCTACGACAACGCGCGGGAGCGCTCCTGGCAGGTGCGCTACGACCACAACTTCGCCGCCTTCGGCGTGCCGGGTCTGACCCTGATGAACCGCTACCTCAGCGGCGACAACGTGCACACCGGCAGCATCACCGACGGCAAGGAATGGGGTCGCGAATCCGAGGTGCAATACGAGGTGCAGAGCGGCCCGCTGAAGAAGCTGCTGATCCGCTGGCGCAACTCCAGCATGAGACGCGACTACAGCGCCAGCGGCTCCTTCGACGAGAACCGCATCATCCTCAACTACCCGATCTCGGTGCTGTAGGGCGCCGGTTCGCGGCTGGGCGGGTGGCCGTTCCGCCCGCCCAGCCGACCGCTGTCGCTTGCCCGGATCGCCCAGGCCTTATACTGTACAAAGATACAGCAAAGAGGCCTCGACATGACCCAGCCCCAGCGCCCGCCACGGGGTCGTGGCACCGCCAGCAATCCGCACAATCGCTTTGCCGCGACCCGCAGCGAGGCCGAGCACGATGGCTGGTACGAGGAAGCCACCCCACTGACCTTCACCACCGCCGTCCGCCAGGAAACGGCCAAGACGGTGATCAGCCGCAACCAGTCGCCGGACGTCGGCTTCGATCGCTCGGTGAATCCCTATCGCGGCTGCGAGCATGGCTGCATCTACTGTTTCGCCCGCCCCTCCCACGCCTACTGGGACCTCTCGCCCGGCATCGATTTCGAAACCCAGCTGATCGCCAAGACCAATCTGGCCGAGCGGCTGGAGGCGGAGCTGAGCAAGCCGGGCTACCAGCCGCAGCCCATCGCCCTGGGCATCAACACCGATGGCTACCAGCCCATCGAGCGGCAATACCAGCTGACGCGCCAGGCGCTGGAGATCCTGCTGCGCTATCGCCATCCGGTGACCCTCATCACCAAGAGCGCGCTGATCCTGCGCGACCTGGATCTGCTGGTGCAGCTGGCCGAGCGCAACCTGGTGCGGGTGGCCTTCAGCCTCACCACGCTGGATGATGACCTCAAGCGCATCCTCGAACCCCGCACCGCTGCGCCCCAGGCCCGGCTGCGCGCCATGCGCACCCTGCACGAGCACGGGGTGCCGGTGAGCGCCCTGCTGGCGCCGATGATTCCCATGATCAACGACCATGAACTCGAAGCCTTGCTGGAGGCGGCCCGCGACCACGGCGCACGCTCGGCCGGCTACACGCTGTTGCGGCTGCCGCTGGAGATCGTCGAGCTGTTCGAGGAATGGCTGCAGACGCACTTCCCCGAGCGTGCTGCCCATGTGATGAGCCTGATCCGGCAGTCGCGTGGCGGCAAGAACTACGACAGTCGCTTCGGCATCCGCATGAAGGGCGAAGGCCAGTTCGCCGAGCTGCTGGCCCAGCGCTTTCGCCTGGCCCGCCGCCGCTTCGGCCTGGAACGCCGCGAGGGCGAAGGCCTGGACTGCAGCCAGTTCGCCCCGCCGGGGGAGCAGCTGGGGTTGTTTTAGCACGGGCGCAGAACGGGGTGCTCCCTCACCCCAACCCTCTCCCAAAGGGAGAGGGGGAAAAGCGCCGCAGCCCCTCACCCCAGCCCTCTCCCAAGGGGAGAGAGGGAAAAGCGGCGGCGCACGCCTCGTAGGTCGGGTTGAGCGCAGCCAAGCCCAACGGCGTGGCCTCCCTCACCCAGCCCTCGCCATCCAGCTGCTAGGCTAAACGGCTGTGCCTATCTCTGGAGTCGCCATGACCGCCCCTACCCCGCTCACGCCGGCCCAGGCCGTTGCCGCCGGTATCGACTTTGCCGAACTCAAGGTCGATGCCAGCGGCCTCTACTGGAGTCAGTACGATCCCACCGATGGCGCCACCCGCCTCTGGGTCCGCGAGGCCGGCGCCGCGCCGCGCTGCCTCACGCCGGCGGGGTTCAGCCTGCGCAGCAAGGTCTACGAATACGGCGGCGGCGCCCTCTGCCTGGGGGACCAGGGACCGCTGTTCGTCAATGAAGCCGACCAGGCGGTCTATCGCCAGCCGCGTGACGGCGGCGCGCCCGAATGGCTGGCCGGTGACGAGGCCTGGCGCTACGGCGATCTGCACTGGGATGGTGTCCGGCAGCAGGTCCTGGCGGTCGAGGAGGATCGCCGCGAGCAGCCGCCGCGCCATCGCCTGGTCGCCTTGAGTGCCGGTGGCGCACGCCAAGTGCTGGCCGAGGGCGCGGATTTCTATGCCGCACCGCGTACCAGCGCCGACGGGAGCCGCCTGGCCTGGATCGAGTGGGACAGGCCCCACCAGCCCTGGACCCGCACCCGGCTGCTGACGGCGACGCTGGACGCCGAGGGACGTCCCGGTGCGCCCGCCGTGGTGTCGGCCGATCCCGAGGAGTCGCTGCAACAGCCGCTGTTCGATAGCGAGCAGCGGCTCTGGGCACTGAGCGATCGCCAGGGCTGGTGGCAGCCCTGGTGCGAGTCCGCGGCGGGCTTCGCGCCCCAGGAGGCGCCTGCGGCGGATCATGCCGCCGCGCCCTGGCAGCTGGGCGGCGCCAGCTGGTTGCCGACGGCGGAAGGCTGGCTGGCGACCTGGCAGGAAGACGGCTTCGGCGTGCTCGGCGAGCGCCGGGCAGCGGGCGAGACCCGCCGCCTGGCCGCGGACTTCAGCCGTTTCCGGGGCCTGGCCCTGGACGACAGCCATTGCTACTGCATCGCCGCGGCGCCCACGCGCCCCTCGGCGGTGCTGGCCATCGATCGCCGGAGCGGCGCGGTGGAGATCGTCACCGGCGGCGTCGCGCCCCTGGGCGACAGCGCCATCGTCGCCCCCCAGCCGCTGAGCTATCCCAGTGGCGACGGCCAGGCCCAGGGCTTTCTCTATCTGCCGGAACGGCACGGCGAGGGTCCGCCGCCGCTGCTGGTCAGCATCCACGGCGGTCCCACCTCCTGCACCTATCCGGTGTTCGATGCGCGCATCCAGTTCTGGGTGCGCCAGGGCTTCGCCGTGGCCGATCTCAACTATCGCGGCAGCAGCGGCCACGGCCGGGCCTACCGCCAGGCGCTGCACCTGCGCTGGGGCGTGGTGGACGTCGAGGACGCCTGCGCGGTGGTCGACCACCTGGGTGTCCAAGGCCTGGTGGACCCGACGCGAGCCTTTATCCGTGGTGGCAGCGCCGGCGGCTACACAGTGCTCTGCGCCCTGGCCTTCCACGACGTCTTTCGCGCCGGCGCCAGCCTCTATGGCGTCAGCGATCCCCTGGCGCTGGCCAAGGTCACCCACAAGTTCGAGGCCGACTACCTGGACTGGCTGATCGGCGATCCCGAGGCCGATCGCGCGCGCTACGAGGCGCGGACGCCGCTGCTGCATGCCGAGGGCATCCAGGCACCGGTGATCTTTCTGCAGGGCCTCAAGGACGCCGTGGTGGTCCCCGCCCAGACCGACGCCATGGCGGCCGCGCTGGAGGCGCGTGGCATACCGGTGGTGGTCAGGCGCTATCCCGACGAAGGCCATGGCTTTCGCCGAGCGGCCAACCAGGCGGATGCCCTGGAACAGGAAGCCGCCTTCTATCGCCGCTGGCTATAACGGCGGCGCACTGAGAAAGTCGGGCCAGGCCGACGCTGAGCGCGCCTGGCCCGTATAGAATGGCGCTTTAGCCGTCGAGTTCTTGCATGCCCTTCGTTCGCCGCGGTATCGAAAGCATCGTCTCCACCTGGCTGGCCGGCCTGCTGCTGCTCCTGCCACTGGTGCTGACCCTGGCGCTGATCGGCTGGATCGTCAGTTTCCTCAATGGCCTGATCGGCCCCAACACCACCCTGGGCCGGTTGTTCGTAGCGGTCGGTCATCCCTTCGTCGGCAATTCCATGGCGGCCTATGGCCTCGGCACCCTGCTGCTGCTGGTGCTGCTCTATCCGCTGGGGCTGGCGGTCAAGCTGGGGCTGCGTCGGCCACTGGGCTGGTTCGCCGACATGACCTTTCGCCGCATTCCGGTGGTGGGCAAGCTCTATGGTCTGGCCGAGCGCTTCGTCGAGTTGCTCGATCGCAAGGAAGGCGGAGCGGATATCCGCGCCATGAGTCCGGTGTGGTGCTTCTTCGGGGGTCAGGGCGTGGCGGTGCTGGCGCTGCTGCCCAATCCGGCGGTAATAGACATCGAGGGTCGTCACTATCACGCCGTGCTGGTGCCTTCGGCGCCGGTCCCCGTGGGGGGCGGCCTGCTCTATGTCCCGGTGGACTGGGTGAAGCCGGCGGACATGGGCATCGACATGTTCACCAGCATCTATGTCTCCATGGGCATCACCCTGCCGCCAGTGGTCAAGGATCGCCAGGTGGAATTCATTCCGCTGGAAGAAGCCGTGCGCCGCCAGCAGGAAAACGGGACGGCCGAGGAGCCGCCCCGCCCGTCTTAGAATCTGTTCACGGTCTCGCGAGCTAGAGACAAACAAGGCCTAGGCGGCCCCGCGAAAATGGCTGAGGAAGCAGATCGGACTAGCGCTTAAGTTTACAACTGGTAAATGAGCATTCCGACCGGGCTGGCGACCCAGGCCATTTTCAACGCAGTTTGGCCGACGCGCAGCAGACCGCGAGTGGATTCTTAGTTCTGCACCGCCTGGACCGAGCCGCCATCCACGCGCAGGTTGCTGCCATTGATGAAGGAAGCACGCTCGGACACCAGCAGGGCGATAGCCGCGGCCACCTCTTCCACCTTGCCGCGGCGCTTCTGCACGATGCCGGGCCGTTCTTCGTCGAGGAAGCTTTCGATGGCTTCTTCGAAGGAGACGCCCTTTTCCTCGGCGCGCTTTTCCATCATGCCGTCGGTCATGCCGGTCTCGATGAAGGCGGGGGACACGGTATTGCAGAGCACGCCGTGGGCCGCTTCCTTGTATGACAGGTTCTTGATGAAGGCGGCCAGGGCCGCCTTGGCCACGTTGTAGACGGCCTCTTCCCAATAGGGCTGGACGGCGTTTTCCGAGGTGATGCAGACGAAGCGACCCCAGCCGCGCTTGCGCATGCGCGGAATGGCGGCGCGACCGACGCGCACGGCGGAAAAGAAGTCGGTGGCCCAGGCTTCCTCGTAGTCGGCATCGGCCAGTTCCAGGGGATCGCCCTTGGCGCCGGTGACGCCGGCGGTATGCACCACGATGTCGATCTGGCCGAAGCGGGATTCGCCCTGCTCCACCAGCCGGTCCACCGCGGCCTGGTCGGTCATGTCGGCCGCGATCAGCAGCGTATCGCCCGGCAGGCCCTTGGCCGCCTCTTCCAGCTTGCCCTGCTCCAGGTCGGAGAGCACCAGCTTGACGCCCTCCTCGGCCAGCAGCTTCGCCGTGGCCAGACCCATGCCACCGCTGGCACCCGTGATAAGGGCGACGCGCCCCTTGATTCCCAGATCCATACCGACCTCGCTCGCAGATTTTTTCAATGCCGTGATCCGGCGTCTCTGATTCCGACTCGCCACGAGGCGCCGTTGCGCTTACCGTTCGGCGGAAAGCGCAACGGCAGCCCGGTCTGCCGGTCCAGATAGGCAAGACCCCTGGGAAGTTCACGATGCACGCACCCCGCCTGCCCCTGACCCTCTTTCACGACGGCGCCTGCCCGCTGTGCGCCCGTGAGATCGCCTGGCTGCGGCGCCATGCCGACCCCGGCCAACTGCGCCTAGTGGACCTGGCCGCGCCGGACTACCCGAACCAGGCGCCGGTCGATGCGCCACCGCGCCAGGCCATGCTCGATCTGCTGCACGCCCGGGATGCCGACGGCCGCTGGTTCAAGGGTCTGGACGCCACCTACTGGAGCTGGCGCACCGCCGGCCTCGGCCACTGGGCGCGACCGCTGGCCTGGCGGCCATTGCGGCCCCTGCTGGAACTGGGCTATCGCCTGTTCCTCAAGCTGCGCCCGGGTCTGACCTGGCTGCCCCATCCCGAGGGCAGTCGGCGGTGCCAGGATGACGTCTGCACCCTGGACGAGCCGCGCGACCGCTCGCGCCGGGGCTGACGCCGCCACTCGCTCGCACCCGCTTCAGTCCCGCAGACGCGCGGGCCCACCCTGCTGGCATCCGGCCAGGGTTCGCCTGCAGGCGCGTCTCGGCTAAACTGCGCGGCTGCTCGCGTTACGGATCCTGACATGTCTGCTGCTCTACCCGCCCGCGCCCTGGGCCTCGACTTCGGTACCTCCAACTCCACCGCCGGCTGGTTCAGGCCCTCGGGCGAGGTCCTGCTGCCCCTCGAAGAGGGCAAGGCCACCCTGCCCTCGGTGATCTTCTTCAACGCCGAGGAGCGCCGTCCGGCCTATGGCCGCCAGGCGCTGCACGAATACCTGGAAGGCTACGAGGGGCGTCTGCTGCGCTCGCTCAAGAGTCTGCTCGGCTCCAACCTGCTCAAGGGCGAGACCAGCATCCTCGGCAGTGCCCTGCCCTTCACCGAGGTGCTCGGCCTGTTTCTCGGCACCCTCAAGCAGCGCGCCGAACAGCAGGCCGATCGCCCCTTCGACGCCGTGGTGCTGGGCCGTCCAGTGCACTTCGTCGATGACGATCCGGTCGCCGACCAGGAAGCCGAGGACACCCTGGCCGCCGTGGCGCGCCAGGTGGGCTTCAGCGACATCTCCTTCCAGTTCGAACCCCTCGCCGCCGCCTTCGACTACGAGCGCAGCATCGAACGCGAGGAACTGGTGCTGATCGTCGACATCGGCGGTGGTACCTCGGACTTCTCCCTGGTGCGCCTGGCACCGGAGCGCCGTGCCCTGGCCGATCGCGCCGGCGACATCCTCGCCACCGGCGGCGTGCACGTCGGCGGTACCGACTTCGACCGCCAGCTGAGTCTGGAAGGGGTCATGCCGCTGCTGGGCTACGGCAGCGCCATGAAGAGCGGCGCCACCATGCCCACCAGCCACTACATCAACCTGGCGACCTGGCACACCATCAACGCCGTCTATGCCAAGAAGAGCGTGCTGGCCCTGCGCGACATGAGATACGACGCCCAGGACACCCGCTGCATGGACCGGCTGTTCAAGCTGATCGAACAGCGCGCCGGCCACTGGCTGGCGATCCAGGTGGAAGACGCCAAGATCGCCCTGACCGACGACTGGCGCCGCACCCTGCGCCTGGATCGCATCGAGACCGGTTTGGCCGCGGATCTGGAACGCCCGCTGTTCGACGCCGCCATCGCCCTGCAACTGGAACGCCTGAGCCGTGGCGTGGACGACCTGCTGGCCCGCGCCGATCTGGATCCGGCGCGGGTCGACAGCCTGTTCTTCACCGGCGGCTCCAGCGGCATCCCGGCGCTGCGCCAGGCCCTCGCCAGGCGCTTCCCCGGCGCCCGCCTGGTGGACGGCGACCGCTTCGGCAACATCGGCAACGGCCTGGCCATCGAGGCCTTCAAGCGCTACGGCTGAGTCCTTCGATACTGTTGGGGCCGGCGTCGACTCCGCATCAGGCTCGCTTGCCGGCCGCGCTCCGCCGCGATCTCGCTACCGCGAGCCAAGCCGCCGAGACCCCGAAGTAGCAGGCACCGAAAGCCACATAAGGCGTCACGCTGGAAACATCCAGCGGGACGCCTTGAGTCGCCTGCTTCACGAAGAATCCGCCCGCCAGGGCGGATTGAGCGCCACTCAGGATCATCGCCCACTGGCCAGCGGACGTCCGCCAGCGCCGTATCGCCACCGCCAGCTGGAGAAGCCCAGCGGCCATGGCCCAGACCCCGAACACCCCGATCGCGGCGCCCATGCCAGACGTCAGTGCCAGCCCTATCGCCACCGCGACGCTCAGACTGACGACGGCGTTGAGCCGCTGCCCAGCGTTGTGCCGCAGTCCGCCGCTCTGGCGGGCATCGAGGACGTTCGCCAGGGCATCCCACGCAGGGTAGAGGACGAGCAGGAGCGGCCCCGCCCAAGCCGTCGCGTGGCCAAGGGCGAGGGCCAACGCGATCCACAGCAGCGCAACCGCCGCCCTGAGCAAATAGTAGCGTTGCAGCCAGGGGCTGCCGGTCGAAGCGCCTAAGGCATGACTCATGGAGTACTCCAGCGGTGTTCATCCAAGGAACGGCAAAAAGGCTTGCCGAGAAAAGCAGCCACTCACCGGGCGAAACGGCCCCGGCCCCCCGGCGATGAGCAGGCCGCCCAGGCGGGTCGGGCAACGGGGGGATCGAGATGATCCGCGCGGTGCGTGGAAGGGTCGGGGGCCACGCAGCCCCGCCTGGATCTATCAGTCGAAGTCGGTAGGCAGGGCGATGTCGCGCCAGGTCGCCATATCAGCGCGCAGCGCCTGCGACTTGCGCTCCGCGATGTCGTAGGCGACCGGTCCGAGCGGCAGATGCAAGGGTGGCTCGGTCGCCATGACGGCCTGCACTATCACCGCGGCAGCCTTGCGCGGATCGCCGGCCTGTTTGCCGTCGTTGCTGTCCCGGTAGGCACGTCGTCGCCCCGCCGTGTCGGCATAGGCCGGGATCACCCGGTTCGCCATGGCGATGGAGCGCCCGAGAAAATCGGTGCGAAACGGCCCGGGCTCGACGATGGTCACGCGGATTCCGAAGGGTTCCACTTCCTTGGCCAGCGACTCGGAAAATCCCTCGACAGCAAACTTGCTCGCGCTGTAGTAGCCGGAACCCGGTCCTCCCGAGAGCCCTGCCCCGGATGACAGGTTGACGATGCGGCCGCCGCCGCGTCGCCGCAGGGCAGGCAATGCCAGGCGGGTCGTTTCGATCAGACCGAATACATTCACCTCGAATACCGGCCGGTATTCGCTGGGCTCGGCCTCCTCCACGGCACCGATGAAGCCTATCCCGGCGTTGTTGACCAAGACATCGAGACCGCCGAATTCCCGCTCGGCATAGGCAATCGCGGCAGCCACCGAGGCGGGCTTGGTGACGTCCAGCTGCACGGTCCTCAGGTTCTCCGGGAATTGCCGAACCAGGGGTTGCAACAGGGCGGGATCGCGAGCCGTTGCGACGACTCTGTCGCCACGCGCGGCGGCCATGGCCGCAATATGGCCGCCAAGACCGCTCGAGCAACCGGTAATAAGCCAGGTCTTTCTCATGCTGTTCTCCTCGCGCGGTGAAAGGCGCTGTTCAGTCTGCATCGCAGGCCCCTCGCGTGGCGGTCGCCGGAGCGCTCGGCCAGCTCAAAACGGCCGCTAGCGCCAAGGCCCCGCCCATCGTCAGGGCGGCAGCGGAAAAGGCGGTCTGCACCTCTCTTCCGCCAGCACCATCGGGGGCGAGGGCGAAAAACAGGCCGCCAATGAGCGCCACCGCCAGGGCGGCGCTGATCTGCAGGGTGGCATTCGTCAAGCCGGCGGCGAGTCCGGCCAGGCTCGGTGCCACCTGGTCCGCGTTCACCCTCACCAAGGCCGGAAGCGCTATGCCCTGCCCCAGGCCGATCAACAGCAACGGCACCGGCAGCCAGGAGGGCAGGCCTGCCAGCGCGGCCGCCAACAGCAGGCCCATGACCTCCAGGCCCATGCCGAAGGCGGCGGTGCGTGCCCCCAGCCGCTGGGCAAGATGCGGACTGCAGAGGGGGCCGAGGAGGAAGCCGATCCCCAGCGGCAGGATCGCCCACCCCGCAGCCAGGGCTCCATGCCCCAGACCGGCCTGCTGGTAGACGGCGAAAACGAGAAAGAAAGGCGCCAGGGCATAGAACAGGAAGGTCGCCAGGAGGCTGCGTCTCAGCCGGGGGGCGGCAAGCAGGGAAGGCAGCACCAGGGGCGTCTCGCCGGCCGCCTCCTTGCGTTGTTCGTAGCGCCAGAAGGTGATCAGCAATCCGCCACTGACGACGAGCAGGGGGAGCGACCACCAGGGCCAGTGCAGGCGTGGCCCCTCGACCAGGGGCACCACCAGCGCCAACAGCCCCGCCGCGAGCAGGCCGGCACCCATGACATCCAGCCGGCCCGGTTGCGGGGCCCGGCTCTCGCGCAGCGCGACCAGCGCGGCCGGCAGGGCGCAGAGAATGACGGGAAGATTGATGAGGAAGATGCTGCGCCAGCCCAGTCCGAAGGGATTGGCCTCAATCAGCACCCCGCTCAGGACCTGGCCCAGCACAGCGGCGAGTCCGAAGGTCGCGCCGTACAGGCCGAGCGCCCGATTCTTCTCTTCTGCCGGAAAGGTCGCATGGATCAGGGCCATGGACTGCGGCGCCATGATGGCCGCCGCTACCCCCTGCAGCAGCCGCCCGGCGATCAGCACAGCTGGCGTTGGCGCGAACCCGCATAGCGCGGAGGCGATACCGAAGCCGAGCATGCCGCCCAGATAGACACGCTTGCGGCCGAACATGTCACCCAAGCGACCGCCCAGGATCAGGGTGACCGCATAGGCCGTCGCATAGACGGATACCACCAGTTGGGCCAGATCCGACGAGGTAGCGAAGTCGCGACGGATCACCGGCAGCGCCACATTGACGATGAAGAAGTCGAGCGGTGGCAGTAGCGTACCCACCAGCAGCACGCCCAGCGCGAACCAGCGACGGCTATCGGGCTGGGCCATGGGAAGGGATGAGCTCATGACTTTTACCTTTAATCGGGCTGCATCCTGATCCGCGCGCGCGTTGCCGGCGCGCGGCGGGTTGATGCAGCGATTTCTCGAAAAGCGCGGCCACAGCTGGCAGGAGCGTGCCCGCGAGCGGTTGGCAAGCGGCCGACCGCTGTCGGCGCGGCAAGGGCCACCGCCTGGCCTAGCGCATGCCGCCGGAGCCGAAGAGAGTTTCGCCGGTCACCCAGCGGGCATCCTCGGACGCCAGGAAGGCGACGATGGGGGCGATGTCCCCTACCTGGCCGATACGCCCGAGCGGGGTGCGGGCCTCGTTCCAGGCCTGGAATTCCGCGCCGAGGGCGCCGGCGGTCTGGGTGCCCTCGGTGTCGATGAGGCCAGGATTGACGGCATTCACGCGGATACCACGAGGGCCCAGCTCGCGGGCGAGCACACCCGTGATCGCATCGAGCGCACCCTTGGTGCCGCTGTAGACGGCGCTTTCCGCCGGCAGGACGCTGGTGACATTCGAGCTGACGTTGATGATGCTGCTGCCGGCGCCCAGGTAGGGGCTGGCGGCGCTTATCAGCTGCAAGGGTCCGAGCACATTGATGTCGAATTGCAGCCGATACAGGTCTGCCGTGGTGTCCTCGATCCTGGCGAATCGATAGACGCCGGCATTGTTCACCAGGATATCCAGGCGCCCGAAGTGCTCGCGGGCCGCCTCTACCAAGGCCTCCATATCGGCCCGCTGGCGGACGTCGGCGCGTAGCGCGATGGCCGTACCCCCCGCCGCCTTGATGTCGGCGAGGACGGCGTCCGCCCCGTCCTTGCCGGACGCATAGCTGATGACGACCTTGGCACCGTCCGCCGCCAGTTGCCGGGCAATACCCGCACCGATGCCTTTGGAGGCACCCGTTACAATCGCAACCCTATCTAGCAATCTGCTCATATCTGCTCACCTGCACAGCGCCAGTTCGAACATGCCTGGCTGAAGCCAACGGATCTACGTCGATGTGAGCTGTCATGGTCACCCCTACGATATTGTTTGGGGACTGCCTTTCCTGCATATTGAATGTTCATTTTTGTACGCAGGTACGCCATGGAATGGAGCGATGTACGGATCTTTCTGGCAGTCGCCCGGGGCGGTTCCTATGGCTCGGCCGCGCGAGCCTTGGGAATCAGCCACCCAACGGTAGGTCGACGGATCAAAACGCTCGAAGCTGAAGCCGGACAGGCGCTGCTACGGCGCACCCGCGAGGGCCTGATCCTCACGAATTCGGGAGATGCCGTATTCGCCCTGGCCGAGTCCATGGAAGCCTCGGCCCTGGCGATCGAGCGGCGCCTGGCAGGTAATCACCAGCGCCTGGAGGGAATCCTGCGCATCTCTTCGGCGGACTGGTTCGCCGGCTATGTGCTGGCGCCGGTCCTGGCCGACCTGACCCGGCGGCACCCTGCCGTGGTACCCGAGGTCATTGCCAGTTATCGACTGCTGGATCTCTCCCGACGCGATGCGGACGTGGCCTTTCGCCTGGTGCCCTTCAGCGAACCGGATATCGTGCAGCGCCGTTTCCTGAGGATGCCCTACGGCCTCTACGGCTCCGCAGAGACGGCGCTAGCGGTGCAGGAGGATACGGCTGCGGTCGGGCTGATCCTCATGAACAGCGCGCAATCGCATTTTCCCGATGTCGCCTGGTTGCTCGAGCGGCTGCCGGACTCGCCACGGGCCTTCACCAGTACCAGTCGAACCGTTCAGGCGCAGATGTGCCGGCGTGGCCTGGGGGTGGCCGTCCTGCCCCGCCCGCTCGGCGATGCGACCGCCGGACTGCAGCTCATCGAGCGCTTCGGCAGTCCTCCATCACGGGATATCTGGGTGGGCTATCACCAGGACCTGCGCCACATGGACAGGCTGCGGGCGTTGCTGGATATCGCCGAGGAGGTATTGGGGCCGGCGTACTAGGCTGGCCTGCCGGATAGCCGGCCTTCGCCCCTATCGCCTGGGCCCTGGGCGATAGGGGTACGCACTCGATCAGGCGCCGAAGGCGCCGTCGATGGTGTGCATGGCGCCGGTGACGAAGCCGGCCTCGGGGCCGGCCAGCCAGGCGACCATGCCGGCCACCTCGTCGGCGCTGCCGTGGCGCTTGATCGCCAGGAAGCTGTGCATCAGCTCCTTCATGGGGCCATCGGCCGGATTCATCTCGGTATCGATGGGGCCCGGCTGCACCACGTTGACGGTGATGCCGCGCGGCCCGAAGTCCCGCGCCAGACCGCGGGCGAGACCCTGCAGGGCCGACTTGCTCATGGCATAGGCGGCCAGGCCGGGCAACGGCATGCGATCGCCATTCACCGAGCCGATGACGAGGATCCGCCCGCCCGCCGGCATCTGCCGCGCGGCTTCCACGGCCGCGTGATAGGGCGCCTGCACATTGATGCTGAACAGGCGATCGACGGCGTCCGGATCCTGTTCCAGGGCATCGCCGAACAGCGCCACGCCGGAATTCACCACCAGTACGTCCAGCGGACCACAGGCGCGCACCCGGGCGATCACCGCGTCGCGGTCGGCGCTGTCGGTCAGCTCGGCGGTGCTACCGGTTTCCGCCGCCAGGGCCTGGGCGGCGTCCCTGGAACTGGCATAGGTGAAGGTCACCTGGGCGCCATCGGTGGCGAAGCGCCGCACGATGGCCGCGCCTATGCCGCGACTGCCGCCCAGCACCAAGACCTTTTTGCCTGCGAAATTGCTCATGAGTCAGCCTCCTGATTAATGTAGTGAGTGCTACAATAATCTTCTCCCGTCCGCTGTCAAAGTATTTTTGTAATGAGCACTACAAATAAAACCGCAACCCGTGGGCGGCCCCGCCGCTTCGATCCGGACGAGGCCATCGTCCAGGCCCAGCGCCTGTTCCATGAAAAGGGCTATGACGGGGTGAGCGTCGCCGACCTGACCCAGGCGCTCGGCATCAGGCCGCCGAGCTTCTATGCGGCCTTCGGCAGCAAGCTGGAGCTGTACCAGCGGGTGCTCGAACGCTACATCTCGACGGGCGCCGTGCTGCTGCACGAGATCCTGGACGGCGAACAGTCCCTGGCGGTAGCGCTCACCCGAGTGCTGGAAGAGGCGGCGCGCAGCTATGTAGCCGACCCCAGCTCGACCGGCTGCCTGGTGCTGGAGGGCACCCATTCCGACGATCCCCAGGCTCGTGCGGCAGCCGACCGGCACCACCAGACGGCCCAGACGCTTATCCGCACCCATATCGCCGGTCGCCAGCCGCAGCGTGCGCAGGAGCTGGCCGACTTCGTCATCACCACCATGGCCGGACTCTCCGCCAGCGCGCGGCATGGGCAGAGCCTGGAGCGGTTGCTGGCCAGCGCGCGCCTGGCGGGCCTGGCGCTGACCCAGGCCCTTCATGCGGAGACGTGACGCGGCGCTGGCGCCTTATTCCCCGGCGATGAACAGCGGATTGAAGCCACTGCGGGCATAGCGCCCTTCTTCGGCCAGCGCGAAGTCCAGCGGCAGGCTGGCGAGGTCGTCGGCCAGGGGCTCGGCGCCCAGGTTGAAGCTCTTGCTGACCAGTTTGAGATAGCTGTCGCAGCTGTCGCAGGTCTCGGCCTGGGCGGCCAGGGGCGTCTTGCCGGCGGCGTCTTCCAGGGCCAGGTAGCGCACCTGGGCGCTGGTATTGCAGCAGCTGCACTTGCTGCGCTCCAGGTGCCACTCGGTGGCGCAGAGGCTGCAATGCAGGTAGCGCACGTTGTCGCGATCGCGGTCGGCGTGGACGATGCTGGCCAGCGGCGGCGCCGCGCAGGTCGGGCACAGCACCCGGCTGGCGTCGCCATGGCGCTGGGGCGGTTGCGGCAGGCCCAGGGCCAGGCGCACCCAGGCCACCTGCAGGGCAGCGCCCACCAGCGGCAGCAGCGCCCGGACCTCTGGGGCGCCGGGCTCCTGAGCGAGCAACTGCTCGGCGAGCCGTTGACGCTCGGTCACCGGCAAGGCGGCCAGTTGTTCGAGCACCGGCCGCTGACGCGCGGCGATGCGCAGTTCCAGGTTGGCCAGCAGCGCCTGTAGATCGCCCTGCCAGTCCAGATCCCGCAGCAAGGCCTGCCCCTGCAGCGGCGGCATGCCGTGCTCCAGGGCCAGGCTGAAGGCATCCGGCGCCGGTTGCCAGCTGGGCTGGCGTTCCTGCAGGACGGCCTCCTGGGCCTGGATCAGCAGGGCCATGAAGCCGAGGAAGTCGCCCAGCTCGGGGCTGCGCTCGGCCAGTTCGCGCAGGCGGCGGGCGCGACGGGCGAACAGCTGGCGATCGGGCAGGACCACCGGTGGCGGATTGAGGATGCCGGTGGGCGAGGTGCCGTACTGATGCATCAGGGGGTCCCCTTGTCGGGCATGCGGTGTTCATCCAGGGGGCGCTCGCCCCGCTCGCCGCCTTCGCGGCGTTCCTGCTCGACGATCTCGTCGTACCACAGCCGGTGGTGATGCTTGGCCCAGGCGCGGCTGACGCGGCCCTGGGTCATGGCGCGGAAGGAGCCCTTCACCCAGATCGCCGAATAGACGTGGATGATCAGGGTGACGATGGCGACGAAGGCGACATAGGCGTGCACCAGGCTGGAAAAGCGCAGCCAGCCACGCGGCAGGATGTCGGCGAAATACGGCCGCCAGATGAAGAAGCCACTGAGCAACAGCGCCGGCACCGACAGCAGCATCACCCAGTACACCAGCTTCTGCCCCGGGTTGTTGGCGCCGATGGGCGGTGCCAGCTCGTCGCGGTTGGCGAGGACGTCGCCGATGCGCCGCACCCAGGCCACGTCGTGGCGCTTGAACAGGTTGACCTTGAAGAAGCGCACCGCCATGACCACGAAGCCCAGGCTCATGGCCACCCCGATGAAGGGGTGCAGGATGCGCGTCATGGTCGGCCCGCCGAACAGCGCCGTGAGGTCGAAGAAGAACGGGTGGAAGAAGGCCAGGCCGCTCAGGGTCAGGCAGACGAAGGTGAAGGCGATGAACCAGTGGTTCAGCCGGCTGAAGGTGGTGTAGCGCAGGATGCCGCGCTTGTTGTCCGACGGCGTGGTCATGGCCGATCCTCCTCGCGCGCGGCGTGGCGCTCTGCCTCGTCCGGGGATTCCTCGGGTTCTTCCTTGGGTCCCTTGGTCAGGTAGTGGGCGATGCCGGCGATGGCGGTGACGCCCAGCAGCGCCGACATGATCGGCTTGGTCACGCCCTTCCACAGGCTGACCATGGGGCTGATCTGCGGATCGGCCGGCAGGTGGGTATAGAGTTCCGGCTTGTCGGCGTGCTGCAGCACGTACATCACATGGGTGCCGCCAACCCCGGCCGGATCGTAGAGACCGGCGCCGGGAAAGCCGCGGTCATGCAGCTGGCCAACGCGCATCTGGGCGTGTTCGGTCATGTCCTCCTTGGTACCGAACATGATCGCCCCGGTCGGGCAGGACTTGACGCAGGCCGGCTCCAGGCCGTGGTAGACGCGGTCGGAGCAGAGGGTGCACTTGTAGGCCTTCTGGTCCTTCTTGGAGATGCGCGGCACGTCGAAGGGGCAGCCCGAGACGCAATAGCCGCACCCGATGCAGTGCTCGGAATTGAAGTCGACGATGCCGTTGGCGTACTGCACGATGGCCCCCGGCGCCGGGCAGGCCTTGAGGCAGCCCGGCTCGGCGCAATGCATGCAGTTGTCCTTGCGGATCAGCCACTCCAGGTTGCCCTTCTCGTTGACGTATTCGTCGAATCTCATCACCTGGAAGGTCTCCGGGGTGAGGTCCGGCGGGTTGTTGTAGGTACCGTTGCAATGCCCGACCTCGTCGCGCAGGTCGTTCCACTCCGAACAGGCCACCTGGCAGGCCTTGCAGCCAATGCAGCGCGACACGTCGATCAGCTTGGCCACCGCTTCCACCCCGCCGATGCGGGTGTGGGGCGACTCCTCGGAGATGGCCGAGCGTGCGACGATGTTCTGGAAGTTGACTTGATCGCCTCTCATAGAACCTCCCTCAGACCTTTTCCACGTTCACCAGGAACGACTTGAATTCCGGTGTCTGGGTATTGGCGTCGCCCACGTAGGGGGTCAGGGTGTTGGTGAGGAATCCGGGGCGGGTGACGCCCTTGAAGCCCCAGTGGATGGGGATGCCGATGTGGTGCACGGTGCGCCCCTCCACCTGCAGCCCGTGCATGCGCTTGGTCACCACCGCCACCGCTTTGATGTAGCCGCGCTTGGAGCTGACCTTGACCCAGTCGCCGGCCTTGATGCCGAGCTCGGTCGCCAGGTCCTCGCCGATCTCGACGAACTTCTCCGGCTGGGCGATGGCGTTGAGCCGCGCATGGGTGGTCCAGAAGTGGAAGTGCTCGGTCAGGCGGTAGGTAGTGGCCGCATAGGGGAATTCCTCGCGGGTGCCCAGCCGCGCCCGATCGCCCGGGAAGATCCGCGCCGCCGGGTTGTTCCTGGCGCGCGGGTTGTCCGGGTGCAGCGGGTTGTGGTCCAGCGGCGACTCGAAGGGCTCGTAGTGCTCCGGGAAGGGCCCCTCGGCCAGCAGGCTGCCGCCGAAGAAATGCGCGACGCCCTCCTGGTTGAGGATGAAGGGCCCGGCCTTGGCCGAGGGTGGCGAGGTCCAGGGGAAGTCGGGGATGTCGGCGCCGGCCCAGCGTTCGCCGTTCCACCAGATCAGCCGCTTTTCCGGCGCCCAGGAGGTGCCGTCCGGCCGGGCGCCGGCGCGGTTGTAGAGGATGCGGCGATTGAGCGGCCAGGACCAGGCCCAGCCCAGGGTCATGCCGATGTTGTAGGGATCGGCGTTGTCGCGCCGGTCCATGTTGTTGCCCTGGCGGTTGTAGGAGCCCGAATAGATCCAGCAGCCGCAGGTGGTGCTGCCGTCGTCGGCGAGGAAGCCGAAGTCGTCGAGCAGTTCGCCACGCTTGTGGGAAATGGTCCCGTTCGGCCCGGGCAGATCGGCCAGGGCGCGACCGTTGTATTCCTGGGCGATGTCCTCGGGATTGGGCTCCTCCGGATTGCTGTAGGGCCAGGTCAGGTTGAGGATGGGATCGGGGAAGGCGCCGCCCTCGTCGCGATACATCTGCTGCAGGCGATGGAACAGCCCGGCGAGGATGGCCACGTCCGGCCGCGACTCGCCCGGCGGCGGCGCGGCGCGCCAGTGCCACTGCAGCCAGCGCGAGCTGTTGACGATGGCGCCGTTCTCCTCGGCGAAGCAGGTGGTGGGCAGGCGGAACACCTCGGTCTGGATCTGGCTCGGGTCCACGTCGTTGAGTTCGCCGTGGTTCTGCCAGAACTCGGCGGTCTCGATGGCCAGCGGATCCATCACCACCAGGTACTTGAGCTTGCTCAGCGCCTGGCTGACCTTGTTCTTGTCCGGGAAGGAGGCCAGCGGATTGAAGCCCTGGCAGAAATAGCCGGTGATCTCGCCGTGGTGCATGCGCTCGAAGGTGTGCAGGACGTCGTAGAGCGGCTCGCTGAGCTTGGGCAGCCAGTCGTAGCACCAGTCGTTGTCCTTGGTCGCCGCCTCGGAGAACCAGGCCTTCATCAGGCTGACGTGGAAGCGCTCGTAGTACTTCCAGTAGGAGACCTCGCCCTCGCGCAGGGGCTGCTTGGCCCGCCGCTTGATGTAGTCGCGGTATTCCTGTTCCTCGTGGGAGGCCAGGTAGAGATAGCCCGGCAACTGGTTGGAGAGCAGGCCCAGGTCGGTCAGCCCCTGGATGTTGGAGTGGCCGCGCAGGGCGTTGACCCCGCCGCCGAGCATGCCGATGTTGCCCAGCAGCAGTTGCACCATGGAGGCGGTACGGATGATCTGGGCGCCGATGGAATGCTGGGTCCAGCCCAGGGCATAGAGGATGCTCATGGTGCGCTCGGGGCGCGCCGTCTCGGCGATCATGTCCCAGGTGGTCTGGATCTGCTCGCGCGGCATGCCGCAGACGCGCTCCACCAGCTCGATGGTGTAGCGGCTGTAGTGCGCCTTCATCAGCTGGTAGACGCAGCGCGGGTGCTGCAGGGTTGGGTCTTCCTTCACCATGCCGCGCTCGTCGAACTCGTAGCTCCAGCTGGATTTCTCGTAGGCGCGGCGCTTGTCTTCGCCGAAGCCGGAGAAGAGGCCGTCGTGGAAGCCGAAGTCTTCCTTCACGATGAGGGCGACGTCGGTGTAGGCCCTTACGTACTCATGCTGGATCTGGTCCGTGGTGAGCAGGAAGTTGATCAACCCGCCCAGGTAGACGATGTCGGTCCCGGTGCGGATATAGGCGTGGTAGTCCGCCACCGCCGAGGTCCGGGTGAAGCGCGGATCGATGGTGATCAGCTTGGCGTTGTTCTTTTCCTTGGCCTCCACCATCCAGCGAAAGCCCACCGGGTGCGCCTCGGCCGAGTTGCCGCCCATGGACAGGATGAGATTGGCGTTGCGGATGTCGACCCAGTGATTGGTCATGGCACCGCGGCCGAACGAAGGGGCAAGACCTGCCACCGTCGGTCCGTGTCACACGCGCGCCTGGTTGTCGATCGCCAGCATGCCGAGGCTGCGGATCACCTTCTGGGTGAGGTACGCGGTCTCGTTGGAACAGGCCGAGGCCGCCAGGAAGCCGGTGGTGATCCAGTGATTGACCAGATGGCCATCGGCGTCATGGGTGACGAAGTTCTTGTCCCTGTCCTCCTTCATGTAGCGGGCGATGCGGTCCAGCGCCTCGTTCCAGCTGATGCGCTTCCACTCGTTGCTGCCCGGCTCGCGCACCTCGGGGTGGGAGAGGCGCGATTCGCTCTTGATGAAGTCCAGCACCCCGGCGCCCTTGGGACAGAGGGAACCGCGACTGACCGGATGATCCGGATCGCCTTCGACGTGGTAGATGTCGCTGACGGTGTTGATGCCGCCATCGCCGCGGCTGTAGAGCAGCATGCCGCAACCCACCGAGCAGTAGGTGCAGGTGTTGCGCGTCACCTTGGCGGCGGCGAGCTTGTAGTAGCGGATGGACGCCAGTGCCGGTTCCGGGGCGAAGCCGAGCATGGCCATGCTCGAGGTGGCGACCCCCGCCGTACTGAGTTTGAGGAAGTTGCGGCGCGATACCTTGATCGACATTTCTTGGGTAACTCCAGGCACATCACGGTAGGACTTCGTCCTGACCCGGGCCTGGCAGTTCGAGCGAAGCGTCGTCTTTCTTCATCGAAAAATCATTCAAAATCAGTGTTTTAGCGAAGCGGCAAGAGGACCTGGCAGGGTCTGCGGCAGGGCCTGGCGGCGGCTGCGACCTTTCGTCCGATGGCCGCCCCGGCTGACCGCCGCGCGCCGCTGGAGTAAGGTGACGGCCTTCATCGCATCTTCGAGAGAGTCTGTCCCATGTCGCTGGAAATCGTCGACCATCCCGCCCTGGAAGTGACCGGTCTGCTGTTCGAGCCTGGCCAGGGCGAAGACATCGCCGCCCTCTGGCGGCGCTTCGCCGACCGCGCCGGGGAGATCACCGGGCGCGAGGGCGCGGCCGAATGGTATGGCCTGAGCTGGCGCCAGGCCGGCACCATGCACTACCTGGCCGCGGTGGCCACCACCCCAGGCGCCCCCCTGCCCGCCGGCATGGTGCGCCAGGAACTGCCGGAAGGCCGCTACGCCCGCTACGTGCACCTGGGCACCGCGCCCAGCGTGGCCAAGAGCCTCGGCCGGCTGTTCGCCGAGCTGCTGCCGGCGCGCGGCCTGCAACCCCGTCCCGGCGCCTGCTTCGAGCACTACACCGAGGCCTTCACCGGGGTGGATGCCCAGGATTCGCAGATCTACATCTACGTGCCGGTCTTCTGAACGCCACTCGCCGCAGCGCGGACAGGACGTTCGTCAGCTGCGGCTTGCCTCCCGGCATAACCCTTTCCAAGCTGGGGATATCGCCCGCAACCCCAGGTGCACGATGTCCTTGCCCGAGCTCCAGTCCTTTATCGCCCGGCACGAGCGGATCTTTCTGCTCACCGGTTCCGGTTGCAGCACCGATTCCGGCATTCCCGACTACCGCGACCGCGACGGCGCCTGGAAGCGCCCGCAACCGGTCACCCTGCAGGCCTTCGTTGGCGACGAATTGTTGCGCCGCCGCTACTGGGCACGTAGCTTGATCGGCTGGCCGCGTTTCTGCCAGGCGCGGCCCAACGCCACCCACCAGGCCCTGGCGGCCCTGGAGCGGCGCGGCCAGGTGGAGATGCTGCTGACCCAGAACGTCGATCGGCTGCATCAGGCCGCCGGCAGCGAGGCGGTGATCGACCTGCACGGGCGCCTCGACCAGATCCGCTGCCTGGGCTGCGAGCTGCGCCTGCCGCGCCAGGAGTTCCAGCAGTGGCTGGGCGAACTCAATGACGACTGGCTGCAGCTGGACGCGGCTACCGCCCCGGATGGCGATGCCGATCTGGAAGGCGTGGACTTCATGAGTTTCCGCGTGCCCGACTGCCCGCGCTGCGGCGCCCTGCTCAAGCCGGACGTGGTGTTCTTTGGCGAACACGTGCCCGGTGCGCGGGTAGAGCGCGCCTTTGCCCACCTGGGCCGCGCCGATGCGCTGCTGGTGGTGGGCTCGTCGCTGATGGTCTATTCCGGCTTTCGCTTCGCCCAGGCCGCGGCTCGCGCCGGCCTGCCCATCGCCGCCCTGGGCTATGGCCGGACCCGCGCGGACGACCTGCTCGCGCTCAAGGTGGAAGCCTCCTGCGCCCAGGCACTGGCCTTTCTGCTGGAGTATCCCGGGGCGGCGCCGGCGCTTACGCCGGCACTTGCCGAGGCCGTGGCGCCCTGCCCAGGTGCATCAGCGGACGCTCGATCCAGCGGTAGCTGAGCATCGACAGCAGGCAGGCGAGCACCAGCACCGGTGGCAGCAGGGCCATGAAGCCGACCGTACCCAGGACCTCGACAGACCCCAGGTTGAGCAGGGTGAAGAGGCCGTAGAGCAGCAGGCCATGGGTGAGATAGAGGCTGTAGCTGATCTCGCCCAGCACCTTGAGGCCGCGACTGCGCAGGAGGCCGAAGAGGTCGTTGCCGGCGGCCATGGCGGCGAAGGGCAAGGCCAGCGCCAGCATCTGCTTGAGGTTGTAGTCCGGCTGGGTCATGGCATAGGCCACCAGCGCCAGCGACAGCGCGGCCACCAGGGGCGTGCGCAAACGTGCCAGCAACGCCGGCCGATGGACCTTGACGAACACCGGCAGGAATCCCAGCAGGAACAGCAGGCCGAAGCGCGCGCCCAGCACGTGGTAGTGATAGCCGGCGGCAACCAGGCCGCCCACCAGCAGCGCCGAGACCAGCAGCGGCAGGCCGAAGCCACGGCGATTGAACAGCGCGGCGATAAGCGGCAGGGCCAGGTAGAACAGCGCCTCGTAGCGCAGCGTCCAGTGGGCGCCGGCGGTCATCCAGCCGCTCTCCTCCAGGCCGTTGAGACTGAAGCCGGAAAACAGCTCCCAGCTGAGCAGCTCGAGCATGAAGCGCTGGCCGTCGGCGATGACGAAGTGGGTGCGGATCAGGGTGAAGAGCACCACCACGGCCACCACGCAGAGATACAGCGGCATCACCCGCAGCACCCGCGAACGGAGCAGCTCGCCCCAGTCCGGCGTGCGGCGATAGACCTTTCCGAAGAACAGGTAGCCGGTGATCATGAAGAACAGCGAGACCGGTACCACGCCCATGTTGTAGAGCAGGTCGCTGTCGGGTTCGCGCCACTGGCCCTCGGCCTTGAGGTGATAGGTCAGCACGAAATGCAGGCAGACCACAGCGGTGGCGAGGATGCCGCGTAGGGCATCCAGCGGCGAGGAGCGCGCCAGGGTCTCCTCGGTCAGCAGCGGGCTGCGGCGCAGGGCGAAAGCCAGCAGCACCAGGGTGCCCAGGTAGAGGGCGATGGGGAGAGCGACGTCAGTCATATCCGTGACCTTCTTGACAGGAACCGGCAAAGACCCGCCCCCAGACCACCGGAGCGGTCGCCGGAGCGAGCGAGAGAAAAGCGCGACAGCCGGGCACGCTACCGCGCGGTACGCGACCGAGGGCAGGAGGGCCGGAGCGAAGAGGGAAAGCAGGGAGCGGAAGGATCCGCCCATCTCAGGAAAGCCCGAGAATGCCCATCAGACAAGTCTTGTTACAGGCGTTCCCTGAGCGATCAAAGGTAAAACAGGCTCTGGCACTGGCTATAGCAGAGATCTACCGCTTGTCGGTTAGGCATCCAACTGATCGTTTGAGGCATGGTAGTGCTGGATGATTGCTGCCTTTTAAGCTTCAATTGCAGCCTAAAAGGCAGCAATAAGGTTTTCGATGTCACTCGCGTCCGTCCTTTTTCCCGACTATCGCCGCAAGGTCTTGGCGCTGCTGCTGCTCCATCCGGATAGTAGCTATCACCAGCGTGAAATCGCGCGATTGACCGAGACCCAGTCCGGTACCCTCAGCCGCGAACTCGTCAAGTTAGTCTCGGCGGGTCTGGCCGTGAAAACGCGCGTGGGTAATCAGCAGCACTACCGTGCCAATCCGGACTGCCCGATCTTCGAAGAGCTGGCGAGCATTCTGCGCAAGACCAGTGGCCTTACCGACATCCTGGCCGAGGCATTGGGCCTTGTTGCAGACCGGATAGAAGCAGCTTTCGTCTTCGGCTCGATGGCCAGCGGCAAGGCGAACAGTGGAAGCGATATAGACCTCATGATCCTAGGCACCGTGACCTTCGGTGAAGTAGTGGCGGCCCTTTACCCCTGCCAGGAAAGGCTTGGCCGCGAGATCAATCCCAAGGTATACCGGCAAGAGGAATGGCAGAAGCTGTTGGTGGAAGGGGGAGCCTTCGTCACGGATCTGCTAGAAAAGCCCAAGCTGTTCGTCATAGGCGACGCTGGCGAACTGTCACAAGGATGGACAGATGACCCTGGATAATTTGATTGGCAAACGTCTCGAAGCGATTACGCCGGATTCGGCAGGTATCCGGCGCCTGCTGGAGGCAGCGCAGCGTAGCCTGACGGACGCCCGCCTGCCGACGCTGAGCAGTGAAAGCCGCTTCGATCTGGCCTACAAGGCGATCATGCAGGGCGCTAATGCAGCGCTTCAGGCCAATGGCTATCGCACCCTGACCAGTCGCCCTGGCCATCATCAGACCATGATCCAGTCCTTGCCCCGGACCATAGGTCTCGCTACGCCAACGATGCTGGTACTGGACACCCTGCGGAAGCAACGCAATGTCATCGACTACTCGGGCGACTTGGTCAGCGACTCGATGGCCGAAGAGGCATTACGGCAGGCTGAAACCCTGCTCCAGCAGATCGTACTATGGCTGGAGCAACAACGACCCGACCTGCTGCCGGGTCGCGAGCCCTGACGGCGCTCGCGACCCGGCAGCATTCCTTACTCAGGGCGCCAGTGCCCGCGCCACCACCGGGTAGTGATCCCACACCTGGCCGTCCGCCATGGAGCGCAGCAGCTTGACGTATTCGGCGTGGGACCAGGCCAGCGGCGTCGCCGAATCGGTGCCCTGCCCCTTGGTGTAGCCGTGGCGCCGGTTGTCGCCCACACCGTCCCAGACCTGCTCGGGCAGCATCAGGCCGGCGTTGGCGAACAGTTCCAGGCCGCGGACGTAGGTGTCGCGCAGCTTGCCGAGCGCCGCCGCATCCGGCTTGCCCTGCAGGACCAGGCGCGCCAGCTCGTAGTGCCCGCGCTCACCGGTGAAGATCGGCCAGACCCGGCCGCGCAGTCCGGAGTTGGGCACCGGCTGCTCGGTGGCGGGAAAGTTGATGCCGGAGCTCTCGCTCTCGCCATAGCCGTCGTTGCCGTAGCGGCGCCAGCCGGGGAAGGTGCCTTCCACTCCCGGGTACTGGAAGCTGTACTTGACCCGCAGATTCTCCGGCAGGCCCTCGTCGTCCAGCACCGCCAGGCTCTTCTGCACCAGGGGATCGCCGGCCGGTCGCACGCCGTAGCGCACCAGTTCGAGGAAACCGGCGTCCAGCACCTGGTCTTCCGGCAAGCCCGGGCGGCTGTTGTTGTCCACCAGCTTGCCCTTGTCGTTGGGATCCTCGTTCTGGGTGATGCGCAGGTAGTAGTTGCCGGCGCCCAGGCTGCCCTGGGTGGTGGCCATGGTCTTTTCCACCTGGCTCGAATAGCGCCGCGCGGTGTCGCGGTAGCGGCTGGCATTGGCCTCGTCGCCGGCGTGGCGCGCCAGTTCGCTCGCCGTGGCGAGACCGGCGATCACCGCCGCGGTGGTGGACGGCGAATAGCCCCACTGCTCTTCCCAGCGCTCCTGCTGGGTCTGCGGCGGCTTGACCTGCCAGGTGTTCCAGCCCAGGTTGACCTGGCTGTCGCGGGCGAGGAAATCCGCCGCGGGCCGGAGCATGTCGCGATACCAGCGATCGATCTCGGCATCGCCCAGCAGGCCGCCTTGCCAGAGGCGGTAGCCAAGCATGATCGGCATGGCGGTCTGGTCCAGTTGCACGCCCACCCATTCGATGGTGCCGTCGACGTGGGTCTTCTGCAGGAACCAGCCGGTGGCCCCCGGCGCGCGGACCTCGTCGCTCTGCTTCTGCTGGTGGATGAAGGCCGAGCTGTCGGCCGGCTTGTGGGCGGTGTTGGCGTCCACCTGCACCTGCTTGAGGTAGCTGAAGGCGACCTTGGGCGTCTGCCGATCGCCCAGCGCTAGCAGCGCCATAGCGCACTGGTAGAAGTCCCGCGGCCAGACCGCCTTGTAGCCGGTGGTGCCCTTGGCCGCCGGCACCGTTTCGCCCCAGGGATTGGACAGCGAGGCGATCAGGGCGCCGGCGTGGGTCTTGTCTTCCTGGGCCTTGAGCACCAGGGCGCTGGCGTTGACCAGCTTGCCGCCGTCGCCGGCCTGGGCCTGCAGGCGCGGCAGTTGATCAAGGCTGGCCAGGTAGTCCTGCCAGCCGATGGCGTCGCCCTCGCCGTTGTAGTGGGCCAGCACCTTTTGGTAGCCGCGGGCCAGGGTGGCATCGGCCGCCGCCTCGGCCTGGTGCGGATTGGCGCCAAAGCCCACCACCACGTCCAGGGTGGTCTCGGCGCCCTTGAGCGGCAGCTTGGCCAGCATGGCGACGTTGCCGGCCTGGTCACCGGTGCTGCTGTAGAGCTGGGTCAGCTTGCCGTTGCGGCGCAGGTCGTCGAGGCCGTCGGAGCTGCCGACGAAACCCACGGTGGGCGTCTGCAGGGGCTGGCTGGCCTTGACCACCAGGGCGTGCTCGCCTTCGCTGGCGTAGAGCACCGCGCCCTTCACCGCCGCGCGATCATGGCTGCCGCTGTTGGCCAGCGCCGGATCGACATAGAGATAGGGCTGGATGCGCGGATCCTGGCTGCGAAAGATGACGCGCATGACCAGGGTGTCCTGGTCCGGGTCGGTGAAGACGTGCTTCTCGATCTCGTAGCGGCCCTGGCGGTCGCGATTGACGATCCGGTAGGCCAGGGAAGTTGGCCGGCCGGCGCTATCGGTGGCCAGGTATTCGATGCGGCTGTCGGTGTCGTCGCGCTCCAGGTGGGTGAAGTCGGGGCCGCGGATCACCAGTTGCATCTCGCGCAGCTGCGCCTCGTGGATGAGGCCCTGCATGGTCTCGGTAACCACCCCCTGGGCCAGGGAAAACCAGACCCGCGAGACGCGTCCGGTGCTGGCCTGGTCGCTGTAGGCGCCATCGCGATAGGCCTCGTAGCTGGTGCCGATGCCGGTCTTGCCGGAATAGGACCAGAAGGGTGTGGCGCCAGGGGCACCCGGGGCCTCCAGGGCAGACGCCAGGGGCGTCAGGAGAAAACTGGCGGAACAGAGCAGCGGACGGACGAAGCGGACGGGCATGGGCAGGCGGGCCTTGTTCTGGTTGTGCCGAAAGTCGCATGGCAGAGGGCCTGCTGGCCCTCCCCGTCCGTAAGCCTAGTCGGATTTTGGCCGGCTGCTGGCTAGCCTTCGTCGCGCGCCGGTGGCCGGGGCTGCGGCAGATGCCCGGCCAGGGGCGAATCCGGCGCCAGCAGCGAGGTGCGGATGACGTGCAGGTAGCTGGCGATGCGCCGCAGCGGCGAGCGGTCGAAGTCGCCCGGCGTGGGCTCCAGGTGGCGCTGGGCCTGGTGCGCCAGCAGGATGGCCTGGTCCACCGCGCCCAGGGCGCGGGCCAGGTTGGCGGCATCGGGTTGGCGAGCCAGCCGCACCAGTGCCCGACCCAGGGCGCGGATCGCAAGGCGCCAGGCGCGCTGTTCGCGATACCAGGGCAAGGGCGGCAGCCTGGCCTGTTCCAGGCGCAACTCGATGATGGCGTGGCCCAGTTCCAGGCTGAGAAAGGTCCAGCGCAGCAGCTGCCGCTGCACCAGCGGCTGGCCCACGGTGAGCACCTGCACCTGGTTGAGCAGATCGCGCAGGCCGGAATCGAAGCGGCCACTCAGGCCGGCCAGGGGCGCGCCTATGGCGTGGACCACGCGCTCGCGCAGGGCAGCCTCCAGCCGCCGCCAGACCCAGGGCTGGCTGGGCGGCAGCAGCACGCTGACGGCCACCGCCGCCACGCCGCAGGCCACGAGGTAAGCCAGGTAGGTGTTGCAGAAGAGGTCGGCGTCGTAGCGCGGCAGATTGCCCGGCAGGGCCGCCGAGCAGAACCAGACCATCAACCCGGTGCCATAGCCGGCCAGGCGTGGCCGGGTGATCAGCCAGGCGCCGGCGGTGAATACCGGCGCCAGCACCAGCAGCAATAGGGCGAAGCCGTCGATCCAGGGCAGCACCTGGAAGTGCAGCAGCCCGCCGGCCAGGGCCCCGACCAGGGTGCCACCGGCCAGTTGCAGGCAATAGCGGCGCGGATCGGCCGAGGTGGAGGCCAGCGCCGAGATCAGCGCCGCCGCCAGGGTGCAGGCCGCGCCGCTCGGCCAGGCGGTCTCGATCCAGAACAGCCCTACGCCCAGCACCACCAGGGCGCTGCGCACCCCGGCCATCCAGGCCACCGCGCGACTGGCGAGCGGCGTGAAGGTCTCGCGCGTCTTGGGCGCGGTGCTGGTCGGCAGGTCCAGCTCCAGCTGGGTATTCAGCAGCAGATGCAGATCCTCGGCGAAGCGATAGAGCAATTCGGCGGCGGTGTCGTAGTCGAGCCGGTCGACCTCGGCCGCAGGCGCCGTGCGAGCCAGTTGCTGACGACCGGCGCGGATCGCCGCCATCAAGGTTTCGCGCTTCGCGGCCAGGCGCTCGTTGAGCCGGCGCAGATCACGCTCTTCCGGTAGTCGGCCCAGGCTCGGTGCCAGGGCGGCGGCGATCAGTTCCAGGGCAGGCGCCAGGGCCTGACGCACCGCCGGCGGCCGCTCGGTCAGGCGCGCCAGCAGCTGGTAAAGGGCATGAAAGCGGGTGTTGAGCAGCATGAGGCGATTGCCCAGGGCCGCCAGGCGCCCGCTGCGCCGCCGCAGATAGGGCTCTTCGAAGACGCTGGCGCTGCGCAGGCTCTCGAAGCCCACGGAATCGGCGGCGAAGCGGGCGCTGAGCGCGGCGAAGCGTTCGGCCTCGAGGCGGCCGAGCAGGCCGTCATGGGCCATGGCGAGGAAGTCGCGCAGGCGCTGCGCCAGGGTGCGGCGCAGCACGCCGCGGGTGGTCTGCGGCAGGATCGCCACGCTCACCACCCCGGCGCAGCAGATGCCCAGGGCGATCTCCAGCAGACGCCAGATCGCCTGCAAGAAGGCGCCCTGGGGCTGGGCCACCGCCGGCAGCCCGACCAGGCAGGCGGTATAGCCGGCCAGCAGGAAGGCATAGCTGCGAAAGTCGCGATAGCGCGCCGCCCCGCGGGTGCAATAGCCGATCCACAGCACCAGGGCGCCGAGCAGCAGGACCCGCTCCTGGGCGAACAGGGCGATGGCGGCCACGGTGAAGCTCAGGCCGGCCAGGCTGCCGACGATGCGATAGAAACTCTTGGCCAGCACCTGGCCGCTCTGCGGCTGCAGGACGATGAAGACGGTGACCAGCACGGTGCTCGGTTGCGGCAGTTCCAGGCGATAGGCCAGCCACAGGGCCAGGCCCGCGGCCAGCAGTGCCTTGGCGATGAAGGCCCAGGTCTGGCCATCGGTACGCGCCCATTCGCGGCCGGCACGGCGCCAGGCATTCAGGCTGGGCCAGCGTTGGCGCGGAACGGAGCGGGAGGGCCGCAGGGGCAACGGCGAAGCGAGGGGCATGCTGGGCAACGACGGGATCGACGGGAGGGGGCGAGAGGCAGCGCCTCGGCGGCCATTCTAGGAACCCGGGTCCACTCCGATTAAGCCGGGTGCGACAGCAAAGAGCGTTAACCAACGGGCGGGTAATGGCCCACAATGGCCCTTTCCACCGCCCTGCCCCGCCCATGGATCATCTCTTCAATCTGCGCGCCTTCGCCTGCGTGGCCCAGACCGGCAGCTTCACCGCCGCCGCGCGCCAGCTGGAACTCACCACCGCCTATGTCTCCCGGGCGGTCAGCCAGTTGGAGCAGCACCTGCAGACCCGGCTGCTGCACCGCACCACCCGCCAGTTGCGCCTGACCGAGGCCGGCGAACGCTACCTGGTGCGCTGCCAGCGTATCCTCGCCGACCTCGACGAAGCCGACGCCGAGGCTCGTCACGCCCTGGCCGTGCCGCGCGGCCGGCTGCGCATCCACACCATGACCGGCCTCGGCCAGCACTACCTGATCCAGAGTCTCGCCAGCTATGGCGAGCGCTATCCCGAGGTCGACCTGGATCTGCAACTGACCAACACCTTCACCGACATCCTCAAGGAAGGCTACGACCTGTCGCTGGTCCTCGCCGACGGCCTGCCGGACTCGGCCTTCCATTCGGCGCGCCTAGGCAGCACCCACAGCGTGCTCTGCGCGGCGCCCGCCTACCTGGAACGCCAGGGCCGACCGACCACCCCGGCGGAGCTGACCGGGCACCGCTGCCTGCGGCTGGTCAATCGCGCCATGGCGCCGGATCGCTGGTTGCTGGAAGGGCCCGAGGGCCTGGCCGAGGTGGCGGTGGATCGACCGCCCTTCCAGGTCAACACCGCCGACGCCCTGGCCGAAGCCGTGGCCAGCGGCCTGGGCATCGGCGCCCTGCCGCTGTACGCCGCGGTCGAGGGTCTGACCAGTGGCCGTCTGCAACGGGTGCTGCCCGGGCACCGGCTCTATGCCCTGGACATCCATGCGCTCTATCCCTCGCGGCGCTTTCTCGACGCCAAGATCCGCACCCTGGTGGACCACCTGCGCGAGACCCTGCCGGCCCTGCTGGAGCGCGACCGGCAGCGGGTGGAAGGCAGCGCCTAGAGGCGCTGCTCGGGGAGCATCCGCTCCAGCGTCCCGTCCCGACGGATCGCCACGTGCCAGACCACCGCCGCCACGTGCAGCAGCACCAGGCCATAGACGGCGAACTGACCGGCCACATGGATGCGATTGGCGAGGATGCCGAGGGCTTCATGGCGGGGAAAACCCGGCAGGGAAAACAACCCGAACACCGGCACCGGCTGCCCCTGGCCGGCCATCAGGTAGCCGGTCACCGGCATCAGCAGCAGCACGGCATAGAGCAGGCCGTGATTGAGACCGGCGAGCAGCCGCAGCAGGCGCCCGTCGCGGGGATTGGCCGGCGGCGCCGGATGCCGCCAGCGCCAGGTCAGGCGGATCAGCACCAGCAGGAACACCGAGATCCCGGTGGATTCGTGCAGCAGGTACCAGAGCGTACGCACCGGCCCGGGCGGAAAGTTTTCCGCCACCCAGACGAAGGGCAAGAGCAGGCACAGCAGGGCGACGGTCAGCCAGTGCAGCGCCTGGGCGAAGCCGGTGTAGCGGGCGATGGCCATGGGCGATGCTCCGTAGCGGACGAACCCCTATAGTGCCCCAGGCGCAGCGGCAGCGCCGCTACGCCTGGAGACCGTCCATTAGAGCCTGCTCAAAGGCTCGCGAGCTAGAGCCAGACAAGGCCTGGGCGGCCCCGCGAAAACGGCTGAGGAAGCGGAGTTTACACAGGGTAAATGAGCATTCCGAAGCCGTTTTCAACGCCGTCTGGCCGACGCGCAGCAGCCTTTGAGTAGGCTCTCAAAGATGGATCAGCGCGGCTAGGGCCAGCAGCAGCGCCGGGATCATCACCACGGCGCCCAGCTTGAGGAATTGCCAGAAGCTCACCGACAGCCCTTCGCGTCTGAGCGCGGCCAGCCATAGCAGGGTCGCCAGGGAACCGGTGATGGACAGGTTGGGGCCGAGGTCGATGCCGATCAGCACGGCACCGGCGATCTTTTCCGAGACATGGGCGGCCTGCACCGCCGCCCCGGCCAGCAACCCGGCCGGCAGGTTGTTGACCAGGTTGCTGCCAAAGGCCACCAGCAGCCCGGCGCCCCAGGCGGCGCGCTCCGGGGTCGCCTGGGCGGCGGCCTGCAGCTGATTGGCCAGCGCCTGCAGCACCCCGGTGGTCTCCAGGGCCTCCACCAGCACGAACAGCCCGGCCACCAGCGGCAGCACGCCCCAGGAGATGTGCTTGAGCAACTCCAGGCCGCCGCCGCGCTTGCAGGCCACCACCACCAGGAAGGTGGCGAAGCCGGCGAGGAAGGTCGGCAGACCCAGCTCCAGATCCAGCGCCGAGGCGCCGAGCAGCACCAGGATGGTCAGGATCAGGCCGCAGCCGGCGATGCGTCCGGTGGTGGGCAGCGCATCCACCGCCCCCCCTTCGGACAGCTGCTCGGCGCGCAGGACCTTGGCCTGGGTCGCCCAGAGGGTGAGGAAGGTCGCGGCGATGGCCAGGATCGACGGCACCGTGAACAGCGCCAGCCAGCGGCTCAGCTCGGGCATGTGCTCGGCGAAGACCACCAGGTTGGCCGGGTTGGAGATCGGCAGCACGAAGCTCGCCGCGTTGGCGATGAAGGCGCAGGAAAACAGATAGGGCAGCGGATTCTTCACCTTCGCCGCGCGGGTGGCGTAGTAGACCGCCGGGGTCAGCACCACGGCGCAGGCGTCGTTGGAAAGAAACACCGTGACCAGGATGCCGACGCCATAGACCAGCGCGAACAGCCGCAGCGCCGAGCCCTTCGCCGCGCGCACCGCGTGGCCGGCGACCCAGTCGAACAGCCCTTCCTTGCGGGCGATCTCGGCCAGCAGCATCATGCCGATAAGGAACAGATAGACGTCGGTGCCCTTGGCGATGCCGTGCCAGACGCCGTCCAGCGGCAACAGGCCGAACAGCGCCAGCAGCACGGCACCGGCCACGGCGAACAGCGCCTCCGGCAGACCGAAGGGCCGCGAGACCACCCCAAGGGTGGCCAGGGCGGCGATGACCCACGTCAGGACGTGGGGAGTGGTGACGATGGACCCCATGAAAGCGCTGTTCCTTCTAGTCGAGTCGCGAGGTCGGCGCTGCCGACCTCACCATTTGCGGCCATTGCGATTGGGTCCCAATTGGGTCCCCAGCACGCCCTTGGCCTGCCATTCACCCAGTTGGGTGCGATCCGAACCCCAGTCGGCCGGCGCCGCCAGCGGCCGGTGACCGCCGTCCAGGTCGAGCCGGTCGATATCTTCGCCGCCGCGAGAGTCCCTGACCCGCACCTGCAACCGCCGCGTCCCTTCCGGCACTGACCGATCGCCCTGGTAGCGACCCTTGCCCAACGGCTGCAGCGGCCACCAGGGGCCGTCGTCGCACTGCCATTCGCAGGCGGAGAGGTCGGCGTCGCCCAGCACCAGCACTCGGCACTCGTGACCCTCGGCCACGCCAGCGCCGTTCAGGCGGGGATCGCCGGGCGCGGTAATCTGCACCCAGGGCCAGCCGTCGGGCAATTCGCGAAAGCGCCAGCTCACCGCCGGACCGTCCAGGGTGACCAGCGCGAATCCTACACCGCCTTCCTCGATCTGGCCGGTGGATCTGCAGGCGGCATAGAGCACGCCGCCGTCGTGGGCCAGTTCGTTGTAGTGGGTATGGCCGATCTCCACCAGGCGCACCGGGCCCTCGTGCAGCAGCCGCGCCACCCGCTCGGCTTCGCCGGGCCCCTGCAGGTCCGCCGGATAGCTGTGCATGAAGACCACGCAACGCTGCTCCAGCCGGGTCGCCTCGTGCAACTCCTGCTCCAGCCACTGCAGCTGCTCGCTACCAAGACGGAAATCCGGCCCGCCGCTGCCCGGTCCGCACATGTCGAGGAACAGGCAACGCACGCCGCCCACCTCCCTGGAATAAGGCAGTTGCGGCACCTGCAACTCGGCATAGAAGGGGCCGAGATCGCCGCCATCCATGTCGTGGTCGCCGGTGATCACCGTTACCGGCAGCGGAAAGTCGTCCAGCAGCCGCCTGAGCAGCCGGTACTGCTCCGCGGTGCCGTTGTCGGCGTTGTCCCCGGGCAGATAGACGAAATCCAGTTCGGTGCACCCGCGCAGGCGCTGCAGGAGAGTCTGCAGGTCCCGGGCGTTGTCGGCCTCGGCGGTGGTCAGGTGCAGATCGCCGATATGGGCGAAGGCGAGAAAATCATCCTGGCGTGCCATCTCAGCCTCCCACCACAGTACCGGTGGAACGCGCCGCGTCTCCGGCAACGTGCTCGTCGCGGGTCTCCGGCATCAGCAGCAGATAAAGCACGAAGCCCACCGCGGCGATGGCGGCCAGGGTGGTGAAGGCCGCCGCATAGCCGAAGCGGACGATGATGATCCCGGCGATGGTGGCGCTGATCGCCGCACCCAGCCCCTGGGCGGTGGCGATGGCGCCCTGGCTGACGTTGAAGCGTCCGCTGCCGCGGGTCAGGTCGGCGACGATCACCGGCATCAGGGCGCCATAGATCCCGGCGCCGATGCCATCGAGCAGCTGCACCGCCACCAGGTAGTAGGGGCTGTCAGAAAAAGTGTAGAGCACACCGCGGATCGCCAGCACCGCGAAGGCGAAGAGAAAGATCGGCTTGCGCCCGAAGACGTCGGCCTTGCGCCCCACCAGGATGGCCACCGGCACCATCACGCACTGGGCGGCGACGATGCAGACGGCCACCAGCGAGGTGGCGCTGTCCTTGCCGACGATATGGGTCAGCTGCTGGCCGACCGAGGTCAGCATGGCGGCATTGGCCAGGTGGAAGATGGCGGCCAGCAGCGCCAGCAGCTGCAGCTTGCGATTGGCCAGCAGCGCCTGCCAGGCCGACACCGGCTTGGCATCGCGGGCGCCGTTTTCCTCGCCCAGCCCCTGGGCCAGGTCATCGTCGATCTCGTCCTGGGGTACGCGGACGATGGCGACGATGGAGGCCGCCGCGAGCAACGCCATCAGCCAGAACACCACGGTGGGACCGAAGAAATAGGCCAGGCCACCGGCCAGGGCCGCCGAGACGGCGTTACCGGCGTGGTTGAAGCCCTCGTTGCGGCCGATGTGCTTGGTGAAGGCCTTGGGTCCGACGATGCCCAGGGTGATGGCCGCCAGCGCCGGGGCGAAGATGGCCGCCGCGGCATGGGCCAGCGACTGGGTGGCCGCCACCACATAGAAGTTGGAGACGAAGGGCAGCAGCACGCTGCAGATCGTCACCACCAGGGCGGCGACGCCAACCATGAGGCGCTTGTGGCGGGTGCGGTCGATCAGGGCGCCGGCCGGGGTCTGGGCGATCAGTCCGGCGATGCCGGCCAGGGTCATGATGAAACCGGCGGTGGCCTCGTTCCAGCCCTCCCCCGGACCGCGCACGGCGATCAGATAGATGGCGAGATAGGGGCCCAGGCCGTCGCGGACGTCGGCCAGGGTGAAGTTCAGGGCATCCAGGGCATGGCGCGCGCGGCGCGAGGGTTCGGCGCTGGCCCCGGCGGTCGGGAGACGGGTTTCGGACATGAGCGGGCATCCGTAGCGAGATATAGGTCGTGGGACGCAGGTCCCACGGCACCTCTCGCCCCGGCCCGCCAGCGACCCATGGCAAGCGCCGCTGGGCCCCAGCCAACCACCGCTGCCAGGGGAGATTGCAAAATGTGACCGGAGCGAAGCGGCGCTAGTGCCGTGCCCTCACGAAAGAAATCCCTCTGGCGCGGGACTTTCCGCACGTTTTCCGTCCCACCTGCCCCGCTCTCCCCGGCTGACGCCGCCGGTCAGGCCACCCGTCGGCTCGGTGCGGCGTCGGCCTCGGGCTGGGCCAGGGCCACCGCACTGCCCTCTTCGCTGCGCGGCCGCAGCATCGACAGCAGGTTGGCCTCGATGGTGGCGCACAGCTTGTCCATGGTGATCTGATGCTGGCTGTCGGCGAAGGGCGCCTGCAGATCGCTGCCGATGCGCTCCAGGGCCAGCAGCATGAAGCCGACCACGGTGGACACCAGCGGGGTGAACCAGCCGAGGGTGGAGACCAGGCCCAGCGGCATGGCGATGCAGAACAGGAAACTGAACAGCTGCGGAAAGCAGACGTAGGGATAGGGCAAGGGGGTGTTGGCGATACGCTCCATGCCGCCCTGCCAGTTGGACATGTCCACCAGGGTCTCTTCCAGCCGCGCCAGGCGGATGCTGTCCAGCCGGCCCTGGCGGTATTCGCTGGCGATCAGCTCGGCGGTGCCGGCGAGGATGTCGTTGGCGAAGTTGAGGCTGCCTTCGGCCAGCGCCAGTTCGTGGCGGGCCAGATAGGGCGCGGCCGCCTGGGCCGGATCCTGGCGCTTGAGCTGGGCGCGCAGGGCGTGCAGATAGCCCATGTGCCGACGCAGGAGCACCGCCTTGACCCGGTTCTGCGCCTTGCCCTGGTCGTCGATCAGGGTCAGCACCTGGCGGCCGAAGCTGCGCGAGCTGTTGACCATGGCGCCCCACAGGGTGCGGGCCTCCCACCAGCGGGCATAGGCGCTGCTGTTGCGAAAGCTGATCAGCACCACCAGCGCCGAGCACAGCAGGGTCAGGGGCGTCAGCGGCAGGTCGAAGCGATCGTCGACGAACAGCATGGCGTCCACCGTCACCGCCACATCCCACAGCAGCAGACCGAACAGCGACCAGCCGACATAGCTGAAGGTGGTGCGCAGGAACTGGATCTTCTTCTGGATGGAATGGAGCTGGATCGGACTGGACATCTGCTACTCCCGGCGACGCGGATTCTCGATTCGCGGTTGCCCTGGCCGTCCTGTCGTCACGCCGCGAGCCGTCGAGCCCGTCACCGTTTCCCCTCCCTGAGAATGCAACCTGTTCGCGAGACTAGTCGGCGGTCCTTAAGTCAAACTTAATCTGGAGCGACGGGCGGATCATGGCAAAGTGCCGTGTTAGAGCCTTCGGCAAAGGCCCCGACGCCTCTACCAGAAGCCTTCCCATCCACCTGACCACTGATCGGTCGTGCGTCCGCGCCACTCGTCCGGATTGGCGAAAATGTGAGCGATCCTGCAACCGCTCCTGTAGTCGTGTCCCTGATGGCTCGCATAGCCAGCAGTGCTTTTGGGACGGCCACCGCCCTCGTCGCCGGGGGTGCCGTGCCATAATCCGGGCACCTTCGCCGTCCCAGATGCCTGCATGTCCAGAATTGTGAAAGCGAGCCTCGTGCTGCTCGTGCTCTTGGCCCTCTACAGTCTGCTCGGATTCCTGGTCGGACCGCGCCTCGCCCTGCACTACCTCAACCAGACGCTGACCGAGCGCCTCACCCAGCCGGCCAGTCTGCAGGCGCTGAGGTTCAATCCCTTCACCCTGCAACTGCACGCCGAAAAGCTGCTGATCGGCCCGACTGAGCATCCTGTAATCGCCGCGGAAGGCTTCTCGGCCGACCTGCAGTGGGACAGCCTCTGGCGGCGCACCCTGCACCTGACCGAGGTGCGCCTCGACCAGCCCCAGGTCGATCTGCGCATCGCCAAGGGCGGCCAGGTCAATCTGGCCCAGCTCTGGCGCAGCGAGCCCGCTACCCCCGTCACGCCGACGCCGGCCGCCACGGAGCCCGGCCAACCCTTCCCGGTGCACATCGAGCGCATCGCCCTGGTCGGGGGCCGCCTGCATTTCCTCGACGCCCAGGGCGCCCAGCCGGTGGAAGCCACCTTCACCCCCCTGGATGCCACCCTGCAGGAGTTCCGCACCCGCAGCGGCGACACCCCCGGCCAGCTGGCACTGACCGCCACCACCGCCCAGGGCGGCCAGCTCACCTGGAAGGGCAGCCTGGATCTCTTGCCGCTGCGCAGCGAAGGCGACCTGACCCTCAAGGGCGTCAGCCTTGCGCCCTGGTGGCCCTATGTGCGTAACCAGTTGCCACTGGCACTGGGCAAGGGGCGGCTGGAAGCCAGCGCCCACTACCGCCTGGACCTGAGCAAGACGCTGCAACTGCAACTCAGCCAGGGCCGCCTGGCGCTGGACGACGTCGCCGTGCAGGCGGTGAACGCCGAACCCAAGGCCAGCTTCAAGCGCCTGGCCGCCGAGGGCATCGCCCTGGATCTGCAGCAGCGCGAGGTCAGCATCGCCCGCCTGCGCGGCAATGGCCTGGATGCCTGGGGCAATCGCGAGCAGGACGGCACGCTCGACTGGCAGAAGCTGTTCCCCGCCAGCGACGCCCCGAGCAGCGGCGGCCCTGGCTGGCGCGTGCGCCTCGACGACGCCCAGCTCAGCGACAACCAGCTGCACCTGGTGGACCGCGTGCCCCAGGAGCCGGCCAGTCTCTATTTCAGCGGCCTGGACCTGGCCGTGAAAGGCTTCGACAGCGCCGGCAACAAGCCCTTCGACCTGGCGCTCAAGACCACCCTGGGTGATCGCGGGCGCATCACCGCCGATGGCCAGCTGGCGCTGACACCGCTGCAGGGCAGCTTCGACATCGGCATCGACGAACTCAACCTGCGCCAGGCCCAGCCCTATCTCAGCCCCTATGTGCGCCTGGAGATCCGCAGCGGCCAGTTGGCCGGCCGGCTCAAGGTGGCCCTGGCCCCGGGCGAACCCCTGGGCCTCACCGTCAGCGGCGCGGCCCAGGTCACCCAGGTGCACGTGCTCGACACCCTGCACCAGCAGGACTTCATGCGCTGGCAGCGGCTGGACGTGCAGGGCATCGCCTTCGAACTGGGCAAGCGGCTGGTGATCGACAGGATCGACCTGGAAAAGCCCTATGGCACCCTGGTGATCAACGAAGACCTCAGCAACAACTTCAGCGCCCTGCTGGTCCCCCAGCCGAAAACCGAGTCGAAGGACAGCTCGCCACCGCTGCAGATCCGCATCGGCGGGGTAAGCATCAGGGACGGCAGCGCCGACTTCGCCGACAACAGCTTGAAGCCCGGCTTCGCCACCAACATCCAGTCCCTGGAAGGCGGCATCGGCACCCTGGACACCGCCGCCTCCAAGCCGGCCGACATCCACCTCGCCGGCAAGGTCGATCGCTTCGCCCCAGTGGAGATCAAGGGCCGCCTCGATCCCCTCGATCCCCTGCAGCAGCTGGACGTGACCGCCTATTTCCGCCAGGTCGAACTCACCACCCTGTCGCCCTATACCGGCAAGTTCGCCGGCTACGCGGTGCGCAAGGGGCGCCTCGACCTGGATCTGCAATACCGCATCGACGACGGCAAACTGCAGGCGCAGAACCACGTGGTGCTCGACCAGCTGGAACTGGGCGAGCGGGTGGACAGCAAGGACGCCGTGGACCTGCCGGTGCGCCTGGCGGTGGCCCTGCTCAAGGACAGCCACGGTCGCATCGACCTGCGCCTGCCGGTGGCGGGCAATCTCGCCGACCCCAACTTCAGCGTCATGCCGGTGGTCTGGCAGACCCTGCGCAATGTGCTCAGCCGCGCCGTCCAGGCGCCCTTCCGCATGCTGGCGGGACTGGTCGGCGGGCACGAGGCGGATCTCAGCGCCATCGACTTCGCCCCCGGCAGCACCAGCCTCTCGGCCCAGGCCCGCGGCGAGCTGGACAAGCTGGCCGCGGCCCTGCGCCAGCGGCCGCAGCTGACGGTGGAGGTCAAGGGGCATGCCGGCGCCGCCAGCGACGGGCGCGCCCTGGCCGCCAACCAGCTGGAAAAGGACTTCCAGACCCAGTACTTCAACCTGCTGCAGCGCCGCGGCGACAAGGTCCCGGCCGATCCCAGCCAGTTGCAGGTGCCCGCCGACATGCGCGCGCCCCTGCTGGAAGGCCTGTACCGCCTGCGACTGCAGGCGCAACCGCCGCAGGAATGGGATAGTCTTGACGATGCCACCCGCACGGCGCGCCTGCGCCAGGCGGTGCTCGAAGCCTGGAGCGGCAACGACGGCCTCCTGCGCAGCCTGGCCCAGCAGCGCGCGGGCGCCATCAAGACCTACCTGGTGGACACGGCGAAACTGGACGCCCAGCGGGTCTACCTGCTGGACGTCAGCACTCAAGCCCAATCCGGCGAATCGCCCACGGCCGCGCAGTTGCAGCTCGGGGTGCTCTGACCGGTCAGGAGACCCTCATGCGTTGCCTGCTCGCCGCCTTCACCCTGCTGGTCGCCACCGGCGCCGCCGCCGATTCCATGAGGTGCGGCAACGCCCTGGTCAGCCGGGGTGATCGCGCCTTCGAAGTGCTGCAGAAATGCGGCGAACCCGCCCATCGCGACCTGGTGGGCTACGAACTGGGCCGCAACGAACGCCGCGAGGCGGTGATCGAAGAATGGGTGTACGGCCCGAAGAACGGCGCCAACTACATCCTCACCTTCGAAGCCAATCGCCTCTCTCGCATCGAGTTCCAGCGCCAATGAGTCCACGCCCCCTGCTGTTGCTGCTCCTGCTCGCCACCGGCACCAGCCAGGCCGCGTCGCTGCGCTGCGGCAGCGCCCTGGTCTCCACCGGCTCCACCACCCACGAGGTCCGCGGCAAGTGCGGCGATCCGCTGAGCGTCACGCCGCTGGGCGAACGCCAGGTCACCGATGGCTACGGCTATCGCCAGGTGGAATTCGTCGAGGAATGGGCCTACGGCCCCTGGAACGGCATGCTGTACTTCCTCACCTTCCGCGGCGGCCGTCTGGATCAGGTGGACAGCAAGAGAGCCAACTGAGGCTTGCCTTGTGAGATTCGCGTGGACGAGGCTGCGCCGTCGTCCACCCTACAGCTCGTAGCGTGGAAAACCGCGTAGCGTTTTCCACTGTCTCGACCAGGCCAACTTCGCTGCAGTCCATGCACTGCATGTAACCGCCCCCTCTCCCCTTGGGAGAGGGCTGGGGTGAGGGAAGCATCGTAGGTTGGTTTGAGCGCCAGCGAAGCCCGACACCACCCAAGGCCCAGCCCCGCCGTTGAGCCCCGAGCCACGGAAACCAGGCCGCGCCAACCCTCACTCCTCCCGCAGATGAACCCCCAACCCCGTCCGCCCCGGCGCCAGGTCAGGCTTCAGGGTCAGCGCCGGAATCTCGTAGTCCCCGCCATTCTGCCGCCGGAACGCCAGGGGTGTGTCCGTGGCCAGCCCATCCAGCCGTGCCCCATAGGCCTGGCACAGCCGCTCGAAGGCGACCGCGTCGACCTTGCTCGTGCGATAGACCGGAAACGGCGGCAGCACGCTGAAACCGGGATAGAAGAGGATGCCGTGCTGGATGGGAAAGAGGATGTCATCCAGGCCCCCGTTGATCCCACGCGCGCTGTAGTGTGATTCCCAGCCGCCACAGGTCACCACCAGCATGGCGCGCTTGCCGGCCAGGGTGCCTTCGCCGTAGCGATCGCCCCAGTGGCTATCGCTGTGCTCGCCCACCCCATAGGCGAAGCCACAGGCATAGACCCGCTCCACCCAGCCCTTGAGGATGGCCGGCAGGGAAAACCACCACAGCGGAAATTGCAGGATCAGCACATCGGCCCATAGCAGCTTGGCCTGCTCGGCGGCGATATCCGCCGGTTGTCCACCACTGGCATAGGCGCGCTGGGAATCGAGGACCGCATCGAAACGCTCGCCAGATGCCAGGTGCGGGGCGTCCGCGGCATCCAGGGTGGCCTTCCAACCCATGGCATAGAGATCGGAGACCTGGACCTCATGGCCGGCCGCCTGCAGATGGGCCACGGCGAAGTCGCGCAGCGCGCCGTTGAGCGACCGGGGTTCGGGATGGGCGTAGACCAGCAGGACCTTCATGGTGATCATCTCGTGAGAAAGAGGTGCCTAGACTAGAAGCGGTCGCGCTATGCTGAAAATGAATTGCCGAAACAGCAGCCATTGCCATGCACAATAGCTTAAGGCGCCTCGACCTCAATCTGCTGGTCACCCTCGACGCCTTGCTCGCCGAACTCAACGTGACCCGCGCCGCACGCCGGCTCAACCTGGCGCAGCCCACCGTCAGCCTGCAACTCGGCCGACTGCGCCAGGTGCTCGACGATCCCCTGCTCTTGCCGGGTCCCCGCGGCATGCGCCCCACGGCGCGTGCCGAGTCCCTGCGCGAGCCGTTGCGCCAGGCACTGGCCGCGCTGGAAGACGCCCTGGCACCGGCCGCCCCCTTCGAACCGGCCCGCGCCGAGCGAACCTGGCGCATCGCCGCCAGCGACCATAGTGCAACCACCCTGCTCACCCCGCTGCTGGCTGACCTGCGTCAGCAGGCGCCCGGTATCCGCCTGGCGCTGCTGGACAAGAAGCCAGCGTTGCTCGCCGAACAGCTGGAGGGGGATCACCTGGACCTGGCACTGGATGTGGCCGATACCGCCGCAGCGGGTCTGCGCCAGCGCCTGCTGTTCACCGAACACTATCTGCTGGCGGGCCGGCGCGGCCATCCGGCCCTGCAGCAACCTGTGTCCCTGGACACCTTCTGCCAACTGGATCAGGCGCTGGTCTCGCCGAGCGGCGGCGGCTTCGCCAGCGTCACCGATCGGTTGCTGGCGGAACAGGGCCGCGCGCGGCGGGTGGTGCTGTCGGTGCCCCACTTCGCCACCCTGGCCAGTGTCCTGCTGGTCAGCGATCTGGTGGCCCTGCTGCCCGCCCAGATCGCCCTGAATCATCCCGGCCTGCAGGTCCAGCCGTCACCCCTGGCCATCCCGGGCTTCGACATGCTGCTGCTCTGGCCCGAACGCCTGCACCGCGATCCCGCCCATGCCTGGCTGCGCGAACGGATCGTCGCCAGCCTCGTGAGCCAAACGCCGGCCTGACCAATCGACTCTTTGCATGGAGGGCATACAGCGAGTTGGCTGTTGCTCCCCCGCCCTGGCCCGGCATTCTTGGTCACCTCAGACGAACGCGGCACGACCGCCCGCAGTCGCATGTTGCGTCACTGTCCCTTCCGGAGCCCGCCATGGCCAAGCTACGCCTCTTCACCTCGCCGTCCGCCTTCCCCAACCCGCAACGGCTGCGGCTGTTCATCCATGAAAAGGGCATCGCCGATCAGTTCGAGGAGGTCATCCTGAAGATGGCGCCCGAAGGCGAGCAACGCCAGTGGCAGCACCTCAAGCGCAATCCCTGGGGCGAGACCCCGACCCTGGAACTGGCCGAAGGCGGCTACCTGGCCGAGAGCGCGGCCATCGCCCGCTATCTGGACAATAGCCATCCCGGGCGCAAGGTCATGGGCGAAACGCCGCTGGAGCAGGGCCAGGACGCCATGTGGAACGACCGCATCTTCGTCCATGTGCTCTATCGCATCGTGACCATGTTCCATGTGCAGCACGAAGGCCTCGGCCACAAGCTCGAGCTGACCCACAATCCGCAATGGGGCGAGCATTGCCGCAAGGAAGCTTTGATGCACGCCGCGCTGGTGGATCGGCACTTGGCCGACGGCCGCGAGTGGCTGCTGGGCGGCGCAGCGCCGACCTTCGCCGACATCACCCTGTGCACCGCCATCGCCTTTTCCAAGTTCCCCACCAACCAGACGCCGCTGGACGAGCGCTTCGAGCACCTGGCGGCCTTCTGGGCGCGCTGGCAGCAGCGCGACAGCTTCCGTGCGGCCTATGCCGATGGCCACAGCGGACTGGACGAACTGGCGGCCCTGGCGCACGGCTGACTCCGCTGCAACCGCGCTCCTCCCCGGCTCTAGGCCCCGTAGCGTGGAAAACGGCGCAGCCTTTTCCACTGTCCTGACCGCCAACCAGCCCTCTCCCCTCTGAGAGAGGGCTGCACGCCCCCGCCCCGCTAGCCCAGCCGCTCGCGCAATACCGCCAGGGCCTCCTCCGGGCCCCCGACGACGATGCTGGCCGGCACCGCCAGCATCAGATTGAGCGGCAGGCCGAACTCCTCCAGCGTCCAGCCATCACGGTCCAGCAGCCCCTTGCCCACCCACTCGGGATGGCGGGCGCGAATCCGCTCGGCCAGGCTGCCCGCTTCCGGCACATGGCCGACCACCGGCTTGCCCAGGGCGACGGCGTAGCCCACCTCGAAACAGGTGCCGCTGTCGGGCTCGGCGCCGCGAAAGAAGTCCAGGCTGGCCAGGACCCCATCGGCCTGCCTGATCAGCGCCAGATTCGCCCGATAGATCCAGGCGGCCTGCGCCCCCGGCTCGGTCAGCTCCGGGGGAATGGCATTGTCCAGTGGAAACAGGCCCGTGCAGCCGTGACGGGCGCACAGTGCCTTGAGCGCCTCGCCTTGGGCGACGGCGTCGGGACGAAAGACCTCGGGGCCGGCAAGATAGATACGGGGTGGCATGGCAGGACCTCGCGAAAAGCGCCAGTGTAGAGGGTGGGTACTACCTCGTCTGCCTGACAAGGTTTCGTGATCGCCATGCCACTCGTGCTCCCGGCACGACCGTTTACGCAATAACCAATCCGCCCGCCCCCGCTTGTATACGTTTTGAAAGCTAGACCTTTTAAGATCGGCGCACCTTGAGAGCCTGACTCCCCCGCTGTCCGGAATCGGCTCGCCTCCTGGGCATGCTCGCTTCGGTGTCGCCTGATGTCTGGCCGTTTTCTGCTGACCGTTCACCTCAATCGACTGATCAATGCCTTGCTGGTGGTGACCTCGCTCGCCACTGCCTGCGGCATGGCCCTGCTCGTGCGGCAGGCCCATGAGAATTCGACAGGCATGCGCCTGACCCGGGATCAGTTGCCGGTCTACGCAGAGGCGCTGCGGTTGGTGGAAGCCGTCTCTGCCGAGCGTGGCCCGACCAATGCCCTGCTCGGCGGTCGCGGCGGCGATAGCCGTGAGCTGGCGCGTGCCCGAGCCCTGAGCGATCAGCGCTTCGCTCGCCTTCGGGACCTGCTGCAGGGTTGCCAGCAATGCAGCGTGACCGCCGAGCAGGCGGCAAACGGCTATCAGGCGCTGCTGCAGGCGCGTGCCCGGGTCGACCAGCGCCTCTGGGCCACGCCCGACGATCCCGCGCCCCAGGACATCGCCACCGTAGTCCAGGGCATGTTCCGCGCCCTCGACAGCAACTTCATCACCGCCGACCTCACCCTGCACGACCTCATCCAGCGCAGCCCGGCCGTGGCCATCTACCTGGTCAATGCCAAGCTGGCCGCGCGCCTGCGCGACACCGCCGGACGCCTGGGCTCGCTGCTGACCCCCGCGCTGCAGGCGCAGCGCCTACCCAGCGGCTCGGAACAGGTCCAGTTGCTGCAGACCCAGGGCCGCATCAACCAGCTGATGGACCTCCTGCGCAGCAATCTCAATCTGGCCCCCGGTCGCCCCGAACGCGATCGTTTCGTGCAGGTGCAGGAGCGCTACCTGGGCGAAGGCCTGGACTGGTACCACCAGACCCTCGCCGCCCTGGCGACCGGCACGGCGCCCAGTGCGGCCAGCTTCGCCCAGGGCTATGTCCCGACCATGGTCAGCATCCTGGAGTTGCGCGACGAAGCCCTGAGCCTGGCCCGCGAGGAAGCCGACGTCCTGGCCCGCGAGGCCCAGCTGCGGCTGCTGCTGACCATCGCCGCGGCGGTGGGCATCCTGCTGGCGCTGGGTACCGGCCTGCTGTTGCTCAAGCAGCGCCTGCTGACGCCGCTGCTGGCCAATACCCAGCGGCTGCTCAGCCTCAGCCGGCGCGCCCGACCGCTGGGGACGGTGGCCGAAGACGATCCGCGCACCCTGTTCGCCGCCTTCGCCCAGTTGGAGGACGAACTGCTGCAGGCCGACCGACTCCGCCAGGAGCGTGACGCCCTGATCGCCGAACTGGGCATCCGCGCGGAGACCGACTACCTCACCGGCCTGGCCAATCGCCGCGCCTTCGAACGCGAGCTGGCGCAGGGGGTGACCAGCACGCCCGGGCAGCTGGCAGCGATCGCCTTCGATGTCGATCACTTCAAGCGCATCAACGACACCTACGGCCATGCCGCCGGCGATCTGCTGCTGCAACAACTGGCGCAGCGCTGCCGCGAGCTCTTGCGCCCCGGCGACCGCATCGCCCGGATCGGTGGCGAGGAATTCGCCGTGCTCGCCGACGTGGCCCAACCGGCCGACGCCCTGGCACTGGCCGAGCGCCTGCGCCAGGGCATCGCCGAGACGCCCTTCGCCGTCGGTCCGACCGAGGCGCTGCCGGTCACCGCCAGCTTCGGCGTGGCGGTGACGCCGCGCCTGGCGGAAGGCGTCCCGGTTCGCTTGCTGGCGCAAGCCGATGCAGCCCTCTACCGGGCCAAGCATCGCGGGCGCAATTGCAGCGAGATCGCCGAACTCGGCTAAGCCAGCGTCGCCAGCGACCGCGGCAGCGCCTCGTCGAGCAGTCGGCAGGCGGCTTCGCCCACGCGCCGTACGCCCTCCTCGATCCCTGGACGCTGGGCCTGGGCATAGTTCAGGCGCAGACAGTTACGGTACTTGCCCGAGGCGGAAAAGATGCTGCCGCAGGCGATCTGCACGCTCTGGGCGAGCAACTCGCGATTGAGTCGATGGCTGTCGCAGGCCTCGGGCAACTCGACCCATAGCAGGAAGCTGCCTTGGGGCTGGCTGACCCGGGTACCGGCGGGAAAGTAGCGCTGCACCCAGGCGCTCATCAGGTCGCGATTGCGCTGGTACTGGGCGCGCATGCGCCGGACGTGCACGGTGTAGTGACCGGCGGCGATGAATTCGGCGATGGCCAGTTGCGGCTGGGGCGCGGTGCAACCGGTGCCTATGTACTTGAGGTGCAGGATGCGCTCGGCATAGCGCCCGGGCGCCACCCAGCCGACCCTCAGACCCGGCGCCAGGGTCTTGGAAAAGGAACTGCAGAGCACCACCCGGTCGTCTTCGTCGAAGGCCTTGAGCGCCCGGCCCCGGGGATAGCTGTAGAGCAGGTCGCCGTAGACATCGTCCTCGATCACCGCCAGGTCATGCTTGCGCGCCAGGGCCACCAGCTGGCGCTTGTTCGCCTCGGGCATGCAGTAGCCCAGGGGGTTGTTGCAGCTGGGGGTGAGCTGGATGGCCCGCACCGGCCACTGCTCCAGGGCCAGCTCCAGCGCCGGCAGGCTGATGCCAGTGCGCGGATCGGTAGGGATCTCCAGCGCCTTGAGCCCCTGGCCCTTGAGGGTCTGCATCACCCCGTGAAAGGTCGGCGAATCCACCGCGACGATGTCGCCCTCCTGGCAGGTGGCGCGCAGGGCGATGGCCAGCGCCTCGTGGGCGCCACTGGTGATGACGATGTCATCGGCGGTGAGCACGCAGCCGGCGTCCAGTTGCAGCCGCGCCACCTGTTCGCGCAGCGCCGCCACGCCCTGGATGCTGTCGTAGGACAGCCCGGCATTGCCCGGCCGCCGCGCCAGCCGCGCCATGCCGGCGAGCAAGGGGGCCAGGGTCGGCGCCTCGGTATCCGGCAGGCCGCGGCCGAGTTGCACCCGCACCGAATCCGGGGTGGAGGTCATCAGCTCCCGCACCGGTTCCCAGCCGGACACCTCCACCGGCCAGCGCGCCGGCCGGGTCACCCGCGGCAATTCGATGGCGCGTCGCTCCAGGCGGACGAAATAGCCGGACTTGGGCCGGGGCTCCACCAGGCCGCGGTCTTCCAGCAGCCGATAGGCCTGCTGCACCGTGGCCAGACTGACCCCGTGCTCCTGGGCCAGGGCGCGCACCGACGGCAGGCGTTCGCCCGGTCGATAGAGGCCCTGTTCGATACGGCGGCCGAGGGCATCGGCCAACAGCTGATAGCGATTCATGCCCGGACTATAGCGGCGCAGACAGGCATCGCGCGCCATACAGATGGCCACGCCGCGCACCATACAGCTGAGCGCTGTAAGGCAGCTGTATGGCGGACAACCCATCGCGTTGGATCTGCCCCTGAAGCGGCTGACGGCGGAGCATGGAGACAGCCCAGGAGAGACGCCATGCCCAGAGACCCCAGCCTTCACGACCAGACGCGCGCCAGCGGTTGCTGGCTGCTGTTCCAGCGCCAGCTGACTACCCGCCGCGTCCTGCCCGAGCTTACCGACCGGGAACTGGCCGATGTCGGCCTGGACCGCCATACCGCCCTGCGCGAGGCCCGGCGCCCCTGGTGGCGACTGCTGCTGGAGGCCTGGCGTCAGTCCGGCAGGCGCGACAGTCGCGCGGCCCAGTCCGCCACTGGCGATGGCAGCTCCGGATGCCAGAGTCTGCGCCAGACCACCGCCAGCTGTTCGCGGCCCCCTCGCTCGCGCGGCCACAACGACGGCTCGGCGACCAGTCGCCAACCGCTCGCCTCCCGCTGAGCCAGGACGAAACGAAAACTGTGGTAGCCGGTGGCGCCCAGGCGCAGATCGGTCACCACCAGGTCGTTGCCCAGGCGGTCGTAACGCAGCCAGTCATCGGTGAACCAGCGCAGCCGCTGCTCGGCCGGCGAATCGGCGAGGATCGGCGCCAGTTCGCCACCCCGTGGCAGCGGGATCAAGGTGGGTGGGCGATCGTCGAACAGTCCCACCCAGGTCTCCCGGTAGCGCTCGGGTCCGTCATCCACCATGACCCGCCAGAGCAGGCTGGTGAACGGCAGCGGCGCGCTGAACAGGCGGGCATCCGCCTGCCCCTGGGCCGCCAGTACCTGGCGCACCTGGCGCTCGGCGGCGTACTTGGCCACCAGGGTCCAGCCCAGATAGACGGTGGACAACGCCAGCGCCGCCACGGCCAGCCGCGGCGAGCGTCCGCGCGGGCCGATCAGCAGCCCGGCCAGCACCGCCGCCAGCAGCGGCAGGGTATAGAGTGGATCGATGATGAAGACGCTGGACCAGGCCACCGGGGTCGTCGGCAGCGGCCAGAACAACTGGGTCCCATAGGTGGTGAAGGCATCCAGCAAGGGATGGGTGACCAGCACCAGCCAGAGCGTCAGGAACAGGCGTCCCTGGCTGTAACCGGGATCGCGCCAGCGACCGCAGATCCCCGTCAGCAACAGCGCCAGTCCGGTCAGCACGAACAGCGAATGGCTAAAGCCGCGGTGATAGGTCATTTCCTTGACCGCATCGCCGTAGTCGATGACCACATCGAGATCCGGCAGGGTGGCCAGGGCGGCGCCATAGAGGATGGCGCGCCGCCCCTGCCAGCGACCCAGGAGTGCGGTCTGGACGGTGGCGCCGAGCACGGCCTGGGTCAGCGAATCCACCGGTCAGAGCTCCCGGGCGAAGTCGAGCATCAGTCGCGCCAGGGCCTGGGGCGTCTGCAGCGGCATCAGGTGGCCGGCGCCGGGAATGACCTCCAGGCGGCTGTTGGGAAAGGCCGCCAGGGTGGTGCGGCGCTGCTCGTCCGGCCCCGGCACCTGCTGGTCGTCGGCGCCGCAGACCAGCAGCACCGGATAGTCCAGGGTGTCGATCCGCTCGCTCCAGTCCTCGCGACTGCCTTGATCGACCCAGGCGCGCCAGGCCTGCAGATTCAGCCGCTGGGCATCGGCGATCACCACCTCGCGGATGGCATCGGGCAGGCGGTGGGCGCTGGATTCGTCGACGAAGGCCTCGGCTTCCGCCCGGCTCTTGCCATAGGCGCGCTGGGCATCGCGATCCGCCTCGCTCATGGGCTGCGGTCCGGGCGGCGAAGGCGCCACCAGGATCAGCCCGACCAGATAGTCCGGTCGCCGCGCCGCCAGCACCACGGCCACCTTGCCGGTCATCGAATGGCCGACCAGGATGCAACGCGTAAGACCCAGGGCGCGGATGCTGGCATCCACCTGATCGGCCATCTCGGCCACGCTGTAGCCCTCGACTTCGGCGGCGTCGCCGAAGCCCGGCGTATTGAGCGCCACGCAGCGGTGTTCGCCATCCAGGTAGGGGGCGGTGGGAAACCAGGTGCGGTGCGAGCCACCGAGAAAGTGCATGAGCACGAAGGTGGGCGAACCGCTGCCCTGCTGGCTGTGGGGAAGCATGGGAAATCCTCGGTGCGGGGCTGAAGGCACTCCTCAGATGGAGAGGTGGGCATCGCGCTAAGTTCCGCTTCGCTCGAGGCCCGGCAACCCGGGCCGCGCCGGCCGGTCTCACCAGAACCGCCCCCTTGCCAGGAGTCCACCATGGCCGATCTGTCGCGCTTTCCCATCACCCACCGCTGGCCGGCTCGGCATCCCGAGCGCCTGCAACTCTATTCGCTGCCCACGCCCAACGGCGTCAAGGTCGCCATCCTGCTGGAAGAACTCGGCCTGCCCTACGAGGTGCATCGCATCGACTTCGGCCAGAACGACCAGCACACCGCGGAATTCCTCTCCCTGAGCCCCAATAACAAGATCCCCGCCCTCCTCGACCCCGACGGCCCTGGCGGCGAACCCCTGGGGCTGTTCGAATCCGGCGCCATCCTGCTCTATCTCGCGGAAAAGACCGGGCGCCTGCTGCCGGAGGATTCGGCGCGGCGCTACCAGGCCATCCAGTGGCTGATGTTCCAGATGGGCGGCATCGGCCCCATGTTCGGCCAGCTCGGCTTCTTCACCAAATTCGCCGGCAAGGACATCGAGGACCCCCGTCCCCGCGAGCGTTATGTAGCCGAAGCCCGGCGCCTGCTCGGCGTGCTGGATGGCCAGCTCAAGGGCCGCGCCTGGATCCTGGGCGAGGACTACAGCCTCGTCGACATCGCCACCTTCCCCTGGATCCGCGCCCTGCTGGAGGTCTACCAGGTGGCCGACCTGGTCGGCTTCCAGGACTTCCCCGAGGTGCGTCGCGCCCTCGACGCCTTCCTCGCCCGCCCGGCGGTGCAACGCGGCCTGCAGATCCCGGCAGCGCCCTGATGCCGGGCGACGTCGAGCTGGGGCTGCGCCAGTGGCTGGAAATCGGCCCGGCGTTCACGCGCTCGGCCCTAGCGCAACTGACTGTCCTTGCTCGCCCGCCGGTTGTAGCCGCCGGCGCGCTGGTCTTCGGCGTCCTGCTCGGATTGGCAGCGGATGCACAGGCGCACGCCCGGTACCACCTGGCGGCGTGCTTCGGGGATGGCGTCGCCGCATTCCTCGCAATGGGTGAGGCTCGCGCCCCGATGCAGACGGCTGCGGGCGCGCTGCACCGCATCGTCCACCGTGCTGTCGATCTGTTCCTGAACCGCGCCGTCTCCGGCCCAACCATTGGCCATGACTGATCTCCCAGTGCGTTGCCCTGATAGCCATTGGAAGCGCCGCGCGCGCAGTTGTTCGCTGCCGACCGGCGGCCGCTCGTCGTGGCGGCGCCTGTTGCCGCTGCTGATGCTGAGCCTGGCGCTGACGGGCTGTGCCAGCCGCGACCTGCTGCGCCAGGTCACGACCGGGCTCTGCGTGCCCAATGCCCGGCTCACCGGTCTGGCGGCACCCTGTCGCCAGGTGGTGGAGGATCCCGGCTTCGCCATGCTGCGCGCGCCGGGTGAGCGACAGCATTTCATCCTGGTACCGCTGCGGCCCCTGCGCGGGCTGGAAAGTCCGGCGCTGTGGCAGCCCGGCCAACCCAACTGGTTCGGTCTGGCCTGGCGCCAGCGCTGGTACCTGAGCGCCTGGGGCCGGGCGCCGGTGGCGGACGAGCGGATCGCCCTGGCCCTCAATGCCCCCAGCGGGCGTAGCCAGGATCAGCTGCATGTGCACCTGGCCTGTCTGCGGCCCGAAGTACGCGCGCAGCTCCTGCCGCTGGCGCCCGCTCTGGACGAACACTGGCGCGCGCTGCCAAAGGCGCTGGCGGGCAGTCTTTATCAGGCGCGGCGGCTAAGCGAAACCCAGTTGCTGGCCGTGGATTTCTTCCAGGCCCTGGCCAACCGGCCGCCCTATCCGCTGCCGGATCCACGGCTGTCACTGGCGGTGGTGGCCTTGCCGAGCCGGGACGCCAGCCGCCAGTTCCTGCTGCTGGCCGGCCGCGCGGGCAGCCAGCCGGGCGACCAGGGTTCGGCGGAACGATTGCTGGCGGCGGACTGCCAGGGAACGACCGCGGCCCCGGCGAATCAATAGCGCCAGCGCGCCAGGAGGCTCCATGCCGCAGGAATTCCAAGACCTCTTCGACTTCATCGATCAGCTGCTCGCCTGGTCCGACTTCTATCTCAAGTCCGGCCTGTTGCTCTGCGGGGTGGGCATGGTGGCCGGCGCGATCGCCTGGAAACGCTGGTGGGGCAAGGCGCTGGCCTTTGGCTGCGCCGGCCTGGGCGCGCTCGCGGCCCTGAGTCTGGATCTGCTCCATCGGCTCTGAACCGCCGCTGCAAGATCCTGAACGGCTTTGCCGCTTTTACCGCCTACCGCATGGCGGCAAGATGACACTGACCGTCGCTTTCCGCCGCCAAAGCTTGAACTGCTTCACCGTCTCGAACAGAGGGCGCTACGGGTTGGCGGATAGATCGCGGCGGCTTGCTAGGGTACTGCCCCACAATAATCCGGCTTGTTCATCACGGCCTTCATCTTTTCAGCTCATGCATACAGACCCGATCATGCCCATGTCCCCAACTCGCCTGCTGTCCCACCTACCGCATCTCGGCCTCTGCCTGGCTGCCTCCCTCGCTTCCCTGGCCGGCACCGCCGTGGCCCAGGAAGGCACTGCCCGCTGGGTCAGCGACAGCCTGACCACCTATGTCCGCAGTGGTCCCACCGATGGCTATCGCATCGTCGGCACCCTCAAGTCCGGGCAGAAGGTCGAGCTGATCAGCACCCAGGGCGACTACAGCCAGGTGCGCGGCGAAGGTGGCAGCACCGTCTGGATCCCCAATGCCGATCTGCAGGCCAAGCCCGGCCAGGCCGAGCGCCTGCCACAGCTGGAACAGCAGGTGGCCGAATTGAGCGGCCAGCTCAAGACCATCGACGACAGCTGGAAGAATCGCGTCCAGGGCATGCAGGAGACCCTGGATTCGCGCAAGAAGCAGATCGACGAACTGGAGAGCCGCCGCAAGGACCTCGACGCCCAGCTCACCCAGGCCCAGTCCGAACTGCGCAGCACCCAGGCCAAGCTCGGCAACGAGAACAAGCAGGCGCTGATGCAGTACATGGTCTATGGCGGCAGCATCGCCGGCGCCGGCCTGCTGGCGGGCCTGATCCTGCCGTCCATGACCCGGGGTCGCAAGAAGAACGACCGCTGGTTCTAGACGTCGGGGGGCCAGCCCTTCTCGCGGCTGGGCGGAACCCGGGGTCACGGGGCATGCCTCAGAAAGGCAGCGCTTCTGCTACCGTGGCCCGACGCCTCCTGTCCAGACGAGCCCCCATGCCCGACACCTCCCGCATTCGCATCCAGCAGGTCGAGACCCTTTCCGCCGACTGGGGCCTGCTGAAGAAGACCACCTTCGACTACCTGCGCCGCGACGGCAGCTGGCAACGCCAGACCCGCGAGACCTACGACCGCGGCAACGGTGCCACCATCCTACTGTACGACCGCGAGCGGCGCACCGTGCTGCTGATCCGCCAGTTCCGCCTGCCGACCCTGGGCAACGGCCTGGACGACGGCCTGCTGGTGGAGACCCCCGCTGGCCTGCTCGACGCGGCCGCCCCCGAAGCGCGCATCAAGGCCGAGGTCGAGGAAGAGACCGGCTATCGCCTGGACAACGTCCAGCACCTGTTCGACGCTTTCATGAGTCCCGGCTCGGTGACCGAGTTGTTGCACTTCTTCGCCGGTGAATACCGCGCCGACCAACGCATCGCCGACGGCGGTGGACTGCACGAGGAAGGCGAGGACATCGAGCTGCTGGAACTGCCCTTCGACGAGGCCCTGGCCATGGCCCGCGACGGCAGGCTGCTGGATGGCAAGACCATCATGCTGCTGCAGTACGCGGCGCTCTACCTGCTGCCGCGCTAGTCCATGGAGCGGATCCGCAGCCGTATCGAACAGCAGGTGATGAGCCTTACCGGACTGGCCCTGGGCGAGGTCGACTACGAGCAACCACCGGGCGACCCTGGGTTGTTCGGGCCTGGCAGCGTGCCCTGGCGGGTGCACAGCGACTTCACCTGCATGCTGATCGGTGGCATCGCCGCCCTGCTCATGCAGACCCTGCACCCGCTGGCCCTGGCCGGGGTCTGGGACCATTCGAAATTTCGCGAAGACATGCTCGGCCGCCTGAGACGCACCGGTCAGTTCATCGCCGCCACCACCTTTGGCAGCCGCGGCGATGCCGAGCGACTGATCGCCCGGGTCAAGACCATCCACCGGCATATCCGGGGCCAGGCCGCCGACGGCCGCCCCTACAGCGCCGAAGACCCGGCGCTGCTGACCTGGGTCCATGTGGCCGAGGTCAGTCACTTCCTGGCGGCCTATCTGCGCTATTTCGATCCCCGACTGCCGGGCACCGAACAGGATCGCTACTACGCCGAAATCGCCCTGGTCGCCGAACGCCTGGGCGCGACCGACGTGCCCCGCTCCCGGGCGGAAATAGCCGCCTACTACCAGGCAATCCGCCCGCAGCTGGTGTGCGACGAACGCAGCCGCGAGGTCTGTCGGGTATTGCTGCAGGCGCCCGCGCCCAGCGCCCTGGCCAAGCCCTTCGGCGCCCTGATGATGCGGGCCGGCATCGACCTCTTGCCCGACTGGGCCAGCGCGGAGCTGGGTTTCCACCAGGGTCCGCTGCAACGGCAGCTGATTCGCACGGGCATAGGCGCCACCGCCCCGGTGCTGCGCTGGGCCGTGCGCAACGGCTCCTCGCATCGCGCCAGACGGCGGATGGGGATCGAGGGCTGAGGCAGGTGGGGTCGGGACGGCTCCATCGTCGAAGCCCGACAGCCCGAGGTACACCTAGGCATTCGGACAACCCCCTCTCCCCTTGGTAGAGGGCTGGGGTGAGGGCGCCCCTCGCGACGAAGCCCCAGTGGAAAAGGCTGCGCCGTTTTCCACGCTACGGCGCTGCCTGGATAGCCCCCTTTCCCCTTGAGAGAGGGTTGGGGTGAGGGCGCGCCTCGCGACGCAGTCCCAGTGGAAAAGGCTGCGCCGTTTTCCACGCTACGGCGCTGCTTGGATAACCCCCTCTCCCCTTGGGAGAGGGTTGGGGTGAGGGCGCGCCTCGCGACGAAGCCCCAGTGGAAAAGGCTGCGCCGTTTTCCACGCTACGGCGCTGCTTGGATAGCCCCCTCTCCCCTTGGGAGAGGGTCGGGGCGAGGGCGCGCCTCGCGACGTAGTCCCAACGGAAAAGGCTGCGCCGTTTTCCACGCTACGGCGCTGCTTGGATAGCCCCCTCTCCCCTTGGGAGAGGGTTGGGGTGAGGGCGCGCCTCGCGACGAAGTCCCAGTGGAAAAGGCTGCGCCGTTTTCCACGCTACGGCGCTACCACACACCTGAGCCAGGCCTATCGCTGATCGCGGCCATGCCGGTGCGCCGTAGCGACTGCTCCTACAGATCGGTTTGATACCTGTAGGAGCGGCCCATGGCCGCGATAAAGCCAATACCGTCAGGCGCGGGTCGTCAGAGCCACAATGCCCGTAGTCAAATCCGCCCTACAGCATCCGCACCTTGATCGACCGCCCCTTGATCTTGCCCTCGCTCAACCGCTGCAACGCCTGGCGGGCAATATCGCGCTCCACGGCGACATAGGCCTGGTTGTCGAACAGGGTGATCTTGCCGATCTTGGCGCCGGGCAGGCCGGCGTCGCCGGTCAGGGCGCCGAGGATGTCGCCGGGGCGCAGCTTGTCCTTCTTGCCGGCCGCCAGGGCCAGGGTGTGCATGGCCGGTACCAGCGGCTCCGGGGTGTCGCGCAGGGCGCCAAGGGGCTGCCAGTCCAGCGGCGAGCCCTGCTGCACCTCGATGGCCTGGGCGCGACTGGCTTCGGCCGGCGCCACCAAGGACAGCGCCAGGCCTTGCTCACCCGCCCGACCGCTGCGGCCGATGCGGTGCACGTGCACCGCCGGATCGCGGGACAGCTCCACGTTGATCACGGCCTCCAGGCCGGCGACGTCGATGCCGCGGGCCGCCACGTCGGTGGCCACCAGCACGCAGAGACTGCGGTTGGCGAACATCGCCAGCACCTGGTCGCGCTCGCGCTGCTCCAGATCGCCATGCAGGGCGGCCGCGGAGATGCGCTGGGCATGCAGCGCCTCGACCACCTCCTGGCATTGCTGGCGGGTCTGGCAGAAGGCCACGGCGCTGGCCGGGCGATGATGCCGGAGCAGGCGCACCACGGCGGCCAGGCGATCCTGGGCGGCGATCTCGTAGAAGCGCTGGCGGATCTGCGTCTCGCTGTGCTGACTCTCGACGCTGATGCGCAGCGGCGCCCGCAGATAGTCCTGGGCCAGGCGCTCGATGCCTTCCGGATAGGTCGCCGAGAACAGCAGCGTCTGCCGCCGCGCCGGCGTCTGGCTGAGGATGTCGGCGATGGCGTCGATGAAGCCCATGTCGAGCATGCGATCGGCTTCGTCGAGCACCGCGACGTTGAGGCCGTCCAGCACCAGGGTGCCCTTGCGCAGGTGCTCCTGCACCCGCCCCGGGGTGCCGACGATCACCTGGGCGCCATGCTCCAGGGAAGCGATCTGCGGCCCCAGCGGCATGCCGCCACAGAGGGTCAGGATCTTCATGTTGGGCGTGGTGCGCGCCAGGCGACGCAGTTCGCGGGCCACCTGGTCCGCCAGTTCGCGGGTCGGACAGAGCACCAGCGCCTGACAGCCGAAATAGCGCGGATTGAGTCCCGTCAGCAAGCCGATGCCAAAGGCGGCCGTCTTGCCCGAACCGGTCTTGGCCTGGGCGATGAGGTCCTGGCCCTTGAGGATGATGGGCAGGCTGGCCGCCTGGATGGGCGTCATGCTCAGGTAGCCGAGTTCGGCCAGATTGGCCTGCATGGCCTCGGCCAGCGGCAGGGAATCGAAGGATGAGGGCACGGGAGTCCTGTGAAACGGCTGGTAAAGGTTTACCAGTTTAGCAGAAGGGTACCGGCTCTCCTGCGAATGGACGCTGGATGAGGGCCTACCTATGCTAAGGGGTACGACAACTCAAGGAAGCTTCACCATGTTCGACCGGCCTGTGCTCTATACCCACCCCATGTCGCGCGGACGCATCGTGCGCTGGCTGCTGGAGGAGCTCGGACAACCCTACGAGGTGCAACGGGTCGACTACGGGCCGGCGATGAAATCCCCGGCCTATCGCGCCATCAACCCCATGGGCAAGGTGCCGGCGCTGCGCCATGGCGCCGCCGTGGTGACCGAGACCGCCGCCATCTGCGCCTATCTCGCCGACGCCTTTCCCGCCGCGGGGCTCGCGCCTCCACTGAGCGATCCGGCGCGCGGTGCCTACTACCGCTGGCTGTTCTTCGCTGCCGGTCCGCTGGAGGCGGCCACCACCAACCAGGCGCTGGGCGTCGTCCTGCCCGAGGATCCGCAGAAGCGCGGCGCGGTGGGCTATGGCAGCCTCGCCGAGGTGCTCGACACCCTCGACACCGCCCTGGCCCCCGGTGAATACCTGGTGGACGACCGCTTCACCGCCGCCGACGTCTATGTCGGTGCCCATCTCGCCTGGGGCATGGCCTTCGGCACCATCGAAAAGCGTCCGCACTTCGAGCGCTATGTCGCCGGGCTGGTGTCCCGCCCAGCGGCGGTACGCGCTCGCGAACTCGACGACGCCGAGCTCGCCACGCTCAACTGAGTCGCGTTACAGCTCCACCGGTCCGCGCGGATGGTGCAACGGGCAGCCGTTGCGCTCGCTGCGAAACTGCGACGACATCTCGTAGGCCGGTTGCCGCGATCTCATGATGCCGCCCAGCGGGCGGTGCGCAGCCAGACCATGCCAGGGGCTGAACACCATGCCATCGTCCACTTCGCGCGAGCGCGCCTCGTTCCAGGCCGGCTGCGGCTGCACCTCCAGGCGCGCCACGGTCACATAGGGACTGAGGTCTTCCGGCCAGACCACCGAGGCGTCCTCGATAGGTGTCTGCTCGATATCGACGCCCAGCTGCACGCGGATCTCCCAGACGCCGCCGTGCCGGGCGAAATGGGCATTGACTGCCTCGCGCAGGCCGTCGGGCTTGCCGTTGACCTCGACCGGCGCGTCGGTCAGAGCGGTCAGCTCGGGCGCCACCGGGACCACGCTGAGCTTGGCGAAATAGGGGCCGTAGAGAAAGGGCACCATGGTGTAGAAGGTTTCGCCGAGCGGATGGGTCTCTGGGTGGCCACCCAGGCTCTTCAGCGTCGGACTCTCGCCGCCAAAGGCTTCCACCACCTTCTCGGTGCCGCGCAGCACCGCTGACGCCACCTTCTTCAGGCCCTCACCGCGGTCGGTGGTCTTGGCCAGCAGCTTGAGCGTCTTGAGAAAGGTCTTGGGATCCGGCGCGGTAAAGGCCGGGGCGTTCTGCATGACGAAATCCTGGGTCACCTGGCCTTCGCTGCCGGGCAGGCGCTCGCCCGGCACGTCGATCAGCTTGAGCGCCAGACCCCGCGGGGTGGAAACGCTGTCAGCCAGGATGTCGCCCGGATTGGTCGAGAATCTCAATACCGCGGCATAGTTGCCCGGCACGGCGAAGGCGCCCTGGGCATAGGCCGGCGGCAGGCCGTCCAGCACCCGCACCTGGCCGGTGAGCAGACCGTGACTCTTGGCGTGCACGCTGCGGATGGCATGGCCGCCATTGGCGTAGGTGGTCTCGGTGATATCTTTCATGGCCGCGACCATCTCGCGAACGGTTTCGGCTTCATCATCCGGCACCTGTTCGAAGGCGGGTTGGAACGGCAGCGGATGGACAGCGGTGGGCGTGGTCATCACGGGACTCCTTGGGCGCCGTCGTTCGGATGAGACGGTCAGGCGTTAGACCGCTATCGCGCTAACGACGTTCGCCCTTTGGCCATCTGACCGACACGAGGTCGCTGTCGACAGCCGCTCGGGAACGGCCCCGCCCAGAGGGGTTCGATATCTCCACACCCACCCCGGAGAGCCACCATGAGCGACGCCGACCAGAAGACCTACGACAACCCCAGCAACACCCCGCCGCCCGAAGAGCTGCCCTATGCGGACATGGAACCCGAGGAGTTTCCGGACGATCCGGACGTGGCCGGTGCGACCGAATCGGGCACTCCTGGCTAGCCACGGCCCTGCCCCGCGGACGACAGCCTGAGTGGCGTCCGCGACACTTTGTGACCGGCCGGTTTGACGGGCGCTCAAGGCGCCGCGAAGATGGGCAGGCGTCTGCCGTGTCGAGTCCCCCATGCTTTCCACCAAGGTACCCTTGCTTCTGCGTAGCCTGATCGGTCGGCTGGTGCGTATCGCCATCGCCTCCGGCGTGACCTACCAGACCTTCGATCGCCTGCTGCGCCAGACCTACTTCGAGGTCGCCCAGGATTTCGAACCGCTGCGCGACAAGCCCAATTCCGACAGCCGCATCTCGGTGCTGACCGGCCTGCCGCGCCGCGAGGTCCGAGCCCTGCGCGAGGCCAGCCCGGAACGTACGCCCTGCACGCCCAGCCTGGAATGGCAGGTGCTCAGCGCCTGGACCTCACGACTGGATCTGCTCGATGCCGAGGGCAATCTGCGCCCCCTCCCCCGCACTCAGCGCCGTGGCGGCGAACAGAGTTTCGACGCCCTGGTCGCCAGCGTCGGCAGCGACGTGCGCGCCCGCACCGTGCTGGATGAATGGCTGCGCAAGGGCTATGCCCGCCTCGACGAGGAAGACCGGGTGGTGCTCACCCCCCGCTCGCTACTGCGCGGCACCGAGAGCCAGGAAGGCGCAGGGCGGCTGCTGGCCCATTTCACCGGCGACCTGCTGGCCGGCTTCGAGCGCCTCTACCTGCAGGACCGCGCCGCGCCGGACTTCACCTTTCACGTGGTCTACGGCCACAACCTGACCGAGGATTCCACGCTCAGCCTCTATCGCACCGCCTACGACGAATCCATGCACCTGCTCAACCGCCTCAACCGCCTGGTGGTCGAACACGAAGCCCGCGACGCCGGCAAGGCCGACGCCACCCAGCGGGTCACCCTGGGCTTCGGCGGCTATCGCGTGGAACAGGACAGGGATGCCGGCCTGGTACAGGGACGGGAGGATTAGCGCCAGCAGTCAGTGGCGTTGCCGGAACCCTTGATCCCTTTCACGCCCTGGGCATTGAGGGTGAGATCACCACACAGGGTATCGCGGGTCTGGGTACCACTGCGGGTAGCGGTCAGCAGATAGGGACCATTGCTGGTGTAGTCCGCACTGTTGGCAGCATAGGTAGCGATGCTCAACTGGTAGTAGCCACTGGTCGAGGTCACCGTCTGGCTGCCCGCTGGCGTCCTGTTGTTGACGATGTTCAGATTGGCCACGCTGGTCGGATAGGCATTGTTCTGCGCATAGAAGCGCTCCATCCGCGCCGCCGCTTCGTTGAGCAGGGCCTGCCCCTCGCTGCGGTTGGAGCGCAGCACATAGTTCTGATAGCTGGGATAGGCGATGGCCGCCAGGATGCCGACGATCGCCACGACGATCATCAGCTCGATCAGGGTAAAGCCTCGTGCTCGCATCGCTACCTCAGGGATCGGGATTCTGATTGGAGAAGGTGCGCCAGGTCTGCCGCTCGGATGGCTTGGCTAACGGCACGCCCCCAATGCCACCACCGCCACCTCCTTGTGACCCATCGTTGCCGCCCGGCAGGAGGGTACCGCCCACACTGATAGGACCATTGCCATACACGAAGGCGTTCAGTCCGCTAAGCAGTCCGGCCATCTGCAGACGGGCGTAGCGGAGCTGGCTGCCCAGTTGCAGGTGATCGGTCCCGCCACCCGTGTAGGGATCCACTGCATAAAGATAGGTAACGGCGCCGGAATCGCAAGGATTGTCATTGGGCACTAGGGCGGCAGCGAGCAGGGTATCGGCCAGGTAGAGCGGCTTGGTGACGATCATCTCCCCTGTCGACGGTAGATTGAGGTACCAGCCGTACTTGCCGGTCCTGTTGCTGTCGCTGTACCAGTCCACCGCATTGGTGCTCAGGGTATTGGCCGTCGTGGTGATCGAAACCTGGGCCGTACTGGTATAGGTGAGTTGAGTGTCACTGCCCAGGGTCTGCACCTGCAGATTGGCCGTGGTCAGGGTCGGGGTGCTGTCGGCAGCCTTGCCTGCGGTCTGGCGATCCCAGATGCCATACAGGCTCATGGCCTTGCCGGTGACGGCGGTGGCGTCGCCGGTCTCCAGGTACTTGCCGGTGCCAAAGATCAGCAGATGGCCGATCCCCGAGGGATGCCGCAGCAGGCGTGGGGCCGCGGTAATGGCCTGGACCTGGTTGGCGTCGCCGCTGGTGTAGCGGGACGCCCGGGCGCGATACAGGGGTGCACCGCCAAAGGCGACCTTGAAAGCGCTCGCGCTGGCATTGGCCTTGAGCTCGCTGCCGATCAGGTCGAAGCGCCAGAGGTTGCCGTGCAGGTCGCCCGCGTAAACGTAGTCGGCGACCAGATCGCCATCGACATCGGCCACCGTCGGCGCAGCCAGGCCATTGGGGGTGGTCAGGCCATCGTTGGGCTCGGGCGTGAGCGCGGCAATGCGCTTGCCGGTCATCACATCCAGCGCATAGAGCACCGCCTTGTCGTTGGCGCCGTTGTAGCCATTGGCCAGTAGCACTGCCCAGCTGCCGGTATGCAGCCGGGCAACTACCGGCTGGCTGTAGGTCAGGCCCAACTCGCCGAAATCCGCATCATTGGCGCTGCGCTCCCAAAGTACCTTGGGATCATTGGGATCGGTAATGTCGAGAGCGAACACTGCCCTGCCACCGCCGCGCAGGGTACCGATCAGTACGGTGTGCCATTCTCCATCGTAGACATCCTGCACCACGGGCGCGCCATCGACATAGAACTGATGGGTACTGCCGGTATAACTCGGATCGGTAAGCTTATAGAGATTGGGGATGACCGCACTGGGGACGAAGGCGAAGGCCTCTTCGCCGTTATCGTCGAAGGCATGCAGCATGCCGTCGTTGGCACCGACGTAGATCCGCGTTGCCCGCGTGGCCCATTTCTGCTGAAAGGCGCTGTAGCTGCCGGCAGCGCCGAGTGCATTCATCCTGGCAGCGGGACTGCTGGGCGTGCTGACCAGCGCCGGTGTCGAATCGATGATGTCACCGAGCAGATGATTGCGGATGCGCAGGGCCGGCATGGCCGTCTGGCTTTCTTTGCTGCGATCGCCAAGCAAGTAGTTGAGCCGGGCTTCGCCATAGCTATCGCGGGTACCGCTGACATTACGGCTGAGCGCTGCATTTATGTCAGCAGGCAATTTTTCGTCCCAAACAAATTTCTGCCAGTTGTTTTTGCCGTTGATGTACACCTTGCGCCCAGTGTAGTTACCCGCGCCATAAGCCGCGTCCAGACGACTCTGGGCACTCCAGACCTTGGTGGTGCTCGTCGAGGTCCGCAGGTACTTGGCAAGATCGCCGCTCCAGTCGCTGCTGGAGAAACTGGGCACATAGCTGTAGTTGGAGCTCTGGGTGCTGTCCAGTAGCGGTGACGAGGCCTGGCCGGCGCTGGCCGTATTGGTCTGGGCGATACGATTGACCACCTGATTCAGGGAATCGACCAGGCCATTGGCATCGTCGGCGCTGAAGAAGTCGCCGCGGGAGTTGATCGCCGCGTGCCAGAGGTCGTAGACGTTGTTGTCACTGTCGCTGCTGGCGGCGGGCCAACTCATGGTCGGGCTGTAGCCGCCGGTGAAGGTGCTGCCGCCCCAGGCCGGATTGGTCAGCGACGAACTCAGGCCGAAGCCGACGGTATAGGTGACCAGATGCTGCCAGGTCGCCGGATCGTTCTTGGGATTCCAGTACTGGGTATCGGTGTTGCTGCTGGCGTCGCGGATATAGGGCGAAAGCTGATTCGGGATCCCCGGCTGGGCATCGGTCGCCCAGTACTTGAACGCCAGGTCGGCCAGGGTGTTGCTCGCGCTGTCGGTGAAAGGCGCTCGCGGCGAGTACTGGGTGCCATCCGGAAGCCTCTGACCACTGCCATCCACGTTACCGGCACCGATGTTGTCCGAGTTCCACTTACCGTCGGTCATCATGATCTGATAACTCGGGCGGCAGGCATATTCGGGACTCTGGGTCACCCCGGGATCCTTGGCGTAGGGCGCGTCCTTGCCACTGGTCTGCAGGAAGCGACCAGCACGATCCAGGGCGCTGCGCAGCGGCGTGCCGGTATTGAAGTTGATATCGCCCAGCCACCGAAAGAAGTTGGCCCGCGCCTGGCCATCGAAGGTGCGCAACTGGTTACTGCCGCGGTAGCTGATACCTGAGCAATCGGTGCCGGAGTTCAGGGTGGTGCAGTTGCTCAGGTCCTGCCAGGTCAGCCGCACCGAGCTGGAAAATTGCGAGAAGGCCAGATTGGCCGACGACTGCATGCTCAGGGCGCGATTGCGGTAGAAGGCATACCAGATGGCGAAGTTCTGCCGATCGGCCGCGGAGGTGGGACTCACCAGGGTGTAGCAGTTGTCGTCCCAGGTCCTGCAGTTGGAATTGTCGCTGTTGAACCGATAGTAATAGGCCGGCACCCCGGTCTCGGTTCTATTGCTCCATCGGTCGGAGAAGTCCGCTGCGGGATTTTCTGCCAGGTAATAGATGACACCAGTGTTTCCGCCGTAATTGGTCCCGGCGTTGTAGTTCGTGTCCTGGCCGCGAGCGGTATCGTATTCCCAGGCGACGCGATAGTCCCGGCTCAGGTCCACGGTGCCGGCCCCGGGTCGGAAGCCGTTCACGTACACCCGGGTGAAATCGAAGCCGGTGCCGCTGCTGACCAGATAGTCCGAGGTCGTCAGAACCCCATTGCTGAAGGTGACCTTCTTCGGCACGGCATAGCTCACCGCCGGATTGTAGTAGAGCGCATTGAAAGCCGCCGACTTGACCCGCCGCGTGGTGCGCAGGCCATTGGCGCTGTAGCCCAGCGAATCCGGAATGAAGCCCCACTTCATGCTGTTGGAGTTGTCCAGCGTCACGATGATGTTGGGGTCGACGCCGGTACTGAGGAACAGCGGTTGCTGACCGATGTTCAGATTGCTCGCGCCGGCGCTGACGGAAGCAAGCAGCGTGGCCGATAGCGCCAGACGGAACGAAAGCTTCATTTCACCTCCAGCTTGACGATGCTCTGCAGGATGACCGGGAAACGCGCGCCACCGCTGCGCGCGACGGCGGTTACCCGGTAGTAATAGGTCCCGCGCCCCTGATACACGTCACCCAGGTCGCCTTCCGGACCACCCTTCATGGCGGTCACCACCCAGCGCGGCGCCAGGCGATAGCGGGATTGACCATCGAAGCCGCGATAACCTACGGAATTCTCCGCCGGTGCATCGCTCAGTGTCTGCAGCGCGGTCTGGGCCCACGCCTGCACCTTGGCCTGGGTGTCGAGGTCCTTGCTGTCGCTGAGGATGCACAGATTCTCGACGGTGGCCGCCAGGGCATTCGCACTGGTCGTGCAGGAGTCGAAGCCGGCGCTGCCCTTATCAAAGTCCAAGGTCCCCCGCAAAGTGCTCAGCCGCCGCTCGGCCTCCCGCAACGCCGATTCGGCGGCGTTGTAGGCGCGTTTCTGTTCGGAGACATTGCCACCCACCCGGTTCTGCAGGGTGGTCTCGCGCATGCTGGTAACGGCCAGCAGGGTGAGCAGCAGGAGCATGACCAGGGCGATCAGCAAGACAGCGCCCCCTTGGTGCCGGGGTGAACGGGACTTCATGGCATAAGATTCCGCAAGGTGACGCTGCCCTGGACGATCTGCAGCACCTGGGTGCTGGCGCCCGCGGGCAGTTCGCGACCGGTCAGGGGCTTCCAGTTGGCGGCCATGGCGTTGGCCATGCCCTCGGTGGGTACGGCGCGACTGGAAAACAGCGCGGCATAGCGCACCGCCTGGCTCGCCTGGCTGGGCGTGGGCAGCTTGAACCAGACGAAATCCGCCAGCCCGGCGACGATGACCTGGGCCGGCTTGCCCTGGGCGCTGCATTGCAGGGTGCCGCGGCCAAGGGCGCCATTGGGATCGGCGACGTAGCTGATACGGGTCAGCACCTCGGTGCCGTTGCCATTGGGATCTTCGGCGATGGGATTGCCGAGGCAGTCGCTGTCCCTGCCCTTGGACTCGCCCTGGTAGCGCAGGCACAGTCCGGTCTTGTCGTCGGTCAGGGCGATGACCTGACCGCTGTTCATCGCCGGGCAGCCATTGGCAGCGGGACGCGCGGCAAAGGCGGTCTCCAGGGTCGTCTGCTGGGTCGGATTGGCCCGGAAGCCCGCACGCGCCAGTTGCTGGTCGAGCAGCAGCAGGGCGGTCCGGCCGTTTTCCTCGTTGCTGACCTGGCCTTCCTGGAACAGCGCGTGTCGCTTGTTGTTCAGGTACAGCTGGGTCACCGCCAGGATGAGAAAGCTGCTCAGGGTCAGGGCTACCATCAGTTCGATGATGGACAGGCCGCGCTGCGCTCTCATAACGCGCCCCTCAGGGTGTAGAAGCACAGGCCGCCACTGCAGCCGGCGCTGTTGCCGGTATTGTCCTGCCAGGCGAGGACGATCATGACCATGGAGGCATCGGGTGACACGCAGGCATCGGGGTCCGCATAGGGCGCGGCGCTGCCCACCTCCGGCGGCTGGCGCGTCGGGCATACCGCAAATTTGGCCTTGAGGATGGCATCGCTGACCGGCAGCAGCGTCCGCACCTGTTGCAGCCAGCAGGTGAGATCCTTGCCGGCGATGGCCTCCCCGCCCTGACCGCGATCGAGGGTGGCGCAGGAGCCATCGGCCGCCTCCAGGGCCCGGGTGGTGAAGTCCTCACCGACCGGCTTGGCATAGGGGCTGTCGATGCTGAATCGACCCTTGCCGTCCAGCGCGGCCCCGGCATTGCTGCGCATCAGCTCCAGCAGGTCGCCGGCCAGCATGATGGCGTTGTTGCGCTGGATGGCATCCTGGGACAGCACCAGACTGCGCGACTGCAGCGCCACCAGTCCCAGCACGCCGATGCAGATGATCACCAGGCTGACCAGCACCTCGATCAGGCTGAAGCCTGCCTGGGAAGACTCGCGACTCAACTGCATCCGGTGCTCACCGATGTCGGTGTGAAGTCGGCCACTTCGGTATGGCCACCCTGGGTGACGGTAAGGACCTTGCCCGGGGTGCTCCTGTCGTTGGTGGCGCAGAGCCGGATGGTGAAGGCACTCGCCAGGGTACCGTTGGGCCTGAAGGTCAGGCGCGTGGCGGTCCCGGTGCTGTTGAGGCCGCTGGGCGCCAGGCCGGCGCCCTCGAAGGTCCTCAGGGTTTCCACGCCCCCGGTCACGGTACTGCTGGCAGTGGTGACCTTGAGCGCCCCGGACCAGTTATTGATACCGGGTGCCTCGACACTGACGTTGAGACCTCGGGTCAGGGCTTCGCTCCGGGCATAGATGAGCAGATTAGTCAGCTCATTCGTGGCGACGAGGACGCGATTGGCTCTTGTCAGGGCGCCAAATCCAGGTGTTGCGATGGACACCAGGATCGCCACCAGCGCCATGACTATGAGCAATTCGGTAAGAGTGAAGCCTGCAGCCTTCTGCATGCCAGGTCTGCCTCGTGGGTAACGATGTGGGGATGATGCTGCGCCCAGGCGGACTGAAAATCAGTAATAGCGGGATATTCGGCCATCCTGGAGGGATGACTGGAGGGGACCGGCACGAGCGAAACGGAAGCCTGCAGCACGGCAGATTACTTTGCAAAATGTAAGTAAAGTCAGCTATCGATATGCTACCTAATCATCTGTTGCCAGCCCGCATGCTCTGAAATGCGGGTTTTGATCGGCTGACGCCCTGGCAAAGGTCAGACTCTGAAAGGCGATGGCCTAGGGGCTGCTGACCATCGCCTTTCCATCCTCCCCTGTCTGCCTCCCGCCGCTTCCGGCGTTCTGCTCGTCAGCTCCTGTCCGAAGCGGTGCCAAGAAGAGTATCGCTGGGCATCTGGGCAAATCCATTAATTGAACGAACAAACAATAAACTGCCATTTAAATTGAAAGAACGAACAATCAAAAACAATTAGAACTACCAACTTCTCATTCAAGCCAGATAACGCCCGACACAACTAGCCAAACACCGTGCGATTGTTCTAAAACAGTAAAGATCCTACCTGGAGCAGCCGTCACGCCTGGCTTGCAGCCCCTGGATACAAAAGCGAAAGAGCCACTTCCAATCCGCACGACGAAATAGCGAAGCGCCTGCTTCCATCGACGGGCCGCAACTCTTCACCCTCGGACCCCGCGCCGAGTTGGCGCCGTAACGCCTCTGCTTTCATCTACCGACAATGACAAGGCCGCTATGCACGACTCGAAGAAAATCGATTATTCGCTGAATACCGCCGACACTTCCGCACCGCACTCCGCGCTGGACAATGCCGCCATCATTTCCGCCTACCGGCGCTGGGCCAATGTCTATGATCGGGTGTTCGGCGGCGTTTCCGCCCCCGGTCGCAAGCGTGCGGTGGCGGCGGTCAACGCCCTGGCGGGTACCCGGGTGCTGGAAGTGGGCGTCGGGACGGGGCTGGCCCTGCCCCACTATGGCGCCGACAAGCGCGTCACCGGGATCGATCTCTCGCCCGACATGCTGGCCAAGGCCCGGGAGCGGGTCATTCGCGACGACATCACCACGGTGGATGCCCTGCTCGAAGCCAATGCCGAGGAAACCGGCCTGCCCACCGGCTCCTTCGATATCGCCGTGGCCATGTTCGTGGCCTCCGTGGTGCCCAATCCGCGCAAGCTGATGCAGGAGATGCGCCGGGTGGTGAAGCCGGGAGGTCACCTCTTGCTGGTCAATCACTTCCAGGCCGAGAGCGGCCTGCGGCTGCTGGCGGAAAAGGCCTTGGCACCGGCCTCGCGCAAGCTCGGCTGGCATCCGGACTTCGCCATGGACTCCATCCTCTCCCGCGAAGACCTGCGCCGCGCCCGTCGCAGCAGCGTGCCGCCCTTCGGGCTGTTCACCCTGGTGCAGCTGACCAACGACTGATGGCTACTCCACGCGCCAGCTACTCCACCCGATAGCTACTCCACGCGATAGCCACGCCCCGCCAGGCAGGCCGCCAGCGCCTGGCGAAAGCGCGGGGTGAGGTAGGGATCGCCGACCGCGCCGGGTCGTTCGGGATCGAAGCCCGACTCCCCGGCGGCGTAGCGCCGGCAGTCGTAGCGATCCGTGGCGTAGCGCTGCGGCGACTGCCCCTGCATAGGATAGGCGGTGACGTCATAGGCGTCGTAGTCCGTTCCGGCAGGCGCTGCCGTCGTGGCCGGCACGGCCGCCACGGTGGGATCGGCGACGGTGACGAAGCCGCCGCCCGGATCGGTGCGGTAATAGCTGCCCGCGGCGAAGTAATAGGTAGTGCCGCCCATCCACAGGGTCTCGGCGAAGGCCGGTAGCACGCTGACCCGCACCCCGGTCGGTGGCAGGGTCACCACATAACGCGGCCCCTGGGGTCGATACCAGTAGCCGTCGGCATAGTAGTACTGGCTGTCGCGGTACCAGACGCGGGTGAAGCCGGCCGGCACGCCCGGCACCTCGAAGCCCGGTCGCCACTGGGGATTGGCGCCCCAGCCCGGACGCGGACCGGCCCACTGGGGATCCCGCTCCGGACGCGGTGGCGGCGGGTAGTTCCGCCCCGGTTGATCAGGCGCCGGCATCATATAGCCTGGGCGCGGCAAGGGAACGGGGCGATCCTGCCAGGCCGGCTGATAGCCCGGCCGCGGTGGCGGGGGGTCGTTGCGCTCCCAGCGCTCCAGCGCCGGACCATTGCCGCGCCCAGGACCGTCGCCACGCCCGGGCGGCCCCCCATTCCAGTCACCCTGGCCACCGCCCTGCCAGCGCCCGGCGTTGCCGGCGGGGGCGATCGGCGGCTGGGCCCCGGCTGGCGGGGTCACGTAGCCGCCGCCGAGGCGATAGTTGTTGTCGGCCCAGGCGGGCGCGGCGTTCCACAGGGAAACGCCGAAAAGGACGAGCGCACACAGCACGGCAGGCGATTTCATCGCACGGCTCCACGAGGGGATGATCCAGAGTACCCCAAGGCTTGGACCCTGCCCCAGCCTGGCCGTTAGCCGCGCGCCCCTCTGCCATCGACTGGCCGCCACAGACTGCCGAGGACGAGCCGGGAAAGCCGGAGGCCGCAAGCTCGGAGCGGACGCCCGGGCCTGGAATCTCCCAGGGCCGTGCAGGCATTCCCGGGTCGCTCCCTGAAGGCGGCGGGGAAGTTTCTGCCCCTCTGTCATCGCACTTCTAGCGGTCCGCTCGGGTCTATGGCCCCACGCAAGGAGGAAAACACATGTCGAAACACCATCATCACGTTGGCTGGTTCAAGCGCCGCCATGAGGTAAAACCGGACGACCTCACCATCGTCGATAATTCTCTGGTCAAGCGCGCCGTCGGCGCCGCCGCCCTCGGCAACGCCATGGAATGGTTCGACTTCGGCGTCTACGGCTACCTGGCCGTGACCCTGGGCAAGGTCTTCTTTCCCGATGGCGATGCCGCCGCCCAGCTGATCGCCACCTTCGCCACCTTTACCGTGGCCTTCCTGGTCCGCCCGATCGGCGGCATGGTCTTTGGCCCCCTGGGCGACAAGTACGGTCGCCAGAAGGTGCTGGCCCTGACCATGATCATGATGGCCCTGGGCACCTTCAGCATCGGCCTGATTCCCAGCTACGAGAGCATCGGCATCTGGGCACCGGCCCTGCTGTTGCTGGCGCGCGTGGTGCAGGGCTTCTCCACCGGGGGAGAATACGGCGGCGCAGCGACCTTCATCGCCGAATACGCCACCGACAAGACCCGCGGGCGCATGGGCAGCTGGCTGGAATTCGGCACCTTGGCCGGCTATATAGCCGGCGCGGGAACCGTGACGGCGCTCACCGCGGCCCTGACCCAGGAACAGCTGCTCGACTGGGGTTGGCGCGTACCCTTCTTCATCGCCGGTCCGCTCGGCCTGCTCGGCCTCTATATGCGCCTCAAGCTGGAAGAGACCCCGGCGTTCAAGGCCCATACCGAAGCCAACGAAGGCAAGGCCGCGGACGGTCCGGCGCACAGCCTGCGCGAGCTGTTCACCCTGCATCGCGTCGCCCTGCTCAAGTGCATCGGCCTGGTACTGGTGTTCAACGTCACCGACTACATGCTGCTGACCTACATGCCCAGCTACCTGGCCGTGACCATGGGCTACGCCGAGACCAAGGGGCTGCTGCTGATCCTCATCGTCATGGTGGTGATGATGCCGCTCAACATCCTCGGCGGCTTCTTCAGCGACCGCCTGGGCCGCAAGCCGATGATCATCGGCGCCTGTCTGGCGATCCTGGTCCTGGCGATTCCCTGCCTCAAACTGATCGGCAGCGGCCACGACTGGCTGATCTTCCTCGGCCTGATGCTTTTGGGCGTGGCCCTGGCCTGCTTTACCAGCACCATGCCGTCCACCCTGCCGGCGCTGTTCTACACCCCGATCCGCTACAGCGCCCTGTCCATCGCCTTCAACATCTCGGTGTCGCTGTTCGGGGGTACCACCCCGCTGGTCACTGCCTGGCTGGTGGAAAAAACCGGCGACCCCCTGGTGCCGGCCTACTACCTGATGGCGGCGGCCGTGATCGGCATCCTGACCATGCTCACCGTGCGCGAAACCGCCGGCAAACCCCTGCGCGGCTCGCCGCCCTCGGTGGCCAGCGAAGAGGAAGCCAAGGAATACCTGGCCAGCGACGCACCCCTGACCGTGGACAAGCAGCCGCCCGGGCAGGCGTAAGCCTGAAGGTCTGCTCGCCGCCATGGCGGTCCGCCGAGGCGGCCGCTCATACAGGGGTATCCGTATCTGTAGGAGCGGCCCATGGCCGCGATGCTCTTCCCACCTAACCTCTCCCAAACGCCCCCAAACGCCCCCTCTCCCTCTGGGAGAGGGCCGGGGTGAGGGTGAGCCCAACGCCAAAACTTCCGCCCAAAAGAAAAGGGGAGACCTTGCGGCCTCCCCTTGAATTCGTTGTCCTCTCGCACCGCTCGTGACGGTGGCTGCGATCGACCAGGAATGGTGACCTGGGCGGGCCCGGGCGCGGCGGACGGGATACCGTCGTTGGCGATGCGAAAGGCCCTCCTGGGGCGCCTTCGTTGGACAGCTCTACCGGGCTATCGAAGTTGAGTTCAGCTTACGCCCCTGCTGCCAGCAGCGGGTTGCGTTGTGCAGCTTCTTTCCCACCTCTTGCGCAATCCCTGGCCATAAACCTAGCATTGGGCGCAATCGGCTAGCGCAAGGCATGCAAAATGGACAAACTCGATCGCTTCGATCTGAAAATCTTGGCAGAACTGCAGCGCGACGCGCGCCTCTCCAACCAGGAACTGGCCGAACGCATCGGCCTGTCGCCCTCGCCCTGCTCGCGACGGGTCAAGCAGCTGGAAGACAGTGGCTACATCACCCGCCAGGTCGCCCTGCTGGATCGCAAGAAACTCGGGCTGTCGCTGACCGCCTTCGTGCTGATCGGCATGGACAGGCACACCCCCGAGCGCTTCGAGAACTTCCAGGGGATCATCGCCCAGTGTCCCGAGGTGCTGGAGTGCTGCCTGGTCACCGGCATGGATGCGGATTATCAGCTCAAGGTGGTGGTGCCCGACATGGAGCACTATCAGCAGCTGCTGCTGGGCACCCTGACGCGCATCGAGGGGGTCTCCAGCGTGCGTTCGAGTTTCGTGCTCAACCAGATCCTGGCCAGCACCGAGCTACCGCTCAACCATCTGCGGCCCTGAGCGCGGTGCGGCCTCGGCACCCGGGGCGAGAAAGCGTGGCAGCACCAGCATGTGAGGTACGGCGAAGGCCGCCAGCACGGCGAACAGCGCCCGGATGCCGGTGCGCTCCTGCAGCACGAAGAGCAGGCCACCGGCCAGGGTGAAGACGGCCGCGCCCAGCAGGATCGGCCAGGTCAGCTGCAGATAGGCCGTGAAGGTAGGCGCCCCCAGCAGCCGCTGGCGTACCCCGGTCTGGGGTGCGGCGTGCAGCAGGTAGAAGCCTAGGGCGAAACCGACCAGAGGCGGCGCCAGCACCACGGCCAGCAGCGTGGCCGCCAGCCAGGGACAGCGGCGCTGCCAGGCGGCCAGCAGCAGCACCGGCAATGCCAGCGTCCCAGCCAGGACCAGCAGCCTGGCCAGCCACTCGGCCAACGCCGGAGCGGCATCCGACCCCATTGCCAGCGCCAGTAGCCGGGCCACGGCCGTCTCGTGCAGCACCGCCGGACCACCCACGATGAACAGTCCCAGCGCCAGCGCACTCAGCCGATCGGCGAGGAGTTCGTCTTCATGGGCGAAATGCCAGATCGACAACAGCAGGAACAGCGGCAGCGCCAGTGTCCCCGCCAGTTGCCAGCAGAGCAGGCAGGCCAGAGCCGTCGCCAGGTAGCTGCCAAGAAAGGCGAGGCGCCGTGCGGGAGCGACCAGGCGTAGATCGCTTGCGCCATGCAGGAGCCCCAGCCCCAGGCCCACCAGCAGCGCGAAGGCCAGCTGCCCTGCCCCACCCGCCAGGCTGGCGAGCCCGGCGGCCGGCAGCAACAGCCATCCGCCGCGCCCGATGGCCGTCATGCTCAGACGCCAGACCGCGCCAGGGCCGTCTTGAGATTGCGCTCCGAGGTGAAGGCGTAGACCACCTTGGCCAGCACATCGAGAATCAGGAAGACCCAGACCGTGGCCGCGTCACTCACCGCCCAGACGCCCTCGGGTCCCACGGCGAAGACCACCGGATAGATCAGCCAGAGCACACTGAGAAAGCCGACGTTCTTGCGGTAGGCCGCGCCAATGGAGGCATGCTGCCCGGCCAGGGTCGCCAGCGGCTTCCACAGCAGATAGAGCACCCCGACGAAGGCCGCGCAGGACCAGGCGAAGAACACCCACTTGATGGTGCCGTAGGGCGCCAGAGAGGCGACCAGACCGGTCACGATCATCACCACGTCGAGAGTCACGATGGAGGCCACGAAACCGGCCTGGCCTTCCTGCTCGCGGGCACCCAGGTAGGCCGAGCTCACCACCCCGGCTAGCAGCAGCGGCGTGGTGAAGGTCCAGTCCAGGTAGCGGGCGACATAGGTGATGCTGCCGTCCGGCTTGATCAGGTTGCCGACCCCCAGGTACATGGCCAGATAGGCCGTGGCGGCGATGAAGGGCACGGCGGCATGGACCAGGGTGTGGCCACGCAGCGGACCGCGGTGGGCGCCTTTGGCATAGATGGCCAGGGAGGCGAGCGACATGATGATGAAGCCGATTAGCAGAGGGGTCTGACTCATGGGGTTCTCCAGGGGGACGATAGGTGCGCACTGACGGGCCAGGCCCTCTGGAGTAGGGGTTTCTCGGCGACCGCTGCGCTTAAGGTAGAGAAGCCGCCTTGTGAAATGGTTCAAAATGTTTCAGAGGGGCGCGAAGCGTCCTCCTCTTGATGGGAATCAAGAGGACCTCGGCATTGCTCGGGCAGGCTGCGCCGTTTCGTGCCCAACCAGGAATCCGCATGCTGCCGGCCCAGAACGTGATGCTGAGCTACGGACGCTGCTGCGCCAGCCCCGCCTTCTTCGATGACTTCTACCAGCGCTTCCTGGCCAGTTCGCCCCGGGTGCAGGAGAAATTCGCCCACACCGACATGGCCGCGCAAAAGCTGCTGCTGCGCCACGGCATCATGAATCTGGTGCTGGTCGCCCGCGGCATGCCCGCCACCCGGCTGCGCCAGCTCGGCGAAAGCCATTGCCGCGCACGGCTGGACATCGACGCCGAACTCTACGGCCTCTGGGTCGACTGCCTGCTTGCCACCCTGGCCGAGCACGATGCCGACTTCTCTGCAGCGCTGCGCCAGGAATGGCGGGACGTGCTGGAGACAGGGATCGCGGTGATGCGCAGCTACTACTGAGCGGACTGGGCCCTGTTGGGCTGCGCTGCGCTCAACCTACGCCCCACCTGCACCGTACTCGCCCCAAACACCCCCTCTCCCTCAGGGAGAGGGCCGGGGTGAGGGCAAACCCAAGCGTCTGGATTTGGACAAGGCACCAGGAACCGCTGCAATCTTCCTGCTCTATCCTTCCCTCCTGACCAGCAACCGGAGGCCCAGCCGTGCGCAAGATCGTCCAGATTCAGGTACTGCCTGCCGATGCGGAATCGGCGTCCAACCGGCTTTGCGCTCTTTGCGACGACGGTTCGCTGTGGTTGTGGGCTTCTCAGGCTGCCGACGGCTGGCAACCGCTGCCGCCGATCCCTGCTGCCTCTCCCGATGCGGTCGCCGATACGGTCAACAAACCCGCCCAGGCGGGCGCCCGGTGGACAGCCGAAGACGACACCCAGCTCGCGCAACTCTGGTACGAGGCCCAACTGGATGTCGCCCGTATCGCCGCACAGGTCCAGCGCAGCGAGGGCGCCATCGTGTCGCGGCTGGTCAAGCTCGACTTCTTCGCCTCGAGCGAAGACGCCCGTGCCGCCAATCGCCTGCGCCGCAAGAAGCCGGCCGACTCGACACCGGACTAGGGCGAGCAAAGCGCCTGGTCGGGCAAGGCCACTACTGCGCTGCGCTCATCAACAACCCCACAAACGCCTCCGCCTGCGGCGACACCTCGTCCCGGCGCCTGAGCAACCACACCGCCGAGGTCGCCTCCGGGTCGTCCAGCTCGCGATACACCAGCCCCTCCATCTGGGTGCGCTGGTAGGTGGCGGGCAGCACGGTGACGCCGAGGCCGGCGGCGACCAGGCCGAGGATGATGAGGACTTCGCTGGCCTCCTGGACGATGCGCGGGGTGAAGCCGGCGCGGGCGGCGAGGCTGTGGAGCTGTTGGTAGAGGCCGGTGCCGAAGCTGCGCGGGAAGTAGACGAAGGGCTCGTCGGCGAGCGCAGCCAGGGACAGCGGGCCGCTGCCCTGCTGCGCCAGGGGATGGTCGTGGCGCAGGGCGACCACCAGGGGTTCGCGGAAGAGTTCGACCGCCACCAGGGCGTCGGGCAACTCGATGGGGCGGATCAGGCCGATCTGCAGGTTGCCGGCGAGCATGGCGTCGATCTGTTCGCGACTGCTCATCTCCTGCAGTTGCAGGCGCACCTCGGGATAGGCGCGGCGGTAGGCGAACAGCGTCTTGGGGATGGTGGCGACGAAGGGCGAGGAGGCGCTGAAGCCCACCTGCAATTGCCCGGTCTCGCCGCGGCCGGCGCGACGGACCCGTTCGGCGGCGCGCTCGCTGGCCAGGAGGATCTGCCGGGCCTCGTCGAGAAACAGCCGGCCGGCCTCGGTCAGGGCGACGCGTCGATTGGTGCGTTCCAGCAGGCGGGTGCCCAGTTCGCTTTCCAGGGCCTGGATCTGCTGGCTGAGCGGTGGCTGGGAGATGTTCAGGCGCTCGGCGGCGCGGCCGAAGTGCAGCTCTTCAGCCACCGCCACGAAGTACCTCAGGTGGCGCAATTCCATACGTCTTCCATTGAGTCGTAGAACCTATCAATCGAGACGGACAATATATTGGATATATGGCAGCCACCAGCCTAGGGTGGTGAGATCAGACCTGTCCTGAGGTACCCGTGAACACGTCCCGGTCGTCCGCCACGCCATCCACCCCCACCTTGGCCACCCTGCCCGCCGCCAACGAAGCCCACCACGAACCGGACGTCTTCATCGAGAAGGGCACGCCGCAGTTCCTGCGCACCGCCCTGGCGCTGTTCTGCGGCGGCTTCGCCACCTTCGCCCTGCTCTATTGCGTGCAGCCGCTGATGCCGATCTTTTCCCAGGCCTTCGGCCTCACCGCCGCGGCCAGCAGTCTGTCGCTGTCCCTGGCCACCGGGTTGATGGCCTGCGGCCTGCTGGTGACCGGGCCGATCTCCGATGCCATCGGGCGCAAGTCGGTGATGGTCTATGCGCTGTTCGCTGCGGGCGCCTTCACCCTGCTCAGCGCCCTGATGCCCACCTGGGACGGCATCCTGGTGACCCGTGCGCTGGTCGGGCTGTCGCTGGCCGGGGTGGCGGCGGTGGCCATGACCTACCTGGCCGAGGAGGTGCACCCCGAGCACCTGGGCTATGCCATGGGCCTCTATATCAGTGGCAATGCCCTGGGCGGGATGTCCGGCCGGGTGATCAGCGGGGTGCTGGTGGACTTCGTCTCCTGGCGCATCGCCCTCGGCGCCCTGGGGGTGCTGGCGCTGGTGGCGGCGCTGCTGTTCAAGCGCAGCCTGCCAGCGTCGAAACGCTTCCAGCCACGGCCGCTGCGACCGCGCAGCCTGCTCGCCGGCTATGCCCTGCACTTTCGCGACGCCGGCCTGCCCTGGCTGTTCCTGGAGGCCTTCCTGCTGATGGGCGCCTTCGTCACCCTGTTCAACTACATCGCCTATCGCCTGCTGGCCGAGCCCTATCATCTCAGCCAGGCCTGGATCGGCGTCCTCTCGCTGGTCTATCTCGCCGGTATCTACAGCTCGGCCAAGTTCGGCAGCCTGGCCGATCGCTTCGGTCGGCGACAGGTGTTCGCCGCGGCCATCGTGCTCAAGCTCGGCGGCCTGCTGCTGACCCTGTTCACCCCGCTGTGGCTGGTACTGCCGGGGATGCTGCTGTTCACCTTCGGCTTCTTCGGCGCCCACTCGGTGGCCAGCAGCTGGGTGGGCCGCCGGGCGCGCCAGGCGCGAGGCCAGGCGTCGTCGCTCTATCTGTTCAGCTACTACGCCGGTTCCAGCGTGGCCGGGACCCTGGGCGGCTTCTGCTGGCACCTGGGTGGCTGGACCGGGGTCGGCCTGTTCATCGGCGCCCTGCTGCTGGCGGCCCTGGCCGTGGCGATTCGGCTGTCGCGATTGCAGCCGCTGCCGGCGGCCTGATCGCGGGCCGCGGCGGCTCCAGGCAGGAGGAAATTCCCCTGGAGCCGCCGGGAAGGCCCTGATCGCGATAACCTTCAGCGACAGCTTCGCCTTTACCTTCATTCCTGTCCCGCGAATCGGGGTTGGCGCTGCCGCTCGTCGCACGGAGCGGCGTTTCATTCCCTGAAAAGGGGCTCTCTACCTCCCGCCACGCTAGCCTGTCTCTGGCTTGGCGGCGCGACTGTCACCCCTTCGCAAAGTTCAGACAAATGTTTGCCTAGGGTGGGAGCCGCTTGGATAATGCGCGCCGAACGCTGCAATACCCTGCTCATCAGGGATAGATGAAACGGCAAGCACGTAAGGCTCCGGGGTAGATTCGGCTGTGAACATGCACTTCCAGATTAGCGATTGGCGCGCCTGGGCACCTGGTCTTGGCGACCAGGACGCCTGGCGGCAGTGGTGCGCCGCGCCCTGGCGTCCGGCGGACGACGGCAGCCAGCCCGATGCCAGCTTCCTGCCGGCCATGCAGCGGCGCCGCCTGAGCAGGCTGGCGCGCATGACCTTCCAGGTCGCCTGGCCGCTGGCCGACGCCCATGGCGAGCCGCTGCCGCTGATCTTCGCCTCGCGCCATGGCGAGACCCCGCGCACCCTGGCCATTCTCCAGGAGCTGGCCCGCGGCGAGCCGCTCTCGCCGACTCAGTTCAGCCTCTCGGTGCACAACGCCATCATCGGCCAGTGGTCGATCCTGCGCGGCGACCACAGCGAGATGAACGCCCTGGCCACCGGTCGCGACGGCCTCGAACACGCCGTACTGGAGGCCTGCACCCTGCTCGCCGAAGGCGCCAGTGGCGTGCTGGTGGTGATCGCCGAGGAGGCCCCGCCGACCCTCTATGCCCCCCAGATCGACGACGTCCCCTTTCCCTATGCCGTGGGCCTGCTGCTGACCCCGGGCGGCAGCCATGGCCTGAGCGGCGTGCCGGCTCCGGCGGAGGCCGCGCCCAGCGCCTGGCCCCATGCCCTGGAGTTGCTGCGCCTGCTGGAAGCGCCGGGCGCCCTGCACCTCGCCTATGCCGGGCGCGCCTGGCACTGGCAGGCGGAGGCCCGCGGATGAGCGGCCGCCTGGACTACGGCTACCGCCTGCTGGCCACGGGGCTCAACTTCGTGGTGTTCGGCTGCGGCGCCCTGGTCTTTCGCCTGCTGATCCTGCCGCTACTGCTGGTGCTGCCGGGCGATCCCCTGCGCCGCCGCCAGCGCGCGCGGCGGGCCAATGCCCGGCTGTTCCGCTTCTTCGTCGCCTTCATGGTGCTGACCCGGGTGATGAATCTGCGCATCCAGGGCCGCGAGCGCCTGGGGCGTCCGGGCCAGCTGATCATCGCCAACCATCCCTCGCTGATCGATGTGGTGGTGCTCATCGGCCTGGTGCCGGACGCCAACTGCGTGGTCAAGCAGGGCCTCTGGCAGAACCCCTATCTCAAGCGGCAGATCCAGGCCGCCGGCTACATCAGCAACAACGGCAGCGCCGAGATGCTCGACGAAGCCGCCGACGCCCTGCGCGACGGCCAGACGCTGATCATCTTTCCCGAGGGCACCCGCACCACCCCGGGCGAGCCGCCGCGCTTCCACCGCGGCGCCGCCGCCATCGCCCTGCGCGGCGCCCGCTGCATCACCCCGGTGATCATCCGCGTGGTGCCCAGCACCCTGACCAAGGCCACGCCCTGGTATCGCATTCCCGCGCGGCGCTTCGACTTCCAGCTGGACGTCGGCGCCGACATCGATCCCTCCACCTTCGCCGGGCGGCCATTGCCGCTGGCGTCGCGTGAACTCAACGACCAGCTGCACCAGCTCTACCTGAAGGAAACCGGCAACCATGACTGATCTCAATCTCGAGCTCAAAGGCCTGATCATCGAGGCGCTCGGCCTCGAGGACGTCACCGTCGACGACATCGGCGACGACCAGATCCTGTTCGGCGACGGCCTGGGTCTGGATTCGGTGGACGCCCTGGAGCTGGGCCTGGCGATCCAGAAGCGCTACGGCATCCGCATCGACGCCGAAGCCAAGGACACCCGCACCCATTTCGCCAGCGTCAACGCCCTTGCGGCCTTTGTCGCCGCCCAGCGCGCCGCCTGAGGAGATCGCCATGCAAAGCCGTGAAGCCATCTTCGAGACCCTGCGCAGCGCCCTGGTCGAACTCTTCGAACTGGAGCCCGAGCGGGTGACCCTGGAGGCCAACCTCTACGAGGACCTGGAGATCGACAGCATCGACGCCGTCGACCTGATCGACCACCTGCGCCGCCAGACCGGCCACAAGATCGCCGCCGAGCAATTCCGCCAGGTGCGCACCGTGGGCGACGTGGTCGAGGCCGTCCATCGCATCAGCCAGGCGGACGCCTGATCCGCCGCTTATGAGTGCCCTGCCTTCCCGCTCTCCCCTGGGCCTGGTCGCCAGTGCCCTGCTGCTCCTGCTCGGCCTGGCCTATCCCTTCGCCGTCTACTTCGGCCTGCAGCACCTCTCGCCGCGCCTCTTCGCCGCCGGCCTCGGCGCCCTCTGGGGCCTGCGCCTGCTGCAACCCGGTCTCAACGGCCTGCAGCGCGGCACCGCCCTGGTCGCCCTGGGCTTCTGCCTGCTGCTGGCCCTGAGCGACGCCGCCGTCTTGCTGCGCTGGTATCCGGTGCTGCTCAGCCTCTTCCTGCTGGCGGTGTTCGGCCTGAGCCTGCTGCGCGGCCAGCCGCTGATCGAGCGCCTGGCGCGGCTGCGCGAACCCGAGTTGCCGCCGCGCGCGGTGCGCTATACCCGCCGGGTGACCCAGGTCTGGTGCCTGTTCTTTCTGGGCAATGCGCTGACCGCCGCCGGCCTGGCGCTGTGGGCGCCGCTGGCCTGGTGGACGCTCTATACCGGCGTCATCGCCTATGGCCTGATGGGCCTGCTGTTCGCCGGCGAATGGCTGGTCCGCCAGCGCGTGCGGAGGCTGCCATGACCTTTACCCCCCTGGCCGAATTGCTCGCGCCCGCGAGTCCGCTGGACCTGGTGCTCAGGCAGCGCGCCCTGCAGCTGGCGGCCGCCTTCCACAACGCCGGTCTCAGGCGCCTGGCCTTGCACCTGGACGATGCCGAAGACCTGGCCTGCGCCCTGCTCGGCGCCTGGCGCGCCGGGATCGAGGTGATCCTGCCGGCGGATGCCCAGCCCGCCACCCGCGCGCGCCTGGCGCCGACGCTCGATGCCTGGCTCGACGACCTCGACGGCTGGACCGCGGCCGAACCCCTGACGCCCGCCCGGCTCGATCTGCAGGCGCCGCTGCTGACCCTGAGCACCTCGGGCTCCAGCGGTGAACCCAAACTCATCGCCAAGCAGCTGTTCCAGCTGGCCAACGAGGTCGCCGCCCTGGAGCGCCTCTGGGGCGCGTCCCTTGGCGCGGCGACCGTCCTTGGCAGCGTCTCCACCCAGCACATCTATGGCCTGCTGTTTCGCGTGCTCTGGCCGCTCTGCGCCGGGCGGCCCTTCGCCCGCCAGGCGCTGCCCTTCACCGAGGAATTGCAGCGCGAGACCGCCGCCCTGTCGCGCCAGGGCCGGCGCGCGGTGTGGATCAGCAGTCCGGCATTGCTCAAGCGCCTGGGCGAGAATCTCGACGATGCCGTCCTCGGCCAGGTGGTGCAGGTATTCTCTTCTGGCGGCGTGCTGCCAGGCGCGGCCGCCAAGGCCTGTCAGCAACGCTTCGGTCGTTATCCCACCGAGGTCTATGGCAGCTCCGAGACCGGCGGCATCGCCTGGCGGAGAGGCCCGCAACCCTGGCAGGCCTTTGCCGACATCGAGCTGGGCCAGGATGCCGAGGGCGCCCTCTGGCTGACCTCGCCCTACCTGCCCCAGGGCGTGCGCGAGCAGACCATGGACGACGTGCGCCTGCTGGGCGACGGCCACTTCGAGTTGCTCGGCCGCCTGGATCGCATCGTCAAGCTGGAAGAAAAACGCATCGCCCTGCCAGCCCTCGAAGCGCGGCTGCTCGGCCATCCCGCCATCGCCGATGTCCGCCTGGGCGTGGTGCAGCAGGGCCGCGCCCTGCTCGGCGCCCTGGTCGCCCTGAGCGAGCGCGGCCTGCACCAGCTGCGCAACGGCGGTCGCCGCGCCCTGGTGGCCGAGCTGCGCGAACACCTGGTCGGCCATTGCGAGGCCATCGCCCTGCCGCGCCGCTGGCGCCTGCTGCTGGCGCTGCCCTACAGCGCCCAGGGCAAACTGGCCCAGGCCGAGGTGGAGCGCCTGCTGGCCCAGCCCCGGCCGGTGGAGATCGAGCCCCTCAGTGTCGAGCAGACCGCAGATGGCTGGCGGCTGGAGCTGGACGTCGCGCCGGACCTGGCGTTCTTTTCCGGCCACTTCCCCACGGCGCCGGTGGTGCCCGGAGTGGTCCAGGTGGGCTGGGCCCAGCGCCTGGCGCGCCAGCACCTGGCCCTGCCGACGGAGTTCGCCGGGATGGAGGTGCTGAAATTCCAGCAGCTGCTGCGCCCCGGCGATCGGGTGACCCTGACCTTCCACTTCGACGCCAGCCGCAGCAAGTTGCACTTCGCCTTTCGCCAGGGCACGGCGGCCTGCTCCTCCGGGCGCATCCTGCTCAAGGAGGCGCGGTCTTGAGCTTTCGTGCCTGCGCGGTGATCCCGGTGTTCGACCACGAGCACGCCCTGCCGTTGGTGGTCCAGGCGCTGCGCCAGCGCGCCCTGCCCTGCGTGCTGGTGGACGACGCCTCCAGCCCCGCCTGCGCCCAGGTGATGGACGAGCTGGCCACGCAACCCGACATCCACCTGCTGCGCCTGCCGGTCAACCAGGGCAAGGGCGGCGCGGTGATGGCCGGCCTCGCCGAGGCGCAGCGCCTGGGCTTCAGCCATGCCCTGCAGGTGGACGCCGACGGCCAGCACGACCTGGCCGACGTGGCCGCCTTTCTCGCCGAGGCCCAGGCTTATCCAGACGCGCTGATCTGCGGCTTTCCGCAATTCGACGACTCGGTGCCCAAGGGCCGGCTCTATGCCCGCTACCTCACCCATGTCTGGGTCTGGATCAACAGCCTGTCGCTGGAGATCCGCGACAGCATGTGCGGCTTTCGCGTCTATCCGCTGGCACCGACCCTGGCGGTGATCCGCGCCGGCGGCCTGGGCAAGCGCATGGATTTCGACCCGGAGATCCTGGTGCGTCTGGCCTGGCGCGAGCAGCCCATGCGCTGGCGTCCGACCCGGGTGCACTATCCGCTGGATGGCCGCTCGCACTTTCGCCTCTGGCAGGACAACGTACTGATCTCGCGCATGCACACCCGGCTGTTCTTCGGCATGCTGCTGCGCGCGCCGCGCCTGCTCTGGCGCCGGGTGCGCGGATGAGCGGCCACTGGGCGCAGCAGCGCGAGCGCGGCAGCCCCGTGCTGATGCGCCTCACCGCCTGGCTGGCGCGGCATCTGGGCCGCCGCGCCATCGCCCCGCTGCTGCGGTTGATCGTGCTGTACTTCTTTCTGTTCGGCGCCCGCGCCCGCCGTGGCATCCGCGAGTACCAGCAGCGCCTGGCCGACTGGAGCGGTCGTCCCGAGCTGCAGCCCAGCTGGCGCAGCGGCTATGCCCAGTTCATGGCCTTCGCCGAAGCCCTGCTGGACAAGCTCGATGCCTGGAACGGCCGTCTCGGCCTGGATCAGGTGCAGTTGCACGACCCGGACCAGGTGCACAGCCGCATGCACGGGCCGCGCGGCGAGATCCTGGTCACCGCCCACCTGGGCAACCTCGAAGTCTGTCGCGCCCTGGCCCAGCTGGGGCGGCGGGTACGCCTCAACGTGCTGGTGCACACCCGCCACGCCGAGGCCTTCAATCGCCTGCTGGAAGAAGCCGGCGCCAGCGACCTGCGGCTGATCCAGGTCAGCGAGCTGGACCCGGCGGTGATGCTGCAGCTGAGCGAGCGCCTGGAGCGCGGCGAGTGGCTGGCCATCGCCGGCGACCGGGTGCCGCTGCATGGCGGGCGCACCGTGGCGGTGGATTTTCTCGGCGCCCCGGCACCCTTCCCCCAGGGGCCTTGGCTGCTGGCCCACCTGCTGCGCTGCCCGACCAACCTGCTGTTCTGCCTGCGCGAAGCCGACGGCTACCACCTCTACCTGGAAGACTTCGCCCCGGCGCCAAGCTGGCGCCGCCAGGAGCGCGCCGCCGGCATCCAGGGCCTGGCCCAGGCCTATGCCGAGCGCCTCGCCGCCCATTGCCTCAAGGCGCCGCGGCAGTGGTTCAACTTCTATCCCTTCTGGAGTCGCGATGAACGCTAGTGTTCGCTTTGGTAGCCAGGCCCTCGCCCTCGAAGAGCTGGTCGCCCTGGCCGAGGGCCGGGCCCGGGCCGACCTGCAGGACGACGCGGCCTTTCGCGACGGCATCGCCCGCGGCGCGCGCTTCGTCGAGTCGCTGCTGGCCCGCGAGGGCTCGGTCTACGGCATCACCACCGGCTATGGCGACTCCTGCGTGGTCGCCGTGCCCCTCGCCCAGGTCGCGGCGTTGCCACGCCAGCTCTATACCTTCCACGGCTGCGGCCTGGGTCGTCACCTGGACCCGACGGCGACCCGCGCGGTGCTGGCGGCGCGGCTGCAGTCGCTGTGCCAGGGCGTCTCCGGGGTGCGCGTCGAGTTGCTCGAACGCCTCACCGCCTTCCTGCGCGAAGACATCCTGCCGCTGATCCCCGAGGAGGGTTCGGTGGGCGCCAGTGGCGATCTAACCCCGCTGTCCTACGTCGCCGCCGCCCTCTGCGGCGAGCGCCAGGTGCTCTGGCGCAACGAGGTGCGGGACGCCGCCGACGTCCACGCCGAATTGGGCTGGACACCCCTGGTGCTCAGGCCCAAGGAAGCCCTGGCCTTGATGAACGGCACCGCGGTGATGACCGGCCTGGCCTGCCTGGCCTTCGCCCGCGCCGAGTACCTGCTGCGCCTGGCGACCCGCATCACTGCCCTCAACGTGGTGGCCCTGGCCGGCAATCCCGAGCACTTCGACCAGCGCCTGTTCGCCGCCAAGCCCCATCCGGGCCAGGGCCAGGTCGCCGCCTGGCTGCGCGCGGACCTGGCCGCCGAAGGCCCGGCCGCGCCGCTGCACCGCCTGCAGGACAGGTATTCGCTGCGCTGCGCGCCCCATGTGCTGGGGGTGCTGGCCGACAGCCTGCCCTGGCTGCGCCAGTTCATCGAGACCGAACTCAACAGCGCCAACGACAATCCGCTGATCGACGCCGAGGACGAGCGGGTGCTGCACGGCGGCCACTTCTATGGCGGCCACATCGCCTGCGCCATGGACAGCCTCAAGACCCTGGTGGCCAACGTCGCCGACCTGCTCGACCGCCAGCTCGCCCTGCTGGTGGACGCGCGCTACAACCACGGCCTGCCGGGCAATCTCTCCGGCGCACCGGCCGAACGCGCCATGCTCAACCACGGCTTCAAGGCGGTGCAGATCGGCGCCAGCGCCTGGACCGCTGAGGCGCTCAAGGGCACCCTGCCGGCCAGCGTCTTTTCCCGCTCCACCGAATGCCACAACCAGGACAAGGTCAGCATGGGCACCATCGCCGCCCGCGATGCCCTGCGCGTGCTGGAGCTCACCGAACAGGTGGCCGCCGCCACCCTGCTGGCTGCCCAGCAGGGCGTCTGGCTCAGGCGCCAGCAGGGCGTGGAGCCGCCCGCACCGCTGGCCGCCATGCACCGCGACCTGGGCGAGACCTTTGCGCCGCTGATCGAAGACCGCGCCCTGGAGGCCGAATTGCGCCAAACCCTGACCCTGATCCGCGCCCGCCACTGGAGGCTCTATGCGTAAGACCGGTGCCCTGCAGGTCGAGGTGGAGATGCAGATCCCCTTCTTCGACGTCGACATGATGGAAATCGCCTGGCACGGCCATTACGTCAAATACCTGGAAGTGGCGCGCTGCGCCCTGCTCGACCGCCTGGGCCACAACTACCTGCAGATGCGCGAATCCGGCTATGGCTGGCCGGTGATCGACCTGCAGATCCGCTACATCCGTCCCCTGCTGTTCCAGCAGCGCGTGCGGGTCAAGGCCGATCTGGTGGAGTGGGAGAACCGCCTCAAGCTCAACTACCTGATCAGCGATGCCGCCACCGGCGAGCGCCTGACCCGCGCCAGCACCGTGCAGGTGGCCGTGGACATGGCCAGCCGCGAGATGCAGCTGGCTTCGCCCAGGGTCTTCATCGACGCCGTGGAGAGGGCCCTGGCATGCGCACGCTGATCGCTCTGCTGCTCATCCTCGCCGCCCCCCTGGCCCAGGCCTTCGATCTCGACGACCTGGCGGCCCAGCTGGCGCGTCCGGCCGCGGTCGCGGGCAGCTTCGTCCAGCAACGCTATCTGCGCGCCCTGCCACAGCCGCTCACCAGCAGCGGCCACTTCACCCTGGCCCGTGGCCTGGGCCTGCTCTGGCAGCTGGAAAAACCGCTGACCCAGACCTATCGCATCACCCCCGGCGCCATCGCCAAAGAGACCCCCGCCGGCTGGACGCCGCTGCCCGGCAGCGACCTGGCCGCGCGCCAGAGTGCGCTGTTCCTCGCCGTGCTCGGCGGCGATCGCAGCGGCCTGGAGCGCGACTTCGAATTGGCCCTGAGCGGTGACGCCCGCCACTGGCAGCTGCGCCTGACCCCGCGCGGTGCCCTGCTCAAGCAGGTGTTCGACGGCATCCTCATCCAGGGTGGTGAGCTGGTGGAGCAGGTGGAGATCCGCGAGACCCAGGGCGATCGCAGCCTGCTCAGGCTCGACGGCCAGGCCCGCGACGCCCTCTCCGCCGACCAGCGCGCGGCCTTCCAGTGATCCGCCTGCAGCGCCCCTTCCTGCTGTTCCTCTTCGCCCTGCTGGCGCTCAGCGCCTGGCAGTGGCGGCACGGTCCGCCGGTGGCCGCTGATCTGCTGGCGCTGCTGCCCCAGGGCGCCGGTGATGCCCTGACCCTGCAAGCCGAGGCGCGCATGGCCGAGCCGCTCAATCGCGAGGTGCTGCTGCTGGTGGGCCATCCCCAGCGCGAGCGACTGCCGGCCCTGGCCGAGCGCCTGGGCCAGGCCTGGTCGCGGGAGCCACTGTTCGAAAGGGTGCAGTGGCAACTCACCCCTGACCTGCCCGGCCTGCGCCAGCAACTCCTGGCCAGTCGCCTGGCGCTGGCACCGGGGCAGGCGCGCGACGAGTTGATCAAGACGCCCGACGCCTATCTGCAAGCCCGCGCCGCGGCCCTCTTCGATCCCTTCGCTGGCGCCGGCGCCCTGCCCCTGGAAGAGGACTGGCTCGGCCTCGGCCTGCTGCTGCAGCGCCAGCTCACCCCGGCCAGCAAGGTGCAATTCGACGCCGGCAGCGGCCTGCTGCTGACCCAGGGCGACGGCCTGAGCTGGGCGCTGATCCGCGCCCGCACCCGCGCCGATGCCTTCGACTTCGATGCCCCGCCGCAGGTGGAAGCCCTGATCGAGGCCGCCCGCCGCGAGGTGGTGGCCGACGGCGGTCAGTTGCTGGCCGCCAGCGGCCTGAGATACGCCGCCGCCGGCCAGGCCACCGCCAGTCGCGAGATGTCACTGATCGGCGGCCTCGCCACCTTCGGTACCCTGGCCCTGCTGCTGGGGCTGTTCCGGCGCTGGCGGGTGCTGCTCAGCCTGCTGGCGGTGGGCGTGGCCCTCTTGGCCGGCAGCGCCGCCTGCGTGCTGCTGTTCGGCCAGATCAACGCCCTCACCCTGATCCTCGGCGCCAGCCTTACCGGGGTGGCAGCCGATTATCCGCTGCACTATCTCAGCAAGAGCTGGAAGAGCGGTCCCTGGGACGCCACGGCCATCCTGCGCGAGACCCTGCCCGGTCTTTCCCTCAGCCTGGCCACCAACCTGCTCGGTTATCTGGCGCTGGCCTGCACGCCCTTTCCGGCGCTGACCCAGGTGGCGGTGTTTTCCGCCGCCGGCCTGATCGGCGCCTACCTCACCACCGTCTGCCTGCTGCCAGCCTGGTGGCAGCGCCTGGACCTGGCACCGCCCGCCGCGCCCCTGCGCGTCATGCAACGCCTGCTCGAGCTGCGCCTGCGCCTGCTGGCGCGCACCGGCAGCCTGCCGCTGCTCTTGGCCCTGCTGGCCTTTTGCGGCGCCGGTGTCTGGCAGCTGCACCTGCAGAACGACCTGCGCCTCTGGCTCGGCCAGGACCCGACATTGACCCGCGAAGCCCAGGCCATCGCCCGCCTCACCGGCCTGCAACCCACCAGCCAGTTCTTCCTGGTGCGTGGCGCCGATGCCGACCAGGTGCTGGAGCGCCAGACCGCCCTGGGCCAGCGCCTCGACGCCCTCGTCAGCGCCGGCCAGCTGCAGGGCTATCGCGCCCTCAGCGGTCTGCTCGCTCCCGCCGCGGCCCAGGCCGAATTGCGCCAGGCCCTGGCCGGTTGGGGCGAACGCCTGCAACCGCTGCTGGCCGTGGGTATCCCGGCGGAGGCGCTGGAGGCCGAGCTCAAGCAACTGCAGCAGCTGCCCGACCTGAACCTGGACCAGGCCCTGGCCGGCCCCCTGGGCGAACCCTGGCGACCGCTCTGGTTGGGCCGCACGACCGAGCGCGGCGCGGCCGGCCTGGTCAGCCTGCAAGGCCTGGGCAATGCCCAGGTACTACAGACAGTGGCTGCGGGCCTGCCCGGCGTGCAGTTGGTGGATCGCCTGGGCGAATTGCGCGGACTATTCATCCACACCCAGCGCCTGGCGGTGGAACTCAAGCTGCTGGCCTCGGGCGCCATCTTTCTCCTGCTGCTCTGGGCCTTCGGCCGCCGCGCGGCGCTGCGCATCGTCTGCCTGCCGCTGCTGGCGGCCCTGGCGGCCCTGGCCTGCCTGGGCTGGCTGGGTCAGCCGCTGACCCTGTTCAGCCTCTTCGCCCTGCTGCTCATCACCGCCATCGGCGTGGACTACGCCATCCTCATGCACGAGGCCATCGGCGGCGCCGCGGTCAGTCTGCTCGGCGGCCTGCTGTCCGGCGTCGGCAGCTGGCTGTCCTTTGGCCTGCTGATGCTCAGCAGCACCCCGGCCATCGCCAACTTCGGCCTGGCCATCAGCCTGGGCCTGGTGTTCAGCTTTCTGCTGGCGCCCTGGGCCTCGCCCTCCGTCTCCCACGAAAAGGACCTTCGTCATGGTTGAACATCATCCCCTGATCGTCATCGGCGCCCTGGGCCTCGCCCTCCGTCTCCCACGAAAAGGACCTTCGTCATGGTTGAACATCATCCCCTGATCGTCATCGGCGCCCTGGGCCTCGCCCTCCGTCTCCCACGAAAAGGACCTTCGTCATGGTTGAACATCATCCCCTGATCGTCATCGGTGCCGGCCCGGCGGGCGCCGTGGTCGCCGCCCTGCTCAAGCGCCGCGGCCATCCGGTGCTGGTGCTGGAAGCCCAGCACTTTCCGCGCTTTTCCATCGGCGAGAGCCTGCTCTCCCACAGCCTGGACTTCGTCGAGGAAGCCGGGATGCTGCCCGCGGTCGAAGCCGCCGGCTTCCAGACCAAGATCGGCGCGGCCTTCGCCTGGGGCGAGCGCTACACTGACTTCGACTTCCGCGACACCTATAGTGGTGGCCGCAGCACCTTCCAGGTGCAGCGCGGCCCCTTCGACAAGATCCTGGCCGACGACGCCGCGCGCCAGGGGGTTACGATCCGCTACGGCCAGCGCGTCACCGCCGTGACCCTGGGTGAAGACGGCGAAAGGACCCGGCTCGAGGTGCAGGGCGACGACGGCCAGGCCTATGCGCTGACCACCGACTTCCTGCTCGACGCCAGCGGCTACGGCCGCGTGCTGCCCCGCCTGCTGGATCTGGAGGCGCCTTCGGACTTCCCCGTGCGCCGCGCCCTTTTCACCCATGTCGAGGATCGCATTGACGATCCCGGCTTCGACCGCCAGCGCATCCTCATCACCACCCACCCGACCCTGCGCGACGTCTGGTTCTGGACCATTCCCTTCAGCGACGGCCGCACCTCCATCGGGGTGGTCGCCGCCGCCGAGCGCTATGCCGGACGCGCCGCCGATCTCGCCACCTGTCTGCGCGACTGGGTGGCCGAGACCCCGAGCTTGGCCCGGGTGCTGCACAATGCGGTCTGGGATACGCCGGTGCGCGAACTGGGTGGCTACGCCGCCAACGTCAAGCGCCTGCACGGCCCCGGCTTCGCCCTGCTGGGCAACGCCGCCGAGTTTCTCGATCCGGTGTTTTCCTCGGGCGTCACCATCGCCCTGCGTTCGGCCAGTCTGGCCGCACCGCTGGTGGATCGCCAGCTGCGCGGCGAGTCGGTGGACTGGGAGGCCGAATTCGCCCGGCCGCTCAAGGCAGGCGTCGATACGTTCCGTGCCTATGTGGAGGGCTGGTACGATGGCAGCTTCCAGGACGTCATCTATTTCGAACACGCCGATCCCGAGATCAAACGCATGATCTGCGCCATTCTCGCCGGCTACGCCTGGGACGTTCGCAACCCCTTCGTCAAGGAGCCCCGGCGGCGCCTGCGCCTGCTCGTCGAGCTCTGTCAGCTGAATTCGGCCCATCCTGCATGACCCTGCCCCGTCCGTTCGTCTTCGCGCTGGCCTGCCTGCTGCTGCTCGCCGCCTGCGCCAGCCAGCCGCCGCTGCCCAGCAGTCCGCCGCCGCTGGCGCGTGCCCTGGTCTACCAGGTGGAGCGCCAGACCGCCGAGGGCAGCGACGCCCTGCTGCTGGCCATCCAGCCGGAAGGCGCCGCCCTGCGCTTTTCGCTGTTCGATCCCCTTGGCGTGCCCCAGGCGCGCCAGCAACTGATCGACAGCGCCTGGCACGCCGACGGCCTCCTGCCGCCCAATCCCCGGGCGCGTACCTTCTTCAGCGTGCTGCTGTTCGCCCTGACCCCGACCGACCAGTTGTCAAGCGCCTATGCCACGGGCGACTGGCAGAGGGCCGCCGACGGCAGCCGCAGCCTCAAGGACTGGCAGGTGCGCTATCCCGCCGCCGACCGCCTGGAGCTGCAGGCGCCGGATGGGTCCAGCTATCACCTGACGCCCTTGCCGGAGTCCACGCCTTGAGCGCCTACCTGAATGCCCTGGGCCTGCTCTGCGCCCTGGGCCAGGGCAAGGCCGAGGTGGCCCGTGGCCTGTTCGCCGGTGATACGGCCGGCATGCAGCCTACGGCGGGCTGGATTCCCGAGCGCCAGCCGCCGGTGGGTACCGTCACCGCGCCGCTGCCAGCCTGGCCGCTGGAGTGGACACCTTTTTTCAGCCGCAACAACCAGCTGCTGCTGGCGGCCCTGACCGAGATCGAACCCCAGGTGCGCCAGGCCATCGAGCGCCACGGCCCGGCGCGTATCGGCGTGGTGCTGGGCACCAGCACCTCGGGCATCCACGAGGCCAGCCTGGGCATCGCCGTGCACCAGCGCAGCGGCCAGTTGCCCGAGGGCTATCAGTACGCCCAGCAGGAACTGGTGGCGCCGGCGGATTTCCTCGCCCGCTACCTGGGCCTGAGCGGCCCCTGCTACGGCCTTTCCACCGCCTGCACCAGCAGCGCCCGCGCCCTGCTCAGCGCCCGGCGGCTGCTGGTCCAGGGGCATTGCGACGCCGTGCTCTGCGGCGGTGTCGACAGCCTCTGCGGCCTGACCCTGAACGGCTTCGCCGCCCTCGAAGCGGTCAGCGAATCGCTGTGCAATCCCTTCTCGGTCAATCGCTGCGGCATCAACATCGGCGAGGGGGCGGCGCTGTTCCTGCTGACCCGCGAACCCGGCCCCATCGCCCTGCTCGGCGGCGGAGCCAGTTCCGATGCCCACCATATCTCCGCCCCCGATCCCAGTGGGCGCGGCGCCGTCCAGGCCATGCAGGCGGCCCTGCGCGCCAGCGGCCTGCAACCGAAGGACATCGGCTATCTCAACCTGCACGGCACCGCCACGCCGCACAACGACGCCATGGAAAGCCAGGCCACCCACCAGGTGTTTCCGGCCGGGGTGCCCTGCTCCTCCACCAAGCCGCTGACCGGCCATACCCTCGGCGCCGCCGGCGCCCTGGAAGCCGCCTTCGCCTGGCTGACCCTGGACCCGCGGCTCAATCCCGCCGGCCAGTTGCCGCCGCAGCGCTGGGACGGCCAGGCCGATCCGGCCCTGCCACGGCTGGCGCTGACGGATGCCGACAGCCGCCTGGACGGTCGCCGCCACGCCATGAGCAACAGCTTCGCCTTTGGCGGCAGCAACGTCAGCCTCATCCTCGGAGCCACGCCATGATCCCCTGGACCCTCGCCGAACTGGTGCCCCACGCCGGCGACATGCTGCTGATCGACGAGATCCTCGCGTGCGACGAGAGCGGCATCGAGACCCGCCTGGTGGTCAGGCCCGGCCTCTTCACCGATGCCGCGGGCGCCCTGCCAGCCTGGATCGGCGTGGAACTGATGGCCCAGAGCGTGGCCGCCTTCGCCGGCTGCCAGGCGCGCCGTCGCGGCGAGGCCCCGGCCCTGGGCTTTCTGCTCGGCACCCGCCAGTTCACCTGCGACGTGCCGGCCTTTCCCGCCGGTCGCGAATTGCGCATCCGCGCCCAGCCAGCGCTGGAAAACGACGATGGCATGGCCATCTTCGACTGCCACCTGCAGGGCCCTGGCTGCCAGGCCAGCGCCCGCCTGAACGTCTATCGTCCACCCCAGGTGGATCTGTATCTAGAGGAGCCCGCGCCATGAGCGTCGCCCCCGCTCCGGTCCTGGTGACCGGTTCCAGCCGCGGCCTGGGCCGCGCCATCGCCCTGCGCTTGGCCGCCGCCGGCCATGACCTGGTGCTGCACTGCCGCAGCCGCCGCGAGGAAGCCGAGGCCGTGCGCGCCGAGGTCGAGGCCCTGGGCCGCAGCGCCCGGGTGCTGCAATTCGACGTCGGCGACCGCGCCGCCTGCGCCGCCATCCTGGAGGCCGACACCGAGGCCTACGGCGGCTACTACGGGGTGGTCTGCAACGCCGGCCTGACCCGCGACGGCGCCTTTCCGGCGCTGACCGGCGAGGACTGGGATGTGGTCCTGCGCACCAACCTCGACGGCTTCTACAACGTGCTGCACCCGGTGGTCATGCCGATGATCCGCCGCCGCGCGCCGGGGCGCATCGTCTGCATCACCTCGGTCTCCGGACTGATCGGCAATCGCGGCCAGGTCAACTACAGCGCCTCCAAGGCCGGCCTGATCGGCGCCGCCAAGGCCCTGGCCGTGGAGCTGGCCAAGCGCAAGATCACCGTCAACTGCGTGGCCCCGGGGCTGATCGACACCGAGATCCTCGACGAGCACGTCCCCGTGGAGAAGATCCTCGAGATGATCCCGGCCGGGCGCATGGGCACCCCCGAGGAGGTGGCCCACGCCGTGGCCTTCCTGCTCGCCCCCGAGGCCGGCTACATCACCCGCCAGGTGCTGGCGGTCAACGGAGGACTGTGCTGATGAGCGCGCGCCGCGTCGTGATCACCGGGATGGCCGGCGTCACCGCCCTGGGCAGTGACTGGCCGACCATCCGCGACCATTTCCTCGCCGGCCACAGCGGCATCCGCCGCATGGACGCCTGGGATCGCTATACCGAGATGAACACCCGCCTGGGCGGCCCCATCGTCGACTTCCAGGTGCCGGGCCACTGGACCCGCAAGCAGTTGCGCAGCATGGGGCGGGTGTCCCAGCTGGCGGTAGCCGCCGGCGAGCGCGCCCTGGCCGATGCGGGACTGCTGGACGACGCCCGCATCACCGACGGTCGCATGGGCGTGGCCTGCGGCTCCTCCACCGGCAGCACCGACGACATCAAGGCCCTGGCCAACATGCTGCTCAGCGACGCCGCGGTGGGCCTCAACGCCAATACCTATGTGCGCATGATGCCGCACACGGCGGCCGCCAACCTGAGTCTGTTCTTTGGTCTCAAGGGCCGCTTGATCCCCACCTCCAGCGCCTGCACCAGCGGCAGCCAGGGCATCGGCTACGCCTACGAGGCCATCAAGTTCGGGCGCCTGCCGCTGATGCTGGCCGGCGGCGCCGAAGAACTCTGTCCCAGCGAGGCCATGGTCTTCGACACCCTCTATGCCACCAGCCTGCGCAACGACGCGCCCCAGACCTCGCCGCGTCCCTACGACCGCAGTCGCGACGGCCTGGTGATCGGCGAAGGCGCCGGCCTCCTGGTGCTGGAGGAGCTGGAACACGCCCAGGCGCGAGGTGCGCGTATCCACGCCGAGATCGTCGGCTTCGGCAGCAACGCCGATGGCCAGCACTCCACCCGTCCCGAGCAGGCCACCATGCAGCGCGCCATGGAGCTGGCCCTGGAAGACGCCGGGCTGACCCCGGACGCCATCGGCTACGTCAACGGCCACGGCACCGCCACCGAACAGGGCGACATCGCCGAGACCCGCGCCACCCAGGCGCTGTTCGGCGCCCGCATGCCCATCAGCTCGCAGAAGAGCTACCTGGGCCATACCCTGGGTGCCTGCGGCGCCCTGGAATCCTGGTTCAGCATCGCCATGATGAACGAGGAGCTGTTCGTGCCCACCCTCAACCTCGACGAACTGGATCCCCAGTGCGGCGAGCTGGACTATCTGCGTGGCGGGCCACGCGCGCTGCGCACGGACCATGTGATGAACAACAATTTCGCCTTTGGCGGGGTGAACACCTCGCTGATCTTCCGCCGCTGGTCCTGATGACCCTATCCCGAGGTATGCCCATGTTGCGTCGCCTGCTGCTCGTCTCCGCTCTGCTGTTCCTGGCGGCCTGCACCCGCGCGCCCCTGGTGACGCCCCAGGAGGTCTTTCCGGCGGACCGTGTGGAAAACGCCGCCGATGTCCGCCGCGCCATCGTCGACACCCTCGAACGCCGTGGCTGGAGCGTCGGCCAGGAGAGCCCCGGCCTGGTGGTCGCCAGCATCGTGGTGCGCGATCGCCACCAGGCCTGGGTCGACATCCCCTACAGCACCAAGGGCTACCAGATCCGCTACCGCGACAGCGCCGGCCTCGACTACGACGGCGAGCGCATCCATCGCAACTACAACAAATGGGTCCAGCTGCTCGACGCCGACATCCGCCGGCAACTGCAGTTGCCTGCCCCCGCAACCGCCGCGGAGTGACCATCCGCGGCCTGCGCGATAGCACAGAACGCCGGTCCCACGGCTGACGGAGCGGGCGTTCTGGGTTAAACAGTCATCCCCACCACCACAAGGAAGTCACCATGCGTATCCTCACCTCCACCCTCGCCCTCACCCTGAGCCTGGCCGCGCTGCTGCCCGGCGCCGCCCAGGCCCGCGACACCACCCTGCAACTGCCCTTCGCCGAAGTCGTCCAGGAAGCCCTGGCCGCCAAGCGCCTGGATGGCAGCGTGAAGTTCTACCTGGCCGGCAACCCGGTGCCGGGCAAGGCCACGGTGGTCAACTCCAGCATCACCACCAACCAGAAGACCAACGCCTTCAACAAGACCGACGAGGTCGCCTGCCGCTGGGTGCTGCAATCGGCGCTGATCCGCCTGCAGGAAGCGGCCAAGGCCGCCGGTGCCAATGCGGTCACCGACATCACCAGCTACTACAAGAAGAACGAGTGGAGCGACCCCACCCGCTACGAGTGCCACGCCGGTGCCCTCATGGCCGGTGTCGCCCTCAAGGGCAAACTGGTCATCCTCAAGTAGATCGGAACGGCGGTGCGCTCGGGGAAGTCTGTGTAGAAACCCGCCCCGAGGCCGCCGCCATGCCCATGTTTAGCGTCCACTACCGCAAGGACGGCGAGTCCCGCCAGCTCGACCTCGAGCATCCGCAGGCCAGTCTCGCCCCGCACGAAGCCGCCCTGGCCGTGCTGGAACAGCTGCGCGCCGACGCCGAGAACAGCCTGGCGCTGCCGCCCGCCGATGCTCCCGCCGCGGCCATCCTGCGCCAGGCGGAGGTGCATGGGCTGACGGATATCCGGGTGGAGCCGCTGGCTTCGTAGGTTGGTGTCGAGCGTCTGGCGCGTGGTCATCCTCACCCAACCCTCTCCCGCAGGGAGAAGGGGCGGTTGGGCTCCGCAGCGCGTAGCGCGGAAAACCGCGCAGCGTTTTCCACTTTTTGCGCCAAATACCAATCGCGGCCATGGGCCGCTCCTACAGGCTTGACCGTAGGAGCGGCCGCATCGGCGGACCGCCATGGCCGCGATCAATTGCGCTTACCCGTAGCGTGGAAAACGGCGCAGCCTTTTCCGCAGACGAGCTCCGGTGCCAACGGTGGATAAGGCTACGCCGTTATCCACCCTACCCGTAGCTTGGCGCTGGGCGCCGCAAAGTCCAGCAGGTGGCAGCTTCCGGTATGGGGCTACCCTCACCCCAGCCCTCTCCCCGAGGGAGAGGGGGCGGTCTGGTCCAGCGTGGGCTTGTGGGCGCATCGCGGCCATGGCGGTCCGCCGCTGCGGTCGCGCCTACAAGAACATCATTCCCTGTAGGAGCGGCCCATGGCCGCGATCATCGCCGTAGCGTGGATAAGGCTGCGCCGTTGTCCACCCTACCTGCAGCGAAGCCCAACACCACCGGACCTCAGCCCAGGAACAACCGGTACGCCGAATTCTCCGTCTCGTCCCAGTAGCGATAGCCGATGGCATCCAGGGTCGCCAGCAGCTCTTCCCGCTCGGCCTGGCTGGCTTCCAGCCCCGCGAACACCCGCCCGTCCGCCGCGCCGTGGTTGCGGTAATGGAACATGCTGATGTTCCAGCGCCCGCCCAGCTTTTCGAGGAAGTCGAACAGCGCCCCGGGGCGCTCGGGGAATTCGAAGCGGAACACCTGCTCCTGGCCGACCCGCGCGGCATGCCCGCCCACGGTGTGGCGGATATGCAGCTTGGCCAGCTCGTTGTCGGTCAGGTCCAGCACCGGAAAACCCTGGTCGCGCAGCCCCTGGATGAGGGCGTCGCGCGGATCGCGCTGGGGATGGGTCTGGACGCCGACGAAGATATGGGCTTCTTCGCCGGTGTGGTAGCGGTAGTTGAATTCGGTGATCTGCCGCCGGCCGAGCGCCTCACAGAAGGCGCGGAAGCTGCCCGGCCGCTCGGGAATGGTCACGGCGATGATGGCTTCGCGCTGCTCGCCCAGTTCGGCGCGCTCGGCCACGTGTCTCAGCCGATCGAAATTGATGTTGGCGCCGGAGTCGATGGCCACCAGCACCTGGCCGCTCGAACCTTCCCGCTCGGCGTATTTCTTGATCCCCGCCACGCCCAGGGCGCCCGAGGGCTCGGTGATGGAGCGGGTATCGTCGTAGATGTCCTTGATCGCCGCGCAGATCTCATCCGAGCTGACGGTGATGACCTCGTCGACATAACGGCGGCAGATCTCGAAGGTGTGGTGGCCGATCTGGGCCACGGCCACGCCGTCGGCGAACAGCCCCACCCGCGGCAGCACCACCCGCTCACCGGCGGCCATGGCCTGCTGCAGGCAGTTGGAATCGTCCGGTTCGACACCGATGATCCTGATCTCGGGGCGCAGGTATTTCACATAGGCGGCGACCCCGGCGATCAGGCCACCACCGCCCACGGGGACGAAGATGGCATCCAGCCGACCAGGATGCTGGCGCAGGATCTCCATGGCCACGGTGCCCTGGCCGGCGATGACATCAGGATCGTCATAGGGCGGGACGAAGGTGTAGCCCTGCTCCTCGACCAGGCGCAGCGCCTCGGCCAGGGCCTCGGGGAAGGCGTCGCCGTGCAGCACCACCTCGCCACCGCGCGATTGCACGCCGATGACCTTGAGCTCCGGCGTGGTGCGCGGCATCACGATGATCGCCCGCACCCCCAGTTCGCGGGCCGCCAGGGACAGGCCCTGGGCGTGGTTGCCGGCGCTGGCGGTGATGACGCCACGGGCCTTTTCGCTGGCCGAAAGGCTGGCCAGCTTGGTGTAGGCACCACGGATCTTGAAGGAGAACACCGGCTGCAGGTCTTCGCGCTTGAGCAGCACCTGGCAGCCCAGCCGCTCGGACAGCGCCCGCGCCGGTTGCAGGGGCGTTTCGATGGCCACGTCGTAGACGGGGGCGAGCAGGGTCTTCTTCACATAGTGTTCGAGCATCGGCGGAGCGATCCGGTGGGTGCGGCGGGGGCGAAAAGTCTACTACGGGCACCTCCGGGTGGGTTAGCCAGGCCCTCCGAGCGGCTATAATCGGCGACCCTCCACCCGTTTTCGCGGATACCCCCATGAATCAGGACCAGCTCAAGCAGGCCGTCGCCCAGGCCGCGGTCGACCTCATCCTTCCCCAGCTCTCCCGCGACAGCGTGGTCGGCGTGGGCACCGGCTCGACCGCCAACTTCTTCATCGACCTGCTGGCCAAGCACAAGCTGGAGTTCGATGGCGCCGTGGCCAGTTCCCAGGCCACCGCCGACCGGTTGAAAAGCCATGGCATCACCGTCTATGACCTCAACGGTGTCAGCGACCTTGAATTCTATGTGGACGGCGCCGACGAAGCCGACGGCCACCTCAATCTGATCAAGGGCGGCGGCGCGGCCCTGACCCGCGAGAAGATCGTCGCCGCCGTAGCACGCAAGTTCATCTGCATCGCCGACGCCAGCAAGCGCGTCGACGTCCTCGGCGAATTCCCGCTGCCGGTGGAAGTCATCCCCATGGCCCGCAGCCACGTGGCCCGCGAGCTGGTGAAGCTGGGCGGTGATCCCGAGTACCGCGACGGCGTGGTGACCGACAACGGCAACGTCATCCTTGATGTGCACAATATGCACATCGTCGATCCGGTGGGCCTGGAAGCCAGGATCAACAACATCGTCGGCGTGGTCGCCAACGGCCTCTTCGCCGCCCGCCCGGCGGACGTGCTGCTCTTGGGCACCGCCCAGGGCGTGGAGCGGCTGGAGCGGAGCTGAATCCGTAGCGCGGAAAACCGCGCCAGCGTTTTCCACAGGGAAGCTCGTGCGAGACCAGTGGATAAGGCTACGCCGTTATCCACGCTACGGCGTTTATCGCGGCCATGGCGGTCCGCCGATGCGGCCGCTCCTACAAAAGCACGATATACCTGTAGAAGCGGTCGCTACGGCGCACCGGCATGGCCGCGATGAAACCTCCTCCAGCACGAAAGCAAAAAAGCCCCGGTCAGGCGAACCCGACCGGGGCTTTTTCATGCCACCTGGCGGCTTAGAACAGCACGCGGCAACGGATGGTGCCCTTGACGTTCTGCAGCTTCTCCTGGGCCAGGTCGGAGTACTCGGCGTCGACGTCGATCACCACGTAGCCGACCTTCTCGTCGGTCTGCAGGTACTGACCGGAGATGTTGATGCCGCTCTCGGAGAAGACGCGGTTGATCTCCGACAGCACGCCCGGCACGTTCTGGTGGATGTGCAGCAGGCGGTGCTTGCCCGGATGCGACGGCAGGGCCACTTCGGGGAAGTTGACCGAGGACACCGAGGTGCCGTTGTCGCTGTACTTGACCAGCTTCTCGGCCACTTCCAGGCCGATGTTGGCCTGGGCCTCGGCGGTGGAGCCACCGATGTGCGGGGTCAGGATGACATTGTCCAGGCCACGCAGCGGCGAGACGAATTCGTCGTTGTTGGAGCGCGGCTCCACCGGGAAGACGTCGATGGCGGCGCCGATCAGGTGCTCGTCCTTGATGGCGGCGGCCAGGGCGTCGAGGTCGACCACGGTGCCGCGGGCGGCGTTGATCAGGATGCCGCCCTTCTTGATGGCGCGGATCTCGCGCTCGCCGATCATCAGCTGGGTGGCGGGGGTTTCCGGCACGTGCAGGGTGACGATGTCGCTCATGCCGAGCAGTTCGGTCAGGGAACCGACCTGCTGGGCGTTGCCCAGGGGCAGCTTGGTGATGACGTCATAGAAGAACACCTGCATGCCCAGGCCCTCGGCCAGGACCGACAGCTGGGTGCCGATGGAGCCGTAGCCGATGATGCCCAGCTTCTTGCCGCGGATCTCGAAGGAGTTGGCCGCGCTCTTGATCCAGCCGCCGCGATGGCAGGAGGCGTTCTTGGCCGGGATGCCGCGCAGCAGCAGGATGGCCTCGGCCAGCACCAGCTCGGCCACCGAACGGGTGTTGGAATAGGGGGCGTTGAACACGGCGATGCCGCGCTCGCGGGCGGCCTGCAGGTCGACCTGGTTGGTGCCGATGCAGAAGCAGCCGACGGCGACCAGCTTCTTGGCGCAGTCGAACACCTCTTCGGTGAGCTGGGTGCGCGAGCGGATGCCGATGAAGTGGGCGTCGGCGATCTTTTCCTTGAGCTGGGCATCCGGCAGAGAGCTGGTGACGTACTCGATGTTGCTGTAACCCGCGGACTTGAGGATATCCACGGCGGACTGGTGGACGCCTTCCAGGAGAAGGAAGCGGATCTTGCTCTTGTCGAGGGAAGTCTTGCTCATCTGCGTTGAATCCAGAGTGTCCAGGGAGAAGGATGCCGGCGCGGCGCAGGCCAGGTCAGCCAGCGGCAAAGGGGTCGCTATCTTAGCATGAGCCACCGGATGCAGGTCCGGTTGCGACCTGAAGCTTTCTCAGGGCGACCATGAGCGCCTTGCGACCAGGACCGCGCCGCGGCCTCCGCTTTTGGTTAAGATCGCCAGCAGACGCCACTCACCAGGAGCACAAGATGGCCTACCAGCACCAGTACCTCGATGGCACCAAGATCCACTTCCCCCTGGGCAAGGTCGTCTGCATCGGCCGCAACTACGCCGAGCACGCCAAGGAGCTGAACAACCCGGTTCCCACCGAGCCCCTGCTGTTCATCAAGCCGGCCAGCTGCGTGGTGCCGGTGGCCGAGGGTTTCGCCATCCCCACCGATCAGGGTTCGGTGCACTACGAGGCCGAGATCGCCGTGCTGATCGGCAAGCCGCTGTCGAAGAAGCCGTCGGCCGAGGAAGTGCGCGACGCCATCTCCGGCTTCGCTCCCTCCCTGGACCTGACCCTCAGGGACGTGCAGAGCCGCCTCAAGGAAAAGGGCTATCCCTGGGAGATCGCCAAGAGCTTCGACGGCGCCTGCGTGCTCGCGCCCTTCGTGCCGGGCGATGCCTTCGAGGACCTGGCCGACATCCCGGTGCGCCTGACCATCAACGGCGAAGTGCGCCAGGACGGCAACAGTCGCGACATGCTCAACCCCATCCTGCCGCTGATCCAGACCATCGCCGGACATTTCTCCCTGCAACCGGGCGACGTCATCCTCACCGGCACGCCGGTAGGTGTCGGACCTCTCAACGTGGGCGATGACCTGGTGCTGGAGCTGCCGGACGTTAGCCGCTTCGAAACGCGCGTGCTATAACCCCGCCACCCACCGTCGCCTGGCCGGTGCCTGGCGACGGTGTGTCGGCACGGCCGCGACGCTCTAACAAGAAGCCGTCCGAGCCCGCATGTCCAGACTTCCCCGCCTCATCCTGTCGCGCCTCCTCCCCGCCTTCGTCCTGCTGGTGCTGATCGTCCTCACCTTCGTCTGGCACTGGAACGACCGGGCGCTGCTCTGGTGGCAGGAATACCGCACGCCGCCGGAAGTGCGCGCCCAGGCGGTCTGGCTGCCGGACTACCAGGCAGTGATCCAGGGCAAGCCACTGCCGGGCCTGGCCGAGGCCGAGACCTCCGACCTCACCTACGATCCCCGTACCCGCACCCTCTTCGCCGTCACCGGCAGCACCCCCTATCTGGTGCAACTGAGCCTGACCGGCGACATCCTCAGACGCATCCCGATCCGCAACGTCTCCAACCTCGAAGGGGTGACCGCTCTGGAAGACGGGCGCCTGGCCATCGTCGACGAGCGCCAGCGGCGGCTATCGCTGTTCCAGCTGGCCGACGACGCCCGCGAACTGGACGCCAACACCTTCGAACACCACGACCTGGGCTTTCCCGACGCCGGCAACAAGGGCTTCGAAGGCATCGCCTGGGATCCGCGGCACCAGCGGCTGATCCTCAGCAAGGAACGCGATCCGGCCGCCCTCTTCACCCTGGCCAGCGACGGCCGCGGCGTCTCCGGCAGCCTGCAGCCCTTTGCGCTCCAGCAGCTGGTGATCGACTACTCCGCGGTGGCGGTCGATCCGCGTACCGGCCACCTGCTGGCGCTGTCCGACCAGTCCCACACCCTGGTGGAGCTGACCGCGGACGGCCAGCCGGTCAGCTTCATCAGCCTCAGAAGCGGCCTGCACGGTCTCAAGGCGACCATGGAGCAACCGGAAGGCGTGGCCCTCGACGAAGCCGGCAATCTCTACATGATTGGTGAACCCAATCTCTTCCACGTGTTTCACAAGGTGTCCGGCGCGGCGCAATGAGCGCCTATTCAGCTTGAATTCAGGGTCGCGCCCTTAGGCTGCGCGGCATTACCGCCTCAGGACCCTGTCGATGTTTCCGCTGTTTTCCCCTCGCACCCTGGGTGCCCTGCTGGGCGGGGCCCTGCTGCTGGCCCTGACCCTGGTGGCCCAGCAGCACCGGCTGTTCGAGCGGCTCTGGTTCAACGTCCAGAGCCAGCTCCAGGCCGAAAGCCGCCAGGCCCGCTCGCTGTGGCTGCCGGGCTACCGGGTCACCGTCGAGGCCAGGACCATCGGCGACGGCATCACCGACGTCTCGGCGCTGAGCTTCGACCCCGACCGCCGCACCCTGGTCAGCGTCACCAACAAGCCGGCGCGCTTTCTCGAACTGGACCTGGACGGCCGCCTGCTGCGCCAGGTGGAGCTCAGGGGCTTCAGCGATCCGGAGGCCATCGAGTACATCGCCCCCGGCGTCTACATGATCAGCGAAGAGCGCCGCCAGCGCCTGGTGCGGGTACGCATCGGTGCCGACACCCGGGTGGTGGACATCGATGATCGCCAGGTCAGCCACCCCTTCAGCCTCAGCGACGTGCAAAGCGACAACCGCGGCAACGAAGGCCTGGCCTACGACGCGGCGCGCGAGCGCTTCTTCGTCGCCAAGGAAAGCGATCCGGTGCGCATCTACGAGATCGAAGGTCTCGGCAGCGAAGCCTTCGAAGGCCTGCAGGCGCTGTCGCTGCGCACGGATCCGCAACGCGATCGCCGCCTGTTCGTGCGCGATCTTTCCAGCCTGCAATTCGACCCCGGCACCGGCCACCTGCTGGCGCTCTCGGATCAGTCGCGGCTGGTGCTGGAACTGGACGACGACGGCAAGCCGATCAGCTCGCTGTCACTGCTGCGCGGCCAGCACGGCCTCAGCCGCAGCGTGCCCCAGGCGGAAGGCGTGGCCATGGACGACCAGGGCCGGCTGTATGTGGTCAGCGAGCCGAATCTGTTCTATCGGTTCGAGAAGCCGTGAGAATGGACTATTGCCGGAGCCATAGGCCTGCTCGAACAGCCCCCTCTCCCTCTGGGAGAGGGTTGGGGTGAGGGCGCACCTGGCAACGAATGCCCTGTGGAAAAGGCTGCGCCGTTTTCCACGCTACGCCGCCGGTGTTGTGCTTCGACGATGAGGCCGTCTCAACCCAACCTACGGGAATCGCCGTAGGTTGGGTTGAGCGCAGCGAAGCCCAACAGGCTGGAGCGGCTCGACCTAAACACCTGCTCGAACAGCCCCCTCTCCCCTCGGGAAAGGGGCGGGGTGAGGGCGCGCCTGGCACCTGATCTCCATGTGGAAAAGGCTGCGCCGTTTTCCACGCTACGCAGCCGGTGTTGAGCGCAGCGAAGCCCAACGGGCTGGAGTGGTTTCACCCTCACCCTCACCCCAGCCCTCTCCCTGAGGGAGAGGGGGTGGTTCCGCGCTAGCGGATGGCCTGGCGACAATGGAGCGGATCTGCCTTTGGCGCTGGCAACGAACGCCTGCTCGAACAGCCCCCTCTCCCCTTGGGAGAGGGGGTGGTTCCGCGCTAGTGGATGGCGTGGCGACAATGGAGCGAATCTGCCTTTGGCGCTGGCAACGAACGCCTGCTCGAACAGCCCCCTCTCCCAAGGGGAGAGGGGGTCATCCAGTGCAGAGTTCGGCTCCTGAGCCCCGCCTACTCCCCCTGCTCGAACAACTCCTCCAGATAGCGCCGCGCATTGGCCACATAGACCTGGGCATTGGCTGCCAGCTGTGCCTGCTGGGCTTCGCTGAGGGCGCGGACCACCTTGGCCGGCGAGCCGAGCACCAGGGAGCCGTCGGGGATCACCGCGTTCTCGGTAACCAGGGCATTGGCGCCCACCAGGCAGTTGCGCCCGATACGCGCGCCGTTGAGCACCACGGCGTGGATGCCGATCAGGCTGCCGTCGCCGATCTCGCAGCCATGCAGCATGGCCTGGTGGCCAACGGTGACGCCGCGCCCCAGGGTCAGCGGCGAGCCGGGATCGGTGTGCAGCACGGCGCCGTCCTGGACATTGCTGTCCGGACCGATATGGATCAGCTCGTTGTCGCCACGCAGCACCGCGCCGAACCAGACGCTGGCACCCTCGTCCAGGCGTACCTTGCCGATCACCGCGGCGGTGGGCGCGACCCAGCTCTGTGGATGGGCCTCGACCCGCTGTTCTCCCAGGCGGTATTTCATGGTGTCGCTCCTCGTATTGTTGTCGTTGGCGGAACGCCCGATTGTTCGCCAGCGCGGGGCCTGGGCGCAATCGACGCCGACAGGAGCCCCAGCGTTGTTGCAAGTCATTCTCGATAGCGAAAGAATGCCAGGGGAACCTAAGCCCGCCCGACTGCGACGAATGACCACGGCCAGAACGCTGGGAAAGGCCCTCGGCCTTTGCAAAGCTGGCGGCCGCTGACCGCACCGTCCTTGTAACCGCAGCGTCAGCCGTCCCGGCCCAGGCCGGTTTCCCGAGACCACCGGAATCTGCGAGCGCCCGATGCGTACCACCTGGAAATTCCTGCTGCCCCTCGCCGTCACCGGACTGCTGGCGCTGCTGCCGGCTCCCGACGGCCTGCCCGTTCATGCCTGGCTGTACTTCGCCCTGTTCGCCGGCGTGGTGGTGGGGCTGATCCTCGAGCCCCTGCCCGGCGCGGTGATCGGCCTGATCGGCGTGGCCCTGGCGGCCCTGCTGGCGCCCTGGGTGCTGTTCAGTCCGGCGCAACTGGCCACCCCCGGCTTCCGGGCGCCCCAGGAGGCGCTGAAATGGGGCCTGGCGGGCTTTTCCAACAACACCGTCTGGCTGATCTTCAGTGCCTTCATGTTCGCCCTGGGCTACGAGAAGACCGGACTCGGGCGGCGCATCGCCCTGCTGCTGGTCAAGGCCATGGGTCGGCGGACCCTGACCCTGGGCTATGCGGTGATGCTGGCGGACCTGGCCCTGGCGCCCTTCACCCCGTCCAACACCGCACGCAGCGGCGGCACCGTCTACCCGGTGATCCGCAACCTGCCGCTGCTCTACGATTCCAAGCCCAACGACCCCAGCGCGCGGCGCATCGGCTCCTACCTGATGTGGGTGGCGATCTCCTCCACCTGCGTCACCAGCACCCTCTTCCTCACCGCCCTGGCGCCCAACCTGCTGGCCGCCGCCCTGATCGAGAAGACCGCCCAGGTGCACATCAGCTGGGGCCAGTGGTTCATCGCCGCCGCGCCCATGGGCATCCTCCTGCTGGCCCTGCTGCCGCTGCTGGCCTACTGGCTGTATCCGCCGGAGATCAAGCGCAACGACCAGGTGCCGCTGTGGGCGGCCAAGGAACTGGCCGCACTCGGCCCGCTGACGCGCGACGAAAAGCTGCTGCTGGCCCTGGTGATCGGTGCCCTGGCGCTGTGGATCTTCGGTGCCGCCTGGGCCGATCCGGCGCTGGTGGGCATCCTGGTGATCGTGCTGATGTTGCTGCTCAAGGTCATCACCTGGAACGACGCCCTGGGCAACAAGGCCGCCTGGAACACCTTCGCCTGGTTCGCCACCCTGGTGGCCCTGGCCGATGGCCTGACCCGGGTCGGCTTCGTCGCCTGGTTCGGCCAGTGGGTCGCCGGCCATCTGGGCGGCTTCCATGCCGGCACCGCCATGGTGGTGCTGGTGGTGGTCTTCTTCCTCGCCCACTACCTCTTCGCCAGCTCCACCGCCCATACCACCGCGCTGCTGCCGGTGATGCTGGCCGCCGGCATGGGCATCCCCGGCATCGACCTGCCGGTGTTCGCCCTGCTGCTGGGTACCTCTCTGGGACTGATGGGCATCATCACCCCCTACGGCACCGGGCCGAGCCCGGTGTACTACGGCAGCGGCTACCTGCCCAGCGCCGACTACTGGCGGCTGGGGACGATCTTCGGGGCGCTGTTCCTGCTGGTGCTGCTGGGGATCGGGGTGCCATGGATCATGATGGTGGCGTGAGGGGTAGCTGGGCGTTCGGTGCCCAACGCCTGGGTCGTGGTGATCCGGGCGGATCGGCGTAGGTTGGGTTGAGCGATAGCGAAGCCCAACGGATTAGGGTTATGGGTGCCCTAGCTGTTTATCGAGTGCTCTGAGGGCTTTTGTTTCGCCCACCCGGGCGAGTCACTTTTGCCAGTCGCGGCAAAAGTAACCAAAAACGCTGTCCCCACGTTTCGGCCCTCCGCTGCGCTCCGGGTCCCCTCGCTCCGGCGCCGCTCCGGGGGCTCGGCACGAAGGGGCCTCCTGCCCCTCGCGCCTTGCTCGGCGTCCTGCCTCGCATACCCCCTCTGCGACACCTGCACTCGGCCTCACTGACGGGGCCGGGCGCAAGCCTGGGAATTCGGAGTTCAGAGGTCGTAGCGTGGAAAACCGCGCAGCGTTTTCCACTATTGGGCGCCGACACCATCAGTGGACAAGGCTTCGCCGTTGTCCACGCTACGGGCTCTTCAAACAACACTTTCAGGCTGGTGAATCGCCCCGTTCAGAAGGGCGAATGCCAGTGTCGTGGAGTGGGTCGAGCCGCAGGGATGCGGCGAGAGGTCCAGTGGGCCATGGACGGCCCATCTGGACCGACCCCGGAAAGGCGCTGGCGTGAGCGGACCCGGAGCGCAGCGCAGGGCCGGATGTCCGGGGCAAGCGCTTTTGGTTACTTTTGTTCGGGACGCGTAGTCCGGGGCGCGCAGCCGCGATTGGCAAAAGTGACTCGCCCGGGTGGGCGAAACAAAAATCATCAGCAAACCACGATAAACAGCCAGGTCACCCATAACTCTAATCCGTTGGGCCTCGCTATCGCTCAACCCAACCTACGCCTCACTCCCCAAAAATTTCCCCTCCCACCCGACCTTTTGCTTAGGGACCTAAGCATCCCTTCGGCGTAGAATCCACATTCTTAGTGTGCTTTCGATAACACCCGCAGAGGTCGTCATGTCCCACCGTATTCGCCATCCCGGTTTCGCCGCCAAGCGCCAGAGCGCCGAGCAGGCCGCGCAGTTCATTCGTCACGGCATGACCGTGGGCATGAGCGGCTTCACCGGGGCCGGTTATCCCAAGGCCGTGCCCGGTGCCCTGGCCCAGCGCATCACCGCCAGTCACGGCGCCGGCGAGCCCTTTCGCATCAAGGTGCTGACCGGCGCGTCCACCGCACCGGAGCTGGACGGCGCCCTGGCGCGGGTCGATGGCATCGAGTTGCGGGTGCCCTTCCAGTCCGATCCGGAGCTCCGCAGCCGCATCAACGCCGGTGGCCTGGACTACATGGACATCCACCTCGGCCAGCTGGCGGAAAAGGTCCGCTATGGCTTCTTCGGCAAGATCGACGTGGCCGTGGTAGAGATCGCCGCCATTCGCGAAGACGGGCTGCTGGTGCCCTCCTCCTCGGTGGGTAACAACAAGACCTGGCTGGACATGGCCGATGCGGTGATCCTCGAGGTCAATCGCTGGCAGCCCGACGCCCTGGACGGCATGCACGACATCTACACCGACGGCGCCCTGCCGCCCCACCGCACGCCGATTCCACTGGCGCACCCCGGCGACCGCATCGGCTCGCCCTATCTCGAGGTGCCGCTGGACAAGGTGGTGGCCGTGGTGGAGACCGACGCCCCCGACCGCAACAGTCCGTTCAAGGCGCCGGACGCCGCCTCCCAGGCCATCGCCACGCACCTGCTGGACTTCCTTCGCTTCGAAGTCCGCCAGGGGCGCATCCCGGCCAATCTGCTGCCCATCCAGTCGGGGGTCGGCAACATCGCCAACGCCTTCATGCAGGGCCTGGCCGAGAGCGAGTTCGAGGGGCTGACCGCCTTCACCGAGGTGATCCAGGACGGCATGCTGGAACTGCTCATCAGCGGCAAGATGGAGCTGGCCTCGGCCACCTCCTTCTCCCTGAGCCCGGCGGGCATCGAACGCTTCGTCGAGCATGCCGAGTCCTTGCGCAAGCGCATCATCCTGCGCCAGCAGGGGGTCAGCAATCACCCGGAACTGGTGCGGCGGCTGGGTTGCATCGCCCTCAACGGCATGCTCGAAGCCGACCTCTATGGCAACGTCAACTCCACTCACCAGATGGGCACGGGGATGATGAACGGCATCGGCGGCTCCGGCGACTTCGCCCGCAACGCCTATCTGTCGGTGTTCATGGCGCCGAGCACCGCCAAGAACGGGCTGATCTCGACCCTGGTGCCCATGGTCAGCCACGTCGACCACACCGAGCACGATGTCTCGGTGATCGTCACCGACCAGGGCCTGGCCGACCTGCGCATGCTCAGTCCCAAGCAGCGCGCCCGGGCCATCCTCGAGCACTGCGTGCACCCGAGTTTCCGTCCGGCGCTGGCGGATTACTTCGAGCGCGCCCTGGCCGGCAGCCATGGCAAGCACACCCCGCACCTGCTGCCCGAGGCGCTGGCCTGGCACGAGCGCTACCTGGTCACCGGCAGCATGCTCGGCCCCGCCGCCCAGGAAGCCCACGACTGAAAGGCAAGGCGCCCGAGGCCTCTCGGGCGCCCTTTCGCTCCGCCATCCCTGCCGTCCGTCGCCCATCTGCAACTAATTGTGACTTTTTGCCAGCGCGCTGTGTAAAAAGCTGCCTTGTCGGATTCCCAGCCGACATTCCGGGTGATAAAAGACGTGAAATCTCTGAGCAATGTCCTTGATCTGCAAGGGGCATTGCCGTTCGCGGTTGTTCTAACCCCGCCCCCTTTTCGAGAGCTGCCACCGTGAAGATCTGTCATCAACTTGCCGGCCTGTTGCTGGCTGGCTTGGTCGGGCTGAGTCCGGCCGTCCTGGCCCAGACCCCACCAAAGGTCAAGGCCGCGGCCGCCGCCACCGCCCAGCGCCTGGCCTCGAACCACGCCCTGGTCGTCGACCTCAAGACCAACCAGGTACTGTTTTCCCAGAATCCCGACCAGGTCGCCCCCATCGCTTCGGTGACCAAGCTGATGACCGCCATGGTGGTGCTCGATGCCCGGCTGCCGCTGGAGCAGACCATCGACATCGACATCAGCGAGAATCCGGCCATGCGCGGCATCTTCTCGCGGGTGCGCCTGGGCAGCCAGCTGACCCGCCGCGACATGCTGCAACTGGCACTGATGTCTTCGGAAAACCGCGCCGCCACCAGCCTCGCCCACCACTATCCGGGTGGCCAGCGCGCCTTCGTCGCCGCCATGAATGCCAAGGCTCGCGCCCTGGGCATGAGAAACACCCGCTACGCCGAACCCACCGGCCTGTCGCCGCTCAACGTCTCCACCGCGCGTGACCTGGTCACCCTGCTCAAGGCCACCGAGCACTATCCGCTGCTCGGCCAGCTCAGCACCACCCCGGAAAAGACCCAGGCCTTCCACAATCCCAACTATGTGCTGGGCTTTCGCAACACCAACCACCTGGTCTACAACGCCGACTGGAGCGTGCAGCTGACCAAGACCGGCTACACCGACAAGGCCGGTCACTGCCTGGTGATGCGCACCGTGATGGCCGGTCGTCCGGTGGCCTTCGTGGTGATGGACGCCTTTGGCAAGTTCACCCACATGGCCGACGCCACCCGCGTCCGCCGCTGGCTGGAAACCGGCGCGCTGAGCCCTCTGCCGGGCGCGCCCAAGGCCGGTCGCAGCACGGTGCTGGCGCGGCAGTGACGCCCGCCTGAGCAGGTCCCGAAGCCGCGTCTCGACGCGGCTTTTTCTTGCCCGGCGCCTTTCCGCGGGTCGGATACCGGGCGCCGCGCCTGGCGGGATCGGCGGCGGACGACAATAGTTGTCTCAAGCGCTGGAGACCGCAGTACCGGCACGCCCCCACGCCAAGAGGTGTCCCGATGAAGCCCACCCTGTCGCGTCGCCAAGTCCTCCAGTGCGCCTGCTGCCTGCCGCTGGCTGCCGCCCTGGCACCCCTGACCCTGCCCGCCCTGGCGGCCCCGACCAAGGCCCACACCACCCTCACCGCCGAGCAGGCCCTGCAACGGCTGATCGACGGCAACCAGGGCTTCATGGACGACCAGCCGCTGCACGGGGAAACCAATCGCGACCGGCGCCTGGCGATCGCCAAGGGCCAGACGCCCTTCTGCGTGCTGGTGTCCTGCTCTGATTCGCGGGTCTCGCCGGAGCTGCTGTTCGGTCGCGGCCTGGGCGAGCTGTTTATCGTGCGCAACGCCGGCAATACCCTGGACACCACCGCCCTGGGCTCGGTGGAGTACGCCATCAGCCAGCTGGGGGTGCCGCTGATCGTGGTGATGGGCCACGAGAAGTGCGGCGCGGTGGAGGCCGCGGTGGCGGTGGTGGAGCAGAACGCCCTCTATCCCGGTGCCATCGGCGCCATGATCGAACCCATCCTGCCGGCGGTGCTCAGCGCCCGGGTCGGCAATCCGCCGGATCTGCTGGAAGCGGCGGTGCGCAGCAACGTGCAGCGCACGGTCAGGCGGCTGCGCGCAGCCTCCGAGCCGACCCTGCTCGCGCCGCAACAGAAGGGCCAGGTCAAGGTGGTGGGCGCCTACTACACCCTGGAAAACGGCCACGTGGACTTCTTCGACGTCTGAGGCGGGCACCCCCGCCGTCAGCCGCGGTCTAGGGCTGTATCCCCTGCCTGGAACGCCCCATGAGCAAAGACGCAATCGCCCACGAGTACTACGAGACCGTCACCGGCCGCTGCTGGCTGGATGACGTGCGCGAATGGCGCCGCCTGCAGGCCGAAGCCCAGGCCGCCGCGGATCGCTACCTGGCCTGCCCGGAGGATCTCGAGGCACCCGAACGCCTACGCCTGGAACAGACCTGGCGCACCAGCAACGAGGAGGCCGGCGCCTTCTGGCAGCGCATGTGGTCGAATCTGGATCGTCAGTGAGCGCCCGCTGGCGACTGCTGCAGGGTCAGGCTGAAGGCTTCGAAACCTAGCGCATGCCAGAAGGCCTGACCTCGGGCGTTGCTAGCCAGGACATTGAGTTGCACCGGCCGGTCCGCCGGCCAGAGTTGTTCGCGTAGATGATCGTAAAAGGCCCGGCCCAAGCCCTGCCGGCGCGCTCCGGGCACCACATAGAGATGACGCAGAAAGATGCGCTCGTCTTCAAGGCGATAGAGCGCATAGCCCACCGGTCGGCCGTCCCTTTCGGCCAGGATGGCTTGGTAGTCACCATTGCTCAGCCAGTCTGCCAGGCGCTGACGCAAGGCTGCTTCGGCCAGGGGCTGCGGACTGCCCTGATCGCACTGCAGGCCGGCATTGAAGTCGGTCAGCACCTTTAGGTCGGCGAGTCCGGCCGGCCGATAGACGAGCGTCATCGCTAGACCAGCCCTTCCGCCTTCAACTCGCTCTTCAGATAGGCGTAGTACACCGGCGCCGCCACCAGCCCGGGCAGGCCGAAGGCCGCCTCGAACACCAGCATGGCCACCAGCAATTCCCAGGAGCGGGCGCTGATCTGGCCGCCGACGATGCGGGCGTTGAGGAAGTATTCCAGCTTGTGGATGGCGATCAGGTAGCCCAGCGCCGCCACCGCGACCCAGATCGATAGCGATAGGCCGGCGATGAAGATCAGGGTGTTGGACATCAGGTTGCCGATCACCGGCAGCAGACCCAGGATGAAGGTGAGGATCACCAGGGTCTTGGCCAGTGGCAGGTGGACATCGAACAGCGGCAGCACGCCGAGCAGGAAGATGCCGGTCAGGGTGGTGTTGAGCAGCGAGATCTTGATCTGGGCGAAGACGATGTTGCGAAAGGCCTGGGCCACCAGGCCGAGACGCACCAGCAGCGCGCCGGACAGCGGCCGCAGGCGCTCGGGATCGGGGGTGGGCTGCAGCGCGACGATGGCACCGAGGATCATGCCGATCAGCACGATGACAAAGGTCCGCGCCGCATCGCGACCGAACAGCTGCAGTTGCGCCACATGGGCGCGCACCCATTCCACCAGCTCCTGCTTCATGCTGTCGGCGTTGGCCGGCAGGTAGGCGTCCAGCGAGGGCGGCAACTGGGCGCGGGCGCGCTCGGTGAGCACCATGAACTTGTCCAGCAGTCGTCCGGGGTTCTGCACCTCTTGGATGATGAAGCTGGTGAACCAGACGAAGAACAGCGTCAGCAGGCTCACCACCAGGGTGCCGAGCAGGGCCACGGCGAGCCAGCGCGCGCCGCCGCCGGGCAGATGACGCTGCAGGCGCCCGGCCAGGGTGTTGACCAGTTCGTACACCAGCAGGCCGGCCAGTAGGCTGGGCAGGAGCTTGAGCGGGAGAACCAGATAGAGCGCGGTGAAGACGATGATCCAGCTGGCCAAGATGGCCTGGCGTTGCGTGAAGGCGTACATAGATTACCGGCGGCAGAATCCCTGCCCGCAGTCTGACAGTCTGCCGCCTCGCCGCCCAGCCTGGATAACGAAGAAAGCGCGGACCTCTGTTACCCGGCATTACCCGAGCGGGCGCTTTGGCGGCCCTCGCCTCAGCCGCCCAGTTCCGCGGCGCAGACCCGGGCGCGGCCCTGGTGTTTGGCCGCATAGAGCTGGGCATCGGCGGCGGTGATCAGGGCGGCCGGATCGACGGTGGTGGGCGGCAGCGCCGTGGCCACCCCCAGACTCAGGGTGACATAGCCGGTCACCGAGGAATAGCCATGGGTCAGGCGCTGGTCGCGCACCTGCTGCAGCAGTCGCTCGGCGACCTGGGTGGCGCCTTCCAGGTCGGTGCCCGGCAGCAGGCAGCCGAATTCCTCGCCACCATAGCGCGCCAGCAGGTCATAGGGGCGGAACAGCCCCTGCCCCAGCGCCTGGGCCACCTGACGCAGGCACTGGTCGCCGGCGAGATGACCATAGTGGTCGTTGTAGGCCTTGAAGTGATCGATATCCATGAGGATCAGCGAAAAGGGCGTGCCTTCGCGTTGGCTCTGGCGCCAGCCGCGCAGCAAGGCCTCGTCGAACTGGCGGCGATTGGGGACGCCGGTGAGACCGTCGACCAAGGCGATGCTGCGCAGGGCGTCGCGTTGCGCCTTGAGGGTCAGCTGGGTGCGCACCCGGGCGCGGACGATGACCGGATTGATCGGCTTGCTGATGAAGTCCACCGCGCCCAGCTCCAGGCCGGTCACCTCTTCGTCCGGGCCTTCCTGGCCGGTGACGAAGATCACCGGAATGGCGGCGGTGGCCGGATCGGCCTGCAACCGGCGCAGCACCTCGTGGCCGTCGAGCTGGGGCATCATCACGTCGAGCAGGATCAGGTCCGGCTGCTGCGCCAGGGCCAGTTGCAGGGCCTGGGCGCCACTGGTGGCCATCAGCGTCTCGCAATCCTGGCGAAAGAGTTCGTGGAGGATGCGGATGTTCAGCGGCTGGTCGTCGACGATCAGCAGTTTGGCCTTGCTGCGCCGTCCGGCGGCCTCGGCAGTCGGCGGAATCATAGAGCTTCCTTCAGATCGGGCAGGGTAACAAGCGCCGCGGCGAAGTCGAGGGTCTCGACCTGGGCGCGCAAGAGGTCGTAGCGCACCTGGGCTTCGGCCCGGCAGTGCACGGGCAGCTCGGCGATCAGCTCAAGGGCGTCGAGATTGCCCTGGCTGAGCAACGCTTCGAGTTCGTCCAGGCGTGCACGCCAGTCGACCTGGGTGTCGGTTGCGGTTGTACGTGTGGTTTCGGCAATGACGGGCGGCGGCAGGACCTCGGCCAGGGCACCGCGCAATTCGACGAGGGCTTCGTCGAGCAGTTGTCGCAGGGTCGTCAATTCCATCGCCACCTCCGTGGGGACACCCGCGCCGGCCTTGCCGGCGCGTTCGCCCTCGGCGGCGCGCGCGGCCAGGCGCTGGGCACCCATGGTGCCGGCGCTGCCCTTGAGGGAGTGTAGTACGGCCACCGCCGCCTCGCTGTCGGCGGCCTGCCAGGCGTTCGCGAGGCCGTCCAGCAGGCTGACGGAGTCCTCGGCGAAGCGTTCCAGCAGCGAACCGAACAGCCGGGCATCGCCGCCGAAGCGGCGCAGGACGAGACTCAGGGGTTCCACCTGGCGATCCTCGACGACCGGCGCGGCAGCGGGCACCGTGCTCACCTCCTGGCCGGTCAGGCGCTGCAGGCGGGCGACCAGCAATTCCAGGTCGATGGGCTTGCCGATATGGTCATCCATGCCGGCGGCCAGGCAGGCGTCGCGATCGGTGTGGGAGGCATTGGCGGTCATCGCCAGGATCGGCAGGGTGCGGAAGCGCCCGTCGGCGCGGATGCGGCGGGTCGCCTCCAGGCCGTCGATGTCGGGCATCTGCATGTCCATGATGACCACGTCCAGCGGCGCACCCGAGAGCACCCGCTCGACGCCTTCCAGGCCACCCTCGGCCAGCTCCACCTGGGCACCCTGGGCCAGCAGCAGCTCGGCGGCCACCTGGCGGTTGAGGGCATTGTCTTCCACCACCAGCAGGCGCAGGCCGGCCAGGCGATGGCTTTCGTCGACCACCGCGGCGGCGTGCACGCCGGCCGGGATCTCGGCGCCCAGGGCGCGCTCCACCACCTCGACGATCTGCGCCGGGGTCACCGGCTTGGTCAGGTAGTCGTCGAAGAGCGCGTCGTCGCTCTGCTGGGCTTCGGTAAGGAAGTCGCGGCCGAAGCCGGTGAGCATGATGACCTTGGGTCGGTTGTCGGCCTGCCGCTCGCGCAGCTGCCGGGCCGCCAGCAGGCCATCGCCGTCGGGCATGCGCCAGTCCATCAGCACCGCCTCATAGGGCTGCGCCTGCTGCTGGGCCTGGGCGACCCGCGCCAGGGCGGCGGCGCCGCTGGTGACCAGGTCCACCTGCCAGCCGAGGGCCGCCAGGGTCTCCACCAGCACCTCGCCGACCAGGGTATTGTCGTCGGCCAGCAACACCCGCCGGCGCACCGGCGCCAGCTGGGCTTCGCCCTGGCTGTCCACCGCCAGGGCGGCATCGAACCAGAAGCGGCTACCCACGCCCAGCTCGCTTTCCACCTGCAACTGGCCATCCATCAGCTCCACCAGGCGCTTGCAGATGGCCAGGCCCAGCCCGGTCCCGCCAAAGCGCCGGCTGATCGAGGCCTCGGCCTGGGTGAAGCCCTGGAACAGCTGCTCCTGATGCGCCGGGCTGATGCCGATGCCGGTGTCCTGCACCGAGAATTCCAGGCGCAACTGACCATCCGCCCGCGCCAGCTGGCGCACGCTGACCAGCACCTGGCCGGCCTCGGTGAACTTGAGGGCGTTGCCGGCCAGGTTGATGAGGATCTGCTGCAGCCGCAGGCTGTCGCCGATCAGGGCGGTGGGCAGCCCGGCATCCAGGTGGTAGTTGATCTCGACGTTCTTCTCGCCGCTGTTGCCCGAGAGCACCACGCCCAGGTTGCGCAGCACCTGCTCCAGGCTGAAGGGATGGACGTCCAGCTGCAGCTTGCCGGCTTCGATCTTGGAGTAGTCGAGCACGTCGTTGAGCAGCCCCAGCAGCGAACGCGCCGCCTGCTGGGCCTTGGTCAGGTAGTCGCCCTGGCGGGCGTCGAGGGCGGTACGCTGCAGCAGTTGCAGCATGCCCAGCACGGCGTTCATCGGCGTGCGGATCTCGTGGCTCATGTTGGCCAGGAAGGACGACTTGGCCTGGCTGGCCAGGTCGGCGCGGGTGCGCTCCTCGCGCAGCCGGTTTTCCAGCTCCAGCTGTTCGGTGATGTCGCGGTTGATGCCCACCACCCGCAATACCCGGCCGCGCGAATCGCGCTCGGTGCGGGCGCCGGCGATGATGTGGCGCAGCGAGCCGTCCTGGCGGCGCACGCGGAACACCGGATCGAACACCCCGCGTCCGGCCATGGCCGCGCCCAGGCGCTCTTCGGCGCTGGCCAGGTCGTCGGGGTGCACGCGGCAGCGCCAGTCGTTGTAGGTGATGCCGGCGGTGCGCTGGGTCTCGGTCCACTCGTAGAGTTCGAACATCCGCTCGTTGCACTGCACCTGGCCGGTGTCGGGCTGCCAGCACCAGATGCCCAGCTGGGCGACGTCGGCGGCCATGGTCAGCTGGTCGCGGGCCTGCAGCAGCGCCTGACGCTGGCGACTCTGCTCGGTGATGTCGGCGATGATGGCCACCGCCAGGCGCTCGCCGTCGGTCCACATCACCCCCAGGCTCAGGGTGAGGGGGAAGACGCTGCCGTCCGCGCGGCGCCCTTCCATCTCCTGGCCCTGCGGGCCGGCCTGGTCGTCGGGGATCTCCTGCGGGCAGCTGAACAGCGCCTCGTAGCCGGCCAGGTAGCCGGGAATCAGCCGGCGGATGGGTTGCCCCACCACCTCGGCGGCGCGATAGCCGAAGATGCGTTCGCCGGCCGGGTTGAAGGAGCGCACCAGGCCACTGCTGTCCACGGTGACGATGGGGCTGACCGCGGTGTCCAGGATCGCCCGGGTCAGGGCCAGGCTGGCGGCCAGTTCCTGCTCGGCGGCCTTGCGTTCGGTGACGTCCGAGGCGATGCCCAGGTAGCCGCTGACCTGGCCCGAGACATCACGCATGGTGGTCACCACCAGGCTGACGTCACGGTGCTCGCCGTCGCGGCGGACAAAGGTCCACTCACGGGCATCGGCGCCGGTGCGCTCGGAGCGCTCCACCAGCACGCGGAACCCGGCGACCGGCAGGCCGTACTCGGCTTCCAGGGTGGCGCCCTGGGTGGCCAGTTCTCCCGGCAGATGGAAGTCGCTGGCGTGCCAGAGCCCCACCACCTCCTGGGCGCGATAGCCCAGCAGACGCTCGGCGCCTTCGTTGAACAGGGTGATCAGGCCGTCGCGATCGGTGGCGATGATGCCCACCTCGGACGCCGCGCGCAGCACGTCGCCGAGCAGGCGGTTGGTCTGGCTGAGTTCGGCGGTGCGCTGGGCCACCTGCTCTTCCAGGCGGGCATTGAGCGCCAGGATCTCGGCCTGGGCGGCCTTCTGCAGCGAGATGTCGCGCACCGTCTTGGAGGCGCCGGTGACCCGGCCATCACGGCCGCGCATGGGCGAGACGCTGACCAGCACATCGATAAGGTGACCATCGCGGTGCTGGCGACGGGTCTCGAAGTGCGGCACCGGCTCGCCCCGGCCGATGCGTTCGAGCACCGACCACTCTTCGTGCTCCAGCTCGGTGGGCACCACCAGGTCGAGCAGGCGCTGACCCACGGCCTCGCTGGCGGTATAGCCGAACAGCTCTTCCGCCGCGTGGTTCCAGCTCAGCACCACACCCTGGAGGTCCTTGCTGATGATGCCGTCGGACGAGCTTTCCACCACCGCGGTGAGGTTGGCCTGGTCCTGCTGGTACTGGCGGCGACGCTGGCGCGTGGTCATCACGGCGAAGGTCAGGCCGGCCGCCAGCAGGCTGAACAGCTTGCCGAACAGGTGCACCAGCGGCACCGAGACCAGGTGCTGGGCGGCGACGAAGGTCGGGGTGGCGGTGAACGCCAGTTGCCATTGGCGGCCATAGACCTCCTGCACCAGCTGCCGCTCGGACAGTGCTTCCACGGGCTCCTGCTCGTCCCCGCCCTGGCGATAGAACAGGCTGGGCGCCTCGGGAACGGTCACGTCGCTCAGGCGGATGATGACGCCGGGAATGTTCAGGCGCAGGCTGCCGATCATTTCCTCGATGCTCAGGGGCACATAGGACCACCCCAGGGTCGCCGCCTCGCGGGCGGTCGGATCGGCCGGTGGGCGGCCACCCTGGTAGATGGGCAGCAGCATCAGAAAGCCGGGCTCCGGCGGCGAGGAGGCCTGCAGCTGCAACGGACCGGTCAGGTGGATGTCGGCATGCCGCATGGACAACACGGCGGCCTCGCGGCGGACGGGATCGGACGCCGCATCCATGCCGATGGCCTTCAGATTGCGCCAGGCGGGTTCCAGGTACTGGACGACGTAGCGATCGCCTGCGTGGGGGACGAAGGGATGGATGGTGAAGTCGGGCGAGCCATCGGCACGGGCCTTGGCGAGAAAGGCGGCCTCTTCGCCCTGAGGCACGCGGCGGATGAAGCCGACGCCGCGGGCACCGCGAAATTCCTGGCCCAGGTCGTGGACCCGCCCGTAATCGCCGAGCAATTCACGCGACAGGCTGCCCCCGGCGACCACCACCACATCGCGCATGCCGATCAGGCTGTATTCGTAGATGCGCAGCCGATCCAGCACCTGATCGCGAACATCGTCGGCGACGTCGTCCAGGGCGCTGCGCAGCTGCTGATCGTTGCGCTCGGTCAGATGGCGCATGGTCAGACTGGTCAGCAGGACGCCGAACAGAAAGACGCCGAGACCCCAGCGTACGCGAGAGGATTTGCACAGCCTGCTGAACATGGAGCCCCTGGTGGCAAAAGGTGCCACGCCGTAGGTTAGGCGGTGCCAGGAGCGGGAAGCGCGAACGGAGCGGGGCCTCCACCAGACCTGGCGGTAACGGCTAACCCATCGGCGGGAAAAAAGGCTTTCTTGATACCGCGGATCGTGCGCCGGGCTGAAGCGCAGCGGGCGCCAGGCGCAAAGCGGCAAGCCAGAGCAGGTTCACGCGCTAATTAGTTTTACTGTTTCTGACGAATGGTTCAGGAAAGATCGGCCTTCACGCACGCCTTCCTGACCTTCCGGACAGCAAAAAGGGAGAGCCGACCCCAGGTCGACGCTCCCTTTTCGCAGACTTTTCGCGCGAATCAGATGCGGAAGCCACCCACCAGCCGCTGCAGGCGACCGGCTTCGGCTTCCAGGGCGGTACAGGCCGCCAGGGTGGCCTGGAGGTTGTCCACGCCCTGCTGATTCAGCAGGTTGATCTCGCTGATATCCATGTTCAGGGTCTCCACCACCGAGGTCTGCTCCTCGGTCGCGGTGGCCACCGACTGATTCTGGCCGTCGATTTCGCCGATGCGCTCGGTCACGCTGCCCAGCCGCTCGCCGGCGCTCTTGGCCACCTGCATGCTGTGGGCACTCTGCCGCTGGCTTTCCTGCATCAGGGCCACGGCGTCGCGCGAGCCGGTCTGCAGCTCTTCGATCATCTGCTGGATCTGCTGCGCCGAACTCTGGGTGCGGCTGGCCAGGGAACGTACTTCATCTGCTACCACGGCGAAGCCACGCCCGGCCTCACCGGCCCGCGCGGCCTCGATGGCGGCGTTGAGCGCCAGCAGGTTGGTCTGTTCGGAGATGCCACGGATGACCTCGAGGATCTGGCCAATGTTGGCGGTCTTGCCGTTGAGCGCTTCGATATGCTCGCAACTGGTGCCGATCTTGCTCGACAGCGCCTGCATGGCGTGCAGGGCTTCGTCCAGCACCTCGCGGCCTTCCTCGCCCTGGGCCCGGGCGGTGCTGGCCTCACCGGAGGCATGGGCGGCGTTGCGGGCGATCTCCTGGGCGGCGGCGCCCAGCTCGTTGATCGCCGCGGCCACGCTGGTGGTGCGCTGCGCCTGCAGATCCGACTGCTGCATGGACGACTGCGACGACTCCAGCACCCGGCGGGTGCCCTGGTTGAGTTCGCCAGTGCTCTGGGCCACGTCGCGGATCGAGGTGTGGATGCGCGCCACGAACTTGTTGAAGGCCTCGGCCAGGGCGCCGAATTCGTCGCGGGCCTGCACCGGCAGGCGGCGGGTCAGGTCGCCCTCGCCTTCGGCGATGTCGGCCATGGCACGGGTCAGGTCGTGCAGCGGACGCAAGAGGACGCGGATCAGCAGGCCCAGCAGCAGGATGATGGCGATCACCGCTATCACCGTGGCGACGATGGCCAGATTGCGCGCCTGGGTCACCGGGGCATAGGCCTTGGCCTGGTCGATGGACAGGCCCAGGTACCACTTGACCGAGGGCAGGCCCTCGACCGGGGTAAAGCTCACCAGCCGCTCGCTGCCATTCTGGCTGACGGCGTGCAGACCGGGCTGCAGGGAGGGGGTCTGCTCGGGGAAGACGTCCTTGAGGGTCTTGAGCACTTGCTCGGGATGGCTGCTGACCAGCACCTTGCCGTCGCCGTCGACCAGGAAGGCTTCGCCAAGGCCGCCGACGTCGAGCGAGGTGATGATATTCACCAGCGCCGAGAGGTTGAGATCGCCGGCCACCACGCCGGCCAATTGGCCGTCACGCTGCAGCGGGGTGGCGATGGTCACGCCCAGCTGCCCGGAAGAGGCGAAGATATAGGGCGGGGTCAGCACCGTGGCGCCGGCGGCGGTGGCGGCCGCATACCAGGGCCGCTTGCGCGGATCGTAGCCGGCGGGCAGGTTGCGCAGCGGACGGGTGGTGTAGGTGCCGTCGACCTCGCCCAGGTAGGTGGAATCGAAGGTGCCGGTGTAGATCTTCTGGTCCAGCAGACCGACCAGGCCTGCGGGCGAGCGATCGCGCGCCAGGGTCTGGGCTTCGCCTTCGATGAGCTTGACCCGCGCGTCCAGCCAGTAGGCGATGTTGCCGGCGGTGACCCGGCCGGTTTCCGCGAGGTTGGCACTCAGGCTCTGGTCGATGGCCTGGCGTTGCAGATAGGCATTGAAACCGGCGGAAGCGGCCAGCGCGGTGGTGATCACCAGCGCCGCGACCAGCAGGATCTTGTGGCTGAATTTCAGGTGTCGCTTCATACAGGTCTGCGTCCGTAGCCAGGGTGGAGCCATGCCGGATTCAGGGCATGGCGGTCCTTCGTTATCGGGCACGCACGTTACGACTTGAGCGGAGCGGCACGCTCTTGTCCGCCGGCCCGCGCTAGATGCGGAAGCCACCCACCAGGCGCTGCAGACGACCGGCTTCGGCTTCCAGGGCGGTGCAGGCCGCCAGGGTGGCCTGGAGGTTGTCGACGCCCTGCTGGTTCAGCAGGTTGATCTCGCTGATGTCCATGTTCAGGGTCTCCACCACCGAGGTCTGCTCCTCGGTCGCCGTCGCGACGGACTGGTTCTGGCCGTCGATCTCACCGATGCGCTCGGTCACGCTGCCCAGCCGCTCGCCGGCGCGCTTGGCCACCTGCATGCTGTGGGCGCTCTGCCGCTGGCTCTCCTGCATCAGGGCCACGGCGTCGCGCGAGCCGCTCTGCAGCTCCTCGATCATCTGCTGGATCTGCTGCGCCGAACTCTGGGTACGGCTGGCCAGGGAACGCACCTCGTCGGCCACCACGGCGAAGCCACGCCCGGCTTCCCCCGCGCGGGCCGCTTCGATGGCCGCGTTGAGCGCCAGCAGGTTGGTCTGCTCGGAGATGCCGCGGATGACCTCGAGGATCTGGCCGATGTTGGCGGCCTTGCCGTTGAGCGCCTCGATATGTTCGCAACTGCTGCCGATCTTGGCCGACAGCGCCTGCATGGCGTGCAGGGCTTCGTCGAGCACCTCGCGGCCTTCCTCGCCCTGGGCGCGCGCGGTGCTGGCCTCGCCGGAGGCATGGGCGGCGTTGCGGGCGATCTCCTGGGCGGCGGCGCCCAGTTCGTTGATCGCCGCGGCCACGCTGGTGGTGCGCTGGGCCTGGATGTCGGACTGCTGCATGGACGACTGCGAGGCTTCCAGCACCCGGCGGGTGCCCTGGTTGAGTTCGCCGGTGCTCTGGGCCACGTCGCGGATCGAGGTGTGGATGCGCGCCACGAAGTGGTTGAAGGCCTCGGCCAGGGCGCCGAATTCATCGCGGGACTGCACCGGCAGGCGGCGGGTCAGATCGCCCTCGCCTTCGGCGATGTCGTCCATGGCGCGGGTCAGGTCGTGCAGCGGGCGCAGCAGGACGCGGATGAGGAAGCCCAGCAGCAGGATGATGGCGACCACCGCCACCAGGGTGGCGACGATGGCCAGGTTGCGCGCCTGGGTCACCGGGGCATAGGCCTTGGCCTGGTCGATGGACAGGGCCAGGTACCACTTGACCGAGGGCAGGCCCGCGACCGGGGTAAAGCTCACCAGCCGCTCGCTGCCGTTCTGCAGGACGTGATGGAAGCCCGGGGCCAGGGTCGGGGTCTGCTCCGGGAAGACCTCCTTAAGCGATTTCAGCACCTGGTCGGCGTGGCTGCTGACCAGGATCTTGCCGTCGCCGTCCACCAGGAAGGCTTCGCCCAGACCGCCGGCGTCCAGCGAGGTGATCATCTTCATCAGGCTGTCCATCACCAGGTCGCCGGCCACCACGCCGATCAGCTTGCCGTTCTGCAGGACCGGCGCGGCGATGGTGATGCACAGAAAGCTCTGCGGCGGCGCGGTCAGGTAGGGCTCGGTGAGGATGGGAGCGCCGGCGCTGACCGCGGCCTTGTACCAGTCGCGCTGGCGGGCATCGTAACCGGCCTCCATGGAGGTATGGGGGCGGTCGGTGAAGGTGCCGTCGACCTCTCCCAGGTAGGTGGAATCGAAGTTGCTCGTGTAGAGCTTCTCTTCCAGCAGGCCCACCACGTTGGCCGGGCTGCTGTCGCGGCTGAGCGCCTGGGCCTGGCTGTCGATCAGCTTGACCCGCGCGTCCAGCCAGTAGGCGATGTTGCCGGCGGTGATGCGGCCGATCTCGCCCAGCGAGGCTTCGAGACTCTGGGTGATGGCCTGGCGCTGCAGATAGGCGTTGAAGGTGGCGAAGCCGGCCAGGGCCAGGGTCACCACCAGGGCGGCCGCCAGCAGGATCTTGTGGCTGAATTGGAGCGAGCGTTTCATGGTTACCACACGTAAGACTTGGGGAGTGGGCGGCCGCTCTCCTCGCACATACTTATTGCGATAGGCATCGAGAGGGCAAATCGACCGGGGACGGTCGAGGCCGCACTATTACGCATAAATCCGACTTTTAGCTGGCGCCAACCGATAAACGTTCTCACAACGCCGATGTCTGGGCGGCGTGCCCTACAGCAGGCTGAAACCTTTCAGCAGGAGCAGCCCCAGATTGGTGGTCAGCATCCCGCCCAGGGTACTGAGCACCACGATGGTCGCTGCCAGCTGGGCATTGCTGCCGGCGGCGCGGGCCATGACGAAACTCGACGCCGCCGTCGGGCACCCGAGGTAGAGAAAGAGAATGCCCAGCGCCGGTCCCTGGATGCCCAGCGCCAGGGCGCCCAGCACGCCCAGCAGCGGAATCCAGACGATCTTCCACAGGCTGGCGCCCACCGCCAGACCGCTGCTCTCGCGCAGCGAGGCCAGCGACAGGGTGGCGCCGATGCACATCAGCGCCAGCGGCAGGGTGAGCCCGGCGAAATAGCGCGCCGAGGTGTCCAGCCAGCGCGGCAGCTGCCATTGGAAATAGGCGAAGGGAATCGCCAGCAGGATGCCGATGATCAGTGGGTTGCCGAGGATGCTGCGCAGCAGGGTGCGCCAGTTGGCCTCCAGGTGCGGACTGTAGAGCGCCAGGACGATGGCCGAGAGCACGTTGTAGAAGAGGATGACCATGCCGGCCATGATCCCGCCCACCGACAGCCCATAGTCGCCGTACTGGGTCGCCGCCAGGGCCAGGCCGACGATGCCGCAGTTGCCGCGAAAGGCGCCCTGCACATAGACCCCGCGATCGGCATGGGGACAGCGCCAGATCGCCCAGCCCCAGGCGGCCAGGAAACTCACCACCGTGGCCAGGGCGAAATAGCCCAGCAGCAGCGGTTGCAGCGCCTCGCCGAGATCGGCCTTGAGGATGCCGAGAAACAGCAGGGTCGGCATGGTGGCGCGAAACACCAGGGCCGAGGCGGTGTTGATGAAGGGGGTGTCGATCCAGCCCAGCCGCTTGAGCACGCAGCCCAGCAGCACCAGGGCGAAGACCGGGGCGGTGACGTCGAAGGTCGCCTGGACCAGGGCAAGCGCAGCGGACATGGCGGAAGGCATCGCGGGAACGGCTCGCGATGGTAGCAGGCACGACGCTCCGCGGGGCCCTTCCTTCCGTCATCGCGAAGTGACATCAGTCAATGCTTAGCTTACTATCTACCCGCCCGATTCAGACGACGCCCCCGATCCATCCCCCGCTTCGCCTCAGCGCAACCGCTCTAGCTTCCTGCCAGGGAAGCCGGCGAAGGGGTGGAACAATAAGACAGACAACAGGTTCAGACGTAGCAGACGACAGATCCGCATGCGGTTCCGATTTGCGATGTCGTCGATCGAGTCGAAGTCTCTTTTCACGATTGCATTGCGAGCGCTGCCATGACTGTCACTTCCAACGCGAGACCGGGAGGCCTGCCTGCCAGGTTACTCGGCATCCTGTTCATCCTCCTGGGCCTGGCCCTCTTGGGGCTGGGCATCAAACTGGCCACCCTCGGGGGCTCCCTGTACTACCTCGGCGGCGGCGTGCTGCTCGCCCTGAGTGGTTACCTGCTGTGCATCCGGCGGGCCAGCGGGGTCTGGGTCTATGCCTTCTTCCTGGTGATGTCCACCGCCTGGGCCGTGCTGGAAGTCCAGTTCGACTGGTGGCAGCTGGTGCCGCGCCTGGCGCTCTGGTTCGTCCTTGGCCTGGTGCTCCTGATCCCGGTGTTCCGCCGTCCGCTGGACAGCCGCAGCGGCGGCCTGCCGCTGGTCGGCTCCCTGGTGATCGCTGCGGTCGTCGCCCTGGTCGCCCAGTTCGTCAACTACAACCGTCTGGACGGTGACCTGGGCCGCGACACCGCCGGCACCCAGAGCGCCGCGCCGACCGCCGCCGATGGCGACTGGCCGTCCTATGGCCGTACCGCCTTCGGTGATCGCTACTCGCCGCTCAAGCAGATCGACGTCAACAACGTGAAGGATCTGCAACCGGCCTGGACCTTCCGTACCGGCGACATCCCCGGCCCGAACGATCCCCAGGAGACCACCGCGGAAAACACCCCGCTCAAGGTCAACGGCAAGCTCTATGTCTGCACGCCGCACAGCCAGGTGATCGCCGTGGATCCCGACAGCGGCAAGGAAATCTGGCGCTTCGATCCCAAGCTGAGCACCCAGCACGCCGACAGCTTCAAGGGCTGGGCGCACATGACCTGCCGCGGCGTGGCCTACCACGACGACGCCACCTATGCCGGCACCACTACCGCGGGCCAGAGCCCGGCCACCGGCAGTGCCGTCCCGGTCGACGAGCAGAGCACCCCGGCCGCCAGCAGTTGCCCGCGCCGCCTGTTCCTGCCCACCGCCGACACCCGCCTGATCGCCATCAACGCCGACACCGGCAAGGTGTGCAGCGACTTCGGCGACAACGGCCAGGTCGACCTGACTGCCAACATGGGCAGCTTCACGCCCGGCGGCTACTACTCTACCTCGCCGCCGGCGGTGACCCGCAACCTGGTGATCATCGGTGGCCACGTCACCGACAACGTCTCCACCGACGAGCCGTCCGGCGTGATCCGCGCCTACGACGTGCACACCGGCAAGCTGGTGTGGAACTGGGACAGCGGCAATCCGGACGCCACCGCGCCCATCGCCGCCGACGGCATCTACACCCGCAACTCGCCCAACATGTGGTCGATGATGGCCGTCGACGAAAAGGTCGGCATGGTCTATCTGCCCATGGGCAACCAGATGCCCGACCAGTGGGGCGGTGACCGTACCCCGGCCTCCGAGAAGTACAGCGCCGGCGTGGTCGCCCTCGACATCGCCACCGGCAAGGTGCGCTGGAACTATCAGTTCACCCACCATGACCTCTGGGACATGGACGTGGGCGGTCAGCCGACCCTGGTGGACATCAAGACCGAAGGCGGCGTGAAACCCGCGCTGATGGCCTCGACCAAGCAAGGCAGCATCTATGTGCTGGACCGCACCAACGGTCAGCCCATCTACCCGATCACCGAAACCCCGGTGCCCCAGGGCGCGGTGGAAGGCGACCACACCTCGCCGACCCAGCCGGTCTCCTCGATCAACCTGGCCGCGCCGACCCTCAAGGAAAGCGACATGTGGGGCGGTACGCCCTTCGACCAGGCGCTGTGCCGCATCGCCTTCCGCGAGCACCGCTACGAGGGCATCTACACCCCGCCGTCCACCCAGGGCTCGATCGTCTACCCGGGCAACTTCGGCGTGTTCGACTGGGGCGGCATCTCGGTCGATCCGGTACGCCAGATCGCCTTCCTCAACCCCAGCTACATGGCCTTCACCTCCAAGCTGGTACCGCGTGAAGAGATCGCCAACCAGCCGGCGCGCAAGAGCGAGACCGAAGGCATTCAGCCCAACAAGGGCGCGCCCTATGGCGTGATCCTGTCGGCCTTCCTGTCGCCCCTGGGCCTGCCCTGCCAAGCACCCGCCTGGGGCTACGTGGCGGGTCTCGACCTGACCACCGGCAAGCTGGTCTACAAGCACAAGAACGGCACCGTGCGCGACAACTCGCCGGTTCCGCTGCCCCTGCCCATGGGTGTGCCCAGCCTGGGCGGCACCGTCACCACTGCTGGTGGCGTGGCCTTCCTGAGCGGCACCCTGGACCAGTACCTGCGCGCCTATGACGTGAAGAACGGCAAGGAACTGTGGAAAGGCCGCCTGCCGGCCGGTGGCCAGACCACCCCCATGACCTACACCGGCAAGGACGGTCGCCAGTACGTGCTGGTCTATGCCGGCGGCCATGGCTCGCTGGGCACCAAGCAGGGTGACTACGTGATGGCCTTCGCCCTGCCCGAGAAGAAGTAAGGGCGCCCGCGCCCGAGCTCCCCTCTCCTCCGGGAGAGGGTCCGGGGCGAGGATGCTTCGAGCATTTTTGACATCCTGTTGGAATCCCCCCTCGCCCCACCCAAGAATCCCGGCCCAGCCGGGATTTTTTTCGCCTGGGTTTTTCTTTCCATGAAAAGGGCTTTGCTCCTTCCGGAAGGGAGCGGGGACGAGAGCCCCCTGGCACCCGGGGCCCCAGTGGAAAAGGCTGCGCCGTTTTCCACGCTACGGTATCGAGACCATGCCTCGCCCCAGGGAGAGGGCAAACCAAGCACAGCTCTCGCTTTTCCCCTTCTCCCCCCGGGAGAGGGCCGGGGTGAGGGCAAACCTCGACACTCCAACCGCTCTTCCCCCTCTCCCCCAGGGAGAGGGCCGGGGTGAGGGCAAACCCGCTCCATCCCCTCCACCCGACTCGGTTAAGCTACCCCCATGCCCACCTCCGCCCCCTTCCATCGCCGGCTGCGCCTGGCCAATGGCCTGGCCATCGCCCTGCTGCACGACCCCGAGCTGCCCCAGGCCGCCGCCATGGTGCGCATCGGCGCCGGCAGTCACCAGGCGCCGCGGGCCTTTCCGGGGCTGGCGCACTTTCTCGAACACCTGTTCTTTCTCGGCAGCCGGCGCTATCCGGCGGCGGACGGCCTGATGCCGCTGGTGCAGCGCCTCGGCGGTGAACTCAACGCCAGCACCCGCGAGACCACCACCGACTTCTTTTTCGCCCTGGCCCCCGAGCACCTGGCCGCCGGGCTCGCCCGGTTGCTGGACATGCTCGCCGCGCCCCTGCTGGCAGCCGACGCCCAGCGCCGCGAGCGCGAGGTGCTGCACGCCGAATTCATCGCCTGGTCGCGCAGCGCCGATACCCGTCGCGACCTGGCGCTGGCCGCCGGCCTGCCCGCCGACCATCCGGCCGCCGGCTTCCATGCCGGCAACCGTTACAGCCTGCCGCTGCAGAGCCCAACCTTCCAGGCGGCCCTGCGCGACTTCCAGCGCCAGCACTACCGGGCGGAAAATGCCCTACTGGTGCTGGCCGGGCCGCAACCGCTGGCCGAACTGGTCGACCTGGCCCGGGAACAGGGCGCCCTGCTGCCCCCTGGCCCGGCGCCCAGCGCCGTAACGCCCCAAGCGCTCCCGGCTGCAGGCGAACGCTGGCAGACCACCGCCACAACGCCCCCGACGCTGGCCGTGCAATTCGCCCTCGATGACCTGCCACCCGGCAGCTGGGAAGCGGCGGAGCTGCTGGAAACCCTGCTGCTCGGCGACCATCCCGGCGGCCTGCCGGCCCTCCTGCGCCAAGCCGGCCAGGCCGAACGACTGAGCCTCGCCTGGCCCTATCGCCAGGCCCGCCAGGGCCTGCTCCGGCTGGATCTCGTGCCCGGCCCCCAGGCCAGCCCGAGCCACCTGACCGGCATCCTGTGCCCCTGGCTGGACACCCTGCGCCAGACGCCCCTCGCCGCATTGCAGCAGGGCCACGCCGAACGCACCCAGCGCCTCTGGGCGACCCTGCCCGCCCTGGCGCTGGCAAGGCGCCTGGGTGAACGCCTCTGGCTGGATCGGCGAGGAAACGCCTGGCCACAACCGGCGCTCTCCCCGGCCGCCCAGGCCGCCTGGCCCCGGCTGCTCGCGCAACTGGTCCCGCAGCGCCTCAGCGGTTTCGCCGCCGGCCTGGCCGACTCCCCGTGCACAACAGCTCCCGCCGCCGTCCCCTTCGCCCTGCCTCCGATCAATCCTTTGCTCGCCGACCCCGTCACGCCGAGCGCCCCGACGAGGCAGTCCTGGCCGATCAGCCAGGCCCTCGCCCCCCAGCAGCGCGAAGGCCTGCTGTTTTTGCGCTGGCAATGGCCGGGACCGGCACCGGCCGCGCCCGACGTCCGGGTGCTGGGCGCGCTACCCCGGCTGGCCGCCGAAGCGGGCGTCACCCTGCGCTGGAGTCCGCCCGGGGCACCTTGGGAATTGCGGCTACAGGGCTGGGCCATGGCGCTGCCGGCGGTGCTGGAGCAGGCGCTCGGCCGCCTGACGAACGCGCTGGACCTTTCCCAGCCGCTCCCCGCAGCCTCGATCGAGCCCATGCTGATCCGCCAGTTGCTCAAGGTCCTGCCCGAGCGACTAAATGCGGTCATGCCGCTGACAGTCAATGAAGCAGACCCGCGCTGGCAGGCCCTGGCCTGTGGCCTGCCCCAGGCGGCGCAGGCGTCCCTGGCCGCCCTCACGCCGCCGCCTCGGCCCCAGGCCGGGCCGCTGGGCGAACCGCCGGGCTGCACCGGTCGCCACTGGCACCACGAACCCAGCGCCGATGCCCAGCAGGCGCTGCTGCTGTTCTGTCCGCAACCCGATGCGCGCCCCGCCACCGAAGCCGCCTGGCGGCTGTTGGCGGCGCGCCTGCAAGGACCGCTGTTCCAGCGCCTGCGCAGCGAGCGGCAACTGGGCTATGCGGTGTTTTCCGCCTATCGCCTGCTGGGCGATCACGGTGGCCTGCTGATCGGCGTGCAGTCGCCCCAAGCCCGGGCGGCGGAGATCCTCGCGGAAATCGAAGGCTGCCTGGCCGACAGCCGCAACGCGGTGCAGGCCGAGGCCATGACGCTGGCAGAAGACATCGGTCAGCTGGGGCGCGACTTCAGCCCCGCCACCCCTCAGCGCGCCGCCCTGGCCGAGCGGCTCTGGTGGGGCTTCCAGCGCAGTGGGGCGCTGGATCTCGCGCCCCTGCAGCAGGCCCTGGCCGCCCTGGATGACGGGGCCCTGCAGCAGGCCTGGCAACAACTCACCGCCAGCGACGCGCCGCGCTTCGCCCTGGCCAATGCCCACGCGCCATCCGGCTGGATGTCATAGCTTTCAACACTTTCCCGGGAGCGTCGGCCGGCCTTGGCGGTCAATCTGTTGCAGGATCGGTAAGACAGTTATGTCCGCCGGACCGCCAGCGATTCGTCGCGGCAAAAACCCTTAGCTAGGTAACATTTGTTAGACTTAACGACCGGATCCTTCCGGCTTTCGCAGTCAAAAGAGGAGACCTCCCATGTGGACCAAGCCTGCTTACACTGACCTGCGCATCGGCTTCGAAGTCACCATGTACTTCGCCAACCGTTGATGCGCCCCACGCCCCGGTTCGCCGGGGCGTACTTTTTCCAGGTTTAGCCTTTCCCATGCATATCCAGATTCTCGGCTCCGCCGCCGGCGGTGGCTTTCCCCAGTGGAACTGCAATTGCGTCAATTGCGACGGCTTCCGCAAGGGCACCCTCAGGGCCCAGGCCCGTACCCAGTCTTCCATCGCCCTGTCCGACGACGGGGTGAATTGGATCCTGTGCAACGCCTCGCCCGACATCCGCGCCCAGCTGGCCGGCTTCGCCCCGCTGCAGCCGGCGCGGGCCCTGCGTGACACCGGCATCCGCGCCATCGTCCTGCTGGACAGCCAGATCGACCACACCACCGGCCTGCTCAGCCTGCGCGAAGGCTGCCCCCACGAGGTCTGGTGCACCGAGATGGTCCACCAGGACCTCACCACCGGCTTTCCGCTGTTCAACATGCTCGAACACTGGAACGGCGGGCTCAGTTGGCAGCCCATCGCCCTGAGCGGCAGCTTCACCATCCCGGCCTGTCCGAATCTGGAATTCACGCCCTTCCCGCTGCGCAGCGCCGCACCGCCCTATTCGCCCCATCGCCACGATCCGCACCCGGGCGACAACCTGGGGCTGCTGGTCCACGACCGACGCACCGGCGGCAAGCTGTTCTATGCCCCGGGCCTGGGCCAGCCGGACGCCGCCCTGCTGGAGCTGATGGGCCAGGCCGACTGCCTGCTGGTGGACGGCACGCTCTGGACCGATGACGAGATGCAGCGTCGCGGCGTGGGCACCCGGACCGGCACCGAGATGGGCCACCTGCCGCAGAGCGGCCCCGGCGGCATGCTGGAGGTGCTGGCCGGCTTCGAGCGCCAGCGCAAGGTGCTGATCCACATCAACAACACCAATCCGATCCTGGACGAAGACTCCCCCGAGCGCGCCATCGTCGCGCGCCAGGGCGTGGAAGTCGCCTGGGACGGCATGTCCATCGAGTTGTGAACGCCATGCCCGACGCCCTTACGCCCGCCGAATTCGAAGCCGCCCTGCGCGCCAAGGGCGACCTCTACCACATCCACCACCCCTATCACGTGGCCATGTACCAGGGCCGCGCCAGCCGCGAGCAGATCCAGGGCTGGGTGGCTAACCGCTTCTACTACCAGGTCAACATCCCGCTCAAGGACGCCGCCATCCTGGCCAACTGCCCGGATCGCGAGATCCGTCGCGAATGGGTGCAGCGCATCCTCGACCACGACGGCGAGCCCGGCAGCGAAGGTGGCATCGAGGCCTGGCTGCGCCTGGCCGAGGCCACCGGCCTGGACCGCGAGCAGGTGCTCTCCCAGGAACTGGTGCTGCCCGGGGTGCGCTTCGCGGTGGACGCCTACGTCAATTTCGCCCGTCGCGCCTCCTGGCAGGAAGCCGCCAGCAGCTCCCTGACCGAACTGTTCGCGCCGCAGATCCACCAGTCGCGCCTGGACGCCTGGCCGACCCACTATCCCTGGATCGATCCGGCCGGCTACGAGTACTTCCGCACCCGCCTGGGCCAGGCCCGCCGCGACGTCGAGCACGGTCTGCAGATCACCCTGCAGCACTACACCACCTGGGAGTCCCAGCAGCGCATGCTGGAGATCCTGCAGTTCAAGCTGGACATCCTCTGGACCATGCTCGACGCCATGAGCATGGCCTACGAACTGCACCGCCCGCCCTATCACAGCGTCACCGCCGAGCGCCGCTGGCACCGAGGAATCGACCTATGAGCTTCGACCGCACCCAGGTGCCGCGCTGGCGCCCCGGCTATCGCTTCCAGTTCGAGCCGGCGCAGGACGCCCATGTGCTGCTCTATCCCGAGGGCATGATCAAGCTCAACGACAGCGCCGCCGCCATCGGCGGGCTGATCGACGGCCAGCGTGACGTGGCCGCCATCATCGCCGTCCTCGACGAACGCTTCCCCGGCGTGCCCGAGCTGGGCGCCGACGTCGAACAATTCATGGAGGTCGCTCGTGCAGAGCACTGGCTCCTGCTCGGCTAAGCCTTATTCGAGAAGTCGCCGAGCGAAGGTTAGGCAAGGCAGAAACCCGCGAGGAAGCGGAGTTTACAAATGGTAAATGAGCATTCCGAGCGGGTTTCTAACGCAGCATCACCGAGCGCAGGCACTTCTCAACTGCCTGGAGTGCCCATGCAACTCCCGCAGCCGCCGGCGGTAGGCAAGCACAACGTCGGCCTGCCGCTGTGGCTGCTGGCCGAGGTCACCTATCGCTGTCCGCTGCAGTGCCCCTATTGCTCCAATCCCCTGGACTTCGCCGCCCAGGGTCGTGAGCTGACCACCGAACAGTGGTTCAAGGTGATGGCCGAGGCGCGGGAGATGGGCGCCGCCCAGATCGGCTTTTCCGGCGGCGAGCCCCTGGTGCGCCAGGACCTCGCCGAGCTGATCCGCGAGGCGCGCCGGCTGGGCTACTACACCAACCTCATCACCTCCGGCATCGGCCTCACCGAGGCGCGCATCGCCGAATTCAAGGAAGCCGGCCTGGACCATATCCAGATCAGCTTCCAGGCCAGCGACGAACAGGTGAACAACCTGCTGGCCGGCTCGAAGAAGGCCTTCGCCCAGAAGCTGGCCATGGCCAAGGCGGTCAAGGCCCATGGCTATCCGATGGTGCTCAACTTCGTCACCCACAGGCACAACATCGATCGCATCGACCAGATCATCGACCTCTGCCTGGCCCTGGAAGCCGACTTCGTCGAACTCGCCACCTGCCAGTTCTACGGCTGGGCGGAACGCAATCGCGCCGGCCTGTTGCCGACCAAGGCCCAGCTGGAGCGCGCCGAGCGCATCACCAACGAGTACCGTGCGCGCCTCAAGGCCGAGAACCACCCCTGCAAGCTGATCTTCGTCACCCCGGACTACTACGAAGAGCGCCCCAAGGCCTGCATGGACGGCTGGGGCAAGCTGTTCCTGACCATCACGCCGGACGGCACCGCCCTGCCCTGCCACGGCGCCCGGCAGATGCCCATCGCCTTCCCCAACGTGAAGGAGCAGGACCTCAGGCACATCTGGTACGACTCCTTCGGCTTCAACGTCTACCGCGGCTACGACTGGATGCCCGAGCCCTGCCGTTCCTGCGACGAGAAGGAAAAGGACTACGGCGGCTGCCGCTGCCAGGCCTTCATGCTCACCGGCGATGCCCGCAACGCCGATCCGGTCTGCGCCAAGTCCCCGCACCACGACCTCATCCTCGCCGCCCGCCAGGAAGCCGAGACCGCGACCCAGCGGATCGAAGATCTGCACTTCAGGAACGAGCGTAATTCGCGGCTGATCGCCAAGGCCTAAGAGCCTGCTCAAAATCTGCTGCGCGTCGGCCAAACGGCGTTGAAAATGGCCTGGAAGGCCAGCCCCGTCGGAATGCTCATTTACCACTCGTAAACTCCGCTTCCTCAGCCATTTTCGCCTTGTTTGGCTCTAGCTCGCGAGATTCTGAACAGGCTCTAAGGCCGGCGGCGGCGCCAGGCACGCCAAGGTCGCCGCTGGAATCCAGGCCCCCGCGCCAAGGCGCAGGCTAGCGGCGGGACTCACCACCCACGGCTCCGAGGCGTTTGCCTCCCGGCCGGGCAGTGACCATACTGCCCGGCCGGACCTTTTCCCCCGCCTCGTCATGCCTTCGATACGCCCGCTGCGCCCCGCCGACCTCCCGGCCGTCCTCGCCATCCAGGCGGCCAACTACCCCGCCGACCTGCTCGAAGACCACGCCTTCTACGCCAATCGCCTGGAGCTCGCCCCGGAACACTGCTGGGCGGCCCTGGACACCGAGGCGCGGCTGCAGGGCTATCTGATCGCCTATCCCTGGGACGACGGCCTGCCACCGGCGCTGGGCGCCCGCCTGGAGCAGCTGCCGGGCGCGGCCTCGACCTGGTTCCTGCACGACTGCGCCGTGCATCCCGCCGCCCAGGGCCAGGGCGTGGCCGGGCGGCTCTATCGCCACGCCAAGGGCCAGGCCCGACGCGCCCGCCTGCGCCAGGGGCGGCTGGTGTCGCTGTCCAACGCCATCGGCTACTGGCAGCGCCATCACTATCACCCGGTTCCGGCCGACGCCGCGCTCGAGGCCAAGCTGGCCGGCTATGGCGCCGGCGCCTGCCTGATGCAGCGCACCCTCGATACCCCGGACAGCGACAAAGCGTAAAACCTGCAAATCTAAATGCAAGTATTTCGCTTTCGCCTTAACATGACCTAGCCCAGGAGGGCCTCCGCTGCCCGGCGCTCTGGCGCGGGTATCTTGATCGCCGCTACAAGGAATCCCTGATGAACATCGCTCCAGCGTCTTCGGCCAAGGGCCGGCGCGTCTTTTCCGTCACCCTGCTGGCCGCCCTGCTGGCGCTGGGCGGGCAAGCCGCCCAGGCGCGCTCCAGCTTCGAAGCCCCCGATCCGGACTACCACGGCGAGATCAAGGCCAGTCCTGTCACCGGCACCGCCATCCTGGCCGGCAGCGAGGTCGCGCTGGACGGCCGTGGCTTCACCCCCGGTCAGCAGATCACCCTGTCGCGCGGTGGCGTGGCGCTCAACCCCGACGCCGCCTACGTGGCCGACGCCCAGGGCAACTTCAAGGCGACCCTGCGCATCCCCGAAGACGCCGCCCCCGGCCAGCACCCCATCGTCATCAGCACCGCCCAGCCCTCGGGCGCCGCGGTCTTCCCGCTCAAGGTCTCGCCGGTGGTGCCGCTGTCCGGCGCCGAGGCCTATAGCCTCACCGCGGTCAAACTGGTCCCCGGCCTCTACCAGGTGGACAGCAGCGCCAAGACCGGCGCCCTCTTCGTCACCTCGGCCGTGGGCCGCCCGCCGGTCAAGGTCTCGCAGCTGCTCAAGCTCGATCCCAAGGACCTGTCCATCCAGCGCCAGATCACCCCGGCCGCCGCCCCGGGCCAGGACGCCGGCGTCTACGCGGTCTACGGCGTGGGCGTGGACGATCGTAACGGCACCGTCTGGACCACCAATACCCGGCAGAACACCGTGGCGGTCTATCGCCAGAGCGACCTAGGCCTGGTCAAGCAATTCGAACCCGGCCTCGTGCCCCATGCCCACACGGTGGTGGTCGACGAGAAACTCGACCGCGCCTTCGCCTCGGCGGCCATGACCCCGGACATCGTCAGCTTCGACGCCAAGACCCCGGCCGTGCGCAAGCACATCGCCATCGAATCGGGCGTGCGCGGCGAGCAGTTCGCCGTGGTCGGCATGCACCTGGACCCGGCGGTGCACAAGCTCTACGCCGTCAGCCTGAAGACCAACGAAGCCGCGGTGATCGACGCCAAGACCGAGCAGGTCGAGAAGGTCTTCCCGATCCAGGGCGCCAAGACCCCCATGGCCGTGGCCCACGATCCCCAGACCGATCGCCTGTTCATCACCGCCCAGGGCAGCGACAACCTGCTGATCGTCGACGCCAAGACCGGCAAGACCCTGCACAACGTCACCACCGGTGCCGGGGCGCTGAACGTGGCCTTCGACCCGGTCAAGCGCCTGGCCTACGTGACCAACCGCGGCGCTGGCACCCTGACCGTGGTCGACCCGGACGGCACCATCAAGGCCAACCTGGAACTGGGCACCTACCCCAACCACGCGGTGGTGGATGGCAAGGGCGTGGTCTACGCGGTCAACAAGGCCAAGGGGCAGGATGATGCCGAGGGGGATCGGATTACGCGGGTAGTGACCAAGTAAGGGGCCTGAGGCCCTGTGGCTGGGCAGGGCTGCCTTCGTACAGAGCGACTGCCCTATCGCGGTCATGGACCGCTCCTACAGTTTCGAACTCCTGCTGTAGGAGCGGTCCATGACCGCGATAAGGGCATGATTTCAGCCTTGAACTGCGCGCCGTGCAGGTGCCCTGGCTGTTTATTGAGTTCTGCTGATGCCCCTGGTTTCGCCTGGCCGGCGACTCACTTTTCTTTGCTTGCGGATCGCCGCCCGGTGCAAAGAAAAGTAAGCAAAAGAAAGCGCACCCCAACAGTTCGGCCTCACTGACGGGGACGGAGCGCCAGCCTGAGGCTTCCGTATTCAGAAGATTCGTAGCGTGGAAAACCGCGCAGCGTTTTCCACTGAGGGAGTAAGGCCTATCGCGTGGACAAGGCTGCGCCGTTGTCCACCCTACCGGTTTGCACCCAAGGCATCAGGCTAGCGAATCGCCCCGTTCAGGAGGGCGAACGCCAGTGTCGTGAAGTGGGGCGAGCCGCATGGATACGGCGAGAGGTCCAGTGGGCCATGGACGGCCCATCTGGACCGACCCCGGAACGGCGCTGGCGTGAGCGGACCCGGAGCGAAGCGGAGGGCCGGATGGTCGGGGCAAGCGTTTTTGCTTACTTTTTTGCGGGGCGCGCAGCCGCGACTGAAAAAAGTAAGTCGCCCGGGTGGGCGAAACAAAAACCTTCAAAGCGCTCGATAACCAGCCCTGGCACCCAATAGCACAGGCGTTGGGCTTCGCTAACGCTCAACCCAACCTACGCCCAACAACCAACGCCCGCCAAATCCAACCCGGCGGGCATCATCCAAACAGGGGCCAAAGGGGGGAAACTCACCCCTCCAGCGACTCCACCCCCAACTCATCCCACACCGTCTCCGCCAGATGGAAGGTGGCATTGGCCGCCGGGATGCCGCAGTAGATGGCGCTCTGCATGATCAGCTCCTTGATCTCCTCCCGCGTCACCCCGTTGCTGCGGGCGGCGCGCAGGTGCAGGCGCAGTTCGCCTTCGCGGTTCATGCCGATCAGCATGGCGATGGTGATCAGGCTGCGGGTGTGCCGCGGCAGGCCCGGGCGGGTCCAGATGTCGCCCCAGGCGTGGCGGGTGATCATCTCCTGGAATTCTTCGTTGAAGGGGGTCAGCTTTTCCAGGCTGCGATCGACGTGGGCGTCGCCCAGCACCGCCCGGCGGACCTGCATGCCGGCTTCGTAACGTTCTCTTTCGTCCAAGATCGACTCCTTCAGGCGCTGAGAAAGGCCAGCACGCGCTGGGTAAAGGCAGCGCCCATCTGCACGTTGGACAGGTGGGCGGCGGGAAACTCGACGTACTCGGCGCCGGGGATGCGTTCCTGCAGGAAGCGCCCGTCGGCCGGGGTGGTCACGGCGTCGTGGGTGCCGGCGACGATCAGCGTCGGGGCCTGGATGGCGTCCAGCACCTCGCGGAAGTCGGCGTCGCGTACCGCCGCGCAGTTGGCGGCATAGCCCTGGGGCGGGGTGCTGGCGAGCATGGCGACGATGCGGTCGACCTTCTCCGGTTCGGCGCTGGCGAAGTCAGGGGTGAACCAGCGGCCGATGGAGGCATCGCGCAGGTCGCGCATGGCCTGCTCGCCGCCGGCTTCGACGGTCTGGATGCGGGTGTTCCAAACCTCCGGGGTGCCGATCTTGGCGCCGGTGTTGCACAGCACTAGACGGGTGACCCGCTCGGGGGCGTTGATGCCCAGCCACTGGCCGATGGAGCCGCCCATGGACAGGCCACAGAAGGCGAAGCGGTCGATACCCAGGGCGTCGGCCAGGGCCAGGACGTCACGGCCGTTCTGATCCATGCGATAGGGGCCGGGCGTCACCAGGGAGGCGCCGTGACCACGGGTGTCGTAACGCAGCAGGCGAAAGCGCTCGCTGAAGGCGGCGGCCTGGTCGTCCCACATGGCCAGGTTGGTGCCCAGGGAATTGGACAGGATCAGCACGGGGGCGCCCTCGGGGCCCTCCAGCCGGTAGTTCAGGTCGCCATCGGCGAGACGTACGCTGGGCATCAGGCAGTCCTCTGGTTTAGGAATGGGTAGGCAGGGTGCGATGTTCGGCCAGGGCGCGGGCCACCCAGGCCCGGGCCTGGCCCTGGTAATGGGCGGGGTCCAGCAGGCGATCCAGCTCGGCGCTGGAGAGTTCGGCGGTGACCTCGGGGGTATCGCCGAGCACCAGACGCAGATGGCGACCCTCCTGGACGGCGCGCTTGCAGCTCTGCTCCACCAGGTGGTGAGCGGCCTCGCGCCCCAGGCGTCCGGCGAGGGCGATGCTGACCGCCTCGGCCAGCACCAGGCCGTGGGTCAACTCCAGATTGGCCTGCATGCGCGCGGCATCCACCTCCAGCCCGGCGACGATGGCCTGGGCCTGCTGCAGGGCGCCGGAGACCAGGCAGAACAGCTCCGGCAGGGTTTCCCATTCGGCATGCCAGAGTCCCAGGCTGCGCTCGTGCTCCTGGGGCATGGCGGAAAACAGGGTGCTGACCAGACCCGGCGCGCGGGTGGCAGCGGCGATCAGCACCGCGGCGCCGACCGGATTGCGTTTGTGCGGCATGGTGGAGGAGCCACCCTTGCCCGGCGCCGAAGGCTCGAACACCTCGGCGGCCTCGGTCTGCATCAGCAGCGACAGATCGCGCCCGAGCTTGCCCAGGCTGCCGGCCACCAGGCCCAGCCAGGCGCCGACCTCGACTAGGCGATCGCGCTGGGTGTGCCAGGGTTGCTCCGGCAGGCTCAGCCCCAGCTCGCGGGCCAGGGCCTCGGCCACCGGCAGGGCGTCAGCGCCCAGGGCGGCCAAGCTGCCCGAGGCGCCGCCGAATTGCAGCACCAGCACCCGCGGCCGCAACTCGGCCAGGCGCTGGCGGTGCCGGGTGATGGCGCCCAGCACCCCGGCCAGTTTCATGCCCAGGGTCACGGGCGTCGCATGTTGCAGCCAGGTCCGGCCGGCCAGCACGGTGCCGGCATGGCGCTCGGCCTGGATGGCCAGGGCCTCGGCCAGCCGTGCCAGGTCGGCGTCCAGCAGGTCCAGCGCCTGGCGGATCTGCAGGACCAGACCGCTGTCCATGGCGTCCTGGCTGGTGGCACCGCGGTGCACATGGCGCTCGGCCTCGGGGTCCTGGGCGGCGATCTGCCGGCCCAGGGCCTTGACCAGCGGTATGGCGGAATTGCCGGCGCTGACCACGGCCCGGGCCAGCTCGGCCGCGTCATAGCGCTCGGCGCGGCAGGCGGCGGCGATGGGCGCTACCGCCGTCTGGGGGATTACCCCCACCGCCGCCTCGGCGCGCGCCAGGGCCGCTTCGAAGTCCAGCATGCCCTGCAGTCGCCCCTGGTCACAGAACACCGCACGCATGGCGGCCTGGGTGAAGTAGGCGTCGAACAGCAGGTTGGACATGGGGATTCCTCGGGGCTCAGTGGTCGTGATGCAGGTAGGTGGCCTGCCGCGGCAATCTCAGGCTGACCAGGAAGGCCACCGCCAGCATCACCGAGACGTAGATGTAGAAGACTTCTTCATGCCCCTGGGTCTTGAAGCTCAGGGCGACGAATTCCGCCGAGCCGCCAAAGACCGCATTGGCCACCGCATAGGACAGGCCCACGCCCAGGGCGCGCACTTCCGGCGGGAACATCTCCGCCTTCACCAGGCCGCTGATGGAGGTGTAGAGGCTGATGATGGCCATCGCCAGGCAGATCAGCAGGAAGGCCACGAAGGGACTCTGGACGCTGGCCAGCGCGGTGAGGATCGGCCAGGTGCAGACCGTGCCCAGGCCGCCGAACAGCAGCATGGAGGCGCGCCGGCCGATGCGGTCGGAGAGCATGCCGAACAGCGGTTGCATCAGCATGAACACCAGCAGGGCGCAGGTCATCACGGCACTGGCGGTCTTGGCGTCCATGCCGCTGGTGTTGACCAGGTACTTCTGCATGTAGGTGGTGAAGGTATAGAAGATCAGCGAGCCGCCGGCGGTGTAGCCGAGCACGGTGAAGAAGGCCGCCTTGTGGTGCTTGAACAGGCCGCTCAAGGTGCCGGCTTCCTTGTTGGCGCGGGTCTCGGCGGTGGTGGTCTCTTCCAGCGAGCGACGCAGGAACAGCGAGATCACCGCCGCGGCGGCGCCGACCAGGAAGGGAATCCGCCAGCCCCAGGCACGCAGGTCGGCGTCGCTGAGCACCTGCTGCAGGATCACCACCACCAGCACCGCCAGCAACTGGCCGCCGATCAGGGTGACGTACTGGAAGGAGGCGAAGAAGCCGCGCTGGCCACGCAGCGCCACCTCGCTCATGTAGGTGGCGGTGGTGCCGTATTCACCGCCCACCGAGATGCCTTGCAGCAGCCGCGCGAGCAGCAGCAGGGCCGGCGCCGCGACGCCGATGCTGGCATAGGTGGGCAGGCAGGCGATGGCCAGGGAGCCGGCGCCCATCATCAGGATGGAGATGACCATGGAGGTGCGCCGGCCGTACTTGTCGGCGATGCGCCCGAAGATCCAGCCGCCCAGGGGCCGCATCAGGAAGCCCGCGGCGAAGACGCCGGCGGTGCTCAGCAACTGCACGGTGGGATCGCTCTTGGGGAAGAAGGCGGCGGCGAAGTAGATGGAGCAGAAGGCGTAGACGTAGAAGTCGAACCATTCCACCAGGTTGCCGGACGAGGCGCCGACGATGGCGAAGATGCGCTTCTTGCGCTCCTCGAAGCTGTAATGCGGGTGAGTGCTCATGGAGATCCTTAATTATAGGTATGGATGGACGGAGGACAGCCTACCGCCATCGGACCAGGAGAGACACACACGGTTACAGGAGGTGTGGGCATGGGGATGGGTGAGATTTGGGACATTTGCTGAGCAATGGCTCTACGATCAGCTCTGGCCATCGCGGCCATGGGCCGCTCCTACAGGGTCATGCTCTTGTAGGAGCGGCCCATGGCCGCGATTAACCTAGGAACCTCAGGCTCCGTCCACCCGCTCCACCGCCAGCGCCAACCCCTGGCCGACGCCCACGCACATGGTGGCGAGACCCAGGCGGCCGCCGGTCTTCTGCAGGTGGTGCACCGCGGTGAGCACCAGGCGGTTGCCGCTCATGCCCAGGGGATGACCCAGGGCGATGGCGCCGCCGTTGGGATTGACCTTGGGACTGTCGTCGGCCACGCCCAGCTCGCGCAGCACGGCCAGGCCCTGGGCGGCGAAGGCTTCGTTGAGTTCGATGACATCGAAGGCGTCGATGGTCAGGTCCAGTTGCTTGAGCAGCTTGCGCACCGCCGGGGTCGGGCCGACGCCCATGATGCGCGGCGCCACCCCGCCACTGGCCATGCCCAGCACCTTGGCCCGCGGCGTCAGGCCGTGCTTCTTAACGGCCTCCGCCGAGGCCAGGATGATGGCCGAGGCGCCGTCGTTGAGGCCCGAGGCGTTGCCGGCGGTCACGGTCTTATCCGGGCCGTTGACCGGCTTCAATTTGGCCAGGCCTTCGGTGGTGGTGTCCGCACGCGGATGCTCGTCGCGCTCGACCACCACGTCACCCTTCTTGCCCTTGATCGTCACCGGGACGATTTCCTCGGCGTAATAACCGGATTCCTGGGCCGCGGCGGCGCGCTGCTGGCTGCGCAGGCCGAAGGCGTCCTGGTCGGCGCGGCTGACGCCATAGTCGGCGGCGACGTTGTCGCCGGTGACCGGCATGCTGTCGACGCCATAGGCCTCTTTCATTGCCGGATTGACGAAGCGCCAGCCGAGGGTGGTGTCTTCCAGCTTCTGGCCGCGCCCGAAGGCGCTGTCGGCCTTGCCCATGACATAGGGCGCACGGGTCATGGACTCCACCCCGGCGGCGATCACCAGGTCCATCTCGCCCAGGGCGATGGCGCGGTAGGCCTGGCCCACCGCTTCCATGCCCGAGGCGCAGAGGCGATTGAGGGTCACGCCCGGCACCGTTTCCGGCAGTCCCGACAGCAGCACCGCCATGCGTGCCACGTTGCGATTGTCTTCCCCGGCCTGGTTGGCGCAGCCCATGAACACCTCGTCCACGGCGGACCAGTCCACCTGGGGATTGCGTTCCTGCAACGCCTTGAGCGGAATGGCCGCCAGGTCGTCGGCGCGCACCGCCGAGAGACCGCCGTTGAGCCGGCCGATGGGAGTGCGGATGGCGTCGCAGATATAGACGGGGCGACTCATTCCTCGCCTCCCTTCTGGCCGCCGTGAGCCGCCGTGGTGCGGGCCTGCAGATCGCGCAGGGCCTCGAGTTCGGTGGCGGTCGGCGCCTCGGTGGTGGCGACCTGATCGGCGAAGCGGAGGGCCCAGCCGGTGGCGGCCACCACCTGCTCGCGGGTCACCCCGGGATGCAGGGCAGTCACCACGAATTCGTTCGTGCCGGCTTCCGGTTCCATGATGCAGAGGTCGGTGATGATGGCAGTCGGGCCCTTGCCCGGCAGGCCCAGCTGCTGGCGATGATCGCCGCCCTCGCCGAAGCCCACCGAGGTGATGAAGGCCAGCTTGTCGACGAAGCTGCGGTGCGACTGCTTGAGGATGATCAGCACCTCCTTGGCCGAACCGGCGATCTCCGGCGCGCCGCCGGCGCCCGGCAGGCGCACCTTGGGCTGGTGGTAGTCGCCGATCACCGTGGTGTTGATGTTGCCGAAGCGGTCGACCTGGGCCGCGCCGAGGAAGCCGACGTCGATGCGTCCGCCCTGCAGCCAGTAGCGGAAGATCTCGCCGGTGGGCACCACGGTGTCGGCGGTTTCGGCCAGTTCGCCATCGCCGATGGACAGCGGCAGCACCGAGGGCTTGGCGCCGATGGGGCCGGATTCGTAGATCAGCACCACGTCCGGCGCATGGGTCAGGCGTGCCAGGTTCGCCGCGGTGGACGGCAAGCCGATGCCGACAAAGCAGACGCTGCCATTGCCGAGGCGGCGCGCGGCGGCCACGGTCATCATTTCATTGGTGGTGAAGTCGCTCATGATTCAGGCCTCCGCAGCCAGCTTCGCCTGGAAGGCGGCGAAGTCCGCGGTACCGCGGATGTAGGTGTCGATCCACTGGGTAAAGGTGTCGCGATCGCGGGCGATCGGATCCCAGGCCTGGTAGAAGCGGTTGTCCCGTTCGTAGTAGCCGTGGGCATAGGACGGATGCGCCCCGCCCGGCACCACGCAGACCGCGCTGAGCGCCCAGGTCGGCAGCACGCAGGCGTTCATCGGCGCCTGGAGATCGTCGACGATTTCCTCCACGGTGACGATGCAGCGCTGGGCGGCCAGGGCCGCTTCCTTCTGCACGCCGAGGATGCCCTGGATCAGCACGTTGCCCTGGCGGTCGGCCTTTTGCGCATGGATGACGGTGACGTCCGGGCGCACGCTGGGCACCGCGGCGAGCTGCTCGCCGGTAAAGGGACAGGCGATGAACTTGATGTCCGGATTGACCTTGGCCAGGTCCGAGCCCTGGTAGCCGCGCAGGACGGCGAACGGCAGGTTGGAGGCACCGGCGACATAGGCATTGGCCAGGGCCGCGTGGCTGTGCTCGGAAATCTCCAGCGGGTGCGGCCAGCCCTTTTCCACCGCATCGCGCAGCCGGTGCAGGGAGCCGACACCGGGGTTGCCACCCCAGGAAAAGATCAGCCGCTTGGCGCAGCCGGCACCGATCAGCAGGTCGTAGACCAGATCGGGGGTCATGCGCACCAGGGTCAGGTCGCGCCGGTTCTGGCGGATCAGCTCGTGGGCGGCGGCGGTCGGAATGAGATGGGTGAAGCCTTCGAGGGCGACGGTCTCGCCATCGTGGACGAAGCGCTGGATGGCTTCGCTCAGGGACAGGATCTGGGCCATGGATTGTCGACTCGCGTCTTTGTTGTCGGCGCCGCCCGGTGCGGCGGTCTGGGGTCAGACTACAAAGCCCCATCGGCGCAAACAATCCGATAATCGACTAACAGTTCGATTATCGAACAGCATCGTTCCGCAGGCGGGCGACCGCTTCGCTGCGCAGCGCGACGTCGCAACGGCTACACTGCTCTGCCCTCACCCAGAGCCCTGCCGATGTCCGACAAGCCCCGCCCCTCCCTGGAAGGGATCACCCTCGAAGCCCTGCTCACCCGCCTGGTGGAGCATCATGGCTGGGAAGAACTCGGGCGGCGCATCCCGCTGCGCTGCTTCACCCATGAGCCCTCCATCAAGTCCAGCCTGACCTTCCTGCGCCGCACGCCCTGGGCACGGGAAAAGGTCGAACAGCTCTATCGGCGCTTGCCCAAGCAGGGTTGAGCCTAGCCCGGTGTAGGTTGGGTTGCGACGGCTCCATCGTCGAAGCCCAACGAGCCAGAGCCGAACCCGGGCACCGTTGGGCTTCGCTACGCTCAACCCAAACTACGACGCCTGTTCCTGCCGGAACACCAGCACCTTGAGTCCGCCCTCGGGATCCTCGTCGGCGAATTCCGGCGGATTGGCCAGGCGCTCGACGAAGGCCAGTGCGGGGGCTTCCTTGGCCATGCCAGCGATGAGGAAATCCGCGCCCACGCCGGGGTCGTTGACGCAGGCCAGCACCCGGCCGCCGGGGGTGAGCAGTTCGGGCAGGCGGCGCAGGATGCGGGCGTAGTCCTTGGTCAGGGCGAAGCTGCCCTGCTGGAAGCTGGGCGGATCGACGATCACCAGGTCATAGGGCCCCAGCTTGCGCACCTTGCCCCAGGACTTGAACAGTTCGTGACCGAGAAAGCTGACCTGGCCCAGGTCATGGCCATTGAGTCGGTGATTCTCGCGGCCGCGGGTCAGGGGCCCGCGGGCCATGTCCAGATTGACCACCTGGGCCGCGCCGCCGGCCAGGGCGGCCACCGAGAAGCCGCAGGTGTAGGCGAACAGATTGAGGATGCGCAGGCCGGCGGCCTGCTCGCGCACCCAGCGGCGGCCCAGGCGCATGTCGAGGAACAGCCCCATGTTCTGGTGGCGGGTGAGGTCCAGGCCGAACTTCAGGCCGTCCTCGTGGATGACATGCTCGCCCACCGGCGCGCCGATCAGCGCCTCGCTGGCGGCGTCCAGGCGATAGCGATGCTGCAGCAGGAGACTGCGGGCACCGCTGGCGCGCCACGCCGGAGCCTCGCCCAGGGCGGTCAGGGTGGCGCGCAGGGCGTCCAGCTCGGCCGCGGGCAATTCGCGAAACAGGCCCACCCGCACCACGCCTTCCAGCCAGTCGACGGTGAGTTGCTCCAGCCCCGGCAGCAGCCGGCCACGTCCATGCACCAGTCGGCGTGCCTCGGCGGGCGGCGAAGCGAGGGCGGTAAGCAGGAGCTCGGAGAGGCGGGCAAGGGTGGCGGTATTCATGGGCGGTCACGACGGCAAAGGAGCGGCATGCTACGGCAAAAGCGCCGGCCCCGCCTCCCGCGGCGAGTGCGGTAGACGTCTGCCGGCGCCTCGGCGCGGACACCCGGGCCGGACGTCGCCAGCGAACCGACCAGCCCGATGAAAATATGTCTCAGGCGGTAACGACTCGCAGTTGTATCCACTTTGTAACCCGCTCTAGAATCCGCCTCCCCAACCCCAGGACGATAACAATGCGCCGGCTGGTCCCTGCTCTCTATCTGCTGCCCCTCTGTGCCCTCCCCCTCGCCGGTCATGCCCAGGAGCAGACGGAAGACTCGCCCCAGGCGCTGTCCGATCTCACCATCGTCGGCGCGGCCGAATCGCCCACCGGTCCGGTACAGGGCTACAAGGCAGAGCGTTCCAGCAGTGCGACCCGCACCGACACCCCGCTGCACGAGACGCCCCAGTCGGTGAGCGTGGTCTCCCGCGAGGCCCTCGACGACCTCTCCGCCACCCGCCTGCAGCAGGCGCTGGACCAGGCCGGCGGCGTCGGCCGTGGCAACAACTTCGGCGGTCAGGGCCTGACCAGCTACACGGTGCGCGGCTTCACCAGCTCCGAATATTTCCGCAACGGCTTCCCCATGAATCGCGGCTATCCCAGCGCGCCGGATGCCGCCACCCTGGAGCGGGTCGAGGTCCTGCGCGGCCCGGCGGCGACCCTCTATGGCCGCAGCGATCCGGGCGGCACCTTCAACGTGGTCACCAAGCAGCCGCTGGGCGAGCGCAAGACCACCCTCGGCAGCCAGTTCACCGACCAGGGCCTACGGCGCGGCACCCTGGACACCACCGGCCCGGTGGATGAAGACGGCCGCCTGGCCTATCGCCTCAACCTGATCGCCGAAGGCGGCGACAGCTTCCGCGACGATGTCGAGCACGAGCGCTACGAAGTGGCCCCGGTGCTGAGCTGGCAGGCCACCGACGCCACCCTCATCACCTTCGAGGCCGACATCATCCGCAGCAACGCCCCGCTGGATCGCGGCCGCACCAACTACCTGACCCAGCGCGCCGAAGCCAGTCGCTCCACCAATGCCTGGGAAAAGGGCACCACCAACCTGCTGCACAGCGACAGCGAGGCCTATCAGCTGCGCTTCGAGCACCAGTTGAACGACGCCTGGACCCTGGCCGGCGGCTTCCAGTACCTCGACGGCAGCCTCAAGGGCAATGCCGTGGAAGCCAATGGCGTGCAGGCCGACGGCGTGACCCTGGGTCGCAACTTCAACTACCGCAAGCTGGAATGGAGCGATCGCGACCTGCAGCTGAACCTGACCGGTCGCTTCGACACCTTTGGCCTCGGCCACACCCTGATCACCGGGATCGAGGTGGAAGACTATGACTACCGCTCCATCATCCAGCGCTCCCCCGGCGGCGCCAACGTCTATCCGGTCAATCTGGTCGATCCGGTCCTGGGTCAGCCGCGCCCCGCCCTGACCCGCGTTGCCACCCACGACCATGAGACGCTCAAGACCTGGGCCGCCTTTGTGCAGGACCAGATCGCCCTCACCGAGCGCCTCAAGGTGCTGGGTGGCGTGCGCCTGGAGCGCTTCGAGCACGACTACGATAACAAGATGCCACCCCAGGTCCTCGCTAACGGACGGATTGTCACCGGTGACTGGAGCAAGGACTCGAACGCCGTCACCCCGCGCCTGGGCGTCAGTTATGACCTCACCCCGGAACTGGCCCTCTACGCCAGCGCCTCCAAGTCGTTCAAGCCCAACACCGGCGCGGCGCGCCTGGGCGGCGGTTTCGACCCCGAGGAAGGCAAGGCCTACGAGGTGGGCATGAAGTGGGCGGCGCTGGACGGCCGCCTCAGCGTCGACACGGCGATCTTCCATACGGTCAAGGAAAACGTCCTGACCCCGGATCCGGTCGAACCCACCTTCAACGTCGCTACCGGCGAGGTACGCAGCCGCGGCCTCGAAGTCAACGTGACTGGCGACCTGACGCCCAACTGGCGCATCCTCGGCGGCTACGCCTTCACCGATGCCGAGGTCACCAAGGACAACACCCTGGCCCGCGGCACGCGCCTGACCAACATCCCGCGCAATGCCGTCAACCTGCTCAACGTCTACGAATTCCACGACGGCGTGCTACGCGGCCTGGGGCTGGGCGCCAACCTCAAGTACGTGGGCGAACGCGAAGGCCAGAAGACCGCTGTCAGCGACTACACGATGGACAGCTACACGGTCACCGACCTGCTGAGCTTCTACAAGGTCGACGAGCACCTGCGGCTGAACCTGGACGTGCGCAACGTCTTCAACAAGGGCTACGACGAGAGCTCCTGGAACGCCTACAGCTATCCGGGCGAGCCGCGTACGGTGCAGGCCGGTTTCACCTACACCTTCTAAAAGCACCCAACAAAACTACTGCGCGTCCGCCAGGCGGGCGCGTGCAGTGCTCGGAGTCCTCATGTACTGCTTGTACACTGCGGCTCCTGCGCGCCGCGCGCACCCGCCTGACAGCCGCTCGCTACGTTTTGTTAGCCGCTTTATGGCTCTCTAGAGTCAGGCCTCGCTGAAGGCCTGACCGGTCAGCGGCTGCACCACCGGGCGGCCCTGGCGGTCGTGGAGGATGTCCACCGCCACGCCGTAGGTGGCTTCCAGCAGGTCGGCGGTGACGATGGCGGCGGGTCGGCCGGCGGCCAGCAGGCCACCGTTGACCAGCACCAGCAGCGAATCGGCGTACTGGCAGGCCAGGTTGAGGTCGTGCAGCACCACCACGGTCACCCGCTGGTGCAGGCGGGTCTCGTGGCGCACGCGATCGAGCAGGTTGATCTGGTGCCGCAGATCCAGGGCGCTGACCGGTTCGTCCAGCAGCATCACCTCGGGTTCGCGCATCAGCACCTGGGCAAAGAACACCAGTTGCCGCTGACCGCCACTCAGGGCGCCCAGCTGGCGCGAGGCCAGATGGCCGATGCCCACCTCGTCGAGCTTGCCCAACGCGCGTTCCAGCAGCTCATCGTCCAGGTGCAGGGTCAGCCGTTCCAGGCTGCCCATGGCCACCGTCTCCAGCACCGACAGCGCCGCCTCGGCATGGGAATCCTGGGGCATGTAGGCCACGCCCTGGCGCCAGCCGTCCCGCTGACCACGCAGCGAAGCCCCCGCCACCAGCCGCCTGGCGCCGCGCTCGATCCGGCCGGCCGCCAGCGGCAGGTCACCGGCCAGGGCGCGCAGCAGGGTGGTCTTGCCGGTGCCGTTGGGGCCGAGGATCACATGCACCTGCCCCGCGTGCAGCTCGGTGCAGAGTCCGGAGATGACGGTACGATCACCGCGCTTCAGCGCGAGGTCCTGGAGGCGGATCATGGGCTGGACCTGCGGGGGGCGAAGATGAGCCAGAGCAGAAAGGGCACCCCGACGATGGCGGTGACGATGCCCACCGGAAACAGCGCCCCGGGCAGGATCGACTTGGACAGCACCGAGGCGAAGGACAGCATCAGGGCGCCGCAGATCGCCGACAGTGGCAGCAGGAAGCGCTGATCCTCGCCCACCTGCCAGCGGGCGATATGGGGCGCGACCAGGCCGACGAAGCCGATCACCCCGACGAAGCTGGTGGCCGTGGCGGTCATCACCGCCACCAGGATCAGCACCTTGAGGCGCAGCCGGCGGATATTTACGCCGAGGCTCTCGGCCCGTGCCTCGCCCAGCCGCAGGGCAGCCAGCTTCCAGGCATCGCGCAGGAGCAGGAGGCAGCACAGCAGGGTCACCCCGGCGACGATGGCCAGGGTGGTCCAGGTGGCGCGACCGAGGCTGCCAAACAGCCAGAAGAGGATCTGCTGCGACAGCTCCGGCGAGGAGAGGAATTGCACCAGGGACAGCAGCGACTGGAAGAGGAACAGCAGGGCGATGCCGCCGAGGATGATGGTGTCGCTGCCGGTGCGCTTGAGCGAGGCCAGGGCGAAGAGAAACAGCGCCGCCAGCATGGCGAAGGCGAAGGCGCCCAGCGGCACCCCGATCAGCGCGCCCAGGCCGAAGCTGCCCAGCGCCAGGCTGAGGGCGGCGCCGCAGCCGGCGGCGGCGGCCATGCCCAGGGTGTAGGGACTGGCCATGGGGTTGTTGAGCAGCGTCTGCATCTGCGCCCCGCCCGCACCGAGGGCGGCGCCCACCGCCAGGGCCATCAGCGCCACCGGCAGGCGCAGGTCGCGGACGATGGCGTCGGTCATCGGCTGCCGCTCGCCGAGCCCGGTCAGCGACTTGAGCACTTCCAGCGGCGAGAGCAGCGACGGCCCGGTGGCGATGTCCAGCACCAGACCCGCCAGGGTCAGCAGCAGAAACACCCCGCAGGCCCGCCAGCGGCGGCGCTCACGGGCGCGTTGCTCGGCGATGGCGTTGCCGTGGCTGGCGTTCGCGGCCTCGCTCATGGCGTCAGGCCTATGGCAAAGGTGCCCTCGGGCTGGATCGGCATGTAGCGGCGGTAGTACTCGCGGTAGTTGGCCATCGGATCCACGTCCTGGAACAGATCCGGATAGAGCTGCTTGGCGATGAATTGCAGCATGGCGAAGTCTTCCAGGCTGCGCGAGGCGCCTTGGTAGACGCCATAGAGACGCCCGTCGCGGATCGCCGGCAGATTGGCCCAGCCCGGTCGCTGCATGAAGGCGCGCAGGTGGCTGCGGGCGTCGTCGGCGGTGACCCCGGGGCCCATGGGCAAGGCGGAGGGATTGCTGTTGTCCTCGCGCCCGGAGATGAAGATGACCTCCGGCTGGGCCAGGAGCACCTGCTCCGGATTCATCACCCCCCACCACTGGATGAAGGGCGCGGCGATGTTGTCGCCACCGGCCAGGGTAACCATGGCGCCCCACATGTTGCGGCCATAGGTGAAGGAGTATTCGGCCGGACCCTTGTTGCCGAACTCGGCATAGACCCGTGGTTTCGGGCGATGAGCCGCCGCGATGCGGGTCTGGATGTCCTGCACCACCTTGGCATAGAAGTCGGCCAGCTCGGTGGCGCGCGCCTCCTGGCCGGTGATCACCCCGAGCAGGCGGGTGGACGCCAGGTGGCGCTCCAGGGTCTGGGCGTTGTAGTCGATCGCCACCACCGGGATGCCGAGCTGTTCCAGGCGCTTGACCTCGCTCTCCAGCGCCTGGAATTGCCAGGCGGCCAGGACCACCAGATCCGGCTTGAGGGCGAGCACCTTTTCCACGGAGAAGCTGTTGTTTTCCGTCTCGCCCACATCGGGAAGGCTGGCCAGGGAAGGTCGGTGAGCGACATTGAGCGCCCAGTTGGCCGGCACCTTGCGCTCCCAGGCCCCACGGGAGACACCGACCACGGCGTCGAAGGCCTGCTCGCCACCGACCGCCAGGTAGTCGCCATAGTGGAAGCCCAGCACCACCCGCTTGGCCGGCGCCTCGATGGTCAACGTGCGCCCGAGGACGTCGGTCACCTGCCGGGTCTCGGCAAAGGCCGGTGCAATCAGAAAGCAAGCGATAAGCGTTACCAGCCGGACAGCCCACTGCCCGCTGCGAGCGAAACCTTTCATGGAACCCCTTGGACGTCTGCACCCGCTCTAGACGGGTGACTGCGGCGCATGCAAAGGGTGCAACTTTACGCGGTGGCAGCGCCTGCGCCTAGCGCCCGCCACGCTCCCAGAGCCCGCTTATAATCTCGCGAGCTAGAGCTAAACAAGGCGAAGGCCCTAGGAAACGGAGTTAGCCACGGTAAATGAGCATTCCGACCGGGCTGGCGACCCAGGGCCTTTTCAACGCAGTTTGGCCGACGCGCAGCAGATTAGGAGCGGGCTCTCAGGTCGCGTCGGCGTGACTGACCACCCCCTTGATCAGCACCGCCAAGGCCGCGAGACCCGCCGGCAGGAGCAGCGCGGTGAGCACCTGGGTGAAGGTCCAGCCCAGGCCCAGCAGGGTCGCGCCCATCCAGGCGCCGGTGATGGCGCCGAAGCGGCCGATGCCGAGCATCCAAGACACCCCGGTGGCGCGGCCGTGGGTCGGGTAGTAACGCGCCGCCAGCGAGGGCATGGCCGACTGGGCGCCGTTGATGCACATGCCGGCCACCAGTACTAGGGTGGCGACCAGGGCGACCTGGCCCAGGCTCTGGCCGACGCAATAGGCGAAGACGCCGGCCAGGACATAGAACAGGCCGATCACCTTGTGCGGGTTGAATCTGTCCATGGCCCAGCCGACGAACACCGCGCTGAGCACCCCGCCGAACTGGAACAGCGCGCCGATCAGGGCGGCCTGCTCCAGGCTGGCGCCGGCGTCGCGCATCAGCGTCGGCAGCCAGCTGGTGAGCAGGTAGACGATCACCAGGCCCATGAAATAGGTCAGCCACAGCAGCAGGGTGCCGGCGCTGTAGCTGCGGTTGAAGATCACCGCGAAGACGTTGCCGGTCTTGACCGACTTCTGCTCGGGCACCACGAAGTGCCGCGCCTCGGCGGCTTCGCGACCGATGGGCGCCAGCACCCGGCGGATGCGCTCGGCGCTCTTGCCGTGCACCACCAGATAACGCGCCGATTCCGGCAGCCAGAGCAGCAGCACCACGGCCAGCGCCAGGGGCAGCACGCCGCCCAGCACCAGCAGGCTGTGCCAGCCATAGGCCGGGATCATCCAGGCCGAGACGAAGCCGCCGCCGGCCATGCCCAGGTTGAAGCCGCAGAACATGCTGGTCACCAGCAGCGACTTGAGGCGCTCGGGGGTGTATTCCGAGAGCAGCGTGGTGGCGTTGGGCATGGCGGCGCCCAGGCCCAGCCCGGTGAGGAATCTCAGGATCACCAGCTGTTCGAGGTTGCTGCTGAAGGCCGACAGCAGGCTGAAGCCGCCAAAGATGAAGGTGGCGACCACCAGCACGCCCTTGCGACCGAAGCGATCGGCCAGCGGCCCGGAACCCAGGGCGCCAAAGACCATGCCGCCCAGCGCGGCGCTCATCACCGGCCCCAGGCTGGCCCGCGGGATGCCCCATTCCACCGACAGCGCCGGGGCGATGAAGCCCATGGCCGCGGTGTCGAGGCCGTCGAGAAAGACGATGAGAAAGCACAGGGCGACGATGCGCCACTGGTAGGCGGACAGCGCCTGGCGATTGATGAACTGCTGGACGTCCAGGGTGCCGGCTGTCGCCGTGGCCGAGGAATCGGCCAGGGGCACGGCGCCCGCGAGGGTGTGCGTCATGGTGGTCTGCTCGTGTTGTTGTTATCGGCGTGTTGCGCCACTGCGCCGACGTTAAGTCCAACCCCAGACAGCTGACAATTCGATTATCGGCGACATGGCCGATAATCGACCGGATTCGCTAGTGAAACAACCGGGTGCTCAATTCCTGGCTGGCCGCCAGGAGCACCGGCAGGAAGCGCGTCTCCAGCTCCTGGCGACTGACCCGACTGGCGTGGGTGCCGACATTGAGCGACGCCAGCACCTGGCCGGCGGCGTCTCTCAGGGGCACCGCCAGGGATCTCAGCCCCACTTCCAGCTCCTGGTCGACGATGACGTACCCCTGCTGGCGCACCTGGCCCAGGCACTCGATGAGCGCCGGCGGCTGATAGAGGGTACGGCTGGTCTTGGCCTGGAGGTCGGCGTGTTCCAAGTAGTCGTGCAGGGCGGCATCGTCCAGGGCGGCGAGCAGGATGCGGCCCATGGAGGTGCAATAGGCCGGCAGCCGGCTGCCGACGCTGAGGTCCACCGAGATCAGTCGCTGCGGCGTGGCCGAGCGGGCGATGTAGAGGATCTCGTCGCCTTCCAGGGTGGCCATGGAGCAGGCTTCGTGCAGTTGTTCGCTCAGGCGATCGAGCACCGGCTGGGCGGTGACCGCCAGCGGCGTCGACGACAGATAGGCGTGCCCCAGGGTCAGCACCTTGGGCAGCAGCGAATAGGTGCGCCCGTCGGTGGTGACGTAGCCCAGCTTCATCAGGGTGTGCAGGCAGCGACGCACCGCGGCGCGAGGGATCTCGGTGCGATGGCTGATCTGGGCGATGGTCAGCTGGCGCTTGCGCTCCTGGAAGGCGTGGATGACCGCCAGGCCGCGGGCCAGGGAGGTCATGAAATTTGGGTCGCCGGTGAAGGCTTCGATGCGCTTGGCCGGCGAGGCGATGATGGGCGGCGCAGCCAGTGGCGGCAGGCCGGTGGCGTGAGCGGTGCGGTTATCGTCCATCGACCCTATCCTCGGCAGGCTTTTGATCGATTATCGAGCGAGGGGGCGATTATCGCAATCGCATTTCTGCCGACACCCGCAGACGCGCAGGGGCCTCCAGGTGCATGCTGAGGCTTCCCGCCCAGTCGCCTGGATGCCTGTCGATGAAGACCCTGGAAGATCATCTCAGCCAGTACGCGAGCTACCACCGCGATCCGCGCAATATCGCCAGCCACTTCCCCGGCATCCTGCTGATCGTGCTGGCGGTGGCCATCCTGCTGTCGCGACCGGTCTTCAGCCTGGCCGGCTGGCCGCTGTCACCCGCGGTGCTGGTGGCCGGTACGGTGGCGCTCTTCTATCTGCGCCTGGATCGGCCGTTGGGGCTGCTGATGAGCGTCCTGCTCGCGCTCGCCCTCTGGCTAGGTGCCGCGCTGGCGGCCCAGACCACCGGCGTCTGGCTGGCCTGGGGGCTGGGTCTGTTCCTGATCGGCTGGGCCATCCAGTTCGTCGGCCACCACTACGAGGGGCGCAAGCCGGCCTTTCTCGACGACCTGGCCGGCCTGGCCATCGGCCCGCTGTTCATCGCCACCGAAGCCGTCTTCTGGCTGGGCGGCCGCCAGCAGCTCAGGCAGGCGATCGAAGAACGGGCCGGCCCGGTGCGGCGCCGTCAGCCCAGTCGATAGCGGATCGACGGCCGACCGTCGGGACCGTCCAGCGTCACCTGCGCCCTCACCCCCCAGACCTGCTGGATCAGCGCGGCCGTCAGCACCTCGCCGGGGGCGCCTTCGGCGACCAGACGGCCGTCGCGCAGCACCGCCAGGCGATCGCAGAACAGCGCGGCCAGGTTGAGATCGTGGATGGCCAGCACGCAGGTCGCCGGCAGGCGGCGGACCAGGTCGAGGATCTCGAGCTGGTGCTGGATATCGAGGTGGTTGGTGGGTTCGTCCAACAGCAGTTCGCTGGGCTCCTGGGCCAGGGCGCGGGCGATCTGGGCGCGCTGGCGCTCGCCGCCGGAGAGGCTGTGCCAGCGCCGTGCCGCCTTGTCGACCAGGCCGACCTGGGCCAGGGCGCGCTGGCAAACCTCGGCGTCGCGCGCGCTCCAGGCATCGAGCAGGCCGCGATGGGGCGTGCGCCCCAGGCGCACCACCTCGGCCACCGAGAGATCGGCTTCGGTACCGGCCTGCTGCTCCACCAGGGCGACCCGGCGCGCCAGGTCGCGCCGGCGCAACTCGGCCAGCGGCGTCCCGTCGAGACTGACCCTACCCTCCTCCGGCCGCCGCAGCCCGGCCAGCAGCCGCAGCAGACTGGACTTGCCCGAGCCATTGGGGCCGAGCAGTCCGAGCACCCCGCCCGGCGGCACCGCGAGGGTTACCCCGGCGAGGATTGGCTGCCCGCCGGCGCTCCAGGCCACGTCGCGCGCAGCGAGGCTCATCGGACCTCCCGTGCGCGATAGAGGATGAAGGCAAAGGCCGGGGCGCCCACCAGGGCGGTGACCACGCCAATGGGCAGGGTCTGCTTGGCCACCAGGGTGCGGGCGACGATGTCGGCCAGCACCATGAACAGCGCGCCGATCAGGGCGCAGGTGGGCAGCAGCCGGCCATGCCCCGGACCCACCAGGAAACGCGCCACATGGGGGATCACCAGGCCGACGAAGCCCACCGCGCCCACCAGGCTGACCAGGCAGGCGGTGATCAGGCCGGTGACGGCCAGCAGCAGCAGGCGCAGCGGTCCCACCGCCACCCCGAGGCTGGCAGCGGCGTCTTCGCCAAAGGCGAAGGCGTCCAGCGCCCGGGCGCAGGCCAGGCACACCAGCAGCCCGGCGAGCACCACCCCGGCGGCCAGCCAGACATCCGGCCAGCGCACCCCGGCCAGGCTGCCGAGCAGCCAGAACATCACGCTGCGCGCCTGCTCGGCATTGGCCGCGGTGGCGACGATATAGGCGGTCAGAGCATTGAACAGCTGGGAAGCCGCCACCCCGGCGAGGATGATGCGGGTACTGCCGCCGCTGCCGAGAAAGGGCAGCACCACGGCGAAGGCCAGCACCGCGCCGAGAAAGGCACCCAGGGACACGCCGAGCACCCCGCCACCGACGCCCAGCAGCATCACCAGCACCGCGCCGGTGGAGGCGCCGGCCGATAGGCCGAGCACATAGGGCTCGGCCAGGGCGTTGCGCAGCAGCGCCTGAAGGATGGCGCCGGAGACCGCCAGGCCCGCACCGCAGCAGGCGGCCACCAGGGCGCGACTGAGGCGGTATTCCCAGACGATGCCCTGGACGATGCGCTCCACCGGATAGGGCCCCAGGCCGAGGCCGTTGGCGATGGCCTGCAGACTGGTCAGGGGCGCGATGGGCATCTCGCCGAAGGACGCCGCCAGCACCACGCTCGCCGCCAGCGCCAGCACCGCGGCCAGGCCCAGCAGCCAGCGCCAGGGCCGGGCGCCTTCGGCCGCGAGGGGCAGACTCATGGTTGCGGCTTGGCCAGGTCGGCGGCCAGGGTCTCGACGCTGTCCACCACCCGCAGCGAGGGATTGAGGGTCGGGGCATCCACCACCAGCAGATGATTCTCGCGTACCGCGCGCAATTCGCGGGTCAGGGGATCGCTGCGCAGGAAGGCCAGCTTCTTGTCCACGTCATCGGCCGGGTAGAGACGCCGGTCCATGCGCGCCACGACGATATAGTCAGGGTCCAGGCTGGCGATGCGCTCCCAGCTCACCGCCGGCCATTCCTCGGCGCTGTCGACCACGTTGCGCAGCCCCAGGGCCCGGGCGATCCAGGCCGGCGCACCGAGGTTGCCGGCGACCCAGGGATCCCCTTCCAGCCGCGGACTGGAAAACCAGAACAGCACCGAGCGGCCCTGCACCCCGGCGGCTTTGGCCTGCTCGCCCGCGACGGCGATACGGCGGTCCAGGTCGGCGACCAGACGCTCGCCGGCCGGCTGCACATCGAGGATGGCCGCCAGCTCGCGGGCTTCGCGGGTCACCAGCTGCATGTCGAAGGGCGCGCTGCGGCTGCCATCGCTGTTGGAATCGGCGGTCACCGCCTTGCCCTCGCAATCGCTGGGCGCCACATAGGCGGCGATGCCCAGCTTGGCGAAGCGCGGGAAGTCCGCCACCTCGCCACCGGGGCCGACGTGATAGGTGTACTGGGCCGCCACCAGGTCCGGCCGGGTGCCGACCACGGCCTCGAAGCTGGGGGCGTTGTCGGCCAGCCGCGGAATGCCCTTGCCCGCCGCCTGCAGGTCCGCGGGCAAGCCGCCGAACCAGACGCCGGTGCCCACCAGCCGCGCGCCCACGCCCAGGCGCAAGAGCAACTCGGTGCTGGCCTGACCGAGGCTGACCAGCCGCTGGGGCGCGCGCTCGAAGACCAGCTCACGACCGCAGTTGTGCACGGTCAGCGGATAGGCGGTGGCCGCCTGGGTGGTGAGAGAGGCAACGGACAACAGGCCGGCGGCGAGCAGCGGCAGAAGACGGCGAAACATGGACTCTCCTTGGGATGACGCGTCCCTTGTGGATGTTGGGTAGCCCCTGGCAAGGTCTGGCTCGCTTCTCGCGAAGCTCACAGTGGCGCGACCGCACCGGAGTTGCACCGGCTTCCCGCCAGGGAACAGGAAGGTCGCCGAGGGTGAGCCAGCGGCGACCAGGATTCAAGCACTAAATGTTACTTTATAACAATTCCGGATCGTACCAGCGTGGCGTATAGACCCACTCGCCGCCATCGGCCCGCGGGAAACGCCGGGTATGGCTGGAGCCGAGGATCACCAGGGTGCGTGAATCCACCATGTCGCTGCGCAGCGCGCCGAGGCTGGTGTATTCGAGACCGCCACCGGGACGCCCGACGTCGCGGCCGAGGATCACCGGGGTGTTCGCCGGACGGCAGCTGCGCAGGACGTCCAGCGCCCGCTCCAGCTGATGCGGCCGGGCCTTGGAGATGGGGTTGTAGAAGGCCATGGCCAGGTCCGCCGCGGCGGCCTGGCGCAGGCGCTGCTCGATCACCGCCCAGGGCTTGAGGTTGTCGGACAGGGAGATCAGGCAGAAGTCGTGGCCCAGGGGCGCGCCGGCCAGGGCGGCGCTGGCCATGGCCGCGGTGATGCCCGGGAGGATCTCCAGCTCCACCGCCGCCCAGCGCGGATCGTCGGCGCCTTCCAGCACCTCGAGCACCGCGGCGGCCATGGCGAAGACGCCCGGATCGCCGGACGACACCATGACCACCTGGCGACCGCTGGCGGCCAGTTCGAAGGCGTGGCGGGCGCGCTGCAATTCTTCGCGGTTGTCGCTGGCATGGGCCAACTGATCCGGGCGCAAGGGACCGGCCATCTGCACGTAGGTGGCGTAGCCGAGCACGTCCTGGGCCTGGTCCAGGGCGCGGCGCACCACCGGTGCCATGAGCTCCGCCGCGCCGGGGCCGAGACCCACCACGCTGAGGCGCCCACGGCGCTGGCCGAGGTCATCGGCGTCCAGCGGCCGGTCATGCAGGTGCAGGGCGAGACCCTGGGCCTGGGCCCGCGCCACCGACGCCCGGGCGAAGTCCGGGGTGCGGGCGTCGACGAATCTCAGGGGTACGGCCAGCGTCTGGCTCAGCTCGGCGAGGCCGGGCGCGGCCATGTCTTCCGCCCGCGCCAGCAGCAGCGCCACGGCGCCCGGCGCATAGCCGGCGCTGGCGAGCAGCGCGGTGACGGCGGCGGCGGTGGCATCGGCGCGTGCCGCCACCAGCACGGCGCGGGGATGGATCAGCAGGGTGTGATCGTCAGCGCTGGCCAGTGGCGAGACCAGGATACGCTGCCGCGCCGCGGGATCGCGGGCCAGGGGCACCTCATCCAGCCAGGGCGCCTCGCCCTCGATGCGTACCGGGGCGCCGGCCAGCAGATCGGCCACCCGATGCTTGGCCACGTCGACATCGGCCAGGGCATAGCCGGCCGGCGGATCGAGCAGGCAGGTGCCGAATCTCAGTTCGCCACTGGTGGTGATGGCCGGGGCCACGTTCAGCAGCGTACCGAGCTGACGGGCCAGGCGATTGGCGCCGGCCAGGCCGCCCAGCAGCGGCACCACGGCGCTGCCGTCTTCGGCCACGGCCAGCACCGGCGGCTCGGCGGTCTTGTCGTCCAGCAAGGACGCCAGGCTGCGGATGACGATGCCGGCGGCGCAGAGCACCAGCAGCGGCCGCTGCTGCCGATAGAGCTCGCGCAGGTGATCGCCGAAGGCGCTGTAGCTGACGTCGCCCTCGACCCGCCCGGCCAGGCCGTGCACCAGGCTGCCCGGCAGGCCGGCCTGCAAGCGGCGGGCGGTGGCCAGGGCGCCGGGACCGAGGATGACGATGGCCGGGCTCAACCCTTCCATTTCACCCCCGGCACCACCACCAGCGAGAAATACGGCGAGGCCATGGGGTCGACGGCGTCCAGCGCGACGATGCGCTGATTGTCCATGGTGGCGCGCTCGATGTAGCGGGCGCGGTCGTCCAGACCCAGCTCACGCAGCACCTGGCGCACCTTCTCGAAATTGCGGCCGAGCTTCATCACCACGGCGGCGTCGGCGCTGGCCAGGCGCGCCTTGAGCTCTTCCGCGGAGAGCACCCCGGAGAGCACCGTGAGGGTCTGGTTGCGATAGACCAGCGGCAGGCCGAGCATGGCCACGCCGCCGAGCATGGAGCAGACCCCCGGCACCACCTGGGCCTCGTAGCGCTCGGCCAGGCGGTCGTGCAGGTACATGTAGGAACCGTAGAAGAAGGGATCGCCCTCGCAGATCACCGCCACGTCGCGGCCGGCGTCCAGATGGTCGGCCACCTGGGCGGCGGCGGTGTCGTAGAAGTCGGCGATCACCGTCTCGTAGGACAGCGGCGGCGCCAGCTTCTCGGTGGTCACCGGATAGACCAGCGGCAGGCGCTGCTGGCCGTCCAGCAGATAGCCCTCGATGACGCCATAGGCATTGCCGCCCTGGCCCGCGTTGGCCTTGGCCTTGGCGACGAAATAGGCCACCACCGGCGCGCCCTGCAGCAGGCGCAGCGCCTTGAGGGTGATGAGTTCCGGATCGCCGGGGCCGACGCCCAGGCCGAGCAGGCGGCCCGCCATCACTCCACCTCCGTGGCCAGGGCGTTGACCGCCGCGGCGGCCATGGCACTGCCGCCCCGCCGACCGCGGACGATGACATAGGGCACGCCGCGGCTGTCGGCGGCCAGGGCGTCCTTGGACTCCATCGCCCCGACGAAGCCCACCGGCATGCCGAGGATCAGCGCCGGCCTGGGCGCCCCGGCGTCGAGCATTTCCAGCAGATAGAACAGCGCGGTGGGGGCATTGCCGATCACCACCACGCTGCCGGCCAGATGCGGCCGCCAGCGCTCCAGGGCCACCGCCGAGCGGGTGTTGCCCTGGGCCACGGCCAGCTCGCGGATGCCCTCGTCGTGCAGGGTGCAGATCACCTGATTGTTGGCCGGCAAGCGGGTACGGGTGACGCCCTCGGCGACCATGCGTGCATCACAGAGGATGGGCGCGCCGGCCGCCAGGGCCGCGCGACCGGCCGCCCCGGCGCCCGGGGAAAAGGCCAGGTCCTGGACCACGTCGACCATGCCGCAGGCATGGATCACCCGCACGGCGAGCTTTTCCAGGTCGGCGGGGATGGCCGAGAGATCGGCCTCGGCGCGGATGGTGGCGAAGGATTGGCGATAGATCGCCTGGCCGTCGCGTTCGTATTCAAGCATCACTGGGACTCCGGGCCAGCCAGGCGGCGGCCTCGTCGAGGGACAAATGGGTGGCGCGCCGCCGGCCCGGACCGGGCTGGGTGGCGTCGCGCACGAAGAGGTCATAGCGACCGGGGGCCATCGCCAGCAGGGTGTGGGGTGCCTGTCCGGCCAGGGCGCAGCTGCGCGGGCAACCGGAGAGGTGCACCTCGACGCCGGCCGGCAGCCGCTCGGCCAGGCGCAGGGCATCGCCCTTGGTGTCGGCCTGGCCCTTGGCGCAGCCCTGGCTGCCGGTACAGGCGACCAGCCGGGCCAGGGGCGCGGCGGGATCGGTGATCAGCTCCAGGGTGGCCAGAGCGGCGAGCAGCTTGGCGGCCTGGTCGACCGGTACATCGGGCAGCAGCAGGCCCTGCCAGGGGGTGAGGTGCAGGTCGCCATTGCCGTGGTGCTCGGCCAAATCGGCGACGGTGGCCAGGCTTTTCGCAGGCAGTCGCCCCAGGGCGGGCTGGGCGCCGACCCAAAACAGGCCGGATTGCCGCTGAGGATGGCTACCGAGGCGTCCTGCGATTTCCGCTGGCGCACGTGGGTGGCTCTTAGTCGGCAGCAGACCAAGACCGGCCAGCAGCTCCTCGACCGGCCGTTGCGCAAGCAGCTGTCTCATGCGGCTCTGTTCAGGGTCAGCCAGGTCAAGGAAGCGATGCAGCAGGGTCGCCACCGTGGCCACCTCGCGTCCCGCGGGGATCAGGCCCAGGGGCGCATCCGCTGGGGTGCCAGCCAGCCCAAGGACATAGCCCTCGGCGCGCGCCGACAGCCAGACATCATGGGGATGGTCGAGCCGGGCCAGGGCTTCGCCACCGTCCAGTTGCAGGGCAAACTTGGCCGACAGCCCATGCAGGCGGCGGTCGCCTTCCAGCAGGGCGAGCAATTCGGCGGCCAGGGGACGAACGTCGCGCAGCTGCTGCGGATCCCGGCCGGCAGACGGGCTGAGCAGCAGATTGCGCACGTCATCGGCGGCGGGATCGGCCGGCCCCAGACCGGCGGCCTGCAGCTCGGCCACCAGGGCAGCGGCACCGTCCGCGCGTACACCACGCAATTGCAGGTTGGCTCTGTTGGTCAGCTCCAGAACCCCGCTCGCCCAGCGCGCGCTGGCGGCGGCGATGGCCCGCGCCTGGGCTGCCGTCAGCCGGCCCCCCGGCAACTTCACCCGGCACAGGCCGCCATCGCGCGCGGGCACGATGCGCAGCAGCCCCGGACAGGCCGAAGGCCGCGGGACGAGGGCGGAAGGAGACGGAGGATTCACGGCGGAAGGTCGGGCTGAACGGGGAAAGACGTTATTATGCCCGCTTTGCCCGACCCCTTGAAAACGCCCGGTCGGCTGACGTTCGATGAGGTGTGTTCATGATCCCCTGGCTGACCGTGGTGGGTATCGGCGAAGACGGCTACCCCGGCCTCGGCAAGCAGGCCCGCCGCGCCCTGCTGGAGGCGGCGGTCGTCATTGGCGGTCCACGCCAGCTGGCGCTGCTGCCACCCTGCATCCGCGCCAGCCGCGAGCCCTGGCCGCAGCCCTTCGCCCTGGCCCCGGTCCTGGACCGGCGCGGCACCCAGGTCTGCGTGCTGGCCAGCGGCGATCCCATGCTGTTCGGCGTCGGCGCGAGCCTGGCGCGCCAGCTGTCGGCCGACGAGCTGCAGGTGCTACCGGCGCCCTCCTCCTATTCCCTGGCCGCGGCTCGCCTCGGCTGGCCGCTGCAGGACGTCACCCTGCTGTCGGTGGTGGCCCGCCCCCTGGCCGCCGTGGTGCGCCATCTGCACCCAGGCGCCCGCCTGCTGGTATTGAGCAACGACGGCCACAGCCCTGCGGCCCTGGCCGCGCTGCTGGTGGACCAGGGCTTCGGCGCCAGCCAGCTGCAGGTGCTGGAGCACCTGGGCGGCCCTCTGGAGCGCCAGATCGCCGGTCGCGCCCGGGACTGGCCGCTGGCGGAAGCGGCGGCGCTCAACCTGGTGGCCATCGAGGTCCTGAGCGAGACTGGGGAGACGGGTCTGCCGCTCACCCCGGGTCTGCCGGACAGCGCCTATCGCCACGACGGCCAGTTGACCAAGCGAGACGTACGCGCCGTAACCCTGGCCCGCCTGGCACCGCGCCCCGGCGAACTGCTGTGGGACGTGGGCGCCGGTTGCGGCTCCATCGGCATCGAATGGGCGCGCAGCCATCCCGGCTGCCGGGTGCTGGCCATCGAGGCCGACGCCGGTCGCCAGGCCCATATCCTCCACAACCGCGACCACCTCGGCGCCCCGGCCCTGCACCTGGTGGCCGGCCAGGCGCCCGAGGCCCTGGCCGGTCTGGCCACCCCGGACGCCATCTTCATCGGCGGCGGCCTCACCGCGCCGGGGGTGCTGGACGCCTGCTGGGACGCCTTGCGTCCCGGCGGTCGCCTGGTCGCCAATGCCGTGACCCTGCAGACCGAGGCCGCCCTGGTAGCCTTTCGCGAACGCCACGGCGGCGACCTGACCCGCCTGCAGGTAGCCCAGGCCCAGCCGCTGGGCGCCTTCGACACCTGGCGTGCGGCGCTGCCTATTACCTTGCTGGACGTGGTGAAGCCGTGACTGGCCGGCGCTCGTCGAAAGTAGAAAGGGTGATTGGGTGTGCCTCCCTCATCCCTGAAGACCATGAGCGGCGCCTTGCCCCCTCACCCCAGCCCTCTCCCCGTAGGGGCGAGGGGGCGGTTAGGCGTGCCTCCTTCATCCCTGAAGACCATGGGCGGCGCCTTGCCCCCTCACCCCAGCCCTCTCCCCGTAGGGGCGAGGGGGCGGTTAGGCGTGCCTCCTTCATCCCTGAAGACCATGAGCGGCGTTTTGCCCCCTCACCCCAGCCCTTTCCCCGTGGGGGCGAGGGGGTGGTTGGGTGGTGGCTCGGAAGTCTGGCGTCCGGGCTGACGCCCGCGACTCTTGCTGAGCACGCTGCAATGACCAGCGGGAAAGCCGCCTGCGAGACCAATACCCCTACTCCGCCGCTCGCCCCCCGGCACCGCCTTTCCTCCCCTCTCCCTCGGGGAGAGGGGCCGGGGGTGAGGGCGCGCCATGCATGACGAAACCTCCGCCGCTCCGGGGGAAGACCGCCCATGAAGATCCTTCTGCTCGGCGGCACCACCGAAGCCCTGGCCATCGCCCGCACGCTGCCGGCCGAGGCCCTCTACAGCCTCGCCGGTCTCGGTCGGGTGCCCCAGGACCTGCCCTGCCAGGTGCGGGTCGGCGGCTATGGCGGCGCCGCGGGGCTGGCCGCCTTTCTCCACAGTGAAGGCATCGAGTTGCTGCTGGACGCCACCCATCCCTACGCCGCCCGGATCAGCCACAACGCCGGCCTGGCCGCGGCCCAGGCCGGTATCCCCTGCTGGGCCCTGCGCCGCCCCGGCTGGCAGGCTGGTCCCGACGACGACTGGCGCGAGGTGGCCGACTGGAGCGAACTCCAGACCACCCTGGCGCCCTTCACCCGCCCCTTCTTCACCCTGGGTCGCGAATCCCTGGAGCACCTCGCGGAAATCCCGCCCCACCAGTTCTGGACCCTGCGCCTGCTCGACGCCCATCCCGGCCACGCACGGGCGCGGATCATCGCCGACCGTGGTCCCTTCGCCCTGGAGGCCGAGCGCGTGCTGTTCGCCCAGGGTGACTTCGATGTGCTGATCAGCAAGAACAGTGGTAGCGCCGCCACCCAGCCCAAGTTGCAGGTGGCCCGCGAGCGGGGTCTGCCGGTGCTGATCCTGCGCCGCCCCGCGTTGCCCAGCGTCGATCGTGAATTCGCCAGCGTCGCCGACCTGCTCGCCGCCCTGGCCGAGGAAACCCCATGACCGTTCATTTCATCGGCGCCGGCCCCGGCGATCCCGACCTCATCACCGTCAAGGGCCAGCGGCTGATCCGCCAGTGCCCGGTGATCCTCTATGCCGGCTCCCTGGTGCCGCCCGCGGTGCTGGAAGGTCACCAGGCCGAGACGGTGATCGACACCGCCCGCCTGGACCTGGACGCCATCGTCGGCCATCTGGCCGCCGCCCATGCCCGCGGCCAGGACGTGGCCCGGGTGCATTCCGGCGATCCTTCGCTGTACGGCGCCATCGGCGAGCAGATCCGCCGCCTGCAGGCGCTGGGTATTCCCTATGAGATCGTGCCCGGCGTCACCGCCACCGCCGCCTGCGCCGCCCTGCTGGGTTGCGAGCTGACCCTGCCCGGGGTCAGCCAGACGGTGATCCTGACCCGCTACGCCAGCCGCACGGCCATGCCGGAAGGCGAGGCGCTGGCCGACCTGGCGCGGCATCGCGCGACCCTGGCCATCCACCTCGGCGTCGGCCAGCTGGAGCGCATCGTCGCCGACCTCCTGCCGCACTACGGCCCCGGCTGCCCGGTGGCGATCGTCCACCGCGCCAGCTGGCCGGACCAGGACAGCGTCCGGGGCACCCTGGCCGACATCGTCGAACGGGCGCGGGACAAGGATTTCCGCCGCACCGCGCTGATCCTGGTCGGCGAGGTGCTGGCGCCAGGGGATTTCAGCGATTCCAAGCTTTATCGGCAGGGGCCGGGGTAGTCATCAAATGCCTTTATCGCGGCCATGCCGGTGCGCCGTAGCGACCGCTCCTACGGTTACATCGGAGCCTGTAGGAGCGGCCCATGGCCGCGATAAAACACCCCTACCCTAGAGAGAAATGACGGCGATTTCCGGAGCTCAATACCCCGCCCCACCCTCGCCACCGCTGACGATGGCCACGCCCGAGCTGGTCCCCAGGCGGGTCGCGCCGGCGTCCAGCATGGCCTGGGCGGTGGCGCGGTCACGCACGCCGCCGGAGGCTTTCACGCCCATTTCCGGACCCACCTCTTCGCGCATCAGGCGGACATCGTCCAGGGTCGCGCCGCCATGGCCGAAACCGGTCGAGGTCTTGACGAAGGCGACGCCGAGGTCGCGACAGATCCGGCAGGCCTGGCGCTTCTGCTCATCGTCGAGCAGACCGGTCTCCAGGATCACCTTGAGCGGCACCGCGCCACAGGCGGCCTGCACCGCGGCGATATCGGCGGACACCTCCTCCAGCAGGCCATCCTTGAGCCAGCCGAGGTTGAGCACCATGTCGATCTCCCCGGCCCCGGCGGCGATGGCCTGCTCGGCCTCAAAGGCCTTGGCCGCGCTCAGCCCGGCGCCGAGCGGAAAGCCCACCACCGCGCAGACCTTGACCGCACTGCCGGCCAGTTGCGCCGCGGCATGGGGGACCTGGGCGGAATTCACGCACACCGAATAGAAGCCATGGGTGCGCGCCTCCTGGCACAGGCGGTCGATCTGGGCGCGGCGGGCGTCGGCGGCGAGCAGGGTGTGGTCGATGGTCTTGGCGAGTTCGCCGGGTTCAAGCTGCATGGGGCCTCCTCAGGCACGGGTAGCGTATGATCGGATCAGAATTCTTGGTTGGTGCGGCCTGCACCTCTAGTCGGACTCCCCTAGCGCACCCCTCATGGATAGCAAGAAAGCCGCTCGGCTCAAGCTGATGCACCAGGCGCTGCAGGATCAGCACGCCATTCACCTGCGCGAGATGGCCCAGCTGCTGGGTGTCTCGGAAATGACCCTGAGACGCGACCTGCGGCTCCCGCCGGACGGCCTGCGCCTGCTCGGCGGTCATGTCACCCGCGATGTCGGCGGCAGCGAGGCGCCCGGCTACCAGGTGGTGGAACAGGACCTGCGCCAGGTCGAGGAAAAGCGTCGCATCGGTCGGCTGGCCGCGGCGCAGATCCGCGCCGGCGACACCGTCTTCCTCGATTGCGGGACCACCACGCCCTTCGTGGTGGACTTCATTCCCGATGACCTGGAATTCACCGCCGTCTGCCATTCGCTCAATGTGCTGCTCAAGCTGCAGCAGAAGGTCAACTGCACCCTGGTGGTCTGCGGCGGCACCTTCCAGCGCAAGAACCAGATCTTCGAGAGTCGCCTGGAGACCGGGGTGCTCGATGGCGTGCGCCTCACCCATGCCTTCGTCTCGGCGGCCGGGGTGAGCGCGGACTTTGGCGTCACCTGCTTCAACTTCAACGAGGTCGAGGTCAAGCAGAAGGTCCTGCGCCAGGCCCAGCAGCGGCTCCTGCTGGTCGACCATACCAAGTTCGACGTGGTGCGCGCCGCGCATTTCGCGGCGCTCGGCGACTTCGACCTGGTGGTCAGTGACGGACGCATTCCGCGCAGCTATCGCGAGCGGATCGAGGCGAACGGCGCGCAACTGCTTACCTGATCCGCGCCGGGTCGGCCAGGCGCGTCAGCAGCGCCTCGCGCTCGGCGGCGGCGAGATAGCCGGTCCTGACGCTGAAGGCGCGACGCTCTCCCGGTTGCAGCTGCTGCACCTGCCCCTTGGTCGTCTCGGCCAGATAGCCCTCCGGTTCGCAGGTCGCCGGCAGCACGAAGGCCGCCACCTGCTGATCGGGGTTGTGCAGCACCCAGCGCGTGGCATGGGGCAAGTCCTGCGGGCGATAGGCCGTGTAGAAGGCGGCGCCGCCCGGATGCTCCAGCAGGAAATGCGCCTCCCCCGCCGCGTCGGTCCCCGGCGCATCGATGAAACTGACGATCTCCGGCTGGTAGCGCGCCGGCGCATCCAGCACCCGCAGTCGCTCGGGGTCTTCCGCCAGTGCGGCGATGAAGGCCTGCCAGTCGGCGGTCGGCCGCACATGGGCCGGCACGCTGGTGCGCACCCGGGTGCGGGCCACCCCGAGCGGCTCATGGAAGCGTCCGCCGGGCACATAGGCGTAGTTCATGTGCGCCATGTACATCAGGTCCATGGGCTGGCCGGCCTGGTTTTCCACCTCCAGGCCCAGTTCGAACACCGCGCTGTCCGCTCTCAGGGTCACGCGGGGCTGGGCGCGATAGCGATCGCCGAAGCCCATGGCGTAGTCGTGGCGGCCGCCCAGGCGCAGGAAATCGCCCTCCGCGTCCTGGCCCAGTTCCAGCCAGGCCTCGTCCAGCGGCGCGCAGGGCAGCTCGCCGTGCAACTCGTGGCTGTCCTCCGGCGCCGGGCAGCCGTTGCGCAGCACCCCGGCGTGGAACATGAAGCAGCCATAGGTCTCGATGATCCGCCGGGTCGGCCGCGGCTGGTCGAACAGCCCCGGCATGGTCAGGCGGCAGCCGTCGAAGCTGGCGTCCCAGATCATCTGCCCCTGGTAGGGCAGCACCACCAGGCGGCCACGACGATTCTCCAGCGCCAGGGCGCGCACCCCGGAGGGATAGGTCCAGGCGCGCACCTGGAAGGCGTCGCTGGCGAGCAGGGTGCGCTCGTCGGCGGTGAATTGCTCAGGCTGCAGGGGCAGGCGTACGGACATGACGGCGCCCTCCTCAGGCGGTCTGGGCGGCGCCCACCGGCAGCCGTTCGCTGGCCGGGTGACGCAGGCAATAGAGGGCGTAGGCGACGATCACCGTAAAGCACAGCAGCGGCACCGAATAGGCCAGCTGCATGTTGCCGCCGGTGTAGTCCGACAGCAGGCCCTGGAAGATCGGGATCACCCCGCCGCCGACGATGCTCATCACCAGCAGCGAGCCGCCGAATTCGGTGTCCCGGCCGATGCCGTCGACGGTCAGGCCATAGATGGTCGGCCAGCAGGGGCCAAGGAAAATGCTCACGCCCACGGCGGCGTACACCGCGGTGATGTTGGGCACCAGGATGGTGTAGGCCAGCAGCGCGATGCACAGCACCCCGTAGACGCCCAGCACCTTGGCCGGATGCCAGCGGCGCATCAGCAGGTTGGCGATCAGCTTGCCGACGAAATAGGCGGCGAAGGTGGTGAGCAGGAACCAGGAGGCGCTGCGCTCGTTCATGCCGCCGAGTTGCATGGCCAGGCGGATGGTAAAGCTCCAGACGCCGACCTGGGCGCCGACGTAGAGGAATTGCGCCAGCACGCCAAAGACGAAGCGCGGATTGCGTCGCAGCCGACCCAGGCTGGCGGCGACGCCGTCGCCCTCGCTGCGTACGCGCTCGTTGCCCTTGCAGGCCGGATAGCGGGTGCAGGCGATCAGCACGAAGATCAGCACCAGCACGCCGATCATCCACTGGTAGGGCGTCAGGGTGGCCTGGATCATCTGCAACTGCTGGGCGGCGGCCTCGGCGGGATTCATCTGCAGCAGCTGCGCCTGGCTGGCGTCACCCTCCTTGAACATCACGAAACTGCCGACATAGACCCCGGTCATGGCGCCGAAGGGGTGGAAGGTCTGGGAGATGTTCAGCCGACGGGTGCCGGTCTCGCGCGGCCCGAGCAGGGTCGAATAGGTGTTGCAGGCGGTCTCCAGAAAGGACAGCCCGGCGGCGATCACGAACAGCGCCAGCAGGAACATGCCGTACTTGGCCATGGAGGCGGCGGGAAAGAACAGCAGGCAGCCGACCATGTAGAGGAACAGGCCGAAGAGGATGGTCGTCTTGTAGCTGAAGCGTCGCACCATCAGCGCGGCCGGCAGGGCCAGGAAGAAATAGCCGAGATAGAAGGCCGACTGGACGAAGGCGGTCTGGAAGTCACTGAGCAGGAAGGCCTTCTTGAAGTGGGCGATGAGCACGTCGTTCATGCTCGCCGCCGCGGCCCAGAGGGCGAAGATGCAGCACAGCAGGATGAAGGCGAACCACGGCGTGCGGTTCAGGTAGTAGCCGTCGGCACTGGGCCGCAGGGGTGACTGGCTCATTGTTGTTCTCCGTAGGGGTGCCAGGGTGGGGGATCGCCGCGCGCGGGTCAGAGATCCAGGGAAGCGAGGTAGTCTTCGAAGACCGCGGCCTCGGGATAGGAGGTCTGGGTGCCGCGCCCGGTGACCGACAGCGCCGAATAGGCCACCGCCCGCTGCATGGCCTCCCGCAGGCCCAGGCCCTGGACGCGGCCGTGGGCGAAGCAGCCGATGAAGGCATCGCCGGCGCCGGTGGTGTCGAGGGCCGCCACCCGCTGGCCGGGCAGGCTGAATTCGCCCTCCTCGCCCACGTACAGCGCGCCCGCGGCGCCCAGGGTGACCACCACGTGCCGGATGCCGCGACCGGCCAATACCCGCGCCGCGGCGAAGGCGCTGTCGCGATCCGCCACCGGCAGGCCGCTGACCAGGGCCAGCTCGGTCTCGTTGGGGACGAAGTAGTCCAGCCGGGCGAGGTGCGCGGCGCTCAGGTCGGCCACCGCCGGCGCCGGATTGAGCAGCACCGGGATGCCCAGGCGCTGACCGCAGTCGATGGCGGCATAGACGGTCTCCAGGGCGATCTCCAGTTGCAGCACGATCAGCGCGCAGTCGCGCAGATCGGCTTCCGCGGCCTGGATGTCGGCCGGACCGAGGGCGGCATTGGCGCCCTTCACGATGAGGATGCTGTTGTGCGAATCGGGCTGCACGAAGATCGGCGCCACGCCGCTGGAGCGCCCGGGCGCGCGGGTCACGTGGCGGGTGTCGATGCCGAAGCGGCGGAAGTTGGCCAGGGTGTTGTCGGCGAAGAGGTCGTCGCCGACCTTGGTCACCATCAGCACCTCGCTGCCCAGCTTGGCCGCGGCGACCGCCTGGTTGGCGCCCTTGCCGCCACAGCCGAGGGCGAAGTCCGGCGCTTCCAGCGTCTCGCCCTGGACGGGCAGTCGCTCGATATAGGTGATGAGATCGACCATGTTGCTGCCGATGACCGCGATTTTGCCCATGCCGAGCGCGCCTCCGTTTTTCTTGATGTTATTAAATTAACGGTTTTTGTTAATTTTCCATCATAGATACTGCAACTCGGGGCGCAGCTCAAGCGCCGGTGATCGTCCACGGACGACAGCGAGCGTCCAACCCTCAAGGCTGGGAGCTGCGACACACGAAATGCGAGAAACGGAGAGATCGGACGGCGGTGCGGTACGGCAGCGGGAAGCGGCGCACCGGGGACCCGGTGCGTGCGGGGCGGATCAGTGGAAGAGTTCGGCGATGAACACGGCGCCGATGAAGGTGCCGAAGCCGGCGGTCAGGGAGACCACCACGATGCGCCAGCCCAGCCGGCGAAAGGCCGGGATGTCCTTGGCGATGGACAGGCCGGCGAAGGCCAGCATGGGCGTGATCACCGCCAACACGCCGACGCTGTTGGCGGCGGCGGTGATCTGCGGTGCCAGCGGGCACCAGGGCGAGGTGAGGAACATGGCCACCAGCGACACCCAGCACACCGCCGGCACCTTGCGGCGGAACAGCTGGCAGAGCAGCTCGCCGACGACGGCCGCACCGATCATCAGCGCCACCGCGATGAGGGCGGCAGCCGGCAGCGTCTTGGTCGCCACGAAGGTACCCAGCAGGGCCAGGCCGGCCGCGGCGAACCAGGCACTCAGGCGTCCCGACCAGCCCAGCTCCACCGGCTCGTCCACCACCGTCTGGTCTACCGCGCTCTGGGCGAAGGAGGCCTTGGTCGTCCGGCCGATGCGCGGCTCCAGCACCCGATAGCCCCAGACCGCCAGCGGCAGGGAGATGAACAGGGTGAAATAGGTACCCAGGGTGGTGGTGATGAGGTTGGCCGCGGCGGCCAGCGCCATGACCTCCTTGGCCACCTCGGGGGTCTGCTGGGCCGCCACCGCACCGGCCGCGGCGGCCATGATGCTGCCCGAGCCGATGCCGGCGCCCATGGCCAGCGAATAGGGGTGGAAGATGTTGAGGCTGGCGATGAAGCCGGCGACGATGGCCATGAACACCGCGCCGATCAGGGTGCCGGTGAGGTACTCGGCGAGCACGCCGCGGCCTTCCGGGGAGTCCATGCCGTAGCGTTCGCCGATGATCGCCAGGCTCGGTTCGCGCCCCACGGAGAAGGTGGCGCCGATGGCCTCGCGCTTGATGCCCAGCAGCAGCGCCACGGGCAGGCCGAGCAGGATGGTGCCGACGAAATGGCCCAGCTCCTGGAAGGCCAGCGCCCAGCCGGCGGCGATCACCGTGGGCAGGGAACCGCCCACCACCAGGCCGAGCTTGGCGATGAAGATCAGCAAGGCGTACTGCAGGATGGCCGCCGAGCGCACCTGGGCGCTACGGCTGACGCTCAGGCCCTGCGGCAGTCGCGTGCTGGCCAGGCCAATGGCGGCGCCCAGCAGCAGCGCCCAGATCATCGGCAACAGCACCACCTTGCCCGGGCCCAGCGGGATGCTGACCGAGCCGATCAGCTCGGCGATCAGCAGCACCAGCGCCGCCCAGAAATAGAGTTTCACGGTATCGCTGACAGCTCGGTCCTGGCCCACGGCCAGCGTCGGATTGGCGCTCATTCTTCCCCCTGCGGCCCGCTCGCGGGCTCGGTTGTTGGTATGGTTGGCAGTCGCGAGCGGCGAAGCCCGCTGGGCAGAAAAGGGCTCCGCGAGGGAGCGCGACCCGGTCGTTCTGGAGGTCTGGTCGAGGTCGCACGGCTGGCGTACCGGAGGCTGGAAGCCCGCCGCGGACAGGGTCTCGCGCGGGGTTCTGCGCCGTTCCGGGGCTCTGCGTCGCGGGCCTCGGCCAGGCCGGGGCGGCCGTGGTCTTGGCCCGAGTATGGACAGCGCCCTGTTCTCTCTCCAATACTGGAAATGGCCTTTTCCGTTGCCTTTACGAGAACACACGGATGCGTGGAATTCACGAACAACGCTTGCACTATTTCGTCGAGGCGGTGCGGCTGGGCAGCGTGCGCGCCGCCGCCGACGCCCTGGATATCGCCCCGTCCGCAGTCAGCCGGCAGATCGCCCAGGTCGAGGCGGAACTGGGCGTCGACCTGATCGAGCGCCACCGCCGCGGCATCACCCCGACCGAGGCCGGGCGCCTGGTACTGGATTACTTCCGCCAGCGTCAGACCCAGCTCGACGGGCTGAGAGACGCCATCGCCGATCTGCAGGGGCTGCGCACCGGTCGCGTGGTGCTGGCCATCGGCGAAGGCTTCATCGGCGACCTGTCGCGCAGCCTGGGCGACTTTTCCGCGCGGCATCCGGAGATCGAGGTCAGGGTCAACGTGGTGGGCACCAACGAGGTGATTCGCCAGGTGATGGAAGACGAGGCGCAACTGGGGCTGGTGTTCAATCCGCCGCGCGATCCGCACCTGCGGGTGCATGGCAGCCGCGGGCAGCCGCTCTATGCCATGGTGGCGCCGGAGCATCCGCTGGCCGCGACCCAGGGCCCCGTGACCCTGACGGAGCTGGGCCAGCATCGCCTGGCGCTGCCGGACATCTCCTACGGCATCCGCCAGATGCTCGACGCTGTGGAGCAGGCCGCCGGCCAGCGCCTGGCGCCGACCCTGACCTGCAACACCTTCGCCCTGCTCAAGCACTATGCCCAGCAGGGCGGCGTCACCCTCCTGCCGCTGTTCGCCGCGACCCAGGAACTGGACAGCGGCGCCTTGCGCGCCCTGCCCCTGGCCGATCCCGGCTTCGCCCGTGCCCACGTCGAGCTGGTCACCCGCCTGGGCCGCAAGCTCAGCCGCGCCGCGGACGAGTTGCGGACCAGCCTGGTGCAACAGATGACCGCCTTTCGCTGAGCGCCTGCCCAAAGCCAGCTGCGCGTCGGCCAAACTGCGTTGAAAAGGCCCTGGGTCGCCAGCCCGGCCGGAATGCTCATTTACCATGAGTAAACTCCGCTTCCTCAGGCCTTTGATTCGCTAGCGCTCACCCTCCGGGCCAGCCTTCGGCTGTTACTCCCGTTGGTCGTTGCGCCTTGCTTGACTCTAGCTCGCAAGCCTTTGAGCAGACGCTAAGGCGTCTCAGGCGGGCAGTTCCTGGCGCACCAGCTCGGCCCACAACCGTACGGCCGGTTCGATGATGGCGTCGTTGAAGTCATAGGCCGGGTTGTGCAGCGGCGCCGAGGGCTGGGCGCCGTCGACCCCCAGCCAGAGATAGGCGCCGGGACGCGCCGCCAGCATAAAGGCGAAGTCCTCGGAGGCCATGGATGGCGGTACGCCGTCGCTGACCCGCTCGGCACCAAAGGCCCTTACCGCCGCCTCACGCACCCGCGCGGCCTGGGCCGGATGGTTCTGGGTCACGGGATAGCCGCGGGTGAATTCCAGTTCGCCGCGCACGCCCTGGGCCAGCGGCGCCTGGGCGACGATCTCGCCGATCAGCCGCTCCACCTCGGCGCGCACCGCGCCGTCCAGGCAACGCACCGTGCCCCGGAGTCGCGCCACCTCGGGGATGACGTTGATCGCCTCCCCCGCTTCCATCATGGTCACGCTGACCACCGCCGACGCCAGTGGCGAGATCCGTCGGGCGACGATGGTCTGCAGCTGCAGGATCAGGTCCGCCGCGGCGACGATGGGATCGCGGCCGCGCTCGGGCATGGCCGCGTGGCAGCCCTTGCCAGTCAGGGTGATGGCGAAGGTGTCCAGCGAAGCCATCATGGCACCCGGATTGACCACCACCTGGCCGGCCGGCAGCCCCGGCCAGTTGTGCAGGCCGTAGATGGCGTCCATCGGAAACCTTTCGAACAGGCCGTCCTCGATCATCTTCTGGGCGCCGCCGAGATTCTCTTCGGCGGGTTGGAAGACGAAGTAGAGGGTGCCGCGGAAATCGCGGTTTTCGCTCAGGTGGCGCGCGGTGGCCAGCAGGATGGCGGTGTGGCCGTCATGGCCGCAGGCATGCATGCGCCCGGCGGCGGTGGAACGATGGGGGACGTCCCCCACCTCCTGCATCGGCAGGGCGTCCATGTCGGCGCGCAGCCCCAGGCTCGGGCCCTCGCCCTGGCGCAACACCCCGACCACGCCGGTGCCGCCGAGGCCACGATGGACCTCCAGGCCGAAGCCCTCCAGCAATTCGGCGACCCGCGCCGCGGTGCGGTGCTCGGCGAAACCCAGTTCGGGATGGGCGTGGAAATCGCGACGCCAGCTGCGGGCGTCGTCCAGCAGCGCTTGGTGAATGGTCATGGGCTACTCCAGGCTGGCGCCGTAGCCGAAGCCGGCGGCGGGAACGGCGGCGGTTTCCACCCAGACGCTCTTCACCTCGCTGTATTCGCGCAGGGCGTCGAGGCCGGAGGAGCGACCGTAGCCGCTCTCGCCATAGCCGCCGAAGGGCGAGCTGACGTGGATGGTCTTGTAGCCGTTGACCCAGAAGGTGCCGGCGCGCACGCCACGGGCCACCCGGTGGGCGCGCCCGACGTCACGGGTCCAGACCGCGCCGGCCAGGCCGAAGCGACTGTCGTTGGCGATGCGGATGGCGTCGGCCTCGTCCTTGAAGGGAATGGCCACCACCACCGGCCCGAAGATCTCTTCCTGGGCGCAGCTCAGGCCATTGTGGCCGGCCAGTACCGTGGGATTGACGTAGTAGCCGGTCCCGGCGGGCAGCGGCTCGACGCCATTGGCGACATGCCGCGCGCCCTCGCCCAGGGCGCCTTCCACCATGGTGCGCACATGGGCGAATTGCTTGGCGTTGTGGATCGGACCGATCTGGGTCTCGGGATCGCTCGGGTCACCCACCTTGAACTGGCTGGCGGCGCGGGCCACCGCCTGGATGAAGCGCTCGTAGATGGATTCCTGCACCAGCAGCCGCGAACCCGAGACGCAACTCTGGCCGGCGCCGGAAAAGATCGCCGCCTGGGCGCCGCGCACGGCCAGGTCCAGGTCGGCGTCTTCGAAGACGATGTTGGCCGACTTGCCGCCGAGCTCCAGCACCACCGGGATGCAGCGCTGGGCCGCGGCGGCGGCGATGTGCCGGCCGGTGGCCGGCGAGCCGACGAAGACCACCTTGCGGATGTCGGCATGGGCGATCACCTGCTGGCCCACGGTATGACCCTGGCCGGCGAGCACGTTGACCAGGCCCTTGGGCGCGCCGGCGCGTTCCACCAGCACGCCGAGCAGCAGCGAGGTCACCGGGGTCAGCTCGGACGGCTTGAGGATCACCGCGTTGCCGGCGGTGATGGCCGGGGCGATCTGCCAGCCGCCGGTGAAGATGGGCGCGTTCCAGGGGGTGATCTGCAGCACCGTGCCCAGGGGTTCGTAGGTCACGTAGTTGAGATGACTGGTGGGCACCGGGATGACTTCGCCGTGCAGCTTGTCGGCCCAGCCGGCGTAGTACTCGAACATCTCGGCGACCTTGAGCACCTCGACGCGGGCATCACGGATCGGCTTGTTGGCGGTCTGGGATTCCAGTTGCGCCAAAACCTCGGCTTCCTCGCGGATCAGGGCGCCGACCCGGTAGATGATGCGCCCGCGCGCCTGGGCGGTCAGGGCGCGCCATTCCTCGCGCGCCCGGCGGGCGGCGGTATCGGCGCGCTCGACCACGGCCAGGTCGGCGTCGGGGTAGCTGTAGGCGGGGCTGTCGTCATGGGCGTTGCGCACGGTGATCCGCTCGCCGCTGCCGTCGACGAAGGTGCCGTCCACAAAGCTGGCGACCTGCTGGCGGTCGCCCCAGAAGGGCTTGAGCAATTCCAGTGTCTTGGAGTCCATCATGATCATTCCCCCTTGCCGAACAGGTCTTCGCTGGTACGTCGTGCGATGGCGCAGAAATCCTCGCCATCGGCCAGGGTCTCGGCGCTGGCCTTCCAGGCCTGGGCCGTAGCCGCGGCCAGTGGCAGGTCGAGGCCGAGTTCGGCGATGAGCTGCTGGGCCAGGCCCACGTCCTTGCGCATCAGGCCCATGGTGAAGCCGGAGTCGTAGGCCTTGTTCAGCACCCAGGTGGGGAACATGCCCTGGCTGGCGGCGCTGCGCCCGGAACCGGCATTGATGCCTTCGAGCAGCTTTTCCGGGGCGACGCCGGCACGGGCGGCCATGGTGACGGCTTCTGCGGTGGTGATCAGGTGCGCCGCGGCCAGGAGGTTGTTGGCGATCTTGGCGATGTTGCCGGCACCCACGGCGCCGATATGCACCCGGGTCGCGCTCATGGCTTCCAGCGCCGGCAGCGCCTTGGCCAGGGCCGCCTCGCTGCCGCCGATCACCATGGTCATGGTGCCGGCCGCGGCACCGGCGGGGCCGCCGGAAACCGGGGCATCGAGGAAGTCGGCGCCGACCTCGGCGAAGGCCGCCGCCACCCGGCGACTGGTCTCCGGGGTGGAGGTGGTGGTGTCGACCACCACGGTGCCCGGTCGCACGCGGCTGACCAGACCCGCCTCGCCCAGGCACACGGCCTCGACATGCTCGGCCTTGGGCAGCGACAGCACGATGACGTCGCTGCTGGCGGCCAGGGCCGCCAGGTCGCCGGCGATGGCCACGCCCTGGGCGGCGACCCGCTCGCAGGCGGCGCTGGAAGGATCCAGTCCGGTGACGGTCACGCCCTTGCGCGCCAGGGTGATCGCCATGTTGCCGCCCATGTTGCCGAGTCCGATGACCCCGACCTGCCTGCCCATGCCTTGTTCCTCTGCTTCGAATTGGCGGTGACCGACCCGGTGGCCGGCCCCTTGGCGATCGAGTATGGGAGGCCCCAGGCATCACCACCAATACGGCATTCGGACTTTCATGTTGCGCAAAAGGCAACGCGAGCCAGAGGCACCAGCATCGTGCAAAGGCGCGATTCAAGGGCACTGCCCAGCCCCAGACCGGTGCAGGGCGACCGACCGCGAAGTCACCGCCGAGGCCGAGGCGCCAGTCCCTATGCGTCTCGCCGACGCCTGGCACAGTTCCTGAAAAGGCGCCCTGGCTGGCCAGCAGTCCAGCCCAACAACAGCGCACGTTCGCTTAGGAGCCTTTCGCATGAAGCGCCGCCCACTACTGAAGACCACCCTTGCCGCGTCCGCTCTGCTCATGAGCGGTCTGTTTCCCTGGAGTGCCGCCCACGCCGCGGACACCATCAAGGTCGGTATCCTGCATTCGCTGTCCGGCACCATGGCCATCTCCGAGACCTCGCTCAAGGACATGGCGCTGATGACCATCGACGAGATCAACGCCAAGGGCGGGGTACTGGGCAAGAAGCTGGAACCGGTGGTAGTGGATCCGGCCTCCAACTGGCCGCTGTTCGCCGAGAAGGCGCGCCAGCTGGTGACCCAGGACAAGGTCGCGGTCACCTTCGGCTGCTGGACCTCGGTCTCGCGCAAATCGGTCCTGCCGGTCTATGAAGAACTCAACGGCCTGCTGTTCTACCCGGTGCAGTACGAAGGCGAAGAGATGTCGCCCAACGTCTTCTACACCGGCGCGGCGCCGAACCAGCAGGCCATCCCGGCAGTGGAATACCTGATGAGCGAAGAAGGCGGGGCCGCCAAGCGCTTCTTCCTGCTGGGCACCGACTACGTCTATCCGCGCACCACCAACAAGATTCTGCGCTCCTTCCTGCACAGCAAGGGCGTGCAGGACAAGGACATCGAAGAGGTCTACACCCCCTTCGGCCACAGCGATTACCAGACCATCGTCGCCAACATCAAGAAATTCTCCGCCGGCGGCAAGACCGCGGTGGTCTCCACCATCAACGGCGACTCCAACGTGCCCTTCTACAAGGAACTGGGCAACCAGGGCCTGAAGGCCACCGACGTGCCGGTGGTGGCCTTCTCGGTGGGCGAGGAAGAACTGCGCGGCATCGACACCAAGCCGCTGGTGGGCCAGCTGGCCGCCTGGAACTACTTCGAGTCGCTGGATAACCCGGTGAACAAGAAGTTCGTCGAGGCCTGGAAGGCCTACGCCAAGGCCAAGAACCTGCCCAACTACCAGACCGCCGTGACCAACGACCCCATGGAAGCCACCTACATCGGCATCCACATGTGGGCCCAGGCGGTGGAAAAGGCCGGCAGCACCGACGTCGACAAGGTGCGCAAGGCCATGGCCGGCCAGACCTTCGCCGCGCCGGACGGCTACACCGTGAAGATGGACGAGAAGAACCATCACCTGCACAAGCCGGTGATGATCGGCGAGGTCCAGGACGACGGCCAGTTCAACGTCGTCTGGCAGACCGAGGGCCCGGTCCGCGCCCAGCCCTGGAGCCCCTACATCCCCGGCAACGACAAGAAATCCGACGAACCGGTGAAGAGCGGCCAGTAACGGCCCGCCTCACTCCCGGCCCCTCACTCCGAGGGTAGGGGAGCGAAGCCTGCAAGGTGGCACCTCGCTCTTGCCCCCTCTCCCCCCGGGAGAGGGTTGGGGTGAGGGCAACAGGCGCACCGAAGCCAACAGTTCTTCCCCTCTCTTTAGCAGAGGGCCGGGGTAAAGGCAAAAGGCGCTCCAAGGCCAACAGCTCTTCCCCCGCTCTTCTAGGGAGAGGACCAAGGCGCTTCCCGCCAGAACCGGAAGCGCCCGCACCACCAACGCTCCGCTCCGCCCCCTCTCCCCCTGGGAGAGGGCCGGGGTGAGGGCCCGCCAGCGCACCCGGCCAGACCGCCGGACGCCGGCACCAGAAACGAGGCCACGCCCGCCCTCTCCCGGGAGACGCCGGGCAGGAGCCTTTACCCACCCACGAGGCCGAGTATGTCCCTACGCCTTTTTCTACTGCCCCTGCTGTTGCTGCTCATGGGCACCGCCCAGGCCGGCCCCGCCGCCGACCTGGCCGCCGCCAGCGCCAACGACCAGGCCAAACTCCTCCAGGACTGGGCCGCCGCGCCCGATCCCGCCCAGCTCCCGGTGCTCCAGGCACTGCAGGACGGCCGCTTCTATGTCGATGAAGACAAGCGGCCCTTCTACAAGACCGGCGACAGCTACAGCGCCGCCGAAGGCGACGCCACCCCTCCCACCGGCACACCCAAGCCGGTACGCCTGAACAACCGTCTGCGCATCCTCATCGGCGCCGCCCAGGCCAGCGGCGGGCTGCTGTCGCCCGATGCCAGCGTGCGCCTGGCCGCCGCCCAGGCCCTGCGCCAGGAGGCCAAGCCCGAGCAGCGTGCCTTCCTGGAAAAGCGCCTGCAGAACGAAGCCGACAAGGACGTCAAAGGCGCCCTTGCCGCCGCCCTGGCCAATCTGCAGCTGACCGACCCCGATCCCGCCGTGCGCCTGGCCGCGGTGCGGCTGCTCGGCGAATCCGGTGAGCCCCAGGCCAAGACCCGCCTGCAGGCCCTGCTCGATCCGGCCGTGGAAGCCAACGAAGACGTCCGCAAGGCCGCTGCCACCGGCCTTGCCCAGGTGGACCGCAAGCTGCTGCTGGGCGACCTGCTCGGCCAGGCCTTCACCGGGTTGTCGCTCGGCTCCATCCTGCTGCTGGCCGCTCTGGGTCTGGCCATCACCTATGGCCTGCTCGGCGTCATCAACATGGCCCACGGCGAGATGCTGATGCTCGGCGCCTACAGCACCTATGTGGTGCAGCTGACCCTGCAACGCCTGGCGCCCGAATGGCTGGCCTGGTACCCGCTGCTGGCGCTGCCGGTGGCCTTCGCCGTCACCGCCGCCATCGGCATGGCGCTGGAGCGCACCGTGATCCGCCATCTCTATGGCCGACCGCTGGAGACCCTGCTGGCGACCTGGGGCATCAGCCTGATGCTGATCCAGGCGGTGCGGGTGCTGTTTGGCGCCCAGAACGTCGAGGTGGCCAACCCGGCCTGGCTGTCCGGCGGCATCCAGGTGCTGCCCAACCTGCTCCTGCCGTGGAACCGGGTGATCATCCTCGGCTTCGTGGTCTTCGTGCTGATCCTCACCTGGACCCTGCTGAACAAGACCCGCCTGGGCCTCAACGTGCGCGCCGTGACCCAGAATCGCAACATGGCCGCCTGCTGCGGGGTACCGACGGGTCGCATCGACATGCTCGCCTTCGGCCTCGGTTCCGGCATCGCCGGCCTCGGCGGCGTGGCTCTGTCGCAGATCGGCAACGTCGGTCCGGACCTTGGCCAGAGCTACATCATCGACTCCTTCCTGGTGGTGGTGCTCGGCGGCGTCGGCCAACTGGCCGGCAGCGTGCTGGCGGCCTTCGGCCTGGGCATCGTCAACAAGATCCTCGAACCCCAGATCGGCGCCGTGCTGGGCAAGATCCTCATCCTCGGCCTGATCATCCTGTTCATCCAGAAGCGGCCCCAGGGCCTGTTCGCCCTCAAGGGGAGGGTCATCGATTGAACCAGCCACTCGCGCTTACCGCTGTGCAGAAGGTCGGCCCGCGCCTGAGCCTGGCCGTGCTCGGCCTGGCCCTCGCCGTGCTGATCGCCCTGCCGCTCTTGTCCCTGCTGCCGGCCGACAACCCCTTCCAGGTCTCGGCCTACACCCTCACCCTGGTGGGCAAGATCCTCTGCTACGCCATCGTCGCCCTGGCGCTGGACCTGGTCTGGGGGTATGCCGGGATGCTCTCCCTCGGCCACGGGCTGTTTTTCGCCCTGGGCGGCTACGCCATGGGCATGTACCTGATGCGCCAGGCCGCCGGTGACGGTCTGCCGCCGTTCATGAGCTTTCTCTCCTGGACCCGCTATCCCTGGTTCTGGGCCGGCACCGACCACTTCCTCTGGGCGCTGTGCCTGGCGGTGCTGGCCCCCGGTCTGCTGGCCCTGGCGTTCGGCTTCTTCGCCTTCCGTTCGAAGATCAAGGGCGTCTACTTCTCGATCATGACCCAGGCGCTGACCTTTGCCGGCATGCTGCTGTTCTTTCGCAACGAGACCGGCTTCGGCGGCAACAACGGCTTCACCGGCTTCACCACCCTGCTGGGCTTTCCGGTCGCCGCCCAGGGCACCCGGGCGGTGCTCTTCCTGCTCACCGTGGCCCTGCTGGTGGCCAGCCTCTGGCTGGGCTGGCGCCTGGCGCAGAGCAAGTTCGGCCGCATCCTCACGGCGATTCGCGACGCCGAGAACCGGGTGACCTTCTGCGGCTACGATCCGCGCGGCTTCAAGCTGTTCGTCTGGGTGCTCTCGGCGGTGCTCTGCGGCCTGGCCGGGGCGCTCTACGTACCCCAGGTGGGCATCATCAACCCCAGCGAGATGGCCCCCACCAACTCCATCGAAGCGGCCATCTGGGTCGCCCTCGGCGGACGCGGCAGCCTGATCGGCCCGGTGCTCGGCGCCGGCATCGTCAACGGTGCCAAGAGCTGGTTCACCGTGGCCTTCCCGGAATACTGGCTGTTCTTTCTCGGCGCCCTGTTCATCGTCGTCACCCTCTATCTGCCGCGTGGCGTGATCGGCCTCATCAAGAAGGAGCGCGACGCATGAAAGCCGCCCCCGTACCTCCCACCGCCGCGGAAGTGCTCGATGCCGGCATCGGCGCGGAAGCCAGCGGTCTCGGCCATCGCGCCGGCACGGGCCTGGATACCCGCCACGGCACCATCCTCAGCCTGGAAGGCATCGAGGTCAGCTTCGATGGCTTCAAGGCCCTGCGCGACCTCAACCTCTACATCGGCGTCGGCGAATTGCGCTGCATCATCGGCCCCAACGGCGCCGGCAAGACCACCATGATGGACGTCATCACCGGCAAGACCCGCCCCGACCGCGGCAGCGCCTGGTTCGGCGAGACCCTGGACCTGACCCGCCTGCAACCGGTGGAAATCGCCCAGGCCGGCATCGGGCGCAAATTCCAGAAGCCCACGGTGTTCGAGGCCCTGACCGTCTGGGAAAACCTCGAGCTGGCGCAACGGACCGACAAGTCGGTCTGGGCCAGCCTGCGCGCGCGCCTCTCCGGCGAACAGCGCGACCGCTTGGAAGAGGTGCTCACCACCATCCGCCTGCAGGAATCCCGCGGCCGCACCGCTGGCCTGCTCTCCCACGGCCAGAAGCAATTCCTCGAGATCGGCATGCTGCTGGTGCAGGAGCCGCAACTGCTGCTGCTCGACGAACCCGTGGCCGGCATGACCGACGCCGAGACCGAATTCACCGCCGAGCTGTTCAAGTCGCTGGTGCCCCGGCACTCGCTGATGGTGGTGGAGCACGACATGGGCTTCGTCGGCAGCATCGCCGACCACGTCACCGTGCTGCACCAGGGCCACGTCCTCGCCGAAGGCTCGCTGGACCAGGTCCAGGCCAACGAACAGGTGATCGAGGTGTATCTGGGGCGCTAGCGCCCCAGACTTGAGAATGCGCATCGCGGCCATGGCCACGAGCGGCACCCTATCCGTAGGAGCGGCCCATGGCCGCGATAGAACCTTCCCGAGGCCCCCATGCTCCAGGTCAACGAACTCCATCAGTACTACGGCGGCAGCCACATCCTGCGTGGCCTGTCCTTCGACGCCCCCATCGGCGAGGTCACCAGCCTGCTCGGCCGCAACGGCGTCGGCAAGACCACCCTGCTGCGCTGCCTCATGGGCCTGATCCCGGCCAAGCGCGGCAGCGTCACCTGGGAAGGCCAGGACATCACCAGTCGCAAGCCGCACCAGCGCGTGCAATCCGGCATCGCCTACGTGCCCCAGGGCCGCGAGATCTTTCCGCGCCTCACCGTCGAGGAAAATCTGCTCATGGGCCTGTCGCGCTTTCCCGCCCGCGAGGCCCGCGAGGTGCCCGAGTCCATCTACGAACTCTTCCCCGTGCTGCGGCAAATGCGCCAGCGCCGCGGCGGTGACCTCTCCGGCGGCCAGCAGCAGCAACTGGCCATCGGCCGCGCCCTGGCCAGCCGCCCGCGACTGCTGATCCTCGACGAACCCACCGAAGGCATCCAGCCCTCGGTGATCAAGGAGATCGGCACCGTTATCGCCCACCTCGCCAAGCGTGGCGACATGGCCATCCTGCTGGTGGAGCAGTTCTACGACTTCGCCAGCGAGCTGGCCGACGGCTATCTGGTGATGTCCCGTGGCGAGATCGTCCAGCGCGGTCGCGGCGCCGACATGGAGGCCGAAGGGGTACGAGGACTGGTGGCGATCTGAGCCACCAAGGTCGATAATCGAACGCTTCCGCGACCTGCTCGGCCGCCCGCCCGTTCGCCTCGATTGACGAAATTAACCGACTGGTACATTTTCTCTCCAGCGCCGGGCAGCGCCTGCCCGGCAAGACCCCAAGAGAGAAGGCTGTCATGTCCTCCCGTCGCATCCTGGTCCTCAACGGACCCAACCTCAACCTGCTCGGCACCCGCGAACCCGCCACCTACGGCCACGAGACCCTGGCCGACGTCGCCCGGCTGTGTGCCGAGACCGCCGCCGCCGAGGGGTACGAGGTGGATTTCCGCCAGACCAACCACGAAGGCGAATTGCTCGACTGGATCCACGCGGCCCGCGGCGCCTATGCCGGGGTGGTGATCAATCCCGCCGCCTGGACCCACACCTCGGTGGCCCTCCGCGATGCCCTGGTGGCCAGCGAGTTGCCGGTCTACGAGGTGCACCTGTCCAACGTGCATCGCCGCGAAGCCTTCCGTCACCATTCCTATGTCTCGGGCATCGCCGTCGGCGTCATCTGCGGCCTCGGCAGCCAGGGGTATCGCGCCGCCATCAGCGCCCTCATCGCCCACCAGGGAAACTAACGCCATGACCGCACCCAAATCCATTCTCGCCGGCCTCATCGGCGCCGGCATCCAGGCTTCGCTGACGCCCGCCATGCACGAACGCGAAGGCGACGCCCAGGGCCTCAGATACCTCTACCGCCTGATCGACCTGGACGTGCTCGGCCTCTCCGCCGACGCCCTGCCCGAGCTGCTGCAGGCCGCCCAGCGCACCGGCTTCACCGGTCTCAACATCACCTTTCCCTGCAAGCAGGCGATCATCCCGCTGCTCGACGACCTCTCCCCCGAGGCGCGCGGCATCGGCGCGGTGAACACCGTGGTGCTGGCCGACGGCCGCACTGTGGGCCACAACACCGACTGCCTGGGCTTCGCCGAAGGCTTTCGCCGCGGCCTGCCGGACGTGGCCAAGCGGCTGGTAGTGCAGTTGGGCGCTGGCGGCGCCGGCAGCGCCGTGGCCCACGCCCTGCTCGCCGAGGGGGTGGACCAGCTGTTCATCTTCGACGTCGAGGCCGAGCGCGCCCAGGCGCTGGTGGACAACCTGACCCGCCACTTCGGCCCCGGGCGCGCCGCGGTCGGCACCGACCGGGCCGCCGCGGTAGCCGCCGCCGATGGCCTGGTCAACACCTCGCCGGTGGGCATGGCCAAGCTGCCCGGCATGCCACTGCCGGCCGAGTTGCTGCATCCCGGCCTGTGGGTCGCAGAGATCATCTACTTCCCGCTGGAGACCGAACTGCTGCGCCAGGCCCGCGCCCTCGGCTGCCGCACCCTGGACGGCGGCACCATGGCCGTGTTCCAGGCGGTCAAGGCCTTCGAACTCTTCAGCGGCCGCAGCGCCAACGCCGACCGCATGCAGGCCCACTTCGCCGAATTGCGCGGTTGATAGCACGTTTGATCGCGGCCATGGGCCGCTCCTACAGGCTCCGATATGCCCCGTAGGAGCGGCCCATGGCCGCGATAATTTCCGCGCAACCATCTACAACCACACCGCATCCCAAAACGGATAATCACGCGCCCGCTTCACCAACCCCACCCTTACCGGATTGGCGACGATGTACGGGCCACCGCCTGGACATCTTCTTCGGCTCTCAGACCATGGTCATGATAGGCCGACGCTCACACAGCCCCTTTGGTATTGCGGATCGCATTGACCCGACGTGCGCTTGCTGATTTGAGACGGAGCACCAGCTCGTCCAGGCTGAAACGTTCGCCAAGTGCGATGAGCCAGTGAACGTGATCCGGCATCAACACCCAGGCAAGCAGCCTGGCGTCATTGAGCAGACAAGGATCGCTAAAGGTACGGGCAGCCGTACACGCCAGATGAAAATCGGAAAAAAGCGGCTGGCGTTCCACGGTCGTAGCGGTAAGGAGATACAGCTGGCCAGGCAGAGAAACCCGGCCCCTGCGTAGCGCCGCATGACGTGATGACATCGCTCGTCCTTGAGTGATGAAGACAATTCAAGATCTTAATCGCGGCCATGGCGGTCCGCCGATGCGGCCGCTCCTACAAAAGCATCGCTCTCTGTAGGAGCGGCCCATGGCCGCGATAGAACCCTACCGCGGCATGTTCGGCTGGCGCCGCGACTTCTTGCGCGGACCGCCCTTGGCGTAGCCGGCGGCCTGGCCTTCCTGGCCCTTGTCCCAGGCCTTGCTGCCGTCGCTGGCGCGGGGCGGCAGGCCGTTGTGCTGGGTCAGGATGCGCCCAGCGCCGGTGCCGGCCTTCTTGCTGCCCACCGGGGTGGAATTCTTGCGTCGCGCGCTCTGGTAACCGGTGTCGCCCACCGGCTGGGTGGCCGGGATCAGCTGGTGCTTGCCCGGCCCGATCAGGTCGGCACGGCCCATCTCCTTGAGCGCCTCGCGCAGCATCGGCCAGCCCTTGGGATCGTGGTAACGCAGGAAGGCCTTGTGCAGGCGGCGCTGCTGGTCGCTCTTGACGATGGTCACGCCATCGCTCTTGTAGGTGACCTTGCGCAGCGGATTCTTGCCCGAGTGGTACATGGCCGTGGCGGTGGCCATCGGCGAGGGATAGAAGGCCTGCACCTGGTCCGCACGGAAGCCGTTGCGCTTGAGCCAGAGGGCGAGGTTCATCATGTCCTCGTCCGTGGTACCCGGATGCGCGGCGATGAAGTACGGGATCAGGTACTGCTCCTTGCCCGCCTCCTTGGTGTACTTCTCGAACATCTGCTTGAAGCGGTCGTAGCTGCCGATGCCGGGCTTCATCATCTTGTCCAGCGGACCGCGCTCGGTGTGCTCGGGCGCGATCTTCAGGTAGCCGCCGACATGGTGGGTGACCAGTTCCTTGACGTACTCGGGCGATTCCACAGCCAGGTCGTATCTCAGCCCCGAGGCGATCAGGATCTTCTTCACCCCCGGCAGTGCCCGCGCCTTGCGGTAGAGCTCGATCAAGGACGAGTGATCGGTGTTGAGGTTCTCGCAGATGCCGGGGAACACGCACGACGGCTTGCGGCAGTGGCGCTCGATCTCCGGGTCCTTGCAAGCGATGCGGTACATGTTGGCGGTCGGCCCGCCGAGGTCCGAGACCACGCCGGTAAAGCCCGGTACCTTGTCGCGCATCTCCTCGATCTCACGGATGATCGAGTCATGGGAGCGATTCTGGATGATCCGGCCTTCGTGCTCGGTGATGGAGCAGAAGGTGCAGCCACCAAAGCAGCCACGCATGATGTTCACCGAGAAACGGATCATCTCGTAGGCCGGGATCTTTTCCTTGCCATAGGCCGGGTGCGGCACGCGCGCATAGGGCATGCCGAACACGTAGTCCATTTCCTCGGTGGTCATGGGGATGGGCGGCGGCGTGAACCAGACGTCCACGTCGCCATGCCGCTGCACCAGCGCCCGGGCGTTGCCCGGGTTGGTTTCCAGGTGAAGCACCCGGTTGGCGTGGGCATAGAGCACCGGGTCGTTGCGCACCTTCTCGAAGGACGGCAGGCGGATCACCGTCTTGTCGCGGGTCATGCGCGGGCTTTCCAGCAACTGCACCACCTTGGCTTCGTTGGGATCCTCAACCTCACCCTTGGCTTGCTCGATGGCGCAGGCCTCGGTGTCCTGGGTGTTCACATAGGGATTGATGATCTTGTCGACGCGACCGGGACGGTCGATGCGGGTCGAGTCGACCTCGAACCAGCCCTCGGGCGTATCGCGACGGATGAAGGCGGTGCCGCGCACATCGGTGATGGACTCGACGCGCTCGCCACGCGACAGGCGCTGGGCGATCTCCACCACCGCCCGCTCGGCGTTGCCATAGAGCAGGATGTCGGCGGTGGCGTCCATCAGGATCGAGCGGCGGACCTTGTCCTGCCAGTAGTCGTAGTGGGCGATCCGGCGCAGCGAGGCCTCGATGCCGCCGAGCACGATCGGCACGTGGCTGTAGGCCTCCTTGCAGCGCTGGCTGTAGACCAGGCTGGCGCGATCCGGTCGCTTGCCGGCGACGTTGCCCGGGGTATAGGCATCGTCGGACCGGACCTTCTTGTCCGCGGTGTAGCGGTTGATCATGGAGTCCATGTTACCCGCGGCCACCCCGAAGAACAGATTCGGCTCGCCGAGCTTCATGAAGTCGTCCTTCGACTGCCAGTCCGGCTGGGCGATGATGCCCACGCGGAAGCCCTGGGCCTCCAGCAGCCGGCCGATGATGGCCATGCCAAAGGACGGATGATCGACGTAGGCGTCCCCGGTGACGATGATGATGTCGCAGCTGTCCCAGCCGAGTTGCTCCATCTCCGCCCGACTCATGGGCAGGAAGGGTGCAGGACCAAAGCACTCGGCCCAGTATTTCGGATAGTCGAACAGCGGCGTGGCGGCTTGCATGGCAGCTTCCGGGAAAGGGGGGTTTTTAGGAGGGCGCGAAGAATAGCACAAAAAATGACCAGTTCAGCCCCCGGACATCGATTGCCTTTGGCTATCGACGGTGGCTCTGGACCCGCCCTCACCCCAACCCTCTCCCCGGGGGAGAGGGGGCAAAAGCACACCGCGCAGCTATTTGTCCCCTTCCCTTGGGGAGAGAGGGCCATCAGGGAGACTCACCGGCAACCCCCGCCACGCTACGCTCTTCCCCCTCGCCCCCAGGGAGAGGGCGGGGGTGAGGGAAAGCCCACTCAGCGGCCTCACTCGACAGGAGTGCTACCATAGCCGCCCGCTCCCCTTCACCACCGAGACGCCCCCGTCCATGTCCCAGCCCCAACCCGCCGCCGGCCAGTTGCAGCGCGGCCTGAAGAATCGTCATATCCAGCTGATCGCCCTCGGCGGAGCCATCGGCACCGGTCTGTTCCTCGGCTCGGCCGGGGTGCTGAAATCCGCCGGTCCGGCGATGATCCTCGGCTACGCCATCGCCGGCTTCATCGCCTTCCTGATCATGCGCCAGCTCGGCGAGATGATCGTCGAGGAACCCGTCGCCGGCTCCTTCAGCCACTTCGCCAGTCGCTACTGGGGCCGCTTCCCGGGCTTTCTCTCCGGCTGGAACTACTGGGTGCTCTATGTGCTGGTGGGCATGTCGGAGCTCACCGCGGTGGGCAAGTACGTGCAGTACTGGTGGCCCGAGGTGCCGACCTGGGCCAGCGCCCTGGTGTTCTTCGTGCTGGTCAACGCCATCAACCTGTTCAACGTGAAGGCCTTTGGCGAGACCGAGTTCTGGTTCGCGCTGATCAAGGTGGTGGCCATCCTCGGCATGATGGCCTTCGGGCTCTGGCTGCTGGTCAGTGGCAGCGGCGGTCCCGAGGCCTCGGTGAGCAATCTCTGGAGTCATGGCGGCTTCCTGCCCAACGGCTGGAGCGGTCTGTTCGCCGTGCTGGCGATCATCATGTTTTCCTTCGGCGGCCTGGAACTGGTGGGCATCACCGCCGCCGAAGCCGACCAGCCGCGCAGCGTGATCCCCAAGGCCATCAACCAGGTGGTCTGGCGCATCCTGATCTTCTATGTCGGCGCCCTGACCATCCTTTTGTCGCTGCATCCCTGGGACGAACTGGTGCGCAGCATCGGCGCCGGCGGTGACGACTACGCCGGCAGTCCCTTCGTGCAGACCTTCGCCCTGCTCGGCAGCGACACCGCCGCTCACCTGCTCAACTTCGTGGTGCTGACCGCGGCGCTGTCGGTCTACAACAGCGGCGTCTACTGCACCAGCCGCATGCTCTACGGCCTGGCGGAACAGGGCGACGCCCCGCGCGCCCTGCTGCGCACCAATCGCCGTGGCGTGCCGCTGCTGGGTATCGCGGTGTCCTCGGCGGTGACCCTGCTCTGCGTGGTGGTCAACTACCTGCTGCCGCAGAATGCCCTGGAGCTGCTGATGTCGCTGGTGGTGGCCTCGCTGGTGATCGCCTGGGCGCTGATCAGCCTGACCCACCTGAAATTCCGCGCCGCCCAGCGCCAGGCCGGGCGCACCTCGCACTTCCCGGCCTTCTGGTCGCCCTTCGCCAACTGGCTGTGCCTGGCCTTCGTCGGCATGATCCTGGTGCTGATGCTGCGCATCCCCGGCATCGCCGTCTCGGTCTATGCCATCCCGGTCTGGCTGGCCTTCCTGTTCCTCTGCTACCGGCTGCGCCGCGGCTGATCGCTACGGGTAGTTGGGCTGAGCGCAAGCGAAGCCCAACACCTGGGGTAGGCACCGATCGTTGGGCTTCGACGATGGAGCCGTCTCAGCCCAACCTACCTCCCTACTCGAACGGCACCCAGGGCCTTTGCGGCTTCATGATGATGCAGCCGTCCTCGCCCACCGCCCAGATGTCGTAGAAGCGATTGTCCACCAGTCGCGTGGCGGCACCGGGCACGGCCACCCGCTGGGTGCAGCTGTCGCTGTCGGCATCGTCGATCACCCCCAGATCCAGCAGGCGTTCGGCGATCATGAAGTTGCCCGGCGACAGGCCGAGGATGAAGGGCAGGACCGGCACCTGCTCGAAGGTCTTCTGCGCCAGCGGCAGCCAGGCCACCTCCAGCGGACCTCCGGTCCAGAGCAGCCGCTTGAGCGGCCGCAGCTCCGGAAGGCTGCTGAGGTCATGGTGCAGTTCCTGGACGAAACCGCGCTCGAAGGTCTTTTGCGCCGAGAGCACCTGGCCATAGGCATAGGCCAGCGACAGCATCCACAGCACGGGCAGCACCAGCAGCCAGGTCAGCCGTGGCTGGAGGCGCTCCAGCAGGTCGTGGGCCAGCAGCAGGGCCAGGGTCAGGATGACCGCCAGGCCCATCAGGGTGCGCGCCTCGAGGATGAAATCGCTGAACAGCAGGGTGATGCCGGCCACGCAGGCGGCCAGCACCGGCAGCGTCGCGCCGTACAGCAGCAGGGGCAGCAGCGCCCGGCGGCCATAGGCGCGGGCATAGGTCAGGCCGCCCAGGCCATAGCCGATCGCCGCCAGCCCACCAAACAGCCACCACAGCCAGAGATTGCCGGGGGTGACCAGCAGGCCGACGCTCTGCAGCACCTCGCCCAGCCGATGCCAGAGCTCGGGCAGCACCTGGCCACCCACACCGGCGTGTCGCGTGGTCGCCATCAGCTGATAGGCGGTGAGGAAGTAGAGGGCGCAACCCAGCAGCAACTGCAGGCCCTGGCGCAGCACCAGCCGCAGGGCCTGCGCCGGGGCCTCGCGGCGTTGCACGGCGCGGATGAACTCCAGGCAGCAGAGGCCGACGAAGACATTGAGGGCCACCTGGTAGAAAGCGACGGCCGCCGCCAGCAGCGCCGCCGGCACCAGCAGCGCCAGCACGGTGTGACGACTGCGAAAGATCGCCGCATAGATCACCGCCACCAGACTCAGGGCCATGGTCGGGCCATCGTACTGGTAGGTCAGGTTGCCCAGCCAGAACGGCGAGAACCACAGCGGCAGCAGGGCCAGGCACTGGGTCGGTCGCGGCGCGCCGAAGCAGTGCCTGGCCAGATCGGTCAGGGCCCAGGTCGCGGCGGCGCAGGCGATCAGCAGCGGCAGGGGGAAGAGGTTGAGGGTACTGCCGCTGAAGGTCAGCAGCCGATAGAAGACCTCGGTGAGCACCCGCCCCTGCTGGCGCCACTCCGGGCCGTTCTCCAGCTGGATGCGCCAGTTGTCATCGACATAGGGAAAGTCGACCAGGATGAAGGGCAGGACGAACAGCAGCAGTGCGGAAAGGAACAGCGCCCGGGTCTGCACCGGGGTGAGCGTCTGGGGCATGGCGGCGGATCCGGATCCGGCTTCGACGGGAGACGCAGCCGCCACCACCCGAAGCGATAGCGGCGCCGGCTGCGTGGGGTCAGTCCTGCAGGGCCAGCTGGCAGATGCGCTCGCAGAGTTCGTCGAAGTCGATGCCCATGGCCGCGGCCGATTGCGGCAGCAGACTGGTGGCGGTCATGCCCGGCAGCGTGTTGACCTCCAGACACCAGAGCCGTCCCTCGGCGTCCAGGCGGAAGTCGGCGCGACTGTAGCCGTCGAGCTTGAGCGCCCGATGCGCGGCCAGGGCCAGCCGGCGCGCTTCCTCGGCGATCTCCGCGGAGACCTCGGCCGGAAAGACTTCCACAGCGCCCTTGGGCTGGTATTTGCTGGTGTAGTCGAACACGCCACTCTGGCCGAGGACGATCTCGCCCACCGCCAGTGGCTGGTCGCCCAGTACGCCCACGGTCAGCTCGCGCCCGGCGACGAAGCGCTCGATCATCACCTCGCGGTCATAGCGCAGCGCCAGCTCGATGGCCGGTTGCAGGTCCTCGGCGCGGCTGACCTTGCTCAGGCCCACGGTGGAACCCTGCTGGCTGGGTTTGACGATCACCGGAAAGCCCAGGGTGTCGGCCACGGTCGCGGCATCCACCGGCGCCATCAGCCAGTCGGCGGTGGGTACGCCAGCGGCCCGGAACAGCCGCTTGCTGAGGTCCTTGTCCATGGCCACGGCGCTGCCCACCCGGCCGCTGCCGGTGTAGCGCAACTCGGCCAGGTCGAGCAGGGTCTGCAGGGTGCCGTTCTCGCCGGTCCCGCCGTGCAGGGCGAGGAACAGCAGATCCTGGTCGCCCAGCTGGGCACGGCTGAGCACCGCGCCGGCATCCTGGCCGCGCATCCGCACCAGGGCGGTCCGCTCCGGCGGTTCGAGGCCGACGCGGGCTTCCAGCAGGGCGCGCTCGGCGTCTTCATCGAGCAGCCCCAGGGCGGCATCCACGGTCACCACCTGATGCCCACGCCGGCGCAGCGCCGCCACCACCTGGGCACCGCTGGCGATGGACACGTCGCGTTCTTCGCTGGTGCCGCCGAGCAGGACCGCGATCTTCAGCTTGTCCTTGACCATCATTCGTCCTCGAAAACGTAGCTGCCGGGCGCGAGATTCTCGAACCGGGTGTATTTGCCGATGAAGGCCAGCCGCGTGGTACCGATCGGACCGTTACGCTGCTTGCCGATGATGATTTCCGCCACGCCCTTGTACTCGGTCTCGGGGTGGTACACCTCGTCCCGGTAGACGAACATGATGACGTCGGCGTCCTGCTCGATGGCGCCCGATTCGCGCAGGTCGGAGTTCACCGGACGCTTGTTCGGCCGCTGTTCCAGCGAGCGGTTGAGCTGGGAGAGCGCCACCACCGGGCAGTTGAATTCCTTGGCCAGGCCCTTGAGCGAGCGGGAGATCTCGGAAATCTCGTTGGTGCGGTTCTCGCCGCTGCTGCCACCGATCTGCATCAGCTGCAGGTAGTCCACCATGATCAGCGCCAGGTCGCCGTGCTCGCGCACCAGGCGCCGGGTGCGGGCGCGCATTTCCGAGGGACTGATGCCGGCGGTATCGTCGATGAACAGCTTGCGGTCGTTGAGCAGATTGACCGCCGAGGTCAGCCGCGGCCAGTCATCGTCGTCCAGCTTGCCGGAGCGCACCTTGGTCTGGTCGATGCGGCCGAGGGACGAGAGCATCCGCAGCACGATGGAGTCGGCGGGCATCTCCAGGGAGAACACCAGAACCGCCTTGTCGGTGCGCAGCACCGCGTTCTCCACCAGGTTCATGGCGAAGGTGGTCTTGCCCATGGAGGGACGGCCGGCGACGATGATCAGGTCGGCCGGCTGCAGGCCGCTGGTCTTCTCGTCCAGGTCGGCGAAGCCGGTGGACACGCCGGTGATGGCATCGCTGGAGTTGAACAGGGTATCGATGCGGTCGATGGCCTTGGTCAGGATGTCGTTGACCCCGACCGGCCCGCCAGACTTCGGCCGCGCCTCGGCGATCTCGAAGATCTTGCGCTCGGCTTCGTCGAGCAGCTCGTTGGCGCCGCGGCCTTCCGGGTTGTAGGCGCTGTCGGCGATGTCGGCGCTGATGCCGATCAGCTGGCGCAGGGTGGCCCGCTCGCGGACGATCTGCGCATAGGCCTTGATGTTGGCCACCGAGGGGGTGTTCTTGGCCAGCTCGGCCAGATAGGCCAGGCCGCCCACCTGGGGCAGCTGACCTTCGTTGTCCAGCTGTTCGGACAGGGTCACCACGTCGAACGGCTGGTTGCGCTCGGCCAGACGGGCCACGGCGCGAAAGATGAGTCTGTGGTCGTGGCGATAGAAGTCGCCATCGGACACCTGATCGAGCACGCGCTCCCAGGCGTTGTTGTCCAGCATCAGACCACCCAGCACGGCCTGTTCGGCCTCGATGGAATGCGGCGGGACCTTGAGGGCAGCGGTCTGCAGATCGTACTGCTCGGGCAGGGAAATCTCGTTCATGCGCAGGTCTTGGGCCCCCATTGCGGGCGGCGAAATGATTTTCGATAGGGCAGAAAAGACAAAGGGCACGTCACTGCCTTGGCAATGACGTGCCCGATTGTCGACAGACCGGCGCCGGGGCGCAAGTCCGCCAGTCAGGCGACGGCGCGCTTATTCAGCGACGACGACGACCTTGACGGTGGCTTCGACGTCGGTGTGCAGGTGCACTTCGACATCGTATTCGCCAACGCTGCGCAGGGCGCCGTTGGGCAGGCGAACTTCGCTCTTGTCCAGCTCAACGCCGGCGGCGCTGACGGCTTCGGCGATGTCGCGGGTGCCGATGGAACCGAACAGCTTGCCTTCGTCGCCGGAGTTGGCGGCGATGGTAACGGTCAGGTCGGCCAGCTTGGCGGCACGGGCATCAGCCTCGGCCTTCTTCTCGGCAGCCTGCTTCTCGAGCTCGGCGCGACGAGCTTCGAAAGCCTCGACGTTGGCAGCGGTGGCTGCGGTGGCCTTGCCCTGCGGCAGCAGGAAGTTACGGGCGTAACCGCCCTTGACGTTCACTTTGTCGCCCAGGTTGCCCAGGTTGGCGATCTTTTCCAGCAGGATGACATCCATTGAGTCTTTCCTCTTAACTTTTAACCTTCACCGTCCGCGGGCCCCTGCGGCTCTTGCGCGGACCGCCCACGGAAATCGAACACGCTATCGATCACAGCCAGAATCACCAACAACGGATAGATCAGCTGCCCGAACAGCAACAGCGTCACGTACAGCCCCACCAGCCAGAATCCTGCCAGGCGCTTGGCCGCCACCAGCCCGTGCAGCAGGGCGATGCCGGCAAAGGCCAGCGGCACGCTGCACAGCGGGGTCAGCAGGCCAAGCCCGCTGCCCAGGTTCGGCGCCAGCACCAGCAGGGCCAGGAGGCCGAGCGCGATGGCCGGACGCAGACGCAGGGCGCGAAATTCGCGACCGAACCCCTGGGGGTTGTACAGCGCCGCCTGCCAGTAGCGCCCGAGCATCAGGCACAGCAGGCAGGTGATCTGGAAGAACGCCGCCATCAGGCCGGTCAGCACGGGCAGCAGCAACTGCTGCAACTGCGCCTGCTTTTCCGGCGGCAACTGCGCCGCGCTCGGGCCCAACACCTGGGGCAGCAACCGACGGATTTCCTCCGCCAGTTGCGCGATGCCCTCGGCATAGACCTGGCCCAGCACCAGGGCGAAGACCAGCCCCAAGGGGACACTGGCCAACAGCACCCGGGTCCAGGACAGACTCTGGCGCAAGATGGCCGCCAGCAGCGTCGAACCCAGCAACACCAGCACGATGCTGGCATCACCCAGATACAGCCAGAACAGCGCTGGCAACAGGGCCCAGACCAGCACCCCGGCCGCCGCGGCAGGTCCCCGGCGCAACAGCACCAGGCTGCCACCGGCAGCGGTCATCCAGTACAGCAGCGGCACGACTGCACCCAGCACCACCACGAGGGTGGCTTGAGTACGGCCGCGCATGATGAACTCAGCCAGAGGCCGCATGCCGTGTTTATCCGTTATTCGTGATCAGGCGTCGATCAACGACCGTGGCTGTCGGTGTAGGGCAGCAGGGCCAGGTAACGGGCACGCTTGATGGCGGTACCCAGCTGACGCTGGTACTTGGCCTTGGTGCCAGTGATACGGCTCGGGACGATCTTGCCGGTTTCGGAGACGTAGGCCTTCAGGGTGTTGAGATCCTTGTAGTCGATCTCTTTCACGCCTTCGGCGGTGAAACGGCAGAACTTACGACGACGGAAGAAACGTGCCATGACAGTGATTCCTCGCTAGATCCAGATTACTCGGCGCTGTCGGCGTCGTCGGAGTTGCCTTCGGCGGACTCGGACTCGGACTCGGCAGGACGCTCGCGACGCTCGCGACGCTCGTTGCGGTTTTCTTCGGCCTTGAGCATCTCGGATTGACCGGTGACGGCCTCGTCACGGCGCAGGATCATGTTGCGGATCACGGCGTCGTTGTAGCGGAAGTTGTCTTCCAGCTCGGCCAGGGCCTTGGCGCTGCACTCGATGTTCATGAGCACATAGTGAGCCTTGTGAACGTTGTCGATGGCGTAAGCCAGCTGACGACGGCCCCAGTCTTCCAGGCGATGGACTTTGCCACCGTCTTCTTCGATAGCCTTGGTGTAGCGCTCGACCATGCCGCCCACCTGTTCGCTCTGGTCCGGATGAACCAGGAACACGACTTCGTAATGACGCATTTAATGCTCCTTACGGGTTGCAGCCTGCCGCGGAAACGCGGTCAGACAAGGAGTGAATAGTTCGGATGACTTGCCCTGCGGAATGCGGACGCACTCCGGGCAAGGGGCAACATTCTAGAGAAGGGCGCCGGGGGGCGCAACCGCAGGCATGACCGACGCGACCGCCGGGCAGCCCCAGGCACTCAGCGTTGCACGTCGGCCAGGGCCTGGCGGATCTTGTTCAGGTCATAGGGCTTGATCAGCACCCCGACCCGCGCCTCCATCCCCGGCTCGCGCTCGAAGGCATAACCCGAGGCGACCACGATGCGCAGCGTCGGATCCATCGCCAGGGCGCGGCGGGTCAACTCGATGCCGGACATGCCGCCCAGCCCGATATCGGTGAACAGCACATCGTGTTCGCGTTGCGGCAGCAACTCGAGGGCGGCCTCCGCCGAGGCGACGGCCGTAACCTGATGGTCCAGCTCCTCGATGACTTCGGTGGTCAGCATGCGCAGCGTGGCATCGTCTTCGACGAGCAGCACTCGCAAGCCTACCGGCTCCTGGATCTCCTGACTCACGCGGGCGTCCTCTTGTTGACAGGCCTCGCCCCGGCATTCCCGGAGCGAGGCCGATATTCTGCGCACTGCAGCGCGATTCGTATAGTGCGATACGCGCTGCGTCGGTACCCAGACGTTTCTTAGCGCGGGCTAGCTGGGCGCAGAGGCGCGTCTTTGACGCACGGCCTCGAACAGGCAGACCCCGGTCGCCACCGAAACGTTGAGACTGCTGACGCTGCCGGCCATGGGCAGCCGAGCCAGATGATCGCAATGCTCACGGGTCAGTCGGCGCATGCCCTTGCCCTCGGCCCCCATGACCACCACGGTCGGCCCACTCATGTCGACGTCATAGATCTCCTGGGTCGCCTCACCGGCAGTCCCGACGATCCACAGGCCACGCTTCTGCAGCTTTTCCAGAGTCCGCGCCAGGTTGGTGACGGCCACCAGCGGCAGCACCTCGGCGGCCCCACAGGCGACCTTGCGCACCACGGCGGTCAGGGTGGCCGACTTGTCCTTGGGCACGATCACCGCCAGGGCTCCGGCGGCATCGGCGCTGCGCAGGCAGGCGCCGAGGTTGTGCGGATCGGTCACGCCATCGAGCACCAGCAGCAGCGGCGGACCTTCGGCCCGATCGAGCAACTCCTCGAGCATGGCCTCGCCCCAGACCTGGCTGGGGCTGACCTGGGCCACCACGCCCTGATGCACGCCCTCGGCCAGCTCGTCGAGCAACGCCCGCGGCTTGGTTTCCACCGCCAGGCGCTGACCGGCGGCCAGCTCCAGCAGGGCCTCCACCCGCGGCTCACGCCGCCCTTCGGCGATCCAGAGCTGCTTCACCCGCCGCGGGTGGAAGCGCAGCAGCGCTTCCACGGCGTGGATACCGTAGACGGTTTCCAGCTGGCTCATGCGTCATCCTTGGGGCGCGCCTGGCCCTTGCGATGCGGCTTCTTGGCCTTGGCCTTGGTCCTGCTCTTGGCCGCGGCCTGGGCCTGGCCTTCGACCTTGGGCTTGGCAGCCGACTTCTTCTTGGCGGCAGCGGCCTTGGCCTTCTTGACCTTGGCTTCCACCGCAGCGGCGCCTTCGGCAGCAGCACCCTGCGCTTGACGCTTCGCCGGAGCGGTACGCGCCTTGGCCGTGGCACTGGCCTTGCCCTTGGCAGTCTTGCCCTGAGTCGTGGCCTGGCCCTGGGCGCCGGCCTTGTCCTGACCGCCGGACTTGCCCTTGGCCTTGGGCTTGCCGCCCTCGACCTTGGCTTCCGCCAGCAGCGCCTGCTTCACCGCACGACTGCGCTTGACGTCGGTATTGCCCAACAGCTTGTCGGCCTGCTCCAGCAATTCCGGCGACACCGAGGTGGCCGGGGCTTCCGGCGTCGGGGCGACGGCCTGGTCTTCCGCTGCCGGCGCCTCGCGGCGACGACCGCGACCGTCACGCTTGCGGCGCGGCTCGCGCTCTTCATGGACCCGCGGCGCGCCGGCCGAGGCCGGCAGCACGAAGTCGATCTTGCGCTCGTCCAGGTCGACCCGGGCCACCACCACCTCGATGGGATCGCCCAGGCGATAGCTGCGCCCACTGCGCTCGCCGGAGAGGCGATGATGGACGCTGTCGAAATGGTAGTAGTCGTCCGGCAGCGCGGTGACGTGCACCAGGCCCTCGACAAAGACCTCGGACAGTTCGACGAACAGGCCGAAACCGGTCACCGCGGTAATGACGCCGGCATAGGTCTCGCCGACGCGATCCTTCATGAACTCGCACTTGAGCCAGTTAGACACATCACGCGTGGCTTCGTCGGCGCGGCGCTCGGTCATGGAGCACTGCTCACCGAGCTGATCCAGGCGCAACTCGTCGTAGGGATAGATGCGCGCCTTGGCCATGCTCGTCGCGCCTGCGCGCTTGACGTGCTTGGTCTCCAGCTTGGAGCGGATGACGCTGCGGATCGCCCGGTGCACCAGCAGATCCGGATAACGCCGGATCGGCGAGGTGAAATGGGTGTAGGCCTCGTAGTTGAGACCGAAGTGACCGTTGTTGTCCGGGCTGTAGACCGCCTGACTCAGGGATCTGAGCATCACCGTCTGGATCAGCCGGAAATCCGGCCGCTCACGGATCTGCTGCAGCAGCGCCTGGTAGTCCGACGGCACCGGATTGGCCTTGCCCTTGGTCAGCGACAGACCCATCTCACCGAGGAACTGGCGCAGATTGGTCTGCTTTTCCAGGGGCGGCGCCTCGTGCACCCGATAGAGGGCCGGCACCTTGTGCTTTTCGAGGAACTTGGCGGTGGCCACGTTGGCGCACAGCATGCACTCCTCGATCAGCTTGTGGGCATCGTTGCGCTGGGTCGGACGGATCTCCGAGATCTTGCGATCGGCGCCAAAGACGATGCGCGTTTCCTGGGTCTCGAAATCGATGGCGCCACGCACATGACGAGCGGCCAGCAGCACCTTGTACAGGCTGTAGAGCTGCTCCAGGTGCGGCACCACGTCGCCGAGCTGCTTGCGCAACTGCTTGCCTTCGGCCGACTTGGGCTGTTCCAGCACCGCCGAGACCTTGTTGTAGGTCAGACGGGCATGGGAGTGGATGACCGCTTCGTAGAACTGGTAGCCGGTCATGCGCCCGGAAGCGGCGATGGTCATCTCGCAGACCATGGCCAGGCGATCCACCTGGGGATTGAGCGAACAGAGGCCGTTGGACAGCGCCTCCGGCAGCATGGGAATCACCCGCTCGGGAAAATACACCGAGTTGCCGCGCTTTTCCGCCTCGGCATCCAGCGCCGAGCCGACCTTGACGTAGTGGGAGACGTCGGCGATGGCCACGTACAGCCGCCAGCCGCCGGACTTCTTGGCCTCGGCATAGACGGCATCGTCGAAGTCGCGAGCATCTTCGCCATCGATGGTCACGAAGGGCAGCTGGCGCAGATCGATGCGCTTCTGCTTGTCCTTCTCCTCCACCTCGGGCTTGAGCTTGGCAGCCTCCTTCTCGACGGCCTTGGGCCATTCGTTGGGGATGTCGTAGCTGCGCAGGGCGACCTCGATCTCCATGCCCGGCGCCATGTAGTCGCCCAGGATCTCGACCACTTCGCCCTGGGCCTGGCGGAAGGTGGTGGGCCACTCGTCGATGCGCACCTGCACGAACTGGCCGTGAGCGGCGCCGCCGTGCTTGCCCTCGGGCACCAGCACCTGCTGACCGATCTTGGGATTGTCCGGCACCACGTAGGCCAGGCCGCTCTCCTGGAAGAAGCGCCCGACCAGCGACTCGTGCGCCCGGGTGACCACCTCGACCAGGCCGCCTTCGCGACGACCGCGCCGATCATGGCCGGCGACCCGCGCCAGGGCGATGTCGCCATCGAACACCAAGCGCATCTGCGCCGGGCTGAGGAAGAGGTCGTCGCTGCCGTCGTCGGGGATCAGGAAGCCGAAGCCATCGCGATGGCCGGCGATGCGGCCACGCACCAGGTCCAGCTTGTCGATGGGCGCATAGGCACCGCGGCGGGTGTAGATCACCTGACCGTCGCGCTCCATGGCGCGCATGCGGCGCCGCAAGGCTTCGAGCTGGTCTTCGGTGACGAGACCGAATTCTTCGGCGAGCTGTGGCCGTGTGGCCGGGGCGCCGCGATCGGCGAGATGAGCCAGAATGAGTTCGCGACTCGGAATGGGGTTATCGTACTTTTCCGCTTCCCGGGCGGCCTCGGGATCGAGGGATTGCCAATCGGCCATCAGTCTGGGGTTACCTTCTGTGTCTTGGTTCGGTAGGAACTGCCATGGCGCCTATTGAAACGTGAAAACCACGCAATAGTTAGCCTGGCATGCTCAATAAAATATTTTTCACAGCAGGGGTTTACAAGCAAACGCCCCCTGAGTAAAGTGCCGCCCCACGACGCCGTGAGCAATCACGACGCCGGAGATGAGCAATCATCGCCTTGAGTGCCCAGGTGGCGGAATTGGTAGACGCACTAGGTTCAGGTCCTAGCGGTGGCAACACCGTGGAAGTTCGAGTCTTCTCCTGGGCACCACTCATTATAGTCGATCGATTTGCAGATCGGTCGACGAAAAGCCGGTACTAGCCGGTTTTTTAATCCTGAAACCCGCAAGGGTGACGGGAAGCGACCAGAAGTCGCACTGCAGGCCCAGGTGGCGGAATTGGTAGACGCACTAGGTTCAGGTCCTAGCGGTGGCAACACCGTGGAAGTTCGAGTCTTCTCCTGGGCACCAATACCAAGCGGACGATCCCGGATCGGACGCAACAGAAAAAACCGGCTTCGGCCGGTTTTTTCTTGCCCGCGAAAAGGCGTGGGGCCCTCCCCTACGCCTTGAACTGCCCCAGACTGCCGCGCAACTGGGCGGCCAGCTCCGCCAGAGTCCGACTGCTGTGCGCAGTGGCCGCCACCGATTCGGCTGCGCGCAGCGTCTCGCCATGGATGACCTCGACCCGCTGGCGTACCGCCGCGGCGCCCTCCGCCTGACGCTGGGCCGCCTGGGCAGCCGTGGTCATGCTGGCATGCACCTGATCCACGGCGCGGTGGACATCCTGCTGGATGCGCTTGCTGTCGCGCAGCACCGCCAGCCCGCTGCCGGCCTGCTGGCGCGCCGCGCCTATGGCGGCGACAGCTTCGCGCGCGCCTTCCTGCAGACCGGCGATGTGGGTCCGGATGCTGCCGGTGGATTCCTGGGTCTTGCTGGCCAGCGCCCGCACCTCGTCGGCGACCACCGCAAAGCCACGTCCGCTCTCGCCGGCCCGGGCCGCCTCGATGGCCGCATTGAGCGCCAGCAGGTTGGTCTGCTCGGCGATGCCGCGGATCACGTCCAGCACCACCTCGATCTGCTCGCTTTGCGCGGCCAGCCGCTCGATCACCTGGGCGCCGGACTCGACCTGGGTCACCAGCCCCTCGATACCTTCGGCCACCTCGGTGGCGATGCGGGCGTTGCTCTGGGTGGAACTGCGAATGGCCTCCACCTGCTGCAGGGCGCCCTGCATGGCCTGACTTTCGCCCTGGGCTTCCGCGGCGATACCGGACAAGGCCTCCAGACTGCGCGCCACCTCTTCGCGTTGGCGCAACGCCGCCGCTTCGGCGGTGGCACTGCTGCCGGCCAAACCGCGGATTTCCTCGCCGGTACGCGCCGCGACGCCATGGGCCTTGCCCACCAGCGGCTGCAGCTTGGCCAGGAAGCGATCGACCGCGCCACCCAGCGCCTGGATCTCATCGCCCTGCCCCAGCTGCAGACGGCGCGTGAGATCCCCCTCCCCGGCTGCCAGATCGTCCAGCGCCCGCTGCAGCACGCCGATCCGCCGCAGCACCCGGCGCCCCAGCACCAGCGCCACGGCCACGACCATCACCACGCCGACCCCGATCAGCCCCAGGGCGATCTGCCAGCGCAGCGCGCCCGCCAGGGTGGCGACCGTTTCACCGGCATTGCGACTCATGGCCAGGGCAGCCTGGCGCGTGCCTTCCAGGCGCGTCGCCAGGGTCGCCGCACTGCCCTTGGCCGCGGCCGTCACGCTGCTGGAGACCAGACCGCCGGCGTCGTCGATCAGGGTCTTGAAACTCTTGTCCAGGGCCGCGCCGGTGCGCTCGATGGTCTGGGTGGAAAAGCCTACCACCACCTTGCCGATCTCCACGCCATTGGGACTGATGGAGGCATCCACGCGATAGACCGAAGGATCCCGGGTCGCGGCATCCAGCACCTTGGCCAGGGCGCCCTCGCCCTGGCCCACGGCGAGCAGGCGGGCCACGCGCTCGTCCTGGCGATTGAGATAGCGGGTCAGATTCTGGCCCTGGGCGTCCTGGAAGACCACGAAGAGCACCTCGGGATTGCCTTGCGCACGCCGCGCCAGGTCGGACAGGGCCGGCACATCGGCGTCCCACATCGCCTTGGGCGCGACGCCCGCAAGCAGCTCGGCCAGATTCTGCGCATTGCTCTTGAGGGTAGCGGTCAGGGTCTCACCCACCTGCTGCCGCTCGCGCGCCAGCCGCTGCGCAAGCCCCTCGGCCAGCCGCGCACGGGTCTGCCCCGCCAGTTCGGCAAGACTGCCATCCACCTCGCCCCCGGCCTGGCGCAGGGTGTCGGCGAGCTGCTCGGACTCGCCGGACAGGCGGGTGGCCAGGCCTGACTGCAGCCCCTTCACCGCATCCTGGGTCAGCCACAGCGCCAGGGCTACCTGGAGCATGACCGCGAGCAAAAGACTGATGAATACCGGCAGCAACAGGCGACTGCGCAGCAGCGACAAGAGAAACGACATGGAGGTCTCCAGCGACAAGGGACATTTACAGGCTGTCGGCCAGCTCGAGGGGAGCTGGAGGCTCAGCGGTAAATAGTCATAGCAATATGCTGGCCATTTCGGACCAGCGGCCGTCCCCGGCCTACCAGCGTCTCTCGCCCGCCAGAAATGGAAAAGCCCCGCGGGGCGGGGCTTTTCCGGCTGCATCCTTTTAGCGCATCAGGCGAAAGGATGGCGCAGCACGATGGTTTCCTTGCGATCCGGACCGGTCGAGACGATGTCGATCGGCGCCTCGACCAGCTCGGCGATGCGGCGGATGTAAGCCTGGGCGTTGGCCGGGAGCGCCTCGAGACTCTGGGCACCCACGGTGGATTCGCTCCAGCCCGGCATCTCTTCGTAGACCGGCTGCAGACCGATGTAGCTGTCGGCGTCGGTGGGCGCCTCGGTCAGCAGGTTGCCGGCGGCATCCTTGTAACCGGTGCAGATGCGCACGGTTTCCAGACCGTCGAGCACGTCCAGCTTGGTCAGGCACAGACCGGAGATGCTGTTGATCTCGATGGAGCGACGCAGGATGACGGCATCGAACCAGCCGCAACGGCGCGGACGGCCGGTCACGGAGCCGAATTCGTGGCCCTGCTTGGCCAGGTAGGCACCGGTTTCGTCGAACAGCTCGGTCGGGAAGGGACCGGAGCCGACGCGGGTGGTGTAGGCCTTGGTGATGCCGAGGATGTAGTCCAGGTACAGCGGACCCACGCCGGAACCGGTCGCCACGCCACCGGCGGTGGTGTTGGAGCTGGTGACGAAGGGATAGGTGCCGTGGTCGATGTCCAGCAGGGTGCCCTGGGCGCCTTCGAACATCAGGTTCTCACCGGCCTTGCGCAGCTCGTGCAGACGGCTGACGACGTCCATGACCAGCGGCTGCATGACCTTGGCATGTTCCATGGCCTCGTCGTAGGTCTTCTGGAAGTCCACCGGCGGCTCGTTGAAGTAGTTCTGCAGGACGAAGTTGTGGTAGTCCAGCACTTCCTTGAGCTTGACGGCGAAACGCTCGGGGTGGAACAGATCGCCGACGCGCAGACCGCGACGGGCGATCTTGTCTTCATAGGCCGGGCCGATGCCGCGACCGGTGGTGCCGATCTTGGCTTCGCCGCGCGCCTTCTCGCGCGCCTGATCCAGGGCCACGTGATAGGGCAGGATCAGCGAGCAGGCCGAGCTGATGCGCAGGCGCTCGCGCACCGGCACGCCGCGGGCTTCCAGCTCGCCGACTTCCTTGAACAGGGCTTCCGGCGAGAGCACCACGCCATTGCCGATCAGGCACTGGGTGTCGGCGCGCAGGATGCCCGAGGGAATCAGCCGCAGGATGGTCTTCTGACCATCGATGACCAGCGTGTGGCCGGCGTTGTGACCGCCTTGATAACGCACCACGGCAGCGGCCTGGTCGGTCAGCAGGTCCACGATCTTGCCCTTGCCCTCATCACCCCACTGGGTGCCCAGGACGACGACGTTCTTACCCATAACCTTATCCCCTGTCAGGAAGATTTCTGTCGGCCAGGCCGACGATGCTCACGTTCACCCGGATGCCAGATCCGGTGTTTAGGAATTCAAGGGCACCACGACCCAGGCGCCCTGCTGCTCGATCAGCCGGCGATCGCAGCCCGAGCTGTGCAGCTGGTCCGCGTCGTCATGAGCGGTGGCCTGGACCACCCGCTCGCCCGCGGCACGCAATTCGCGCACGGCCTGCCAGAGCACCGGCGCATCGCCCGCCGGCGCCCAGATGCCGCGGCGCGGTTCGTCGAGCACGGCGGTGCCCAGCTCGACGAGGGTCTTGAGATCGGTGGAAAAGCCGGTGGCCGGACGCGAACGCCCGAAGTCGGCGCCGATGTTGTCATAGCGACCGCCCTGGGCGATGGATTGCCCGGTGCCCGGCACGAAGGCGGCGAAGACCACCCCGGTGTGGTAGTGATAACCGCGCAACTCGCCCAGATCGAAATACAGCGGCACGCCCGGGAAACGCCCCTTGAGCGAATCGGCCAGGGCGATCAGCTCGTCCAGTGCCTGCAGGACGCCCGCGGGCGCACCCGCCAGGCGCTGCCGCGCCTGCTCGAGCACCGTGGCATCGCCACTGAGCTCGACCAGCGCCCGCAGCCAGCCGCGCTCGGCGGCGGGCAGGTCGGCGGTCAATTCGGCGATCTCGTCGACCGCCTTGCGCTGCAGGGCATCGAACAGCTGCTGCTCGCTGGCGCCGGAGACACCGGCCGCCTGGCACAGCCCGCGATAGATCCCCACATGCCCCAGATCCATGTGGACGTCGGGCACCTGGGCCTGCTCGAGCACGTCGAGCATCAGGCTGATGACTTCCAGATCCCCTTCGCTGCCGGGCACGCCATAGAGCTCGGCGCCGACCTGGATCGGGCTGCGCGAGGTGGACAGGGCACGGGGACGGGTATGCAGCACGCTGCCGGCATAGCACAGTCGGCTCGGACCGCTCTGCTTGAGGCTATGGGCTTCCATGCGCGCCACCTGGGGCGTGATGTCGGAGCGGAAGCCCATGAGGCGGCCGGAATTGGGATCGGTCACCTTGAAGGTGCGCAGTTCCAGTTCCTTGGCCGCGCCGGTGAGCAGCGATTCCAGGAATTCCAGGTGCGGGGTGATGACGAACTCGTAGCCCCAGCAATGGAACAGTTCCAGCACCCGACGCCGAGCACCTTCGATGCGCGCCGCGTCGGGCGGCAGGATTTCCTCGATACCGTCAGGCAGCAGCCAGCGGTCTACCGTAGCCATTAGGCCTCTTCTCCATGTCATGGATCGGCACGCGGCTGCCGAGGTCGGCGCAGTGGATTCCTGGAGAATCCTGCCGCCGGATCGAGCCGCTCTGCCGTGGATTGCTACCCGGATCAGCCAGGGCGTCGCCCTTCCACGGGTTTCGTACGGACGCAAAAAAGCCGGGGATGGCCCCGGCTGATTCATGATAACACGAAAAAATCGGCGATCGGGGATGAACGACGAGCGAAGCCTAGGCGCCGTTCATCCCGGACCTCACTGCCCCGGACTCTGGAAATACTTGAAGAAATCGCTTTTCGGATCCAGCACCAGGACGTCGCTCTTGCTGGAGAAGCTGGAGCGATAGGCCTGCAGGCTGCGATAGAAGGAGAAGAACGCCGGATTCTTCGAGTAGGCCTGGGAATACACCTGGGCCGCCTGGGCATCACCTTCACCGCGGGCCTGTTCGGCCTGGCGATAGGCTTCGGCCAGCAGCACACGGCGCTGACGATCGGCGTCGGCACGGATGCCTTCCGCCAGCTCGCGACCCTTGGCGCGATGCTCGCGGGCTTCCCGCTCGCGCTCGGTGCTCATCCGCTCATAGACGCTGCGACTGACTTCCTTGGGCAGGTCGATGGCCTTGACGCGCACGTCCAGCACCTCGATACCCAGCTCCTGGTTGGCCATCTTGTTCAGCGCCGCGGTCAGCGAACCGACCATTGCATCCCGCTCACCGGACACCACCTCGTGCAAGGTGCGACGACCAAACTGGTCACGCAGCCCCGCCTCCAGGCGGCGCAGCAGTCGCTCGTCGGCGATCTGCTTGAGACCCGAGGTCGCGGTGTAGTAGCGATCGGCATTGAAGATGCGCCACTTGGCGTAGGCATCCACCATCACCGCTTTCTTTTCCAGGGTCAGGAAACGCTGCGTCGGGGTATCCAGGGTCTGCAGGCGGGCGTCGAACTTGCGCACCCGGTTGACGTAGGGAATCTTGAAGTGCAGGCCGGGCTCCAGATTGGGCTCGACCACACGACCGAAGCGCAGCATCACCGCCCGCTCGGTCTCCTTCACCACGAACAGACTGCTCCAGGCGGCAAGACCCAGAACGACCACGACGATCAGCGCGGCCAGCGATTTATTGCTCATCAGCGGCTCTCCCTCGTACGCGCTTCGGTGGACTGCGGCAGATTGCGAATGACCGAGGCCGCCGTATCGCTCGACGCCGCCGGGGCAGCGCCACTGCTGATCGCCGAGGTCGGTGCCGGGGCACGGTTCTGCATCAGCTTGTCGAGCGGCAGATAGAGCAGGTTCTGGCCGGCCTGACCGGTGACCATGACCTTGCTCGCCTGACCGAGCACTTCCTGCATCGTCTCGATGTACAGACGCTCGCGGGTCAGCTGCGGATTGGCCGCGTACTGGACCGCCAGCTGGCTGAAGCGCGAGGCATCACCCTGGGCCCGGGCGACGACTTCGTCGCGATAGCCGTTGGCTTCCTCGATGATGCGCTGGGCAGCACCGCGGGCCTCGGGGATCACGCCGTTGGCATAGGCTTCGGCCTGGTTCTTCTCGCGCTGCTCGTCTTCACGGGCACGGATCACGTCGTCGAAGGCTTCCTGAACTTCACGCGGCGCCGAGGCGCTCTGGATGTTCACCTGGGTCACGGTGATGCCGGTCCCGTAGGTGTCGAGGAAGCGCTGCAGACGTTCGCGGACGTTGGTGGCGACCTGCTCGCGGCCGTCGGTCAGCAACTGGTCCATGGTCGAGGAGCCGGCCACGTGGCGCACGGCGCTGTCGGTCGCCTGCTGCAGGCTGACCTCGGGCTGGTCGACGTTGAGGACGAAGTCCTTGAGATTGGTGATGCGGTACTGGACGGTCAGTGGCACCTCGACGATGTTCTCGTCCTGGGTCAGCATGGCGCCCTGCTTGCTGTAGGCCCGCTCACGGGTGACGTTTTCCTGGTACTTGGTCTCGAAGGGCGGGAAATAGATGTTCAGGCCGGGCCCTACCGTCTCATGGTATTTGCCCAGGCGCAGCACCACCGCCTGCTCCTGCTCGTCCACGACGTAGACGGCGTTGTACAGCCAGAGAGCGCCGACCAGCAGCACGCCCAGCAGCAGCAAACCCTTGCCACCACCCGAGCCAAAGCTGTCGCCGCCACTGCCGCCGGAGCGCTTCTTGCCGCCGACCAGGCGGTTAATGCGGTCCTGAAACTTACGCAAGGCTTCGTCGAGATCCGGCGGCCCCTTGCGTCCACCATTGCCGCCACCGTTGTTGTTGCGGCCGCCCCAGGGGTCTTGATTGTTCGAGTTGCCACCGGGCTCGTTCCAAGCCATAGCGCTCTCCCTACTGATAACGCGAAAACGCGCCGAAATGGCGCGCCGACCAATGCTACCGGATGGTCCCTGCCCGAACAAAAGCGCCGAGCGGGGGTTTATTGCAAAACATGTTGCTGGATAAAGACTTCCGGTTCTTCACCGGCCCGGCTGAGCAGTCGATTGAGTTCGGCGCGGGGTACTCGTACAGACAACAGGATGTTGCCTTCGTCATCATGATCGTCCTGGCGAACCACGCCCAGCTCGAACAGCCGGGCCCGCAGCCGGGCATGCCGCTGGGGCAGGCGCAGCACCCCGACGAAAAGATCTTCGCCGAGCAGTTCGGCCACGGCCTGACCGACCAGCTCCAGACCACGGCCTTCGCGCGCCGAGACCCAGACCCGGATCGGCCGTCCGGTTTCATCGTCGCGCTGGATATGCGGCTCGACCCCGTCGAGCAGATCGAGCTTGTTGTAGACCTCCAACATCGGCAGCTCGTCGGCACCGATTTCGTGCAGCACCGCCTCGACCTGCTCGATCTGCAGCTGGCGATCGTCCTCGTGGGCATCGATCACGTGCAGCAGCAGGTCGGAGTTGCTGGATTCCTCCAGGGTCGCCCGGAAGGCCTCCACCAGCTTGTGCGGCAGATGGCGGATGAAGCCCACGGTATCGGCCAGCACGATCGGCCCCAGGTCCGGCAATTCCAGACGGCGCAGGGTGGGATCGAGGGTGGCGAACAGCAGGTTGGCCGCGTAGACGCCGGATTCGGTGAGGCTGTTGAACAGGGTGGACTTGCCGGCGTTGGTGTAGCCGACCAGGGACACCGAGGGAATCTCGGCACGCCGGCGACCGCGCCGGGCCTGCTCGCGCTGGCTGCGCACCTTGTCCAGGCGCTGGCGGATCTGGCGGATGCGGATCCGCAGGAGACGACGGTCGGTTTCGAGCTGGGTTTCACCCGGACCACGCAGACCGATGCCGCCCTTCTGGCGCTCGAGGTGAGTCCAGCCGCGCACCAGCCGGGTGCTCATGTGCTCGAGCTGGGCGAGTTCCACCTGCAGCTTGCCCTCGTGGGTCCGGGCGCGCTGAGCGAAGATGTCGAGAATAAGGCCCGTGCGATCGAGGACGCGGCACTCGAAGGCTTTTTCGAGGTTGCGTTCCTGACTGGGCGTGAGGTCATGGTTGAAGATGACCAGATCAGCGGCATGGGCGTGCACCTGATCGTGCAACTCTTCGACCTTGCCGGTACCGATGAGATAACGCGCCGTCGGCTGGCTGCGGTTCACCGTGACGAACGCCACGGTCTCCGCACCCGCCGATCGCGCGAGTTCGAGGAACTCCTGAGGATCTTCGCGCGCCTCGGGATGCAGGCCTTCCAAATGGACCAGAATGGCCCGCTCACCACCTTCGTGACGCTCGAAGAACAACAGGGCGCTCCTCTCGTTATTTATTCGCTATCCGACTCGCTCGTCTCGGAGCTGGGCAGACGGACCGGGCGGCTCGGCACCACGGTGGAGATTGCATGCTTGTAGACCATCTGGCTGACGGTGTTCTTGAGCAGAATCACGAACTGGTCGAAGGACTCGATCTGACCCTGCAGCTTGATACCGTTGACGAGATAGATGGAAACCGGAACGCGCTCTTTACGCAGGGTGTTCAGGTAAGGGTCTTGTAGCGAATGCCCTTTTGACATCGTGTCGCTCTCCTAAGGAAATGAAAATACCGATCTGGCGACATGCCAGTTTCCGCTGCCCACCATGGACACGCGGACAAAAACGATTCAGCTGCGGGGCGATATGGTGTCACCGGCCAGGCATTTCAAGATCCGCGGCAGATTGTCACAAGCCAGGCTGTCGAAGGTGTGTGCGGCGGGCCAGCCACGCAACCAGGTCAACTGCCGCTTCGCCAACTGCCGCGTCGCCGCAACGCCACGCGCCACCATCTCTTCCCGCGTGCAACCCCCTTCCAGGAACTCCCACACCTGACGATAGCCTACGGATCGCATGGACGGCAGACCAGGATGCAAATCGGGACGTTCCCGCAAGGCTGAGACTTCGTCGATGAAGCCCTGTTCCAGCATCAGGCTGAAGCGCTCGGCGATACGCGCATGGAGCACCTCACGCCGGCCGGGCGCCAGGATCAATTGGGCCACAGTATAGGGTAATTGCGTCTGGGGCGCCCCGTTCGAATCGGCATTGGCGCGCAATTGCAGCGCGCGGTGCTCGGTCATCGACTGGCCGCTGACGCGATACACCTCGAGGGCGCGCAGGAGGCGCTGGGGATCGTTGGGATGGATGCGCGCGGCCGATACCGGATCGACCTCGGCCAGTTGCCGGTGGATCTCGCCCCAGCCGGCCGTGGCCGCCAGCGCCTCGATCTCGGCCCGCACCTCGGCGTCGGCACCGGGCATGTCGGCCAGGCCTTCGAGCAGGGCCTTGAAGTAGAGCATGGTGCCACCCACCAGCAGCGGGATGCGTCCGGCCGCGGTGATCTCGGCCATGGCCGCCAGGGCATCGGCGCGAAATTCGGCGGCGGAATAGCTCTCGGCGGGGTCGCGGATGTCCACCAGCCGGTGCGGATGGGCGGCCAGCAGCTCGGCGCTGGGCTTGGCGGTGCCTATGTCCATGCCGCGATAGATGAGCGCCGAATCCACGCTGATCAGCTCGATGGGCAGCAGCCGCGCCAGCTCGATGGCGAGATCGGTCTTGCCGGAGGCGGTCGGCCCCATGAGAAAGATGGCGGGCGGCAGAGGGGCGGTCATTGCGGATTCTCGAAGGGGCGCCGCGCAGGGCGCGGCGGGCGGTCAGCGGCCGCGCAGGAAGAGTTTGTCCAGATCGTCCAGGCTGAGCTGGGCCCAGGTGGGACGACCGTGGTTGCACTGGCCGCTGCGCTCGGTGGTTTCCATGTCGCGCAGCAGGGCATTCATTTCCGGCAGGGTCAGCCGCCGGTTGGCCCGTACCGAGCCGTGGCAGGCCATGGTGCCGAGCAATTCGTTGAGGTGCGCCTGGATGCGATCGCTGGTGCCATAGTCCAGCAGGTCGGCGAGCACGTCCTGCACCAGCCGCGCCGCCTGGGCCTGCTTGAGCAGGGCGGGGATCTGGCGGATGGCGAGGGTCTCGGGACCCAGGCGCTGCAGTTCGAAGCCGAGGCGCTCGAACCACTGGCCATGCTCTTCGGCGCAGTCGGCCTCGCGCTCGCTGACGGCCAGGGACTCCGGCACCAAGAGCGGCTGGCCGCGCAGGCCTTCGCTGGCCATGGCCACCTTGAGTCGTTCGTAGGTGATGCGCTCGTGGGCGGCGTGCATGTCCACTAGGATCAGGCCCTGGGCGTTCTCGGCCAGGATGTAGATGCCCTTGAGCTGCGCCAGGGCATAGCCCAGCGGCGGCACGTCGCCCTGCTCCGCGGGCAGGGCCGCGGCCTCGGCACCCTCCGGCAGCGGCGCGAAGAAGGCCTTGTAGGCGCTCTGCACCTCGGCCACCGGCGCGCCGGCATAGGGCTGCGGGGCAGGACTGTAGTGCGCGGCACCACCCGAACCGCCGCCACCGGCGAAGGGCTGGGCCGGCGGCGCAGGGCTGTCGTGCAACACGGCGGCAGCCAGGCGCATCTCGCCCTGGGGGCCGAATTCACCGGCGGCCGGACCGCTCAGCGGCGTCGGTGCGGTGGGCGCCACCACGGCGAGCTGGTCATCCGGGCGGATGTCGCCAAGTGCCCGGTGCAGGGTGCCGTAGAGAAAGTCGTGCACCTGGCGGCTGTCGCGGAAGCGCACCTCGTGCTTGGTGGGGTGGACGTTGACGTCCACCGCCGCCGGATCCACTTCCAGGAACAGCACGAAGGCCGGGTGGCGACCGTTGTAGAGGACGTCGCGATAGGCCTGGCGTACGGCATGGGCGACCAGCTTGTCGCGCACCATGCGGCCGTTGACGTAGAAGTACTGCAGATCCGCCTGGCTGCGCGAAAAGGTCGGCAGGCCGACCCAGCCCCAGAGGCGCAGGCCGTTGCGCTCGTGTTCCAGCGGCAGAGCCTGCTCGAGAAAGGCCGGACTGCAGACCGCGCCGACCCGCCGACCCTGGCTCTGAGGATCGCCCGCCGGATGCAGGGCCAGCACGCTCTTGCCGTTGTGTCTCAGATGAAAGCCGACGTCGAAGCGCGCCAGCGCCAGGCGCCGCACCACTTCCTGCAGGTGATCGAATTCGGTCTTTTCGGCGCGCAGGAACTTGCGTCGCGCCGGGGTATTGAAGAACAGGTCGCGCACCTCCACCGAGGTGCCCTGGGGATGGGCGGCGGGCTGCACCCGCGGTTGCATCTCGCGGCCTTCGGTCTCCACCTGCCAGGCCTGGTCTTCGCCGCGAAAGCGCGAGGTCAGGGTGAGGCGCGACACCGAACTGACCGACGCCAGGGCCTCACCGCGAAAGCCCAGGCTGGTGACGCTTTCCAGTTCGTCCAGGTGGTAGATCTTGCTGGTGGCATGGCGCGCCAGGGCCAGATGCAGGTCGTCCGGCGGGATGCCATGGCCGTCGTCGCGGATGCGCAGCAGCTTGACCCCGCCCTGCTCCACCTCGATATCGATGCGCCGGGCCCCGGCGTCCAGGCTGTTCTCCAGCAGCTCCTTGGCCACCGAGGCGGGTCGTTCGACCACCTCGCCGGCGGCGATCTGGTTGGACAGCCGCGGGCTGAGCAGCTGGATGCGCCGGGGTTCAGTCATTGCTGGCCGCCAGTTCGTGGGTGGGGATGGTCAATACCTGGCCGGAGCGGATGCGATTACCACGCAGCCCATTGGCCGCCCGCAGGGTGGAGAGATCGACGTCATAGCGACGGGCGATGAGGCTCAGGCTTTCGCCGGGCTGCACCCGGTGCTGATCGAAGCCGCGCACGCTGCCGACCTTGTCGCCCCGCTGTTCACGCTGCCAGGCCAGGTAGGTGCCGGGCGGTGGACGGTGCTGGAAGTACTGCACGATACCGGCCTGGATCTGCCGGGCGAGCAGCCCCTGGTGCGCCGGACTGGCCAGCTTGGCCGATTCGTTGGCATTGGTGATGAAGCCGGTTTCCACCAGGATCGAGGGGATGTCCGGCGACTTCAGCACCATGAAGCCGGCCTGCTCCACCCGCGTGTGCAAGAGCTTGGTGGCGCGCCCGACCTGGCTGAGGATGGTCTGGCCGACCTCCAGGCTGGAGGCCACGGTGGCGGTCATGGACAGGTCCATGAGCACCCCGGCGAGCATGGGATCCTTGTTGTCCAGGGCATCGGACACCCCGCCGACCTGGTCGGAGCGGTTTTCCGCATCGGCCAGCCAGCGCGCCGCCTCGGAGGTGGCGCCGCGCTGGGACAGGGCGAAGACGGTAACGCCCTCGGCGCTGGCACTGGGCGCCGAATCGGCGTGAATCGAAATGAACAGGTCGGCGCCCTTCTTGCGGGCGATGATCTGCCGCTGGCGCAACGGGATGAAGTAGTCGCTGGTGCGGGTCAGCTCGGCGCGAAAGCCCTTCTGCCGATTGAGATTGGCCTGCAACTGCTTGGCGATGGCCAGTACCACGTTCTTCTCGTACAACCGACCGCGACCGATGGCACCCGGGTCTTCGCCGCCGTGGCCGGGGTCGATCACCACCACCACGTCGCGCTTGCCGCTGGGGCTGGACGGCAAACGGGTCGCCGGCTGCGCCGGGGTCACCGGCGTAGCCGGCAGATTGGGCGTGACGGTGGCGGGAATGTCGCTGGTGGCGGGATCGGTGCCCTGGTCGTAGAGGTCGACCACCAGGCGATTGCCGTATTCCTTGTTGGGCGCCAGGGTAAAGCTCTTGGGCGTCAGGGCACCCTTGGTGTCCAGCACCAGGCGCACCTCGCCCGGCGAACGCTGGGCCGCGCGCAGACCAGTGATGGGGGTGTTGCGCAGCGGCTTTTCGTTCAATCCACCGTCGAGCTGCGCGCCGGACAGGTCGATGACGATGCGATCCGGGGCACTGAGGGTGAAGACGCTGGCCTTGACCGGGCCGGTCAGATCGAACACCAGACGGGTGTTGTCGGGCGCACGCCAGACGCGCATGCCCTTGATCTGGGTGGCGGCCAGCAGCTGACTGCTGAGAATCAACAACAACAGGCCGAGTCCCGACCTGAAAAAACGCTTGCGCATGCCTGCGACCGTATAGCTGGAGAACGAGGGATCGGCGCCTAGGGCGCGAGGGCGGCGCACCAGGCCTCGCCGTGAGCGCCATGACTAGTCAGGCGCAGATCACGGCCGTCGGCGCGTGGCGTAATGGTAATGTCCAGGTCCGGCTTTGGCAAAAAGCCCTGACCGCGCTCGGGCCATTCCACCAGGCACAAGGCCTCGGGTGTGAAGTAGTCGCGAATCCCCATGAATTCCAGTTCTTCCGGATCGGCCAGTCGATAGAGATCGAAGTGATAGACCGCGCCACTGGCCAGTTCGTAGGGCTCGACCAGGGTGAAGGTGGGACTCTTCACCGCCCCGGTGTGGCCGAGGCCACGCAGGATGCCCCGCGACAGGGTGGTCTTGCCGGCGCCCAGATCGCCGTGCAGATAGAGTACGCCACGACCGCCGCTGGCCTGGGCCAGGCGGGCACCCAGGGCGTACATGGCGTCTTCGTCGGCGGCGTGCAGGGTCAGTTCAGGCATGGCTGGAGTTCCTCGAGCAACTGGCGGGCGACCGGGGGCAGATCGCTGGCGGCGAGACCGCGGCCCTGGCGACCCAGCTCGGCGCCGGCACGGCCGTGCAGCCAGGCGCCCAGGCAGGCGGCCTCGAAGGGCGCCAGCCCCTGCCCCAGCAGGGCGGCGATGATACCGGTGAGGATGTCCCCCAGGCCACCGGTAGCCATCGCCGGATGACCCTCGCCGCACAGCGCCATGCGACCGTCCGGATGGGCGATCAGGGTACCGAAGCCCTTGAGCAGCGCCACGCCGCCATAGCGCCGCGCCAGTTCGCGGGCGCAACCGGGACGATCGGCTTCGATGTCCTTGATCGAGACCTCCAGCAGCCGCGCCGCCTCGCCCGGATGGGGCGTCATCACCCAGGGCCCGCGCGGCGCCTGGACCACCCCGGCGGCCAGCAGGTTGAGGGCATCGGCGTCCCAGACCTGGACCGCGTCCAGCGTTGCGGCGGCACTGGCCAGGGCCTTGCCCCAGGCGCCCTGCCCCAGGCCCGGCCCGACGGCGAGCACATCGGCCTTCTTGGCCAGTTCCAGCACGGCGAAACTGGAATGCACCCCGGCGACCATGACCTCCGGCCGCCGCGCCAGCACCGCGGTGACATTGGAGGGCCGGGTCGCCAGGCTGAGCATGCCGGCGCCGCAGCGCAGCGCCGCCTCGCTGGTCATGATGGCTGCGCCACCGGTGCCTTCGTCGCCGCCAATCACCAGCAGATGGCCGTACTGCCCCTTGTGCGCATTGAGCGGGCGCCTGGCCAGCCGCGGCAGGTTGCCGGGCGCCAGCCGCTGGGCGGTGGCGTGGGCGGGATTCTGCGGTTCCTCCATCAGCGGCTCGAACACCAGACTGCCGACATGGTCAGGCCCCTTGCCGGTGAACAGGCCGAGCTTGAGGCCGATGAAGGTGATGGTCAGATCGGCGCGCACCAGAGGGCCCGCCGCGGCGCCGGTGTCGGCATCCAGTCCGGAAGGGAGGTCGATGGCCACCACCGGCAATTCGCTGGCGTTGATCCGTTCGATGGCCGCGGCATAGGGCTCGCGCGCCGCGCCCTTGAGGCCGGTGCCCAGCAGGGCATCGACCACCAGACCCTCCAGCGGGGCATCCGCGCGCCAGGGCTGGATGTCCACGCCGGCGGCCAGGGCCTCGGCATGGGCCAGGGCGGCATCGCCCTGGAGTCCGGTCGGATCGGCCAGGTGCCAGACCCGTGCCTGCCAGCCGGCCTTGCGCGCCAGCGCCGCGACCAGATAACCGTCGCCGGCGTTGTTGCCACCGCCGGCCAGCACGCAGAGAGCGCCGGCATGGGGCCAGCCGTGGCGCAACGAGCGCCAGGCCGCGGCCGCCGCGCGTCTCATCAACTCGAGGCCGGGCAGACCGCCGGCGATCAGTTGGGCGTCGAGATCCCGCACCTGCTGGGCGCTGTAGAGCTGGAACGGCAGTTCGTCGTGCATGCTGGGAAAGCCTCCGGAGTCTGGCAAAATAGGCGGCCCTCCTGCCTGTGCGTTCCCGTCGATGTCCGCTGTCGCTCTCGATCTCGCCGCCCTGGCCGACCTCATCAAGACCTGGGGTCGGGAATTGGGCTTTCAGCAGACCGGCATTGCCGGGCTGGATCTGGCACGTCACGAGGAACATCTGGAGCGCTGGCTGGCCGCCGGTTTCCATGGCGAGATGGACTATATGGCCGCGCACGGCAGCAAACGTTCGCGACCGGCCGAACTGGTGCCGGGGACCCTGAGGGTGATTTCCCTGCGGATGGATTACCTGCCCGGCGACACGCGCATGAGCGAGCGCCTGGCCGACGGCGCGGCCGCCTACGTTTCGCGCTACGCCCTGGGCCGCGACTATCACAAGCTGATCCGCAAGCGCCTGCAGCACCTGGCCGAGCGCATCCAGGGCGAGATCGGCCCCTTCGGCTATCGCGCCTTCGTCGACAGCGCGCCGGTGCTGGAAAAGGCCATCGCCGAACAGGCCGGCCTGGGCTGGATCGGCAAGAACACCCTGGTGCTCAATCGCAAGGCCGGCAGCTGGTTCTTTCTCGGCGAACTCTTCGTCGACGTGCCGCTGCCGGTGGACGAACCCACCCCGCGTGACCACTGCGGCACCTGCCGCGCCTGCCTGGACATCTGCCCGACCCAGGCCTTCGTCGGCCCCTATCAGCTCGACGCCCGGCGCTGCATTTCCTACCTGACCATCGAGTTCAAGGGCAGCATTCCGCCGGAGCTGCGCCCCTTGATCGGCAACCGGGTCTTCGGCTGCGACGACTGCCAGCTGGTCTGCCCCTGGAACCGCTTCGCCAAGCCCACCGCCGAAGGCGATTTCCAGCCACGCCACAGTCTGGACAGCGCCAGTCTGGCCGAACTCTTTCGCTGGACCGAAGCCGAATTCCTCAGCCGCACCGAAGGCTCGCCGCTACGCCGCGCCGGCTACGAGCGCTGGCTGCGCAACCTGGCCGTGGGCCTGGGCAACGCCCCGACCAGCATCCCGGTGGTGGAAGCCCTGAAGCTGCAGCGCGAACACCCCTCCCCCCTGGTGCGCGAGCACGTGGAATGGGCGCTGCAGCGACACGCGGCAAGCTAGGCGCTCAGGGCCCTACCGTGGTGTAGGGGATCGGCGCCCACCAGCTGCCGTAAGGGACGCCGTATTTGTCGACATAGCGCTTGACCACCGGCGACAGCGGCCGGTACTTGCCGTTGGATTTGCCGCCATAGGGCCCCTTGGGCTCGATCTCGGCCTGGAGGGTCAGGACCTCGATGGGGTCGAGGCAGGGGCCCATGATCCAGACCTTGACCACCCCGCCAGGCGCCAGGCCGATGGTGAGGTCCTTGCGATAATCGGAAGTGCGACCACTGACCGGACACTCGGCTGGCAGGCGTTCGAGCATTTTTGCCCGCGCCCAGGCGGGAATGGCGAATACCGCCTGATAGGTTTGGGGCTCAACCATTGACTGCCAGCGCAGCGCTACCATATAGGGCAGATCTAGCCCGGTCATGTAGAGGCCTTTGCCCGACCCGATTCTCCTAGGCCAGCCCTTGGCAGTCGCTGACAGACTCGCGGGCTGTCCCATGGCAACTACGCCACCCATGGCATTAGGAAAAAAGCGGCCATCGATGTCACTGACATTGGCCAACTCCAACCAGACCTCCATGTAATTGGGTGCTAGAAAACCCAGGTACCAAGCGTCGTAAGGAAGCTTAGGCTTTGGCACGGCGCTGGATTGGCAGCCAGCGAGGCCGAGCGCGAGAACAAGGCACAGCAGCCAGCGATTCATTCGGGATAACCTGCCTGGGGACGGTTGGGATAGACGTTGCGTTTACCAGCGGCCGTAGGGGCGTTAACGAAGAAGATGCCCAGGTTGCTAAGGTCTTTACCCAATAGCGCGTTCCAGTGAGCGGAAAGATGTACATAGCGACCGAACAGCAGGCGAGCCTCAGCTTGGTCGATATGCAGCGGAACACCCTGGACGTTGGCTTGCAGCTTGGTAGCAATCTCCTTCAACTCATCGGGCAGGCGTAATTCAGGATCAGCTTCATCGATGGCCGCCAGGAGCACTCCGTTGGCAACGGCGAGGCGATGCATCACACGCAAGTAGACCAAGGACAGCTCACCGCGCACCTGACGTTCCAGGCGGATCGCGGCGATAACCTCGGTTTCCGGCATCTCGCCGCGGGTACGTGGCAAGTTGTTGCGCCAGGTATCGATTGCCAAGGTGGTGGAGCCTGGGTCGTACCAGGGCTCTCGTTGCAACTGCGCCAGCTCCCGCTGGGCTTGGCGATAGCTCCAGGCCGCCTGGCTGTCGGTGCCATAGCGCTCTCGCGAGGCGCGTGGTCGCGTCAACAGCAGGCGCTCGGTCATCTCGGGCGCATAGCCTCCACCTAAGTCGGCATGAGCACCCGGCAGGGCAATTTCTTGATGCTGGGGCGCAACACTGGTAAGGGCGAAGTTACGCCGGTGCTCGTCACGTGCGACCAGGTGCACCACCTTGTCGGCACATCCTGCCGGCAGATAGAGGTTGACGCCAGGGTTGGCGATATTGGTCGGGGTAAAGTCGCCACGCCTGGGGTCCGCTATCGCCGTTACGGTATCGAATAGTCCGATGAAGTTGAGCCTGACCTTAGCGCTCTGCCACGAAAAGCACCTGGCTAAACCCGCCGCAGCAATACCGCCGCCCGCCTTCACCTCGTTTGCGAAGTGGCGTGCAGCCGCGGCACCCCGGCTAAAGCCAAAAATATCGAATTTGATGGCTTCAACGACGACATTGGGATTGATGCGCTTGAATTGATCGTAGCGCTCACCGAACGCGACTGGAAACGTCTGAACACATCCCAGCACACCACTGGCACCCAAGCCCGTTCCCATGGACAAGGCGCTATCAGGTTGTCCGGCCCGAGTGCCGATACCTTCGATATAGACCGGAATAGCCGCTGACTTTTCGTCCTGCTCGACGGCACGCTGAGTATCGTCTTGATAGAGCCGATACAACCGCACGATGTTCGTATCGGCATTGGCATAACTGCTGTCCGGATTGCCCATGAACGCCTGGCAGTGCCGAGCGATGCTCTCGGCTTGATTGGTATCAAACCCCTGCTCTTCCGCCCGGCAGGCGGCGCCGGTGGCGGCGTTGAAGAGGTTGTTGCCGGTACCGTCGAAGAAGACGCCGATGCGCAGGGTGATGCGCTGTTCCAGCGGGCGCTCCGCCTGTTCGGCGACTTCATTCCTGGCGACGGGCGCGCTGTCCGGGCGCTTGGCCGGTCCCTCGCTGCCCTGTCGCTCCCGGTCGCGCAGCGCCGAAGGCTTTCCCTGCCCCGGTGCCAGGCCGGTAGCACCTGCATGGCTTGCGCAGGTGCCCTTGGCCGCGCCGCCTGCGTCCAGGCCGATGATGACGGTGCCGGAACCACCGATCACCACGCCGCCATGGCTGGTGAGGCTGCCGAGCACCGCCGCAGGCCGGCCGTTGATCAGGACGTTGGGGATGACCGCGGCGCTCAGGGCCGCGCCACAGCCGCAGGCATGGCCGAGGGTCGCGGCGGGCAGGCCATCGAAGGTGACATCGGCGGAGCCCTGGACCAGGGCGGTGGAACCACATTTGGGGCAGGCGACGGCGTCGCCCAGGCGAGCAGCGGGCTTTCCAGACATGACCGATCTCCCTATCGGTAACTGGGGCCTGAAAAATGCCGCACAAAAGGCTCTAGGACAAGCCTTTCAGCGCGATACCGTGCAAATCGTCATGGCCTTAGCCGTGGGGATCGTCCGGATAGGTGAAGGTCGGCATCTGCCAGTTGAATCTCAGCGCCAGCAGGCGCAGCAGCAGCCCCGCGGCCAGGGTGATGAGCAGTGCCTGCTCTTCGCCGAGCCACGGGCGGCAGAGCAGGTAGCAGCCGGCGGAGAGTACCGCCACGCTGGCATAGAGCTCGCGCCTGAGGATCAGGGGTACGTCGTTGCAGAGGATGTCGCGCAGGATGCCGCCGCAGGTGCCGGTCAGGGTGCCGCTGACGATGACGATGGCCGGACTCAGGCCCATTTCCAGGGCCACCTGGCAGCCGATCACGGTAAAGGCCACCAGGCCCAGGGCGTCGAGCACCAGGAACAACCGGCGCAGATAGCGCATGACCCGCGCGATGGCCACGGTGGCGAGGCCCGCGCCGACGGTGAGCGCGAGGTACTCCGGGTGCTTTACCCAGCCCAGCGGATAGTGCCCCAGCAGCACATCGCGCACCGAGCCGCCGCCCAGGGCGGTGACGCTGGCGATCAGCGCCACGCCGAACAGGTCCATGCCGCGGCGCCCCGCGGACAGGGCGCCGGTCATGGCTTCGGCGGTGATGGCGACCAGGTAGAGGATGGACAGCAGCACCGACGGGTGGCCGTCAGACCTTGATGAAGTGCTCGCGGTAGTGACGCAGCTCGGCGATGGAATCGCGGATGTCGTCCAGCGCCAGGTGGCTGCCGCTCTTCTTCACGCCGTCACGCACATGGGGTGCCCAGCGCGCGGCCAGTTCCTTGAGGGTGGAGACGTCCAGGTTGCGGTAGTGGAAGTAGGCTTCCAGCTCCGGCATGCGGCGATAGAGGAAGCGCCGGTCCTGGCAGATGCTGTTGCCGCAGATCGGCGATTTGCCCTTGGGCACCCATTGACGCAGGAACTCCAGGGTCAGGGCCTCGGCCTGGGCGGTGTCGACGGTGCTCTCGCGTACCCGCTGGGTCAGGCCCGAGCCGCCGTGCTGACGGGTATTCCACTCGTCCATGCCGGCCAGGATCTCGTCCGACTGGTGGATGGCCAGTACCGGGCCCTCGGCCAGCACATTGAGATCGCTGTCGGTGACGATGGTGGCCATCTCGATGATCACGTCCCGATCTGGATCCAGGCCGGTCATTTCCAGGTCGATCCAGATCAGGTGCTGAGGATTGGGGGCGGTCATGGTGAACTCCTTGATGATGGCACCAGTGTAGCAGCGCGCCTGCCGCGCACCTAACGATGCCAGAGCAGCAGCCGGCTGCCGCGCAGGTCCCCTACCTCCAGCACCCGATCCGCGGGCTGGCCGGGAATCTCGAAGGTGTTGCTAATCAGCCAGCTGCCGGCGCGCTGCTCCGTGCGGGCCTTGTCGCCCAGGCGTGGCATGGGCGCCGGCGAGAGAAAGCAGTAGACGACGTCGAACTCGCCCAGCTCCACCCGCCAGAGATCGCGATAGCGCACTTGGCAATTGCGCCGCGGCAGGCAGCGCAGCCAGGCCAGGGCGAAGCTCAGCGGCGCCGTCTCCACGCCGACGAAGGTGGCCTGCGGAAAGCGCCGGGACAGATCGACCAGGGTATCGCCCAGGCCGCAGCCCAGGTCGACGAAGCGAAAGGTCGGCTCGCGCTCGGCGAGCAGTTCGGCCAGCCGTTCGCGGGTCTGGCGGCCGGTGAGATAGAGCGGTACCCGCTCGCGCAGGCTGTTCCAGTTCAGCAGCAGGAGCAGCAGGAAGCCGAGCGCGGCGATGCCCGCCGAGAGCCCGCGACCGCTGACCAGATAGAGCGCCGGGGCGAACAGCAGATTGATGAAGACCCACCAGCGGGCGAGTCCCAGCAACTCGCCCAGCAGGGCCGCCAGTACCGCCTGCAGGCAGACCAGCGCCAGCAGCGAGGGGCGCTGGCCGGCGAAGCTGGCCCACAGGCGGATGCCGACGACGGCGACCACCAGGGCGGCCAGTTGCACCAGCACGGCCAGCAACAGCGGATAGCGCGAGGCGAGATGGGCCAGCATGGGGGCTCCGAAGCGACGAGGTACGCCAAGTTTAGGTAATCCGGGGGAGGCGGCCAATGCTAGACTCAGCGGTCCTGAAACCCGCGGACATCCCATGGCCAAACGCCACCTGACCCGTCGCCAGAGCTGGCGGATCGAGAAAATCCAGACCGAACGCGCCGCCCGCGCGGAAAAGCGCGAATCCAAGCTGATCGACGAGCTCGAAGGCGGCGACCTGGGCCCGGAGCAACAGGGCCTGGTGATCGCCCACTTCGGCGTTCAAGTGGAGGTCGAGGATGACGACGGCCAGCTGCAGCGCTGTCACCTGCGTGCCAACCTGCCGACCCTGGTCACCGGCGACCGGGTGGTGTTTCGCGCCAGCCTCCAGGGCAATGGCGTCATCGTCGCCCAGCTGCCGCGCCGCTCGGAAATCTGCCGGCCGGACATGCGCGGCCTGCTCAAGCCGGTGGCGGCCAACGTCGACCGCCTGGTGATCGTCTTCGCCCCGCTGCCCACGCCCCACGCCAACCTCATCGACCGCTACCTGGTGGCCGCCGAGCACGCCGGCATCCAGCCGCTGCTGCTGCTCAACAAGGCCGACCTGATCGACGAGCACAACGGCCCGGCGCTGGACGACCTGCTGGGCATCTACCGCGAACTGGACTATCCGCTGCTGGAGGTCTCGGCCCACAATGGCCTGAGCATGGACCAGCTCAAGAGTGCCCTGGACGAGCACGTCAGTGTCTTCGTCGGTCAGTCCGGGGTGGGCAAGTCGTCGCTGGTGAATGCCCTGCTGCCGGGCGTCGATACCCGCGTCGGCCCGCTGTCCGAGCTGACCAACAAGGGCACCCACACCACTACCACCGCCCGGCTCTTCCACTTTCCCGACGGCGGCGACCTGATCGACTCGCCCGGCATCCGCGAATTCGGCCTCAGTCACGTCAGCCGTGATGATGTCGAAGCTGGCTTCAAGGAATTCGGCGACTACCTGGGCCACTGCCGTTTCCGCGACTGCAAGCATGAGCGGGAGCCCGGTTGCGCCCTGCTCGCTGCCCTGGAGCGCGGTGACATCCATCCGCAGCGGATGGCCAGTTACCGGCATATCCTGGCCAGCCTCGAAGGCGAGTCGCGCTACTAAGCAAAACGCCGGGCAAGCCCGGCGTTTTGCTCTATCAGTCGAGGACCATCAGCCAAAGACGCGGAAGCGCTCGGCGTCGTCCATGAAGCCCTTCTCGGGGAAGTCGCCTTCGTTGGAGCCGAAGGGCATCTGGGCGCGCAGGTGCCAGGTCTCCGGCAGCTTCCACTCGGCGGCGGCCAGGGCGTCGGGCAGCGGATTGTAGTGCTGCAGGCTGGCGCCGATACCGGCATTGGCCAGGGCCGTCCACACCGAGAACTGGGCGATACCGCTGGCCTGCTCCGACCAGATCGGGAAGTTGTCGGCGTAGGCCGGATACTTGTCCTGCAGGCCGGCAACCACATGCCGATCCTCGTAGAACAGCACAGTGCCGGCACCGGCGGCGAAGCTGTTGATCTTGCCTTCGGTGGCGGCGAAGGCGTCGGCCGGCACGATCTGCCGCAGCGCCTGCATGACGAAGCCCCAGAACTTGTCGCTCTCGGCGCCGAACAGGATCACCGCGCGCGAACTCTGCGAATTGAAGGCGGAGGGCGACAGCTTGACGGCCTCCTGGATCAGCGCGGTGACCTGGTCCTGGGCCAGCGGCAGATTCTTGCCCAGCGCGTACTGGCTGCGGCGGCGCTTGATGGTGTCGATAAAGGCGTTGCTCATCGGAAGGCTCCTGCAAGGGAATCGGAGATCGGGAGACCGCGCACGAGGGCGCAAGGTGCCCGATCCGTCATGAAACCCCTGCAGCTTAACCAGCCGTCTTCACGTCAACGGACGAAAAAACCGAACGCTAGCAGCGAATTTTCCTATCTATCAGCGCGACCGTTCAGGGCTTGCTCTGGATGACACCCGCATCGAAGGCATTGATCTGCTGCTTGAAGGCCGCGTTGTTGATGGGTTGCGCCAGGTTACCGGTGGCGCTGACGCCACCGCTGGAGACCCCGCTCCGGCTCGCCGCCGGGGCGGCGCCGGCCGCGGGCTTGGGTGCCTGGTTGCCGCCGGCGCGTCCCTCGATGGCCTGCTGGGCCTTCTTGGTCAGCACGATGATGTCGATGCGGCGGTTGACCGGATTGAGCGGATGCTCGCGATCGAAGGGGGCCGAGGAGGCATAGCCGACGATCCGCGCCACCTGCTCTTCCGGATAGCCACCGGCGATCAGCGCCCGGCGTGCGGCGTTGGCGCGACCGGCGGACAGCTCCCAGTTGCTGAAGTCACCCTTGCCGTTGTAGCGCGCCGCATCGGTATGGCCGCTGATGCTGATCTTGTTCGGCACTTGGCGAATGGTGTCGGCCATGGCCAGCAGGATGTCCTCGAAATAGGACTTCAGCCGCGGACTGCCGGAGTCGAACATCGGCCGGTTCTCGGCATCGACGATCTGGATGCGCAGGCCGTCCTGGGTGATTTCCAGCAGGATCTGGTCCTTGAACTTCTGCAGTTCCGGATTCTGCTCGATCTTGTTCTGCAGCTCCTGCAGCAACAGCTCCAGGCGCTCCTTGTCGACCTGCTCGGCGATCTTTTCCGCCTGGCTGGCATCCATCTTCTGGGCCTGCTGGTTCTGATCCTTCTGCGCCGCCGCATTCGGCTGGCGATCCGGCGAACTGTCCGGCGACTGGGTCGGATCGGGCTGCACCCGGTTGGAATCGTTGGGGTCGGCGCGCTCCTCCATGTCCGGGTTGACCTTGTTCTGGGTCGAATCCGGCTGGGCCTGGATCTCGGGATTCAGGGTGCGGTCGGGCGCCGGCGTCGGCGTGCCGCCCAGGTCGATGACATAGGGGCTGGCGCTTTCGGTGAAGCCGATCGGATCCTGGAAGTAGCCGGCGATGGCCTTCTTCTGTTCCGGGGTGGCCGAGGACATCAGCCAGAGCACCAGGAAGAACGCCATCATGGCGGTGGCGAAGTCGGCGAAGGCGATCTTCCAGGCGCCGCCGTGGTGGCCGGCGGCGCTCTTCTTGACGCGCTTGACGATGATCGGCTGGTTGTTGTCCATCAGCTGCCCCGCATCGCCTGCTCGAGTTCACTGAAGGATGGCCGGTGCGCCGGGAACAGCACCTTGCGACCGAATTCCACGGCGACGGTGGGCGGCATGCCGCTGGCAGCGGCGACCAGGCAGGCCTTGATGGCCTCCAGCACATTGAGTTCTTCCTTGGCGTCGTGCTCCAGGCAGGTCGCCAGCGGTCCGAAGAAGCCGTAGGCCGCGAGAATACCGAGGAAGGTCCCCACCAGGGCCGCACCCACATGGCCACCGATGGCCGCCTGGTCGCCCTCGCCGAGCATGCCCATGGTGATCACGATGCCCAGTACCGCGGCGACGATGCCGAAGCCGGGCAGGCCGTCAGCGACCCGCGATACCGCGTGGGACGGATGCTCCAGCTCTTCCTTGATGCCGGCCAGTTCCATGTCGAACAGGCCTTCCAGCTCGTGGGGGGCCATGTTGCCGGAGGACATCAATCGCAGGTAGTCGGCGACGTAGGCGGTCATCCGCTCATCCTTGAGGATGTTCGGGTACTTGCTGAAGATCGGACTGGCCTTGGGGTCCTCGACGTCCGCCTCGATGGACATCATGCCCTCGCGCCGGCTCTTGTTGAGGATCTCGTAGAGCAGCTTCAGCACGTCCAGGTAGAAGGCGTGGGTGAAGCGATTGCCAAACATCTTCAGCGACTTCTTGAACACCTGCATGAAGGTGCTGCCCGGGTTGGCCTGCAGGAAGGCCCCCAGGGCGGCACCGCCGATGATCAGGACCTCGAGTGGCTGGATGATCGCAGCGATCTTGCCATGCGCGAGGATGTAGCCGCCGAGGACAGCCGCGAATATCACGATGATGCCGATGATTTTTGCCATGGTTGGGAATACTGTGTGCTAAGGAAAATTGAGCCGGGGAATCACCCTCACGCCCCCTTTATCGGACCCGGCGCCCCGGACTGAAGGCCTTTCATCAAATTTCAAGGCGACCGTCGTATGTCCAGCCGCCCGAACACCGTCGAAGACTGGGTCAAACACCTGGAAGGCGTGCGCCTGCCGGTGGCCACCGCCACCGCGGAGCGTCTGCGCCGCGCCCTGGCCGATGGCCGTCTGGCGTTGCATGAGATCGCCGAACGGCTCTGCGAGTCACCCCCCCTGGCGCTGGCCCTGCTGCGCGAGGCCAATCGCGGCCATGCCAGCCTCGGCGATCCGGCCGCCAGTCTGGAAGCCGTGCTCGGCCGCGTCGGACTCGGCCCGGCGGAATACCTGATCGCCCGCCAGCCGACCCTGGCCGAGGAACGCCTGCCGCGTCCGCTGCGGCAGCTGTGCCTGGTCAGCCAGCACGCCATGACCCTAGGGCTGGGCCTGTTCGGCGTGCCCCTGGCGCGACTGTGGCCGGACATCCGCCTGGCCGCCCTGCTCTTTCTGGCGCCGCTCTGGCCGCTGGCGACCCGCTATCCGGAACTCTTCGAGGAATGGGAGCGGCGGGTGCTGGGCGAAGGCGAACCGGCGATAAAGGTCGAGCGCGAGCTGCTCGGCGTGCCGGCGATCCGCCTGTGCCAGGCGCTGGCCCGTCACTGGCAGCTGCCCGAGTGGATCGTCGAAGGCTATCGGCTGCTGGACCAGGATCGCCGGCAACTGGTCAGGGCGTTGCACATCGCCCATGGCGACGATCCTCTCGAACAGCAGCAGCGCCTCGACGACGACCCCACGCTACGGCGCTGGCTGACCCATCCCGGCAACACCATCCTCCTGGCCAACGGCCTGGCGCTGGCCAGCCACCATGCCTGGGACGGTCCCCACACCCTGCGCTGGCAGCGCTTCAGCGCCCTCTACCTGCAACTGCCACTGGCACGGGTGCAGAGTCGCAGCCACGAACTGGCGGTGCAGGACGCCCAGCGCCATGCCCGACCCGGCCTCTGGCACCCGGCCGAAGGCCTGGTCTGGCCGCCGGGCGAACGGCGCCTCAAGCCGGTGCCCCGGGTGCAGGTCGCCAGCGAGAGTCAGGCGCAGCGCTGGCGCGGACTCTGCGAGCAGTTGCTGCACACGCCCAGCGCCTTCGCCACCCTGCCCCAGCTGTTCGATTGCGCCCGCCAGGCGCTGGTGGCCTGCGGCCTGCCGCGGCTGCTGCTGCTGGCTCCGGATCGCAACGGCCAGAAGGGCAATGTCCAGCTGCACCATGGCCTGGACGACGCCCCCGGCCTGCAACTGGACATCGCCAGCCATCCGCTGCTGGCCAAGCTGTTCGGCAGCCCCGGCCAGTTGCGCATCGATGACGGCAACCGAGCGCGTTTCGCGCCGCACCTGCCCGCCGATCTGCGCCGGCTGTTCAGCAACGAACGGCTCTGGCTGCGCAGTCTAGGCTTTGGCGAACGGGTGGTGCTGCTGGCGATCCTGGACAGCGAACTGCAGCCGGCGGATCCCCGTCGGACCGCGGCGCTGGACAAGACCTTCACCTGCATCGAGCGCGCCATCGGCACCTTTGCCAATCGTCCGCGGGTACGACCGACCTGACGCTGGCCGGTCAACCTCGGTACACTTCACCTTTGCTACGGACCGACGGGAAATCCGCGATGCCCTTTTCCGCCCTGCCCCTGGTGATCGAACCGGCCGATCTCGCGGCGCGCCTGGATGCGCCCGAACTCATCCTGGTGGATCTCTGCAGCGCCGCCCACTATGCCGAGGGCCATCTGCCCGGCGCGCGCCATGTCGCGCCCGCCCGCACCCAGCTGGGCAGCAAGCCGGCGCCCGGCCTGCTGCCGGCCCAGGCGGACCTGGAGCAGCTGTTCGGCGAACTGGGCCAGCGCGACGAAGCCGTCTACGTGGTCTATGACGACGAAGGCGGCGGTTGGGCCGGACGCTTCATCTGGCTGCTCGATGTCATCGGGCACGGCCACTATCACTACCTCAACGGCGGCCGCCAGGGCTGGATCGCCGCCGGCCTGCCGCTGAGCACCTCGGTGCCCGCGCCGGCCGGGGCACCGGTCGCCCTGACCCTGCACGAGGAACCCACCGCCAGCCGCGCCTATCTGCAGAGCCGGCTGGGCGCCGAGGACCTGGCCATCTGGGATGCCCGCGGCGCCGACGAATACCGCGGCGAAAAGGTGCTGACCGCCCGTGGTGGCCACATTCCCGGGGCGATCAACTTCGAGTGGACCGCCGGCATGGATCGCGAGCGCCAACTGCGCATCCGCGAGGACCTGGGCGCCGAACTCGAACGCCTTGGCATCACCCGCGACAAGGAAATCATCACCCACTGCCAGACCCATCACCGATCCGGCTTCACCTACCTCGCGGCCAAGGCCCTGGGCTATCCGCGGGTCAAAGCCTATGCCGGCTCCTGGGGCGAATGGGGCAACCACCCCGACACCCCCATCGAATGACTGCCAAGGACCTCCCATGAAACTGCAAGACCGACTGTTCATCCTCGCCCAGCACCTGCTGCCGCACCATCTGCTGTCGCGGGTGATCGGCGGCTTCGCCGAGTGCCGGGCGCCCTGGTTCAAGAATCTGCTGACCCGCTGGTTCGTCCGTCACTATGACGTCGACATGCGCCAGGCCCAGGTGGAAGACCCCACCGCCTACGAGAACTTCAACGCCTTCTTCACCCGCGCCCTGAAGCCCGGCGCGCGCCCACTGCCGGCCGAAGCCGGCGTGGTGGTGAGCCCGAGCGACGGCGCCATCAGCCAGCTCGGTCGCATCGAGCACGGCCGCATCTTCCAGGCCAAGGGCCACAGCTACAGCCTGCTGGAGCTGCTCGGCGGCGACGGCCTGCGCGCCGCGCCCTTCATGGGCGGCCATTTCGCCACCATCTACCTGTCGCCCAAGGACTACCACCGGGTGCACATGCCGCTCACCGGCACCTTGAAGGAGATGGTCTATGTGCCCGGCCGCATCTTTTCGGTCAACCAGCTCACCGCCGAGAACGTGCCCGAACTGTTCGCCCGCAACGAGCGGGTGGTCTGCATCTTCGATACCGCCGTGGGCCCCATGGCGGTCATCCTGGTCGGCGCCATGATCGTCGCCAGCATCGAGACGGTCTGGGCCGGCCTGGTCACGCCGCCCAAGCGCGAACTCAAGAGCTTTGCCTACGACGAGGCCGCCCGCGCGCCCATCACCCTGCGTACCGGCGACGAGCTGGGGCGCTTCAAGCTGGGCTCCACCGCCATCGTGCTGTTCGGCACGGACGCGGTGAACTGGTCCGCTGAACTCGGCGCGTTGTCCACCGTCAACATGGGGCAACTGCTGGGGGTTCCGACCACGTCGGCCCCCTTGACCACCGTTTCCGAGCCAGGGCCTCTCGCCTAGATGCGCGGTTCATTGCCCATCGAACCAGGAGTGTGCGCGGCGAATGGATAGCAAAAGGCCACAGCTCATGTTGCGGGTACCGACGCCCGATCAGCGCAGCCTGACGTTTTGTGACGCCACCCCGGCCGGCCTCAAGCGCTGGCTGGAGCAATTGCCACGGGCCAAGCTGGGCGAATTCGCCCGGCTGCTCTATCAGGGCCTGCTGGAACTCAACCGGCTGATCCTGACGCCGGAAGCGCGCCTGCGCCTGCTCGAAGCCCTGCGCTCGGACGTGCAGCGGGTCTGCCAGCAGCTCGAACGTCATGTGCTCAACCAGGCCATCGTGCTCGACGAGCGCTCGCGCAAGGTGGCCAATCTCTGCCAGGCCCTGCAGAACCTGCTGGCCGCCGGCTACAAGCTGATCGTGGTCGAGGAAAGCGAGCGCGGCGAACGCAGCACCCTGCTGGCCACCGCCATCCAGCGCGCCCTGCGCGCGCTGCTCGGGCCGCTGATCCGCGCCGCCCAGCTCTATACCCCGGTGCACGACAACCTCTGGCTGGAGCTGCACCAGCTCTATCGGCTGGCAGTGACCACCGGCCTGCACAACCAGAAGATTCGCGACGAACTGCTGCCCGGCGACGGCAGCCAGACCATCACCCAGGCCTATGGCGCCGCCCTGCTGTTTGGTGCCGCGCGCTGCAACCAGCTGCGCCAGAGCCATATCGCCCAGCTGACCCTGCACCTGGACGACTGGGCCAGCCTGATCCGCCTGCAAGGGCCCGAGCAGAACGGCACCCTGATGGTGGTGGCGCCGCAGATCGACGCGCCGCCGCGTTATCGTTCGCTGTTGCGTGAAGCCAATCTCAACGGTCTGCTCGGTCTTGCGCCGCAACAGCTGGTGCAGGCCATCGAGGACTATCTGGCGCTGGCGCCGGAGCAGCGGCCGCGCGCGCGCCTGCCGGTGCACGGCGACCTGTCCCTGGATCTGCTGCAGCACCTGGTCGGCGCCTGGGGCCAGGAAGCGGACCGCGCCTTCCAGCGCATGCCCGGCCAGGGCCAGGTGCAGGTCTGCATCGGCATGAGCGCCCTGCATTACCAGCTCGCGGGGGGGCAGGTGTTCGCCGACACCCTGCGCCTGTCGGCGCAGGCCGTGCCGGACGCCTTTGCGCCCAAGCCCAAGGAAGACGTCTGGTCGCTGGCCTTCGATGCCGATACCCGCGCACCCGACGCCCTGGACTGGAGCGCCGAGTCCCTGGAAGAAATCCATTACGACGTCCTGCCCGGCGACGGCGAGGCGGCCAGTCCGGCCTTTCCGATCCATGCGGTGCAGGTGGTCAACCACAGTCCGGGCGGCTATTGCCTGAGCTGGAGCGGCGAGGTCCCCGAGCAGCTGCAGGCCGGCGAACTGCTCGGCGTGCGCCTGCCCGAGGATCACAACTGGGGCCCGGCGGTGGTGCGCTGGGTACGCCAGGTGCCCGGCAGCGGAACCCACATGGGCGTCGAACTGCTGGCCCCCACCGCACGGCCCTGCGGGCTGCAGCTGCTGCGCAAGGCCGAGCAGAACAGTCAGTACCTGCGTGCCCTGCTGCTGCCGGAGATCAAGGCCATCGACCAGGCGCCGACCCTGATCGCGCCGCGACTACCCTTTCAGGAGGGCAGCAAGGTGCAGATCAATCAGCAGGGCAACGAGCAGCGCGGCATGCTCGACCGGCGTCGCAGCATGACGGTCAGCTTCAGCGTCTTCGAATATCACCTGCTGGAACAGAGCGGTGCCAAGCCCAGCGGCGGCCCTGCCGGTGGTGGTGCCCGGCAGGAAGAAGACTTTGACTCGCTGTGGAAGTCTCTGTAGCTTCGATAAATCATCGTTATCGCCAGGGCGCGAATAGACCATGGCCGCCGAACACAGTGCGATCCGCCTGTTACTGCTCGAAGCATCGCAGAACGAGGCGGAACGCCTGGTCAGTCTGTTCCGCAATGCCGGACGGGCGACGCGGGCCCAGCGCCTGGCCGACCCTGCAGGTCTCGACGAACTGCTGTCCCAGTCCTGGGACCTCGCCATCCTCGCCCCGCCCTCTCCCGAGCTCGACAGCCTGAGCGCGCTGCGCCAGTTGCGTCGCCGCGTGCCCCAACTCGCCGTCATCCAGCGGGTGCCGCCGGACGATCCCGCAGCGGTGCTCGACGCCCTGCGCCTGGGCGCCCGCGATGGCATCGCCAGCGACAACGACGAGCACCTGTTGCTGGCCAGTCTGCGCGAACTCGGCAACCTGGCGGAACGCCACGAACGCCGGCGCCTGGAGCAGGCCCTGGCCGAGGCCGAACAGCGCTGCCAGCTGCTGCTGGCCAACGCCGTGGAGGCGGTCGCCTATGTCCACGACGGCCTGCATATCCACGTCAACTCGGCCTATGTGGAGCTGCTGGGCTATCCGTCCGCGGAAGACCTGGAGATCACGCCGCTGATGGATCTCATCGCCGCCGCCGACCAGCCGGCGCTGCGCGAAGCCTTCCGCCAGTTGCGCGACGACCCCAGCCCCCGCGAACTGGACTGCCGGTGCGTCCGCCAGGACGGCAGCACCCTCGGCGTGCGCCTGCGCCTGACGCCGGCCATCTACCTCGATGAACCCTGCGTGCAGCTGCACCTGCGCGAGGAACGCGCGGCCCCGGCCGCCGAGGCCCTCGAGGAACAGCTGCGCGAGGTGCGCTTCCAGGACACCCTCACCGGTCTGCTCAATCGCAGCCGCATGCTCGAACTGCTCGAAGACGCCCTGGAGCGCGCCCGACTCGGCGCGCCGGCCAGCTTCGCCTACCTGAGCATCGATCGCTATCCGACCCTGCTGGCGGAGCTGGGCATAGGTGCCATGGACGAGTTGCTGGTAGCCCTGGCCGAGCGCCTGCGCGAGCACTTCGGCACCCTGGTGACCCTCTCGCGCTTCGCCGATGATGCCTTTACCGCCCTCCTGCCGCAGGCGGCCGACGCCAGCCTGGACAGCGCCTTCGAGCGCCTGCTGGGTCGTCAGGAGCGGCAGCCGCTGACCCTGGCCGGGCGCACCCTGGCGATCAGCTATTCCATCGGCGTGGTCAGCCTGGACAACCACACCAAGAGCGCCGGTGATCTGGTGGACCGGGCGCACCGCTCCGCGCGCCAGGTCGCCCAGCGCGGCGGCAACGCCTGCAAACGCTACGATCCCCAGGAAGAGCTGGCCGCCGCCGCCAATCGCGGCAATCTGGTGGCCATGGTCAAGCAGGCCCTGCAGCAGAACGGCTTCCGCCTGCTGTTCCAGCCGGTGATCGGCCTGCGCGGCAGCAGCTACGAGTACTACGAGGCGCTGCTGCGGCTGGTCAATCCCCAGGGCGAAGAGGTCTCCCCGACCGAATTCGCCCGCACCGCCCGCGACAGCGGCCTGAGCGGCCAGATCGATCGCTGGGTGATCCAGCAGGCGGTGCGTCAGCTGGGCGAACACCGCGCCCGCGGCCACGGTACCCGCATCTTCGTGCACCTCTCGGGCGCGACCCTGGGCGATCTGGAGTTGCTGCCCTGGCTGCGGGAAACCCTGCAGGGGCAACAGCTGGACGCCGAGGCGGTGATCTTCCAGCTCAGCGAAGAAGACCTGCTGGCCCAGCCGGAGCAGGCCCTGGCCATGGCGCAGCGCCTGCGCCGCCAGGGTCATCCGGTCACCCTGAGCGGCTTTGCCGCCGGCGATCCGCCTCTGGCGTCGCTGCGGCTGCTGGTACCGGATTACGTCAAGCTGTCGGGCAAGCTGATCAAGGATCTGGGACAGCCGGAGCACCAGGAGCGGCTCAAGGCCATGGTCGCCGAGTTGAGCGCCCAGAACGTCCAGACCATCGCGCCCTTCGTCGAGAGCGCCAGCGTGCTGGCCCAGCTCTGGCAGGTCGGGGTGCACTTCATCCAGGGCTACTACCTGCAGGAGCCCAGTCAGGCGATGGACTACGAATTCCACCCCGAGCACTAGGGCTCGGGGTGGCCGTCGAACGCGACCTCAGCCGCGGGTAAGCCGGTCTTCCACGCCGAGCAGATAGAGCACGCCATCCAGGCCCAGCACGCTCACCGACTGACGCGCGGACTGGCGCACCAGCGGCTTGGCGCGAAAGGCCACGCCCAGCCCGGCCAGGGCCAGCATCGGCAGGTCGTTGGCGCCGTCGCCCACGGCGATGGTCTGCTCCAGCGTCAGGCCTTCACGGCTGGCCAGTTCCTGCAGCAGGTCGGCCTTGCGCTGGGCATCGACGATGGGCTCGACGGCGCGGCCGGTCAGCTTGCCGTCGACGATCTCCAGTTCGTTGGCATAGACGTAGTCGATGCCCAGACGTGCCTGCACCTGGCGGGCGAAATAGGTGAAGCCGCCGGAAAGGATGGCGGTCTTGTAGCCCAGCCGCTTCAACTCGGCGAACAGCCGCTCGGCGCCCTCGGTCAGGCGCAGCCCGGCACCGATGTCTTCCAGTACCTCTTCGGACAGGCCCTGCAGCAGCGCCATGCGCTCGGTGAAGCTGGCGCGGAAGTCGATCTCGCCACGCATGGCGCGCTCGGTGATGGCCGCCACCCGCTCGCCGATGCCGGCGGCCTTGGCCAGTTCATCGATGACCTCGGCCTGGATCAGGGTGCTGTCCATGTCGAACACCGCCAGGCGGCGATGCTGCCGCTGCAGATCGTCAGGTTGCCAGCCGATGTCGGCCTGGCCTTCCTGAGCCAGCGCCAGCAGCCCCGCGCGCAGCGCCTGGGGCTCGTGCGGCTCGCCGGTGACGCGCAGCTCCAGGGCTGCGCGCGTGGTCGCGCCCGGCTCGCTCAGGGCGCGGATGGCATGGATGTTCAGGCCCTGCTCGCGGCACAGCGCGGCCAGGCGGGTCAGCGGCAGATCGGCCAGGGTACGACCCATCAGCGTCAGGACATGGGCTTCGCCGGTTTCCGGCGCCGGCTGCGCCAGGGGCGCCACCTGCAGGCCCAGGGCCTGCAGCGCCTGCTGCAACGCGGCGCCAGCACTTGCCGGGCTGATCAGCAGGGTCACGGCGGCACTGTTGTCCAACCCCTGCTGCTGCAGCGATTCCAGCCGGGCACCGGCCGCGGCCAGGGCGCCGGTGAGAGCAGCCAACCAGTCGGCGGGCAGGATACCCACGGCCTGGAGTCCGATAACGTCTTGCATGGCGATCCCCTCGCGGAAAAGCGCGCAGTCTACCCTTTCGCCCCGACGGTGCCGAGCCATGGGCACCGGCTGGCGGCGGGAGTCCACCGCCGGCCTCTTTTGCGGGCGAAGCCCTGCATTCGCCGTTTTCGCACCCCTGGCGCGCTGGTTATACTGGCCGCACATTTTTTGTCCAAAGAAACGATTTCTGTGACCCGCCCCGCGACCGTCAAGCCCGATAATTTCTTCCTGCTGATCTACCGAGCCCTGCGCCAGCGTCGTGTGCCGGTGGCCTTGCGCATCGTTTCCCACAGCCTGCTGCTGGTGGCGGCCGCCCTGGTGATCTATGCCGGCATCATGAGCATGCAGTTTCGCCATGCCATGCAGCAGCAGGCCGACGCCGTCGGCCAGAGCCTGGTGACCCAGACCGCCAACTCCGCCGCCGAATTGCTGGTGGCCAACGACAACCTCAGCCTCAACGTGCTGCTGAGCAACCTGGCGCGCAATCCGCTGGTGGCCCATGCCGCGGTCTACAGCCCGGACAACCGGGTGCTGGCCGAATCCGGCACGCGCCCGAGCCAGGGCCTGCTGACCGCCACCGACGGCATCTACAGCACGCCGATCCGCTTTCAGGACGTCACCGCCGGCCAGGTGCGCCTGGCGCTGGACATGGACCAGTTCCAGCAGCCGATGATGATCAGCCTGCAGAACATGGGACTGCTGGGCCTCATCCTGTTGGCCCTGACGCTGATCCTCAGCCTGCGCCTCGGGCGCCAGCTGTCGACGCCGCTGCTGGAGCTGCGCGTCTGGCTGCGCGATCCCGATGACCCCGCACCGGGCGCCGGTCGCCTCGACGAACTGGGCGACCTGGCTCGTCAGCTGCAGAGCCGCCTGGTACCGCCCAAGCCGCCCAAGGCGGAAGTGGCCGACGAAGACGACGATCCCTTCGCCGACGAGCAGGGTGGCCTGAGCGTCAAGCCGCCTGCGCGCAAGGCCGCCGCCAAACCGGCCGCGCGCAAGGCGCCCGTGGCAGACGCCGACAGCGAGCTGGACGCCGACGCCTTCGCCGAGCTGGTACCGGACTCCTTCACCGAGCCGCCGCCCACGCCCGCTCCGGTGGTGCCCACCGAACCCGATATCGTCACCTCCGCGGTGCTGGCCATCCAGCTCGGCGCCCAGGACCAGCTCAGCCGGCTGCCGCGCAGCCGCCTCGAACAGCTGCTGGAGCGCTATCGCGACTGCCTGCAGCAGGCCACCGAGCTCTATGACGGCGAACTCCACACCCTCAAGGACGGGGGCAGCCTGATCCTCTTCCACGAGCGCAGCGACGACGACGACTACCTGACCCGCGCGCTATGCTGCGGCGAGATCATGCGTGCCCTGGGTCATGCGCTGCAGGTGGAAGTGGTCGGCAGCGGTGCAACCCTGCAGCTGCAACTGGGTCTGACGCAGGGCGAACGCCTCGCCGGCCTGGAGCTTGCCCAATTGCTGGAAAACACCACCGTGCGCAATGCCCAGGCGCTGAGTCGCCACAGTCGCAACCTGTTGCTGGTCGAGCAGAGCATCGCCGAGGACGAGCTGCTGCGTAAACGCGCCCGTATCCGCACCATCGCCAGCCCCGCCGGGGCCAGTTGCGTGGAACGTCTCCTGGAACCCTACTCCGCGACGCTGGAGCGTCATCTGGTCCGGCTCGAGGCGCGTTAAAGCGCCCACCCGACCCCACCTATGAGCGCCCTCCTGCCCCGTCTCGCCCTCGTTGCGCTGTTGCTGGCGGCCTGCGCTGCCCAGGCGGCGCCCAACGCGAGCAGCGTGCGACTGCCCGATGGCGGGGTCTATACCGGCGAGATCGTCAGCGGTCTGCTCAACGGCAGCGGGCGCATCGAGTGGCCCAACGGCAACTGGCTCAAGGGCCGCTTCAAGGACGGCCTGGCCGAGGGCCCCGGCGAACAGCAATTCGCCGACGGCACCTACTACCAGGGCACCTTTCGCCGCGGTCTCTACCATGGCCAGGGCAATCTGATCAGCAGCAGCGGCTGGGAGTACCACGGCAGCTTCGTCAATGGCCGCATGCAGGGCCAGGGCTCCAAGCTCGACAGCGACGGCACCCAGACCATCGGCACCTTCAACGACGGCCACCTCAATGGCGTCGGCCAGTGGCAGGAGCCGGGCGGCGATCGCTATGACGGCGAATTCGTCGACGACCAGTTCGAAGGCGCCGGCGTCTATCGCAGCGCCGGTGGCGATCTCTGGCGCGGGCGCTTCAGTGGCGGCGAGCTGACCGGCAACGGCGAATTCGTCGGCAGCGACAGCAGCCAGTACCGCGGCGCCTTCCGCAACTGGAAATTCGATGGCCAGGGCGTGCTCACCAACAGCGACGGCAGCGTCTATCGCGGCAACTTCGCCGATGGCGTCTATGCCGGCATGGGCGTCCTGACCCGCGCCGACGGCCAGGTGGAACGGGGCCTCTGGGAAGGCGGCAAGCGCATCCGCGACGACCAGGGCCAGTACATCGCCGATCCCCTGGAGCGCGCCCTGCTCGATCAGGGCAAGGTGCTCGACCAGGAATTGCAGCAGATCCCTGCCTCCACCCCCGCCACCGAACTCTATGGCCTGGTCCTGGCCGGCGACGGCGGCCAGGGCGTGTTCCAGCGCGAGGCCAACTATGTGGCCAACTTCCTGACCACCACCTGGGGCGCCCGCGACGTCGTCCACCTGATCAACGCCAAGGACATCCGCAGCGACCATCCGCTGGCCACCCGCGAGAATCTCTACCAGAGCCTGCAGGCGCTGGCCCAGCGCACCGGTCCGGAAGACCTCATCCTCATCTACCTGACCAGCCACGGCTCGGCCGACCATCAGCTGGTGCTCTCCCAGCCGGGCCTGGATCTCTCCAGCCTGCCGGCGGCGGAGCTCGGCCGCCTGCTCGCGCCGCTGCGCGGACGCGACAAGCTGATCATCGTCTCCAGCTGCTACAGCGGCGGCTTCATCCCGCAACTGCAGGACGACCATACCCTGGTGATGACCGCCTCCAAGGCCGATCGCACCTCCTTCGGTTGCACCGACGAAGCCGATTTCACCTACTTCGGCCGTGCCCTGTTCGCCGAGGCCTTCCAGCACACCGACGATCCCGAGCAGGCCTTCCAGCGCGCCCGCGACACCGTGTCGGTGCGCGAGAAGACCGAAGGCTTCGACCCGTCCGAGCCGCAGCTCTGGGCGCCGCCGGCCGTGCTGCAGAAGTGGCGCGCCTGGCGCGCGGGTCGCTGAGAACTGCCTTTGCCTTGGGGCTTTGACGAACAACCGGAACGCCTGAGGTCCAACCTGACATCAGCGGTCGCCGCTACAAGGAGAGCCCCGTGTACCTGACGCCTCAGCATGCCCTCATCGCCGGCGCCACTGGCCTGACCGGCGAACACCTGCTCGACCGCCTCCTCAACGAGCCGACGGTCCCCCGGGTGCTGGCGCCGACCCGTCGCCCGCTGGCGGAACACGCCCGGCTGGACAATCCGGTGGGTGACCTCAACAGCCTGCTGCCGACCCTGGAAGGCCCGCTGGACGTGGCTTTCTGCTGCCTGGGCACCACCATGAAGCAGGCCGGCTCCGAAGCCGCCTTTCGCGCCGTGGACTATGGCCTGCCCCTGGCGGTCGGCCAGCGCGCCCTGGAACTGGGCGCCCGCCACTACATCGTGGTCAGCGCCATCGGCGCCGATCCGCAATCCTCGATCTTCTACAACAAGGTCAAGGGCGAGCTTGAAGAAGCCCTGCGCGCCCAGGGCTGGACGCAACTGACCCTGGCCCGACCGTCGCTGCTGATCGGCCAGCGCCAGGAAGAACGCCTGGGCGAGCGCCTGGCCGCCCCCTTGTCGCAATGGCTGCCCGGCAAGTGGCACGGCATCGAAGCCGCCGTGCTGGCCCGCGCGCTCTGGCGCCTGGCCCTGGAAGAAGGCAAGGGCGTGCGCGTGGTGGAATCGGACGAATTGCGCAAGCTGGGGCGATGAAGGCGTAGAGCCAGGGGCAGAGTTGCCGCCCTCGCGGTCATGGCGGTCCGCCGATGCGGCCACTCCCCGCTCGGATAGCCCCCTCTCCCTCCGGAAGAGCGTTGGGGTGAGGGCACGCCTCACGACGAAGCCACCCGCGGAAAAGGCTGCGCCGTTTTCCACGCTACGGAGCCTGCACAAGACCCTCCTCGCTTGGATAAGCCCCCTCTCCCTCTGGGAGAGGGCTGGGGTGAGGGCGCGCCTCACGGCGAACTCACCAGCGGAAAAGGCTGTGCCGTTTTCCATACTACCGAGCTATCAAGGCCACTCAGGCCGGCTGGGCCAGCACCATCTGGTCGACCTCCTGCACCAGCCAGTCGTGCAGGGCGCGCAGGCGGGGATCGGCCAGGGCGCCCTGGGCATAGAGCAGCATGTACCTCTTGTGCGCCGGTACCGAACGGCCGAAGGGCGGCACCACCAGCACGCCACGGGCCAGCTCGTCGGTGATCAAGGCGCGGCGGGCGATGGCGACGCCCATGCCGGCGATGGCCGCCTCTATGGTCAGGTGGTTGCGGTTGAAGGTGTGACCCCGCCGCACATCCAGCGCCGGCGCGCCGATGCTGGCCAGATAGAATTCCCATTCGGCGTATTCGTAGCTGCCGCGCCAGGCGGTGATGTCGTGCAGCAGCGGATAGAACTCCAGGTCCTCCGGCCGCTCCAGCGGCGGTCGCCCCGCCAGCAGGCTGGGCGCGCAGACCGGAAAGATCTCTTCCTCCATCAGCGGCGTCGAGGCCAGGCCCGGATAGCTGCCGTCGTTGAGGTCGATGGCCAGGTCGAATTCGCCCTCGCGCAGCGACCAGCTGCTGTCTTCGGCCACCAGCCGCAGTTGCAGGTCGGGAAAGCGCGCCTGCAGCCGCGGCAGTCGCGGCGTCAGCCACTTGCCCAGGAACGAAGGGATCGACCTGAGGCGCACCACGCCGCCGAACTGACCGGCGTTGAGACGGCGCAATTCGGCGTCGATCAGCCCATAGGCCTGATTCAGGGTGGTTGCCAGGCGCTGGCCTTCGGCGGTCAGCTCCAGGCCACGGGCCACCCGGTGAAACAGCTTGAAGCCCAGGCGCTCTTCCAGCTGGCGCATCTGCTGGCTGATGGCGCCCGGCGTCACGTGCAACTCTTCGGCGCAGCGCGTGAAGGACAGGTGCCGGGCGGCGCAGGCGAAGACCTGCAGCCAGGCCTGGGTTTGGGCGTTGAGGATCCGGCTCATCGATGAGTTCCGCTAAAGGATCGCTTAGAAGCTTTCGTTTGTGCGAGCTGAGGGCTTATCACCACTATGAGCCATCCGCCGGCACCTTGTCTGGCGACCATTCAAGCTCAATCAGGGATTATCGTCATGGCCATCAGCGTCTTCGACCTGTTCAAAATCGGCGTGGGTCCGTCCAGTTCCCATACCGTGGGCCCGATGCGGGCCGGCGCCCTGTTCGCCCAGCGCCTGGTCGACGAAGGTCTGCTGGAACAGGTCAAGCGGATCGAGGTACGCCTTTACGGATCGCTCTCGGCCACCGGCGTCGGCCATGGCACCGACCGCGCCACCCTGATCGGCCTCATGGGCGAATGGCCGGATCGCGTCGATCCCGCCGCCGTGGAGCCGCGCATCGAAGCCCTGCGCAATGAGCGCCAGCTGCTGCTGGCCGGGCGCCAGGCGATCCACTTCGACTGGCAGGAAGACCTGCTGCTCCTAGACGAGAGCCTGCCCTATCACCCCAATGCCATGACCCTGACCGCCTTTGGCGCCACCGGCGAGGTGGCCGAGGCGACCTACTATTCCATCGGTGGTGGCTTCGTAGTGGACGCCGCCCAGGCCGCCAGCGGCGTGCTGGACAACGACACCACCGAACTGCCCTACGACTTCTCCAGCGGCGCCGAGCTGCTGCAGCTGTGTCGCCGTCATGGCCTGGGCGTGGCCGAGCTGATGCTGGCCAACGAAAAGAGCTGGCGCTCCGAGGAAGAGATCCGCAGCGGCCTGCTGCGCATCTGGAGCGTGATGCGCGAATGCGTGCAGAACGGTCTCGCCAACGAGGGCATCCTGCCCGGCGGCCTCAAGGTGCGTCGCCGCGCCGCCCGCCTGCACCAGAGTCTGCAGGCCATCGGCAAGCCCAACGTCATCGGCTCCACGCTCTCCGCCATGGAATGGGTCAACCTCTTCGCCCTGGCGGTGAACGAGGAGAACGCCGCCGGCGGACGCATGGTCACCGCGCCCACCAACGGCGCGGCCGGGATCATCCCGGCGGTGCTGATGTACTACATGAAATTCAATCCCGACGCCTGCGACGACGACGTGGTGCGCTTCATGCTCGCCGCCGCCGCGGTCGGCATCCTGTGCAAGAAGAACGCCTCCATCTCCGGTGCCGAGGTGGGCTGCCAGGGCGAGGTCGGCTCGGCCTGCGCCATGGCCGCGGCCGGTCTGGCCGAGGTGCTGGGCGCCAGTCCGGCGCAGCTGGAAAACGCCGCCGAGATCGGCCTGGAGCACAACCTGGGACTGACCTGCGATCCGGTCGGCGGCCTGGTGCAGGTGCCCTGCATCGAGCGCAATGCCATCGCCGCGGTCAAGGCGATCAACGCCGCCCAGATGGCCCTGCGCGGCGACGGCGAGCACTTCATCTCCCTCGACCAGGTGATCCGCACCATGAAGGAAACCGGCGCGGACATGCACAGCAAGTACAAGGAAACCTCGCGCGGCGGCCTGGCCGTGACCTTTGTGGAGTGCTGAGCCAGCCTTGACGCGGGCGGTACGGATTGCCGAAAGTCGGGGTTTACCTGCACGGGAAGCCCCATGAGCCTCGACTCCGTCCGCCAGCACCTTGCCTGCATCGCTCCCGATCTCGAGATCCTCGAGGCCACCACCAGTACCGCGACCGTCACCCTGGCCGCGGCCGCCCATGGCGTGGAGCCGGGGCGGATCGCCAAGACCCTGGGGCTGAAAGTCGGGGAGCAGCAGTTGCTGTTGGTGGCTCGCGGCGATGCGCGCCTGGACAACCGCAAGCTCAAGGCCGCCTTCGGTGGCAAGGCCAAGCTGCTCGATGCCGCCACCGTGGAAGGCCTCACCGGGCATCCGGTGGGCGGCGTCTGCCCGTTCGGGCTGGCCACACCGCTGCCGGTCTATTGCGATGAATCGCTGAAAGCCTTCGACGAGGTATTACCGGCCGCGGGTGCCATCCACAGCTGCGTGCGCCTCACCCCGGAGCGGCTGGCCGCCCTCAGCGAGGCGCGCTGGGTGGATGTCTGCGAGGTGGGCGATCAGCGCAGCTGATCGTTCTTTTCCACGTCGCGCCGGTCCTTGTTCAACACCACGCAGGCGTAGTAGCCGCCGCCGAGCAGGATGAGTGCGAGCAGGCTGAAGAGAATCATGAAGATACCATCGTCCATGGCTGCCTCCGAGGGATGCCAGAAAGGGATGGATAAAGCTTAGGCCTCCCGCCGCCCGCGTTACAGCAGCAGGTAGACACATGAAAAACCGGATCAGATGGGGCCCGGCTCGCTATAGTGACGGTCTCCCCTGCCCTGGCCCTGCATGAAGCGCTACGAAAGATTCGCCGATCAGCTCGCCACCCTCATGACCCGCGGTGTCCTCGCCCCCGGCGAGCGGCTGCCCTCGGTACGTAGCGCCAGCCAGACCCATGGCATCAGCCCCTCCACGGTGTTCCAGGCCTATTACCTGCTGGAGAGTCGCGGGCTGATCGAGGCCCGCGAGCGGTCCGGCTATTTCGTCCGCGAACCGGCCCGGGCGCGCGACGCGGCGCCGCTGTTGGCGCCTCTGGAAGGCACCGAGGTCGCGGTGAGCGACCTGGTCTATTCGGTGCTGCAGTCGCTGCAGGATCCGGACATCGTGCCCTTCGGCTCGGCCTTTCCCAGCCCTGATCTCTTTCCCCTGGCGCGCCTGGCCCGCAGCATGGCCCACGGCCTGCGCGATCTGCCCGCCCAAGACCTCACCGCCTACGTCACCCCCGGTCATCCCGAGTTGCGCCGGCAGATCGCCCGGCGCTACGGCCTGGCCGGCATGCCGGAGGTCGGCGAAGAACTGGTGATCACCCACGGCGCCCTGGAGGCGCTGAATCTGGGACTGCAGAGCCTGACCCGTCCCGGCGATCTGGTGGCGGTGGAAAGCCCGGCCTTCTACGCCAGCCTGCAGGTGCTGGAGCGGCTGCAGCTCAAGGCGGTGGAGATTCCCGTCGATGCCGAGCGCGGGCTCAACCTGGACGCCCTGGAAGAAGCCCTGAGTCGCCTGCCGATCAAGGCCTGCTGGTTCATGAGCGGCCTGCAGAATCCCACCGGGGTCAGTCTCGACGATAGCGCCCAGCAGCGCCTCTATGGCCTGCTGCAACGCCATCAGGTTCCGCTGTTGGAAGACGATGTCTACGCCGAACTCTACAGCGGCAGCGAACCGCACCGCCCGGTCAAGCGCTTCGACCGCGACGGTCTGGTGCTGCACTGCGGCTCCTTTTCCAAGTGCCTGGCGCCCGGCTATCGCATCGGCTGGATCGCCGCCGGTCGCCAGGCCGGCGCCGTCGCGCGGTTGCGGCTGATGACCACCATCACCCCCTCGATGCCGGCCCAGGCCGCCCTGGCCGACTACCTCCAGCACGGCGGCTATGATCGCCACCTGCGTCGTCTGCGCCTGAGTCTTGATCGCCAGCGCCAGGCCATGCTGACTGCGGCGCGGCGCTACTTTCCCGCCGACACCCACGTCAGCCGGCCCCAGGGTGGCTACTTTCTCTGGTTCGAATTGCCCACCCGGGTGGACAGCCTGGCGCTCTACCGCCAGGCCCTCGCCGAAGGCATCAGCCTGGCGCCGGGCCCGATCTTTTCCGCGCAGCAGGGCTTTCGCCACTGCATCAGACTCAATTGCGGGCATCCCTGGGACGCCCGCAGCGAGGCGGCCATGGCCAGGCTCGGCGAGTTGCTGAAGGCGTTCTAGAGGCCGCCACGCACACTGCCGCGCCCACCGATGGCGGCCGGCAGGGACAGCGGCAGCAGCAGGGTGTCGAGCAGGGCGCTGGCAGGCAGGTCCAGCACCGGCCAGGCCGGTGCCTCGGCGCCAAAGCGCTCCCAAGCGCAACAGCCGCCCTGCAGGGCATAGAGATCCAGCCGGGTACCGGAATAGACCACCGGCGCGCTGGGCTTGGCGGCATCCAGGGTGCGCGCCGTGGCGCAGCCGCCGAGGACCAGGACAGTCGTCAGCAGCAGGCCGAGGCGCGCGACGGCCCTAGGTTCTATACGAAAACTGCCTGCGCTCGGTGATGCTGCGTTAAAAATCAGCTGGAATGCCAGCCCAGTCGGAATGCTCATTTACCATTCGTAAACTCGAGCGCGAGCCCGGTCCGCTTCCTCGCTGATTTTTGCCTTGCCTGATCTTCGCTCGGCGACTTTTCGTACAGAACCTAGTCATCGTTGCCGGACAGGTGATGTTCGCCCCAGCGCGGCAGCATGTCCTGGGGGATGCCCAGGGTGTTGAGGATGCGCGCCACCACGAAGTCCACCAGGTCGTCGAGGGTCTGCGGCTGGTGGTAGAAGCCCGGCGAGGCCGGCAGGATGGTCACGCCCAGGTTGGACAGCTTGAGCATGTTTTCCAGGTGGATGCTGGAGAACGGCGACTCGCGCGGCACCAGGATCAGTTGCCGCCGCTCTTTGAGGGCCACGTCGGCGGCGCGCTCGATGAGATTGTTGCTGGCCCCGGTGGCGATGGCCGAGAGGGTGCCGGTGGAACAGGGGCAGACCACCATGGCCGCCGGAGCGCTGGAGCCGGACGCCGGCGGCGCCATCCAGTCGCTCTGGCCGAACACCCGCACCTGGCCCGGCGCCGCGCCGGTGTATTCGGTGAGAAAGGCCTGCATGGCCTGGGGCTTGGGTGGCAGCACCACGTCGGTCTCGGTGGCCATCACCAGCTGCGCGGCCTTGGAGATGAGAAAGTGCACCTCGCGCTCCTCCTGCACCAGGCAGTCCAGTAGGCGCAGGCCGTACTGGGAGCCGGAGGCGCCGGTCAGCGCCAGGGTGATGCGTTCCGGGCCGGCCATCATGCCTGCTCCAGGGCGGCGGCCAGCTTGCCGTGCAGGCCGCCGAAGCCGCCGTTGCTCATGATTACCACGTGGGTGGGGCCGTCCAGCTCGGCCTGGACCCGGGTGATGATCGCCTCCAGGGAATCGCAGACCACGGCCGGTACGGCGCAGGCCTCGGCGGTGCCGGCCAGGTCCCAGCCCAGATTCGGCGGGGCGTACCAGATGACGCTGTCGGCGCCGGTGACGCTGGCCGGCAGGCCGTCACGGTGGGCGCCCAGCTTCATGGAATTGGAGCGCGGCTCGATGACGGCGATGATCCGCTCGCTGCCGACCCGGGCACGCAGCCCCTTCAGGGTGGTGGCGATGGCGGTGGGATGGTGGGCGAAGTCGTCGTAGACGGTCACGCCGCGCACCTCGGCGACCTTTTCCATGCGCCGCTTCACGCTGCGGAATTCGCTCAGGGCCGCGACGCCCAGGCCAGGCACCACGCCGACATGACGAGCCGCGGCCAGGGTGGCCAGGGCATTGGCCACGTTGTGCTGGCCGGTCAGTTCCCAGTTCACCGTGCCCTGCACCGCGCCGTCGAACAGCACCTCGAAGCGCGAGCCGTCCTCGGCCAGCAGGCGGGCCTGCCACTGGCCACCTGCGCCAGTGGTCTGCACCGGGGTCCAGCAGCCCATCTCCAGCACCCGCACCAGGGCCGTTTCGGCGGTGGGATGGATGATCAGGCCGCTGCTGGGGATGGTCCGCACCAGATGGTGGAACTGCCGCTCGATGGCCGCCAGATCCGGGAAGATGTCCGCGTGATCGTATTCCAGGTTGTTGAGGATGGTGGTCCGCGGCCGGTAGTGAACGAACTTGGATCTCTTGTCGAAGAAGGCGCTGTCGTATTCGTCGGCTTCCACCACGAAGAAAGGCGTGCCGCCCAGGCGCGCCGAGATGCCGAAATTCTGCGGCACCCCGCCGATGAGAAAGCCCGGGCTCATGCCGGCGTGCTCCAGCACCCAGGCCAGCATGCTGGTGGTGGTGGTCTTGCCATGGGTGCCGGCGACCGCCAGTACCCAGCGGCCCTGCAGGACGTGCTCGGCCAGCCACTGGGGGCCGGAGACATAGGGCAGGCCCTTATCCAGCACGTATTCCACCGCCGGATTGCCGCGCGACAGGGCGTTGCCGATCACCACCAGGTCCGGCGCTGGATCCAGTTGGGCCGGATCGTAGCCCTGGGTCAGCTCGATGCCCTGGGCCTCCAGCTGGGTGCTCATGGGCGGATAGACGTTGGCGTCGGAGCCGGTCACGCGATGGCCGGCTTCCTTGGCCAGCACCGCGAGCGACCCCATGAAGGTGCCGCAGATACCGAGGATGTGGATGTGCATGACAGGCGGGCTCCGCTGCAGATTGAACGGCGGCAAGGTTAGCACGGGGGGCCGCGCCGCCGGAGCGATGGCCGTCGCGGATACCCGGCGCTGCGCCGGCCCCGGACGGCAGGATTTCGACTAGAGTGCGCAAGGCATCCCTGGCTTTGCGGATGCCCAAGTAGCCGTGGCTCCGTTCGCCCTGATAACAAGCACAAGAGGTCGACCATGCTGAAACACCTGCTGATCACCGCTGCAACCCTCTCCTTCGCCAGCCTGGCCCTGGCCGCCGCGCCGACCAAGGTCGCCGACACCGCCCTGGGCAAGGTGCTCGTCGACGGCAAGGGCATGACGCTCTACACCTTCGCCAAGGACAGCGCGGGCAAGTCCGCCTGCAACGGTCCCTGTGCCCAGAACTGGCCACCGCTGACAGCCGAAGCGGGCGCCAAGGCGGCCGATGGCTACAGCCTGGTCACTCGCGACGACGGCAGCCAGCAATGGGCCTACCAGGGCAAGCCGCTGTATACCTGGGTCAAGGACAGCAAGCCGGGCGATACCACCGGGGATGGCGTCAATCAGGTCTGGCACGTGGCCAAGCCCTGATGCCCGGGCGCTGTCTGCCCCGTGCGGGCAGCGCCTTATCTATCCTATGGTTTAATATTTCGTGATCATTCATTTTTAATGATAAGCGAGCAGGCATAGCCTGAGGGCCTTCCCTTTCAGGAGCCCGGCCATGCCGTTTTTCGCCGCTGTCCCAGCGCAGGCCCTCAGACCCTTCAGGCAGCTCGACCGCCCCCTGGAGGTCATCCGCCAGTTCACCCCCAACTGGTTCGCCGTGACCATGGGCACTGGCGTGTTGGCCCTCGCTCTGGCCGCCTTCCCCTTGCAGTTTCCTGGATTGCACATCCTCGCCGAAGGGCTCTGGCTGCTCGCTGTGCTGCTGTTCGGCCTGTTCACTGGGCTCTATGCCGCGCGCTGGCTGCTGTTCTTCGACGAGGCCCGCGAGATCTTCGCCCACGCCACCGTTTCGATGTCTATCGGCACCATCCCCATGGGCCTGGCCACACTGATCAACGGCCTGCTGCTGTTCGGCCTGCCGCGCTGGGGCGCGGCGGTGCTGCCCCTGGCGTTCGGACTCTGGTGGCTGGATGTGGCCATGGCACTGGCTTGCGGGGTGCTGGTCCCCTATCTGATGTTTACCCGCCAGGCGCATCGCATCGACCAGATGACCGCGGTCTGGCTGTTACCGGTGGTGGCCGCGGAGGTGGCGGCGGCCAGTGGCGGCCTGCTGCTGCCGCACCTGGCGGCCGGCGAGCACTTCACCGTACTCGTCGCCAGCTATGTGCTCTGGGCCTATTCGGTGCCGGTCGCCCTCAGCCTGCTGGTGATCCTGCTGCTGCGCCTGGCCCTGCACAGGCTGCCGCCGGCCAGCATGGCGGCGTCGAGCTGGCTGGCGCTGGGTCCGATCGCCACCGGTGCCCTGGGTCTCCTGGTACTGGGCAGTGCGGCGCCCGCGGTGTTCGCCGCCCATGGCCTGGCCGGCATTGGCGAGATCGCCCGGGGCCTAGGCCTGCTGGGCGCGCTGCTGCTCTGGGGCCTGGGACTCTGGTGGCTGGCGCTGGCGGTGCTGGTGACCCAGCGCCAGGCCCGCGAGGGCATGCCCTTCAACCTGGGCTGGTGGGGCTTCACCTTTCCCCTGGGCGTCTATGCCCTGACCACCCTGCGCCTGGGCGAGGCCCTGGCGGCGCCCTTCTTCACCGGCCTGGGCGCCGCGCTGGTGGTGCTGCTGGCCCTGCTGTGGCTGCTGGTCGCCAGCCGCACCCTGGCCGGCGCCTACCGGGGCGGTCTGTTTGTCTCGCCCTGCATCGCCCAACTGTGCACGAAGGTGCGCTAGAGCCTTTTCAAAGGCTCGCGAGCTAGAGACAAACAAGGCCTAGGCGGCCCCGCGAAAATAGCTGAGGAAGCGGATCGGACTCGCGCTCGAGTTTACAAAGAGTAAATGAGCATTCCGACGGGGCTGGCCTTCCAGGCCATTTTTAACGCCGTTTGGCCGACGCGCAGCAGACTTTGAACAGGCTCTTAGTCCTGGGGGCGCTGCAGGCCGTGCTGATGCAGCCAGCGATAGAGGGTGTTGCGACTCACCCCCAGGCGCTTGGCGGCGCGGGTCATCTGCCAGTGGCAGTCGTCCAGCACCGCGCGCAGCTCCTCCCGGGCGCTGTCGACCGGCGTCGCGCTGGACGGCAGAGGCAGCCGGGCGCCACAGCAGTCGGCGGGTAGCTCGTCCAGGCCGATATGGCCGTCTTCGCTCAGGGCCACCAGGGTGCGCAGCACGGTGCGCAACTGGCGGACGTTGCCGGGCCAGGGCTGGGCCAGCAGGCAGGCGCGCGCGGCCGGATCGAGGCGGATCGACTCGCCACGCGCCTCTTCGGCCAGCAGCTGATCGAGCAGCTCGCCGCGGTCACTGCGTTCGCGCAGCGCCGGCAGGGTCACCACCAGGCCACGCAGGCGGTAGTAGAGGTCTTCGCGAAAGCTGCCGGCGGCCACCAGGGCCTCCAGGTCGCGGTGACTGGCGCTGACCAGGCGCAAGTCCAGGGCCCGCGGAGCACCGCCGCCGAGGGGGACCACCTGGCGCTCTTCCAGCACCCTGAGCAAGCGGGTCTGCAGCGCCAGCGGCATGTCGCCGATCTCGTCGAGAAAGAGGATGCCGCCATCGGCCTGCTGCAACTTGCCGGCCATGCCTTCCTTGCGCGCCCCGGTGAAACTGCCGCCGCGATAGCCGAACAGCTCGCTTTCGATCAGCGTCTCCGGGATGGCCGCGCAATTGAGGGCGACGAAAGCCTGGCCGGCGCGACTGCTGGCGCGGTGCAGGGCGCTGGCGAAGGCTTCCTTGCCGGTGCCGGTCTCGCCGTGCAGCAGCACCGGCACGTCGCGCTCCAGGACCTTGAGCGCCCGGCTGAAATCCCGCGCCAGGGCCGGATCGGCCAGGCAGATGCCGCTGGGCAGGGGCGCCTTGGGCACCGCCACCGGGGTGACCGGCCGTACCTGGGGACCGCGCACCAGGCCGTGGAAGCCCTGGCCCTGGCGGCCACGCAGCGCCCAGCAGGCGCTGGGTTGCGGACGGGCGCGCTCCAGCAGGTCGTCCTGCCGCAACTCGAACAGGCTCTCCATCCGCTGCCCCAGCACCGCGCTACGCGCCAGGCCCAGCAGCATCAGGGCGGTCTCGTTGGCGGCCTGGACGCGACCCTCGGCGTCGAAGGCCAGCAGCCCTTCGCTGAGCAGGCCGACATAGGCCGCCTGGGCATGGAAGCGCAGCAGATAGCCGTCGGCGTAGCGGTCGAGGAAGTAGCAGCTCTCGATCAGCTTGGCCGAGAGGTTGACCAGCGCCATGGTATGGAACTGACCCTGGCGCGAGGCTTCCTGGCGGGCGGTGGAGACGTCCAGCACCGCCAGCAGTTCGCCGGCCGGATCGAAGACCGGACTGGCCGAGCAGGTCAGCTGGGTATGCCGACTGCGAAAGTGTTCGTCGCGATGGATGGTCAGCGCCTGGCGCTCCACTACGCAGGTGCCGATGCCGTTGGTGCCCTCGCAGGCCTCGCTCCAGTCGGCGCCCAGCCACAGCCCGGCCTGCTGGAAGGTCTCGCGCTCGGCCTCGGCGGTGACGCAATCGAGGATCAGCCCGCGGGCATCGGTGAGCAGCACGGCATGGCCGGCGCCGCCCAGTTGCTGGTGCAGGGCATTCATCTGCCCACGGGCGATCTGCAGGACCCGCTGCTGGCGCTGGCGGTGCTCGTCGAACCGGGCGCGCTCCAGCACCCAGGGCGCTACCGGAGCGGCCGGGTCGAGCTGGTGTTCGTCGAGACAGCGCCGCCAGGAGCGGGCGATGGCCGGATCGCTGGCCGGGCCGTCAAGGACGGCGCCGCGAGCGAGTTCGAGCACCTGGCTGGCATGACGATCGGACGGGGTGGCGGCCATTGTTGTTGTCCTCCGCGGGGGCGTCTGCGCGGTCCCCAGCATAGGCCAAATCGGGCGGACTGGGCACTCTGTCACCCCCAGGTGACAGGCTGTCACGCCAAGGGGTGACACCTCTGTCACAGTGACAGGGAGCGGCTTTCCCCGAGACAGGCCGCAAGGCCGCAACCATGCGGGTTCGCCCGACTTGGCCCGCACCTTGCTCAGGATCGGTGCGCCGCTTCATACAAGAACAAACAGGAGACCCACCATGCGCTACGCAGCTCCCGGCACCCAAGACGCCCTGCTGACCCTGCAGGCCCGCTACGGCAACTACATCGGCGGCGAATTCGTCGCCCCGGTGAAAGGCCAGTACTTCACCAACACCTCCCCGGTGAACGGCTCGGTGATCGGTGAATTCCCCCGCTCCGACGCCGCCGACATCGAGCGCGCCCTGGACGCCGCCCATGCCGCCGCCGATGCCTGGGGCCGCACCTCGGTGCAGGAGCGCTCGCTGATCCTGCTCAAGATCGCCGACCGCATCGAACAGAATCTGGAAAAACTGGCCGTCGCCGAAACCTGGGACAACGGCAAGGCGGTGCGCGAGACGCTCAACGCCGACGTGCCCCTGGCCGCCGACCACTTCCGCTACTTCGCCGGCTGCATCCGCGCCCAGGAAGGCAGCGCCGCCGAGATCAACGACAAGACCGCCAGCTACCATTTCCACGAGCCGCTGGGCGTGGTCGGCCAGATCATCCCCTGGAACTTCCCGCTGCTGATGGCCGCCTGGAAGCTGGCCCCGGCGCTGGCCGCCGGCAACTGCGTGGTGCTCAAGCCCGCCGAGCAGACCCCGCTGTCCATCACCCTGTTCGTTGAGCTGGTCGGCGACCTCCTGCCGCCCGGCGTGCTCAACGTGGTGCAGGGCTACGGCAAGGAGGCCGGCGAGGCCCTGGCCACCAGCACCCGCATCGCCAAGATCGCCTTTACCGGCTCCACCCCGGTGGGTTCGCACATCCTCTCCTGCGCGGCCAAGAACATCATCCCGAGCACCGTGGAGCTGGGCGGCAAGTCGCCCAACATCTACTTCGAAGACATCATGCAGGCCGAGCCGAGCTTCATCGAAAAGGCTGCCGAAGGTCTCGTCCTGGGCTTCTTCAACCAGGGCGAGGTCTGCACCTGCCCCTCGCGCGCCCTGGTGCAGGAATCCATCTACGCCCCCTTCATGGAAGCGGTGATGAAGAAGATCGCCCAGATCAAGCGTGGCGATCCGCTGGACACCGACACCATGGTCGGCGCCCAGGCCTCCCAGCAGCAATTCGAGAAGATCGTCTCCTACCTGGAGATCGCCCGTCAGGAAGGCGCCGAATTCCTCACCGGCGGCAACGTCGAGAAGTTGCAGGGTGACCTGGCCAGCGGCTATTACATCCAGCCGACCCTGCTCAAGGGTCACAACAAGATGCGCGTCTTCCAGGAAGAGATCTTCGGCCCGGTGATCGGCGTCACCACCTTCAAGGACGAAGCCGAGGCCCTGGCCATCGCCAACGACACCGAGTTCGGCCTCGGCGCCGGCGTCTGGACCCGCGACATCAACCGCGCCTACCGCATGGGCCGGGGCATCAAGGCCGGTCGCGTCTGGACCAACTGCTACCACCTCTATCCCGCCCATGCCGCCTTCGGTGGCTACAAGAAATCCGGCGTCGGCCGGGAAACCCACAAGATGATGCTCGACCACTACCAGCAGACCAAGAATCTGCTGGTCAGCTACGACATCAATCCGCTGGGCTTCTTCTAGGAGCGACCGGCAGACCCCGGGGTACGGCCGCCACTGACTGTGCCCCGGGGCCAACGCCGCTCCGCGAAGACGACGCCTGGATCGCGCGCCTCAGCAGGACGTCGGGGCGCGCCTCCCGCCTGACCTGGATCAACACCCCCTCCCCGTGGGTGGCCGACGCTAGACGCAACGGCCGCCCGTGGTGGACAGGTGCGTCCCGGCGCAGGCCCCGTCTGGCTTCATCCACGCATCATGCCTCCATGAGGGACTCGTCATGCCCAAAACAATGAAAGCCGCTGTCGTCACCGCCTTTGGCAAACCCCTGGAATTCCGCGAAGTCGAGGTGCCGACCCCGGGTGCCGGCCAGGTACTGGTCAAGATCGCCGCCAGCGGCGTCTGCCACACCGACCTGCACGCCGCCCAGGGCGATTGGCCGGTCAAGCCCAATCCGCCCTTCATTCCCGGCCACGAAGGCGTCGGCCATGTGGTGGCGGTGGGCGCCGGGGTCACCCACGTCAAGGAAGGCGACCGGGTCGGGGTGCCCTGGTTGTATTCCACCTGCGGCCACTGCGAACACTGCCTGGGCGGCTGGGAGACCCTCTGCGAATCCCAGCAGAACACCGGCTACTCGGTGAACGGCGGCTTCGCCGAATACACCCTGGCCGACGCCGGCTACGTCGGCCGCCTGCCGGACAACGTCGGCTTCGTCGAGATCGCGCCCATCCTCTGCGCCGGGGTCACCGTCTACAAGGGCCTGAAGATGACCGATACCAAGCCGGGCAACTGGGTGGTGATTTCCGGCATCGGCGGGCTTGGCCACATGGCGGTGCAGTACGCCCGGGCCATGGGCCTCAACGTGGCGGCGGTAGACGTGGATGACAAGAAGCTCGACCTCGCCCGCCGGCTGGGCGCCGAGGTCACGGTCAACGCCCGCGAGCAGGATCCGGCGGCCTACCTCAAGCAGGAGATCGGCGGCGCTCACGGCGCCCTGGTCACGGCGGTCTCGCCCAAGGCCTTCGAACAGGCCATCGGCATGACCCGCCGCGGCGGCACCATCGCCCTCAATGGCCTGCCGCCGGGCGATTTCCCGCTGTCGATCTTCGACATGGTGCTCAACGGCACCACGGTGCGCGGCTCCATCGTCGGCACCCGCCTGGACCTGCAGGAGGCGCTGGACTTTGCCGGCGAGGGCAAGGTCAAGGCCACGGTGAGCGCCGAACCGCTGGAGAACATCAATGACATCTTCGCCCGCATGCACGGCGGCGGCATCGAGGGTCGGGTGGTGATCGACATGGCGCTGAGCTGAGACCTGGCTCGCCACTCCCGCGCCCATCCGGGCGCGGGACTGAACCTTTGCCCTACCCTGACCTCTGAGCGGCTGGCGTTTTTTCCCGGCGCCGATCTCGACCAGGCCACAAAACCCGGTCCCGGCTGCCTTTATAATCGCCGCCGGACCCTCGCAACCACGGTAGGCACGCCCCATGGAATTCAACCCGATCGATCTGATCCTGCACCTCGACGTCTATCTCAGCGGGTTGGTCGCCCAGTACGGCACCTGGATCTACGCCATTCTCTTCGCCGTGATCTTCTGCGAGACGGGCCTGGTGGTCATGCCCTTCCTGCCCGGCGACTCCCTGCTGTTCATCGCCGGCGCGCTCTCCGCCCTCGGCGACATGGACCCCTATCTGCTGGCCGGACTGCTGATGTTCGCCGCGGTGGCGGGCGACAGCACCAACTACCTGATCGGCCGCTTCGCCGGCGACAAGCTGTTCAGCAACCCCCATTCCAAGGTGTTCCGCCGCGACTATCTGCTGCGCACCCAGGCCTTCTACGAGCACCATGGCGGCAAGACCATCACCCTGGCGCGCTTTCTGCCCATCATCCGCACCTTCGCCCCCTTCGTCGCCGGCGTCGGCCGCATGCACTATCCCTACTTCCTGGCGTACAGCGTGCTCGGCTCGCTGCTCTGGGTCGGCGGTCTGGTGAGCCTCGGCTACTTCTTCGGCAACGTGCCCTTCATCAAGCAGAATCTCACCCTGATGGTGCTGGCCATCATCGGCATCTCCCTGTTGCCGATGATCCTCGGCCTGATCAAGAGCCGGCGCGCCGCGGTCCAGAGCGGAGTCTGAGTCCTTGGGTTTCTGGCGCGCCTGGCGCGAGCGGCGCCTGCTTGCGCGGGTCGCCATCGCCGATGACCTCTGGGCGCGCCTGCGTCAGCGCCTGCCGATCCTCGATGGTCTGACCGTCGCGGAAGACGCCTGGCTGCGCGAGCACTGCGTGCTGTTTCTCGCCGAGAAGCGCCTGACCCTGCTCCAGGGGCTGGAACTGGACGACGGTGACCGCCTCTTGCTGGCCGCCCAGGCCCTGCTGCCCCTGCTGCACCTGCCGGAAGCGGCGCTCTATCCCAACGTCCGCGAGATCGTCGTCTACCCGGACGCCTTCGTCAGTCCCCAGCGCCATCGCGACGAGGGCGGTCTGGAGCACGAATGGGACGAGGAACGCGACGGCGAAGCCTGGGATCGCGGCCAGGTGGTGCTGGCCTGGCCCGGCATCCAGGCCAGTGGCGGCTGGGAGGCCTACAACCTGGTCATCCACGAATTCGCCCACCTCATCGACCTGCTCGCCGGCGGCCTGTGCAACGGCCAGCCACCGCTGCACCCTGGCATGCCCCAGGCGGCCTGGACCGGCGCCCTGCAGCACGCCTATGACGACCTCAATCGCCAGCTCGACGCCGATCCGGACGCCGAGACCGCGCTCGACCCCTATGCGGCGGAAAGCCCCGAGGAATTCTTCGCCGTCGCCTGCGAGTACTTCTTCAGCGCGCCCGACCTGCTCGGCGAACACTATCCGGCGGTCTACGCCCAGCTGCAGCAGCTGTTCCGCCAGGATCCGCGCCAGCGTCTCGCCGTCAGCCTGGCGAGCGTGCAACAGCCGACACCCCCGGGGTCCGAGGCTCGAACCCCGATCTGAAAGCGCCTATACTCCCGGCCACTTTTCCCAACCGACCAGAGGGACCCGTTCATGAGCTACAGCAAGATTCCCGCCGGCAAAGACCTGCCGAACGACATCTACGTCGCCATCGAGATTCCGGCCAACCACGCGCCGATCAAGTACGAGATCGACAAGGACAGCGACGCCCTCTTCGTCGACCGTTTCATGGCCACCCCCATGTTCTACCCGGCCAACTACGGCTACATCCCCAACACCCTGGCCGACGATGGCGATCCCCTGGACGTGCTGGTCGTGACCCCCTACCCGGTCGCTCCCGGCGCCGTGATCCGCGCCCGTCCGGTCGGCGTGCTGCACATGACCGACGAAGCCGGCGGTGACGCCAAGCTGATCGCCGTCCCCCACGACAAGCTGAGCGTCCTGTACAAGGACGTGAAGGAATACACCGACCTGCCGGCCCTGCTGCTGGAGCAGATCAAGCACTTCTTCGAGAACTACAAGGATCTGGAGAAGGGCAAGTGGGTCAAGGTCGAGGGCTGGGGCGACGCCGACGCCGCCCGCGCCGAGATCACCAAGGCCGTGGCCGCCTACAAGGGCTGATCCACGCCGCTGTCGCAAAGCCCGGTTCGCCGGGCTTTTCTGTTTCTGGACGTCACAGCGGCCACGCCGGGCTTCCTATCCGGCGGCAAAGCGACTACCCTGCACCCCTCGTCGCCATCCGCGACCCTGCGCCGATCCGCCATCTGCCGATCGCCGCCGGAGGCCCCAGGCCTCTTTCTCATCTGCCCGGCAAGGGCAACCCGGGCGGGCCGGGCTCACCAAAAATCAGCTCAACCCGCCCTCGAAAGCCGGCCACAAGCCGGCTTTTTTGCATCTGCGATTCGAGCGGACCGACGACCGGCGCCGAGGCCTGGTGTTCGCCAGGCGGCACGCCAGAGCCCTTCGTTGCCAGCGCAGCGACCGGCTCCTCCCGTCACGCCTGGTCGCAAGAAACTCAGACGGGGCGCCCAGGGTCGACCGGGGACGAAGTTTGTCCCGAGCCACCGTCATGTCCCGTCGTCTGCGCCTGCCTCTTTATATTCTCCTCGGCCTGGTCGTCCTGCTGCTGTGCCTGCACCTGGCCGCGCCCCTGCTGATCCGTCACTACCTCAACGACAAGCTGGCGGACATGGGCGACTACCGCGGCCAGGTGACCGACGTGGACCTGGCCTGGTGGCGCGGCGCCTATCGCATCGAGGGGCTGGAGATCGTCAAGGTCAACGGCAAGGTGCCGGTGCCCTTTCTCAAGGCGCCCAGCATCGACATCGCGGTGAGCTGGCGCTCGCTGTGGCGGGACCATGCCATCGTCGGACGCATCCTCTTCGATCGCCCCGAACTCAACTTCGTCGACGGCGGCGCGCGCAAGGAACAGTCGCAGACCGGTGAAGGCACCGACTGGCAGAACCAGGTCGACAAGCTGATCTCCATCACCCTCGACGAGGTGCGGGTGGTCAATGGACGGGTGACCTTCCGCAACTTCAACTCCAGGCCCCAGGTGAATCTGGCGGCCACCGACGTCAACGCCAGCCTCTACAACCTGACCAACGCCGCCGACGCCCAGGGCGAACGCATCGCCCACTTCGAAGGCAAGGCCGCCGTGCTCGGCAGCGCGCCGCTAGAAGCCAGTGCCCGCTTCGATCCCTTCAAGGACTTCACCGACTTCGACTTCCGTCTGCGGGTGACCGACATCGACCTGCCCAAGCTCAACGACTTCGCCCGCGCCTACGGCAAATTCGACTTCCGCGCCGGTAGCGGCGACGTGGTGGTGGAAGCCAAGGCGGTGGACGGCCGGCTCAGCGGCTACGTCAAACCCCTGATGAAGAACGTCGACATCTTCGACTGGCAGCAGGACGTCGAGAACCGCAACAAGAACGCCCTGGAAAGCGCCTGGGAAGCCGTGGTCGGCACCGCCCAGACGCTGCTCAAGAACCAGCCCCGCGACCAGTTCGCCACCCGGGTGGATCTCTCCGGCAGCGTGAAGGATCAGGACATCAGCCCGCTGCAGGCATTCTTCAATATCCTGCGCAACGCCTTCGTGCAGGCCTTCAGTGCCCGGTATGACGCGGATTGAGGTCCGGCGTCTTGTGCCCGGGCTTCGTAGCGTGGAAAACCGCGCAGCGTTTTCCACTGATAGGCCCCAGTGCCCGTTACAGGCAATCGCGGCCATGCCGGTGCGCCGTAGCGACCGCTCCTACAGGCATGGATGCAGCCCGTAGGAGCGGCCCATGGCCGCGATCAATGCAGAGCAGCCGCGTTAGCAGGCCGCCATGGCCGTGATCCTGAAAACCAATCACCCAATGAACAACCGATACGCCGGATTCTCCGTCTCGTCCCAATAGCGATAGCCGATGGCATCCAGGGTCGCCAGCAGCTCCGGCCGTTCGGCCTGGCTGGCCTCCAGCGCCGCGAACACCCGGCCATCCGCCGCGCCATGGTTGCGGTAGTGGAACATGCTGATGTTCCAGCGGCCGCCCAAGCGTTCGAGGAAATCGAACAACGCACCGGGCCGCTCGGGGAATTCGAAGCGGAACACCTGCTCCTGGCCGACACGCGCCGCGTGACCGCCCACGGTATGGCGGATATGCAGCTTGGCCAGTTCGTTGTCGGTCAGGTCCAGCACCGGGAAGCCCTGGTCGCGTAGCCCCTGCAGCAAGGCCTCGCGCGGATCGCGCTGGGGATGGGTCTGGACGCCGACGAAGATGTGCGCCTCCTGGCCGGTGTGATAGCGATAGTTGAATTCGGTGATCTGCCGCCGCCCCAGAGCCTCGCAGAAGGCGCGGAAGCTGCCCGGCCGCTCGGGAATGGTCACGGCGATGATGGCTTCGCGCTGCTCGCCCAGTTCGGCGCGCTCGGCCACGTGTCGCAGACGGTCGAAATTGATGTTGGCACCGGAGTCGATGGCCACCAGCACCTGGCCGCTCGAACCTTCCCGCTCGGCGTATTTCTTGATCCCCGCCACGCCCAGGGCGCCCGAGGGCTCGGTGATGGAGCGGGTATCGTCGTAGATGTCCTTGATCGCCGCGCAGATCTCATCCGAGCTGACGGTGATGACCTCGTCGACATAACGGCGGCAGATCTCGAAGGTGTGGTGGCCGATCTGGGCCACGGCCACGCCGTCGGCGAACAGCCCCACCCGCGGCAAGACCACCCGCTCACCGGCGGCCAGGGCCTGCTGCAGGCAGTTGGAATCGTCCGGTTCGACACCGATCACCCTGATCTCGGGCCGCAGGTATTTCACATAGGCGGCGACCCCGGCGATCAGGCCACCACCGCCCACGGGGACGAAGATGGCATCCAGCCGACCAGGATGCTGGCGCAGGATCTCCATGGCTACGGTGCCCTGACCGGCGATGACGTCGGGATCATCATAAGGCGGGACGAAGGTGTAGCCCTGCTCGTCGGCCAGGCGCAGCGCCTCGGCCAGGGCCTCGGGAAAGGCGTCGCCGTGCAGCACCACCTCGCCGCCACGCGATTGCACGCCGATGACCTTGAGCTCGGGCGTGGTGCGTGGCATCACGATGATCGCCCGCACGCCCAGTTCGCGCGCCGCCAGGGCCAGGCCCTGGGCGTGATTGCCGGCGCTGGCCGCGATCACCCCGCGGGCCTTTTCCTCGGTCGAGAGGCTGGCCAGCTTGGTGTAGGCACCACGGATCTTGAAGGAAAACACCGGCTGCAGGTCTTCGCGCTTGAGCAGCACCTGGCAGCCCAGTCGTTCGGACAGCGCCCGCGCCGGTTGCAGGGGCGTTTCGATCGCCACGTCGTAAACGGGGGCTTCGAGGATCTTGCGGGCATAGCGCTGCAAGAGATCGGTGGCGGGTTCCTGGGCGGTCATGGCGGGCTCCTGGGGTGTTTCATCGGGGCCCAGGAGTCAGAAAGTACAAACCCGCCTCTTGGGCGGGTCTGGTTGCGCAGCTAACGCTGTCCCGCCATCAGGTAATGGCGGTAATAATGCTGGGGCGTTGAGGGCTGCGCGTTTTCATGACCGCTACCCTAGGGCCTGGCCGGGCATGGCGTCAAGCGGCGCCGATGGCTGTGGCACAATGGCCGACCCATTGCCCACTTCCCGCGACCCGATCGCCTCTGCCGAGAATCCCGATGGCCCGCAAGAAAGCTCCCGACTTCGAACAATCCCTGGCCGAATTGCAGACCCTGGTGGAACGCCTGGAAAGTGGCGAGCTGTCCCTGGAGGACTCCCTCGGCGCCTTCGAACAGGGCATCCGCCTGACCCGCGAATGCCAGGGCGCCCTGGCCCAGGCCGAGCAGAAGGTGCAGATCCTGCTGGAAAAGGACGGCGAACTCAGCGCCGCGCCCTTCGCCCCGGTCGGGGACGACGCATGATCGAGGCCTACCAGCAACGCTGCCAGACCCGCGTCGACACAGCCCTCGCCCCGCTCTTCACCGCCCCGCGCGCCGAACTCGCCCGGCTCTATGCGGCCATGGCCTACAGCGTCATGGGCGGCGGCAAGCGGGTGCGGCCGCTCCTGGTCTATGCCGCCTGCGAAGCCCTGGGCGGCGATTCGGCACGCGCCGACCAGGCCGCCTGCGCGGTGGAGCTGATCCACGCCTATTCCCTGGTCCACGACGACCTGCCGGCCATGGACGACGACGACCTGCGCCGCGGCCGGCCCACCACCCACAAGGCCTATGACGAAGCCTGCGCCATCCTTGCCGGCGACGGCCTGCAGACCCTGGCCTTCGAGACCCTGCTGGCGGCGCCCCAGGACGCCGCGGTGCGGCTGGAGATGGTCGCGGTGCTGGCGCGCGCCAGCGGCCCGGCCGGCATGGTCGGCGGCCAGGCCATCGACCTGGAGTCGGTCGGCCGCCGTATCGACCAGCCGGCGCTGGAAACCATGCACCTGCACAAGACCGGCGCCCTGATCGCCGCCAGCGTGCAACTCGGCGCCCTGGCCAGCGAAGCCGCCGGTGCCGCCGAGCGTGAGGCCCTGGCCCGCTATGCCGAGGCCATCGGCCTGGCCTTCCAGGTCTGGGACGATGTGCTCGACATCGAGAGCGATACGCAGACCCTGGGCAAACGCCAGGGCGCCGACCTCGCCCGCGACAAACCGACCTACCCGGCACTGCTCGGCCTGGACGTGGCCAAGGCCTATGCCCTGGAGCTGCGCGACACTGCCCTGGCGGCCATCGAGCCCCTGGGCGAGCCCGCCGAACCCCTGCGCGCCCTGGCCCGCTACATCGTCGAGCGGCGCAACTGAGCGCTCGCCCGCGGAAAAACTCGTGACCCGGGCCGCATTTGCCCCCGGGTCCGTTGTCACAGGGGCATAACAAGACGCCCTGTCCGCTGTTGGGATGCCACGCGGGCATCGGGTAAACTGCCTAATTCTCTGCGCAAAGTGATCAGCCAGATGCCCAAGACGTTTCACGAGATTCCCCGCCAGCGTCCCGCGACGCCCCTGCTCGACCGCATCGACTCGCCGGTCCAGCTGCGCCAGCTCGGTGATGCCGAGCTGGAAGCCGTCGCCGACGAACTGCGCGCCTTTCTCCTGTGGACCGTGGGCCAGACCGGCGGTCACTTCGGCGCCGGCCTCGGCGTCATCGAACTGACCGTGGCCCTGCACTACGTCTTCAACACCCCGGAAGACCGGCTGGTGTGGGACGTCGGCCACCAGGCCTATCCGCACAAGATCCTCACCGGTCGCCGCGAAGGCATGGCCAGCCTGCGCCAGAAGGACGGCCTGGCCGCCTTCCCGCGCCGCAGCGAGAGCGAGTACGACACCTTTGGCGTCGGTCACTCCAGCACCTCCATCGGCGCCGCCCTGGGCATGGCCATCGCCGCCCAGCTGCAAGGCATCGAGCGCAAGTCGGTGGCGGTGATCGGCGACGGCGCCCTGACCGCTGGCATGGCCTTCGAGGCCCTCAACCACGCCTCGGACACCGGCGCCAACATGCTGGTGGTGCTCAACGACAACGACATGTCCATCTCGCGCAACGTCGGTGGCCTGTCCAACTACCTGGCGCGACTGCTCTCCAGCCGCACCTACCAGCACCTGCGCGAGAACGGCAAGAAGGCCCTCTCCAAGCTGCCCGGTGCCTGGGAAATCGCCCGCCGCACCGAAGAAGCCGCCAAGGGCATGCTGGTACCCGGCACCCTGTTCGAGGAACTGGGCTGGAACTACATCGGCCCCATCGACGGTCATGACCTGCCGACCCTGGTCACCACCCTGCGCAATCTGCGCGACGCCAAGGGCCCGCAGTTCCTCCATGTCATCACCCGCAAGGGCAAGGGCCTGTCCATCGCCGAGGCAGACCCCATCGGCTACCACGCCATCACCAAGCTGGAGCCGCTGGACGCCAAGCCCAAGCGCCCGGGCGCGCCCAAGTACTCCAACATCTTTGGCGACTGGCTGTGCGACATGGCCGCCGCCGATGCCAAGCTGGTGGGCATCACCCCGGCGATGAAGGAAGGCTCCGACCTGATCCGCTTCGCCGAACGCTATCCCGAGCGCTACTTCGACGTGGCCATCGCCGAGCAGCACGCGGTGACCCTGGCCGCGGGCCTCGCCTGCGACGGCATGAAGCCGGTGGTGGCCATCTACTCCACCTTCCTGCAGCGTGGCTACGATCAGCTGATCCACGACGTGGCGGTGCAGCATCTGGACGTGCTCTTCGCCATCGACCGCGCCGGCCTGGTGGGCGAAGACGGCCCGACCCATGCCGGCAGCTTCGACCTGTCCTACCTGCGCTGCATCCCCGGCATGGTCATCATGGCGCCCAGTGACGAGAACGAGCTACGGCGACTGCTCACCACCGGCTATCGCCATCAGGGTCCCGCTGCGGTGCGCTACCCGCGTGGCAGCGGTCCCAACGCCGCCCTGGATCCGGGCCTGGAACCCCTGCCCATCGGCAAGGGCGTGGTGCGTCGCCAGAGCAGCCTGAAAAACGGCCCCACCGTCGGCTTCCTGGTGTTTGGCGTGCAACTGGCCGAGGCCCTGCAGGTCGCTGAGCGCCTGGACGCCAGCGTGGCCGACATGAGATTCGTCAAGCCGCTGGACGAAGCCCTGATCCGCCAGTTCGCCGCCGACCACGACCTGTTGGTCACCGTCGAGGAAAACAGCGTCATGGGCGGTGCCGGCAGTGCGGTCAACGAATTCCTGCAGGCCAATGCCCTGGTCCAGCCGGTGCTGAATCTGGGTCTGCCGGACAGCTACATCGAACACGCCAAGCCGGCCGACATGCTGGCCGAGTGCGGTTTGGACGTCGCGGGGATCGAGCGCGCGGTACGCGAGCGCCTGGCACTGCTGGAAGCCGCCCAGGCCGATACCTCGCCACGCCTGGCCCGCGGTGCCTCCGCCTAAAGGGCCGCGCACCGCTGATCTGAAGGCACCGACACCTCGTCCAGCCGCTCTAGTGCGCGGCTGGAGCCCCCACCATGCTGGCTGCTGACTGCAATCAGCGTGGCGACAAGGATGGGTGTTATGAGTGACATGGATCTGAGCGGCCCCGAGCGCCGCTGGCTGCCCTGGCTGGGGCGCAATGGAAAGATTGCCCGTGGCTGGGCCTGCCTGCGCAACGGAGGTCGACAGGCACGCCTGGAAAAGACCTTTGCCGGCCTGGCCGGCACCCGTCGTGATCTGCTGCTGACCTGGACCCAGAGACACTGGCAGCAACTGGAACGGATCGCCGCGGCGGTGGAGACCGGCTGGCCCGCGCTGGATCCCCAAATCCTGGACGACGCCCTGCTGCACCTGAGCGCGGCCTCCGAACTCTTCGTGGTGGATACCCAGGGCCTGGTCCTCGCCTCCACCGCACGTCAGCGCCAGGGGCAGCGGCACGACGCCGCGGCCCTCGCCCGCGGTCTGCAGGCGCCCTTTCTGCAAGGCCCCTATCGCGATCCGGTCACCCTTGCCCTGGGCCCGACCACCTCGGCCTTCCACGATGCCGTCACCCTGCTGTTCCACCAGCCGCTGCGCCAAGCCGGCAAGCCGCTGGGCTGTCTCTGTCTGCGCCTGCCCAACGATGTTCTCAGCGATCTCATTCAGCGCGAGGCTGGGCATGTCTTTCCGGATTCCGGCGACAACTACCTGTTCATGGTCAAGGCGGTCGCCGACCCCAGCATAGCGCCCGGCACCGCGCTGTCGCGCTCGCGCTTCGAAGACGCCACCTTCACCGCCGGCGATAACCTCAAGCAAGGGGTCGCCACCCCCTTCGGGACGGTACGGATCCGCGAGCACACCGAGTTCGAGCTGAAATTCACCGCCCCGGCGACCAAGGAATTGCACCCTGGGGTGCGCGAGACCATTCGCAAGGGGCGCAATCTGTTCGTCGCCTATCCAGGCTATTCCGATTACCGCCACGTCCCGGTGATCGGCGCCGGCCTTACCCTGCAATTGCCCGGTTCGCCGGATACCTGGGGCCTGCTCTGCGAAGCGGATCTGGAAGAAGCCTATCGTGGCGGCAGCCTGACCCAGCACCTGCTGCTCGGCGCCCTGCTGCTGGGCGCGGGCGCCTGGGGCCTGCAAGCCGCCCTGAGTCTCTGGCAACCGGCCTGGCAAGGGGCCTTCGCCCTGGGCAGCGCCGCCCTGGCGCTGGTCCTGTACGCCGGCTTGGTGGTCAGGCCCTGTACCCGCCGTCTGCAACGCCTGGGCGACTTCTTCCTCGACATCGCCGAATGCGGCGCTAGTCTCGACCAGCGCCTGGATCGCCAGGGCTTTCGCGCCGACGAGACCGGCGAGCTGGCGGTCTGGATCAACAGCTTCGTCGATCGCCTCGACACCTCGCTGCAGACCGTCAAGCAGGTCACCCGCGCCCTCAGCGCCGATGCCGCCAGTCTGCAGCGCGGGGCCCAGCACGCCAGCCAGGAAGCCGAACAGCAATGGCAGGCGGCCGAGGCCAACACCCAGGCCATGCAGACGATGCTGCAGGGCAGCCAGGAGATGGCCGCCCATGTGCGCGACAGCAGTGGCCTCTCGACCCGGGCACGCAACGGCAGCGACCACGGCAATCTGCTGGTCGGCCAGGTGGCCCGCGATCTGGAAATCCTCGATGGCACCATCGGCACCTCGGCCGGCACCATCAGCGCGCTCAACGAGCAGACTCACGCGGTGCGCCATGTTACCGACACCATCCGCGGCATCGCCGAACAGACCAACCTGCTGGCGCTCAACGCCGCCATAGAAGCGGCCCGCGCCGGCGATCAGGGACGCGGCTTCGCCGTGGTCGCCGACGAGGTACGGCGCCTGGCCAATCATTCGGCGGATTCCACCCGCGAGATCGCCAGCATCCTCGACCAGATCCGCCTGCTGTCGGAACAGGCGGTGGCCGCCATGCAGCGCTGCAAGGCGGACGCCCAGACCTCGCGCAGTCGTTCGGACCAGGCCCAGGAGGCCTTGGGCGCCATCGATCGCGATGTCGGCGCGCTGCAGGAGCACCTGACCCACATCGGCCACACCCTGGAGGCCCTGGATACCAGCGGCAACCAGCTGCAGCTACGCAGCCAGGCGGCCCAGGACCAGGCACGGCGCAGCGCCGAGCTGGCCCAGACCACCCTGGGCGCCAGTCGCAACGTGGATCAACAGGTACTGGAATTGCAGGAAGCCGCGCAGCGCCTGGAACCGGCGCGCGCAGCCGGCTGATCAGGAGGCCGGATCGGCGGTCTCTTCGTTCTGATGCAGATTGCCGAGCATGTGGCCGAGCTTGCCGGCCTTGGTCAGCAGATAGCGGCGGTTGTGCGGATTGAGGCCTTCCTGCAGCGGCACCCGCTCGGCGACCGGGATGCCCAGGACCTCGAGCGCCTTCACCTTGCGCGGATTGTTGGTCATCAGCCGCAGCGAGATGATGCCGAGGTGGTCGAGCATCGGCTTGCATAGGGCGTAGGTGCGCTGGTCGGCACCGAAGCCCAGGCGCTCGTTGGCTTCCACGGTATCAGCACCGGCATCCTGCAGCTCGTAGGCGCGGATCTTGTTGAGCAGACCGATGCCGCGTCCTTCCTGGCGCAGATAGAGCAGCACGCCACGCCCGGCCTCGGCGATGGCGCGCAGCGCCGCTTCCAGCTGGAAACCGCAGTCGCATCTCAGGCTGAACAGCGCATCGCCGGTCAGGCACTCGGAATGCAGCCGTCCCAGGACCGGCTCGCCATCGGCCACGTCACCGAAGGTCAGGGCGACGTGTTCCTTGCCATCGGTTTCGTCGAGGAAACCGTGCATGGTGAACAGGCCAAAGGGGGTGGGCAGTTGGGAGGCGGCGACAAAGACGACGGACACCTGCGGGCTCCTGGCGGGGAAAGACGTACATTGTAACCTTTTCCCCGGCTCCGGCGTCATCGCCAGGGGTTATGACGTCGATACCCGATGATCTATCAGCGTGCCTGGACGTAGAAGATGCCCTGGGCCTCGCGCCAGCCCACGCGGTTGAGGAAACTCATGCCCAGCAGGCCCTGGCTGGGATAGTTGCCTTCCAGGACCATGGCGTCCACCCCGACCACCTCGACATCGCCCAGGCGCACCTGCTTGAGCGTGGTGCGCCAGGCGCGGGCATGGCCGCTGGCGGTCTCCACCCAGCCCGGGGTGCCGTCGCGATAGCTGATGCCCAGCTGATCGGCCTGGGCGCCACTCAGGGCGACGCTGGTGGCGCCGGTGTCCACCAGCAGCGACACCGGACGGCCATTGACGTTGGCGGTGACCTGGTAATGGCCGTTGTTGCTGCGCGGCACGCTGAATTCGCGGCGCTGCGGGGCGCTGTAGCCATCGCTGTATTCGCGGTCGAGGGTAAAGGCCTGGGTCCGGCCGTCGATGCGCAGCACCGCCTGCTGGGGATCCGCGCTGACCACCTCGACGTCGTCCAGGCGCTGGCCGACCCGCAGCAACTTGCGCTGGCCATTGACGTTGACCACCGCCGCGCCGTTGAACAACCCCACGACCCTGACCTGGGGTTGCGCCCAGGCGAGCGAACCGACGGCCAACAGGAGGCCGTACGCGCCCAGTCTTTTCACTGCCCTGCTCCTTGGGCCTGCGTCTCGTCAGCCGACGAGATGACCCCAACCGATGTGTAATCCCTGAACCACCAGCCAGGCGAGGATGCCGGCCAGTACATCGTCGACCATGATGCCGACGCCGCCGCGGACATTGACATCCAGCCAGCGGATTGGCCAGGGCTTGCAGATGTCCAGCACGCGGAAGGCGACGAAACCCACCAGCAGCCAGATCAGGCCCGGCGGCGCCAGCCAGAAGGTGATCCAGATGCCGACCATCTCGTCCCAGACGATGCCCTCGTGATCGTGCACGCCCAGCTCGCGGGCGACCTTGCCGCACAACCAGCAGCCGAAGACGGTCAGCAGCACCAGCAGCAGCGGATAGCTCCAGCCGCCGAGCAGCTGCCAGAGCGGCAGGAAGGGCAAGGCGATCAGCGAACCCCAGGTCCCGGGCGCCTTGGGCAGGGTGCCGGAACCCAGGCCGAAGGCCAGGAAGTGCCAGGGATCGCGCCAGACCGACGGAGGGACCGGCTGGGCGGGGGCTTGCTGTTCACTCAAGAGAGGACTCCGCGCGGGGCGCTAGAAATGTTGGAAGCCGGCCTGCGCCGGGATCATGGGCTGACCGTCGGCAGCGAGGACGACAACGCCACTGCCCGCCTCGACTCGCCCGATCACCTGCGCCTGGGGCCAGGCGGCGGCCAGGGCCGGCGCCTGGCCCGGCGGCAGGGTGAAGACCAGCAGATAGTCGTCGCCTGCGCCGAGGGCCAGGCGCAGCACCTCGTCGGCGGGAAAGAGTTCGGCCAGCGCCGGACTCACCGGCAGCCGCGCCGTCTCCACGACCAGGCGGACGCCGGAGGCCGCGGCGATATGGCCGCAATCGGCCACCAGGCCATCGGAGACGTCCTGGGCCGCCGTCGCCCGACCCCGCAGCCAGAGGCCGAGGTCGAATTGCGGCTGGGGTGCCCAGTAGCGTGCCAGCAGGTGCCAACTGGCGGCACCCTCCGCGGCACGCTGACCGAGGACGAAGGGCAAGGCCCCGCCGGCCTCGCCCGGCGCACCGCCCAGGCACAGCAGATCACCCGGGCGGGCGCCGCTGCGCAAGAGCGCCTGACCGGCCGGTACCTGACCGAAGACCGTGAGGGTGAGGGACAGCGGACCGCGGGTGGTGTCACCACCGACCAGGCGCAGCTCGCACTGCTCGGCCATCTGCGCAAGGCCTGCCGCCAGGCCTTCCAGCCAGGCGGGCTCGATGCTCGGCAGGGTCAGCGCCAGGGTGAAGCCCAGCGGCGTGGCGCCCATGGCGGCGAGGTCGCTGGCGCTCACCGCCAGGGCGCGCTGGCCGAGGCCATGGGCATCCGGGCAGGGATCGGGGAAATGCACCCCGGCGGTCAGGGTATCGGTGGAGACCGCCAGCTGTTCACCCGGGGCGGGTGCCAGCAGCGCGCAGTCGTCACCGATGCCCAGTGCAACGCCGGGTCCGCCACGGGCGCAAGGCGCCGCGGCGAAATAGCGACGGATGAGTTCGAATTCACCCATGCCCGCGGGCGATCAGCGCTTGCCGCGCAACTCGGCGCTGCGCAGCTTGGGCGCCAGCTTGTCCAGCACGCCGTTGACGAACTTGTGGCCGTCGGTGGCGCCGAAGATCTTGGCCAGCTCGATGCCCTCGTTGATCACCACGCGATAGGGCACGTCGATGCGCTTGAGCAGTTCGTAGCAGGACAGTCGCAGCACGGCCAGCTCGACCGGGTCGACCTCGTCCATGGCACGGTCCAGGCAGGGCAGGATCAGACCGTCGATCTCGCCCTTGTTGGCCGGGACGCCGTGGAGGATTTCATGGAAATAGGCGCCGTCGACCTTGGCGAAATCGTTGTCGACGCGAAACTGCGCCTCGATCTCGTTGATCGCCTGGCCCGCCATGTGCCACTGGTACAGGGCCTGGACCGACAGGCTGCGCGCTTCGCGGCGGGCAGCCAGTTTGCCGGTGGGGGCCTTCTTGCCCGCGGGCCTGCCGGCCGCGGGCGGAGTCAGATCGCCGCTCACTTGGCCTCCAGCTGCGCCAGCAGGCTGACCATTTCCAGAGCGGACAGGGCGGCTTCGGCGCCCTTGTTACCGGCCTTGGTGCCGGAGCGCTCGATGGCCTGCTCGATGGAATCGACGGTCAGGACGCCAAAGGACACCGGCACGCCGAATTCCATGGAGACCTGGGCCAGACCCTTGGTGCACTCGCCGGCCACGTATTCGAAGTGGGGGGTGCCGCCACGGATCACCGCGCCGAGGGCGATGATGGCGTCGAATTCGTCGCGCTGGGCGATCTTCTGCACCGCCAGCGGGATCTCGAAGGCGCCGGGGACGCGGATGATGGTCAGGTCGTCCGGCTTGATGCCGTGACGCACCAGGGCGTCGATGGCGCCCTGCAGCAGGCTTTCGACGACGAAGCTGTTGAAGCGACCGACCACCAGGGCGAAACGGCCCTGAGGAGCGATGAAGGTGCCTTCAAAGGTCTTGATGTTCATGTGCGGGTCCAGTTGTCAAAGAGCCGGACGGCCGGCAGTGCCAGGCCGTCCGTGGAAATCCAGGTGAAGCGCGCCATGCCACCCGGGCGGGGCGCGCCAGGCGGAAGGGTCATTCTTCAGGAGGCAGATAGTCTACTACTTCCAGGTCGAAGCCGGATATGGCATTGAACTTCATCGGCGAGCTGAGCAGACGCATCTGACGAATGCCCAGGTCGCGGAGGATCTGCGAACCGGCCCCGACGGTGCTGTAGGTGGACAGCGCCTTGGGCACCGGCAGCGGCTCGCGCAGGTGCGCCAGCAGGTCGTCGCCCTCGATCGAGTGACCGAGCAGCAGCACCACGCCGGTGCCTTCGCGGGCCACGCGCTCCATGGCACTGCGCAGACTCCAGCGACCTGGCTGGTGCACCTGCAGGAGGTCGCGCAGCGGATCCATGTTGTGCACCCGCACCAGCGGCAGCTCCTGGCCGGCCAGGTCGCCACGGATCAGCGCCAGGTGGACGTCGCCCTCCACCTCGTCGCGGTAGGTCACCAGCTTGAACGGACCGAGTTCGGTCTCCAGCTGCTGCTCGTCGATACGCTTGACGGTGTGCTCGTGGAGCAGACGGTAGTGGATCAGATCGGCGATGGTGCCGACCTTGAGGCCGTGCTGCTCGGCGAAGGCTTCGAGTTCGTCGCGCCGGGCCATGGTGCCGTCGTCGTTCATCACCTCGCAGATCACCCCGCTCTCGGCGAAACCGGCCATGCGCGCCAGGTCGCAGGCGGCTTCGGTGTGGCCGGCACGCGCCAGCACGCCGCCGGGCTGGGCCATCAGCGGAAACATGTGGCCGGGGCTGACCACATCGCCGGCCTTGGCGTCCTTGGCGATGGCGGCCTGCACGGTGCGCGCGCGGTCGGCGGCGGAGATGCCGGTGCTGATGCCTTCGGCGGCCTCGATGGACACGGTGAACTTGGTGCCGAAGCCAGAGGCGTTGCGGCTGGCCATCATCGGCAGGTTGAGGCGTTCGCAGAGGCCCTTGCTCATGGGCATGCAGATCAGGCCGCGGGCATGGCGGGCCATGAAGTTGATGTGTTCGGCGGTGACGCATTCGGAGGCGATGATGATGTCGCCTTCGTTCTCGCGGTCCTCGTCGTCCATGAGGATGACCATCTTGCCCGCGCGGATGTCCTGGATGATGTCTTCGATGCTGGAAAGTGCCACGGTGTCGTCCTTAGCGCTGCAGATAGCCGTGTTCGGCGAGAAAGTGTTCGGTGACGCCGCCCTTGCTGGACTCGGCGGCCTTGTCGCCCAGCAGCAGGCGCTCCAGGTAGCGGGCCAGCAGGTCCACCTCCAGGTTCACCCGGCGTCCGGGCCGGTAGTCGGCCATGATGGTCTCGCCGAGGGTATGGGGGACGATGGTCAGCTCGAATTCGGCGCCGTCCACGGCGTTCACCGTGAGGCTGACGCCGTCCACGGTGATCGAGCCCTTGAGCGCGATGTAGCGGGCCAGCTCGGCCGGGGCGCGCAGGCGGAACTGCACGGCGCGGGCGTTATCGGCGCGGGAGACCACTTCGCCGAGTCCGTCCACGTGGCCGCTGACCAGGTGGCCGCCAAGGCGACTGGTGGGCATCAGCGCCTTTTCCAGGTTGACCCGGCTGCCGGGCTTGAGACCGCCCAGGCTGGTGAGGCTCAGGGTCTCGCGACTGACGTCGGCCCAGAAGCCGTCGCCGGGCAATTCCACGGCGGTGAGGCAGACGCCATTGACGGCGATGCTGTCGCCGAGCTTGACGTCGGCAAGGTCGAGCTTGCCGGTGGCGACATAGAGGCGCACGTCGCCGCCCTTGGGCGTGAGGGCGCGGATCTCGCCGAGGGCTTCGATGATTCCGGTAAACATCAGCTCAGGCCTCCGAGAGGTAGAGCCGGAAAGGCGGTGCAGCTAGACATCGACGAACTCCTGTTTCGGTGAAAAAACAGGGCGCACGGACAGAAGGGAAATCAGACGGACGAGGGGCTCGCACCCCTGCCAGGCGAGGCTATCCCGTTCTCTCTCATCCGGACTATGACCGTCGGCCCCGGAATCCAACCGGGTCTGCTGACCTCCCCCGCCGCAGAGGACGAGAGAGCGCTCGCGGGCTCGTCCCGACTGATCGGGCGTTACCGCCGGTGGGGAATTGCACCCCGCCCTGAGAACTCGCCGCCCGCAGGCAGCGCAGGTTTTGTAACACAGTTCGCCGCCGCGGGGCCAGGGGCGTCAGGTGTCCCGGGCCGGTCGGGCGATCAGGTGCAGGTCCGCGCCCACCGGCGTGGCACTGAGGATTTCCAGCTGCGGCGCCTGGGCCAGGTGCTCCAGCGGCCATTCCAGCAACGGCCGGGCGCTGGAACCGAGGAACTTGGGCGCCAGGAACAGGTGATATTCATCGACCAGTCCGGCCTGGGCGAAGGCACCGGCCAGACGCGGTCCGGCTTCCACCAGCACATCGTTGACCTGCTCGCGGCCCAGGCGGGTCAGCAGCGCCGCCAGATCGACCTGGCCCTGGGCGCCGGGCAGCGCCAGGTAGTCGTGCCCGGCCGCCGCATAGGCCGGCGCCTCGCCGGCCATACCGACGACCCGCGCCGTGCCGGCCTGGAAAAAGGGGGCGTCCAGCGGTACCCGGCCACGACCGTCCACCAGCAGCCGCTGCGGCGTGCGCAGGGTGGCCAGCTCCAGTTCTGGGCCACTCAGGCCCAATTCGCTCGGGCGCACGGTCAGGCGCGCGCCATCGGCCAGCACGGTGTCGGCGCCGGTGATCACCACCCCCGCCTCAGCACGCAGTCGCTGCACGCTCTGGCGCGCCGCCGGCCCGGTGATCCACTGGCTTTCGCCGTTGGCCATGGCGGTGCGGCCATCCAGGCTCAGTGCCAGCTTGACCCGCACGAAGGGCCGCCCGGTCAGCATGCGCTGGATGAAACCGGCATTGAGCGCCCGCGCCTCGGCTTCCAGCACCCCGGCGCGGGTAGCGATGCCGGCGGCGGCGAGGCGCGCCAGGCCGCGACCGGCCACCAGCGGATTGGGATCGGTCATGGCCGCCACCACCTCGGCCACCCCGGCGGCCACCAGGGCATCCGCGCAAGGCGGGGTGCGGCCATGGTGGCTGCAGGGTTCCAGGGTCACATAGGCGGTGGCGCCACGCGCGGCCTCGCCTGCCTGGCGCAGCGCATGCACCTCGGCATGGGGACCGCCGGCCTGGCGATGCCAGCCCTCGCCCACCACCTGGCCGTCACGGACGATCACGCAGCCCACCCGCGGATTGGGCGCCGTGCTGTAGCGGCCGCAGGCGGCCAGCGCCAGGGCGCGGGCCATCCAGAATTCGTCGTTCACCGCGTCCGTGTCGCTCATACCGGTTGCTTGCCCGGGTCCTGGGCCAGCCGCTCGATTTCGTCGCGGAACTCGGCCAGGTCCTGGAATTGCCGATAGACCGAGGCGAAGCGGATGTAGGCCACCTGATCCAGCTTGCGCAGTTCGTCCATCACCAGTTCACCCACCACCCGCGAACGGATCTCCCGCTCGCCGGTGGCGCGCAGCCGGTGCTTGATCAGGGCGATGGCCTCTTCCAAGCGCTCGACGCTGACCGGGCGCTTCTCCAGGGCGCGCTGCATGCCGGCGCGCAACTTGTCCTCGTCGAAGGGCTGGCGGGTGCCGTCCTGCTTGATCAGCCGTGGCAGCACCAGCTCGGCGGTCTCGAAGGTGGTGAAGCGTTCCTGGCAGGCCAGGCACTCACGCCGCCGGCGCACCTGCTCGCCGGCCGCAACCAGCCGGGAATCCGTGACCTTGGTGTCGTGGGCGCCGCAGAAGGGACAATGCATGGGGAGTCAACCGCCGGAAGGGAAAGCCCTCATGGTACCCGATCACCCCCTGGCGGGAACCTCCGGGTACCAGACGAATCGACAGCCAGGAGCCGCCGGGCTATAAGAGCGCACTGTGTTCGACGACCCCTCTCCAGCCTCCCGTGCCGCCCTCGCCGGCGGCGACCTCCGGATCCCGCCATGACCCCACGCGTCCTCCTGCCCCTGCTGCTCACCGGTCTGCTCGTGGCCTGCTCCAGCCCACCCGAAACCACGCCGCCGCAGCCCACCACCCCGGCCGACGAGCCGGTCCCGGTGGCCGGCGCTCCCACCCCGGCCAATCTGCGCGAGATCTCCGGGGTGCTGCGCAATGCCCAGGGCCTGGTCCCGGCCGGCGCCCAGGTGGAGATCGCCCTGCTGGCGGTCAATGCCAAGGGCCTGCCGCAGCGCCTGCTGGCCAGCGAGACGGTGACCGGCAAGGGCGCGCCCCTGGCCTTCCGCCTGCCCTTCAATCCCGAGATCTTTCCCACCCGCCCGGATCTCAAGGTGGAATTCCACGCGCGCCTGATCCAGGCCGGTCAGCTGGCCAGCTATCTGCCGCCGGTGAATGTCGGCGGACCGACCACGCAGAATCTCGGCGAACTGGTGCTGAACCAGACCCCGTGACGCCCCCGGCCGACCTCGTCGCCGCCCTGACGGCTCTGCTCGGCGACGCCCGTCTCTGTCTGCAGGCGTTGCCCGACAGCGACCTGTCGCTGTGGTTGATCGATCCGGCCAACATGGCGCGGGCCTTTTCCCCCGCGGAAACCCAGCGCCTGTTGGAGGCACCACCCTACTGGGCCTTCTGCTGGGCCAGTGGCCTGGCCCTGGCACGCTGGATCGTCGCCCATCCCGAGCACGTTGCCGGGCGCCAGGTCCTGGATTTCGGCAGCGGCTCGGGCATCGCCGGACTCGCCGCCGCCCGGGCCGGCGCGGCGCGGGTGGTCTGCTGCGACCTCGATCCCCTGGCCCTGGCGGCCTGTCGCGCCAATGCCCAGGCCAACGCCGTGCAGATCGAGACGCTGGACGATTTCTCTGCCAGCACCGAGCGCTTCGATCTCATCCTGGCCGCCGACGTCCTCTACGACCGTGCCAATCTGCCCTTGCTGGACCTCCTGCAGGCGCGCGCCGAGCGGATCCTGCTGGCCGATTCGCGGGTACGCGACCTCGCCCACCCCGGCTTCACCCGCGTCGCCATGCTCCAGGCCTGCACCCTGCCGGATCTGGCCGAGCCGGACGAATTCCGCCGCGTGGCGCTCTATCGGGGCTGAGCCGGCCCGCCTTGTTTCCAAGCCCGGCGCCCCCACCTATAGTGCAACTTTCGTCTGCCGAGTCCGCCATGAGCCAGGTCCCCTACATTTTCGACGCCACCCTCGACACCTTCCAGCAACAGGTCATCGATGCCTCCTTCAGCACCCCGGTGCTGGTGGACTTCTGGGCCGAGTGGTGCGCGCCCTGCAAGGTGCTGATGCCGCTGCTGGCCAAGATCACCGAGTCCTATGGCGGCGCCCTGCACCTGGCCAAGGTCAACTGCGACATCGAGCAGGAACTGGTGATGAGATTCGGCATCCGCAGCCTGCCCACCGTGGTGCTGTTCAAGGATGGCCAGCCGGTCGACGGCTTCGCCGGCGCCCAGCCGGAATCGGCCATCCGCGCCCTGCTCGAACCCCATGTCCAGGCCCTGCCGCCGGCCGAGGAAGATCCGCTGGACGCGGCCCAGGCCTTGTTCGCCGAGGGTCGTTTCGCCGAAGCCGAGGCGCTGCTCAAGGCCGTGCTGGAAGAAGACAACAGCGACGCCCTGGCGCTGATCCTCTATGCCCGCTGCCTGGCCGAGCGCAATGAACTGGACGATGCCCAGGCCGTGCTGGACGCGGTCAAGGGTGACGAACACAAGCAGGCCCTGGCTGGTGCCCGTGCCCAGCTGACCTTCCTGCGCCAGGCCGCCAGCCTGCCCGAGGTCGCCGACCTCAAGAGCCGCCTGGCTCGCGATGCCGGCGACGACGAGGCCGCCTACCAACTGGCCGTGCAGCAACTGGCCCGCCAGCAATACGAACCGGCACTGGATGGCCTGCTGGATCTGTTCCGCCGCAATCGCGGCTACGGCGACGACCTGCCACGCAAGACCCTGGTGCAGGTCTTCGATCTGCTGGGCAACGACCATCCGCTGGTCGCCACCTATCGCCGCCGCCTGTACCAGGCGCTGTACTAAGCGCCGGTCAACCATGGCTGCGTCGCCTCGGACGCAGCCTTATCCACTGCGGGCGCCCTCCCAGCGCAGTGGACATTCGGTAGCGTGGAAAACCGCGCAGCGTTTTCCACTCCCCCGCTCCAGCCTCACCCCTGCCAGATATAGAACTGCGCCTCCCCCACCCGCTCCATGCGCACCTGGGGACTGTGCCTCAGCCGCACCAGCAGCTGCTTGGCCACGCCCAGATTGCCGGTGAGCTTTTCCAGCGCCACGAGGATGTCCGGCCCGCTGAGCCGCCCGGCGGAGCTGAGCAGCTTCACCACCTGATCCCAGAGCATGTCGCCACCCGACTTGGGTCCGCTGGGTGCGGCGCTCACGGCCGCGGCAGGCAGGGACGCCTCGGTCGGCCGCAGGGCGGCGGCCAGGCGTTGCCAGTCGGCCTCCTCCAGTTCCACCGTGAGATCCACGGGCTGGCTGCCGATGGTTCCGCGAATGCGTACCATGGTGTTCTCCTCGTCGTGCAGAGGCCCATGCTCCCACAGCCATCGGCCCACGCCAAACCGAGGTTGCAGCGCATAAATGCAACAACATAACATAGCGCCTCTCCACCCTTTGGAAGTCCACCATGCGCCTGCCCCTGCTGACCCTCTGTCTTGCCGCCGTGCTCGCCCAACCGGCCTTTGCTCATGGTACCGATGACGACCATGACGAACACGAGCACGGCGCCCTGGGCGCCCATGTGCACGGCGAATCCCACCTCGACGTGGCCCAGACCGACAGCGGCCTGGAACTCCAGTGGCGCAGTCCGGCGGCTGATCTGCTGGGCTTCGAGCATGCCCCGCGCAATCGACAGGAAGAAGACGCCGTCGCCGCCCTGCGCCAGAGTCTGGAAAATCCCCAGGCCCTGGTGAAGCTGCCCGCCGCCGCCGATTGCCGCCTGACCGAAGCCAGCGCCATCAGCCCGCTGTTTGCCAAGGATTCCAGCGCCAGCGGCCATCTCGACGTGGAGGCCAGCATGAGCTTCAACTGCAGCAAGCCGGGCGCGCTCGCCAGCCTGGATCTCTCCGGCTGGTTCGCCCGTTTCCCCAACAGTCACAGCGTCGAGGTCCAGGCCATCGTCGCCAGCGGCCAGCAGGGCGCCGAACTGACCGCCCGGCAACCGCAGCTCAAGTGGTAGGACGGTCGTGACCTCTGCCCCCCTGGTCGAGATCCAGGACCTCGGCTTCGCCTGGCCCGGCCAGGCGGAATGCCTGCACATCCGGCACTTCCAGCTGGCGCCCGGCGAGGCGCTGTTTCTTGAAGGCCCTTCCGGCAGCGGCAAGACCACCCTGCTCGGCCTGCTCGGCGGCGTGCAGCGTCCCAGTCGCGGCCAGGTGCGCCTGCTCGGTCAGGACCTGGGCGCCCTCGCCACCGCCCGGCGCGACCGTTTTCGCGTCGACCACACCGGCTTTCTCTTCCAGCAATTCAATCTGCTGCCCTTTCTCTCGGTCTTGGACAACGTCCTGTTGCCCTGCCAGTTCTCGGCGCTGCGCCGCGAGCGTGCTTCGGCGCGGCATGGCGATCCCCAGGGCGCGGCCCTGACCCTGCTCCGCGCCCTGGGGCTGAGCGATCCCGCGCTGCCCCGCCGTCCGGCCCGCGAACTCTCCATCGGCCAGCAGCAGCGCGTCGCCGCCGCCCGCGCCCTGATCGGCCAGCCGGAACTGGTGATCGCTGACGAACCCACCTCGGCGCTGGACAGCGACCGCCGCGATGCCTTCCTGCAACTGCTGTTCGCCGAGTGCGCCGCCGCCGGTGCCGGCCTGCTGTTCGTCAGCCACGACCGCAGTCTGGCCAGTCGCTTCGACCGCCACCTAACCCTGGCCCAGCTCAACGCCGCCCGGCCGGAGACCTAGGATGCCGCTCCTGCAACTGGCCTGGGCCAGCCTGCGCAATCGCCGCGCCACCGCCCTGCTCACCGTCTTCACCATCGCCGTCTCGGTGGCCCTGCTGCTGGGTGTCGAACGCCTGCGCACCGAGGCCAAGGCCAGTTTCGCCAGCACCATCGCCGGTACCGACCTGGTGGTGGGCGCGCGTTCCGGCGCGGTCAACCTGCTGCTCTACTCGGTGTTCCGCATCGGCAACGCCACCAACAACATCCGCTGGGAGAGCTACGAGAAGCTCGCCGCCGATCCCCGCGTCGCCTGGACCATCCCGCTGTCCCTGGGCGATTCCCACCGCGGCTACCGAGTGCTGGGTACCGACGGCAACTACTTCACCCACTACCACTACGGGCGCAACCAGCCGCTGCGGCTGGCCCAGGGCCGGCCCTTCGCCGACGTCTTCGAGGTGGTGCTGGGCGCAGAGGTAGCCAAGGCGCTGCACTATCGGCTGGGCGACAAGGTGGTGCTGGCCCATGGCGTCGCCACCATCAGTCTGACCGAGCACAGCGACCACCCCTTCACCGTGGTCGGCATCCTCGCCCCCACCGGCACCCCGGTCGATCGCACCCTGCACATCCCGCTGAGCGGCATGACCGCCCTGCACCTGGACTGGCGCGGCGGCCTGCCCGGGCCTTCGCTGAGCGACGCCGAGGTGCGCCGGCGCGATCTCACGCCCCAGGACCTGACCGCCGCCCTGGTCGGCCTCAAGAGTCGGGTGGCCACCTTTGCCGTACAGCGCGCGGTCAACGAGTACCGTGGCGAGCCGCTGCTGGCCATCCTGCCCGGCGTGGCCCTGCAGGAGCTCTGGGGCCTGCTCGGCACGGCGGAACAGGCGCTGCTGGTGATGTCGCTGTGCGTGGTGCTCACCGGGCTGGTGGGCATGCTCACCGCCCTGCTCGCCAGCCTCAACGAAAGACGCCGGGAAATGGCCATCCTGCGCTCGGTGGGCGCCCAGCCGCGCCACCTGTTCGGCCTGTTGCTGGCAGAGGCCCTGACCCTCACCCTGGCCGGCTGTCTCGCCGGGCTGGCGCTGCTCTATGGCGCCATCGCCCTGGGCCGGCCCTGGCTGCTGGCGGAATACGGCCTGGCATTGCCGCTGGACTGGCCCTCGCTCTACGATGGGCAACTGCTCGGCGGCATCCTGCTCGCGGCCCTGGTGCTCGGCTGCATCCCGGCCTGGCGCGGCTGTCGCCAGGCCCTCACGGACGGGTTGTCCGTGCGACTCTAGACGAGGCCCCACCATGCGCCTGGCGCTCCTGCTGTTGCTCTGCTGGCTGCCCTGGGCCCAGGCCGAACCCCGCCAACTCGCCTGGCGCGAACTGGTGCCGGCCGATGCGCCGCGCTTCAATCCCGGCAGCGTCGACCACGGCCTCGGCGAAGACGGCCCGGCCGCCAGCCAGCCCTGGCCGGACGCCCCCACGGTGGCCGCCCTGGATGGCCAGGAGGTGCGCCTGCCCGGTTACGTGGTGCCGCTGATGGTCACCGACGAGGGCGAGGTCACCGAATTCCTGCTGGTCCCCTATTACGGCGCCTGCATCCACGTACCGCCGCCGCCGGGCAACCAGATCGTCTACGTGAAAGGCAGCCACGACCTCTGGCTGTCCAAACTGCACCTGCCCTACTGGGTGGAAGGCCGCCTGGGCGTGGGCAGCCAGCGCAGCGAGGTGGCCGTCGCCGGCTATTGGCTGCAGGCCCAACGCATCCAGCCCTACATTCTCAAGGGCGACGGTTCCTAAGGCGATCCGCCCCACCCTTGAGCGAGATCAAGAGTCCGCCGTTTCAGCTTCGCTAGGCTGCTCCCAGCCCTTTTTCAATGCCTTCGGAGCCCTCGCCATGCGTCCCCTCTTCCGTCTCAGCCTGCTCGCCCTTGCCCTGGCCGCGCCCTTCGCCCAGGCCCACCAGGCCGGCGACATCATCCTGCGCGCCGGCGCCATCACCGTGGATCCCCACGAGCGCAGCTCCGACGTCAAGATCGACAGAGGCGCCCTGAGCGGCGCCAATCTGGGCGGCAAGGCGACCATGGACAGCGACACCCAGCTGGGGCTGAACGTCGCCTACATGCTCACCGACCACCTGGGCCTCGAATTGCTGGCGGCCACGCCCTTCGAGCACCAGGTCAATATCAAGGGCACCGGGCTGGACGCCGCCAACGGCAAGCTCGGCAGCCTCAAGCACCTGCCGCCGACCCTGAGCCTGGTCTACTACCCGCTGGACGCTAAGGCGACGTTCCAGCCCTATGTCGGCGCCGGCCTCAACTACACCTGGATCTACGACGAGCACGTCGGCAGCGGCGCCAGCGCGGCCGGCTTCGACAACTTCCGCGCCGACAACTCCTGGGGCTGGTCCGCCCAGGTCGGCGCCGATCTCATGCTCACCGACCGGGTGATGCTCAACGCCCAGATCCGCTATATCGACATCGCCACCACCGCCCATGTCGACAACACCGCCCTCGGCGCCCGCGCCAAGGTCGATCTGGACGTGGATCCCTGGGTCTACATGGTCGGCCTGGGCTATCGCTTCTAGGCCAGCGCAAGCCACTCGCCCGCAGGTTGGCGCTGGGCAGCTCCAGCGTCGACGCCCAACCGGCCAGGGAGTGCCCCTGGCCGCGGCCGCTAATCCCGCAGCAGTGCTGCCAGCCCCGTGCCCATGCTCGTGGGCTGACTGAAATCGAAGCGCTCGCGCAGGCGGCGGTTGTCCGCCTTCGAATGGCGGATGTCCCCGGCCCGCGCCGCGCCATGGGTTACCGGCGGCAGGCCACCCAGCACCTGGCCGATCTCCGCCAGCAGGCCGTTCAGGCTGATGGTCTCGCCGCGCCCCACGTTCACCGCCCCGGCCGTCACTTCGGGGGCTTCCAGCGCCTGCACCAGGATGCCCACCAGATCGGCGACATAGACGAAATCGCGGGTCTGCTCGCCATCACCGAACACCGTGATCGGCGTCTGCCGGCGGGCGCGTTCGGTGAAGATGCTGATCACCCCCGAATAGGGCGAAGACGGATCCTGACGCGGACCATAGATGTTGAAGAAGCGGAAGATCGCCGGCTCCAGACCGTGCTCGCGACGATAGAAGTCGAAGTAGTATTCGCCCGCCAGCTTGTCCGCCGCATAGGGCGTCAGCGGCGCCTTGGGCAACTCCTCGTCGATGGCCTGCCCCTGGCCGTTGGCGCCATAGACCGCCGCGCTGGAGGCATAGACCACCCGCTTGATCCCGGCCTTGCGCATGGCCTCGCACAGATTCAGGGTGCCGATGAAGTTGGCCCTGTGGGTGCCCACCGGGTCCTCCACCGACGCCTGCACCGAGGCCACCGCGGCCAGGTGCACCACCGCCGCGCAGCCGGCCATCGCCGCTTCCAGGGTCGCGACATCGGCCACGTCTCCCACCCGCAATTCGATGCGGTCGTCGTCCAGCGGCAGATTCTCGCGCTTGCCGGTGCTCAGGTCGTCCAGCACCCGCACCCGCCTGCCCCGCGCCAGCAGCGCGTCGGCCAAGTGAGAGCCGATGAAACCGGCACCGCCAGTGATCAGAATGGGCGCATCACTCATCGAAACCTACCTCGTCCTGCCGAAAGCCCTGCAACAGCGCCGGCAGCTCCTGCTGCCAGCGCCGCGCCTTGATACCAAAGGTGTTGAGCAGCTTGCGACTGATCAACACCCCCTGTTGTGGCTCTTCCGCGGCATCCGCACGCTCGAGGTGCGCCACCTCCTGCCATTCGCAGCGCACCGGCCGGTCGAATTCCTGCCAGAGCTGGGCGACGGTCTCGGCCAGACCCAACTCCGACACCGCTTCCTGGGCGCCGTAGTGATAGGTCCCCCAGAGCGGCGCGCCGCAGTCGAGCTGCTTGACCACGGCCAGCAGCACCCGGGCGGCATCGCCCACGGTGGTCGGATTGCCGCGCCGGTCGCCCGCCATCGGCACCACCTGCTCGGTGCCCAGCTGCCGCAGCAACCGCCCCAGGCGACCGTCACGGGAGTCATCCAGGACCCAGCCCAGGCGCAGCAGGATGTGCATCGGGCACAGCGCCCGCACCAGCTGCTCGACCCGCCAGAGCGCCTCGCCCCGTGCCCCGGGGGGCCGCGGAAGATCCTTTTCACTATAGCCGGCCACGCGCGAGCCATCGAACAGCTGATAGCTGGACGGCTGGATCAGCGGAATCTGATAGTGCTGGCAGAGGCCGGCCAGGCGTTGCACGGCCAGCGCCTGGCGCTGCATCAGCGCCGGATCGAAGTCCGCGGCCTGCAGCCAGTCGTGGTAATAGGCGAGATTGATCACCGCCCCTGGTCGGACCCGGTCGAGGACCTCGGTCAGCCCGGCGGCGTACCAGCCCTCCGTGGGAGTCTCGGGGGCGACGAATTCGATGCCCGCTTCGGCACCGGCGGCGAGTAGCGCCTTGCCCAGGGCGCTCTCCCCGCCCACTACTAGAAGACGCATACGCATGTGTTGGAACAGCCTTCAAACCAGCATAAACAGGCGTCGAAAGACTCGACGGACATCGGTCAACATAGCGCGTCGCGCCAACCTTGCTCAAGCATCGGCGGTACCTGCGGCCGGTTGCTCGCGGGTTTGTTCGCGCAGGGTATGGTTGGCGGCGCTCTTGAGATTGGGCAGCAGGCGGCAGATCAGCGCCAGCTGGGTGCACACCAGCCGGTAGCCGTCGTCGTTGTCCTCGGCCGCGGCCTCCAGCTCATCGGCCAGGCTGGTCTCCTCCTCGGCGGTCGGCGGCAGACTGCGGCGTTCCGCCACCGCCGCCGCGATGGATTCCATACCCTCGGCGATGCGGGTCACGGCGCGCTCCACCAGGGCGTCGTGCTCGGCCGCCTCCAGCTGGCGGCGATGGGCGCCCAGGGCCGACAAATAGCCCAGCAGGGTGTTGGACAGCGCCAGATAGCGAAAGCCCGCTTCCAGGTTACGGCGGAAGTGCCCGGGATCGCGCAGCATGTTGGCCAGCGCGGCCGACAGCGTCGCATCGGCGTTGTGGGCGTTGCGCCGCGCCACCCGGTAGTCGAGATCGTCACGCTTGCCGGTGCGGTACTGCTCGTGCAGTCGGCGCAGATAGAGCGCATTGGTACGCAGGGTATTGGCCATCACCTGGTGCAGCCGCCGCCCCTGCCAGTCCGGCAGGACGAAGAACACCGCCAGTACCGCGATCAGGCAGCCCAGCAGGGTATCCAGCAGCCGCGGCCAGATCAGCATGAAACCGTTGCCCACCTGGTTGAAGCAGAACAGCACCATGAGGGTGATGGCCGCGGTGGCGACGGTGTAGCGATCCGTTCGGGTGATAAAGAACACCAGGCCGCCCACCAGCGCCAGCAAGAGCTGGATCTCCGGCTGCCCGAACAGCTCCAGCAGGGCGCTGCCCAGCAACAGCCCGATCACCGTACCCACGATCCGCTGCACCAGCCGCACCCGGGTCGCTCCATACTGCGGCCGGCAGACGAACACCGTGGTCAAGAGGATCCAGTAGCCGTTCACCGGGTGGATCAGGTGCAGCACGCCATAGCCGGCCATCAGCGCCAGCGCCATGCGCAGGCCATGGCGGAACAGCAGCGAAGTCGGGGTCAGCTGCAGGCGGATACGCTGGAACACCTCGCGCAGGGAGCGTGCCGCCGGATCCAGCAGGCTGGTATCCAGATCCGCCGCCCCCGAGTCGCTGTTGCCCGCCTCGGAGAATTGCCGCTCCAGGGTCGAAAGGTTGTGCCCGAGCAGGTCCAGGGAGCGCAGCAGGCCCCGCCAGCGCGGATTCTGCTGCTGCTTGAGATACTCCAGCGAGGCCTGCAGATCGGTCAGTCCCTGCTGACTCTGCTGGCCGTATTCGAAAGGCTGTCCGAGCCGGATCGCCTCGCCCATGTTGAGGCAGGCCGTGGCCTGCAACTTGAGCAGGCGCTGGCAGCGAAAGAGGATGTCGCTGTGAAAGAAGGCCTCGGTCAGGGCACTGTAGGGATAGTGCGAAGAGCTGGCGCGCTCGTGGATGTCCTGTGCCATGAAATACAGGCGGAAATAGCGCCCCGAACGCGCACCGGGCCGTCCCGAGCGGCCGAAGCGATTGAGGATGGTCGCCTTGGCCTGGTTCAGCGCCTGCACCACCTTGCCGTTCTGCTGGGCCAGCAGCACCCGACGCCGGTGCAGGTCCACCCCGCGCACCGGCTCGAGCATCTCGGCCTTGAGCCTGAGCAGGGTCCCCAGTTCGCCATAGAGGGCGGACAGATTCTGTCGCACCGGCTGGTGGGCGAAGAGCGCGCACCAGAGCACCGAGAGCAGGCCGTACCACAATGCCCCGGCCAGCAGGTGTGCCGGCTCGTACCATAGCGGCACCTGGGCGCCGAGGCGCTGATCCACCCCGATCATGGCATAGATCGACAGGATCACCGTGGCCTGGGCCACCGAGGCGTAGCGCTCGCCGATGGCGCCCAGCATCGTCAGGCTGAAGGTGGCCAGGCCCAGGCCCACCACGAAGATCCAGGGATAGGGAAACAGCAGCTCGACCGCGAAGGCCGCCACGGTAAAGCACAGCAGCGTCACCGCCAGCGACTTGAGTCGCCCCAGCCAGCTGTCGTCGGTTTCCGCCAGGGCGCTGGCGATGATGCCGAGGAATACCGGCGACAGCGCGCGCAGATCGCCCAGCGACCAGCAGACCGCCATGGCGCCGCTCAGGGCGACAAAGACGCGAACGCCATAGCTGGCCTTTTCGTGCGCCCAGAGCTGGCGCAAAGACACTCCAAACACAGTCATGACGGGAGAGCGAGCCTCGTGTTTTCGCGCTTGATGCGAACCTTAGCACTGCGACGTCGCAAGCGGCGTCCGAGACAGCCTTTCCCGCACTTTTTTCGCGGACGAAAAAAAGCCCGGCGGCTGCCGGGCTCTTTTCTACCCCTGGATCAGGCCACTTCGCTGGGATCTATCCCCAGGCCCTTGGCCACGCCCACGCCATAGGCGGGATCGGCCTTGAGGAAGTGACCGATCTGCCGCAGCTGCACCTCGCGGGTCACCGTACCCAGGGCGCCGACGATGTTGCCGATCAGCAGCGCCTGCTGGTCGGCATTCATCAGGCGGAACAGCGCTCCGGCCTGGCTGAAGTAGTCCGCGTCCACCCGGTGATCGTAGCGATCGGCCGGACCGGCGAAATTCAGCGCCGGCTCGCGATACTGGGGCGCCTGCTTGGGCGTGTGGCCATAGCTGTTCGGCTCGTAGTTCGGCTGCGAACCGCCATTGCCATCGAATCTCATGGCCCCGTCACGCTGGTTGTTGGCGTAGGGGCAACGGGGTGCGTTGACCGGCAGTTGCTGATAGTTGGTGCCCACCCGGTAGCGCTGGGCGTCGGCATAGGCGAATACCCTGCCCTGCAGCATGCGATCGGGCGACAGCCCCACGCCCGGCACCACGTTGCTCGGCGCAAAGGAGGCCTGCTCCACCTCGGCGAAGTAGTTCTGCGGATTACGGTTGAGCTCCAGCACCCCCACCTCCTGCAGCGGATAGTCCTGCTGCGACCAGACCTTGGTCACGTCGAAGGGATTCTCGGCACGGCTAGCTGCTTCCTGTTCGCTCATCACCTGGATGCACAGCGTCCAGCGCGGGAATTCGCCGCGCTCGATGGCCTGGAACAGGTCGCGCTGGCTGTAGTCCGGATCGGTACCGGCCAGGCGTGCCGCGTCGGCCGGTGCCAGGTTCTTGATCCCCTGCTGGCTCTTGAAGTGAAACTTCACGAAGTGCCGCTCGCCCTGGGCGTTGATCAGGCTGAAGGTATGGCTGCCGAAGCCATGCATGAAGCGATAGCCGTCCGGAATGCCGCGATCGGAGAACAGGATGGTGACCTGATGCAGCGATTCGGGCGACAGCGACCAGAAATCCCACATCATCTGCGGACTCTTCAGGTTGCTCCAGGGATCGCGCTTCTGGGTATGGATGAAGTCGGGGAATTTCAACGGATCGCGGATGAAGAACACCGGGGTGTTGTTGCCGACGATGTCCCAGTTGCCTTCTTCGGTATAGAACTTCACGGCGAAACCGCGGGGATCGCGCTCGGTATCCGCCGAGCCGCGCTCACCGCCCACGGTGGAAAAGCGCAGCAGGGTCTCGGTCCGCTTGCCGACCTCGGCGAACAGCCTGGCGCTGCTGAGGTGCGTGATGTCCCGGGTGACGGTAAAGGTGCCATAGGCCGCGGAGCCCTTGGCATGCACGCGTCGCTCGGGAATGACTTCACGGTTGAAATGCGCCAGCTTCTCGATCAGATGGAAGTCGTCGAGCATCAGCGGACCGCGCGGACCGGCGGTGCGGGAATTCTGGTTGTCGGCCACCGGAATGCCGCTGGCGGTGGTTAGGATCTTGGTATCAGTCACAGGTATCTCCCTCTAAAAGCGTTGGCTGATCGCTTGAGAGAAGTATCGCCAGGGCAATACTTTAGGACTAATTTATTGATCCTAGCATCCTGATAGAAAAATCTGCGATCAGAAGTCGGATGCGAAGGGCCTGGTCTTCACCAAACGCCGGGCATGAAAAAGCCGGGCAAGAGCCCGGCTTTTTCTAGAACGCAGCTACTTATTCAGCAGCCTGTTCCACGGTACCGCCGACCGGACGGTCGATCAGCTCGACATACGCCATGGGCGCATTGTCGCCAGCGCGGAAGCCGCACTTCAGGATACGCAGGTAGCCACCCGGACGGTTGGCGTAGCGCTTGCCCAGGTCGTTGAACAGCTTGCCAACGGCAGCTTTCGAACGGGTACGGTCGAAAGCCAGACGACGGTTGGCGACGCTGTCTTCCTTGGCCAGGGTGATCAGCGGCTCGGCAACGCGGCGCAGTTCCTTGGCTTTCGGCAGGGTAGTTTTGATCAGCTCGTGCTCGAACAGCGACACAGCCATGTTCTGGAACATGGCCTTGCGGTGTGCGCTCGTGCGGCTCAGATGACGACCACTTTTACGATGACGCATGATTGAAATTCCTTCCCAAACTATCGTTCGGTGAACAATGACGATCAGGCAGTAGCCTTGTCGTCCTTCTTAAGGCTTGCAGGGGGCCAGTTGTCCAGGCGCATACCGAGCGACAGACCACGGGAGGCCAGGACGTCCTTGATTTCGGTCAGGGACTTCTTGCCCAGGTTCGGGGTCTTGAGCAGCTCCACTTCGGTACGCTGAATCAGGTCACCGATGTAGTAGATGTTCTCCGCCTTGAGGCAGTTGGCCGAACGAACGGTCAGTTCCAGATCGTCCACCGGACGCAGCAGGATCGGATCGATCTCGTCTTCCTGCTCGACCACGACCGGCTCGCTGTCGCCCTTGAGGTCGACAAACGCTGCCAGCTGCTGCTGCAGGATGGTGGCGGCACGACGGATGGCTTCTTCCGGATCCAGGGTACCGTTGGTTTCCAGGTCAAGCACGAGCTTGTCCAGGTTGGTACGCTGTTCGACCCGGGCGTTTTCCACCACATAGGCCACGCGACGAACCGGGCTGAACGAAGCATCGAGCTGCAGACGACCGATTGCGCGGGTTTCGTCTTCTTCGCTCTGACGCGCGTCGGCGGGCTCATAGCCACGACCGCGGGCGATTTTCAGCTTCATGTTCAGCGAACCGTTGTCCGCCAGGTGGGCGATGACGTGCTCACCGTTGACGATCTCGACGTCGTGATCGACCTGAATGTCAGAGGCCAGAACCGGCCCCTGACCTTTCTTGCTCAGGCTCAGGGTGACTTCGTCACGGCCGTGCAACTTGATGGCCAGACCCTTGAGATTGAGCAGGATCTCGATCACGTCTTCCTGCACGCCTTCGATGGCGCTGTACTCGTGCAGGACACCGTCGATCTCTGCTTCGACTACCGCGCAGCCAGGCATGGAGGACAACAGGATACGCCGCAGCGCGTTGCCCAAGGTATGGCCGAAACCACGCTCGAGAGGCTCGAGGGTGATCTTGGCACGGGTCTGACTAACCGCCTGCACATCGATATGGCGGGGGGTCAGGAACTCATTTACCGAACTCTGCATGGATGCACCTACTTTCTAGCCCTTACTTGGAGTAGAGCTCGACAATCAGGTTTTCGTTGATGTCGGCGGAGAGATCACCACGGGCCGGCACGCTCTTGAAGGTGCCTTCCTTTTTCTCGGTGCTCACTTCGACCCACTCAACACGGCCACGCTGGCCGCACAGCTCGAGAGCTTGAGCGATACGCAGCTGGTTCTTGGCCTTCTCGCGGACCGCGACGACGTCGCCGACCTTGACCTGATAGGAGGGAATGTTGACGGTCTGACCGTTGACGGTGATCGACTTGTGGGAGACCAGCTGGCGCGATTCAGCGCGAGTGGCACCAAAGCCCATGCGATACACCACGTTGTCCAGACGGCACTCGAGCAGTTGCAGCAGGTTTTCACCGGTAGCGCCCTTGCGACGGGCAGCTTCCTGGTAGTAACCGGCGAACTGACGCTCGAGGACACCGTACATGCGGCGGACTTTCTGCTTTTCACGCAGCTGCAGACCGTAGTCGGACAGACGACCGCGACGCTGACCATGCTGGCCAGGAACGGTTTCCAGCTTGCACTTCGAGTCGAGGGCACGAGCGCCGCTCTTCAGGAAGAGGTCAGTGCCTTCGCGGCGGGACAGTTTGCACTTGGGACCAATGTAACGAGCCATTTCTCACTGTCTCCTATTACACGCGACGCTTCTTCGGCGGACGGCACCCGTTATGCGGGATGGGCGTCACGTCGGTGATGCTGGCGATCTTGTAACCACAGGCATTCAGGGCGCGAACAGCGGACTCGCGGCCGGGGCCGGGACCTTTGACGTTCACGTCCAGATTCTTCAGACCATATTCCAGAGCGGCTTGGCCGGCACGTTCGGCTGCAATCTGGGCAGCGAACGGGGTGCTCTTACGGGAGCCACGGAAGCCGGAGCCACCGGAGGTCGCCCAGGACAAAGCATTGCCCTGACGATCGGTGATGGTCACGATGGTGTTGTTGAAAGACGCATGGATGTGGGCGATGCCATCAACCACTGTCTTTTTGACTTTCTTACGAGGACGAGCAGCAGGTTTTGCCATGACTAGATTCCTGTCGATTCGCGGATGCGATTACTTGCGGATCGGCTTGCGCGGGCCCTTACGGGTACGGGCATTGGTCTTGGTGCGCTGACCACGGACCGGCAGACCACGGCGGTGACGCAGACCGCGGTAGCAACCCAGATCCATCAGGCGCTTGATGTTCATGTTGATTTCGCGGCGCAGGTCACCCTCGGTGAGGATTTTGGCGACCTCGTTACGCAGCTGATCGACCTGCTCGTCGCTCAGTTCTTTGATCTTGGCGGTCGGCTCGATGCCGGTGGCCGCGCAGATCTTCTGAGAGGTGGTGCGACCGACACCATAGATGTAGGTCAGCGAGATAACAGTGTGCTTGTTATCTGGAATGTTGACGCCTGCAATACGGGCCATTCAGAAAAACTCCAATTGACAGCTACCGACGCCCCGGAAGCCAAGAAAAGGGCGCGCGATATTAACGCTGTAGGAACAAATGATCAACCCGGCAGCACACTAGCTGCCGGGTTAGACGCGTGATTCACACTCAGCCTTGGCGCTGCTTGTGACGCGGTTCAGCGCTGCAGATCACGCGCACGACGCCTTCGCGGCGAATGATCTTGCAGTTACGGCACAGCTTCTTGACCGATGCACGAACTTTCATGACAACTCCTCTAACCTTACGGGTAACGGATCAGCGCATCATGCCGCTGCCGTAGCCCTTCAGGTTGGCTTTCTTCATCAGGGACTCGTATTGATGAGATACGAGATGGGATTGGACCTGGGACATGAAGTCCATGACCACTACCACCACGATCAGCAACGAGGTCCCGCCGAGATAGAACGGCACGTTCGCCGCGACCACCAGGAACTGGGGCAACAAGCACACCGCCGTCATGTACAGGGCACCGAACATGGTCAGTCGGGTCAGCACGCCATCGATATAGCGCGCGGACTGCTCACCAGGACGAATACCCGGGATGAACGCCCCGGATTTCTTCAGGTTCTCTGCCACGTCCTTGGGGTTGAACATCAGTGCCGTATAGAAGAAGCAGAAGAAGATGATCCCTGCACTAAACAGCAAGATGTTCAGCGGCTGACCGGGCGCGATGGCCTGAGCCACGTCCTGCAACCAACCGAGACCTTCGGACTGACCGAACCACGAACCGAGCGATGCCGGAAACAGCAGGATGCTGCTGGCGAAGATCGCCGGGATGACCCCGGCCATGTTCACCTTGAGCGGCAGATGGCTGTTCTGCGCAGCGAAGACCTTGCGACCCTGCTGACGCTTGGCGTAGTGCACGGCGATACGACGCTGCCCACGCTCGATGAACACCACGAAGGCGATGATGGCGACCGCCACCACACCGACCATGATCAGCGCGAAGATGTTGATATCGCCCTGCCGTGCCGACTCGAAGGACTGACCGATGGCGCGAGGCAAGCCCGCGACGATACCGGCGAAGATCAGCATCGAGATGCCATTGCCGATACCGCGCTCGGTGATCTGCTCACCCAGCCACATCATGAACAGTGCGCCGGCGACGAAGGTGGTGACAGCTACGAAGTAGAAGCTGAAGCCCACACTGAACGCCACGCCCTGACTGGCAAGTCCAACCGACATCCCGGTGGCCTGAACGAGCGCCAGAACCAGTGTGCCGTAACGGGTGTACTGGCTGATCTTGCGACGACCAGACTCACCCTCTTTCTTCAATTGCTCCAGCTGTGGGCTGATCGCGGTAAGCAGCTGCATGATGATCGATGCCGAGATGTACGGCATGATCCCCAGTGCAAAGATGCTCATCCGCTCCAGCGCACCGCCAGAGAACATGTTGAAGAGGCTAAGAATGGTCCCCTCGTTCTGCCTGAACAGTGCGGCCAGCTGATCGGGATTGATACCCGGAACAGGGATGTGCGCACCGATCCTGTAGACGATGATCGCCAGGAACAGGAATCGGAGGCGGGTCCACAGCTCGGACATACCACCGGTCTTGCTGAGCGCAGAGAGAGCACCTTGCTTAGCCATTTATTCCTCGATCTTGCCGCCAGCTGCTTCGATGGCTGCACGTGCACCCTTGGTGGCACCAATGCCCTTCAGGGTGACGGCACGAGTGACGTCGCCGGACAGCACAACCTTGACACGCTTGATGTCGCGGCTGATCACGTTGGCGTCTTTCAGCGCCTGCAGATCGACGACATCGACATCAACCTTGGCCAGCTCGGAGGTACGAACCTCGGCGCGGTCCAGGGCCTTCAGCGAAACGAAGCCGAACTTGGGCAGACGACGGTGCAGCGGCTGCTGGCCGCCCTCGAAGCCGGGGGCAACCTTGCCACCGGAACGGGAGGTCAGACCCTTGTGGCCGCGGCCACCGGTCTTGCCCAGGCCGCTACCGATACCACGACCGGGACGCAGCTTCTCGCGGCGAGCGCCGGGAGCGGAACGCAGATCATTCAATTTCATGACTTAACCCTCCACACGCAGAAGGTAATAGGCCTTGTTGATCATGCCGCGATTCTCAGGGGTGTCCTGAACTTCGACGGTGTGACCAATGCGACGCAGGCCGAGACCCTTGACGCAAGCCTTGTGATTGGCCAGACGGCCATGGACGCTCTTGATCAGCGTGACCTTGACGGTTGCGTTAGCCATGATCAGAGAATCTCCTCGACGCTCTTGCCACGCTTGGCGGCAACAGCTTCCGGCGCCTGCATGTGCTTGAGACCTTCGAAGGTCGCGTACACCACGTTTACCGGGTTGGTGGAGCCGTAGCACTTGGCCAGGACGTTCTGCACACCGGCGACTTCCAGCACGGCGCGCATGGCACCGCCGGCGATGATGCCGGTACCGTCGGAAGCGGGCTGCATGTACACCTTGGAGGCGCCATGGGCGGCCTTGACCGGGTACTGCAGGGTGGTGCCGTTCAGATCCACCTGGATCATGTTGCGGCGAGCAGCTTCCATAGCCTTCTGGATGGCAGCAGGCACTTCACGCGCCTTGCCACGGCCGAAGCCAACGCGGCCTTTGCCATCGCCAACCACGGTCAGAGCGGTGAAGGCGAAGATACGGCCGCCTTTCACGGTTTTGGCTACGCGGTTAACTTGAACCAGCTTCTCGATGTAGCCTTCGTCGCGCTTTTGATCGTTATTTGCCATGACTTAGAACTCCAGCCCGCCTTCACGAGCAGCGTCGGCCAGCGCTTTGACGCGACCATGGTACTTGAAGCCAGAACGATCAAAGGCCACCTGGGTAACGCCAGCGGCCTTGGCACGCTCGGCGACCAGCAGACCAACTTTCTTGGCCGCCTCGACGTTGCTGGTAGCGCTTTCGCGCAGTTCTTTGTCCAGCGTAGAAGCGCTGGCCAGGACCTTGCTGCCGTCGGCCGCGATGACCTGGGCATAGATGTGCTGGGAAGAGCGGTACACGCACAGACGCACCACTTCCAGCTCGCGCATCTTCAGGCGAGCCTTGCGAGCGCGACGCAGTCGGGTTTCTTTCTTGACGGTCATTTGCTATGCCCTACTTTTTCTTGGCTTCTTTACGGTGGACGACTTCGTCGGCATACCGTACGCCCTTGCCCTTGTAAGGCTCCGGCGGACGGAAACCACGAATCTCAGCCGCAACCTGGCCGACCAGCTGCTTGTCGATACCCTTGATCAGGATTTCGGTCTGGTTGGGGGTTTCTGCGGTGATGCCTTGCGGCAGGTCGTAGTCCACGGGGTGAGAGAAGCCCAGAGCGAGGTTCAGCACCTGACCTTTGGCTTGGGCCTTGTAGCCCACACCGACCAGTTGCAGCTTGCGCTCGAAGCCCTGGCTGACGCCGACCACCATGTTGTTGACCAGGGCACGGGTAGTGCCGGCCATCGCACGGGTCTGCTGATCGCCATTGCGAGCAGCGAAACGCAGCTCACCGGACTCTTGAGTGACTTCAACGGACGGATGGACCTTCAGCTCCAGAGCGCCCTTGGCACCCTTGATCGAAAGGGCCTGACCGGCCAGATTAACTTCGACGCCTGCAGGCAGTCTTACAGGGTTTTTAGCAACGCGAGACATGCTGATTCCCCTTAGAAGACTGTGCAGAGCACTTCGCCGCCAACACCAGCAGCACGGGCTGCGCGATCAGTCATCACACCTTTGTTGGTGGAAACGATCGACACGCCCAGACCGCCACGCACTTTCGGCAGCTGGTCAACGGCTTTGTACTGGCGCAGACCGGGACGGCTGCTACGCTTCAGCTCTTCGATGACAGGCTTGCCTTCGAAGTACTTCAGCTCGATGGACAGCGACGGCTTGGATTCCGCGCTGACCTGAAAATCCGCGATGTAACCTTCGTCCTTGAGGACTTTGGCGACGGCAGCCTTCAGCTTGGAAGAAGGCATGCTCACAACGGCCTTTTCAGCCATCTGGGCATTACGGATACGAGTTAGCATGTCTGCTAACGGGTCCTGCATACTCATGGGCTATTAGCTCCTAATACAGAAATTGAGCCTACCGGCTCTCAAAATCACCCCTCGGCAATAGGCCGATTCGGGCGAGCCGAGCATTCTAGAGATCGGCCTGAAACGAATCAAGCCCCAAAAGGGGCTTGATTCAGTTACCGCGATGAAAGGCGCTAGCTGTTACCAGCTGGCCTTCACCAGGCCGGGCACGTCACCGCGCATGGCTGCTTCACGCAGCTTGATGCGGGACAGACCGAACTTGCGGTACACGCCATGCGGACGACCGGTCAGGCGGCAGCGGTTACGCATGCGGCTGGCGCTGGCGTCACGGGGCTGCTTCTGCAGGGCGACCTGGGCATTCCAACGCTCCTCGGGAGAGGCGTTGACGTTACCGATGGTCGCCTTCAGCTCGGCGCGCTTCTTGGCGTACTTGGCAACCGTTTGCTGACGCTTCAGCTCACGGTTAATCATGCTTTGCTTAGCCATTTGAAGACCTCAATCAGTTACGGAACGGGAAGTTGAACGCGCGCAGCAGCGCACGGCCTTCCTCGTCGGTACGAGCGGTGGTGGTCAGGGTGATGTCCATACCACGCAGCGCATCGATCTTGTCGTAATCGATTTCCGGGAAGATGATCTGCTCTTTCACGCCCATGCTGTAGTTGCCACGACCATCGAAGGACTTGGCATTCAGGCCGCGGAAGTCACGCACGCGCGGCAGGGAGATGGACAGCAGACGATCCAGGAATTCATACATGCGATCGCTACGCAGGGTCACCTTGACGCCAATCGGCCAGCCTTCGCGGATCTTGAAGCCAGCAATGGAATTGCGGGCATAAGTCACGACCGGCTTTTGACCAGCGATCTTTTCCAGGTCAGCTACAGCGTTGTCGATGATCTTCTTGTCACCGACTGCTTCGCCCAGACCCATGTTCAAGGTGATCTTGGTGATGCGCGGAACTTCCATCACGTTACCCAGCTGAAGCTGCTCTTTCAGCTTGGGCGCGATTTCCTTCCGATAAATCTCTTTCAATCGAGCCATGGTGATCTACCTAGCAGCTTCAGGCCTGGACCGCTTTTTGGGTCGACTTGAAGATACGAATCTTCTTGCCGTCTTCGACTTTGAAACCAACGCGGTCAGCCTTGTTGGTCTCGGAGTTGAAAATGGCAACGTTGGAGACATGCAGAGGGGCTTCTTTCTCTACGATGCCACCCTGAACGCCCAGCATGGGGTTGGGCTTGGTGTGGCGCTTGACCAGGTTGACCCCGCCAACGACCAGACGGTCATCGGCGAGCACCTTCAGCACCTTGCCACGCTTGCCCTTGTCCTTGCCGGCAATGACGATTACCTCGTCGTCACGACGAATCTTTTGCATGTCGGCTACTCCTTACAGCACTTCGGGGGCAAGGGAGACGATCTTCATGAACTTCTCGGAGCGAAGTTCACGGGTCACCGGCCCAAAGATACGGGTGCCAATCGGCTCTTGCTTGTTGTTCAGCAGAACCGCGGCGTTGCCGTCGAAGCGGATGATGGAACCGTCGGTGCGGCGGACGCCGTGCTTGGTACGCACGACGACAGCAGTCATCACCTGACCTTTCTTCACCTTGCCGCGCGGAATTGCTTCCTTGACGGTGACTTTGATGATGTCGCCGATGCCGGCGTAGCGGCGGTGGGAACCGCCGAGCACCTTGATGCACATCACGCGACGAGCGCCGCTGTTGTCGGCGACGTCAAGCATGGATTGAGTCTGGATCATGGCTCTCTACCCTTATACCTGAACGGCGCGCTCGACGACGTCAACCAGGGTCCACGCCTTGGTCTTGGCCAGCGGGCGGGTTTCGCGAATGGTGACCAGGTCACCAATGCGGCACTGATTGGTTTCGTCGTGAGCGTGCAGCTTGGTGGAACGCTTCACGTATTTGCCGTAGATCGGGTGCTTTACGCGACGCTCGATCAGTACGGTCACGGTTTTGTCCATCTTGTCGCTGACCACTCGGCCGGTCAGCGTACGGACAGTTTTTTCAGCTTCAGCCATGATCACTTACCTGCTTGCTGGTTCAGCACAGTCTTGACGCGAGCGATGTCGCGCTTCACTTGCGAGAGCATGTGAGACTGACCCAACTGGCCAGTTGCCTTCTGCATACGCAGATTGAACTGGTCACGCAGCAGGTTGAGAAGCTGCTCGTTCAGCTCCTCTACGGATTTCTCACGCAAATCTTTCGCTTTCATCACATCACCGTCCGCTTAACAAAGGAGGTTTCGACGGGAAGCTTGGCAGCGGCCAGGGCGAATGCCTGACGAGCCAGATCCTCGGAAACACCCTCGATCTCGTACAGGACCTTGCCCGGCTGGATCTGGGCTACCCAGTACTCGACACTACCCTTACCTTTACCCATCCGCACTTCGAGAGGCTTCTTGGTGACAGGCTTGTCAGGGAAGACGCGGATCCAGATCTTGCCGCCACGCTTCACGTGACGGGTCAGCGCACGACGTGCGGATTCGATCTGGCGAGCGGTCAGACGGCCACGGCCGACAGCCTTCAGCGCGTACTCGCCGAAGCTGACCTTGCTACCGCGATGAGCCAGACCACGGTTGTGGCCGGTCATCTGCTTGCGGAATTTTGTACGCTTGGGTTGCAGCATGTTGCGTACTCCTTACTTAGCAGCAGCTTTTTTGCGCGGAGCCGGGGCGACGGGCTTGAGCTCTTCCTGGCGGCCACCAATGACCTCACCCTTGAAGATCCAGACCTTCACACCGATCACACCGTAGGTGGTGTGAGCTTCCGCAGTGGCGTAGTCGATATCGGCACGCAGGGTGTGCAGGGGCACACGACCTTCGCGATACCACTCGGTACGGGCGATTTCAGCACCGCCCAGACGACCGCTCACTTGAATCTTGATGCCTTTGGCACCAATGCGGATCGCGTTCTGCACGGCGCGCTTCATGGCGCGACGGAACATCACACGACGCTCAAGCTGCTGCGCAACGCTCTGCGCAACCAGGGCACCGTCGAGCTCCGGCTTGCGGATCTCTTCGATGTTGATGTGCACGGGCACACCCATTCTTGCGGTCAGGTCCTGACGCAGCTTCTCGACATCCTCACCTTTCTTGCCGATCACGATACCGGGACGGGCGGTGTGGATGGTGATGCGTGCGGTTTGAGCCGGGCGATGAATATCGATACGGCTTACGGACGCGCTTTTTAGTTTGTCCTGGAGGTACTCACGAACCTTCAGGTCGGCCAGCAGATAGTCCGCATAAGTGCGCTTATCCGCGTACCAGACCGAAGTGTGCTCCTTGACGATACCCAGGCGAATGCCATTGGGATGTACTTTCTGACCCATCTGATCGACTCCGTTACTTGTCCGCAACCTTGACCGTGATATGGCAAGACCGCTTCACGATGCGATCAGCACGACCTTTGGCACGCGGCATGATGCGCTTGAGCGAACGACCTTCGTTTACGAAGACGGTGGAGACCTTCAGGTCGTCCACGTCGGCGCCTTCATTGTGCTCGGCGTTGGCAACAGCCGACTCCAGCACCTTCTTCATGATTTCAGCGGCTTTCTTGCTGCTGAAAGTCAACAGGTTGAGCGCTTCGCCCACCTTCTTCCCGCGAATCTGGTCGGCGACCAAGCGGGCTTTCTGGGCGGAGATACGAGCGCCCGACAGCTTAGCGGCTACTTCCATCTTCCTTACCCCTTAACGCTTGGCTTTCTTGTCAGCCGCATGACCGCGATAGGTGCGGGTAGCAGCGAACTCGCCGAGTTTGTGGCCGACCATGTCTTCGTTCACCAGAACGGGGACATGTTGACGACCGTTGTGCACAGCGATGGTCAGGCCGACCATCTGCGGCAGGATCATCGAACGACGCGACCAGGTCTTGATCGGCTTGCGTTCGTTTTTTTCCACCGCGACTTCGATCTTCTTCAACAGGTGAAGATCGATAAAAGGACCTTTCTTCAGAGAACGGGGCACAGTCGAATCCTCTACTGATTACTTGCCGCGACGGACAATCATCTTGTCGGTACGCTTGTTGGAGCGCGTCTTGAGACCCTTGGTCTTGACGCCCCACGGCGAAACCGGATGACGGCCACCGGAAGTACGACCTTCACCACCACCGTGCGGGTGATCGACCGGGTTCATGGCAACACCACGAACAGTCGGACGCACGCCACGCCAGCGGGTGGCACCGGCCTTACCCAGCGAACGCAGGCTGTGCTCACCGTTGGACACTTCGCCCAGGGTGGCACGGCACTCGGACAGCACCTTGCGCATTTCACCGCTGCGCAGACGCACGGTGACGTAGGCGCCTTCGCGGGCGACCAGCTGAGCGGAGGTACCCGCGGAACGAGCGATCTGAGCGCCTTTGCCAGGCTTCAGCTCGATACCGTGGATGGTGCTACCGACCGGCACGTTACGCAGCGGCAGGTTGTTGCCGGCCTTGATGGGCGCGCCAGCGCCGGACAGCAGCTGGTCACCGGCAGCAACGCCCTTGGGGGCGATGATGTAGCGACGCTCGCCATCGGCGTACTTCAGCAGAGCGATGTGTGCAGTACGGTTCGGATCGTATTCGATACGCTCAACGACGGCAGGGATGCCATCCTTGTTGCGACGGAAATCGACCAGACGATAGTGCTGCTTGTGACCACCGCCGATGTGGCGAGTGGTGATACGACCATTGTTGTTACGGCCGCCGGACTTGCTCTTCTTCTCCAGCAAAGGAGCGTAGGGCGCGCCTTTGTGCAGATCAGAGTTGACCACCTTGACCACAAAGCGGCGGCCAGCGGAGGTCGGCTTGCATTTTACGATTGCCATGATGCCCCCTGATTACTCGGCGCTGCTGGAAAAGTCGAGATCCTGGCCCGGCTGGAGCGCGATGTACGCTTTTTTCCAGTCGTTACGCTTGCCCAGACCACGAGCGGTGCGCTTGGTCTTGCCCTGGACGTTCAGGGTGCTGACGCTGCGAACCTTGACCTCGAACAGCTGCTCGACGGCCTTCTTGATTTCCAGCTTGGTTGCATCGGTGGCAACCTTGAATACGAACTGCTTCTGGCTGTCCGCCAGCATGGTGGCCTTCTCGGAGATGTGCGGGCCAAGCAGCACTTTGAATACGCGTTCCTGGTTCATGCCAGCAGCTCCTCGAATTTCTTCACGGCGGACACAGTGACCAGCACCTTGTCGTAGGCGATCAGGCTGACCGGGTCGGAACCCTGGACATCACGCACGTCGACGAAAGGCAGGTTGCGGGCGGCCAGATACAGATTCTGGTCGACAGCGTCGGTCACGATCAGCACGTCGCTCAGGCCCAGGCCGTCCAGCTTGCTGACCAGGGTCTTGGTCTTGGGCGCGTCGACGGCGAAGTCGTCAACCACGACCAGACGATCCAGACGGACCAGCTCGGCGAGGATGGAGCGCAGTGCAGCGCGGTACATCTTCTTGTTCAGCTTCTGGCTGTGATCCTGGGGCTTGGCTGCGAAAGCCACGCCACCGGAACGCCAGATGGGGCTGCGGATGGTACCGGCACGGGCACGACCGCTGCCCTTCTGACGCCAGGGCTTCTTGCCGCCGCCGCTGACTTCGGAACGGGTCTTCTGGGCACGGGTGCCCTGACGACCGCCCGCCATGTAGGCAACGACTGCCTGGTGAACCAGGGTCTCGTTGAATTCACCGCCGAAGGTGTGCTCGGAGACTTCGATAGCTTGAGAGCCATTCACATTGAGTTGCATGTTCTCTCTCCTCTCAACCACGGGCCTTGACAGCGGGACGCACGATCACGTCACCACCCGGCGCGCCGGGGACGGCACCCTTGACCAGCAGCAGGTTGCGCTCGGCGTCTACACGCACGACTTCCAGCGACTGAACGGTTACACGCTCCGCACCCAGGTGACCGGACATTTTCTTGCCCTTGAACACTCGACCAGGAGTCTGGCACTGGCCGATGGAACCAGGTGCACGGTGGGAAACGGAGTTACCGTGGGTGTTGTCCTGACCACGGAAGTTCCAGCGCTTGATGGTACCGGCGTAGCCCTTACCTTTGGACTGACCAGTGACATCAACCATCTGACCGGCTTCGAACAGGGCTACGGTGACTTCGTCGCCAGCCTTGTACTCACCGTCTTCCAGGCGGAATTCGAGGACGCTACGACCAGCAGCAACGCTGGCCTTGGCGAAGTGACCGGCTTGCGCCTTGGTCACGCGGGAAGCACGACGCTCGCCCACGGTTACCTGAATGGCACGGTAGCCATCGGTTTCTTCGCTTTTGAATTGGGTTACGCGATTCGGCTCGATCTCAATGACCGTAACCGGAACGGAAACGCCTTCTTCGGTGAAAACGCGGGTCATACCGCATTTACGACCGACTAAACCAATCGTCATGTTGAGAACCTCTTGAGTGTACGGGGCTTTCACCCGCTATGGCCGCCCATTTCAGAGCGTTACACGACTGAAACCTTGACGGTCTCAGCCGAGGCTGATTTGCACTTCAACGCCAGCGGCGAGATCGAGCTTCATCAGCGCATCGACGGTCTTGTCGGTGGGCTGAACGATGTCGAGCACACGCTTGTGGGTACGAATTTCGTACTGGTCACGAGCGTCCTTGTTGACGTGCGGAGAAATCAGCACTGTGTAACGTTCCTTGCGGGTTGGCAGAGGAATCGGACCACGCACCTGAGCACCAGTACGTTTCGCGGTTTCCACGATTTCCTGGGTAGATTGATCGATCAGGCGATGATCAAAAGCCTTCAACCGAATACGGATTTGTTGATTTTGCATTTGACCTCAGACTCCAAGCTTTCCCCTCGGGCAAAAAGGTGCCCGATTAAAGGAGGCGCAATTCTAAGGATGTCGCTGACAGCTGTCAAGAACGCCTCTTTTGCCATCTGTCAATTTCATGAGGCAAGAAAAAAGGCCCCGAAGGGCCTTTTTTCGTTTCAGATCAATCGATTACTCGATGATCTTGGCAACCACGCCGGCGCCGACGGTACGACCGCCTTCACGGATGGCGAAACGCAGACCATCTTCCATCGCGATCGGAGCGATCAGGGTGACAACCATCTTGATGTTGTCGCCCGGCATCACCATCTCGACGCCTTCCGGCAGTTCGCAGTTACCGGTCACGTCGGTGGTGCGGAAGTAGAACTGCGGACGGTAGCCCTTGAAGAACGGGGTGTGACGACCACCTTCTTCCTTGGACAGCACGTACACTTCGCACTCGAACTTGGTGTGCGGCTTGATGGTGTTCGGCTTGGCCAGAACCTGGCCACGCTCCACGTCTTCACGCTTGGTGCCACGCAGCAGCACGCCGACGTTCTCGCCAGCACGGCCTTCGTCCAGCAGCTTGCGGAACATTTCAACACCGGTGCAGGTGGTCTTGACGGTGGCCTTGATGCCCACGATCTCGACTTCTTCCTGGACCTTGACGATGCCACGCTCGACACGACCGGTTACCACGGTGCCGCGACCGGAGATCGAGAACACGTCTTCGATCGGCATCAGGAACGGCTTGTCGATGGCACGCTCGGGCTCGGGGATGTAGGAGTCCAGGGTCTCGACCAGCTTGCGCACGGCGGAAACGCCCATCTCGTTGTCATCCTGACCGTTCAGAGCCATCAGCGCGGAGCCGATAACGATCGGAGTGTCGTCGCCCGGGAAGTCGTAGGTGTTCAGCAGATCGCGAACTTCCATTTCGACCAGTTCCAGCAGCTCGGCGTCGTCAACCATGTCGGCCTTGTTCAGGAACACGACGATGTAGGGAACGCCTACCTGACGGGACAGCAGGATGTGCTCGCGGGTCTGCGGCATGGGGCCGTCAGCAGCCGAGCAAACCAGGATCGCGCCGTCCATCTGGGCAGCACCGGTGATCATGTTCTTCACGTAGTCGGCGTGGCCGGGGCAGTCGACGTGCGCGTAGTGACGGATCGCCGAGTCGTACTCAACGTGGGAGGTGTTGATGGTGATACCGCGAGCCTTTTCTTCCGGCGCGTTATCGATCTGGTCGAAACCACGAGCGGAACCGCCCCAGGTGTCGGCACAGACTTTGGTCAGCGCTGCGGTCAGAGTGGTCTTGCCATGGTCAACGTGACCGATGGTGCCCACGTTCAGGTGCGGTTTGTTACGTTCGAATTTTTCTTTAGCCACGAGATAAAACCTCTAGTCAAAGCGCTGATTAAGCTTGTTTCTTGATGATGGCTTCGGCGATGTTCGACGGAGCTTCGGCGTACTTGGAGAACTCCATGGAGTAGCTTGCGCGACCCTGAGACATGGAGCGGACATCCGTAGCGTAGCCAAACATCTCGCCCAGCGGAACCTCGGCACGGATGACCTTGCCGGTCACGGTGTCTTCCATACCCTGGATCAGGCCACGACGACGGTTCAAGTCGCCCATGACGTCGCCCATGTAGTCTTCCGGGGTCACGACCTCGACCTTCATGATCGGCTCGAGCAGCACGGCACCACCCTTCTGGGTGAGCTGCTTGGTCGCCATGGAGGCAGCGATCTTGAACGCCATCTCGTTGGAGTCGACGTCGTGGTAGGAACCGTCGAACACAGCGGCCTTCAGGCCAAGCAGCGGATAGCCGGCAACGATACCGTTCTTCATCTGCTCTTCGATGCCCTTCTGGATCGCCGGGATGTATTCCTTCGGAATCACACCACCCACGACTTCGCTGACGAACTCCAGACCTTCCTGACCTTCGTCGGCCGGTGCGAAGCGAATCCAGCAGTGACCGAACTGGCCACGACCACCCGACTGACGAACGAACTTGCCTTCGATCTCGCAGGTGTTGCGGATGGTTTCGCGGTAGGCGACCTGAGGCTTACCGATGTTCGCTTCCACGCCGAATTCGCGCTTCATGCGGTCCACCAGGATGTCCAGGTGCAGCTCACCCATGCCGGAGATGATGGTCTGACCGGACTCTTCGTCGGTCTTGACGCGGAACGAGGGGTCTTCCTGGGCCAGCTTGCCCAGTGCGATGCCCATCTTTTCCTGGTCGGCCTTGGTCTTCGGCTCGACGGCGACCGAGATCACCGGCTCCGGGAAGTCCATGCGCTCGAGGATGATCGGCTTTTCGATCGAGCACAGGGTGTCACCGGTGGTGACGTCCTTCATGCCGATCAGTGCGGCGATGTCGCCAGCGCGAACTTCCTTGATCTCTTCACGGGTGTTGGCGTGCATCTGCACCATACGGCCGACGCGCTCCTTCTTGCCCTTCACCGAGTTGATGACGGAGTCACCGGAGCTCAGTACACCCGAGTAGACGCGGGCGAAGGTCAGGGTACCCACGAAGGGGTCGGTAGCGATCTTGAACGCCAGAGCCGAGAAGGGCTCGTTGTCGTCTGCATGACGCTCGTCGGTGATTTCCTCGTTGTCCGGGTTGGTACCCTTGATCGCGGGAATCTCGATGGGCGCCGGCAGGAAGTCGATCACGGCGTCCAGAACCAGGGGCACGCCCTTGTTCTTGAAGGACGAACCGCAGACGGCCGGGACGATTTCGCAGGCGATGGTACGCTGACGCAGGCCGGCCTTGATCTCGTCGATCGACAGCTCGCCCTCTTCCAGGTACTTGTTCATCAGCTCTTCGTTGGCTTCGGCAGCAGCCTCGACCATGTTGGAGCGCCACTGCTCGGCATCGGCCAGCATGCCCGCAGGAATCTCTTCCTCGCGATAGGTCATGCCCTGGTCGTCATCGTTCCAGAAGATGGCCTTCATCTTCAGCAGGTCGATCTGGCCCTGGAAGTTCTCTTCCGCGCCAATGGCCAGCTGAACCGGGACCGGAGTGTGGCCCAGGCGCTTCTTGATCTGCTCGACGACGCGCAGGAAGTTGGCGCCGGCACGGTCCATCTTGTTGACGTAGACGATGCGCGGTACGCCGTACTTGTTGGCCTGACGCCATACGGTTTCGGACTGAGGCTCGACACCGGAGGTGCCGCAGAATACCACGACCGCACCGTCCAGCACGCGCAGGGAACGCTCCACCTCAATGGTGAAGTCCACGTGGCCGGGGGTATCGATGATGTTTACGCGGTACTTGTCGTACTGCTTGGTCGAACCGGACCAGAACGCGGTGGTGGCAGCGGAGGTGATGGTGATACCACGCTCCTGCTCCTGCACCATCCAGTCCATGGTCGCAGCGCCGTCGTGAACCTCACCCATTTTGTGGTTCACGCCGGTGTAGAACAGAATCCGCTCGGTAGTAGTCGTCTTACCTGCGTCCACGTGGGCGCAGATACCGATGTTCCGATAGCGGTTAATAGCGGTTGTACGAGCCATAAGGTCCTCGCTTGATTGGAAGCGCTAGGCTTAGAAGCGGTAGTGCGAGAAGGCCTTGTTGGCTTCTGCCATGCGATGCACGTCTTCGCGCTTCTTGACTGCGGCACCCTTGCCTTCAAAAGCGTCCATGAGTTCACCCGCCAGGCGCAGAGCCATGGACTTCTCACCACGCTTGCGCGCGGAGTCCACCAGCCAGCGCATGGCCAGGGCATTACGACGGGAAGGACGAACCTCAACCGGCACCTGGTAGGTAGCACCGCCGACACGGCGGGACTTCACTTCGACCAGCGGAGCGATGGCGTCGAGCGCTTTTTCGAAAACTTCCAGGGGTTCGGCATTCTTGGAACGCTCTTTGACCTTGTCCAGAGCACCATAAACGATACGCTCGGCAACGGCTTTCTTGCCGCTCTCCATCACGTGGTTCATGAACTTGGCCAGGATCTGGCTTCCGTATTTCGGATCGTCAAGTATTTCGCGCTTGGCCGCTACACGACGTCTTGGCATTGATAAGCCCTCAAAACGGTCTTCAGGTTAGCTCGGGACTCGTTGCCCGACCTTACTCTTATCGACTCGAACAAAAAGAAAGGTGGTTACTTCGGACGCTTGGTGCCGTACTTGGAACGGCCCTGCTTGCGGTCCTTCACACCGGTGGTGTCCAGCGAGCCGCGCACGGTGTGATAACGCACACCCGGCAGATCCTTGACCCGGCCACCGCGGATCAGCACGACGCTGTGTTCCTGCAGGTTGTGACCTTCACCGCCGATGTAGGAGGTGACTTCGAAGCCGTTGGTCAGACGCACACGGCAGACCTTCCGCAGTGCGGAGTTGGGCTTCTTGGGAGTGGTGGTGTACACGCGGGTGCACACGCCACGACGTTGCGGGCAGTTTTGCAGCGCAGGTACGTCGGATTTCTCGACGATACGCTTGCGTGCACTACGCACCAGCTGGTTGATAGTTGCCATCTATAGCTCCACTGATTGTCTTGCGACATAAACGAAATAGCAGAACGTCAGTCCTGCCCATTTTCGGGGAACGAAAGTCTAAAGAGCTTCGGCGCCCCAGTCAAGACAAAGCCCCCGGACGCCTGGGGCGCCGGGGGCTTTGTCAAGCGAGACCTGCTACCGAACTCAGCTGGCGCTGGAGTTCAGCGCTTCGGTCAGGGCGGCTTCGGCCTCGCTGGCGCTCACGCGCTGCGGCTTGCCGAGTTCGCGCTGGCGCTTGCGCTCGCTGTGGTAGGCCAGACCGGTACCGGCCGGGATCAGACGACCCACCACCACGTTTTCCTTCAGGCCGCGCAGGAAGTCGCGCTTGCCGGTCACGGCGGCCTCGGTCAGGACACGGGTGGTCTCCTGGAAGGAAGCGGCCGAGATGAAGGACTCGGTGGACAGCGAAGCCTTGGTGATACCCAGCAGCACGCGCTCGTACTTGGCGACGAAGCGATCATTGCCGACCAGCTGCTCGTTCTCTTCCAGGACGTGGGTCAGTTCGACCTGATCGCCCTTGATGAAGCTCGAGTCGCCGGTGTCGCTCACCTCGACCTTGCGCAGCATCTGCCGCAGGATGGTCTCGATGTGCTTGTCGTTGATCTTCACGCCCTGCAGGCGGTACACGTCCTGGATCTCGTTGACGATGTACTTGGCCAGCGCGCTGACACCCAGCAGACGCAGGATGTCGTGCGGGTTGCTCGGACCGTCGGAGATGACTTCGCCGCGGCTTACCTGCTCGCCTTCGAAGACGTTCAGGTGGCGCCACTTCGGAATCAGCTCCTCGTAGGGATCGGTGCCATCGGTCGGGGTGATGACCAGACGACGCTTGCCCTTGGTTTCCTTGCCGAAGGAGATGGTACCGCTGATCTCCGCCAGGATTGCCGGCTCCTTGGGACGACGCGCTTCGAAGAGGTCGGCCACGCGGGGCAGACCACCGGTGATGTCGCGGGTCTTGGAGGTTTCCTGGGGGATACGGGCGATAACGTCACCCACATGCACCTTGGCACCGTCGCTCAGGTTGACCAGCGCGTTCGGCGGCAGGAAGTACTGGGCCGGTACGTCGGTACCCGGCAGCAGCAGGTCCTTGCCGTTGGCGTCGATCAGCTTGACCGCCGGACGGATGTCCTTGCCGGAAGTCGGGCGATCCTTGGCGTCGAGCACCTCGATGTTGGTCAGACCGGTCAGTTCGTCGGTCTGGCGCTTGATGGTGATGCCCTCCTCCATGCCGACGAAGGCCACGGTACCGTCCATCTCGGTGACGATGGGGTGGGTGTGCGGGTCCCACTTGGCGACGATGGCGCCAGCGTCGACCTTGTCGCCTTCCTTGACCGAAATCACCGCACCGTAGGGCAGCTTGTAGCGCTCGCGCTCACGACCGAAGTCGTCGGCGATCGCCAGTTCACCGGAACGGGACACGGCAACCAGGGCACCGTCGGCACGTTCGACGTGCTTCAGGTTGTGCAGGCGGATGGCACCGCCGTTCTTGACCTGGACGCTGTCGGCCGCGGAAGTCCGGCTGGCCGCACCACCGATGTGGAAGGTACGCATGGTCAGCTGGGTACCCGGCTCACCGATGGACTGGGCGGCGATGACGCCGACCGCTTCACCGATGTTGACCTGGTGACCACGGGCCAGATCGCGACCGTAGCACTTGGCGCAGATGCCATGACGGGTTTCGCAGGTGATCGGCGAACGCACCACGACTTCGTCGACGCTGTTGAGTTCGAGGAACTCGACCCAGCGCTCGTCGACCAGGGTGCCGGCCGGCACGATGATCTCTTCGGTACCCGGCTTGGGCACGTCGCGGGCGATGACCCGACCCAGAACGCGCTCACCCAGGGGCTCGACCACGTCGCCGCCTTCGATGTGCGGGGTCATGATCAGGCCGCGCTCGGTACCGCAGTCGACCTCGGTCACCACCAGATCCTGGGCCACGTCGACGAGACGACGGGTCAGGTAACCGGAGTTCGCGGTCTTCAGAGCGGTATCCGCCAGACCCTTACGGGCACCGTGGGTGGAGATGAAGTACTGGAGTACGTTCAGGCCTTCACGGAAGTTGGCGGTGATGGGCGTCTCGATGATGGAGCCGTCCGGCTTGGCCATCAGGCCACGCATGCCGGCGAGCTGACGAATCTGGGCCGCGGAACCCCGGGCGCCGGAATCGGCCATCATGTACATGGAGTTGAAGGACTCCTGGTCGACTTCCTTGCCCTCGCGATCGATGACCTTCTCTTTCGAGAGGTTGGTCATCATCGCCTTGGACACTTCGTCGTTGGCCTTCGACCAGAGGTCGATCACCTTGTTGTACTTCTCGCCCTGGGTCACCAGGCCGGAAGCGTACTGGCTCTCGATCTCCTTCACCTCGGCGGTGGCGGCATCAATGATGCGGGCCTTCTCGTCCGGGATGACGAAGTCGTTGACGCCGATGGAGACGCCGGACAGGGTCGAATAGGCGAAACCGGTGTACATCAGCTGGTCGGCGAAGATGACGGTGTCCTTCAGACCCACCACGCGGTAGCAGTGGTTGATCAGCTTGGAGATGGCCTTCTTCTTCATCGACTGGTTGACCACGTCGTACGGCAGACCGGCGGGCACGACCTGGAACAGCAGCGCGCGGCCGACGGTGGTGTCGACGATGCGGGTGTTCTTGGTCAGGCTGCCGTCCTTGTGACGGATGGTCTCGTTGATGCGCACCTTGACCTTGGCGTGCAGCGCGGCTTCGCCGGCACGGAAGACGCGATCGACTTCCTGCAGGTCGGCGAACACGCGGCCTTCGCCCTTGGCGTTGATGGCTTCACGGGTCATGTAGTACAGACCCAGAACCACGTCCTGCGACGGCACGATGATCGGCTCGCCGTTGGCGGGCGACAGGATGTTGTTGGTCGACATCATCAGGGCGCGCGCTTCCAGCTGGGCTTCCAGCGTCAGCGGCACGTGCACGGCCATCTGGTCACCGTCGAAGTCGGCGTTGTACGCGGCGCAGACCAGCGGGTGCAGCTGGATCGCCTTGCCTTCGATGAGGACCGGCTCGAACGCCTGGATGCCCAGACGGTGCAGGGTCGGGGCGCGGTTGAGCAGCACGGGGTGTTCGCGGATGACTTCGGCGAGAACGTCCCAGACCTCGGGCAGTTCGCGCTCGACCATCTTCTTGGCGGCCTTGATGGTGGTCGCCATGCCACGGGCTTCCAGCTTGCCGAAGATGAACGGCTTGAACAGCTCCAGGGCCATCTTCTTGGGCAGACCGCACTGGTGCAGACGCAGGGTCGGGCCCACGGTGATCACGGAACGACCCGAGTAGTCGACGCGCTTGCCCAGCAGGTTCTGACGGAAACGACCCTGCTTGCCCTTGATCATGTCGGCCAGGGACTTCAGCGGGCGCTTGTTGGAACCGGTGATGGCACGACCGCGACGGCCGTTGTCCAGCAGGGCGTCAACGGCTTCCTGCAGCATGCGCTTCTCGTTGCGCACGATGATGTCGGGCGCGGCGAGGTCGAGCAGCCGCTTGAGGCGGTTGTTCCGGTTGATGACGCGACGATAGAGATCGTTCAGGTCGGAGGTCGCGAAGCGGCCGCCATCGAGCGGCACCAGCGGACGCAGGTCCGGCGGCAGCACGGGCAGCACGGTCATGACCATCCACTCCGGCTTGTTGCCGGAGCCCTGGAAGGCTTCCATCAGCTTCAGGCGCTTGGACAGCTTCTTGATCTTCGTCTCGGAGTTGGTCTGCGGAATCTCTTCGCGCAGGCGGCCGATCTCGTGCTCCAGATCAATGGCGCCGAGCAGTTGGAACACGGCTTCCGCACCCATGCGGGCATCGAAGTCGTCGCCGAACTCTTCCAGGGCCTCGAAGTACTGTTCGTCGTTGAGCAGCTGGTACTTCTCGAGGGTGGTCATGCCCGGGTCGATCACCACGTAGCTCTCGAAGTAGAGCACGCGCTCGATGTCACGCAGGGTCATGTCCAGCAGCAGGCCGATACGGGACGGCAGCGACTTCAGGAACCAGATGTGGGCGACGGGCGAAGCCAGCTCGATGTGGCCCATGCGCTCGCGGCGCACCTTGGCCAGGGCGACTTCCACGCCGCACTTCTCGCAGATCACGCCGCGGTGCTTGAGGCGCTTGTACTTTCCACACAGGCACTCGTAGTCCTTGACCGGGCCAAAGATCTTGGCGCAGAACAGACCATCGCGCTCGGGCTTGAAGGTACGGTAGTTGATGGTCTCCGGCTTCTTCACTTCACCGAACGACCAGGAACGAATCATCTCGGGCGAGGCCAGACCGATACGGATGGCATCGAACTCTTCGAGTTGACCCTGGTTTTTCAACAGATTGAGCAAGTCTTTCAAGGCCTTTCCTCCTCACGGACCGGAGACGACCGCCGCGCGGTCGTCTCCTCTAGGGTCTCGTGTTATTCGGTTTCCAGTTCGATATCGATGCCGAGCGAGCGGATTTCCTTGATCAGTACGTTGAAGGACTCGGGCATGCCGGCCTCCATGCGGTGATCCCCGTCCACGATGTTCTTGTACATCTTGGTCCGGCCGTTCACATCGTCCGACTTCACCGTCAGCATTTCCTGCAGGGTATAAGCCGCGCCATAGGCCTCCAGTGCCCAGACCTCCATCTCCCCGAAACGCTGACCACCGAACTGCGCCTTACCACCCAGCGGCTGCTGGGTAACCAGGCTGTAGGAGCCGGTGGAACGGGCGTGCATCTTGTCGTCCACCAGGTGGTTCAGCTTGAGCATGTACATGTAGCCAACGGTGGTGGTGCGCTCGAAGGCGTTGCCGGTGCGACCGTCATACAGACGCATCTGGCCGCTCTCGGGCAGATCGGCCAGCTTCAGCATAGCCTTGATCTCGCGCTCCTTGGCACCGTCGAACACCGGCGTGGCCATGGGAACACCACCGCGCAGGTTCTTCGCCAGGTCGAGGATTTCCTGATCGCTCAGGTCGTCCAGCTTCTCCTGACGGCCACCGATCTCGTTGTAGATCTCGTGCAGGAAGCCACGCAGTTCGGCGACCTTGCGCTGCTCTTCGATCATCACGTTGATCTTCTCGCCCAGGCCCTTGGCCGCGAGGCCCAGGTGGGTTTCGAGGATCTGACCGACGTTCATCCGCGAAGGTACGCCCAGCGGGTTCAGCACGATGTCCACCGGCGTGCCGTTGGCGTCGTAGGGCATGTCTTCGACCGGCATGATCACCGAGACCACACCCTTGTTACCGTGGCGACCGGCCATCTTGTCGCCCGGCTGGATGCGGCGCTTGATGGCGAGGTAGACCTTGACGATCTTCAGTACGCCCGGAGCCAGGTCATCGCCCTGCTGCAGCTTGCGCTTCTTGTCTTCGAACTTGTCGTCCAGCAGCTGGCGACGGTCGGACAGGTAGGCCTGGGCCTTTTCCAGCTGCTCGTTGTGAGCATCTTCCGCCATGCGCAGCTTGAACCACTGACCGCGCTCGAGCCCGTTCAGGTACTCGTCGGTGATGACGGCACCCTTCTTGACCGCCGGACCGCCTTCGGCGACCTGACCGACCAGAGCCTGACGCAGACGCTCGAAGGTCGCGCCTTCGACGATGCGGAACTCTTCGTTCAGATCCTTGCGGATCTCGTCGAGCTGGGACTTCTCGATGGCCAGGGCGCGGGAGTCGCGCTCGACGCCGTCACGGGTGAAGACCTGGACGTCGATGACGGTACCCTTGGTACCGGTGGGCACGCGCAGGGAGGTGTCCTTAACATCGCTGGCCTTTTCGCCGAAGATGGCGCGCAGCAGCTTCTCTTCCGGGGTCAACTGGGTTTCGCCCTTGGGCGTGACCTTGCCGACCAGGATGTCACCGGCACCGACTTCGGCACCGACGTAGACGATACCGGCCTCGTCCAGCTTGTTCAGCGCAGCCTCACCCACGTTCGGGATGTCGGAGGTGATCTCCTCCGGGCCGAGCTTGGTGTCACGGGCCACACAGGTCAGTTCCTGGATGTGGATAGTGGTGAAGCGGTCTTCCTGGACCACGCGCTCCGACAGACAGATGGAGTCTTCGAAGTTGAAGCCGTTCCAGGGCATGAAGGCTACGCGCATGTTCTGACCCAGTGCCAGCTCGCCCATATCGGTCGAGGGGCCATCGGCCAGGATGTCGAACTTGGCCACCTGATCACCCTTGCTCACCAGCGGACGCTGGTTGATGCAGGTGTTCTGGTTGGAACGGGTGTACTTGGTCAGGTTGTAGATGTCGACGCCGGCTTCACCGGTCTCGACTTCGTCATCGTTGACCCGCACCACGATACGGCTGGCATCGACGGAGTCGATCACGCCACCCCGACGGGCCACGACGCAGACGCCGGAGTCACGGGCGACGTTGCGCTCCATGCCGGTACCTACCAGCGGCTTGTCCGAACGCAGGGTCGGTACGGCCTGACGCTGCATGTTCGAACCCATCAACGCGCGGTTGGCGTCGTCGTGCTCGAGGAACGGAATCAGCGAGGCGGCTACGGAGACGACCTGCTTGGGCGAAACGTCCATCAGGGTGACGTCTTCGGGCGCCTTGACGGTGAATTCGTTCAGGTGACGCACGGCGACCAGCTCGTCGATCAGCCGGTTGTTCTCGTCCAGCCCGGCGGAGGCCTGGGCGATCACGTGGTTGGCTTCTTCGATGGCCGACAGGAAGACGATCTCGTCTGTGGCCACGCCGTCCTTGACCATGCGGTACGGGCTTTCGAGGAAGCCGTACTGGTTGGTGCGGGCATAGGCAGCCAGGGAGTTGATCAGACCGATGTTCGGACCTTCCGGCGTTTCGATCGGGCAGACCCGGCCGTAGTGCGTCGGGTGTACGTCACGGACTTCGAAGCCGGCGCGCTCACGGGTCAGACCGCCCGGGCCGAGTGCGGAGACACGGCGCTTGTGGGTGATCTCCGACAGCGGGTTGTTCTGGTCCATGAACTGCGACAGCTGGCTGGAACCGAAGAATTCCTTGATCGCGGCGGCCACCGGCTTGGCGTTGATCAGGTCCTGCGGCATCAGGCCTTCGCTTTCGGCCATGGACAGGCGTTCCTTGACAGCACGCTCCACCCGCACCAGGCCCACGCGGAACTGGTTCTCGGCCATTTCACCGACGCAACGGACGCGACGGTTGCCCAGGTGGTCGATGTCGTCGACGATGCCCTTGCCGTTACGGATGTCGACCAGGGTCTTGAGCACATCGACGATGTCTTCGCGGCTCAGGACGCCCGAGCCTTCGATGGCATCGCGACCGATACGGCGGTTGAACTTCATGCGGCCGACGGCGGACAGGTCGTAACGCTCGGCGCTGAAGAACAGGTTGTTGAACAGGGTCTCGGCAGCTTCCTTGGTCGGCGGCTCGCCAGGACGCATCATCCGATAGATCTCGACCAGGGCTTCCAGCTGGTTGCCGGTGGAATCGATCTTCAGGGTATCGGAGATGAACGGACCACAGTCGATGTCGTTGGTGTACAGCGTCTCGAGCCGTACGACATTGGCCTTGGCCATCTTGGCCAGCATGTCGAGGGTCAGCTCGGTGTTGCACTCGGCGATGATCTCGCCGGTGGACGGGTGCACGATGGCCTTGGCAGTGGTACGGCCAATGACGTAATCGAAGGGCACTTCCAGCTCGGTGATGCCGGACTTCTCCAGCTGGTTGATGTGGCGAGCGGTCACGCGACGGCCCTGCTCCACGATCACCTTGCCGGTTTCGTCCTTGATGTCGAAGCTGGCGATGTCACCACGCAGGCGCTGGGGCACCAGTTCCAGATTCAGGGTCTCGCCCTTGATGTGGAAGACGTTGGTGTCATAGAAGGCATCCAGCACTTCTTCGGTGCTGTAGCCGAGCGCGCGCAGCAGTACCGAGGCCGGCAGCTTGCGGCGACGGTCGATACGCACGAACACGGCGTCCTTGGGGTCGAACTCGAAGTCCAGCCAGGAGCCGCGGTAGGGAATGATGCGCGCCGAGTACAGCAGCTTGCCCGAGCTGTGGGTCTTGCCGCGGTCGTGATCGAAGAACACGCCCGGGCTGCGGTGCAGCTGGGACACGATGACACGCTCGGTACCGTTGATGATGAAGGTACCGTTCTCGGTCATCAGGGGGATTTCCCCCATGTAGACTTCCTGCTCCTTGATGTCCTTGATCGCCTTGTTCGACGACTCGCGGTCGAAAATGATCAGGCGAACCTTGACCCGCAGCGGGACGGCGAAGGTCACGCCGCGCAGGACGCATTCCTTGACATCGAAAGCCGGCTCGCCCAGGCGATAGCCGACGTATTCCAGGGCCGCATTGCCGGAATAGCTGATAATCGGGAAAACGGACTTGAAGGCCGCATGCAGGCCGATATCGCGGAACTGGTCTTTGCCTGCGCCCGCCTGCAGGAATTCGCGGTACGAATCCAGTTGGATAGCCAGCAAATAGGGCACGTCCATGACGTGCGGCAACTTGCTAAAGTCCTTGCGGATACGTTTTTTCTCAGTGTATGAGTAAGCCATCAGCGTTCCCCAGCTTGGTCACCAGCTTGTTTGGCCTCTCCGACGGGAGCAGCCGGAAAATCGTGCAAACCCTTGGTTTGCCGCACCCCGAGAGCGAGGTGGATACAGCGCGTTTTGCCAGGCGGATATGCTCGCCCTGCACAAAACGGCAAAAGGCCGGTGGCGTTCGCCACCAGCCATCAGCCGAACGTGAGACGTTCTGGCTGTAGACGCAAGAACCGAACTTACTTGAGCTCGACCTTGGCGCCTGCTTCTTCCAGAGACTTCTTGGCAGCCTCGGCTTCCTCTTTGGAAACGCCTTCCTTGACCACGCCCGGGGCGCCGTCAACGACAGCCTTGGCTTCTTTCAGGCCCAGACCGGTCAGTTCACGAACGACCTTGATGACGTTCACTTTCTTGTCGCCGGCTTCGGTCAACATGATGGTGAATTCGGTCTGCTCTTCGACGACGGCAGCGGCAGCAGCCGGGCCAGCGGCAACGGCGGCAGCGGCGGTCACGCCGAACTTCTCTTCCATCGCCTTGATCAGTTCCACCACTTGCATGACGGACATTTCGGATACGGCGTTGATGATGTCTTCGTTGGTCAGAGCCATGACTCTATATTCCTATAACAGGGTGCGGCTTCAGGCCGCAAATAATAAGAAAGACTTGCAGGAAACGCAGCACGCCTGATCAGGCGGCGGCAGCTTCCTTTTGGTCGCGAATGGCGGCGAGGGTACGAGCCAGCTTGCTGGTAGCGCCCTGGATGACGCTCATCAGCTGGGACACAGCTTCGTCGTAGGTCGGCAGCGATGCCAGTACGTCGATCTGGTTAGCCGGAATGAGCTTGCCTTCGAACGCGGCGGCCTTGATCTCGAACTTGTCCTGACCCTTGGCGAAATCCTTGAAGATACGGGCGGCAGCGCCCGGATGCTCCTGGGAGAACGCGATCAGGGTCGGGCCCTTGAAGGTGTCGTTGAGGACGTCGAAAGACGTACCTTCAACGGCACGACGCAGCAGGGTGTTACGTACGACACGTACATAGACACCGGCCGCGCGGGCCTCTTTACGGAGTCCGGTCATGGCACCCACAGTCACGCCACGGGCATCGGCCACGACAGCGGACAGGGCACCTTGGGCAGCCTCGTTGACTTCAGCGACGATAGCCTTCTTGTCTTCGAGTTTGATTGCCACGGGTTTAACTCCTGGATGTTACCGTTTCGCCCGATGGACTGGGCGGCGTTTTGGTGTCTGACTCGGTAACCGAATCGGGAGCACCATCTGCGTAGGCTAGGGTTTCCCCGGTTTAAGACCTGCGTCCCCTACGGTCTTGGACAGCCCCCGCCAGGCAGGGACCCCAATCTTGGCGCCGTGCCCGAGGGCACGGCGACTTGCAACTTGCTTAGGCTTCCAGGGAAGCCTGGTCGATCTGCAGACCCGGGCCCATGGTGGAGCTCAGGGTGATGCGCTTGACGTAGATGCCCTTGGAGGTCGAGGGCTTCAGGCGCTTCAGGTCGGCCAGCAGAGCTTCAACGTTCTGCTTCAGCTTCACGGGCTCGAAATCGATCTTGCCAACGGAAGCGTGGATGATGCCGTTCTTGTCGGTACGGAAACGCACCTGACCAGCCTTGGCATTCTTGACGGCGGTAGCGACATCCGGGGTCACGGTGCCAACCTTGGGGTTGGGCATCAGACCGCGCGGGCCGAGCAGCTGACCCAGCTGGCCAACAACGCGCATGGCGTCCGGCGAGGCGATGACGACGTCGTAGTTCAGGTCGCCGGCCTTCATTTCGGCAGCCAGTTCGTCCATGCCGACTTTCTCGGCACCAGCGGCCAGTGCAGCTTCGGCATTGGCACCCTGGGTGAACACGGCAACGCGAACCGACTTGCCAGTGCCGTTGGGCAGCACGGTGGCGCCACGGACGACCTGGTCGGATTTACGCGGATCCACGCCCAGGTTCACGGAGACGTCGACGGACTCCTTGAACTTGATGGTGGACAGCTCGGCCAGCAGGGCTGCAGCTTCTTCGAAGCCGTACTGCTTGCCAGCCTGGATTTTTTCGGCGATAGCCTTTTGACGCTTAGTGAGCTTGGCCATTACACGCCCTCCACATTCAGACCCATGCTACGAGCGGAACCGGCGATGGTACGCACGGCGGCGTCCATATCGGCGGCGGTGAGATCGGCATTCTTGGTCTTCGCGATCTCTTCCAGCTGGGCGCGGGTGACGGTACCGACCTTCTGGCTGTTGGGACGAGCGGAACCGCTCTGAATGCCAGCAGCCTTCTTGAGCAGCACGGAAGCCGGGGTGCTCTTGATTTCGAAGGTGAAGCTGCGGTCGCTGTACACGGTGATGATCACCGGGGTGGGCAGACCGGGCTCCATGCCCTGGGTGCGGGCGTTGAACGCCTTGCAGAATTCCATGATGTTGACGCCGTGCTGACCCAGCGCCGGACCGACCGGCGGGCTCGGGTTGGCTTGAGCGGCCTTAACCTGCAGCTTGATGTAAGCCTGAATCTTCTTAGCCATGTGCTACTCCAATGATGGGTTCAACGCCCCGCGGGGCTCCCCAATTACTTGCTATATCCCAGTGACGACAAAACCCCGCAGCCTGGGCTACGGGGTGAGGGATGCGGACAACCTAGACCTTTTCGACCTGGCTGAACTCAAGCTCCACAGGGGTCGACCGACCAAAGATCAGTACCGCCACGTGGATGCGACTCTTCTCGTAATTCACTTCTTCGACGACGCCGTTGAAGTCGGCGAACGGACCATCTACCACCCGAACCGTTTCGCCAGCCTCGAACAGGGTCTTCGGCTTGGGCTTGTCGCTGCTGTCGGAGACACGACGCAGGATTGCGTCCGCCTCACGATCAGTGATGGGTGCCGGCTTATCGGCGGTACCGCCGATGAAGCCCATGACCCGAGGGGTATCCTTGACCAGGTGCCAGGTCCCTTCGTTCATTTCCATCTGCACCAGGACGTAGCCCGGGAAAAACTTGCGCTCGCTCTTGCGCTTCTGGCCATTGCGCATTTCCACCACTTCTTCGGTGGGCACGAGAATGTCGCCGAACTGGTCTTCCATTTCGTGCAGCTTGACGCGCTCGATCAACGAACGCATGACATGCTTCTCGTAACCCGAGTAGGCATGCACGACGTACCAACGCTTAGCCACGGCGAACCCTTTCAACCAACAATCGTGGAAACCAGCCAACCGAGCAGGGAGTCGAGCCCCCACAACAACAAAGCCATCACGAGCACCACGGCAACCACGATCAGCGTGGTCTGAGTGGTCTCTTGCCGGGTAGGCCAGACAACCTTGCGAATCTCGGTACGGGCGTCTTTCAGCAAGCCGAAGAAGGCCTGCCCCTTGGCGGTCTGCAGGGCAACAAAGGCAGCAATGGCTGCCAGCACCAACAGACCTACCACTCGATACAGGATGGACTGAGCAGCGAAGTAGTGGTTGGCAACAACACCGACCGCTACCAGAACGACAACCACCAGCCACTTCAGCGCATCGAAGCGCGACTCTTTGGCTTCCGCCTTGATGCTCATTGCATGAATCCTGTAAGGAGTGCCAGATGGGAATCTGGCAGGCCAGGAGGGAATCGAACCCCCAACCTGCGGTTTTGGAGACCGCCGCTCTGCCAATTGAGCTACTGGCCTGTAACTTGAATCAGGCCGACCATTATGCCGGCCTGACAGTCCAAGATCAATCGATTACTCGATGATCTTGGCAACCACACCGGCGCCGACGGTACGACCGCCTTCACGGATGGCGAAACGCAGACCATCTTCCATCGCGATCGGAGCGATCAGGGTGACAACCATCTTGATGTTGTCGCCCGGCATCACCATCTCGACGCCTTCCGGCAGTTCGCAGTTACCGGTCACGTCGGTGGTGCGGAAGTAGAACTGCGGACGGTAGCCCTTGAAGAACGGGGTGTGACGACCACCTTCTTCCTTGGACAGCACGTACACTTCGCACTCGAACTTGGTGTGCGGCTTGATGGTGTTCGGCTTGGCCAGAACCTGGCCACGCTCCACGTCTTCACGCTTGGTGCCACGCAGCAGCACGCCGACGTTCTCGCCAGCACGGCCTTCGTCCAGCAGCTTGCGGAACATTTCAACGCCGGTGCAGGTGGTCTTGACGGTGGCCTTGATGCCCACGATCTCGACTTCTTCCTGGACCTTGACGATGCCACGCTCGACACGACCGGTTACCACGGTGCCGCGACCGGAGATCGAGAACACGTCTTCGATCGGCATCAGGAACGGCTTGTCGATGGCGCGCTCGGGCTCGGGGATGTAGGAGTCCAGGGTCTCGACCAGCTTGCGCACGGCGGAAACGCCCATCTCGTTGTCATCCTGACCGTTCAGAGCCATCAGCGCGGAGCCGATGACGATCGGAGTGTCGTCGCCCGGGAAGTCGTAGGTGTTCAGCAGATCGCGAACTTCCATTTCGACCAGTTCCAGCAGCTCGGCGTCATCAACCATGTCGGCCTTGTTCAGGAACACGACGATGTAGGGAACGCCTACCTGACGGGACAGCAGGATGTGCTCGCGGGTCTGCGGCATGGGGCCGTCAGCAGCCGAGCAAACCAGGATCGCGCCGTCCATCTGGGCAGCACCGGTGATCATGTTCTTCACGTAGTCGGCGTGGCCGGGGCAGTCGACGTGCGCGTAGTGACGGATCGCCGAGTCGTACTCAACGTGGGAGGTGTTGATGGTGATACCGCGAGCCTTTTCTTCCGGCGCGTTATCGATCTGGTCGAAACCACGAGCGGAACCGCCCCAGGTGTCGGCACAGACTTTGGTCAGCGCTGCGGTCAGAGTGGTCTTGCCATGGTCAACGTGACCGATGGTACCCACGTTCAGGTGCGGCTTGTTACGTTCAAACTTTTCTTTAGCCATCGACACTCTCTCCCTTCACGAATTGAGCAAAGCAATGCCGCCATTAAAACAAAGGCAGATATTTTCATATCTGCCTTTTTAAGATGGAGCTCATGAGCGGATTTGAACCGCTGACCTCACCCTTACCAAGGGTGTGCTCTACCAACTGAGCTACATGAGCGAAACATTTGCCAGTCAAACTGGAGCGGGTAGCGGGAATCGAACCCGCATCATCAGCTTGGAAGGCTGAGGTTCTACCACTGAACTATACCCGCAGAGCCTAAACGCTCTAGCAATCTGGTGGAGGGGGAAGGATTCGAACCTTCGAAGTCTGCGACGTCAGATTTACAGTCTGATCCCTTTGGCCACTCGGGAACCCCTCCAAAGTGAGGCGGCATTTTCTTCATCTGCCCTCCTCTTGTCAAGGATCTTTTTAAAATCTCCTTAACAATCAGTGCTTTCGCCTCGCTCGCTAGCGTTATCAGCGAAAGCGGGCGCAGTTTATGCAACCACGGCGGAGTGCGCAACCCCAAAACGAAAAAAAAGCTTAAAAAACAAAGGCCGCCCTAGCGGCGGCCTTTGTTTGCAGACGGCGACCCCCGATTACAGCTGGGGACCGGCCGCCACGATGCCTTCGGAGACGCCGGAGAACTTCTTGAAATTCTCGACGAACTTGCCGGCCAGCTCCCGAGCGGCGGCGTCATAGGCGGCGCCATCCTGCCAGGTGTCGCGCGGATTGAGCAGGACGCTGTCCACGCCCGGCACGGCGACCGGGACGTCGAGATTGATGACCGGCACATGGCGAGTCTCGGCACCGATGAGGGCGCCGCTCTGGATGGCCGCGATCACCGCGCGAGTGGTGGGGATGTTGAAGCGCTTGCCCACGCCGTAGCCACCACCGGTCCAGCCTGTGTTGACCAGGTACACCTTGGAGCCGAAGCCCTGGATGCGCTTGATCAGCAGATCGGCGTACTCGGCCGCCGGGCGCGGGAAGAAGGGCGCACCGAAGCAGGTGGAGAAGGTCGACTTGATGCCGGGACCGGAACCCATCTCGGTCGAGCCGACCAGGGCGGTGTAGCCGGACAGGAAGTGATAGGCCGCCTGCTCATTATTAAGGATGGAAACCGGGGGCAGCACACCGGTGAGGTCGCAGGTCAGGAAGATGACCGCATTGGGCTCGCCACCCAGGTTGTGCTCGGCGCGCTTGTCGATCAGCTCGCGCGGATAGGCCGCCCGGCTGTTCTGGGTCAGGCTGTCGTCGGCATAGTTGGGCTGACGGGTCTGGGGATCCAGGACCACGTTCTCCAGCACGGCGCCGAACTGGATGGCCTTCCAGATCACCGGCTCGTTCTTCTCGGACAGGTCGATGCACTTGGCGTAGCAGCCACCTTCCATGTTGAAGACCGTGCCCACGCCCCAGCCGTGCTCGTCGTCACCGATGAGGTAGCGGCTCTGGTCGGCGGACAGGGTCGTCTTGCCGGTGCCGGAGAGGCCGAAGAACAGGGTGACATCCCCCTCCTCGCCCACGTTGGCGGCGCAGTGCATCGGCAGCACATCCTTTTCCGGCAGCAGGAAGTTCTGCACCGAGAACATGGCCTTCTTCATTTCGCCGGCGTAGCGCATGCCGGCGATCAGCACCTTGCGGGCCGCGAAGTTGATGATGACGGTGCCGTCGGAATTGGTGCCGTCACGCTCGGGCTCGCAGACGAACTCGGGCGCATTGAGGATCTCCCAGGCCGGCTTGGACTGGGGATTGTATTCGGCCGGATTGATGAACAGGCAGCGGCCGAACAGGTTGTGCCAGGCGGTCTGGGTGCGCATGACGACGGGCAGGTAGTGCTCGACATCGGCGCCTACATGGACGTGGGAGACGAATTGATCACGCTCGTCCAGGTAGGCGCTGACGCGCTCCCACAGCGGGGCGAACTTCTCCTCCGGGAAAGGCCGGTTGATCGGCCCCCAGTGGATGGCGTCGCGCGTGGAGGCTTCCTCGACGATAAAGCGATCTACCGGCGAACGCCCCGTGCGATGCCCCGTCTTGACGACCAGCGAGCCATTGGCGGCCAGCTCTCCTTCGCCACGTCGCAGGGACTCTTCCACTAACTGCGCGACGCTGATATCGGTATACACGTTGGCTTTCGTCATTTCGTTCCCCATGGCCCTGGGCCGTTCCTCATGCTTGTAGCTCTTACACGGCAGAACTACACGTTGCGGGATTATGCCAGAAAGCCTTCGGGCTTTTGCAACGGCTAGTGCCGGGTATTTCCTGGGGTTTGCGTGCCGCCGCCCGCAAAAATCTGCGCGATATCGGCGGCGTCGAAGACCTGCTGCTCATTGCAAAACTGACAATCGACCCGAATTTGTCCGTCCTGTTCGTCGAGCAGACTCTCGACGTCCGGCTGCCCCATGCTGATCAGGGCATTGGCCGCCCGATCGCGGGAGCAGCTGCAGCTGAAGGCCACCGGTTGCTCGTCGAACAGACGCACCGTTTCCTCGTGGAACAGGCGATGCAGGATCACCTCGTTGTCGAGGCCCAGCAGTTCTTCGGCGGTGAGGGTATCGGCCAGGGTGACGACGTGCTCCCAGCTGTCCTGGCGGGCCTGGGCATCCTTGATACGTGACGGCGGCAACTGCTGGAGCAGCAGGCCACGGGCGCGGCGACCATCGGCATTCAGCCAGAAACGGGTGGGCAGTTGTTCCGAGGTGGCGAAGTAGCCGGACAGGCATTCGGCCAGGTTCGCGCCCTCCAGCGGGACGATGCCCTGGTAACGCTGACCGTGGCGGGGATCGATGGTCAGGGCCAGGACGCCATCAGGCATGAGTTCGCCCAGGGAGGCGGACGCACTGATCTCGGCCTCTTCATAGCGGGCGATGCCGCGCACCTCGCGCTCGCTGGAGCACTCGACCATGAGCAGCGGGATTGGCCCGCTGGAACGCGCCTGCAGCACGAGCAGCCCTTCGAACTTGAGGGTTCCGCACAGCAACGCGGCCGCCGCCAGCATCTCGCCCAGCAATTGGGCGACGGGCTCCGGGTAGGCGTGCTTGGCGAGGACCTCGACATAGCTGCGATCCAAGGTGGCCAGTTCGCCGCGGACATCGGTTTCGTCGAACAGGAAGCGCTGGGTGAAATCGTGGGAAGTCATGAACTACCTATATAAGGAAGGAGGCCGCGAAGCCTGACGCTGCGGCACACGCCAGGGCCGCCGAGCGGTCCTGGCCATTGAGAGGATCCGGCGAGTCGCGACGGGATCAGTCGTCGAACGGATGGACGTACTCGCGGAACTGGTGGATCTGGCGCCGCTGCTTCTTGGTGGGACGGCCGTCGGTCTGCAGACCGAGGTTGCCCGCCTTGCGCGCCGCAGCGGCCTGTTCGCGCGCCTCGAGGCTTTCCGGCGTCTCGGTATAGAGCTGCTGGGCCTCGGGCGCACCACGGCGGTTCTGCGACAGGGCGACGATCACCACGGTCTTCTCGTCATAGCCCTGACGGATGGTGAGGACATCGCCGACACGCGGCTCCTTGCTGGGCTTGCAGCGTTCGCCACGGCACTGGACCTTGCCGCCTTCGAGGGCCGCCTTGGCCAGCGCGCGGGTCTTGAAAAAACGTGCCGCCCAGAGCCATTTATCAAGGCGCATCCGTTCTTCAGTGTGATCTACTGCATACATCGAATAAAAGGTCCCCTATTGGGTCTTAGACTCTTCTCAAGAACTCTAAACCATCGGACCGACGCTGCAAGCGCGCCTCTGGAGAGCCATGACCACATTCTTTCCTTCCGACCTGACCGGTCAGACCCGCTGCGCGGGGTGCCAGCAGTCGGAACCCCTGGGCTTCGACTTCGACTTTGCCTATCAGCCCATCGTGGATCTGGGCAGAGGCGCGGTCTTCGCCCGGGAAGCGCTGGTGCGCGGACCAGGCGGCGAAGGCGCACTGTCGGTGCTCAATCAGGTAACCGACAGCAACCGCTATAGATTCGACCAGCTCTGCCGCACCAAGGCCATCGCCACCGCGGCGGCCCTGGGCATGCAGGAGAGTCTCTCGATCAACTTTCTGCCCAACGCTGTCTATCGTCCGGAATTGTGCATCCGCAGCACTCTGGCCGCCGCGCGCGAGCATGGCTTTCCCCTGGAGCGCCTGATCTTCGAGACGGTGGAAACCGAGCACGTGGCCAGCAACCACCTGACGCACATCCTGCGCGAATATCAGCAATTCGGCTTCAAGACCGCCATCGACGACTTTGGCGCCGGTCATTCCGGCCTGACCCTGCTGGCCGAATTCCAGCCGGACCTGGTCAAGCTCGACATGGCGCTCATCCGCGGCATCGACCAGGATCAGGTGCGACGGACCATCGTGCGCAACCTGATCGTCATGTGCCGCGAACTGGGCACCCAGGTGATCGCCGAAGGCGTGGAGACCGTCGCCGAACGCGATTGCCTGCGGGACCTCGGGATCGAGCTGATGCAGGGCTATCTGTTCGCCAAACCAGCCTTCAAGCAGCTCGTTGATCCGCAACATTTAGGCGGAGGCCACTGATTTCAAGGAGCAGCGATGAGCAATTCCGCCGAACCGGTCATTATCGGCCTGAGTGAGTGGGTGGCCCTGCCCGATCTGGGCGTGGTCGGGCTGAGAGCCAAGATCGACACCGGCGCCAGTACCTCGGCGCTGCATGCGACGGAAGTCCAGCCGTTCATGCGCGGCAAGGAGCGCTGGGTGAGATTCACCGTGCACCTGGGCACCCTGGTCCAGTCCCGGCACCGCCATTGCGAAGCGCCACTGGTGGCGAAAAAGACCATCCGCAGCTCCAATGGCATCGCCCAGACCCGTTACGTCATCCGTACCCTGCTGGCCCTGGGCGAGTGCCAGTGGCCGGTGGAATTCACCCTGGCCTGCCGCAAGAGCATGCGCTATCGCATGCTGCTCGGCTCCAAGGCGTTGATCGATGGTGGCCTGCTGGTGAATCCGGCCGTCTCCTATGCGCAAGACAAACCCCAGTTGTCCCTTACTCCGGCCTCCGGTGCCCCATGAAAATCGCCGTTCTCTCGCGTAACCCCAACCTGTATTCCACCCGGCGCCTGGTCGAGGCCGGCGTCAGCCGCGGCCATGAGGTGGTCGTGGTCGACACCCTGCGCGCGTACATGAACATCGCCAGCCACAAGCCGCAGATCCATTACCGTGGCAAACCGCTGGAAGGCTTCGATGCGGTCATCCCGCGCATCGGCGCCTCGGTGACCTTCTATGGCTGCGCGGTGCTGCGCCAATTCGAGATGCAGGGCGTCTTTCCGCTCAACGAGAGCGTGGCCATCAGCCGTTCGCGCGACAAGCTGCGCTCCCTGCAACTGCTCTCGCGCAAGGGCATCGGCCTGCCGGTGACCGGCTTCGCCCACTCGCCGGACGACGTACCGGACCTGATCCAGATGGTCAACGGCGCCCCCCTGGTGATCAAGGTGCTGGAAGGCACCCAGGGCATCGGCGTGGTGCTGTGCGAAACCGAGAAGGCGGCCGAGTCGGTGATCGAGGCCTTCATGGGGCTCAAGCAGAACATCATGGTGCAGGAATACATCCGCGAGGCGGGCGGTGCGGACATCCGCTGCTTCGTGGTCGGCGACAAGGTGATCGCGGCGATGAAGCGCCAGGCGGCGCCCGGGGAATTCCGCTCGAATCTGCATCGTGGCGGCACCGCCAGCCTGATCAAGATCACCCCCGAGGAACGCATGACCGCCCTGCGTGCGGCCCGGGCCATGGGCCTGAGCGTGGCCGGGGTGGACATACTCAGATCCAACCACGGCCCGCTGGTGATGGAGGTCAACTCCTCGCCCGGCCTGGAAGGCATCGAGCAGACCACCGGCAAGGACGTCGCCGGGATCATCATCGAATACCTGGAAAAGAACGCCGAGCCGGGGCTGACACGGACCAAGGGCAAGGGCTGAGGCCGTGGCTTGGGAGGTTGGGCTGCGCTGGCGTCTGGCCCAACCTCCCTATCTCCTGATAAATCGCGCGAGCCCGATGTCGAGGCCATTTCGCTATGCCACAGCATCGCGGCCATGGCGGTCCGCCGATGCGGCCGCTCCTACAAAGTGCAGAAGCAGCATCCGGCGTCAGCTGGCGCTGCGGGGCAGCAGCAGGCCCAAGGGCAGCAGTACCCGGGCTTCCACCCCGCCACCTTCGCGATTGCGCAGCTCGGCACTGCCGCCGTGCTGCGCGGCAATGCGCTTGACGATGGCCAGGCCCAGCCCGGAACCGCTGACGGTGCGGGCGCGATTGCCGCGGGTGAAGGGATTGAAGATGTCCTGCAGGTCCTTGGGATCGATGCCGGGACCGCGATCCATCACGCTCAGAGCGACATAGGGCGCCGTGGCGGAGCCCGCGACCTGTCCGACCACCTCGATACCGCCACCGCCGCCATGGCGCAGGGCGTTTTCCACCAGGTTGGTCAGCAGCCGCTTGAAGGAGATGCGCCGCACCGGCAGCGGCGGCAGCACGTCCAGCATCAGCCGTACCCGCTCCGTCTCCTGGTTGTAGGGCGCCACCACCTGGCGGGCCAATTCGTTGAGATTGGTGAGTTCCTGGGGTTCGTCACGGCCATCGCGGACGAAGGCGAGGAACTGGTCGAGGATGGCGTTCATGTCCTCGATGTCGCGGATCATGTCCTCGGCTTCTTCGCGCTCGGCCGGCGGCATCAGTTCCACCGCCAGACGCAGGCGGGTCAGGGGCGTGCGCAGGTCGTGGGAGACCCCGGCCAGCATCAGTTCGCGTTCGCGGCCGGCCTGCTCGACGTCTTCGGCCATCTGGTTGAAGGCGTGGTAGACATCCTGGATCTCGCTCGGGGCATCGGTCTCCGGCAGCCGCACGCTGCGGCCCTTGCCCAGCTCGCGCGCGGCGTTCACCAGGCGCCGCAAGGGCTGGTTGAGCTGCCGCACGAAGACCCAGGCGGCGCCCACGGACAGCAGGCCGATGGCGAAAAACCAGCCGAGCACGCTCCAGATGTGCTGGCCACGCAGCGGGTGGGCCATCAGCGGAATCTTGATCCAGTCCGGTCCCAAGCTCGGCGCCAGCACCCAGAGCGCCGGACCGTGCTGGACCCGCACCCGCACCTCGGTCTCCTCGCCCAGTTCCTGTTTCATCTGGCGCTCGAAGATCTCGCTGTAGGGCCAGTGGTATTCCCCGGCCGGCACGGTTTCCGGTGATTCGTAGCGCAGACCGGCGGCCTGGGCGATGCGCGGTCGCTCGGACTCCGGGGTGGCCCAGTAGGCCTTGAGCGTCAGGGCCGCGCCATGGCTGTACTGGCGATCGACCAGGACGTCCTCATTGAGCAGCAGATAGACCAGGGTCAGCGCCTTGGAAAACAGCACCGCGAGCAGGACCATCCACAGCGAGCGGGCGAAGAAACTCTGGGGAAACCAGCTGGGCGCCTTCATTGGCCAGGATTTCCGCGCAAAACGGCGCGAAAGCCATCACAACCTCTGGGATTGCAGGGTCCAGATAGGCCACCGGACGCGGACACATTCGGATACATTTGCTCGTCCATTTCTTCCCTTCAACCTGGAGTTCTCTCGTGTCCGACATCTGCCAGACCGGCCTGGACATCGGCTTCGCCTCGCTCAGCTACGCGCAGATCGCCTTTCTCGGCGTGGTGCAGGGTATCACCGAGCTGCTTCCCATTTCGTCCACGGCACACATGCGGGTGGTACCCGCCCTGCTCGGCTGGCGCGACCCCGGCTCGGCCTTTTCCGCCGCCATGCAGATGGCGGCGCTGGCCGCGGTGATCAGCTATTTCTGGCGCGATGTGAGTGGCGTGACCCGCGGCAGCCTGGCCGCGGTGCGCCAGCGCGACTTCGACAGCCCGGACTTCCTGCTGGCGGTGATGATCGTGCTGGCGACCATTCCCATCTGCATCGCCGGTCTGCTGCTGGCGCCCCTGCTCAACGCCTGCGACTCGCCGCTGCGCGGCCTCAGCGTCATCGGCTACGCCTGCCTGGCCATGGCCGCGCTGCTGGCGCTGGCGGAGCGGATCTGCCGGCACAACAGGGACATCTCGCAAATGCGGCTGCGCGATGCGCTGATCGTGGGGATCGCCCAGGTCGGAGCGCTGATTCCGGGCGTGTCCCGCTCGGGCTCGACCCTGACCGCCGCCATGTTCCTCAATCTGCGTCGCGAAGAAGCCGCACGCTTCTCCTTCCTGCTGGGTCTGCCGGCCATCGCCCTGGCCGGACTCAAGGAGCTGGTGGTGCTCTGGCACGCGCACATCCCGGCCGAAGCCTGGTCGCTGCTGCTGGTGGGATTGCTGGTGGCGAGCCTGTCGGCCTTTGCCGCGATCTGGGGCCTGATGCGCTTTCTGGAGCGCTTCTCGACCTGGCCCTTCATCATCTATCGCGCGCTGCTGGGGATTTTCCTGCTGATCGGCGTGCATCAGGGGCTGTTCGCCTGAGTCTATTCAAAGTCAGCTGCGCGTCGGCCAAACAGCGTTGAAAAGACCTTCGGAATGCTCATTTACGCCTTGTAAACTCCGCTTCCTCAGGTCTTTTCGCCTCGTTTGACTCTAGCTCGCAAGACTTTGAACACGCTCTGTATCGTCGACACCTAAGTGTGGCGGTGAGAGCTTATTTGCCGGCGCCGTCCGGTACGAAGACGTAGCCCACGCCCCAGACGGTCTGGATATAGCGCGGCTTGGACGGATCGGGTTCGATCATCCGGCGCAGGCGCGAGATCTGCACATCGATGGAGCGCTCCAGGGCGTCCCATTCGCGACCGCGGGCCAGGTTCATCAGCTTGTCGCGGGTCAGCGGCTCGCGGGCGTGGTCGACCAGTGCCTTGAGCACGGCGAATTCGCCGGTGGTGAGCATGTGGGTCTCTTCGCCGCGCTTGAGTTCGCGGGTAGCCAGGTGCAGGGCGTAGTCGCCAAAGGTCACCACCTCGTCGGTCCCGGCAGGGGCGCCGGGCACCACCGGCGCCTGACGGCGTAGCACGGCCTTGATGCGGGCCACCAGCTCCAGCGGATTGAAGGGCTTGGCCAGATAGTCGTCAGCGCCCTGGTCGAGGCCCTGGATGCGGCTGCCTTCGTCGCCCTTGGCGGTCAGCATGATGATGGGGATGCGGTTGCCGCTCTCGCGCAGCCGGCCGCAGGCGGACAGGCCGTCTTCGCCGGGCATCATCAGGTCCAGCACGACCAGGTTGAAGACCTCGCGCGCCAGCAGGCGGTCCATCTGTTCGGCGCTCTCGACGGTACGCACGCGATAACCCTGCTCGGCCAGAAAACGCTCCAAGAGGCGACGCAACCGGGCGTCGTCGTCGACGACCAGGATCTTTTCACCTTCCGGGGCAACGGGGGTGCTCATAATATCTCCTTGTGATCTAGCACTGGATTATGCCGTAGGCCATCCGACCGCGGCATTGGGCCATTGTTAGCAGATTTTGCCCACTCCGGGGTGGCGGTGCCGGCATGGGAGGCAGGGCTCCGGCGGGCTCGGGTATACTGCCGCCCGCTTTTTCTCGTGCAAGCCAGGTAGCCCGATGGATATCAATAGCCGCATCGCCGAAGAGCTCGGCGCCCGCCCGCAACAGGTCGCCGCCGCCGTGGCCCTGCTCGACGAAGGGTCGACCGTGCCCTTCATCGCCCGTTACCGCAAGGAAGTCACCGGCAGCCTGGACGACACCCAGCTGCGTCATCTCGAAGAGCGGCTGCGCTATCTGCGCGAGCTGGAAGAGCGCCGCGGCGCGGTGCTGGCCTCCATCGAGGAGCAGGGCAAGCTGACCCCCGAGCTGGCCCGCGAGATCAACCTGGCCGACACCAAGACCCGCCTGGAAGACCTCTATCTGCCCTACAAGCAGAAGCGCCGCACCAAGGGCCAGATCGCCCTGGAAGCCGGTCTCGGCCCGCTGGCGGAGGCGCTGCTGCAGGATCCGACCCTGACCCCGGAGTCCGAAGCCGCCGGCTATGTCGACGCGGACAAGGGCGTGGCGGACGTCAAGGCCGCTCTGGATGGCGCCAAGTACATCCTCATGGAGCGCTTCGCCGAGGACGCCGACCTGCTGGCGCGGCTGCGCGGCGTCCTGCAGCAGGACGCCATCCTCAGCGCGCGCCTAGTGCCCGGCAAGGAGACCGAAGGCGCCAAGTTCAGCGACTACTTCGAGCATGACGAGCCCTTCAAGGCAGTGCCCTCGCACCGCGCCCTGGCGATCTTCCGTGGCCGCAACGAGGGCATCCTCAGCGTCGCGCTCAAGCTCGGCGAAGAAGGCCCGGGCATCGCCCATCCCTGCGAAGGCCTGATCGCCGCGCATTTCGAGCTGAAGAACCAGGGCCGCGCCGCGGACAAGTGGCTTTCCGAGGTGGTGCGCTGGACCTGGAAGGTCAAGCTCTATACCTCCCTGGAAACCGACCTGCTCGGCGAGCTGCGCGAAAAGGCCGAGGAAGAGGCCATCGCGGTCTTTGCCCGCAACCTGCACGACCTGCTGCTGGCCGCGCCGGCCGGCCCGCGCACCACCCTGGCGCTGGACCCGGGTCTGCGTACCGGCTGCAAGGTCGCCGTGGTGGACGCCACCGGCAAGCTGCTGGCCACCGATACGGTCTATCCCCATGCGCCGCGCAATCAGTGGGACCAGACCCTGGCCACCCTCGGCGTGCTCTGCACCAAGCATGGCGTGGACCTGATCGCCATCGGCAACGGTACCGCCAGCCGCGAGACCGACAAGCTGGCCGGCGAGCTGATCAGCAAGTACCCGGGACTCGGCCTGACCAAGGTGATGGTCAGCGAAGCCGGTGCCTCGGTGTATTCCGCCTCGGAACTGGCCGCCCGGGAATTTCCCGAGCTGGACGTCTCCCTGCGTGGTGCCGTGTCCATCGCCCGCCGCCTGCAGGATCCGCTGGCCGAGCTGGTGAAGATCGAGCCCAAGTCCATCGGCGTGGGCCAGTACCAGCACGACGTCTCCCAGCTCAAGCTGGCGCGCAGCCTGGACGCCGTGGTGGAAGACTGCGTGAACGCCGTGGGCGTGGACGTGAATACCGCCTCCGCCGCCCTGCTGGCGCGGATCTCCGGGCTCAACGCCACCCTGGCGCAGAACATCGTGCAATTCCGCGATGCCAACGGCGCCTTCGCCACCCGCGAAGCCCTGAAGAAGGTGCCGCGCCTGGGCGACAAGACCTTCGAGCAGGCCGCCGGCTTCCTGCGCGTGATGAGCGGCGCCAATCCGCTGGACGCCTCGGCGGTGCACCCGGAGACCTATACGCTGGTGCAGCGCATCGCCGCCGACACCGGCCGCGACATCCGCTCGCTGATCGGCGATTCGGCCTTTCTCAAGCGTCTGGATCCGAAGAAGTTCACCGATGAGAGCTTTGGCCTGCCGACGGTGACCGACATCCTCCAGGAACTGGACAAGCCGGGGCGCGATCCGCGTCCGGAGTTCAAGACCGCGGTGTTCCAGGACGGCGTGGAAAAGCTTTCCGACCTCAAGCCCGGCATGGTGCTGGAGGGCGTCATCACTAACGTCACCAACTTCGGTGCTTTCGTCGACATCGGCGTGCACCAGGACGGCCTGGTGCACATCAGCGCGCTGTCGGAGAAGTTCGTCAAGGATCCCTACGAGGTGGTCAAGGCGGGCGACATCGTCAAGGTCAAGGTGATGGAGGTGGACGTGCCGCGCAATCGCGTGGGACTGTCCATGCGCATGGGTGACACCCCCGGCGAGAAGGTCGACGGCAAGCCCGGCGGCCAGGCTCGCGGCAACGGTGGCAAGCCGCGCACCGACAAGGGCGCCCCGCGCCAAACCCAGGCCGCGCCGGCCAACAATGCCATGGCGTCCCTGTTCGCCAACGCCAAGCAACTGAGGAAATAGGCATGAGCGGTTCTCTTGCAGGCAAAGACAGCGCCTTCAGCACCCTGCTGGGCATGACCATCCACAAGGCCGAGGGTGGCGAGTCCGAGGTGCGCATGAGCGTGCAGGACACGCTCATCAACCTGCACGGCAAGCTGCACGGCGGTGCCATCTTCTCGCTGATCGACACCGCCCTGGGCCAGGCCAGCCACAGCCTGTTCGATGGCCAGGCCGGCAGCGTGACCCTGGAATGCAAGGTCAACTACGTGCGTGGCGTAAGCGACGGCGAACTGGTCTGCCGCGCCCGGGTGATCCACCCGGGCCGCAAGACCCATGTGCTGGAAGCCCAGGTGCATCAGGGCGACAAGCTGATCGCCCTGGCCCAGGCGACCTTCGCCTGTCTGTGACCGGCCAGAGCGGGCGGCAGCGAAGCGGCGCATATCGCCCTTTGCCGTCGCCTGAGCTACGCTGGGAGACAACTGAGCGGGTTGCGGTCTGAGGCTTGAACCCGGACCGCAGCAGTGACTGCTGCCCCCGCGTCGGCCCTGGCCGGCAACCCTCATTTCAGTCGGTTTCTTCTACCCTGCCCGGGGCGAGTACCGCCATAGGAAGTCAACTTGAGCGATATCCTGTCCCGCCGCCTGGCCCTGCTCGGCGCTGATCCCACCCTTCTCGCCGAATGCCTGCACGGCATCGAGCGCGAGACCCTGCGGGTGGACGCCCGTGGCCAGCTGTCCCGCCGCCCCCATCCCCGGGCGCTGGGCTCGGCCCTGACCCATCCGCAGATCACCACGGACTACTCCGAGGCCCTGCTCGAATTCATCACCCCCACCGGTACCCGCACGCCCGAGGTGCTGGACGCGCTGGATCGGGTGCATCGCGCCGCGGTCGCCGAACTCGACGGCGAGCGCCTCTGGAGCGGCTCCATGCCCTGCGCGCTGCCGGCGGAGGACGAGATCCCCATCGCCGACTACGGCAGCTCCAACATCGGCCGGCTCAAGCACGTCTACCGCCGCGGCCTGGCCCTGCGCTACAGCCGCACCATGCAGTGCATCGCCGGCATCCACTACAATTTCTCGCTGCCGGAAGCGGCCTGGGAGCTCCTGCGCCAGCAGGAAGGTGACGCCCGCGATGCCCGCGACTACCAGTCGGCGCGCTATATCGCCCTGATCCGCAACTTCCGCCGCTACAGCTGGCTGCTGATGTACCTGTTCGGCGCCTCGCCGGCGCTGGACCTAGGCTTCCTGCGGGGTCGGCCACATCGGTTGCAGACCCTCGACGAGCGGACCCTGTACCTGCCCCATGCCACCAGCCTGCGCATGAGCGACCTGGGCTATCAGAGCAACGCCCAGGCCAGCCTGACGCCGGACTACAACGATCTGACCACCTATACCGAGAGCCTGAGACGCGCGGTGGGTACGCCCTACCCGCCCTATGCGGAGATCGGCACGCACCAGAACGGCGAGTGGGTGCAGCTCAACACCAACATCCTGCAGATCGAGAACGAGTACTACGCCACCATCCGCCCGAAGCGCGTCACCCGCAGCGGCGAGCGGCCGGTGCAGGCGCTGATGGCGCGCGGCGTGCAGTACATCGAGGTGCGCTGCCTGGACATCGATCCCTTCCTGCCGCTGGGCATCGATACCACCGCCGCGCTGTTCCTCGACGCCTTCCTGCTCTATTGCGCCCTGGAAGGCAGCCCGCCGCTCAACGGCGAGTGCAGCGAATGCACCGACAACTTCGCCAGCGTGGTGCGCGAAGGCCGCAAGCCGGGCCTTCGCCTGCAGCGTCATGGCGCCTCGGTGACCATGATCGACTGGGCGGCGGAGATGCTCGATCAGATCGAGCGCTGCGCCGAGACCCTGGACGCCAGCCTGGGCGGCGACGCCCATCGCCGGGCGGTGGCGGTGCAGCGGCAGAAGGTCGCCGATGTCCGCCTCACCCCCTCGGCGCGGGTGCTGCAGGAGCTGCGCGAAAGAGGCGAGAGCTTCGCCGACTTCGGTCTGCGCCAGAGCGAGGCTCATGCGGCCTATTTCGCCAGCCACCCGCTGAGCGCCGGCGAGCAGGCCTGCTATGCCCAGATGGCACGCCAGTCGCTGGAAGAGCAGGCGGAGATCGAGGCGGCGCCCCAGGGGGATTTCGATACCTTCGTGGCGGCGTATCAGGCGAGCATTCTGGCGACGATCGGGGTGTAGATACGTAGGTTGGGTTGAGCGAGAGCGAAGCCCAACATTGCGGTGCCAAGTGCCGAAGAGCTTGTTGGTGCCTTAGCTGATTGTCGTGCTTTGCTGATGGATCTTGTTTCGCCCCCTCGGGCGACTCACTTTTTTCAGTCGCGGCTGCGCGCCCCGGAAAAAAGTAAGCAAAAACGCTTGCCCCGACCATCCGGCCCTCCGCTGCCCTCCGGGTGACTCGCGTTGCTCGCCCTTCGGGCCAGCCTACGGCTGTTACTTCGCTACGCTACGTTTCGCTCACGCCAGTGCCGTTCCGGGGTCGGTCCAGATGGGCCGTCCATGGCCCACTGGACCTCTCGCCGCATCCATGCGGCTCGACCCACTCCACGACACTGGCGCTCGCCCTGCTGAACGGGGCGATTCGCCAGCCTGGAGGTTCTGGATGAAGAACCCTGAACAGCCCGCAGCCCGTAGCCCGCAGCCCGTAGCCCGTAGCCCGTAGCCCGTAGCCCGTAGCGGGGACAGCGGCGAAGCCTTGTCCGCTGAGCAGCGGAGCCCATTAGTGGAAAACGCTGCGCGGTTTTCCACGCTACGTCTCCAGGCGCCAGCGGGCGACTCGATGGTTGACGAGTGCGCCTTCCGGTATCGATGCAGGAAGTGCCAGCTTCGCCTTGTAGCGGTTTCCGTTGGGACTGGCGCTATCGCGGCCATGGGCCGCTCCTACGGGTGTGCCTTGAAACTGTAGGAGCGGCCCATGGCCGCGATGACGAGGGGCTTGGCGGTGTTGGGCTTCGACGATGCAGCCGTCTCAGCCCAACCTACGAGCGCGCGCTCTTACAGGCCCTTCTCGAAGATCTTCGAATTGCGCTGGAAGTTGTACAGCGAGGCCCGCGCCGCAGGGAGGCGCTCCACGCTGCTGGGTTCGAAGCCGCGTTCGCGGAACCAGTGGGCGGTCTTGGTGGTGAGCACGAACAGGGTGCTCAGGCCGCGCTCGCGGGCGCGTTGTTCGATGCGGGCCAGCAGGGCGTCGCCGCGACCGCCGTGGCGGTAGTCGGGATTGACCGCGAGGCACGCCAGCTCGCCCGCCGCCGAGTCGGCGATGGGATAGAGCGCCGCGCAGGCGATGATCAGGCCTTCGCGTTCGACGATGCTGAATTGCTCGATCTCGCGCTCCAGCACCTCGCGGGAACGGCGCACCAGGATGCCCTGTTCTTCCAGCGGGCGGATCAGCTCCATCAGGCCGCCGACGTCGGCGATGGTCGCCTCGCGCAGGGTCTCGAAGGGTTCCTGGGCCACCAGGGTGCCGCTGCCGGCGCGGGTGAAGAGTTCGGTGAGCAGGGCGCCGTCCTCGGCGTAGCCGACGATGTGGCAGCGGCGTACGCCACCGCGGGTGGCCTGGGCGGCGGCGTCGAGCAGTTCGGCCTGGTAGGAGCTGCCCAGGCGCGCCAGATGGGTGGGGATCTGCTGCGGACCGATCTCACGGATCAGGGCGCCGTGTTCGTCCAGCAGGCCCGGTTCGGCGCCGTAGAGCACCAGCTTGTCGGCGCCCAGATCGATGGCGGCGCGCATGGCGACGTCTTCGCAGGCCAGGTTGAAGGTCTCGCCGGTGGGGGAATAGCCCAATGGCGAGAGCAGCACGATGGTGCGCTCGTCGAGCAGGCGGCCGATGCCGCGGCGGTCGATGCGGCGGACTTCGCCGGTGTGGTGGAAGTCGACGCCATCCTGCACGCCCACCGGGCGCGCGGTGACCAGATTGCCGCTGGCGACCCGCAGCCGCGAGCCCTGCATGGGCGAGGCAGCCATGTCCATGGACAGGCGCGCCTCGATGGCGCTGCGCAGGCTGCCGACGGCGTCGATCACCGCTTCCAGGGTCGGGCCGTCGGTGATGCGCAGGTCGTTGTAGAAGCGCGGCTCGATGCCCCGCGCGGCCAGGCGCGATTCGATCTGCGGACGGGAGCCGTGCACCAGCACCAGGCGCACACCCAGGCTGTGCAGCAGCACCAGGTCGTGGACGATGTTGCCGAAGTTGGGGTGGGCGACGCCGTCACCGGGCAGCATGACGACGAAGGTGGCGTCGCGGTGGGCGTTGATATAGGGCGAGGCGTGGCGAAGCCAGTTGACGTATTCGTGCATCGAGACGAAGACCCTTGGAGGATAGGCGGGAGGGTGAACGGGGGCAGGCAGGGCGTTCAGCGTCGTCGCAGCACGGGGGTTCCTCGACAGGGAGCGGATGGGCAGACAGCCTCAGTAGACCGTCTGGAGTTTACAAAAAGTCACGCCGGACGCGCGGGTCTGTTCATCGGACCGCTGCGGCCGCGCCCAGGCAGTAGTGGCCGATCAGCTGCTGCAGCAGCTCGACGGTAGGCGCGATCCGCGCCAGCGCCAGGTGCTCCTCGGGCTGGTGCGCGCAGCTGATGTCGCCGGGGCCGAGCACCAGTACCTCCTGGGTGATCGCCTGCAAATAGGGCGCCTCGGTGGCGAAGGCCACGGCCTCGGCGCGGTGGCCGGTGAGCCGCTCGGCCAGGCGCACCAGTTCGGCCTCGGCGGGCTGCTCGAAGGGCGGTACGGCGGGAAACAGCGGCTGGTAGTCGATCCGTACCCCGAAGCGTTCGGCGACCGGCAGCAGCCGCCCGCGGATGGCCTGGCGCAGGGCTTCGGGCTGCATGCCCGGCAGGGGGCGCAGGTCGAATTCCAGAGCGCACTGGCCGCAGATGCGGTTGGGATTGTCGCCGCCATGGATGCAGCCCAGATTCAGCGTCGGCTGGGGCACCAGGAACAGCGGATTGCGGTATTCACGCTGCCACTGGGCGCGCAGGTCGAGCAGCTCGCCCATCACCGCCTGCATGGCGTCCAGGGCGCTGTGGCCCAGGCTCGGATCGGAGGAGTGGCCGCTCTGGCCGAGGATGTCGATGCGCTCCATGAGGATGCCCTTGTGCAGGCGGATCGGCCGCAATCCGGTCGGCTCGCCGATCACTGCGGCGCGGCCCAGGGGGCGGCCGGCTTCGGCCAGTACCCGGGCGCCGTCCATGGAGGATTCCTCGTCGCAGGTGGCCAGCACGATCAGCGGCTGGCGCAGCTGGCGCGGATCCAGGTCGCGTACCGCCTCGAGGATCAACGCGAAGAAGCTCTTCATGTCGCAACTGCCCAGGCCGTACCAGCGATCGTCGGCGTCGCGCAGACGCAGGGGATCGGCCTGCCAGAGCGCGGCGTCATAGGGTACGGTATCGGTATGGCCGGCCAGCACCAGACCGCCCGGCCCGCTGCCCAGGGTGGCGATCAGGTTGAACTTGCCGGGTGCTACCTCCTGGGTCTCGCAGGCGAAGCCCAGGGCGCCGAACCAGTCGCTCAGGCGGGCGATGACGCCAGCGTTGGACTGGTCCAGGGCGGGCTGGGTGCAGCTCACCGAGCTTTCGGCGATCAGGGTTGAGAACAGAGCTTTCAGCGCGGGCAGGGTCATGCGGGGTCTCCTGGTCACGCCTCCATCATGGCGCCATCCGCCGCGCGATGAAACCTTCATGCGCCAGGGGGGCGGGACGGGCTAAACTAGCGCCCACGTTCTCGCCGTCCGTCGTCATGACGCGCTCGGCACGGAGCCGGACCGTTCTCTTCCGGCGCCAGGATCCTCCAATGGCCAAAGAAACCGAAATCAAGCTGCGCGCCAGTGCGGCGACCCTCGACGCCCTGCGCGCTCATCCGCTGCTGAAGAAGCGTTGCAAGGACGGCTGGCAGCGCCACGAGCTTTCCAACTGCTATTACGACACCGACACCCGCGACCTGGCCCATGCCAAGGTCGCCCTGCGTGTGCGCCGTGATGGCGAGCGTTTCATCCAGACGCTCAAGAGTCGCGGCCAGAGCCTGGCCGGGCTGTCCGAGCGCAACGAGTGGGAATGGCCGCTGGCCGATGCCACCCTGGACACCGCGCTGTTCGACGACAGCTGCTGGCCGGCGGAACTGGCCGACCTGGACCTGCGCCGCCTGCAGCCGGTGTTCGACACCGATTTCGTCCGCGACGCCGCGGAGATCGCCTGGGGCCGGGGCAAGGCCCGAACCATCATCGAAGTCGCCCTCGACCAGGGCGAGGTGCGTGCCGGCGACCAGCGCGAGGCCATCGCCGAGGTCGAGCTGGAATTGCGCCAGGGCGAACCGGCCGCGCTGCTGGAACTGGCCGAACAACTGGCCGCCGAATTCCCGCTGATGCCCTGCGACATCAGCAAGGCCGAGCGTGGCTATCGCCTGCACGATGCGGCGAGCTACACCCTCTACCTCTCTGCGCCGGAACTCGACGCCGAAACGCCGCTGGACGAGGCCGTCGCCCGCCTCGGCGGACACCTGCTGGCCGGCAGCCAGCGCCTGGCCGAACAGTATCGCTGGAATGGCCACTGGCGCCTGCTGGTGGACTGGGTGCACCAGCTGATCGACCTGCGCGCCCTGCTCGGCAGCCTTGGCCAGGCCGCTCCGCGGGCCACCAGCCGCGACCTGCGCCAGACCCTCGACGAGCTGCTCGCCGACTGGCGCCCGCTGGCCGCCATCGGCCAAGACGACGAGGAAGCCCGCCGCCAGGCACCGCAGCGCTTCGCCGCCGAACTAGAGCAGCCGCGCTGGGGCCTGTTCTCCCTGCGCGCCGCGCGCTGGCTGCACGAGCGCGCCTGGACCCAGGGCCGCACCGGCCGTGGCGAACGCCAGGGCGCGACGCCCCTGGGCCAGTGGCTGCCGCGCTTCCTCGCCCTGGAAGCGGCCGAGCTGCCGCTGCTGCGCGCCATCACCGAACCGGAGCTGATCGAGCAGCAGCTGCCGCGCCTGGAGCGCATGCAGGTCTGGCTGCACCTGGCGCGGGGCGCGCTGGACCTGCCCGAAGCCGATCGGCTGTATGGCGAACTGGGCAAGCTGGCGCCGCTGAGCGCCCATGGCGACCTCGCCGGGGTGGCCGAGCAGGCGCGCCTGATCCATGGCCTGACGCCCTGGAAAGCTCTGGCCTGAGCCGCCGAATGGCGGGAACGGCTGGCGCATCCGGCCGTCCATCCTGATGGCACAAGGCCGCGAGCGATTCCTTAATACAAAATCGCTATGCTGGAGGAGGCGACCAACCTGGCGGGTAGCGCAGGCGGGTCGTCCCCGGTCAGGCACCGGGCGCCACCCCGAGTGCGACCACCTTTTCAAGGAGTCCAGATGTCCGCCATAGCTTCCCCTTCCGCTGATCGTTGGCTCGACCTGGGCGACATCCTGCGCGAGCTGGTCAGCCAGCAGCGGATCGACCAGCAGACCGCCGAACAGTGCCTGCTCCTGCGCCGCGGTTCGGCCAATCCGCAGCAGCATCCGCTGGAGTTCCTGGCGGCGCAGAGCGTGGACGACCTCAGTCGCCCGGGGCGCAAGCTGGATCTGGACAGCCTCACCCGCTGGCTCGCCGAGTATTCGGGCCAGCCTTTCTACCGCATCGATCCGCTCAAGGTGGACGTGGCCTCGGTCACCCCGCTGATGTCCTACGCCTTCGCCCAGCGCAACAAGATCCTCGCCGTGGCGGTGAGCCCGGACGAGGTGACGGTGGCCAGCGCCCAGCCCTTCGTGCACAGCTGGGAAAGCAACCTCACCCATGTGCTGCAGCGGCCGATCAAGCGCGTGGTGGCCAGCCCGGCGGACATCACCCGCTACACCCAGGAATTCTTTCGCCTGGCGCGCTCGGTCACCGGCGCCTCGGCGGTGGAGCAGAAGACCAGCGGCGTCGGCAACTTCGAGCAGCTGGTCAATCTCGGCGCCGCCGATGGCGAGCCGGATGCCAACGACGCCCACATCGTCAACATCGTCGACTGGCTGTTCCAGTACGCCTTCCAGCAGCGCGCCAGCGATATCCACGTCGAGCCGCGTCGCGAGCAGGGCGCGGTACGCTTTCGCATCGACGGGGTGCTGCACACCGTCTACCAGTTCCCGGCCCAGGTCACCCTGGCGGTGGTCAGCCGGATCAAGAACCTCGGGCGCATGAACGTCGCCGAGAAGCGCAAGCCCCAGGACGGCCGGATCAAGACGCGCATGGCTGGCGAGAAGGAAGTCGAACTTCGCCTGTCGACCATGCCCACCGCCTTCGGCGAAAAGCTGGTGATGCGGATCTTCGACCCGGACGTGCTGCTCAAGAGCTTCGACCAGCTCGGTTTCTCCGCCGACGACCTGCGCCGCTGGGCCGGCATGACCGGGCAACCCAACGGCATCATCCTGGTCACCGGCCCCACCGGTTCGGGCAAGACCACCACGCTGTACACCACCCTCAAGCAGCTGGCCACGCCCGAGGTGAACGTCTGCACCATCGAAGATCCCATCGAGATGGTGGAGGACGCCTTCAACCAGATGCAGGTGCAGCCCAACATCGAGGTGACCTTCGCCAGTGGCGTCAGGGCGCTGATGCGGCAGGACCCGGACATCATCATGATCGGCGAGATCCGCGACCTGGAAACCGCCGAGATGGCCATCCAGGCGGCCCTGACCGGTCACCTGGTGCTCTCCACCCTGCACACCAACGACGCCCCCAGCTCGGTGAGTCGCCTGATCGAACTGGGCGTGCCCTACTACCTGATCCGCGCCACGGTGCTCGGCGTCATGGCCCAGCGGCTGGTGCGGACCCTCTGCCCGGCCTGCAAGACGCCCACCGAACTGGACCCGGCCGCCTGGCAGGAACTGACCAAGCCGTGGAACGCCCCGCTGCCCACCGGCGTCATGCAACCGGTGGGTTGCCCGGAATGTCGTGACACCGGCTATCGCGGTCGTGCCGGGGTATACGAAATCCTCACCCTCTCCGATAGTCTGCGCGAACTGGTGACGGCGGATACCGACATCACCGCGCTGCGGCGGCAGGCGTTCAAGGAAGGCATGCGCAGCCTGCGGCTGTCCGGTGCGCAAAAGATCGCCGCCGGCTTCACCACCGTGGAAGAAGTACTGCGCGTCACGCCCCAGAGCGAACGTTAGGTCCAGCAGCCCGCGAGCGGAACAAGGATAGCCAGCCGTGCAGACAACCGTCGTGAACCCTGCCGTGGGTGCCGAGGACGCCGAGCAGCGCCGTCGCCGCCAGGCGCTCCTGGCCACCTGCGGCCTGCTCGACGGCCAGCCGGAGCCGGCCCTCGACGACCTGGTGGAACTGGCGGCCACCCTCTGCGAGACGCCCATCGCCGCGGTCAACCTGCTTGGCGAGGAGCAGCAGCTGTTCATCGCCGAACGCGGCCTGGGCGTGGCGGAAATTCCCCTGGCGCTGTCCTTCTGCCAGCACCTGCACGACGCCCGGGAGGCGCGGCAGATCGAGGACCTGAGCCAGGATCCGCGCTTTACCGACAATCCCCTGGTGACCGATCCGGCCGGGCTGAGATTCTATGCCGGCGCTCCGCTGCGGACGGCCGAAGGCGTCTTTCTCGGCACCCTCTGCGTGCTCGACTGGCAACCGCGCGAGCTGAACGCCGCACGCCTGAGCGGCCTCGAACGCCTGGCGCGCCAGGTGCTGCGCCTGTTCGAGACGCGGTTGCAGGCGGCCTCGCCGGCGCGGCACAGCACCCTCGACGAAACCCATTACCGCGCCCTGATGGACGTCAATCCGCAGATCATCTGGTTCGCGCGGCCCGATGGCAGCTTCGAATACGCCAATCGCTACTGGTACGAATACAGCGGCCTGAGTCCGGCCAGCGTGGTCGCCGACCCCGATCTCTGGGCCGGCGCCATCCATCCCGAGCAGCGTCCGCAGCTGTTGCGGCGCTGGCGCGAGGTGCGCGAGCAACGCGTCGCCGGCAGCCTGGAATTGCAGCTGCGCGATGCCGAGGGTCACTATCGCTGGTTCGAAACCCGCACCATGCCCTTCACCAATGCCAGCGGCGAGATCGAGCATTGGGTGGGCGTGGCCCAGGACATCGACAGCCGCAAGCGGGCGGAAACGGCGCTGCGGGAGAGCGAGGCCTTCGCCCACCTGCTGCTCGAATCGACCCACGAGGGCTTCTGCGCCCTGGATCGCCAGGGCCGTGCCACCCTCTGCAACCGCGCCTTCCGGCAGATGCTCGGCCTGCCCGAGGACCGCGACATCCTCGGCGAGCGCCTCGACACCCGGCTCAGCTCCGCCCGCAGCGAGGATGGCGCCCGGGCCCTGCAGCGCGCCGCCAGCGAAGGCGCCACCCTGCACCTGTCCGCCGACGCCCTGCTGCGCGAGGACGGCAGTCTGCTGCCGGTGGAATGGCGCGCCCAGCCGCTCTGGCGCGACGGCGAGGTCCAGGGCGCCATCTGCACCTTCGTCGACCTCAGCGAACGTATTCGCAGCCATGACCGCCAGCGCTTTTTGCTCGAACTGGGCGACCTGCTGCATGGCGTGACCCACACCGGCGAAGTCGCCTCGGTACTGGGCGACAGCCTCGGCCACCTGCTCGCCGTGCAGCGCATCGGCTATGCCCGGGTCGGCCGCGACGGCAGCCTGACCATCGACAGCGACTGGCTCGAACAGGGCCGAACCCACCGTCTCAACCTGCCCAGCCTGGCGCACTGGCACACCTCGGCGGTGGAGGAGCTGCGCCGCGGCATCATCGTCAGCGTGGAAGACAGCACCCAGGACAGTCGCCTGGGCGAGATGCGCACCCAGTTGGTGGAGCATGGCGTGCGCGCCGGCCTGGTGGTGCCCCTGCTCGCCGAAGAACAGCTGGTGGGTCTGCTGTTCCTCTATGCCGACACGCCCCGCCACTGGACCATCGGCGATGTCGCCCTGGTACGCGAGGTGGCCGAGCGCATCCGCATCGTCATCGAGCGCACCGCCGCAGCCGACGCCCTGCGCCTGGCCGAGCAGCGCATCGCCCTGGCCATGGACGTGGCCGACCTGGGCGTCTGGGACTATGACATCGACCGCGACCTGATCAGCTGGGATTCGCGCCTCGCCCATCTGGTCGGGGCCACGGAGCGCCGCTGCACCCTGCGCGGCGCGGCGCTCCTGCGCGCCCTGCACCCCGCCGATGCGCCCCGGGTGCGAGCCTATGTCAGCGCGGCCATCCAGGGCGGCGGCAATGCCTATGACCTGCGGCTGACCTTTCGCGTGCGCAGTCCGCGCCAGGGCGAACCGGTGTGGCTGAGCATCCGCGGCCGCGAACGCCTGGAGCCCGGCGGTCAGCGGCGGCTGGTGGGCATCGCCCGCGACATCACCCGCGAACGCCATGACGCTGATCGCATCAGCGAGACCAATCGCCAGCTGCGCCGGCAGATCGAGGAGCGCCGCGCCGCCGAAGCCCGCCAGCACGCCCTCATCGAACTGGGCGACCGCCTGCGCGAAGGCGACCCGGAAAGCGCCGGGGTGGCCGCGGCCCTGGAACTGGTGGGTACCCGACTGGGCCTGCGCCGGGTCGGCTATGCCCGTCTGGACGAGAGTCGCGGCACCTTCGTCCCGCACCAGATGTGGACGCCCAATGGCCACTTCGACCAGGCCCTGGCCTATCCGCTGCTCGCCCCCGACAGCCTGGGCAGCCAGGAGGGCGAAGCGCCCCTGGTGATCGACGACGTCAGCCAGGACCCGCGCGCCCAGGCCAATGCGCAGCGCCTGCTCGATCTGGAGATCGCGGCGCTGGTGGACATCCCGCTCTATGAAGACGGTCGCCTGCGCGCGCTGTTCGTCGCCCATGATCAGCGCGCCCGGTTGTGGACGGAAGGCGAGGTGCAATTTCTGCGCGACGTCACCGACCGGCTCTGGTCGGCCATCTGCCGGCAGCGCTCCCAGGACGCCCAGCGCGAGAGCGAGGGCCGTTTCCGGCTCATGGCCGACAGCGCCCCGGTGCTGATCTGGGCTTGCGACGCCGACGGCCAGCTGCAATTCGTCAACCAGCGCTTCGCCAGCGAATTCGATCTGCACGACGCCGATCTGCACGACCAGGGCTGGAGCGCCCTGCTGCCGGACAGCGAATGCCCGGCCTTCGAGGGCGCCTTCAAGCAGGCCGTCGCCACCCACAGCGCGCTGCGTGCCGAGGTGCGGGTGCGCAACGCCCAGGGCGAATGGCGCTGGCTGCGCCTGGAGGGCACCCCGCGCCTGGAGCTCGACGGCGAATTCCATGGCCTGGTGGGCTGTGGCGTGGACGTCACCGAGGCACGGCAGACCACCGACCAGCTGGAGCAGCGCATCGCCGAACGCACCCAGGAACTGGGGCGCAGCCATGCGCGGCTGATCGCCGAGATCTACGAACGCGAGCGCACCGAGGAAGCCCTGCGCCAGTCGCAGAAGATGGAAGCCATCGGCCAGCTCACCGGCGGCATCGCCCACGACTTCAACAACATGCTCACCGGCATCGTCGGCGCCCTCGACCTGATCCGTCTGCGCATCGCCAACGGCCGCACCCAGGACCTGGATCGCTACATCAACGCCGCGGTCAATTCGGCCGACCGTGCCGCCGCCCTCACCCACCGGCTGCTGGCCTTCGCCCGCCGCCAGACCCTGGACCCGCAGCCGGTGGACGTCCACCAGCTGGTTGGCTCGCTGCAGGACCTGCTGGTGCGCACCGTGGGCGAAAACGTCGCCCTGCGCCTGGATCTGGCGCCGGTCGCCTGGCTGGCCCACAGCGATACCCACCAGCTGGAAAACGCCCTGCTCAACCTGGTCATCAATGGCCGCGACGCCATGCCCGCCGGCGGCGAGCTGTGCATCGCCACCGCCAACCTCAGCCTCGACGCCGAGGCGGCGGCCCGCGAATCCCTGACCCCGGGCGACTATGTGCGCCTGAGCGTGGCCGACACCGGCACCGGCATGCCACCGGAGGTCAAGGCCAAGGCCTTCGAACCCTTCTTCACCACCAAGCCGGCCGGCCAGGGCACGGGGCTCGGCCTGTCGATGATCTACGGCTTCGTCAAGCAGTCCGGCGGCACCGCGCGCATCGACACCGAACAGGGCCAGGGCACCACCATCAGTCTCTATCTGCCGCGCCATCCGGAGGTGGCGGCCGCCGCCACCGATCAGCCGACGCTCAAGGTCGCGCCCCGCGCCGAGGCCGGCCAGACCGTGCTGGTGGTGGAGGACGAATACGCGGTGCGCATGATCGTGCTGGAGGTGCTCGCGGAGCTGGGCTACACCGCGCTGGAGGCGAGCGATGCCGATGGCGCCCTGCCGATCATCGAGAGCGATCAGCGGCTGGACCTGCTCATCAGCGACGTCGGCCTGCCCGGCATGAACGGCCGCCAGCTCGCCGAGATCGCCCGTGGTCGGCGCCCCGAGCTCAAGGTGCTGTTCATCACCGGCTATGCCAAGAACGCCAAGGTGCGCGGCGAATTCCTCGGCGAGAACATGGACATGCTGATCAAGCCCTTCGACATCGATGCCCTGGCCGAGCGCATCCACAGCATGATCCAACGCTAGGCACTGGCGAAGAAGCCGGCACAGGGCGCTGGAACTCGAAGGACGTCTGAGCTCTCTATAGGAAACCTCAAGAAGGAGATCTCATCCATGCGCCTGAAGAAGCTTGCTCTGGTTTCCCTGATCGGCCTGCCGCTGCTGGCCGCGACCACCGCCGCCAATGCGGATGCTCGGTTCTGGCGGCATGCCGCGACCCTCGGGGCGACCTCGGGCTCGTTCTATACCACCAGCCGTGACGACCACAAGATCGTCGCCGCCACCCAGGACGACGCCAGCTCCTACCTGGCCAGCAACGGCCAGATCCGTGGCCCCTACCTGGAGGCCGCGCTGCGCGACATGCGCGCCGCCGAGCCGGGCCTCAAGGCCAGCGACAGCGATCTCGCCATGCGTATCCTGAGCCAGTAAGGGCCAGGCAAAAAAGAACCCCGCCGGCCACGCCGCGCGGGGTTCTTTTTTGCTCGGGGTCCGGGCGGCGGATGGCGCCTCAGCTCTCGCTGGCGGCGCGATAGCCGTCGGCGTCGAGCAGCTTGTCCAGCTCGGCCGCATCCTGCGGCTTGAGCTTGAAGAACCAGGCGCCATAGGGCTCGCCATTGACCTGCTCGGGGGCGTCGGCCAGGGCCTCGTTGACGGCGATCACCTCGCCGCCCACCGGGGCATAGATGTCCGAGGCCGCCTTCACCGATTCCACCACCCCGGCCTGGTCACCGGCGGCGAGGGTCTTGCCGACTTCCGGCAGTTCGATGAAGACCACATCGCCCAGGGCTTCCTGGGCATGGTCGGAAATGCCGACGGTCACGCTACCGTCGGCTTCCAGACGGGCCCATTCGTGGCTGGCGGCATAACGCAGGTCGGCGGGAATCTGGCTCATGAGAGGTCCTCGGGGCTGGCACGGTTAAAAGGCAAGGGTAGCCTGCCGACCCCGGGGACCGCCATCGCTGGCCGGGCTTATTTGGGACCGATGCTCGCGCAGCTGCTGCTGTCGACGTACTTCTTCAGGGTCGCCCACTGGGGTCGATCCACGCCGTTGATGGGTTCCACCGCCAGGTTGTAGTTGCCCCAGCCGGGACCGGCGGCCCAGTAGCTGGCCGGAATGCAGTGCTGCTTGAGATAGGCCAGCATGTTGTCCATGGCCACCAGCCAGCGCGGATCGTCGTCCGGCACGCCGAATTCGCCGATGTAGCCCTGCTTGCCGTTCTTCTTCAGCCAGTCGACGAAGGGCTTGACGCGATTCACCCCGACCATGGGGTCGAAGCCGCTCATGTCCTTGCTGGCGTACTGGCCGCCACCGTCATTGTCGAAATAGACGTGGGCGGAAAAGATCAGCTTGTTGGCCGGGTCCTTGAGCGCCAGCAGCGGATCGTTCCACTGCGGCCAGCGCACGGCGCTGGACCAGCCGTTGCCCTCGACGATGATGGGGTGGACGCTGTCCACGGTACGGATGCCGTTGATGCCGTGCTGGGCGGCGGTCGGCCAGAAGGCCACGGCGTCGTGGGGCTCGTTCATGATGTCGTAACCGAAGAGCGCCGGGTGCTTGCCGAAGCGGAAGGCCAGGCGATAGGTCACGTCCCAGTAGTTGAAGTAGGTGACCTTGCCGGCGCCGATCACCTCGCCGCGATAGCGCGCATAGTTGTGCAGGTCGAGGATCACCTTGACGCCATACTTCTGGGCGTAATTCAGCGTCTGGGTGACCAGGGCGCCATAGTCCGGATCCAGCATCGAATTCAGGTTGGGCTGGATGCGCTCCCAGATGATCGGAAAGCGCACCAGCTTGATGCCCTTGGCGCTCCAGTCCTTGAAGTGCTGTTCGCTGGGAAAGATGTAGTTGCGGTTGTTGAGGCCGGGTAGCACCTGGCTGGCGAAGCCGGCACCGGAGAAGTTGAGACCGACCAGGTCGACCGCCTGGGCCGAACCCAGGAGTGCGCTGCTCAGGGCCAGGGTACCGGCCAGCCGCAGGGAAAACTGGCGCAAGCGCCGGGTAAGGGATTGCATGACTGCACCTGTGAAAAGAAAGACTCCCCGCCCCCGCAAGCTAGCGGGTCCTGGCGTAGGCGAGTTCAGGCGGCCGCGTCCGCTTGCGGCGCCACTGGGTGCGACTTCGTCGTCATTGTTGGGGCAGCTATCGGCGTCAGCTGCGCCAGCTTTAGTGAATCTTTTCGTTCAAAAACAGATGGTTACGCTTTGATTTACGTCAGATAGCCGGCGCTTTTCCGCAGACCTCGGCGCAGTCTCGCTAACGCCTTGAATCGGCAGGACTTTCCGTATCCGTGAAAGAACGAGCGCAGCGCCAGAGCACTCAAAAAGACCGACTGGGTAAAAAGAGTCATTTTCAAAACCGAACTGCACAGATGCCCAGGATGGCCATGGGACCGGCCCCGGAACGTTCGCCGGCAGCCGGGCTCTATCCTGCGAGCCCCTCGCGAGAGCCCTGCCATGCCCCTGAGCACGCCCTATCCCTTGCGTACCCTGGCCCTGACCCTGGCCGCCGTTACCCTGCTCGGCTGCGGCGAGACCGCGCGCCTGCAGCGCGAAGCCGGCTATGGGCCGACGCCGACCCTGCCGGAACCCCACAAGACACTGCTGCCGACCATCAACGTGGCCCCGGCGGTCGGCTGGCCCGAAGGCGGCAAGCCCACTGCCGCGCCCGGCACCCAGGTCCAGGCCTTCGCCCGTGGCCTGGACCATCCGCGCTGGCTCTATGTGCTGCCCAATGGCGATGTGCTGGTGGCGGAAAGCAATGCGCCCAAGCGCGAGGGCTTTCCCGGGATCAAGAACTGGATCGCGGGTCTGTTCATGAAGAAGGCCGGCGCCGGGGTGCCCAGCGCCGACCGCATCACCCTGTTGCGCGATGCCGACGGCGATGGCGTCGCCGAGACCCGCACCGTCTTCGCCGAACAGCTGCATTCGCCGTTCGGCATGGTGCTGGTGGGCGAGGACTTTTATGTCGCCAATGCCGATGCCCTGGTGCGCTTCTCCTATCGCCCCGGTGCGACTCGCCTGGAAGGCCAGCCGGTGACGGTCACCGAGCTACCGGCGGGCATCAATCACCACTGGACCAAGAACGTCATCGCCAGCCGCGACGGCAAGAAGCTCTATCTCACCGTGGGCTCCAACAGCAACGTCGGCGAAAACGGCCTGGATATCGAGGAAGGCCGCGCCGCCATCTGGGAGCTGGATCGCGCCAGCGGCCAGAAACGCCTGTTCGCCACCGGTCTGCGCAACCCCAATGGGCTGGACTGGGAGCCCACCACCGGCAAACTGTGGACGGTGGTCAACGAACGCGACGAGATCGGCAGCGACCTGGTGCCGGACTATGCCACCTCGGTGCAGGACGGCGGCTTCTATGGCTGGCCCTACAGCTACTGGGGCAAGACCGTGGACAGCCGGGTACAGCCGCCCCGCCCGGATCTGGTGGCCAAGGCGCTGACCCCGGACTACGCCCTGGGTACCCACACCGCCTCCCTGGGCCTGGCCTTCGCGAGCGCCGACAGCGGGTTGCCGACGGCGTTTCGCCAGGGCATGTTCGTCGGCCAGCACGGCTCCTGGAATCGCGATCCCAAGAGCGGCTACAAGGTCGTCTTCGTGCCCTTCCAGAACGGCAAGCCCAGCGGCCCGCCGCGCGAACTGCTTACCGGCTTCCTCAATGGCAAGGAAGAGGCCCAGGGACGTCCGGTCGGGGTAGTCAACGATGGCCACGGCGGCCTGCTGGTGGCCGACGATGTCGGCAATACGATCTGGCGGGTCAGCGCCCAGCGTCCCTGAGCCGTGTTAATCCGGCCTTAAGCGCCCTGGCCTAGGCTGGAGGCTGACCATCCTGGAGATGGTCACCGCTCTTGCCGAGGCCGGCCCGGAGCGGTAAAACCGCTCAACCGCCTGGGAAAATCCGATGAGAATACTGCTGGCCGAAGACGACATGCTGCTGGGCGACGGCATCCGCGCCGGCCTGGCCCTGGAAGGCGATACCGTCGACTGGGTGACCGATGGCCAGGCCGCCCAGGCGGCGCTGGAAACCGATCCCTTCGATCTGGTGGTGCTCGACATCGGCCTGCCCCGCCGCTCGGGGCTCGAGGTTCTGGCCGCGCTGCGCAAGCGCGGCGACGCTACCCCGGTACTGATCCTCACCGCCCGCGACAAGGTCACCGACCGGGTCACCGGCCTGGACACCGGCGCCGACGACTACCTGACCAAACCCTTCGACCTGGACGAACTGCTCGCCCGGGTCCGCGCCCTCACCCGCCGCAGCGCCGGCCGGGCCCTGCCGCAACTGGAGCACAACGAGCTGCGGGTCGATCCGGCCACCCACCGGGTGACCCTGGCCGGCCAGCCGGTGGAGCTGGCACCGCGGGAATACGCCCTGCTGCGCCTGCTGCTGGAAAACATGGGCAAGGTGCTCTCGCGCAATCGCCTGGAGCAGGCGCTCTATGGCTGGGACGGTGACGTCGAGAGCAACGCCATCGAGGTGCATATCCATCACCTCAGACGCAAGCTCGGCACCAGCCTGATCCGCACCGTGCGCGGCATCGGCTACGGCATCGACCAGCCCGAGCGGCCGGCTCCATGACCGACGGCCCGGCCGTCTCGCTGCGCCGGCGGCTGCTGACGCTGCTGCTGTGCGGCATCTTCGCCTGCTGGCTGATCGCCGCCCTGGTGACCTACCAGCTGGTCCTGCGCCAGGTGAATCGCCTGGCGGACGAGGACATGCTCGACTTCGGCTCGGCCGCCCTGCACTTGGCCACCCTGGGCGAGGGCGGTGACCGCAGTCTGCCGCCCGCGGCCCGGGCCCTGGAGCGCAGCCGCACGGCCATCGCCGACCTGCCGCTGTTCAAGCGGCGCAACGCCCTGGGCTATCTGCTGCAGGCCGGTGATCAGCGCCTCGGCACCCCGGCGCCGCCGGCCGGTCTGGCCGACCAGCCGCCCGGCTTCAGCAGCCTGCTGGCCGAGGGGCAGCACTGGCGCGTGCTGCGGCTGAGCAGCGGCGAGGGGCGCATCTGGATCTACGAAAACCTGGCCGATCGCCGCGGCGCCACCAACCTGCTGCTGCTCGGCTCGCTGTTTCCCCTGGCCCTGGCCCTGCCGGTGCTGGCCGCCCTCATCTGGTTCGGCGTCACCCGCGGTCTGGAACCCCTGCGCCAGCTGGCCGCGCAGATCAAGCAGCGCTCCGCCCAGCGCCTGGAGCCGTTGCCGCTGAGCCGGGTGCCGCTGGAAGCCGCGGTCCTGGTGGAGGAGATCAACGCCCTGCTGGAACGCCTGGACGGGGCCTTGGAGGCGGAGCGCCGGCTGACCAGCGACGCCGCCCACGAGATCCGCACCCCCCTCGCCAGTCTGCTGACCCACACCCAGGTCGCCCTGAGGTCCAGCGACCCCCAGGCCCATGCCCGCGGCCTGGTGCAGGTGCGTCGCAGCGCCGAACGCATCAGCCAGCTGATGGAGCAGATCCTGCTCCTGGCGCGGCTGGACAGCGGCGCCCTGCAGGAGCAGTTCGTCCCCGTCCATCTTGGCCGGCTGGCGGCGGATACCCTGTCGGAACTCGCGCCCCTGGCCATCGAGAAGAACATCGACCTGGTGCTGGAGGATCAGGAGGTCAAGCTGTCGGGTATTCCCACCTGGCTGGGCGTGCTGCTCACCAACCTGGTGGGCAATGCCATCCGCTATACCCCCAGCGGCGGCCAGGTGCTGGTCCGGGTCGTCGAGGAGGTGCCCGGCCAGGTACGTATCGACGTCTGCGACAGCGGCCCCGGGGTCAGTCCGGAAGAACGGGCGGTGATCTTCACTCGTTTCTACCGCAGCGAGAGCGCTGGCCAGAACGTCGGCAGCGGCCTGGGGCTGCCCATCGTCAAGCGCATCGTCGAAATCCATGGCGGCAGCCTGCACCTGGGCGAAGGCCTGCAGGGACGCGGGCTGGGGGTATACGTCGAGCTACCCGGCCTGGCCTGATCCGGCCACCTACGACCAAGGCCATCTTTTACCCGGGACGGCCTAGGGCTTACAGTGCAGGGATTCGCCACAAGCGAATGCAGTCCTGCCTTCTGGAGAGCCCGGCCCATGTCCATGATCCTGTACCACACTCCCGCCTCGCCCTTCGGTCGCAAAGTCGTGGTGATGCTCCACGAGACGGACCTGATCGAGCAGGTGGAGGTGGAAATCGTCCAGCAGACGCCGCTCAACCCCAATCGTGACGTCCTCGATACCAACCCCGCCGGCAAGATTCCCGCCCTGCGCCTGGCCGATGGCACCTGCCTGCACGACAGCCGCGTCATCCTCGACTACCTGGATACCCTGCACGCGCGCACCCCGCTGATCCCGCGGCAGGGCCCGGAGCGCTGGCGGCGCCTGACCCTGGCCTCGCTGTGCGACGCCATGATGGAAGCCGCGGTGCAGATCCGCTACGAGAGCTTCATGCGCCCACCGGGCATGCAGTGGAAGCTCTGGCTGGACAACCAGCAGGAAAAGATCGCCCGGGCGCTGGACTACTTCGAGCGCGAGGCCATCGCCGAGCTGGAGGGCGAATTCGACGTGGCCAGCCTGGGCATGGCCTGCCTGCTCGGCTATCTGGACTTCCGCATCCCCACCTGGGCCTGGCGCAGCGACTGTCCGCGCATCGCCGCCTGGTACGCCCGTACCGGCGAGCGGCCCTCGCTGCAGGCCACCCGTCCCTGAGCGGGCGCTAGGCCTGCTGCCAAAGCCGCTCCAGATTGCGAAAGCCCCACTCCTGCGGATCTTCCCGCCGCACGATGCGTTCGTCGGCGGGCGGCCGGGCGAGATCCAGCAGCCGCTGCGGCAGTGGCGTGCGCGAACGCGCGGAAAAGAACACCCGCACCCGCGGGGTCAGCAGGCTGTCCGGGTGCTGCTCGACCACCACCGCCAGCTGCTCGTTGCTCAGTCGCACCAGGGAGCCGATCGGATAGATGCCCAGCGTCTTGACGAAGGCCTGGAACACCCGGGGATCGAAGTGCCCCTTCCACTCCGCCATGCGCCGGATCGCCTCGGCCGGACTCCAGGCGGTCTTGTAGGGCCGGGTCGAGGAGACGGCGTCATAGACGTCGCAGACCGCGGCGATGCGCGACAGCAGACTGATCTGGGTACCGGCCAGGCCATGGGGATAGCCGCTGCCATCGAATTTCTCGTGATGGTGCAGGCAGACGTCGATGACCTCCGCGGATGCGCCCCACTGCCGCAGCAGGGCGACGCCTTCCTCGGGATGCCGCCGCATCACGGCGAATTCGGCCTCGGTCAGCCTGCCCGGCTTGTTGAGCACCTCGACGGGGGTGCGCATCTTGCCCACGTCGTGCAGCAGACCGGCCTGGCCGGCCAGCAGCACCTGCTCAGCCGGCAGGTCCATCTGCCGCGCCACCGCAGTCATCAGAGCGCAGACCGACACCGAATGGATGTAGGTATACTCGTCGACCGTGCGCAGCCGCGTCAGGCTGATCAGTGCCGTGGGGTGCCGCAACACCGACGCCGAGATCTGCTCGACCACGGTCGCCACTTCGCTCAGCTCGATGGCCTGGCCCAGGCGCACGTCCTGGAACAGCCGCGCCACCTCCTGCTTGGCGTGGGCGCTCACCGCCGACGCCTGCGCCATTTCCTGCGGACAACTGATGGCGGCGACCGGTGCGGTGCCCGTCTCCGGGGTCGGAGCGGCAGCGGGGAGCGCCGCGGGGGCAGCGACCGGCGCGGCAACGGGCTCAGGGACCGCCACCGGATCCGGGGCGGGCGAGCATTCGCTCGGGGTCCGGCAATCCAGGCCCTTGGCGATATCGATCCACACCGCGGTCACCGCGCTGTCCTGGATCTTCTGCAGGTCGCGTGGCTCCTGCAGCAGGAAGCGCGCCTTCCAGAACGGATGGTCGATCCAGCTGCCTTCGAATTTGTGGATGTACATGCCGAGGCAGACCTCGGCACTGGTAACCTTTTTGAGCATGGCGTTCACTTCGCAGCGGATCGGCAGCAGCCATCCAGAGGCGGATGATCGCAAAATGCTATGTCACGCCAAAGACTATCGCCCCAAGTTCTAGACGAGAGAATCCATGCACCTCCTGACCGGTATCACCGTCTCTGCGCTGCTCCTGTTGAACACCCTGGTCATGATCGGTCCGCTACTGGTATTCGCCCTGATCAAGCTGCTGCCCCTTGTCGCGCTGCGCGACCTCTGCTCCCGGGTGGTCACCGCCATCGCCGAGACCTGGGCCGAGATCAACAAGGCCATCTTCGCCCGCCTCACCCCCACCGACTGGGACATCCGCGGCACCGAGGCGCTCAGCCGTGACCGCTCCTACCTGGTCATCTGCAATCACCAGTCCTGGGTCGATATCCCCGCGCTCATCGAGACCTTCAACGGCAAGGTGCCCTATTTCAAGTTCTTCCTGAAGAAGGAGCTCATCTGGGTACCCTTCCTGGGGCTCGCCTGGTGGGCGCTGGACTACCCCTTCATGAAGAGATACACCCGCGCCCAGCTGGCCCGCCGCCCGGAACTCAAGGGCGCGGACCTGGCCATCACCCGCCGCGCCTGCGAGAAATTCCGCCGCCAGCCGGTGACCATCGTCAACTACCTGGAAGGCACCCGCTTCACCGCCGCCAAGCATGCGGAGCAGCAGTCGCCCTATCGCCACCTGCTCAAGCCCAAGGCCGGCGGCATGGCCTTCGTCCTCGCCGCCATGGGCGAGCAGCTGGACACCCTGCTGGACGTCACCCTGGTCTATCCCGACGGTCGCGTGCCCGGCTTCTGGGACCTGCTCTGCGGACGAGTCAAACGCGTTATCATCGATATTCGCGCGCGACCTCTGGATCCGGCGCGCTGGGCGGGTGACTACAGCGAAGATGCGGAATTCCGCGCAGGCTTCCAGCAGTGGGTCAGCACGCTCTGGGCAGAGAAGGACCAGCGGATCGAGGCGCTGCTAGATTCCCGCTCGCGCTGAAGGAGCGGGGCACCCTGCCGCCGCCAGACAGTCAGAGAGCGGGTAGTCGGCTGTCTCGACAAGGACCTCCCATGCCCTCCCCGACCCTGGATACCACCACGGCCCGCTGGCTTCCCTGGCTGATCGCCGTGGCCTTCTTCATGCAGTCGCTGGACGCGACCATCGTCAACACCGCCCTGCCGCGCATGGCCGCCGACCTCGGCGAGAATCCGCTGCGCATGCAGGGGGTGGTGATCGCCTACCTGCTCACTGTCGCGCTGCTGATTCCCGCCTCGGGCTGGATTTCCGATCGCTTCGGCAGTCGCCGCGTCTTCTTCACCGCCATCGCCCTCTTCACCTTTGGCTCGCTGCTCTGCGCCCTGGCGCCCAGCCTCAACCTGCTGATCGCCGCCCGGGTAATCCAGGGCCTCGGCGGTTCGCTGATGCTGCCGGTGGGGCGCCTGGTGATCCTGCGCGTCTATCCGCGCAGCGAGCTGGTCCGCATCCTCAGCTTCATCACCATTCCCGGCCTGATCGGCCCCCTGGCCGGCCCGGCCCTGGGTGGCTGGTTGGTGGAAGCCGTGTCCTGGCACTGGATCTTCCTGATCAACCTGCCAGTGGGCATCCTCGGCTGCCTGGCCACCCGCCGCCTGCTGCCGGATCTGCGCAGCCCCCTGCCGCAACGCTTCGACGGCCTGGGCTTCCTGCTCTTCGGCACCTCCATGATCCTCATCAGCATCGCCCTGGAAGGCCTCGGCGAATTGCACCTGCCCCATGTGCGGGTGGTGCTGTTGCTGATGGCCGGCATGGCCTGCATGGTGGCCTACTGGCTGCGCGCCCTGCACCACGACCAGCCACTGTTCTCCGCCGAGCTGTTTCGCATCCGCAGCTTCGCGGTGGGCATCTTCGGCAATCTCTTCGCCCGCCTCGGCAGCGGCGCCCTGCCCTTTCTCATCCCGCTGCTGTTCCAGGTGGGCCTCGGCTACTCGCCGACCCAGGCCGGCCTGCTGATGATGCCCCTGGCGCTGTCGGCGATGCTGGCCAAGCCCATCGCCGGTCCGCTGATCGGGCGCCTCGGCTATCGCCGCCTGCTGGTGGGCAACACCCTGCTGCTGGGTTGCCTGATCGCCAGCCTCGCCCTGATCGGTCCCTCGACGCCCTTCGTCTGGCTGCTCATCCACCTCGGCATCCTCGGCGCGGTGAATTCCATGCAGTTCACCGCCATGAACACCATTACCCTCATCGACCTGCACGACCAGCAGGCGGCCAGCGGCAACAGCCTGCTGTCGGTGGTGATGCAACTGGCCATGAGCTTTGGCGTGGCCTGTGCGGCCGCCTTGCTGGGCGGTTTCCAGGACGACTATGGCGATACCGAGGTGCTGTCCGCCTTTCGCGCGACCTTTCTCTGCGTCGGCGCGCTCTCGATGCTGGCGGCGGCGATCTTCCTGCAGGCCTCGCGGGAGACCGGGCGTCGGGTCAAGCCGCTGGCGGCCGAACCGGAAAAGAGCGCGCAGAACGTCGAGTGAAGCGGGCTATAGCACCGCTCGACACGCCATAAACGAAAAACCCCGGCCTGGCCGGGGTTTTTCGTGAGCTTCGGGCGACGTCAGGTGTCAGATGACCTGTACGTGCTCTGCCTGCATGCCCTTCTGGCCTTGCACGACTTCGAAGCTGACCTTCTGGCCTTCAGCCAGGGTCTTGAAACCTTTGCCTTCGATTGCGCGGAAGTGAACGAACACGTCCGGACCGCTCTCGGGAGTAATGAAGCCGTAGCCTTTGGTTTCGTTGAACCATTTGACGGTGCCGTTCTGACGATTCGACATGACGGGTGTTGCTCCTTGGAATAACGGGTTTGTTATGACAGGTGCTGGCGCGGCAGCGCGTTGCATAGACCAGGCACCCGGTACTGAGTTGCAAGGAGTAACAAGAATCGAGCAGCAAGGGGTGGACGGAAAGCCTACCGCCTCAGGTCACGATCGACGGCGACCCAAGCAAACACAGTTCTCGAACTCTACGCCATATTTTTCTGGAAAGCGATTACCCTCCGGAGACCGAAATCGTTTTTGACAAGAGGTAATTTGTCGCGCCATGCAAGGTACTGTGGAGCCGGTTTTCGACCACCCGGACAGCGGCGCAAACCCTCGCCAGTCCTGCTTCCGCGCTTCTTTCCCGCCGTTTCGAATGGCCCGGGCCCACGGCCCGACCATGAAATCCCCCTGCAAGGAATACCGATGAACGTCACCCCTGTGGAACTGCTGATCAGCGATTGCGATGGCGTGCTGGTCGACAGCGAAATCCTCGCCGAACGCGTCGTCCTCGACGGCCTGGCCGCCCATGCACCGCGCGCCGAACTCGAAGCCCTGCTGCACGGGACCTTTGGCCTGACCACCCGGGACATCTTCGCCCTGGTCGAGCAGCGCTTCGGCATCACCCTGCCGCCCGCGCTGTTCAGCGACCTGCGCACCCAGGCGGAAACGCTGATCTCCACCAGCGTGGAAGCCATTCCCGGGGTGAAGCGTGCCCTGGAGAGCATCGACCTGCCACTGGCGGTCGCCTCCAACAGCCTCAGGCACAGCGTCGAATCCTCGGTCCGCCGGGCCGATCTGGTCGAGCGGGTGGCGGGCCATATCTTCAGTGCCGACATGGTGGCCCAGCCCAAGCCGGCACCCGATGTCTACCTCCTGGCCGCCAGGACGATGGGCGTCGCGCCGGAGCGCTGCCTGGTGATCGAGGACAGCGCCACCGGCGTGCGCGCGGCGCTGGCGGCCGGCATGCGCGTCATCGGCTTTACCGGCGCCAGCCACATTCCGCCCAGCCATGGCGAGACCCTGAGCGCGCTGGGCGTAACCGCGCTGATCGCGCACATGGACGAACTCCCCGCGACCGTCGCCCGCCTCCGCGCCGCCGCCAGCGGCGGGCAATAGAAAAGGGGCCCTCAGGGCCCCTTCGCGTTCCGCCTCGGCGAAATCAGGACAGGACCGCACCCACCGCCTTGGGCAGCGCGACCGGTGCCAGGTCGGCGCTGGCGTTCCAGGCCGACTCGCTCAGCTGGGTTTCCAGCAGCTGGCGATGGATCGCCTCGCGATGCTGTTGCAGGACGATGTCCAGGGCGCGGCTGGGGGTCAGTTCGACGTCGTCGAAGGTGACGATCTGACCCGGCTCCAGGGCGCGCTTGAGCACGCTGTGCTTGAGCAGGCCGATCGGCAGGTGATCCGGGCACTCGGCGATCTTGACCGCCTCGCCGCGCACGCTGTAGCCGCCGATGCCGCGCTCGATGATGTCGCCGGCCGCCATGGGCTTCTTCATGATGGCGGCCACGCTCAGGGTCGGCGTGGTGGAGTTGTTGAGCAGGATCTTGCCGCCGGCGATGACGCGTCTCAGGGTCTTGCCGACCTCCAGGGAGCACAGGTGGAAGGGGCGTACCAGCACGTAGTACGGGCCCTTGCCCAGCTTGAAGTACTCGATGGCACCGGCCTGGTCTTCGTCATGGCGACCGACCACGAAGACGCCACCGGCGGAGTAGCCGCTGGGGATCACGTAGTCGACGATGGGCTGGCCCAGTTGCTCGGCCATCTGCGCGAGGATGTTGGCGCTGTCCTGCAGGTTGGTCGAATTCAGGCCTTCCAGCCCCTGGCGGGTGATGGTGGCGCCATAGTTGTTACCGACCACCACCTGCTCGATCTGCACCTTGGTGCCGTCGGTGAAGGAGGTGGTCTGGTCGACGCTGGTGCCCTGGCGCGCGGACCAGTAGGCCATGTCTTCCGGCGTCGGGTTGTGGTTCAGATAGCCCTTCATGTTGCCGTAGACCAGCGGCTTGAAGCCCATCTGCACGGCTTCTTCGTGCAGCGCCGCCAGCGAACCCGGCTGGTCGCCCTCGGCCTCGGTCAGGAAACCCTTGCCGGCCAGGTAGGAACCGGTCGTCACCTGCAGTTCGGCATTGATGGTGACCACCTTGATGCCGGCCTCGAAGGCGCGCTCGATGATCTCGGTGCCGTGGTAGGGGTCGCCGCTGCACTCCACCAGCAGGTCGCAATGATCGATGAGATCCGCCACCGACTGGGTGAGCGCCTCGGTCAGCGGATAGTCGGTGACCGTGGCGATGGGCCGGCGGGTCAGGACGCGGGTCACGGTCATGTCGTCATAGTGACGGCTGATGAGCCGGGCCAGGCAGCGCGAGATCATGCCGGTACCGACGATGCCGATACGGGTGACAGGGGATTGGGAGGACATAGGATCGATTCCTTTCAAAGAGAATGTCGGTAGCGAGCAAAGCCACCATGCGAAGTGCCGACCCCAACTACATGTCCGATCTCTTGCAAATGGAAAAAAGCTTCCATCAGAAATTCTTTGACTGGGATCAATCTTTCCGTGCGACTCGAAGCCAAATCAAAAATTCATGACTTCGTAACAGATAGCGACCAATGGCTGCAGATCGCCACCTTTTTCCTTGCCGTCCAGCGACGGCCGTTCAACTCGTCGGTTCAGCGCGCCCTGTGCCTGAGTCACCACGCGCCCAATAGCCGCGGCGGAACAGGTCACGTTCGCCCAGGACCAGCAACAGCACCAGGAAGCCCAGCATGGCCACGCTGACGCTGACGATCAGCTCCAGCAGGCCGACCGGCTTGGGCAACAGGAAACTCAGCAGGGCCACTGCGCTGCCCGCGCTGAACCAGCGCAGCAGCAGCGACAGGTGCAGGCCGGCCAGGGAGTGGCGATAGAGCGCCAGCGCCATGAATACCGCCTGCAGGAAGGCTCCGGTGGTAAAGGAGTAGGCCAGTCCCTGGGCACCGAATGGCCGATAGACAACAGCGTCCAGGGCCACGGTGATGAAGGAGCTGGCCAGGGTGGCGTAGAGGAAGGTCCGGGCGCGCTGCTGCGACAGCAGGGCACGCCCCCACAGCAGGGCCAGCCCCATCCAGGGCAGACCCAGGGCATAGGCCACCACCAGGGTGGCGGTCGCCGCGCTCTGCTCGGCGCCAAAGGCCCCGCGCTCCAGCAGCACCTTGACCACCGGCTCGGAGTAGCTGAACAGCACCACGGCGGCCGGCACCAGGAACAGCAGGGTGCCGAGCAGCGCCTTGCGCATCAGCGCGCTGTACTTGTCGGCATTGCCCTCGTTCCAGCTGCGGGTCAGCTCGGGAAAGATCATCGCCAGGATGGACAGCGCATAGAGCGTCAGCGGAATGGTCACGATGCGGTAGGAGAAGGACAGCATGGTGATGTTGCCCTCCGCCAGCAGCGAGGCGAAGAAACGCTCCGCCAGCATGCAACCCTGCTGGGCGCCGGCGGCGAGCAGCACGGGAGCGAAGGTCACGGCGAAGGGACTGCCTTCGGGCTTCTCGAAGGCCACCGAGCGCTCGCCAAGATAGCCCAGGCGGCGGTGCTGGATGACGATCAGCAGCACCTGGGGCAGCAGCATGCCGGTGAACAGCGCGATACCGCTCGGCTGCAGGATGACGATGGCCAGGATGGCGCCCAGATTGAGCATCAGGGTGCGGGTCATCGGCAGAATGAAGATGCGATCGAGGTTGAGCAGCGCGCCCTGGCAATAGAGGACGGCCTGCACGCAGATCAGCAGGGTACCGACGGCGAAGACCAGCTTGCCGGTCTCGACCTGCTCGTCGCTCCAGCCCGGCGCCAGGGCATGCATCAGCCAGGGACTGGCGAGGACGCCGATCACCGACAACAGCAGGCCGAACAGGCCGATGCGCCAGTACAGCCAGCGACCGACCTGCTCGTACTGGGCGTTGCAGCGGTCGCGGATGCGTTGCAGATAGGGAATCATGGCATCGCGCAGGGCGAGGCCGAAGAAGCTCTCGAAGAACACCGGCAGGATGAGCGCGACAAAGATCAGGTCGGCTTCCCAGCTCACGCCGAATTGGCGGGCGATCAACAGGTCGCGCAGGAACCCCAGCAGAAAGCTGGCGACCGTGATGGCCAGGATGATGAGGGTCGAACTCACGCCCGCACCTCGATCGACCCAGACGGGCCAAGCGCGGCAATAAGCGGACGGATAAAGATGGCAGGCATTGGCGGTCTCGTTCCGTGAGCCGGAGGTGATCCGGATAAAGGCGGGCAGTGATGCCCGTTTGGTCCAGACTCAGAGACCAGCTTCCGCGCTTAAGTTTCCCGAGGCAAATCTGGAGACACGCAGAAATGTCGAACGATTGGCAAATTGCCATGAGTGACCGAAGGCTGACCGCCGAGCGGTAGTCCTTGCAATCCCGCGGCAAGCCAACTACTGTATATATAACCAGATACAGAATACGAGGTGACGCATGGCCGTCGAAGTGTTGTATCGCAGCAGCCGAGATCCGGAGCGCCTGTTCATGGATAAAGCCGAAGCCGATCGTCACGACAAGATGTTGGAGCTGGCCGAGTCGCTCGCCAGCGTATTGGACAAGGCCGTACCCGGTCTTGCCGAGAAGCAGTGCGAAGACCTGGGGCTGTTCATGGCCCGCAATCGCGAGGTCTTCGCCCGGGCGTTTCGCAACCAGCCGGATGCGCTGGGCGAGTTGGACCTGTCCAGCTAGCAAGGGGCGCTGCCCCTCGGGTAGCCTGGGAAGAGATCTGAGCCGGAGAAAGCCTCTTGTCCCTTCCCATCATCTTCGATACCGATCCTGGCGTGGACGACGCCCAGGCCATCGCCCTGCTGTTTGCCGATCCCGCCTTCGAGGTGATCGGGCTGACCACCACCTTCGGCAATGTGCCGGTCACCACGGCGACCCGCAACGCCCTGCTGCTCACCGAGCTGGCCGGCCGGGACACGCCCGTCGCGGCAGGGGTGGCCGAGCCCCTGGTCAAGCCGGCCGGCAACCACGCCCTGCACGTGCATGGCCAGGATGGCCTGGGCAACCAGCAGCTGCCCACACCAAGCCAGACACCCCACGCCCTGGATGCGGCGCGCTTCATCGTCGAGCAGACCCGCCTGCGACCGGGCGAGATCACCCTGGTGGCGGTCGGGCCGCTGGGCAACCTGGCCCTCGCCCTGGCGCTGGATCCCACGGTCGCCGAGCGCGTCCGCGAAGTGGTGGTGATGGGCGGCGCCATCGTCGAGCCGGGCAACGTCACGCCGGTGGCCGAAGCCAACATCTTTTCCGACCCCCATGCCGCGGCGCGGGTCTTCGCCGCTCCCTGGCCACTGACCCTGGTCGGCCTCGATGCCACCCACCGCGCCGTGCTCGATCCGCCCCGCCTGCAGCGCATCGCGGCGCGCCAGGGCGCCCTCGGCGAGGTGCTCGCCCGCAGCTATGACTTCTATGCGGACTTCTACCGCAGCGTGAAGGACATCGACGGCTGCCATCCCCACGACAGCTGCGCCCTCGCCTATCTGCGCCGCCCCGAGCTGTTCCACACCGCCCGCGGTCATCTCAGCGTCGGCACCGAAGGCCTGGCGGAAGGCCAGACCTTTTTCGCCCCCGAGGGGCGCGCCTACCTGGACGGGCGCTGGTCCGGCAATCCGCCGGTCACGGTCTGCCTGGGCATGGATGGCGCCGCCATGGTGGCCTGGATGGAAGAGGTCCTGACCGCAGCGGAGCGGTAATCGGTCACGAATCCGCGAGAACGGCGTGCCAGAGCGGCCCGGGACCGCTCAACTGAGAGCCATGCACGCAACGCGATTGCAGCAGTGAGGTAGAAAGCCGCTCTGGATTTCTACCTACCGCCCCGGCGGACGACTGCGCAAAGGATTGCCCATGGCTCGCTACGATCTCCTGCTCAGCGGCAGCTGCCGCGACGATGTTTCCCCCGACACCCTGAGGATCAGCCTGCTCTATCAGCTCAAGCTGGCACCGGAGCAGGTGGAGCGCCTGCTGCCCCCGGCCAGGGGTGTCCTCAAGCGGGACCTCGCCAGCGCGCAAGCCCACGAATGGGTCGAGCGGCTGCGGGATACGGGACTGGATGTCCATCTGGTCGAGCGCCAGGACTCCACCCCCGTCGCCCAGGACCTCGATCTGCAGGCGCGCCTGGCCGCGTTGCAGGCAGCGGGCCTGCCGCGCCCGGCCTTCTCCCTGGGTGAGCGCCTGCAACTGCTGGCGGCCGTGCTCCTCGGCCTGACGCTCAGCCTGCTCTATCTGCTGCCGGGCCTGGCCGGATTGCTGCTGGCGATCTGTGCCCTGGCGGCCTTCATCACTCTGCCGCACCAGGATATCGTCGTCGCCTGTGGCCTGGCCCTGCCGCTGGCCGGCCTGGGCGCCTGGCTGGCCCTGGGCTTTCTGGCGCCGCGCCCGGGCCGAGGAACAGAAGCCGCCGCCGAACGGCCGCTGACGCCAGCCCAGGAGCCGGCGCTGCATTCGCTGATCGCAGCGCTCTGCCAGGCCATGGGGGTCTGCCCGCCTCGGCGCCTGCTGCTGACGGCGGAGGTCGACATCCGCTTCGCGGTCAGGACCCGGACGCTGCGCCTGGGCCTGCCGCTGATGACGGCACTCACCCGCGATCAGTACCTGGCCAGCCTCGCCCATGTGCTGGGGCACCAGGTGAGCGCTCTGGATCGTCTGGGGGGCGCCCTGCTCAATGCCTGCCTCGCGCAACTGGAACGCCTCGGCCAGGCGGCGTCCCGAGGGCTCCTCGCCCGCGTCGCCCGTGGCTGGGCCCGCCTGCTCTTTGCCAGCGGCCAGCGCCTCACCCACACCGCCAGCCAGCGCCGGGAAGCCCGCGCCGATCATTACCAGGTCCTGCTGGGCGGCAGCGCGGCCTTTCGCACAACGGCGCACCAGATGCGCCTGGCCCAGCAGGCCTGGCGTGAAGCCAGACGGCGCAGCCTGACGGCACCCGCGGCCCAGGGCCTGGTCGGCAATCTGCTGGAGTTGCACGCGGCCCTGCTGGCTCGCCAGACGCTCTCCCCCACGCCGACCTCCGCCAGCAGCCGCTACTGGGGTCGTCATCCGGCGGATCGGCAGCGGATCGCCTGGGCCGAGCGGCATCCGCTCCCCGGACTGCTGGACGACCGGCGCCCTGCCAGTGCCCTGCTGGAGCAGCCCGATGCGCATGGCCGCGCCCTGACCCTGCTGGTCCATCGCCTGGCCGGCCGCCAGCCCGAGGCGGAGCCAGCGGCCACGGTGGCCACGCTGGTTCCGGAACCGGTCCAGGACAGTGACACGGACCTGCAGCGCTGGAGTGGCCATGCCTGGCCCGATTGCCCCTGGCTACCCCTGCACCTGCCGCTGGAGCGGACCACCCGCGCCCTCGAGGCAGACACTGTCCGCGAACGCATCCTGCTGCTGGCCGCCGGCACCGCGGACGCCTGGCAGGAAGCAGAAAAGCAAAGCCAGCGGCGCTGCCTGCTGGCCTTCTACGAAGAGCTGCACAGTCATGGACTGGCCCACGTCGTTCACGGCGAAGGGGCGTTCAACCAGGAGCACCTGCAGGAGTATCGGGCCATCGATACCTGGCAGACCGCCGCGCGCCAGCAGTTGCTGGCCGTGGCGCCGCTCTATCGGCAGCGCATCGAACGGGCCCTGGCCCAGCGTCTGCCCGGCCAGGAGCAGGCTGCCGAGCTCTATCGGCTGCTGCTCACCCTGGCCGAGCGCTATCCGGACGTGGAGCGCCTGCGCGAGGCGCGCCTGCTGGTGAAGGAATACCGCACCCTGCAGCGGCGACCGCAGGGCCCCAGTCAGATCAATGCCCTGTGCGAATTCGCCAAGCAGGATTATCGACGCCGGGTCGCGGACTGGCTGGCCTGCGACCTGCCCCTGCCTCCCGCCATCGCCACGGTCAGCCTGGGCGACTACCTGCAGCGTCACTGCCCCCGGCTCGATCTCGCCGAGGATTCCCTCTCCGCGGTCTATCGCCACAGCGCGGAGCTGCTGCCTGCGCTCAACACCCTGCACCAGCGTCTCTGGCTGCTCCTCGCCCGCGCCTGCCTGGCCGCCGAAGCCGATCAGGTGTCGCTGCAACAAAGCGCCTGAGCCTGACTGCGGGCCATAAAAAAAGGCCCCATACGGGGCCTTTTCCTGCAGCGCGGGATCAGTTGACCTTGGGATCCAGCTCGCCGCGGGCATAGCGCTCGAACATGGCGTCCAGGGAGATCGGCTTGATCTTGGAGGCCTGGCCGGCGGTGCCGAAGGCTTCGTAACGGGCGATGCAGACGTCGCGCATGGCGGTGACGGTCTTGGCCAGGTACTTGCGCGGGTCGAACTCGCTACGGTTCTTGGCCATGAACTCGCGGATGGCACCGGTGGAGGCCAGACGCAGGTCGGTGTCGATGTTGACCTTGCGGACCCCGTACTTGATGCCTTCGACGATCTCTTCGACCGGCACGCCGTAGGTTTCCTTGATGTCGCCACCGTACTCGTTGATGATCTTCAGCCACTCCTGGGGCACCGAGCTGGAGCCGTGCATGACCAGATGAGTGTCCGGGATGCGCGCATGGATTTCCTTGATGCGCTGGATCGACAGGGTGTCCCCGGTCGGCGGCTTGGTGAACTTGTAGGCGCCGTGGCTGGTGCCGATGGCGATGGCCAGGGCGTCGACCTTGGTGGCCTTGACGAACTGGGCGGCTTCTTCCGGATCGGTCAGCAGCTGGCTGTGATCCAGGGTGCCTTCGGCGCCCACGCCGTCTTCTTCACCGGCCATGCCGGTTTCCAGGCTGCCCAGGCAGCCCAGCTCGCCTTCCACGGACACGCCGCAGGCATGGGCGAAGGCCACGGTCTGCTGGGTGACGCGCACGTTGTAGTCGTAGTCGGACGGCGTCTTGCCGTCGGCCATCAGCGAGCCGTCCATCATCACCGAGGAGAAGCCCAGCTGGATGGAGCGCTGGCAGACGTCGGGGCTGGTGCCGTGGTCCTGGTGCATGACCACCGGGATGTGCGGGAATTCTTCCACCGCGGCCAGGATCAGGTGACGCAGGAAGGGAGCGCCGGCGTACTTGCGGGCACCGGCGGAGGCCTGGACGATGACCGGCGAATCGGTCTTGTCGGCGGCTTCCATGATGGCGCGCATCTGCTCGAGGTTGTTGACGTTGAAGGCCGGGACGCCGTAGCCGAATTCGGCGGCGTGATCCAGCAGCTGACGCATGCTGACGAGTGCCATTGGTGATTATCTCCCTACAAAGGCGGTGGTGGCGCCAGCCTGCATGAGCGGCTGGCAGGGTTCAAGCGGCCGACCCCTGGCCGCCCTGGATTAATCGGTTCAGCTGACATTCGCCGCTTCAAGGCGTCCGGCAGCCGCGGCCGATGAGGTCGTTGTTGGCGATCCAGTAGACGAGTCCCTGGTCGCCGCGGATGTGCAAAGCCACCAGCCCGTCGGTATAGGACTGGCCATCGGTGGCCGGTTCGCGGTTGAGATGACGGATCAGGCCATCGCCTTCCAGCTTGAGGTCGACGATGGACTGGCTGCGATCCACATAGCGCCAGTCGAAGGCCGCCTTGGAATCGCAGACCCAGTGGGTCCAGCCGCCGGTCTGCTGCGCGCCGCGACCGGCACAGCCGGTCAGCACGGCGAGACCCAGCAGACCGAGGGCGAGCGTGCGCCCCTTCACTGGGCGCAACCGCTGGCAGGACGGCTGGCGTTGCCATTGAGCGTATCGACCCGCTCGCCATTCTGCGCCGTGGGCGTGGCGGCTGCCGCCGGTGGCGGCGCGAACACCGCGCAGGCCTTGTCGGCATTGCCACCGGCGCAACCGGCCAGCATCAGGACAGCGGAACAGACGAGCAGCGGCGTACGCATGGCGATTACTCCTGGGCGCGTTGCTGGAGGACTTCGACGGCCGGCAGGACCTTGCCCTCGACGAATTCGAGGAAGGCGCCGCCACCGGTGGAGATATAGGAGACCTTCTCGCCGATGCCGTACTTGTCGATGGCGGCCAGGGTGTCGCCACCACCGGCGATGGAGAAGGCGTCGCTGTCGGCGATGGCCTGGGCCAGGGTGCGGGTGCCTTCGCCGAACTGGTCGAATTCGAAGACGCCCACCGGACCGTTCCAGAGGATGGTCTTGGCCGACTTGAGCAGGTCGGCGAATTGCTGGGCGCTGACCGGGCCGATGTCGAGGATCATGTCGTCGTCGGCCACGTCGTTGATCGACTTGGTAGTGGCCTGGGCGGTCTCGGCGAATTCCTTGGCGACCACCACGTCCACCGGCAGCGGCACGCTGACCTTGGCGGCGATGGCCTTGGCGGTGTCCACCAGATCGGCTTCGTACAGCGACTTGCCAACCTTGTAGCCGGCCGCGGCGAGGAAGGTGTTGGCGATGCCGCCGCCGACGATCAGCTGGTCGCAGATCTGCGCCAGGGAGTTGAGCACGTCCAGCTTGGTAGAGACCTTGGAGCCGGCGACGATGGCGGCCATCGGGCGGGCGGGATTGCCCAGCGCCTTGCCCAGGGCGTCCAGCTCGGCGGCCAGCAGCGGACCGGCCGCGGCGACCTTGGCGAACTTGGCCACGCCATGGGTCGAACCCTCGGCGCGGTGGGCGGTGCCGAAGGCGTCCATGACGAAGATGTCGCACAGGGCGGCGTATTTCTTCGCCAGCTCATCGGCGTTCTTTTTCTCGCCCGCGTTGAAGCGCACGTTCTCCAGCAGCACCAGCTGACCCGGCTCCACCTGGACGCCGTCCAGGTAGTCCTTCACCAGGGGCACCTCGCGGCCCAGGGCCTTGCTCAGGTAGGCCGCGACCGGGGCCAGGCTGTTTTCCTCGCTGAACTCGCCTTCGGTGGGACGACCCAGGTGCGAGCAGACGATCACCGCGGCCCCCTTTTCCAGGGCCAGCTTGAGGGTCGGCAGGGCGGCGACCAGGCGGGCATCGCTCTTGATCTGGCCTTCCTTCACCGGAACGTTGAGGTCTTCGCGAATCAGGACGCGCTTACCCTTCAGATCGAGGTCGCTCATTTTCAACACGGACATACAGGCAATCCCTTAGTTGTGCTTGTTTCAGGTGGGCTTGGCGATGCGCAGCCAATGGCCGGCGACGTCGAGCATGCGGTTGGCGAAGCCCCATTCGTTGTCGAACCACACCAGCAGATTGACCAGCCGGGGGCCGGAAACGCGGGTCTGGCTGCCATCGACGATGGCGGAATGGGGATCGTGGTTGAAATCGCAGGAGGCGTGGGGCAACTCGGTGTAGTCGATCAGCCCGGCCAGGGGACCGCTCCGGGCGGCGTCACGCAACAGGGTGTTGAGCGCCGGCGCGGTGGTGTCGCGGCCGACGATGCAGGTGATGTCCAGGCAGGAGACGTTGACCGTGGGTACGCGCACGGCGCGGGCCTGGATGCGCCCGCTCAGTTCCGGCAGCAGGCGTTCGATGCCGCGCGCCAGGCCGGTCGCCACCGGGATGATCGACTGGAACGCCGACCGCGTCCGACGCAGATCTTCGGCATGGTAGGCGTCGATCACGGGCTGGTCGTTCATGGCCGAGTGGATCGTGGTGATGGAGACGTACTCCAGACCCAGGGTCTCGTGCAAAAGTTTCAGCACCGGGACGCTGCAATTGGTGGTGCAGGACGCATTCGAGACCAGCGTCTCGTCACCGCGCAGGGCCTGCTGGTTGACGCCATAGACCACGGTGGCGTCGACGTCGGTCTCGCTGACCATGGGCTGGGAGAACAGCACCCGCGGCGCACCGGCGGCGAGAAAGCGCCCGGCCTCGGCACGGGTGCTGAAGGCGCCGGAGCATTCCAGCACCAGATCGACGTCCAGCGCGCGCCAGTCCACCCGCTCGGGCTCCGCCTCGCGACGGATCTCCAGGGCCTGGTCGCCGATGCGCAGGCGTTCGCCGTCCAGCGCCACCCGCCCGGGAAAGCGGCCATGGGTGGAGTCGAAGCGGGTCAGGTATTCGAGACTGGGCCGGTCGGCCAGGTCGTTGAGGGCGACGATGGCGAGCTCGCTCGCCGCACCGCGCTCGTGCAGGGCACGCAACACGCAACGACCGATGCGACCGTAGCCGTTGAGAGCAAGGCGATAGCGAGCGGAACTCATGCGTGAACGGACTCGGGCGCAAGCGAAAGGCCGATTATGCGGCGGTTCGACGACGAATGGGAGTCGCGAGCGTAGTCAGGGCGACTTTCGCACTACAAAAAGGCGCTCTTCTTGGCAGACAGGAAAGAAATCCACCCTCTGGCCAGACGCCCCTGCTGCAGCCACGGCGTCTTGCGGTCTGCAGGGGGAAGTCCGCAGGTAGCCCCAGGGGCGGAGGGACTACCTGGTTCAGCGGCCATGGCCTGACTGAAATCGTCATCCAGGCGTGATAGAGCAGAGCCATGACCCAGATCAAAATCCCCACTTGTTGTGGTGTAGAAATTCAAAAACACCATATGTAGTATCTGGACCGAACTTGAGACCCAAGTCGAACTCAAAGGAAAGGACCCGCGCCGCCCCGGCAGAGCCCGGCTGGCGACAGGCTTTTTCCTTTGAGTTCGCCCCACTACGGACAGGAGTCAGCCATGACCATCACCATCTACAGCAAGCCCGCCTGCGTGCAGTGCAACGCCACCTATCGCGCCCTGGATCGCCAGGGCATCGCCTACCAGGTGGTGGACATCGAGCAGGACGCCAAGGCGCGCCAGACCGTGGAATCCCTGGGCTATCGCCAGGTACCGGTAGTGGTGGCCGGTGACGACCACTGGGCCGGCTTCCGCCCGGACAAGCTCGGCCAGCTGGTGGCCTGAGGCCAGGACCATGGGCGAGCTGCTGTATTTCTCCAGCACCTCGGAGAACACCCACAGATTCGTCGAGAAACTCGGACTGCCGGCGCGGCGCATCCCCCAGGATCCCGCCGCCGAACCGCTCAAGGCTCGCGAGCCCTACATCCTGGTCTTGCCGACCTATGGCGGCGGCGGCAGCAAGGGCGCGGTGCCCAAGCCGGTGATCCACTTTCTCAACGATCCGCACAATCGTGCCCTGATCCGCGGCGTCATCGCCGCCGGCAACACCAACTTCGGCGAGGGCTACTGCCTGGGCGGACGCATCGTCGCCCAGAAATGCGCGGTACCCCTGCTCTACCAATTCGAATTGCTCGGCACGACGGAAGACGTCGACCGGGTGCGCACGGGAGTGAACGACTTTTGGCAACGTCAGGCCTGACCCCGACCGGCAGCGAGGCGGACTACCACGCGCTCAACGCCATGCTCAATCTCTACGGTCCCAACGGCGAGTTGCAGCTGGACAAGGATCGCCAGGCGGCGCGCCAGTACTTCCTGCAGCACGTCAACCAGAACACCGTGTTCTTCCACAACCTGGACGAGAAGCTCGACTACCTGGTGGACAAGGGCTACTACGAGGCAGCGGTGCTGGAGCAATACGCGCCGGCCTTCGTGAAGGCGCTGTTCGAGCGCGCCTATGCCTACAAATTCCGCTTCCAGAGCTTCCTGGGCGCCTTCAAGTACTACACCAGCTACACCCTCAAGACCTTCGACGGCCAGCGCTACCTGGAACGCTACGAAGACCGGGTGTGCATGGTCGCCCTGAGTCTGGCCCGTGGTGACGAGGGCCTGGCCGAGTCGCTGGTGGACGAGATGATCAGCGGGCGCTTCCAGCCGGCCACGCCGACCTTTCTCAACGCCGGCAAGCTCCAGCGCGGCGAGTTGGTGTCCTGCTTCCTGTTGCGCATCGAAGACAACATGGAGTCCATCGGCCGCGCGGTGAATTCGGCGCTGCAGCTGTCCAAGCGTGGCGGCGGCGTGGCCTTTCTGCTGAGCAACGTGCGCGAGGTGGGGGCGCCGATCAAGCGCATCGAGAACCAGTCTTCCGGCATCATCCCGATCATGAAACTGCTGGAAGACGCCTTCTCCTACGCCAACCAGCTGGGTTCGCGCCAGGGCGCCGGGGCCGTCTATCTCAATGCCCACCACCCGGACATCCTGAGATTCCTCGACACCAAGCGCGAGAACGCCGACGAGAAGATCCGCATCAAGACCCTGTCCCTCGGCGTGGTCATCCCGGACATCACCTTCGAGCTGGCCAAGCGCAACGCCGACATGTACCTGTTCTCGCCCTACGACGTGGAACGGGTCTATGGCGTGCCCTTCGCCGACATCAGCGTGAGTGACAAGTACGCGGAGATGGTGGCCGATGCGCGCATCCGCAAGCGCAAGATCAACGCCCGGGAATTCTTCCAGACCCTGGCGGAGATCCAGTTCGAATCCGGCTATCCGTACCTGATGTTCGAAGACACGGTGAATCGCGCCAATCCCATCGCCGGGCGCATCAACATGAGCAACCTCTGCTCGGAGATCCTCCAGGTCAACACCCCCAGCCGCTTCGACGAAGACCTGGGCTACGAGCATGTCGGCCAGGACATTTCCTGCAACCTGGGCTCGCTGAACATCGCCCGCACCATGGATTCGCCGGATCTGGGCCGCACCGTGGAAACCGCCATCCGCGGCCTCACGGCGGTCTCGGAAATGAGCGACATTCGCTGCGTACCCTCGGTGGCCGCCGGCAACGCCGCCTCCCACGCCATCGGCCTGGGGCAGATGAATCTGCACGGTTACCTGGCCCGCGAGCACATCCACTACGGCTCGGCCGAAGGCCTGGATTTCACCAATCTGTACTTCTACACCGTCACCTACCATGCGGTGCGCGCCTCCAATCGCCTGGCCATCGAGCGCGGCCAGAGCTTCCAGGGCTTCGCCGATTCCAAGTACGCCAGCGGCGAGTATTTCGATCAGTACACCGAGGGCGACTTCACCCCGCGCACCCCGCGGGTGGCCGAGTTGTTCGAGGTGGCCGGCATCCGCCTGCCGACCCGCGCGGACTGGCAGGAACTCAAGGCCTCGGTGATGGCGCACGGGTTGTTCAACCGCAACCTCCAGGCCATCCCGCCGACCGGCTCGATCTCCTACATCAACCACTCCACCTCGAGCATCCACCCCATCGTCGCCAAGGTGGAGATCCGCAAGGAAGGCAAGCTGGGCCGCGTCTACTACCCGGCGCCCTACCTGGCCGACGACAACCAGGAGTTCTACCAGGACGCCTACGAGATCGGCCCGGAAAAGATCATCGACACCTATGCCGAGGCCACCCGCCATGTCGACCAGGGACTGTCGCTGACGCTGTTCTTCCGCGACACCGCCACCACCCGCGACATCAACCGGGCGCAGATCTACGCCTGGAAGAAGGGCATCAAGACGCTCTATTACATCCGCCTGCGCCAGGCCGCCCTGGAAGGCACCGAGGTGCAGGGCTGCGTGTCCTGCAGCCTGTGAGGAAAAGGTCATGAATGCAGCTATGAACGCCCCGCGCCTGAATCGCATCAACGCCATCAACTGGAACCGCATCCAGGACGAGAAGGACCTGGAAGTGTGGAATCGCCTGACCGGCAACTTCTGGCTGCCGGAAAAGATCCCGCTGTCCAACGACATCCCCTCCTGGGCGACCCTGACGCCCAAGGAACAGCAGCTGACCATCCGCGTCTTCACCGGCCTGACCCTGCTGGACACCATCCAGAACGCCGTGGGCGCGCCGACCCTGCTGGCCGATGCCGTCACCCCCCACGAGGAAGCGGTGATCGCCAACATCGGCTTCATGGAAGCGGTGCATGCGCGCTCCTACAGCTCGATCTTCTCCACCCTCTGCTCGACGCCGGACGTGGACGAGGCCTATCGCTGGAGCGAGGAGAATCCCTATCTGCAGACCAAGGCCGACCTGATCCTCGCGCGCTACCACGCCGAGGACCCGCTGCTGCGCAAGGTGGCCAGCGTCTTCCTGGAGTCCTTCCTGTTCTATTCGGGCTTCTACCTGCCGATGTACTGGTCCAGCCGCGCCAAGCTGACCAACACCGCCGACCTGATCCGCCTGATCATTCGCGACGAAGCGGTGCACGGCTACTACATCGGCTACAAATTCCAGCAGGCCCTGGCCAAGGAAAGCCCGGAGCGTCGCCAGCAGGTCAAGGACTTCGCCTACGAGCTGCTGCAAGATCTCTACGACAACGAGGTGGCCTACACCGAGGACCTCTACGACAGCGTCGGCTGGAGCGAGGACGTGAAGAAATTCCTTCACTACAACGCCAACAAGGCGCTGATGAATCTGGGCTTCGAAGCCCTGTTCCCCAGCAGCATGACCGACGTCAGCCCGGCGATCCTCGCCGCCCTGTCGCCCAGCGCCGACGAGAACCACGACTTCTTCTCCGGCTCGGGTTCGTCCTATGTCATCGGCAAGGCGGTCAGCACCGAGGACGAGGATTGGGATTTCTGAGCCAGCCTCCTGCTTCGTCAAGCACCCTCTTCCTCCGAAAGAGGGTTGGGATGAGGCCGCCCCGGGCGACGAAGCCCTCAGTGGAAAAGGCTGCGCCGTTTTCCACGCTACGGTGCTGAGCCGGCCGCCTGCTCCGACAAGCCCCCTCTCCCCCTGGGAGAGGGTTGGGGTGAGGGTGCCCCTCGCGACGAAGCTCTAGTGGAAAAGACTGCGCCGTTTTCCTCGCTACGACGCTGAACCGGCCTGCTCCGGCAAGCCCCCTCTCCCCCTGGGAGAGGGTTGGGGTGAGGGCGCCCCTCGCCGCGAAGTCCCCAGCAGAAAAGGCTGCGCCGTTTTCCACGCCACGACGCTAGTAATACGGCTTATCGCGGCCATGGGCCGCTCCTACAAACGCCTGATGCTCCTGTAGGAGCGGCCCATGGCCGCGATAGCTCTCTACCTCAGCGGTCCCGTCCGAAAACGGCCAGTCCCCCCTCCCCGGCGGTGCTAACCTGCCGCCATGAACGCATTCCCCGATATTCCCGCCTTCGAACGCGCCCGCCTGGCGCGGGATCCGCGCTTCGACGGCCTGTTCTACACCGCGGTGCTCACCACCGGCATCTACTGCCGGCCAGTGTGCCCGGCGCAACCGCCACGCCCGGAAAACGTCAGCTACTACCCCAGCGCCGCAGCCGCCGAGGCCGCGGGCTATCGCCCTTGCCTGAGATGCCGCCCGGAGCTCTCCCCCGCCGGCGGCCACTGGCAACGCGGCGACGCCACCCTGGCCCGTGCCCTGCGGTTGATGGACGAAGGCCTGGACGACGGCGGCCTGCCCGCCCTCGCCGCCCGCCTCGACCTCAGCGAACGCCAGTTGCGCCGGCTGTTCGTCGAGCGCCTGGGCGCCGCGCCCCTGGCGGTGCTCACCACCCGCCGACTGCTGTTCGCCAAGCAATTGCTCAGCGAGACCCGGCTACCCATCACCGAGGTGGCCCTGGCCGCCGGCTTCGGCAGTCTCAGGCGCTTCAACACCGCCTTTCGCGACGCCTACGGCCTGGCCCCCAGTCAGGTGCGCAAGGGTCAGGCCGCGGCTTCGCCGGTGCTGGTCCTGCGCCTGGCCTATCGACCGCCCTACGACTTCGCGGCCCAGCTGGATTTTCTCCGCGGCCACGCCCTGCCCGGCGTCGAGGTGCTGGACGACACCAGCTACGCCCGGGTGATCGGTACCCCCGAACAGCCCGGCTGGCTGCGCGTCTCGGCCTGGGACGCCGACACGCCGGCGCTGCGCCTGGAATTGCACGGTGCCGCCCCTGGAGAGCTGCAGGCCGCGGTGGCGCGTATTCGCCGCATGTTCGATCTGGACGCCGATCCCGAAGCCATCGCCCAGGGTCTGGCGGTCGATCCGACCCTGGCCGAACTGGTGGCGCGCCGCCCGGGCCTGCGCCTGCCCAGTGGCTGGGACGGCTTCGAGATCGCCGTGCGCGCCGTCATCGGCCAGCAGGTCAGCGTGGTGGCAGCGACCACCATGACCGCCCGGGTGGTGCAGCGCTTCGGTCGTCCCTGGGGCGAGCCTGGTCACGAGGCCAGTCGACCGCCAGCCGGTCTGCATCACTTCTTTCCCACGGTGGATGCCCTGGCCGATGCCGCCCTGGAAGACCTCACCGGCCTCGGCCTGATCCGCGCCCGCGCCGGCACCCTCGGCACCGTGGCCCGGGCCTTGCGCGCCGGCGAGGTGGACTTCGACACCGGGCGCACCCTGGACGATTTCGCCCGGCGCTGGATCGCGCTCAAGGGCATAGGGCCCTGGACCGCCCAGTACATCGCCCTGCGTGCCCTGGCCCATCCGGATGCCTGCCCGGTGGAAGACCTGGTGCTGCAGAAGCGGCTGGCGCCGCCCGGCGAGCGCCTGACCGCCAAGGCCCTGTACGCTCGCGCCGAAGCCTGGCGGCCCTGGCGTGCCTACGGGGTGATGCAGGTCTGGCGCGAAGCCACCTGGAAGGCGCCCGCCGACGCCCCCGCCGAACCCGTCCCCACCCGCCTCGCCAAGGAGTCGCCCCGATGATCGCCTACTGCCTGCTGGACAGCCCCATAGGTACGCTCACCCTGGCCGCCGACGACAGTGGCCTGCGCGTGGTGGAGTTTCCCGAGAATCGCTACCTGGCCAAGCGCGACGCCAGCTGGAGCGCCGCCGACCACCCCATCCTCGACCTGGCCCGCGAGCAGCTGGGCGAGTACTTCGCCGGGCAGCGCCGGACCTTCGAGCTGCCCCTGGCACCGCGCGGCACCCCCTTCCAGCTGGCGGTCTGGCAGGCCCTGGCGGAGATCCCCCACGGCCGGACCTGGAGCTATGGTCAACTCGCCAGCCATCTCGGCCGACCCCAGGCGATGCGCGCGGTGGGCGCCGCCAACGGGCGCAATCCGCTGCCCATCGTGCTGCCCTGCCACCGGGTGATAGGGGCGTCCGGCGCCCTGACCGGCTTTGGCGGCGGCCTGCCGACCAAGCAATTCCTGCTGGAACTGGAAGGCGCACTGCCGCCGCCGCGGGATCTCTTCGCCGCCTCCCAGCCAGGCACTGCGCCAGAATCTGCCTGTTAAAAGGCTCTAGAATGCACCTTTCGGCGCTTGAGTCGGTGCAACCCTGTAGCGCACACTGGAGCTTTCGATTCGCAAGGACGCGATGCGATGTTCAGCTCAGCCAATACCCCGACCTTCACCCTGACGCTGGACGGCGTCGCCCAGGATTTCCAGGTGCTCGCCTTCGACGGCCACGAGGCCATCGGCCAGCCCTATCGCTTCCAGCTCGAGCTGGTCAGCGAGCGCCCGGACTGGCCGCTGGAAGCGCTGTTGCAGCGGCCCGCCTTTCTCGCCCTGGGTCCGGGTGACCAGGGCATCCACGGCCAGCTCGCCGCCGTGACCCAGGGCGATACGGGCCGGCGCCTGACCCGCTATCGCGCCGAACTGGTGCCGCGCCTGGCTGCCCTGGCCCACCGCGTCAATTCCCGCATCTTCCAGGGACGCAGCGTGCCCGAGATCCTGGCGCAGCTGCTCGAGGAGCACGGCATCCTCGACGGCGACTATCGCTTCGCCCTGGGGCCAACGCGCTATCCGCCGCGCGACTACTGCGTGCAGTACGGCGAAAGCGATCTGGCCTTTCTCACCCGCCTCTGCGAAGAAGAGGGCCTGCACTTCCACCACCAGCATCGCCGCGACGGTCATGTGCTGGTGTTTGGCGATGACGCCACCGGCTTTGCGCGGCTGGGCGCCACCCGTTATCGACCCGGCAGTGGTCTGGTGACGGACGAACCCGTGATCAGTCGCCTGGCGGTCGGCCTGCAGATCCGCAGCAGCGCCGCGACCCTGCGCGATCACGACCCATTGCAACCTCGGCTGCGCCTGCACAGCAATGCGGAAACCGCGGCCCAGCCCGCGCTGGAAGACTATGGCTTTCCCGGCCGCTTCACCGATCGCGCTACCGGCCAGCGCCTGAGCAGCCGGCGCCTGGAGCGCCTGCGCGGGGACGCCGTTCAGGCCGAGGGTGCGAGCGACCAGCCCAGCCTGGTGAGCGGGCATTTCCTGCCGTTGGAACAGCACCCGCGCGCCGACTGGAATCAGCTCTGGTTGCTGACCGAGATCCAGCACGAGGGTCGCCAGCCCCAGGTCCTGGAGGAAGACGCCACCGACGCCATCCCGGCCGACGGCTGGCGCCAGGGCTATCGCAACAGCTTTGTCGCCCGGCCCTGGGCGCAGCCCTTCCGCCTGCCCCTGCGCCATCCCAAGCCCAGGCTGCTGGGCGCCCAGAGCGCCGTGGTCACCGGACCGGCCGGCGAGGACATCCATTGCGATGCCCTGGGCCGGATCAAGGTGCAATTCCACTGGGATCGACGGGGCCGGGCCGATGAGCGCACCAGCTGCTGGCTGCGGGTCGCCAGCGGCTGGGCGGGTGACGGCCACGGCGCCCTGGCGGTGCCGCGGATCGGCATGGAGGTGCTGGTGGGCTTTCTCGAGGGGGATCCCGACCAACCCCTGGTGATCGGCTGCCTGTACCACGCCGAGCATCGCCCACCGCTGGAGCTGCCCCGGGACAAGACCCGCACCACCTTCAAGAGCCTGAGCAGCCCCGGCGGCGGTGGATACAACGAACTGCGCAGCGAGGATCAAGAGGGTCAGGAAGAGATCCATGTCCATGCCCAGCGCGACTGGGACGAACGCATCGGCCATGATCACCGCAGCGAGATCGGCCACGAGCGTCATGAGCGCATCCGCGGCAACAGCTACAGCGAATTCCACGCCGAGGAACACCGCATCACCCGGGGCGAGCGCCGCAGCGAGGTGCGCGCCGACGACCACCTGGACATCGGCGAGAGTCAGCACCTGCGGCTGGACGGCAGTCTGCTGGTCGAGGCCGGCAGCGAGATCCGGCTCCAGTCCGGCCAGAAGATTGTCCTGGAAGCCGGCGCCCGCCTGACCCTCAAGGCCGGCGGCAGCTTCATGCAGCTGGAGGCCGGCGGGGTCACCCTGGCAGGGCCGAGCATCCGGGTGAATCCCTGAGCAGGCGCTGAATCCCGGGCATAAAAAAGCCACGCCTCAGCGTGGCTTTTTCTATTAGCGCGGCAGGACTCAGTCTTCCAGCAACTCGCCAGCCACCGCCAGGACGTTGTCCAGGGTGAAGCCGAAGTGCTCGAACAGCGCGGTCGCCGGGGCGGATTCGCCGTAGGTGTGCATGCCGATGATGCGCCCGTCGAGACCGACGTACTTGTACCAGAAGTCGGCGATGCCGGCTTCGATGGCGATGCGGGCACCGACTTCCACCGGCAGGACCTGCTGGCGGTACTCGGGGCTCTGGCGGTCGAAGACGCTGGTGCTGGGCATGGAGACCACGCGCACCTGGCGACCTTCGGCGCTCAGGCGCTCGTAGGCCTGCACCGCCAGGCCGACTTCGGAGCCGGTGGCGATGAGGATCAGCTCGGGTTCGCCGACGCAGTCCTTGAGCACGTAGCCGCCGCGGGCGGCGTTGCCCAGGGTGGCTTCGTCACGCACGCTGTGGGCCAGGTTCTGACGCGAGAAGATCAGCGCGCTGGGACCGTCGCGACGCTCCAGGGCCGCGGTCCAGGCGATGGCGGATTCCACCGCATCGGCCGGACGCCAGGTGTCCAGGTTGGGGGTGTAGCGCAGGGAGGCCAGTTGCTCCACCGGCTGGTGGGTCGGACCGTCTTCGCCGAGACCGATGGAGTCGTGGGTGAAGACATAGAGCACCCGCTGCTTCATCAGCGCCGACATGCGCACCGCGTTGCGGGCGTATTCCATGAACATCAGGAAGGTGGCGCCGTAGGGCACCAGGCCGCCGTGCAGGGCGACGCCGTTCATGATGGCGCTCATGCCGAATTCACGTACGCCATAGTGGACATAGTTGCCGCTGGCGTCTTCGGCGGTGACGCCCTTGGCGCCCTTCCACAGGGTCAGGTTGGAGCCGGCCAGGTCGGCGGAGCCGCCGAGCAGCTCGGGCAGCAGCGGACCGAAGAATTGCAGGGCGTTCTGGCTGGCCTTGCGGCTGGCGATGGTCTCGCCCTTGGTGGCGACGTCCTGGATGAAGGCGGCGGCGCGCTCGGCGAAATCGGCGGGCAGGTCACCGGCCATGCGGCGCTTGAATTCGGCGGCCAGCTGCGGATGGGCCTGGGCGTAGGCGGCGAAGCGCTCGTTCCATTCGGCTTCGGCGGCGGCGCCGCGCTCCTTGGCACTCCAGTCGGCATAGAGCTCGGCGGGAATCTCGAAGGGCGCATGGGACCAGCCGAGCAGTTCGCGGGCGGCCTGGATCTCGTCGTTGCCCAGGGGAGCGCCGTGGCACTCTTCCTTGCCCTGCTTGTGCGGCGCGCCATAGCCGATCACGGTCTTGCAGCAGATCAGGGTGGGCTTGTCGCTCTTGCGCGCGGTGTCCAGGGCGGTCCTGATCTCGTCGGCGTCGTGGCCGTCGACGTTGCGGATCACCTGCCAGCCGTAGCTCTCGAAGCGCTTGGGGGTGTCGTCGGTGAACCAGCCTTCGACCTCGCCATCGATGGAGATGCCGTTGTCGTCATAGAAGGCGATCAGCTTGGACAGGCCCAGGGTGCCGGCCAGGGAGCAGACCTCGTGGGAGATGCCTTCCATCATGCAGCCATCGCCCAGGAAGGCGTAGGTGTGGTGGTCGACGATCTGGTGGCCATCGCGGTTGAACTGGGCGGCCATGACCTTTTCCGCCAGGGCGAAGCCCACGGCGTTGGCGATGCCCTGGCCCAGGGGACCGGTGGTGGTCTCGATGCCCGGGGCGTAGCCGTATTCGGGGTGGCCCGGGGTCTTGCTGTGCAGCTGACGGAAATTCTTCAGGTCGTCGATGGACAGGTTGTAGCCGGACAGGTGCAGCAGCGAATAGATGAGCATGGAGCCGTGGCCGTTGGACAGCACGAAGCGGTCACGGTCGGCCCACTGGGGATTGCCAGGGTTGTGCTTGAGCTGATCGTGCCAGAGCACCTCGGCGATGTCGGCCATGCCCATGGGGGCGCCGGGGTGGCCGCTGTTGGCTTTTTGCACGGCATCCATGCTGAGGGCGCGGATGGCGTTGGCTCGATCACGACGGCTGGGCATTGCGGTGTCTCCTGGCAGAGGCAGAGCGAAAGGGCCATCATTCTGGCCCAGCCAGGGCACTTCCAGCAATCGGCGCGGTCGCCTCAGCCCGCCGGGCAGACTGTCGCGCCGTCGGCCACGAAGGCCCGCGCCACCGGTTCGATGCGCCGGGCCAGGGCTGCCAGGGCCTGGCGGTGCGCCGCGACGACCTCGGCATAGGAGGCGCCGGCGGGCTGGCTGATCCGGCTGCCGCAGGTGAGCACCCGCTCGCCACCCGGTTCGGCCAGGCGCAGGGTCCAGAGCGCGTCCTGCTGGACGCCGCGCCCGGGCCGCGAATCGAAGCGCTGCAGGTCCACCTTGATGCGCAGCACCGGGGCGCCGCTGCCGCGCGGGGCATCGCCCAGGTCCAGGGTACCGAGGTCCCGGGACAGGTCGGCGGACAGGGCGCTGCGCACCTCGTCGGCCAGGGGCGCGATCCAGCGCTCGTTCTCCAGCAGGGCGATGCCCTCGCCCTGGCGCACCACCAGCTGCGGCTGATCCACCTGGGGCGGCACCGAGACGCCCTGCAGGGCGAAGCGGAAGTCCGCCGCGCGCGCCTGGCTGGCGGGCTCCGCGGCGCTGGTCAGGGTGTGGTAGTTGAGCGGCGCCTTGGACGAACAGGCGGCCAGCAGCAGGGGCAGAGCCAGGCAGGTCAGGCGCTTCATTGCAGTTTTCCTTTGGCGGGATCGCGGGAGCCCGGTTCGAACTTGGGCGGCGGATCGGTCACCAGACCGCGGATCAGGGATTCCGGATGGCGGCCGAGGTAGTCGCCGAACACGCGCAGGGAACGCGCCATGCGCTGCATCTCTTCCAGGGTCTGGGTCAGATTCTGCTGCACCGGGGAATCCGCGCCCAGGCTCTGGCTTGCACTGCCGGTGAGCTGCTGCACGCCCATGAGGGTGGTGGTCAGCTGCGGCAGGACCCCGGCGTTGAGCTGCTTGAGGGTGCCGCTGAGCTGCGCCAGGCTGGTGTCGAGATTCTTGCCGATGGAATCGAAGGGGATCTTGTCGATCTTGTTGACGATGCCGGCCATCTGCTCCTGCAGGCGATCGAAGCTGCCGGTGACGGTGGGAATCGACAGCGGCTTGGCCTGGGGATCGAAGGCCACCCTGGGTGCATTGGGCACGAAGTCGACGGAAATGTAGAGCTGGCCGGTCAGCAGGTTGCCGGTGCGGGCCTGGGCGCGCAGACCGCGGGCCACCCAGCCGGCGAACAGCTTGCCGTCGCGGTCCTTGGTCTCGATGCGCTTGCCGACGTCGCCCAGCCGCTGGGGATAGATGACCGCGCCGACGATCAGCGAGAAGCGATCCTGGGCGTCCTCGTAGTCGGGGGTCAGGGAGACCACCCGGCCAACGTTCATGCCGAGGAATTCCACCGGCGCCCCGGTGGCGAGGCCACGCAGCGACTGCTGGAATCTCATCCGCACATAGAAGGGCTCGCCATCCGGCGGCGCCAGGGCGCTGGCCTGGTCGTCGAACAGGGTGAAACTCTGGTCTTCGTCGGCCTCCTGCGGATCCTTGGGCCATTCGGGGGTGACGAAGGCGATGCCGCCTGCCACCACCGTGGCCAGCGACTGGGTATTGAGCTTGAGGCCGGAGGCGCTGAGCGAGACATCGACCCCGCTGGCGTTCCAGAAGCGGCTGTTGGCGGTGACGAAGCGGTCGTAGGGCGAATCGACGAAGATCTGCGCGCTGACGCCCTTGCCGTCCTGGTTGAGGTGGAAGGACACCACCCGGCCGACCTGGATGCGCCGGTAATAGACCGGCGAGCCGACGTCCAGCGAGCCGATGTCGTCGGCGGTGACGATGAATCTCTTGCCCGAGGCGCCGTGAATCAGCGCCGGCGGCTGCTCCAGGCCGCGGAAGTCGCGATGGGACTCGGTGGAATCGCCGATGTCGGCGCCGATGAAGGCGCCCGACACCAGGGTGTCGACCCCCGAGACGCCATTGACGCCGAAGCGCGGCCGCACCACCCAGAAGCGCGCGTCCTTGGTCGCGAAGCCCTCGGCGGACTTTTCCAGCTCGATGGTGGTGATCACCCGGTTGCGATCCGGCGCCAGCTGGATGTCGCTGACGGTGCCGATCACCACGTTCTTGTACTTGACCTGGGTCTTGCCGGCTTCCAGGCCCTCGGCGGTGAGAAAGGTCACCGTGATGGTCGGCCCGCGCGAGGCCCAGCTGTGGATCACCATGGACAGCCCGATCAGGGCCGCCACGATGGGCACCAGCCAGATCAGCGATACGCTCCAGCGACTGCGGCGTACCTCGGGGGTAGGCGCCAGGGCGTCGGGTTCATGCCTGTCCGTCATCGTTCACCTCTGCATCCCAGATCAAGCGGGGATCGAAACTCATCGCGGCGAGCATCGTCAGCACCACCACGAAACCAAAGAACACGATACCCAGGCGCGGCGCCGCCGAACTCAGGGCACCGAAGTGCACCAGCGCCGAGACCAGGGCCACCACGATCACGTCGAGCATCGACCAGTAGCCGATCAGCTCGACGAAGCGATAGAGCCGGGCGCGCTGGGCGGTGGCCCAGTCGCTGCGGCGCTGGCAACTCACCAGCAGGGTCCCGAGCACCAGAAACTTGATGGAGGGCACCGCCACGCTGGCGATGAAGATCACCAGGGCGACGCCCCAGGAGCCGTTCTCCCAGAATTCGATCACCCCCTCGAGGATGGTGCTTTCCGTGCCGCGGCCCAGGGTACCGGTGAACATCACCGGCAGGGTATTGGCGGGGATATAGAGGATCAGCGCGGCGAGCAGATAGGCCCAGGTCTTGGCATAGACGTTGGGCTTGCGCCGGTGCAGCGCCGAGCCGCAGCGCGGGCAGCCGGCCTTGTGCCGGCGCGGCGCGGTGCAGACCTTGCCGCAGACGTGGCACAGGCACAGGCCGAGTTCGTCGGCGCGCGGCGGCAACTGCGGCGCGCTCAAGACTCGCGCTCCCCGACGGCGTCCCACAGCGGGTGCAGGTCGCGCTTGGCGATGATCAAGAGGACCACCATCAGCCCGACCATGCCGAACAGCCCCAGCCCCACCACCACGTGCAGCAGGCCGGCCAGCTTGATCACCGCCACCAGGGCGCCGAGCACGAAGACCTCGATCATGCTCCAGGGCCGCAGGTAATGCAGGGTGACCATGGCCGTGGCGAAGCCGGGGGCACGGCGGCCGAGCTGGGCGAAGCCGAGCACCCAGAGCAGCAGCAGGATCTGCAGCAGCGGCACCACGAACAGGGTCATGGCCACCACCAGCGCCATGGGGCCGGCGAAGCCGCGACTCATGGCGACCACCGATTCCAGCAGGGTCGCCTCGCTGTGCAGGCCGCGAAAGCTGAGTTGCAGGATGGGCCCGACATTGGCGATCACGAACAGCACCGCCGCGGCGATCGCCAGCGCCAGCAGACCCTGGATGTCCAGGCGGCTGGCACGATAGAGCAAGGCGCCACAGCGCAGACAGTGCGCCCGCTCGCCAGCGGCGAGCGGCTCCAGGCGATGCACCGAATCGCAGTGCTCGCAGATCACCAGGCGCGTGCCGGCGGCAGGCGCGGAAGGGGACGGTGGCTGGACGGACATGGGTTACCCGGTGACGCTCCTGGAAGGGGGCTGCAGGTTGGACGCGCGAGTCTCGCGGTCGTTACCGCAACGTTGCGAAGACCGCTGAGCAAAAGGCCCCGGCATCTTACCTTCCTCGACGAAGGTATGCGCGGCCCACCCCCATGGACAAGTATCAAAACTTTTTGATGCTTTTCTTGCGAGGCCCGGGACGGGTCTCTAGACTAGCGCCCCATGAATCCGCTCCGCGTGCCGGCGCTCGGCCAAGAACCAGGAGATACCCTCGCCGCCCTGTGCAAGGCCGGCGGCGACCCCCTGCGCCTGAACGTCCTGCGCGCCCTGCACAGCGCCTCCTTCGGCGTGCTGGAACTGGCGCAGATCTTCGCCACCGGCCAGTCCGGCATCAGCCACCACCTCAAGGTGCTGGCTCAGGCGCAGCTGGTGGCCACCCGCCGCGAGGGCAACGCCATCTTCTATCGCCGCGCCCTGCCCCGCCCCGGCAGCCTGGGGGGCGCCCTGCACGCCGCCCTGCTCGAAGAGGTGGACGCCCTGGACCTGCCCAGCGCCGTGCAGACGCGGATCACTGAGGTGCATGCCCAGCGCGCGGCGGTGAGTCGCGACTTCTTCGCCCGGGTGGCGGAAAAATTCCAGGCCCAGCAGGACCTCATCGCCAGTCTGCCGCAGTATCGCGACGGCCTGCTCAGCCTGCTGGACGCCCTGGCCCTGGATCCGCGCGGCTGCGCCCTGGAAGTGGGTCCGGGCGACGGCGCCTTCCTGCCGGACTTGGCGCGGCGTTTCGCCCGGGTGGTGGCGGTGGACAACAGCCCGGCCATGCTCGAACTGGCGCGCCAGCGCTGCCAACGCGATGGCCTCGCCCATGTCGAACTGCAACTGGCCGACGCCCTCGCCGAGCCGCTGCCAGCGGCCGACTGCGTGGTCCTCAACATGGTCCTGCACCACCTCGCCGCGCCGGCGGAGGCGCTGCAGCAGCTGGCGCGGCGCGTGGCACCGGGCGGCAGCCTGGTGATCACCGACCTCTGCCCCCACGACCAGACCTGGGCGCGCGCGGCCTGTGGCGATCTCTGGCTCGGCTTCGACCAGGACGAACTGGCGCGCTGGGCCCAGGCCGCCGGCCTGCAGGCGGGCGAAAGCCTCTACCTCGGCCTGCGCAACGGCTTTCAGATCCAGGTGCGCCAGTTCGCGCGCCCGGATCAGGGAAACACCCCGTCATGAGGCCAACCGGCCAGTGGCGGGCGGACCCGACGCTCAAGGGCGTCATGTCCAGCAAGGAAACTGCTGTCTCGACCGGCCTGCGGGCCCCTACCCCTTGGTAATTTAGGAACCATTCGATGAGCGAATATTCCCTGTTCACCTCCGAGTCCGTGTCCGAAGGCCATCCGGACAAGATCGCCGACCAGATCTCCGATGCCGTGCTCGACGCCATCATCACCCAGGACAAGCACGCCCGCGTGGCCTGCGAGACCCTGGTCAAGACCGGTGTGGCCATCGTCGCCGGCGAGGTGACCACCTCCGCCTGGGTCGACCTGGAGCAACTGGTGCGCGACGTCATCGTCGACATCGGCTACGACAGCTCGGACGTGGGCTTCGACGGCGCCACCTGCGGCATCGTCAACATCATCGGCAAGCAGTCGGTGGACATCGCCCAGGGCGTAGATCGCAGCAAGCCGGAAGACCAGGGCGCCGGTGACCAGGGCCTGATGTTCGGCTACGCCTGCAACGAGACCGATGTGCTGATGCCCGCGCCCATCACCTTCTCCCACCGCCTGGTGGAACGTCAGGCCGAAGCACGCAAGTCGGGCCTGCTGCCCTGGCTGCGTCCGGACGCCAAGTCCCAGGTGACCTGCCGCTACGACGGCGGCAAGGTGGTCGGCATCGACGCCATCGTGCTGTCCACCCAGCACAATCCCGAGGTCAAGTACGCCGACCTGCGCGAAGCCGTGATGGAGCTGATCGTCAAGCACGTCATCCCCGCCGAGCTGCTGCACAAGGACACCCAGTTCCACATCAACCCGACCGGCCAGTTCATCATTGGCGGCCCGGTGGGTGACTGTGGTCTGACCGGCCGCAAGATCATCGTCGACAGCTACGGCGGCATGGCCCGTCACGGCGGTGGCGCCTTCTCCGGCAAGGACCCGTCCAAGGTCGACCGCAGCGCCGCCTACGCCGGTCGCTACGTGGCCAAGAACATCGTCGCCGCCGGCCTGGCCGATCGTTGCGAGATCCAGGTGTCCTACGCCATCGGCGTGGCCCAGCCCACCTCCATCTCGATCAACACCTTCGGCACCGCCAAGATCAGCGACGAGAAGATCGTGCAGCTGGTGCGCGAGCATTTCGACCTGCGCCCCTACGCCATCACCACCATGCTCGACCTGCTGCACCCGATGTACCGGGCCACCGCGGCCTACGGTCACTTCGGTCGCCATCCCCAGGAAATCACCGTGGGCGATGACACCTTCACCACCTTCACCTGGGAACGCACCGATCGCGCCGCTGCCTTGCGCGCCGCTGCCGGTCTGTAAGACGCTTCCCGGCAGACAGCCCCGCCACCTCCGGTGCCGGGGCTTTTTTCTGGGTCTGCAACCGGGGTCCCAGCGCTTTCTTGCGCCAGTCCACAGGCTGGCACGGGCGATGCAACCTCTGGGCGTGCGGTGGTCAGAATGCCTCGTCTTCTCCAGGAGTGTGCTTATCCATGTGGCTGTTCATCACCAACTTCGGCGATTCCTCGGTGATGCTTCCCTGCGCCGTGCTGATCGCGCTCTGGCTGCTGGCCGGTCTGTCGGCGCGGGCGGCATTGCTCTGGCTGCTGCTGTTTGGTGCGGCCAGCCTCAGCGTGGCCCTGTCGAAGATCGCCTTCTTCGGCTGGGGCCTGGGCATTCCGCGCCTGGACTTCACCGGCTTCAGCGGCCATTCCATGCTGGTGGGCAGCGTGCTGCCGGTCCTCGGCTGGCTGCTGGCCAGCCGGGCGCGGCCGTCGCTGCGGCTGACCGCGGCCGCCCTGGGCGCGCTGTGCGCCCTGCTCATCGCCGTCTCGCGGGTGGTGCTGGGCTATCACTCGATCTCGGAAGTGGTCACCGGCCTGCCCATCGGCTACGCCGCCAGCGGCAGCCTGCTGTGGCTGCTGCGGGGCCAGGAGGTCAACCTCAAGCCGCGTCAGGCCGCGCTGGGCGCCAGCCTGCTGCTGTTGCCCCTGCTGTTGCTGCATGGCACCAATGCGCCCACGCAACGGGTGCTGGAGCGTCTGGCGGTGAAATTCGCCGACGAGCAGAATCCCTGGACCCGCGCCCATCAGCGCGCCGGGGTGGCGCCGCTGCAGAACTGAAGGTCAGAACTCAGCGCGTGCAATAGACGGCGCCCGCGGCTGGCGAATACGCGGATGACTCCTAGACTGGCAAGAGCCCCGACGTTCGCGGGGTGAACGTCAGGGCCTTGCGGCCCCTCCTAGTTAAGTCAGTCCTTGCCGCCGAGTCGTCCGCATGCGCTACTGCCTCCCCCTTGTCTGCAGCCTGGTGCTCACCGGGCTGCCCGCGTCACCCGTGGCGGCTGCCGAGCCCTTGCGGCTCTATACCTGGGAAGGCTATTTCAGCGACACCCTATTGCAGCGCTGGGCCAAGGCTCATTCGCCCGTGCAGGAAATCCATTTCGACAGTAGCGACGTGCGCGATGCCACCCTGGCACGCGGCGATGCCGATCTCGACCTGGTGGTGATCAACGAGGTCAGCGCCACCCGCCTCGGCCAGGACGGCCTGCTGATGCGCATCGATCCCCAGCGCCTGCCCCATCTGAGCGAGCTCGATCCGCGCTGGCGCCAGAGTTGCGGCGACTATGCCGTGCCCTACGTCTGGGGCACCCTGGGCCTGCTCTACCGCAGCGATCGCCTGGCCCAGGCGCCCTCGTCCTGGCAGCCGCTGCTGCAGCCGGAGCCGGCCCTGCACGGTCATATCGCCATGCTCGAAGACCACGACGACCTCCTGGTGGCGCCTCTGATCACCCTCGGCGCCGCCATCAACAGCGACGACCCCGAGTTGCTCAGACGCAGCTTCGCCCTGCTCAAGGCCCAGGCCCCGGCGGTGCTGACCTATCAATACGTGGTCAGCGCCCTGCACAATCCGGCCTACAGCGATCGCATCGAGCTGGCCCTGGGCTACAGCGGCGACCAGCACCTGCTCAATGCCGCGACGCCCGGGCAGCCCTGGCGCTTCGTCACGCCGCGCGAGGGCAGCCTGCTGTGGGTGGACTGCGTGGCCCTGCTCAGCAGCTCCCGGCACCAGGCCGCCGCCTGGCGCTTCATCGATTTCCTCAACGAACCGCGCAATGCCGTGCTGGCGACCGAGGACCTGCACCTGGCGACTCCCAATGCCGGCGCCCTGCGGCTGCTGTCGGCAGACCTGCGTCAGGATCCCAGCCTGTTTCCCCCCGATGAGGTGCTCGCCCGCAGCCAGGTCTTTCGCGAAGGTCCGCCCGACACCTTCCAGACCCGGCAACGCATCGGCAGTGCTCTGGTAGGTCGCCATGACGCTCAATAGACGCGCCCTGCTGCTGATCCTGCCGGTCGCCCTGCTCTGCAGCCTGACCCTGGTGGGCCTGGGCTACACGGTCCAGCGCGAAGCGGTGATCGGCCTCGAACGCTCGCGGGTCAACCATGACCTGGCGGCGCTGGAAACCACCTATCGCGAGTACGACCACTTCAGCCGCAACCTGCTCTATGCCCTGTCCAACAGCGCCGCCCTGGGCAACTTCCTGCGGCAGACCGAGGTGCCCTATCGCAACGAAGCCCTGGGTACCCAGCTGCAACTGGCGGTGCGCCAGCTGGCCGGCGACGATGCGCCCAGCCATATCTCCCTGGCCATCGCCCGCCCCGACCTCAGCCTGGCCTACTACTACGAACGCAGTGGCGATCCCTTCGCCCAACTGAGCGCTGCCCAGCGACAACTGCTCGAACGCCTGGCCCAGGAGCCGAGCGGTCCGCTGGAGCGGCGCGACTATCTGCTCGACGAACAGGGGCGATCACTGCTGGTGGCGACCACCTCGCTGCTGCCGAGCACCGCCGGACCGCCCCTGCCGGGTCAGCGCGGGCTGGCGATGACGCTGCAATTGGCGGTCAGCCCGGACCGGATGGAGGCCATGCGCCGTACCCTCGAGCAGAGCTATGGTGCGCCCCTGGAATTCAGCCGGACGCTGCCCGTCCGCACCAGCGATTTCACCGCCGTCGAGCGCCTGTCGCCCGATCTCTATGTACGCCTGACCCCGGATCCGGGGCACCTGGACCGGGAATTGCGCCGTCTGGCGATCGCCTACTTCAGCGGCGGCCTGCTGGTGACCCTGGCCTGCATCCTGGTCCTGATCCTGCTGATCCGCCGCTATATCACCCGGCCCATCGCGCGGCTGGACAGTCAGCTCACCGAGGTGCTGGAAGGCCAGCGCCAGGCCCTCGAAACCGGCGACGAACCCGGCGAGATCGGCCATCTGGGCGCCAACATGAAGCGCCTGCACGACAACAACCTGGCCATCCTGGCGCAGTTGCGCACGGCCCTGCGCACCGACGTCCTCACCCAGATCGGCAATCGTCGCTACTTCCAGCTCATGGGTGAGTCCTGGCTGGCGGGCAAGCCGGACGGCCGCCATATCGCCCTGCTCTATTTCGGCCTCGATCACTTCAAGTCGGTGAACGACAGATTCGGCCACGAGGTGGGCGATGAGCTGCTGCAGGCCGTGGCCCGGCAGACCCAGCAGCAGCTGGAAGCCTATCAGGCGGGCAACGAGCTGGTGTTCACGCGCCTGGCGGGCGATGAATTCGCCATCCTGCTGCGCGGCCCGGCGGCGGCGACCGACGCCCTCGCCCTGGGCCAGCAGCTGCAGCAGAACCACGACAACGGCACCCTGGTTGGCGAGCGGCGCTATGCGGTGACCCTGAGTATCGGCCTGGCGACCCCCGAGGCCCCGCTGGACCTGGCCGACCTGCTGGCCCAAGCCGACCTGGCCCTGGAGCGGGCCAAGAACGAAGGCGGCAACCGCCTGGTGCACTTCACCCCGGAACTGGCCGCGCGCCAGCGCCGCCAGGATCTGCTGGACGAGCACCTGCGGCGCATGAACCCGGACGAGGAATTCCATCTCGTCTACATGCCGGCCGTCGACAGCAACGGCCAGGTGCGTTCCGCCGAAACCCTGCTGCGCTGGTATTCGCCGCGCCTCGGCCCGGTGTCACCGGCGGAATTCATCCCCATCGCCGAACGCCAGGGGCACTTTCGCTGGATCGATCGCTGGGTCGTGGACCAGGCCTGCCGCGAATACCCGGCGCTGCAGGAGGTGCTGGGCAGCGACCTGGTGCTGTCCATCAACCTGTCGTCGGCGCAACTGGATCAGGCCGACATCGTGCCCTATCTGCGCGAGCGGGTCCGCCACCACCGTGTCGATCCGGCCCGTCTGGAACTGGAATTCACCGAGACCTTCGCCGCCGAGCTGAACGAGCGGACCCTGGGGCTGCTGCATGAATTGCGCGCCGAGGGCTTTCGCGTGGCCATCGACGATTTCGGCGTCGGCTACACCTCGATCCAGCAGGTCACCGACTATCCCGCCGATACCATCAAGTTCGACCGGCTCATCGTCGAGCGCCTCAGCCAGCCCGGCAACCAGGCCAGCCTGGATGCGCTCATCGCCTTCTGCCATGCCCGCGACGCCCAGGTGATCGCCGAGGGCGTGGACACCGAACTCAAGCAGCTCTGCCTGCAACAGGCCGGTTGCGATCTTCTGCAGGGCTTTCTGGTCTGCCCGCCGCGCCGTCTGGACGAGTTGCGCGACTGGCAGCGCCAGCGCCTGGGCGATCCCACCCGGGTCTAGCCACGACGCCCGCTGACAGCCTGTCAGCGGGCCTTGCCCGCAGCGCGGCGGTTAGAAGTCCAGTGACAGGCCCAGGCCCACGCCCTGCTGATGGCTATCGCCCGCGCCGGCATAGCTGTAGCCACCGCGCAGGGTCAGTTCCGGGGTCAGCCGCTGGACCACGCCCAGGCTCAGTCGGGTGCGGTCGCTGTCGGGCTGGTAGCCGTCCAGGGTGTAGTCCAGACCTGGCACGCTGTTCAGGCGCATGGTCACGTCGCGGGTGCCATCGGCGAATTCCCGCTCGCGACCCAGGTCGGCGAACAGCGCCGTGGCCGGGGCGAGCTGCCAGCGCCCCTGCAGACCCAGCCCCAGCCGCCGCGAGGTGCTCGACTGGTCGTCGAACTCCAGCGCCGTGGCGTCGTTGCCGCGCTCGCGATAGCCATCCACCTGGACGCGGGCATAGTCGGCGCTGAGATAGGGACTCAGGTGCCAGGGACTGCCGGCCGCCGCCAGGTCGTAGCCCAGCCGCGCCGAGAGGGCGCGCAGATCGCCGTCGGTGTCGCCCTGCTCGCTGCGGGTGGTCGGGCCGAGGGCGAAACGGCGGCTCAGGTCGTCATAGTCCAGCCGGCCACCGGTGGCGGTGAGATCGCCCCAGAGGCGCTCGCCCTGGTACTGGGCGAAGGCGCTGAGAAGATAGCTGTTGAGGCGATAGCTGGAATCGGCCGCGCCGGGCTCCAGGCGCTGGCGCGCGACACCGGCGGCCACGCCGAGGCGCCATTCCTCGCTGAGTCGATAGCTGCCGCCCAGATCCAGGCTGTAGCCGTTGCCATCGCCGCCGGCGGTGCTGCGCTGGTCGTCGACGTCCAGGCGCCGCGCGCTGGTATCCACATAGCCCTGCCAGCGCCCCACCGGCTGCCAGGCATGCCAGTCGCCCAGCCAGCGCTGGTGCAGGCCGTCCTGGTGCGCCCTGAGGGTGGACTGGGCCATCTCCGGCAGCAGGGTGACCTCCCAGGGCGCCGCCAGCAGCGAATAGGCGTAGTCGGCGATCAGCCGCTGGCCGGTGATGGTCGGGTGGACGCGATCGTTGAACAGCAGCTGGCTGGGATCGGCCGCCACCGCACCCAGGCCATAGGTGGGGTTGCGGGTGCAGCTGTCGCCGCTGAAGCAGGTGCCGGTCAGATTCTGCCCGCTGGCCAGGCCATAGCGGCCCGGCTCGGCCACCACCTCGGCCAGCAGCTGGGGCACGTTGAGACCGATGATCTCGGCGTCGATACCGGCCAGGCGCGCCACCAGCGCCTGGTTGTAGACCCGACTCAGGGCCGAGCTGGCCGCCTGTTGCGGCGAACCGGCCAGGGCTGGGGTCTGGCCGATGTCGGGCAGCAGCCAGACCACCATATAGCGGGCGCCGGCCTGCTGCAGCGCAGCCACGCCGTCACCCAGGCGATTGGCCGCGGCCGCTGCGGTGGCCGGCGAGGTGACCAGTCCCTGGAGGAAGTCGTTACCCCCGCCGCTGATATAGAACAGGGTGTTGGGATCCAGGCTCAGTCCCTGGCTGGCGAGGCCGGGCAGGTAGCCGTCACGGCTGCGCAGGGTCAGGCCACCCACCGCCACCACCGAGCCGTTGCGAGCGGTGATGGAATCGCGGATCTGCGCCGTGGTGTAGCCACCCGTGGCCCAGTTGTCGCCATCGCTCAGGCCGATCCGCTGATTGATCAGCGAGGTCGAGGCGTCCAGGGTACGGACATCGAAGCCCAGTTGCTGGCCGAGCAGGATCGAGGACACCGGTCCGGTCACCGCGCCGCTGGCCGGGCTGTAGCCGGGACCGACGCGGTTGGTGAATCTGAGGCTGGCGCCCGTGACCCCGGTATCGGGAAATTGCCCGGCATCGAGCAGGCTGTCGCCGAACACGGTGAAGCCACTGTAGGGATTGGGAGCCGCCTGGGCGGTTGCCGCGAGCGCCGTGGCCAGGGCGATGGCCAGCGGCAGGCGTTGCCTGAGGAAAGATGTCATGCCTGCATCCTTGATTGTTGTTATCGGAGCACGCGTCGGGGCGTGTTGCCCCACGCTAGACGGTTTTTGTGACGTTGTATCTGGGTGTAAACAAAAACCTGGAAGACATTTGTTCGGCTTGAACGGCAGGCCCGATGGCTGTCGGCAATTCGACCGGAGCGGCCTGCCATGACCGTCGAGTCTGCCGCTCAATCCGTGGGCGCTCATCGGAACGATGAGGCTGATCGCCCGCTCGGATAGCCCCCTCTCCCCCGGGGAGAGGGTTGGGGTGAGGGCCCCCTGGCAGCGAGCCCAGTGGAAAAGGCTGCGCCGTTTTCCAGGCTACGATTTTCTCCGGAGCGATGACGCCAAGCGCCCGTTCCGGATAGCCCCCTCTCCCCCCGGGAGAGGGTTGGGGTGAGGGAACGGCGCGCCCCCTATCCCGCCAGCTACCTCACTGCCCCAGCTTGCCCGCCTCGCAACCGGTGCTGGCGCATTCGCGCAGGCGCTCCTTGAGCACCTCCAGACGGCTGTCGGTCAGGCTGACGGCGCAATCCAGGTTGACGAAGTAGCCATCGGCTTCCTCGCGGGCGCACTGGCTGTCGCGCTGCTTGATCCAGGCCAACTGGCTCTGTTTGAGCACGGCCTGCTGATCGGCCGGCAGCTGCTTACGCAACTCGCCATAGGTCTGGTTCAGCGACTTGTCGCTCTGGGCGAACAGGTTGCTGGCGCAGTAGACGGTATCGAAGGCATTGCGCGGCGTGCCGCAACCGGCGGCCTGGGCCGTGGCGAAAACGCTGAGACCGCTCAGGGTCAGGGCGGCGGCGAGGGTAGTCTTGAGCATGGCAGCATCCTGCAGAAGGGGCCGTCCCGAATGGCGCGGCCGTGGGATAAACGCTAGCAGAGCCGCCAGTCGTGCGCGTAGCAGGCTCTGAAAAACCGGCAACAAAAAAGCGCCCGAAGGCGCTTTCCTGCATCACCCGGACGGGATCAGACCTTGGAACGCTCGAAGCGCTTGCGGTCGTTTTCGTTCAGGAACTTCTTGCGCAGACGGATGGACTTGGGCGTCACTTCCACCAGCTCGTCGTCGGCGATGAATTCCAGCGCCTGTTCGAGGGTGAACTTGATCGGCGGCACCAGGGCGATGACTTCGTCCTTGCCCGAGGCGCGCATGTTGTCCAGCTTCTTGCCCTTGGTGGGGTTGAGCACCAGGTCGTTGTCACGGCTGTTGATGCCGCACAGCTGGCCTTCGTAGATCTCGTCGCCCGGAGCCAGGAACAGCTTGCCGCGGCTCTGCAGGGTTTCCAGCGAGTAGGTCAGGGCGGTACCGGTGGCCATGGACACCAGCACGCCGTTCTGACGGTTGCTCACTTCGCCGGCCTTGATCGGGCCGTAGTGGCTGAAGGTCGAGGTCAGGATGCCGCTGCCCGACGTCAGGGTCAGGAAGTTGTTGCGGAAGCCGATCAGGCCACGCGCCGGGATGGTGTATTCCAGGCGGATACGGCCCTTGCCGTCGGGGATCATGTTGGTCAGATCGCCCTTGCGCAGACCCATCTGCTCCATCACCGAGCCCTGGTGCTGCTCTTCGATGTCGATGGTGACGTTCTCGTAGGGCTCCTGCTTCTCGCCGTCCTTCTCGATGATCACCACTTCCGGACGGCCCACGGCCATCTCGAAGCCTTCGCGGCGCATGTTCTCGATCAGTACCGACAGGTGCAGCTCGCCACGCCCGGAGACCTTGAACTTCTCGGCGGACTCGCCCGGCTCGACGCGCAGGGCCACGTTGTGCAGCAGTTCCTTGTCCAGACGGTCTTTGATGTTGCGGCTGGTGACGAACTTGCCTTCACGACCGGCGAACGGCGAGTCGTTGACCTGGAAGGTCATGCTCACGGTGGGCTGGTCGACGGTCAGCGGCGGGCGGGCTTCGACGTTCTGCGGATCGCACAGGGTGTCGGAGATGAACAGCTCGTCCATGCCCGAGACGCAGACGATGTCGCCGGCTTCGGCTTCGGCCACTTCCACGCGCTGCAGGCCGGAGTGGCCCATGATCTTGAGGATACGACCGTTGCGCTTGCTGCCGTCGTCGCTGATGGCCACCACCGGGGTGTTGGCCTTGATGCGGCCACGGGCGATACGGCCGATGCCGATCACGCCGAGGAAGCTGTTGTAGTCCAGCTGGGAAATCTGCATCTGGAAGGGACCGTCCAGATCGACCTGGGGAGCCGGTACGTGGTCGACGATGGCCTGGAACAGGGCATCCATGTTGTCGTCCATCTTCTCGTGGTCCAGACCGGCGATGCCGTTCAGGGCGCTGGCGTAGACGATCGGGAAGTCCAGCTGCTCATCGGTGGCGCCGAGGTTGTCGAACAGGTCGAAGATCTGGTCGATGACCCAGTCCGGACGCGCGCCGGGACGGTCGATCTTGTTGACCACCACGATCGGACGCAGACCGGCCTTGAACGCCTTCTGGGTCACGAAGCGGGTCTGCGGCATGGGGCCGTCCTGGGCGTCGACCACCAGCAGCACGGAGTCGACCATGGACATCACGCGCTCCACCTCGCCACCGAAGTCGGCGTGGCCGGGGGTGTCGACGATGTTGATGTTGTAGTCCTTCCACTTCAGCGCGGTGTTCTTGGCCAGGATGGTGATGCCGCGTTCCTTTTCCTGGTCGTTGCTGTCCATCACCCGCTCGTTTTCCGCTTCTTTGCGGTCCAGGGTGCCGGACAGGCGCAGCAGCTTGTCGACGAGGGTGGTCTTGCCATGGTCGACGTGCGCGATGATGGCGATGTTGCGTAGATTCTCGATCACAGTGGTGTTCTCGGTATAGAAATGAAGGAGCTTCAGCCAGCAGGCTGACAGCCGGAGATTGCAAAGGCGCGAAACGCGGCCGACCGGTACGTGGCCGGAGGGCTAGAAGAGGTCGGGAGGGCGGTGGCGGATACTGCCACCCAGCAGGCCCGGCTGCTTAGGCCGGACGATAAACGCGCACATTGGCGTGCCCTTCGGTGAGCAGGTGATGGGCGTGCAGCCGGCTCATCACCCCGCGGTCGCAATAGAGTAGGTACTGGCGATTCTCGTCCAGTTCCTTGAAACGGCTGTTCAGCGCGAAGAACGGCATGGCCTGCACCTCGATGCCGGGCAGCTCCAGCGGCTGGTCTTCCTGGGCATCGGGATGGCGGATGTCCACCACGATCTGACCTGGCAAGGGCTGTGCCAGCTCTTCGACCTGCACGTCCTTGCCCAGCTCTTCGATCACCTTGTCGACGGTGATGAAGCGCGCACGTTCCAGGGCGGCGTCGAGCACCGCCAGGTCGAACTTGCCTTCCTCGTGGTCCACCCGCAGGGCCTTGGCCTTGGTGGTGGGATTCACCGAGATGATGCCGCAGTATTCGGGCATGTGCTTGGCGAAGTCGGCGGTGCCGATGCGCTGGGCGGTATCGATGATGTCCTGCTTGTGGCTGGCCAGCAGCGGGCGTAGCACCAGGGTATCGGTGGCCTTGTCGATCACCGCCAGGTTGGTCAGGGTCTGGCTGGAGACCTGGGAGACGGCTTCGCCGGTCACCAGCGCCTCGATCTGCAGCTGTTCGGCGATGCGACTGGCCGCGCGCAGCATCATGCGCTTGAGGATGACCCCCATGTGGCTGTCGTCGCACTGGGTGAGGATCTGCCCCACCACTTCCTCGAAGGGCACGCTGATGAACAGCACGCGCTGGGAACGCCCGTACTTCTCCCAGAGATAGTGGGCCACTTCCATCACGCCCAGCTCGTGGGCGCGCCCGCCGAGATTGAAGAAGCAGAAATGGCTGACCATGCCGCGTCTCATCATCTGGTAGGCGGCCACGGTGGAGTCGAATCCCCCGGACATCAGCACCAGCACCTGTTCCAGCGCGCCGAGCGGATAGCCGCCCAGCCCTTCGTGGTGCTCGTCGATGATGAACAGCTGCTGGTCGCGGATCTCCAGGCGAACGTTCACCTCGGGATTCTTCAGGGCGATGCCGGCGCCGCCGCAGCGTTCGCGCAGGCCACCACCGACATGGCGCTCCACATCCATCGAGGAGAAGTCATGGCGGCCGGCGCGCTTGCAGCGCACCGAGAACACCTTGCCGCGCACGCGCTCGCCGAAGTGGCGTACGCACAACTCGAGAATCGAATCGAAATCGCCCAGCGGATACTCGTGCACCTCGAGGAACTGGCCGATGCCCGGGGTGCAGGCCAGGCGCTGCTTCATTTCCGCCAGCAGCCGCGGCTCGTCGAGCGCGGTCTCCAGGGTGATGTTGTCCCACACCCCTTCCACGCGGACATCCGGATCCAGATCGCGCAGCACGACACGAATGTTCTTCACCAGCTGGCGAATGAAATTCTTGCGCACCGGGCGACTCTTGATGGTGATTTCCGGAAAGACCTTGATGATGAGCTTCATGAGCGGGAAACGGGAGGCGGGCAACGCGAAAGAAAAGGGCGAATATGATACCTGAAAACCACCCGGCACTCGAATTCGCCCGACAAAATCACCCAATGCGCCATTAAGGTGCATCCGCCGAATTAAGCGCACCAAATTCGTGCCTGAATACGGCCTCCATTGACCTGAAAACGGCACGACAGGCGCCAGGACGGCCCTCCAGCCCATTTAGGGGCACTGGCATACAACTTGCTCTCTTGTGAGGCAGCCGCCCCTGGGCCAGCATAGGGCGCTTTTCGTGGAACGCCGGTCGCTGACCAGGCAGTACGGGAGCGCCCCTCAAGGGCACAGCTGATACCGGGAGTACCGCCAACCGCTCCCGGCCGAAATTCCTCTGGAGGAAACCATGTCGAAGGCTGTTCAACTGATCAAAGAAAACGACGTGAAGTGGGTAGACCTGCGCTTCACCGACACCAAAGGCAAGCAGCAACACGTCACCATGCCGGCGCGTGACGCGCTGGACGAAGACTTCTTCGCCCACGGCAAGATGTTCGACGGCTCCTCCATCGCCGGCTGGAAAGGCATCGAAGCCTCCGACATGATCCTGCTGCCCGACGACAGCACCGCCGTTCTGGATCCCTTCACCGAAGAGCCGACCCTGATCCTGGTCTGCGACATCATCGAACCCTCCACCATGCAGCCCTACGAGCGCGACCCCCGCGGTATCGCCCGTGCTGCCGAGGAATACCTGAAGTCCACCGGCATCGGCGACACCGTGTTCGTCGGCCCGGAGCCCGAGTTCTTCATCTTCGACGAAGTGAAGTTCAAGTCGGACATCTCCGGCTCCATGTTCAAGATCTTCTCCGAGCAGGCTTCCTGGAACACCGATGCCGACTTCGAGTCCGGCAACAAGGGCCACCGTCCGGGCGTCAAGGGCGGCTACTTCCCGGTACCGCCGGTCGATCACGACCACGAAATCCGTACAGCCATGTGCAACGCCCTGGAAGAAATGGGCCTGGTCGTGGAAGTCCACCACCACGAAGTGGCGACCGCTGGCCAGAACGAGATCGGTGTGCAGTTCAACACCCTGGTCAAGAAGGCCGACGAGACCCAGACCCTGAAGTACGTCGTGCACAACGTGGCCGATGCCTACGGCAAGACCGCCACCTTCATGCCCAAGCCTCTGTACGGCGACAACGGCTCCGGCATGCACGTGCACATGTCCATCTCCAAGGATGGCAAGAACACCTTCGCCGGCGAAGGCTATGCCGGCCTGTCCGATACCGCCCTGTACTTCATCGGCGGCATCATCAAGCACGGCAAGGCGCTGAACGGCTTCACCAACCCGTCCACCAACAGCTACAAGCGTCTGGTGCCCGGCTTCGAAGCCCCGGTCATGCTGGCCTACTCGGCCCGTAACCGCTCCGCCTCCATCCGTATCCCCTATGTGTCGAGCCCGAAAGCCCGCCGCATCGAGGCCCGCTTCCCGGATCCGGCTGCCAACCCCTACCTGTGCTTCGCTGCCCTGCTGATGGCCGGCCTGGACGGTATCCAGAACAAGATCCACCCCGGCGATGCCGCCGACAAGAACCTGTACGATCTGCCGCCGGAAGAAGGCAAGAAGATCCCGCAGGTCTGCGGCAGCCTGAAGGAAGCCCTGGAAGCCCTGGACGCCGGTCGCGCGTTCCTGACCAAGGGCGGCGTCTTCACCGACGAGTTCATCGATGCCTACATCGAGCTGAAGTCCGAGGAAGAGATCAAGGTGCGTACCTTCGTGCACCCGCTGGAATACGACCTGTACTACAGCGTCTGATCCCGCTGCAGTAAGGTAAAGAGGCCTCCTTCGGGAGGCCTTTTCTTTTGCCCTGGGAAAACCGCCGCGACCGACGCCCGGGCACAGCGGCCAGGTTGCCTACCTGTGCACCGGGCGCGCCTGCTACCCTTGATCTCCACTGCCCGGCCGAGATTCCGCCATGCCTCGCCTGCTTGCCTGCTGTCTGCTCTGCCTCGCCTGCTCCGCCCAGGCCGCGATCTACAAGTCGGTGGATGCCGAAGGCAACACGGTGTTCAGCGACCAGCCCTCGGCCAATGCCAAGCCGGTGCAGGTGGCACCCACCAATACCGTGGACAATCCACGGCCGGCGCTGCCCATCCCCAGTGCGCCTGCGGCGGCGACGCCCGCCGGCCCGGCCTTCAGCCGCCTGGAGGTCAACGTGCCCGACGATGAGGCCATCCGCGCCAACAACGGCACCTTCTCGGTGGGCGTATCCCTGGAACCGGCCCTGGGTGCGGGGCAGTCGCTGCAATTGCTGGTGGACGGCGCCCCCTACGGCAGCCCCGGCCAGAGCACCCGCTTCGGCGTGGCCAACCTGGATCGCGGCGAGCACCGTTTCGCGGCCCAGGTGCTGTCCGGCAACGGCGAGGTGGTCCAGACCAGTGCCGAGAAGACCGTGACTGTGCAGCGCATCAGCGTCAACAGCCCGGCCCGCTGATGCGCGCGCTCCTGACCCTGCTGCTGCTCTGCCTGCTGCTCCCCGCCCAGGCAGCGGTCTACAGCTATGTCGACAAGGAAGGCAATCGGGTCTACACCGACCAGCCGCCCAAGGGCGTCAAGGCGACCCAGGTGCCGATCACGGTGCCCAACAACCTCAATCAGCAGGGCCAGCCGACCCGCAAGCTGAGTCCGACTCCCGCCGCGCCGGTGGCCAGGACGCCCAAGGCGGCGCCCTTCCGCTACCAGATGCTGCGCATCCTGGTGCCTGAGCCCGATGCCACGGTGATCGACCAGGAAGGGCAGCTCATCGTCAGCCTGGTCAGCGAGCCGGAATTGCAGCCGGGTCACAGCTACCGCCTGCTGCTGGACGACCGGGAAGCCGGCGCCGGACGCAGTCCGGTGTTTCCCCTGGGCGGCCTGGACCGCGGCACCCACAGCCTGGTGGCGGAGATCCTCGCCGCCGATGGCAACGTACTGGAGCGGACGCCGGCGCAGCCCTTCCATCTGCGGCGCCCCTCCCTGGAGCAGAGGCGCCGCGCCCATCCCTGCAGCGACAAGGACTGGGGCAAGCGGCCGGAATGCCCGCTGGACATGAAACCGCCCGAAGCCAAGAAATCCTGGCTACCCTTCCTATAGCGCACCTTTTTGGTGCGCTTTTTGACTGTGCACCATCTTGATACAAATCCTGTGCAGCTCCGTCCGGCGTGCGGCGGCTGTTAGTGCACGTTTCAGCCATCTGCCCTAACTCGGGGCGTCTTGGTTTGCTTCTTGCATTTTCCTATCGTCCCTATAGCGCTGTGGCCCCTCATGCCTACCGACGTCATCCACCGACTCCTGCTCGACAACCTCACCACCGCAGTCATCCTGCTGGATGCGGAGTTGCGTCTGGAGTACATGAATCCGGCGGCCGAGATGCTGCTGGCCATCAGCGGCCAGCGCAGCCATGGCCAGTTCATCAGCGAGCTGTTCACCGAATCGCCCGAGGCCCTGCAGGCGCTGCGCCAGGCGGTGGACCATGCCCACCCCTTCACGAAGCGCGAGGCGCTGCTGATCTCCACCTCGGGCAACAGCCTCACGGTGGACTATGCGGTGACCCCGATCCTGGATCGCCACAACACCCTGCTGCTGCTGGAAGTCCATCCCCGTGACCGGCTGCTGCGCATCACCAAGGAAGAGGCCCAGCTCTCCAAGCAGGAGACCACCAAGCTGCTGGTGCGCGGCCTGGCCCACGAGATCAAGAATCCCCTCGGCGGCATCCGTGGCGCGGCCCAGCTGCTGGCCCGCGAGCTGCCGGAAGAGGCGCTCAAGGACTACACCAACGTCATCATCGAGGAAGCCGACCGACTGCGGAATCTGGTCGATCGCATGCTCGGCTCCAACAAGCTGCCTAAGCTGGCCATCACCAACGTGCACGAGGTGCTCGAACGCGTCTGCAGCCTGGTGGAAGCGGAAAGCCAGGGGCTGATCAACCTAGTGCGCGACTACGACCCGAGCATTCCCGACCTGATGATCGACCGCGAGCAGATGATCCAGGCGGTGCTCAACATCGTGCGCAACGCCATGCAGGCCATCTCCCAGCAGAACGAATTGCGCCTGGGCCGGGTCACCCTGAGAACCCGCACCCTGCGCCAGTTCACCATCGGCCACCACCGCCATCGCCTGGTGTGCAAGGTGGAGATCACCGACAACGGTCCGGGCATCCCCCAGGACCTGCAGGAAACCATCTTCTATCCCATGGTCAGCGGTCGCCCCGACGGCACCGGCCTCGGGCTCGCCATCACCCAGAACATCATCACCCAGCACCAGGGGCTGATCGAGTGTGAAAGCCATCCTGGCCACACCGCCTTCAGCATCTTCCTGCCGCTGGAATAACGAGGAGTACGCATGAGCCGTCAGGAGACCGTCTGGATCGTCGACGACGACCGTTCCATCCGCTGGGTCCTGGAAAAAGCCCTGCAACAGGAGGGCATGACCACCGTCGCCTTCGACAGCGCCGACAGCGTCATGACCCGCCTCGGCCGTCAGCAGCCGGACGTGGTGATCTCGGACATCCGCATGCCGGGGACCAGTGGCCTGGACCTGCTGTCGCGCATCCGCGAGATGCACCCGCGCCTGCCGGTCATCATCATGACCGCCCACTCCGACCTGGACAGCGCCGTGGCCTCCTACCAGGGCGGCGCCTTCGAATACCTGCCCAAGCCGTTCGACGTCGACGAGGCCGTGGCCCTGGTCAAGCGCGCCGGGCAGCATGCCCAGGAGCAGCAGGGCTTCGCCGAACCGGCGCACCTGACCCGCACCCCCGAGATCATCGGCGAGGCGCCGGCGATGCAGGAGGTGTTCCGCGCCATCGGCCGCCTCTCGCACTCCAACATCACCGTGCTGATCAACGGCGAATCCGGTACCGGCAAGGAACTGGTCGCCCACGCCCTGCACCGCCACAGTCCGCGCGCCGCGGCCCCTTTCATCGCCCTGAACATGGCCGCCATCCCCAAGGACCTGATGGAGTCCGAGCTGTTCGGCCACGAGAAAGGCGCCTTCACCGGCGCCGCCGCCCAGCGCCGCGGCCGCTTCGAGCAGGCCGATGGTGGCACCCTGTTCCTCGACGAGATCGGCGACATGCCGGCTGATACCCAGACCCGCCTGCTGCGGGTACTGGCCGATGGCGAGTTCTATCGCGTCGGCGGCCACACCCCGGTCAAGGTGGACGTGCGCATCATCGCCGCCACCCACCAGAACCTGGAGGGCCTGGTGCGCGAGGGCAAGTTCCGCGAGGACCTCTTCCATCGCCTCAACGTCATCCGCATCCACATCCCGCGCCTGGCCGACCGCCGCGAGGACATCCCCGCCCTCGCCCGCCACTTCCTCGCCCGCGCCGCCCAGGAGCTGGCCGTGGAGCCCAAGACCCTGCGCGGCGAGACCGAGGAATACATGAAGGGCCTGCCCTGGCAGGGCAACGTGCGCCAGCTGGAGAACACCTGCCGCTGGATCACGGTGATGGCCTCCAGCCGCGAGGTGCTGATCGACGACCTGCCGCCGGAGCTGCTCAACCAGCCCCAGGACGCCGCCCCCGCCGCCAACTGGGAACAGGCCCTGCGCCAGTGGGCCGACCAGGCCCTCACCCGCGGCCAGTCCAGCCTGCTGGACAACGCCGTGCCGGCCTTCGAACGCATCATGATCGAGACCGCCCTCAAGCACACCGCCGGTCGCCGCCGCGACGCCGCCGTCCTGCTCGGCTGGGGCCGCAATACCCTGACCCGCAAGATCAAGGAGCTGGGCATGAAGGTGGACGGACCGGATGAGGATGGGGAGGACTAGTTGTTGTAGGTTGGGCTGAGCGATAGCGAAGCCCAACGTTTCGAGTTTGGACTTATAGCTGCCCAAGCTGATTATCGCGGTTTGCTGATAGGTTTTGTTTCGCCCACCCGGGCGAGTCACTTTTTTCAAACGCGAAAAAAGTAACCAAAAACGCTGTCCCCATGTTTCGGCCCTCCGCTGCGCTCCGGGTGCCCTCGCTCCGGCGCCGTGGCAGGGGCACGGCACGAAGGGGCTTCCTGCCCCTCGCGCCTTGCTCGGCGTCCTGCCTCGCAACCCCCGCCACGACACCGGAACTCGGCCTCACTGACGGGGACGGGGCGCTAGCCTGAGACTTCGGTGTTCATAGGATTTGTAGCGTGGAAAACCGCGCAGCGTTTTCCACTGATGAGCTTGATCGAGAAAGTGGACAAGGCTTCGCCGTTGTCCACGCTACGGGCTCTTCAACCAACACTTTCAGGCTGGCGAATCGCTCCGTTCAGGAGGGCGAACGCCAGTGTCGTGGAGTGGGTCGAGCCGCATGGATGCGGCGAGAGGTCCAGATGGGCCATGGACGGCCCATCTGGACCGACCCCGGAACGGCGCTGGCGTGAGCGCACCCGCAGCGCAGCGGAGGGCCGGATGACCGGGGCAAGCGTTTTTGGTTACTTTTGTCCGGGGCGCGCAGCCGAGACTGGCAAAAGTGACTCGCCCGAGGGGGCGAAACAAGAAACATCAGCAGAATTCGATGAGCGACTATGGCACCAAGAAAGCCGAGTCTGCTGCACCGAAACGTTGGGCTTCGCTAGCGCTCAACCCAACCTGCAAAATCCCCAACACCACCTAACTCAAAACTTGGCACACCTTCTGCAACGTTCTAGGTAACTACCCTTTTGGGGACCTCGGTACAGGCAGGCTGGGGAATCCCCTCTTTTCTTCCCGAGGCCATCACCCAGTGTGATGGCCTCTTTTTTTCGTCTGCGAAAAGTGGAAAGCCGCAGGCTAGAGCGCTTTTTCTCCTCGACAAGGACGCAGGGGTCGGCAAAGGAGGACTAAGCTTCAAAACAATCCGGCTCCGCACCCCGTTCCGCTCTGGTGCAAACCAGCGGCCTTTTGCCTGATAACGGGGCATTTCAGGGTGTCAGCGGGACCTCGACGTGGAGCACCCAGTCCTCGCCGGCTTCGACGATGCGGTCGCTGGCCTGCAAGGCACCGCCCACACCGACCAGCAGCACCTTCAGGTCCTGGCCATCCTGGCGCACCGTCCAGGAAAAGCTGCCGCCCGGCCGCGCCACCCGCCCCTGGCGTTCGCCGCCGTCCCAGCGGGCGCGGGGCAGGCGCAGGCTGAGGGCGCCATCGGGGCGATAGCGTTCGTAGAACAGCGAGCGGTCGGCGGTGATCAGCAATTCGAAGCGCCCCGCCTCCTGATGAGCCTCCACCCCCAGGATGACCGGGCGGCGGGCCTCGGCCGACCAGGGATCGGGATGGGTGCGCTGGTACACCAGCTGGCCGAGGATCATGCCGAATAGCCCGGCGCCCAGGGCTGCCGAGGCCAGCCAGAGGGTCAGGCGCTGGCGCTGGCCGCGCCATTCGGCCCTGAGCAGATCGGGATCTTCCACCCGCGCCAGTTCGTCCCGGCGGGCGCGCTGTTCGCGCAGCAGCCAGTCGACCAGCCGGCGCCAGAGGTTCATCGCCCCACCCCGCTCGCGACGGCGCGACGGCGGCGCAGTACCATAGGCGCTTTGCCAGGCGCCCTGCCCTTCATGTTCGACATCATCCTCTACCAACCGGAAATTCCGCCCAATACCGGCAACGTCATTCGCCTGTGCGCCATTACCGGCTGCCGCCTGCACCTGATCGAGCCACTGGGCTTTGCGCTGGACGACAAGAAACTGCGTCGCGCCGGCTTGGACTACCACGAGTGGTCCAGCGTGCGGACCCATGCCAGCCTCGCGGCCTGTATAGCAGATTTGCAGCCGCCCCGACTGCTGGCCTTTACCACCAAGGCCAGCCATCCCTTCACCGAGATCGCCTATGCGCCGGGCGATGCCCTGCTGTTCGGTCCAGAAAGTCGCGGGCTGCCGGCCGAGGTGCTGGAGTCGCTGCCGCCCGAACAGCGGCTGCGCCTGCCGATGCTGCCCAATCGCCGCAGCCTCAATCTGTCCAATACCGTTGCCGTGGCGGTCTACGAAGGCTGGCGCCAGCTGGGCTTCGCCGCACCGCCTGGCTGACCGCCAGAACCTTCCCGCCAGACGCGTCGTCCCATGACCTACAGGCACATCGCCAGACAGTCACGTGAGGCGCACCATGAGCAAGATCGGCAAACCCAAGGTTGAACGCTATGACGCGCCCTCCGGTGGCTGGGGCTCGGCGCGTTCGGTGACCGAGATCGTCCTGCGTGAACGGGTGCCGCTCAAATCCGGTGCGCTGCTGGCCCGGCAGAACAAGCACGGTGGCTTCGCCTGCGTGAGTTGCGCCTGGGCCAAGCCGGGCAAGCCCCATCCGCTGGAATTCTGCGAGAACGGCGCCAAGGCCACTGCCTGGGAGGTCACCAGCAAGAGATGCGGACCGGAATTCTTCGCCCAGCATTCGCTCAGCGAACTGCGTGGCTGGCGCGACTATGACCTGGAAGAGGTTGGCCGGCTTACCCATCCGCTGCGCTACGACGCCGCCACCGACCGCTATCGTCCGGTGAGCTGGGCCGAGGCCTTCGCCGACATCGGCGCCGAACTCAAGGCGCTGGCGCCGGACTCGGTGATCTTCTACGCCTCGGGTCGTGCGGCGCTGGAGACCTCCTACCTTTATCAGCTCTATGCCCGCCTGTACGGCACCAACAACCTGCCGGACAGTTCCAATATGTGCCACGAGAGCACCTCGGTCGCTCTGCCCAAAAGTATTGGCGTGACCGTGGGTACCGTGACCCTGAACGACTTCGATCAGGCCGACTGCCTGCTGTTCTTTGGCCAGAATCCGGGCAGCAACAGTCCGCGGATGCTGCATGACCTGCAGGAGGCGCGCAAACGCGGCGCGCCCATCATCACCTTCAATCCCCTGCGCGAGCGCGGCCTGGAAACCTTCGTCAATCCGCAGTCGCCGGTGGAGATGCTGACTGACCAGCCCACCCAGATCAGCACCCAGTACCATCAGCTCAAGCCCGGTGGCGACACCGCGGCCCTCGCCGGTCTGTGCAAGGCCTTGCTGGCGGCCGATGATCTCGCGCGCGAACAGGGCCAACCGGCCGTGCTCGACCATGCCTTCATCGCCGAGCATTGCCACGGCTTCGCCGACTTCTGCGAGTGGTTGCAGCGCCAGGAATGGCCGCAGCTGGAGCGCCAGTCGGGGCTGACCCGCAGCGCTCTGGAAGCCGCCGCTGCCGTCTATGGTCGCTGTCAGAAGGTCATCGGCATCTATGGCATGGGGCTGACCCAGCATCGCCATGGCGTGGAAACCATCCAGATGCTGACCAACCTGCTGCTCATGCGCGGCAACATCGGCAAGCCCGGCGCCGGCATCTGCCCGGTGCGCGGGCATTCCAACGTCCAGGGCCAGCGCACCGTGGGCATCACCGAGAAGCCGGAGCTGGCGCCGCTCGAACAGCTGGGCGAGCGCTTCGGTTTCGCCCCGCCACAGGACAAGGGTCGCAATACCGTGGAAGCCTGCGAGGGCATCCTCGACGGCTCGGTGAAGGCCTTCATCAGCCTGGGCGGCAACTTTCTGCGCGCCATTCCCGAGACCAGCCTGATGGAGCCGGCCTGGCGCACCCTGCGCCTGTCGGTGCAGATCGCCACCAAGCTCAATCGCAATCATCTGGTGCCGGCGGACAAGACCTATCTGCTGCCCTGCCTGGGGCGTACCGAAATCGATCGCCAGAATGGGGTGGAACAGGCCCACAGCACCGAGGACAGTACCGGCTGCATCCACGGCTGGCGTGGCGTGGCCGAACCGCCCGAAGGCGACCTGTTGTCCGAGCCGGCCATCGTCGCCGGCCTGGCCAAAGCTACCCTGCCCGACAACCCGCAGGTCACCTGGGACGCCTGGGTCGCCGACTATGCGCTGATCCGCGACGAGATCGCGCGCTCCTTCCCGGAGATCTTCCACGACTTCAATGCGCGGATGTGGGAGGTGGGCGGTTTCCATCGCCCACTGCCGGCGGCCAAGCGTGAATGGAAGACCGACACCGGCAAGGCCAATCTCATCGTGCCGCGCAGCCTGGAAGAGGATCCGGACATGCCCGCCCGCGGGCGTGACGTCCTGACCCTGATGACGCTGCGCAGCAATGACCAGTTCAACACCACCATCTATGGCTATCACGATCGCTTTCGCGGCGTGAAGGGCACCCGTGCGGTGCTGCTGATGAATCGCAACGACATCGAACGCCTGGGCCTGGCGGAAGGCGACAAGGTGCAGGTGTCGACGGTGGCCGACGATGGCGTGCGCCGTGAGGTGGGTCCGCTGCGAGTCACGCCCTACAACATTCCGGAAGGGGCCTGTGGCGGCTACTACCCCGAATGCAACGCCCTGATCCCGCTCTGGCACCACGCCGAAGGCAGCAAGGTGCCAGCTGCCAAGGCCATCCCGGTACGCCTGAACAAACTGATCGCCGCCAACGATGGCAGCTTTCCGGTGGAACCGGAGGGGTATGGGGCGCTGTATTAGATTCTGCTATCGGAGCCAGACAGCAAGTCTGCCTGCTGGGCTTCGCTGCGCTCTACCCAACCTACGGACGTGCATTCGTAGGTTGGGTCAAGACGGCTCCACCATCCCAGCCCAACAGCCCTGGGCCTATCCCTCGCACCTCGCCCTCACCCCAACCCTCTCCCGGAGGGAGAGGGGGCATCGCGGCGCGCGTCCGTAGATTGGGTTGAAACGGCTCCACCGTCGAAGCCCAACGGATACACGAGTGTCGGGCTTCGTTGCATGCAGCTCAGCCAGCGCCTCCTCAGCCGATGGTCATCAGACTCGCATTACCACCCGCCGCTGCGGTATTCACGCTCAGGGCGCGCTCGATGAGCAGGCGCTCCAGCGGAATGGCGGTCTCGCCGCGGGCTAGGCCCTGGACGCCGACGATGGGACCATTGCGCTTGGCCACCTGCTGGCAGACCTGGCGCAGCTGATCGGAATCGCCGTGGTGCAGGACCGCCTCGAAGGCGACCTCGTCCTTGCGCCAGTCGGCCGCCACCTGAACCCGCGCGCGCACGGCTTGCGGCAGGCGCGTCAGCGTCGTCTTGTGGGCGTCCTCGACTAGGGCCGTGCTGCCCACCGCCATGACCGCCGCCAGTTGCAGCAGCAGATCGCTTTCGTCGGCCGCCAGGCACAGCACCCGGCTGCGCGGCAGCAGGCTGTAGCTGTTGCGCTCGCCGGTCGGACCCGGCAGCAGGCGGGTCAGACCGCTCAGGGATTCCTCGGCAAATCTCAGGCAGGCCTGCTCCAGCTCGCCCAGGCCCTGCTGCCTGGCCCAGTCGTGCAGGGCGCCCAGCGGATTGCCGGCCTGCTGGCGCAGGGCATCGCGCACCTGCCATTCGGTCTCGCCGGTGCTGCCCTTGGCCAGGGCCACCGCGGGATCACCATCGGGACGGGTGCTGAGCAGGCGATAGAGGTACAGCGGGCCACCGGCCTTGGGACCGGTGCCCGAGAGGCCTTCGCCGCCGAAGGGCTGCACCCCGACCACCGCGCCGACCATGTTGCGGTTGACGTAGAGGTTGCCGGCATGGGCGCGCTCCACCACCTTGGCGATGGTCTCGTCGATGCGGGTGTGCACGCCGAAGGTCAGGCCGTAGCCGGTGGCATTGATCTGGTCGATGACCTTGTCCAGGTCCTTGCGGCCATAGCGCACCACGTGGAGCACCGGGCCGAAGACCTCGCGCCCCAGTTCCGCCAGGCTCTCCAGCTCGATCAGGGTGGGCATGACGAAGGTGCCGCGGTGGATGGCATCGCCTTCGACGCGCCCGCCCTGGTGCACCCGGCGACCCTTACCGCGCAGGGTCTGGATGTGCTTGTCGATGGTGGCCTTGGCCTCGCCGTCGATCACCGGGCCGATGTCGATGGCCAGATTCTCCGGGTTACCCAGTCGGCATTCGGCCATGGCGCCCTTGAGCATTTCCAGCACGCGATCGGCCACGTCGTCCTGCACGCAGAGCACGCGCAGGGCCGAGCAGCGCTGACCGGCGCTGTCGAAGGCGGAGGCCACCACGTCGGCGACCACCTGCTCGGCCAGGGCCGAGGAGTCGACGATCATGGCGTTCTGGCCACCGGTCTCGGCGATCAGCGGAATCGGCCGGCCCTGGGCGTCCAGGCGTCCGGCGATGTTGCGCGCCAGAATCTGCGCCACCTCGGTGGAGCCGGTGAACATCACGCCCTTGACCCGCACGTCGTTGACCAGGGCGGCGCCGATGGTCGAGCCCTCGCCCGGCAGCAGTTGCAGCACGCCTTCGGGGATGCCGGCCTCCAGCAGGATACGCACGGCCTGGGCGGCGATCAGCGGGGTCTGCTCGGCCGGCTTGGCCAGCACGGTGTTGCCGGCGGCCAGGGCCGCGGCGATCTGGCCGCTGAAGATGGCCAGGGGGAAGTTCCAGGGGCTGATGCAGACCACCGGACCCAGCGGGCGGTGGCTGTCGTTGGCGAAGTCACGGCGCACCAGGGCGGCGTAGTAGCGCAGGAAGTCCACCGCCTCGCGCACCTCGGCGATGGCGTTGGCGTAGGTCTTGCCGGCCTCGCGCACCAGCAGGCCCATCAGCGGCTGGATCTGCGCCTCCATCAATTCGGCGGCGCGATCCAGGGCGGCGGCGCGCTGCTCGGGCGGCGTGGATTGCCAGATGGGTGCGGCGGCCAGGGCTTCTTCCAGGGCGATGTCGACATCGGCACGGGTGGCGTTGCTGACCTGACCGACGCGATCGCGGCGATCGGCCGGATTGAGCACCGGTTGCGCAATCGACGGCTCGCTGGCACGACCCAGCAGCGGGCGGGCTTCCCAGGCGGTGTTGCCACTGGCCAGCAGGGCCGCGGACAGCGAACCCAGGCGGTGTTCGCTGGACAGGTCCAGACCGCTGGAATTGCAGCGCTCGGCGCCGTACAGGGCGCTGGGATGGGGAATGCGCGGATGCGGCAGGCCGATGGCGCCTTCGTTGGTGGACTGCTGCTCGATCTGCACCACCGGATCGGCCACCAGCTCGTCGAGGGAGATGGAATGGTCGGCGATGCGGTTGACGAAGGAGGTGTTGGCGCCGTTTTCCAGCAGGCGGCGGACCAGGTAGGCCAGCAGCGTCTCGTGGGTGCCCACCGGGGCATAGATGCGGCACGGCCGTGCCAGCTTGCCGTCCTTGACGCTGCCCACCACCTGCTCGTACAGCGGCTCGCCCATGCCGTGCAGGCACTGGAATTCGTACTGGCCGGGGTAGTAGTTCTGCCCGCCGAGCTGGTAGATGGCCGCCAGGGTGTGGGCGTTGTGGGTGGCGAATTGCGGATAGATGGATTCCGGCGCCGCCAGGAGCTTGCGGGCGCAGGCCAGATAGGCCACGTCGGTGTAGACCTTGCGGGTATAGACCGGATAACCCTCCAGGCCTTCCACCTGGGCGCGCTTGATCTCGCTGTCCCAGTAGGCGCCCTTGACCAGCCGGATCATCAGACGCCGACGGCTGCGCTTGGCCAGGTCGATCAGGTAGTCAATCACCAGCGGGCAGCGCTTCTGGTAGGCCTGGATGACGAAGCCGATGCCGTTCCAGCCGGCCAGTTGCGGTTCGAAGGACAGGCGCTCCAGGAGATCCAGGGAGATCTCCAGGCGATCGGCTTCCTCGGCGTCGATGTTCAGGCCGATGTCGTAGCGCTTGGCCAGCAGGGTCAGTTCCAGCAGGCGCGGATAGAGCTCGCTCATCACCCGGTCGTACTGGGCGCGGCTGTAGCGCGGATGCAGTGCCGAGAGCTTGATGGAGATGCCCGGGCCCTCGTAGATGCCACGGCCATGGGAGGCCTTGCCGATGGAGTGGATGGCCTGCTCGTAGGAGGCCAGGTAGCGGCGGGCATCGGCCTCGGTCAGGGCGGCTTCGCCGAGCATGTCGTAGCTGTAGCGGAAGCCCTTCGCCTCGAACTTGCTGGCGTTGGCCAGGGCCTCGGCGATGGTCTCGCCGGTGACGAACTGCTCGCCCATGAGGCGCATGGCCATGTCCACGCCCTTGCGGATCACCGGCTCGCCGCTCTTGCCGATGAGGCGATTGAGCGAACTGGTGAGGCCGGCCTCGTTGTGGGTCGAGACCAGGCGGCCGGTCAGCAGCAGGCCCCAGGTGGCGGCGTTGACGAACAGCGAGGGGCTGTTACCCAGGTGCGGCTGCCAGTTGCCGGTGCTGATCTTGTCGCGGATCAGCGCATCGCGGGTGCCCTTGTCGGGGATGCGCAGCAGGGCTTCGGCCAGGCACATCAGGGCCACGCCTTCCTGGGACGACAGCGAGAATTCACGAAGCAGACTCTGCACCATTCCGGAGCGCCCGGTTGCACCCTTGGCATTACGCAGCTTCTCGGCGATGCGGTGAGCCAGTTCATGGGTGGCCTTGGCCTGGGCTGCCGGCAGGCGCGCCTGCTCCAGCAGCAGCGGCAGCAGCTCTTCTTCCGGCCGACGATAGGCCGCGGTGATGGCCGAGCGCAGCACCGACTGCGGCAGGATGCTCTCGGCGAATTCCAGGAACGGCTGGTAGACCGGATCGGCCAACGCCTCGACGGCTTCGTTGTCACCCTCGGCCAGGCGCTGGGCGATGCCCTGCAGATCGGCCAGGGTCGCGCCGCTTTCCAGGGTTTCCAGGTAGGTGAAGATGGCCTGCTTGATCAGCCAGTGGGGCGTCCGGTCGATACGGCGCGCCGCTTCCTTGAGGCGATCGCGGGTGGCTTCGTCGAGCTTTACGCCCAGGGTGGTGGTAGTGGCCATGCGCAGGTCCTCAAGCAAGAAGGCGTCGAAATTCGGCGCAGCTTAGCGCCGCTCGAAAGAAAAGTGCAACCAAGTGCAACCCGCAAGGTTCTACCGTCGATCCGGTTGCACCAAAAGCTGGGTAACAGAACGGAAGGTTATGCAGAGATCAGGCCAAGGGGTGCGACCCGGTTGAACCCCTACCACAGGGGAATCGCCTGCCCAGGTGACGACGACCGGGAATCGTTAGCCAGACAAGTGTTACCTGGCGCCACACCGCGACGATCGCTACGGCTGCAGGGAAGGAAACTGCGGGAGCACGAATTCGCCCAGTTCCTGGACCACTTCGCTGGCCGGACGCCGTGAGGGGCGCAGGTTGAGGGCCAGGTGATTGACGCCGGCTTCCTGCAACTGACCAAGGTAGTCCACCAACGCCCGCCGCCCGCAGGACAAGCCGGCATGGATGGGCCGAGGCGGCTGGGCCGGATCGCTGGCCAGCTCGAAGAACAGCCCCTGGGCGAAGGGCTTGAACAGCTCGCGCCCGCCGATCTCGTCCAGCGCCTCGCGCCAGACCCGCGTCAGCGCCGGAACATGTTCGGCCGGTACGAAGTAATAGAACCAGCCATCGGCCTTGGCGGCGATCCAGTCCACTGTTTGCCGACTGCGCCCGGTGACCAGCGCCGGAATGCGCCCATGCACGGGTTTGGGCACCAGATCGGCCAGCCCCTGCAGATCGCCGAAGCGGCGAAAGGCCCCCAGCGGGAAATTAGTCTCGCCGGCCAGGCGAAACATCTCGAAGGCATCGCGAAAGCGCTCGCCCCGCCGCTCGAATTCACTCTCCAGGCCGAAGGCCGGGTATTCCACCGGACGGTCGCCGGAGGCCACGCCCAGCACCAGCCGGCCATCGCTCAACTGGTCGACCGAAGCCGCCATCTTGGCCAGGTGCAGCGGATGGCGCAGGGTGATGACGGCGCTGCCGGTGGCCAGGGTCAGGTGCTGGGTGATGCCCGCCAGATAGCCGAGATAGGTGAAGGGCTCGAACACCTGGCCGGCATCGTTGAAGCCGGGATCGTAGAAGGGCACGTCGCGCGCCCAGAGCGCCGCGAAGCCCAGCTGGTCGGCCAGCCGCGCCAGGCGGGCGTGGTCGCGCAGGGTCGGCATGGGATCGTCGGGATAGCCCTCCAGTGGCAGCAGAAAGCCTAGGGTCAGGCGCCCGGGTGCGAACAGCCGCGAAAAGCCCGGATGCTGAAGAAAGGCGCGGCGACGCTCCGTGGTGGACATGGGGATTCCTTGCCGGAGAGGGAAAGCGAATGACCTTCTATGGAGTCTAGCGGCATTCCAGGGTTCGCCGGACAGTCGATGAGAGCGGCGAAGGTGTTCATCGCCGTCTGCGCGAGCGGGAGCCGCTGGCCGCCAGCGAAGAACCGTCCCGCCAAATCCCCTTCTCTCCGGATACAGGCCAGGGCCTCTGCTCCTGCCTTTTGGTCATATCTCTAAAGCCAGACTAATAAAAAGCAATCCCTCAACTAACACGGATTGTCCAAGGCCAAATTTCGACTAAAAATTCTATATATATCAATAGCGATAACAGCGAATGCCTGGAAACGAAATCACTCTTGATATTGATATATAAGAATTAGACTTACCATTATTTAAAGGTTGTAAACACCTAACTTTTTTACATTACCCTCGGCTAGAATCCGACGCCCTCCGCCCCTCTCAAACTCCGGAACTTTCCGCCGAACATTGGAAATAGCCCCATGAAGATGAGCAACATGAGTGTTCGTACGAAGCTGTTTTCCGGCTTTACCATCCTGATCATTCTGTCCCTGGCTATCGCCTATGCCGGCTGGGACGGCATCCAGGCCCTGGGCCGACGCGGCAACCTGATCGAACAGTTCACCCAAATCGGTCTACTCGCCCGCGACATGCGCAATGCCCGCAAGGATTTCGCCCTCATGCCGGAAGCCGACCAGGCCGCTCGCTGGAAAGGCGGCATCGATGCCCTCGAACAGCAACTAGAGAATGTCCGTCCACTGTTCAAACGTCCGGAAAGCACAGCACTACTGGCCCGTACCGAACAGACCCTCAGGGAATACCGCGATATCTATCAGCAGGCGCTCAAGGTGACCCAGGATCGCACCACCGCGATCCAGGACATTCGCGATACGGGCGACATGATGGACCAGCGATTGCAGGAGGCATCCAGCGCCCTGGATCGTGAGCGCGATCAAGCCAGCGCCCAGCTGCCCTCCCTGCTGGCGGCGCTGCAGCAACTGCGGATCCACTTGCACCTCTATGTGCTCAAGTCCGCCGGGCCACAACAGGAAGCCTTGCTGGCGTCCCTGACCAAGACCGGTGACGTGCTCAAGACCTTGCCTCCGACCCCGGAATTGCAGCAGCTGCCAGGACTTCTCGACGAGTACCAGCGTCAGGTCCAGCAGCTGTTCAGCGTCCAGAAGGCGTACCAGGACGTCAATCAGGGGCTCTACCAGCATATCCAGATGTTGCTCAAGACCTCCGACGAGATGAAGCAGCTACAGAGCCAGTTCCGCCTCGACGATATCCGCGAAGCCAAGCTGATGCTCTTTGGCGGGCTGCTGCTGGCGGTACTGCTCAGCCTGGTCGCGGCCTGGGTCATCACCCGCTCCATCGTGACGCCGCTGCGCCAGACCCTGGTGACCGTGGAACAGCTCGCTGCCGGCGACCTGACCGTGCAGATCGAGGCAGCGCGCAAGGACGAGATCGGCCAGTTGCAGGCGGCCATGCAGCGCATGATCGTCAATCTGAGCGACCTGATCCGCGAGCAGAAGGACGGCGTCATCCAGGTCGCCAGTGCCGCCGAAGAACTCTCCGCCGTCACCGAGCAGACGCGCGCTGGCGCCTCGGCGCAGAAGATAGAGACCGAGCAGATCGCCACCGCCATGCAGCAGATGAGCGCCACCATCAACGAGGTGGCGCGCAATGCCGAACAGGCGTCGACCACCGCCCGCGAGGCCACGCTCAAGACCCGGGAGGGTGACGAGATGGTCAACTAGGTCGCCACTCAGATTCAGAGCCTGGCCCAGGAAGTGGACAGCACCCAGGCCACCATGGAGTTGCTCAGGCAGGATGCCGACCGCATCGGCGGCGTGCTGGACGTGATCAAGGCGGTCGCCGAGCAGACCAATCTGCTGGCGCTCAACGCCGCCATCGAGGCCGCTCGCGCCGGTGAAGCCGGACGTGGCTTCGCCGTGGTCGCCGACGAGGTGCGCGGCCTGGCGCAGCGTACGCGCACCTCCACCGACGAGATCGCCAGCCTCATCACCCGACTGCACGGCAGCACCGACAAGATGAGCGCCGCCCTCGACCGCAATATCGAGCTGACCGGCGAAAGCGTCGACCTGACCCGCCAGGCAGGCGTGGTGCTGGGCAGCGTCAGCAGTGCGGTGAGCGAGATCGAGGCCATGAACGAGCAGATCGCCACCGCGGTCGAGCAACAGAGTGCGGCCAGTGAAAACATCAGCCGCAGCGTGGTCAAGGTCCACGAAGTGGCCGACCAGACCGCCGCCGCCACCGAGAAAACCGCCGGCTCCAGCACCGAACTGGCCAACCTGAGCCTGCAGCTGCAAGAGCTGACGTCGCGCTTCAGGGTCTGAGACCCGGGCCAGGCGATGCTCGGGAATCGCCTGGCCGCACCCCGGCCGCAAGGCTTCGAACTCGATCGGGCCGCGTTGCCGGAAGGCCACGGGCGACGCGCCTGACCCACACCCGCGGGAGCCCCCCTCCTCAAGCGGTTTGAATACGCAACCGCGGCCAACGCTCCAGCCAGCCCTTGGTCGCGAGCCGCTGGCGAAAGGCTTCAGGTCGTGGACGCCAGGGATTGGGCGTGAGATGAAGGGCGAAAAGCCCTTCCTGGGCGAAGGGGCTGACCACTTCGAGCTCGCCGTCGGCGGTCAGGCGCGCGGCCAGGGCCGTTTCCACCTCGGGCCAGTGGGCCATGGCATCCCGACAGTCGCGATAAGGGCGATCACCGTTACGCAAATGCATCCGCGCCTGATTCTTCACTGACCAGGGCCAGCCCGGCGCTTGCGCCGCCAACAGCGCTTCGATTTCCCTGTCCCGCCCGGGCCGGCAGTCAGTCGCGTCGAAATAGATGACATCCAGATCCGCCAGCGGCGTCGACTCGGCGTGGCCATGCAGTCGATCCCACACCAGGTTGCGTACGAAGCCCGCGGCCAGCCAGGCGTCGGGCAGGTGCAGGTCGGCGAGGACGCGCAGCAGGCGCAGACGCTCGGCGTCAGTCTTCAACCAGGACGCTATCTGGGAGAACTCCGGGGTCATGGCACGGCTACAGAGTCGGAAAATCCCGAAGATGACCGTCTACACCCGCTTTCGCAACGTCCATCGCCAATAATCGCAATAACCTTTGGCCCTCTTAAGTTTTACAAACAGATGTCGAAAATGTGACGGCTTCGCTTGATCACGTTTGCGAGGCCAACAGGACGTGGTGACCGGTCAGGACATGACCACTGGCAGCCCTCGCTGAAAAGAGGGCGCCGCACCTCGCTGCTCGCTACTGCCCAAGCTTTCCGAGGTGTAGATGTTCCGTAACCTGTCGCTGACGCTCAAGCTGTCGCTGCTGCCCGCTGCCGCTCTGCTGGGCCTGCTGCTCTACGTGGCCTACACCTCGGCCCAGCTGGCTGGCAACGATCAACGCCTCGACCAGCTGGAAAATCACAGCTATCCGCTGCTGGAAAAGGCTGACGCCGTACTCTTCCAGTTTTCCCGTTTGCCCGGCCTGTTCAACAGCGCGGTGACCGCCAGTGAGCTGGAAACCCTGGGCGAGGCGCGCAAGGTAGTCGATGACATCGACCACCGCCTGCAGGAAATGGCCGACCTCACCCGTCAGACCTCGGCGCGCAACGACGAGATATCCGGCTGGCGCCAGGGCATCCATCGCTATGCGGACAATGCCCTGGGCGCCTCCGAGCAGCTGATCAAGGGCAGCGGCTCCTTCGACTCCCTGCGACCCAACCTGGACCGCATGGCCACGGATCTCGCCGCCGCCCAGCAGCTGGGCACCACCCTGCGCAGCCATGCCTATACCGACTTCCAGCAGACCCTGGCCCAGGCTCGCGACCAGAACGCCGACACCACCCGGGTGGGTATCTGGCTGAGCCTACTACTGGTGGTGATCCTGGCCGGCGCCGCGGTGCTAACCATCCGCAGCGTACTCGGCAGCGTGCGCGAGGTGATCGCCTCGCTGCGCGCCATCGCCGAGGGCGACGGTGACCTCACCCGCCGCCTGCAGGTCGGCTCGCGGGACGAGATCGGCCAGATGACCGCGCTGTTCAACGTCTTTCTCGATCAGCTGCAGGGCACCATCAAGGCCATCGTCGATGCCGCCCATCCGCTGGGCCAGGTGTCCGGCGAGCTCTATAGACTCACCCAGACGGTGGAGAACAACGCCCGTTCCCAGCAGGGTCACACCGAGTCCATCGGCCGTGACATCCAGACCATGAACACCAACCTGCACGAGGTAGCCGACCGCTCGCGCGAGGCCGCCGACCAGGCCTCCGCCGCGGCCGAGCAGTCCGCCGCTGCCCGTACCAGCATCGGCCAGCTGTCGCGCAACATGGGCGAACTGGACGACAGCGTGCGCCAGTCGGCCGAGTCCATGCAGCAGCTGGAACAGGAAACCCGCCAGGTCGGGCTGGTGCTGGACGTGATCAAATCCATCGCCGAGCAGACCAATCTGCTGGCGCTCAACGCCGCCATCGAGGCCGCGCGCGCCGGTGAACAGGGCCGCGGCTTTGCCGTGGTGGCCGACGAGGTGCGCAATCTGGCGCAGAAGACCGCGCGCTCCACCGCCGAGATCCAGCAGATCATCGAACGCCTGCAGGGCAACGCCCAGCGCGTGCTGCAGGCCATGCAGGGCAGCCATACCCAGGCGCAGGTCAGCGCCAGCAGCTCCCAGGCCGCCACTGCCATGCTCGAAGGCATCGCCCAGGCCGTGGCGCGCATCAATGACTACAACGCTCAGATCGCCCTGCTCACCGGCGAGCAGCTGAGCCTTTCCGATTCGATCAGCAGCGACACCCGCCGCCTGCAGAGCGATACCCAGTCCAGCGCGGACAGCACCACCGCCACCGCCCGCATGGGCGAGCAGCTGGTGGTGGTCGACACCGATCTCCGGCAGGCGACCTCGCGCTTCCGCATCTAGCTATCCCTCTACCGCCTTTCCCTATACCGAGAAACCTCTAGGAGCACTTCCATGGCTTTTGCACGTCTGCTCGCCTTCGGCGCGGCCCTCACCTGCGCGGGATCCGCGCTCGCCCTCGATCAGGGTGACTATCGCTTCAACGGCTTCGGCACCGCCGGCATCACCCACCTGGGCGGCGAAGACGACGGCCGCAGCTTCGGCATCAATGGCCAGACCAACGACCACTGGCGCGGCGATCAGCTGAGCAAGCTGGGCGGCCAGTTCCAGTACGGCCTGACCGACAAGCTGGACGCCACCGTGCAGGTCACCGCCAAGGCCGAGCAGGACCAGTGGAAGGCCAACCTGGAATGGGCCTACCTGGCCTTCCACTCCACCGACAACCTGACCTTCCGCGCCGGCCGCCTGCGTACGCCGGTGTTCATGTATTCCGAGACCCTGGACGTGGGTATCACCTACCCCTGGCTGCGCCTGCCCGACGAGGTCTACAGCCAGGTGCAGGTCTCCAACTACGAAGGCGCCGATGCCCTTTGGAGTCTGCCGGTCGCCTTCGGCACCCTGAACCTCCAGGTGAGCGGGGGCCAGGCGGTCAATCGCAACTACTTCGTCAACGACGACCTCTACGACATCGACTACAAGCGCATCGCCGCCGCCAACGTCAGCCTGGCGACCAACGATTACGGCACCGTGCGCCTGGCCTACACCGAGTCCAGCATCGACCTGCACTATCCGTTGCTGACCCTGGACGACCAGAAGGGCAAGTTCACCTCGCTCGGCTACCAGTACGACAACGGCACCTGGCTGACCAGCAACGAATGGACTCGCCGCGTCATCGAGGGTGACAACCAGGGCAGCAGCAACGCCTTCTACCTGATGGCCGGTCGCCGCTTCGGTGACTTCCTGGCCCATGTGACCTACGCCCAGCTGGACGAGGAACGCGCCGGCCGCCAGAGCTCCTGGACCTACGGCCTGAACTACAACATCACCCCCAGCCTGGTGCTCAAGAGCGAATACAAGCGCGTCGACACCACCGGCGGCTACAACGGCACCTTCGTCAAGACCGACAACGAGAGCATCGCCAATGCCGTCTACGACCGCAGTGGCGGCCGCTTCGGCGCGCCGGCCCGCAACTTCGACGGCGACATCATCAGCATCGGCCTCGACTTCATCTTCTAAGGAATCCGCCCATGAGTTCTCTCCGCCTGCTCACCGGCGCCGCCCTGCTGTTCAGCGCCAGCCTGGTCCACGCCGAAGTCGCCGTGATCGTCAATCCGGCCGCCACCAAGACGCCTGGCCAGGAGGAAGTGGCCAACATCTTCCTCGGCAAGGACAAGTCGCTGAAGGGCGTCGACCAGAAGGACTGGTCGGCCACCAAGGAAACCTTCTATGCCAAGGTCGCCAACAAGAACGAAGCCCAGCTGAAGTCCTACTGGTCGGGTCTGGTGTTCACCGGCAAGGGCCAACCGCTGCCCAGCGTGGCCGGCGACGCCGCCGTGGTCGCCCAGGTGGCCGGCGAGGCCGACGCCATCGGCTACGTGGACAAGGCCGCGGTCACCGACAAGGTAAAGGTCCTCTTCACCCTGCAGTGATCAGCGCAGCGCCATGAAAAAAGCCGTCTTAACGACGGCTTTTTTCGTTTCCGGGAGAGCGTCAGGCCACCGAGGCGATGCGGTTGCCGGCGCTGGCCTTCTCGACCTTGATGGCGACGAACTTGGAGGTGGGCGTGAAGCTGCCCTCGCCGTAGCTTTCCAGGGGCACCAGCGGATTGGTCTCCGGGTAGTAGCCGGCTGCCTGGCCGACCGGGATGTCGAACGGCAGCGCAGTGAAGCCGCGGACCCGGCGTTCGAGGCCGTCGTCCCACAGGGCGACCAGATCCACCTTCTCGCCGGCGGCCACGCCCAGGCGATCCAGATCGGCCTGGTTGACGAAGACCACGTCGCGCTGGCCCTTCACGCCGCGATAGCGGTCGTCGAGGCTGTAGATGGTGGTGTTGTACTGGTCGTGGGATCTCATGGTCTGCAGGATCAGGTCGGGCTTGATGCCCTGGCGGCGGACCGCGTCCGGCAAGAGGTCATGCAACAGCGCATTGGCCGCGAAGTTGGCCTTGCCGGTGGGGGTGTTCCACTCCCGGCGTCCGGCCTTGTTGCCCAGGTAGAAGCCGCCGGGTGCGGCGAGACGCGCGTTGAAGTCCTGGAAGCCGGGAATGACGTCGGCGATCAGGTCGCGGATGCGGTCGTAATCCTCGATCAGCCAGTCCCAGTCCACCGGATGGTTGCCCAGGGTGGCCTTGGCCAGGCCGGCGACGATGGCCGGCTCGGACTTCATCTGCGACGACAGCGGCCGCAGGATACCGGCCGAGGCGTGCACCATGCTGAAGCTGTCTTCCACGGTGATCGCCTGCTTGCCGCCCTTCTGCACGTCCATCTCGGTGCGGCCCAGGCAGGGCAGGATCAGCGCCTGGCGACCGGTCACCAGGTGGCTGCGGTTGAGCTTGGTGGCGATATGCACGGTCAGGTCGCACTGGCGCAGTGCCCTGTGGGTGCGCGGGGTGTCCGGGGTGGCCTGGGCGAAGTTGCCGCCGAGGCCGATGAACACCTTGGCCTTGCCCTGCTCCATGGCGGCGATGGCCTCCACGGTGTTGTGACCACGATTGCGTGGCGGCTCGAAGGCGAAGCGCCTGGCCAGGGCGTCGCTGAGCCAGGCCGGGGCCTTCTCGTCGATGCCCATGGTGCGGTCGCCCTGGACGTTGCTGTGGCCGCGCACCGGGCAGAGGCCGGCGCCGGGCCGGCCGATGTGGCCGCAGAGCAACTGCAGGTTGGCGATCTCCTGCACCGTGGCCACCGAGTGGCGGTGCTGGGTGATGCCCATGGCCCAGCAGATGATGACCTTCTCGGCGCGGGCATACATGCGCGCGGCCTGCTCGATCTCGTGCAGCGACAAGCCCGACTGGCGCTCGATCAGCTCCCAGGAGGTGGCGTCGACCTGGGCCAGGTAGTCGTCCATGCCCAGGGTGTGGGCGGCGATGAAATCGTGGTCGAAGACCCGCTTGGCGCCCTTGGCAGCGGCTTCGCGCTCCCACTGCAGGAGGTACTTGGCGATGCCGCGCAGCGCCGCCATGTCGCCGCCCAGGGCCGGACGGAAGTAGGCGGTGTTGGTCGGCCGCGAGTCGTTGGTGAGCATCTCCAGCGGACTTTGCGGGTGCTGGAAGCGCTCCAGGCCCCGCTCCTTGAGCGGGTTGAAGCAGACCACCTGGGCACCGCGCTTCACCGCGTTGCGCAGGGTCTCGATCATGCGCGGGTGGTTGGTGCCGGGGTTCTGGCCGATGACGAAGATGGCATCCGCCTCGTCCAGGTCGTGATAGGTCACGGTGCCCTTGCCGACGCCGATGCTGCGGCCCAGGCCGACGCCGCTGGCCTCGTGGCACATGTTCGAGCAATCGGGGAAGTTGTTGGTGCCATAGGCGCGCACGAACAGCTGATAGAGGAAGGCCGCCTCGTTGCTGGCGCGCCCCGAGGTGTAGAACTCGGCTTCGTCGGGACTGGCCAGGGCCTTGAGCTCCTTGGCGATCAGCGCGAAGGCGGCGTCCCAGGCGATGGGCATATAGCGATCGGTGGCCGCGTCATAGCGCAGCGGCTCGGTCAGCCGGCCCTGGTATTCGAGCCAGTAGTCGCTCTGCTCCAGCAGCGAGGTCACGCTGTGGCGAGCGAAGAAGGCGGCATCGACGCGGCGCTTGGTGGCTTCCCAGTTGACCGCCTTGGCGCCGTTCTCGCAGAACTTCACCAGGCCGTTTTCCGGCGCCTCGCCCCAGGCGCAGCCGGGGCAGTCGAAGCCATGGTCCTGGTTGGTCTTGAGCAGGGTCCGCAGATTCTTGAAGGCGTTGCCGCTGTCGAGCCAGAAGTGCACCACGCTCTTCAGGGCGCCCCAGCCGGCGGCGGGGCCTTGATAGGGTTTGAAGGACTGCTGAGGTTTGTTCATGGCGATTCCCGTGGGATCAAGGGGCCACCGGCGCCGGGGCATAGACCCGCGGCGGCGACCGGTGTGGCAGATGGATCAGATTGAGACGATGACGGCGCGCCCACTCCACGGCCAGCCCGGTGGGCGCCGACAGAGTGATGAGGGTGGCGAGTCCGGCCCGCACCGCCTTGTGGATGAGTTCGAGGCTGCAACGGCTGGTGACCACCACGCAGCCCTCGCGCACCGGCTGGCGCTGGCGCAACAGGGCGCCGATCAGCTTGTCCAGGGCGTTGTGGCGACCGATGTCCTCGCGGCACAGGGTCAGTTCGCCCTGGCCGTCGATGAACAGCGCGGCATGCACCGCGCCGCTGCGCTGGCCCAGGTCCTGGGCGGCATCGATGCGCTGGCGTAGGTCGTGCAGGTGGGCGGCCGGTGGCAGCGGCACCTTGCGCAGGCGATCCAGCTGCGGCAGCGCCTGTTCCAGGGCCTCGACCCCGCACAGGCCGCAGCCACTGGTGCCGGCCAGCTGGCGGCGCTGCTGCTTGAGCGCCCAGAAAGTACGGCTGCTGATCTCGACGTCGACATTGAGGGCTTCGCCGACGCGCCGCACCTGGATGCCATAGATGTCGTCGATGGCATCGACGATGCCGGCGCTGAGGCTGAAACCGACCACGTAGTCTTCGACGTCGGCCGGCGTCGCCATCATCACCGCATGGCTGATGCCGTTGTAGGCGATGGCCAGCGCCACCTCCTCGGCCAGCGGCTGTTCGCCGCGCACAGCAGGCTGTTCCAGCTCGGCGAAGGCATAGCCGGCGGGGGGCGCGGCAACGAGGTCCGGCAAATCCTGGGACATGGGCGAAAACGACCTGCGGCGGTTTGACACAGATCAAAGATTAACCAGCACATCCCGGGGCGTCTAATCGCTATGACCGATGCCTTGATAAACGCTATCTATCACTCTCGGCATAGAGCGCCTTGACCGCCTGGAAACAGGCATCGGCGACCGCCAGTCGGGGTTCGGTCCGACGAATGAGCAGCCCCAGGGGCGCCAGGGTGCGGGCCGTGGCGATGGGGATCAGCCGCGCATGGGGGGTGAGCCGATCGAAACCGCCGGCCAGGGGCACCACGGCGCAGCAGAGACCGGCATTGACCGCCTGCAAGAGCAGATAGACGGCGTCGGTCTCCAGCACCGGCTGTGGCGTCAGCCCCAGGCTGCGAAAGCCATGATCCACCGACTGGCGAAAATGCATGGCGCCGGTGAGCAGGCCGAGCGGCAAGCCGGCCACCGCCTGCCAATCCAGCGCGGCCTGGTCGAAGCTGAAATGGCGCTCGTCATAGAGCAGGCCCATTCGCGTCTCGGTCAGGGTCAGGCTGTCGAAGCGCGCCGGATCGAGGTGTTCCAGGTAGGAGATGCCCAGCTCCAGGCGATTGCTGGCCACGGCTTCGAGGATGCGCTCGGTGCTGAGCACCTGCAGCTGGAAATGCAGCTTGGGGTGCAGCAGGCGCAGGTGCTGCAGCAGCGGCATGGGATCGAAGCTGGCCAGCGGCACCAGGCCGACCCTCAGGGTGCCCACCAGTTGCCCCTGGAAGGCCTGGGCCTCGGCATAGAGACCGTCATGGGCGGCCATCAGGGTGCGCGCCCAGGCGAGGATGCGCTGCCCCGCCTCGGTGAATCCCTCGAAGCGCTGCCCGCGACGCACCAGCTCCACGCCCAGCTCGTCTTCCAGGCCACGCAGGCGCATGGACAGGGTCGGCTGGGTGACGTGGCAGCGCGCCGCCGCCTGGCCGAAGTGACGCGTCTCGTCCAGGGCGATGAGAAAACGCAGTTGCTTGATATCCACTGATTACCTCCGGGCGCTCTGACCCCTCTCCCCCCGGGAGAGGGCCGGGGTGAGGGTCGCCAGGACGGTGGCAATCCTCACTGCGGCAGCAGCTCGCGATAATCCCGCACCGCCTCGAACTCCTCGCTGTCCTTGGGACCGCGCCGGCTGTCCGGCTCGTGGATCGCCAGCAGGTGGGCGACGCCATAGTCGCGGGCGCTGCGCAGGATCGGCAGGTTATCGTCGATGAACAGGGTACGCGCCGGATCGAAGGCGAAGTCGGCCTGCAGGGCGTGCCAGAACTGCTGTTCTTCCTTGGGGAAGCCGTAGTCGTGGGAGCTGATCAGCCGGTCGAAATAGGGCGCCAGCTCGATGCGCTCCAGCTTCAGCGACAGGGAATCGCGGTGGGCGTTGGTGATTAGCGCCACCCGCTTGCCGGCGCGTTGCAGGGCGGCTAGAAAGGTGTCGGCGTCCGGCCGCAGGGCGATCAGGTGGGCGATCTCCTCCTTGAGTTCGCGCATGGAAAAGCCCAGCTCGGCGCTCCAGAAGTCCAGGCAGTACCAGGTCAGCTTGCCCTGGTGACTGAGAAACAGCGGCTCCAGCTCGGCCTTGGCCAGCGCCAGGGACTGGCCGTGGCGCTCGGCATAGCGCTGCGGCAGGTACTCCAGCCAGAAATGGTTGTCGAAATGCAGATCGAGCAGGGTGCCGTCCATGTCCAGCAACACGGTATCGATACGGCTCCAGTCGAGAGGGGTCATGGTGACTCCGGATCATGTAACAGGCGGGTTATCATACCCGTCCGCCCAGCCCAGGAGCCGTCCATGCGCCAGAAACCCACTGTTCTCGCCCGACAGATCGTGGCCAAGAGCCGCCTGTTCACCGTCGAGGAGATGCAGTTGCGCTTCGCCAACGGCGAGGAACGCACCTATGAGCGCCTGGCCAACAAGGGCACCGGTCATGGCGCGGTGATGGTGGTGGCGCTGCAAAATGCCACCCACGCCCTGCTCATCGAGGAATACTGCGGCGGCGTGGAAGACTACGAGCTGTCGCTGCCCAAGGGCCTGGTGGAGCCGGGCGAGGAGATCCTCGACGCCGCCAATCGCGAACTCAAGGAAGAAGCCGGCTTTGGCGCGCGCCAACTGGAATACCTCACCGCCCTGTCGCTGAGCCCGGGCTACATGAGTCAGCGCATCCACGTGGTGCTGGCCCGCGACCTCTATCCCGAGCGCCTGCCGGGCGACGAACCCGAGCCCCTGGAAGTCAGCAGCGTCGACCTGCGCGAACTGTCGCAGCTGGTGCAGAATCCGCGCTTTTCCGAAGGCCGCGCCCTGGCCGCCCTCTACCTGGTGCGCGACCTGCTCACCCAACGCGGAGAACTGCCGGCATGATGGCGCCCGTTTCCATTACCGCTCCGCTGGTGCTCAACGTCGTCGACCTGGTGCGCCAGGCCGGCGCGGCCATCCTGCCCCATTGGCGCCAGGGCGTGGCGGTGCGGCAGAAGAGCGACGACTCGCCGGTGACCGCAGCCGACCTCGCCGCCCACCGGGTGCTGGCCGAAGGCCTGGCGCGCCTGACCCCGGACGTGCCGGTGCTGTCGGAAGAAGCCTGTGACATCCCCTTCGCGGCGCGCAGCGCCTGGGACGTCTGGTGGGTGGTCGACCCCCTGGACGGCACCAAGGAATTCATCGACGGCAGCGAGGAATTCACCGTCAACGTGGCCCTGGTCGAGCGCGGCCAGGTGATCTTTGGCGTGGTCGGCATCCCTACCCGGGACGTCTGCTTTAGCGGCGGCCGCGAACTGGGCGCCTTCCGTATCCAGGGCGAGGACGGCGTCGAGATCGGCGTGCGCACCCAACCGGAAGAAGCCTTCACCGTGGTCGCCAGTCGCCGTCACGGCAGTCCGGCCCAGCAGCGGCTGCTGGAAGAACTGGGCACCACCCTGGGCGAACCCAAGCTGGTCAGCGTCGGCAGCTCGCTCAAGTTCTGCCTCCTGGCCGAAGGCCTGGCCGACTTCTATCCCCGGCTCGCCCCCACCTCCCAGTGGGACACCGCCGCCGCCCAGGGCGTGCTGGAAGGCGCTGGCGGCGAGGTCCTGACCCTGGACGGCCAGCCCCTCACCTACGAGATGCGCGAGTCCTTTCTCAATCCGCACTTTCTCGCCCTGCCCCGCGAGGCCACCTGGCGGCAGCAGGTGCTGGAGCTGGCCGGAGACCTGGGCGACGCCTGAGGCTGCTAGGCCACTACCTTGGCCAATTCCGGCACATCGCCGGACAGGCCCAGGGCGCGGCGCACGAACAGGGCCTTGGCTTCGAAATGGCGATCGACCTGCTTGAGCGCGGCGTTGCGCAGCCAGCGCAGCGGCAGGCGGTCGTCCTGGAACAGCCGCTGGAAGCCTTCCATCGCCGCCATCATCGCCAGGTTGTGCGGCATGCGGCGGCGCTCGTAGCGCTCCAGCACCCGCTGCTCGGCGATGGATTCGCCGCGCGCCTGGGCATGGCGCAGTTCCTCGGCCAGCACCGCGGCGTCGAGAAAGCCCAGGTTGACGCCCTGCCCGGCCAGCGGGTGGATGACGTGGGCGGCATCGCCGATCAGGGCCAGACCGGGTTCCACATAGCGCTTGGCATGGCGCTGGCGCAGCGGGATGCACAGCCGTGTGTCGCTGCACTCCACCTTGCCCAGGCGCTGCTCGAAGGCCTCGCCCAGGGCCTGGCAGAAGGCCGCGTCGTCCAGGGCCATCAGCCGCTCGCCCTGCTTGGGCGTGCAGGACCAGACGATGGAGCACCAGCGGGTGTCGCCACCGCGGTCCAGCGGCAGGAAGGCCAGCGGGCCGTCGTCGGTGAATCTTTGCCAGGCGGTGCGCTGGTGCGATTCGGCGCAGCGCACACTGGTGACGATGGCATGGTGCAGATAGTCCCATTCGCGGGTTTCCAGCCCGGCCAGACGGCGCACGGCGGAGGTGGCGCCATCGGCAGCCACTACCAGGGGCGCGCGGATCTGGCGATCGCCGGCCAGTTGCACCAGCCACTGATCGCCGGAGCGGCGCAGCAATTCCAGGCGCGCCTCGGGCAGGAGCAGGACGTTGGCCTCGGCCAGGCGTTCGAGCAGGGCATCCTGCACCACGCGATTCTCGACGATGTGGCCGAGCACCTCGGCGTGCACGCTGGCGGCATCGAAATGCACGGCGCCGGTGCCGGAGCCGTCCCAGACGTGCATCGCCTGGTAGGGACTGACGCGCCGCGCGAGGATGCCGTCCCAGGCGCCGAGGCGCTGCAGGATGCGCTGGCTGGCCAGCGACAGGGCGCTGACCCGGGGTTCGAAGGGCAGGTCGCTCTCGACCGCGCCGGGGGTGAGCGGGCCGCGGTCGAGCAGCACCACCGACAGGCCGCTGTCGGCCAGGGCCAGGGCCAGGGCGCTGCCGACCATGCCGGCACCGACGATCACCAGATCCGCATGGGTCAGCATGCTCGTTTCTCCTCGCAGGTCAGGGACGGGTACCCAGGCCCATGGCCTGGCGGGCGAAGGCACTCTTGGCCGGCGGGCACAGCTCCAGGCCGACCAGGCCTAGGTTGCGCCCGGCACTGAGCCAGGGCCGGCTGTTGGAAAACAGCCGGGTGATGCGATCGGAAAAGCCGATGGTCAGCTGCTGGTCCAAACGCTGGCGCTGCAGATAGTCCTGCAGGGTGGCGAAGTCGCCAGGCGCCGCGGCGCTCTCCAGCAGGCACTCGGCCAGGCTGTCGACATCGCGCAGGGACAGGTTGAAGCCCTGGCCGGCGATGGGGTGCAGGCTGTGGGCGGCATTGCCCAGGACCACCAGGTGCGGGCGGACCTGTTCGTTGGCTTCCAGCAGGGTCAGCGGATAGGCGTGGCGGGTGCCGACCTGGGTGAAGCTGCCGAGGCGATAGCCCACCGCCTGCTGCAATTCGGCGAGAAAGACGGCAGCGGGCGCCTGTTGCAGTCGCAGGGCCTCGCCGTCCGGCTGGGTCCAGACCAGGGCGCTGCGCTGGCCCGGCAGGGGCAGCAGCGCCAGGGGGCCGTGGGGCGTGAAGCGCTCGAAGGCGCGCCCGCCATGGCCGAGATTGGTCGAGACGTTGGCGATCAGCGCGGTCTGCTCATAGACCGTCCGCCGCACCTCGATGCCGAGGGACTCGCGCAGCGCCGAGCGGCCGCCGTCGGCCAGTACCGCCAGGCCGCATTCGAGGATGTCGCCATCCTCCAGCTCCAGGCGATAGCCGTCGGCAACGGCGGTGAGCGTGCGTACCTCGGCCGGGCAGCGCCATTCCACCACCTCGCGATCCAGCGCCTGCCAGAGCACCTGGCCGATCCAGGCGTTCTCCACCACATAGCCCAGCGCTGGCAGGTTCTCGTCGCGGGCGAGCAGCTGGGTCACGCCGAAGCGGCCCTGGTCGGAGACCTGGATCTCGCGGATCGCCTCGGCATGCTCGGCCAGGGCGTCCCAGACGCCGAGGCGCTGGTAGATCAGCCGCGAGCCGTAGGAGAGCGCCGAGGAGCGGGCATCGTAGCTGGGCTGATAGGTGTCGCCGGGGGCGAAGGGCTCCACCAGCAGGATGCGCCAGCCGCGCGCCTTGGCGCCGGCCTGCAGGGCCAGGGCCAGACTGGCGCCCACCAGGCCGCCACCGATGATGGCGATATCAGGACGTTGCATGAGCGTTCTCCCGGCGGTCGCGCGCGGCCGCCATCAAGCCTTCGATCTCCGCGGCCGCCTTGGGCAGGCCGGCGGTCAGCACCTCGCAACCACTGCGCGTCACCAGCACCTCGTCTTCGATGCGGATGCCCAGGCCGCGCCATTTGCGCGGCACCTCGGCCTCCACCGGGATGTAGAGTCCGGGCTCCACGGTCAGCACCATGCCCGGCTCCAGCATCCGCCACTGATCGCCGATGCGGTATTCGCCGACGTCGTGGACATCCAGCCCCAGCCAGTGTCCGGCGCGGTGCATGTAGAACTCACGACAGGCGCCGGCCTCGATCAGCGCATCCAGTTCGCCCTGCAGCAGACCCAGGGCGAGCAGCCCCTCGGTGATCACCCTGACCGTGGCTTCGTGAGGTTCGTTCCAGTGCCGTCCGGGCGCCACGCAGGCGATGGCGGCCTGGTTGGCGGCCAGCACGATGTCGTACAGCTGCCGCTGCTCCGGCGAGAAGCGGCCATTCACCGGAAAGGTGCGGGTCACGTCGCTGGCATAGCACTCCAGCTCGCACCCGGCATCGATCAGCACCAGGTCGCCGTCGCGCAGAGGGGCATCGTTGGCCTGGTAGTGCATGACGCAGGCATTGGCCCCGGCGGCGACGATGGAGCCATAGGCCGCCAGCCGGGCACCGCCCTGGCGGAAGCAGTAGTCCAGCTCCGCCTCCAGGTGATACTCGCGCAGCCCCGGTCGGCAGGCCTGGATAGCGCGCAGGTGGGCGGCGCAGGTCAGCTCGGCGGCGGCCTTGAGCAGACGCACCTCGGCGGCCGACTTGTACAGCCGGCTGTCGTGCAACAGGGTATCCAGCGCCAGCAGCTCCCGCGGCGGCGAGGCGCCCTGGTCGGCCTTGGCGCGGATCAGTTCGATCCAGTTGAGCAGTTGCCGCTCGAATTCCGGATGGGCGCCCATGGCGTAGTAGACCCGCTCACGCCCCTCCAGCAGCCCAGGCAGGATGTCGTCCAGATCGCCGATGGGAAAGGCATCGTCGGCGCCATAGTCGGCCAGTGCCCCTTCCTGACCGGCGCGCCGGCCCTCCCAGCGCTCCAGTTCCGCGTCCCGCTCGCGACAGAACAGCAGGTATTCACCGTGGGCCCGGCCGGGAATCAGCACGGCCAGGGCCTCGGGTTCGGGAAAGCCGGTGAGGTAATGGAAGTCGCTGTCCTGGCGATAGGGTTGTTCGATATCGCGATTGCGCAGGCACACCGGAGCGGCGGGCAGCAGGGCGATGCCGCCGTGGCCGATCTCGGCCATCAGGGCGCGGCGGCGACGGGCGAATTCGGCCTTGTGGATCCGCGGCATGGCCGCTCAGTGCACCACGGGCGCGGGTTCGGGAATGGGACCGCGGCCGTATTCGCCATAGAGCAGCAGCGGCGCGACGCGCAGGTATTCGGTGACTTCCATGAAGTCGTTCTCGCCCTCTTCGCCTTCCTCGGCCGGCGCCTGGATCTGGGCGATGGCCGCCAGGTCCTCGAGCACCTCGCGCGCCTCGCCGGAGACCTCGCCGGTGCGGCCGGACAGGCCGAAGCCGGCGAGGAAGCCCTGACACCACTGGCCCAGGGCCGCGGTGCGCTCGGCGAGCGGCACCTCGTCCGGCGGCAGCATCAGCACCAGGGCCACCTGCTGACCGGCGAATTCCTGCTGCACCATGCCCAGCAGCCCCGAGAGCGCCGCCTGCAGACGCTCGCCCGGCGCGCCACCGAGCAGCTCGCTGGCCGCGGCCAGCCAGTCGTTCTCGTCGAAGCCCGCGCCCCCGCAGACCCGCCCGAGCAGGTGACCGTGGAGTTCGGCGGGCGAGACCGGCAGAGCGGCCTCGGCGAGCAGGGTGGCGAAGGCGGCGTAGGCGGATGCTGAGCTGGACATGGCGTCGAGGTGAGGCGCTGGCTAGAATGAAGCCTTATCCTACGCGCTGACCCCGCCGGCGGCCAATCTCGTTGCACCCTTCTGGAGCTGTAGCCCTCATGCGCGAGTCTCGCGACACGCCCCTCGACGCCGATCTGGAAGCCCTCGGTGACCGTGTGGAGCGCCTGCTCCTGCGTCTCGAGGAATTGCAGCGGCAGAATCGACAACTGCGCCAGGGCGAGCGCAACTGGCGCCAGGAGCGCGCCGAGTTGATCGAGAAGAACGAATTGGCCAGATCGAAGGTCGAAGCGATGATTTTACGCCTGAAAGCCTTGGAGCAGGACTCATGAGCATCGAGACCGTGACCGTCCAGATACTGGAAAAGGAATATCGCATCAGCTGCCCGGCTGACGAGCGCGCCAACCTGGAGAGCACCGCTCGCTACCTGGACGGCAAGATGCGCGAGATCCGCGGCAGCGGCAAGGTCATCGGCGCCGACCGCGTGGCCGTGATGGCCGCTCTCAACATCACCCACGAACTGCTGCACCGCCAGGACGACGTCAGCCTGGAAGTCAGCAGCACCCGCGAGCGGGTTCGCGATCTGCTGGATCGCGTCGACCGGGCGCTGATAACCGAACACGACACCACCGCCTGATCGCCGACCGGGGACAGGTGGGGGTTTGCATCCCGGCTCAGGGGCGTATACTGGAGATCACTCTCTGGTGTGTGCGCCAGTCGGTCATGTCCCCGAGCCGATAAGCAACACCCCGGGGGTTGCTCGTCAGACTGGTGTGCATGTCCGCTACGGCGGAAAGCCTAAAGGTCTACGACTTCTCCCACCTTGAACCAAGGGTTCAAGGGCTACACCGGCAGCGGCATTCCGGAGAGCTCATTTCCTTCATGACCACCCCGCCTTCCTCCGATCTCAGCAGGCCCGCGCTGCGCAAGCTCCTTCGCCAGCGACGTCGCGCCCTCACCCCTGTGCAGCAACGCCAGGCCGCCCGCCAACTCTATCGGCAGCTCGCGCAGCATCCGCTGTTTCGCCGTGCCCGGCATATCGCCTTCTACCTGCCCAGCGATGGCGAGATCGATCCGCGTCCGCTGCTCGAGGAAGCCCAGCGCCGCGGCAAGGCCACCTACCTGCCGGTGCTGTCCCGCTGGCGGCGGACGGCGATGATCTTTCAGCGCGTGGGTCGTGGCGAATCCTGGGTGCGCAATAGGTTCGGCATCGCCGAGCCGCGCCCGGATCGGCGCCTGGGTCGCCCGACCTGGGCCCTGGACCTGATTCTGATGCCACTGGTGGGTTTCGATCCCCAGGGCGGACGCCTGGGCATGGGCAAGGGCTTCTATGATCGCAACCTGGCCTATCTGGCGCGCCGGCGGCAATGGCACAGCCCGCAGCTGATCGGCTGTGCCCATGAATGTCAGAAGGTGGAGCGGCTGGCACTGGCGGCCTGGGACGTGCCCATGGCGGCCGTGGTGAGCGATGACGGCTGGTACGCTCAGCGTACGGGCGAGACTTCCCGCGCCGGCTGAGTGTCGCTGGCATAGCGGGCGTATTGCTGGCTCTGGCGCTGTTCCCAGAAGCTCTGGGTGTACCCGGTGGTGACGACACCCAGGGTAAAGATCAGGACCAGCACCCACAACAGATCAGGTTTGCGTTTCATCGAGCTGGGCCACCCCCTTGCTGGCACCTTTGGGCAGGACAGGACGTCGCCCTGTTATGCTCAGCGCGTACGATCAGACTACATCCGGAATGCGCGGCATTCTGCGACAAGCGGTCGCCCCTTGCAATCGACCAGACCCTTTCCTGGAAGCTCCCGAGCCTCCATTCGTCAGGAGACGAACCGTGGCCTGCTGGCTGTTGAAATCCGAGCCCGATGAATTCTCGCTGGCCGACCTGGAACGCCTGGGCCAGGCGCGCTGGGACGGGGTACGCAACTACCAGGCGCGCAACTTCCTGCGCGCCATGGCGCCCGACGAGCTGTTCTTCTTTCACCATTCGAGTTGCGCCGAACCCGGCATTGCCGGCATCGGCCGCATCGTCGGCGAAGCCTTCGCGGATCCCACCGCCCTGGATCCCGAAAGTCCCTATCATGCGCCCAAGGCCAGTGTCTCAGACAACCCCTGGACGGCGCGCCAAGTTGCCTTCGTCGAGGCCTTTCCGCGGGTGCTGACCCTGCCGCGCCTGCGCCAGTTGCCGGCACTCGCCGACTTCGCCCTGCTGCGCAAGGGCAACCGCCTCTCGGTGATGCCGGTCAGCGCGGCGGAATGGGCGGCGATCGTCGCCGCGGCCCGCGGCTGAGCGCTGACCTCAGGGCTGGATGATCAGGTTGTTGAACAGCAGGTCTTCCACCAGGGGCTTGCCCTCCTCCTGGGTCAGGACGCTCTGCACCTGCTTGAGGGCCTCCTGGCGCAGCTTCTCGCGGGCTTCGACACCCGCCAGGGTCTCGTCGGTCTGCTGGGCGAAGAGCATCACCAGCTGATTGCGCAGCAGCGGCTCATGGAATTCGACCTTATCCTTGGCTTCCTTGCCGGTCATCATCAGGGCGATGTCGGCCTTGTAGTACTTGAGCTTGGGACCGCTGCCATAGTTGCCGACCAGCGCCGGGGTCAGGTTGTAGAACTCGGTCTTGGGCGCCTCGCCTTCCTTCCCTTCCTTCTTCTCTTCGCCCCAGACATTCATGGCCAGGCAGAAAGACAACATAATGGCAACGACAGCTTTCACGTTGGATCCTCGCGGGTGGATGGCTGCAGCATAGCCAGCACGGCTCAAGGGGTCACCTCGAACCTGAGGGTTCCGATCACCTGGCCGACGTCCGTCACCACTTGCACCTGCCAACGGCCGGTCACGTCACCGGGGAAGTTCTGCTTGTGGGTCCAGGCGCGATAACCGGCCTCGCGACCGCCGCTGATATCCAGCGGAATCCGATCCACCTCCTGACCGGCATGGCGCCAGACGTGGTAGATGCGCTCGTTCAGACCGCGCGGCGCATTGATGGCGGTGAAGGCATAGAGCCCCTGGGCGCGCAGTTGGGCGATGCTCAGGCTTTTCACCGCATCGCCGGGCTGGCGCTTGAGGCTGTCGAAGTTGGTGCTCATGCCCATGTCGGTCAGCCACAGGGTGGCCGGCGGCACCCAGGCGCGCCCCAGCCAGCCGAAGGCGCCGATGGCCAGGCACAGCCCCAGCAGACCCAGCCAGCGCCAGCCGAGGCGTACCCGGAAGGCCACCGCCAGACTGGGAAAGGACAGCAGCACGGCGACGCCCAGGGCCAGTTCGTAGCTCTGGGTGGTGGTCAGGTGCAGGATGATCGGCAGCGCCGTGAGCAGCACCGCGAACAGCGTCAGGGTGTGGTAGCTGAGGAACACCCAGCGCCGCGGTGCCAGGGCCTTGTAGTAGAGCGGATCGATGATGGACACCAGGGCGGCCGCGCCGAGCAGCCCGGTGAACAGCGCCTGGCCGCTGTTCCAGGCCGTGGTGATGGCAAAGAACGGCAGGCAGAAGAACAGGCTTTCCTGGTGGATCAGCTGGGTGGCGTAGCGCAACAGCGGCGGCGGCAATTCCCAGCCGAAGCGGCGGCTGACCCAGCCCCGCAGCACGTTTTCCAGCATCAGCCAGACCCAGCTCGCCAGCATGACCACGGCCATCACCGGGGCGAAGCCCTTCTGTCGGTCCACCAGGAGGAAGCTGCAGATCCCCGAGATGAAGCCGGCCAGAGCGATCAGCCGTGGATAGCGTTCGAACAGGGCGGTGGCCAGGTTCAGGGCGCGGGAGGAGAGGACTTTCCAGGCAGGCATGACGACTCGCGAAAACAGCGGCAAAGACGCGCCACCCTAGGCGCGCAACCCCCGCAGATCAAGAGGGAATCCGGGCTGCCGCTGCCACAGGGCGGAAAAGCCTGGACCCGCTGTAATATCATTGTAATATTCGAAAACGAACCTGGAATGTTCGCTTTCGATTAATACCTATAACAATACCGAGGCTCCCATGCTTGGAATCTTCGCCCCCGCGGCCCACCGCGCGCCGCTGCCCGCCGATCGCATCGACCCCGTCTACCGCCGTCTCCGCTGGCAGATCTTTGCCGGGATCTTTATCGGCTATGCCGGCTACTACCTGCTCCGCAAGAACTTCTCGCTGGCCATGCCCTACCTGGTGGAGCAAGGCTACAGCCGGGGCGAACTGGGCGTGGCGCTGTCCGCGGTGGCCATCGCCTACGGCCTGTCCAAATTCCTCATGGGGCTGGTCTCGGACCGCTCCAATCCGCGCTACTTCCTGCCCTTCGGGCTGGTGATGTCGGCGCTGGTGATGCTGCTGTTCGGATTCGCGCCCTGGGCTACCTCCAGCGTCAGTATCATGTTCGTCCTGCTGTTCCTCAACGGCTGGTTCCAGGGCATGGGCTGGCCGCCCAGCGGTCGCACCATGGTGCACTGGTGGTCGCAGAAGGAGCGTGGCGGGGTGGTTTCGGTGTGGAACGTCGCCCACAACGTCGGCGGCGGCCTGATCGGTCCGCTGTTCCTGCTCGGCCTGGCCTGGTTCAACGACTGGCACGCCGCCTTCTATGTCCCGGCCGTGGTGGCCCTGGCGGTCGCGGCCTTCGCCTTCATCGCCATGAGAGACACCCCGCAATCCTGCGGCCTGCCGTCGGTGGAACACTGGAAACAGGACTTCCCCGAGGGCTACAGCGAAGGTCACGAACGTGAATTCTCCACCAAGGAGATCTTCGTCGAGTACGTGCTCAAGAACCGCCTGCTCTGGTACATCGCCTTTGCCAACGTCTTCGTCTATCTACTGCGCTATGGCGTGCTGGACTGGGCCCCCACCTACCTCAAGGAAGCCAAGCACTTCTCGGTGGACAAGACCTCCTGGGCCTACTTCTTCTACGAGTGGGCCGGCATCCCCGGCACCCTGCTCTGCGGCTGGCTCTCGGACAAGCTGTTTCGCGGCAACCGCGGCGCCACCGGCGTGGTGTTCATGCTTGGCGTGATGATCGCCACCCTGGTCTACTGGCTCAACCCGGAAGGCAACCCCGGCGTCGACCTGGCGGCCCTGGTCTGCATCGGCTTCCTGATCTATGGCCCGGTGATGCTGATCGGGCTGCAGGCGCTGGAACTGGTGCCCAAGAAGGCCGCCGGCACCGCTGCGGGCTTTACCGGACTGTTCGGCTACCTGGGTGGCTCGGTGGCGGCCAATGCCCTGGTCGGCTACACCGTGGACCACTTCGGCTGGGATGGCGGCTTCATGCTGCTGATCGGCTCCTGCGTCCTGGCCATCGTCTTCCTGGCGATGACTCTGAGACACACCGGCATGGTGGCCAAGTCGGCGCGCTGAGCCTGGAAAGGATCCCCGTAGCGTGGATGACGGCGTAGCCTCATCCACCGGGGCTCAAGGTGGAAAACGCTGTGCGGTTTTCCACCCTACGGACGTATCCATCGCGGCCATGCCAGTGCGCCGTAGCGAGCCGCATCAACCCCGCGGCGCGTAGGCGAAGACGTCGGCGCGCATCTGGTGAGCGTCCATGCCGGCGTCCACCAGGGCGTCCAGGGTGGCATAGACCATGGCCGGTGAGCCGCTGGCATAGACGTGCAGGCCGCTCAAGTCGGCGAAATCCGCCCGCACCACCTCGTGCAGCAGACCACAGCGCCCTTCCCAGCCACAGGCATCGCTCACCACGCGGTTGAGGACGAGATTGGGCAGCTCCGCCCATTGCTCCCAGGCCTCGATGGCATAGAAGTCGTCCGGCGTGCGCACGCCCCAGTAGAGGTGCACCGGATGGGCGAAGCCGCGGGTGCGGGCGTCTTCGATCAGGCTGTGCATCTGCGCCATGCCGGTCCCGGCGGCGATCAGCACCAGGGGACCATCGGGCAGCTCGGCCAGATGGGCATCCCCATAGGGCAGCTCGACCTGGGCCATGCCCTTGCCTTCCAGTTGCGCCAGCAGCGCCTGGCTGCTGGCCTCGCGCGCCAGCACGTGCAATTCCAGCTCGCGCCCCTGGTGGGGCGCCGAGGCCAGGGAAAAGGCCGACTGTTTGCCATCGTCACGACCGATCAGCAGGTACTGGCCGGCGTGATAGCGCGGCGGCCGCCCGGCCGGCGCGCGCAGCCGCACCCGGCGAACATCGCCCCCCACGTCGTCCAGCGCCACCACTTGGCAGGCCAGCGTGCGCACCGGCAACTCGCCGGGCGCCAGGACGCCGTCCCACTGCAGCAGGCAATCGCTCAGGGGCACCGCCACACAGACATAGACCTCGCCGTGATCGACGGTCTGGCCGTGCTGGCTGACCTGCCCTTCCACCAGCAGTGCGGCGCAGAGCTGGCAGTTGCCGTTGCGGCAGCTGTGCGGTCCGCTGTAGCCGAGGCGCTGCGCGGCGGCCAGGATGGCTTCGCCGGGCTGGGTTTCCAGTACCGCACCCGAGGGCTGCAGGGTGACCTTCATCGTCGTCTCCGTTAATCGATCCCGAGACTGGACCACATCTCGTCCACCCGTTTGACCACCGCTTCGTCCTTGACGATCGCCCGCCCCCACTCGCGGGTGGTTTCGCCCGGCCACTTGTGGGTGGCATCCAGGCCCATCTTCGAGCCCAGGCCGGAGATCGGCGAGGCGAAGTCCAGGTAGTCGATGGGGGTGTTGTCGATCATCACGGTGTCGCGCTTGGGATCCATGCGCGTGGTGACTGCCCAGATGACGTCGTTCCAGTCACGGGCATTGATGTCGTCGTCGGTGACGATCACGAACTTGGTGTACATGAACTGCCGCAGGAACGACCAGACGCCCAGCATTACACGCTTGGCGTGGCCGGGGTACTGCTTCTTGATGGTCACCACCGCCATACGGTACGAGCAGCCTTCCGGCGGCAGATAGAAGTCGACGATCTCCGGAAACTGCTTTTGCAGGATGGGCACGAAGACTTCGTTGAGCGCCACGCCCAGGATGGCCGGCTCGTCCGGCGGACGCCCGGTGTAGGTGCTGTGATAGATGGGATCGCGACGCCGGGTGATGCGCTCCACGGTAAAGACCGGGAAGGTATCGACCTCGTTGTAGTAGCCGGTGTGATCGCCATAGGGCCCTTCCGGGGCGGTCTCGCCCGGATGGATGACGCCTTCCAGCACGATCTCGGCGCTGGCCGGCACCTGCAGGTCGTTGCCCACGCACTTGACCAGTTCGCTGCGACTGCCGCGCAAGAGGCCGGCGAAGGCGTATTCGGACAGGGTATCGGGCACCGGCGTGACCGCGCCGAGGATGGTGGCCGGATCGGCGCCCAGGGCCACGGCCACCGGATAGGGCTGACCGGGATGCTTCTGGCACCACTCGCGGAAGTCCAGGGCGCCGCCCCGATGGCTCAGCCAGCGCATGATCAGCTTGTTGCGGCCGATGACCTGCTGGCGATAGATGCCGAGGTTCTGACGCTCCTTGTTGGGGCCGCGGGTGACCGTCAGGCCCCAGGTGATCAGCGGCGCCACGTCGCCCGGCCAGCAGTGCTGGATCGGCAATTTGCCCAGATCGACCGCCTCGCCCTCCTCGATCACCTCCTGGCAGGGGGCGTCCTTGAGGACCTTGGGCGCCATGCTGATGACCTTCTTGTAGATCGGCAGCTTCGACCAGGCGTCCTTGAGGCCCTTGGGCGGCTCGGGCTCCTTGAGGAAGGCCAGCAGCTTGCCGATCTCGCGCAGGGCGCCGACGTCCTCGGCACCCATGCCCAGGGCTACGCGCTGGGGCGTGCCGAACAGGTTGCCCAGCACGGGCATGGAGAAGCCCACGGGATTCTCGAACAGCAGCGCCGGGCCTTGCTTGCGCAGGGTCCGGTCGCAGATTTCGGTCATCTCGAGGATCGGCGAGACCGGGGCGGTCACGCGCTTCAGTTCACCACGCTGCTCCAGGCTGCGGATGAAGTCACGCAGATCTCGGTATTGCATGCGGCCTCTTGGCGCTGGGGAAAGTCTGGCAGTCTACCGCCTGAGTCGCGCATCGAGAAAGCACTGGCCCAGAAACGCCAAAGGCCGGGATTTCCCGGCCTTTGCATGCGACTGCGCCTTACTTGCTGCGCTTCATCGAATCGAAGAACTCGTTGTTGGTCTTGGTCTGACGCAACTTGTCGAGGAGGAATTCGATGCCGGCGATCTCGTCCATCGGATGCAGGATCTTGCGCAGGATCCACATGCGGGACAGCTCTTCCTCGTCGGTGAGCAGCTCTTCGCGGCGGGTGCCGGACTTGTTGATGTTGATGGCCGGGAAGACGCGCTTCTCGGCGATGCGCCGCTCCAGGGGCAGCTCCATGTTGCCGGTGCCCTTGAATTCCTCGTAGATCACCTCGTCCATCTTCGAGCCGGTTTCCACCAGCGCGGTGGCGATGATGGTCAGGCTGCCGCCTTCCTCGATGTTACGGGCGGCACCGAAGAAGCGCTTGGGCTTCTCCAGGGCGTGGGCATCGACACCACCGGTGAGCACCTTGCCGGAACTGGGGATCACGGTGTTGTAGGCACGCGCCAGACGGGTGATGGAGTCCAGCAGGATGACGACGTCCTTCTTGTGCTCGACCAGGCGCTTGGCCTTCTCGATCACCATGTCGGCGACCTGCACGTGGCGGGTCGGCGGCTCGTCGAAGGTGGAGGCCACCACTTCGCCGCGTACGGTACGCTGCATCTCGGTCACTTCCTCGGGACGCTCGTCGATGAGCAGCACAATGAGGTAGCACTCGGGATTGTTGCGGGTGATATTGGCCGCGATGTTCTGCAGCATGATGGTCTTGCCGGCCTTGGGCGGCGCGACGATCAGACCGCGCTGACCCTTGCCGATGGGGGCGCAGAGGTCGATGACCCGACCGGTGAGGTCTTCGGTGGAGCCGTTGCCGGCTTCCATGGTCAGGCGCTTGTTGGGGAACAGGGGCGTGAGGTTCTCGAACAGCACCTTGTTCTTGGCGTTTTCCGGACGGTCGAAGTTGATGGTGTCGACCTTTAGCAGCGCGAAGTAGCGCTCGCCCTCTTTCGGCGGACGAATCTTGCCGATGATGGTGTCGCCGGTGCGCAGGTTGAAGCGGCGGATCTGGCTGGGAGAGACATAGATGTCGTCGGGACCGGCCAGGTAGGAGGAGTCGGCGCTACGCAGGAAGCCGAAGCCGTCCTGCAGGATCTCCAGCACGCCATCCCCGGAAATCTCGTCGCCACCCTTGGCGTGCTTCTTGAGCAGCGCAAAGATGATGTCCTGCTTGCGGGACCGGGCCATGTTTTCCAAGCCCGCGGCATCCGCCATTTCCAACAGTTCCGTGATGGGCTTTTGCTTGAGTTCGGTCAGATTCATAGACGTATGTTGACGTGAGAAGAGGCGAAGGAGGGATTCGAGCTGAGCGGCCGGATGCGAGATTAGCTTCGCGGGATGCGTTCTGAAGAGGAGAACTGACGGCTACAGCAGATGAGAAGACGGCCCGCTGATGGGGTCGTGGGCTGGAATCTAGCACCTGCACCTGTGCTCGTCCAGCCGTCCAGGCATAAAAAAGCCCCGCATGGCGGGGCTTTCGACTGGCTGACTCAGACGTTGGCGTCGAGGAAGGCGGCCAGTTGCGACTTGGACAGGGCGCCGACCTTGGTGGCCTCGACCGCGCCGTTCTTGAACAGCATCAGGGTCGGGATGCCACGCACGCCGTACTTCGGCGGGGTGTCCTGGTTTTCGTCGATGTTCAGCTTGCAGACCTTGAGCTTGCCTTGGTAGTCCTTGGCGATCTCGTCCAGAACCGGGGCAATCATCTTGCAGGGACCGCACCATTCGGCCCAGTAGTCGACCAGCACGGGGCTGTCGGACTTCAGCACGTCCTGCTCGAAGCTGGCGTCGCTGACGTTGGTGATGTATTCGCTCATTGACTCTCTCCGAATTCGGGTGCGACTTGAAGTACGGCCATGATAGCCCTGCTGCCGTCACTTCGAAAGCATTCGAACATTGATGGTGGCTATGACCGGCATTGATGTTAGACCGCAGGTACCGGGAAAGGGGTTCCGCTGCGCAGCGCCGCATTGCGGATATGTTCGCGCATGGCCTTTTGCGCGGCCGCGGGCGAGCGGCGGCTCAGCGCCCTGAGGATCCGCCGGTGTTCCTGCCAGGTTTCCAAGGCCCGCTCGGGGCGCACGAAGGGCAGTTTCTGGCTTTCGTGGAAACGCTCGGGGCTGCTGGTGATCACCGCGAGCATGGCCGGATTGTCCGCGGCCAGCAGCAGTTGGCGATGGAAATCGAAATCCAGCACGGCGGCCTCTTCCAGCTCGTTGGCCCGCAGCGCCCGGTGCAGGGCGGCGAGATTGACCTCCAGGCGATCCAGGTCGGCGGGGCCCAGGGTGACGGCGGCGAGGCCAGCCGCGAAGCCCTCCAGGGCGAATCTCAACTGGAAGACATGGGCGGCGGCGACCTCGCCGGCGAAGGGCCAGTGCCCATCCGGCGCGCCCGTCGCCTCCTGCACATAGACCCCGCGCCCAGGCTGGACGCTGACCAGGCCCAGGGCACTGAGGGTGGACAGCGCCTCGCGCAGGGAGGCGCGACTCACCCCCAGCCGCTCGGCCAGCTCGCGCTGCGCGGGCAGGGCCGCGCCGGGGGCATAGCCTTCGGTCTCGATCAGCCGGCGAATGGCGTCGACGGCATATTGGGGTACGGCACGGGTGGCAGCGAGGGGCATGGCGTGGTCAGGCCAGTCAGTCCGGAAGCTTGCCTTTTATGCCCAATTTCCAGCGACTTCAAGTGCAGCCCCAAGGCAGAGCACGCCGCCATAGCCGCGCACCAAAGCGGCTCACGGCAAGCGGAAGTTCAGGGTGCTGAGCGGGACAACTGTTCAGACCAGTAAGACCAATCCTCAGGCCAGACGGCCCTTGCACCCGTCTGGCAGGGGACTGGCACATGAAATGCACTGGGCAGAGCCATCCCTTCCTGCTTTCGGAGTCTCGTCATGCTCAAGCGCTGGACCGCCCTCTCCCTGCTCGCCCTGGGCCTGACCGCCCTGCACACCTCCGCCCAAGCCGATCAGCTGGCCGACATCCAGCAGCGCGGCGTGCTCAAGGTCGCCGTGCCGCAGGACTTCCCGCCCTTCGGCTCGATCGGCCCGGATCTCAAGCCGCGCGGCCTGGACATCGACACCGCGCAACTGATGGCGGACAAGCTGAACGTGAAGCTGGAAGTCACCCCGGTCAACAGCACCAACCGCATTCCCTTCCTGACCACCGGCAAGGTCGACCTGGTCATCTCCAGCCTGGGCAAGAATCCCGACCGCGAAAAGGTCATCGACTTCAGCAAGCCCTATGCGCCCTTCTATCTCGGCGTCTTCGGTCCCAAGGATGCCGCCATCAGCACGCCCGAGCAGCTGGCCGGCAAGGTGATCTCGGTGACCCGCGGCTCCATCGAAGACCTGGCGCTCACCGACGTGGCGCCGAAGGACAGCGTGATCAAGCGCTTCGAAGACAACAACTCCACCATCGCCGCCTACCTGGCCGGGCAGTCCGAGCTGATCGCCAGCGGCAGCGTGGTGATGAAGGTGATCGGTGCGCGCAATCCGGCCAAGGAGCCGGTGCTCAAGGTCAAGCTCAAGGATTCGCCGGTGTACGTGGGCATCAACAAGAACGAGCCGGCGCTCAAGGCCAAGGTCGACGCCATTCTCGACGCGGCCCGCGCCGACGGCACTCTGAGTAAGAACTCCGAAAAATGGCTGGGCGATCCCCTGCCGGCCACTCTCTGAGGATCGACGCGCCATGGCGTATCAGTTCGACTTCCAGCCTGTGCTCGCGCAGAGCGACCTGCTGCTCAAGGGAGCGCTCTACACCCTTGAGCTGACGGTGATCGGTGGCTTCTTCGGCATCCTCATCGGCATCGTCGGCGCCACCTGCCGCGCCTGGCGCCTGAAACCCTTCGCCCAGGCCTTCGGGGTCTATGTCGAACTGATCCGCAACACGCCCTTCCTGATCCAGCTATTCTTCATCTTCTTCGGCCTGCCCTCCATCGGGGTGCGGATCGAAGCCGGCCAGGCGGCGGTGCTGGCCATGGTCATCAACCTCGGTGCCTACTCCACCGAGATCATCCGCGCCGGCATCCAGGCGATCCCGCGCGGCCAGCTGGAAGCGGCGGCGGCCCTGGCCATGACCCGCTTCGAAACCCTGCGCTACGTGATCCTGCGCCCGGCGCTGGCCAAGGTCTGGCCGGCGCTGTCGAGCCAGGTGGTGATCGTGATGCTGGGCTCGGCGGTCTGCTCGCAGATCTCCACCGAAGAGCTGACCTTTGCCGCCAACTTCATCCAGTCGCGCAATTTCCGCGCCTTCGAAACCTATCTGCTGACCACCCTCATCTATCTGCTCATGGCCATCGGCGTGCGCCAGGCGCTGCACTGGCTGGGCGTCTTTTTCATCGTCAGGAGGCGCTGATGGACTTCACTCTCGCCGACATCCTGCGCAGCCTGGCCAGCGGTCTCGGCCTGACGCTGCTGCTGTCGCTGGCGGCCTTCCTCTTCGGCGGCCTGGCCAGCGTGCTGGTGCTGCTGGCACGCAACTCGACGCTCCGGCCGCTCCGCCTGCTGGCGCGCGGCTACATCGAGCTGTTCCAGGGCACCCCGCTGCTGATGCAGCTGTTCCTGACCTTCTTCGGCCTGTCGCTGCTGGGCCTGGAAGTCCCCGCCTGGCTGGCCGCCGGCCTGGCCCTGATGCTGTTCACCAGCGCCTATCTCGCCGAGATCTGGCGGGGCTGCGTCGACGCCATTCCCCATGGCCAGTGGGAAGCCTCGGAAAGCCTGGCGCTGACCCGCTTCGAGCAGTTGCGCCACGTGATCCTGCCCCAGGCACTGCGCATCGCCGTGGCGCCCACCGTGGGCTTCTCGGTGCAGGTGGTCAAGGGCACCGCGGTGACCTCCATCATCGGCTTCACCGAACTGACCAAGATCGGCGGCATGCTCGCCAATGCGACCTTCCAGCCCTTCACCGTCTACGGCCTCGCGGCCCTGGGCTATTTCATCCTCTGTTATCCGCTGTCGCTGGCCGCCCGCTGGCTGGAAAGGAGACTGCATGCCGCTGCTTAGAGTGACCGCCCTGCACAAACACTATGGCAACCACCATGTGCTCAAGGGCATCGACCTGACCGTCGAGGAAGGCCAGGTGGTGGCCATCATCGGCAAGAGCGGCTCGGGCAAGAGCACCCTGCTGCGCACCCTGAACGGCCTGGAATCCATCAACGACGGCGTCATCGAGGTGGATGGCGAATACCTGGACGCGGCCCGGGTCAATCTGAGGTCGCTGCGGCAGAAGGTCGGCATGGTTTTCCAGCAATTCAACCTCTTCCCGCACCTGACCGTGGGCGAGAACGTGATGCTGGCGCCCCAGGTGGTCAAGAAGACCAGCAAGGACGAAGCCCGCGCCCTGGCGCGGCAGATGCTCGAACGGGTCGGCCTGGCGGAGAAATTCGACAGCTATCCGGATCGCCTCTCCGGCGGCCAGCAGCAGCGGGTGGCGATCGCCCGCGCCCTGGCCATGTCGCCCAAGGTGTTGCTCTGCGACGAGATCACCTCGGCGCTGGACCCGGAACTGGTCAACGAGGTGCTGATGGTGGTCAAGCAACTGGCCCGCGAGGGGATGACGCTGATCATGGTCACCCACGAGATGAGATTCGCCCGCGAGGTCGGCGACAAGCTGGTGTTCATGCACCAGGGCAAGGTGCACGAAAGCGGTCATCCCCAGGAGCTGTTCGCCCATCCGCAGACGCCGGAACTGGCCCAGTTCATCGGTCAGGTGGCCTCCTGAGGCGGAAAAACCCTATTTTTCCTGCCACTTTGCGCAACCGTAACCGCTGTGCGCTTGAAGCCGCCACCGGCTAGCTGGCACGATGGCGCGGTTTATCGCCGAGAGCCTCCAGATGCAGCCTTCGCCAGCCGAACCCCACGAACTGATCGCCGCGATCGACCTGGGCTCGAACAGCTTTCACATCGTCCGGGCGCGCCACTCCCACGGGGAAATCCGCATCCTTGAGCGGTTGGGCGAAAAGATCCAGCTGGCCGCCGGTCTGGACGAGTCGCGCCTGCTCAGCGAAGAGGCCATCCAGCGGGGCCTGGACTGCCTGCGCCGCTTCGCCCAGCTGATCGCCGGCATGCCGCGCGGCGCCGTGCGGGTGGTGGGCACCAACGCCCTGCGCGAGGCGCGCAACCGCGCCGAATTCATCCAGCGCGCCGAAGCCGTGCTCGGCCATGCGGTCGAGGTCATCTCCGGTCGCGAAGAGGCCCGTCTCATCTACCTGGGCGTGTCCCACTCCATGCCCGATGTGCCCGGACGCCGCCTGGTGACCGACATCGGCGGCGGCAGTACCGAATTCATCATCGGTCAGCGCTTCGAGACCCTGCAGCGCGAGAGTCTGCAGATGGGCTGCGTCAGCTTCACCAAGAGATTCTTCGCCGACGGCAAGATCACTGCCGCCCAGTACGCCCGCGCCTATACCGCCGCCCGCCTGGAACTGATGAACATCGACCAGGGCCTGCGCGAGATGGGCTGGCACCAGGCCCTCGGCGCCTCCGGCACCATCCGCGCGGTGGCCCTGGCGATCCAGGCCGCCGGCCGCGGCAATGGCGAGATCACCCCGGACGGCATCGAATGGCTCAAGCGCAAGCTGCTCAAGCAGGGTGACATCAACCTGCTCAACATCGACGGCGTGAAGCCGGATCGACGCGCCATCCTGCCAGGCGGCCTGGCCATCCTCGAAGCCCTGTTCAAGGCCATGGAACTGCAGGAGATGCATCTCTCCGAAGGCGCCCTGCGCGAAGGGGTGCTCTACGACATGATCGGCCGGCACAGCCACGAAGACGTCCGCGAACGCACCCTCAACGCCCTGGCCGAGCGCTACCACGTCGATCAGCGCCATGCCGAGCGGGTGGAAAAGCGTGCCCTGAAGTCCCTGGCACAGGTCGCCGAGGCCTGGGCCCTGACCGACGAGAACCATGCCGAACTGCTGCGCTGGGCCGCGCGCCTGCACGGCGTCGGCCTGGACATCGCCCACTACCAGTACCACAAGCACGGCGCCTACCTGATCGAGCACTCGGACCTGCCCGGCTTCTCCCGCCGCGATCAGCAGGCCCTGGCACTATTGGTGCGTGGTCATCGCCGCAACATTCCGCTGGAGCGCCTGCAGGAGCTGGGCCCGGAAGGCGAGCCGCTGCTGCGCCTGACCTTGCTGCTGCGCTTCGCCATCCTTTTCCACCACATCCGCCACAAGAGCATTCCGGATGTGCAGCTCAGCGCTGGCGAGCGCAGCCTGGACGTGCAATTCCCCGATGGCTGGCTGGCGGAAAACCCCCTGACCCAGGCGGATTTCGAGCTGGAGGCCCAGTGGCTGGAGCGGGTGGGGTATCGGTTGAGCGTACGCTGAGGGGATTTTTCGTAGGTTGGGTGGAGCGGGAGCGAAGCCCCACGCTTTGGGTTTTAGCCTTTCACGGCACTAGCTGATTATCGTGGTCTGCTGATGGCTCTTGTTTCGCCCACCCGGGCGACTCACTTTTGCCAATCGCGGCTGCGCGCCCCGGACAAAAGTAAGCAAAAACGCTTGCCCCACGTTTCGGCCCTCCGCTGCGCTCCGGATCCCCTCGCTCCGGCGCCGCTCCAAGTGCACGACACGAAGTGGACTCTTGCCCCTTGCGCCTTGCTCGCCGTCCTGCCTCGCATCCCCCTCCGCGACACCTGGACTCTGCCTCACTGACGGGAACAGGGCGCAAGCCTGATGCCTGATGCACATCCTTGTAGCGTGGAAAACCGCGCAGCGTTTTCCACTGGTATGCACCGCGGGCTTTGTGGACAAGGCCACGCCGTTGCCCACGCTACGGTTTTTCAATCAAAACTTTCAGGCTAGCGATTCGCCCCGTTCAGGAGGGCGAACGCCAGTGCCGTGGAGTGGGTCGAGCCGCATGGATGCGGCGAGAGGTTCAGTGGGCCATGGATGGCCCATCTGGACCGACCCCGGAACGGTGCTGGTGTGAGCGGACCCGGAGCGAAGCGTAGGGCCGGATGGTCGGGGCAAGCGTTTTTGGTTACTTTTTGCGCGACTGCAAAAAGTGACTCGCCCGGGCGGGCGAAACAAGAAACATCAGCAAAGCTCAATGCACAGCCAGGGCACCCACAAAACCTAAGGTGCAGAGCTGCACACGCAACAGCTGGGCTTCGCTCCCGCTCAGCCCAACCTACGAAACCGGCCAGGGCCCATGGCGGCATGGGCCCGAAACGCCATCACCGCGTATTCACCACCGGACTGGCCAGCCGCTCCAAGAGCGTCGCCTGCACGCTGCGGGCATTCTGGTTGCCGGTGGGCGATTGGCGGATGTAGCTGCCGTCTTCCTGCAGCACCCAGGCCTGGGTGTTGTCGGTGAGGTAGCCTTCCAGCTCCTTCTTGACCCGGCTGATGAGCTTCTTGCCTTCCACCGGGAAGCAGGTCTCGACGCGCATGTCGAGGTTGCGCTCCATCCAGTCGGCGCTGGAGAGATAGAGTTTCTCGTCGCCACCGTTGAGGAAGTAGTAGATGCGGCTGTGCTCCAGGAAGCGGCCGATGATGGAGCGCACCTGGATATTGTGGGACACGCCCGGTACGCCTGGCCGCAGGCAGCACATGCCGCGCACCACCAGGTCGATCTTCACCCCGGCCTGGCTGGCCTTGTAGAGGGCGCGGATGACCTTGGGATCGGTGAGGCCGTTGACCTTGGCCATGATCTGCGCCGGCCGCCCTTCGCTGGCCGCCACCGCTTCGCGGTTGATCATCTCCAGCAGGTTCTTCTTCAGGGTGAAGGGCGCGTGCAGCAGCTTCTTCATGCGCAGGGTCTTGCCCATGCCGATCAGCTGGTTGAACAGCTTGTGCACGTCCTCGGTCAGGGCCACGTCGGCGGTCAGCAGGCTGTAGTCGGTGTACAGCTTGGCGTTGCCGGCGTGGTAGTTGCCGGTGCCCAGGTGGGCGTAGCGGCGCAGCTCGCCATTCTCGCGGCGCAGGATCAGCATCATCTTGGCGTGGGTCTTGAAGCCCACCACGCCATAGATGACCACGGCGCCGGCCTGCTGCAGGCGGCTGGCCAGCTGCAGGTTGGATTCCTCGTCGAAGCGCGCGCGCAATTCGATGACCGCGGTCACCTCCTTGCCGCTGCGCGCCGCATCCACCAGGGCGTCGACGATCTCCGAGTTGGCGCCGCTGCGGTAGAGCGTCTGCTTGATCGCCAGGACGTTGGGGTCCTTGGCGGCCTGGCGCATCAGGTCGATCACCGGGGTAAAGGACTCGAAGGGGTGCAGCAGCAGCACATCGAGCTTGCCCAGCACGTTGAAGAGGTTGTCCTTCTTCTGCAGCAGCTTGGGAATGGTCGGGGTGAAGGGCGCGTTCTGCAGCTCCGGGTGGCTATCCAGCCCGGTGATGGAGAACAGCCGGGTCAGGTTGACCGGACCATTGACCTTGTACAGCTCGCTGTCGCCCAGGCCGAATTGCTTGAGCAGGTAGTCGGTGAGGTGTTTCGGGCAGATGTCCACCACCTCGAGCCGCACCGCATCGCCATAGCGCCGCGAGAATAGCTCGCCGCGCAGCGCGCGGGCCAGGTCTTCGACGTCCTCGGTGTCCACCGAGAGATCGGCGTTACGGGTCAGGCGGAACTGGAAGCAGCCCTTGACCTTCATGCCGGGGAAGAGGTCATCGGCATGGGCGTGGATCATGGAGGACAGGAAGACGTAGTTGTCGCCGGGCCCGGCGACCTCCTCCGGCACCCGGATGATCCGCGGCAGCAGGCGCGGCGCCGGGATGATGGCCAGACCCGAGTCGCGGCCGAAGGCGTCCATGCCCTCCAGCTCGACGATGAAGTTGAGGCTCTTGTTCACCAGCAGCGGAAAGGGGTGGGTCGGATCCAGGCCGATGGGGGTGATGATGGGCGCGATCTCGTCGCGGAAGAACTTGCGCACCCAGGCCTTGATCTTGACGTCCCAGTAACGCCGGCGGATGAAGCGGATCTGCTGCTCGGCCAGGGCCGGCAGGAGCACGTCGTTGAGGATGGCGTACTGCCGCTCCACCTGGCCGTGGACGATGTCGCTGATGCGCGCCAGCGCCTGGTGCGGCAGCAGGCCGTCGGCGCCGGCCTGCTCGCGGGCGAAGGTGATCTGCTTCTTCAGACCCGCCACGCGGATCTCGAAGAATTCGTCCAGGTTGCTGGAAAAGATCAGCAGGTACTTGAGCCGCTCGAGCAGCGGATAGGATTCGTCGAGGGCCTGTTCCAGCACCCGGATGTTGAACTGCAGCTGCGACAGCTCGCGATGGATGTAGAGGCTGCTGTCGTCCACGTTGGCCGCCGGCGCGCTGGGCGCGGCCGGCACCTCGGCGGCGGGTGCCGGTACTTCGGCGTCCAGCGCCAACGTCTCTTCCGCGGTCTCCAGGGACTCGGCGGTGACGGGCTGTTGCAGATCGGTTTCGACGAAACCCTGGCTACTCATTGAAGCTCCTTAGGAACGCGAAGGCCCCTGGCGAAGTTGTTGGGCGGCGCGTTTGGCGAAATAGGTGAGGATGCCGTTGGCCCCAGCACGCTTGAAGGCCAAGAGCGATTCGAGGATGACGGCGTCGGACAGCCAGCCGTTCTGGATCGCGGCCATGTGCATGGCGTACTCGCCGCTCACCTGGTACACGAAGGTCGGCACGCGGAATTCCTCACGGACCCGGCGGACGATGTCTAGGTAGGGCATGCCCGGCTTGACCATCACCGAGTCGGCGCCCTCGGCCAGGTCGCCGGCGATCTCGTGCAGCGCCTCGTCGCTGTTGCCCGGATCCATCTGGTAGGTGGCCTTGTTGCCCTTGCCCAGATTGGCGGCCGAGCCGACGGCGTCGCGGAACGGCCCATAGTAGGCGCTGGCGTACTTGGCCGAGTAGGCCATGATCTGCACGTTGTGATAACCGGCGTCTTCCAGGGCCGCGCGGATGGCGCCGATGCGACCGTCCATCATGTCCGAGGGGGCGATCACCTGGGCCCCGGCAGCGGCATGGGACAGCGCCTGCTTGACCAGCACCTCGACCGAGACGTCGTTGAGCACGTAGCCGCGCTCGTCGAGGATGCCGTCCTGGCCGTGGGTGGTGAAGGGATCCAGGGCCACGTCGGTGATCACCCCCAGCTCGGGGAAATGCTCGCGCAGGGCGCGGGTGGCGCGCTGGGCGATCCCGTCCGGGTTGTAGGCCTCGGCGCCGTCCAGCGACTTGCGCTCGGTGGGGGTGACCGGGAACAGGGCGACCGCGGGAATTCCCAGCGCCACCAGCTCGGCGGCCTCTTCCAGCAGCAGGTCGATGGACAGCCGCTCGACGCCGGGCATCGAGGGGATCGCCTCGCGGCGGCCTTCGCCATCGAGCACGAATACCGGCAGGATCAGGTCATCCACCGTCAGCACATGCTCGCGCATCAGGCGACGGGAAAACTCGTCGCGGCGCTGACGGCGCATGCGAGTGGCAGGGTAGCTACGGTTGATGGGGGTAAAACTCACGATCGACTCCCAGACCCGGATCACGGGTCAGTGTGATGGGTTATAGGCCACAATCATGACCGATTGGTAACAGCAGATGACAATATGGAGTGCCTATAGGTCCTATCCAAGGCAGACGCCGGCTGGACCCGGCGTGACACAGGGTCGCAGTGAAATCCCTGCCTGACCGTCTGGCGCCCGGCGGACGGAAGTCCGTCACACTTTCTTTCCAGACGCCAACCGGGGTAGGCTGCGCCATCTTTATTCATCTCGTGTAGCGCCGAATGCTCCAACAATTCCTCCATGATTTCGGCTATTTCGCCCTTTTTCTCGGCACCTTTTTCGAGGGCGAAACCATTCTGGTGTTGGCCGGCTTCCTGGCCTTCCGCGACTACATGAACATCCAGACCGTCATCCTGGTCGCCTTCTGCGGCAGCTACGCCGGCGATCAGCTCTGGTATTTCCTCGGCCGACGCCACGGGCGCAAGCTGCTGGCACGCAAACCCAAGTGGGAAGCCGCCGGCGAAAAGGCGCTGGCGCACATCCGGCGCCATCCGGACCTCTGGGTACTGAGCTTTCGCTTCGTCTACGGCCTGCGCACGGTGATGCCGGTGGCGATCGGCCTGTCGGGCTATCCGCCAGCGCGCTATCTGATCCTCAACGGCATCGGTGCCATCGTCTGGGCCACGGTGCTGGGTTATGCCGCCTATCACTTCGGCGCCGTCCTCGAAGGGGTGCTGGGCAATCTCAAGCGGTATGAACTGATGGTGCTGGGCGGTCTGGTGGTGATCGGTCTGTTGCTCTGGCTGTGGCGTCGCAGCCGCACGCCCAAAGCCTGACGGCCGGGCAGCTCCTCACCCGCTACGTCCATCGAATGGATTAAAGGCCCGGCTGCTGCTGCCGATGCCCTGAGCAGCAACCCCTCCCAAAACCTCGTGTGCACGCTGGCGATTGAGCATGCTGAACTTCTCCACCCTGCTGCCTCCCGGCCATCAGATCCTGGCTGCCAACGAGTACGAAAGTCTGCTCGTGGTCCTGTCGTACCTGATCGCCAGCGCCGCCGGCTACACCGCCCTGGCCATGGCCGACTGGGTGACCAACAGTCGCTCCCGCCGCGGCAGCGAGCTGGCCAAGCTGATCGGTGCCGTCGCCCTGGGCGGGGGCATCTGGTCGATGCACTTCCTCGCCATGCTGTCGTTCAAGATCGGCATCCATGTGCACTATGCGCCCCTGCAGACCCTGGCCTCGCTGCTGATCGCCATCGCCGTGTCCTATACGGTCATGCACCTGATCGGGCGCGAGTCCCTGACCGCACCGCAATACGGGCTCGCCGCCCTCGCCGCCGGCCTGGGCATCGCGACCATGCACTACACCGGCATGCTGGCCATGCAGTCGGTGGCCGTGCAGCTCTATGATCCCCTGCTGGTGGTGGTTTCGGTGGTGGTCGCCAGCCTCGCCTCCCTGGGCGCGCTGCTGCTGGCCTTCCGCCTGCGCGGCAGGACCGGCCTCAGGACCTTCTGGCTGCGCCTGCTGGGCAGTCTGGTCCTGGGTTTCGCCATCGTCTCCATGCACTTCACCGGCATGGCCGCCCTCACCCTCGCCGTGCCTATCGGTTTCGAACCCGGCGGCCTGGCGGAAGCCAATCAGCACCTGGAACTGGGCATGGGCATCGCCCTCGGCACCCTGTTCATCATCATGGTCGGCCTGCTCGCCGCCTGGGCCGGCGAACGCTTCAATGCCCAGCGCCTGCGGCTGGAGCGGGTCTCGACCACCCTCGACCAGATCACCCTGCACGATCCCCTCACCCACCTGCTCAATGGCGGCAGCTTCATCCAGACCGTCGATCGGGCCATCGGCCAGGCGCGCACCGGTGAGCAGTTCGCCCTGCTGATGCTGGACATCGATCACTTCAAGCGCATCAACGACAGCCTCGGCCATGCCCTTGGCGATGAACTGCTGATCCAGATGGCGCAGCGGATCCGCGCGGTGCTCGATGACGACCTGCCGCTGGCCCGCTATGCCGGCGACGAGTTCAGCCTGCTGCTGCCGCTCGGCCAGCGCGGCGACAGCCAGCCCCTGGCCATGCGCCTGCTGGAGCAGTTGCGACCGCCCTTCGAGCTGGCCGGGCAGCGCATTGCCATGACCTTCAGCCTGGGCATCGCCCACTATCCCCAGGACGGCGCCAACGCCGGCCAGCTGCTGCGCAGCGCTGGCCTCGCGGTCGGCCATTGCAAGCGCAGCGGGCGCAATCGCAGCCAGAGATTCACCACCGAACTCCAGCGCGACGCCGACGACCTGCTGAGCCTGGAGATGGACCTGCGCCAGGCTCTAGCCCAGGGCGGCCTGCACGTGGCCTACCAACCCATCGTCGACCCCGCCGGTGCGCCGGTGGCCCTGGAAGCCCTGGTCCGCTGGCAGCATCCGGTCCTGGGTCCGCTGAGTCCCGAGCGCTTCGTCCGCGTCGCCGAGGAAACCGGGTTGATCGCCGACCTGGATGGCTGGGTCATGCGCCAGGCCTGCGCGGACCTCGCCCAGCTGCACCGCGAAGGTCACGCGGCTCTGCGCGTCTCGGTGAATTGCTCGGCGCTCAATCTGAGCGATCGCCTCCTGCCCCAGTCCATCGCCCGGGCGCTGCAGGCCGAAGATCTGCCGGCCTCGGCGCTGATTCTCGAGGTGACCGAGAACGCCTTGATGCACAGCCTCAACGTGGCGGTCGAGGTGCTCGGCGAGATCCGGACCCTGGGCGTGCGGGTATCCATCGACGATTTCGGCAGTGGCTACTCGTCGCTGGCCTACCTGAGCCGGCTGCCGGTGGATTCGCTCAAGGTCGATCGCGCCTTCGTCCGCACCATCCCCAAGCAGAGCAACGACATGGCCATCGCCGCGGCGATCATCGCCATGGCGCACAAGCTGGGCCTCAATGTGGTCGCCGAGGGGGTGGAAACCAGCGAGCAACGCCAGTTCCTGCAGGCCAACGGCTGCAACTTCATGCAGGGCTATCTGTTCGGCCGGCCCATGCCGTTGCCGCAGCTGCGTACCTGGCTGCAGCAACCCGCCCTCGCCGCCGTGCCCGCCTAGCAGGCCGCCCTAGCCGGCGGCGCTGCGCTGGAGGCGGGTGATCAGCCGGTCCAGGGCGTTGGCGAAGGCCTGGCGATCACGCTCGCCGTAGCCGGCCTGGCCCCCGCCCATCTGTCCCTGGTCGCGCAGATCGGTCATCAGATTGCGCATGGCCAGCCGCTGCCCCATGTTGCGCTCGTCGAATTCCTGACCACGCGGATCCAGCGCGGCCACGCCCTTCTTAACCAGCCGATCGGCCAGGGGAATGTCGCTGCAGATCACCAGGTCACCCGGCTGAGCCTGCTCGACCAGGTGGTCGTCGGCGGCGTCGGGGCCACTGGGGACCACCACCAAGCGGACACAGGCGAAGGGCGGCTTGATCTGCGGCTGCCCCGCCACCAGCACCACCTCCAGCTTGCGCTTGAGAGCGAACTTGCAGACCAGCTCCTTGGCGGCGCGTGGACAGGCATCGGCATCGATCCACAGGATCACGGGAATTTCTCCGGCAAAAGCCCAGGATACCGCGCTACGCCGGCGCACCCCAGCGCAGCGGCGCGGTCGGACAGGGATAGCGACCTGACTGGAGTCCCCCATGACTTTCTGGCAACGCCTGGCGCAGCCCGCCCAGGCCCTGGTGTATGGCGCCACCGGCGGCCTCGGCCTGGCCCTGTGCGAACAGCTGCTGGCACGCGATGACGTCGCGCGGGTCTGGGCCTGCGCGCGCCACGCCGACACGCATGACGGCCTGGCCGCGCTGGAGCGGCAGCATGGCCCACGCCTGCGCCGCCTCGACGTCGATCCGCTGACCACTACCGATCTGGCAGCCCGGCTGGCGGACGAGACGCCCCGCCTGGATCTGCTGCTGTGCGCCTCGGGGCTGCTGCAGGGCGAACGGGCGCGCGCCGAGAAGAGTCTGGCGCAGGTGGATCAGGCCGGGCTGCTGGAAAGCTATCTGGCCAATGCCGTGCTGCCGCTGCTGCTGATCCGCCAGCTGACGCCACTGCTCAAGGGCCAGCATCCCTGTCAGATCGCGGCGCTGTCAGCGCGGGTCGGCTCCATCGGCGACAACCAGCTGGGTGGCTGGTATGGCTATCGGATGGCCAAGGCGGCGCTGAATCAGGGGCTGCGCTGCGCCAGCATCGAGCTGACCCGGCTCAATCCCCAGAGCTGCGTGCTGGCCCTGCATCCCGGCACCACGGACACGGCGTTGTCCCGGCCCTTCCAGGCGCGGGTGCCGGCGGACAAGCTGTTCACGCCCGCCTACGCGGCAGAGCGCCTGCTGGCGGTGCTGGCCGCCCGTACGCCGGCCGAGACCGGCAGTTTCTGGGATTGGCAGGGGCAGTCGGTGGTCTGGTAGCCCCGGCTTCAGACCGCGGCGCGGCGCACCGTGGACAGCAACGCGGCCGCCGCGAGGAACAGGCTGGCGAATACCCGGTTGGTGATGCGCTGCTGGCGCGGGGTGCGCAGCAGGGTCAGCACCCGGGCAGCCAGCCCGGTGTAGCCCGCCATCACGATCAGGTCGACACTGACCATGGTCGCCCCGATGATCAGGTACTGCGCGGTCAGGGGCGCATGGGGATCGACGAATTGCGGCAGCACCGCGAGCATGAAGATCAGCGCCTTGGGATTGCTGACGTTGACCAGGAAACCGCGCATGACCAGGGCGCCGATCCGCGGTGGCAGACGCTCGCCGACCACCTGTTCACCCAGATCCATGGGCGCCGCGCGCCACTGGCGGAGCGCCAGGTAGGCGAGATAGGCCACACCGAACCACTTGATCAGGGTGAAGGCCAGCTGCGAGGTCGCCAGCAGGGCGCCGACGCCCACGGCAACGATGGCGATCTGCAGCGCCAGTCCCAGCTGCAGACCGATGGCCGTCCAGTAGCCGCGGCGGAAGCCCAGGGTCACGCCGGCGCTCATGGAGGCGATCGCCCCGGCTCCGGGCGAGAGACTGATCATCCAGCAGGCAATGAAGAAACCGGTCCAGACCTGCAGACTCATGGGTTCACCTGTCGAGATGGAAATCGAAGGAGCCGTCGGCATCGCGCCAGCGACGGACCGACTTCTGGAAGAACTGGGTGTTGGGAATCTGCACCAGGGCGCCTTCCTGGTTGTCGTCCAGTTCCTGCAGGGTCACGAAGAGCATGTTGATCGCCACCACCCGGCCCTTGATGCCGGGTTTGTCCGAGGCGTCCAGCACCTCGATGCGATCGCCCAGGCGGAAGGGGCCGACGGTAAAGATCAGCACCGCGCAGAACAGGTTGGAGAGCACGCTCCAGATGGCGAAGAAGGCCACCGCGGCCACGGCGACGAAACCGGAAATGGCCGTCCAGAGCACCGCTGCGGACACCCCGAAGCGCTCCAGGGCCATGAGGATGGCACTGCCCATAATCAGCCAGCGCAGGGTGCCGCGCAGGCCGAGTACGATCTGCGGCGGCAGCGGATAGCGTTCGCCCAGGCCGGTGACGGCGCGGGCCACGATGCGCTGCAGCACATAGCCGATCAGCAGTACCAGGGCGACCTGGCCGGCCACCAGCAGGTAGTCGCCCCACCCCGGCAGCCAGGTGTGCAGCCACTCGGTCATCAGGCCCCCTCGAGTTCGGCTTGCAGGCTTTCCAGCCGTTCCAGGGCCTCCAGCCACTGCTCTTCCAGCTCGGCTTCGCGGGTCTTGGCCGCGGCCTGGTCGGCCAGCGCCTGGCGCAGTTCTTCCTTGCGCGCGGCGTCATAGAGGCCGCTGTCACCCAGACGGGCTTCCAGGGCGGCGAGCCTTTCCTGCAGCTTGCCCAGCTCGGCTTCCAGCTTGTCGGCGGCCTTCTTCAGCGGTGCCAGCTGCTGTCGCAGGGCGGCAGCGGCCTGGCGCTGGGCCTTGCGATCGGTCTTGTCGACCGCGGCGCCCTCACCGGCGGCGAGGCCCGGCTCCTGGCGGGCGCGGAAGTCCACCAGCCAGCGGCTGTAGTCGTCCAGATCGCCGTCGAAGGCCTGCACCTTGCCATCGGCCACCAGCAGGAATTCGTCGGTGGTGCTCTTGAGCAGATGACGATCGTGGGAAACCACCAGCACCGCCCCGGCGAATTCCTGCAGGGCCAGGGTCAGGGCCAGGCGCATGTCCAGGTCCAGGTGGTTGGTGGGTTCGTCCAGCAGCAGCAGATTGGGCTTCTGCCAGGCGATCAGCGCCAGGGCCAGGCGCGCCTTCTCGCCACCGGAGAAATTCAGCACCGCCTCGTCGCAGCGCGGACCGCGGAAATCGAAGCCGCCGAGGAAGTCGCGCAGGCTCTGTTCGCGCTCGCCGGGGGCGATGCGTTGCAGGTGCAGCAAGGGACTGGCCTTGGCGTCCAGCGAATCGAGCTGGTGCTGGGCGAAGTAGCCGATGGCCAGGTTCTCGCCGCGCTGCAGCCGGCCGCCAAGGGGTTCGAGTTCGGCGGCCAGGGTCTTGATCAGGGTCGACTTGCCGGCACCGTTGGGGCCGAGCAGGCCGATGCGGGCGCCTGGCGTCAGCTGCAGCTTGACCGGGTGCAGGATGGTGGTCTCGCCGTAGCCGAGTCGGCCTTCGGCCAGGTCGAGCAACGGACTGGACAGCTTGTCCGCCTCGCGGAAGACGAATTCGAAGGGCGAATCGACATGGGCCGGCGCCAGCTCTTCCAAGCGTTCCAGGGCCTTGATCCGGCTCTGTGCCTGACGGGCCTTGGTGGCCTGGGCCTTGAAGCGGGCGATGTACTTCTCCATGTGGGCGCGCTGGGCCTGCTGCTTGTCGTAGGCCTGCTGCTGCTGCGCCAGGCGCTCGGCGCGAGTACGCTCGAAGCTGGAGTAGCCGCCGCGATAGAGCACGAGTTTCTGCTGATCCAGGTGCACCACATGATCGACCACGGCATCGAGGAAGTCGCGGTCGTGGGAGATCAGGATCAGGGTGCCGGGATAGCCCTTGAGCCAGTCTTCCAGCCAGAGGATGGCGTCCAGATCCAGGTGGTTGGTGGGTTCGTCGAGCAGCAGCAGGTCCGAGGGGCACATCAGCGCCTGGGCCAGGTTGAGGCGCATCCGCCAGCCACCGGAGAAGTCGCCGACCTGGCGCTCCATCTGCGCGGCGGTAAAGCCCAGACCGGCGAGCAGCTTGCGGGCCCGGGCATCGGCGGTATAGCCGTCGGCGGCCTCGAAGTCGGCATGCAGCCGGCCAAGGGCGTTGCCGTCCTGGGCCGCTTCGGCTGCCGCCAGTTCGCGCTGGATGCGGCGCAGGTCGATGTCGCCGTCCAGCACATAGTCCACCGCCAGCCGCTCCAGGGTATCCACCTCCTGGCGCATGTGGGCGATGCGCCAGGCCGCCGGGATGTGGCAATCGCCGGCATCGGCCCCGAGCTGCCCGCGCAGCAGGGCGAAGAGACTGGATTTACCGGCGCCATTGGCACCGATCAGACCGGCTTTCTGGCCGGGATGCAGGGTCAGTTCAGCGCTTTCGAGCAGACGCTGGGGACCACGCTGTAGAGTAAGGTTCTGTAGTCGGATCATGGCGGCGGAGTGTAGCAGCTCCACCACCCACGAACGGGGAGGCGGACATGCAAGAGGACCTGTGGGAATTCGCGTTGGCAGTATACGCCCGGCCCGGCGTGGAAGGCGCCTGTTTGCGTCTGCAAGAGGCCGGCGCCGACGTCTGTCTGGTGCTGACGGCGCTCTGGCTGGATCGCCGCAACTGCGCCCTGGATGCCGAGGGCCTGGCCCGGCTGCAGCGCGCCTCGCAGCACTGGCAGGATACGGTGGTACGCCCCCTGCGCCAGTTGCGCCAGGCCTGGAAGGCCGCGTCCAGCGCGGACGAGAGCCTGGCGGCCCTGCGGGAGCAGCTCAAGGGACTGGAATTGGCCGCGGAACGTGAACAGCTCGCGCGTCTGGCACGACTCGCGGGCCATTGGCCGTGTCGCGGGGCACAGGGCCCGGGGGATTGGCTGCACGCGCTGGCACCGCGCGAGGCAGCCGCAGCGGACCTCGACCTGCTGGCCGAGGCCGCGCGGGGGAACCGGGGCTAGACCGACGCCAGCCGCGGTTGCTGGTGCGAGGTGTGCAGCACCTCGATCAGGCAGTCTTCGAGTTCGAAGCGCTCGCGCAGGGTTTCGCCCAGCAGCTTGAGTTCGATGGTCAGCAGACCCGGGTCCCGATAGGCCCCGCGCTCGAATCTGTCGTTGAAGTTCAGAGCGGCGTCGGTCAGGGCCTGCAGGCGCGGATAGACGCTGTCGGCGAACTCGATGGCGCGCTCGTCCTGGAATTCCCGGGCTTCGGCCACCAGTTGCTCGTAGATCTCGAAATGCGCGGTGGACATGTAGTCGACCAGCATGTCGCAGAGCCGCTCCAGTTCGCTGACCTCGCGCACCGGTCCCAGCAGGGGCTCCATGTCCAGGGTTTCGTAAGCGGTCACCAGCTCGCGGCGGGCAATCAGCCAGCGGTCGATCAGCTGGTGGACCCCACCCCAGCGTTCCTGGGCATTGCGGCAGGTTTCTAGCATGACGGCAGCTCTCTATACGGGCGAGACGGTCCGGGCGCAGGCGCCCGGCTGTTATCAGGAACTATACCGACATCGCCTCGCCAGGCGAGTGCCGTTGCTCGGAGAAAGCTCAGCGACGGCGGAAGATCTTGACCAGGCTCAGGGCCATGAGCAGCACGAAGGCCAGCAGGCTCCATTCCGGGATGCTCAGACCGAACAGCGTCCAGTTGACCTCGGCGCAGTCGGCGGTGCCGTGCAGGACCAGGCGGATGATTTCCTGGAAGGGCAGCGCCTGCATCATGTAGTCGAGGCTCGGCAGGCAGGCCGCCAGCTCTTCCGCCGGGACCGTCTGCAGATAGACCTGGCGGCCCGCGGTGGCGGCGCCGGCGGCGGCCAGCAGCAGCAGGACCACGCCATAGATGCGTCGTCCGCGCTTGCCCGGCGCCTGGATGCCGGCGATCAGCGCCACCACCCCGACCAGGATGAAGAAGATCCGTTGCATGACGCACAGCGGGCAGGGCTCGAGGCCGACCACGTGTTCGAGATAGAGACCGACGCCCATGAGCACCGCACAGGTGGCGGCCATGAACAGAAAGATGAAGCGGGGACTAGTCACGGACGCGCCGTCTCCAACAGGGAATTGGGACGTTACGGTAGAGAAAGCCCGGGCACCTTTCAAGGACCCGGGCAGACGAGCCGCGCCGTCAGACCCGCGGCGTCGGCAGCGAAGTGGTGTCGGACTCGCGCCACTGGCTCTGCAGGAGCTGCTGGCTGCGGTCCACATCGCCCAGCTGGATGGCCACCCTGGCCAGTTCGCCGGCGGTGACCGCGGACGGCCGCTGCGCCAGACTGCGCTCCAGATATTCGCGCGCCTTGCCCCACAGCTGGTTGTTCATGCACAACCGGCCCAGGGCCAGCAGCAGCACCGCATCCTGGGGGCGATCCTTGAGCCAGCCTTCGGCGTGGTGCAGCGGACGACTGGCATCGCGCGGACGCAGCTGGCCATAGAGCTCGACCAGGCGCTCGTCCCACTGGCGATTCAGGGTGATGTGCAGCACCTCTTCGGCCAGGTCGTCGCGGCCGATGGCGCGCAGCTGACGGGCATAGGCCAGCACCACCGAGGCATCGCCCTTGAGCGCCGTGGGCACCTGCTGCCACTGGGCATCCACCGCCGATTCCGCGCCCTGGGCGGGCACCTCGTCGAGGGTCGCGATCCAGACCTTGCGCTCCAGGTCGTCCTGCTCCTGGGGGCGCAGCACCTGCTGTTTGCGCAGTTGCGGCAGCAGGGCGATCAGTGCCGGCCAGTCGCGCAGGGTCACCTGCAGGCGCTGCAGTTGCAGCAGCACCTCGCCATTCTTCGGATACTTGGCCTGCAACGGCGCCAGGCTGTCACGGGCTTCCAGATACTGGCCGCGGTCGATCTGCAACCGGGCCTGCTGCAGACCGATGGCCAGGTCGGCCTGGGGCTCGCGCTCGCGGGCCTGGCGCAGCAGGCGGTCGCGTTCTTCGAGGTCGCCCAGTTCGTTGGCGGCGCGGGCGGCGCCCAGCAGGACGAACAGCGGCTGGTCGGCGTGCTCGGCGGCGCCTTTCAGGTGCTTGAGGGCACCGCTCCAGTTGCCTTCGGCCAGTTCCAGCTGACCCTTGTGGCGCGCCTGCTCCAGGCGGCGCTGGCGATTGTGCCGCGACCAGGGGTTGAGCACCTTGCCGGTCAGGCCGAGGGCGCCCAGCACCAGCTTGAGAATGTAGAGAGCCAGCCAGACCGCCACCAGCAGAGCCAGGAAGGCCCAGAGACTCGATTCGTAGCGGAAGTTGCTGTAGGACAGCAGCACGTAGCCCGGCTCCTTGGCCAGCACCACGGCAACGCCCAGGCCGACGAGCAGGGCGAACAGGAACAGCAGGTACAGGCGCTTCATGGGCGATTCTCCTGAGCCGCGCCGGCGGCGGCATTGTTCGGCTGGATTTGCTGACGCTGGGCGATGTAGGCCTGCAGCGCGGTCAGGGCCGGCGTCAGGTCAGGCGCCTCGAAGGTGACCGGCCGTTCGGCCAGCTCCTGCAGGCGCAGCTTGACCGCACGGCTGTCGGGATTCTGGTTGTTGAAGTGGGCGGCGAGGACGTCTTCGGCCTGCTCGATGGAGAGCCGGTAGACCTCCTGGTTGCCATTGAGCACGGCCCACTGCGCCTGCTCCAGCGCCAGGCTCATGGCCAGGCGCACCTGGGCCAGGGATTCCTCGGCCAGCAGCGGACGAATCGGCTGGTCGGCGGAAAAGTCGATGCGGAAGTAGCTGGAGATGCGCTGGCGGAAATCCTGCCACCACTGCTGCAGGGCATTGCTCGGCGGGACCGCGGCCTTCTCGACGCCGGGCTGGTCGGCCACGGTGGTGGAAAAGCGTGGCGGCAGGGGTTCCAGGCTCTGCACCTGATTGCGCAGCGATGCCAGCTGGACGAATTGCCCGGTGCGATCCAGGTCGGGCAGCTGGCGCAGGGTCTGCTGGGCATTGGCCAGTTGCTGGCGGGCGGCGAAGGCGGCCGGATCGTTCTGGGCCTTGAGGATGTCATCGACACCCTGCAGCAGATTCTGGGCGCTGGGCACGTCCTGCAGCGCGGTCATGCGCAGGGTGGCCATGCGCAGCAGGTGCTCGGCCTCGGTCAGGCGCCAGGCCTGGCGACTCTGGCCGACCACCTCCTTGAACTGTTCGGCGAGGTGCTGCTGGTCGCCCTGCAGCTCACCGAGCTGACGGCGGCGCTCTTCCAGCTCGTTGGCCGAGGGCAGGCGGCCCAGATCGGCACTCAACGCCTGGTTGCGCATTTCCAGCTGGCGCAGCTGGCTTCGCAGATCCTCGGCCTGGGCGGCCTGACTCTGCTCGGCCTGACGCACCTGCTGCAGTTGCCAGACGCTCCAGCCGCCGACACCCAGGCCACCGGCGGCCACCAGCAGGGCCAGCAGCGCCAGACCGGACGCCTTGCCCGAGCCCTTGCGGCGCACGCTTGCCGGTGGGGGTGCCGGCGGCGGCGAGGCGGGAGTCACGACAGGATCGGGAGAGACGTCGTCGGCGCGGGGGGCTTGAGTTTCGCTCACGGGAATTCCTTGTAGGGTCAATCCGGATGGTGATGGGCAAGCGCGGCGATCAGGGCGCCGGCGCTGGCGCCCTGGCACTCGATGATGAGCTCGCAGCCGCTGGCACGAGCCAGTTCGGCCACACGGGCGCTGGGTACCAGCAGGGGATAACGGCGCACCGCGGGCCAATCCGCACCCGCACAGGCCTGCAGATGCGCGAAACCCTGCCCACTGCTGACCATGATGGCATTCAGGCGTTCCGCTGCCAGGGTCTCTAGGACCTGCCCTGCGGGGTAGTCCGGGCACTGGCGGCGATAGAGTTCGAGCACCTCGACGCGGGCGCCGCGGGCGGTGAGGGTGTCGACCAGCAGGTCGCGGCCGCCCTCTCCGCGCAGCAGCAGCACCTCGGGCGCCGGGCGCTCTAGGGCTTCCTGCAAGGCCGGCAGGGCCAGCAGGCCTTCGCTGTCCTCACGCTGGGGATGGTGCACCTGCAGTCCATAGTCTTCGAGCACGGCGGCGGTGGCCGCGCCCACGGCGAACCAGGCCTGCAGCGGCGGTTGCGGCCAGTACTGATCGAGGGCGGCGAGGCCCATGCGGGCCGCCGGCTTGCTCACCACCAGCACGGCGGCATAGCGATCGAGATCGAGCCAGAGTGAGCGCTGTTCGGGGGTTTCCGCCAGGGGCTGCAATTCCAGCAGCGGCAGGCTGGCCGTGGCGATGCCCGCCGTGTCCAGGGCGGCGGCCAGGGGTGGATTCTCCTCCGCCGGCCGGGTCAGCAGCAGTCGCCAGGCGCTCATGATGCGCCGGAGACCCCATAGACGGCATCGAGAATGCCCTGGGCGCCCTGGGCCAGCAGGTCTTCGGCCACGGTCACGCCCAGCCCGGCCGGGTCGTTCAGCGGGCCGCGGGCCTCGGCACGCAGCAGCAGCCCGCCATCGGGCTGGCCGACCAGGCCGCGCAGCCAGAGCAGTTCGCCTTCCTGTACCGCATAGCAGGCGATGGGCACCTGGCAGCCGCCATTGAGACGCCGATTCAGGGCGCGCTCGGCGGCGACGCGGCGTTCGGTGTCGAAATGGTGCAGGGGTTCGAGCAGCGCATGGACCTCGGCATCGTCGGTCCGGCATTCGATGCCCACGGCGCCCTGGCCGCCCGCCGGCAGGCTGTCTTCGACGGTCAGGTATTCGCGGATGCGCTCGGCGAAGCCCAGGCGGATCAGCCCGGCCGCGGCCAGGATGATGGCGTCATAGTCATCGGCATCGAGCTTGGCCAGGCGGGTATTGACGTTGCCGCGCAGAAAGCGGATCTCGAGATCCGGGCGCAGGGCCAGCAACTGGGCCTGACGCCTCAGGCTGGAGGTGCCCACCACACTGCCCTGGGGCAATTCGGCAAGACCGGAATGGCGATTGGAAACGAAGGCATCGCGCGGGTCTTCCCGCTCGCAGATGGCATACAGCCCGAGACCTGCGGGGAATTCCATGGGCACGTCCTTCATGGAGTGCACGGCGATGTCGGCGCTGCCGTCGAGCAGGGCGTTTTCCAGTTCCTTGACGAACAGACCCTTGCCGCCGATCTTGGCCAGGGGCGCGTCGAGCAGCTTGTCGCCGCGACTGGTCATGGGCAGCAGACTCACCCGCAAGCCCGGGTGGGCCGCTTCGAGGCGGGCTTTCACATAGTCGGCTTGCCAGAGTGCCAGGGCACTCTGGCGCGTGGCGATACGGATTTCGCGGAGCATGGACATTACCGGCACGTCAGATTGCCGGCCATGATAGCAGGTCGACCGGCGCCCCTCCCCCGCTGCGCGCCGGTCGCCAACCCGCGAGCGACGTCAGATGCTGTGCATCAGGCGGCGCACACCGGCCACATGACGGCGGCTGACGGTCAGGGCGTCGCCGTTCATGCCCTTGAGGAACAACTGGAAGTGGCCCAGGGGCGTGCGCTGCAGGCGCTCGATGCGCTCGCGGGAGACCAGCGCATTGCGGTGGATGCGCACGAAGCGCTCACCGAATTCGTCTTCCAGCGCCTTGAGCGGTTCATCCAGCAGTACTTCGCCGCCAGAGTGTCTCAGGGTCACGTACTTGTGGTCGGCGATGAAATAGACCACGTCATCCAGGGGGATCAGCTCGATGCCCTTGCGGGTCCGGGCGCTGATATGGCTGCGCGGGCCAGGGCCACCGCTGGCCGGCGGCTTGGTCAGGGCCGCCAGCTGCATCCGGTTGGGTCGCTGGGCCTTGCTCAGGGCAGCGGCCAGGTCCTCCTGCCGCACCGGCTTGACCAGATAGCCCACGGCGCTGACCTGGAAGGCGTCGAGCGCGTATTCGTCGTGGGCGGTCACGAAGATCACCGCGGGCGGCGATTCGCGCTCGCAGAGACGCGCGGCCACCTGCAGACCGTCCAGACCCGGCATGCGGATGTCGAGCAGGACGATATCGGGCTTGAGGTTTTCAACCAAAGCGAGGGCTTCCTCACCGTTGGTGGCTGTTGGCTCCAGGGCGGTATAACCGTCCAGTTGCCCCACCAGACGGGCCAGACGCTCGCGCGCCAAGGGTTCGTCATCGACGATCAGGACATTCATAAGCTCAGGCTTCCCGCATGAGTCGCTCGCATGGATAGCGAAGAGACGTTGTATGCCGCTGGTCGCGGCGTTCGATTTTGAGACTCGCAGCTGGTCCGAAAAGTGCCGTCAATCGCGCCTCGATATTGCTTAAAGCTTGACGGGTGCCCTTGGGTGGGCGTGGCTGCTGCTCCACCTCGGGGTCATAGGGGTTGCTGATGACCAGCTCGAACACCCCCTCCCGGTAGGTGGCGAAGATGGTGACCAGGCCCCCTTCGATGCGCGGCGCCACACCATAGATCAGGGCGTTTTCCAGCAGCGGCTGCAGCGTCAGCTGGGGAATCGGCAGGTCCGCCGGCACCCCGTCCACGTCCCACTGCAACTGCAGGCGATCGCCCAGGCGCAGGCGCTCGATCTCCAGATAGCGCCGCGACAGCTCCAGCTCCTCGACCCAGCGCACCTTGGTGCCGGGCTGGGCGAGGCTGGCGCGAAACAGCGCCGACAGGTCCAGCACCGCGCGCTCGGCCTTGTCGGCGTCCAGGGCGACCAGGCTGGCGATGCTGTTCAGGCTGTTGAACAGGAAATGCGGGCGGATGCGCGCCTGCAGCGACTCGATGCGCGCCTGCAATTCGGCCTGCTGCTGGCGGCGCCACTGGCTCTGCAGCCAGAAGTAGCGCAGCAGCAGCATGGACATGATCAGGGCGATCAGCGCGTGCCTCATGTACAGCCGCACCTCGCCGACCCGCTGTAGCGGTCCGGCCAGCTGCAGCCAGTCGGCCACCAGGGTGCAGAGCAGGGTCAGGGCCACCACGATGGCGCAGCAGAAACCGCCCGCCACCACCGGTCTATGGCGTGCCAGCCAGGGCCGCAGGCGACAGAGCAGCGCCGCCGACAGCAGCACGATCCACTGCACGAACAGCGACACCAGCGCCAGGCGGATCCAGTTGAACTGCAGGGTGAAGGGTTCTGCCAGCACCAGGACCAGCACCAGCAGCTCGGCCAGCACCACCAGCACGAGCAGGGCCTCCGGTTCGCAGAGCGCCGGGACGAAGAAGTCGTCGACCTTGACCGGTCGGGGGGTTTTGCGGCGTTCGAGTATCATGGAGGCAGTGTGGGTCAGATACCACTCGTCGGCAAGTCGGCTCCGTTGAATCGGGCCGGCACCCGCTCAGGACTGCTATCATCGGCCCCCTCCTTTCCTTACCGACAAGCCCAGCAGCAGGCCGATCCATGAGCAGCGAAAAAACCAACCAGTCCTGGGGCGGACGCTTCAGCGAACCCGTCGACGCCTTCGTCGCCCGCTTCACCGCCTCGGTGGACTTCGACAAGCGTCTCTACCGCCACGACATCCTCGGCAGCCAGGCCCATGCCCGCATGCTGACCCAGGCCGGAGTGCTCAGCGAAGCCGAGCGCGATGCCATCGTCGCCGGACTGGACGAGATCCGCGGCGAGATCGAGGCCGGCACCTTCGAGTGGCGCGTCGACCTGGAAGACGTGCACATGAACATCGAGGCGCGCCTGACCGAGCGCCTGGGCGTGGTCGGCAAGAAGCTGCACACCGGTCGCAGCCGCAATGACCAGGTGGCCACCGACATCCGCCTCTGGCTGCGCGACGAGATCGATGCCATCCTCGTCGAGCTCGACCGCCTGCAGGCCGGCCTGCTGCAACTGGCCGAGACCGAAGCCGACACCATCATGCCCGGCTTCACTCACCTGCAGACCGCGCAACCGGTGACCTTCGGTCACCACCTGCTGGCCTGGTTCGAGATGCTCTCCCGCGACCACGAGCGCCTGGTCGACTGCCGCAAGCGCGTCAATCGCATGCCCCTGGGCAGCGCGGCGCTGGCCGGCACCACCTACCCCATCCAGCGCCAGGTCACCTGCGAGCTGCTGGGCTTCGAGGCCATCGGCGGCAACTCCCTGGACGGCGTCTCGGATCGCGACTTCGCCATCGAATTCTGCGCCGCGGCCTCCCTGGCAATGATGCACCTGTCGCGTTTCTCCGAAGAGCTGGTGCTCTGGACCAGCGCCCAGTTCCAGTTCATCGACCTGCCCGATCGCTTCTGCACCGGCTCCTCGATCATGCCGCAGAAGAAGAACCCCGACGTGCCCGAGCTGGTACGCGGCAAGACCGGCCGGGTGTTCGGCGCCCTCACCGGCCTGCTGACCCTGATGAAGGGCCAGCCGCTGGCCTACAACAAGGACAACCAGGAAGACAAGGAACCGCTGTTCGACGCCGCCGACACCCTGCGCGACTCCCTGCGCGCCTTCGCCGACATGGTCCCGGCCATCAAGCCCAAGCGCGAGATCATGCGCGAGGCGGCCCGCCGCGGCTTCTCCACCGCCACCGATCTCGCCGACTACCTGGTGCGCAAGGGCCTGCCCTTCCGTGACTGCCACGAGATCGTCGGCCATGCGGTCAAGTACGGCGTGGACAGCGGCAAGGACCTGGCCGAGATGAGCCTGGACGAACTGCGGCGCTTCAGCGACCAGATCGAGCAGGACGTCTTCGCCGTCCTGACCCTGGAAGGCTCGGTCAACGCCCGCGACCACATTGGCGGTACCGCCCCGGCCCAGGTCCGCGCCGCCGTGCAGCGCGGCCGCGCGCTGCTGGCCCAGCGCTAACGCCTGCCACTGCGCCTCTCGCCTACCCCTCCGCGGGTGGGCGGGAACGCCGCCGGCCGAAGACCCCACCCCTGCCGCTCATCGGCCGCGCCAAAGGGCGCAAGAGCTCCTTCCACCGCCCCGCAGGCGCCTGGTCCGACGGCAAGGGCTCTAGGCCAGGGGTCTCCGCGCAGGAGGCCTGAAAGCCGGTCGAACGAGCGCCGACCAGCCGTTGATAGGTACGACGACTGGTGCTCAGGAAGGAGACCCGGCAGCCGATACTGGAGGCTTGACCAGCCGTTCGAGTCAAGTCTCATGCGCCTTTCAGCCTGTTCCCTCCTGCTTTGCGGAATGTTCGCCGCGGCTTCCAGCCAGGCCGCCCTGCCGCCGCCGCTGCCACAGACGCTCACCTGGCATGTCCAGCTGAACGGCGTGCTGCAAAAGCCCAATCGCACCCTCTACGACATCGATCTCTATGACACCAGCAAGGCGGTGATCGCCAATCTGAAGGGCAATGGGAAGACGGTGATCTGCTATTTCAGCGCCGGCACCTGGGAAGACTGGCGGCCCGACGCCGCCCTCTATCCCAAGGCCGCCCTGGGCAAGGCGCTGGACGCCTGGCCGGGCGAGCGCTGGCTGGACATCCGTCGCGCCGACGTTCGCGCCCTGCTGGCCAAGCGGCTGGACCTGGCCGTGCAGAAGGGCTGCCAGGGGGTGGACCCGGACAACGTCGATGGCTTCAGCAACCCCAACGGCCTCAAGCTGACCCGGGCCCAGCAGCTGGATTTCCTCAACTGGCTGGCCGACGAGGCGCACAAGCGCAGTCTGCTGGTGGGCCTGAAGAACGCCGTCGACCTGGTGCCGAGCCTCTACACCAAGTTCGACTTCGCCCTCAACGAGAGCTGCTACGACTACGCCGAGTGCAACGCCTACAGCTACTTCCGCACCCAGAAGAAGCCGGTGATGATCATCGACTACGGCCTCTACAGCACCAAGCGCTGCAGCCAGGCCAAGACCTCGGGCTACAACCTGCAATTCTACCCGCTGTCGCTGGCGGCGCTGGGCACCGCCTGCAAGTAGCCGCGAGAGCCTATTCAAAGGCTCGCGAGCTAGAGCCAAACAAGGCGAAAAGGCCTGAGGAAGCGGAGTTTACGAGTGGTAAATGAGCATTCCGAAGGCCTTTTCAACGTAGTTTGGCCGACGCGCAGCAGACTTTGAGCGGGCTCTCAGTCGAGGCCGGCCTTCTTGTGTGACCGCTGCCCCAGCGCGATCCAGTCCAGATCGCCTTCGCCCTGAGCGACGGCCTCCAGCAGGTTGTCCCTCAGGACGCTGGCGAAGGGTAGCGGTACCGCCTTCTCCTGACCGGCCGCCAGGGCCAGGCCGACGTCCTTGAGTCCCAGGCTGAGCTTGAAGGCCGCCGGCGAGAACTTTCGCTCGGTCAGCAGGCGCCCGTAATTCTGGTACACCGGCGCGGCGAACAGGGTGCTGGTGAGGATCTCCAAGAGTGCCGCGGGCTCCACGCCATAGCTGCGCGCCAGGGCGGTGCTCTCGCCCATGGTCTCGATGGCACTGGCGATCATGAAGTTGCCGGCGATCTTGACCACATTGGCCTGCCGCGGCTCCGCGCCCACCGGCCAGGTCTTGCGCCCCAGCACATCGAGCAGTGGCTGGACCCGCGCGATCGCTTCAGGATCCCCTGCCACCACGATGTTGAGCTGGCCACTGGCGGCCACGTCGGTACGCCCGAACACCGGCGCCGCCACGTAGCCCACGCCGGCCTCGGTATGGCGCGCGGCCAGTTCGTCGACCAGGGCCACCGACATGGTGGCCATGCTGACGTGGACCAGCCCGGCCTGCGCCCGCTGCAAGGCGCCGCTGTCGAGGATCACTTCGCGGGTGGCCGCGTCATTGGCCAGGATGCTGAAGACCACCTCGGTCTCGAAGGCCTCCGCGGGCGACGCCGCCGCGCGGGCGCCCTGGGCGACCAGGCCCTGCACCGGCTCCGGGGAGCGATTCCAGACCACCACCTCATGACCGGCCTTGAGCAGATTGGCGGCCATGCCCTGGCCCATGCCGCCCAGGCCGATGAATCCGATACGCATAGCTTTGCCTCCTCAAGGTGCGATGGATGCCGCCGGCTACAACCAGCGGCGAAATTTGAACCAGGCATAGGGAATCAGCGCCGAGACCACCATGGCGCCCAGCGCCAGCGGATAGCCGAAATGCCAGTCCAGCTCCGGCATGACCTTGAAGTTCATGCCGTAGATGGTGCCCACCAGGGTCGGCGGCAGGAACAGCACCGAGGCGATGGTGAACACCTTGACGATGTTGTTCTGCTCCACGCTGATCAGGCCCAGGGTGGCATCGAGCAGGAAGCCGATCTCGCCGTTCATCTTGGCCTGGTAGTCGCTCAGCGAGCGGACGTCGCGTTCCAGCGTCTTGAACCAGGTCTTGGCCGTGCCGGAGATCCAGGTCGCCCCCGCCCGGCGCAGGTAGGAGACGATGCGATTGATGCCCAGCAGGCTCTCGCTGAGCTGCGCCAGCAGCTGGTTGCTGCGGCCCAGTTGCTTGACGATGGATTGCAGGTCGGTCTTGGGCTGCTGCTTTTCCTGTTGCGGATCCAGGGGTTCGCGAAACACCGCCTTGGCCAGGCGATTGAGGTGCGCCTGCACCGATTCGAGGATGTCGGCCACGCGGTCCACCAGGCTGTCCAGCAGCGAGGCGAAGATGACGTCGCTGCGACAGTGCTGCCGTGCCTGCTGCTGGGCCTTGCCGAGAAAGGCCTTGAAGGCGGCCAGCTCGGCGTAGCGCACCGTCACCAGCCAGTCGGGGGTCAGCACGAAATTGACCACCGAGGCCTGCGGCTGATGCTCACTGAAGCCGCTGACCACCGTGGTGGTCAGGTGCAGGGCCTGGTCGGTCTGATAGAGTCGCGAAGATTCCTCGATCTCGGCGATTTCTTCCCGGGTGGGGATGTCCATCGCCAGCGCCTGTTCGAGATAGCGTTCCTCTGCCTCGCTGGGGTCGAGCAGATCGACCCAGAGCAGATCCGCGGGCAGCGGGTCTCCCGGCGACAGTGGCTGGGCGACCAGCTCGTCGGCGGACAGGCGATAGCAGGTGATCATCGAGAAGACTCCAGGCCGGCATCAGGGGTCGCACTGTAACAAAAGGTATCCAGACATGATTGACCACGCCGATGACGAAGAATCCTTTGTCTCCTCGCATCTAATCGAAGCGGTGGAGAATCAGCTTGCCGCCGGCGAGCCGAGCTATGTGCAGGCGGTACTCAACAAGCTGACCCTGGTCGGCTATGACCGCGAGGAAGCGGTGCTGCTGATGGCCCAGGCGCTGTCCTGCGAGATCGCCGCCATGCTCGATGCCGACCGCCCCTTCGACGGCGCCCACTACGAGCGCCTGTTGCGGGCCCTGCCGGACCTGCCCGAGATCGCGGACGACTAGGCCTCGGCCGGCTCCAGCGCCAGCAGCTCCACCTGCTGCTCCTTGCCACCCGGCACCGGCCAGCTCAGGTGCTCGCCGGGCGTGGCTCCGAGCAGCGCGCTGCCGGCCGGCGCCAGCACCGAGACCCGCCCCTCGCCACCGGCGTCCTCCGGATAGACCAGCACCACCTGGTACTCCTTGCCGGTATCGGTCTCGCGGCAGCGTACGCGCGAATTCATGGTCACAACCGCGCCGATCTCGTCGGGCGCCACCACCCGGGCCTGGGCCAGTTCCTCGTCCAGGGCCTCGGCCACGGGGCCGAATTCGGGCAGGGCATCGAGCAGGCGTTCGAGACGGGGCAGGTCGACGGCGGAAACGGTAATGGGCGATGCGTGGCGCATGGCGGACTCCTGGAGGACGAGACGGTGCGATCCCCGCCGCGGGAGGCGGCCGGACCACCGGGGATGACGGGCGGCAGGCGCCCAGCGGGAAGCCGCCTGAGGCGGCAAAAGAAAACGGCGCTCGAAAGGCGCCGTCAGGTCACGCTAGCACAGGGGTCTCGGCAGCGGTCAAGCCGCACCGACCGCAGGTCGTTACAGCCCCGGCAGGGCCACGCTCTCGCCGGTCTGCTCCAGGGTCACCCGTACCAGCAGCGCGCCGAGGGTTTCGGACGAGGTGTCGCAGATCCAGTTCTGGCCATCCCAGTCGAAGTGATAGCCACCCGAGCGCGCCGCCACCCAGAGCTGCACCAGCGGAGGCTGGCGGCTGAGAATGACCTGGCTGCCGTTGTCGAACTTGATCGTCAGCACGCCACCGGCATTTTCCAGATCGAGGTCCAGACCGCTGTCGTCATAGGCGTCCTCGACCTGACGCTGGGTCTGGTCGACGAGGTGATGGAATTGCGCTTCGCTGAGCCGGCTCATGACGATCCTCGAAAGAAGGGAAAGAATCGCCGCACGGTAGCGGGCCGCCCAGATGACGTCCAGTCGCGACGGCGGCCGGCAGCTGCGCTTCAGCCATCCGGGCGTGTCAAAGAGTCGTTCAACCCCGTTATACTCCGGGCAATATTCGCCTGAATAAAGGTTTAGCGTCATGAAGCGCCTGTCTCTTCTCTTCATCGCCTGCGCCTGCCTGCTGGCCGGCTGCGGTCAGAAAGGCCCGCTGTACCTGCCCGACGACCAGAAAGCCGCCAAAGAACACCGCCACGACGTGTTCTAAGGAGCCACCATGGAAGTCTTCGCTGTCCGTGCAGGTGAACTGCATGCGGAAGGGGTAGCCCTGAGCGCCGTGGCGCAGGAATTCAGCACCCCCGCCTACGTCTACTCGCGAGCGCACATCGAGGGCCAGTACCGCGCCTATACCGATGCGCTGGCCGGTCTGCCGCACCTGGTCTGCTTTGCCGTCAAGGCCAACTCCAACCTCGGCGTGCTCAACGTCCTGGCCCGTCTCGGCGCCGGCTTCGACATCGTTTCCCGCGGTGAACTGGAGCGCGTCCTGGCCGCCGGTGGCGATCCGCACCGGGTGGTGTTCTCCGGGGTCGGCAAGACCCGTGACGACATGCGCCGTGCCCTGGAAGTGGGCGTGCACTGCTTCAACGTCGAATCCACCGACGAGCTGGAACGGCTGCAACAGGTGGCCGCGGAGCTGGGTGTGGTCGCGCCGATCTCGCTGCGGGTCAATCCCGACGTCGACGCCGGGACCCACCCCTACATCTCCACCGGCCTCAAGGAAAACAAGTTCGGCATCGACATCGCCGACGCCGAGGCGGTCTACGCCCGCGCCGCCGAACTGCCCAACCTGGACATCCTCGGGGTGGACTGCCACATCGGCTCCCAACTCACCACCCTGCCGCCCTTCCTCGACGCCCTCGACCGCTTGCTGGCGCTGATCGACCGCCTCGCCGAGCGCGGTATCGTCCTGCGCCACCTGGACCTCGGTGGCGGCCTGGGCGTGCGCTATCGCGACGAGCAGCCGCCGCTGGCCGGCGACTACATCCAGGCCATCCGCGAGCGCATCGCCGGGCGTAACCTGACGCTGGTGTTCGAACCCGGCCGCTTCATCGTGGCCAACGCCGGTGTCCTGCTGACCCGCGTGGAATACCTCAAGCACACCGCCCACAAGGACTTCGCCATCGTCGATGCGGCGATGAACGACCTGATCCGTCCGGCGCTGTACCAGGCCTGGATGGCGGTGGAGCCGGTGACTGCGCGCCAGGGCGATGCCCGCCGCTACGACCTGGTCGGCCCCATCTGCGAGACCGGCGACTTCCTCGCCAAGGACCGCGAGCTGGTCCTGGCCGAAGGCGATCTGCTGGTCATCCGCTCCGCTGGGGCCTATGGCTTCACCATGAGTTCCAACTACAACACCCGTGGCCGTGCCGCCGAGGTGATGGTGGATGGCGACCAGGCGCACCTGGTCCGTCGGCGCGAGACGCTGGAAGAACTCTTCGCGGGCGAGAGCCGGCTGCCGGCCTGAGGGGAGTTCCATGCAACTGCGCTTCACCAAGATGCACGGTCTGGGCAACGACTTCATGGTCCTCGACCTGATCAGCCAGCACGCGCACATCCAGCCCAAGCACGTCCGTCTGTGGGGTGACCGCAAGACTGGCATCGGCTTCGATCAGCTGCTGATCGTCGAGACCCCCAGCACCCCGGACGTGGACTTTCGCTATCGCATCTTCAACGCCGATGGCTCCGAGGTCGAACAGTGCGGCAACGGTGCCCGCTGCTTCGCCCGCTTCGTCTTCGACAAGCGCCTGACGGTCAAGAAGCAGATCCGCGTCGAGACCAAGGGCGGCATCATCGAACTGCTGCTCAAGGGCGACGGCCAGGTCCGCGTGGACATGGGCGCACCGCGCCTGCAGGCGGCCGAGATCCCCTTCATCGCCGAGACGGAGACCCTGAGTCATGCCGTTCAGGTCGAGGGCGAGACGGTCGAACTGGCGGTGGTCTCCATGGGCAATCCCCATGGCGTGCTGCGCGTCGCCGACGTCGACCAGGCGCCGGTACTGACCCTCGGGCCCAAGCTGGAATGCCATCCGCGCTTTCCGCAAAAGGCCAATATCGGCTTCCTGCAGGTCATCGACGCCCAGCGCGCCCGCCTGCGGGTCTGGGAACGCGGTGTCGGCGAAACCCGCGCCTGCGGCACCGGTGCCTGCGCCGCCGCGGTAGCCGGTATCCGCCAGGGCTGGCTGAAATCGCCGGTGAGCATCGAATTGCCGGGTGGCCTGCTCAACATCGAGTGGGACGGCGTCGGTCAATCGGTGCTCATGACCGGTCCGGCCACCCGTGTCTACGAAGGCCAGGTAAGAGTATGAGCGACACCCCCGAACTGACCGCGGACCAGGTCGCCGACTGGCTGCTGGATCATCCGCATTTCTTCGCCGATCGCGAAGAGCTGCTGGCGGAGATGCGCGTGCCCCATCAGCGGGGTACCGCCATCTCCCTGGTCGAGCGGCAACTCGGTCTCTTGCGCGATCGCAACGGCGAGATGCGCCATCGCCTGACCCACCTGATGGACGTGGCGCGGGACAACGACCGGCTGTTCGACAAGACCCGCCGGCTGATCATCGGCCTGCTCGACGCCAACAGCCTCGAAGAGGTGATAGGCACCGTCGAAGACAGCCTGCGCCATGAATTCAAGGTGCCCTACGTCGGCCTCATCCTGTTCCACGAGCATCCCCTGCCGGTCGGCCGCAGCGTCACCCCCGCCGAGGCGCAAAAGGTGATCGGTGGCCTGCTGGGCGGCGAGAAGACCACCAGCGGCGTCCTGCGCGCCCACGAACTGGCCTTCCTGTTCGGTGATTCGGCCAAGGAAGAGGTCGGCTCCGCCGCCGTCGCCGCCCTCTCCCACCAGGGCCTGCATGGCGTCCTGGCGATCGGCAGTCCCGATCCCCAGCACTATCGCAGCAGCCTGGGCACCCTGTTCCTCAGCCATGTGGCGGAAGTCCTGGCGCGGGTCCTGCCGCGCTTTCCCGTCCCCTTGCGTACGGTGCGCTGAGCCCGGGAGCGGAGCATGCAGGTCCAGCTCGATGCCTATCTCGATCATCTGCGCCTGGAACGCCAGGTTTCGCCCCACACCCTCGACGGCTACCGGCGCGACCTGCGCAAGCTGCTGAGCTTCGCCGAAGCCGAAGGCCTGAGCGACTGGGGCGGCCTGGACAGTCGGCGCCTGCGCGCCCTGATCGCCCAGCTGCACCGGGCCGGCGCCTCCAGTCGCAGCCTGGCGAGGCTGCTGTCGGCCTGCCGCGGCTTCTATCTCTATCTGATCCGCGAAGGCCACTGCAGCCAGGACCCGGCCCACGGCCTCTCGCCGCCCAAGGCGCAGAAGGCCCTGCCCAAGGTGCTCGATGTCGACCGCTCCATGCAGCTGCTCGACGGCGCCGTGGAGGACGACTTCCTCGCCCTGCGCGACCAGGCCCTGCTGGAGCTGTTCTACAGCTCCGGGCTGCGGCTGTCCGAGCTGGTGGGGCTGGACCTGGCGGATGTGGACCTGGCCCAGGGCCTGGTCCAGGTGCGCGGCAAGGGCAACAAGGAGCGGGTGCTGCCCATCGGCAGCAAGGCCCGCGACGCCCTGGAGACCTGGCTCAAGGTCCGGCTCCAGGCCGCACCGCGTGACGACGCCCTGTTCATCGGCCAGCGCGGTCTGCGCCTGACGCCCCGCGCGGTACAGCTGCGGGTGCGCGAGGCCGGCGTGCGCGAGCTGGGCCAGCATCTGCATCCGCACATGCTCAGGCACAGCTTCGCCAGCCACATGCTCAGTGCCTCCGGCGATCTGCGCGCGGTCCAGGAGCTGCTCGGCCACGCCGACATCGCCACCACCCAGATCTACACCCACCTGGACTTCGGCCAGCTCGCCGAGGTCTATGACAAGGCGCACCCCCGCGCCAAGCGCAAGGCCAGCCGATGACGATTCGCCTCGTGACCTTCGACCTCGACGACACCCTCTGGGAAATCGCCCCGGTCATCCACTCCGCCGAAGCCCTGCTGCGTGACTGGTTCGCCGCCTCCGCGCCGCGGCTGGGCAGCGTGCCGGTCGAGCACCTCTGGGCGATTCGCGATCGCCTGCTGCAAGAGGACGCCGGTCTCAGGCACCGGGTCAGCGAGCTGCGCCGCCGGGTCATCCATCAGGCGCTGCTCGATGCCGGCTATGGCGAACCCGAGGCCGCGCAGCTGGCCGAAGCGGGCTTCGCGGTCTATCTGGCCGCCCGCCAGCAGGTCACCCTGTTCGATGACGTCCACCCCACCCTGGAGCAACTCGCCGATCGCTACACCCTGGGGGTGCTGACCAATGGCAATGCGGACGTCCAGACCATCGGCCTGGCCGACTATTTCCGCTTCGCCCTGAATGCCGAGCAGCTGGGCATCGGCAAACCCGATCCCACGCCCTTTCGCGAAGCGCTGCGCCTCACCGGCATTCCCGCCGAAGCCACCGTGCACGTGGGCGATAACCCCGTGGATGACGTCCAGGGCGCCCAGCGCGCCGGCATTCGCGCCGTCTGGTTCAATCCCCTGCAGCATCCCTGGCAGGGGCCTGGCCAACCGGATGCGGAGGTCCGCAGCTTGAGCGAGCTTCCCGCCGTCCTGGCAGGCTGGTAAGCCAGCGGAAAACATTAGCAATACTAAATAGCGAAAAGCTGATTTATTTCCGCTCGCCAGCCATCTACTAGACCCCTGGGTTCTGTTAACCAATCGCCAAAATATTCGTCACATTTATTGCCTTGCCTGGCAGAGGCTTTGCGACTCCCTTCACCAAAAGCTTCGGCCTCGGCCGTTTTTTTGCCAAGCACACCTCATTTGGCCGCCGATTCACCCGGATCAACGGCATTAATAGCCGTCTCGCTGGCCGGATTTGCCGTTCGGACCTCGCGTTGACAGTCCAAACCCTTTTGACAATCATTGCCCCAGGTTCGAAGTAGCGCTGGGATTGCGCGCTGAACCTGCTGCCGTACAGGTCAGGGAAGACAGCATTACCTCCCCCTCCTCTGCGTCTCGCCGATGGCTTTTCAAGTTCCTGTTTTCTGCGTTGTCGGGTCTTGATATCGGTAAATAACCCTCTGTTCATCCCGTCCAGGTGCAAACCCGTGCGGTAGCCATGTCCCGACCGGACCGGTTACCACCCAAGACACGGCAAACCTGTGCGGTAGCCATGCCCAGGCACTGGACAGCAGGGGACGATCACCGTGCCAGCGAGCACCTGCAGGACTACATGGATGTCACCTGAACTGGACTTAACTCTTTTCGCTCATGCCACTTCAGTCTTGCCTGCAACAGGCGGGCGAGTGGCTGCCCAGCCAAACGAACTTCAGCACCCTTAAGGCGGCACGCAGTGTGGCCGGAATCAGCGGGTAAAGATCGCAAGTCTTCGGCAGATGGCCGTGAGCAAGTTGCTGTACACCCGGCGCCGATACTTTCGAATTAATTACCGGCAATGGCTGGGACCGGTACTGACCGACGTTCATCAGACGGTCACTCAATCAATAAAGATTAAAACGATCTCTTGAATTTCTTGCTGACTGCCGGGCACTGCGAAAGCCAGTTTCTACCACGTTAATTGCGCCCCGATTGCGCACAGAGAGGATGCCCCGATGGCAAGGAATGATCTATCGGAATCGACATTAGGATGTCTAATTGGCGGCGCCGGTCCGGCGGGCCTGGGATTCCTGTTCAATGCCATCAAGCGTGGCGCCCTGGAGCAGCTGGCCCAGGCCGGCACCATCATCGTCGATGCCGGGACCGAACTCGGCGCCGGCAAGCTGGGTGACTATCAGATCATCGCCAACTCGGTCAGCGACGTCTTTCTGGACTGCCTGCGCGATCCCCTGCTGGCGCCCATCCTGGCCCCGCTGCAGGCCTCGCCGACCTTTCGCCACCTCAAGCTGAATTCCCAGGAAGCGCCGGCGCTGCCCATCGTCGGCCAGCTCTTCCAGCAGGCCGCCGGCCTGGTCCTGCCCTGGCTCGAACGCCAGTACGGCATCCCCACCTGGCGCCAGACCCGCATCACCGAAGTGACCTGCGAAGGCTCGAGCTATGTCGTCTGGCTGGAACAGGCCGGTGCCATCCGCCGCGTGCGCACCTCCAGCCTAGTCCTCAACCTGGGTGGCCAGCAGACCCGCCACAGCTTCGAGGAAAGCATCCAGGCCATGGGCCTGCAGCTGCCCCAGAGCGCCTCGATGGACAGCTCCGACAATCTGCTGCGCCTGCAACCCGAGGCCCTGCGCCAGCGCTATCGGGCGCGCCTCAAGGATGGCGGTCCGATCTGCGTGGTCGGCGGCTCCCACAGTGCCTTCTCCGCCCTGGACAACCTGGCCAGCGCCCTGCACCACGATGGTCTGCGCGAGCTGACCCTGGTCCATCGCTCGCCGATCCGGCTGTTCTACGAGACCGCCGCCGAAGCCCTGGCCGCCGGCTACGACTTCGACCCGATCCAGGACATCTGCCCCATTTCCAAGCGGGTCAACCGTTCCGGCGGACTGCGCTACCGCGCCCACGAGATCGGTCGCCAGGTCCTTGCCGGTCAGGGCATCGGCGGCACCCCGGTCAAGGTCAGGACGCTGCAGCTGGATGGTGGCGCCGACCAGCTCGCCAGCGCCCAGACGCTGTTCGACAGCGCCGCCCTGCTGGTCCAGGGCATGGGTTACCAACCCATAGTGCCCGAGCTGCGCTGCCAGGACGGCCGGCCGCTGACCCTGCGCACCCTGCGCGGCGGCCTGGACTCCGACGCCGCCGGCAGTCCGCTGGACCAGCACGGCCAGCGCCTCAAGGGCCTGCACCTGTTCGGCCTGGGCTCGGGATTGGCGGTGGATCCCCGCCTGGGAAGCGAAGCGTCCTTTTCCGGACGCATCTACGGGGTCTGGCAGTTCCACAACGATGCCAGTCGCGAGGCCCTGGAGTCGGTTCTGGAGCGCCTGGACAAGCCCGGCGCCTCCTTCCGGCAACCGGCCAGCCCGGTCGCCGAGCACGCTTGACCGAACCGACACGTATCAAGGACTCGATAAGCAGGTACCGGATCATGATCAATGTGACCAAGCCCTACCTTGGCGATAAGGAACGCTTCAAGGCGTATATCGACAAGATCTACGCCAACAACTGGATCACCAACCAGGGCCCTTTGCACGCGCAACTCGAAGAGCGCCTGCGCGACTATCTGGGCGTCAGAAACATCATCCTGGTCAACAACGGTACCCTGGCCCTGCAGGTCGCCTATCGCGCCCTGGGCCTGACCGGCAGTGCCATCACCACGCCGTTCAGCTTTGTCGCCACCACCAGCACCCTGCACTGGGAAGGGATCCGGCCGGTGTTCGCCGACATCCACCCGGAAACCTGGAACCTGGATCCGGCCAACGTCGAGGCCGCCATTGAGCCTGACACCTCGGCCATCGTCGCCACCCACGTGTTCGGCAATCCCTGCGACGTCCGCGGCCTGCAGCAGGTCGCCCAGCGCCACGGCCTGAAGGTCGTCTACGACGGCGCCCATGCCTTCGGCACCCTGTTCGAAGGCCGCTCGGTACTGCAGTGGGGCGACATCACCACCGTCAGCTTCCACGCCACCAAGCTGTTCCACACCATCGAAGGCGGCGCGATCATCACCGAGGACGACGAACTCGCCGAGCGCGTCCGCCGCATGATCAACTTCGGCATCGTCGATGCCGAGCGCATCGAGGGCGTCGGCATCAACGCCAAGCTCAACGAGGTCTCCGCGGCCATGGGGCTGTGCATCCTCGACGAGCTGGAAGACATCCTGGCCCGCCGCGCCGTCATCGGTCAGCACTATGAAAGACGCCTGCAGGGCGCCTTCGACCTGCAGCGCCCCACCTACGGGACCCAGCTGAACTACAGCTACTTCCCGGTGGCCCTGCGCGACGAGCCGAGTCTGCTGGATACCAAGAAGGCGCTGAACGCCGTCGGCATCAATCCGCGCCGCTACTTCTATCCGTCGCTGGAAACCCTGGATTACCTGCAGCCCCAGGCGATCAAGCCGGTCTCGCGCAAGCTGAGTCACCGCATCCTCTGCGTGCCGCTCTATCCGGACCTGCCGCAGGCGACCCAGGACCTGCTGATCGACACCCTGCTCCTGGCGCAGCAGAAAAAGACCAGCATGGAATCCTTGCGGGCACTCATCACCCCGGCACAGCTGCTGCCGAGCTGGGATTTTCCCGGCGACTCCTCTCCTGTTCTAACCTGACCCTGGCCCGCTATCTCCCATGACCAGTCCCGCGAAAGTGTCGGTGTTGCGCAACACCCTGATCAACTATGCCGGCCAAGCCTATGCGCTGCTGATCGGCATCTTGATCCAGCCGATGTATCTCGGTCATCTGGGTGCCGAAACCTATGGTCTGATCGGCTTCTTCGCCGTGCTGCAGACCTGGCTGCAACTCCTCGACGTCGGCATTTCCGCCTCGCTGGTCCGCGACGTCGCCCACGGCCGCGGTCAGACCGGCGCGGGGCGTACCCGCGGCCAGCTGCTGCGCTCGCTGGAATTCATCTTCATCCCCCTGGCGACCCTGGCCTTCGTCGCCATCGAGCTGAATTCGGAGTGGATGGCGGGGCATTGGCTCAACGTCCAGGGCCTGCCCACCGAGACCGTGGCCCACTGCATCGGCCTGATGGGGCTGATGATCGCCTTCCGCCTGCTGTCGACGCTGTACAAGAGCGGCGTCCAGGGGGTCGAGCTGCACGGCTGGCTGAACATGGTCAACGTGCTGATCGCCACGGTGCGCTACTTCGGCGGCCTGGTCCTGGTGATGTGGATTTCCCAGGAGCCGCTGGACTTCTTCGTGTTCCAGGCCTTCGTCGCCGTGTTCGAGATGCTGGTCTATGCGCTCAAGGCCTATCGCCTGCTGCCCAACCCCACCTGGTGGAGCGGCTTCGACTGGCAGCGGGTCAAGCCCATCGTGCCCTTCGCCCTGAGCATGTCCTTTACCTCGATCCTGTGGATCGCCCTGACCCAGCTCGACAAGCTGGTGCTGTCCAAGGCGCTGCCCCTGGCCGAGTACGGCTACTTCAGCCTGGTGGCGCTGATCTCCACCGGCATCGTGACCCTGACCAATCCGCTGGTGCAGGCGCTGTTGCCACGCATGACGGTGCTGGTGTCCCAAGACAAGCCGCTCGAACTGGAACGGCTCTATCGCAACGCGGCGCGCTTCGCCTTCGCCATCCTGCTGCCGCTGGCGGCCATGGTGGCCTTCCATGGCGAGGCGCTGGTCTTTGCCTGGACCGGCGACAAGGTCTCCGCCCACTGGAGCGAGCCGATCCTGTTCTGGTACGCCCTGGGCTCGGCGCTGCTCGCCCTCAGCCAGTTCCAGTTCTACCTGCAGTACGCCTACGGCAAGTTGCGCCTGCACGTCTGGTACAGCCTGGTATCGGCGGCCATCTCGGTGCCCATCGTGATCCTGGTGGTCCTGCACTACGGCGCCTATGGCGCGGCGCTGGCCTGGTTCTTCATGCGCCTGATCCCCTTCGTGATCTGGCCGATGATCGTCCACGGCCGCTTCGCGCCGAATCTGCAGCGCTACTGGAACCAGGATCTGCTGGTGGCCGTGGTGGTGACCGCCATCGGCGTGGGCCTGAGCAAGCTGCTGTATCAAGAGATTCAACCGCAGGAGCGGTTCTCCATCCTGGCCACCCTCGCCCTGGGCGGTGGCCTGACCCTGGTGCTGATGGCGCTGAGCTACGTGCTCTGTTCTCCGAAACAGACCCGCTCGCGCCTGTTTTCCCAACTCTACAAAGCAGGTATCTGACATGGACGCTCGGACCGAAGCAGAGATCATGAAGCACTGGCCGACGAATTGCAGTCGGCCGGTCGCCAGCATCGTCTGCCTGACCTTCAACCATCGTGATTACATCGGCCAGGCCATCGACGGCTTCCTGCGCCAGCAGACCGATTTCCCCTTCGAGATCATCGTCAACGACGACGCCTCGACCGATGGCACCCGGGAAATCCTCCAGGACTACGAGCGCCGCTACCCCCGGCTGATCCGCCTGATCCTGCAAAAGGAAAACCAGTACAGCCAGGGCAAGCCCTATGGCATGCCGGTGTTCCAGCACGCCCGCGGCGACTACATCGCCTATTGCGAAGGCGACGACTACTGGAACGATCCGCGCAAGCTGCAGCTGCAGGTGGACTTCCTGGAGAACAACCGGGACTACGCCCTGACCTTCCACGCCTCCTATGCCTTCAACAGCACGGGGATCGTCAATCCGCAGCGGTTCAATGGCCAGGATCACTACGATCGCAGCGAAACCGACCTGAAGAAGGCCCTGCCGCTGTCGACCCTGACCGCCTGCTTCCGCAACGTCCTGCGCGAACTGCCGCCGGAGCTGGAAACCGCCGCGCTCATGGACATCGTCTGGTGGTCGCTGCTGGGTGCCCACGGCAAGGGCAAGTTCATGGACGAGATCCGCCCCGCCGCCTACCGCGTGCACGAGGGCGGGATCTTTTCCATGCGCGCCAGCCAGAAGCGCCTGCAGATGGATCTCCACACCCAGTACTGCCTGGCCAACTACTACTACCGCCTGGGCGAACGCGACCTGCATGTCTTCTTCCTGCGCCAGGTCCTGAGTCTTTCGCTGTCCTCGATTCCGCCGACGCAGAAGGTCAAGGCGCTCCTGCGGGCGGTAAGCAACATCACCCTCAACATCGGCCGACGCTTCGCCCCCAAGCGCGTCACCTACTGAACTTACGCAGAGCAGTTTTCCGGCTGCGCTGTATCCAGCTAAAAGGAAGGGACCCCAATGACCGTCATGCAGCGCTCTTCGTTCGAACAACACGAAGAACAACATCTGGACCTCAAGACGATGGCCCTCACGCTTCTTGATCACAAGAAGCTGATCGCGGGCATCACCGCGGGTTTTCTGGCCGTGGGCATCACCTATGCCGTGCTGTCGACTCCGCAATACGTCGCCGGGGCGATGATCCAGATCGAACCCAAGAAGAACGCGCTCACGGCGGTCGCCGAGACCGTGGTGCGACCCAACTCCGCCTCGCCGGCGGTAGCCGAGATCGAGCTGCTGAAGTCGCGCGCGGTGCTGACCAAGACTGTGGAGAACCTGCGCCTGGACATCGAGGCCAAGCCGCGCTTCTTCCCACTTATCGGCCACTACCTGTGGCGCCACTACGAAGCCGAAAAGCCGGGTCAGCTGGCGGACAGCTGGCCGCAACTGCGCGGCTTCGCCTGGGGCGGCGAACAGATCGACGTCTTCCAGTTCGACGTGCCGGACGACATGTACGGTGAAACCCTGACCGTGGTGGCCGGCAGCAATGGTCGCTACCGCCTGCTGGACAAGGACAAGCAGCCCCTGCTCGACGGCCAGGTCGGCCAGATGGCCAGCGGTAACGGCTACCGCATGCAGATCAAGACCCTGACCGCGCGTCCCGGTACCGAATTCAAGGTGACCCGCAACCGCGTCATCACCACCGCGCAGCTCTATCAGAACCGCATCAAGACCAGCGAAGCGGGCAAGGAGTCGGGGATCATCTACCTGTCCCTGGCCGACGAGAATCCCGATCTGGCCAAGAGCGTCCTGTCCGAGATCAGCCGCCTGTACGTGCTGCAGAACGTCGAGCGCAGCTCGGCCGAAGCCGCCCAGCGCCTGGACTTCCTCCGTGGCCAGCTGCCGGCGGTGCGCAAGGACCTGGAAAGCGCCGAAGCGGCCCTGAACAACTACCAGACCAACAGCCGCTCCGTGGACATCAGCCTGGAAACCAAGGCGGTCCTGGACAAGATCGTCACCCTCGATACCTCCATTTCCCAGCTCAAGCTCAAGCAGGCCGAATACGATCGCCTCTATACCCGCGATCACCCCAGCTACAAGACCCTGCTGAACCAGCTCGCCCAGCTGGAAGTGGAAAAACGCAGCCTGCAGCGCAAGGTGGAGGCCCTGCCGAGCACCCAGCAGGAGCTGCTGCGCCTGAACCGCGACATGAAGGTCACCAACCAGACCTATCAGCTGCTGCTCAACCAGGCCCAAGAACAGGACATCATCCGTGCCGGCACCATCGGCAACGTGCGCCTGGTCGACAACGCCGACGTCAACCTCGACGAGCCGGCCACCAACCGCAAGATCGCGCTGATCCTGTCGCTGCTGCTGGGTCTGGTGACCTCGGTGGTGGTGGTCTTCGTCCGCCAGGCCTTCCAGAAGGGCATCGAGAATCCGGACACCGTCGAGCAGATCGGCCTGCCGGTCTATTCCACCCTGCCCTTCACCAAGGACCAGGAGCGCCTGAACCGTCGCCTGAAGAAGAAGACCCGTACCGGCGAACCCAATCTGCTGAGCGTGGTGCAGCCGGCCAACCTGGCGGTGGAATCCCTGCGCAGCCTGAGATCCAGCCTGCACTTCGCCATGCTGGAAGCCAAGAACCGGGTGATCATGATTTCCAGCCCGACCCCGGGCGTCGGCAAGTCCTTCGTCTCCAGCAACCTCGCCGCGGTGGTCGCCCAGTCGGGTCAGCGCGTGCTGCTGATCGACGCCGACATGCGCAAGGGCTATCTGCACCGCGTGTTCGGCCTGCAGCCGCAAGCCGGCCTGTCCGAGCTGCTGACCGGTCGCAGCAAGCTGCGTGAAGCCATCGTGCCGAGCGGTATCGCCCAGCTGGACATCATCAGCTGTGGTCAGGCCGCGCCGAATCCCTCGGAGCTACTGATGCACGCCAACTTCTCCCGTCTGCTGGACGAAGTGGGCAGCCTCTACGACCTGGTGATCATCGATACCCCGCCGATCCTGGCGGTGACCGATGCCGCCCTGGTGGGTCGCCTCGCCGGCACCACCCTGCTGGTCACCCGTTTCGGCCAGAGCACCCTCAAGGCGGTGGAGAACTCCCGTCGCCGCTTCGCCCAGAACGGCATCACCATCAAGGGCGCCATCCTCAACGGCGTGCAGCGCAAGGCCTCGACGTCCATGGAAGACGATGGCGTCTACGGCTACTACGAATACGGCCCCCGTACCTGATACGCCGCTCCGTCGCGACCGATAGCCCCAAGAGAAGGAACTCGCCCATGACGCTCGCCCATCCCGCCGGTCACTGGTACCTGGTGCAGACCAAGCCCAATCAGGAGGCCCGCGCCGAAGAAAACCTGAGCAGACAGGGCTATGTCTGCTTCCGGCCCCAGCGCGAGCGCAAGGCGTCCGGCAGAAGTCGCGCGGCCGGCAGCGAATCGCTGTTCCCGGGGTACCTGTTCATCCAGCTCAATGACGTGAACGACAACTGGTACCCCATCCGCTCGACGCGCGGCGTCAATCGCATCGTCAGCTTCGGCACCCAGCCGACGGCGGTGAGCGAAGCCATCATCGACGATATCCGTCAGCGGCTCGCCGCCCTGGCGGAGCCTGCACCCGCCCACCAGCCCGGCGCGGCCGTGCGGGTGCAATACAGTCAGGAGCTGGAAATGGACGCCGTGTTCCTGAGTGCTGATGGCAATGAGCGAGCCATCATCCTGCTGCGCATCCTGCAGCGCGAACAGCGGGTCAGCGTCGCTCTCGATCAATTGTCGGCAGCGGCCCCCGTCAGCCAACGGCTGCGCGCCTGACCCAGTACCCAAGGCCCTTTGGAGAGTCTCTTCATGCAATGCAAAACCACGGTCGTTACCGTCACCTACGGCAATCGCCTCTGCTACCTGGAGCAGCTCGTCACCCGCGCCCTGGCCGAGCGCACCATCCAGCAGGTCATCGTGGTGAGCAATGCGGCGACGGTGTCACTGGATAGCCTCGAAGCCCGCTGGCCCGGTCAGGTCAAGGTGATCGCCCTGAGCGAGAACACCGGTTCCGCCAACGGTTACGCCGTGGCCCTGGAAGCGGCCCTGGCCACCGACACCACCCATATCTGGATGATGGACGACGACAACGCCCCCCTGGGCGATGCCCTCGACGTCCTGCACCGGCGCCTCGGCGAACTCGGCGCCGCCCATGGCCACGACAAGGTCGCCGTGCTCGGCTACCGGCCGACCCAGCAGGCCGACATCGCCCAGTGCATCCCGACCAAGATGATCACCCAGCCACGTTCGAGCTACTTCGGCTTCCACGTGGCCCGCATCCCCTACAAGATCTGGCGCCGCCTGCCCTGGGGCCGTCCGCGCGGTGGCCAGCCGGAAGCCCTGGTCGAGCTGCCCTTCGCCCCCTATGGCGGCATGCTCGCCCACCGCAGCCTCTATGAGCGCATCGGCCTGCCCCTGCGCGAACTGGTGCTCTATTCCGACGACACCGAGTACACCTACCGCATCACCCAGGCCGGCGGAAAGCTGTTCATGGTCACCGAGGCGGAACTCGAAGAGCTGGAGCACTCCTGGAACATCAAGGAAGGCACCAGTAACGTCTACCAGAACTATCTGCAGGCCGGCTCGGACTTCCGCGCCTACTACGCCGCGCGCAACCAGGCCTGGTTCGACAAGAACGTCTGGGCCAGCTCCCGGCCGATGTACAGCCTCAACCGCTATGTCTTCCACACCCTGCTCAAGCTGTTCGCCCGTGACGACAAGAGCCGTCAGCGCCTGGCGCTGATCCGGCAGGCGGTCCAGGACGGCGAAACCGGCGCGCTGGGGATAAACCGCAGCTATCCGCTATGAAACTGCTCTTTCTCAACAGCTTCTATCCGCCCCATGTGGGCGGTGGCGCGGAGCTCATCCTGCAACGCAGCGTGGAAGGCTTCCAGCAGCGCGGTCACGACGTGGCCGTGCTGGTGACCGGTCCCGAGCAGGGTGTGCGGCAGGAGACGGTGAACGACGTTCGCGTCTATCGCGCCGGGCTGAAGAATTTCTACTGGCCCCTGACCCAGCAGCGCCCCGGTCCGCTGGCGCGCTTCGGCTGGCACTTTCGCGACCAGTACAACAGCGCGATGCGGGCGCCCCTGCGCCAGGTGCTGCAACAGGAAAAGCCGGACCTGGTGGTATGCCACAACCTGTCCGGCTGGTCGGTCGCGGCCTGGGACGAGATCCGCGCCAGCGGCGTGCCCATCGTGCAGGTGCTGCACGACATGTACCTGCTGTGCCCGAAGAACACCCTGTTCAAGAAGGGCCAGAGCTGCCAGAAACTCTGTGGCAGCTGCGCGGCCCTGCGCCGGCCCCATGCCGAGCAGTCCGCCAAGGTGGATGCCGTCGTCGGCGTCAGCCGGTACCTGCTGGATACCATCGTGAACAAGGGCTACTTCAGCGGCGTTCCGCGCCAGGTCATCCACAACGCCAGCCTGATCGCCGGCAGCAATGCCGAGACCGCGACCCCCAGTCCGGACGGCGTCGTCCGCTTCGGCTACATGGGCACCCTGTCGGAAAACAAGGGTGTGGGCTGGCTGATCGAGCAATTCCAGCGGCTGTCGCTCAACGCGACCCTGACCATCGCCGGCAAGGGCCAGCTGGACTACGAAGCCCAGCTCAAGGCCATGGCCGATCCGCAAAAGGTCAGCTTCGTCGGTTATCAGAAGCCTGAAGCCTTCTACCGGAACATCGACGTCTTCGTCGCGCCGTCGCTGTGGGCCGAGCCCTTCGGCATGGTCGCCGTCGAGGCCTGTGCCTTCCAGAAGCCGGTCATCGCCAGCCGCATGGGCGGCCTGCCGGAGATCGTCCGCGACGGCGTCAACGGGCTGCTCTGCAACCCCGACGACCGCGACTCCCTGGGCCGCGCCCTGCAGTGCCTGCATGACGATACCGAGCTGCGCCAGCGCCTGAGTCTGCTGAGCCGCACCGCGGTGGCCGATCTGCTGAGCATGGACACCATGCTCGACCAGTACCAGGCGCTCTTCGAGGACGTCCTGGGCAAGGCGCAACACGGCTCCACCAAGCCGCTTCTCGTACCTCACACACAGCTTTCCAACTGATCCACCCCAGGTCACGGCAACGGGCAGAATCATGATCATCGTCAATTCCCGCTTCATCACCCAGGATCTTCGCGGCGTTCAGCGCTTCGCGGAATGCATCTCGCTGGAGCTGGCGAAGCTGAGATCCGACCTGCGCTTCGTCGCGCCGCCCGGCGCCGTCAGGCCCGAGGTGGCCAAACGGCTGGGCATCGAAGTCATCGGCACCCGCCAGGGGCAGCGCTGGGAGCAATGGGATCTGCCGAACTGGCTGAAGAGCCAGGGCAGTCCCCTACTGCTGTCGCTGTGCAGCACGGCGCCACTGCTCTACACCAACCAGATCGCCACCCATCACGACATCAACTACGTGCGCTTTCCCGAGAGCTATTCGTGGAAATTCCGCACCTCGTACCGCTGCCTGATCCCCATGCTGCTCAAGCGCTCGAATGCCCTGATCACCGTGAGTGAATTCTCCCGGGACGAGATCTCGCGCTTCTATCGCTATCCGAGCGACTCGATCACGGTGGTACCCAACGCCGTCGCCGATGCCTTCACCCTGGAGCCGAGGATCGATCGCGCCGAGACCCCCTATCTGCTGGCGGTGTCCTCGCCCAGCTACCACAAGAATTTCTCGCGGATGCTGGAGGCCTTCGCCGCCCTGCCGCGGGATCTGAAGGTCGAGTTGCGCATCGTCGGCGACAGCCACGCCGTGTTCGGTCAGAACGACCTGGCGACCCTGGCCGCCCGGGATTCGCGGGTCAAGCTGCTCGGCCGCATCGACGATGCCGAACTGGCACGCCAGTATCGCCAGGCCACCGCCTTCGTCTTTCCGTCGCTCTACGAGGGTTTCGGCATCCCGCCCCTCGAAGCCCAGGCCTGCGGCTGCCCGGTGATCTCGGCCAACACCGCCTCCATGCCGGAAGTGCTGCAGGACAGCGTCCTCTACTTCGATCCCTACGAGACGGCCAGCATCACCCAGGCGATGCGCACCATCCTCCAGGACGCACCGCTCAGGGAGGCGCTCCGCGCCAAGGGCCTGGCCAACATCCAGCGCTTCAACTGGCAGACCTCGGCGAGAAAGGTCTCCGACCTGCTGGACAGCGCCCTGGCGACCACCACGAAGGTCACGGCCAGAGCCGCCTGAAACGACCCCACAACAACAATTCAGCGATCAAGAACTCATGGAAGAGACAAGCAACGCCATGGCAGGCCAGAGCCGTTCCTCTGTACCCCTGACGCTCGACGACTCGAATGTGTCCGGGCGCGTCCTTCAGGTCGCTGATTGCCACCGGCTGCCCAGCAGCTCGGACGCCACCGCGGCAGAGAGCGCGGAGCGCCCGGAAAACGCCGAATGTTTCGAAACGCCTGCAACAGACGCCGTCTTTGCACCAAGCCCAACCATCAAGTTGCACGAACTCGACGGCGCTTCGGACGAGATCGAGATTACCCGGCTGCCCTGGGGATATGCAGTGACCAGAAAGACCCGCACTCCATGATTCAGCACCAGCACTTGATTTCATTTCACGCTTAAGGAAGACGACATGAAAATCGCCATCGTTCACGATTGGTTGGTAACCTTTGCTGGCGCCGAACGCGTGCTCGCCGAACTGCTCGACATCTGGCCGGAGGCCGACCTGTTCAGCGTGATCGACTTCCTCTCGGACGAGGATCGGGCGCAGCTGCAAGGCAAGCAGGCGACCACCACCTTCATCCAGCGCCTGCCCCAGGCCAAGAAGCGCTATCAGACCTATCTGCCGCTGATGCCGCACGCCATCGAGCAACTCGACCTCTCCGGCTACGACCTGATCATTTCCAGCAGCCATGCGGTGGCCAAGGGCGTCCTGACCGGTCCGGACCAGCTGCACATCAGCTATGTCCACTCGCCCATCCGCTACGCCTGGGACCTGCAGCACCAGTACCTCAAGGAAGCCGGTCTCGACCGCGGCCTCAAGGGCAAGCTGGCGCGCGTCATCCTGCACTACGTGCGCATCTGGGATCAGCGCACCGCCGCCGGCGTGGACGCCTTCGTCGCCAACTCCCACTTCATCGCCCGGCGCATCAGCAAGGCCTATCGCCGCGAAGCCAAGGTCATCTATCCGCCGGTCGACATCAGTCGCTTCACCCCCAGCGGCGGCAAGGAGGACTTCTATCTCACGGCGTCGCGCATGGTGCCCTACAAGCGCATGCCCATGATCGTCGAGGCCTTCAGCTCGATGCCCGACAAGAAGCTGGTGGTGATCGGCGCCGGCCCCGAATTCGAGAAGGCCAAGGAAGTCGCCGGCCCCAACGTCACCCTGCTCGGTTACCAGGACTTCGACTGCCTGCTCGACCACATGCGCAGAGCGCGGGCCTTCGTCTTTGCCGCCGAGGAAGATTTCGGCATCACTCCCATCGAAGCCCAGGCCTGCGGTACCCCCGTCATCGCCTATGGCCGGGGTGGCGTCCTGGAAACCGTGCGCGGCCTCGATGCGCAACACCCCACCGGCGTCTTCTATCCGGAGCAGACCGCTGCCTCGCTATGCGCCGCCGTGCGCCAGTTCGAGGCCCTGGAAACGCCGATCAGCCAGCAGGCGTGCCGGCAGAATGCCGAGCGCTTCGCCACCAAGCGCTTCCGTCAGGAAATGCGCGCCTTTGTCGAGGCCCGGGTCGCTGCGCTGCATCTGCCCGCCGATCTGGATCTGGAGATCGTGACACCCTTTCCCAGCAAGGCTCTGCAACCGAGTTCGCTGAGCACCGCCTGATGGTTACTCCTTCACGTCCATGAATTCCCGCGCCCAGACTCGATACTCCTGCAGGGTCGAGTACTTGGTGGAGAGTTCGGACGCGGACAGGTCGGACGCGGTGATGTCGCGCTGCTCTCTGAGGCAGTCGTAGGTCGCCTTGATCGCCGCGAAGTAGGCCGCATGCCCGTTCACCACCACCCGGACCCCGGCCTTGGCCAGGCGGGCGTTGTCGCGCAACTGGGGATTGCCGTAGGTCACCAGCATTACCGGCACGCTCAGGTGCTGGGTGATCTCTTCCAGATGAGCGAAATCGCGAATGCCGACCATGCAGATACCGTCCGCACCCGCGGCCTCGTAGGCCTTGGTGCGGGAGATGACTTCCTCGGTGCTCAATTCGGTGGCGTTGGTGCGGGCGAAGATGCTCAGGGCCTCGTCGATACGGGCTTCCAGCGCACCCTTGATCTTGCCGATGCCTTCTTCGACGCTCACCAGATCCGTGGACTTGCGACCATAGCCGGCCGGCAGCACGGTGTCCTCGATGGTCAGGGCAGCCACCCCGGCGCGTTCGAGTTCGGTGATGGTGCGCATCACGTTCAGCGCATTGCCGTAGCCGTGATCGGCGTCGGCAATGATGGGCAGCCGGGCGACCCGCCCGATGCGCGTGGCCTGCTCGACGAACTCGCTGAGGGTGATCAGGGCGAAGTCCGGCGCGGCCAACACCTGCAGGGAAGCCACCGACCCGCCGAGGATGCCCATTTCGAAACCCAGGTCGTTGGCGATACGCGCCGACATGGGATCGAAGACGGACGCCGTGTGATAGCAGCTGTCCGATTTGAGCAGGGCTCTGAACGCTAGACGCAGCTTGTGCGGGGAGGTTGGCTTCATAGGATTTTCCTTCTGGGAGATACCGAACAGACAATGTTAGCGCGACAAGTACTGGTCACACGACCGGATGTCCGGCTTTGAGATAAATCGATTCATCCAACTGACCCACGGTCGTCGCCTGGCCTCGCTCTTCGAGAGCCGCAGGCCCCGTATCGAACGTCAAATGAATGCGGATCGGCAGCGCAGCCAGCCACCTGGCCAGGCGCCGGAAATTTCGATACCCAAGCATGCCCGGGCAAAGTGACAATAGTGGCCAGGCCTTGCCTTCCTGCCAATCCCGTCACTGCATAATGCCATCATGCTCGCCGCTGCTTTCCTCGAACGCTTCACCGCCCTGGATCTCTTTCTGACCCGCCATCAGCACCTGTGGCGACCCAGACCCTTCGTCGAACGGGAGCTGGCCTGGGAATCGAGCCATGCGGAGCTGGCCCGCTGGCTGCGGGCCCGCAGTCTGGAGGAAGCCGAGGCCGCCCATAATACCCCTCAGCTGCTGGCTGCACCTGAGCCCTTCCGCTCCCTGGCAGAGACCTCGCTGGCGCTCAGCCAGGTCCACGCCTACCCAGACGCTCCTGGCCGCACCTTGTCCGGCAGGCAAGACGTCGACGTGCCGGGGCGCAAGTGGCTGCAGATCGAAGCCTTCAGTCGCAAACTGGACTTCCGGCAACCGGTGCAGCGCTGGGTCGACTGGTGCGCGGGCAAGGGCCACCTGGCCAGGCACCTGACCCATCAGGGTGCGCCAGCCGTCTGCCTGGAGTTCGACGCGGCCCTGGTCGAGGAGGGCGAAAGGCTCAGCCACCGGGGCCGGGCCCCGGTGCACCATTATCAGGCCGATGTGCTCCAACCGCTGGCAGGCGACCAGCTCGGCAGTCGCGACACGCCCGTCGCCCTGCACGCCTGCGGCGACCTGCACACCCGGCTGCTCAGGGTGACGGCAGCGCGCGGCTGTCAGCAACTGGCCCTGGCGCCCTGCTGCTATGACCGCATCTCCACCGAGGTGTATGACCCGTTGTCCACCGCGGCGCAGGCCTCGGCGCTGCGCCTGGACCGCGAAGCTCTGCGCCTGGCGCTCTGCGAAACCGTCACCGGCGGGCAGCGGGTGCGGCGGGACAGGGACCTGTCCATGGCGCGACGCCTGGGATTCGATCTCCTGCAACGCGAACTCAGTGGGCGCGACGTCTATCTCAATACGCCGCCGCTACCCAGCCACTGGCTGCGCCAGCCCTTCTCGGCGTTCGGTGAGGAGCTGGCGCGGCGCAAGGCGCTGAAGCTTCCCGCGGCGATCGACTGGCCGCTGTGGGAACGTCGGGGCTTCCAGCGGCTGGCAGAAGTTCGTAATCTCGAACTGCTGCGCGGCCTGTTCCGCCGTCCGCTGGAACTCTGGCTGGTGCTGGACCAGGCGCTGTTCCTACAGGAGCAAGGTTACAGTGTGACGCTGGGGACCTTCTGTCAGGCCAGCCTGACACCCCGGAATCTGCTGCTGAGTGCGGAAAAACCCTGCCCGGCATAGGCCTACAGCCGCTCTATCCTGCACGTTTGTCGGAATCTGAGCTGAGGAGTGTAAAAAATACCTTTTGGTGATGGACTTCTCACAAAGTCTGCACAATAGTTAGGTTGCAATCTCGCAAAAAAAGCAGGAATAACAAAAATGCGCTACTACCTGCCCGTTTGGACCGGCGTTGCCGGTTGCCTCGTCTTCGCCCAAGCCCAGCTGCCCTGGCTTGCGGTCGCCTCGCTCCTCGTCAGCTGGTCGTTCCTGTTGTTCTCCCACGACAACTCGAGAAATTCAGCCTGGCACTCCAAGATTTCAAACCTTCCCGTCAATTCCCCCCTGAGTTTTCAGTCCCATCATCGCCATTGAGGCGTGTTTCAGGCCAGGGACTGGCCTACACCCGACCTGACCGGTCTGGCTGTCTCATTGTTTGGTGAAGCAGCTCACAATTCCCACATCCCGCGTTAAAGTCCGACGGAACGTTTTCCTGCCTTCCGCTGCCCGGGCAAGCCACTCATCGCACCCTGATGCGAGAGAAGTGTGCCAGCCGTCCGCCCGCGCTGTGACGCACTCCCCCCTTCTTCACTTCCCCTCCTCCGCCGTAGCCCGACTGGCGTGCTATTTGCCCTGATCTGGGCCAACTCGACAGCGCCTTCCCGCCTTTTTACCGTGTGAACCTCTTTATCAGTGCCGAGTCCTAACGTCGCTACAGCCATCATGGCATTTAGCGATCGGTGGTCAGTCATCGGTCCTAGAGCGCCATAGTGAACATTTCATACGCTGGTAGCTGCCTCGCCCAGTTGAAAGTTCGTGCACGGTAGACGCACAAGGATGGAACCATGAATTTGAAAGAACGCGGCATTTTGCATACGAATTCCTCGGCAATCTCGCTCGCACACCGCCTGCTCGACCTCGCCGTGATCACGCTGAGCGCCTATGTGGCAGGCACCTGGGCGTCGGAAACCGGCATGCGTCCCGAGCATTGGGTCGTCATCTTCCTGTCCTTGCTGATTTTCCATTTCCTCACCGAGCTGAACCACGTCTATGGTTCCTGGCGGGGTGAGCGCATCACCGACGAACTGCTCAAGATCGCCACCTACTGGGTGCTGACCTTCGCGACCGTGTTCATGGTCGACTACTTCTTCTTCGATCAGTCCTATCTCTCGCCTGGCGTGATGCAGGGCTGGTTGGGTCTGACGCTGGGCACGCTGTGCGGCTATCGCGTGCTGCTGCGCTCGATCATGCATTCCCTGCGCAAGGCCGGCATCAACACCCGCAACGTCGCCATCGCCGGCAACGGTATGGTCGCCCAGCGCCTGGCGCACACCATCAGCACCGCCCCCTGGATGGGCCTGCGCATCGCCGGTTTCTACAGCGACAACCAGGACACCGGTGAAGAAGGCGTGCCCAGCCCGGCGCTGAATGGCGGTCTGGATCGCCTCATGCAGGACGTTCGCTCCGGCCAGGTCGACAAGGTCTACATCACCCTGGGCATGGCCGATCAGAGCAAGATCAACTGGCTGGTCCAGGAGCTGAGCGATACCACCGCGTCGGTCTACATCATCCCGGACATCTTCATGTTCCACCTGCTGCATGCCCGTAGCGAGAGCCTGGACGGCCTGCCCAGCATCAGCATCTTCGATACCCCGATGGATGGCGCCAGCCATATCGTCAAGCGTATCGAGGACATCGTGCTGTCTTCGATCATCCTGGCCATGATCTCCCTGCCCATGCTGGCCATCGCCATCGGCATCAAGATCACCTCGCCCGGTCCGATCTTCTTCAAGCAGAAGCGCTACGGCATGGACGGCAAGCCGATCGAAGTGTGGAAATTCCGCAGCATGAAGGTCATGGAAAATGGCGCCAAGGTCACCCAGGCGACCAAGAATGACTCCCGCATCACCCCGTTTGGTGCATTTTTACGACGTACGTCTCTCGATGAATTGCCTCAATTCATTAATGTACTCCGCGGCGAAATGTCCATCGTGGGTCCCCGTCCCCATGCCGTCGCTCACAACGAGCAATACCGCAAGCTGGTGCAGGGCTACATGCTCCGCCACAAGATGAAGCCCGGCATTACCGGTTGGGCTCAGGTCAATGGCTGGCGCGGCGAGACCGACACTCTGGACAAGATGCAGAAGCGCGTCGAGTTCGATCTGGACTATATCCACCACTGGTCCTTCTGGTGGGACGTCAAGATCATCTTCCTCACGCTGTTCAAAGGCTTCATCAATAAGAACGCATACTGAGTCTGGCCGGGGCCGTTGGCCCCACTACTCAGCACGACGATCTGGAGCCTGGACTCCCGACTCTAATTACATCGGCAGCGAGCAACTCCTGTACGGGCTTTGCTGGGCTATCTGCCGTCGATACCTGTTGTCCGGACAACAGGAAGGTTTTTGAAGAATGATCAAGTCGATATTGGTTGTATGCGAAGGGAACATCTGTCGCAGCCCGGTCGCAGAAGCACTACTGGCCAAGGCGCTGGAAGGCCGTGACGTCCAGGTCGGTTCGGCCGGCATAAGGGCGCTGGTGGGCCACGGCATGGAAAAGACCGCTCAGGAGGTATTGCTACGGGAGAACGGCATCGATTTCACCACCCACAAAGCTCGCCAGGCGGATGCAGAGATGCTGCGCAAGGCGGATTTGATTTTGACCATGGAAGAGTTCCACTCACGCTCCGTCGAAAGTATTGCTCCTGAAGTCAGGGGTAAGGTTTTTCTGATCGGGAAATGGTTGAGCAATCAAGAAGTACCAGACCCTTATCGCCTTTCTAAAGAGATGTTTCAAAATGTCCAAATACTTTTGACGCGCTGTGTAGACAGTTGGCTTCCATACATCAAATAGGGAAGAAGGAATTTCATGACCACGATGCCTCGCTTTACTCCCGAAGTTAAAAATGAGTCGGATATCAACTTCTCCGCACTCTTCGGAATGTTGATCGATTACAAATGGCAACTGCTGTCGGTAATCGGCATTTTCGCTGCGCTCGGTATTGGCTACGCCATCCTGGCCACGCCGATGTATTCGTCCAACGCCATGATCCAGATCGAAATGGAGAAGAAGGGCGTTACCCGACTGACCGACCAGACCAGCGGCATGCCGCCGCCCATGCCTGAGGCGGTGACCGAGATCGAGCTGCTCAAGTCGCGCTCGGTGATCGGCAAGGCGATCGAGAACCTCAAGCTGGATATCGAGGTCAAGCCGCGCTATTTCCCGCTGATCGGCAACTTCGTCGCGCGCCGTTTCGAGCCGCAGAATGAAACCGACGTCGCCTCTCCCCTGCTCGGCCTGAACAGCTTCGCCTGGGGCGGCGAGAAACTGGTCATCGACCAGCTGGAAGTGCCGGACAGCAACCTCGACAAGCCGATGAAGCTGAAGGTCGAGGACAACCAGAACTTCACCGTCTTCAACGCCGACGACGAAGTGGTACTGCACGGTGGCCTCGGCCAGCCGGTGAGCAATGCCGGTTACCAGATCAAGGTGACTACGCTGCAGGCTCGCCCCGGCACCGAATTCACCATCATGAAGAAGCGTTTCTCCAAGACCATCCAGGAATACCAGGGCCGCATCGTCGCCGGTGAACGCGGCAAGATGTCGGGCATCATCGGTGTCGGTCTGCAAGACGCGGATCCGCTGAAGGCCCAGGCCATCGTCCAGGAAGTCGCGGACATCTACGTTCAGCAGAACATCGATCGCAACGCCGCCGAGTCCACCCAGAGCCTGGAATTCCTGCGCGCCCAGATCCCGGTCGTGAAATCCGATCTGGAAAAGGCCCAGTCCGCGCTGAACTACTACCAGACCAACAAGAAGTCGGTCGACATCGACAGCGAGACCAAGGGTGTCCTGGAACAGACCGTTGCCCTGGATAACCAGATCTCCGAGCTGAACCTCAAGCGCACCGAGATGGACCGCAAGTTCACTCGCCAGCACCCGGCCTACCAGGCGCTGATGAGCCAGCTGGGCCAACTCCAGGCCGAGCGCGCCAAGCTGCAGAAGCGCGTCGAAGTGCTGCCGGAAACCCAGCAGGAACTGCTGCGCCTGAACCGCGACATCGAAGTGACCGGTCAGACCTATGCGCTGATGCTGAACAAGGCCCAGGAGCTGGAAGTCATTCGCGCCGGTACCGTGGGTAGCGTCCGCATCATCGATAACGCCAACGCCAACGTTGACGATCCGTCCGCCCCCAACAAGCCGCTGATCATCGCCGTCGCCATCATCCTGGGCGGCATCGTCGGCCTGGCCATCGTCTACACCCGTCACACCCTGCGTCGCGGTGTCGAGACCCCGGAAGCCATCGAGCAGATCGGCCTGCCGGTCTACGCCTCGATCCCCTACAGCAAGAACCAGGCGGACACCACCAAGGTACTGGGCACCAAGCAGCCGGGCGAGTCCTCGCTGACCGCCCTCACCCATCCGACCGATCTGAGCACCGAGGCGCTGCGCAGTTTGCGTACCAGCCTGCACTTCGCCATGATCGAGGCCAAGAACAACATCCTGATGATCTCCGGTCCCAGCCCGGGCGTCGGCAAGTCCTTCGTGTCCTCGAACCTGGCCGCGGTGATCGCCGAGTCCGGTCAGCGCGTCCTGCTGATCGACGGCGACATGCGCAAGGGCTATCTGCACAAGCTGATGAACACCAAGCAGCAGGACGGTCTGTCCGATCTGCTGAGTGGCCGCATCGCCCTGAACGACGCCATCAAGAAGACCGAAGTCGGCAGCCTGGATTTCGTCTCCTGCGGCCAGTTCCCGCCGAATCCGTCGGAACTGCTGATGAGCCTGAGATTCACCACCGTGCTGAAGAAATTCAGCGAGCTGTACGACATCGTGATCATCGACACCCCGCCGATCCTGGCGGTGACCGAGGCCGGCATCATCGGCAGCCACGCCGGTACCAGCCTGATCGTCGCACGTTTCGGCGTGAACAGTGTCAAGGAGCTTGAGGCGACCAAGCGCCGCTTCGACCTCAACGGCATTCCGCTCAAGGGCGTGATCTTCAACGCCGTGGAGCGCAAGGCCAGTAACTACGGCTCTTACGGCAACTATCACTACTCTTACGAGCAGAACGCCAAGAGCTGATGCACGACCCGGTTGGACGGCCCGAGCGCCGTCCAGCCAATCCCTTCAGGGATCGCGGCAGTATTCGTACAGGCGCATCGAACAAGAAACTACCTCACACAGCGATTTCGAAGGGTTCGCTCCTGAACCCGGCCACGCTTGGCAGCCTTGGATCTCGACGCTGTACCGGATTGATGATTCTGAAGAATAGGAACACGCCAATGAACGTAGTCATGGTGCTCAACTACAAGGCCCCCAACGAAACCATCAGTTGTGTGGAGAGCATCCTCAAGCACTGCCCGTCCATCGATCACGCGGTGGTGGTGGACAATGATTCCCAGGACGGCTCCATCGACGTCCTGCAACGCTGGCAGGCCGACAACGGCCTGAGCCAGGTCACCGTGCTCGCCAGTCCGCGCAACGACGGCTATGCCGGTGGCAACAACTACGGCATGCGCTGGGCGCTGGACAACCTGGCGGTCAAGCATTTCTGGGTCGTCAACAACGACGCCTACGTCAAGGACGATGCCTTCGCCCCGCTGCTGGCCGAGCTGCAACGCGCGCCCAAGACCATCGTCGGCTCGGTGATCCTGAGCTCCCAGACCGGTCGCCTGGAATGCTATGGCGGCGGCATCCTCTACCCGCTGCTGGGCAAGTCCAAGCTGCTGGGCAAGGACATCGCGGTCAGCGACATCGCCAAGCTCGATCGTGAACCCGACTACATCATGGGTTGCAGCATGGCCTTCTGCGCCAGCCTGCTGACCGAGATCGGGTTCATGGACGAAGCCTACTTCATGTACTCCGAAGAAGTGGACTGGCAGTACCAGGCCAAGCGCAAGGGCGTCGCCCTCAAGGTGCTGCGGGAGAGCCAGCTCTATCATTACGGCTCGATGAGCTCGGGCGGACGCAGTGCCTTCTATCACTACTTCCGTAATCGCGCCGCGACCCGCTTCAATCGCAAATTCCATGGCACGCCCTACGCACTGGTCTCCGCCGTGCTGCTGTCCGGCATCACCGTGCTCAAGGAATTCAAGAATCCGAAACTGGCCTGGTCCGGCGTGAAGGGCGCCTTCAAGGGAGCGACGATGCATGTCTAACCTACGCACCCAAGCCTTTGGTATCGACTTCTTCACCGGTACCAAGGACGAGCTGATGAGCTCGATCAGCCAGGACATCCACCGGCCCTACAGCTACATCGTCACGCCAAACATCGACCATGTCGTGCAGCTGCAGAGCAACCCCGACATGCGCGAGTCCTACCAGCGCGCCGGCAAGCGCATCTGCGACAGCCGGATCCTGATGCCCATCCTCAAGTCGCTGGGGGTGGCCGTACCCGAGGTCATCACCGGCAGCGATCTGACGCTGAGCATCCTGCGCAAGGCCAACGACGAACGCCTGTCGGTGGTGTTGATTGGTTCGAGCGAGAATGACGTGGGCAAGCTGCGGCGGATGTATCCGCACATGCAGCTGGCGCACTACAACCCGCCGATGGGCTTCATCAACGATCCGCTGGAAACGCAGAAATGCGTCGACTTCGTGATGCAGAATCCGTCGGAGTTCATCCTCTATGCCGTCGGGGCGCCGCGTCAGGAAAAGCTCGCGCGGCAGATCGACAGCAGCAAGCGCACCGGCGTCGGCCTGTGCATCGGCGCGTCCATCCTGTTTGCCGTCGGCACCGTCAAGCGGGCGCCGCGCTGGATGCAGAAGGCCAAGCTGGAGTGGCTGCACCGGATGTGTTCGGAGCCCAAGCGGCTGGCCAAGCGTTACGTGCACGATGCGGTGAGCATCCTGCCCATCTATCTCAAGGAACGCAGCAGTCGACGCACCTGAGGGGCTGCCCCGCAGCGTTCTCAGCCGCAAGGAAGATGACCACCGGACAAGCAGTCCGGTGGTCCCGTCTGGATGGGTAGGTCTATGAGCATTCTCCGTAAAAGTACCGTTTCCTTCGTTCTCCTGGTTCCGTTGCTGATCCTGCACCTGGACGTGTTCGGCGAAAGCCCGCACAACCCGGTCGGCATCCTCTATCTGAACGAGTTGTACCTGGCCATCTGCATGGCCTTCACCTTTTTCTACCTGCTGACCAGCATTGGTACCCAGCAGCGCGAATTCAAGATCCTGATGACCTACGCCGTCTATTCGTCGGTGGTCTTCATCGGTCTGCCAGCGATCTTTTCCTTCCTGTTCTACGGCCAGCCGCTGGTCTACGGCCTGATCGAGGAGCGGCGGATCCTGTTCAGCTTCGGCTTCGCCACCCTGATGTTCCTGGGGCGCAACATGAGCGCCTCGCAATTCGAGAAGGCCCTGCTGATCACCGCGCTGCTGGCCGCCGTCATGGCCTGGATGTTCAAGTTCGGCGTGCTGCCGGACCTGCGGGACAAGCAGTCCTCCTTCGACCGCCCGGACCGTTCCTCCATCGGTGCGCCGGCGCTGTGCCTGGCCTACTTCTACTGCATCCAGACCTGGAACAAGGGCATCTCGCCGATCGATGGCTCGGCGCGCAGCAAGACCGTGCACATCGTGCTGGCCATGGTGTTCCTGCTGACCCTGGTGTTCGGCACCCAGACCCGGCAGCTGATCGTGCTGGCGCTGGTGTTCACCGTGTTCTGCCTGAAGAGCAAGTCGATCGTCTGGATCTGCGTCTCCGCGCTGCTGCTATCGCCCTTCTTCATCTTCCCGGACCTGATGAAGGTGCTGGGGTTGAACCTGGACTTCTATGCCCAGTCGGTGCAGGACGGCCCCACCGACGGGGTGCGCGAGCAGACCATCGGCTACATCTTCTCCCACCTCAGTCAGAACCACTGGTTGCCGAGCGGCTCGCTGTCGCTGATGTGGAACAACGGCTTCATCCCCTACTTCGGTGAGTACTTCTTCCTTTCCGACGTCGGCGTGTTCGGCACCCTGTTCCGCTTCGGCTTCCTGGCCTTCATCATCATCCCGGTGTCGCTGTTCCTCTACTATCGCTGGGCGAAGATGCTGCACCCCGATACCGGTTTCGTGGTGACCGCCACCCTGGCGCAGCTGGTGATCTGGCCGCTGGCCGGTTTCTTCGAGTACCTCCAGGCCACCATCTGCTACCTGCTGGTGATCCAGGCGCTGCGTGCGCTGCACCATTACAGCTCCGCATCCGTCCAGGAGACCTACGTCAGCAGTCCCTACCCGCGTCCGAGCAGCCAGCTGGCTCGCCCGGTCTGATCCCGCGTGCCGCCCGACGTCGGTCGGGCGGCCTCAAGGAGTTTTCACCCCCACGATGTCGATGATCAAAAACAGCACCTGGAACATCCTGGGTGTCGTCATTCCCAGTGCCATCGCGCTGCCCACCATGGGCGTGCTGTCGCGCCTGCTCGGGGTCGAGCAGTTCGGCCTGTTCACCCTGGCCTTCGCCATCGTTGGCTATGCCACCCTGTTCGATGCCGGCCTGTCGCGGGCGGTCATCCGCGCCGTGGCCATGCACCATGGCGACAAGGGACTCAACCGGCTGGTCATGGGCACGGCCACCGGCGCCGTCATCGGCCTGAGCCTGCTGGCGACGCTGCTGCTGTGGTTCGGCGCGGGCAAGGTGGTGAGTCTGCTGCACGTCTCGCCCGAACATTTCGACAATGCCGTGGCCGGCTTTCGCTGGCTGAGCCTGTGCGTGCCGCCCTTCCTGCTGGCGACGGTCTGGTTCGCCTACCTGGAAGGCAACGAGCGCTTCGGTGAATTCAACATCCTGCGGACCTTCTCCAACAGCCTGCTGGCGATCGCGCCGCTGATCGCGGTGCTGATCGAACCGAGCTTTTCCGCCACGGTGATCGGTCTGGTGCTGGCGCGGGTGGTGTCCATGGCGCTGGCCTACTGGCCGCTGCACAAGGACTTCCCGGAAGGCATCCGCACCTTCAAGGTCGAGGTGTTCAAGGAACTGCTGAAATTCGGCAGCTGGATGACGGTGAGCAACATCATCAGTCCGCTGATGGTCTACTTCGACCGCTTCGTGCTGTCGCACATGGTCGGCGCCAGCCGCGTGTCCTTCTATACCGCTCCGGCCGAAGCGGTCTCGCGGATGCTGATCATCCCCAATGCCGTGGCCCGGGTGGTGTTCCCGCTGCTGAGCAAGAGCGGCGACGACGCCGCGCGCCAAGCCAACAAGGCCTTCTGGGGCCTGCTGCTGATCAGCCTGGCGATGGTGCTGCCGATCCTCATCCTGGCGCCCTGGATCATGACCGTGTGGATGGGTCCGGAGTACGGCGGCGATGCCGCGCAGATCCTGCGCATCCTGGCGGTGGGTTTCATCTTCAACGCCCTGGCGCAGATTCCCTTCGCCAAGATCCAGGCCCGCGGCCATTCGCGGACCACGGCGATGATCCATCTCGCCGAGCTGCTGCCCTACCTGGGTCTGCTGGTGGTGTGCATCCAACACTTCTCCATCATGGGCGCCGCCATCGCATGGACCATCCGGGTGACCGTGGACTACCTGGCGCTGGAATACTTCGCCCGGCGCACGCCGCCGCTGCAACCCACGCCGGTCTACCAGCAGAGCTCCTGAGGGAGCCCTGTCCAGACGAACTTACGCAACACACGAGAGGTGCTGTCCGTGTCACGAGTGAAACGTCGTATTGGTGGTGGCCTGCTGGCCACCGTATTACTTTCCGCGGCGCTTTATGGCCAGGCTCAGCCACAGCCGGCGACAGCCAAGGTGGATCTCATCGGCATCAACCTGTCGGCCGCCGGCTTCGCCGGCCAGGTGCTGCCCGGCGTGGAAGGCACCAACTACTTCTATCCCACCGAGGATTACTTCCGCCGCTACGCGGCCAAGGGCATCCGCTTCATCCGTTTCCCCTTTCTCTGGGAGCGGGTGCAGCCCCAGCTGGGCGGTGAACTGGATCAGGCCCAGGTCGCCCTGCTGCAGCGCACCCTGGACTTCGCCGACAAGTACGGCATCCGGGTGATCCTCGACCTGCACAACTACGCACGCTATCGCGGCCAGCTGATCGGCTCGCCCCAGGTGTCCTATGCCAGCTACGCCGATGTCTGGAAGCGCCTGGCGCTGACCTTCCAGAAGCATCCGGCGCTGTACGGCTACGATGTCATGAACGAACCCCATGACACCCAGGGCCTCTGGCCGCGGGCGGCGCAGACGGCCGTGGACAGCATCCGCACGGTGGACATGAAGACGCCGATCTTCATCGCCGGCGACAGCTGGTCCAGTGCCCAGCGCTGGCCGCAGGTGAATGGCGATCTGCTGATCAAGGATCCGGCGGACAACCTGATCTACGAGGCGCACATCTACTTCGACGAAGATTCCAGCGGCAACTACGCCTCGGGCATGAAGGGCGTCCATCCCATGATCGGCGTGGAAAGAACCCGCCCCTTCATCGAGTGGCTGAAAAAGCACAATTTGCGCGGCTTCATTGGCGAATATGGGATACCTGCACACCCGCAATGGCTGGAAGCCATGGACAATCTGCTCAGCTATCTGGGCGAGCAGTGCGTACCCAGCGCCTATTGGGCGGCGGGTCCGGGCTGGGGCGACTATCCTCTGGCCATCGAACCGAAGAATGGCGCGGAGAAGCCCCAGACGGCCCTGCTGGAAAAACACCTGAACAAACATGACTGCGAAGTCATAGGACCTCGTTAGCAGAGATATGACAGATTTCGAACGGCGTCACCTTTTTCCGCTCCGGTGGCGCTGAACTCGATGGCCAAGGGCCAGTCCTAGACCAGCAGACTCAGGTGCTCGTACAACTAAAAGCTGAGACCCGAGTTCTCTCGCCGCTGGATAGGCTGGCCGCATGGAATCCAGTCCCCTGTCGAGGACCGTTATGTCTCGCGAAGGAACACCATGAATAACCGGCTCGTTGCTTCTACCTTCCGATTTATTCCTCTTGCTCACACTCAATCAGCAATCAAGGACGAATGACATGAAAACCAAATTTACCGCTCTGGCCTTGCTGTCTGGCATCGTCCTGCAGGGTTGTGCCTACTCCCCGGGTCAGTACCTGGATCAGGACGACCTGAAAAGCGATCCGAGCATCCAGGGCACCAAGGTCCAGCTGATCCCGATCACCAGCTCGCTGCTGATGAGCCAGGATTCCGCGGCCCTGTCCAAGGCTCCCGACCTCAAGCCCCTGCTGGACTACAAGCCGCAGGCTTACCGCGTCGGTGCGAGCGACCTGCTCTACATCACCGTCTGGGATCACCCCGAACTGACCGCTCCGTCCGGCGCCCAGCAGCAGCTGGAAGCCAACGGTCGCCTGGTGCGTCCGGATGGCACCCTGTTCTACCCCTACGTCGGCACCGTGCGCGCCGCCGGCAAGACCCTGGAAGAGATCCGTACCGATATCTCCCGTCGTCTGGCCACCTTCATCGACAATCCCCAGGTCGACGTCAGCGTGCTGAAGTTCGGCAGCCAGAAGGTCACCATCTCCGGCGCCGTGAACAAGGGCGATGCCATTCCCCTGACCACCAAGCCCATCACCCTGGTGGAAGCCCTGGGTCAGGCCGGCGTGGCCAACAGCGGTGGCGCTGATCTGACCGGCGTGACCCTGGTGCGTGACGGCAAGGAATACCGCCTGGACACCGACAGCCTGAACCGCAAGGATTCCAAGCTGTACGGCATCTACCTGAAGGACGGCGACAGCCTGCACCTGCCCTACAACGATGCCCGCAAGGTCTATGTGGTCGGTGAAGTCCGCGCTCCGGCAGCGGTCAGCTACAAGATCACCAACCTGAACCTGATGGAAGCCCTGAGCCAGGCCGGCGGCATCCAGCAGGAAACCGCCAACGCCGATGCCGTCTACGTCATCCGTGGCCCGGAAGACCTGAAGGCCCCGGGTGCCACCGCCCAGGTCTTCCACCTGGCGGCCAAGAATCCCACCGCCTATGTGCTGGCGCAGAACTTCCATCTGCAGCCGCAGGACGTGGTCTTCGTCGGCCCGGCCGGTATCACCCGCTGGAACCGCTTCGTCAGCCAGCTGCTGGGCTCGACCAACATCCTCTCCACCAGCGCCAACCTGAACAGCAGCTTCAAGTAACAGCGCTCGCTTGCCGTCATGCCGGTTACCGCCGCGCATGACGGCAATTCCTCTGATGTTCCGCGACACCCCTCCTGCCTTCCCGCGCTACACCTCCTCGCCCACACGTCTGAAACCCGCTGCCTAGACAGGCTTTCCAGCAGACGATTAATTATTTCGATACCTATTAACCCGGTAATTGCTGCCGCTCGGCTTGGCGCAGGCAGTTTTTCGTCACGCTTTTGCGTAATGTAGCTAACCTGATACCGAAGTTGGGCACGTTTAAGGACTGGGTGTGGCGTCAGGCAAGGCAATTAGAGCAGGGTCCCGCTTCGGTTGGTGGCGCCGGCTGACGGTATGGCTGCTGGGCTCCCTGTCCCTCATGGGGACGGCCCTGGCCGCGCCCGCCAGCGTGGCCTTCTGGTATGCGGAAAAGCCGCCGGTGGCCGAACTCGCCCAGTTCGACTGGGTGGTGCTCGAACCCGGCCATGCCAATGCCGCCGATGTCCGCGCGCTGCACGACGGCGGTGCCCAGCCCTTCGCCTACCTGTCCATCGGCGAATTCGCCGGCGATGCGGCGGCGCTGGAGAAGGCCGGTCTCAGCGCGGGTGCAAGCCCGGTGGCCAACAAGGCCTGGGGCAGCCAGGTGATGAACCTGGCAGCGCCGGTATGGCGAACCCACCTGCTCGAACGCGCCGCCCAGCTGGCCAAAGCCGGTTACACGGGGCTGTTCCTCGACACCCTCGACAGTTTCCAGCTGGTGGCCGAAGACCAGCGGGAAACCCAGCGCCTGGCGCTGAAGAGCCTGCTGGCCGAGCTGCACCGCCGCCAGCCAGCGCTCAAGCTGTTCTTCAACCGTGGCTTCGAGGTGCAACCGGAATTGCCCGGGGTGGCTGCCGCCATGGCGGTGGAATCCCTCTACGCCGGCTGGGATGCCGGCAAGAAGACCTATCGTCCCGTCAGCGAGCAAGACCGCGAGTGGCTGAAGCCGCGGATCGAGGCGGCGCGCAGTGCCGGTATCCCGGTCATCGCCATCGAGTACCTGCCGCCGGAGCAGCGTGAGGAAGCCCGGCGCCTGGCCAGGCGGCTGCGCGACGAAGGCTATGTGCCCTATATCACCACGCCCGATCTCAATACCCTGGGCATCAGCTCGGTGGCCCTGCAGCCACGGCGGCTGGCGCTGCTCTACGACGGCCGCGAAGGCGCCCTGCGCCAGTCGGCGGTGCACCGTTTCCTGGGCAGTGCCCTGGAGTATCAGGGCTATCGCCTGGACTATTTCGATGCCTCCAAGCCGCTGCCCGCGGCCTGGCCCAGTGCTCTCTACGCCGGGGTCGTGGTGTGGATGACCAGCGGTCCGCCCCCTCATTCCCGGGAATTCAGCGACTGGATCGGCCAGCGCCTGGACGAAAAGACGCCGCTGCTGATTCTCGGTGGCCTGCCGCTGGACAACGAGGCCCTGCTCAAGCGCCTGGGTCTGGGCGTCAGTCGCAAGCCGCTGCCCGACGGCCTGACCCTCAAGGTGCTGGACCCTGCCCTGGCCGGCAACTTCGAAGCACCGGTCAAGTTGCGCACGCGTGACCTGCCCGCCGTGCAGACGCTGCCCGGTGGGCCGACCCCGGTGGTCAGCCTGAGCGGTCCGGGCGGCACCTTCGTGCCCATGGGCGTGGCCTCCTGGGGCGGCTTCGCCTTCGGCCCCTATGTCATGGAAGACGGTCCCGAAGCCAGTCGCTGGATCATCGATCCCTTCGCCTTCACCGCGAAGACCCTGCAACTGCCACCCCTGCCGGTACCCGATCCGACCACGGAGAACGGTCGACGCATCGCCACCGTGCACATCGACGGCGACGCCTTCGCCTCCAAGGCGGAGATTCCCGGTGCGCCCTTTTCCGGCCAGGTGGTGCTGGAGCAGTTCATCCAGCCGCATCCCTTTCTGACCTCGGCGTCGATCATCGAAGGCGAGGTCGGCCCCAAGGGCCGCTATCCGGAGCTGACCGCGCAACTGGAGCCCATCGCCCGTCGCCTGTTCGCCGATCCCAAGGTGGAGGTGGCCACCCACACCTTCAGCCACCCGTTCTTCTGGCAACCGGCGGTGGCCGAGCAGAGCGAGAACTTCGAAGCCCAGTACGGCTACATGATGCAGATTCCCGGCTACGACAAGGTGGATTTCACCCGGGAGATCGTGGGTTCGACCCGCTATATCAACGAGCGCCTGACCACCCCGCAGAAGCCGGTGAAGATGGTGTTCTGGTCCGGGGACGCCCAGCCGGATGCCGCCACCCTCAAGCTCGCCTACGACAATGGCCTGCTCAACGTGAACGGCGGCAACTCGCACATCATCCGGTCGCAGCCTTCGGTGAGCGGACTCTATCCCTTCATCCGCCCCACCCCGGGCGGCCTGCAGTTCTATGCGCCCATCATCAACGAGAACGTTTACACCAATCTCTGGCGCGGTCCCTACTACGGCTTTCGCGATCTGCTCTATACCTTCGAACGGACCGAGCACCCCTTGCGTCTGCGCGGCCTGCATCTCTATTACCACTTCTACTCGGCCACCAAGCAGGCGTCGCTCAAGGTCATGGAAGAGATCTACCAGGGCATGGCCGCCGAACATCCCATTTCGCTGTGGATGAGCGACTACCTGAGTCGCCTGCGCGGCTTCTATACCGCCAGTCTCGCCCGGGAAGACGACGGCAGCTGGTCGATCAAGGCCCTCGACGGTCTGCGTACCCTGCGCCTGGATCCGCGCCTGGGTTGGCCGGATCTGCAGCGCTCCAGGGGCATCGCTGGGGTCCGCGACCTGCCGCAGGGGCGTTATGTCCACCTGGCCGGCGCTCAGGCGCGGCTGGTCCTGCGTGACAGCCGCGACCCCACCCCCGCCCTCGAAGAGGCCAACATTCCGCTGCAGCAGTGGGACTACCTGTCGCCGACGCGCATCCGCTTCGCCTTCGCCGGACAATTCCCGCTGGAGCTGACCCTGCGCGCGTCCTCGGCCTGCGAGGTGCGGGTCGGTCGCGAGCGCTACAAGAGCCAGCCGGCTGCGGCCGGACTCCAGACGTTCAAACTTCCGCTAACACGAGTGAGTGACGGTGAGATCGTCTGCGGCTAAGAAAACCCGGCTCCTGAGTGGTTGGACGCTGCTGGGGGTCGCGCTCCTCACCGCACTGGTGCTGGTGCTGACCTTTCATGGCAAGCAGGTCTTCCTGCCCGGCGAGGAGCCGGCCGACCAGGTGTCCATCAGCTACGCCCAGGTGCTGCTCAAGGCGACCCCGGACGACACCGGGCTGCGCATGAAGCTGATCGACCAGCTGATCGCCCTCGGGCGCATCGACGAGGCGCGGCGGCAATTGCAGCTGCTGCCGAAACCGCTGGCGTCGACGCCCTTCTATGCCCTGGAGCTGGACATCCTGCAGGCTGAAGCCCAGCCGCAAGGCCTGGCCGATGCCGAGCGCGAGCGCCTGGCCCAACAGCTGAGCGCCCTGGACGTGGCGACCCTGAGCACGCCCCAGCTGCAACGGGTCGCCGAGCGCGCCCTGCAACTGGGCGATCCGGCCACGGCGGCGCAGCGTTATGTCGAACTGGCGCGCCGCGATCCGCCCCGGCGCCAGCAATGGCTGGAACAGGCAGCGCGCTGGAGTCTGGCCGGCGGGCGGCAGCAGGAGGCCGCCCGCCTCTATCTGCGCCTGGCCGATCTCGCCGATTCGGTCGAGCAACGCCAGGGCTACCGGCACCAGGCCTTCGATGCCTGGCTTGCCGCCGGCCAGGGCGCCGAGGCCGCCGCCCTGCTGGAACAGGAACTGCCGCGGCTGCAGGCCGATGCCAGTGGTCTGGCCTGGCTGCAGGCCGGGGTGGCCGCCGCCCAGGGCAGCGGGCGCCTGGACCTGGCCCAGCGCCTGATCGATCGCTGGCGCGAGTGGCAGCCGGACGACCCGGCCGCCCTGGAGGCCGCGTACCGGCTGGCCCTGGGCCGAGGCGACACCGAACGTGCCTGGGAAGAGGGTCATCAGCTGCTGGCGCTGCGTCCGGACGATGAAAAACTGCTCGCGGAACTGGCCCAGCTGGGCGAGTGGACCGGGCATATGGACGAAGCCCTCGACCTCTGGTTGCGCCTGCTGGCGCGCCAGGACGATCCGGAACGGCGCGATCATGCCTGGAAGCTGGCCGCGCGGGCGTTTCGCTTCGATGCCGTGGTCGAGTTGCTGGCCGAGGCGTCGCGGCAACGGCAGCTGGACAAGACCGAACTGGATGCGCTGATCTTCGCCTACGAATCCCTGGGCGATCCCGCCGCCGAGGAGCGCTGGCTGCGGGACTACATCCGGCGTCAGCCGAAGCAGCGCCTGGCCTGGGAGCGGCTGCAGCAGCTGCTGGCCCGTACCGAGCAGGGCGACGCCGAAGCCGCAGGCTGGGCCGCGTTCGGCAAGAGATTCCCGCTGACCAACGCGGAGTATCTGACTTGGGCCGGCACCCTGTGGGAGCTGTTCAAGCCCGAAGAAGCCTGGAAGGTGCTCGAGGGCATGCCGGCCAAGCAGCGGCAGGGCGTCGACTACTGGCGGCTGCGGGCGGAGCTGGCCTGGGAGCTGGAGCGCGACGGCGAAGCCCAGCTGGCCTTCGAACGCCTGGCCACGATCGACAAGGGCCTGACCGCCAACGACGAGGATCGACTGCTGGCGATCTATCTGCGCACGGCGCCGCGCAAGGCCCTGGCCTTGCTGGAAAAGAGCTGGGAAAAGAGCAAGAACCAGAAGCGCCTGACCGACGCCCTGCAATGGGCCGAGCAACTCAAGGACACCGCGGCGCTGGAGCGGCTGCTGGCCAGTGCCGCGCGCGAGCCGGCTTCGGCCGACAATCCCGCGGTCTGGCTGGCGCGCTCGGGGCTGGACTTCCAGCGCGGGCGCATCGCCCAGGCCGAAGAGGGCTATCGCCAGGCCCTGCAGCGCTTTCCGGATGACGACCGCTTCCGCGAACGGCTGCTGTGGCTGCTCATCGATCAGAATCGCCAGACCGAACTGGCCACCCTGCTGCGCGACTGGAAGGGCCGGGCCCGGGACAGCGACGTGCTCTGGCTACCCTTCGGCAGCGGCCTGGTGCTGCTGGGCCAGGCGGAAGAGGCGCTTGGCTGGTATCGCCGCTACCTGGACGCCCATCCCCAGGACTGGCTGGTGCAGGCCGCCTACGCCGACGCCCTGGACGCCGCCGGTCACCAGGACGCGGCGCTGCGGCTGCGCAAGGCCGTCACGCCGCACCTGGCCAACGACGAGGTGCCGGCCACCCCCGAGCGCTATGCCACCTACCTGCGTCTGCTCTCCAGCCTGCGCGGTCCCCAGGCGGCGCTGGCCCAGGCGCGTGCCTGGCAGGATGGCTCGCCGAGCATGCTGCAACTCTGGTTCGATCAGTGGCTCGACGCACTCAGCCAGAACAACGACGACGGCCTCAAGGGCGAATGGCTGGCCTGGGCCAAGAGCCGTGGTCTGAAGGTGCGCCAGTACGAGCAGTTGCAGGAAGTCCTGCGCCGGCAGAATCGCGGCGAGCTGGAAAAGCTGCTGGCGGCCGGCGATCTGGATCCGGCGCAGCGCGTCGAGGTGCTGCAGCGCCTCGGCCATGCCGGCGACGCCCAGGCCGCGGCCCTGACGGCCGCCGGCGACGAGCCGCCGGAGGTCATCCAGCGACAGTTGCTGCGCCAGGCCACCGAGCAGGCCGAGCGCACCCCCAACGGCGTCCAGGCCGGCTGGGAACGCCGCGACTATGGCGGTCTGATCGAACAGGGCACCGAGGTGCGCGCCGCCCGGCGACTCAGCGATGACATCTATGCCGATGTCCAGCTCAAGCAGAATCGCGTGGAGAGCAGCGGCCTCAAGTCCGATGCCCTGGGCAACGAACACCAGATGCTGCTCAAGGTGCTGAAGAACCTGGCCGATGGCGGTCTGGAAACCACCGTCGACGCCAGCCAGCGTTCGGACAGCAATCGCCTGGGCCTGGGCGTCGCCCGCACCTGGCGTATCGATGGCAACACCGAGATCGAGGCGGCCCTGGACTGGCACCGGCAACCCGACGAGAGCGGCTATCTGCGCGCCCTCGGCCGGCGGGACAGCGTCAGCCTGGCCGGGCGCCACAACCTCACGCCACGCGACCAGCTGAGCTGGCGAGCGGCGCACAATCGCTATTCCAGTCGGGACGGCGATGCCCTGGGCAGCGGCTTCGCCTTCAACCTGGAGCTGAGCCACATGATCTTCTTCGAAGGTCCCACCTGGCAGGTGCGCAGTGGCATCACCTATCAGCAGAACAGTGCGCGCAGCACCCTGCCCGCCAGCGTCACCCGCTACCTGCAGCCGCTGGCCGGCAGTGGCGAGAACGGCGAGGTCACCGTGGCCGACCTGGAAGCCCTGGGCGGCACCCAGCTGTTGCAGGATCGCTATGGCCAGCTCTATGTCGGCAGCAGCTGGCGACGCGGCATTCCCGGTTCGCTCAACCGCACCCATCCCCAATACAGCTGGCTGGTGGACACCCTGGTCGGCTGGCAGTGGACCGAGCGCGAATTCAACTACGGTTTGAATGTCGGCCTGGGCATGGTAGTGCTCGGCGACGACGAACTGGCGTTCACCGCCGGCTACCAGTCCGCGCCCCAGGGCAGCGGCGGTCAGGCCGGCAGCACCCTGGGCATTCAATACAGCAATCGAATCGGTCGCTAGGCCGCTTCAAGGGAGAGACCTCATGAACATCACGCGTCTGCTCGTCGCCAGTGTCGCCACCGTGCTCCTGGCCGGCTGCTCGAGCTTTACCCGACCCAGTGGCGAAGCCCTGCCCAAGGATGCCCGCTGGGGCCTGGTGCCCCTGGCCAACTATGCCCAGGCGCCCATGGCCGGCGATCGCGCGGCGCAGATCCTGGTCAGCGTGCTCGGCGAGCGCGGCATCCGTCCGCAGGTCTATGACGACAGCCAGGGCGGCAATCCCACCGACGACGAGAAGGCCCGCCAGCGCGCGGCCCTGGACTGGGCGCGGCAACAGAATCTGCAATACGTGCTCACCGGCAGCGTCGACGAGTGGCAATACAAGAACGGCCTGGACGGCGAACCGGCGGTGGGCGTGACCCTGCAGGTGGTCGAGCCGGCCAGCGGCCGGGTGGTCTGGAGCAACAGCGGCGCCCGCTCCGGCTGGTCGCGCGAGAGCCTGGCCGCCACCGCGCAAAAGGTCCTGCGCGGCACCGCGCAAGAGCTGCAGCTGCGCTGATGGCCCTGCAATCCGTCCACAAGGACTACACCCTGGCGCCCCGCGCCAGTGGCCGCCTGTCCTGGCTGGAAACCCTGCTGGTCACGGCGGCCGCCCTGGGGCTGGGCTTCTGGCTGGTGCCGGAAGATCCCCTGATGGTCGGCCTGGCCTTTCCCTGGGTGGTGTTCGCGCCCATCCTCATGGGCGTGCGCTATGGCTTCATGCGCGGCCTGGTGAGTGCCAGCCTCTTGGTTGTGGCCCTGCTCTACCTGCACCGCCAGGGCTATCCGGCCTACGAGGAGATCCCGCCGTCCTTTATCGTCGGCGTGTTGCTCTGCGCCATGCTGGTGGGCGAATTCCGCGACCTCTGGGATCGGCGCCTGGAACGGCTGGACCTGGCCAACGACTATCGCCAGCTACGGCTGGATGAATTCACCCGCGCCCACCACCTGCTGCGCATCTCCCACGATCGCCTGGAGCAGCGCGTCGCCGGCAACGATCTCAGCCTGCGCAGCTCCCTGCTGGACCTGCGTCGCCAGCTGCGCGAGGTGCCGCGCGAGCAGGATGCCCTGCAGGCCCTGGCCGAACCCATCGTCGGCCTGCTGACCCAGTACGGTTCGCTGCGGGTAGCGGGGCTGTACCGGGTCGACGGCAACGGCCGGGTGGATCGTCGCGCCCTCGCCAGCCAGGGCGAGATGCCCGGCATCGATCCCGACGACCTGCTGGTGCGCCTGACCCTGGAGCGCGGCGAGACCCTGAGCATCCGCCAGGCGCTGCTGGAACGCGGCGAGACCCAGCATTCGGCGCTACAGGCCTGCGTGCCTCTGCTGGACACCGAGGAGCGGCTGCTGGCGGTACTGGCCATCGAGCAGATGCCGTTCTTTTCCTTCAACGAACGCACCCTCAACCTGCTGACCATCCTCGCCGGCCACATCGCCGACCTGCTGGGCAGCGATCCCCAGGCGCTGGCCCTGGCCGACGATGACGCCCAGCAATTCTCCCAGCACCTCAAGCGCTCGCTGCGCGACGCCCAGCAGCACGCCCTGCCCGCCTGCCTGTTCTGCTTCGAGATGACCGAGGCCGACGGTGGCGAGCGGGCCCTGGCGCTGCTGGAAGGCAGTCGCCGCGGCCTCGACCTGCAACTGCGCCTGACCAATCAGGCCGGTCACCCCTGCCTGCTGGTCCTGCTGCCGCTGACCTCCTCCGACGGCCTGGAAGGCTATCGCCGCCGGCTGCGCCAGCTGCTGGCCGAGCGCCATGGCCAGGACAGCACCCTGGAAAGCCTGGGCGTGCGCAGCCATGAGCACGAGCTGCTGCCCAAGACCCGCGCCCAGGAGCTGCGCGTCTTCCTGTTCAACGAGTGTGGCCTACATGAACAGCAAGTGGCTGTTTAGCGGCGCCTTCGCCTTCGAGGCCAGCAGCTGGGCGCTGCTGTTTGCCAACCTGCCGGTGGCGGCGGCGGCCCTGGCCTTCGCCGCCGCTCATGCCGCCGGCAGCGCCCTGCTGGCAGGGGGCGCCTGGCTGCTGCTGCCCCGGCGCTACCAGCGCCCGCTGCCCTGGAGTCCGCTGTTTCTCTTTGCCCTGGCCTTCTTCATTCCGCTGCTGGGCGCGGCCGGGGTGATCGCCGCGGTGTTTCCGGCACTCTATCTGCCGCGCAAACACCGCGAGATCGCCTGGGAGGCGCGCAGCGTGCCCAATCTGCCGTTCCGCCCGCTGGAACGGCGCGAGGAGATGCTGTTCAGCGACGGCGGCCTGCAGGACGTCCTGCGCCACGCGCCCAGCACCGACAAGCGCCTGACCGCGCTCTTCGCCACTCGCCGCATGCCCGGGCGCGACGCCATCCCCATCCTCAAGCTGGCCCTGCGCGATCCGGCCGACGACGTGCGGCTGCTCGCCTATTCGATGCTCGACCAGCAGGAAAGCCAGATCAACCAGCGCATCGAGACCCAGCTCGGCGAACTGGCCAGCACCCCCGCCGAGCGCCAGCCGGCGCTGCACGGCACCCTGGCCCGCGGCTACTGGGAACTGGCCTATCTGGGTCTGGCCCAGGGCAGCGTCCTGCGTCACGTGCTCGGCCAGGCCCGCGAACACATCGAATTGGCCCTGGCCGGGGAAGAAAATGAAGAATTGCGCATCCTCGCCGGCCGCATCGCCCTGGAGCAGGGCGAGCCCGAGCGCGCCCTGGAATTCTTCCAGGACGCTGAAGCGGCGGGCGTACCCCTGGCGCAACTGGCGCCCTTTCGCGCCGAAATCGCCTTTCTGCGCCGCGATTACGCGGTCATCCCGGCGCTGCTCGACAGCCTGCCGGCGGATCTGAAGAAGCGGCCGCCGTTCGCCGCCCTGGTGAAGTACTGGTTATGAAAGACGCCCCCGCCGCGACCGTCACCCCCGATGTCTGCCTGCTCTTGGAGGGCACCTGGCCCTATGTGCGCGGCGGGGTGTCGAGCTGGGTCAACCAGTTGATCCTCGGCCTGCCGGAGCTGACCTTCTCGGTGTTCTTCATCGGCGGCCAGCGCGAGAACTACGAGAAGCGCCACTACGCCATCCCGCCCAACGTGGTGCACATCGAGGAACACTTTCTCGCCGGGTCCTGGGTGCCCAAGGCGGCGCCCATCAGTCCAAGACGCCAGGCGCCGGTGCAGCTGCTGCGCGACCTGCACGCCTTCCTGCACCACCCCGACGAACCCAGCGCCGCCCAGGGCGATGCCCTGGTGGACGCCTTCGCCCAGGGCAGCGTGACCCTGGACGACTTCATGTACAGCCGCGCCAGCTGGGAGGCCATCACCGAGGGCTACGAGCGCTATTGCACCGACCCCTCCTTCGTCGACTACCTCTGGACCCTGCGCGCCATGCAGGCGCCCTTGCTGATGCTGGCCGAGGCCGCGCGCCGCCTGCCGCGTCCGCGGATGATCCACTCCATCTCCACCGGTTACGCCGGCATGCTCGGCGCCATCCTGCAGCGGCGCTGGGGCTGCAACTTCCTGCTCAGCGAGCACGGCATCTACACCAAGGAACGCAAGATCGACCTGGCCCAGGCCAAGTGGATCGCCGAAGGCCCCGACGAAGCCCTGCGCACCGGGCTGGACGTGGACGTCAGCTACATCCGCCGGCTGTGGATCCGCTTCTTCGAGCGCATCGGCCTGCTCACCTACAAGGCCGCCGATCCGATCATCTCGCTCTATGACGGCAACCGCCGCCGGCAGATCCAGGATGGCGCCGATCCCGCGCGCTGCCGGGTGATCCCCAACGGCATCAGCCTCACCCAGTGGCAGGACGCCCTGGAGCGCCGCCCGGAAGGGGTGCCGCCGGTGGTCGGGCTGCTCGGCCGGGTGGTGCCGATCAAGGACGTCAAGACCTTCATCCGCGCCATGCGCGGGGTGATCAGCGCCATGCCCGAGGCCGAGGCGTGGGTGGTCGGCCCGGAAGACGAAGACGAGGAATACGCCGCCGAATGCCACAGCCTGGTCACCAGCCTGGGCCTGGAGGGCAAGGTGAAATTCCTCGGCTTCCAGAAGATCGGCGACATCCTGCCCAAGCTAGGCCTCATGGTGCTGACCTCCATCAGCGAGGCCCAGCCGCTGGTGATCCTCGAAGGCTGGGCCGCCGGGGTGCCGGTGGTGAGCAGCGACGTGGGCTCCTGCCGCGAGCTGATCGAGGGTTCCATCCCCGAGGACCGCGCCCTGGGCACCGGCGGCAGCGTGGTCGCCATCGCCGATCCCCAGGCCACCGCCCGCGCCATCCTCGCCCTGCTGCGCAATCCCGGTCGCTGGCAGGCCGCGCAGCGCACCGGCCTCGCCCGGGTCAATCGCTACTACACCGAGCCGCTGATGCTGGAACGCTATCGCGAGCTCTACCAGGACGCCATCGGGAGGGTCGTCTGACATGGCCGGCATCGGCTTCGAACTGCGCAAGATCCTCGCGCGCGACTCCTACACCGCCACCCTGCGCGCCTATGTCTATGCCGGCCTGATCAGTTCCGGCCCCTGGGTGCTGTCGATCATCAGCGTCATGCTGATCGGCGTGCTGGCCACCGGCATCGTCACCCCCAGCGTGCTGATCCGCCAGTTCCTGGTCACGGTGACCTACCTCATGGCCAGCTCGCTGATCCTCACCGGCGGCCTGCAGCTGTATTTCACCCGCTTCGTCTCGGACCGGCTGTTCGAGGAGAAACAGACCAGCATCCTGCCCAATCTGGTGGGCATCCTGCTCCTGGTCACGCTGGTCGCCGGCGGCCTGGGTTTCCTGCTGCTGGCCACCCTGTTCGATCAGCCCTTCGCCTACCGGCTGCTGGTGCTGGCCAACTTCGTCACCCTCTGCGATCTCTGGCTGGTGATCATCTTCCTATCGGGGATGAAGGCCTACAACCGCATCCTGGTGGTGATGACGCTGGGCTACGCCATCATGATCGCCGCCGCCTTCGTGCTGCGCTTCCTCGGCATGGACGGTCTGCTGATGGCGCTGCTGCTGGGCCACGCCGCCCTGCTGTTCATGTTTCTCTACGACATCATCCGCGAATACCCGGCCGAGCGTCTGGTGGCCTTCGACTTCCTCGACCGCAAGCAGATCTTCATCAGCCTGCTGGTCACCGGGCTGTTCTACAACCTAGGCATCTGGGTCGACAAATTCGTCTTCTGGTTCAATCCGCTGACCTCCGATGCCGTCATCGGTCCGCTGCGCGCCTCCATCCTCTACGACCTGCCGATCTTTCTCGCCTACCTGGCCATCATCCCCGGCATGGCGGTGTTCCTGGTGCGCATCGAGACCGACTTCGCCGAGTGGTACGAGCGGGTGTTCAACGCCGTGCGCGGCGGCGAGACTCTGCAGCACATCAGCCAGCTCAAGGAGCAGATGATCCTGGCCATCCGCCAGGGGCTGCTGGAGATCTGCAAGGTCCAGGGCCTGACCCTGGTGCTGGTGTTCCTGCTGGCGCCCCAACTGCTGGCCTGGCTCGGCATGTCGCACTACTACCTACCGCTGTTCTACATCGACGTGGTAGGGGTGAGCATCCAGGTGGTGTTCATGGCGCTGCTCAACGTCTTCTTCTACCTGGACCGGCGCGACACCGTGCTGATGCTCTGCACCCTGTTTCTCGGCCTCAACCTGGCGCTGACCCTGCTCAGCATCGAGCTGGGTCCGAGCTTCTTCGGCTACGGCTTCACCGTCTCCCTGGCCTGTTGCGTGCTGCTGGGTCTGCACCGCCTGGACCGGGTGCTGGACGACCTGGAATACGACACCTTCATGCTCCGGCACTGAAGGCCGCCGGCACCGGACGAACGGTGTGACCCGCTCCCTCTGGAGGCGTCCAACACAGCTCATCCCTGCAGGACCCTGCCATGAATACCGCCGCCTTGCGCCTCGTGATCCAGACCACCCAGGGGCGCGCTCGGGACAGTGGCGAGGCCAGCCGCACCTTTGCCGACCAGGCGGCGCGTACCGCCAGCGCCGACGCCACCCGCGGCCCGGCCCTGGAGCGCTTCGCCAGCGCCTATGTCGACAAGGTGCCCGATGCCCTCGAAGCCCTGCTGCTGCAGGCGCGGGCGGTGGCCTTCGAGGCGCCCCTGACCGGGGTGCTGGAACGCGCCCTGGCCGGCTTCGCCCCGGCGGCGCTGGCCCAGGCACCCTCGGCCAGCCTGGCCCTGCTGGCCGCGGCCTATCGCCTCCATCGCCTGCTCGAAGGCCTCCAGGAGCGCCTGGCCGCCTGGTGGGGCGCCACCCGCGCGCCAGCGGCGCCCAGCCTGGGCAATCTCATCGCCCACCAGGTCCTGGGGCAGCTCACTGTCGCCGCCCTGGAAGACGCCGTGGAGGGCTGGCTGGATGACCTGGACGCCAGCGTCGAGGCGCCGCTCACCCAGCAGTGCTTCCAGCCGCGGCAACGGCGTGGCGCCCTGACCACGACCCGCCCGGCCCTGACCCTGAGTCGTCAACGCCAGCGCAGCGTTCGATAAAACGCACGTTTCGGCGCCTTTGGCGGCCGAGTGTCAAATATATTGATAACCCTTCCGGGCCGGTTTAGGGTGGCTGCTCACCGCCATTAGCGAGGAGTCACCCATGAGCTTGCCCAGCCGCGCCGAGTGGGAGCAGCGCTTCCAAGGTCTCACCCTGGAAGGTCGCGCCTTCATCGACGGCGCCTATGTCGACGCCACCGCCGGCGCCACCTTCGACTGCCTGAGTCCGGTGGACGGACGTTTCCTCGCCAAGGTCGCCAGCTGTGACGCCGCCGATGCCGACCTGGCCGTGGCTGCCGCCCGCGCCGCCTTCCAGAAGGGTACCTGGGCGCACCTGGCGCCGGCCCAGCGCAAGCGCGTGCTGATCCGCTTCGCCGACCTGCTGCTGGCCAACGCCGAAGAGCTGGCGCTGCTGGAAACCCTGGACATGGGCAAGCCCATCGCCGACTCCCTCACCATCGACGTGCCGGCCTCGGCCAACGCCATCCGCTGGAGCGCCGAGGCCATCGACAAGCTCTACGACGAGGTCGCGCCCACGCCCCATGACCAGCTCGGCCTGGTCACCCGCGAGCCGGTCGGCGTGGTCGCCGCCGTGGTGCCCTGGAATTTCCCGTTGATGATGGCCTGCTGGAAACTCGGCCCGGCGCTCGCCACCGGCAACTCGGTGGTGCTCAAGCCCTCGGAAAAGTCGCCGCTGACCGCCATCCGCGTCGCCCAGCTGGCCCAGCAGGCGGGTATCCCCGCCGGGGTGTTCAACGTGCTGCCGGGTTACGGCCATACCGTCGGCAAGGCCCTGGGCCTGCATGCGGACGTCGACACCATCGTCTTCACAGGTTCCACCCGGGTCGCCAAGCAGCTGCTGGCCTATTCCGGCGAATCCAACATGAAGCGCGTCTGGCTGGAAGCCGGCGGCAAGAGCCCCAACATCGTCTTCGCCGATGCCCCCGACCTCAAGGACGCCGCCGCGGCCGCCGCCAGCGGTATCGCCTTCAACCAGGGCGAGGTCTGCACCGCCGGTTCGCGCCTGCTGGTGGAGCGCTCCATCAAGGAAGAATTCCTGCCGCTGGTGGTCGAGGCCCTCAAGGGCTGGAAGCCTGGCCATGCACTGGACCCCGAGACCAACGTCGGCGCCCTGGTGGACACCACCCAGCTGGACACCGTGCTGCGCTACATCGAAGCCGGCCATGCCGAAGGCGCCACCCTGGTGGCCGGTGGCAAGCGCACCCTGGAAGAGACCGGTGGCGTCTATGTCGAGCCGACCATCTTCGACGGCGTGAGCAACGCTATGAAGATCGCCCGCGAAGAGATCTTCGGCCCGGTGCTCTCGGTGATCACCTTCGACACCGCCGAAGAAGCCGTGCAGATCGCCAACGACACCCAATACGGCCTGGCCGCCGCGGTCTGGACCCGCGACATCTCCAAGGCCCACAAGACCGCCCGCGCCCTGCGCGCCGGCAGCGTCTGGGTCAACCAGTACGACGGCGGCGACATGACCGCGCCCTTCGGCGGCTTCAAGCAGTCCGGCAACGGTCGCGACAAGTCCCTGCACGCCTTCGACAAGTACACCGAGCTCAAGGCGACCTGGATCAAGCTGTAAGCCATCGGCAGGCTGATCCCGGTCGGGGTCAGCCCGTCTCCCTTCAGCGCTGGTAGATCGTCGCCTGGTTACCGAAGCCGCTCTGCGTGATGCGCGCCGTGGAACCGACCTGGTCGATCATCGCCGAGTTGGAGTCGCCGGTCTGGCCGATGAAGGCACTGGCGCCGCTGAAGCTGTCCGGCACCGTGTCCTGGGTAATGGACGCCAGGTTGCCATTGCCTTGCTGCTGGATCTCCGCCTCCACCCGCACGCCGCTCTGAACGAAGGTCGCCTGGTTGGCATCGCCTGCGCTGATGCCGGCGATTCGGGCTTCCAAGCCGGTCTGGGTGGCGCTCAGTTCGTTGGCGTTGCCCTGCTGGGTGAAGGTGATGTCGCTGAAGCCAGCGCGTTGTGACAACTGGGCCTGGTTACCATCGCCGCCCTGGCTCAGCGCCAGGGCGCTGCTGTAGCGACTGGTTTCCTGCTCGGCCTGCACCTGATTGCCGTTGCCCTGCTGACGCAGCGTGGCCCGCCCACCGGCGAAAGACACGCTTTGCGTCAGCTGCGCCGCGTTGTTGTTGCCGGTCTGCACCGCCTCTGCCAGGCCGCCGCCGCGTTGCTCCACGGTCACCCGATTGCCATCGCCGGTGCTGGTCGCCCGCAGGTCGTTGCCGCCGAAGCCCGCCTGGCGCACGCTGTACACATTGAGATCGCCCGCCTGGCTCAGGTAGGCCGATGCCGCATTGCCGCGCTGCTCCAGCTCCAGGCCGTTGCCCGCGCCACCGCCGGTTTGGGTGATCTCGGCGTAGTGGTTGCCGTTTTCCAGTTGGGTCACGACGATCTGCTGATTACTGCCTTCCTGGAAAATCTGCAGCCCATTGCCGCTGGACGTCTGCGCGATCCGCGCCTGGGCGCCGAAGGCCTGGCGCTGTTCGAGGGTCGTGCGATTGTCATCGCCGCTTTGCAGTTGCTCAACGCTATTGGCGCGACCACCGCTCTGGTTCAGGGTGGCCTGGTTGTCATTACCGGTCTGAGTCAGGGTGATGCTCTGCTCGACGGCGAATGCCGGCGCTGCAAGGCCAGCGAGCAGCGCCGCCAGCAAGGTAGGGGTCTTCATGACGGTCTTCCGCTCCAGTGGAATCTACCGAGGACAGGACGACTAGCCGCGACCCCGGCGAGATGGCGGAATCGACCGTACTGCAAGGAGGGCGTCGCGCACGGACGGCCCGTGCTGAGTGTGATCAGCCGGGCCCCCATCGCCATCCATCCAAAGAGCGGTTTTGACGAGCGTTGGCGGCGGACTGCCTGGGTACTCGACCAGCAGCCACCGCGACGGCCAAGGCCGGGGCGCCATGACCCGGCCTTGGCGCGGGCGCAGGCCTAGCGATAGACGTGGTAGGTGGCGTATCTGCTCACCTCCACGCTACCGCTCCAGCTGCTGATCACCCGCTTGGAATCCCAGTCGTACCAGTGCATCCCGGGTGGGTTGCCGATGCCGCGCGAACAACTGCCGGTGCGGACCCAGGCGCCGCGGAACTTGCCGCTTTTCCAGCGTCGCTCCACCACCTGAATGGGTTGCGCCTTGTAGCCCGGCTCTATCCTCACGCCCCAGGTGAAGGCGGTACTCATCGTGCGATCCTGCTTGTAGCTGCCATCGACGCCGAGGATGCTCAGGTATTTGCCGATGAAGGGCAGCTTCTCCGGATTGATCTTGACCCCTACCGACCAGCCGTAGCTGGAGGTCTTGGTCTCGCCCCAGGTGTAGGTGCAGTCGATGGTTCCTCTGGTCGAGCAGCGGAAGATCGGCCCGCGCCAGATCCAGTCCTCCCAGGTCTTGCCTGCCTGCTGGGTGGCGAAGGCCCGGGAACCGTCACCCAGGATGGCGGGCTCGGTGTGGTCGGTGAAGCACTCGCCGGCCTGCACCAGACCGGTCGACAGCAGGAAGCCGAGCGCACCAACCAGGGTGGATTTCGCAAAGGTATTCATAACTTTGGTCCCTCAAAGTCCGAAGACGTTTTCGATGGTGTTGCTCGCCTGATCCTGCTTGTTGCTCTGGGCCTTGCTCGCGGACAGGGCATCGGCGCGCGTGGGCCGATCGACGGGGGTTATCAGCAGGCCAGTGTCCTTCTCTGGCTTCTTCACCATCAGGGCATCCGCCTCGACGGTCATGCCCAGCGCCAGGGCCGCGTTCTCACTGGCGAGGTGCTGACCGGGTTGATTGTCGAAGATCACGCGTTTGCCTTGATCAAGGGCGTCGTTGATCTCCTTCTTGACGTTGCCGTCGACCTGCACATTGGGCCCGACCACCAGATAGTCGTATTCACCACCCGTGACGATCTTGGTGTCTTCCGCCTTCAATCTATTGAGGACGAATCCGGTATTGCCCAGCACCTTGAGCCGCAAGTAAGGACCCGTACTCAAAGACTCTGCTGCCTGGGCGGTAGTACCCAACAGCGTTGCCAACATCAGCGTGGCCACAGGTTTTAATTTCATATCGAACGCTCCTGTTACGACAGTCATGTCAAAAATGAAAGTCCCACTGAAATACCGAAATCTCCCGCGAAATGCTCAACTACGCGGATCTGGCAGTTCTAGCGGACAGCAGGAAACCCTTTACCGAAGTCAGTTCCGATAATTGTTTCCCTGACAGTGCTCAGGTAATCAGACAACCGCTAACAGCAACGACCTTGATAGCTAAATGCCCGCCTTTAGCCCACGGGCAACTTCGCTAGTCGTCCGGAAAAAGCCTAGCCAAAGTTTCTTTAAACAAATAGTAACGAATGGCGAGCAGGCGAAAGCAGGTAGAAAGTCGCTGTTTTAATGCTTTTAAATAAGCATATAAAAAGCGGCCTTACATTAAAGCAGAGCCAATAACCGTCAGCCGATGATCAATATTTTTTGTGTAAAACCAGATAAATAGCGCGACTGCCAAAACATCGACAGGCGCCAGCCGCCCAAGCCAAGGCCCAGAAAAATGTAACGAGATATTTCATGGCTTTGGAAGGGCGCCGGACGTCCTGCGGCGGCGACGCGGGGAGCGGACAGCCCGCGCGCTGAAGGCGCGGGCCGCGAGGCAGGTATCAGCCCAGCAGATCCACCAGCAGATCGTCGTGGCGGCGCTGCTGACGATCCAGGCGCAGCTGGCGGGTGCGGAAGATCGACTTGAGGTCTTCCAGGGCGCTGGCGAAGTCGTCGTTGATGATCAGGTAGTCGTATTCGACATAGTGACTCATCTCGCTGACCGCCTCGCGCATGCGTCTTTCGATGATCTCGGCGCTGTCCTGGCCGCGATTGTCCAGGCGCTGGCGCAGGGCGGCCTGGCTCGGCGGCAGGATGAAGATCGACTGGGCGTGGGGCAGCTTGCGACGGACCTGCTGGGCGCCCTGCCAGTCGATTTCCAGGATCAGGTCGTGGCCTTCGGCGAGGGTGCGCTCCAGGGCGGCCTGGGAGGTGCCATAGTAGTTGCCGAACACCTCGGCGTGCTCGAGGAAGTCGCCGTGTTCGAGCAGGTTGGTAAAGGTCGCGCAATCGACGAAGTGATAGTTCACCCCGTCGGCTTCACCCGGGCGCATGGCGCGGGTGGTGTGGGAGACCGACACGCGGATGTCGGGCAGGGCATCCAGCAGGGCCTTGACCAGGCTGGTCTTACCGGCGCCGGAAGGCGCGGAAACGATGTAAAGGGTGCCGGGAAGGGCTGTCATGAAGGTCCGCCTATTCGATGTTCTGCACTTGCTCACGCATCTGTTCGATGAGCACCTTGAGATTGATGGCCGCCTGGGAGGCCCGGGCGTCGATGGCCTTGGAACCCAGGGTATTGGCCTCGCGATTGAGTTCCTGCATGAGGAAATCCAGCCGCCGGCCGGCCGCGCCGCTGCCCGCCAGGACCCGCCGCACCTCGGCCACATGGGTCTCCAGACGATCCAGTTCCTCGGCCACGTCGCTCTTCTGCGCCAGCAGCACCAGTTCCTGCTCCAGCCGCGCCGGTTCGAACTCGACCCCCGCCTCGGCGCAGCGCTCGAGGATACGGCGCCGTTGCAGGGCCAGCAGCTCGGGCAGCAGCGCGCGCAGGGTCGCCACCTCCGCCAGCACCTGGTCCAGGCGTTCCTCGATCAGGCGCGCCAGTTCGCGGCCCTCGCGCTGCCGGCCGTCGAGCAATTCATCCAGCGCCGCCTCGAACAGCGCCAGGGTCTGGGCCTTGAGTTCGGCGCCATCCACCTCGGCGCCCGCCAGCACCCCGGGCCAGGCCAGCACGGCCAGGGGATCGAGCTTGGCCGGACGCGCGATCAGCGCGGCGACGTCTTCGGCGGCGGCCACCAGCTGCGCGGCGCGGCGGGCATCGACGCGCAGAGCCACGCTCTCGTCACGCTCTTCGCGCAGCACGCACTCCAGCTTGCCCCGCGACAGGCGCCGGCGCAGCGCCTCGCGCACGCCGGACTCCAGATCGCGAAAGGTCTCCGGCAGCCGCAGGTGGGGCTCCAGATAGCGGTGATTGACCGAGCGCAACTCCCAGCTCAGGGTGCCCTGGGGCCCCGGCCGCTCGACCCGGGCGAACGCCGTCATGCTGTGCACCATGGCAGGATCCTCGTCTGACGATGCGTGGATCTGGGGCGATCCCGAGCGACCACGCATGTAAAACGCACGATTCTAGCGCACCTGATCGGAGCGACCCAATGCATCCGTGTCGCATGAGCCGGACGCTCCCTATACTATGGACCTGATATCTACGCCTTACAGGAAGCCCGCAATGAAGCGTCCCAGTGGCCGCGCCGCCGATCAGCTGCGCCCCATCCGCATCACCCGTCAGTACACCAAGCACGCCGAGGGTTCGGTCCTGGTGGAATTCGGCGATACCAAGGTGATCTGTACCGCCAGCGTCGAGGCCGGGGTGCCGCGCTTTCTCAAGGGCAAGGGCCAGGGCTGGCTCACCGCCGAGTACGGCATGCTGCCGCGCGCGACCGGCGAGCGGAACCAGCGGGAAGCAGCCAAGGGCAAGCAGGGCGGTCGGACCCTGGAGATCCAGCGGCTGATCGGTCGTTCGCTGCGCGCCGCCGTCGACCTGTCCAAGCTGGGCGAGAACACCATCTATATCGACTGCGACGTGATCCAGGCCGACGGCGGTACCCGCACCGCCTCGGTGACCGGTGCCTGCGTGGCCCTGGTCGATGCCCTGGGCGCGCTCAAGCGCCGCGGCAACCTCAAGGGCAATCCGCTCAAGCAGATGGTGGCCGCCATCTCCGTGGGCATCTACCAGGGCACCCCGGTGCTCGACCTGGACTACCTGGAAGACTCCGCCGCCGAGACCGATCTCAACGTGATCATGACCGACGCCGGTGGCTTCATCGAGGTGCAGGGCACCGCCGAAGGCGCGCCCTTCCAGCCGGCCGAACTCAACGCCATGCTCGAACTGGCCCAGGGTGGCCTGCGCGACCTGTTCGAGCTCCAGCAAGCCGCCCTGCGCGGCGAGTAAGGAAGCCCGCTCATGCACGATCTCGTCCCCGCCCCCAGCGCCGAAGCCCGGCGCTGGGCCATGCTCTGCCACTACGCCGCCTTCCTGGGCTTCGTGGTGCCCTTCATCGGTAACGTCATAGGTCCGCTGGTGGTCTGGCAGTTCAAGCGCGAGGACGACCCCTTCATCGACAGCCAGGGCAAGGAGGCGCTGAACTTCCAGCTCACCGTCACCCTGCTGCACATGATCTGCTGGCTGCTGGTGTGGGTGCTGATCGGCTTTCCGCTGATGCTGCTGGTGGCCTGCGTGGCCTTCGTGCTGACGGTGATCGCCGGCATCAAGGCCAACCAGGGCCGCGATTACCGCTATCCCCTGACCTGGCGGATGGTGAAATAGCGGGCTTTTTGTGGCCTGCTTCTGATATCCGCGTTGAGGATTTCCGGTCGGCCCGGCGCCGTTTGACAGGCGCCGGAAGCCCTCCGCTATCATCCCCGCGTCGTACCTTTTTCCACCTGTCGCCCGTGGCCGTTCCTGACCGCCATGGGCGGTAGCGTGCCTGCCTTTCGCTTGCAGACCTCATCCAGCCCAGGGACAACGCCAAGGTGGCGAGCCCTCGCGCTGGTTATCGCTTTGGCGCCTTTCACGTCAGCGCAGCGGCCGTCCACGGCCCGCTGCCTCGGCATCAACCCAGGGATGATGATCATGTCGGCCGTAGTCGCCCCCCCGCAATCGGCGTTCCAGCAGGCTTTGTCCTGGCGCTATTCGACCCTCGCGGTCTGGACCGCCATCTCGCTGCTGTTCGTCGAGACCTTTTCCGGCGCCCTGCGCTACTACCTCGACATGGCCGGTGCCTCGGCGTTGATCTACCTGCCCAAGATCGCCTGCCTGGCGCTCTTCGCCCTGCAACTGGCCACCGCCAAGCTACCGCGCATCCTCTGGGTGGCCCTGCTCAGCATCCCGGCCTATGCGGCCCTGGCGTTGCTGCATGGCGCCAGCATCAACAACGTCTTCTTCTCGCTGTTCGTCTACAGCCCACTGCTATTCGGCCTGCTCTGCGGCCGCGAGCTGCTGGAGCAGCGACGCCTGCTTGGCCGGGTGGTGCTGGGTCTGCTGATCGCCTCGCTCATCGGCATCCTGCTGGACAAGTACACCTCCGTCCCCTGGAAGGGCTACAGCTACACCCTGGGTGGCAACGACATCGCCGGCAACACCAACTGGATGGCCGGCGAGGCCGACCGCATCGCCGGTTTCGCCCGCGTGTCCAACGTCCTGGCCGCCCTGATCGCCGTCTACTGCCTCTATCTCTCCTATTTCGCGCGCTCCTACACGCTTTGGCTGCTGATGGCCCTGACCGGCCTGTTCGGCATCCTGCTGACCACCAGCAAGGCCCCGGCTGCGGCCTTCGCCTTCACCCTGATGCTGATGCTGGGTCGGCGCTTCCCGTGGTCCACCTACCTGCTGTTGCTGCTCGGCGTGGTGGGCGGCCTGCTGCTGCCGATCCTGAGCCTGATCCGCGACTTCGATCCCCATGTGGTCACCAGCGACAGCGGCCTGGCCTCCTTCTACGACCGCCTGGTCAACACCTGGCCCAACGTGGTCGAGGTCATGAGCGAACCCGGCTGGACCCTGACCGGCGCCGGCTTCGGCATGTTCGGCAGCACCATGGCCGCCTTCCCGGTGCCGGGCCTGGACCTGATGGTCAACTGCGACAGCAGCGTGGTCTATCTGTGGTGCGTGTTCGGCGTGGTCGGCATCGCTCTATACTGCCTGCAGCTGCCGCTGTTCATCCGTCTGTACCTCAATCGCGACCGTGAAAGCCACACTCTGCTGGCCATCGCCTTCTGTCTATGCCTGATCGGCTGGACCACCGACCTCTTCGAGATCGGCGTGGCCAACCTGTTCATCGGCATCACCCTGGGCTATCTGCTGCTCAAGCCCAAGACCGACCCCGGCCTGCACCTGGTCCGCCCGGCACCGGAAACCCTGGCCCCCCACGCCTAGCCCGACGCCTCCTTCTCTCGCCTTCCCCTTGCTGCCCGGATGCCGCTCATGGACTTCAGGAAAGATATCAATGGGCTGCGCGCGATCGCCGTGATCGCCGTCGTCCTCTTCCACTTCAATGCCGACTGGCTACCGGGCGGTTTCGCCGGGGTCGACGTCTTCTTCGTCATCTCCGGCTTCCTGATCACCGGGATCATCTTTCGCGCCCTCGAACAGCAGCGCTTCCGCCTGTCCGCCTTCTACCTATCCCGCGTCCGCCGCATCGTGCCGGCGCTGGCGGTACTCTGCGCCGTGCTGTTGATTGCCGGCTGGTTCTTCCTGCTGCCCAACGCCTATGGCGAACTGGGCAAGCACGTGGCGAGCAGCCTGGGTTTCGTTTCCAACCTGGTCTACTGGAAGGAAGCCGGCTACTTCACCGCCGCGGCCCATGAGAAATGGCTGCTGCACACCTGGTCGCTGTCGGTGGAATGGCAGTTCTACCTGGTCTATCCGCTGATCCTGGTGCTGCTGTCCAAGCTGGTGTCGCTCAAGACCCTGCGGGTGCTGATCCTGCTCGCCACCGCGGCCGGCTTCGCCTTCGCCGTCACCGCCTCCCTGCTCTGGCCGGAAGCGGCCTTCTATCTGCTGCCGACCCGTGCCTGGGAGCTGATGGTGGGCGGCGTCGCCTATCTCTTCCCGCTGCAACTCGCCGCCCGCTCGCGCCGGCTGCTGGAAGGCGCCGGGCTGCTCGCCCTGGCGTTGGGTTTCCTGACGCTCGCCGAAGGCGATGTCTGGCCGGGCTATCTGGCGCTGATCCCGGTGCTTGGCACTGCCGCCATCATCCTGGCCGCCCGCCAGGATTCGCTGGTCACCGGCAACGGTTTCTCCCAGTGGACCGGTACCCTCTCCTACTCGCTCTACCTCTGGCACTGGCCGGTGGTGGTGTTCATGAGCTATGCCGGCCTGCTCGACAAGACGCCGCACCTGCTGCTGGGCATCGCCGCCTCCTTCGCCCTGGGTTGGGCTTCCTACACCCTGGTGGAGACCCGTGCCTCGCGCCGCAAGGGCCAGAGCGGTGCAGCGCTGGCCACCGGCACCGGCCTGCTCGCCACCCTGTTCATCAGTGCGGGCGCGGTGAACGCCACCGACGGTGCCATCACGCCGCTGCGCAGCATCAGCCAGTCGGACCGCGCGCAATTCGTGCAGGAATACCTGGATCGCCAGAAGAATCTCCACGACCTCTACTGGCTCAAGTGCGACGCCTATTCGGCCTTTACCCAACGCCACCAGGACGCCATCGACCCCAGCTGCACCCACGGCCAGGGCAAGGGTGGTCTCTTCGTCTGGGGCGATTCCCATGCCCAAGCCCTGTCCTTCGGCTTGCGCAGCCTGCTGCCGGCCGGCCTGCCCTACTACCAGGTGGCCTCGGCGAGCTGCAAGCCGCGCCTCACCGACGACATGGGTCGGCAAACCGAGACGCGGGTAACTTGCAACTACTCCAATCGCACCGCCCTGGAAGCCATTCAGCGCCTGCGTCCGGAGGTGGTGGTCATGGCGCAGAAGGCTGACCACGAAAAGACCGACTGGAACGCCATCACCGAGCGTCTGCACAGCTATGGCGTCAAGCGCATCGTGCTGCTCGGCCCCGTTCCCCAGTGGAGTCCGTCGCTGCCCAGCGTCATCGCCATCCGCCACTGGGGCAGCACCGATGACCACATCGCCGACTCCGCCCTGGATCGCCACGTCCTCGCCACCGACCAGGCCATGCGCCAGGCCAGGCTCCCGGCAGGACTGGAGTACATCTCCCTGGTGCAACGACTCTGCGTCGAGGATGCCTGCCGGGTACGGGCTGCGGATGGCCGGACCCTGCTGCAGATCGACGATGGTCACCTGAGCGACAAGGGCTCGCTGTTCATCGTCGGCCATTACCTGCTGCCCAGTCTGCAACTGACGGCGGCCACTGCCCAGCGCTAGGGCGCCGACCGCACGCCAGCTTCCTGGCTCCATGAAAAAAGGCCGACCCCATCGGGGCCGGCCTTTTTTATTGCCGTGGCAGGATCAGGTCACCGGCGCCGGATTGAACAGCGCCAGGTCGTTGTGCAGGCGATGGCGCTCGGCCCAGGTCTGGCGGCGGCCGCTGGCCACGTCCAGGTAGCACTGGAAGATCTCCCAGCCCATCTCCTCCAGCGACAGCCGCCCGCTCACCACCCGACCGGCATCGATGTCGATCAGGTCCGGCCAGCGCTCGGCCAACTGGGTGCGGGTCGAGACCTTGATCACCGGCACCATGGACAGTCCGTAGGGGGTGCCGCGACCGGTGGTGAAGATATGCAGGTTCATGCCCGCGGCCAGTTGCAGGGTGCCGCAGATGAAGTCGCTGGCCGGGGTGGCGGCGAAGTACAGGCCCTTGCCGCGGATCCGTTCGCCGGGCGCTATGACCCCGGCGATGGGGCTGGTACCCGACTTGGCGATGGAACCCATGGCCTTTTCGACGATGTTGTTCAGCCCGCCCTTCTTGTTGCCAGGGGTGGTATTAGCGCTGCGATCGGCCATGCCCCGCTCCAGGTAGCGGTCGTACCAGTCCATCTCGCGGATCAGGGCGTCGGCCACCTCCGGGGTGGCGGCGCGCGGGGTCAGCAGGTGGATGCCGTCGCGCACCTCGGTGTTCTCGGAAAACATCACGGTGGCGCCGGCCCGCACCAGCAGGTCGGCGGCCACGCCCAAGGCCGGATTGGCGGTGATGCCGGAGAAGGCGTCGCTGCCGCCGCACTGCATGCCCACCACCAGTTCGGACGCTGGTACCGTTTCCCGGCGGCGCTGATCGAGCACCTCCAGACGCGCTTCGATCAGCCCCATGATCTGCTCGACCATGCCGGCGAAGCCACTGGCCGAGTCCTGCAGGCGGAACAGCCAGTCTTCTTCGTTCTGCCCGGCGGTGAGGTCATCGCCCGGCATCAGCTGGCTGGCCTGCAGCTTCTCGCAACCCAGGCCGATGACCAGCGCCTGGCCGCCGAAGTTGGGGTTGCGGCTGATGTTGTGCAAGGTACGGATGGGGATCACCGCATCCGGGGCGTTAATGGCCACCCCGCAGCCGTAGCTGTGGGACAGCGGCACCACGTCGTCGACATTGGGGTAGCGCGGCAGGATCTCCTTGCGTACCCGCTCCACGCAATGGTCCAGCACCCCCACCACGCACTGCACGGTGGTGGTCACCGCCAGGATGTTGCGGGTGCCGACGCTGCCGTCCGGATTGCGAAAGCCCTCGAAGGTGTAGCCTTCCAGAGGTTCGCCGACCTGACCGGGCGCGGTGGCCTTGGGCAGGTTGTCCAGCGCCGGCGGCTCCGGCATGCGCAGCAGGGCTTCGGTGATCCAGCTGCCGGCGGGAACGTCCTGCAGGGCGTAGCCGATGACCTCGCCATAGCGCACCACCGCGGCGCCCGCCGCGAGAGCCACCAGGGAGACCTTGTGGCTCTGGGGAATGGCCTCGACCGTGGTCAGGCCATCGGCGAAGGCGGTGCCGGCGGCCACGCCGGGTTCGTTGACCACCACCCCGACGTTGTCCTGGGGGTGGAGCTTGATGTAGCGCGGCGAATCACGGTGATCGATCAGGTTCATGTTCTTATCCTCTGCCGGGGCTCAGGCCCGGGCCGGGTCAGGCTGGGTCGCGCCCAGGATCTCGCCATCGGCGGTACGCAGCTCGACGCGCTGGATGCGACCGACGATGAACAGGTAGCTGAACACCGCCACCAGGGCATTGGCCCCGACATAGACCAACGCCCACTTGAAGGAGCCGGTGGCGGCGATGAGATAGCCGATGACGATGGGGGTGGTGATGGAGGCCAGGTTGCCGAAGGTGTTGAACAGGCCGCCGGAGAGCCCGGCGATCTGCTTGGGCGAGGTGTCCGCCACCACCGCCCAGCCGAGGGCGCCGATGCCCTTGCCGAAGAAGGCCAGGGTCATGAAGCCCACCACCATCCAGTCGGCATCGACGTAGTTGCAGAAGATCATGCTGGTGGAGAGCAGCAGGCCGCAGACGATGGGCAGCTTGCGGGCGAAGGTCAGGGAATGGCCGCGCCGCAGCAGGTAGTCGGAGATCACCCCGCCGAGCACCCCGCCGATGAAGCCGCAGATCGCCGGCAGCGAGGCGATGAAACCGGCCTTGAGGATGGTCATGCCGCGCTCCTGCACCAGGTACACCGGGAACCAGGTCAGGAAGAAATAGGTGATGGCGTTGATGCAGTACTGGCCCAGGTAGACGCCGAGCATCATGCGATTGGTCAGCAGCTGGGTGATGTAGTGCCACTTGGGGCCGCCACCCTGCTGGCGGGCGCCGTTGTCCATGTCCACCAGACCGCCGTTGTCACGGATGTGCGCCAGCTCCGCGGCGTTGATGCGCGGATGCTCCTTGGGGTTGTGGATGTACTTCAGCCAGACCCCGGAGAAGAGGATGCCCAGGGCGCCCATGATGACGAAGACGTGCTCCCAGCCGAAGTGGAAGACGATGCCGCCCATGATCGGCGCGAACAGCGCGGTGGCGAAATACTGCGCCGAGTTGAAGATGGCCGAGGCGGTGCCGCGTTCGGCGGTGGGGAACCAGGCGGCGACGATGCGCGCGTTGCCCGGGAAGGACGGTGCCTCGGCCAGGCCGACAAGGAATCTCAGCATGAACAGGGTGGTCACCGCCCAGGCCACCAGCAGGCCGCCGACCAGCCCCTGCAGCAGGGTGAACAGCGACCAGAAGAAGATGCTGCCGGCATAGACCTTCTTCGAACCGAAGCGATCCAGCAGCCAGCCACCGGGAATCTGCCCGGCCACATAGGCCCAACCGAAGGCGGAGAAGATATAGCCGAGGGTGACGGCGCTGATGCCGAGGTCCTTCTGCAGGCTGGAGCCGGCGATGGCGATGGTGGCGCGGTCGGCGTAGTTGATGGTGGTCACCACGAACAGCATCAACAGGATCAGGTAGCGCACCCGGGTGGGTCTTGTGGCATCCATGGGGATCCCTCTTGCGTGATTGTTTTTATTGAAGGTGCGAGTCGTTGGATGATTGCGCAATCATATCCTGGTGCGACAACCTGACTCAGCCCTGGCGTTTGTCCAAGACTAAGGCATGATTGCGCAACCATACAAGTATGACGTCTAACAACTTGAGCGCCGATGGTCAGGTCGTGGCGCGGTCGATGATATGGAAACCGGTGTCGATGCGCACCGCCTCCCGGACACCATCGCCCAGGTCGAACCGCCGCAGCAACGCCTCTGCCGCCAGGGTGCCCATGCGATCGCCCTCGACACTGACCGAGGACAGCGCCGGGTGCATCTGGGCGGCGCTGGAGAGATTGCCGAAGCCCAGCACCGCCAGGTCCTCGGGCAGGCGCAGACCGCGGCTGGCGGCTTCCGCCATGACGCCCTGGGCGACGGTGTCCGAGCTGCACACCACCACATCGAAGGCCTCGTCACGGGCCAGCAGCTGGCGCAGGCCCGCCCGTCCGGACTCCACCAGCGCCGGCGCCGGCAGGATCTCCAGCAGTGGTTCCGCCACGCCCAGTTCGGCCAGCCGCGCGACCAGGCTGCGACAGCGCCGCAGGGCGCGGGGGTCGTCCACCGAGACCACGGCGAAGCGCCGATAGCCACGGGCGTGCAGATGCTCGGCCTGGGCGCGCCCCACGGCTTCGTGGGAAAAGCCCACCTGCATGTCCAGCGGGTCTTCACCGAGGTCCCAGGACTCCACCACCGGGATGCCAGCCTGGGCCAGGCGCTGCCGACTGGCGGCGGTGTGCAGGGTACCGGTCAGCACGATGCCATCGGGCTTGCGTCCCAGCACCGCGGCCAGCAGCTGCTCTTCCTGTTCGGCGCTGTAGCCGGTGAGGCCGAGCAGGGTCTGGTAGCCGGCCTGGGACAGGCGCGCCATCAATGCCTGGACGGTCTCGGCGAAGATGGAGTGGACGATGGTCGGCACGAACAGCGCCACCAGGCGACTGCGATTGGAGGCCAGGCCGCCGGCCAGCAGATTGGGCACGTAGCCGGTGGCCTGCACCGCCGCCAGCACCTTCTCCCGCGCCGCCTCGCTGACGATCTCCGGTCGATTCAGCGCCCGCGAGACGGTGATCGGCGACACCCCGGCGACCCGGGCCACGTCGATGAGCGTGGGGGCAGCGGAATTGACCGCGGTAGAGAGGGCTTTGCTGGACTTCTTGGCCATGAATCGCTGGAGACGAGGAAGAGATCGGCCATGGTAACGGTTGGTGCGGGCGGCGTCCCCGGAGAACACCGGAGCGTGGAAAACCGCGCAGCGTTTTCCACCTGGGAATGGACAGCGATGGATGAGAGAGCATCGAATCCCGTAGGAGCGGCCCATGGCCGCGATAAAGCCAGCGCCAGGTCTGATCGCGGCCATGGCGGTCCGCCGATGCGGCCGCTCCTACAGTTTAAGCAGCCATCGCACGGCCACGGCCGCGCTGCGCCCTACCCGCCCATCGCCGTCCGAATGTCCGCCGCCAGCTCCAGTACCCGCGCCTCTTCGGTATCCCAGGAGCACATGAAACGCGCCCCGCCGCTGCCGATGAAGGTGTAGAAGCGCCAGCCGCGGGCGCGCAGGAATTCCAGCGCCGGTTCGGAGAGCTGCAGGAACACCGAGTTGGCTTCCACCGGGAACATGAAGTCCACGCCGGGCACCCCGCGTACCCGCTCGGCGAGCAGCTGGGCCATGGCATTGGCGTGGCGGGCGTGGCGTAGCCAGGTGTCGTTTTCCAGCACGCCAAGCCAGGGCGCGGAGAGGAATCTCATCTTGGACGCCAGCTGGCCGGCCTGCTTGCAGCGGTATTCGAAGTCCTCGGCCAGCTCGCGGTTGAAGAAAAGGATCGCCTCCCCCACCGCCATGCCGCTCTTGGTGCCACCAAAGCAGAGCACGTCGACGCCGGCCTTCCAGGTCACCTCGGCCGGGGTGCAGCCCAGGCCGGCCACGGCATTGGAAAAGCGCGAGCCGTCCATGTGCAGGTGCAGGCCGAGGTCGCGGCAGGTGGCGCTGATAGCCTGCAATTCGTTGAGGCTATAGAGGGTACCCACCTCGGTGGCCTGGGTGACGGTCACTGCCCGCGGCTTGGGAAAGTGGATGTCGGCGCGCTTGGTGGCGATCTGCTGGATGGCGCCCGGGGTCAGCTTGCCCTGGTGGGCCGGTGCCAGCAGCAGCTTGGAGCCGTTGGAAAAGAATTCCGGCGCGCCGCATTCGTCGGTCTCGACGTGGGCGGTGTCGGAGCAGATCACGCTGTGGTAGCTCTGGCACAGCGCCGCCAGGGCCAGGGAGTTGGCCGCGGTGCCGTTGAAGGCGAAGAACACCTCGCAGTCGGTCTCGAACAGCTGGCGAAAGCGATCGGCGGCGCGCGCCGTCCAGGTGTCGTTGCCATAGGCGGTCTCGTGGCCGACGTTGGCCGCGGCCATGGCGGCCCAGGCTTCCGGGCAGATGCCGGAATAGTTGTCACTGGCGAATTGCTGGGCGTTGCTGCTCATCGGGCAGTCCTCGCGACGGGTTCGGTGCGGGCCAGCAGCCAGTCGCGCGCGGCGCCCTCGACCAGCGGCAGCACGCGGCGGCGGACCTCGGCGTGATAGCCATCCAGCCAGTCCAGCTCGTCGCTGCGCAGCAGCGCCAGATCCAGGCAGCGGGTGTCCAGCGGACAGAGGGTCAGGGTCTCGAAGGCCAGGAAATCGCCGAATTCGGTGGTTTCCGCGCGAGTGCACAGGAGCAGGTTCTCCAGCCGCACGCCCCACTGGCCGGGGCGATAGATACCCGGTTCGTTGGAGGTGATCATGCCCTCGCGCAGGACATGGTGCGGGGTGACCGTGGCATAGAAGGAAATCGACTGCGGTCCCTCGTGCACATTGAGGAAGTAACCCACGCCATGGCCGGTGCCGTGGCCGTAGTCGATGCCGGCGGCCCAGATCGGCTCGCGCGCCAGGGCGTCGAGCATGGGCGCGGCGACGCCGGCCGGAAAGCGCGCCCGCGACAGCGCCAGCATGCCCTTGAGCACCAGGGTGAAATCGCGCTTCTGGGCGGCGCTGGGAGTGCCGATGGGCACCACCCGGGTGATGTCGGTGGTGCCCCCCAGGTACTGGCCGCCACTGTCGATCAGCAGCAGGCCGTCGCCCTGGAGTTCGGCATGGGCCTCTTCGGTCGCCCGGTAGTGCGGCAGGGCGCCACCGGCGTTGAAGCCGGCGATGGTGGCGAAGCTCAGGGAGACGAAGTTGGGGCGCGCCGCGCGGGCCTCGCTCAGCCAGTCGTCCACGGTCAGCTCGGTGAGGCGCTCGCCACGGGCCAGGGCCGCCTCGAAACGGGCGAAGAAGACGCACAGCGCGGCGCCGTCCTCTTCCATGGCCATGCGCACCTGGGCCACCTCCTCGGCGGTCTTGCAGGCCTTGAGCAGGGTCGAGGGATTGATCTGCTCGTGCCGCTCGACCCCTTGGGGCGCGGCCTCGGCCAGCCCGAGGGTGACCCGCGCCGGGTCCACCAGCAGGCGACTGCCGGCCGGCAGCCGGGCCAGCTCGGCGGCCGCCTGGTGGTAGTCGGCCAGGGTCACGCCGTCCTCCACCAGGGCCGTGCGGATCTCGGCCGGCACCTTGGCCGGGTCGATGAACAGCTGGCAGCTGTCGCTACCCAGCAGCACATGGGCGAGGAACACCGGGTTGTAGGGCACGTCGGCGCCGCGCAGGTTGAGCAGCCAGGCGATGTCGTCCAGCGAGGAGATGAAATGCCAGTCGGCCTTGGCGTCCTTCAGCTTCTCGCGCACCTGGGCGAGCTTGGCGCTGCGCGGATGGGGGGCCTGGGGGGCGGCATGGGCATAGACCGGTGCCGCCGGCAGCGCGGGGCGCTCGCGCCAGATCGCCGCCAGCGGGTCGAGATCGGTCCGCAGCCGGATACCCTTGGGCTCCAGCGCGCGGCGCAGGGCCGCCGCTGCGCCGAGCGACAGCACCTGGCCGTCCACCAGTACCGTGCCGCCCGCGGGCACCTGGTCGGCCAGCCACTGCAGGTGGGCCTGGGGCTGGCTGGCGACCTGCTTCATCAGGTCGATGCCGCTGCCCGCCAGCTCCTGGGTGGCCTGCTCCCAGTAGCGGCTGTCGGTCCAGACGCCGGCGGCCTCGCGGGTCACCAGCAGCAACCCGGCGGAGCCGGTGAAACCGGACAGCCAGGCACGGCCCTGCCAGTGTTCCGGCAGGTATTCGGACAGATGGGGATCGGCGCTGGGGATCAGGCAGGCATCGGCGCCCTGCTCGGCCAGGAAGGCGCGCAGGGCGGCAAGTCGTTGAGCGGAAGTGGCGGTCATGAGCACCTCGACAAGGTCAGGGGCTCAGTGTGCCGCAGATATAAAAAAGCCGCACCCAAAGGGTGCGGCGGAGAAAGACCAAAGGAGCAAGGAGGGGTGGTCTTTCGAAAGCGGAGCGGCTCAGCGACGCACGTCGGCGGCGGGAGCGGCCTGATCGCCGTAGTGCTGCATGGCGGCATGATTCTGATCGACCAGTTTGTATCTCAGGCTGGGATTGTCGTCGGCAGCGGCGAACTGGGTGGCGGTCAGGGTGGCAAGGGTCAGCAACAGGGCGGACAGAGAACGTTTCATGGCGAACTCCTCAAAGGTCGTGTTCATCGGGGTACAGGACCATTCTAGGAAAAGAACGCCGCCTAATAAATAGCATGCTAATTAAATGACTGTTGCAAGGATTGCAACAAGCCCTGGCCTAGTCCTTGGCCCAGTAGCGCTGGTCCTCGAGCACCCGATTCTCCAGCTGCAGACGTTCGGGCAATTCTTCCTTGAGGAAGTCGATCCAAGTCTTGATCTTGGCGTCGAGAAAGCGCCGCGAGGGATAGAGCGCATGGATGTTGCGTTCGCGCAGGCGGAAGTTGGGCAGCAGGCGCACCAGGCTGCCATCACGCAGGTAGTTGACCGCGATGTAGCTGGGCAGCAGGCAGATGCCCATGCCCTGGCGGGCCACGCTGGCCAGGGCCTCGGCGACATTGACCTGGAAGACGTAGCGCGGCGCCACCTGCTGCTCGCCGTCTTCACCGGCGAAGACCCAGCGTTCGGAGAAATTCGGATCCAGCAGGCGCAGGCAGTCGTGCGCGGCGAGATCGGCCGGCACCTTGGGCGCCGGGCGCTGCGCCAGATAGCTGGGCGCCGCGCAGACCACGCTGTAGACGCCACCGAGACGCTGGGCGACGAAATCCGAGTCGGCTAGTTCGGTGTCCAGGGTGATGGCGATGTCGTGCCCATCCTCCAGCAGCGCCGGGTGGTTCTGCGAGAGATTCATGACGATCTCGACATGGGGATAGCGCGCGCAGAAGCGCGACACCAGCGGCGCCAGCAACTGGGTGCCCAGACCGGTCATGGAATGCAGGCGCAGATGGCCATGGGGCTTGAGATGGGCGCCGCTGGCCTCGGCTTCGGCCTCGCCGACGTCCTGCAGGATGCGCCGGCAGCGTTCGAGATAGCGCTCGCCCGCCTCGGTCAGCGCCAGCCGCCGGGTGGTGCGGTGCAGCAGGCGGGTCTGCAGATGGCTTTCCAGTTCCGCCAGCAGGCGCGACACCTGGGCGGTGGACAGGTCGAGGGTGTGGGCAGCAGCCGTGAGACTGCCCAGATCCACCACCCGGACGAAGATGCGCATGCCTTGGAAAATATCCATTATTGCCTTTTTCGCAATGGAGTTTCGTCAAGTCGTCACTTTATTGAAAAAGTCGGACGCCCGATAGTGGTGCAGTGAGCTGCTGTGGATTCGACTTGCTGACCGCGCGAATCCTTCCCTCCGGCAGTGGCTCCTTGGATAGCTCCTTGCGGCCTTCCGGCAGACGTCTCCCCTGGAGACCTCAGCCGGAGGGCCGTTTTTTTTGCCTGGCGTTCCGACCAGGCCCCGGCCATCAGTCCCGCCGCTCCGGCTCGCGAATGCGATAGCTGGCGATGTACAGCGCCGGCAGGAACAGCAGCGTCAGCAGCGTCGCCGCGACGATGCCGCCGATCATGGCGTAGGCCATGGGGCCCCAGAACACCTCGCGGGCGATGGGAATCATGCCCAGGCTGGCCGCGGCGGCGGTCAGCAGGATCGGCCGGCGGCGGTGTTGGGTGGCTTCCACCACGGCGTCCCAGGGCGAGCGACCGGCCTGCTCGAAGGCATCGATCTGGGTCACCAGGATCACCGAGTTGCGGATGATGATGCCGATCAGCGCCAGCACCCCGAGGATGGCGACGAAGCCCAGCGGCTGGCCGAAGGGGATCAGCCCCAGCACCACCCCGATCAGGCCCAGGGGCGCCACGCTCGCCACCAGGAACAGCTTGCGGATGCTGTGCAGCTGGATCATCAGGAAGGTGGCCATGAGAAACAGCATCAGCGGCACCACCTCGGCGATCGGGCCCTGGGCCTTGCTGCTCTCCTCCACCGTGCCGCCCACCGCCACCTGGTAGCGCGGCGGCAGCTTGGCGATGAAGGCATCCACGTCCGGCTGCAGCTGCTTGACCAGATCCGGCGCCTGGATCTCGCTGAGAATCGAGGCCTTGAGGGTAATGGTGGGCAGCCGATCGCGGCGCCACACCAGCGGCTGCTCCAGGGCGTAGTCGATACGGGCGAAGGCCTTGAGCGGCACCGCGACGCCCTGGGGCGTCATGATCTGCAGATTCTCCAGGGTCTCCACCGAGCGCCGCTCGGCCTCGCTGGCGCGGGCCACCACGTTGACCAGGTAGATGTCGTCGCGCACCTGGGTCACCGGGGTACCGGTCACCACGCCATTGAGGATCTGCGCCACGTCCTGGGACGAGAAGCCCAGCTGCCGCGCCTTGTCCTGGTTGACCTCGACCTTGAGCATCCGCGCCGGCTCGTTCCAGTCGTAGAGGAAGTCACCCAGTTGCGGACTCTTGCCCAGCACGCTGGCCAGCGCCAGCGCCTGGCGGCGTACCTCGGCGACGTCCGGACCGCTGATGCGGTACTGGATCGGCCGGCCCACCGGCGGCCCCATCTCGAGAGGCTGGACGTAGCCGGACAGCCCGACGAAGTCCTGGCGCAGCCGCTGCTTGAGCTTGGGCAGGAGGCGATTGCGCGCCTCCAGGTCCTTGGCCACCAGGATTACCTGGCCATAGAAGGGATTCTCCAGCTGCTGGTCCAGCGGCAGGTAGAAGCGCACCGCGCCCTGGCCGACATAGGAACTCCAGTGGGCCACGTCAGGATCGTCGGCCAGGGTATTCTCGAATCTGTCCATCTGCGCCCGGGTGGCGTCGAGGGAGGCGTTCTGCGGCAGGTTGAAGTCGATCAGCAGTTCGGGTCGATCCGAGGACGGGAAGAACTGGTTCTGCACGAACTTCATCGAGAACAGCGCCGCGGCGAACAGCAGCACCGTGAGGAGGATGGTCAGCCAGCGGTGGCGCATGGCGCCCAGCAGGAGGCCGTCGGACCAGCGCGCCAGGCGGCCGGGCTGGTCATGATCCTTGGGCTTCACCTTCTTCGGCAGGATGTGCACGCCGATCACCGGCGAAAAGAACACCGCGACGATCCAGGACAGCAGCAGGGCCACGGCGATCACCGCGAACAGGGTGAAGGTGTACTGGCCGGCGCTGCTGGAGTTGAGGCCGATGGGCACGAAGCCGGCCACCGTCACCAGGGTGCCGGTGAGCATGGGAAAGGCGGTCGACTCGTAGGCATAGGTCGCCGAGCGGTGCAGCGACTCGCCCTCCTCGCGCTTGGTCACCATCATCTCCACGGTGATCATGGCGTCGTCCACCAGCAGGCCGAGGGCGATGATCAGGGCGCCCAGGGAGATCCGCTGCATGGTGATGCCGCTGTATTCCATGAAGACGAACACCAGCGCCAGGGTCAGGGGAATCGACAGCGCCACCACCAGGCCGGCGCGCACGCCGAGGCTGATGAAGCTCACCACCAGCACGATGATGACCGCCTCGAACAGCGCCCGGGTGAAGCCGCCGACAGCCTTTTCCACCACCTGCGCCTGGTTGGAGACCACGTGCACGCCGATGCCCACCGGCAGGGCGCCGGTCAGCTCCTGCATCTTCTCGGTGAGGGCCGCGCCAAAGGTCTGGATGTTGCCGCCGCTGCTCATGGCGATGGCCAGGCCGATCGCCGGCTGGCCGTTGTAGCGGAACAGCGAACTGGGTGGATCGGCGTAGCCGCTGCGGATGTCGGCCAGGTCGGTGAGGCGGTAGAAGCGATCGTCGATGCGCAGATTGACCGCGGCCAGATCGGCGGTGGAGCGGAATTCGCCACTGGTGCGCACGCTGATGCGCTCGGCGCCGGATTCGATGGTGCCCGAGGGGGTCACCGCATTCTGCTGTTGCAGGCTCTGCATCACCTGGCGCTGGTCCAGCCCCAGGGCGGCCAGCTTGCGGGTGGAGAAGTCCAGGTAGATGACCTCGTTCTCCGCGCCGATCAGCTGCACCTTGCCGATGCCCGGCACGCTGCGGATCTCGCGGCGCACCTGCTCCACCTGGTCGCGCAGCTGGCGCATGCTGAAGCCGTCGCCGGTGAAGGCATAGATGCTGCCGAAGACGTCGCCGAATTCGTCGTTGAAGGCCGGGCCCTGGATGCCCTGGGGGAATTCGCCCTGGATGTCCGAGACCTTCTTGCGCACCTGGTACCAGATGTCGGGAATCGCCTTGGCCGGCGTGGTGTCGCGCAGGTAGACGAATACCGTGGACTGCCCCGGCCGGGTGAAACTCTTGGTGTAGTCGAGGGAATCCAGCTCTTCGAGCTTCTTTTCCACCCGCTCGGTGACCTGGCGCAGGGTCTCCTCGGTGGTCGCCCCCGGCCAGCGGGTCTGGATGACCATGGTCTTGATGGCAAAGGACGGATCTTCCTCGCGTCCCAGCTTCATGTAGGAGAAGACGCCCATCAGCAGGGCGACGAACATCAGGTACCAGACGAAGGATTGGTGGCGCAGCGCCCAGTCCGACAGGTTGAAGCCTTTCATGGCCGAGCGCCCTCCTGATCCTTCACCCGCTGTCCCTCCTCGAGACTGTTGACCCCGGCTATCACCACCCGCTCTCCCGCCTTCAGGCCGTTGCCGATCCAGGCCAGGCCATCGGCCTCGCGCAGCACCTCGACCGGCCGCTGGCGCACCTGCGCCTGCTCGCCCTGGCCTTCCACCACCCAGACCGAGGTCCGGCCGTCCTGACGCCGCAGCGCCTGGGTCGGCAGCGGCAGGCCCGCCGCCGGTGGCGACTCCAGCTCGCCCTGCACCAGGCTGCCGATGCGCAGCGCGGCCGGTGGCTCGTCCAGGGTCAGGCGCACCCGCCGGGTGCGCGTGGTGGCATCGGCCTGGGGCTCGATCTCGCGCACCCGACCGGCGACCGCCACCTCGGGATCCAGGGCCATGCGCACGGTCAGGACGCGTCCCGGGGTCAGCTGGCCGATGGCCTGGGCCGGCAGGTCCAGCACCGCCTCGCGGACGTCCGGACGGGCGACCCGCACCACCGGCTGACCGGCGGACACCACCTGGCCGACCTCGGCCTGCCAGGCGGTGATCACCCCGTCGAAATCGCTGTAGAGCTCGGCATAGTCGCGCTGATCGCGGGCCTGGCGCTCGGCGCTCTGGGCCTGTTCGCGGGCGGCTTCCAGGGTGTGCAGGCGGGTCAGCGCCTGATCCAGCTGGGAGCGCGAGCCAACGCCCTGGTCGAACAGCTGCTGCTGGCGCCGGGCATCGTTGCGCGCATCGCGCCACTGGGCTTCGGCATCGGCGGTCTGGCCCTGCCGACTGCGCAGGGCATTGTCCTGATCGGTGGGGTCCAGCGCCGCCAGCAACTGGCCACGGCGCACCGGCTGACCCACGTCCAGCAGCCGCCGGGTCATGCGACCGCCGACGCGAAAGCCCAACACGCTCTCGTAGCGCGCCTGGATGCTGCCGGCAAAGACTTCGCGCCCGGGCGGCGGGGCACTCAAGGTCAGGGTCGCCACCGGCCGGATCGGCGGCGGCGGCGCCTCGTCATCCGAGCAGCCCGCCAGGACCAGCAGCAGACATAGCGGCAGCAGCGGCAGCAGCGGCTTCATGGGCGCACCTCGTTGAAGGCCGAGCGCTCGGCGACTTCGACCCTCTGCCCGGGACTCAGCGCCTGGCCGCCGGCGACCACGATGCGGTCGCCAGCCGCGAGGCCCTCGTTGACGATGATGCTGTCGCGGGTGAAGCGCTCGATGCGCAGCGGCTGCAGGCTGACCCGCCCGTCTTCGCCGAGGCGCCAGGCGGCGGGCTGCTCGGTGGTGCCGTTCAGCGCCGTCCAGGGCAAGGCGAAGCCCTGCTCCGTCGCGCCCTCGAGCTGGGCATTGACCACCGCCCCCAGGGTCATGGCCGCCGGGGGTCTATCGAGTTGTACCTTGATGCGCACCGTGCCACTGCTCGCCACGGTCGGGGCGATCTCGCGCAGGGTACCCCGGGTCGTGACGGCCGGTTGCGCCTGCAGGGCGACGGGCAGGGTCTGGCCGACCTTGAGTTCGCGGGCCAGGGATTCATAGAGATCGAAGACGGCGTCGAGGTCGCCGCTCACCGCCAGGTCGAAGATCGCCGTGCCGGCCTGCACCACCTGCCCCGCTTCGGCGTGGCGGGCGGTCAGCACCCCGGCGGCGCTGGCGCGCAATTCGGTATAGCCCAGTTGCTTGCGCGCATCGTCGCGCTGGGCGACGGCGGTCTGCAGGGCGCTGCGGGCACCGTCCAGGGTGGCCTGGGCCTGGTCGTACTGGCTGCGACTGGTGTAGCCCTTGGGGAGCAGGGCGGCCTGGCGCTCGAAATCGACCCGCGCCAGCCGGGTGCGGGCTTCCTGGGCCTCCACCTGGGCCTGGGCGGCGGCCAGGTTATTGCGCAGATCCTGGGGATCCAGCCGGGCCAGGACCTGACCCTCGCGCACGCGATCGCCGACATCCGCCAGCCGCTCGCTGATCTTGCCACTCACGCGAAAACCGAGCGGCGCCTGCACCCGCGCCTGGATATCTCCGGTGAAGGGGATGCGCTGACTGTCCTTTATCGGACTCAGCTGCACCACCACCACCCGCGCCAGTTCCTCGGTGGGCGGTTGCTCCTGGGAGCAGCCCGGTAACAGCGTTACCAGGGTCAGAGCAGCCGTTACCTGGCAGAGGCGAGCAAGGCGGAGAGCCCTCATGATTGTCCTTATCGGTGGAAGAGGCGCGATCTGCGAACTGACCACAGGCGGCGCAGGGGGTTCGTCTGACGAATTGTCAGGCGCCTGGCGATGCTTGGGAAGCGCTACGACGAGGGCGTTGGGCAAATGCCCGGCAACGGAGCGGCCATTCGCCCACAAATGTTCACAAATGCCCTGGAACCCGGCATTCCAGGCCGCAGTCAACTGAGACGTGCGCTGTGGACCTGCCCGTCCGCAGCTGATGCCCGCCACCGTTCCGGCGCGGGCCCCATCAGATTCACAGGTTTATTTCGACGAGGCCGAACTCATGAAAAAGCTGCTGATCACCTCTACCGCTGCTGTGATGCTGTCGATGGCCACGGGTGTCTTCGCGGCCGAAACCTCCAAGAGCGCCACGGCCGTCAACGGATCCGCCACTTCCGAGGTGCCGGGCAAGACTACCGTGAAGGGCGGTGCCGATGGCGCTGCCGAAGTGCCCTTCAAGAGCGACAAGCCCAACAAGGTCGACGCTCGCAACCAGAACAACATGCAGTAATCACCGTCCCTGGCGGTAACAGAAAGCCCCGGCATGCCGGGGCTTTTTGCTGCCTGCCGTTCAGGCTGCAGACAAGACAAACCCCGCCGAAGCGGGGTCTGTGGAAAGGATGCAGCAGCCGGGCTTAGCGCCAGAACGGCTTGTGCATTTCCTGGTAGCGCTGGGCCTCGGTGATACCGGCGTCAGCCAGCATACGGGCGTCCAGACGAGCCAGTTCGTTGCGGCTGGCGATGCGACGCTGCCAGGTGGACAGGGTGGAGATAACGCGCAGGGCAGCGGGCACGCGGTTGCTGGGCTTGGCGTTGTACAGCGAGGAACTGAAGGTGCGTTCCATGGTGGCTTTCCTTCCCGCTTGTGACGGGTACTGGTCATCGAATGGCGCCATTGTCTCGCCAGGCGAGTGCTACCACCAGTAACAGTCCAGGGAAAGGTTCGCGGATCACTCGGCACACAATTGCAACTGTACTGCCGCAATTTGGGTCATTCTGTAACGTCTTGCACCATTGCAGTGCAAAATTTGGTTACCAGAGGGAACATCGCGAGAATTTGAGCTGTACAGTTGCCCGGAAGGCCAGGAAACAGGAGTGCTGTTCTACCTGTTACCGCGGCCGCTGTCCAGCCTGGAAGGAACTCCGTGCTCCAGAAAGGAGCGCTTCCGACGCCCGGTGGCGCCGGAAGCCTCTGGTCATCAGCGCGCGGCAGCGGCCAGGCTCGGGTTGGCGGGCTGACGCCGGCCTACCCAGGTGCCGATGGCCACGACCAGCAGCGCCAGCAGACCGGTCGCCAGGATCTCGAAGCGATGGGCTTCGCTGAACAGCATCACGGTCAGGGCGCCGACGATGAAGACGATCACCGCCCAGGTCAGCCAGGGGAACAGCCACATGCGGAACTCCAGGGTTTCGCCGCGGGCGATCAGCTTGCGTCTCAGGCGCAGCTGGGTCACGGCGATCACCAGATAGACCAGCAGAGCCACGGCGCCGGAGGTGGACAGCAGGAAGCTGAACACCGCCTCGGGCATGGTGTAGTTGGCGATGGTGGTGAGGAAGCCCACGGCGGTACTGGCCAGCACGGCCGCGCGCGGCACGCCGCTGCTGGAGGCACGACCCATCTTGGCCGGGGCATCGCCACGGCGGGCCAGCGAATAGAGCATGCGCGAAGCGGTGTAGAGCGCCGAGTTCAGGCAGCTGGCCACGGCGACCAGCACCACGCAGTCGACGATCAGCTTGGCATTGGGGATCGACAGCACCTCGAGGGCGCGCTGGTAGGAACCCACGATCGGCAGCTGGGCATCGTTCCAGGGCACCATGGACACCACCAGGAAGATGGAGACCAGGTAGAACAGCGCGATCCGCCAGATCACCGAGTTGGTGGCCTTGCTGATCTGCCGCGACGGGTCCTTGGACTCGGCGGCGGCGATGGTGACGATCTCGGTTCCCATGAAGCTGAACATGGTGGTCAGCAGGGCGCCCAGCACCGCGCCGAAGCCATTGGGCATGAAGCCGCCGGTATGGGCCATCAGATTGCTCAGGCCGCTGACCTCGCGACCCGGCAGGGCGCCGACCAGGGCGGCCGCGCCCAGGGCGATGAAGGCGACGATGGCGATGACCTTGAGCAGGGCGAACCAGAATTCGAACTCGCCGTATTTGGCGACGCTGAACAGGTTGGTCACGGTCAGGATGCCGGTAATGATCAGGGCGAATTGCCAGGTGGCGATCGCCGGGAACCAGGCATTGAGGATGGCGGCGGCGGCCACGGCCTCCAGCGGAATCACCAGCACCCAGAACCACCAGTACAGCCAGCCGATGGTGAAGCCGGCCCAGCGGCCGATGCCCTGCTGCGCATAGGACGAGAAGGAACCGGTATCGGGCGAGGCGACGGCCATTTCACCCAGCATGCGCATGACCAGCACCACCAGGGTACCGGCCAGGGCGTAGGCCAGCAGCACGGCCGGGCCGGCCGCGGCGATGGCATGACCGGAGCCGACGAACAGACCGGCACCGATCACCCCGGCGATGGACAACATGGTCACATGGCGCGGTTTGAGCGCCGGAGAGAGGTTGCATTCTACGTTGGACATAAGGTGTTACCTGACAACGGAAAGCCTCCCAAGTGCAACTTGCGCGCCACCCGGGCTGAAATCGGCACAAAATGAACGCAAAGGGTGCAACGCCTCGCGGAAAGCGGCGAAAAAGCGGCGTTCTGTCGAGCTATCGCGCTAACCATCTGATGTGAAAAGCGATTTCTTTCAGGTATGCGCGCCCCATCGGCTTGCTTCGTTAGGTATCACCTTGTGCAACTTGCATTCTTATGGTGCTTGTACAGGTGGAACCTTAGGTAACCCTGGGCCTGGAGCTGGCCGCCACGCCCTTCGCTACCTGACCGCAGAACCAGGACACGACGGAAGAGACCGCCTTGCCTGGCATCCGCTGTTGGCTCGCTGCGTGGCAGGTACCGCTCAGGGCCGTGGCTTGGGCGCTTTTCCATGCCGATGCAGCAGCAGTGGGAACTTGCCGAGCCGCCAGGGCTCTGCACACCTGCGACAAAATGTAACCGCGACCGGCAGATGTTGGTAATATTCCAACATATTAGCTAGCTAACCATAAGCCCTGCGGTTCCACGTCGGGCACCTGATGAGACCCTGACCATGTCCGCAGACGATTCCGTCCCGGCCCGCCGCGACTTCCTGCGCAAGTCCCTGAGCCTGATTCCCGTGGTCGCCCTGGCGAGCGGTGCCCCCTCGGGCCTGGCCCTCGCCGCGCCCACCCCGGAAAGCAAGCCGGGCAGCAGTCCGCGCGCCGACCACTATCAACCGGTGTTCTTTACCGCCGAGGAATGGGCCTTCGTGCAGGCCGCGGTGGCCCGGCTGATTCCGGCGGACGACCTGGGCCCGGGCGCGCTGGAAGCCGGTGCGCCGGAATTCATCGACCGGCAGATGCAGACCCCCTACGCCCGTGGCGGCCTCTGGTACATGCAGGGCCCCTTCGCCGCCGATGCCGCGCCGGAGATGGGCTACCAGAGTCGCCTAGTACCCCAGGACCTCTATCGCCTGGGCATCGCCGCGGTGGATCGCTGGGCCCGCCAGCAGCACGGCAAGGTCTTCGCCGAGCTGGCACCCGCCGCGCAGGACGCGGCCCTCAAGGCGCTGGAAAGCGGTGAGGCCAGCCTGGACGGCGTACCGGCCAAGCTGTTCTTCGCCCAGCTGCTGCAAAACACCCGGGAAGGCTTCTATTGCGACCCGCTGCATGGCGGCAACAAGGAACTGGTCGGCTGGAAGCTGGTGAATTTCCCCGGTGCCCGCGCTGACTTCATGGACTGGGTGGAGCGCGACGAGCGCTATCCGCTGCCCCCGGTCTCCATTCGCGGGGAGCGCGGTTGATGGCCAAGGTATTGCCCAGCAAGCAGGTAGTGATCGTCGGCTTCGGCTGGACGGGGGCCATCATGGCCAAGGAACTGACCGAGGCCGGCCTGGACGTGGTGGCCCTGGAACGTGGCAGCTACCGCGACACCTATCCCGACGGCTCCTACCCGCAGGTGATCGACGAACTCACCTACAGCATCCGCAAGAAGCTGTTCGTCGATGTCTCCAAGGAAACCGTCACCATCCGCCACAGCGTCAACGACGTCGCCCTGCCCAACCGCCAGCTCGGCGTCTTCCTGCCTGGCGATGGCGTGGGCGGCGCCGGCCTGCACTGGTCGGGGGTGCACTTCCGCGTCGACCCGGTGGAGTTGCGCCTGCGCAGTCATTATGAAGAGCGTTACGGCAAGAAATTCATTCCCGACGGCATGACCATCCAGGATTTCGGCGTCAGCTACGCCGAGCTGGAGCCCTACTTCGATTTCGCGGAAAAGGTCTTTGGCACCTCGGGTACCGCCTGGAGCATCAAGGGCCAGGTGGTGGGCGACGGCAAGGGTGGCAATCCCTATGCGCCGGATCGCTCCAGCGATTTCCCGCTGCCGGCGCAAAAGAACACCGTCTCGGCGCAGCTGTTCGAGAAGGCCGCGCGGGAGGTGGGCTATCACCCCTACAACCTGCCCTCGGCCAACACCTCGGGGCCCTACACCAACCCCTACGGTTGCCAGATGGGCCCCTGCAACTTCTGCGGCTATTGCAGCGGCTACGTCTGCTACATGTATTCCAAGGCCTCGCCGAATCTCAACATCCTGCCGGCGCTCAAGCAGGAGCCGCGCTTCGAGTTGCGCAGCCAGGCCCATGTGCTCAAGGTGAACTTGGACAGCACCGGCAAGAAGGCCACCGGGGTGACCTACCTGGACGCCCAGGGCCAGGAGCTGGAGCAGCCGGCCGACATCGTCATCCTCGCCGCCTTCCAGTTCAACAACGTGCGCCTCATGCTGCTGTCGGGCATCGGCCAGCCCTATGACCCCAAGACCGCCGAAGGCGTGGTCGGGCGCAATTTCGCCTACCAGAACATGGCCACCATCAAGGCCTTCTTCCGCCAGGACCAGCACCACACCAACCCCTTCATCGGCGCAGGCGGCAATGGCGTGGCGGTGGACGACTTCAACGCCGACAACTTCGACCACGGCCCCCACGGCTTCGTCGGCGGCTCGCCCATGTGGGTCAACCAGGCCGGCACCCGGCCCATCGCCGGCGCGGCCAATCCGCCCGGCACGCCCCAGTGGGGCAGTGCCTGGAAAAAGGCCCAGGCCGGCTACTACAACCACCAGCTGTCGATGGACGCCCACGGCGCGCACCAGTCCTATCGCGACAATTACCTGGATCTGGATCCCACCTACCGCGACGCCTATGGGCAGCCGCTGCTGCGCATGACCTTCGACTGGAAGGACAACGACATCCGCATGACCCGCTTCATGGCCGCCAAGATGAAGAAGATCGCCGAGGCCATGGATCCCGAGCACATCAGCGTGTCGGTCAAGGATTTCGGCGGTCACTTCAACACCGCCAGCTACCAGACCACCCACCTGAACGGTGGCGCCATCATGGGCACCGACCCCAAGACCAGCGCGGTCAATCGCTACCTGCAGAGCTGGGACGTGCACAACGTCTTCGTACCGGGTGCCTCGGCCTTTCCCCAGGGCCTGGGCTACAACCCCACCGGCCTGGTGGCGGCCCTGACCTACTGGTCGGCGCGGGCCATCCGCGAGCAGTACCTGAAAAATCCCGGCCCGCTGGTGCAGGCATGAGAGGCGCGCCCATGATCCTTCGTACCCTCGCGACCCTGCTGCTGGGCAGCGGCCTGGCGCTGGCGGCCCAGGCCGCCCAAGACACCGACCCGGCGCTGGTCAAGCAAGGCGAATACCTGGCCCGCGCCGGCGACTGCGTGGCCTGCCACACGGCGCCGGGTGGCCAGCCCTTCGCCGGCGGCCTGCCCATGCAGACGCCCATCGGCACCCTCTATTCCACCAACATCACCCCGGATCGGCAGACCGGCATCGGCGACTACAGCTATGCCGACTTCGACGCCGCCATCCGCCAGGGTATCGCCAAGGAGGGCCATACCCTCTATCCGGCCATGCCCTACCCCTCCTATGCCCGGGTCAGCGAGGGCGACATGCGCGCCCTCTATGCCTACTTCATGCACGGCGTGACGCCAGTCGAGCAGGTCAATCGCGACAGCGACATCCCCTGGCCGCTGTCCATGCGCTGGCCGCTGGCGATCTGGCGCCAGCTGTTCGCGCCCGAGGTGGTGCAATTCCAGCCCGCGCCGGACCAGGATCCGGTGGTGGCCCGCGGCGCCTATCTGGTGGAAGGCCTCGGCCACTGCGGCGCCTGCCACACCCCGCGTGCCTTCACCATGCAGGAGAAGGCGCTCTCCCCCGCCGACGGCAAGGATTTCCTGGCCGGCAGCGCGCCCCTGGAAGGCTGGATCGCCAAGAATCTGCGCGGTGATCACCGCGACGGCCTAGGCAGCTGGAGCGAAGCGCAGCTGGTGCAATTCCTCAAGACCGGGCGCTCCGCCGACAGCGCGGTGTTCGGCGGCATGACCGAGGTGGTGCAGCACAGCCTGCAGTACCTGAGCGACGCCGATCTACAGGCCATCGCCCGCTACCTCAAGACCCTGCCGGCCAAGGATCCGCACGACGCGCCCTTCCAGGCCGACGGACGGGCCGCCGCGGCGCTCTGGCGCGGCGACGACAGCGCCCGTGGCGCCCAGGTCTATGTGGACAACTGCGCCGCCTGCCACCGCACCGATGGCCAGGGCTACGACCGGGTCTTCCCGGCGCTGGCCGGCAATCCGGTGCTGCGCACGGCCGACGCCAGTTCGCTGATCAACATCGTGCTCAAGGGCGGCACCCTGCCCGGCCTGCACACGGCGCCCTCGATGATCGTCATGCCGCCCTTCGGCTGGCGGCTGAACGATGCCCAGGTGGCCGACGTGGTCAGCTTCATCCGCGCCAGCTGGGGCAACGCCGCCGCGCCGGTCAGCGCCGCCGAGGTCGCCAAGTGGCGCACCGATGACAACCGCACCACCTCCGGCGATGACCTAGGCCAAGCGTTCGGTCACCAGCAACCCGCTCCGTCGCCCGCTGGCGGCGACACCCCGGCAGGGGCGCACTGAGTCCCTGCCAGATTGACGCTCGGTCAGTCTGGCAGCAGCTCGTCGAGTGCCAACGACCATCAAGCCCATCGCCGACCGACGGGCTTGCGCGGTTGGCATCGATCCTGCTAGCTTGATCGGGTTAGTACCAAGCTGACCCCAATCGCTGGACGCCTTTCCGCTCGTTGTAGCAGCGCGAAATCAGCGTCATCCGGATCGACTGATCCCTCGATTGCTCAGGATCTGCCGCCGCGGCCTCTGAATCTCGTGCCCGGCCGGTTGCCTGCCTTCCCAAGTACTTACCTGCATGCCTGGGCGTTTCGCCCACACGCTGCCTTCCTCCAGCCAGAGATTCAGCCGTCGGCCGTCATGGGTACGAGGTTGCTGGAGTTATTTCACCGCGCCGACTGAGCGTGGATCCCAAGGATAGTCATATGAACATTCAAAACCAGGCCATCGCGGCCATGCAACATCTCCAGGCGGCCTTTGCGCCGTTCCACTGCATCACCACCCCGGCTTCGCGCAAGGGCGGCTTCAGCTTCACCGTGGTCGACGAGCGCGGCGTGGCCTGTCGCAGCGAGCGTCTCTACCCCGAGCAGTACAGCGCTGCCGACGGACTGGAGCGTGTCATCGCCCGTACCCGCCGCGCCCTGGCCGCCTGAGACGCGCTACGAGTGCCGGACGCATCACGGATTCCGTGATGCCCATGCCGGCCGCCTCCATCTGCGGTATGTTTGGCACAGCTTCGCGTAGGCGTGAGCCAAACAATGAATCCCAAGATGGAGGTCGCATGTCGCAAGTCGTATTCATCCGCCATGGCCAGTCGGCGTGGAACCTGGAAAACCGCTTCAGTGGCTGGGCGGATGTGGATCTGACCGAACAGGGGATCCGCGAGGCCCACGAGGGCGGTCAGGCGCTCAAGGACGCCGGCTTCCTCTTCGACGTGGCTCACGTCTCGGTGCTCAAGCGCGCCGTGCGCACCCTCTGGCACGTGCAGGAAGGCATGGACCAGATGTGGCTGCCGGTGGTGAGCGACTGGCGCCTCAACGAGCGTCACTATGGCGGCCTGACCGGACTGAACAAATCCGAGACCGCCGCCAAGTACGGCGAGGAACAGGTGCTGGTCTGGCGCCGCAGCTACGACGTGCCGCCGCCCGAGCAGAGCGTCGAGGAGCAGCAGGCGCTGGCCGCCGATCCGCGCTATGCCGGTCTGCCGCTGGATCAGGTACCGCGCACCGAATGCCTCAAGGATTGCGTCGAACGCGTCCTGCCCTACTGGAACGAAGTCCTGGCGCCGGCCATTCGCAGCGGCCAGCGCGTGCTGGTGGTCGCCCATGGCAACTCCATGCGCGCCCTGATCAAGTACCTGGACAACATCTCCGACAGCGACATCGTCAGCCTCAACATCCCCAACGGCGTGCCGCTGGTATTCGAGTTCGACGAAGACCTGAAGCCTACCAAGCACTACTACCTGGCCGACCCGGACGAGGTCGCCGCCAAGATGGCCGCGGTGGCCAATCAGGGCAAGGCGAAGTAAGGCGTTTCATCGCGGCCATGGCGGTCCGCCGATGCGGCCGCTCCTACGGTTACCTAGGAGTCTGTAGGAGCGGCCCATGGCCGCGATTTTCTTAGCGAGAAAACCGGATCGTTTTCAAGACGAGACCTGTAGCGTTTTCCACAACCAAGGGTCGCCGGTGAGCGGTGGATAAGGCTGGCGCCGTTATCCACCCTACGGCCTCAGGTGCGACGCTCCGGGCGCTTCACCACCCGCGCCTCGCCCAGCACGCCCTCTTCTTCTGCCTGGGCCGCTTGGATTTCCTCGTCACCTTCCACCCCGCCATCGCCCGGGGTCTTCTCGCCTTTTTCCTTGCCGTCGTCGCTGTGGTGCTCGATCACCGCGTTGATCTCCGCGCCGAACAGCAGCACCGCGGACGACAGATAGAAGTACAGCAACAGCACGATGATGGCGCCGATGCTGCCGTAGGTAGCGTTGTAGTTGGCGAAGTTCTGCACGTAGTAGCCAAAGCCCAGGGACGCCAGGATCCAGACCACCACCGCCAGCACCGAGCCGGGGGTGATGAAGCGGAAGTCCTGCTTCACGTCCGGGGTGACGTAGTAGAGCGCCGCCACGGCGATCATCAGCAGGGCCACCGCCAGCGGCCAGCGGATCAGTGCCCAGAGGGTCACCATGTAGTCTTCCAGCCCCACGTAGGCAGCCAGCCAGTTCATCACCTGAGGCCCCAGCACCATGAGGGCGGCGGCGCTGAGCAGGATTCCGGCGAGGCCGATGGTATGCAGCACCGACAGCGGAATGCGCTTCCAGGCCGGACGGCTTTCCACCACGTCATAGGCGCTGTTCATGGCGGTCATCAGCGAGCGGAAGCCACCGGAGGCGGACCAGAGCGCGACGATGATACTGAAGGACAGCAGCCCGCCCTTCTGTGTCTGCAACTGGTCGATGATGGGATTGACGGTGTCCAGCGCCGTGACCGGCAGCAGGTAGGCGGCCTGTTCGCGCAGGAAGGTAAAGAAGTCCGGCAAGTGCAGGAAGCCGATCAGGGCGATCAGGAACAGCAGGAAGGGAAACAGCGAGAACAGCATCTGGTAGGCCAGCGCTGCGGCATAGGTGGGCATGTCGTCGGCCACGAATTCCTGGACGGCACGCTTGATGAGGGTGAACGGCGAAACGCCGCGCAGGCTGAAGGCAAACAAGGACATAACGGCTCCTGACGAACGTTCCTCACGAAGGATTCCTGGGGCCGGCCTGCACGGCCTGCGCCCGGCGGCTTTGCAGGTCCGCCCTACCTTCAGAGTGGCAGCGGCCGGGTTGGTTGCGCCCTGACGTCAGAAGCCGGACCCCGAGGCATCCCAGCAGGCAGCGACTTCGGCGGCGGTAGGCGGGCGGATTTCCTCTATCCCGCGGCTTTCGTCGAATTCGATGTAGCCGGCGGCGGCGAATTCGCGCAGCCAGCCATCCATGGGCCAGAGTCCCCAGCGCGCCTGGAAGCGCCGGGCGTTCTCCAGGATGCTGGCGAAATGGTTGAGCGGTGGGTGATAGGTCGGATGGTACTGGTGGAAGGCCCGCGCCTCGGCCTGGTAGACCGGCACCCCCGCCGCGCGGGCGCGAAAGGCGAAGTCGGTGTCCTCGCCGCCATAGCCGCGATAACCCTCATCGAAGCCGCCGATGCGGCCGAAGGTGGCGCGGGTACAGGCGAAGTTGAGCGACCAGAACAGCGGGTGGGGAATCGCCTCGCCAGGCGGACGATCCCGGTGCAGGGGATGGACGACGCCGCTGGCGCGCAGCTCTTCCGGCGTCCAGTCACCTTCCGCGACGCCCGCCGGCAGGTAGTGGACGAAGCCCTGGTGCAGGGCTTCGGGGTGGGCCGTTAGCGCCTCTTGGTAGGCGTCGAGCAATTCCGGCGCTGGGATGCAGTCCACGTCGAGAAACACCAGCTCCTCGCCTGGCGCGGCGGCTACGGCAGCATTGCGCGCAGCGGCCAGGGGCAGGATGCCGTCGCCCTCGACTCCGTGCACCTGGATCGGAAAGCGTGGGCTGTGCCAGGCGCGCGGTGCCTCGTTCATCTGCACCACCACCAGGGCCGCAGGCGGGGTCGGCGCCCGCTCCAGGCCACGGATGAGATTGGCCAGTTGCCGCTCGCGGCCATGGACCAGGGTCAGGACGATCATGCCAGCACCTCGTGGGCGACCTGTCGAATACAGGCAGCGGCGCGCCGGGCGCCCTCGCCATCGCTTACCGCCGCCCAGCGCTCGGGATCGAGTTCGCGCGCCCTGGCCAGCAGCCCCGGCCAGTCCTCGTCGGCGGGCCAGCTTTCACAGGTGATCGCCAGGTCCTGGGCGGCCAGCAGGCGCCCGGTGGACAGTTGCTCGTCGAAGGGCCGGGCATCCGGCAGGCAGAGGAAGCGGCAGCGCAGGTCGGCCAGTTCCGCCACCAGGCTGTCACCCGCCGAGCCGACCACCAGCTCGGCGCGGGTCAGCCAGGGTGCGGGATCGGCCACGCTGCCCAGAAAAGTCAGATTGGCGGGTGCCTCGATGGCGTCGTCCAGCACCGGACCCAGCACCGTCCAGTGCCAGGCGGGACAGGCACGGGCGGCCGCCACCAGGCGCGCGCGGCTGAAGGCGGTGCCGCCATGGCCGGCGATGACGGTGACCGTGCCGGGCTCGCGCCCGCGGTCGGGCCCGTGCCCGGCATAGCGCGACAGGCTGCCGGCATAGCAGGTCTTGGCCCGCCAGGCGGCCGGGGTATCAGGCTCTTCCAGGCAGTCCGGATAGGGCGCCAGCAGGCGACTGGCACTGGCGTAGGCCAGTTCGTGGGCGGCATCGAAGCGACTGCCGCGCTGGCGCAGATAGATCGTCGGCACGCCGCACAACCGGGCCAGCAGCGCCACCTCCACCGAGACGTCGACCACCAGCAGGCAGGGCCAGGCGCGGCGAAACCAGTCCACCAGCAGGCCTATGCGCTCGCGCAGCCCTGCCACTCCCAGCGGGGCATAGTGCAGGCAGGCGAAGGCTTCGCCTTCGACGCCCGCGGCCACGTCGGGCGGCAGCGGGCAGAGCTGCACGTTGGGCAGCGCCACCCGTTCGGGCAGGCGACTGCCGAACAGGGTCAGGGGACCGTCGAAGGCCGCGGCGATGGCCAGGGCGCGGGTCACGTGGCCGGCGCCGTGATGGTGGGCGTAGTAGCCGACGTTCAGCTCAGTCACGGGCAGTCTAGCCACGGGCGACTCGGCCGGCGGCGACATCGGCGAGCAGGCGCTCGTAGCGGTCGATCATCAGCTGGTGGCTCCACTGGGCCTCGGCCCGCGCCCGGCAGGCCTCGCGGGACAGCGACAGGGCTTCGCGCAGGGCCGCCGCCAGGGCCGGGACATCGCCCGGCGGGGCCAGGGCGCCGGTCTCGGCGGTGAGCAGTTCCGGCAGGGCGCCGCGAGCAAAGGCGGCGACCGGTGTGCCACAGGCCAGGGCCTCGGCGACGATCAGGCCGAAGGGTTCGTCCCAGCAGGGCGTGACCAGACAGGCACGGGCCTGGGCGACCTCGGCCGCCAGGGCGGTACGGTCCAGGTGACCGAGGTAGACGGCTCCGTCCCCCAGGCGGGGTTCGATCTCCTGACGGAAATAGCGCTCGTCGGTGGCCTGGCCGGCCAGGCGCAGGGCCACACCGGCCTCGCGTGCGGCATCCAGCGCCAGATGCGGCCCCTTGTCCGGCACCAGGCGGCCGAACCAGAGGGCATGGTCGCCGATCGGCGTCTCGCGCGGGCGCCAGGCGTCGAGGTCGATGCCGTTGGGGATCACGTGGCAGGCCGGCGCGAGGTGCGCCCAGTTGTCGGCATTGGCCTGGGACACCGTGCAGTAGTGGCCGCCGCCGCGCTTGTGCAATTCGCCGAGGGCGTTGATCAATTCGAAGAATGGCGGGGTGTGCAACACCGTGAGCATGGGGGTGCGGATCAGCCCGGACATGGTCACCGGCACATAGTGCAGGGCGTTGTTGAAGATGACGTCGAAGCCGTAGCCATCGATGCGCTGCATGCAGTCCAGATAGCCGTGGTGCTCGTCGAGGTATTCGGAGCTGAGCACGTTGCGCTTGCGCCGGCAGCCGTCCGCGCCGTAGTTGCCGTCGTCGAGGATGGGCACCACCTCCAGCTCCGGCGCCGAGGCCGAACTGGCGAACAGCGTCACCGCATGGCCACGCTCGCGCAGCTGCAGGGTGATGTCGTAGGTGAAGGCTTCGAGACCGCCGGCGAACGGCTGGCGTACCGGGTGTTTCACGTGGGTAAGAATGCCTATGCGCATGGAACCGTCCGCCTGCTGTTGCCTGTCATCCCACCGTCCTTATCGCGAGCCGCTGGTTGATAGGAGTCTCAGCGACGGGAATTGGTTGTGCGCTTCGTCGTGAAAGCCGCACGGCGGGCAAACCTCGGAACCCTGCCGGGGGTCAGCCTTCCTGGACCCGTATTCCCAGCAGACGACGGAGGTTTCCATGCGTTATGAACTGCACTACTGGCCCAGCATCCAGGGCCGCGGCGAATTCGTCCGCCTGGCGCTCGAAGAAGCCGGCGCACCCTATCTGGACGTCGGCAACGCCCCGGAAGGCGAAGGCCTGGGCGTACCCGCTCTGGAAGACTATCTGCAAGGCAGGAAGACCCGCCGCCCGCCCTTCGCCCCGCCCTTTCTCAAGGCCGGCGACGAGGTCGTCTCCCATGTCGCCAACATCCTCCAGTTCCTCGGGCCGCGCCTGGACCTGGTACCGGCCGACGAGGAAGCCCGCTTCTGGGTGCACGGTCTGCAGCTGACCATCACCGACCTCACCGCCGAGGCCCATGACGTCCATCATCCGGTGGCCATCTCCCTGACCTACGAAGAGCAGCAGGACGAAGCCCGGCGCCGCGCCAAGGCCTTTGCCGGCGAACGGATCCGTACCTACCTGAGCTATTTCGAGCGGGTGCTGGGCTACAACCCGGCGGGTGACCATTGGCTGGTGGGCGACCAGCGCTCCTATGTCGACCTGTCGCTGTTCCAGGTGGTAGCCGGCCTGACCTATGCCTTCCCCAACGCCATGCGCCGTCTGGCACCGGAGATCCCGCGGGTGCTGGCCCTGGCCGAGCGAGTGGCCGCGCGACCCAACATCGCCGCCTACCTGGCCTCGCCCCGCCGCCTGCCCTTCAGCGAGAACGGCATCTTCCGTCACTATCCGGAGCTGGATCCGGCCTGACGGGCAAAAGAAAAGGCCGCCCGGGGGCGGCCTTTTCGTCACGACTGGACTCAGGCGCGGTCGATGGTGTTCTTGACCGCTTCCTTGCCCTTGCCGACGTTCTTCTGCAGCTTGCCTTCGGCTTCCTGGGCACGACCCTCGCCTTTCATGCGCGAGTTGTCGGTTGCTTCGCCGATACCTTGCTTGACCTTGCCGGCCACTTCTTTGGCGGTACCCTTGATCTTGTCGCTGGTGCTGCTCATATCAGTCTCCTTGGGATCGCACAGGCAGTGCGCTTGTAAAATCCGACTGCGGCTCTAGCCGGGTGGTTTCGACCATTCGTCGCACAGCGCAGCGGCAAGCCGCGCCAGGAAGCTTTGGGCAGCGGCGCTGGAAGCCTTTAGACTTCCCGCCCTTTTTCGTGAGCGACCGCCCAGGCGCCACCTCTCGCGGGAACGTTGCGCAGGGGCCGTCTCTCCAATTGCCACACCCTACACAGGAGAATCCTGATGTCGCTGAGCCAATTCGACAACCTGCCGGGCGTGACCGCCCAGCCCGACGCCGCCACCCGCGAGTTCGTCTTCAACCACACCATGCTGCGGGTCAAGAACCTCGAGACCTCGCTGGACTTCTATACCCGCGTGCTGGGTTTCACCGTCGTCGATCACAAGGACTTCCCGGACGCCAAGTTCAGCCTGACCTTTCTCGCCCTGGTCGACCGCAACCAGGTGCCGGAAGAGCCGGAGGCCCGCCAGCGCTGGCGCAAGTCGACCCCGGGTATCCTCGAGCTGACCCATAACCACGGTACCGAGAACGACGCCGAATTCAGCTACCACAACGGCAACAGCGATCCGCGCGGCTTCGGCCACACCTGCGTGGCGGTCCCGGACATCCGCGCCGCCTGTGAGCGATTCGAGCAACTGGGCGTCGCCTTCCAGAAGCGCCTGACCGACGGCAGCATGAAGGAAATCGCCTTCATCAAGGATCCCGACGGCTACTGGGTCGAAGTCATCCAGTTCACCCCCCTGTCCTGATCCCCGCGGGCCCGGCGTCCGCCGGGCCCCGTCCTGCTGAAGACATCCGACGACTTTTCAGCGCTTAACTGATACCGACCGGCTCCAGGCCATCGACGCCTGCCCGGGCCTTTGGCGTACTGCTGGCGAAAAGCCTTACCAAAGTCGTATTGCGCACCCCAGCCAGCGACGTCGCCAGAGAGCCCACCATGAAAAAAACAACAAGAATCCGTACCGGGATGTACAGCGTCCTCAGCCTGTTCGTCGCCTGCCTGCTGCTCGCCTGCCTGTACGGCTGGATCAGCGCCCGGACCAGTGCCCAACAGATCCGCGACCTGGATAGCCTGACGATGGAGCAGCTGGACCGGGTCAACAACGCCGCCACCTGGATCAGTCGCGCAAGCGCCAACTCCCATACCGCCATGCTCGACCGCGTCAACGGCGATGCGGCCAAGGCCGAGAAAGGCGTGAAGCTGGCCCTAGAGCGGCTGGACATCGCCCGCAAGCTGATCACCGACATGCAGGCCAACGTCAGGGATCCCAAACTGGTCAGCCAGATCGAAGCCATGCTCAAGGCCTTCGACGCCTACAAGGCCATCGTCGAAGGGCAGATCGCCGCCTGCCGCGCCGGCGACCTGCCTGGCTACATCCGGATCAGCGACGGTGCCAAAGGGGCCAGTACGGCCTTCGCCGACACCCGCCAGGCCTTTACCGACGAGATCACCAGCCGTATCGACGCCACGCTCGCCGCCTCCGACAGCCGCGTGTCCCAGGCCCAGGTCGGCAGTCTGCTGCTGGTCGGCCTGACCCTGCTGCTGGCCGTCCTCTCCGGCTGGTTCATCGCCCGCCGCGTGCTGGCCCCGCTCAACGAAGCCGGCGAGCACTTCGCCGCCATGAGCGAAGGCGATCTGACCCGCCGCATCGAGGTGCGCAGCCATGACGAGATCGGCCAGCTGTTCGCCGGTCTGGCTACCCTGCAAAGTCGCCAGCGCGACACCCTGGCCCAGCTCAATCGCACCGCCGAACGACTCGACGGCGCCGCCCAGGAACTGGGTCAGGTCACCGCCCAGAGCAATCGCACCCTCAATCAGCAGCAACAGGAGCTGGAGCAGGCCGTGACCGCGGTGACCGAGATGACCGCCGCCGTGGAAGAGGTGGCGCGCAATGCCGCCTCCACCTCGGATACCGCTCGCGAATCCGATCGCCTGGCCGCCGGCAGTCGCGGCCAGGTGGCCCAGGTGCTCAGCGAATTGCAGAGCATGCAGAGCACGGTCAAGGAAAGCGAAACCGTCATCGCCAGCCTGGCGCAGCAGGCCAACCAGATCGGCAAGGTGCTGGACGTGATCCGCGCCGTCTCCGAGCAGACCAACCTGCTGGCGCTCAACGCGGCCATCGAAGCCGCCCGCGCCGGCGATGCCGGTCGTGGCTTCGCCGTGGTGGCCGACGAGGTGCGCAGCCTGGCGCAGCGTACCCGCCAGTCGACCCTGGAGATCGAGCAGATGATCGGCAACATCCAGACCGGCACCGGCCAGGCGGTGACCGCCATCCAGCGCAGCAATACCCTGGCCGGCACCACCCTGGAAACCACCGAGCGCACCGGCCAGAGCCTGGAGCACATCTTCGTCGCCATCGGCGACATCAACGAGCGCAACCTGGTCATCGCCAGCGCCGCCGAGGAACAGGCCCAGGTGGCGCGCGAGGTGGATCGCAACCTGATCAACATCCGCGAGCTGGCAGCCGTGTCCAAGCGCGGCGCCGACCAGATCGAGACCTCCAGTCGCCAACTCGCCGAGCTGACCCACGAGATCCACGGCCTGGCCGCGCGCTTCCGCGTCTGACCCGGCGCGCCCCTCCCCCCGGATACAGGCGCCCCGGGGGGAGGGGCGGCTTTACCCATCTTTACGTTTTCTTGGCATGACGTTGCTGCCGGGACAGGCGAAAATTGGCTCCGGGCGCCAGGCGTGGCGCCGCTTTTCGCTACGGAGCTGCCTGACGTCATGACGACCTGCCCTACCCCGCGCGGCCCGCGCCTGCGCTGCCTGCTGCTGTCCTTTCTCGCCTCACCCCTGGGCCTGCTGGTGCTGCTGACCGGCGTGCTGCAACTGCTCGGCCCCGGCTAGGGCCGCAGCGTCCGCTCACCGAAGCGAACGGACGCCACGGGATCACAGGCGGAAGCGCGCTACCAGGCCATTGAGGTCCACGGCCAGGCGCGACAGCTCGGCGCTGGCGGCGCTGGACTGCTCGGCGCCCGCGGCGGTCTGGACCGACAACTCGCGGATGTTGACCAGGTTGCGATCCACTTCGCGAGCCACCTGAGCCTGCTCTTCCGCCGCGCTGGCGATGACCAGATTGCGTTCGTTGATGCCGCCGATGGCGCCATGGATGCGCTCCAGGGCATGACCGGCGCCGCGGGCCACTTCCAGGGTGGACTGGGCACGCTCGGTGCTGCTGCGCATGGCCGCCACCGCCTGATCGGTGCCCTGCTGGATGGTGCCGATGGAGGTCTCGATCTCGCGGGTCGATTCCTGGGTGCGATGGGCCAGGGCGCGCACCTCGTCGGCCACCACGGCGAAGCCGCGACCGGCCTCACCGGCGCGCGCCGCCTCGATGGCGGCATTGAGCGCCAGCAGATTGGTCTGCTCGGCCACGCTGCGGATCACGTCCAGCACCTTGCCGATGTCATTGACCTGGACCGCCAGATCGCCCACCAGGGTGGCACCGTGCTGGACGTCTTCGCTCATGGTGGCGATGGCACCCACGGTTTCCTGCACCAGATCGCGGCCATCACGGGCCACGCCGGCGGATTCCTGGGACGCCTGGGAGGTGTTGACGGCGTTGCGCGCCACCTCGTCCACCGCCGACGACATCTGGTTCACCGCGGTGGCGGCCTGTTCGATCTCGGCGTTCTGGCGTTGCAGGCCGCGACTGGATTCATCGGTCACGGCATTGAGTTCTTCCGCCGCCGAGGCGAGCTGGGTGGCCGAACCGAGGATGCCTTGCAGGGTATGGCGCAGCTGGCCCTGCATGGTCTTCATGGCCTGCAGCAGGCGCGCGGCCTCGTCGCGGCCTTCGCTGTGGATTTCCTGACTGAGGTCACCGGTGGCGATCACCTCGGCGGCCTGCACGGCGCGGGCGATGGGCTGGGTGATGCTGCGGATCAGCAGCCAGGCGAAGACCACGGTCAGCAGCGCGGTGGCCGCCAGCAGCAGCACCAGCCACTGGATGGCGTGGCTGTAGTCGGCAGCGGACTGCTCGTTGGCCGCAGCGGTCTGCTGGTCGACCAGATCGGTGAGTTGCTTGAGCACGCCGTTGACCGCATCGGAGTTGGCCAGCAGGTCTTCGTTGAGCAGGCGGCGCAGGGGCTCCAGCTGATCGGCGGCGGAAAACGCCAGCATGCGCTGCTGCAGACCGTCGTACTGGGTGATCAGCTGGCCGTAGCGGCTGTAGGCGGTGCGTTCTTCATCGGACTGGATCAGCGCCTCGTAGCGCTGCTGGGCGGCGCGCATCTGGCCGTTGCGCTGCTGGAACAGCGCCTGGGTCTTGGCGATGATCTCCGGCTCGCGATTGAGCAGCAGCCGATAGGAGAGCACCCGCAGGCGCAGGGTCAGGGCGGTCAGCTCGTCGAGCGCGGCCACCCGCGGCATGGCACGGTCTTCGATGGCCAGGCCCGAGGCGCGGATGTCGTTCATCTTGACCAGGGCGGTGCCGCCGAGCAGCAGCAGGAGCAGACCGATAAAGGCGAAGCCGAGCGTGGCACGCCGCGCGATGGAGAGATTGCGAAAGGACATGGGGAGTTTCCGTTGAGCCTGGAAAGCCCCCGCTATCGACCGCGCGTTGCAAATCCTGAGGTCCGTTGTCGGACCGGATTTTTGGGCGGCTATCAAGCAAAGCCAGCAAACCCTTGTCCTATAGGGCATTGGACCTATTGAAAGCCTGGCGAAAGCTCTAGGCTGCGGCACTGTGCCGCAGATCACAGGCCGGACGCAAAGTGGGCGAAAGACGCTCGATGTCTGCCAGCGGCATTGCGTTCACATTTTTGCACATCTCTCGCAAGCCACTGATCGCCAAGGAAAACTCTTCGGCTATCGCGATTCACGTTTTCTTCACGGGGAAAAGCGCGATTCGGCACCTATATTCCGGCTTCGTGCCGATAAAAGGGTTAAAAGCGATGATCGTGCAGCGATAATGGCGGGATGATCTCAGTATAAGTTTGAAATATCTTCTGCGTTGTCTGTCACGAGCTATTGTTTCAGCGTGGATTAAGGTTGTGGTCACCAGACTGAGTGACCGGGTGCCAGGACGCTGCCCGACGACGCGATGGACCGCCAGACAATGAAGCCACCGGAGCTCGAGAGAGTCGGGGCGTATCGAGGCGATGCCAGGGGGCGTCTAGCCACTAACCAGCGCTTGCCGCTGCCATTGCGTACTTGAGAAGAGGTCAGAAACAGATGAGCGACAACACGGATACCTTCGGCGCACCCGACGAGGCCCTCCTGCAACTGGTCGATGGTTTCAAGCGTTTCCGCCAGGATGTCTTTCCCGAACAGGAAGCGCTGTTCAAGAAGCTCGCCAGTGCGCAGTCGCCCAAAGCCATGTTCATCACCTGCGCCGACTCGCGCATCGTCCCGGAACTCATCACCCAGAGTTCGCCGGGCGATCTGTTCGTGACCCGTAACGTCGGCAACGTGGTGCCCCCCTACGGCCAGATGAACGGTGGCGTCTCCACCGCCATCGAATACGCGGTCGTGGCCCTCGGCGTGAAGCACATCATCATCTGCGGCCACTCCGACTGCGGCGCCATGAAGGCGGTGCTCAATCCCGATCCGCTGGAAAAGATGCCGACGGTAAAGGTCTGGCTGCGCCACGCCGAGGTCGCCCGTACCGTGGTCGAGGACCATGGCCATTGCGACTGCGGCCACGGCGGCACCCTGGGCTTTTTGACCGAGGAAAACGTGGTGGCCCAGCTGGTCCACCTGCGCACCCACCCCTCAGTGGCCTCGCGCCTGGCCAGCGGTCAGCTGCAGATCCATGGTTGGGTCTATTCCATCGAGACCAGCGAGATCAAGGCGTACGACGCCCAGCAGGAGCGCTTCCTGCCCCTGGATGGCGAGAACATGCCGGTTGCCACCCCGCGTCCGCGCCTGCAGCAGGCCTGATCCACGGTGGCCATCCGGTTCGCCGGATGGCCATTGCAAGACGGGTCAGCCGATCCGTCGCCATAACAGCGCACCGCGCCGGGCGATCCCCACTTGGGGCTCCATCGGGACCGTCCACCCTTTCCGCTAGCCGCCTGAATCCCGAACCGTGTCATACGACGTGATATGACGCGCGGGCACCCCTTTACCTAGTCGCTGGAGGACCAGGACCATGCTTGGCAATCAACAGACCCCGGGGCGCAGCCTGTCGCGCGATGCCCTGGCCTCACTCGTGGTGTTTCTGGTCGCCCTGCCGCTGTGCATGGGGATCGCCATCGCCTCCGGCATGCCGCCGGCCAAGGGCATCATCACCGGCATCATCGGTGGCCTGGTGGTCGGCTTTCTCGCCGGCTCGCCGCTGCAGGTCAGCGGTCCGGCCGCCGGCCTGGTGGTGCTGGTGTTCGACCTGATCAACCGCCACGGCATCGAGGCCCTGGGCCCGGTGCTGCTGCTGGCCGGCCTGCTGCAGCTCATCGCCGGCTTCACCCGCCTGGGCGCCTGGTTCCGCGTCACCTCGCCCGCCGTCGTCTACGGCATGCTCGCCGGCATCGGCATCCTCATCGTGCTCTCGCAGCTGCACGTGATGCTGGATGCCAAGCCGGCGGCCTCGGGCCTGTCCAACCTGCTGGCCTTCCCCGGCGCCGCCCTCACCGCGGCAAGCCAGTGGAACGGCAGTGGCATCGGCGCCCAGGCGGCGCTGATCGGTCTGCTGACCATCGCCAGCATGTGGCTGTGGGAGAAATTCCGCCCGCAGACCCTGCGCTTCCTGCCCGGCGCCCTGATCGGCGTGACCCTGGCGACCCTGGCCAGTCTCTGGCTGGCGCTGGACATCCGCCGCGTGGAAGTGCCCAACAACCTGGCCGACGCCATCGACTGGGTGACCTTTGCCGACCTGGGCATGCTGGCCAATGCCGAACTGGTGGTGGCCGCCCTCGCCCTGGCCTTCATCGCCAGCGCCGAGACCCTGCTCTCGGCCGCCGCGGTGGACCGCATGCACACCGGGCCGCGCTCGCACTTCGACCGCGAGCTGGGCGCCCAGGGTGTCGGCAACCTGCTCTGCGGTGCCGTTGGCGCCCTGCCCATGACCGGGGTCATCGTGCGCAGCTCGGCCAATGTCCAGGCCGGCGCCACCAGTCGCGCCTCCACCATCTTCCACGGCCTCTGGCTGCTGGCTTTCGTCGCCGCCCTGCCCTTCGTGCTCAAGCTGGTGCCGGTGGCGAGCCTGGCCGGCGTGCTGGTGTTCACCGGCGTCAAGCTGGCCGATCCCAAGTCGCTGACCGGGCTCAAGCGCTATGGCCGGACACCCATGATCATCTATGCCCTGACCGCCCTGATGATCGTCGCCACCGATCTGCTGACCGGGGTGCTGGTGGGCTTCGGCCTGTCCATCGCCTTCCTGGCGGTCAAGGCGGCGCAACTCAAGGTCAGCCTGACCTATCGCGAAGACCAGCCGGACCAGGCCGACCTGCGCCTGGTGGGCGCCGCGACCTTCCTGCGCGTGCCCCAGCTGACCAAGGTGCTGGAACAGGTCAAGCCCGGCACCACCCTGCACGTGCCCCTGGAGCGCGTCTCCTATATCGATCACGCCTGCATGGAGCTGCTCGAGGACTGGGGGCGCACCCAGGCCAGCAATGGCATGCGCCTGGTGATCGAGCCCAAGGCCCTGGAGCGCCGCCTGGAAGGCCAGGCGCCGGCGGGTCAACCGGTCATGCCGGCCCAGGCACCGGCCTGATCCGGAGGGTGGAGCGGCCAGCGGCCGCTTCACCCCCTTCCCTCACCTCAGCGGCGCTGCCGGATCAGAAGTCCGCAGCGCCGTCGCTGATCGCGATACCGGCTTGCCAGAGCCCCTCATCGTCGCTCCGCCCCCTTTCTCCCCGGCCATAAAGTGGACAGAATGTCCACATAGATGGCCAAAATTGGTCGATAAATGTCCAAGTCGGCATCAGTCATCCTACCAACGGCTAATAGTCTGCTAATTAACTTTCGCTCTTCTCGGCTTTGCCTTATAACGCTATCTGGTTCGACTTTTGTCGCACCAACGATCTTTGTGTCGGGCCACCCTCTATCTCGGGGGTAATCGCTTTGCCAGGAAAGCCATGCGACGCCCACACGGCTAAAAATGACTCCAAGAGAGGTAGGTATGCGCAAGCCTGAATTGGCGACTGTGATCGCTGAAAAAGTCGGACTTCCAAAGGAACAAGCCAACGTCGTGCTCAACACGCTGCTGGACGAGATCGCGAATGCGCTGCACCGCAAGGACAGCGTTACCCTGGTCGGCTTCGGTACCTTCCTGCCGCGTCACCGCGGTGCCCGCATGGGGAAGAATCCCCAGACCGGCGAGCCGGTCAAGATTCGTGCGAGCAACACGGTGGCGTTCAAGCCGGGCAAGGCGCTGAAGGACAGCATCGAAGGCTGAGCATGAAGCGGCACGGATCGCCGCTGCAGCCAAAAGGCATCGCCCGTGCGATGCCTTTTTTGTGTCCGCGCAGAAGACGCGGAGCGGGGTGATCAGCCGATGGCGATCATCTCGAAGTCGCCCTTGCCCACGCCGCAGTCCGGGCACAGCCAATCCTCGGGCACATCCTCCCAGCGCGTTCCCGGCGCGATGCCGTCGTCCGGCCAGCCCAGGGCTTCGTCATAGATATAGCCGCACACGATGCATTGCCATTTCCGCATGTTCTGTTATCTCCCAACCGGCTTCAGGTAGCGCGCACGCTACGCGAAAGCCCGGCAAAGGCCAACCGTGCCGGAACCCCGGCGGACGCCCAGGGCTCCATAGGCTGCGCGTGGCAGCTACCCGTCTTCCACCCCGATCAGCTAGGCTGAGTCCATGAATTCCTCGCCATCGCCCATGCCCTGGGCCATCTATTTCGCCGTGCTGGGCAGTGTCATCAGCGTGGGCCTGGCCAGCGGCCTGTCGATGCCGCTGGTCTCGCTGCGCCTGGAAGGCTGGGGCTATGGCAGCTTCGCCATCGGCGTCATGGCCGCCTCGCCAGCCCTCGGCATCCTCACCGGCGCCAGTCTGGCCGGACGCCTGGCCGCGCGCATCGGCACGCCGCGGCTGATGCGACTGTGCCTGATCAGTGGCGCCGCCTCGCTGATCGTGCTCTCGCTGCTGCCCAGCTACCCCTTGTGGCTGCTCCTGCGCCTGGCCCTGGGCGCCATCCTCACCCTGGTCTTCGTGCTTGGCGAAAGCTGGATGAACCAGGTCATCACCGATCGTTGGCGCGGCCGCCTGGTGGCCCTCTATGGCAGCAGCTACGCCCTGAGCCAGCTGGCCGGTCCGCTGCTGCTGGGGGTGCTGGGCACCGAGGGCGACCAGGGCTTCTGGCTCGGCGCCCTGCTCATGCTCGGCGGCGCTGCCCTGCTGCTCGGCCGCCAGGGCGCGCCGGCCGCCGGCGGCCATACCGCGGCCTGGCGAGCGCTGCTGGACTTCTGTCGCGGTGCTCCAGCCATCGCCTGGGCGGTGGCGCTGTTCGCCTGCTTCGAGGCGATGATCCTCACCCTGCTGCCGGTCTATGCGCTCAACCAGGGCTTCGGCCAGCAACTGGCGCTGTACATGGTCAGCGCCGTGGTGGTGGGCGATGCCCTGCTGCAACTTCCCCTGGGCCTGCTCGCCGATCGCCTCTCGCGCCAGGGCCTGTTCCTTGGCTGCGCCCTGGGGCTGCTGGCGGTCAGTCTGGCCCTGCCGCTGCTGCTGCACACCGCGGGCGTCTGGCCACTGCTGGTGCTGTTCGGCGCCACCGCCGGCGGCCTCTTCACCCTGGCGCTGATCCTGGTGGGCGAGCGCTATCGCGACGCCGAACTGGTCAGCGCCAACGCCTGCATCGCCCAGCTCTGGGGCGTCGGCTGCCTGGTCGGCCCGCTGGTCACCGGCGCTGCCAGCCAGTGGCTCACCGGCCACGCCCTGCCGCTGCTGATGGCGGCCGGTGCTGCGGTATTGCTGGTGATCGTCGGCCGTAGGGGCAGCGCGCCGACCATGCAAACGGCAATTTAATACCCAATATCGCGCTATATAAGCTTGTTTCAGGCACTATATTGCCGATAATGCGTATAGCACCCATAATTATCGGCAGTATATTGCCGGAGGTCTGCCGTGAGTACGCTCGTGGTTCAAGCCTATCTGAGCGGGCATTGGCACGATGCCCTGCGCCTGGTTTTCGATGACCCTGGGCAAGGCCCCCAACAAGGCGCCTGCACCCTCAGCTATCTGGCCGCCTACCTGAGCGATCATCTCGACGATTTCGGCAAGCCGACGGCTGCAGCCGTGAGCGCCAACCTGCCTTTGAGTTGGGAGGTCGAGCGCCTGCCCCATTGGCCAGCGTTTCTCCAGGACATTCTCCCGGCTGGCGCCGCTCGCCGCTTTCTGCTGCCTCGCCTCGGGCTGACCGCAGCGGAAGCTGCGCAGACCGACTTTCAATTGTTATCGCGCTGCACGCCAGCGCCCATTGGCCATCTGCGAATTCGTGAGTCGCTGGACGGGCTGGCGCAGACACCCTCCGTGGGCTTTACCCGTGAACAGGTCATCGCTCGCGATCAGGACTTTTTGGAGTATGCCTATGAGCAAGGTGCCGCCATCGGCGGTGCAACCGGGGCAGGTGGCGATGCACCCAAGCTACTGCTGGCCGAAGATGCTCAGGGCTTGCTCCATCCAGATGCCACCCTAGCCGATGACCTGGCCTGTCGACACTGGCTGGTGAAGTTTCCGCGCAACAAAGGCAACGCCACGGACCAGGACATCCTGCGTAGCGAGCACGGCTACTATCGGGCCTTGAATACCCTTGGGCTGGAGACCGTCGCTGAAAACGGACTCGCCCTGGAAGAAGGTCGCCGCCCCAGTCTCTGGCTGCCACGCTTCGACCGCTGCACCGGCCCGCAACACGTAGAGCGTCTGGCCGTTGAATCCCTCTATTCGCTGACTCACACCCTGGTGCCCGGCAGCTATCTAAATCATCTCGACGCCATCGGCGCCCTGATCAGGGTCTGGCGCGCAGCGGGTCAGGACCGCGAGATTCCGGCGCTGCTGGACGACTACCTGCGCCGTGATCTGCTCAATCAGCTGCTGGGCAACAGTGACAACCACGGCCGCAATACCGCCATTCTGCGAGATGAGCATCGCGTGCGCCTGGCGCCTCTCTACGACCTTGCCCCCATGGTCATGGATGAGCAGGGCATCACCCGAACCAGCAAATGGCCAACGCCCGTCGAGCAGGCGGGCGCTGTCGATTGGTACGCGACCTGTCGGCTGCTGGCCGAGTGGGACGATCCCGAACGGCTGTGGGAAGCACTCAAGCAGAACGCCGAGCAGCTCCGCTCCCTGCCGGACCTGTTGCAGCCGATGCTGCCCCGGGCCACCTGGGAACATCCGCGGATTCCGTTACGGCGTCTGGATAGCCATTTGCGCGAGGCAGGGCTGCTATGAACCTCGATGATCCGGAACTGCGGCAACACAAGCTGGATGATATCCGTGAAGGATTACAGACCGGGCGCCTGAGTCTGGGCACCGGTGTCCGCCGCCTCCGTCGCGACATAACCGGCCTGACCCAGGCTGACTTCGCACGCATGGCCCGTATCTCGCTGCGTACCTTGCGACAATTGGAGCAGGATGAAGGCAATCCCACCCTGGCGACGCTGCAAGCGGTCTTTCGACCCTTCGGCCTGGGAATGGGCGTCGTCCCCCTGAAACGCCATTGAGCCCTACGAAAAACGCCGGCACGGGGCCGGCGTCTCTTGTCTCGGGCAGCACTTAGAACGCCGGCACCACGGCGCCCTTGTATTTCTCTTCGATGAATTGCTTCACCGCCGGGGTGTTCAGCGCCTTGGCCAGCTTCTGCACGGCATCGCTGTCCTTGTTGTCCGGACGGGCGACCAGGATGTTGGCGTAGGGCGATTCCTTGCCTTCCAGCAGCAGGGCGTCCTGGGTCGGGTTGAGCTTGGCTTCCAGGGCGTAGTTGGTGTTGATCAGCGCCAGGTCGACCTGATTCAGCACGCGTGGCAGGGTCGCGGCTTCCAGCTCCTTGAACTTGAGCTTCTTGGGATTCTCGGCGATGTCCTTGGGCGTGGCGAGGATGTTGGCGCTGTCCTTGAGCTTGATCAGCCCGGCCTTTTCCAGCAGCAGCAGGGCACGGCCGCCATTGGTGGCGTCGCTGGGGATGGCCACGACGGCGCCTTCGCGGACTTCGTCGAGCTTCTTGATCTTTTGCGAGTAGATGCCGAAGGGCTCGACATGCACCTGGGCGACGGTCACCAGGTCGGTACCGCGGCTCTTGTTGAATTCATCCAGGTAGGGCTGGTGCTGGAAGAAATTGGCGTCCAGACGCTTCTGGGCCACCTGCAGGTTGGGCTGCACGTAGTCGGTGAAGACCTTGATCTGCAGGTCCACCCCTTCCTTGGCCAGCTGGGGTTTGACGAATTCGAGGATCTCGGCGTGGGGCACCGGGGTGGCGGCGACGCTGAGGGTCTCGGCGGCGTGGGCGGCCAGGCTGGCGGCCAGCAGGGCGGCGGTGGCGAGCAATTTCTTCATGGCAGTTTCCTAGAACGGGGTGGAACCGTCGACGCCTCTACGGGCGTCGACGGCGATGGAGCCGAGGCTCAGAACGCGGGAACGACGGCGCCCTGGTACTTCTTCTCGATGAATTGCTTCACCTCGGGGGTGGTCAGGGCCTTGGCCAGCTTCTGGATGGCCGGGTCGTTGGCCTTGTCGGCACGGGTGTAGAGCAGGTTGGCGTAGGGCGACTCGCCGCTCTCGATGAAGATGGCGTCCTTGGTCGGCACCAGCTTGGCTTCCAGGGCGTAGTTGGCGTTGATCAGCGCCAGGTCGACCTGGTTCAGCACGCGCGGCAGGGTCGCGGCTTCCAGCTCCTTGAACTTCAGGTGCTTGGGATTCTCGACGATGTCACGCGGGGTGGCGGTGACGTTGCTCGGATCCTTGAGGGTGATCAGGCCCTGCTTGGCGATCAGCAGCAGCGCGCGACCGGAGTTGCTCGGGTCGTTGGGGATGGCCACGGTGGCGCCGTCCTTGAGTTCCTTGATGTCCTTGATCTTCTGCGAATAGGCACCGAAGGGCTCGACGTGCACCGCCACCACCGGCACCTGGTCGCTGCTCGGGTTGCTCTTCTTGTAGCTGGCGTAATAGGGCTTGGTCTGGAAGTAGTTGGCATCCACCTGCTTCTGATCGGTCTGACGATCAGGCTGGATGTAGTCGGTGAAGACCTTGATCTTGAGGTCCACGCCTTCCTTGGCCAGCTGCGGCTTGATGAATTCCAGGATCTCCGCGTGGGGAACCGGATTGACCGCGACGGTCAGGGTCTCGGCGGCCTGGGCGGCGGTGGCGACACCCAGGCCGAAGGCCAGGGACAGCAGGGTACGTTTCAGCGACATCTGGATTTTCCTTGTGCAAAACCTTCGAGTGGATGAAGCCTGGATCAACGACGACTGAAATGGGCGACGAGGCGATCGCCGACCATCTGCAGTACCTGGACCAGCACCAGCAGCAAGAGCACCGTGACCACCATGACGTCGGTCTGGAAGCGCTGGTAGCCGAAACGGATGGCCAGATCGCCGAGGCCGCCGCCGCCGATCACCCCGGCCATGGCGGTGTAGGACACCAGGGCGATGGCGGTGACGGTGGTGGCCGCGATCAGCCCGGGCAGGGCCTCGGGCAACAGGGTGCGGGTGACGATCTGCCAGAGGCTGGCGCCCATGGCCTGGGTCGCCTCGATGATGCCGCGGTCGACCTCGCGCAGGGCGGTCTCCACCAGCCGGGCGAAGAAGGGCGCGGCGCCCACCACCAGCGGCGGAATGGCGCCCTCGACGCCCAGGGAGGTGCCGATCAGCCAGACCGTGATGGGGATCATCAGGATCAGGAGGATGATGAAGGGCACCGAGCGCAGCACGTTGACCACGAAGGAGAGGATGCCGTAGACCAGCGGCTGCTCCAGCAGCTGGCGGCGGCTGGTGAGAAACAGCAGCACGCCCAGCGGCAGCCCGAGGATCAGGGTAAAGAGCATGGACCAGCCAAGCATGGCCAGGGTGTCCTGGGTCGCCTGCCAGATCTCGGCCCAGTCGATGTTGGTGAAGAGTTCGTCCATCAGCGCAGGACCTCCACGGTGACGTCGGCGGCCTGGAAGCGAGCCAGGGCGGCGTCCAGGTCACCGCCCACCAGGGCGATGGTGAGCTGGCCATAGGGCTCGTCCCGGATGCGGTCGATGCGACCGCCGAGAATGCTGTAGTCGACACCGGTCTCCCGGGCGACGTGGCCCAGCAGCGGTGCATAGGTGGCTTCGCCACGGAAGGTCAGACGCAGGATGCGGCCTTCGACATGGGCATAGGCGTCGGCCAGGTCGGCCTCGTCCTGGTGCTCGGCCTCGAACACGAAGCGGCGGGTGGTGGGGTGCTGCGGGTGCAGGAAGACATCGGCGACGGTGCCCTGCTCCACCACGGCACCGCCGTCGAGGACGGCGACGCGGTCGCAGACGCGACGGATCACGTCCATCTCGTGGGTGATCAGCACGATGGTCAGGCCCAGCTCGCGATTGAGTTCGGCGAGCAGTTGCAGCACCTGGGCGGTGGTCTGGGGATCGAGGGCGCTGGTGGCCTCGTCGCAGAGCAGGATCTTCGGCTCGGTGGCCAGGGCGCGGGCGATGCCGACGCGCTGCTTCTGACCGCCGGAGAGCTGCGCCGGATACTTGCGCGCCTGGTCGGACAGGCCGACCCGCGCCAGCAGTTCCTCGACGCGCTGGGCGATCTGCGCCCGCGAACGGCCGCCGGCCAGTTCCAATGGCAGGGCCACGTTGGCCGCCACGGTCTTCGAGGAGAGCAGATTGAAGTGCTGGAAGATCATGCCGATGCGGCGGCGGAAATCGCGCAGCTCGGTCGAGCCCAGGGTGGTGACCTCGGCGCCATCGACCTGCAGGCGACCGCCGCTGGGGGCTTCGAGGCGATTGATCAGGCGCAGCAGGGTGCTCTTGCCGGCACCGGAATGGCCGATCAGGCCGAAGATCTCGCCGGCTTCGATCCTCAGGTCGACCGGCTGGAGCGCCGCGACCTCGCGACCGCGCGTGCGGTACGTCTTGTGGACAGCGTGGAATTCGATCAATGGAAAAACCTTGTGGGTATCGTCAGACAACTGGAGGGTGATCCGGCCGCGCAGTTTAACGTGCGCGCTTATATCTGCTTAGCACTTGTTGTCGGGTATTAAGCCAATAAAGGCATATGGCCAGTTCGTGCGTCGGGACTTCACCCGCGGGAACAGCCCGTCGCTTCGCATCAGCCAAGCGGAACACCAGCTCCAGCCCATGAGTCACTACAGGACTGCCTGTATTCGCCCCACATTCCGTAGGGGACGCAAAGAGCGCCTGACAGGCGCCTGATGAGGACTTTCCATGGCTACGCCCCCCAAGAGTGAACTCGCCGGTACCGATACCCTGGATCGCCAGAACACCTCGAAGAAAATCGAGCAACTGGAGCAATTCCGCTCCGATGCCACCGGCCAGGCACTGCGCACCAATCATGGCGTGAAGATCGCCGACAACCAGAATTCGCTGCGCGCCGGCACCCGCGGTCCTTCCTTGCTCGAAGACTTCATCATGCGGGAGAAGATCACCCACTTCGACCACGAGCGCATCCCGGAGCGCATCGTCCATGCCCGCGGCACCGGCGCCTACGGCTATTTCCAGCCCTACCAGGACTGGTCTGACCTGACCAAGGCCGCCCTCTTCCGCGACCCCAACCACCAGACCCCGGTGTTCGTGCGCTTCTCCACCGTGCAGGGCCCGCGCGGCTCCGGCGACAGCGTGCGCGACGTGCGTGGCTTCGCCATCAAGTTCTACACCGAGGAAGGCAACTGGGACATGGTCGGCAACAACATGCCGGTCTTCTTCATCCAGGACGCCATCAAGTTCCCCGACTTCGTCCATGCGGTGAAGCCCGAGCCGCACAACGAGATCCCCACCGGCGGCAGCGCCCACGACACCTTCTGGGACTTCGTCTCCCTGGTGCCCGAGTCGGCGCACATGGTGCTCTGGACCATGACCGACCGCGCCATCCCGGTGAATCTGCGCAGCATGCAAGGCTTCGGCATCCACACCTTCCGCATGATCAACACCGCCGGCAAGGGCGTCTTCGTCAAGATCCACCTGAAGCCCGCCGGCGGCGTGCGCTCCTTGGTGTGGGACGAGGCTCAGAAGCTGGCCGGCAAGGACACCGATGCCCACCGTCGCGACCTCTGGGAAGCTATCGAAGCCGGTGACTACCCCGAGTGGGAATTCGGCGTGCAGATCATTCCCGAGGAAGACGAGCACAAGTTCGACTGGGACATCCTCGACGCCACCAAGATCATCCCCGAGGAGCTGGTGCCCATCACCCCGCTGGGCAAGCTGGTGCTCAACCGCAACCCGGACAACTACTTCGCCGAGACCGAGCAGGTGGCCTTCTGCCCCGGCCATGTCGTGCCCGGTATCGACTTCAGCAACGATCCCCTGCTGCAGGGTCGGCTGTTCTCCTACACCGACACCCAGATCAGCCGTCTCGGTGGGCCGAACTTCCACGAGCTGCCGGTCAACCGCCCAGTGGTGCCGAATCACAACGGCCAGCGTGACGCCAAGTACCGCATGACCATCGACAAGGGCCGGGCCTCCTACGAGCCCAACTCCATCGACGGCGGCTGGCCCAAGGAAACCCCGCCGGCACCCCAGGACGGCGGCTTCGAGAGCTACTACGAGCGCATCGACGGCCACAAGGTGCGTGAGCGCAGCGAGACCTTTGGCGACCACTTCTCCCAGGCCACGCTCTTCTACAACAGCCTGTCGGAAGCCGAGCAGGCGCACGTCGCCGATGCCTACAGCTTCGAGCTGGGCAAGGTCGAGCGCATGTGGATTCGCGAGCGCCAGGTCAACGAGATCCTCGCCAACATCGATCTGGAGCTGGCGCAGAAGGTGGCCAAGAAGGTCGGCGTGACCCCGCCCACCGCCCCCACCGTGCAGCCGCGCAAGATCTCCATCGACAAGTCGCCGGCGCTGAGCCAGCTCAACCTGCTGTCCGGCAACATCAAGGGCTTCAAGGTGGCGGTGCTGGTGGGTGACGGCGTCATCGCCAGCGAAGTGGAGGCCATCAAGCAGGCGCTCAAGGCCGAAGGTGCTCATGTGAAGGTGCTCGGCCCCACCGCCGGCCCGGTCAAGGCCGCCGACGGCAGCGAAGTGGCCGTGGACGGTTCGGCCGAAGGCATGCCTTCGGTGGCGCTGGACGCGGTCTATGTGCCGGGCGGTGCCGAGAGCGTCAAGGCCATGCTCGATGACGGCGTGATCAAACACTACCTGCTGGAAGCCTACAAGCACCTCAAGGCCATCGCCCTCACCGGCGAAGCCGAGCAGTTGCTCAAGGCGGTCTACCTGGACACCGACGAGGCGCTGCTCACCGGCAGCGACTTCAAGGCGGTGCAGCAGGACTTCTTCGCCGCCATCGCCAAGCACCGTTGCTGGGCGCGGATGCCGAAGATCAAGTCCATCCCGGCCTAAGCAGGCAGACATGAAAAAGCCGACCGTCGCGAGACGGTCGGCTTTTTTTTGGGGGGTCATCGCGGCCATGGGCCGCTCCTACAGGTGCATCAACTACTGTAGGAGCGGCCCATGGCCGCGATCAAAGGCTTTAACTCAGTACCAAGACCCCATCCATTTCCACCTGGGAGCCCTTCGGCAGCGCGGCGACGCCGATGGCGGCGCGTGCCGGATAGGGCTGCTGGAAATAGCGCCCCATGATCTCGTTGACGGTGGCGAAGTGGGCGAGGTCGATCAGGAAGATGTTCAGCTTGACGATATCGGCCAGCGAACCACCGGCGGCTTCGGCGACGGACTTGAGGTTCTCGAAGACCTGGACCACCTGGGCTTCGAAGCCGTCCACCAGCTCCATGCTGGTCGGGTTGAGCGGGATCTGCCCGGAGAGATAGACGGTGTCACCGACCTTGATCGCCTGGGAATAGGTACCAATGGCGGCCGGCGCCTTGTCGGTGTGGATCACTTGCTTGCTCATGGGTCGCTCCTGTGCGGGAAAGGCCCGATTCTGCAAGCCGGTGGTGACACCCTGCAACCTCAGCTGCGAACCCGAGTGATACCGGCCACGCCCTTGAGCGTCCGCAGCTTCTTGATCACCCGCGCCAGGTGCACGCGATCACGCACGCTGACCACCAGCTGGACCACGCTGACCCGGCCGTCGCGCTCGTTCATGCCGATCTTCTCGACGTTGGCGTCCGCGGCGGTGACGTTGTTGGCCAGCATGGCGATCAGGCCGCGCTGGTGCTCCAGCTGGACGCGCAACTCGACGCTGAATTCGCCAGTGACGTCCTTGGCCCAGTTGAGCACGATGCACTTTTCGCTGTTATGCCGGAATTCGGCGATGTTCCGGCAATTTTCCAGGTGGATCACCATGCCCTTGCCGGCCGACAGGTGACCGACGATGGGATCGCCCGGAATCGGCGTGCAGCACTTGGCGTAGCTGATCACCAGGCCTTCGGTGCCGCGGATCGCCAGCGGGCCCTGGGGCGTGGTGCTGGCCTGGGGTTCCAGTGGCTCTTCCTGCTCGCTGCCGGACACCAGGCGCCGCGCCACCACATAGGCCATGCGGTTGCCCAGGCCGATCTCTTCGAGCAGGTCTTCCAGCACCACGCCCTTGTATTCGCCGAGCACCGAGAGGATGCGCATCGGCGAGATCTTCGACAGCTGGGTGCCGAAGCCGGACAGCGCCTTGTTCAGCAGCCGCTCGCCGAGGCTGATGGACTCGGAGCGACGCTGCTGCTTGAGCGCATGGCGGATGTTGGTGCGCGCCTTGCCGGTGACCACGAAGTTGAGCCAGGCCGGATTGGGCCGGGCGCCGGGGGCGGTGACGATCTCCACCGTCTCGCCGCTGCCCAGCGGCTGCGACAGCGGCGCCAGGCGGCGGTTGATGCGGCAGGCGATGCAGCTGTTGCCGACGTCGGTGTGCACCGCGTAGGCGAAGTCCACGGCCGTGGAGCCCTTGGGCAGCTCCATGATGCGGCCCTTGGGGGTGAAGACGTAGACCTCGTCGGGAAAGAGGTCGATCTTCACGTTCTCGATGAATTCCAGGGAGTTGCCCGCGCGCTGCTGCAACTCGAGGATGCCCTTCACCCACTGGCGGGCGCGCAGGTGACTGGCGCGCGGTTCGTCGCCGCCGGCCTTGTACAGGCCATGGGCGGCGATGCCGTTGTTGGCCATCTCTTCCATCTCGCGGGTGCGGATCTGGATCTCGATGGGCACGCCGTGCATGCCGAACAGGGTGGTGTGCAAGGACTGGTAGCCGTTGGCCTTGGGGATGGCGATGTAGTCCTTGAAGCGCCCCGGGAACGGCTTGTAGAGATTGTGCACCGCGCCGAGCACGCGGTAGCAGGTGTCGACCTTGTCGACGATGATGCGGAAGCCGTAGACGTCCATGATCTCGTTGAACGACTTACGCTTGCCGCGCATCTTCTGGTAGATGCTGTGCAGGTGCTTTTCGCGGCCGACCACCTCGCCGTCCAGGCCGTCGCGGGCCAGGCAGTTGGCCAGGGATTCCTGGATCTTGCCGAGGATCTCGCGGCGATTGCCCCGCGCGGTCTTGACCGCCCGCTGGATGCGTTCGGCGCGCATCGGGTGCATGGCGCGAAAACCCAGGTCCTCGAATTCCACGTAGAAATCGTGCATGCCCAGCCGGTTGGCGATGGGCGCGTAGATTTCCAGGGTTTCCTTGGCGATGCGCCGGCTCTTGTCCGGCGGCATGGCGTCCAGGGTGCGCATGTTGTGCAGCCGGTCGGCCAGCTTGACGAGGATGACGCGGATGTCCTTGGACATCGCCATGGTCATCTTCTGGAAGTTCTCCGCCTGGGCCTCGGCCTTGGTCTCGAACTTCATCTGGGTCAGCTTGCTGACCCCGTCCACCAGCTCCGCCACCGTCTCGCCGAACTGGCCGGCCAGGGCTTCCTTGGCGATGCCGGTGTCCTCGATCACGTCGTGCAGCATGGCGGCCATCAGGCTCTGATGGTCCATGTGCATGTCGGCGAGAATGTTGGCGACGGCCAGCGGATGGGTGACATAGGGCTCGCCGCTGCGGCGGCGCTGCCCGTCGTGAGCCTGCTCGGCGTAGTAGTAGGCCCGCCGTACCAGATTGACCTGGTCGGGGGTCAGGTAGTCCGCCAGACGCTCGGCCAGCAGGTCGATGCCGGTCGGGTGGACGTCACCATACGCAGGCTCGGCGGCCATGGCTTAGAGGGCCTCGCCGTCCACTTCTTCGTTGACTTCGAAGGCGGCGAACAGCGGCTCTTCTTCGACGATGTCGTCAAGACGGATGACTTCTTCGTCGACCAGACCTTCGGCGATCTCGCGCAGGGCGACGACGGTGGGCTTGTCGTTGTCCCACGGTACCTTGGGCTCCTTGCCGCCGGTGGCCAGCTGGCGCGAGCGCTTGGTGGCGAGCATGACCAGCTCGAATCGGTTGTCTACGTTGTCCAGGCAGTCTTCGACAGTAACGCGGGCCATGGTCTTCCTCGTGGCGATGATGATCCCGGGAACGGGGGACCCGATAGTATAAAAATTCGCCAGTGGCAAGGGAAGGGGCGGTGGTCGGAGGACCACCGGCACCGCACCTGGGTAAGTGGCTCCCGCCCGCGCCGGACGGGAGCCCTGGCCGGATCAGGCGCCGGCTTTCTTCTTCAGGCGCCAGGCGTGCAGCAGCGGCTCGGTGTAGCCGCTGGGCTGCTCGCGGCCCTTGAAGATGAGGTCGCGGGCGGCGCGATAGGCGTAGGACGTGTCGAAGTGACCGGCCATGGGCTCGTAGAGGGCATCGCAGGCGTTCTGGCCGTCGACCACCTTGGCCATGCGCTGCAGCGTCTCGTCCACCTGTTCGGCGCTGACCACGCCGTGGTGCAGCCAGTTGGCGATGTGCTGGCTGGAGATGCGCAGGGTGGCGCGGTCTTCCATCAGGCCGACGTCATGGATGTCGGGCACCTTGGAGCAGCCCACGCCCTGGTCGACCCAACGCACCACGTAGCCGAGGATGCCCTGGCAGTTGTTGTCCAGCTCCTGCTGGATGGCCTCGGCGGACCAGTCCGGCGACTCGGCCACCGGTACGCTGAGCAGCCCGGCGAGCAATTCGCCGCGGGCGGCGTCGACGTCGCTGCGTTCCAGCTCCTGCTGCACCTGCTGGACGTTGACCTGGTGGTAATGCAGGGCGTGCAGCACGGCGGCGGTGGGCGACGGTACCCAGGCGGTGTTGGCGCCGGCCTTGGGATGGCCGATCTTCTGCTCCAGCATGGCGGCCATCAGATCGGGCATGGCCCACATGCCCTTGCCGATCTGCGCCTTGCCGCGCAGGCCGCAGGCCAGGCCGACCAGCACGTTGTTGCGCTCGTAAGCGGTGATCCACTTGGAGGTCTTCATGTCGCCCTTGCGCAGCATGGGGCCGGCCAGCATGGCGGTGTGCATCTCGTCGCCGGTGCGGTCGAGGAAGCCGGTATTGATGAAGGCCACCCGCGCCGCGGCGGCATGGATGCAGGCCTTGAGGTTGACGCTGGTGCGCCGCTCCTCGTCCATGATGCCCAGCTTGACGGTATTGGCCGGCAGCCTCAGCAGGGCCTCGACACGGTCGAACAGCTGGACGGCGAAGGCCACCTCGGCCGGGCCGTGCATCTTGGGTTTGACGATGTACACCGAGCCGCTGCGGGAATTGCCCTGGCGCTTGAGGTCGTGCAGGGCGATGGTCACGGTGACCACGGCATCGAGGATGCCCTCGGGGATCTCGCGGCCGTCTTCCAGCAGCACTGCCGGATTGGTCATCAGGTGACCGACGTTGCGGATGAACAGTAGCGAGCGACCGTGCAGGCTCAGCGGCTGGCCGTCGGCGCCCTGGTACTCGCGATCGGGGTTGAGGCGGCGGGTGAAGGTCTCGCCGCCCTTGCTGACCTCTTCGGCCAGGTCGCCCTTCATCAGGCCCAGCCAGTTGCGATAGGCCAGCACCTTGTCGGCGGCGTCCACCGCGGCGATGGAGTCTTCCAGGTCCATGATGGTGCTGACCGCGGCCTCCATCAGCAGGTCCTTGACCCCGGCGGCGTCGGTCTTGCCGATGGTGCTGTCGCGGTCGATCTGGATTTCCAGGTGCAGGCCGTTATGGCGCAGCAGCACCGCGGACGGTGCGGCGGCATCGCCCTGGTAACCGACGAAGGCGGTCGGATCGGCCAGTTCGCTGGTACCGCTCCTGAGGTCCACCACCAGGCGGCCGTCCTGGATGCGGTAGGCGGTAGCGTCCCGGTGCGAGCCGCTGGCGAGGGGCGCTACGCCATCCAGCACCTGGCGGGCGAAGGCCACCACCTTGGCGCCACGGGCGGGGTTGTAGCCCTTGCCGCGCTCGGCGCCATCGGTTTCGGGCAGGGCGTCGGTGCCATAGAGGGCATCGTACAGCGACCCCCAGCGGGCGTTGGCGGCGTTCAGGGCGTAGCGGGCGTTGAGCACCGGCACCACCAGCTGCGGACCGGCCTGCTCGGCGATCTCGCGGTCGACCCCGGCCGTCGAGGCCTGCACCTGACCGGGCACCGGCTGCAGATAGCCGATGCTTTCCAGGAAGCTCTGGTAGGCGGGCAGATCGGTGACCGGACCGGGATGGGCGCTGTGCCAGTTGTCCAGTTCCACCTGCAGGCGATCTCGCTCGGCCAGCAGTTCGCGATTGCGCGGCGCCAGCTCGTGCACCAGCTGGTCCACGCCCGACCAGAAGGCGGCGGTGTCGAGTCCGGTGCCAGGCAGCACCTCCTCGTCGATGAAGCGCTGCAGCTCGGTGGCCACCTGCAGGCGGCCCAGGGGAGTACGGTCGGTCATGATGGCTTTCCTTAATGTGAGGCGTTGAATTCAGTTGAGGGCTGCAATCGCGGCCTTGGCGACCTGGGCATCTTCCGGGGCCTTGACGCCGGAGACGCCGACGGCGCCCACCACCTGGCCGTCCACCAGGATGGGCACCCCACCTTCGAGCATGCCCTGCATCAGCGGGGCGCTGAGAAAGGCGGTGCGGCCGTTGTTGATCATCTCTTCCAGCACCTTGGACTCCTTGCGCGCCAGGGCGGCGCTGCGGGCCTTTTCCGGGGCGATGTAGGCGCTGTTGGGCGCGGCGCCGTCGAGGCGCAGCAGAGCCAGCGGATGGCCGCCGTCATCGGCCACGGCGATGCACACGGCCCAGCCCTGGCGCTCGGCTTCGGCGCGACCGGCGGCCAGCAGGGTGTCGATCTCGGCAAGGGTGAGCACGGCTTTGGTCTTCATGGGGCCTCCAGGGTTCAGAGTTGGGTCGGAGCGGCCAGGGCCGCGTCGAGGATTTCGATCCAGTGGCGCACCGGGGTCCGCCCGGCGCCGTCGAGATGGCTCTGGCAGCCGATGTTGGCAGTGGCGATTACCTCGGGGTGAACGCTCTCCAGGGCGTCGAGCTTGGCGTCGCGCAGCCGCCGCGACAAGTCCGGCTGGGTCAGCGAATAGGTGCCGGCCGAGCCACAGCAGAGGTGGCCGTCGGGCACCGGCGCCAGCGGGAAGCCAAGGCGCTGCAGGACGCCCTCCACGGCGCCGCCCAGGCGCTGGGCGTGCTGCAGGGTGCAAGGGCAATGGAAGGCCAGCCGCGGGGTGTTGGCCAAGCGCAGCTCTTCCAGCGGCAGTTCGCGCAGCACCTCCACCAGGTCGCGGGTGCGCGCCGAGACTTCCCGCGCCTTGGCCGCATAGGCCGGATCGTCCTTGAGCAGGCTGGCGTATTCCTTGACGAAGGCGCCGCAGCCGCTGGCGGTCTGGATGATGGCTTCGGCGCCGCTCTGCAGGGCCGGCCACCAGGCGTCGATGTTGCGCCGGGCGCGGTCGAGTCCGGCCTCCTGGGCGTTGAGATGGTAGTCCACCGCGCCGCAGCAGCCGGCGCGGGGCGCGGCCTCCAGGCTGATGCCGAGGCGATCCAGCACCCGCGCGGTGGCGGCATTGGTGTTGGGCGAAAGCCCCGGCTGCACGCAGCCTTCGAGGATCAGCATGCGCCGGACATGGCGTGGCGCGGGTCGCAAGCCCGGAGCGGCAATGCGCGCCGGCAGCTTGGCCTGGACGCCTGCCGGCAGCAGTGGCTTCAGCGCCTGGCCGCTTTTCAGCAGCGCGCCGAACAGGCGCGGCTGCGGCAGCACCTGGCGCAGGCCGGCGCGCAGCAGGCGCTGGCCCAGCGGGCGCGGCACCCGGCGTTCCACCTCGGCGCGGCCGATGTCGAGCAATTCGTGATAGGAGACGCCCGAGGGACAGGTGGTCTCGCAATTGCGGCAGGTCAGGCAGCGGTCGAGGTGCTCGCGGGTCTTCTCGCTGACCTCGCCGCCTTCGAGCATGCCCTTGATCAGGTAAATGCGCCCGCGTGGACCGTCCAGCTCGTCGCCGAGCAGCTGGTAGGTCGGGCAGGTGGCATTGCAGAAGCCGCAGTGCACGCAGCTGCGCAGCACCCGCTCGGCATCGGCGGCGCGGGGCAGTTCGCGGGCGGCGGGACTCAGATTGGTTTGCATGACGTCTTTCCCCTACAGCCCGGCGTACAGCCGACCCGGATTGAAGATCCCCTGGGGGTCCAGGCGCGCCTTGAGGCGGCGGTGATAGTCCAGCAGCGCGGCGGGCAGCGGATGCTGGGCCTCGCGCTCGGCGTCCGGCGTGTAGCAGAGCGCATGGCCGCCAGCGCGCGCAGCGATCTCGCGCAGCACGGTGGCCGGGGCATCGCTTTTGAGCCAGTACTGGGCACCGCCCCAATCCAATAAGCGGCTGCCGGGCAGGTCCAGCAGCGGGGTGTTGACCGGCACCGACAGCCGCCACAGGGGCGCGGGCCCTTCGAAGAAGGCCAGCCGCTGTTCGTTGAGCTCGTCCCAGAAGCCTTCGCCCAGGGCTTCACCGCCCAGGCGATCGGCCGCCGAGCGCACCGAACCCTCGCCGCCTTCCAGGCGCAGGTGCAGCCGCTCGCCGTCATGGCAGGCCGCCGAGATCGGCAGGGCTTCGCGGCCCCAGACGGCCAGGCGTTGCAGGGCGCGTTCGGTATCCAGATCCAGACTCAGACTCTGGGTGCAGCGCGGCCTGGGCAGCACCTTGAAGGACACCTCGGTGATCACCCCCAGGCAACCCTGGCTGCCGGCCAGCAGGCGGGAGACGTCATAGCCGGCGACATTCTTCATCACCTCGCCGCCGAATCTCAGGTGTTCGCCGGTGCCGGTGATCAGCCGGGTACCCAGGACGAAATCCCTCAGGCTGCCGGCCCAGGGGCGGCGCGGACCGGAAAGACCGCAGGCCAGGGTGCCGCCGACGGTAGCGCCCTCCCCCAGCCGCGGCGGTTCGCAGGGCAGCATCTGCCCCTGTTCGGCCAGGGCGGCGTTGAGTTCGGCCAGCGGCGTACCGGTGCGCACCGTGGCCACCAGTTCGGTGGGATCGTAGTGCACCAGACCGCGATGGCCGCTGACGTCCAGCGGCTCGCCCTCCACCGCACGGCCCAGCCGGGCCTTGGTGTCGCCGCCATGGATGCGCAGCGGCTGGCGACGGGCCAGGGCCTCGCGGACCTGGTCGAGGAGCAGGTTCAGACTGTCCATCAGAAACGCTCCAGTTCGGGGTGAGGCAACTGGCCGCGATGCACGTGCAGGCCGCCGAATTCGGCGCAGCGGTGCAGGGTCGGCACGTTCTTGCCGGGATTGAGCAGCCCGGGGGCGTCGAAGGCGGCCTTTACCGCATGGAAGAAGGTCAGCTCGCCCGACTGGAACTGGGTGCACATGGCGTTGATCTTTTCGCGACCGACGCCGTGCTCGCCGGTGATGGTGCCGCCCACCGCCACGCAGAGATCGAGGATGCGGCCGCCCAGGGCCTCGGCCTGTTCCAGCTCGCCGGGCCGATTGGCATCGAAGAGGATCAGCGGGTGCAGGTTGCCGTCGCCGGCATGGAAGACATTGCCCACCGCCAGTCCGTACTCCGCCGACAGCGCCTCGATCCCGCGCAGCACCTCGGGCAGGGCGCGACGCGGGATGGTGCCGTCCATGCAGTAGTAGTCGGGCGACAGCCGTCCCACGGCGGGAAAGGCGTTCTTGCGCCCGGCCCAGAATTTCTGCCGCTCGGCCTCGTCGCGGGCCAGGCGGATCTCGGTGGCGCCGGCGGTGGCCAGCAGGGCGCTGACCCGCTCGATGTCGGCGGCCACGTCGGCTTCCACCCCGTCCAGCTCGCAGAGCAGGATGGCGGCGGCGTCCACCGGGTAGCCGGCGTGGATGAAGTCCTCGGCGGCTCTCAGGGTCAGGTTGTCCATCATCTCCAGGCCGCCGGGGATGATGCCGGCGGCGATGATGTCGGCCACCGCCGCCCCGGCGCGCTCGATGTCGGCGAAGCTGGCCATGACCACCCGGGCGCAGGGCGGTTTGGGCAGCAGCTTGACGGTCACTTCCACCACCACCCCGAGCAACCCTTCGGAGCCGGTGAACAGCGCCAGCAGGTCGAAGCCGGGGCTGTCCAGGGCGGCGCCGCCCAGGGTCAGGCGCTCGCCTTCCAGGGTGACGATCTCCACCGCCAGCACGTTGTGCACGGTCAGACCGTATTTCAGGCAGTGCACGCCGCCGGCGTTCTCGGCCACGTTGCCGCCGATGGAGCAGGCGATCTGCGAGGAGGGATCGGGCGCGTAGTAGAGGTCATGGGGCGCCGCGGCCTGGGAGATGGCCAGGTTGCGCACCCCGGGCTGGACCCGCGCCCGGCGACCGTCGGGGTCCACCTCGAGGATGCGATTGAAGCGCGCCATCACCAGCAGCACGCCCTGCTCCAGCGGCAGGGCGCCGCCGGACAGGCCGGTGCCGGCGCCGCGGGCCACCAGGGGTACCTGCAGCTCATGGCAGAGGCGCAGGGTCGCCTGCACCTGCTCCACGGTTTCTGGCAGCACCACCAGCAGCGGCGTGGTGCGATAGGCCGCGAGACCATCGCACTCGTAGGGTTTGAGGTCTTCCCTGTCGTGCAGCAGGCAGTGCTCGGGCAGTTCGGCACGCAACCGCTGCAGCAGTTGCGCCTTGTCCGGGCGGGGCAAGGCGCCGTCGAGACGTTCGTCGTAGACCAGGCTCATCGGGTAACCGCCATTGTTGTTGTTCTGGCTGGAAAGGCTTCGTTGTACCCCGACTGCACGCGGGGCGTCCATGGTCCAGCGCACTGGTCATACCAGTTTTTGTGCCCTCTTCGACCAAAGGATGAGCCGCTTTCAGCCGGCTTGACGGCAGATTCCACCAGTGGCTCACTAGCGTCAAACCTCGTGGTCATACCAGCAGGAACTCGCCATGTCCGCGCCCGCCGCCCGTCTTCCCGTCGCCGAGAACGTCAGTCAGCAGATCGAACGCCTGGTGGTGGACGGGGTGCTCAAGGTCGGTCAGCCGCTGCCGTCCGAGCGGCGCCTGTGCGACAAGCTCGGTGTCTCGCGTACCGCCTTGCGCGAGGGCCTGGGCCTGCTGCGCGCCCGCGGCATCATCGAGACCCGCCACGGCCAGGGCAGCTTCGTCGCCCGGCTGGCGGCCCCGGCAGCGGAGAATCCGCTGCTGCACCTGTTCAGCAGCCAGCCGCGCACCCTCTACGACCTGCTGGAGGTCCGCGCCCTGCTGGAGGGCGAAGCCGCGCGCCTGGCGGCGCTGCGCGCCACCACCGCCGACCTGGTGCTGATCGGTCGCCGCTACGACGAACTCTGCGCCGCCTGCCAGGACCCGGCCACCCTGCCGGCGGAAACCCACGCGCGCCTCGATCATGCCTTCCACCTGGCGATCAGCGAGGCCTCGCACAACCCGGTGCTGGTGCACACCCTGCAATCGCTCAACGAGCTCTTGCTGGGTTCGGTGTTCGCCTGCATCGCCAATCTCTACCATCGCCCGCCGCAGCGCCGCGAGATCGACGCCCAGCATGCCCGCCTCTATGCCGCCGTGAGCCAGCGCCTACCCGACGAGGCCCACGCCGCCGCCCGCGAGCACATCCACAGCGTCAGGGACAGCCTGCGCGAGATCGAGCAGGAAGAGCAGCGCCTGGTGCGGGCCACCATGCGTCTGGAAGGCTGGACCTAGGGAAAAACTTCTGCCGGCAAAGGTGGGCGCCAGAGCCGCTGTCCGTCAGCCCGGGGTGCGCCCCGTCCCTCCGGCAGGCGCAACATCTTGCAACTGCCCTGCCCCGCCCCCATGCTTAGCCGACCTTTTTCCAGCTCTCGGCCCTAATGGACCCTTCCACCAGTCTCGCCTCGACGTTGTTCGCCGATCTCGGCCTCGTGTTCTTCGCCTTCTTCCTCGTGCTGCTCAACGGCTTCTTCGTCGCCGCCGAGTTCGCCATGGTCAAGCTGCGCGCCACCCGCGTGGAGGCCATCGCCAAGAAGCACGGCTGGCGCGGGCGCATCCTCAAGAAGGTGCACAACCAGCTCGACGCCTACCTCTCCGCCTGCCAGCTCGGCATCACCCTGGCTTCCCTGGGTCTGGGCTGGGTCGGCGAGCCGGCCTTCGCCGAATTGCTCGAACCCCTGCTCGGCGCCGTCGGCGTCAGCAGCCCCGAGGTGATCCACGGCATCGCCTTCTTCTCGGCCTTCTTCATCATCTCCTACCTGCACATCGTGGTCGGCGAGCTGGCGCCCAAGTCCTGGGCGATCCGCAAGCCCGACCTGCTCTCGCTGTGGACGGCGGTGCCGCTGTACCTCTTCTACTGGCTGATGTATCCGGCCATCTGGCTGCTCAACGCCAGCGCCAACGGCATCCTGCGCATCGCCGGCCAGGGCGAGCCGGGCGCGCACCACGAGCACCACTACAGTCGCGACGAACTCAAGCTGATCCTGCACTCCAACCGCGCCACCGACCCGGACAGCCGGGTGCTGGCCTCGGCCGTGGAGCTGGGCGAGCTGGAGGTGGTGGACTGGGCCAATTCCCGCGAAGACCTCATCTACCTGGACAGCAAGGCCAGCCTGGACGAGATCCTCACCCAGATCCGCCGCTCCAAGTACAGCCGCTACCCGGTCTACGACGAAGACAGCCAGACCTTTACCGGGGTCCTGCACATCAAGGACCTGCTGCTGGCCATCGCCGGCCTGGACAGCGAAGCGGCTTCGTTCGACCTCGACGATCTGGTGCATCCGCTGGAGCGGGTGACCAAGCACATGCCGCTGTCCGACCTGCTGGAGCAATTCCGCCGTGGCGGCGCGCACTTCGTGCTGGTGGAGGAAGCCGACCACAAGGTCATCGGCTTCCTGACCATGGAAGACGTGCTCGAGGTGCTGGTGGGCGACATCCAAGACGAACACCGCAAGACCGAGCGCGGCGTGGTCGCCTACCAGCCGGGCAAGCTGCTGGTGCGGGGCGACACCCCGCTGTTCAAGGTCGAGCGACTGCTGGGTATCGATCTGGATCACGTCGAGGCCGAGACCCTGGCCGGCCTGATCTACGACAGCCTGAAGCGCGTCCCCGAAGAGGAGACGGTGCTGGAAGCCGAGGGCCTGCGCATCATCGTCAAGAAGATGAAGGGCCCCAAGATCGTCCTGGCCAAGGTCATCAAGCTGGATCCCAAGGACGTCCGCCGGCGCCAGCCGGAAGAGCGTTGAGTCGACGCGGCCTCAGCCGCGTCCGCTGCCCAGTTCCGGCAGGCCATCGCTCAGGCAGACGCGATTGCGCCCGCCGCGCTTGGCCGCATAGAGCGCCCGATCGGCGTCTTCCAGAAGCCCCAGGCCGTGTTCGAGATTGCTCGGCACGGTCACCGCGACGCCGACGCTGATCGACGGCCGCAGGCGCCCCTGCTCGGTCTGCAACTCCAGCCCTGCCACCTCCTGGCGGATGCGCTCCGCCAGCGTCCGGGCCGCCTGCTGGTCGCTCCCGGGCAGGGCGATGACGAATTCCTCGCCGCCATAGCGCGCCGCCACCTCCCCCGCCCGCTGGACGTGCCTGCGCAGCACCTCGGCCACGCACCTCAGGCATTCGTCGCCCAGGGTGTGGCCGTGGGTGTCGTTGACCGCCTTGAAATGATCGATGTCCACCAAGAGCACCGCCAGCGGCCGTTCGGCGCGGATGGCGCGGCGGATCTCCTGCTGGAAGACCCGTTCGAAATGCCGGCGATTGCCGAGCCCGGTCAGGGAGTCGGTCTGGCTCTGGTGCAGCAGTTCGCGATTGAGCCGCTCGAGACTGGCCTTGGCCTGCTGCAACTCCACGGTGCGCAGCGCCACCCGCAATTCCAGTTCGACAAAGGAGGCTTCGCGCTCCCGGGCCAGGGCGCTGGAGGCTTCCAGCGCCTGCCGCTGCGCCTCGATCCGCGCCCGGCGCTGCAGACTCAGGCCTTCGGTGAGCCCCAGCGACAGCATCACGAAGCCCAGGGCGAAGCCGGCCATCTGCCCGTGGAAGGCCGGACTGTCGGCGGGCAGCCAGCCGGCGATCGCCAGCAGCTGGATCGAGCTGCCCAGCAGCAGCAGGGCCCAGGCGGCGCTGAACCACAGCGCCATGCGGCTGCCGCGCAGCGCCAGGTAGGTGGTGGTGCCCAGCAGCCCCAGGCAACTCAGCGCCATCATGCCGAGCATTTCCTGGAAGCTCAGCAGATGCGGCCAGATCAGCGTGATGACCAGCGCCACGTTCCAGTAGCCGATCAGCAGGCGATTGCCGAAGTCGATCCAGCGGCCGCCGTGATAGAGGCTGAGCAGATAGCGCACGAACAACCCGCCACTCAGAAAGCACAGGGCGGTAAAGACCAGGTGGGCACGCAGGGCGAAGGCCGGACTCTCCGGCCAGAGTTGCCAGGCGCCGTAGCCGGTGGTGACCGCCTGATAGCCGATGACGCTGAGCAGATAGAGGGCGTACCAGCCAAAGCCCGAGCGGCGGCCAAAGCCCCACAGGGTGAGGGTCAGCAAGAGGATGGTGACCAGGCAACCGAAGAAGCCGCCGATCAGCCAGGCATCCTGCTGCGCCTCGCGCAAATAGGCGGCCGGGGTCACCAGCCGCAGCGGCAGGACAAAGGTCTCCCGCGAATCCAATCGCAGGTAGACCTCCTCCACCGCACCGGCGGTCGGCGCCAGGGCGAACATCAGCTGGCGACCGGGCAGTGTCCGTTGCGAGGCCGGCAGGGCCAGGCCGCTCTGCTGCAGCGGACTCCAGTGGCCATCGGCAGCGCGGGTGCGCAGGTCCAGGCGATCCAGCACCGGCCAGCTCGGAATCAGCCACCAGGCCTGGTCGTCGCGGCCCTGGATGGCGAAGCGCAGCCAGAGACCCTGGCGGCCGTCATGGAGCAGCATTTCCAGTTCATCGGGCGCATGCCAGCCGTCCTCGCCACCGCGTGGGCGGGCGGCGGCCTCGGCAAAGGTCAGACTGGCAGGTGCCTTGAGAATCTCCAGCGCCGGCCGCGGATCGTAGCTGCGCCCCGGATCATCTAGTCGCAGCACCTGCGCCTGGCCGTCGAGGGCGATCAACAGCAATGCCAGCAGGTACAGAGCATGCTTGCGCCCACCGGCGCACAGGGTGGCCAGGAATCCTTTCATGGAGCGGCATCCATAGCCTGAAGGAAGGGAAGGCCACGGTAGAACCCGCGCCTTGGAAGAATAGCGTGGTGATAGCATAACGCCACCAACCCGGTTCCTGCCAAGGGATTTCTGCGGGCGAACGGGCGCCTGGTCGCCTTATGGACCCCGTGGCGTCAGCCTGTCTGGAACGCGCTTGCGCAGGGCCTCAGCGGTCGCCGAGCGCCATGTTGGGCAGGGCTGCCAGCGGCCGCACGAAGCGGAAGGGAATGGAGACCATTTCACCACCTTCGTGGGCCTGGACCACGAAGTGCAGGTGGGGGCCGGTGCTGCGCCCGGTATTGCCCGACTCCGCGAGGGGCGTGCCGACCTCCACCCGCTCGCCAGGTCGCACCTTGACCGACCCGCGGCGCAGGTGCAGATAGGCGCTCTGGCTGCCGTCCTCGTGGGCGATGCGCACGAAGTTGCCGGAGGGATTGGGACCATGGCCGAACTGGCCGTTTTCCACGTCGATCACCGTGCCGGCACGGGCGGCGCTGATCGGGGTGCCCTCGGGCATGGCGATGTCCACCGCATAGCGCCCCTTGGGCGTGTTGTGGCTGAAATCGCCGCCCGCACCCTGGGTCACGTAGTAGACGCCCTGGCGCCAGGGCCAGGCGTAGCCATAGCCGATGCCGCTATCAACCCCGCCCGGCGCACCGGTCGCCAGCGCCGGCAGGGAGCCGACCGGCAGCTGCGGACTGTAGCTGAAGGCCTGGTCGAAGTGCATGGGAAAGCCCTGCTGCCGCTTGCGGATCACCGCCAGCTGCACCGTGGAGCGCGGCTCGATGACCTGGCGGATCGGGCGCTCGGCACCGGCCACGTTGACGGTGCGCTGCAGGCGCAGCTCGACCCGCACGGGCACGTCGAAATCGTTGCGGACCTCGAAGATGCGGCCTTCACTGGCATTGCGCACCTTGAGCTTGACCTGCCCCTTGCGGGCCGGACTCTTGGCAGAGGTCTTGGTGAGGGTCGCCTTTTCGGCGGCCGGCGCGAGGGCGGGCACGGCCAGGGCGAGGCTCAGGCAGGTGATCAGGGCGGTCAGGCGTCGGTCCATGGCATAGGGCCACCATGATGGGCAAGGACAGAACCTAACAAAGCCGTGCAGACTGGGCGATGGCCAAACCACGGCTTTGTGAAGCCGCTGGCAAAGCATCGTCGCGAATAAAAAAGCGTGGCACTCAAATCCCTGTGCCACGCTGCCACCGATCGGACGGTAGTTCAAATACAGGCCTGATGGTTCAGGCAGGTCAGCCAAGCGGCGGGTGTTCTGTGCGACACTCCCGCAAGAGGCAGGTTTTCGGCGTGCAGAGGGATCACCCCGGGCGCGCCCGATGCTCCGGCCATAGTGCTGCAGGTTAGGCCCTGGCACCTGGAGCCGGCCCAACCGAAACGGACAGCTGTTATGCAGGAACAGACAATCGACCCGACGCGGAGCGTGGTGGCGGATGCCCCCGTCCCGCCCGCCGGGCCGCTAGTATCCCAGCTCGGCACCTTCGCCCATGGCCAGGTGTGGCCGCCGCACGTGCACGATCAGGCGCACCTGATGTACACGGTCAACGGCGTGCTGGAGGTCACCACCCACGAAGGGGTCTGGTACGTGCCGCCCAAGCAGGCGATCTGGATCCCGCCGCGCATCGAGCACCAGGCGCGGGCCAATGGCGAAGCCACCCTGCAGGTGGTGATCATCGCCCTGCCGAGCGGCCTGCCCTGCCCCCAGGCAGCCACCCGCATGGTGCTCATCTCGCCGCTGCTGCGCGAATTGCTGCGCTGCCTGAGACGCGGCGGCGCCGCCTACGGCGAAGCCGAGCTGGGCAGTCACGTCCGGGCGCTAATGCTGGCGGAACTGGTGTTTCTCGAAGAGACCGCGCTGCACCTGCCTGCGCTGGCCGACCGGCGGCTGCGTGCCATCCAGACCAGCCTGCACGCGGATCCCGCCGACGACACGGCGCTGGCGACCTGGGCGCAGCAGCTGCACCTCTGCTCGCGCAGCCTGGCCCGACTATTTCTCAAGGAGACCGGCACCAGCTTTTCCACCTGGCGCCAGCACACCCGGCTGATGCTGGCCCTGCCGCGGCTGGCCGCCGGCGAACCGGTGACCCGAGTGGCCCTGGATCTGGGCTACGCCTCGCCGTCGGCCTTTACCCGGATGTTCCGCCGGGTGCTGGGGGTCTCGCCGAGCGAGTACCTCGACGCCCAGGGCTGACCCAGGCTCTCAAGGCCCGCCGACGGCGAAGTTGGGCAGGCTGTCCACCGCCTGGGCGAAGCGGAAGGGAATGGATTCGACCGCCTCGCCGGTGTTGCGCTGGACCACGAAGTGCAGGTGGGGCCCGGTGCTGCGCCCGGTGTTGCCCGAAGACGCCAGCGGCTGGCCAGGGCGCACCCACTGGCCTTCGGCGACCTTGATCGAACCGCGCTGCAGGTGCAGGTAGACGCTCATGGTGCCGTCGTCGTGGAGGATGCGCACGAAGTTGCCGGAGGGGTGGTTGCCGCGCCCGTCCTGGTCGTTCTCCACCTCCACCACCTGGCCGGCGCGCGAGACCACGATGGGCGTGCCCTCCGGCATGGCGATGTCCACCGCATAGCGACTCTTGGGCGTGTTGTGGCTGAAGCCGCCACCGGCGCCCTGGCTGACGTTGAAGGGACCGCCCAGCCAGGGCAGCGGATAGGCGAAACCGGAGGCGAAGACCGGGGTGGCGCTGCCCATCAGGGTGGTGAGCTGCGGGGTATAGCGCTGCGGACGGCCCGGGTCGGGCGCGATCAGGGTCGCCAGGCGCGTCAGGCTGCGCGCCGGCAGCACCTTGCGGATGGGCGCCTCGCCCACCCCGCTGACGTTCTGCAACGCCGAGAGGCGCAGGGTGACGGTCACCGGCAGGAAGCTGTCGTTGCGCACCTCCAGCACCGTGCCGCCGGCATAGTGCCGCGGCTGCAGCTTGACCCGCTGATCGAGCCGCTCGATGGGATCGTCGCTGAAGGTCATCACCTTGGCGCCCTTCTGCGCCTTGTCGGTGTAGGTGACCACGCCGTTGGCATCGACGTACTTGTAGATGGGCGCCGCCAGGGCGGGACCTGAGAAGGCGAGCGACAGCAGCAGCAGGCGACAGGCGAGGGGCATGGGCAGGGCGTCAAAAATCCGCGGTGTCTCAGCGCGAAGCAGTCTCCGTGCCAGGCCCTTCATCGCGCCGCCCCGCCCTAGGCGCCCGGCACGTAGTGCCGCTGGGCGGTGCCCTTGGCGATCAGTCGCGACAGGTAGTCGAGCTTGGCCGGGTCCCGGTCGATGAAGCGGAAGTTGACCTGCACCCACTCGCTGGCCGGCGTCGCTTCCACCGCGCTGAGGGAATGCAGATAGCCATTGAGGCGCGCCACGTCATTGCCGTCTTCGCCCTGCTCCAGGTCGAGCACGGCGGTTTCCAGGATCTGCGGCAGCGGATCGCCACGGCGCACCACCAGCAGGGCTTCCTTGATGCTGATGGCCTTGATCAGACAGGCCATGCTGGCGTTGGGCAGGCGCAGCTGGCCCTGACCGAAGTTGGCGGCGGGCTTGCCACGGGCGGGTGGCGGCGGCGCGCTGCCGGTGAGCAGGGCGGCACTGGAGGCGGCGGCCGGCGCCGCGACCGGTGCGGCGGTGGGCTGGACCACGTCGCTGCGGCCGGCGGTCAGGGCACCGAGGGAATCATTGGCGAAGCCGGTGGCCGGGCGCGGCTGGGCGCCGGCCTGCAACTCGGCGAGCTTGCCGGTGCGTTGCAGGGCCTTCTTGACCTTGGCCGCCAGCTGTTCGTTGGAGAACGGCTTGCCCATGTAGTCGGACACGCCGGCCTGGATGGCCTGGACGACGTTTTCCTTGTCGCCGCGGCTGGTGACCATGATGAAGGGCACGCCCTTGTGGTCCGGCTGGGCGCGAAACCAGCTCAGCAGTTCCAGACCGGTCATGCCGGGCATTTCCCAGTCGCAGAGGATGAGGTCGAAGCGCTGCTTGCCGAGCAGCGTCTGGGCGCGGCGACCATCCGTCGCCTCGTCTACCGTCAGCCCGGGAAACAGGTTGCGCAGGCCCTTCTTGATCAGATCGCGAATGAAGGGCGCGTCATCCACCACCAGTACGTTCAACTTGCTCATCGGTCACTCCATGCCAAGTCTTCCAGCATAGCAGGCGGGTTCGGCACGCCACCCGGGGAGTGACCGGGCGGATCATTCGCGCGACCGATTGACCTCTTCGGCCATGCGCTTGAGGCCCATGTGCCTTACGTCGGTACCCTGCACCAGGTAGATCACCAGTTCGGCGATGTTGCGCGCATGGTCGCCGACCCGCTCCAGGGAGCGCAGCACCCAGATGATGCTCAGCACCCGCGAGATGGAGCGCGGGTCTTCCATCATGTAGGTAGCCAGTTCGCGCAGGGCGGACTTGTATTCGCGGTCGATCAGCTTGTCGTACTGGGCCACCGAGAGGGCCAGTTCGGCGTCGAAGCGGGCAAAGGCGTCCAGCGCCTGGTGGACCATCTTGCGCACCTGCTCGCCGATGTGGCGGACCTCGACGTAGCCGCGGGGGGCCTCGCCGTCCTCGGTCAGCTCGATGGCGCGACGGGCGATCTTGGAAGCCTCGTCGCCGATGCGCTCCAGATCGATCACCGACTTGGAGATGCTGATGATCAGGCGCAGGTCAGAGGCCGCGGGCTGACGGCGAGCGAGGATGCGCAGGCATTCCTCGTCGATGCCGCGCTCCATGATGTCGATCTGGTCGTCGATGGTGCGCACCTGGCGCGCCAGCCCGGCATCGGCATCGATCACCGCGCGCACGGCGTCGCTGACCTGCTTTTCCACCAGACCGCCCATGGCCAGCAGGTGGCTGCGGACCTCTTCCAGTTCGACGTTGTATTGCTGGGAGATGTGCTGCGTGTGGCCTTCTTTGTTGATCATGCTGTCAGTCCTGCCTGAGAGGAGCGAGTCGCCGGGTGGGGCACCGGCCTGCCTGGAACTAGCCGTAGCGGCCGGTGATGTAGTCTTCGGTCTGCCGCTTCGCCGGGTTGGTGAAGAGGGTGTCGGTGTCGCCGTGTTCGACCAGCTGGCCCATGTACATGAAGGCGGTGTAGTCGGAGACCCGCGCCGCCTGCTGCATGTTGTGGGTGACGATGACGATGGTGTAGCGCTGTTTCAGTTCGTGGATCAGCTCCTCCACCTTGAGGGTGGAAATGGGGTCCAGCGCCGAACAGGGTTCGTCGAGCAGGAGCACATCGGGCTGCACGGCGATGGTGCGGGCGATCACCAGACGCTGCTGCTGGCCGCCGGAGAGACCCAGGGCCGACTCGTGCAGGCGATCCTTGACCTCGTCCCACAGCGCCGCGCCGTGCAGCGCCCATTCCACCGCCTCGTCGAGCACCCGCTTCTGCTTGATGCCCTGGATGCGCAGGCCGTAGACCACGTTCTCGTAGATGCTCTTGGGAAAGGGATTGGGCTTCTGGAACACCATGCCCACGCGCCGCCGCAACTCGGCGATCTCGGTGCCGCGGGCATAGATGTTCTGGCCGTCGAGTAGGATCTCGCCGTCGATGCGGCAATCTTCCACCAGGTCGTTCATGCGATTGAAGCAGCGCAGCAGGGTGGACTTGCCACAGCCGCTGGGGCCGATGAAGGCAGTGACCCGCTGCCGCGGGATCTCCAGGGCGATGTCGTGCAGGGCCTGCTTCTTGCCGTAGAACAGATTGAGCCGCGGCACCGACAGGGCCACGCCACCTTCGTTCGCCGCAGGCTGGGCGCTGGCCGCGTAGGCGGCGGCGGTTCTGAAGATGGAGGAATCGGAAGGCATGGGGTCTCCTCGGCCGCGGGCGCTAGTCTTCCAGCAGCCGGTACTTTTCGCGCAGCCGGTTGCGCAGGAACACGGCGGACAGGTTCAGCCCGGCGATCACCAGCACCAGCAGCAGCGCGGTGGCATAGACCAGCGGGCGGGCGGCTTCCACGTTGGGGCTCTGGAAGCCGACGTCATAGATGTGGAAGCCCAGGTGCATGATCTTCTGATCCAGGTGCAGATAGGGGTAGTTGCCGTCCAGCGGCAGCGAGGGCGCCAGCTTGACCACCCCCACCAGCATCAGCGGCGCCACCTCGCCGGCGGCGCGGGCCACGGCCAGGATCAGCCCGGTCATCATCGCCGGACTGGCCAGCGGCAGCACCACCTTCCACAGCGTCTCGGCCTGGGTCGCGCCCAGCGCCAGGGAGCCCTCGCGGATGCTGCGGGGAATGCGCGCCAGGCCCTCTTCGGTGGCGACGATCACCACCGGCATGGCGAGGATCGCCAGGGTCAGCGAAGCCCACAGCAGCCCCGGGGTGCCAAAGGTCGGCGTGGGCAGGCTGGCCTGGAAGAACAGCTGATCCAGGGAGCCCCCCAGCACATAGACGAAGAAGCCCAGGCCAAAGACGCCATAGACGATGGCCGGCACCCCGGCGAGGTTGTTGACCGCGATGCGGATGGTGCGGGTCAGCGGCCCCTGGCGGGCGTATTCGCGCAGGTAGATGGCGGCGATGACGCCGAAGGGGGTGACGATCACCGCCATCAGCAGGGTCATCATCACGGTGCCGAAGATGGCCGGGAAGACGCCGCCCTCGGTGTTGGCCTCGCGCGGATCGGCGCTGAGGAATTCCCACAGCTTGCTGCCATAGAAGCCGAGCTTGGCGCCCAGGCCCATGGCGTTGGGCTGGTAGGCGCGCACGATGCGCGACAGATTGAGTTCCAGGGTGCGGCCCTCGACGTCGCGCAGCACCACGCTGTCGCGGCGGCGCTCCTGGCGCAGGCTGGCCAGTTGGTCTTCCAGGTCGCCGTAACGGGCTTCGAGCTCGGCGCGGCGGGCGGCGAGATCGGCCTGGGCAGTAGCGTCGAGACGACCGTCCAGTTCCAGGCCGCGGCCCTCCAGGCGCAGGCGCTCCAGGGCATGGTTGACGCTGCCGATGTCCTGCTTTTCCAGGCGCTCCAGCTGGTCGCTCAGGTCGCGGGTGCGCAGCAGGCGGCGCTGCAGCTCGGGCACGGCCGCGGCGCCCTTGGCCACTTGGCGTCCCGCTTCGCGCACCTCCAGCGCATAGCCGTAGAAGTTGCCCCATTCGCGGCGCTCCAGCACCAGGGCATCGGCCGGGGTCTGGCGATCTTTTAGCCAGTCGCCGACCAGCCAGACGAAGTCGCTGCCATAGAGGTCGCGATTGCCCAGCTTGAAGAGTTCGCGGGTCAGGGTTTCGCCGCTGTCCGCCGGCAGGGTCACTCCGGCGCTGTGCAGCCGCTCGGCCGGTATCGTCTCCTGGTCCACCACCTGGCCGAGCACCAGGCGCGCTTCCAGGCCCGGCGGCGTGTAGCGCGCCTGCACCACCTCGGCCGGCCAGAAGTGCGCCAGGCCGCGCACGGCGAGGATGCCGATCAGCCCCAGGGTCATGAGCACGGCGATGGCCACGGCGCCGGCGCTGAGCCAGACCCCGGGCGCGCCGCCGCGCAGCCAGACGCCCAGGGAGCGCCGCGGCCGGGCGCCCTGCCCCGGCGGCGCGCCAGCGCTAGAGGGCCGCATATTTTTTCCTCAGCCGCTGGCGGATCAGTTCGGCCAGGGTGTTCATCAGGAAGGTGAAGCTGAGCAGAACCAGCGCGGCCAGGAACAGCAGGCGGTAATGGGTGCCGCCCACCTCGGATTCGGGCATCTCCACGGCGATGTTTGCCGCCAGGGTGCGCATGCCCTCGAACAGGTTGGCATCCATGATCGGGGTGTTGCCGGTGGCCATGAGCACGATCATGGTCTCGCCGACGGCGCGGCCCAGGCCGATCATCAGCGCCGAGAAGATGCCCGGGCTGGCGGTGAGCAGCACCACCCGCACTAGGGTCTGCCAGGGGGTGGCGCCCAGCGCCAGGGAGCCCAGGGTCAGGCTGCGCGGCACGCTGTAGATGGCGTCTTCGGCGATGGAGAAGATGTTGGGGATGACCGCGAAACCCATGGCCAGGCCGATGATCAGGGCGTTGCGCTGGTCGTAGGCGATGCCCAGGGTCTGGCTCAGCCAGAGGCGCAGGTCGCCGGCGAACAGCAGCCCTTCCAGCCAGGGACTGAGCCACAGCGCCAGGGCGGTGGTCAGCAGCACCACCGGCAACAGCAACAGGCTTTCCCAGCCTTCCGGGAGGCGCTCGCGCAGCGTCAGCGGCAGGCGCGACCAGCCAAAGCCCGCGGCGAGGATGGCCAGCGGCAGGAGCAGCAGCAGGCTGAACAGCCCCGGCAGGTGATTTTCCACGAAGGGCGCGAGGAACAGCCCGGCGAAGAAGCCGAGGATCACCGTGGGCAGGGCCTCCATCAGCTCGATGACCGGCTTGACCGTGCGCCTCATGCGCGGCGCCATGAAGTAGGCGGTATAGACCGCCGCGGCGATGGCCAGGGGCGCGGCGAACAGCATGGCGTAGAAGGCCGCCTTGAGGGTGCCGAAGGTCAGCGGCGCCAGGCTCAGCTTGGGTTCGAAGTCTGCGGTGGCGGCGCTGGACTGCCAGACCCGGGCCGGCGCCTCGTAATTCTCGTACCAGACCTTGCCCCAGAGCGCCGACCAGGAGACTTCCGGGTGCGGATTGTCCAGGCGGAAGCCGAGCAGCCGGCCATTTTCCTCCAGCAGCAGCTGATCGGCACGCGGCGACAACGCCAGTACCCCGCCAGCGGGGGCGATCTGCTCGCGCAACAGGGTACGCCCGGCGGTGCTGTGGAAGACCCCCAGTTCGCCCGTGGTATCCAGCGCCACGAAGCCCTTGCGGCGCTGCTCCGGCACCAGCTGGACGATGGGCGCGGTGCCCAGCTGGAAGCTGCGGATATGTCTTAGCACCGGCTCGCCGTCCTGGCCGCGGACCATGAACCACTGGCCAATGCCGCCCTTGGCGGTACCCACCAGCAGGGACACGCCGCCCAGCAGCTGGGCACTGGCGGTGACCTCATCGTCGGCCGCGTCGAGCAGCTTGTAGTGGCCGTTGAGACTGCCGTCGCGGAGATCGAAGACATCCGCCTGGGCGCGGCCGTTGAGGGCATAGAGCCAGTGCCCGCGAGGGTCGAGGTAGAGCGCCTTGGCCGCGGTGTTGAGCGGTCCGAGGGAGAGCGAGGTACGCATGGGAGCGGCCGCGCCACCGGTCACCGGCGCCGCCAGCCCGGTCAGGCGCAGGGCGGTCACGCGGTTGCCCTGGGCACCGGCCAGCACCAGCAGGTCCTCGTCACCGGCGATGGCGACCCGTTCCAGGGCGCTACGGGAGGCGCCCAGGTCCAGTGGCTCGCGCCCGTAGGGAAAGTCCAGTTCCGGGGTGATGACCCGGTTGCCCTGGGGATAGCGCGAGACATAGCGCTTGTGCGCCACCAGCACGCGACCATCGGACAGGCCCAGGGCGATCAGCCCGCGCGGGGCGTCCTGGGCCTGGCTGCTGATGGTGACGCCGGGCGGCAGCGGCAGGCGCTCGCGCATGACCGGCTGGCCGTCGGCCAGGGTGAAGAAAGTGGCCTCGCCAGCCTGGGACAGATGCAGGCCGAGGCGATCCTGCTCGTCGATGCCCAGCAGCAACGGTGCCCCGGCGGCCGCCAGCCAGTCGGGCTGGGGCAGCGGCTGGGCCTCGAGGCTGGCGCCGCGAAGCAGCGGCAGCACCACATAGGCCAGATAGAAGAAGATCAGGGTGATGGTGGCCAGCACGGCCAGGCCACCGGCCAGCACCGCACCCCGTATCAGGCGATCCTGCAGGGCCCGCCAGCGCCGCCGCCGGCGCAGTGCAGGCGTGTTGAAGTCCAGCCGAGCGGGGCCGCGAGGATCGGGCGGGGACGGGGGTACCGGGGATATCATGGCGCAGAGCCTAATCACGTCGTGTGACAGAAAGGTTACAGCGAATGGACGGCCCGAGGCGCTACGCCCGGGACGGGCGCAGGGCGCCAGGCGCTCAGTAGCCCAGGGTCTTCAGGGCCTGCTGCACCACCGCCGCCGGCAGGGGGATGTAGCCGTCCTTGACCACGGCTTCCTGGCCGCTGCGCGAGAGGATCAGCCGCAGGAATTCCCCCTCCAGGGGATTGAGCGGACGATTGGGCGCCTTGTTCACATAGACGTAGAGATAGCGCGCCAGGGGATAGCGCCCGGACAGGGTGTTCGCCTGGTTGTCCTCGACGAAATCGGTGGTGCCCTGGCGTGCCAGCGCCAGGGTGTGGACGCTGGCGGTCTGGTAGCCGATGCCCGAGTAGCCGATGCCCCCCAGGGACTGGCTGATGGCCTGGACCACCGAGGCCGAGCCAGGCTGTTCGTTGACGTTGGCGCGGAAGTCGCCACGGCACAGCGCCGCTTCCTTGAAGTAGCCGTAGGTGCCCGACACCGAATTGCGGCCGAATCTCTGGATCGGCCGCCTGGCCCAGTCGCCGGTCAGGCCCAGGTCGCCCCAGGTCTTGAGTTCGTGCGGACCGCCACAGAGCCGGGTGCTGGAAAAGATCGCGTCGACCTGCTCCAGGGTCAGCTGGCGCAACGGATTGTCCTTGTTGACGAAGATCGCCAGGGCATCGATGGCCACCGGCACCGCGGTGGGCGGGTAGCCGAAGCGCTGCTCGAAGGCCTGTAGCTCGGCGTCCTTCATCTTGCGACTCATGGGGCCGATGCCGGCGGTGCCTTCGGTGAGCGCCGGCGGCGCCGTGGACGAGCCGGCCGCCTGGATCTGGATATTGAGGTTGGGATACTCGCGCTTGTAGCTCTCGGCCCAAAGGGTCATCAGGTTGGCCAGGGTGTCGGAGCCCACGCTCGACAGATTGCCGGAGATCCCGCTCACCTTCTGGTAAGCAGGGATGGCCGGGTCGACGCCCTCGGCTCGAGCGGTCGTGCCACCGAGCGCCAGGGCGAGCGCCACAGCGGTCAGCGGACCTTTGATGTCCATGCCGGATTCCTCGCGGGGATGGGAGACGGGCCTGGGCCGGCGACGCTCAGGCGCAAGCCGGCACTCGAGGCTCTGTACGAAAGATTGCCGAGCGAAGGTCAGGCAAGGCGAAAATCAGTGAGGAAGCGGACCGAGCTCGCGAACGAGTTTACGAGGGGTAAATGAGCATTCCGAGCTGATTTTCAACGCAGCATCACCGAGCGCAGGCATTTTTCGTACAGAGCCTAGGCGCGCATTGTGACGGATTTATGAGCGAGTGCCAGCCGAGGCGGCAGGTTCGACTAGGCTGCAAGAGGGCCGGCGCTGCACCACCCTGGCGCACGCCCGGTCTCCGGCCCCGCCACGACCGCCCAGGCACGCGGCCCGCGCGGACCGGACCGTCATTTGCATAGCTAAGCATTCATCTCAGTGCAGAGGAACGCACCATGGCCCAGGCTCTTCCGACGTCCTCCTCCCGCGCCGACGTGGCCCCCGCCAGCACGGTCGCCACGCCCTCGCGGGCCATGCTGATCGCCGCGGCCAGTCTCGGCAACGGCCTGGAGATGTTCGACTTCACCGTCTTCAGCTTTTTCGCCGCCATCATCGGCCAGCTGTATTTCCCTTCGGATACGCCCTACGGCTCCCTGCTGATGGCGGTTGGCGTCTTTGGCGTCGGCTTCGTCATGCGCCCCCTGGGCAGCATGGTGCTGGGTGCCTATGCCGACCGCCACGGGCGCAAGCAGGCCATGCTGCTGACCATTTCGCTGATGGGCCTGGGCAGCGCCCTGATCGCCTTCACCCCGACCCACGCCCAGATCGGCATCGCCGCGCCGCTGATCCTGCTGCTGGGGCGCCTGCTGCAGGGCTTTTCCGCCGGCGGCGAGATCGGCGCCGCCACCACCCTGCTGCTGGAATCGGCCAGCCCCGGCCGGCGCGGCTTCCATGTCAGCTGGCAGGTGATCAGCCAGGGCGGCAGCGCCCTGCTCGGCGCCGGTCTGGGCGCCCTGCTCACCCGCAGCCTGTCCGAGGCCGAGCTGCATGCCTGGGGCTGGCGCATCCCCTTCCTGGTCGGCTTGCTCATCATCCCGGTCGGCCTCTATATCCGCCGCCAGGTGGACGAGACCTGGAGCGGCGCCGGCACGGTCGAGGGCGGCCCGGTGCGCGCCTTTCTGCGCGAGCATCCGCGGCGCTTCGGCCTGGGCTTGCTGATCGTGATGTCGGCGACCCTGCTGACCTATCTGATGCAGTTCTACATGCCCACCTACATGACCCGCATCGTCGGCCTGCCGGCCACCAGCGCCTACCTGGCCGGGGTGGCCTCCAGCGCCGTGCAGATGGCCGCCGCCCTGGCCGCCGGGCTGCTGCTGGATCGCTTCGGTCGCTACAAGCCGGTGGCCCTAGTCAGCCTGGCGGTGGCCCTGCTGGGCATCTACCCGGCCTTCGTCTGGCTGAACGATCCCACCACCCAGGGCCTGGCCTTTGCCGCCCGCTTCGTGGTGATCACCGCCATGAGCGTCAACATGACCGCCGGACTGCTGCTGATCCTCGCCGGCCTGCCGCGGCCGGTGCGCGCCACCGGCCTCGCCATGACCTACGCCCTGGCGGTGACCCTGTTCGGCGGCACCGCCCAGTTCATCGCCACCTGGCTGATCGGCGCCACCGGCAGCCCGCTCGCCCCGGCCTGGTACCTGATCGGCATGCTGCTGATAGGATGGCTGGCACTGCTGAGCTATCCCGAACGCCACCTGGATTGAGAGAGATCGCCATGAGCCTTGCCACCGCTGCGGATCAAGACGCCACCGCCCGTCATATTGCCGGCTACCTGCCGGACATGGTCGCCCTGCGCCGCGACATCCACCGCCATCCCGAACTGGGTTACCAGGAACAGCGCACCAGCGACCTGGTGGCCGCCGCCCTCGCCGGCTGGGGCTACGAGGTCCATCGCGGCCTGGGCGGCACCGGGGTGGTCGGCACCCTGCGCGCCGGCAGCGGCAGCAAGGTGCTGGGTATCCGCGCCGACATGGACGCCCTGCCGATCCTGGAGACCACCGGCCTCGACTACGCCAGCCAGCACCCGGGCCGCATGCACGCCTGCGGTCACGACGGCCATACCACCACCCTGCTCACCGCCGCCCGCTGCCTGGCCGAGACCCGCGCCTTCGACGGCACCCTGCACCTGATCTTCCAGCCGGCCGAGGAAGGCCTGGGCGGCGCCCTGAAGATGATGCAGGACGGCCTCTTCGAGCTGTTTCCCTGCGACCAGGTGTTCGGCCTGCACAACATGCCCGGCGTGCCCACCGGCAAGTTCTGCTTCGTCGACGGCGCCGCCATGGCCTCGTCCGACACCGCCCTCCTGCGCATCCGCGGCCAGGGCGGCCACGGCGCGGTACCGGACAAGGCGGTCGATCCCATCGTCGCCAGCGCGGCCACGGTGATGGCGCTGCAGACCGTGGTCTCGCGCAACGTGGCGCCGCTGGACACCGCGGTGATCACCGTGGGCAGCATCCACGGCGGCGAGGCCTCCAACGTCATTCCCGATGCGGTGGAGATGAAGCTCACCATCCGCGCCTTCCAGGACAGCACCCGCGACCTGCTGGAGCAGCGCATCGGCGCCCTGGTGCGCGCCCAGGCGGAAAGCTTCGGCGCCACCGCCGAGCTGGACTATCAGCGGGGTTATCCGGTGCTGGTCAACCACGACGGCCCCACCGCCTTCGCCCGCCAGGTGGCGTTCGAGCACTTTGGCGCCGAGGCCCTGCACCCCTTCGCGCCCATCCCGGCCAGCGAGGACTTCGCCTACATGCTGCAGCAGGTGCCCGGTTGCTACCTGTTCGTCGGCAACGGGCCCAGCGCCAACCTGCACAACCCGGCCTACGACTTCAACGACGCCCTGCTGCCGGTGGGCGCGCGCTACTGGGTCAAGCTGACCGAGGCCTTCCTCACCGCCTGAGGCCCCGCCCCGCCGGCCCCCTCACCTGGGGTGCCGGCGACGGATTCTTCACGCGCGGGCCGCTAGACTGCCCGGTCATCGTTCTGCCACAGAGAGATCGCCATGCGTCGTGTTCCGCGCCTGGGCTGGCGCCAGGGTCTGGCGCTGGGCGTCGCCGTGCTGGCCGCCGGCTTCGCCTATCCGGCCTGGCGGCATTTCCATCCGGTCAGTGCGGCCGAGGGCTGGCGCTACCGGGAAGTCGCCGCCGACATCCCCATGGTCAGCGCCCTGGCCCTGGACGCCGATGGCAGCCTGTTCGTGACCCAGGAATTTTCCAGTCGCCGCGGCAGCCTGCTGCGGCTGCTGCCCAATGGCGAGCGCCAGCCGGTATTGGGCGAGCTGTCCAAGCCGGATGGCCTGGTGATGTTCCAGGGCGGCCTGGTGGTCAGCCAGGAAGGCGGACCGCTGCCGGTGTTTCTCCTGCGCGACGGCCAGCACCAGGCCCTGTTCGACGGCAACGACGTCGAGGGCGTCGCCACCGATGGCCAGACCCTCTATGCCATCGAGGACCTGCCCCGCGGTCGCCTGCTCAGCTACGACCCGCTGCAGCGTCGCCTGGCGGTGCTGCGCGACGGCCTGGAAGAAGGCGAAGGGGTGGCCCGCTGCCCGGATGGCCGGCTGTTCTATACCGAAAAGGCCAAGGGCTGGGTCAAGCAGTGGCAGCCGGGAGGGACCGATACCCTGGTCGCCGCGGGTCTCGACGCGCCGGGCTTCGTGCAGTGTTCGGCCGACGGCCTGTGGATCACCGAAGACGCCACCCACGGCGCCCGGGTGCTGCTGGTGCAGCCCGATGGCCGTCTGGTCACGGTGCTCTCGCACCTGCGCTCGGCGCAGACCCTGATCCCGCGCGGCGACGGTCATTACCTGGTCGCCGAGCAGGGGCGCAACCGCATCCTGGAATTCTCGCGAGACGCCGGAGCCGCTCGCTAGGGCGAGCGGCTCCGGGGACTTCAGGGCAGGCGATACACCAGGCAGGGATTGCCGTTGAGGCGGCGCCCCAGCACCGGGGTGAGGTCGGCCAGCGGGGTGCCCGCCAGCAATTCGCGGTCGTCGCGGGCGAGGATGATCCAGGCGCCGGACGGCAGGTGGGCCAGGTCCGCGACCTGCGGCCGGGCGATGAAGATCGGCTGCTCGTCGTGGTCCAGGTTCATCATGTAGCGGATCGCCCAGCTGTCCTGGCCGAGGCCGAAGAACACCAGGGGACCCGGCTGCTGCTGGCGCAGACCTTCCACCTGCTGGACGAAGCCGCGGGTGTCGTACTGCAGGTCCTGGGCCGGCTCCACCACCGTGACCAGCATCAGCCACTGGGCGGCCAGCGCCAGGGCGCTCAGCGTCAGCAGGCGGCGACTGCCGTCCAGCCGGCGCCAGCTGACCAGGGCGGCGATCTGCAGCAGGACGAAGGCCGGCACCAGCAGCGCCAGGGAGACATCCGGCCAGTAGCCGTGGCGCTGCCAGAGGTGACGACAGACCAGCATGGCCACCAGCGCCAGCCCGGGCAGCGCCAGCACCAGCGCGGTGTAGACTGGCGCGATGCGGCGGAACCAGCCCTCGGCGCGCAGGAGGCCATGGGCGGCGATGGCGGCCAGGAAGGGCACCATGGGCACCACATAGTAGGCGCGCTTGAAGTGCGGGATGGACAACCCGACCAGGATCAGCAGACCGCTGCCGGCCAGCCCCAGCAGCAGCCGGCGCTGGGCGGTGTGCGGCCAGGCCAGCAGGCGGCGGCGCTCGGCCGCCAGCACCAGCAGCGCCAGCGGCAGCACCGGCAGATAGCGATAGAGCCCCAGCTGCAGATAGAACCAGAACGGCTTGCCGCTCTCGTCCAGCCGGCCGGTGACCTGCATGTGCCAGACCTCGGCGGCGAAATCCGCCCCACCCTCGTGGTGGGCGAGCTGGATCAGCGTCCACCAGCCGAGGGCGAGCAGCGCCAGACCGGCCAGGCCGTAGCCGAACAGGCGTTGCAGGGCGAGGGTGCGCCGGGCCGGTTCGCCCCAGGCCACCACCAGCCAGTAGAGGCAGACCACGCCGCAGGGCTCGATGAGGCCCAGCGGACCACGGATGGCGAAGCCCAGGGCGAACAGCGGCAGCACCAGCAGGCGGCGCAGCGGGCGACCGTCACGGTCGGCGCTGTAGAGCAGGTAGAAGCAGAGCAGCACCACCAGGGCGACCAGCTGATCCAGGCAGACCGCGCGGGCCTTTTCCAGCCACTGCGGGGTCAGGGCCACCAGCAGCACCGTGAGCAGCGCCCAGGCGCGGCGGGTATCGGCCAGCAGGCGATAGGTCAGCGCCAGCACCGCGGCCGAGGCCAGGGCGGTGGGCAGCACGTTGGCCAGGTGATTGGGCGCGCCGATCACCCGCGCGGCCAGCCAGCTCAGCCAGGTGGCGGTGCCGGGATAGTCCGGATAGGGCTGGCCGTAGGTGGTGGCGAAAAAGGACGGGCCATGGCGAAACATCTCGCCGAGAAAGACCGCCCAGCGACCGTCGAAGCCCTGGGGCGCCTGGTTCCAGATGCCGAGGGTGAACATCAGGGTGGCGATCACCCCGAGCAGCAGGCTTTCGCGGCGCAGGCGACTGGCCGCCGGCAGCGCGGCCAGGGGCGCGCTGCGTGGGGTCAGGGGCATGGGCGAGACCATCAGGCGGCGTCCACACGGCGGGTGACCTGGGGACCGCCCAGGGCGGCGCCACGGCCGATGGCGAAGTACTCGATGCCGCGACGCTCCATGCGCTCGGGATCGAACAGGTTGCGCCCGTCGAAGATCAGCGGCTGATTGAGCTGGCGGGCGATCAGATCGAAGTCCGGCGCCTTGAACTGCTGCCACTCGGTGCAGATGACCAGGGCATCGGCGCCGGCCAGGGCGGCCTCGGGGGTGCCCATCAGCGCCAGGCGCTCGTCGTGGCCATAGAGGCGCTGGGCCTCGGCCATGGCCACCGGGTCGAAGGCGCGCACCTTGGCGCCGGCCGCCCAGAGGGCCTCCATCAGCACCCGGCTGGGCGCATCGCGCATGTCGTCGGTGTTGGGTTTGAAGGCCAGCCCCCAGAGGGCGAAGGTACGGCCGCGCAGGTCACCGTCGAAGTAGGTGTTGATGCGCTCGAACAGCTTGGTCTTCTGGCGCACGTTGATGGCTTCCACGGCGCGCAGCAGATCCAGCTCCACGGCGTTTTCCTCGCCGGTGCGGATCAGCGCCTGCAGGTCCTTGGGGAAGCAGGAGCCGCCGTAGCCGCAACCCGGGTAGATGAAGTGGTGACCGATGCGCGGATCGGCGCCGATGGCCTGGCGCACCGCCTCGATGTCGGCGCCGACGTGCTCGGCCAGTTCGGCGATCTGGTTGATGAAGCTGATCTTGACCGCCAGCAGGCTGTTGGCGGCGTACTTGGCCAGCTCGGCGCTGCGCAGGTCCATGCACTGGATGCGGTCATGGTTGCGGTTGAAGGGTGCATAGAGTTCGCGCATCACGTCGCGGGCCACCGGCGAGTCGGTGCCCACCACGATGCGATCGGGCTTCTTGCAGTCGGCGATGGCGGCGCCTTCCTTGAGGAATTCCGGGTTGGAGACCACCTCCACGTGCAGGGTGCGGCCCTCTTCGGCGAGCACCTCGTGGATCAGGGCGCGGACGCGGTCGCCGGTGCCCACCGGCACGGTGGACTTGTTCACCACCAGCAGCGGATCGCGGGAGACCGGCTGGCCGATCAGCGGCTCGCGGCGCAGGCGGGCGATGGTCTCGGCCACGGCGAAGACGGCGGACAGATCGGCCGAGCCATCGGCGGCCGGCGGGGTGCCGACGGCGATGAACTGCACGGCGCCATGGGCCACGGCTTCGGCGGCCTCATGGGTGAACACCAGGCGGCCGGCGGCCAGGTTGCTGCGCACCAGCTCTTCCAGACCCGGCTCATAGAGGGTCACCTCGCCGCGCTTGAGCTTGTCGATCTTGGCGCGGTCGATGTCCATGCACACCACCTGGTGGCCGACTTCCGCCAGCACGGCGGCCTGCACCAGACCCACGTAGCCGATGCCGAAAACGCTGATGTTCATAGGGTATTCCTCAGGGTGGGAGCGGCGCTGGCGCGGGGCCCGCCGACAAGGGCGACACCGGCCACGACCAGCGCGACGCCCAGGGTTTTCCAGGGGGTGAAGGATTCGGCGGCGCCTGGCAGCCAGGCCGCGCCGAGGTGGACGAAGACGTAGGAGAGGCCGAGCGCCGCATAGGCGCGACCCAGCGGCAGGCGCGCCAGGGCGGCCAGCCAGGCCAGCAGCGACAGGCCGTAGCAGAAGATGCCCAGGGCCAGCAGCAGCCCGGCCGTACTCAGCAGCGACTCGGGCGCGCCGACCCAGCTGGCCATGGCCGGCAGCCGCACCAGCGCCGCGCGCAGGGCGAGTTGCGCCAGGGTGGTGAGCAGGATGCTCAGGCCGAGGGGCAGCAGGCCGTTCATAGCTGGCCACCCAGCAGCGCGGCGCCGGCGACGATGCACAGGCAGCCACACCAGGCGCGGGCGTCCACCACCTCGCCGAACACCAGGCGCGCCAGCAGGGTCACCGCCAGGGTGTTGAGCGAGAGCAAGGGATAGGCGACGCCCACCGGCACCCGCTGCAGCACCGCGCACCAGACCAGCAGGGCCAGGCCCAGGCAGACCAGGGCGCCCCACAACCAGGGCGACCGCAGGCGTGCGGCCAGCGCATTACCGGCGGCTACCGCGCGCTTCTGGCCCAGTTGGCCGGCGCTGGTGAGGCCGATCACCACGGCGATCAGCAGGCCGTCGAGGGCGGTCATGGCGTCGGCCTCGGATAGACCAGCAGCACCAGGCGCTCGCTGGCGATGCTCTCGCCCGGCTCGGGCAGACTGTCGAGCAGCTGGCGATCGCTGGGGCCGTCGACCCGCAAGAGGATGGCCACCGGACCCTGGTCGCGATGGGCGGCGAGCCAGGCGGCCAGGTCGCGCTCTTCGATCAGCCGGCCGCTGGCCGGCTCGCGGGCGAAGCCGTACTTGAGTTCGCCCGGACCGCCCACCAGCACCACGTCATCGCGGTGGGTGGCCCAGGCCAGGCTGGCGGCCACGCCGAGGTCGTTGCTGACCAGCAGGCCGGCATTCTTGAAGTGGCCGAGCTGGGCCTGGATGAAGGTGCTCGGCAGCTTGTTGTCGACCAGGCCGTTGGGCAGGGCGATGGACAGCAGCGGCAGCAGCACCCAGAGCGCCAGGGCCGGCGCCAGCAGGGTGCGCCGCGGCCAGACCAGCGCGGCCAAGCCGGCCAGCAGCAGCGCCAGGGGCGCCAGCAGGGCCAGGGCGCGGGTCAGGCCTTCGCCGCTTTCATAGAGGCGACCGCCATAGATCAGCAGGGCGGCAAGGCCGGCCAGGCCCAGCAGCAGATTGCACAGGCCGTTCAGCCGCAGGGCACCGGTGGCGCCGCGCCGGCCCGCCTCCTGCAGGGTGCGCGCCAGCAGCGGCACCAGGGCGGCCAGGGTCGGCAGCAGGTAGGTCGGCAGCTTGCCGCGGCTGAGGCTGAAGAACAGCAGCTGGCCGACCACGGCGATGCCGAGGAAGGCGGTGCCGCGGTGACGCCGGTCCTGCCAGAGCTGGCCCAGGGTACGCGGCAGGAGGCCGGCCCAGGGCAGGATGGCCAGCAGCAGCACCGGGCCATAGAACCAGAACGGCCGCTCGTGCTGGGCATCCTGGCCGGCGAAACGCTGGATGTGCTCGTGCCAGAAGAAAAAATTCCAGAAATCCGCATCGCGCCGGGCCACCAGCAGCGCCCAGGGGGCCACCACCAGGATCGCCACCAGCACAGCCAGGGGACCGCGGCAGAGCAACTCGCCCAGGCGCCGCTGCAGGAGGAAGAAGGGCACGGCCACCAGCACCGGCAGCACCAGGGCGAGAAAGCCCTTGGTCAGCAGGCCGCAGCCACAGGCCAGCCCCAGCAGCGCCCATTGCACCAGGGCCGCGCCGCGGGTCTCGGCGGCCTGGGCCTGCCAGAGGGCGAGCAGCGCCAGGGCCATCCAGAAGGCGAACTGGGCGTCGAGGGTCACGTAGGTGGCCAGCCCCGCCACGGCCACGCAGGAGAGATAGACCACCCCGGCGAGCAGCGCCAGCGGGCGGTCCTGCCAGATCAGCCGGGTCAGGCGCACCACCAGGGCGGCGGTGGCCAGGCTGGCCAGCAGTGGCACCAGGCGCACGCTGAACAGCGAGTCACCGAGCCAGGCCTGGGCGATGGCCTGGGTCCAGTAGCCGCCGATGGGTTTCTCGAAATAGGGCAGGCCGAGGAAGTGCGGCACCACCCAGTCGCCACGCCGCCAGAGTTCCTGGGCGATCTGCGCATAGCGCGACTCGTCCGGAATCCACAGGCCGCGCCAGGCCAGCGGCAGGGCATAGGCCAGCAGCGCCAGCGGCAGCAGCATCCACAGGCGACGCCGACTCATGCCTGCACGCCCAGCCAGCCCTGGCGGCCGGCCAGGCTGCCACGCACCAGATTGCCCGCGGGCAACTGGCGCGGATCGGCCGGCAGGCGATCGCCCAGGGTCAGGAACAGGATGCCCTGCTCCCGCGCGGCCTTGAGCAGGGCGCGGAAGTCATTGGCGAAGGCAATGCCTTCCACCTCGGCGTGCAGGGTGTAGACGTTGAGCGCCCCCGGACGGAAGCGCTTGAGCAGATAGCCGTTCCAGTCACCGGCGGCCAGCTCCGGGCCGACCACCTCGTCGAAGGTCGGCATGTCCACCGGCACCTGGGGGGTGCCGTGACTGCCATTGCCCAGCCGCGGACGAAACAGCGCACTGCCGCGGCAATCGCTGTTGTAGCGGAGGCCGAAGGCCTCCTTGGCCAGCACCACGCGCGGATCGGCGCGCCAGCCGGCGGCGGCGGAGCAGTCGACCCTGGCGCCGAGGATGTCTTCCAGGGCCTGCAGGCCACGGCCGAATTCCTGACCTAGACGCTCCAGGCTCCAGCTGCCGGTATGGGCCTGCCAGGCGTGGTGATCCCAGGCGTGCAAGCCGACCTCGTGGCCGCGGGCGCGGGTCTCGCGCATCAGGTGACCGAGGTCGCGACCGATGGGCCGACCCGGCCAGGCGGTGCCGGCCAGCAGGATGTCCCAGCCATAGAGGCTGGCGGCCTTGGACCTCAGCATCTTCCACAGGAAGGTGGGCTTCACCAGGCGCCAGAGGTGGCGCCCCATGTTGTCCGGTCCGACGCTGAAGAAGAAGGTGGCCTTGACCCCGGCCTCGTCCAGCAGGTCGAGCAGCCGCGGTACCCCTTCGCGGGTGCCGCGATAGGTGTCCACGTCGATGCGCAGGCTGGCCGGGATCAGGGTGTTCATCAGGCCTCCCGCTGCGCCAGGGCTTCGCGCAGGAAGAAGTCCAGCGTCTTGCCGACGGTGGCGGCCATGGCGGTGGTCGGCTGCCAGTCGATCAGGCGACGGGCGTTTTCCACGCTGGGCTTGCGGTGGGCCACGTCCTGGTAGCCGTCGCCGTAGAAGCTCTTGCTCTCCACCTCGCGGAAGCCGGCGAAGGGCGGGAATTCGTGGCGCAGCGGATGGGCCTCGAACTGCGCCAGCAGCTCTTCGGCCAGTTCGCGGATGCTCGCTTCGTTGTCCGGGTTGCCGATGTTGACGATCTGGCCGTCGCAGCGACCGCCCCTGTTCTCGATGATGCGGAACAGCGCCTCGATGCCGTCGTCGACGTCGGTGAAGCAGCGCTTCTGGGCGCCCCCGTCGACCAGCTTGATCGGGGTGCCTTCCACCAGGTTGAGGATCAGCTGGGTGATGGCGCGGGAGCTGCCGATGCGCGCCGAGTCCAGACGATCCAGGCGCGGGCCCATCCAGTTGAACGGACGGAACAGGGTGAATTTCAGGCCCTTGGCGCCATAGGCCCAGATGACCCGGTCGAGCAGCTGCTTGGAGACCGAGTAGATCCAGCGCTGCTTGTTGATCGGGCCGACCACCAGGTTGGAGCGGTCTTCGTCGAAGCGCTCGTCCTGGCACATGCCGTACACCTCGGAGGTGGACGGGAAGATCACGCGCTTGCCGTATTTCACGCAGTGGCGAACGATCTTGAGGTTTTCCTCGAAGTCCAGTTCGAACACGCGCAGCGGATTGCGGGTGTATTCGATGGGGGTGGCGATGGCCACCAGCGGCAGCACCACGTCGCACTTCTTGATGTGGTATTCCAGCCACTCGGTGTGGATGGAGATGTCGCCTTCCACATAGTGGAAATTCGGATTGGCCTTGAGCCGCTCGATGGCATCGGAGCCGATATCGAGGCCATAGACCTCGTACTCGCCGTCGGCCAGCAGGCGCTCGGAGAGGTGGTTGCCGATGAAGCCGTTGACGCCCAGGATCAGCACCCGGGTGCGGCGCTTGGCGCGGCGATCCTGGCGATGCAGGCGGGCACCGGCCACGAGGCCGGCTTCGCGGGCCAGTTGCGGACCGGACAGATAGAGGCCGTTGTCGCCCAGCTGGCCGGCCTGGATTTCCAGGACGCCCTCGCCACAGGCGATGCGCAGCGGCTCCAGGCTCAGCACGCTGCCGGGGGTCTGGCCATGGCTTTCCTGGCGGGCCTGGGCGCTCCAGACGATCAGCTTGCGGTCACCGATCCAGCCGAAGGCGCCCGGATAGGGTTGGGTCACGGCGCGCACCAGGTTGCCCAGTTCCACGGCCGGACGACTCCACTCCAGCTCGCCATCGGCGGCGCTGCGCCGGCCAAAGGTGGTGGCCTGGCTTTCGTCCTGCTCGCGCTCGCTCAGCCGGCCTTCGGCCAGGGCCGGCAGGCTGTCGCGCAGGAGCGTCTGGCTGGCTTCGCGCAGCTTGGCGTGCAGGGTCAGGGCGGTGTCGTCGGCGGCGATGGCGACGCGCTGCTGGGCGACGATGGCGCCGGCGTCGGCGCGCTTGACCATGCGGTGCAGGGTCACGCCGGTCTCGGTCTCGCCGTTGACCAGCACCCAGTTGGCCGGGGCGCGACCGCGATAGCGCGGCAGCAGCGAACCGTGGAGGTTGTAGGCGCCGCGCTTGGCGCAGGCCAGGACGTCGCCCGACAGCAGGTTGCGGTAATAGAAGGAGAAGATGAAATCCGGTTCCAGGGCGCGGATGCGCTCGACCCAGATCGGGTGGTTGACGTCTTCCGGCGCGTGCACCGGGATGCCGTGGCGGGCGCAAAGCTGGGCCACCGAACCGAAGAAGCGGTTTTCGCTCGGGTCATCCGGGTGGGTGAAGACGGCGGCGATGGGATAGCCGGCCTGGATCAGCGCGGTGAGGCCGGCGCAGCCGATGTCGTGGTAGGCGAAGACGATGGCGGTTTTCATCAGGGGCTTTCCTGTTACTGGACCTGGCGCAGCGGCGCCGGCGAAGGAGAAAGGGTGGCGGCGCGGATCACTTGTTCCACGTGGAACCGGGGCCGGGCACGGACGTCGTGGTACACCCGGCCGAGGTACTCGCCGAGCAGACCGAGGCCGACGAACTGGGCGCCGGTAAAGATGAACAGCACGGCGAACAGCGAGAACACGCCATCGGCCGCCCACTCGGCGCCGTGGGTGACGCGCAGCACCAGCAGCAGCGCGGCGAAGAGGAAGCCGAAGACCGCCAGGCCGCCGCCGAACAGGCTGAGCATGCGCAGCGGGGTGGTGGTCATGCAGGTCAGCAGGTCGAACATCAGGTTGATCAGCTTGAGGAAGCCGTACTTGGAATCCCCGTGTTCGCGCTCGGCGTGGGCCACCTCGATCTCGGTGGTGTGGCGGGCGAAGCTGTTGGCCAGGATCGGGATGAAGGTGCTGCGCTCGTGGCAGGCCAGCATCGACTGCACCACCTGGCGGCGATAGGCGCGCAGCATGCAGCCGTAGTCGCGCATGGCGACGCCGGTGGAGCGCTGCACGGCGCGGTTGATCAGCCGCGACGGCAGGGTGCGCAGGTAGGAATCCTGGCGCTGCTGGCGCACGGTGCCGACCACGTCGTAGCCCTGGGCGGCGGTGTGCACCAGGCGCGGGATCTCTTCCGGCGGATTCTGCAGGTCGGCGTCCAGGGTGATGATCAGATCGCCCCGCGCCTGCTCGAAGCCGGCGAGGATCGCCGAGTGCTGGCCGTAGTTGCGATTGAGCAGCACCGCCACGACTGGGCTGTCCGGCTCGCTGGCAACCCGCTGCAGGATCTCGGCGCTGCGGTCGCGACTGCCGTCGTCGACCAGGATGATCTCCACCTGGCAATCCAGCAGGCGGCAGGCGGCGCGGGTGCGGCGCAAGAGTTCCGGCAGGCTGGCTTCTTCGTTGTAGACGGGGATCACCACGGATACCCGGTCGATGGCATAGGGCTTCATGCGCCTTTCTCCAGCAGGTCTTCGATGGCGCCGACCACGCGGTCGACGTCGGCGAGGGTCATGTCGGGAAACAGCGGGATGGAGCACAGCCGTGCCGAATTCCATTCGCTGTTGGGCAGCGCCAGCTCGGGCCAGCGCTCGCGGTACCAGGGATGCAGGTGGGTGGCGGTGAAATGGATGCCGGTGCCGATGCCGCGCGCCTTGAGGCCGGCCATGAAGGCTTCGCGCTCCAGGCCGCAACGCTCGGGGCAGATGCGCAGGATGTAGAGGTGCCAGGCGTGGGTCTGGGCGTAGTCGGGCAGCGCCAGGGGCGCGACCGGCAGCTGGGCCAGGCGCTGGGTGTAGGCCTGGGCCAGCAGCCGGCGACGGCTGTTGATGTCGCCCAGGCGATCCAGCTGCACCAGGGCCAGGGCGGCGTGGATGTCCGAGAGGTTGTACTTGAAGCCGGGCTCCTGCACCTGGGCCTGGGGCTTGCGACCCAGGGTCTGGCGGTCGAAGGCATCCACCGCCAGGCCGTGGAATTTCAGCCGGCGCACCCGCTCGGCCAGGGTGGCGTCGTCGGTCACCAGCATGCCGCCCTCGGCGCAGGTCAGGTTCTTGATGGCGTGAAAGCTGAAGATGGCGGTGCCGCGCTGGCCGATGGGCTCGCCCTGGTATCGGGTGCCGGCGGCGTGGGCGGCGTCTTCGATCAGCGCCACGCCGTGCTCGCGGGCCAGGGCGCGCAGCGGAGCCAGGTCGCAACTGGCGCCGGCGTAGTGCACCGGCACGATGGCCTTGGTGCGCGGGGTGATGGCGGCGGCCACCTGCTCGGCGGAGACCATCAGGGTGTCGCGGTCGACGTCGACGAACACCGGGGTGGCGCCGATCAGGGTGATCATGTTGGCGGTGGAGACCCAGGTCAGCGAGGGGGTGATCACCTCGTCGCCTGGGCCGATGTCCAGCGCCAGCAGGGTCACGTGCATGGCGGCGGTGGCCGAGCACAGGGCCACGGCATGGGCGGCGCCCACCGAATCGGCGAAGCGCTCTTCCAGCAGGTTGGCCTGGGGCCCGGTGGTGATCCAGCCCGAGGTCAGCACCTGGCTCACCGCGGCCACTTCCTCGGCGCCGATGCTGGGCCGGGAGAACGGCAGGAAGGGCTCGTCCAGCTGGCGCGGGGCGGTGCTCTGGGACAGATCGGTCATGGCGGCTCATCCGAAGCGAGGGGCGCCGGAACAGGACAGCCGACGCGATGAGCCCAGGCTAAGGCGTCTTGCCTTACGGCCCCCTTAGCGCAACCTGACAACTGCCTGACAGCCGGTCAGCTCGCCGGTCACCCCCGTGAACCTCTTGGCAAACAAGGGCTTAGCCCACGACGAATGGGGTGCCGGTGGTCGGTGAGAGGCCTAGAATGCTGACCCCTGCCGCCCTGGCAGTCCCGAACCTGACACGAGAGACGACCGCGCCCATGCTGGACAACACCCTGAGCGAACTGGAAACCGCCATCCGCGACCTGCTGCAGCGCAACCAGCGCCTGACCGCCCGCACCCAGGAACTGGAGCAGGCGCTGCTGGCCGCGCGCGACGAAAACGACACCCTGCAACTGAGTCTGCTGGAGCAGGAAGAACACGGCGCCAGCACCCGCCAGCGCGTGGAAGGCCTGCTGGCCCTGCTGTCCGCGCAGTCCGTCGAGCAGGCCGTGGCCGCCGACGCCGAGCAGCGCCACGCGGCCAGCGTCGAGTGAAGACCGCCAAGACGGGCGCCGACGACGAGGTGGAGGTGCTCGGTCGCCGCTACCGCTTCAAGGTGGCCGAAGGCGACCGCGCCGCCCTGCAACAGGCCGCCGCCCGCCTGCGCGACGAACTGGTCGCCATCCAGGGCGACCGCCGTCGCGGTGACGCCACCGAGCTGCTGGTGCTGGCCGCCCTGCGCCTGAGCCTGGACACCGCCGCCGACGCCGGCGCCCTCAATGCCCTCGACGCCCGCCTCCAGGCCCTGACCGCCGAGGTCCGGGCGGCGCAGGAGGCGTAGGAAGCGGGTTGGAATAAGGGAGCCGCGCCGCGCGAAGCTACCGGCATGCGGAGTCACGATACCCGCGTGGAAAACGCATTGCGGTTTTCCACCCTACGCCAGCCCACCCCCCGCGCCGCTCCGCCCCCTCTCCCTCCGGGAGAGGGCTGGGGTGAGGGCCGCCCCCACCACCGCGTTCCCACGCAACCGCCCTGCCCCGGCCATCTTGACCGCCCCGCGGCCCCGTGCGAGCTTCGGTGCCCTTTCCCCTGCCCCGGAGGTCCCTCATGTCGGGTATTCGCTGGCTCGCCCTTCCGCTCTTGAGCATCGCCCTCGGCGCCCAGGCCGCGCCGGCGCCGCTGCCGGCCCTGTTGGATGCCATGGCCCAGCGCCTGACGCTGGCCGATGGGGTCGCCCGCAGCAAGCACGACAGCGGCAAGCCGGTACTGGACGAAGCCCGCGAGCGCCAGGTGCTGCAGGAGGTCGCCCAGGCCGCGCCCGCAGCCGCCGTCTCCCCGGCCACAGCCCAGACCTTTTTCGCCGCCCAGATGGAAGCCAACAAGCTGGTGCAATACGGCCTGCTGCAGGCCTGGCGGCGCCACGAACGGCCGCTGCCCGCCAAGACGACGGACCTGACGACGCTCAGGACCCAGCTGAACGAACTCCAGGCCAGGCTGCTCGGCGGTCTCGCCGCCACCGGCGAACTGCGCGGCGCCGCGGACTGCCCGGCGCAACTGGACCGCGCCCTCGCCGCCCACCTCGCCGCCGCGCGCCCCGATGATCTCCACCGCCTGGCCCTGGTGCGGGCGCTGGGCGATTTCTGCGCCCTGCCCCGCTGAGCGCCTGTGCATAATCGGCGCTACGGCGACCGAATCGCGTTGAATCCGAGGATCACCCATGCACATCCTGCTGGTCGAAGATGACGCCACCCTGGCCGACGGCATCCGCCGCGTCCTGGAAGGCCATGGCATGCAGGTCGACCTCCTGCGCAACGGCGCCGAGGCCGATGCCTGGCTGCGCACCACTCGCTTCGCCGTGGTGGTGCTGGACATCGGCCTGCCCGGTGGCCTGGACGGCTTCGAGGTGGTCCGCCGCCTGCGCCAGCGTGGCAGCGACCAGCCGGTGCTGCTGCTCACCGCCCGCGACGCCATCGACGACCGGGTGCATGGCTTCGAGGTGGGCGCCGACGACTACCTGGTCAAGCCCTTCGCCGTGCCCGAGCTGGTGGCGCGGATCAAGGCGCTGGTGCGTCGCGCCGGTGGCCAGAACAGCGCCGACCTGACCCTCGGCGCCCTGCGCCTGGACACCGCCGCCCACCAGGCGCGCCTCGGTGACACCGCGCTGGACCTCTCGGCGCGCGAGTGGGCGGTGCTCGAACACCTCTTGCGCCAGGCCGGCAAGGTGGTCTCCAAGCAGCAGATCATCGACGCCCTGGCGCCCTGGGGCAGCGAAGACCTGACCCACAACGCCGTGGAGGTCTATGTCTCGCGGCTACGGCTGAAACTGGCCGACTCCGGGGTCGGTATCCGCACCGTGCGCGGCTTCGGCTATCGCCTGGAAGAAGCGGCGCCATGACCGCCACCGCGCCCAGCCTGCGCCGGCGGCTGCTGAAATGGCTGGTGCTGCCGGTGCTGCTGGTCAACCTCGGCGGCGCCGTGGTCAGCTACCAGTTCGCCCGCAAACCGGCCTTCAGCGCCCTGGACGGCGACCTCACCGACGCGGCGATCCTGCTGCTCGAACAGCTGGAGGTGGACGGCAACGGCCGCCTGTGGCTGCCGACGGAAGCCGACTACCTGCTGCGCCACAACAGCCACGACCACGTCTGGCTGGCGGTGCGCGCCCTCGACGGCCAGCTGCTGTTCGGCGATGCCGCCATGCCGGTCCAGGAGATCACCGAGGAGATGCGCGACGGCCATACCACCGCGCTGCGCACCCGCATCAACGACCGCTCGGTGTTCATGGTCGGCCGCCTCGGCGAGGTGGCCGGGCAACCGGTGGTGGCCAGCGTGGCCCAGACCCTGAGTCGCCACACCGCCGCCCTGCAGCGCATGGTGCTGACCCTGGTGGCGGTGCAGATCCTGGTCGCCCTGCTGATCGCCGCCCAGCTGCTCTGGGCGGTGCGCCGCGGCCTCAAGCCGCTGGAACGGCTGGAGCGTCAGCTCGACAGTCGCCACTACGATGACCTGGCGCCGCTGCGCGAAGAGGGTGCGCCCCGCGAACTGGGCACCTTCGTCACCGCGCTCAACGGCCTGCTGCTGCGCATCCGCGAGGGCGCGCGCAACCAGCGCGCCTTTCTCGACGACATGGCCCACCAGCTGCGCACCCCGCTGGCGGGCATCAGCACCCTGACCCAGTGGCTGCGCCAGCGCCATGCCGGCGATGCCGAAAGCGCCGCGGCGCTGGCGCAACTCCAGGCCGCCACCGAGCGCATGACCCGCCAGACCAACCAGTTGCTGACCCTGGCCCGCGCCGCCACCGCGCGGCTGGAGAGTCCGCCGCGCGAGCCGCTGCGGCTGGACGAACTGATCGGCGAAGCCATGCCCAGCCAGCTGGCCCAGGCCGATGGCCACGGCATCGACCTGGGCTACGAACTGGAGCCGCAGACCGTGCAGGGCAACGCCTTCCAGCTGCGCGACCTGCTCGACAACCTGGTCGACAATGCCCTCAGATACACCCCGCGCGGCGGTCAGGTCACGGTCCGCCTGCGCGGCCAGGCCGGGGCCACGGTGCTGGAGGTGGAAGACGACGGCCCGGGCATTCCCGAGGCGGAGCGCGAACGCATCTTCGAGCGCTTCTATCGCCTCGACCGCGGCATCCACGGTACCGGCCTGGGCCTGGCCATCGTCCGCGACATCGCCACCGCCCACGACGCCGGCATCGAACTGGCCACCGCCACCGGCGGTCAGGGCCTGCGCGTGGCCATCCACTTCCCGCCCCTGGTCGTGCCTGCCGTGGAGGTCCCCGCGTAGGTTGAGCGCGTAGCCCAACAAAGTGTCGCCCTCCTGCCGCCTAAAAAATCATCGCGGCCATGGGCCGCTCCTACAGGCACGGACGCCACTGTAGGAGCGGTCGCTACGGCGCACCGGCATGGCCGCGATACGCGATCAAGACAGTTGCTCCTACAGGCTGTGGGACAACCGTAGGAGCGGCCGTATCGGCGGACCGCCATGGCTACGATCAGGTTGAGCTGGGCCCCGCGAAGCCCGATACACCCCGGCCCAACCCCTTACCGCCCCCGCCACCCCGGATTCTCCAGCAGCACCGCCATCCCCTGCCCACCGCCGATGCACACCGCCGCCACCCCGTACCTGAGCCCCTCGGCGCGCAGCTGGCGGGCCAGGGTGATGGCCAGGCGCAGGCCGGTCGCAGCCAGCGGATGCCCCAGGGCGATGGCGCCGCCATGCACATTGAGTCGCGCCGGATCCAGTTCCAGAGCCTGCTGCACCGCCAGCAGCTGGGCGCCCTGGGCTTCGTTGATCTCCAGGCGGTCGATGGCCTCCAGCCTGAGGCCGGCGCGGTCGAGCAGGCCCTGGATGGCCGGCACCGGGCCGCTGCCCATGACGTCCGGCGATACCCCCACCACACAACTGCCGCGCACCCAGGCCAGCGCCCGCTCCGGCGCGGCGTCCGCGCCCCGTGCCAGCAGCACGGCGGCGGCGCCGTCGGCCACCGCGCAGCTGTTGCCGGCGGTCTGCACCCCGCCCGGATGCACTGGCGTCAGCCGTGCCAGGGCCTCCCGCGAGGTCTCCCGCGGATGGCTGTCCTGCTCGACCCCCGCGCAACCCCGCGGCAGACGCAACTCCCGCGGCGCCAGACCTTCAGCCGCGAAACGCGCCGCCGTCACCGGCACGACCTCCTCGCGAAACCAGCCCTGGCGCTGGGCCGCCAGGGCGCGCTCGAAACTCCGCAGCGCCCAGGCATCCACCGCCTCGCGGGCGATGCCATGGCGTTGCGCCAGGCGCTCGGCGGTGGCGATCATGTCCAGTCCGGCCGCCGGGTCCTTGAGCGCTTCCCAGAGAAAGTCGTGGAATTCCACCGGCGCGCCGAGGCGAAAGCCGCTGCGGTGGGTGTAGGCGGCGATGGGATTGCGGGTCATGGACTCGGCCGCCACGCACAGCACCCGGCTAGCCTGACCGCTCTGCAACTGATCGCCGGCCTGGCGCAGCAGCTCCAGGCCGGTGCCGCAGACCCGTTGCACCTGCAGCGCCGGCACCGCCTCGGGCACCCCGGCATAGAGGCCGATATGGCGTGGCAGCAGATAGGCATCGAAGCTGGCCTGGGCCACCGAGCCGGCCAGCACGGAATCCACCGCTCCGGCCTCATGCCCGCGCGCCAGCAGCGCCCTCGCCACGGCGATGCCCAGGTCGGTGGGTGATACCTGCCCCAGGGCGCCATTCAGATCGGTCCAGGGCGTGCGCACGCCATCCAGCAGCAGGACATCGTCGTAGAGCGCAGTCATTCCAATGGGCATCGGCTCCTCCTCTATTGCAGCAGATAGGCGTCGTAGACCACCGCCTTGCCCAGGCGCATGGCGCTGCCCACGCCCAGGGCGCGGTTGAGCCAGGCATAGGCTGGTGCGGCGGTCTCGAAAGTCAGGGTGACGCGAAAGAAATAGCGCCGGGGATCCACCGGCTTGCCGGCGGCCAGCTCGCGCATCACCTCCGGCGGGCCATAGCGATAGCCCTTGGTCTGCAGATAGATCAGGGCGCCATCGTCGGTCTGCAGCAGATAGCGGGTGTCGATGATGGCCAGGCCATCGGCGGTCACCACCTGCCAGTCGGCGCCGTTGTTGAGGATCCGTCCATGCAGGCGCTGGCCGTCGAAGCGGCCGCCGGTGATGGGGATGATGCGCCGCTTGCCCAGGTCACTGGTCTGGCCCAGCTCCCAGACCGGGGCGTCGAGGGCCACCTCGAAGCGCGCCAGGGGTTCGAGCTGCAGCGGCGGTGGCGTGGCGGTGGCCGGATCGCCGTCCGTGGTGGCCGCCCGGGCCAGGCCAGTCAGCGTCAGCAGGGTGACGAGCAGCACACTACGCATGCCCAGGCGCCTCCGCGTGGGTGGTAGCCGCCGGCACCGGTGCCCGCCGGTGCAGCAGGGCCAGCACCGCGCCTGCGGCCACCAGTACCGCAGGGGTGGTGGCCACCACTAGGGTCGCCGCGCCACCGCCCAGGGCCAGGACCTGCCCCGCCAGCAGTGGGCCGGCCATGGCGCCCAGGCGTCCGACCGCCACCGCCGCGCCGGTTCCGGTCGCCCGCACCGCCGCCGGATAGAGCTGCGGCGCCAGGGCATAGAGCACCAGTTGGCCGCCGACCACGAACAGCCCGGCGGCGAAACCGGCCAGGACCACCAGCGGATAGGCCTTGGCCAGCCCTAGCCCGGCCAGACCCAGCAGGATGCCCAGGTAGATGGCCAGCACCGTCAGCCGCGGGCGCCAGCGATCCATGAGCAGGCCGAAAAGCACCGAACCGATGCCGCCGCCCAGGTTGAAGAGGATCTGCACCCCCACCGCCTGGCCGCGGCTGAAGCCCTGCCCCACCAGCAGCGACGGCAGCCAGTTGAGCAGCATGTACATCACCGTGAGGGTGAAGAAGTAGCCCAGCCACAGCAGCAGGGTGGTCGACAGCGGGATGGCGCCCAGCCAGGCCCCGCGCGGACTACCCGCCTGAGTCCCGCCTCGCTTGCGCAGAAAGCCGGCGGTCTCCGCCAGGTAACGCCCGAGCAGCGGCGCCACCAGCAGCGGCGCCAGGCCGCCGACATAGAACACCGTCTGCCAGCGGCCGACGTCCAGCAGCCCCACCACCGCCGCCAGGGCGCCACCGAGGGGCACGCCGCAATACATCAGGCTGACCGCCGTGGCCCGGGCGCGCTCGTCCACCGACTCGGCGGACAGGGCGATCAGGTTGGGCAGGGCGCCGCCCAGACCGATGCCGGTGAGCAGTCGCGCCAGCAGCAGGCTCTCCAGACTCCAGACATGGGCGGTGGCCACCGAGAAGACGCCAAAGATCAGCACGCAGGCGATCAGCACCTTCTTGCGGCCGATGCGATCGGCGCACCAGCCGCCGATGAAGGCGCCGGGCAAGAGGCCGAGGATGCTGGCGCTGAACACCAGGCCCATCTGCCCCGGCTGGAAGCCGAAGGCCTTGGCCATGGCCGGGGCGGCGATGCCCATGGCCTGGAGGTCCATGCCCTCCAGCAGGGCGACGATGAAGCACAGCAGCAGGGTCAGGCGGGCCCCGGGCGGGGCGGTCGAGAGCAGGCGCATGGTGGACTCCTCAGAAGCGGAAGGTGGTAGCAGCCATCAGGAAGCTGGTGTCGTCGCCATCGGCCTGGCGCACGGCGGCGCCGGCCTGGAAGTAGCTGTATTCCAGGTCCAGGGTCAGGTTGGCGGTGGGCATCCAGCGCAGGTTGTTGCGCCAGAGGGTGCCAGCCTTGCGCGCCGAGCTGGCCGCGGTGCCCGGCACCGTGGTCATGCCCGGCAGGTAGACGCCGTCTTCGGTGCTCTGCCGCCAGACGCCGAACAGTCCGCTCTCCAGCTGCAGCGTCGGCCGCGGCGCCAGGGTCAGCAGCGGCCCGACCAGATAGAGGTTGGCCAGGGTGGTGAGCCCGGAGTCGCCATAGAAACCGTTCTTGGGAAAGAGCGGATCGAAGGTGCCGACGCGGTCGTCGCCTGGGCCGCGATCGCCGCTGGCGGCGTCCACCCGCAAGGCCAGCCGCGGCTTCCAGGCGCCGCCCAGGCGATAGCCGGTTTCGCTGCTCAGGCCCCAGGCGCGGATCTCCGCCCCGGCCAGATGCCCGCCCTGCCCGGCCAGGTCCCAGCTCCAGTCCCAGGGACCGGCGTTGCCGAACAGACGGAAGCCGGCGGTGTAGCGCTTTTCCGCGCCGGTCAGGCCATCCAGGGTGCGCTGGTCGGTCTCCAGACCGAAGCCGTAGACGTCGAGCTTGAGCGGCCCGGTCAGCGGCAGGGTGCCATAGAGACCATAGAACTTGACCGCGTTGTTGGAGCCGTCGTCGAAGCTGTCTTCGCCGGTCACCACGGGCCGCAGGCCGAAGGCGTCCAGCCGGTAGCCGTCCGGACGGGTCCAGGCCAGGCGCAGGCCGTCGAAGTTGAGGCGGATGTTGCGCGCGTCGCGGTAGGTGACGAAGGCCTGGTTGCCGTAGCCCAGCTCCTGGCGACCGATGCGGGTCATCAGCTTGCCACCGGCCAGCGACGTGTTGAGGTCGATGAAGGCCTGGTGCAGTTCGGTGCGGCTCTGGTCGTAGGGGCCGTAGAGCGCCTTGTTCCAGGCGCGGGTGTTTTCCAGCTGGACGAAGGCGCGCAGGGCGTCATCGAACAGGTGCAGGTCGGCGTGCAGTTGCAGGCGCTGCTGGATGTAGTGATCGGTATCCACCCCCCGCCGGCCAAAGACCGGATTGCGGATGGTGTCGAAGCGGTAGCGCGCCTCGCCACCGGTCTGCAGCCAGGCCGAGTCACCGAGGCGCTGGTAGCGCAGCCCGTCGAAGGGATCGGTGCGTTTTTGCGGATCGTCGAGGAAGCGATAGTCCTCCGCCCAGCGCGGCGGTCCGGGCGGCAGGGGACGCGCCGTCTCCAGGTTGTTGAGCGGCTTGGGCCGGGAGCTTTCCAGGGTGGTGGAAGGCGCGGCCAGGGCACCCTGGCTGGCGAGCAGGGCGGCGAGAGTAGTAAAGGCGAGGCACGAGCGAGCCCGTGCGCAGGCCGGAAGCGAGCGCGAACAAGACATGAGATGACCGTCCTGACTGAGGATGCGGAAGGCGCCGCAGGGGCGCGCGGATCAGGGCCTAGCGGGCGCGGATCGGGTAGCGGTCAGGCGGGAGAGTGGTTGGATAGCGAGCTGACATGGCGGGTGTCCCTTTGTTGTTGTTGTCGTCACCGTGGGGGCCGGGTGGCCCTGGTTCGATGATGGTCGATGGCAGAAATGGATCAAGCCATCCGATCCGAATCTGGCCGATTACCGAACGTTATATTTATTAACTTTATGCCTGCGGGACGACTGCTCACCTAGGTCTCGCAACGTCTCCTGTATCGCGCTTTGTAACAATGCCCGCCCTTGAGGGGTCCATCAGGAGGCCCGTACGGGTTAAGGTTCCTTCTCTCACGATCGAAAAGGCGAACTCATGAGCTTCAAGACTCCCCTCCTGCTGGCTGGCGCCGCGCTCTTCACCCTGCTGGCCGGTTGCGGCTCGCACGAAACCCAGAGCAGCCCGGCGGCCTCTTCGGCCCCGAGCGGCGCCGTCAGCAGCAGTGGCCGGTGCAACTCCGATGCGGTCCAGGATCTGGTCGGCAAGGCCCTCTCCCCGGCCCTGGCCGAAGAAGGCCGGCAACGCGCCGGTGCCCAGGTCGTTCGCGTGGTCCGTCCGCAGGACCCCATGACCATGGACTTCAACTCCCAGCGCCTGACCATCACCACCAGCGCCAGTCTGGTGGTGCAGACCGCCACCTGCGGCTGATCCCCGTCGCGCCCCACGACCTGCCGACCCCGGTCGCGCAGGTCGGCGCCTGCCGCTAGAGGCCGAAGCCCTGGCGCAGGGCTGCCACGCTGTGGAAGTGAAAGGCCGGGCGGTGGCGCTCCAGCTCTTCCCGGCTACCGAAGCCATAGCCCAGGGCCACCGCCGCCACGCCGTTGGCCCGGGCGGCGATCAGGTCGTGCTCGCGGTCGCCCAGCATCAGGCAGGTCTCCGGCGCCAGGCCTTCGGTGTCCAGCACGAAGCGCAGCAGCTCGGTCTTGTCGGTGCGGGTGCCATCCAGCTCGCTGCCATGCAGGGCGATGAAGAACTCCGTCAGCGCGAAGTGCCGGAGGATCTCCACGGCGAACACCCGCGGCTTGGCCGTCACCAGATAGAGCCGTCGCCCGGCCGCCTGCAGCGCGGCCAGCAACTCGCGGATGCCTGCATAGACCTCGTTCTCATAGAGACCGGTGGCGCGGAAATACCCGCGATAGGCCGCCACCGCGCGCCAGGCGCGCGCCTCGTCGAAGCCGTAGTGGGTCATGAAACTCTGCAGCAGCGGCGGGCCGATAAAGACCTCCAGCCTGCGCAGATCGGGCTCCTCGATCCCCTCGGCGCGCAGCGCCACCTGGATCGCCCGGGTGATGCCCAGGCGCGAATCGGTGAGGGTGCCATCGAGATCGAACAGCAGATGGGGGTGATGCATGGGGCGTCCTGGGCAGCGGAGATCCCCGTCAGTATGGCGACCGGTGGCAGAGATCGGTAGGCTCGACCGCTTCACTGGAAATGAGTCTTGTTCGCTGATGCCTCCGTCGCCGCTCTCCTCTCGCCGCCCTCCACGCTGCACCTGGCTGGCCCTGCCGCTGCTGCTGGCCCTGGCCCTGCCGGGCCAGGCGCGCCCCATCGATCAGCCCATGGACGCCCAGGTGCTCCAGCAGCCGGGCCACGGCTATGCCTTCAGCGAACTCCAGCTGGATTCCACCGACGGCGCCCGCCACTACCAGGTGTGGATCGCCCGACCCACCACCCCGGCGCCGGCCACCGGCTATCCGGTGCTCTATCTGCTCGACGGCAACGCCGCCCTGGGCGGGCTGAATGCCGAATTGCTCGACACCCTGGCCAAGCGGCCCCATCCGCCCGTGCTGGTGGCGGTGGGTTACACGGGCGGCAAGCGTATCGATGGCCCGGGTCGGGCCTATGACTACACGCCCTCGGCCCCCACCAGCGAGCGCTTTCGCGAGATGGCCACCGGCGGCGCCGACGTCTTTCTCGCCTGGCTGCTGGAGCGCCTGGAGCCGGCGGTGGCCCGTCAGGTCCCCCTGGATCCTGGCCAGCGCGCGGTCTGGGGTCATTCCCTGGGCGGGCTGTTCGTCCTCCACGCCCTGCTCACCCGTCCGGACGCCTTCGCCGAGGGCTACGCCGTGAGTCCTTCGCTGTGGTGGAGTCCCACCGTGCTGCCGCAAGACGACGAGCAATTGAAGGCGCGCTTCCAGGCCCATCCGGTCCGCCTGGTGCTGCTGCAGGGCGGCGCCGAGCGCGAACTGCCCGCGCACTTCCAGAGCGAGGTCCCCGCCGATGCCACCCGGCGCCTGGCCGACCGCCTCGGCCAGCTCCCCGGCATCCGGGTGCGCTACGAGGTGCTCGAAGGGCTGGGCCACGGCCCCATGCTGCCGGCCTCGCTGCAGACGGTGTTGAGCGAGTGGCGCTAGTCCGCCAACCAGCGATACATCACCAGGCAATCCACCAGCCCCAGGCTGGAGTGGCGATAGGCCCTGGGCAGGGTGCCGACGATCTCGAAGCCGTGCTTCTGCCAGAGCCGTACCGCCACCTGGTTGCTGGCCACCACCGAGTTGAATTGCATCGCCTGGAAGCCCAGTTCACGGGCCACCTGCAGGGAGTGCTCGCAAAGGGCGCCGGCGACGCCCTGGCCGCGGGCGGCGGGGGCGACCATGTAGCCGCAATTGCAGACGTGATCGCCTGGCCCCATGGCATTGGCCTTGAGGTAGTAGCTGCCGAGCAGCTGGCCGTCGCGCTCGGCGACGAAGGTCGCCCGCGGTAGCTCCACCCAGAGGCGCCAGGCCTCGTCGCGGGTCATGTCCGGGTCGTAGGCGTAGGTCTCCCGGGCCTGGGCGACCTGCTGGATCAGCGGCCAGACCTGGTCGAAATCGGCGGCTTCGAGGGGGCGAATCTGCATGGGTGACTCCGGCGGACGAAGGGGCCGCCAGTGTCGCCTAGCCGAGTGCCGCTGCCAAATCACCGCCCTCTTCCAGCAGCCCCTGGGCGCCCTGGCGACAGGCCGCCAGCAATTCCTCGGCGAGGCTCTCGTCATCCAGTGCCCGCGCCAGGGCCACGCCCCCGATCAGGGTGGTGGCCAGCTGCAGCGCCCGGGCGCGCCGCTGCGCCGGCGGCCCCGACAGATCCTGCTCCAGTCGGGTGACGAAGCGCGCGAAGAAGCGGGTATAGCTGCCCCGGATGGCGGCCTCCCGGTGGGTGACGTCGGCCGCCAGAAAGGCCAGCGGACAGCGCAGCGCTTCGCCCTCGGCATGTTCGCGACTCAGGTAATGCTCGACCAGTTGCCCGAGGCCTTGGCTACCGAGATCGTCGAGCCGGGCACTGCCGACCCGGGCGGCATGGGCGATGGCCTGGTCATAGACCTCGGTCTTGGTGCGGAAGTGGTGGTAGAAGGCGCCGCGGGTGAGACCGGCATCGGCCATCAGGTCGTCGAGACCGACCGCATCGAAGCCGCGCAGGGCGAACAGGTGGGCGGCGCTGTCGAGGATGCGCTGGCGGGTCTGCTCGCGCTGATCAAGGGGCCAGGCCATGGCTACTCCAGATTATGTTCTTGAACATAAGGTCCCCTTTGCCAGCATGGAGCCTTCTTTGCAAGGAGCCTGCAGCATGACGCCCTATCTCTTCGGTCCCGCTTTCAGCACCCTGGTGCGTAGCGTGCGCCTCCATGCCCTGGAACAGGGCCTTGAGCTGCCCTGTGGCCTCGCACCCGCCGGCCAGGCCATCGCCTGGCGCAGCGAAGCCCACCTGGCGCTGCACCCCTTCGGCCAGGTGCCGGTGCTGTTCGATGGCGAGCTGCGGATCTTCGAGACCCTCGCCATCTGCCGCCATCTCGATCGTCGGCTCTCGCCGGAGCGCGATGGCAACCCGGAGCAGGACGCCTGGAGCAGCGCCCTGCTCACCACTGTGGATAGCCGTCTGGTCCGCCACTATCTGCTGCGCGTCGCCGGGCCACGACCCGCCCCCTTCCGCACACCGGAGGACGAGCAGCGCGCCCTGGCCGACGTCGACGCGACCCTGGCCGTGCTCGATCGCCAGCTGGGCAACCAGGGCTTTCTCTGCGGCGCCGAATTCAGTCTGCCCGACGCCCTGCTGGCGCCCATGCTCGACTATCTGGAGCCCCTGCCGGCCCTCAACTGGCGGACGACCTGGCCCCGCCTCGCCGCCTATCTCGACCGCCTGCGCGCGCGACCCTCCGGCCAGGCGATCCTGGTGGCGACCGACTTAAAGCTGCGCTGAGCCGACCGGAGCTACCAGGAACCACCTACCTCCCCAACACACCACAACCATCCCCTCTCCCCCTGGGAGAGGGCTAGGGTGAGGGCCGCCCACCACCCCTCCCTACCTGCTAGCCTTGGAAGCTCCTCCCCTGTCCAAGGACCGCCCATGACCACCGCCCGCCCCATCGCCCTCGTCACCGGTGCCTCCCAGGGCATCGGCCGCGCCGTCGCCCTCGGCCTGCTGCAGGACGGCTTCCGCGTGGTCCTCGCTGCCCGTCGCGCCGAACCCTTGGAGGCCCTCGCCGAAGAGGCGCGGCAACAGGGCGGCGAAGCCCTGGCTGTACCCTGCGACGTCACCGATGCCGCCAGCGTCGAGGCGCTGTTCGCTCGCATCCGCGAGACCTACGGCCGCCTGGACCTGCTGTTCAACAACGCCGGCGTCGGCGCCCCGGCGGTGCCCATCGACGAGCTGGAACTGGACGCCTGGCACCGGGCGGTCAACACCAACCTCACCGGCGTCTTTCTCTGCAGCCGCGCGGCCTTCGCCCTGATGCGCGCACAATCGCCCTGTGGCGGGCGCATCATCAACAACGGCTCCATCTCGGCGCACACGCCCCGGCCCTTCAGTGCGCCCTATACCGCGACCAAGCACGCCGTGGCCGGGCTGACCAAGGCCCTGGCCCTGGACGGCCGCGCCTTCGACATCGCCTGCGGCCAGATCGACATCGGCAACGCTGCCACCGAGATGACCGAGCGCATGGCCAACGGCGTGCTCCAGGCCGACGGCAGCACCGCCGTGGAGCCACGCATGGACGTCAGGCACGTCGCCGACGCCGTCCGCTACATGGCCAGCCTGCCGCTGGATGCCAACGTCCAGACCCTGACCGTGATGGCGACCAAGATGCCCTATGTGGGGCGGGGCTGAGGGGTTCCAAGTGGAACCCGAGCAGACAAGGAGCACGCAATGAGTCCAGCCGAAATCCTCTCCTTCTGGCGCGCCGCCGGCCGTCGTCAGTGGTTCAACGGCGGCCCTGCCTTCGACGCCGAGTGCCGCGTGCGCTTCGCGGACACGCACCTGGCCGCCAGTCGCGGTGAATGGGACGGCTGGGCCGCCAGTGCCGAAGGCGCCCTGGCCCTGTGCCTGCTGCTGGACCAGATCCCGCGCAATATCTATCGCCACAGCGGCCACGCCTTCGCCACCGACGGCCTGGCCCTGCAGCACGCGCGACAGGCGATAGCCGCCGGCCTGGATCAGCAGGTCGAAGCCGAGTTGCGCGCCTTCTTCTATCTGCCCTTCGAGCACTCCGAGGCGCTGGACGATCAGCGGCACTCGCTCATACTTTTCGAGGCACTGGGGATCGAGCACTACCGGCGCTATGCCGAGGCTCATCTGGAGGTGATCGCTCGCTTCGGTCGTTTTCCGCACCGAAATTATGTCCTAGGCCGGCTCAACACTCCGGACGAACAGGCATGGTTAAACGCAGGTGGCGGCTTTTAAACAAGCACTAAAGGTACTTCCGGTAAGCTTCAAGAAGGCCGGCTATCAAGCACCCAAACGCCGATCGATCTTTCGGTTCAGGATGATCGACGTCTGGGTCTGCTTAACCCCCTCAAGGTTACCGATGCGGTCGAGCAGTTCGTCGAGCTTTTCGTGGGTGGTGCAGCGCAGGAAGGCCAGATAGTCGAACTGGCCGCTGACCGAGGAGACTTCCTCGACCTCGACCATCTTTTCCAGGGCGCGGATGACGCCGGCAGTGCTGCGCGGCAGGACGCTGATGGCGCAGTAGGCGCGCACGGCGGCCTGTTCCAGTTCGGAGCCTAGGCGCAGGCCGTAGCCCTGGATGATGCCGTCACGCTCCAGGCGCGCCAGGCGGGTGACCACCGTGGTGCGCGCCAGGCCCAGCTGGCGGGCCAGGGTGGCGTTGGAGGCGCGGGCGTTCTGTTGCAGCAGGTGGATGAGCTGCCAGTCGGTCGGATCGAGTTTGGTGAACATCGTGGCTGCCTGCCGGGGGCGGGCGTCGGGGGCAGAGGCCACCGACGCGGGAGCCGACATTCTAGGCGGGGCGGCCGAGGGCAGCCAGGGCGGCGTCCAGGGATTGCTGCTGCTGGCGCTCGTACAGCGCCATCTCGTCGAGCACCGGCGCACCCAGGGCGGCTTCGAAGGCGGCGCGATTGCCGCCGCTCTGGTACTCCTGCTGGCTACCGGCACCCAGGTTGGACTGGAAGATGCCCGCGGCGCTGACCGGCAGGAAGTCTTCGTAGGTGATGGGATCCACAAGGAGCTGGCCAGCGGCGATCAGGGCCTCGGGATCGTGGCTATCGCTAGCCGCCTGGCTGGCGGGCGCAGCGCGATAGCGGAACCAGGCCAGCCCCTGACGGCGCAGCTCGTCCCAGTTGTCGGGCAGCACCTGGAACACCTCGGCCAATACCGTTGCGTAGTCACTGCCGGCCGCCTTGCTGCGCTGGCGGACCTCCTGCAGCAGTTCGTCGTAGCGCTGGCGACCGGCCGGCGTGAGGGCGATGCCGCGCTGTTCGATTTCGCCGAAGCGCGCCGTGTGCGAGCCCTGGACCTCGCCCTGAAACAGGATGGGTTCTTCCAGGGCCTTGAAACTGGTCTGGCGCAGCAGGATGGGGCACTGGCGGCGGGGCGGGCCTTCGATGGTTTCCTTGGGCGCGATGCCGCGGGCGGGCATCTGCGCCTGGACGGCGTCGATGTCGAGGGTGCGCGGGGTCAGGTGGTTGATGTGCGGCCCCTTGAAGCAGACCACGTCGGCGATCAGTCGGTGGGCAGCGTGCAGGCGCTGGTAGAGACTGGCGTCGACATTGGCCTCGCGGTGCCAGCGAAAGGTCTCTAGGGCTTCCTGGACGAAGGCAGCGGCCTCGGCATCCGTCAGGCCGCCCTGGGCTTCGGCGCGCTCGATCAACTCCAGTGCACCCGGGGTGAAGATGCGGCGCGCGTTCAGTACCCCTTCGGCCAGTTGGCGCAGCTCGGTGTCCTCGATCAGCTCCAGGCGCAGCAGCGAGGTGAAGACGCGAAACGGATTGACCTGCAGGGCGGCCGGCTCCACCGGACGGAAGGCGGTGGAATGCACCGGCACCCCGGCCACGCTCAGGTCGTAGTAGCCGACCGGCTGCATGCCCATCACGGCGAACAGGCGGCGCAGGGTGGCCAGCTCGGTGGCGGTGCCGACGCGAATGGCGCCATGGCGCTCCAGATCCAGGCGCTCCGCGGAATCTCCGGCAAAGCCCGGCTGTCCGGCGTTCACCTCGGCGACCAGTTCCAACAGGGTGCCGTACTGGGGCACCTCCTGGCGGTACATCGCCGACATGGCCTGGGAAAAGCGGGTGCGGATCAGATCCGGGGAAAGCAGCGACGCGACGGTCATGGGAGCGGCTCCTGGCTCAGGCTAGAAGCCGATTTCGACATGCCCGCACGGGCTGCTCAAGCGATCTTTGCTCATTGGATCATTCCCCGAGGGAATGGGCGGATGCCTCAGTGATCCTTGTGCTGAGTCTTGGGCTTCTTCACGTGATCGGTGCCGGTATCGCTGCCCGAACCGCTGCTGGAACCGTTGTCGGCCGCGCCGACGCCGGTGCTGGGCGCCTTTTCCATACCATGGGTGCTAGTGGGATCGGGTCGCGCGGGGGTGGCCGGGGGATTGGTCGGGCTGGTCTGGGCCAGGGCGGCGCCGGACAGGCTGAGGCCCAAGAGCAGGGCAGAGAGCAGGGAAGAGGTACGCATGGGAGGACTCCTCGGAACGGATGCACTCCCTTTAGGCACCTCCCCCGCGGGGAGGTGCCGCGCCGCGGATCAGCTGCCGCTGGTGCTGGCCTTGTGGACCTTCTTGTGCGCCACCTTCTTGTGGTGGGTGGTGGTCTGCTTGCCGGTCTTGGCCGGGCTGCTGCTCGTCGCGGCAGGCGTTGCCGCAGGATCGGCGGGCGCCGTCTGGGCGAAGGCGGCGGAGGTGGCCAGCAGGCCGGCGAGGGTCAGGCAGAGGGTGGTGCTTTTCATGGAAGTCACTCCTTCGGTGGCTGATTGCAGCCCCAGTTAGCCGCCTTTCGCCCGGCAAAACCGTGTCCCCTTCCACAGCCAGGGCCATTGGTAACAAGATATTTCAATCGACTGCCAAGGCGTTAACAGTCTGGCAACCCCTTCGTCAGGGGCCCGGCTTGGGCATAATGCCGAGACGCCCCCTTACCGTAGCCGCGTATGCCCAAGAGTCCTCATCTCCCCAAGCGCCCCCGCTGGAGCAGCCTGCTGCTGCTGGCCCTGGGCCTGACGCTGCTGCTGATTCCGCTGCGCTATGCGGCCCAGCACTATTACGAGGCGCAACTGGCCGAGCAGAACGGTCAGACGCTGGACCTCTATGTCGCCAACCTGCTGGGCACCCTGAGACGCTACGAGGTGCTGCCGGATCTGCTGGGCGATCTGCCGGTGCTGCGCCATGCCCTGGAAGGCCAGCGTGACGGCAGCGCCCAGGACGCCGCCAGCCAGATGCTGGAAGACATCCGCCAGCGCACCGGGGCGGATGTCATCTACCTGATGCAGGACGACGGCACCTGCCTGGCCAGCTCCAACTATCGCCAGGCGGACAGCTTCGTCGGTCGCGACTTCTCCTTCCGGCCCTATTACAAGGCGGCCATGCAGGGCCAGCCGGGGCGCTTCTTCGGCCTGGGCACCACCTCCAGCAAACGCGGCTACTATTTCGCCGCCGCCGTGCGTGACGGGGCGCGCGCCATCGGCGTGGTGGTGGTCAAGGTCGATCTGGACAGTGCGGAAAAGCTCTGGGGCAACGCGCCCGAGCAGTTGCTGGTGACCGATGACCTGGGCGTGGTCATCCTCACCTCCCATGACGCCTGGCGCTTTCGCGCCACCCATCCGCTGGACGAGCGCCAGCGCGAGCAGGTCAACGCCAACCGGCCCTACCCCACCACCAATCCGGCGCCCCTGACCCTGGTGCCCGGCGACTGGCTGACCCAGACCCGCAATCTCGACGAGGTGGGCTGGAACGCGCAGATCCTGGCGCCGCGGGAGATGGTCGAGCGCCAGGTGCGCAGCGCCCTCTATGTCGGCGCGGCCACCCTGCTGGCGCTGCTCCTGCTGCTGGTGGTCATGACCCTGAGACGGCGCCACTTCATCGAGCGCCTGGCGCTGGATGCCCGGGCCAAGCGTGACCTGGAGCTGAACGTGGAGGAGCGCACCCGCGACCTGCAGACGCTCAACGCGCGGCTGCAGCAGGAGGTGCACGATCGCGAGCAGGCCCAGCGCGAACTCATGCGCGCCCAGGACGAAGCCGTGCAGGCCGGCAAGCTGTCGGCGCTGGGGACCATGTCGGCCAGCATCAGTCACGAACTCAACCAGCCGCTGGCGGCCATCCGCAGCTACACGGAAAACGCCGTGGTGCTGCTCGACCACGATCGGCTGGACGATGCCCGCGGCAATCTCAAGCTGATCGGCGAACTGACCACGCGCATGGCCAACATCATCGCCCACCTCAAGGCCTATGCCCGCGGTGCCCGCCGCGCGCCGGAGAGCGTGGTGCTGCAGGGTGCCCTGGAAGACGCCCTGGCGCTGGTCGCCGCGCGGCGCCGGGCCATGCAGGTGGAGCTGATCCGCGACCTGCCCGATGCGCCGCTGTGGGTGCAGGCCGGCGAGACCCGCCTGCGGCAGATCATCAGCAACCTGCTGAGCAATGCCCTCGACGCCCTGGCGGAAAAGACCAGCACCCGCCGGCTGTGGCTGACCACCAGCATCGACGAGCGCGGTGTGACCCTGATCCTGAGGGACAACGGACCGGGTTTCTCCAGCGAAGCCCTGGCCCGCGCCCATGAACCCTTCTTCACCACCAAGGCCACCGCCCAGGGTCTCGGCCTGGGTCTGGCGATCTGCGATAACCTGTTGCGGACCCTCGGCGGCCACCTGCACCTGTCCAACCATCTCGACGGTGGCGCCGAGGTGCGCCTCTATCTGCTGCACGGCAAACCCGGGGTCGCGTCGGTACCCCAGGAAGAAGTCCGCGGTTGACCGTGCAGCCCCTTACCTTAGGTTCCTTGCCATGAGCGCTCTGCCCCCCTTCGACCCTGCCAGCCAGATCCTGTTGATCGACGATGACGCCCACCTGCGCCTGGCCCTGAGCCAGACCCTGGACCTGGCCGGCTTCAAGGTGACTACCCTGGCCGATGCCCGCGACCTGGAAATGGCCACCGTGCGCGATTGGCCCGGCGTGGTGGTGAGCGACATCCGCATGCCCGGCATCGATGGCCTGGAGTTGCTCGCCCAGTTGCACCAGCGCGACGCCGAATTGCCGGTGGTGTTGATCACTGGCCACGGCGACGTGCCCCTGGCGGTCCAGGCCATGCGCGCCGGCGCCTATGACTTCCTGGAAAAGCCCTTCGCCAACGACGCCCTGATCGACAGCGTGCGCCGCGCCCTGGGCGCCCGCCACCTGGTGCTGGAGAACCGCAGCCTGCGCCTGGCCCTGGCCGAACGCCATGAGCTGCAGACCCGGCTGATCGGCCAGACCCCAGGCATGGCCCGGCTGCGCGACCAGATCGGCGCCCTCGCCGCGACCCAGGCGGACGTGCTGATCCATGGCGAAACCGGTGCCGGCAAGGAGGTGGTGGCCCGTGCCCTGCACGACCTGTCGAATCGCCGCGACGGCCCCTTCGTCGCCATCAACGCCGGCGCCCTCGCCGAATCCGTGGTGGAGAGCGAACTCTTCGGCCACGAACAGGGCGCCTTCACCGGAGCCCAGAAGCGCCGTATCGGCAAATTCGAATACGCCAGCGGCGGCACCCTCTTTCTCGACGAGATCGAGAGCATGAGCCTGGATGTCCAGGTCAAGCTGCTGCGCCTGCTGCAGGAGCGCAAGGTCGAGCGCCTCGGCTCCAACCAGCAGATCCCGCTGGACATCCGGGTGGTCGCCGCCACCAAGGAAGACCTGCGCCAGGCCGCCGACCAGGGCCGGTTCCGCGCCGACCTCTACTACCGGCTCAATGTCGCCACCCTGCGCATCCCCGCCCTGCGCGAGCGCAGCGAAGACATCCTGCCCCTGTTCCGCCACTTCGCCCTGGCCGCCGCCCAGCGCCACGGCACCCCGCTGCGCGAACCCGACGCCGAGCAGCGCGCCGCCCTGATCGCCCACAGCTGGCCAGGCAACGTGCGCGAATTGCAGAACGCCGCCGAGCGCTTCGCCCTGGGGCTGGAGCTGGCGCTGGACAACAGCGCCTATGCGCCCCTGGCGCCCATGACGGCGACGCCCGTGGCCGCCTCCACGGCGGCGGCACCCGCGGCGGCCGCCCTCGCCGCCGGGCTGGGCGAGCAGGTCGAGGCCTTCGAGCGCGAACTCATCCAGCGCGAACTGGCCCGCCCCCACGCCTCCCTGCGCAGCCTGGCCGAAGCCCTGGGGCTGCCGCGCAAGACGCTGTCCGACAAACTGCGCAAGCACGACCTGCAGTTCACCGGTGGCGCGGCGGACGACGGGGACTGACCAAGGTCGGCTGGTCGCGCCTGGCCAGCAATGGCAGAGTGAGGGACTCGGCATTCGCCCAAGGAGTCCTTCTTGACCTCGCTCATGCTCGCAGAAGCCGCCGCCAGCGGCGCGGCGGTCGCTCGCCAACTGGCGACCATCGACCAGGCCCTGGCGGCGCTGGCCGACGACCTCAGGGCCCACCCGCCGCAGTTGGCGCTGACCGTGGCGCGCGGCAGTTCGGACCATGCGGCCAGCTATTTCGCCTACCTGGCCATGGCCCACCTGGGGCTACCGGTGCTGTCGCTGCCGCCTTCGCTGGTGACCCTGCGCCAGGCGCCGCTGCGCGTCGAAGGCCAGCTCGCCCTGGGCTTTTCCCAGTCCGGGCGCAGTCCCGACCTGATCGAGACGCTGTCGGCCCTGGATCGCTACGGCGCCCGCACCGCCGCCCTGGTCAACGAGATCGATTCGCCCTTGGCCCTGGCCTGCCGCCACGCCATCGGCGTGCAGGCCGGCCCCGAACAGAGCGTCGCCGCTACCAAGAGCTTTATCGCCACCCTGGCCGCCGCAGCCCGGCTGATCGCCCACTGGCAGCAGGACGAGACCCTGCTGGCGGCGGGCGCGGCCTTGCCCGAAGCGCTGGATCGCGCGGCCGAACTGAGCTGGGCGCCGGCGCTGCCAGTATTGCGCGATGCCGAGCGCTGCATGGTGGTCGGCCGCGGGCCGGGATTCGCCATCGCCCAGGAGGCCGCGCTCAAGCTCAAGGAGACCTCGGCGCTGCAGGGCGAGGCCTTCAGCGGCGCGGAATTGCAGCACGGCCCCCTGGCGCTGGTGGAGCGCGGCTATCCGCTGCTGATCTTTGCCCTGCGCGGGCCCGAGCAGGCCGGTCTGCTGCACCTGGCGCGGGACCTGCGCGGACGTGGCGCGCGGGTCTTGCTGGCCGCACCGGACGAGGTGGCCGAGCGTGACCTGCCCCTTTCCGTCGCCGGCCATCCGGACCTGGACGGCCTGTTGGCGATCCAGAGCTTCTATCGCATGGCCGCCTTGCTGGCCGAGGCCCGGGGCCAGGACCCGGACCAGCCGCGCCACCTGCGCAAGGTTACCCTCACCCGCTGAGGCGACGATCCTCGGCCCAGGCGCTCCGGCAGCCGGCGCGCCTGTTTTCGCGCCTCAATCCGGAGAGCTAAGTCTTTGGAGCTAGCTGCCGCCGGCTGGTCGACGGGTAATCTGCCAAGCGGTCCACAGAGCCGTTAAGTCGCTGGAAATCGGTCAATTTTTTCTTGTCGCTCCCGGCGATTTGTCTCAGCGTTCGCGCAACGGATGATGAGACAGCCCATATGGACATGCGCGCGATACCTGCGAGCAAGGTCTGCCTGACGACAGGAAACGTCCTCCTGGCAGAACTGCTCAAACCCTTTCTGGAAGAACGCCACGGCATCGAGCTGAGTTGCGCCCGCGAGCTGGACGCAGCCGGCGACGCCGGCCTGGTACTGGTCGATCTCGGCAGCGTGCCCGAGCCGGCGCTGGAGCGCTGGCTGGAAGGCCTGACACCGGCGGTCACGGTGGCCTTTCTCAATGCCAGCGTCGAACAGGCGCTGCCCTGGGTCGAACGCTTTCCCGCCATCCAGGGCGTGTTCGCCCCCCAGGCCAGTCGCGACCAGCTGCTGCAGGGGCTGGGCGCCCTGCTGGCCGGCGAGGACTGGCTGCCCCGCGCCATCCTGGCCCACCTGCTGCGCCGTTCCCGCGAACGCCCGAGCATCGCCGCCGACGGCCTCACCCGCCGCGAGCGGGAGATCCTCCGGCTGGTCGGTCGCGGGCTCTCCAACGCCGCCATCGGCGAGACGCTGTGCCTGAGCACCCACACGGTCAAGAGCCACATGCACAACCTGCTGCGCAAGACCGGCGCAGCCAATCGCGCCGAGGCGGCGCTGCGCTTTCATGCCGGGCAGGACCTGCCGGGATGAAGGCGGTCTGGCTGCTGTTCGGCCTGCTGCTGGCCGGACCGCTGCGGGCCGAGGGCGAGCTGATCCAGGGACTGCTGGTGGACAACACCATCTCCCGCTTCGGCCACGACTTCTATCGCCATTTCGCCGACCGCCTCACCGACACCACCGATCTGGATTTCAACCTGGTGGTGCGCGAACGGCCCTCGGCGCGCTGGGGCAGCCTGGTCTGGGTCGAGTACGAACAGCGGCTGCTCTATCGCCAGTTCATTCCGCCCAACAACAGCGAACTCAAGGATGCCGCCTACGCCGCGGCGGACCAGGTCCACGAGGGCATCACCCGACGCCGCCTGGAAAATCTGCTGCAGGACACTTTCGACATGGAAAAGGACGAGTTATGAACGCGCACGCCTGGAAGGCCCTGCCCCTGCTCTGCACCCTGTGCGTCGCCCCGGCCATGGCGACCGAACTGGTCTATACGCCGGTGAATCCGTCCTTTGGCGGCAATCCGCTCAACGGCACCTACCTGCTGAACAACGCCACCGCCCAGGATCGCCACAAGGATCCCGACCTGCGCAGCAGCGCCAGCAGCCAGTCGCCCCTCGAGCGTTTCACCAGCCAGCTGGAATCGCGGCTGCTGTCCCAGGTGCTGACCGACATCAAGGACGGCAACTCGGGCACCCTCTCCACCGACCAGTTCATCGTCAACATCGTCGACGACTCCGGCAACCTGACCGTGCAGATCACCGATCGCGGTACCGGGGAGATTTCGGAAATCTCCGTCAACGGCTTCAACCAACCCTGAGCACGGATGCCTGCCATGAACGCCTTTTCCCTGGCGGCGGCCCTGACCGCCGCCCTCGTCCTGACCGGCTGCGTGCGCGATCCCATGCCCGCCGAACAGAACGCCGCGCCGACCCTGACGCCGCGTGCCTCCACCTACTACGACCTGCTGGCGCTGCCGCCGCCCAAAGGTCCGCTGGTGGCCGCCGTCTACGGCTTCCGCGACCAGACCGGGCAATACAAGCCCAATCCGGCCAGCTCCTTTTCCACCGCCGTCACCCAGGGCGCCGGCAGCATGCTGGTGGACGCCCTGCAGGCCAGCGGCTGGTTCGTGGTGCTCGAACGCGAGGGCCTGCAGAACCTGCTGACCGAGCGCAAGATCATCCGTGCCACCCAGAACAAGCCGGACCTGCCGGAGAATCTGCAGCAGGCGCTGCCCTCGCTGCAGGCGGCCAACCTGCTGCTGGAAGGTGGCGTGGTGGCCTACGACACCAACGTGCGCAGCGGCGGCGAAGGGGCGCGCTACCTGGGCATCGGCCTGTCCGAGGAATACCGGGTGGATCAGGTGACGGTCAATCTGCGCGCCATCGACACCCGCAGCGGTCGGGTGCTGGCCAATGTCATGACCTCCAAGACCATCTATTCCATCGGCCGCCAGGCCGGGGTCTTCAAGTTCATCGAATTCAAGAAGCTGCTCGAAGCCGAGTCCGGCTACACCACCAACGAGCCGGCGCAGCTGTGCGTGCTCTCGGCCATCGAGGCGGCGGTCGCCCATCTGGTCGCCCAGGGCGTGGAGCGGCGGCTGTGGCTGGTGGCCGACGGTCGCGATCCGCGGGATCCGGCGCTGACCAAGTACCTGGAGCCGACCCGGCGCTAGGGATTAAGCCGCCAGCCCCGCGGGATTCGCTCCCTGGAGCGATAGCGATGGGCCAGGCGGCTCCGGACAATGCCAGGCGGAGAATCCAAGGCAGTGATGGTGACAGAGATGCGCAGCCCAACCCGCGGCCTGATCGTGGTCCTTGCCCTGGTACTCGGCCTGGACGCCCTGGCGTCGGCCGCCGATCTCATGGAGACCGACGACCTGGGGCAGGCGCCCGCAGCCGGGCGCGAAGCCGCCATCCGCCAGGTCGGCGTAGGCAACCAGGCGCTCATCGACCAGCGTGGCACCGCGCTGCGCGCCCAGATCGCCCAGAGCGGCGCCGCCCAGGAAGCCCGCATCCTGCAGGATGGCACGGAACTGAGCGCGGTCATCCTCCAGGGCGGCTACGGCAACGTGGCGCGCATCGAGCAGGTCGGCAGCGGCAACCAGGCCGACATCCTGCAACTCGGCGTCCAGGGCAACGCCCGCATCGAACAGCACGGCTCGGGCCTGTCCAGCCGCATCGTCCAGTACGGAAGCAACCAGAACACGGTGGTACGTCAGTACCGCTGATGGCACTCATGGAGATCAGACAGATGTTTCTACTCAGGCCCCTGGCCGCCCTGACGCTGGCCCTCGTGGCGGCCAACGCCTTCGCCCAGAACAGCACCGCCACCGTCCAGCAGGATGGCAACAGCGGCACCATCACCCTGGACCAGAGCGGCCCCGGCAACAGCGCGTCGCTCTATCAGCTGCAGGGCGAAGGCAACACGATCAGCGTGGTCCAGACCGGCGCCAGCAGCGCCACCATCACCCAGGGCGGCGATGTCTACGGCTACGCCCAGGGCAACGTGGCGAACCTGCGCCAGGAAGGCGGCAGCAACGTCCATACCCTGGCCCAGGACGGCTTCGGCAACCAGGCCAGCATCACCTCCGTAGGCAGCAACAGCGGCGCCCTGGTCCAGTCGGCCTCCAGCGCCCAGCTAACCCTGGAGCAGAATGGCGACAACAACCAGGTCCGCGTCGACCAGAGCGGCGATGCCGTGACGGCCACCCTCAGTCAGACCGGTACCGACAACCGCATCGACCTGACCCAGCAGGGCTACTCGGTCGACACCGTGGAGCTGACCCAGCGCGGCCAGGCCAACGTCGCCACGGTGCTCTCCTCCGGCAAGTTCAACGAACTGAGCTTTACCCAGGACGGCAATCGCAACACCCTGAACGTCAACCAGGCCGGTCGCGGCAATCGCTTCAGCGGCAGCTCCACCGGCGACGACAACCTGGCCAGCGTCACCGTCCAGGGCGACAGCAACCAGACCAGCATCGTCCAGACCGGCAACGGCAACGAAGCGCGTCTCGACGTTACCAGTGCCATCAGCACGGCCAGCGTCAGCCAGGTCGGCGACAGCAACCGCGCGAGCATCCTGCAGACCTCGGCCAACTTCAACGGCTTCAACGACAGCGCGCAGATCTCGCAGAGCGGCTTCGGCAACAGCGCCACCATCAACCAGCGGTGAAACCCGTCGCCTGGCTAATCGCGGCCCTCCTGCCCCTGGCGGGCGGCGCCGCGGCCAGCGCCCGCCTGGAGCTGCAGCCGCAACCGGCGGGCGCTCAGGTGGAGCTGTGCTTCGCCGACGAAGACACGCCCCTGCGCTACGAACTCATCGTCGAATTGCACGGCCCGGGGGGCGTCGCCCGCACGCGCCAGGCCGGCGAGGCCAGGGGTGACGGCTGCCCGGTGATCACGCGCCTGGGCGCGGCGCCAGGCAGCCTGATCAAGGCCAGGCTGAGTTGGCAGCGGCAGGGCCAGGCGCAGCCCGCCATCGAGCGACGCCTGCAGCTGTAGCTCGGCACAGAGGTTTCACGTGGAACCCTGGGCTACAGGGTCAGCGGCAATTCCAGCGGGGTCTGCTGCCGCGCCGCCAGGCGCTGCTGGAATTCGGCCGGATCATGGATCAGCACGTCCTGACCGGCAAAGGCCTGAGCGGCGATCAGGCGTGACAGCCAGAAGCGTACGCAGGCGACCCGCAGCAGCACCGGCCACAACTCGGCTTCGCGCGGCGTGAAGTGGCGGTCGGCGGCATAGGCTGCCAGCAGCGCCCGGGCGCGTGGCAGGTCCAGCGCGCCGCTCTCGGTGGAGCACCAGTCGTTCACCGTGATGGCGAGGTCATAGAGCATCCAGCCGGAACTGGCGTTGTAGAAGTCGATGACGCCCGACAGCCGGGGGCCGTCGAACATCACGTTGTCGCGGAACAGGTCGCCGTGCAGATTGGCCTCGGGCAGCGGCGGCTGCTCGCTCAGCAACTCGCGGATCTCCGCCAGGGTGCGCTCCAGCAATGGCCGGGCGGTCGCGTCCAGGGTCGGCGCCAGGCGCTCGCCTTCGGCCAGCATCCAGGCCAGGCCGCGATCACTGGCGCGTTCGATGCGTTTTTCACCCGCAGTAGCCCGGTGCAGATGGCCCAGCAGGTGGCCGACTTCGCTGCAGTGATGGGGATTGGGTGCACGCTCGTGGCGACCGGCCAGGCGCGGTTGCAGCAGCGCCGGCTTGCCGGCCAGTTCGCGCAGGGCCTGGCCATCCTGGGTGCGCACCGCATAGGGCACCGGCAGGTCGGCGTCGTGGAGGACGTCGAGCAGTTCGATGAAGAACGGCATCTCCGCCACCGGGCCGCGCTCCACCAGGGTCAGGACGAATTCGCCGCCTTCCAGGCTGATGAAGTAGTTGGTGTTTTCCGAGCCCTCGGCGATGCCCCGGAAATCCCGCAGCCGGCCCAGGCCATAGGGCGCGAGAAAGGCTTCGAGGGTGGGACGATCGAGGGGCGTGAAAACGGACATGACGGGGCCTGGCGGAGGAATGTGCGAGCGGCGCGCAGTTTACCGGTCCAGGCGCCTTGCGCCTACCAGCTGAACAGGCGCCAGCTGGGGACGTGCAGGGTCGGCTTGTCGTTGGCGGCGGTGCTGCTGCCATCGGCGGGCACCAGTTCGTAGGGCGCGCCATGCTTGGGGATGACCCGGGTGGACTGCAGCACGCCGCGGATGCGCGTCTCCTCGATGGTCTGGTCGCCGGCCTGATAGCGGATCACCTTGATCTCGTCAGGCAGGGGCTTTTCGCCCGGTGGCAGCGGTTCCGCGGCCTGGACCAGCGGCGCCAGCAGCAACGCGGCGAAGAGGAAGCGACGAGCACCCATGGTAACCTTTGACCTTTTGAACGGAGCGAGTGGTCGATTCTAGAACCCGGCCTTGCAGTCGTCGAGACTGGCCGGACAGACGCCGCACACGCCACGACAAAGGTCTAGACCATGAGCCACGCCCCTCTCGTCCTGGTGGACGGTTCCTCCTATCTCTATCGCGCCTTCCACGCCCTGCCGCCGCTGATGACCTCCACCGGCAAGCCGACCGGCGCGGTGAAGGGCGTGCTCAACATGCTGCTCTCGCTGCGCCGCCAGTATCCGGACAGCCTCTTCGCGGTGGTCTTCGACGCCAAGGGCCCGACCTTCCGCGACGAACTCTTCGCCGACTACAAGGCCCAGCGACCGGCCATGCCCGACGACCTGCGCGGCCAGGTCGAGCCGCTGCACGCCTGCATCCGCGCCCTGGGCCTGCCGCTGCTGGCCGTCGAAGGGGTGGAAGCCGACGACGTCATCGGCACCCTCGCCCGCCACTGCGCCAGCGCCGAGCGCCCGGTGGTGATCTCCACCGGCGACAAGGACATGGCCCAGCTGGTCTGCCCCTATGTCACCCTGGTCAACACCATGAGCGGCAGCGTGCTGGACGTGGAAGGGGTCAGGACCAAGTTCGGCGTGGGTCCGGAGCTGATCATCGACTACCTGGCGCTGATGGGCGACAAGATCGACAACATCCCCGGGGTGCCCGGGGTGGGCGAGAAGACCGCCGCCGGCCTGCTCAATGGCATCGGCGGTGGCCTGGATACCCTCTACGCCAACCTCGACGCGGTGGCCGCCCTGCCCCTGCGCGGCGCCAAGTCGCTGGCCGCCAAGCTGGACCAGCATCGCGAGCAGGCCTATCTGTCCTATCAGCTGGCGACCATCAAGCTGGACGTGCCGCTGGACCTCACCTTCGAGGAACTCAAGGTCGGCGAGCCCCATGTGGAAGCCCTGATGGCGCTCTACCAGGAGCTGGAATTCAAGTCCTGGCTGGATGAGCTGATCCGCGACACCAAGCGCCAGGGCGCGCCCCTGCCGCTGGCCGAGGATGCCGCCACCACCCAGGTGGAAACCCATTACGACACCGTGCTGGAGCAGGCCGACTTCGACGCCTGGCTAGCGCGCCTGCAAGCCGCCGACTGCTTCGCCTTCGACACCGAGACCACCAGCATCGATGCCCAGCGCGCCGAGCTGGTGGGCCTGTCCTTTGCCGTGGCGACGGGCCAGGCTGCCTATGTGCCCCTGGCCCACAGTTACATGGGCGCGCCGACCCAGCTCGGTCTGGAGCCGGTATTGGCGGCGCTCAAGCCGCTGCTGGAAGACCCGGCCAAGCTCAAGGTCATGCAGCACGGCAAGTACGACCTCAATGTGCTGACCCGCTACGGCATCACGATCCAGGGCATCGCCTTCGACACCATGCTCGAATCCTATGTGCTGGACGCCACCGGCACCCGTCACGACATGGACAGCCTGGCGCTCAAGTACCTGGGCCACAGCACCATCCGTTTCGAGGACATCGCCGGCAAGGGCGCCAAGCAGCTGACCTTCGACCAGATCGCCATCGAGCAGGCCGGGCCCTATGCCGCCGAGGATGCCGACGTCACCCTGCGCCTGCATGAGACCCTCTGGCCCAGGCTGGAGGCCGTGCCGGGCCTGGCCGCGGTGCTGCGCGACATCGAGATGCCGCTGGTGCCGGCGCTGGCGCGCATCGAGCGCAACGGCGCCCTGGTGGATTCGGCGCTGCTCGGGGTGCAGAGCCGCGAGCTGGGCGAGAAGATGATCGCCCTGGAAAAGGAGGCCTATGAGCTGGCCGGCCAGGAATTCAACCTGGGTTCGCCCAAGCAGCTGGGCGAGATCCTCTTCGTCAAGCTGGGTCTGCCGGTGGTCAGCAAGACCGCTTCCGGCCAGCCCTCCACCGCCGAGGCGGTGCTGCAGGAACTGGCCGACCAGGACTTCCCGCTGCCCAAGGTGCTGATGCAGTACCGGCAGATGAGCAAGCTCAAGAGCACCTACACCGACAAGCTGCCGCAGCAGATCAATCCGCGCACTGGGCGCATCCACACCAGCTACCACCAGGCGGTGACGGCTACCGGGCGGCTGTCGTCCAGCGACCCGAATCTGCAGAACATTCCGATCCGCACTGCCGAGGGCCGGCGCATCCGCCAGGCCTTCGTCGCACCCAAAGGCTATCGCCTACTGGCGGCGGACTATTCGCAGATCGAATTGCGCATCATGGCCCACCTGGCCCAGGACGAAGGCCTGCTGCACGCCTTCCAGAACGATCTGGACGTGCACCGCGCCACCGCCGCCGAGGTGATGGGCGTGCCCCTGGAAGAGGTCAGCAACGAGGACCGTCGCCGCGCCAAGGCCATCAACTTCGGCCTGATCTACGGCATGAGCGCCTTTGGCCTTGCCAAGCAGATCGGCGTCGGCCGCGCCGAGGCCCAGGCCTATATCGATCGCTATTTCCAGCGCTATCCGGGCGTGCTGGCCTACATGGAGCGCACCCGCGCCCAGGTGGTAGACCAGGGCTACGTGGAGACCCTCTATGGCCGCCGGCTGTACCTGCCGGACATCCACTCCAAGAACCAGGGCCTGCGTCGCGCGGCCGAGCGGGCGGCGATCAACGCGCCCATGCAGGGCACCGCGGCGGACATCATCAAGCGCGCCATGATCGCCGTGGACAGCTGGCTGCAATCGACCCCCGAGCTGGATGCCCGGGTGATCCTGCAGGTACACGACGAACTGGTGCTGGAGGTCCGCGAAGACCAGGTGGAGCTGCTGCGCGAAGGCCTGCTGCCGCTGATGAGCGGCGCCGGCGAGCTGGACGTACCGCTGCTGGTGGAGTCGGGGGTGGGTGGCAATTGGGATGAGGCGCACTGATCTGTACGCCTGACTGGGTTTGATCGCGGCCATGGCGGTCCGCCAATGCGGCCGCTCCTACAGGTTTAGATCTCACTGTAGGAGCGGCCCATGGCCGCGATTCAGACACCGTAGCTTGGAAACGGAACAGCCATGTCCATCTGAGGCCTGGGTGCCGCCTCCCCTCACCCCAGCCCTCTCCCAGGGGGAGAGGGAGCGGTTTGGAGTATGGCTTCGACACCGTGGCACCGTAGCGTGGAAAACGGCGCAGCCTTTTCCACCTGAGACTCAGGTGCCAAGGGCGCCCTCACCCCAGCCCTCTCCCAAGAGGAGAGGGGGCGGTTTGGAGCGTGGCTTCGACACCGTGGCACCGTAGCGTGGAAAACGGCGTAGCCTTTTCCACTTGAGGCTTGGGTGCCGGGGCTTCCCTCACCCCAGCCCTCTCCCGGAGGGAGAGGGGGTGGTTTGGAGCGTGGCTTCGGCTCCGTGGCACCGTAGCGTGGAAAACGGCGCAGCCTTTTCCACTTGAAACTCGGGTGCCAAGGGGGCCCTCACCCCGGCCCTCTCCCAGGGGGAGAGGGGGTAAAGCCTCAGCGCACCACGCCTTCCTCGCGCAATACCTTGAAGATGGCGGCCGCGGCCGCTTCCGGGGTCAGGTCCTTGAGGACCTGGCCGCCGTCGCCGGAAGCCTTGGCCGTGGCGGCCTTGAAGCGGTCGGCGGCGGTCTTGGCCTTGATCACCTTGAGGCGCTTGGGGCGGGCCTTGGCGGGCTGCAATTCGCCGCTGTCGAACAGACTGTCCTGCACGATCTCGGTGGTCTCCACCTGCAACTCGCCCCGCCGGGCCGGGCCAAAGGCGCTTTGCCGCGGCGCCGGGGCGGCGCTGTCGACGCTGGCGACGAAGGGCAGCCGTACCCGCAGCCGACGGCGCTGACCACGCGGCAGGGCCTGGAGTACGGTCGCCTGGCCACCTTCCACGACTTCCACCGCGGCGAGGCCGACCACCAGCGGCCAGCCAAGGGTCTCGGCCAGCAGATAGGGCAGCAGGCCCGAGCCCTCGCCGGTTTCCGCCTGGCTGCCGGTCAGCACCAAGCCGGCGCCAACGTCGCGCAGGGTATCGCCGAGGGCTGGCAGGGCATCGGCGCCTGGCGGTTGTTCCAGTACGTGCAGGGCCGGCACGCCCATGCCCAGATAGCCGCGCAAGGCCTCTTCGGCGGGATCACCGGCGTGCAGCACGCGCAGCTTGTCACCCACTAGGCGCAGGCCCAGTTCGACGGCGCGGGCATCCTGCTCCGCCCGCCGGGCCCGCCCGGAGGTGGGGTGGGCGCCGACGGAGACCAGGGCCACGACCTTGACGCCGTCCAGCGACGGCAGCTTCTGCTCAGGCGACATCCTGCAACTCCCCTGCCCGCTGTTGTTCGACCAGCCGCGCCAGGGCGGCCAGGATGGCGTCACCATTGCCGATCACCGAAAGATCGGCGCGCTTGACCATGTCGCAACCCGGATTGGTATTGATGGCGATGACCTTGTCGCAACTGGCGATGCCCTGCAGATGCTGCACGGCGCCGGAGATACCCACGGCCAGATAGACCCGCGCGGTGACCCAGGTCCCGGTCGCACCTACCTGACGATTGCGCGGCATGTGGCCGTCGTCCACCGCCACCCGCGAGGCGCCTTCGGTGGCACCGAGGATGGCGGCGGTGCTGTGGAACAGATCCCAGTCGCGGATGCCGTTGCCGCCGGAGAGGATGAATTCGGCCTCGCCCAGGGGAATCTGCATAGGGTCCACGGCGACCGGGCCGAGGTCCTCAATGCGCGGCAGGTGGCGGGCGATGTTGCCGCCGAGGGTGACCGGCAGGACCTCGTGACGGGTCTCGCCGACCGGCTCCGCGCACTCCGGCAGGGCCAGCACCAGGCGCGGCAGCGGCTGCTGCAGATCCTGGCGACCGGCACCGGCGCGGCCGGTGGCCAGACCGTCCTTGACCTGCCAGACGCGGGTCGCAGGGCGCTCGTGCAGGGCCGCGCCCAGGCGCCGACCCAGTTCGCCGCCACCGCTGCGGCTGTCGGGCAGCAGCCAGTGACGCGGCTGCAGTTCATTGTCTACCGCGCGCAGCGCCAGCACCCGCTGCTCGGGGGCATAGCCCTGGAATTGCTCGCCGTCCAGATGCAGCAGGCGATCCACGCCGGCGGTATCGAAGGCGGTTTCCTTGACCTCGCCGAAGACCACCGCCAGCACGGCGCCCTCGGCGCCGGCCAGTTGCCGAGCCAGGCCCAGCAGGTCGCGGTCATGGGCGGTCAGGCGACCGCTGACCAGGTCCGGAACCACGGCGATGTGGAAGGCCGGCTCGGCGATGCGGTGCAGCGGCAGCTGTTCTTCCACCGCCTGGGCGGCGCCACGGCGGCCGCCGCCCTGCTGGGCGCCGCTGCGATCGATCCGCTTGACGCCCTGGGGGCCGACGAAACCGGCCGCCGCGGCATGGGGATTCTTGCGGACCAGGCCATTGGGGCCCATCCAGCGGACTTCGGCCTCGGCGCTGCTGGCGATACTGGCGTGCAGCGGATGCAGACGGTTGCGCGCGATCCACTCGCGGCGCGGATCGCGACGGATGATGCTCATGCTGGGCGCTCCGTTTGGAAATGGCCGGTGAGGTGCGCGGTGGGCCCCTCACCCCAGCCCTCTCCCCTGAGGGGAGAGGGGGTAAAAGCGGTGAACACCGGGACGTGTCTGGCACACCTGGCCATCCCCTCTCCCCTCGGGGAGAGGGCCAGGGTGAGGGGGCTACCAAACCCACTCACGACAGCGCCTCCGCCACCGGCCGCCGCGCAGCCGCAGGCTTGCTGTCCACCGGCGCCTCGACGATGGCCTCGGCCACCAGTTCGGCGATGTCCTTGATCTCCGGACGCGGGGCGACCACGCCTTCCAGCATCAGGGTGCACTGGGGGCAACCCACGGCCACCAGCTCGGCGCCGGTTTCCTTGATGTCGGCCATGCGCATGTCGGGGATCCGCTGCTTGCCGGGGATGTCTGTGATGGGGGCGCCACCGCCACCGCCGCAGCAGCGCGAACGGAAGCCGGAACGCTCCATCTCCTTGACCGCGATGCCCAGCGCCTTGAGCACCGCGCGCGGCGCCTCGTACTCGCCGTTGTAGCGGCCCAGATAGCAGGGATCGTGATAGGTGATGGTGGCGCCCTGCTCGGCCAGGGCGTGCTGTCCGAGGTGCAGGGTGCCGCGGCTGAGCAGGGTCTCGATGAAGGTGCTGTGGTGCTGCACCTGGTAGTTGCCGCCCAGGGCGCCGTATTCGTTCTTGAGCAGATGGAAGCTGTGCGGATCGCAGGAGACGATGGTCTGGAAGCGATACTTGCCCAGGGTCTCGATGTTGCGTCTGGCCAGTTGCTGGAAGGTCGCCTCGTCACCCAGGCGACGGGCCACGTCACCACTGTCGCGCTCTTCCAGGCCGAGCACGGCGAAGTCCACCTTGGCCGCCTTGAGCACCTTGACGAAGGCGCGCAAGGTGCGCTGGTTGCGCATGTCGAAGGCACCGTCGCCGACCCAGAACAGCACCTCGGCCTGGCCCTTGTCCTTCATCAGCGGCAGGTCCAGGTCGGCGGCCCAGTTCAGGCGGCCACCGGGGGCGAAGCCGCCGGGGTTGTCGGTGGCGATGAGGTTTTCCAGCACCTCGGCGCCCTTGTTCGGCGTCTCGCCGCGTTCCAGGGTCAGGTGCCGGCGCATGTCGACGATGGCATCGACGTGCTCGATCATCATCGGGCATTCCTCGACGCAGGCGCGGCAGGTGGTGCAGGACCAGAGGGTCTCGGCATCCACCAGGGCCTTGCCCTGGCGCGCCACGATCGGCAGGTGCGGACCGCCGGCGTGCTCGCCGACCGGCTTGCCGGGATAGGGCGAGCCGAAGTAGCGGGCATCGCTGCCGCCCTTGAGGCCGACGACCATGTCCTGGATCAGCTTCTTGGGATTGAGCGGCTGGCCGGCGGCGAAGGCCGGGCACATGGCTTCGCAGCGACCGCACTGGACGCAGGCGTCGAAGCCGAGCAGCTGGTTCCAGGTGAAGTCGGCGGGTTTTTCCACCCCCAGCGGCGCCTTGGGATCGTGCAGGTCCAGCGCCTTGAGACCGCTGGAGCGGGCGGCGCTGGCGTTGTGCGGGGTGCTGAAGCGCTCGGCGCGACGGTGCCAGGCCAGGTGCAGGGCACCGGCGAAGGCGTGCTTGATGGGACCGCCCCAGGTCATGCCGAGGAACAGTTCGGACACGCCCCAGGCCACGCCCACCGCCAGCACCGCGGCCAACAGCCAGCCGCCGAAGTCCGGCGGCAGGATGCCGGCGACCGGCAGGGTGGCGATGAAGAAGCTCGCGGCAAAGGCCAGCAGACTCTTGGGCAGGCGCATCCAGGGGCCCTTGGACAGCCGCGCCGGCGGATTGCGGCGGCGCCTGGCGACGAACAGGGCGCCGGTGAACATGCAGGCGGTGGCCGCCAGCAGCGCCCAGCCGAGGATGCGGCTGTGCAGGCCGAAGCCATGCACCAGGATGGCCAAGAGCGCCGCCAGGACGAAGCCGCCGGCGGTGGCCACGTGGGTCTTGGAGATGTACTTGTCGCGGTCGACCACGTGGTGCAGATCCACCAGGTAGCGCCGCGGCATCTTCAGCAGCCCGCCCAGCCAGTCGACCTCGGCCGGACGCCCCTGTCGCCAGAGGCTGAAGCGGCGCACGGCACCGATCACGGTGAGGGCCAGGGCGGCGAAGAGCAGGATGGGGAGGATGGTACTGAGCATTGCGGGTCTCCCTACGGGACCTCGGGTGGCGGCGGATCACCTCCTCTCCCTGGGGAGAAAGCCGAGATGGAGAGCCCGCTTTGACGCCAAGGCGTCAGCTGGGCCCCTCACCCCCGCCCTCTCCCTCAGGGAGAGGAGGCTGTCCGTGCCGACCGGACGTTGCGAACCCTCACGGGGCGTGTCTTAGAAGTCCTTGCACAGGCGCAGGGCGTCGTAGATGGCGGCGTGGGTGTTGCGCTGGGCCACGCAGTCGCCGATCCGGTAGAGCAGGTAACCGTTGCCGGTCTCGCCCAGCGCCGGCTGCGGCTCGATGGCGAACAGCGCCTCGATGTCCATCTGGCCCTTGTTGCGCGAGTCTTCCTTGAGGGCGTAGTAGAGCCCCTCGTCCGGGCGCACGCCGTTCTCGATGACGATCTGGTCGACCACGCGCTCTTCGCGGGCGCCGGTGTATTCGTTCTCCAGCACCGCGACCTTCTTGTCGCCCTCGGCGTAGACCTTTTCCAGCATCAGGTCGCCGGTCATGATCACTTCCTTGGGATAGAGGCTGCGGTAGTAGGTCGGGAAGGTGGTCCCGCCGATGGCCACGCCCGGCTTGATGTCGTCGGTGACGATCTCGACCTGGGCGCCCTTGTCGGCCAGGTAGTCGGCCACCGACATGCCGGTGAATTCGCAGATGGTGTCGTACACCAGCACGTTCTTGCCCGGTTCGACCTTGCCCGAGAGGATGTCCCAGCTGCTGACGACCAGGCCGTCGGCGGCGTGCCAGTGATCGACCTGTTCCAGGAAGGGATGGCCGCCGTTGGCCAGGATGACGATGTCCGGGCGCAGGTCGAGGATGGTCGCCGGATCGGCGGCGGTGCCCAGGCGCAGGTCGATGCCCAGGCGCGCCAGTTCCAGCTGGTACCAGCGGGTGATGCCGGCGATCTGGTCGCGCTGCGGAGCGCGAGAGGCCAGGGTGATCTGGCCGCCGAGTTGCTCCTGCTTCTCGAACAGGGTGACGTCGTGGCCGCGCTCGGCCGAGACGCGCGCGGCCTCCATGCCGGCCGGGCCGCCGCCGACGATGACCACCTTGCGCTTGGGCCCGGTGGACTTCTCGATGATGTGCGGCAGGCCCATGTATTCGCGGCTGGTGGCGGCGTTCTGGATGCACAGCACGTCCAGGCCGTTGTACTGGCGGTCGATGCAGTAGTTGGCGCCGACGCACTGACGGATCTGGTCGATCTGCCCCATCTTGATCTTGGTGATCAGGTGCGGATCGGCGATGTGGGCGCGGGTCATGCCGACCATGTCGACGTAGCCGCCCTCCAGGATACGGGTGGCCTGGTTCGGATCCTTGATGTTCTGGGCGTGCAGCACCGGTACGTTGACCACTTCCTTGATGCCCGCGGCCAGGTGCAGGAAGGGCTCCGGCGGATAGGTCATGTTGGGGATGACGTTGGCCAGGGTGTTGTGGGTGTCGCACCCCGAGCCGACCACGCCGATGAAGTCGAGCATGCCGGTGTCGCTGTAGTACTTGGCGATCTGCTTCATGTCGTCGTGGGACAGACCGTCCGGGTGGAATTCGTCGCCGGTGATGCGCATGCCGACGCAGAAGTCGTCACCGACCTCGGCACGCACGGCCTTGAGCACCTCCATGCCGAATCTCATGCGGTTCTCGAAGCTGCCGCCCCATTCGTCGGTACGCTTGTTGACCCGCGGCGACCAGAACTGGTCGATCATGTGCTGGTGCACGGCGGACAGCTCGACGCCGTCCAGGCCGCCGGCCTTGGCCCGGCGGGCGGCCTGGGCGAAGTTGCCGATCACCCGCCAGATCTCTTCCGGCTCGATGGTCTTGCAGGTGGCGCGGTGTACGGGCTCGCGGATGCCCGACGGCGACATCAGTGTCGGCCAGTGGCCGCCGTCCCAGCGCGAACGGCGCCCCATGTGGGTGATCTGGATCATGATCTTGGCGCCGTGCTTGTGCATGGCGTCGGCCAGATTCTGGAAGTGCGGAATGATGCGGTCGGTGGACAGGTTGACCGAACTCCACCAGTGCTGCGGGCTGTCGATGGCGACCACCGAGGAACCCCCGCAGATGGCCAGGCCGATGCCGCCCTTGGCCTTCTCTTCGTAATACTTGACGTAGCGCTCGGTGGTCATGCCGCCATCGGTGGCATAGACCTCGGCGTGGGCCGTGGAGAGTACGCGGTTGCGGATGGTGAGCTTGCCGATCTGGATCGGCTGGAACATTGCTTCGAAGGCCATGACCTTCTCCTCGATCGGCTGGTGCGCGGTCTTGAGCCGCGCTCTTGCTCTGGGGTGTCGCTGGGGTGGCGGCGAGCGGGTCGGCGGCCACCCGGGGGCGGGACGTTACTTCGGCCGGGTGACGAACAGGCCGTCGTCATGGCCTTCTTCGGAACCGCTGTATTCCTGGACGGTGACGGTGCGGATGGCACTGCCCTTGGCGGCCAGGATCTGGTCGATGGCGCCGGAGAACCAGCCGGTGAACATGTAGTCGACCTTGCGATTGACCTTGCCGTAGACGTAGACGAAGGCGGAGTGCTTGAGCTTGACCTCGGCATGGCCGGTGTCCAGGTCCAGCTTCTGGGTCTCGAACAGGCCCCAGCCGCGCTGCGACAGGCGCTTCATGTAGTGCTCGAACACCGCGGCGCCGTGGATGCCATGGCACTCGGCTTCCTTCTCGCACCAGTGCCAGGCGGACTTGTAGCCGGCCTTGTAGAGGATCTCGGCGTATTTGTCGGCGCCCAGGACTTCTTCGATACCCATGTGGTTGTTGACGAAGAAGTGCCGGGGTACGTACAGCATCGGCAAGGCGTCGGTGGTCCAGACGCCGGTTTCGTCGTCGACCTGGATGGGCATTTCGGGGGCGTGGCTGGCCATGTGTGGAGCTCCGATTCGCTAATACGTATCTAAAAAAAGGTGTGGGTGAATGCCTGTGGAGCCGTAGCGAGCGCGCCGCTGGCAAGGAGTCCCGCAGCGCCAGGTGAGAGCAGTACCGAGGTACGGCGAACCTGGCGCGAGGACGCGACGCCGCTAGCGGTGTGCGCAGTAGGCTCCAGAGGTATTCACTACTCGCCCCAGACTTCGCCGAGGATGCGCATCCAGTTCTCGCCCATGACCTTGCGCACGGTGCGCTCGGGCATGCCGCGCTTGAGCAGGGTCTCGGTCAGGTTGGGGAATTCGCCCACGGTGCGGATGCCCAGCGGGTTGACGATCTTGCCGAAGTTGGTCAGGCGACGGGCGTAGCCCTTGTCATGGGTCAGCCACTCGAAGAAGTCATGGCCGTGGCCCTGGGTGAAGTCGGTACCGATGCCGATGGAGTCTTCACCCACCAGGTTCATCACGTACTCGATGGCCTCGGCGTAGTCGTCGATGGTCGAGTCGATGCCCTTGGCCAGGAAGGGGGCGAACATGGTCACGCCGACGAAGCCGCCGTGGTCGGCGATGAACTTGAGTTCCGCGTCCGACTTGTTGCGCGGATGCTCCTTCAGGCCGGACGGCAGGCAGTGGGAGTAGCAGACCGGCCTCTTGGATTCGAGGATGACTTCCTCGCTGGTCTTGGAGCCGACGTGGGAGAGGTCGCACATGATGCCGACGCGGTTCATCTCGGCGACGATCTCGCGACCGAAGCCGGACAGGCCGCCGTCACGCTCGTAGCAGCCGGTGCCCACCAGGTTCTGGGTGTTGTAGCACATCTGCACGATGCCCACGCCGAGCTGCTTGAAGATCTCGACGTAGCCGATCTGGTCTTCGAAGGCATGGGCGTTCTGGAAGCCGAACAGGATGCCGGTCTTGCCCTGGGCCTTGGCCTGGCGGATCTCGGCGGTGGTGCGCACCTGGACCACCAGGTCGCTGCACTCGCGGATCAGCTTCTGGCTCGCGGCGATGTTGTTGACCGTGGCCTGGAAGCCCTCCCATACCGAGACGGTGCAGTTGGCGGCGGTCAGGCCACCCTTGCGCATGTCTTCGAAGAGTTCGCGGTTCCACTTGGCGATGATCAGCCCGTCGATGACGATGCTGTCGGCGTGGAGTTCGGTGGCATTCATGACGGGCTCCGGCGTTGGTCTCGCGCCGGAACGGGTGCCGGCGATTCGAGGCCAGCATAGCCCCGGGGTCCTGGCCGACCGGATGCAAAAACGACAGGGGTATCACCAGAAGCGTCAGTGAGCGGGTCGGCCTACCCCGGCGGCAGGCCGGCAGCCGCCGCCGCAAGCTCCGGCGCCGACGACCGGTGCGGTCGGTCTTCCCGCGGACTCAGGCCGAAGCGCTGGCGGTAGCAGCGGGAGAAATAGGACGCGGACTCGAAGCCGCAGGCCAGGGCGACGTCCAGCACGCTGGCCTCCCCCTGCTGCAGCAGCTGGCGGGCCCGGTCCAGGCGCAACTGCAGATAGAAGGTGGAGGGGGTCGTCTGCAGGTGGAGGCGGAACAGCCGCTCCAGCTGGCGGCGGGTCACCTGGATGCCGGCGGCCAGTTCCAGGGTGCCCAGGGGCGTCTCGGTGTGGCGCTCCATGCGCTCCACCACGCGGATCAGCTTGCGATTGGCGATACCGTAGCGCTGCGCCACCTGCAGCCGCTGGTGCTCGCGCGGCGGGCGAATGCGCCCGAGCACGAATTGCTCGGAGACCTGCACCGCCAGTTCGCTGCCGTGGCTGCGGCCGATCAGTTCCAGCAGCAGGTCGAGGCTGGCCGTGCCGCCGGCGCAGGTGATGCGGCCGCGGTCGATCTCGAACAGCTCGCCGGTCACCTCGAGCTGCGGCCAGGCTTCGCGAAAGGCCGCCACCGCCTCCCAGTGCAGGGTGATCCTATGGCCGTCCAGCAGCCCGGCACGCGCCAGCACCAGGGCACCCGTGTCGATCCCGCCCAGGGGATGGCCGTGGCGGGCGACCTGGCGCAGCCAGCTGGCGAGGCCGTCGTCGTAATGGGCCAGGGGCTCGAAACCGGCCACCACGAACAGGGTGGTGCCCGCTTCCAGGGCATCGAGGCCACTGTCGACATTGACCGACATGCCGTTGCTGGCGGTCACCGCCGCGCCCTCGCGACCGAGGATGCGCCAGCGGTAGCTGCCCGGGCGAAAGCGGTTGGCCACCCGCAGGGGTTCCAGGGTGGCGATGAAGCCCAGGGCGGAAAAGCCGGGCAGCAGGAGAAAGGCAAAGGACTGCGGCATGGGTGGGGCGTCCTCGGTAACGGTTGGCTTGGGCAAGCAAGAAGGTCGCCAGGGTGCAAATTCCGGTCGTCGGGCTGCACATGGCGGCGGGGCGAGGCGCCTAGGGTAGAAGGCAACCGGCAGTCATCCCCGCCCGCCGCCCCAGGGAGTTCGTCATGCCCAACAAGACCCTCAGTGCCACCCTCCTCGCCTGCGGCCTGCTGGCCGCCACCCTTGGCAGCGCCCGCGCCGCCGATCCCGACAGCTGCCAGACGGTACGGATGGGCATCGTCGGCTGGACCGACGTGGTCGCCACCAGCGCCCTGGCCGAGGTCATGCTCGAAGGCCTCGGCTACGGCGTGAAGCCGACCACCGCCTCCCAGCAGATCATCATGGCGGCCATGGGCGACAAGAATCTCGATGTGTTCCTCGGCTACTGGCAACCGACCATGCAGCCGGTGGTGCAGCCCTTCGTCGACAAGGGGCAGGTCAAGGTAATCACTCCGCCGCTGCTGGCCGATGCCCAGTCCACCTATGCGGTGCCCGAGTACGTCTACGAGGGGGGCCTGAAGACCTTTGCCGACATCGCCCGCTTCAAGGACAAGCTCGGCGGCAAGATCTACGGCATCGAGCCGGGCAGCGGCGCCAACCGCGGCACCGCCGAGATGATCAAGACCGACCGTTTCGGCCTCAAGGACTTCCAGCTGGTGGAGTCCAGCGAGGCGGGCATGCTCACCGCCGTGCGCCGCGCCGAGAAGCGCAAGGAGTGGATCGTCTTCTTTGGCTGGAAGCCGCATCCGATGAACCTGCAGATCAAGATGCGCTACCTGACCGGCAGCGAAGACGTCTTCGGCCCCAACGAAGGCCAGGCCACGGTCTCGGTGGTGACCACCGCCGACTATCCGCAGCGCTGCGCCAACGTCCAGCGCCTGCTCAGCAATCTGCACATGGACAGTGCCGAGGTCAGTGCCGTGATGGCGCCCATCCTGGAGCGCACCGCGCCCAAGGACGCCGCCCGCGCCTGGCTCAAGGACAACCCGCAACGTCTCGACGCCTTTCTCCAGGGCGTGACCACCCGTACCGGCCAGCCCGCCGCTCTCAAGCTCTGATCGCCCAAGGACAGACCCCATGAACACCGATGTCATCGTCACCTGCGCCCTGACCGGCGCCGGTGATACCGTAGGCCGCAATCCCCATGTCCCCGTTACCCCGGCGCAGATCGCCGCCGCCGCCCTGGAGGCGGCCCGCGCCGGCGCCACCGTGGTGCACGCCCATGTGCGCGATCCCGCCACCGGCAAGCCGAGTCGCGACGTGGCGCTCTATCGCGAGGTGGTTGAGCGCATCCGCGAGGCGGACACCGAGATCGTCATCAACCTCACCGCCGGCATGGGCGGCGACCTGGAGATCGGCCCGGGCGAGACGCCCACCGACTTCGGCCCCGGCTCGGACCTGGTCGGCCCCCTCACCCGCCTGCTGCACGTCGAGGAATTGCGTCCGGACATCTGCACCCTGGATTGCGGCACCCTCAACTTCGGCGACGGCGACTTCATCTATGTCTCCACCCCCGCGCAACTGCGCGCCGGGGCCAGGCGCATCACCGAACTGGGGGTGAAGGCCGAGCTGGAGATCTTCGACACCGGCCACCTCTGGTTCGCCAAGCAGTTGCTCAAGGAGGGCCTGCTGAAGGATCCGCTGTTCCAGCTGTGCCTGGGCATTCCCTGGGGCGCCCCGGCCGACACCACCACCATGAAGGCCATGGTCGACAACCTGCCGGCGGGCGCCTGCTGGGCCGGCTTCGGCATCGGCCGGATGCAGATGCCCATGGCCGCCCAGGCCATGCTGCTGGGCGGCAACGTCCGCGTCGGCCTGGAGGACAATCTCTGGCTGGACCGGGGCGTCCACGCCACCAACGGCAGCCTGGTGGAGCGGGTCATCCAGATCATCGAACGGCTGGGCGGACGCGCTCTGAGCCCGGCCGAAGGGCGGGACCGCATGCAGCTGGGAGGTGCCCGATGAGCGCCGTCTTCGCCGCCCTCGGCACCGGCGTGATCGGTGCCGGCTGGATCGCCCGGGCCCTGGCTCGGGGCCTGGACGTCCGTGCCTGGGACCCGGCACCCGGCGCCGAGGCCGCCCTGCGCACGCGCCTGGCCAATGCCTGGCCGGCGCTGGAGGCCCAGGGCCTGGCGCCCGGCGCCAGCCTGGAGCGCCTGAGTTTCCATACCGATCTGAAGGCCGCGGTGGCCAGCGCCGACGTCATCCAGGAAAGCGCCCCCGAGCGCCTGGAGCTCAAGCGCGACCTCCATGCCCGGGTCAGCCGGGCGGCGCGGCCCGACGCCCTGATCTGCTCCAGCACCTCGGGGCTGCTGCCCAGTGACTTCTATGCCGACGCCCAGCACCCCGAGCGCTGCCTGGTGGGCCATCCCTTCAACCCCGTCTACCTGCTGCCGCTGGTGGAGGTGGTGGGTGGCAGCCAGACCTCGACGGCCAACCTGGAGCGCGCCGAGGCCTTCTATCGCGAGCTGGGCATGCGGCCGCTGCGGGTGCGCAAGGAGGTGCCCGGCTTCATTGCCGACCGCCTGCTCGAAGCCCTGTGGCGCGAGGCGCTGCACCTGGTCAACGACGGCGTCGCCACCACCGGCGAGATCGACGACGCCATCCGCTATGGCGCCGGCCTGCGCTGGTCGTTCATGGGCACCTTCCTCACCTACACCCTGGCCGGCGGCCCGGCGGGCATGCGCCACTTCATGCAGCAATTCGGCCCGGCCCTGAAGCTGCCCTGGACCTACCTGGAAGCCCCGGAGCTGACCGACGGCCTGATCGACGCCGTGGTCGAGGGCACCCAGGCCCAGCAGGGCGACCTGGAACTGGCGGCGCTGGAGCGCTATCGCGACGACTGCCTGCTGGCGGTGCAGGCGGCCATCGCCGACTGCAAGACACGCCACGGGATTCGGGACTAGGAGAAGGGTCATGCTGATCCACAGCACCACCGTCGCCCCCGAGTGGGTCGACTACAACGGTCATCTGCGCGACGCCTACTACCTGCTGATCTTCAGCCACGCCACCGACGCCCTGATGGACGCCATGGGCCTGGACGCCGCCGGCCGCGCCGCCAGCGGGCACTCGCTGTTCACCCTGGAGTGCCATCTCAACTTCCTGCACGAGGTGAAGGCGGACGCCCAGCTGGAGGTGCGGGTGAGATTCCTGGCTCTGGACGCCAAGCGTCTGCACCTGCACTTCGGGCTGTATCGCGAGGGCGAGACAGAGCTGCTGGCCGCCTCCGAGCAGTTGCTGCTGCACGTGGACCTAGCCGGTCCTAAATCGGCGCCCTTCGCCCCCGCGGTGCACGACTGGCTGGCGACCCGGCTGGCGGCGCAGCGGGACGAACCCTGGCCGGAGCACGTCGGGCGGGTCATCGGCCTGCCGCCCGCGAGAAAATGACCAACGACCCCAAGGATCCAGCGGAGTCACCCTGACATGAGCGCCATCGCCGACTTCAGTACCTACAAGGTCATCAGCCCGATACGCAGCGCCCTGGAGGATGACACTCAGGTCACGGTGCTTTGGCTGGACGGCCGAACCAGTCCCTACCACCTGCTCTGGCTCAGGGACAACTGCCCCTGCTCGCGCTGTGTCTATTCCGTTACCCGCGAGCAGGTCGTCGAGATCCTGGATATTCCCGAAGACATTCAGGCCGCCCGGGTGACCCTCACGGATGACGGCAATCTGGACATCCTCTGGCAAGACGGGCATGCCAGTACCTACGACGCGGGTTGGTTGCGCGCCCACGCCTATGACGAGGAATCCCTCGCTGAACGGGAACGGCTGAAGCCGAAGAAAAGGCTCTGGGACAGCAGCCTGGCTGTTCCAGCCTTCCATTACACCGACGTAATGGCCGACGACACCGCGCTGCTGGCCTGGCTGCTAATGGTGAGAGATACCGGCCTGTCCCTGATCCACGACGTGCCTACCGAAAGCGGCGCGCTCGTCCCCGTGGCGAAACGCATTTCCTTCATCCGGGAAAGCAATTTCGGCACGCTCTTCGATGTCCAGTCCAAGGTCGATGCGGACAGCAACGCCTATACCGCCTTCAACCTCCCGCTGCATACCGATCTGCCGACCCGCGAGTTGCAACCCGGTCTGCAATTCCTGCACTGCCTGGTCAACGACGCACGCGGCGGCAGCAGCACCTTCGTCGATGGTTTCAAACTGGCGGAAGTGCTCAGGGAAGAAGACCCGCAGTCCTTCGAGATCCTCACCACCCTGCCCATCGAATTCCGCAATCGGGGCAGGTCTTCTGACTATCGCTACCAGGCGCCCATCATTGCCCTGGGCGAAAACCAGGAGGTGACGGAAATCCGCATGGCGAATTTCCTGCGTGGCCCCTTCAGCACCCTGCCCGCCACCATGCCGCTGCTCTACCGCGCCTACCGTCGCTTCATCGCCCTGACGCGCGACGATCGCTTCCGCTATCGACAGCGACTCGAAGCGGGTCAGCTGTGGTGTTTCGACAACAGACGCGCCCTGCATGCCAGGGATGAATTCGACCCTGCCAGCGGCGCGCGTCACTTCCAGGGCTGCTATGTCGACAGAGACGAACTGCATTCCCGGATTCGCGTGCTGCAACGATGAGCCAGCCACCGCTGTCGGCGGACATGGCCGCCTTCGTCGCGGCCAGCCAGGCCTTCGCCACGGCCGACCCGGATATCCAGGCTCAGCGCCAGGCCTACGCCCGACTCTGCGCCGCCCTGGCACCGGCGGACTATCAGGGCCTGGCGGTCAGCGATCATTGCGCCGGCGACGTGCCGTTGCGGCTGGTGGCGCCGCAGGAGGCCGCCGCTGACCGCCCCGCCCTGCTCTATCTGCATGGCGGCGGCTGGATGCTCGGTGACCTGGATTCCCACGGCTTTCTCGCCGCGCGCCTGGCGCGGCGCCTGGGGCTGGCGGTGCTGCTGGTGGACTATCGCCTGGCGCCGGAGCATCCCTATCCCGCCGCTCTGAACGATGCCCGCCAGGCCTGGGACTGGCTGCAGCAGCACGCCCCGACACTGGGGCTGGACCCGACCCGGCTGGCGGTGGCCGGCGACAGTGCCGGCGGCAATCTCGCCGCCGCCCTATGCCTGGCGTTGCGGCAGCAAGGGCGTGCCCAGCCCCGGGCCCAGGCGCTAATCTATCCGGCGCTGACCGCGCGGGTGCTGCCCAGCGAACGCCGGCAGGCCGCGGCGCCGTTGCTGAGCGCGGCCGACTGGCGGGCGTGTCTGGAGGTCTATCTGCCTCGCCAGGCGCAGCGCCGGGAGTCTCTCGCCCTGCCCCTGGAGGCTAGCGATTGCAGTGGACTGGCGCCGGCCTTTGTCGCCGTGGCCCGGCGCGATCCCCTGGCCGACCATGGCCGCGCCTATATCGCCGCCCTGCGTGCCGGCGGAACGCCCGGTCGCCTGTGGCAAGGCGCCGGTCTGCTGCACGGCGCCCTGCGCGCCCAGGGTCGGCGGGCCGAGGCGCTGCGCGAGGCCCTGGAGCGCTTTCTCGCGGGCGACCTGGGCGCCCTGCCCCCTGCTGACCTGGCAAAAGACAAAAAAAAACCTCAACCGCTGGAGACGGAAGAGGTTCAAACGCCCTGATGGGCCTCAGTGTGTAACCGGGGGTTGCTCGGCTCTGGTGGCGAACAACCGGAAAATGTCGTTGATAGGCGCCATTCTAACCGCGAACGTCGCTCTTGACCCTGCGGCAGATTGTCCGGGCATGACGTCGTAATAAACCTACATTGCCTGGCTGGCGGGCGCGGTGCTTTCCAAAAACGACATCCGGCTATGCGGCGACGCCAGCCCGGCTTGCCGTCTGCGACGCCGATGGGAGAATCCAGGCATTCCACCGGAGAGGGCAGCACCATGATGATCGCCGACTTGATCGACCAGGACGACTTCCGCGACCGCCTGCGTGCGCTGGGTTTCAACGTAACGCCCGCGGCCACCGCGGACGAGGCCTGCCGCCAGGCGGTGACGGGACTCAACCAGGAGCGCGCCCAGGCCTTGCGGCAGTTGATCCAGGAATTGCTGTCCGGCAGCGCGGCGCTGCTGCCGGCGGTGCGCCAGGCCATCGACCAGCAATTGCTGCCAGCCCTGGCCCAGCCACGCGGCTAGCAGGCGCTAGGGCCGCAGCAGACTCAGCCGACCCAGCAGCGGCAACCGGCCCAGACTCCGCAACGGCGGCGTCAGCAGGCGCTCACCCTGGCGGGCGAAGACGGCCGCCAGCGGCGTATGCAGGCCCAGGCTGATGACGGCCAGGGCTAGCGCCAGACCGCCGATATAGTCATCCGAGCCCCAGTGGGCGCCGGCCACCAGGCGCGGCAGCATGAACAGCACGGCCAGCGCGGCCACCATCAACCGGCGTCCGCCGCGGGTGAAATGCGCCATGAACAGCGCCCAGAGCAGCAGCACCGAGGCATGGTCGCCGGGAAAGCTGGCGCCGGATCTGTCCTTCAATTCCCAGCCGTGCTCCAGTCCGGGAAAGCGATCGCTGAGCAGATAGGCGCCCGAGAGCACATCGGACGGACTGGAATGCTGCAAACCCCAGGCTTCGATGCCCTTGGTCAACAGCGTTCGCACGATCAGCAGGATCACCAGCAGGCCGATGAAGGCCGCCAGCGCCGGGCGCACCTGCCGGGCCGGATAGGCCCAGCCGCCACGGACCAGGAGCGCCAGCAGCACCAGGCCAACGAGGGCATCCACCGGTCTCAGGCTGAAGAAGGTCCAGAGGTAGAGCCAGGCGGTGGACTGGGCCAGGGGCGCGTTGAGGGCATGGAACAACCCGGCGTCGAAGGCCAGCAGCTGGCTGCGCACACCCGGAATCAGCCAGAGCAGCAACAGGCCCAGAGCCAGTCCCTGGCACAGCGCCAGGCGGCGCCACTGCCAGGTGGAAGCGAAGAGTGGAGCGTTCATCGAGGTCTCTTTTCACGAAAATTTCACGAATAGACCCGCTCGACCTCGATAACGTCACACTTTGTTACAGCCAGATGATGCAACACTCCTTTGCAGTCACCGCGTCAACCAAAGAAGGCCAGGGCCTCCTCTACCACCAGATCCGGTAGCTCTTCCGCCAGGTAATGCCCGCCCGGCAAGGCGCGGCCGCTGACCTGGGTGGCCACCTGGCGCCATTCGGCGAGGGGATCGAAGCAGCGCCCCACGGTGCCTTCCGCACCCCAGAGTATGCGTAATGGCAATTCCAGCCGGCGCCCGGCATCCAGATCGGCCTGGTCATGCGCCAGGTCGATCCCGGCGCTGGCGCGATAGTCCTCGCAGATACCACGGGCAGTGCCGGGCAGGCTCAGGCAGCGCAGGTATTCGGCCAGCACCTCCGGCGGAAAGGGCGCCAGGCCAGCGCTGCGGGTACCCATCACGCCCTTGAGATAGCCTTCCGGATCGGCTTCGATCAACCGCTCCGGCAGCGGCGCCGGGCGGATCAGAAAGAACCAGTGCCAGTAGGCGCGGGCGAAGGCCTCATCGGTCTGCCGATACATGGCCAGGGTCGGCGCGATATCCAGCAGCAGCAGCCGCTCCACCGCCGCGGGATGATCCAGCGCCAGGCGATGGGCGACCCGGGCGCCGCGGTCGTGGGCCAGCACGGCGAAGCGCTCATGGCCCAGCCGGCGCATCAGCTCGACGTTGTCCCGCGCCAGGGTACGCTTGCTGTACGCCTCGGCACCCGCCTCCGGCTTGGCGCTGTCGCCATAGCCGCGCAGATCGGCGGCCACCAGGGTGAAGCGCTCGGCCAGACGCGGCGCTACCTTGTGCCACATGACAAGTGTCTGCGGATGACCGTGGAGCAGCAGCAGCGCCGGGCCCTGACCGCCGACGCGGCAATTGAGCTCGACGCCGTTGACGCTCAGCTGCCGCTGTTCGAATCCCGCGAAGAGGCCGTCCATTTCAGGCCAGGGCCGCGGCGATGGCCTGCCCCAGGCTTTCGGTGGTGCCCTGACCGCCGAGGTCGCGGGTCAGGGGTGCCTGCTCGGGCCCCTGGCGCAGCACCGCCTCGATGGCCGCCACCACGGCAGCGCCGGCGTCGGCATGGCCGAGGTGCTCCAGCATCATGGCGCCGCACCAGATCTGGCCGATGGGATTGGCGATGCCCCGCCCGGCGATGTCCGGCGCCGAGCCGTGTACCGGCTCGAACAGGCTGGGGAAGGTGCGTTCCGGATTGATGTTGGCCGAGGGCGCGATGCCGATGGTGCCGGTACAGGCCGGGCCCAGGTCGGAGAGGATGTCGCCGAACAGGTTGCTGGCCACCACCACGTCGAACCAGTCCGGGTGCAGGACGAAGTTGGCGGTGAGGATGTCGATGTGGAACTTGTCCACCGCCACGTCCGGATAGGCCTTGCCCATCTCTTCCACGCGCTTGTCCCACCAGGGCATGGTGATGGCGATGCCGTTGGATTTGGTGGCAGAGGTCAGCTTCTGGCGCGGCCGCTGCTGGGCCAGGTCGAAGGCGAACTTGAGGATGCGGTCGGTGCCGTGACGGGTCATCACCGTTTCCTGGATCACCACCTCGCGTTCGGTGCCCTCGAACATGATGCCGCCGACGCTGGAATACTCCCCTTCGGTGTTCTCGCGCACCACATAGAAGTCGATGTCGCCCGGCTGACGATTGGCCAGGGGCGCCTTGACCCCGGGCATCAGCCGGCAGGGCCGCAGGTTGACGTACTGGTCGAAGCGGCGGCGAAATTGCAGCAGCGAGCCCCAGAGGGAAATGTGGTCGGGTACCACGTCCGGCCAACCGACGGCGCCGAAATAGAGGGCGTCGTAGTCCTTGAGGGTCTCGAACCAGTCGTCCGGCAGCATCTTGCCATGGGCCTGGTAGTACTCGGCGCTGGCGAAGTCGAAGTGGTCCCACTGCAGCGAGAGTCCGAAGCGGCGGGCGGCGGCGTCCAGCACGCGGATGCCTTCGGGCATGACTTCCTTGCCGATGCCGTCTCCGGCGATGACCGCGATCTTGTGGGGCTTGGACGCTTGCATGGACGTTCTCCGGCAGTCTGGGTGAGATGGACCCAGTGTAGTCCTGCGCCAGGGGCGTACAATCCCGCCACAGGGAAAGCCATTCTTAACCTGGGATCAAGAATCTTGTCCGCCGATGACCTCGCCTTCTTTGTCCGCCTGGCTGGCCACCCCAGCCTGACCGCCGCCGCCCGGGAACTGGGCCTGTCGCTGGCGGCCGTCAGCAAGAGACTCACCGCCCTGGAGCGCCGGCTGGGCGTGCAGCTGATCCGCCGCACCACGCGACGCCTGGACCTGACCCCGGAAGGCCTGCGCTATCTGGAAGGCGCCCGTCCGCTGCTGACTCAGCTGGAGGATCTCGAGGCCGCGGTTGGCCGACCCGATGCGCCCCTGAGTGGCACGCTCAATCTCAACGCCACCTTTGGCTTCGGCCGCCGCCACTTGGCGCCGTTGCTGTCGGACTTCGCCCGCCGTCATCCCGAGCTGGAGCTCAACCTGCACCTTTCCAGTCATCCGGTGAATCTGCTGGACGGCCCCTTCGACCTGGACATCCGCGTCGGCGAGCCGCCGGACGCCCGGGTCATCGCCCATCGCCTGCTGGACAACCGCCGCCTGCTCTGCGCCGCCCCCAGCTACCTGGCCCGGGCCGGCGTGCCGGAAAGCGTGGCCGACCTGGCGCACCACAACTGCCTGGTGCTGCGCCAGGACGCCGGCGACTACGCCGTCTGGCGCTTCACCAAGGGCGGCCAGCATTTCGCCCAGAAGGTCCGCGGCAGCCTGAGCAGCAACGATGGCGAGGTGGTGGTGCGTCTGGCGCTGGAGGGCCACGGGCTGATCCTGAGATCGGAATGGGACGTGGCCGAGCTGATCGCCAGCGGCGCCCTGGTGCCGCTGCTGACCGATCACGAGGCATCGGCGGCGGCCATCTATGCGGTGCACCGCCAGCAGCGCCACGTGCCGCGCCGATTGTCGGAACTGATCCGCCACCTGGCACGGGAGCTGCCCGCGCGGTTGGGACGCTAGGGCTGCACGAATCTTCCAGACCGACATCAGGTCAGTAACTAGACTGAAAGGCCCGAAAGCCCCCTTCTCTCGCCATGGCCGACGATCACTGGATCCAGCTGCAGCAGGACGCCGAGACCGGCATCGAGACCCTGCGCGCCCATTTCGAGGGCCATGCCTATGACCCGCACTGGCACGACGCCTATCTGGTGGGCTACACCGAGCAGGGCCTGCAGCAATTCCACTGTCGCGGCCAGCGCGACCTGAGCACCCCCGGCCAGGTCTTTCTGCTCGAGCCCGGCGAACTGCACGATGGCCAGGCGCCGGAGGCCGAGGGCTTCACCTATTCCATGCTCTATCTCGATCCCCAGTGGCTGGCGCGCGAGCTGCAGGGCTTGCATGGCGACGGCCGGCCCCTGGGCGAACCCGGCTTCGCCCGAACCCTGGTGGAACAGGCCGAGCTGCATCGCGCCGTGGCTTGGGCCCATGAGGTCCTGAGTCGTCCGGAATTGCGCATCGTCCGCCAGAGCGCGCTGGATGCCCTGCTGCTGCGCCTCCTGCCGCAACTGCAATGGCGCGCGCCCCAGGCCGGCGATCCGCGGCTGCCCCAGGTGGCCCTGCGCGCGCGGGACTTCCTGCATGCCCATCACCACGAAGATATCGGCCTGGAAGAACTGGCCCGGGCCGCCGGGGTGGACAGATTCCGCCTGACTCGCGCCTTCAAGGCCGCCTTCGGCCTGGCGCCCCATGCCTATCTGGTGCAGCTGCGGCTGGCGCGGGCACGCCGCCTGCTGGCCGATGGTCTGTCGCCGGCGGAGACCGCGGCCGCCCTGGGCTTCGCCGATCAGAGTCACCTGGGGCGCTGGTTCCGCCGCGCCTATGGCCTGACCCCGGCGGCCTATCGCGCGCGCTGCTCGAATCTTCCAGACCGCTAGCGGCAAGGCTTGCGACCCTGGTGGCTCAGTCCTCTCGGGAGTCTTCCATGTCCCTGCTGCCCTTTCTGCTGTTCGCCCTGGTCGCCTCCATCACCCCGGGGCCGACCAATGTGCTCATCCTCGGCCACAGCGCGCGCCATGGCGCCCGGGCCAGCCTGCCGCTGGTGCTGGGCGGCAGCCTGGGCGCGGTGGCCCTGGTGCTGGTGGTGGGTTTCGGACTCGGCCAGACCCTGGCGCAACACCCCGACTGGCAGCGCGCCCTGGCCTGGGCCGGGGTGCTCTGGCTGAGCTGGCTGGCCTGGCAACTGGCCCGCGCCGGGGCGCCCGCGGTGGCGGACGACAGTGCCCGCCTGGGTTTCGGCGGCACCGCCGGATTGCAGGTGCTCAACCCCAAGAGCTGGAGCATGGCGCTGGCGGTGGTGACCGTCTATGCCGAACCCGGTGCCGATCTCTGGCACCAGGTGCTGGTGCTGGCCCTGGTGTTCCTGCTGGTGTCCGTACCCTGCCTGGGCCTCTGGGCCCTGCTCGGCCGGGTCGCGGCGCATGGTTTGAAATCGACCCGCGCCTGGCGCGGCTTCAACCTGGGGATGGCGGCGCTGCTGCTCGCCTCGGCCTGGGCGACGGTGGTCTAGCGCAACAGGCAGTAGCGGATCAGCGCCTTTTCCACGCTCTGCTTCTGCCTGAGTACCAGCAGCACGACCACCGCCTGTTCCGTAGCCTTGATCTCGTAGAAGACCCGGAAACCGTCATGATTGAATTCACGGTAATGCAGTACGCCCAATTCACTGGCCTGGCGGCTGACGGGAAAAGCCAGGGGCGCTGCTGGCAGCTGGCTCTCGACGGCTTCGATCAACCCGATAACCCTGGCGAGCGCATTCTGCTGGCTGGTGTGATCGGCCAGATGATGGATCTGATCTTCCAAACTCAGGGTGGCGCACTCGGTAAACCGTAGCGTCACGTTCATTCACGCTCCTGAGAAACGCCCAGCCAGGCGATCCTTGATCTGCGCAGCGGTTTGATGCTGTCCCTCGTCATCCTCACGCGAGCTCATGGCCAGCAACTTGACCAGGGCAATGGCCTCGTCGCGGCGCTGGCGCTCCGCATAGGACTCGACGACATAGGCCGGTACCCCGTTCTGAGTAACGATCATGGGCTCGTCGAGATCCAGATTGGCCGCATGGCGCTTCAAGTAGCTGATGGTTTCGGTTTTCATCGGATGTCCTCCTGGGCCGAATGCCCGGGTTTCCCGACGGAGATGACCCAGGCAGTAATAGATTGCCCATCAGACTACCAGTGGCACATCAGAGAACCAAATACAGACCGAATAAGGACTGGACAGTCCTATGCTAGACCGGCGCCCCGTCGTGCGTCTGGAGACTGGCCTCCAGATGCTCCAGCCAGGCTCGCACGGCCGGCAGTTGGCCGCGACGGTGGGCGTAGGCGGCCTGCAGATGGCCGCCGGGGATGGACCAGTCCGGCAACAGGCGCTGCAGGCGGCCTGCGGCCAGCTCGGCCTGGCAGTAGATCAGCGGCAGCACCGTGTAGCCGAGACCGGCCAGGGCGGCGGTCTTGCGGACACCGAAGTCGTCGATGCCCAACCGGGCCTCCAGGACCAGTTCGCGCCGTTCGCCCTGGGGGCCCACCAGACGCAGATGCACCTTGCGATCCACTTCGAGCGCGCCGAGCAGCGGCAGGCCCAGCAGGGCTTCCGGTGTATCCAGGGACCGGCCGGCGAGCAATTCGGGAGTCGCCACCAGCACCACCGCGGCCTGACGCAACCGCCGCACCACCAGCCCCGGCTCCTCGTCGGCGAGGTCCCGCACGCGCAGGGCGACGTCCACCCCTTCGTTGATGATGTCCACCCGCCGATTGACCAGCAGCATGTCCAGCTGCACCTGGGGATAACGCGCGAGGAACTGCGTCACCACCTCCGGCAGGTACTGCTGCGCCAGGGCCACCGGGCAGGACACGCGCAGCGGGCCGCGCGGTTCGCTGGACAGGCTGGCCGCCGTCTCGGCGGCGCTCTCCGCCTCGCGCAGCAGCGCCTGGCAGTGCACCAGGTAGCGCTCGCCGAGGGTGGTCAGGGTCAGGGTACGGGTGGTGCGTTGCAGCAGCCGCGCGCCCAGGCGCGTCTCCAGCTCGGCGATCCGTCGGGACAGCCGCGACTTGGGAATGCCCAGCAGCCGCCCGGCGGCGGCGAAGCCCCCGGCTTCCACCACCTTGGCGAAGTAGGCGAGATCATTGAGGTCTTGCATGGACGATTGTCCTATCCATGGGACGAAGCATCGCATTCTAGGCGACTAATCAGCCGATCGTCTTATCGGTAGTCTGGGCTCATCGCGTCGAACCCTACAGGACTACCGCACATGAAACTCTTGCACATCGATTCCAGCATCCTCGGTGATCATTCCGCCTCCCGTGCCCTGACCGCCAAGGTAGTCGCCGCCCTCGAGGCCGCTACGCCCGGACTGGAGGTCAGCTACCATGACCTCGCCCACGATGCCCTGGGCGACTTCTCCGCCGCCAGCCTGACCGCCGGCGCTACCCCGGCCGAGCAGCGCAGCGCCGAACAGCGCGACGAAGCCGAGCGCAACGCCCGCGCCCTGCAGGAATTCCTCGCCGCCGATGTCCTGGTACTGGGCGCGCCCATGTACAACTTCACCATCCCGACCCAGCTCAAGGCCTGGATCGACCGCATCACTGTGGCCGGCACCACCTTCCGCTACAGCGAAGCCGGTCCGGTGGGTCTCTGTGAAGGCAAGAAGGCGATCATCGTCGCTACCGCGGGCGGCATCCATGCCGGCAAGCCGACTGGACTGGCCCATGCGGACTATCTGAAGCTGGTTTTGAGCTTTCTCGGCATCACCGATGTTCAGACCGTGTATGCCGAAGGCCTGGCCTATGGCGACGAAGCCAAGAGCGCGGCCCTGGCCAGCGCCGAACGCCAGATCGCCGAGCAGTTCGCCTGAATCCGGTCGCCCTCACCCCAGGCCCCTGTCCGTCAGGGAGAGGGGAGCTAGCGACTTCTCGCGCGTGGGCAGTGGCAGTCTGAAAAGTCGAGGTCGGGGTGAAGGGGCCCTCACCCCCGGCCCCTCTCCCCGAGGGAGAGGGGAGCTAGAGCCCAGAGATCAAGCTTCGTGACAGCTTGAGCGCCGGAACTCATTCTCCGCGCCATCCCGGTCTTCCCCCTCTCCCTCTGGGAGAGGGCCGGGGTGAGGGCAAGCCCCCGCCTCAGCTGAACCCCACCACCGGATGCGGCACATAGGGCGCTTCCAGGGCACCGATCTCTTCTTCGCTCAGGCGCAGCTCCAGCGCCGCCACCGCATCCTCCAGATGCTGCGGCTTGGACGCCCCGACGATGGGTGCGTCGATCCCTGGCTTCTGCAGCAGCCAGGCCAGGGCCACCTGGGCACGAGGGACGCCACGGGCTTCGGCGATGCGCGCCACGGCGGCGACGATCTGCCGATCGGATTCCTCACTGGCGGTATAGAGCGTCTTGCCGAAGGCATCGCTTTCGGTGCGCGCGGTGCTGGCGTCCCAGTCGCGGGTCAGGCGGCCGCGGGCCAGCGGACTCCAGGGGATCACGCCGATGCCGGCGTCGCGGCACAGCGGCAGCATCTCCCGCTCCTCTTCGCGATTGAGCAGATTGAGGTGGTTCTGCATGGTGGCGAATTTTGTCCAGCCATGGCGTTCCGCCGTGTGCAGCGCCTTGGCGAATTGCCAGGCATACATGCTGCTCGCACCGATGTGCAGCGCCTTGCCCGCCTTGACCACGTCATGCAGGGCTTCGAGGGTCTCCTCGATGGGGGTGTGATAGTCCCAGCGGTGGATCTGGTAGAGGTCGACATAGTCGGTGCCTAGCCGCTGCAGGCTGGCGTCGATGGCGGCGAAGATGGCCTTGCGCGACAGGCCGCCGACATTGGGCTTGTCGCGCAGCGGGAAGTACACCTTGGTCGCCAGCACGATCTCCTCGCGCACGGCGTTGGCCTTGAGAAAGCGGCCGACGATCTCTTCGCTGGTGCCGTCGGAGTAGCTGTTGGCGGTGTCGAAGAAGTTGATCCCGAGATCCAGCGCCTTCTTCAGCAGCGGCTGGCTCTGGTCTTCCGGCAGGGTCCAGGGGTGATTGCCGCGCTCCGGGACGCCATAGGTCATGCAGCCGAGGCAGAGGGGCGAGATCTTCAGACCGGTGCGGCCTAGATTGCGATAGTTCATGGGGGCCTCCAGGGATGGTCGAAAAAGGTTGACCACGCGGGTCCCGGATCGACTGCAACGAACTTACCGGCTGCCGTGTGGTTCTAGATGAATTCTCATCCACAACCGGAGACGCTCCATGAAGAAATATGCTTCCGCGGTCTGGCAAGGCGGTCTGAAGGATGGCAAGGGCCATATCTCCACCGAGAGCGGCGCGCTCAAGGACAATGCCTACGGCTTCAACACCCGTTTCGAAGACACCCCGGGTACCAATCCCGAGGAACTGATCGGCGCGGCCCATGCCGGTTGCTTCTCCATGGCCTTTTCCATGCTGCTGGGCCAGAACGGTCTGACCCCCGAGCGCATCGAGACCAAGGCCGACGTGACCCTGGACAAGGTCGGCGACGGCTTCGAGATCACCACCATCGATCTGACCATGAAGGCCAAGATCCCCGGTGCCACCCAGGAGCAGTTCACCACCATCGCCAACCAGGCGAAGGAAGGCTGCCCGGTGTCCAAGGTGCTCAAGGGCGCCAAGATCAACCTGAACGCCACGCTCGAAGGCTAAGGTTCTGAGGTGCCTGCCGGTGCCGCCTGGCATCGGCAACACCGCGTCATAAAGGCCGTTCGCAGCGACAGGCCGAATCGCTAGACTGCTCCGACCTCGCTTTCGGAGAGCACGATGAACGACTCCCTCTTCATGACCCTTTTTTCCATCCTCGCCGTGTTGCTGCTGGGCGGCGGCATCTATGGCTGCATGATCCTCAATCGCCAGCGCAAGGACATCGAGAAGAACGACAGCGAAGGCTAGGCCGGGCGCCGACCTGCCAGATAGCGCACGCCCTCGGCACCGAAGCGCTCCGAATGCGGCTCGTGGGCGGCCAGGTGGAAGACCTCGCCAACGCCATAGTGGCGCTCGCCCGTGACCGTGCGGATGTGCAAGTCGCCCTGGACGACCAGCGCCTTGGCTTCGAAGGGATGAGCATGGGAGTCCAGGCGGCCGAGGGCCTCGCGCTCGACCAGTACCGGCGGCTGGAAGCCCTCGCGGGCGAGTTGCTCGATGAAGGTGATCTGGTCCAAGAGGGCTCCTGACGCTGAAGGGAGATGATCCTCGTCCAGGCTAAAGCGCCCACCTGCTTTTGACCCGTTCAAAATCGCTATGACGGGCCCTGGTACGAACTATGACCGGCCAGGGCCGCTGGCGCGTGGCAGCCCCGGCTGGCCCGAGGTTCCACGTGGAGCATCAGCGTTCCAGCTTGCGCTCGACCTCGGCGGTCTTGCGCCTGATCTCCTCGGCTTCCTGCTCCTTGGTCTTGATATCGGTGGGCGTGATGACCTTGTCGATGCCATCGGTCGGCGTCGATGCCGGCTGTTCCATGTCCTTTTTCACCACGTCCACCGGCCGTCCGGCTTCGTCGAGCGCGGGTTCGTTGGGTGGGGTCTTGCCCAGATGGGCATCGGAACGCTGGTCGCTCATGAAGGGCTCTCCTCGGTAGGGTCCTTCTTTCGAGCGCGACGACCGCTGCGGAGTTCGCCCGCCGCTCAATTGCGGATCCGCACCCGCTCCAGATAGGCCAGCAACTGCGCCTGCTCGGTGGCGTCCAGCGGCGCGAAGACCGCTTCCAGGGCCTGGGTGCGCGGCACCTGGGCCTGGTCCAGCGCCTGGCGGCCCTGATCCGTGAGATGGACCAGCAGCGCCCGGCGATCCTGGGGATGGGGCTCGCGCCGGACCAGGCCGTCGCGTTCCAGGGCATCGAAGGCATCGGTCAAGGTGCGCGGCGCATGGCGCAGCTGTTCGGCGACCTCGCCCGGACGGCAGGGGCCCAGGCGTTCCAGCACCTTGAGCACCTTGTAGCGGGCAAAGGAAAGTCCGGAGGCCTTGAGGGTCTCATCCAGTTGTTGGCGCATCTGCCGTTTCAGATCCATCAGGGCTTCGGCAATGGCGGCGGCGGTTGACATGAAAGCTGCTTACCTCGAATATAGTGAGGAACCTCAATGAATGGTACCTCCGCAATGGCGACATCTTTTCACAACCGCGAGGGCGATGCCAGTGCCCCTCACCTTTTCCAGCGCGTGCGCTTCGACCTCAAGCGTCGCTGGGCAACCGTCGTCCGCCGCGAAGAACTCGGTGGCGACCTGCTGCGCCTGACCTTTGGCGGCAGCGATCTGGCCGATTTCCAGAGCGCGGCCTTCGACGAGCACGTGAAGCTCTTCGTCCCCGCCGACACCACGCCGATTCGCGCCGCCAGCCCCGAACAGCTGGCGGGCCGTCACTACACGCCGCGCCTCTACGATGCCGCCCGTGGCGAACTGGCCATCGACTTCTACCTGCATGAAGCCGGGGTGCTGACCACCTGGGCGCGCCAGGCGCAGCCGGGTGCCGAGCTGATCATCGGTGGACCCAAGGGCGCTCTGGTGCCGCCCGAGGATTTCGACTGGTACCTGCTGGCCGGCGACGAGACCGCCCTGCCCGCCATCGCTCGCCGCCTGGAGCAGCTGGCAGCCGGCGTCCGGGTAGTAGTCGTTGCCGAAGTGGCCCGTCCGGGCCTGGAGATCGCCCTGCCGACGGCTGCGGCCGCCGAGATCCGCTGGGTCTATCGCGAGACCGCGGCCGAGGCCCTGGTGCAGGCCCTGGAACAGCTGGAGCTGCCGGCAGGCGAAGGCTACGCCTGGATCGCCGGCGAGGCCACGCAAGCCCGCGCCGCGCGCCAGGCGCTGTTGGCCAAGGGACTGCCACGAGACTGGGTCAAGGCGGCCGGCTACTGGAAGCTCGGCGAGAGCGACCAGCACGTGAAGGTCGAGGATTGAGCACCGCCACCGCCGTCACCGACGGCCTGCCCCTGCCCCGCCGCTATCGCGCCGTGGCCGCCCTGCTGCTGGCCATCAGCATGACGGTGCTGGACAGCGGCATCGCCAACCTGGCGCTGCCCAGCATCGCCGAGGCCCTGGACGTCTCGGCGGCGGCGGCGGTCTGGATCGTCAGCGCCTATCAGCTGAGTCTGGTGGCCCTGCTGTTTCCCCTGGCCGCGGTGGCCGAGCGTCACGGTCTGCGGCCGGTCTTCGCCGCCGGGGTCGGGATCTTCGGCCTGGCCTCCCTGGGCTGCGCCCTGGCGCCGGATCTCGCCAGCCTGGTGGCTGCGCGGGCGCTGCAGGGGGTGGGCGCCGCCGCCATCATGTGCGTCAGCGCCGGTATCGTCCGCCTCTCCTATCCGCGCGATCGCCTCGGGCGTGGCATCGCCATCAATGCCCTCTGCGTGGCTCTGGGGTCGGCCGCTGCACCCAGCCTGGGCGCCGCCATCCTGGCCCTGGGTGGCTGGCCCTGGCTGTTCGCCGTCAATGTGCCGGTGGCGGTGCTGATCGCGCTGCTGGTGCACAACCTGCCCGACAGCCCCCGTGCGCAGCGCCGCCTCGATCCCCTCAGCGTGCTGCTCAACGCCCTGCTGTTCTGCGCCGGCATCGGCGGTCTGGAGCGCCTCGGCGCCGCGCCGGCGCAGGGCGTGGGCCTGCTGCTGCTGGCCGCCGCCAGCCTAGTGCTGCTGGTGCGCCGCGAGCGCGGTCTGCCGGCGCCGCTGTTGCCGGTCGATCTGCTGGGGCTGCCGGCCATGCGCCACTCGGTGCTGGCCTCGGTCTGCTCCTTTGCCGCGCAGATGCTCTGCTTTCTCGCCCTGCCCTTCTATCTGCAGCACCAGCTTGGACTGGTGCCGTTGCAGGTGGCCCTGCTGATGCTGGCCTGGCCGCTCACCGTGGCCGTCTCGGCGCAGGTGGCCGGGCACCTGGCCGACCGCCACCCGCCGCAGCGCCTGTGCATGCTCGGCGGCCTGGGCATCGCCCTGGGGCTGGCCGCGGCGGCGATCATGCCGCTGGAGCGCTCGACCGCCCTGCTGATTCCCTGCCTGATCGTGGGCGGCATCGGCTTCGGCTTCTTCCAAGTGCCCAACAACAGGATCATGCTGACCGCCGCCCCGGCCGGTCGCAATGGCGCCACCGGCGGTGTCCAGGCCACGGCGCGGCAGACCGGCATGGCCCTGGGCGCCGCGGCCCTGGCGCTGCTGCTGCATCTGGATGGCAGCCTGGCCCCGCGGCTGGGACTGGCTCTGGCGGCTGCTCTGGGTCTGGTCGCCGCCTGGTCCAACTGGCGGGCACCGCGCTAGGACTGGGGGCCTGTCTCCGGCCCGAGCAGCGCCCTGAGCGCCTGCTCGCGCTCGGCCGCCGGGCGCTCGCCCAGCAGCCGGACCCGATTAAAGAAGGCCGGCCAGTTGCCCGGGTGCTGCCGATAGAGGGCGGCAAAGGCCGGCACCCACTGTTCGTACAGGCCATAGGGCACCAGCCGCGCATTGTTCAGCGGCTGCTGCATCCAGCCATCGAAGCGGCGGTCGTCCCGCCAGGCCGGGGTGGCGCGCAGCCGCTGGTAATCGCTGCGCAACTGCGCGAAGCGGCGGGCCTTGGCCGCGCGCTTGGCCTCGGCCGCCAATGGCTGGGCATAGAGCCGGGCCAGGTCGGCGCGGGTGGTCAGCAGCAGGGCGCGGAATTGCTGGTAGCGGGCTTCGCGCCCCGCGTCCGGTGGCGGCAGCCCGCGACTGGCGCGCCATTGCCGCAGGCCTTCGCCCTCGACGAAGGTGGCATAGGACTCGTTGAAGGCGGTATCACCGGGCAGATAGAAGCGCTGGTGCGCCAGCTCGTGGAAGATCGTCGCCGCCACCTGATCGTCGTCCCAGCGCAGCATGCTGCTGAGCAGGGGATCGCTGAACCAGCCCAGCGTCGAATAGGCCGGCACGCCACCGACATAGGTGTCCTGGCCCTCGGCCTGCAGCCGCTGCGCCTCGGCCCGCGCCCGGGCTTCCTGGTAGTAGCCGCGATAGGCCACGCAACCGGCGATGGGAAAGCAGTGGGTGGTGGGCCGGGTGGAGAATTCGGCGGTGGCGAAGACGTTCCACAGCACGAAGGGCCGCCTGAGTTCGACGAAACTGCGATAGCTGGCGTTGTCGGGCAGGGCCAGCTCGGCACTGGCGAAGCGGCGGGCCGCCGCCGCGGCAGCCAGGCGTTTGCGCAGGACGGCGGGTCGCGCGGGATCTGCGACGACCGTCGCAATGGGCTCGCGATCACGGATCAGCGCCCATTGGCCCTGTACCATCTGACCGTAGTACCCGACCGAGGTACAACCGCTCAGTCCGATCACGAGGGACAGCAGCGCCAGCCAGCGGCTCGTGCGTTGCGCAGGCAGGGTGCCTGGCTGGGTGGCGCGCCCTTCCCTGCCCGGAGTTGTAGCCGTCATGCGTAGACTGTGCCTGCTGTTGCCTGTACTGTTCCTAGGTGGCTGTTCCCTGTGGCCGTTGCCCAAGCCGGATCCGGCGCAGGCCTGGATCGATCTGGACAGCGACGGCAAGGCCAAGCTGGAAGCCCTGCGCGCCGACCGCAAGGATCTCGAAGACAGGCGCTACTTCCAGGTCTGGCCGGGGAGCCACGATCTGCAGGTACGCTACCAGTTCGAGGTGCAGCCCACCAACATCGGCGCCCAGGTGGCCGATCCGCTGGCGCGCACCTGCCTGGTGACCCTCAACTACAAGGCCTTCGCCGCGGGCGAGCGCTATCGCCTGGAAGCCGGCCAGACCGGCTGGCGGCCCTGGGCGCGCCTCTATGACGAGCGCAACCAGGAAGTGGCGCGTAGCACTGCCAGTCGTTGCGGCGACGTGTAGACTCGGCTGATCTCCCTGTCGCGAGTCGCCGTCCATGCGTCTGCGCCTGCTGGTCCCCCTGCTGCTCGTGCTCGGCGGCTGCACCACGCCGCTGCCCCCCAAGGATCCCCACCAGGCGTGGGTCGATCTGGTGCTGCGCGAACCCGCGGTGGGCGCCTCGCTGCTGGCCGAGGCCCAGGACGGCAAGCGTCTCGACGATGGCCGCTACTTCCAGCTCACCCCCGGCAGCCACAGCCTCAAGGTGAGCTATCGCTACGAACTCTATGGCGGCGGTGGCTTCGGTTCGCGCTTCGGCTGGCGCGAACCGCTGCAGATCCAGTGCTATCTGGAACTGGACTATCCGGACTTCCAGGCCGGCAGGCGCTATCGCCTGGAGGCCGAGAACACCTTTGGCCAGGGCCAGATCACCCTCTACGACGGCCCGCGCGAACTGGTGAGCTCCGAGCGCGGCATCTGCTCGCCCTTCTGACCACGACTGGCAGAGCGGCCGGCACGGTCAGGCGAAGGGCTATTAGGCAGGCACGCTGAGCCAGTCGTCCTGGCTGCGATCCTTGGTGCGGACCGTCAGCGGGCGACCCTTCTGCTCGCGCAGCTGGCGACTCATGCGCAGGAAATCCTCGCGTTCCATCCAGCGCGGCGCGGGCTGGGCAAGGGACAGAGCTTGGCGAATCCGGGCGAACGGCGACATGGCATTACCCTCTTGGCTAAATACTGTATGCGCAAACAGTACTAAGCCAAGCGGAACTGTACAAGCATCCAGCGGATGAACGGTCTGTCTCCCGGTCCGGGGGTTCAGTCGTTGCGCTGGTAGAGGATCTTGTAGGTCCCGTTGGCGCAGCTGCCCACCACCATGTTGGGATCGCGCACCTCGGCGTTGGGGACGGCTTCGAGGGTATAGGCGGTCACCCCGGCCGACTGGATCTTGACCTCGATGTCGGCCTTGAGCTGATCGCAGGACAGGGGTTCGGCCAGCACGGCGGTGCTCAGCAGGGTGGTGCAGCAGAGAAGCGAGAGACGCAGCATGGCGATTTTCCTTGGCGTGATGACCTCTCAGGCTTGGACGCTCGAGCTGTGGCGATGTTCTCAGCGCCGCCCTTTGGTCAGCGAAGCGGTGGAACCTGGAACCCGAACGGTATTTCCGATGGTCATTCCGTTCAGCGAAGTGCTCCCATGTTCCAGTGGTTGAAAGACAATTCCCAGGTTCTCACGCTCTTTGCCCAGTGCTGCACCCTGGGCGTCTGGGTGCTCTATGCGCAGCTCCTGCTCAACAACTACAAGCGCCAGCGCCAGCCGCGGCTGATCATCAACCGCGGCGCCGGCAAGGGCGTGGGCGCCCTCTGCCTGCTGTCCAACATGAGCGCCGAGCCGGTGTTCATCAACCAGCTCACGGTGATCCTCAAGACCAATCGCGAGACGCTCTACACGGATGTCACCGACATCCGCGAGAGCGGCCAGGATGACGTCGATCCCGATCTGGTGCTGGGCCAGGCCACCCACCAGGGACCGCTCAACACCGGCGACTTCACCCACATCGGCACCTTCCAGGGCCTGATTCGCCGCGCCGCAGAGTACAACGGCCTGACCCTGGAAGACCACCGGCCGCCCGAGGGCTGGGTGTTCGAGGGCCTGGAGATCCGCGCGGTGGCCTTCTATGGCTCGGACCACGACCCCATCGGCGTGCGCCGGCGCTTTCGCCTGGGCCAGCACGACGGCCACTACTGCGCGCTGATCGCCGAGGACTGGCAGACCCAGCAGCTGACCACGCGCCGTCAGCGGCGCATGGTGCAGGACGAGTGGATGGTCGAGCTGGAGCCCAAGCCTCAGCCAAAGAACCAGTAGCAGATCAGGATCGAGGCCGTGACCCCGGTGAATTCCGCCAGCAGGGCGCAGCCCACCGCATGGCGGGCGCGCTGGATGCCCACCGCGCCGAAGTACACCGCCAGCACATAGAAGGTGGTTTCGGTACTGCCCTGGATGGTCGCCGCCACCAGCGCCGGAAAGCTGTCCACGCCATGGGTCTGCATGGTCTCGATCAGCAGGGCGCGGGCGGCGCTGCCGGAGAAGGGCTTGACCAGGGCGGTGGGCAGCGCCTCGACGAAGCGGGTGTCCCAGCCGAGGAAGGTCACCGCATGGCGGATGCCTTCGAGAACGGCCTCCAAGGCGCCGGAAGCGCGCAGCACCCCCACCGCGCACAGCATGGCCACCAGATAGGGCAACAGCGACTTGGCGACGTCGAAGCCTTCCTTGGCGCCTTCGACGAAGGCTTCGTAGACCGGCACCTTGCGCAGGGCGCCAAGGATCATGAACGCCAGGATGATGCCGAACAGGGTCAGGTTGCCGAGCAGCGAGGACAACCCGGCCAGCGCCGTGGCGGTCAGGGTGAAGAGAAAGGCGACGAAGGCGCCGAAGGCCAGGGCGCCGCCGCCGATCCAGGCCAGCACCACCGGATCCCACAACTTCAGCCGCTGCATGAAGGCCACCGAGAACAGCCCCACCAGGTTGGCGCAGGTGTGGGCCAGCAGGATCGGCAGGAACACCAGGGTCGGATCGGTGGCGCCCTGCTGGGCGCGGTACATGAACACCGTCACCGGCAACAGCGTCAGCGAAGAGGCATTGAGCACCAGGAAGAGGATCTGCGCATTGCTCGCCGTGGTGCTGCTGGGATTGAGCTCCTGCAGGGCGCGCATGGCCTTGAGGCCGATGGGCGTGGCGGCGTTGTCCAGACCCAAGCCGTTGGCGGCGAAGTTGAGGGTGATCAGCCCCAGCGCCGGATGACCGCGCGGCACCTCGGGCATCAGCCGAGCGAACAGCGGCCCGAGCAGCCGCGCCAGGGCGTCCACCAGCCCGGCCTTTTCGGCGATGCGCAGGATGCCGAGCCAGAGGGTCAGGGTGCCGAACAGGAGCACCATGACCTCCACCGACAGCTTGGCCATGGCGAACAGACTCTCCACCATGGCGGCGAAGACTCCGGCGTTGCCGGCGACCAGCCATTGGCCGAAGGCGCTGATCCCGGCAACGATGAAGAAGCCCAGCCACAACCCGTTGAGCATCGCGGTTCTCCCGGCAAAACGGCGATGATAACCGCAGCGTCCGCTCCCTGCAGGGACGCCGTTCAGTCTGTGGTCATCGCCGCCGGGTTATCCTCTGACCTTTCACGCAATCCGCTGGAGTCCGCCCATGCGTCTGTCCGTTCTCGCCCTGCCGCTGGTGCTCGCCGCCAGCCCGGTGTTCGCCTTCAACCTCAACGACGCCGTCAACGCCTACAACAGCGCCAACGGCAACAACAACGCCAAGGCCACCGCCGCCGCGGCGGCCACGCCCCAGGCCCAGGGCCTGCTGCAGGCGCTGACCAGCCAGCTCAACGTCACCCCGCAACAGGCGGTGGGCGGCACCGGCGCCCTGCTCGGCCTGGCCAAGAATCAGCTGGTGGGCAACGACTACCGCCAGCTGGCCAAGGCCGTGCCGGGACTGGACCAGCTGGCCGGCGCCAATGCCACCGGCGGCCTGGCACAACTGGGCGGCCTGGGCAGTCTGCTCGGCGGTGGTGGTCAGGACGCCAAGCAGAGTCCGCTGGGCAGCCTGCTGGGCAATGTCGACAGCCGCCAGGACGTCGACAAGACCTTCAACGCCCTGGGCATGAACAGCGGCATGACCAGCCAGTTCGCCCAGGTGATCCTGGGCTATCTCGGCAAGCAAGGTACCCAGCCCTCCCTGCTGAGCACCCTGGGCAATGTCTGGGGCCTGTGACGGCGCCCCGTGCTGGCGGACCCAGGCGGCGGCCGGCGCGGAGCCGGATCATGCCGAGGCGCCGTGCGGCTGGCTCTATGCCGACCGCGGCTCCCTCACCGAACGCCTGACCGCCCTCAGTGGCGGGCGCTTCGCCGTCGAGGTGATCGCCGAAGGCTGGCAAGCGCTGCGGCCGGACGAGTGCCAGGCGCTGGAGGTGCCGCCGGCCAGCCCTGGCTGGGTGCGCGAGGTCTGGCTGCGCGGTGCTGGCGAGGCCTGGGTCTTCGCCCGCAGCGTGGCGGCGCGCGAGGCCCTGGAAGCGGCGGATTTCGACCTGGCGGCGCTGGGCGAGCGCCCCCTCGGCCACTGGTTGTTCCAGGCGCCGGCCTTTGTCCGCGGACCACTGGAAGCCTGTCGCTATCCGCTGGCCTGGTTGCCCGCAGGAGCGGCCACCACGCCCTGCTGGGCCCGGCGCTCGGTGTTCCGGCGCGGTCCCCTGGCGATCCTGGTGGGCGAGGTCTTCCTGCCGGCCTTCTGGCCGCACGCGCGGCGCGAGGGCGGGTCGACTCATCACGACGGCAGCGGCGAAATCCCAGGGCCCCTATAATCGCCGGGCCCTTCGCCATGCAGCCGTCCGATGAAAAAGAACGCCTCCCGTCCCCGTGATCGCCGTCCCGCCGCGCCCCGCGGCCCCGAGCCCAGCGCCCGGGTGATCGCCTCGCGCCCCCGCCGCGAGCGCATCCGCGACTTCGTCCAGCTGACCCGGCTGGACCGCCCCATCGGCATCTATCTGCTGCTCTGGCCCACCCTCTGGGCGCTGTGGATCGCCGCCGAGGGCGTGCCGAGTCTGAAGAATCTGCTGATCTTCGTGCTCGGCGTGGTGCTGATGAGATCGGCCGGCTGCGTGATCAACGACTTCGCCGACCGCAATTTCGACGGCCACGTCGCCCGCACCAAGAACCGCCCCCTGGCCACCGGGCGCATCTCGCCCAAGGAAGCCCTGCTGTTCTTTGCCGTGCTGGTGCTGCTCAGCTTCGGCCTGGTGCTCTGCACCAATGCCACCACCGTCTGGCTGTCCTTTGGCGCCCTGGGCGTGGCGGCGCTCTATCCCTTCATGAAGAGATACACCTACTACCCCCAGGCGGTGCTCGGCGCGGCCTTTTCCTGGGGCATGCCCATGGCCTTCACCGCCGAGACCGGCGAGTTGCCGGCGGCGGCCTGGCTGCTGTTCGTCGCCAACGTGATCTGGACGGTGGGCTACGACACCTACTACGCCATGGCCGACCGCGAAGACGATCTCAAGATCGGGGTGAAATCCACCGCCATCCTGTTCGGCGACGCCGACCGGGTGATCATCGCCACCCTGCAGGGCCTGACCCTGTTCTGCCTGGCGCTAGCCGGCGGCCGTTTCGGCCTGGGCCTGCCCTTCTACCTGGGCCTGCTGGTGGCGGCCGGCTGCTTCGCCTGGGAATTCCACGTTACCCGCAACCGTGACCCGCTGGTGTGCTTCAAGGCCTTCTTGCACAACCACTGGGCGGGGCTGGCGATCCTCGTCGGCATCATCGCCGATTACGGACTGCGCTGAGCCGGAGCGCCCGCGGCGGCATCGGCCACCACCTCCGGCAGCGCCTCGGGTTGCGTCGCCGGCACCGCCCGGGCCTTCTTGGCCTTGGACGCCTTGCGGCTCTGCTGCCAGGCCACCGCCAGGCCGCTGGCGCAGATGATGAGGATGCCGATCAGCGCGCCGCTGTCCGGCACATGACCGAAGACGAAATAGCCGATGATGCCGGCGGTGACGATCTGGCCGTAGCTGAAGGGCGCCAGCAGCGCCGGTGGCGCATAGCGGAAGGCCTGGGTCAGCAGCAGGTGGCCGGACATGCCGAAGAGGCCGAGCAGGGCCAGCATGAAGCCGTGGGTCAGGGTCGGGATTTCCCAGAAGAAGGGCACCACGCTGCTCAGCACCAGGGTGTTGATGATGCCGGTGAGGAAGTTGCTGGTGGTGGGGCTGTCGATGCCGCTGAGCAGGCGGGTCAGCAGCTGGTAGAGACCGAAGCACACCGCCGAGCAGACCGGTAGCAGCACCGCCGGGGTGAACAGCTGGCCGCCCGGCCGCACGATGATCAGCACCCCGATGAAGCCGGCCAGCACCGCCGCCCACTGGCTGCGGGTCACGGTTTCCTTGAGCAGCGGCACCGACAGCGCCGTCACCATCAGCGGGGCGAGAAAGTTGACCGCCGTGGCCTCGGCCATCGGCAGATAGCGCAGCCCGGTGGTGAAGAACAGGCTGCAACCGATCAGGCACAGCGCCCTGAGCACCTGCAGGCCGGGTCGCTTGGTGCGGATCACCGCCAGTCCCGAGCGCGGGATGAAGATGCCCATCATCAGCAGGGTGTGGGAGAGGTAGCGGGCCCAGACCACCATGACCACCGGATAGAAGCCGGACAGGTACTTGGAGAGGGCATCGTGGGAGGCGAACAGCCAGACCGCGAGGCAGATCAGGGCGATGCCCTTGAGCGGCTGGTCGGCGAATCTCAGAGTGGGTCCTGCTTGGGCGCTCATTGGACTCCCGTGGCGCTAACGGCGGTCCCTGACCGCCTGCGTGATCCGGCCGTCCTGCACGGCGGTCCGTCGGCGTGGGCACCGACTCGGGACATGGACCTCGACGATGGCGGAGTGTGCCGTCGAGCACCCATCCTGTCGCCCTCAGGACCGCAATACCGGGCGATATTTCAATAGCTTACTAACTATGGCCCGGCGCGCGGCCCGGTCTCTTCCGAGCTTAGTCCAAGGGGCCCGTCGATCTCAATGCGCTTGGCCGACGACTTCGCTGACGGCCCGCACGAACGCCTCGTCCGCTTCCAGCGCCCCGGGAATCTGTTCGCGCAGATAGGCCACCCAGGTGCGGATCTTGGCATCCAGGTACTGCCGCGAGGCATAGAGCGCATAGGCATTGAGCCGTTGCAGGCGATAGGCCGGCAGCACCCGCACCAGGCTGCCGTCGCGCAGGCCGTCCACCGCCGAATAGAGCGGCAGCACGCCGATGCCCAGGCCCTGGCGCAGGGCCTCGGTCATGGCGTCGCCGACGTTGACCTGGAAGGGGGTCTCGCCGATGCGATAGGTCTCAGGGCCGTTGGGGCCCTCGAAGTGCCAGCGGTCGAAGGACACCACCGGACTGATGAATCTCAGGCAGGCGTGGTCGGCCAGCTCCGCCGGCGTCTGTGGCTGACCATGCTCCGCCAGGTAGGCGGGCGAGGCGCAGAGGATGCTGTAGGTGTGGCCGATCTGCTGGGAGACGAAGCCGGAATCGGGTAGCTCGGCCGCCACCACGATGGCCAGGTCGAAACCCTCTTCGAGCAGATCGGGAATGCGGTTGGCCATGGTCAGGTCGAAGCGCACCTCGGGGTGCAGGGCGCGATAGCCGGCGATGGCGCGGATCACATAGTGCTGACCGATGCCGGTCATGCTGTGCACCCGCAGCCGTCCTTCGGGGCGCGCCTGGGCGTGCCCGGCCTCGGCTTCGGCCTCCTCGACATAGGCGAGGATCTGCTCGCAGCGCGCCAGGTAGCGCTGGCCGGCCTCGGTCAGGGCGATGCGTCTCGTGGTCCGGTGCAGCAGGCGGGTGCGCAGATGGGTTTCCAGATGGGCCACCGCCCGGGAGACGTGGGCCGTGGTGGTCTGCAGCGTCTGGGCCGCCCCAGTGAAGCTGCCGCTCTCCACCACGGCGACGAAAACGCGCATGTTGTGCAGGGTGTCCATGCCGCCTCGACAGTCGGGAAAAGCGTCATTCTCCATATTATTTCAGTATGTGAAACAAAGATTCGCCGGTTCGCGCGCTAATCGGCCACCCTGGAATTTTATAGAATCGTTAGCAGCCTAATGGTAACGTCTGCTGACCGCTCGGTTCGCGGGCATCTCCTACCGGCGTCCTCTTCAGTTCCAGCTCATCTCGCCTACCGCGCTGCGCCGTCTAACGCCAGACGCCGGTATGGCCTTGTTGCCAACGGACCCCCACGTGTCGCCTTTCTCTAGCAGAGCCTGGCCTGCGCTCACGGTGGTCGCCCTCGCGACCCTGCTGGCCGGCTGTATCGGTACCGGTCACAACGCGCCCCAGGCGCGGCGTCTCGACGATCAGGCGCTGGACACCGACGCCGCCATCCAGGCCGCCGCCGGCCAGGCCGCCTGGCCCGCGCGCCAGTGGTGGCGCGCCTATGGCGATCCCCAGCTGGATGCCTGGATCGGCAGTGCCCTGGCCGACAACCCGCGTCTGGCCACGGCCGCCGCCCGGGTGCGCCGCGCCGAGTCCCTGGCCGGCCTGGCCGAATCCCGCGAATCCCTGCAGGTCGAGGCCAAGGGCGCCTTCAAGCGCTACAGCTGGCCCACCGACGGCTTCTATGGCCCGGGCGAGCTGGCCGATCGCACCACCTGGAACAACAATGCCGAACTGGGCCTGAGCTATGCCCTGGACTTCTGGGGCCGCGAGCGCGACGCCAGTGCCCAGGCCCTGGACCAGGCCCATCAGGCTGCCGCCGAGGTCCGCGCCGCCGAACTGGAGCTGACCGGCAACATCGTCCGCAGCTACATCGGCTTCGCCCTGCACCATGACCAGCGCGACATCCTCGCCGCCACCCTGGAGCAGCAGCGGCAACTGGCCGACCTGGCCCAGCGCCAGCTGGACGGTGGCCTCGGCACCCAGTTCGAGGTCAGCCAGGCGCGCGCCCTGCTGCCCGAGACCGAACGCCAGCTGGAAGCCCTGGACGAGACCCTGGCGCTGGATCGCAACCAGCTCGCCGCCCTGGCCGGCAAGGGCCCGGGTGCCGGCGCCCGCCTGCAGCGGCCGCGCCTGACCCTGGGCGCGGCGCCACGCCTGCCCAGCAGTCTGCCCCTGGAACTGGTCGGCAAGCGCCCCGACGTGGTGGCGCGGCGCTGGCAGATCGCCGCCGCGGCCAAGGGCGTGGACGTCGCCCGCGCCAGCTTCTATCCCAACATCGACCTGGTGGCCAACGTCGGCCAGTTCCTAACCCTGGGCCGCCTCAGCGAGATGCTGACCCACGCCAAGACCGGCTCCTTCATCGGCCCCGCGTTCTCCCTGCCGATCTATGACGGCGGCGCCCTGCGCAGTCGTCTCGGCGCGGAATCGGCGGCCTACGACATGGCCGTCAGCGCCTACAACCAGACCCTGGTGGACGCCCTCAAGGACATCTCCGATGCGCTGATCAAGGCCGACTCGGCGGCCAGGCAGGCCACCCTGGCCGACCAGGCCAGCCAGGAAGCCCAGCGCACCTACGACATCGCCCGCGAGGCCTTTCGCCGTGGCCTGACCGACTACCTGCACGTGCTCGATGCCCAGACCCGGTTGTTCGCCCAGCAGCGGGTCACCGCCCAGGTGCATGCCCTGCGCCTGGCCGCCCAGGCCGCTGCCCTGGTCGCCCTCGGCGGCGGCGCGGACCTCGAACGCGGCCCGGGCGACCACGACCTGGTGCCGGCGCGCGTGGCCGTCGAGCGAGCCCCCCGGTGAGTGCCAGCACCACCGCCGGCGCGCCGCTGCGCCAGGCCCTCGGCGCCTGGGCGCGCAGCGACGGCAGTCTCTGGCTCTACCAGGCCAAGATGCTGCTCGCCGCCAGCCTGACCCTCTGGCTGGCCATGCGCCTGCAATTGCCGCACCCCAGTTCGGCGGTGATCACCGTGTTCATCGTCATGCAGCCGCAGAGCGGCCAGGTCCTGGCCAAGAGCTTCTACCGGGTCATGGGGACCCTGCTGGGACTGGCGGTGATGCTGGTGCTGATCGCCCTGTTCGCCCAGGAACGGGTGCCCTTCCTGATCTTTCTGGCGCTGTGGATCGGCCTCTGCGTGGCCGGCTCGGCGCGCTACCGGGACTTTCGCAGCTATGCCTGCATGCTGGCCGGCTATACCGCCGCGCTGATCGGCATCCCTGCCGCGCTCAATGCCGACACCGCCTTCATGTCGGCGGTGATGCGGGTGCTGGCCATCACCCTGGGCGTGCTCTGCAGCGGCGCGGTGAGTGCGGCGGTCTTTCCGCAGACCAGCGCCGCGGCCATGCGCGCGACCCTCTATCGGCGCATGGGCGGCTTCGCCGGACTGGCCGCCGACGTCCTGCGCGGTCGGCTCGACCGGCCCACCCTGGAAGCCGCGGGCGTGCGCCTGGCCGCCGAAGCCGTGGGGCTGGAAAGCCTGCGCAGCGCCTCGGCCTTCGAAGACCCGCACATGCGCATGCGCAGCGGCCGCCTGGCCCGGCTGAACGCCGAATTCATGGGCCTGACCACCCGCCTGCATGCCCTCAGCCGCCTGCTGATGCGCCTGCGCGAACGCGACGCCCAACTGCCCCTGACGGCCCTCGAACGCCTCTGGGCGCCGCTGCTGGAACTGTTCGAGGAATGGCGCGGCCAGGCGCTCACCGACCGCGCGGCCCTGGCGGCGGCGGCGCGTCTGGAACAGCTGCACCAGGGGCTGCGGCCGCGCATTCGTGCCCTGCGCGCCGAGTTGCCGCCCTTGAGCGAAACCGACCGGCGCGACTTCGAGACCGCCGTGGAGCTGCTCTTTCGCTTCACCGGCGAATGGCACGGCTATCTGCAGACCCACGCTTCCCTGGCCGCGCCGCGGCACAGTCGCGAGCAGTGGAAGCCGCGCTTCGTGGCCAAGGCCAATGCCCTGGGCGCGGCGGTCACGGGTATCCGCAGCGCCTTTCTGGTGCTGGTGCTGGGCGCCTTCTGGATCGCCAGTGCCTATCCCAGCGGTGGCATGCTGGCGCTCAACGCCGCGGCCGTCTCGGCGCTGGCCTCGGCCTCGCCGGATCCCAAGCGCACCGCGCTGCAGATGGCCGTCGGCGCCAGTGGCGGCGTGGTGCTGGGCTTCTTCCTGACCTTCTTCGTCTTTCCCTGGATCACCGGCCTGCCGCTGCTGCTGCTGACCCTGGCGCCAGTGTTCATGCTCGGCACCTGGATCTCCCTGCGCCCGGGCTGGATGGGCTATGGCCTGGGTTGCCTGGTGTTCTTCTGCTTCACCTCGATTCCCGACAATCCGCCGGTCTACGACGCCTACGCCTTCATCAACAACGGTATCGCCGTGGTCCTGTCGATGGTGATCACCGCGGCGGTCTCGGCGGTGCTGCTGCCGCCCAACAGCCCCTGGCTGTGGCGCCGGCTGGAACGGGACCTACGCCAGCAGCTGGTGCGGGCAGTGAGCGCGCCGCTGCCACACCTGGCGCCGGCCTTCGAGGGCCAGACCCGCGACCTGCTCAACCAGGCCTATGGCGTCAGCGCCGGGCGCGGCGAGGCGCAGCGGCGCCTGATCGGCTGGGCTTTCGCGGTGCTGGAGATCGGCCATGCGGTGATCGAGTTGCGGCAGCTGCAGGCGCGCCTGCCGAACGCGCCACGCTATGCCGAGGGCAGCGCCTGGCGCCAGGCCATCCGGGTGCTCGGACGCGCCCTGGTGCGTCTCTTCCTCAAGCCCGGCGCGGAAAATCTGCGCCGGGCGCTGGCGGCGGTGGATGCGGCCCTGGCCGCCGTGACGGTCGTGACTGAACCGCCGGAACTGCCCTATGACGAGTCGCCGCTGCGCCAGGTGCAAAGCGATCTGCACTTCATCCGCAGCGCCCTGCTCGATCCCCAGGGGCCGCTGGCCCGCTATCTCGAGATCCCCCATGCCACGTGAAATCGCCTTCCACGGCCTCTACCTGCCCACCGTGACGGTGCTGTTCCTGGTCGCCGCCCTGCTCGCCTGGGCGCTGGACCGGGTGCTCGCCGCGGTCGGTCTCTATCACGTCGTCTGGCATCCGGCGCTGCTGCGCCTGGCCCTGTTCATCTGCCTCTACTGCGCCCTGGCGCTGTGCGTCTATCGCTAGGACTCCTGCCATGATCCTCAAGAAACTCTTCGGCGTGCTCTTTACCCTGCTGGTGGTCTGCCTGGCGCTGATCCTCGGTCGGCTGCTCTGGGTGCACTACATGAACGATCCCTGGACCCGCGACGGCCGAGTGCGCGCCGAGGTCATCACCATCGCGCCCGACGTAGCGGGCCTGGTCACCGAGATCGCCGTGCGCGACAACCAGTGGGTCAACAAGGGCGACCTGCTGCTGCAGATCGATCCGGAACACTACGAGATCGCCGTGCATCAGGCCGAGGCCTCGGTCGCCGCGCGCAAGGCCACCCTGGCCATGCGTCAGCAGAACGCCCGCCGCCGCGCCGACATCGACAGCCTGGTGGTCTCTCGCGAGAACCGCGAGGACGCCAGCAGCGCGGCCCTGGCCGCCGAGGCCGATCTGCGTCAGGCCCAGGCCCAGCTGGAATCGGCGCGCCTCAACCTCAAGCGCACCCGGGTGCTGGCCCCCGTGGACGGCTACGTCACTAACCTCTCGGTGTTCAAGGGCGACTATGCCGCCGCGGGCGCGCCCAAGCTGGCCGTCATCGACGCCCATTCGTTCTGGGTCTATGGCTATTTCGAAGAGACCAAGCTGCCCCATGTGCGGGTCGGTGCAGCGGCGGAGATGCGCCTGATGAGCGGCCAGACGCTGCAGGGCCACGTAGAAAGCATCGCCCGCGGCATCTATGACCGGGACAACCCCCAGAGTCGTGAACTCACCGCCGATGTGAATCCCACCTTCAACTGGGTACGCCTGGCCCAGCGGGTGCCGGTGCGCATCGCCCTGGACCCGCTGCCCGAGGGCCTGCTGCTGGCGGCCGGCACCACCTGTACCGTGGTTCTGGAAGACGCTCGCGGCGAGCGTTCCTGGTGGGACGCCTTCTGGCAGGGTTGAGTCCTGCCGAACGTCCGACTTTTCCGCTCCCAAAACGACGACACCCCTGACGTCGGCGGGTTTCGCTAGAGACGAAACCGGTCGAATTCAGGGGTGTGGTCGTAACCAGCCCAGTCCGCCGCGAGTGCGAAAGTACTCCCTGTACTCTTGGAACCCTCCCCTACTGCAGAGCGTCCCGACCATGTGGCCATTGCGTCTCGGATCAGGAGACGACTTAGAGGTTGTCCATTGAATCGGCTTAAAGCTGCAATCCGATGACAGAGCCTCAGCAGCCGGTCATCACGACCGGCTGCTTGTGTTGCTCACAGACCAGCCGTCAGGGACGACGGCGACCCATGAAGAACGACACCACGAACAGCACCAGGAACAGCACGAACAGGATCTTGGCGATACTGGTGGCGGTACCGGCGATGCCACCGAAACCCAGGACGCCTGCGATGATCGCGATGATCAGGAAAGTGATAGCCCAGCTCAGCATGGTGTTTCTCCTATGTATTGCAAGTGCACTCAGCGGACGACAGCACCTGTCCAGCGAGCAGTGGTTTTATTAGCGAAATCCTGGGTATCCAGACTCGCCATCCGTGGTTCCACATCGGTCAGATCGAGATCCAGACCGTTGAGGTTGTGCGTCTGATTGAGCGCACGAGCCATCATCAAAGCACTGAGCAACATCCCGAGTACGACCGCCGCTGCAACGAACAACACGATCATCAGCAGCATCCACATCATGGTCATGACCTCAGAATACCCAGCGGGTCTGCTTCACCAAACGGTCACCGTTGGACTGTGCCGGGATGGCTTTGAGTTCCCCACGGCCTTGACTTGCCAGCGGCTTGGCTGCGGGCACCATGGCCTGGGCAGCAATGCGGGTGGATGCGATGAGTGCCTGTTCGCGGCTGACGTCCTGGCCCTGGGGGGCGGCGACGGCGGCGCTGGCGAAGCAAGCGAAGAGCGCAGTACCTACCAAGTGCTTGCGAAGGGTCTGGCTGATCATCGGGTATCTCCTGCAATCCGTTGGCCCTGAGGCCGGCTTGCCAAGGAGATTGCAGACTGCGTGCCAGCTTTTCGAAAACTATTTTTGCCTTTTAAAACAACAACTTATGCTTTTAGGCAGAGACGCCTGCACTTGCACCTTGCAAGGTGCAACGCCTGAACCATTGCGTTTTGCATGATGGCCAGGGGCTGATCTGGAGGCACCGGGCCAGTCCGCTCGACCGCGCGAAGGGGAAAGGGAGCCCGAAACCCTCCACTGCCCACCAAAAAATCCGCTTTTTGCCACTTTCTCGCCGGCGGGTTGCGATCTGCACGATGCCCGCGACGCCCTGCCCGGATTGCCCGATGGTCCAGCGGATTGCAACTTGCACGATGTATGATGGACTAACTGCCAGCCCTGTCCTTTAGCGCGTTTCGGCCCCTGCGGCCTGGAGTTCTCCCGTCATGGAACAAACCAGCGGTCGTATCCTGCTCGTGGATGACGAAGCCGCCATCCTGCGGACCTTTCGTTTCTGCCTGGAAGACGCCGGCTACAGCGTGGCCACGGCCAACAGCGCGGCCCAGGCCGAGGCCCTGCTGCTGCGCCAGGTCTACGACCTCTGCTTTCTTGACCTGCGCCTGGGCGCGGACAACGGTCTGGACGTGCTGCAGCAGATGCGCATCCAGGCGCCCTGGATGCGGGTGGTGATCGTCACCGCCCACTCGGCCATCGACACCGCGGTGGACGCCATGCAGGCCGGCGCCGCCGACTACCTGGTGAAGCCCTGCAGTCCCGATCAGCTGCGCATGGCGGCGGCCAAGCAGCTGGAGTTCCGCCAGCTCTCGGCGCGCCTGGAGGCCCTCGAGGGCGAGGTACGCAAGTCCAGCGCCGGTCTCGATTCGCGCAGCCCGGCGATGATGAGCATCCTGGAGACCGCCCGCCAGGTCGCCACCACCGATGCCAACGTGCTGATCCTCGGCGAGTCCGGTTCCGGCAAGGGCGAACTGGCCCGCGCCATCCACGCCTGGAGTCGGCGCGCCAAGAAGACCTTCGTCACCATCAACTGCCCGTCGCTGTCGGCCGATCTGATGGAAAGCGAGATGTTCGGCCATACCCGCGGCGCCTTCACCGGGGCCAGCGAGAGCACCCTCGGCCGGGTCAGCCAGGCCGACGGCGGCACCCTCTTCCTCGACGAGATCGGCGACTTCCCCCTGGCCCTGCAGCCCAAGCTCTTGCGCTTCATCCAGGACAAGGAATACGAGCGCGTCGGCGATCCGGTGACCCGTCGCGCCGACGTGCGCATCCTCGCCGCCACCAACCGCAACCTGGAACAGATGGTGGCGGAAAACGAATTCCGCGAAGACCTGCTCTATCGCCTCAACGTCATCGTGCTCAACCTGCCGCCGCTGCGCGAGCGCAAGGAAGACATCGTCGATCTGGCCGAGCGCTTTCTCGCCCGCTTCGTCAAGGACTACAACAGACCCGCCCATGGCTTCAGCGAGGCGGCCCTGGACGCCCTGCGCAATTATGGCTGGCCGGGCAACGTCCGCGAGCTGCGCAACGTCATCGAGCGGGCGAGCATCATCTGCGGCCAGGACCTGGTGGACGTCAACCACCTGGGCATGGGTGACAGCCCGGCCTCCAGCGGCGCCGCCAGCGCACCGCGGGTCGGCGAGGCGCTGAGTCTGGAAGCCCTGGAGCGCGCCCACATCGCCGCGGTGATGGCCACCAGCGAGACCCTCGACCAGGCCGCCAAGACCCTGGGCATCGACGCCTCCACGCTCTATCGAAAACGCAAGCAGTACGGGCTATGAAGCTGCCGATCAAGTTGCACACCCGCCTCTTTCTCAGCATCTCCGCCCTGATCGCCGTGGCCCTCATCGGGCTGCTAGTGGGCCTGGTCAGCGTCCTGCACCTGGCCCGCGAGCAGAGCGTCCAGACCCGCAGCAACCTGGACTTCATCAACCTGACGCTGAACATGCGCCAGGAGCTGAGCAACAGCCTGTTCCAGATGCTCGACGGGGCACCCAACCCCCAGTCGCTGGCCGCGGCCCAGAAGCGTTTCCAGGAGTACCTGCAACAGGTCGAAGGCCAGATGCGCAAGCCCGAGCAGCTGGCCATCCTGGAAGACGTCAAGCAGCGCTACCAGCGCTTTTCCGACTACCTGCGCGCGCCCCCGGCGGGCTATGGCGAGCTGCGCGCCGATCGCGGCTTCCAGCAAACCCTCAACGCGCTGCGCACGCGCATCTACGATCTGCAGCGCAGCTATGTGGTGACCCTGGAGCGCATGCAGGACGAGGCCCATGACCGGGCGGTGATCATCGCCCTGCTGCTGGCGCTGATCGGCGTGGCCATCCTGGTCACCGGGGTGGTCACCGCCAACGGCATCGCCCGGCGCTTCACCGGGCCCATCGACGGCCTGGCCAAGGCCGCCGAGCGCATCAGCCAGGGCAACTTCGACGTCCAGCTGCCCACCTCGCAGATCGCCGAGTTCACCCTGCTCAGCCGCCGCTTCGGCAACATGGCCCAGGCCCTGCACCGCCTCAGCCAGACCAATGTCGAGGCCCTGGTGGCCGGCCAGCGGCGCCTGCAGGCCGTGCTCGACAGTATCGACTACGGCCTGGTGATCCTCGATCCCCAGGGCAACATCGAGCACGCCAATCCGGTGGCCTGCCGCCAGCTGGGCTGGAACGAGAATCACCTGGGCGAATCCCTGATCGCCGCCCTGGAACGGCCGGAAATCGAGACCAGCGTACAACGGGTACTGGCCGGCGGCGCCCTGGACGCGGCGCCCGAAGACCTGGAGATCCGCGTCGATGATGAGGTGCGGCTGCTGGCCTGGAGTCTGACCCCGGTCAACCACGCCGACGGCCGCAGCGTGGGTGCGCTGATGGTGCTGCGCGATGTCACCGAGCAGCGCGCCTTCGATCGGGTGCGCAACGAATTCGTCCTGCGCGCCTCCCACGAATTGCGCACCCCGGTCACCGGCATGCACATGGCCTTCGGTCTGCTGCGCGAACGCCTCAAGGTGGCGCCGGAATCCCGCGAGGCCTTTCTGCTGCAGACGGTGGACGAGGAGACCCATCGCCTGGTGCAGTTGATCAACGACCTGCTGGACTATTCGCGCCACCAGAGCGGTCTGCAGCGTCCGGAAAAGCTGCCGAGCGAGATCGGCGACCTGCTGGAGGAAGCCCGCGCCCGCCACGCCGACGAGGCCCGCGAGCGCGATGTCGAGCTGGCCGTCGAGTTGCTGCACACGCCGCTGCCACGGGTCAGCCTGGATCCCAAGCAACTGGCCCGGGTGTTCGACAACCTGCTGAGCAATGCCCTGCGCCATACCCCGGCCGGCGGCCGTATCGTCATTCAGGCCATGCGCCAGAACGAACAGCTGCTGATGGCGGTGCAGGACAACGGCGAAGGCATCGCCTACGCCCAGCAGGGTCGGGTATTCGAGCCCTTCGTGCAGATCGGCAGCCAGAAGGGCGGCGCCGGCCTGGGCCTGGCCCTGTGCAAGGAAATCATCCGCCAGCACGGCGGCCGCATCGGCGTGGTCTCCCGTCCCGGTCAGGGGACGCAGATCTTCATGACTCTGCCGACCTGAGCCATCCCGGGCTGCTCTTACGGGCAGCACCGCGCTAGTCGACGCCGCTCCCGCCGGGACGAATGCAGCCAACCGCCTGCTCGGACAGCCCCCTCTCCCTCGGGGAGAGGGTTGGGGTGAGGGCAGCACTTCGTCACGATGCCCTAGTGGAAAAGGCTGCGCCGTTTTCCACGCTACGGGGGCCCCATAGGTTGGGTTGAGCGCAGCGAAGCCCAACGGTGCCCGGATCGGATCCCTGTTGTTGGGCTTCGACGATGGAGCCGTCTCAACCCAACCTACGGGCTAGCCCCCTCTTCCTTGGAGAGAGGGTTGGGGTGAGGGCGCCCCTCGCCACGGTGTCCCATTGGAAAAGGCTACGGGGCTGATCCCCCCAAATCGCGGCCATGCCGGTGCGCCGTAGCGACCGCTCCTACAGGAGCCGGACATCCTGTAGGAGCGGCCCATGGCCGCGATCAGCAAAATACCGGAATCCTACCGCAGCGTCCGCGCCAGCGCCTGGCGCCAGCCGGCATAGAGTTCCGGCACGGCGTTGGCGCGGGGTTCGTAGCGGCGACGGGGCCGTTCGAGATCGGCCAGGGCCGCGGCGTCCTGCCACCAGCCCAGGGCGTGGCCGGCCAGGTGGGCGGCGCCCAGGGCCGAGACCTCCGGCGACAGGCTGCAGATCACCGGGCGCTGCAGCAGGTCGGCCTGGAATTGCAGCAGCCATTCGTTGCGCGTGGCGCCGCCGTCCACCCAGAGTTCGTCCAAGGCCGTCGGGCTGTCCTGCTGCATGGCGTCGAAGACATCGCGGATCTGGTAGGCGATGGCCTCCAGCGCCGCACGCATCAGGTGCGCCCGGCCGCAATTCTCGCTGAGACCACAGAACAGCCCCCGCGCCTCGGCGCGCCAATGCGGCGCACCGAGCCCCCCGAGCGCCGGGACGAAGTAGACGCCGCCGTTGTCCGGCAGCGCCGCGGCTTCGGCGGCCAGGGCCTCCAGCTCTCCGGCGCCGCCCAGCAGGCGCGCCGTCCAGCCCACGGCGGCGCCGGTGTGGACGATGTTGCCTTCCAGGGCAAAGGTCGGCGTATCCCCCAGGCGCCAGGCCAGGGTGGTGGCCAGGCCATGGGCGGAAACCACCGGTTCGGCGATGGGCGTCATCAATGAGGAGCCGGTGCCCAGGGTGGCCTTGACCTTGCCCGGGACGAAACCGCCCTGGCCGAACAGCGCCGCATGGGAATCGCCGATCATCGCCAGGATCGGCAGACCGGCCGGCAGCGGACCCTGGGCGCGGGTCTCGCCGAAGCAGCCGGTACTAGGACGGATCTCTGGCAGGGCCGCCCGGGGAATGCCGAACAGACTCAGCAGCTGCGGATCCCAGTCACCGCCGCGCAGATCGAGCAACTGGGTACGGGCGGCGTTGGCCGCGTCGATGAGAAAGCTCGTGCCACCGCTGAGTTGCCAGAGCAGCCAGCTGTCCACGGTGCCCAGGCAGATCTCGCCAGCGGCGGCGCGGGCCGTGCCGTCGGGGATCTGGTCGAGCAGCCAGCGCCATTTGCCGGCGGAAAACATCGGGTCCAGCGCCAGGCCGCTGCGCTCGCGGATCAGCTCGCCGTGGCCGGCGGCGTGCAAGGCTTCGCACTGCGGCTGGGATCTCTTGCACTGCCAGCTCACCAGGGGGCCGAGCAACTGGCCGCTGCCGCGCTCCCAGGCCAGGGCGGATTCGCGCTGGTTGCTGATGGCGATGGCCGCCAGGGGGGCGTCCGTCTGGGCCAGGCAGTCGCCGATGGCGCCCTGCAGGGCCTGCCAGATGGCAAGGGGATCCTGCTCGGCATAGCCAGCTTGCGGATGCTGGACGGTCAGCGGCCGGGAACCGCGGGCCACGACCCGACCGGCGCGATCCATCAGGATCGCCTTGGCATTGGTGGTGCCCTCGTCGAGGGCGAGGATCAGCGGTTCGGCGGCCATGGCGGCTCCTTGTTCTTATCGGTTCACTACGCCAGAGCTCAGCGCAGGCGCTGCACCGCGGCGACGATGCCGGCGGCATCGATGCCGTGCTTGGCGCGGGTCGGCCCCCGGCCACCGGCGGCAGCATACTCGCCATCGGCGATGCCCAGGCGGATCAGCGGCACGCCCAGCGCGGCCTCGGCCATGACCTCGGCGACCAGGCTGCCCACCCCGCCGTTGGCGTTGTGCTCTTCCACCGTGACCACCCCACCGCGAGCGGCGCAGAGGGCTTCCAGCAAGGCCTCGCGCTGCAGCGGCCGGATCGACGACAGGTTGATCACCTGGGCGCTGATGCCCTGCTCGGCCAGCAACCGCGCGGCGTCCACCGCCTCGTGGACCACCGAGCCCAGGGCCACCAGGCTGACGTCGTGACCCTGGCGCAGCACATCGACCTGACCGGGGACGAAGCGATAGTCGGGCCCGTGCAGATCGGGCAGCGCCTTGCCGTCCAGGCGGATATAGACCGGACCGTCATGGGCCAGGGCATGCTCGACGATCTGCCGACATTCGCTGCCATCGGCCGGGGCATAGATTTCCACGTGGCCGAAGCCGCGCATCACGGCGATGTCGTCGAGGCTGTGGTGGGTGCTGGCCAGGGGACCGTAGCTGGCCCCGGCGTTGAGGCCGAACATCTTGACGTTGGACCTGTTGTAGCAGACGTCCACCTTGACCTGTTCGTTGGCGCGGGAGATCAGAAAGGGCGCGGCATTGCAGGTCACCGCCACCTTGCCGGCCAGGCCCAGGCCGGCGGCCACCCCGACCAGCGTCTGTTCGGCGATGCCGACGTTGACCAGGCGCTCCGGGAAGCGTTTGACGAAGGGGCCGATCTTGGCCGTGGAGGTGGAATCGCTCACCACCGGCACCAGGTCGACGCCGGCGTCCACCGCGGCGATGAAGGCCTCGACCATGACGCTGGCGAGATGGGCTTCGCCCGGGGTCTGGGTATCAGTGGCCATGGTCGAGCTCCTCCAGAGCAGCGGCGATCTCGTCGCCCTTGGGCACCCGGTGGTGCCATTCGGGTTTGCCTTCGATGAAGGAAACCCCCTTGCCTTTGACGGTATTGGCGATCAGCACCTGGGGCTGGCCGCGGTGTTCGCGCAGGGCTTCCAGGGTCTCCACCAGCTGGGCCACGTCGTTGCCGTCGCACTCGACCACATGGAAGCCGAAGGCGCGCCACTTCTCGGCCAGGGGCTCCAGCGGCAGGATCTCGGCGGTGGGGCCGGCCAGTTGCAGGCGGTTGTGGTCGACGATCACCGTGAGGTTGTCCAGCCGGTACTTGGCGGCGGTCAGCGCCGACTCCCAGTTGGAGCCCTCGCCCAGTTCGCCGTCACCGGTCAGCACATAGACGCGGCGCGGACTGCCATCGCGTTGCGCGGCCAGGGCGATCCCGGTGGCCACGGGCAGGCCGTGGCCGAGGGCGCCGGTGTTGAGTTCGATGCCGGGGGTCTTCTGCCGCACCGGATGGCCCGGCAGGTGGGAGTCGAAGTGCTGGTAGGTGTCGAGCCATTCCGGCGGAAAGTAGCCGGCTTCGGCCAGGCAGCAGTAGAGGCCGCCGACGCCGTGGCCCTTGCTCTGGATGTAGATGTCGCGCCGGGGATCGGCGACGCGTTCCGGGGCGACGTCGAGCAGGCGGAAGTAGAGGGTGGCGAGGATGTCGGTCTCCGACAGATCCGCCCCGGTGTGGCCGCCGGCAGGCGAGCCGGCATTGAGCTGGATGACGCGCCGGCGGATCAGCCGGGCCTTTTCGCGAATCTGCGCGACGTCGTACTGGAACGGATTCATCAGGCGACCCCCTCGGGTATCCGAAGCTGCAGTGGAGCAGACGCCTGCCGAGGTTTCAGTGGGCGTCTTATGAATATTTATTCGTCACTGAAAATATATTTATCATTTAGACCCCAATCCGCAGGGCCGTCAATAGCCATGAAGGGCCATCGGCGACCGGGTGTACGGGTAGAATGTGGGCCAGGATGCGGGATTGCCGAGGCCGTCGCGTTCGGCATGCGGCGATGAAAAGGCGCTTGACTTCCATCCGGAACAGGCGGAGTCTGAATTAAAAATCAGGCACGCATAAATATTCAGGCGAGCCAGACACAAGAACAATAACCTCAGGAGAAGTGCGTGGACGCCAAAGCCCCGACCGCCTCGCCACCCGCCAAGCCCCTCGCCCGCCTGGCCCTGCGCCTGCCGCGCAACGTCGGCGGTCCGCTGATCGGCCTGGCGCTGCTGATCGCCGTGTTCTCCTTTGCCTCGGAGTATTTCTTCTCCGTGCGCAACGCCCTCAACATCCTCGACCAGGTGACCGTGCTCGGCATCCTGGCCATCGGCATGACCCTGGTCATCGTCATCGGCGGCATCGACCTGTCGGTGGGCTCGGTACTGGCCTTTTCCATGATGCTGCTGGGCTGGCTCTATCAGGACATCGGCTGGCCGCTGGGTCTGGCGATTCCCGCCGCCATCCTCGGCGGCCTGGTCTGCGGCCTGGTCTCGGGCCTGCTCATCGCCCGCGCCCGGCTACCCGCCTTCATCGCCACCCTGACCATGATGTCGGTGGCCCGCGGCTTGGCCAACATCCTCACCGACGGTCGCCAGATCGTCGGCTTTCCCGACTGGTTCACCAGCCTGGCCACGGTGCGGCACTTCGGCTTCCTCTCGGTCACCGTCGGGCTGTTTTTGCTGATGCTGCTGGTGGCCTGGGTGTTCCTGCGCTTTCGCGCCGGTGGCCGCAACCTCTATGCCATGGGCGGCAGCGCCGAGGTGGCGCGGTTGTCGGGCATCAAGGTGCGCACCATCACCATCTGGATCTATGCCCTGAGCGGCGCCCTGGCGGGTCTGGCCGCGGTGGCCATGGCGGCGCGGCTGGATTCGTCCCAGCCCAGCGCCGGCCTGTCCATGGAGCTGGATGCCATCGCCGCGGTGGTGATCGGCGGCGCCAGCCTCAGCGGCGGCGTCGGCAGCGTCGGTGGCACCCTGGTGGGGGTGCTGATCATCGGCGTGCTGCGCAACGGCCTGAATCTGCTGGGGGTCTCGCCCTTCGTGCAGCAGGTGATCATCGGCATCGTCATCGCCCTGGCCGTCACCCTGGACACCCTGCGCCGCCGTAACGGGCAGCGCTAGTTTAGAACTGCTTCGTCTCGTCACCGCAGTACAACAATAACAACGGAGTGCCATCCATGCTGACCCCCAAGAAGCTGTTGCTCAGTACCCTGTTCGCCGCCATCACCTGCACTGGCGCCCTCAATGCCCAGGCCAAGGAACTCACCGTGGGCCTGGCCGTGGCCAACCTGCAGGCCGACTTCTTCAACCAGATCAAGCAGGCCGTCGAGGCCGAGGGCAAGGCCAAGGGCATCAAGGTGATCACCGTGGACGCCCAGGGCAATTCGGCGACCCAGGTCAACCAGATCCAGGACCTGATCACCCGCCAGGTCGACGCCCTGATCTACATCCCGGCCGGCGCCACCGCCGCCGGTGTCCCGGTCAAGGCGGCCAAGGCCGCCGGCATCCCGGTGGTGGCGGTGGACCGCAACGCCCCCGACGCCCCGGGTGACACCTTCATCGCCAGCGACAGCGTCGCCGCCGCCCGCACCCTGGCCGAATACGTCGGCAAGGTCACCAACGGCAAGGGCCGCGTCGCCATCCTCCAGGGTCAGATCGGCACCACCCCGGAAAACGATCGCGCCAAGGGCTTTTCCGAAGGCCTGGCCAAGTTTCCCGAGCTGAAGGTGGTCGCCCAGCAGCCCGCCGAGTGGGCCCAGGACAAGGGCTTCGCCGTGGCCCAGGACATGCTCCAGCGCGATCCCAACATCAGCGTCTTCTTCGGCCGTGCCGACGCCATGGCCCTGGGCGCGGCCCAGGCGGTCAAGGTGGCCAACCTCGACCATCCGGTGACCATCGTCGGCTTCGACGGCGACGTGGCCGGCCTCAAGGCCGTGGCCGCCGGCACCCTGTCCGCCACCATGACCCAGCAGACCCGCAAGATGGGGCGCATGGCCCTGGAATCGGCGGTGGCGCTCAAGGAAGGCAAGCAGGTGCCCAAGGAGCAGCTGCAGGAGGCGATCCTGACCACCAAGGATAACGTCGCCCCCTTCATCGAGAACCACCCGTAACCACGATCTGCTGCGCGTCGGTCAACCTGCGTTGAATACAACTTCGGACTGCTCATTTACCACTCGTAAACTCCGCGTCCTCAGCTGTATTCGCCTTGGTTGGCTCTAGCTCGCGAGATCGTGTTGGCTCCTGCCCAAGGTGCCTCCCTAGGGAGGCACCGTTTCAGCTCCCCCCTTCGGAGGCTCCATGTCCGCCGTCATGCCCCTGGAACAGCCCGCGGCCCTCAGCCTGAGAAACATCGGCAAGAAATACGCCGGCATCGAGGTCCTGAGCGGCGTGGACGTCGACATCCAGCCCGGCGAGGTCCTGGCCCTGCTCGGCGAGAACGGCGCCGGCAAGTCCACGCTGTCGTCGATCATCGCCGGCCTGGTGCCGCCCGAAGCGGGCGGGCGCATGACCTGGCTGGGTCGCGACTATGCCCCGGACTCCCCCGGCGCCGCCCTGGCCGCCGGCATCGGCCTGATCCACCAGGAGATCCGCCTGCTGCCGGAACTGACCATCGCCGAGAACATGTTCGTCGGTCGCCTGCCCATGCGCGGTGGCCGCATCGATCGCGCCTTCATGGAAACCGAGGCCCAGCGCCAGCTGGATCGCCTGGGGCTGAAGGTACCCGCCACGCGCACCGTGGCCGGTCTCAGCGTGGCCGCCCAGCAACTGGTGGAGATCGCCAAGGCGCTGACCCTCAAGGCGCGCCTGCTGATCCTCGACGAACCTACCGCGGCCCTGGGCGGCGAAGAGACCGAGTTGCTGTTCGCCCAGGTCGAGCGACTCAAGGCCGAGGGCGTCTCCTTCATCTACATCAGCCATCGCCTGGAAGAGATCGCGCGCATCGCCGACCGGGTGCTAGTGCTGCGCGACGGCCGCCAGATCGCCCTGCACGCCACCGCCCAGGTGCCGGTGCGGCAACTGGTGGAAGAGATGGTCGGCCGCAGCGTGGAGCGCATCTTCCCGGCCATGGCCGCGCCCGCTGCTCGCGAGGTGCTGCGGGTGAAGGGCCTGAGCTGCCGCGAGATGCCACTCAAACACATCGATTTCAGCGTGCGCGCGGGCGAGGTCTTTGGCGTGGCCGGGGTGGTCGGCGCGGGGCGTACCGAGCTGGTCCGCGCCATCGCCGGCGCGGCCGAGCAGGTCACCGGCGAGCTGGTGCTGGAAGGCCAGGCCTGTCGCTTCGCCAGTCCCTACGACGCCATCCATGCCGGCATCGTGCTGGTGCCCGAGGATCGCAAGCAGCAGGGCGTGGTGGTCGATCACGCCATCGAGGAAAACCTCATCTATGGCAACACCGACCTGCTCGCCGGTGGCGGCTGGGTCTCGCCCGGCGGCCTGCGCGCCTTCGCCCGCAAGGCGGTGGCGCGGCTCGGCGTCAAGGGCCAGCCGGAGCAGGCCATCGCCGCCCTGTCCGGCGGCAACCAGCAGAAGGTGATCATCGCCAAGTGGCTGGCGCGCAATCCCAAGGTCTTCATCCTCGACGAGCCCACCCGCGGCATCGACGTCGGCGCCCGCGCCGCCATCTACCAGGTGATCGCCGAACTGGCGGCCACCGGCATGGCGGTGATCGTGGTCAGCTCGGACCTCGACGAGGTCCTCGGCCTGTCGCATCGGGTCATGGTGATGAGCCGTGGCCAGCAGATGGGCATTCTCGAACGTGAACAGGCCACTCCGGTGGCCGTGATGGAACTGGCGACCGCCTGACTAGGAGTTTTCCCATGCGTCTCTTCGATCTCGGCGGCCAGACCGCCTTCGTTACCGGTGCCGGCAGTGGCATCGGCCAGGCCATCGCCGTCGGACTGGCCGAGGCCGGCGCCCAGGTGGCCTGCTTCGACTTGCCCGGCAGCCGCGACCTCGCCGGTACCGTCGCGCGGATCCAGGCCCACGGCCGCCGCGCCCTGGCCCTGGAAGGCTCGGTGACCAGCGCCGCCGACCTGGAAGCCGCCGTGGCCCGTACCGAGGCCGAACTCGGCCCCCTGAGTCTCGCGGTCAACAGCGCCGGCATCGCCAACGCCCAGCCGGCCGAGGAGCTGGAACTGGAGCGCTGGCAGCGCATGCTCGACATCAACCTCACCGGGGTGATGCTCAGTTGCCAGGCCCAGGCGCGGGTCATGCTGCCGCGCGGCAAGGGCGCCATCGTCAACATCGCCTCCATGTCCGGCAGCATCGTCAACCGCGGCCTCCTGCAGGCCCACTACAACACCTCCAAGGCCGGGGTCATCCACCTGACCAAGAGCCTGGCGATGGAGTGGGCCGAGCGCGGCATCCGTGTCAACTGCATCAGCCCCGGCTACACCGCCACGCCGATGAACACCCGTCCCGAGGTGGCCGACCAGGTCAAGATCTTCGAGCAGACCACCCCCCTGGGCCGCATGGCCGAGGTGGAGGAAATGGTTGGTCCGGCGATCTTCCTCTGCAGCCCGGCCGCATCCTTTTGCACCGGGGTGGATCTCATCGTCGATGGCGGCTTCGTCTGCTGGTAACGCCTTTCACGATCTGCTGCGCGTCGGCCAAACGGCGTTGAAAAGACCTTCGGAATGCTCATTTACCGCTCGTAAACTCCGCTTCCTCAGGTCTTTTCGCCTAGTTTGGCTCTAGCTCGCGAGATCGTCGCCTATAGCCCTAGGAGGTTTCACGTGGAACGTCGCTTCGCAGGTCAAACCGTGGTCATCACCGGCGGTTGTCGGGGCATCGGTGAGGGTATCGCCGAGCGCTTCGGGCGTGAGGGCGCCAACCTGGTGCTGGTCTCCAACGCCGAGCGGGTGCATGACACCGCCGCACGGCTGGCCGCCGAGACCGGGGCCGAGGTGCTGCCGCTGGTGGTGGACATCACCGACGAGGCGGCGGTGGCCGACCTCTATGCCCAGGCCGAGTCGCGCTTCGGCCGGGTCGACGTCTCGGTGCAGAACGCCGGGATCATCACCATCGATGCCTTCGACCGCATGCCGCGCGAGGACTTCGACCGCATCCTGCAGGTCAACACCACCGGCGTCTGGCTGTGCTGCCGCGAGGCGGCCAGGCGCATGGTCGCCGCCGGGCGTGGCGGACGCCTGATCAACACCAGCTCCGGCCAGGGGCGCCAGGGCTTCATCTACACGCCCCACTATGCGGCGAGCAAGATGGGCGTCATCGGCATCACCCAGAGCCTGGCCCATGAACTGGCGCGCCACGGCATCACGGTCAACGCCTTCTGCCCCGGCATCATCGAAAGCGAGATGTGGGACTACAACGACCGCGTCTGGGGCGAGATCCTTTCCACCCCGGAAAAGCGCTATGGCCAGGGCGAACTGATGCAGGAATGGGTCGGCAACATCCCCATGAAGCGCGCCGGCACCCCGGCCGATGTGGCCGGCCTGGTGGCCTTCCTCGCCTCGGCGGACGCCGCCTACATCACCGGCCAGGCGATCAATGTGGACGGTGGCCTGATCATGTCCTGATCGACCCCCGGGGGACGCCAGGCCGCAAAAGCCTTGGCGTACAGCGGGAGGCTGAGGGAAAATAGCGGGAAAATGCGCCTTTCTAACAGCCAAGTGCCTGCTTTTTGAGGGTTTGTCACGGCCGCCCCCGGCCCGGCAGCCCTGGGTGCAACCTAGCCGCCGGTACCGGAAATCTGGATGAGTAATCTCGAAGAACAACGCCTGCTGACCAAGATCGCCTCCCTCTACTACGAAGAAGGGCTCAAGCAGTCGCAGATCTCCGAACAGCTCGACCTGTCGCAATCCTTTGTCAGCCGTGCCCTGAGCCGAGCGCTCAAGGAAGGCATCGTGCGCATCTCGGTGCAGCGCCCGCGCAACTTCCACCTGGAGCTGGAGCGTCAGCTGCAACAGCGCTACGGCATCCGCCAGGCGATCGTGGTGGAGCCCACCGGTGACGACGAAGAGGCCATCAAGCAGGCCATCGGCTCGGCCGCCGCCCACTACCTGGAAACCAGCGTCACCGAAAAGGACCACATCGGCATCTCCTCCTGGAGCTCCACCATCCGCGCCATGGTCGGCCACATGCACCGCGGCAGCAGTCGCCAGGGCGCGACCGAGGTGGTGCAGCTGCTCGGCGGGGTCGGCAACAAGGGCGCCTTCGAGGCCACCCTGCTGACCCAGCAACTGGCCAACCTGCTCGGTTGCCCGGCCTATCTGCTGCCGTCCCAGAGCATCGAGCAGTCACCGGAAAGTCGTCAGCGCATCCTGCAGCTGGACGAGGTACGCGAGGTCACCGAACGCTTCGCCCGGCTCACCGTGGCCCTGGTCGGCATCGGCGAGCTGGAGCCGTCGCAGCTCCTGCGCAACAGCGGCAACTACCACGGCGAGGCCATGCTGGAAGTGCTCGCCGCCCGTGGCGCGGTGGGCGACATCTGCCTGAGGTACTTCGACGCCCAGGGCCGACCGGTGCTGGACGACAGTGAAGAGACCGTGGTCGCGGTGGACCTGCCGCAATTGCTGAAGATCGACCGCGTGGTGGGCTTGGCCGGAGGCCTGCGCAAGGTCAATGCCATCCGCGGCGCGCTGCAGGGCGGTTATCTGGATGTCCTGGTGGTCGATCTGCGCACTGCCCTGGCGCTGGTCCCCTGATCCACGCAAGCGACTGCCAGAACCGGGCCGGAAAACGCGATTTCCTGCCAAACGGCACACTCGGCACGGAAATCTTTGGCAACATTCGGCAAGGACTGATCCGTAAGCTGTAGGACGACTGTTCTCTGGATAGCGTCCCATGCCCTCAGCGTCCTCGGCTTCGGCCACTGCCCTGCCCGCCTCCCAGCGGGCCGCCGCCCTCTCGGCGCGTCTCGATCGCCTGCCGGCCACCCGCAGTCTGTGGCGCCTGGTGGCCCTGCTGTCCATCGGCGGCTTCTTCGAACTCTACGACCTGTTCCAGACCGCCTACATCAGCCCCGGGCTCCTGCGCGATGGCGTCTTCCAGACCGGCGCGGCCGGGGTGTTCGGGGTCTCCGACCAGGCCGCCTTCGCCGCGGCCACCTTTCTCGGCCTGTTCGTCGGCGCCAGCCTGCTCAGCCCCATCGCCGACCGCTTCGGCCGCCGGGCGATCTTTACCTGGGCACTGGTCGGCTACACCCTGGCGACCCTGGCCATGGGTCTGCAGACCACCGCTCTGGGGCTGATCGCCCTGCGCTTCCTGGTGGGCATCGGCCTGGGCCTGGAGCTGGTGACCATCGACGCCTATCTGTCGGAGCTGGTGCCCAAGGCCATGCGCACCTCGGCCTTCGCCTTTGCCTTCGCCCTCCAGTTCCTTTCGGTACCGGCGGTGGCGCTGCTGTCCTGGTGGCTGGTGCCCCAGGCGCCGCTGGGCATTTCCGGCTGGCGCTGGGTGGTGCTGTCCAGTGCCGTCTTCGCCCTGTTCATCTGGTGGCTGCGCCAGCGCCTGCCCGAATCGCCGCGCTGGCTGGCGCAGCAGGGCCGGCTGGACGAAGCCGAACAGGGCGTGGAGCGCCTGGAAGCCGCCTGCCAGGCCGACAGCGGCCAGCCGCTGCCGCCACCCGCGGCGATCGTCGAAGAACGCGCCGTGAGCGCGCGCTTCGCGGCGCTATGGCAACCGCCCTATCGGCGGCGGGTGATCATGCTGATCGTCTTCAACCTGTTCCAGGCCATCGGCTTCTTCGGCTTCGGCAACTGGTTGCCGGCGCTGCTCTCCGGCCAGGGCGTGAGCCTGACCCACAGCCTGGGCTATGCCTTCGTCATCACCCTCGCCTATCCGCTGGGACCGCTGCTGTTCGTGCGCATCGCCAACCGCTTCGAGAACAAGTGGCAGATCGTCGGCTCCGCCCTGGGGACGGTGGGCTTCGGCAGCCTGTTCGCCCTGCAGCAGGGCGCCCTCGGTCTGATCCTCTGTGGCGTCGGCATCACCTTCTGCAACGCCTGGCTGACCTTTGCCTTCCACTCCTACCAGGCGGAGCTGTTCCCCACCGCCATCCGCGCCCGGGCGGTGGGTTTCTGCTATTCCTTCAGCCGGCTGTCGACGGTGTTCAGCAGCCTGCTGATCGGCACCCTGCTGGAGCGCCTGGGTACCCCGGGCGTGCTGGCCTTCATCGTCGCCAGCATGCTGATCGTGGTGCTGACCATCGGCCTGTTCGGCCCGCGCACCCGCAACCGGGCGCTGGAAGACATCGCCCGCTGAGGCAGGCCCGCGGTCAGAGGCGGAATTGCCGGACCGCGCCGTTCAGGTCGCCGGCCAGGCGCGCCAGGTCGGTGCTGGCGGCGGCGGTCTGCTCGGCCCCGGCGGCGTTCTGGGTGGAGAGGTCGCGGATGCTGGTGAGGTTGCGATCCACCTCGCGCGCCACCTGGGCCTGCTCCTCGGTGGCCGCGGAAATGCTCAGGTTGCGCTCGTTGATCTGCACGATGTGGCGAGCGATCTCGGCCAGCGCCTCGCCGGCGGCGGCGGCCACCGTCAGGCAGGCACCGGCCTGCTGATTGCTGGTGGCCATGGCGTCCACCGCCTTGCCGGCGCCGCCCTGGATGGCACCGATCATGTCTTCGATCTCGCCGGTGGACTGCTGGGTACGGGCCGCCAGGGCGCGCACCTCGTCGGCCACCACGGCAAAGCCACGCCCGGCATCCCCGGCGCGCGCCGCTTCGATGGCGGCGTTGAGCGCCAGCAGATTGGTCTGTTCGGCGATGCCGCGGATCACGTCGAGCACCCCGCTGATGCGCTGCACCTGGCCCGCCAGGCCGTCGATCTCACCGCTGCTGGAGGCCACCGCGCTGTGCAGGGCATGAATGGTGGCAAGGGTTTCCTCGACCCGGCGCTGGCCGAGATCGGCCGAGGTGCGCGAGTCCTGGGCGGCAGCGCTGGCGGCCGCGGCATTGCGCGCCACCTCCTCCACCGCGGCGGTCATCTGATTGACGGCGGTGGCCGCCTGGGCCAGCTCGTCGTTTTGCCGCTGGATGCCGCGCAGGCCGGTCTCGGTGACCGTCGACAGCTCTTCGGAGGTGGACGCGAGGGTGGTGGACGACAGGGTCAGCCGTTCCAGGGTGCCGCGCAGGTTGTCCTGCATTCGCGCCATGGCCGCCAGCAGCCGGCCGGGTTCGTCGTTGCCGTCACGCTCGATCGTCCGGCTGAGATCGTTGGCAGCGATGCGCTCGGCCACCGCCAGGGCCTTTTCCAGCGGCCCGGTGAGGCTGCGGGTGAAGCGCCAGGCCAGCAACAGGGTACCGGCCAGGGCCGCCACCATCACCGCCACGGTGATGGAGATGGCGTTGTGGTAGCTGGCCATGGAGGCGGCGGCCAGGCGCGTGACCTTGCCATCGACCACCCCGGCGAGTTCGTTGACGGTGGCGCTCAGGGCATTGCCGCTGTGGGCCATCTCGCCGTCCTGCCCGGCCAGCTTGAGCAACTCGGCGTCGTTCTGGTCGTCCAGCGCTTTCAGATAGCGATTCTGGTTGTTCAGGTAGGTGGCCAGTTGGCCGGTCATCCGGGTGTAGACCTCCCGCCCGGAGTCGGTGAGCAACAGGCCGTCGAACTGGCGCACATGCTGTTCCAGGCTGGCCTTGGCCGCGTCGATGGCCTTGTGCACCGCCTGGGTCTCGGCGTTGGAACTGGCCAGCATCAACCCCTGGTTCTGCATGCGCAGACTCAGCAGATCGGCGCGGATCTCGCCGATGGTCTGGACGCTGGGGATGACGTTGCCGACGATCTGCTCCTCGCTCTCCTTGATGACCCGATTCTGGCCCAGGGAAAACAACCCCAGGCCGATCACCAGCAGGGCGAAGAAACCAAAGGCGACCAGGGCCCGCGGGGCGATGTTGAGGGAGCGTAGCTTCACCGGGAAGACCTCGAAAAATGATTAGCCCCCTCATGATCGGCCAAACGGCGCCAGGCTTTAGGGCTCGCCGGCGCCGGATGGACGAAATGCCGCCTAAACCTCCTCTGCCTCGTTTAACCGCGTCTGCGCCAGACGTTTCGCCCCGGCCACGTCGGCCTTGCCGGTCCCCAGTTTCGGCAGGCTGTCCACCGCCAGCCAGGCCGAGGGCAGCAGCAGTCCACCCACCCCCTGGGCCAGCAGGGTCTTCTCTACCGCTGCGCCGTCCAGGGTGCCGGTATGCAGCACCACGATGCGCTCGCCCTTTCGGGCATCCGGCAGATTGACCGCCTGCAGCTCGATCTCCGGATCGGCCACCGCCCTGGCCAGGGCCTGCTCCACGGCGCCCAGGCTGACCATCTCGCCGCCGATCTTGGCGAAGCGCGAATAGCGGTCGACGATGGTGAGAAAGCCGTCCTCGTCCAGCCGGCCCTGGTCGCCGGTCACGTACCAGCGCTCGCCGTCGATCTCGCGGATGGCCTTGGCGGTGCGCTCGGGATCGTTCAGGTAGCCCTGCATCAGCTGCGGCCCGCCGATCAGCACCATGCCGGCCTCGCCGGTGGGCAATTCGGCGAAGGTCTGGGGATCGACGATCTTGAAGCCGGTCCCCGGCAGCGGCATGCCCACGGTGCCGAGCTTGCCGCCGCGCTGCACCTGCAGGTAGCTGACGTCCAGGGCATCGGGCAGGTTGACCGAGGCCACCGGGGCGGTCTCGGTGGCGCCGTAGCCTTCGTAGATGTCCTGGTTGAACTTGAGCTTGAAGGCCTCGCGCACCGCCGGATCCAGGCGTTCGGCGCCGGCCACCACGATGCGCAGGCTCTCCAGCATCAGCGGATGCACCTTGGTGTTGCGCACGAACAGCCGCAGGAAGGTCGAGGTGCCGCAGAGCACCGTGGCGCGATGGGTCGCCACCGCCTTGGCGATGCCGGCCACGTCGGTGGGATCGGCCTGGCACACCACCGGCACCCCCTCGATCAGCGGCAGAAACTGGGTCACCGTGAGACCGAAGGCGTGGAACAGCGGCAGCGAGGCCATGAAGACATCGTCGTCCTGGGTGTTGAGCACGTCCGAGGTCTGCTTGAGATTGGCCATCAGGTTGCGATGGCTGAGCATCACCCCCTTGGGCGTGCCCTCGCTGCCACTGGAGAAGAGGATGGCGGCGGTGGCCTCGGGATCGTGGGCGCGACTCACCAGCACCTGCAGCATGGCGGTCGGCAGCAGCCAGACCGCCAGCCAGTTGGCCAGCAGCTCGGCCTTGCCGATCCCGGCGCGCAATGCCTCCAGATCCACCACCTCGCGCCCGGCGAGCAACTCGTCCACCGGCAGGCCGCGCTGGCGCAGGCGCTCGAGAAAGCGCGTCGAGGTGTAGACGGTGCGGATACCGGCCTGGTCCAGGCCCGACGCCAGGGCCTCGGGCGTGGCCGTGTAGTTGAGATTGACCAGCGTCTTGCCGGCCAGCAGCACCGCCATGTTGGCCAGCATGCCGCCGCTGCTGGTGGGCAGCAGCAGACCCAGATTGGCCTCGGGCCGCTTGCGCATCCGCCGCGCCAGGCAGGCGGCGCCGGTGAGCGCCTGGGCGGCCTTGAGCGGAGCGCCCAGGTCGTCGATCAGCGCCAGGCCATTGGGTCGGCGCTTGACGCTGGCCACCCAGGCATCGGCCAACGACGGCAGGCCCTGCATGTAGCGCTCCCAGGAGCGGATCGACAGCTCGAAGATCCGCCGCTTGAGCACATCGGCCGGGGTGTCCTTGGCCAGCGCCTTGCCAAAGGCCACCACCACCTCGCGGTGCAGCGGACTGTCGCGCAGTTCCTTGAGCTTGCTGGAGGAGCGCGAGAACTGGCTGCCCCAGAGGCCGCGCAGGTAGAAGGGCACGATCTGCACCTCGGGCCCGACCCGCTCGCAGGCCTTTTCGTAGCCGCGGCGGAATTCGCCGAGTTGCCCGGTGCGGCTGATCACCCCTTCCGGAAACAGGCAGACCACCTCGCCCGCGCTGAGCAACGCCGCCACCTGCTCCAGCGCCGCCCCGGCACCGTTGCCCTGGGCGATGGGCAGGCAGCCCATGGCCTTGAGGAAGGGCTTCAGGTACCAGCGCTCATAGATGGAGCGCAGCATCACGAAGCGCACCGGGCGCGGACTGGCGATCTGCACCATGGCCCAGTCGACCCAGCTGATGTGATTGCCCAGCAGCAGCACCCCGCCCTGGGCCGGCAGGTTCTGCAGCCCCTGCACCTGGATGCGGTAGTGGCGGGTGACCATCAGGCCGAGCAGAAAGCGCACCAGACTCTGCGGCAGCTTCCACACCGTGTAGGCGCCGCCGATCAGCGCTACCGCGGCGATCAGCAGCAGCAGCCAGCGACTGTCCAGGCCGAGCAGGGCGATCACCGCGGTGAGCACCAGAAAGCTCAGCATGGCGACGTTCTGCACCCAGTTGTTGGCCGCCAGCACCGTACCGAGCTGGTCTTCCCGGGCATGGAACTGGATCAGCGCATTGAGCGGAACGATGAACAGCCCGCCCATCAGCCCGATGAAGACGAAGTTGAGCGCATGCACCAGCGCCGAACTGGGCGCCGGCAGCCACCACAGACCGAGGGCGATGCCCAGCGCGCCCACCGGGATCAGGCCGGTCTCGATGCGCCCGCGCGAGGCCCGGCTGGCCAGCGCCGAGCCGAGGGCGATGCCGATTCCGGCGCAGGCCAGGATGCCCTGCAGCAGCAACACGTTGTCGATGCCCAGGTGATCCTTGGCATAGGCCGGAAAGCTCGCCAGCAGCACCTGGCCCACCGACCAGAACACCGCGAGGCCGATGATCGACAGGCGGATCACCGGATTCTCGCCGATCACCGCCAGGTTCTGCCGGGCGCTCTGCAGCCGCACATAGGCATGCCAGTCGAAGGGCGCGCGCGGCCTGGGCTCTTCCAGCAGCGGCAGGCGATAGAGCAGCGCCACCTCGGCCAGGCTGCAGAGCACCAGCAGCCAGCCCAGCGGGGCGATGTCCTGCAGGATGGCGTGAGGCGTGGCCTGGTCCGCGCCCAGGTGCAGCTGGAAGAAGGCGGTGAAGACCACGGTGCCGGCGAGGATGGCGATGATGGAATTGGCCTGCACCAGGCCATTGCCCTCGGCCAGCCGCTGCTTGCCGAACAGCGCCTTGATGTAGCCGTACTTGGCCGGCGAATAGAAGGTCGCCTGGATGGCCAGCAGGAGCGTCATGGCAAAGGCCAGCTCGAACAGCCCGGCGTAGTAGGCCAGGGTGATGCCGAGGGTGATGGCCACCGCCGCCCAGCCGCCGAGGCGCAGCACCCGCACCTTGGCGAAGCGATCGGCGACATGGCCGGAGGGGCTGAACAGCAGGATGAAGGGCAGCAGCATCATGCCGTTGACCAGCGCGGTCAGCACCACCTGGGTGGAACCGTCATAGACCTTGAACACGGTGTTCTGGATGACGATCTTGTGGCCAAGATCGACGAAGGCGTTGAGAAAGACGGCGATCAGGTAGGGCCAGGCCCCCTTGATCCGGTGCAGCTTGTCCATGCGGAGTCTCTTTCGAGCAGGGGAGTCCGTAGCCTGAGTGAGACGCTCAGGCAGCGCAAGCAGCGCCATTGGTCAACAAATATGCGAATCAGGGCTATACAAGCTCGCGAAAGCGCGTATGGTGTAGGCACTGCTACTGCAATAGTTACTCGATACCTGCTTGATGTTGCTTCATTTTCATCTCCTGGCTCGTCTCACTCTCGCATTACAGTCCCGCTAGCGAATGTCTCGCTAACGTGGTTGTTCCCCCTACATCCTGGAGATACTCATGTCCAATCGTGAAAATGGCACCGTCAAGTGGTTCAACGATGAGAAAGGCTACGGCTTCATCACCCCGGAAAGCGGCGCCGACCTGTTCGTGCACTACCGCTCCATCGAAAGCGCCGGCTTCAAGAGCCTGAGCGAAGGCCAGAAGGTCACTTTCGTGGCTGTCAAAGGCCAGAAGGGTATGCAAGCTGACCAGGTTCAAGTCGTCTAACGACTGATCCGGTTGCAGAAAGGCCCCACTTCGGTGGGGCTTTTTCGTTTCTGGGATTCGGGTTTTGCGGGATTGCCCATCTCCGCCACAAAGACGCTGATTGCCCAAACCACCCAAAGCCTCAGGCGCGCCCAATGCCCCTTCCAGCAGGGCGAACGCAATCGTTGCGCAAGGGTCGAGCGGCATGGATGCCGCGAGAGTCGCGAGGGCCATGGAAGGCCCTTCGCGGCGGGCCCCTGGAGCGGCGATGGAGGGAGTGGACCCCGGCGCAGCCGGGGCCGGATGGAGGGGCAAGCGTTTTTGGTTACTTTTGTCCGGGGCGCGCAGCCGCGACTGGCAAAAATGACTCGCCCGATGGGGCGAAACAAGAGGTAGCCGCAAACCTCGATAATCAGCCAAACAGCCCTGGCATTGGCTTACCCCTTGTCGTACGCCCGCTGCAGCGCCTCATTGAGCGTCCGCACCACCTTCACCCGGGCGAACCTCTTGTCGTTGGCCTCCACCAGGGTCCAGGGCGCGATGGCGGTGCTGGTCTGGACCACCATGTCGTTGACCGCCTGGCTGTAGAGATCCCACTTGTCCCGGTTGCGCCAGTCGTCCTCGGTGATCTTGAAACGCTTGAAGGGCGTTTCCTCGCGGGCGCGAAAGCGTTCGAGCTGGGTGTCCTGGTCGATGGCCAGCCAGAACTTGGCCAGCACGATGCCGGCGTCGTGGAGCTGTTCCTCGAAGTCGTTGATCTCGCCATAGGCCCGCTGCCAGTCGGCGACGGGCGTCAGCTCCTCGACCCGCTCCACCAGTACCCGGCCGTACCAGGAGCGGTCGAAGATGGTGAAGTTGGCCTGCCGCGGGATGTGCCGCCAGAAGCGCCAGAGATAGGGCTGGGCCAGCTCCTCGTCGCTGGGTGCGGCAACCGGGACGATGCGGTACTGGCGCGGATCCAGGGCGCCGGTGACCCGGCGGATGGCGCTGCCCTTGCCGGCGGCGTCGTTGCCCTCGAAGGCCGCCACCAGGGCATGGCGGCGATACTTCTTGTCGCGCAGCAGCCGCGCCAGGCGCGCCTGTTCGGCGAGCAGCTGGTCTTCGTAGTCGGCCTTGTCCAGGCGCTGGGTCAGATCCATGGCTTCCAGCACGCCACGACCATCCACCGGTGGCGGTACTACGGCGGCTGCCCGGCGCTGCTTGCGCGGCTTGTTGGCCAGGGCCCGCTGCAGCGCCTTGAGCAGCACGGTGCCGACGGTCAGGCTGCGAAAGCGCTCGTCGAAGCCGGGCACCACGTGCCAGGGGGCGTAGTCGTGGTGGGTTCGCCGCACCACCCGTTCGCCCTCCTTGACGAAACGGTCGTAGACCTTGGCCTGGCGCCAGTCCAGCGGACTGAGCTTCCAGCCTAGGCGGGGATCGTTCTTGAGGTGCTTCAGGCGCTGCTTGAGCTGCGGCTTGGAGAGGTGGAACCAGAACTTGAGGATCAGCGCGCCTTCGTCGGCCAGCATGCGCTCGAAGCGTTCCGCCTGGCCAATGGCGGCATCCAGCTCGACGCGACTGAGTTCCTTGTTGACCCGGCCGTGCAGCATCTGGCTGTACCAGTTGCCAAAGAAGACGCCGGTCCGGCCCTTGCCCGGCAGGCGCTGCCAGTAGCGCCAGGCCGGGGGATGCTGGCGCTCCTCGGCAGTGGGCTGGAGAAAGGTCTCGACGCGGATCAGGCGTGGATCCATCCACTCGTTGAGCAGCTTGACCGTCTCGCCCTTGCCCGCCCCCTCGATGCCATTGATCAGCACGATCACCGGGAAACGGCCCTGCGCCTTGAGTTCGTACTGGGCGGCCAGTAGTGCCTCGCGCAGCTTGGGCAGCTTGGCGTCGTAGGTGGCCTCATCGAGCAGGTGTTCGTTTTCGGCGGCTTCGAACATCCGGATCTCCTTGCGCAGGTGGTCGGGCAACTATAGCCCTTCTGACCCGGCCTGCGGCAGGCGGTGCCCCGCACCAGGCGGCATGAAGGAAATATGACGTTTAGATGAAATTTGGCATCTCCCGCTGTCGTGGAGGTCTTTCATACCGTTACGCTCCCGCGCAAGCGGGTGCGGCAGTCCACCCTATTGAGGAGAGTTCGATGGCCTTTCGTTTCGATGCACGGCAACCGGCTGACGAGGAAGTCCGCCGCGTGGTGACGGATCGTCTGGTGCAGGCTGAAGCGTCCCTGGCGAGCGGTACCCCCAAGGGCGTCCACGAGACACGCAAGCGCCTCAAGGAATTGCGCGCCCTCCTGCGGCTGCTGCACGGCGCCCTGGGCAAGCGCGCCTTCGCCAGTCGCAATCGGCGTCTGCGCGACCTGGGCCGGGAGCTGTCGTCGTTGCGCGACAGCGCCGCCCTGGTGGAAAGCTGGGACAAGCTGGGCGAATCCGATCGCAAGAGATTCGCCTCGCCGGCCATGAAGCGCGTGCGGCAGCGGCTGCAGGAGCGCGCCGACCAGCAGATCGCCGCGGCCAGCGGCCATCCCGAACTGCTCGAGGAACTGACCGCCATGCGCGAGGAGGTGGCCGGCTGGAAACTGTCCGGCAAGGGCTTCGCCCTCTTCGCCCGCGGCCTGGAAGACAACTACAAGGCCGGGCGCCAGGCGCTCAAGACCGCGCGCGACAAGCCCACCGACGATACCCTGCACGACTGGCGCAAGCGGGTGAAGGATCACTGGTATCACACCCAGCTGCTCGCCGCGGCCTGGCCGGCGGAATTCAAGACGCGGCAGAAGAGCCTCAAGCGCCTGTCGGAATACCTGGGCGACGATCACGACCTGGCGGTGATGCAGCAGCTGCTGCTGGACGAGCCGACCCTGTTCGGCGCCAGCAACACCCGCCTGGCGATCGGCGAAAGCCTGGCCCAGCAGCGCGAGCGGCTGCAGGCGAAGGCCTTTTCCCTGGGCCTGCGCCTCTATCTGGACAAGCCCACCGCCCTCGCCGAACGCTGGCGGGATCTCTGGCGGCTGGCCAGCCGCCCCTATGCCCCGCGCAAGACCAAGGGCCAGAGCGCCAAGGCCCCTGCCGGACTGCTGCCGCACCTGGTCGAGGAATCGTCAGTCTAACGTCTGCGCCAGACGGGATTTGTCGCGCGTGCTGGTGGTCCAAGTCCGGGCACACCACCACGCCGAGGTCTCGCGATGAAATCCAAGCTGCTCGCTTCCCTGTTCGCCTGTTCCGTCCTGGCCAGCACCGCCGCCCTGGCCGACCAGCCCGGTGCCGACTGGATGCCCATGAACGACGTCAAGTCCAAGCTCATGGAGCAGGGCTACACCTCGATCACCAAGATCGAAGCCGATGACGGTCAGTGGGAAGGCGAAGGCATGAAGAAGGATGGTATGAAGTACGACTTCCATGCCGACGCCAAGACCGGCAAGATCACCAAGGAAAAGATGGACATGTGATCTCTCGGGGATCCGGCCACGCGCTCGGATCCCCACCGACACCTGCGCCTCTTCCTGCCCGCTCTCTGCCTGGTCGGCTCGTCCTGAGCCACCTTCTTGTCACCTAGGAACCCCCATGTACAGTACCGCTTTGGTCGAGCTGCTGCGCACCCACGAGCGGTCGCTGCTCGATGCCTGGATCGGCGCCCAGCGCGCGGCCGGCATGCGCATCGACCTGCTCGATGAAACCACCATCCTGGCCAACTCCGCCGAATTGCTGCGCCGCATCACCGTGGCCGCCGCCCAGGGCCTGGGCAATCTGCGCGAGCCGCACTGGCAGCCGGTGCGCGCGCTGCTGGAGCGCTTCTCCTTCGACCAGAGTCGCGCGGGCCTGACGCCCGCGCAGACGGCGACCTTCGTCTTCTCGCTCAAGGAACCGCTGTTCAACCTGATCCAGAACGAATGCGACGATCCCCTCGCCGAGATCTGGGCCGCCACCCGGCTGATCGACGATCTCGGTCTGTACAGCATGGAAAGCTTCATGAGCGGCCGCGAGACGGTGATCCGCGAGCAGCAGGAAAGCATGCTGGAACTGTCCACCCCGGTGGTGGAGCTGTGGGACGGCATCCTGGCCATCCCGCTGATCGGCGCACTGGACAGCAACCGCACCCAGGTGGTGATGGAGTCGCTGCTGGAAAAGATCGTCCAGACCGGATCGGACATCGCCATCATCGACATCACCGGCGTACCCACGGTAGACACCATGGTCGCCCAGCACCTGCTCAAGACGGTGACCGCCGCCCGGCTGATGGGCGCCCAGTGCATCATCAGCGGCATCCGCCCGCAGATCGCCGCCACCATCGTCCACCTGGGCGTGGACCTGGGCGACGTCATCACCAAGGCGTCCCTGGCCGATGCCTTCCGCCTGGCCCTGCGCCAGCAGGGCGTGCGCCTGGCCGCCCCGGCCGCCAAGGGTTAGGGAGCGCCTCATGATCGAGCGGATTCCGATCCTCAAGCTTGGACCCTTCCTGCTGCTGAGCATCCAGGTGGACATGCACGACCAGCTGGCGCTGGACCTGCAGGAAGACCTCACCGAGCAGATCGTGCGGCACAAGGCCAAGGGCGTACTCATCGACATCTCCGCGCTGGAAATCGTCGACTCCTTCATTGGCCGGATGCTCTCCCACATCGCCCAGGTCTCGCGCATCCTCGATGCCAAGGTGATCGTGGTCGGCATGCAGCCGGCGGTGGCCATCACCCTGGTGGAACTGGGGCTGTCGCTGGAAGGCATCGCCACGGCGCTGAACATGGAAAAGGGCATGCGCCGGCTGGAAGCCATGGTCGCCGCGGACGAATCGCTGGAGGAGTCAGAGGGTGGCGAAGACACAGACGCTTCCACTCCGCCAGGAGACTGACATCGTGCTGATCCGTCAGCAGGTGCGCAAGGTCGCCGAAGCCATCCGCCTGGGCCTCATCTCCCAGACCAAGATCGTCACCGCGGCCAGCGAGATCGCGCGCAACGGCCTGGTCTACGGGCTGGGCGGCGAGTGCCTGATCGAGGAGACGCTGCGCGCCGGCAAGCCGGCGATCCGCTTGGTGATCCGCGACCAGGGCCCGGGCATCGCCGATCTCGAGCGCGCCATGGTCGACGGCTACACCTCGGGCAAGGGCCTTGGCCTGGGCCTGTCCGGTTCGCGGCGACTGGTGGACGACTTCCACATCGACAGCCAGCCCGGCCAGGGCACCACCGTCGAACTCTGGAAGTGGCGATGAACGACCAGCCGTGCAGCCTGGTGCTGCCGGTGAGCACCAGCGTCCATGTCGATGCCGCCCGGCGCGCCCTGGTCCGGCTGGCCGGCACCGTCACCGCCGACGAAACCCTGCTCGGGCGCCTGACCATCGTCACCCAGGAGCTGGGCTACAACCTGGTCCGCCATGCCGGGCACGGCGAACTCCTGGCCACCCTGGGCGGCGAAGGGGTGCTCGATGTCCTGGCGGTGGATCGCGGCCCGGGCATGCACGACGTCGCCCGCTGCCTGAGCGATCACTACAGCACGGCCGCGACGCTGGGCGCCGGCCTGGGGGCGATTCGCCGGCAGGCCGATGTGTTCGACATCCATTCGCGACCGGGTCAGGGCACCGTGGTGCTGGCGCGCTTCCATCTGGCCGGGACGACCGGCAGCCGGTTGCAGCATGGCGCCCTGTGCACGCCGCACCCCGAGGAGCAGCTCTGCGGCGACACCTGGGCGGTCAGCGGGCGCCGCCTGCTGGTCTGCGACGGCCTGGGCCATGGCCAGCAGGCCGCCACCGCCAGTCGCCGGGCGCGGGACCTGTTCCTGCGCCATGGCGCGCACCTGCCCCTGCAGCGGCTGATGGAGAATCTGCACCAGGCGCTCATGGAAACCCGCGGCGCCGCCCTGGCGCTGGCCGAGCTGGACCCGGATCAGGGCCAGGTGAGCTTTTGCGGCATCGGCAACATCGCCGGGCGCCTGCTGGGCAACACCACACGCAGCCTGGTGTCCAACAACGGCACCCTGGGCTACCGGATCGGGCGGATCCAGACCTATACCTACCCCTGGACGCCCGGCACCCTGCTGGTGCTGAACTCCGATGGCCTGACGTCCAAGGTGGGACTGGGCGAGCGTTCCGGGCTCGGGGCGCGACATCCGGCGCTGATCGCCGCCCTCCTGCACCGCGACTTTCGGCGCTCCGCCGACGATGCCACCGTTCTGGTACTCAAGCATGTCTGACGTCTTGCCCCTGCTGACCCTCGCCCTGCACAGCGAGCAGGACATCGTGCACTGCCGCCAGGCCGCCAAGCGCCTGGCCGCGGCCATGGAGTGGCCGGCGCTGGAGCAGATCCGCCTGGCCACCGCGGTCTCCGAACTGGCGCGCAATATCCACCAGTACGCCGGCAGCGGTCACTTCGACTTCGCCCTGCTGCGTGGCGAAGACCTGCGCCTGCGCGGCCTGGAGGTGCGGGCGGTCGACCAGGGCCCGGGCATCGCCGAGATGGAGGCCATCCGCGCGGGCAGCTATCGCTCCAGCACCGGCATGGGCATCGGCCTGCGCGGCGCCCAGCGGCTGTTCGACGACTTCGACATCCAGACCTCCCCTGCCGGCACCTGCATCACCGCCCGCAAGTACCAGGCGCCGCGCCCCTTTCCCGAGGCGGAGCAGCTCCAGGCGCTGACGGCCGAACTGCAGGGCAGTCCGCCACCGGATCCCTACCAGCAGATCCGCCTGCAGAGCGAAGAGCTGCTGCTGACCAACACCGAGCTGCAGGTGCGCCAGTCGGAACTGGAGGTCACCAACAAGGAACTGGAAAACACCAACCAGGGCGTGGTGGCGCTCTATTCGGAACTGGAAAAGGCCACTCAGGAGCTCAAGGAGGCCAGCGAGGCGAAGACCCGTTTCTTCTCCAACATGACCCATGAATTCCGCACCCCGATCAACATCATCGAGAATGTCGCCAAGCTGCTCGCCAGCGGGGTGGACGGGGCGCTCAATGCCGAACAGCAGCGCCAGGTGCGCTTCATCAGCGACGCGGCGCTGGAACTGGCCAACCTGGTCGGCGAGTTGCTGGCGCTGGCCGAGGTGCAGTCCGGCCGCCTGACCATCGTGCCCCAGCCCTTTGCGCTGGGGCCTTTCATCGATCGCCTCGAACAGTTCGCCGCGGCCCTGGCGCCGCGCTATCCCCAGGTCAGCTTCAGCGTCGCCCCGCCGCCGGCCGGGGTGCTGCTGGATACCGACGAGAGTCGGCTGTTCCAGGTGCTGCGCAACCTGATCTCCAACGCCTTCAAGTACACCCCCCGGGGCCAGGTGCGCATCCAGGTGTTCCAGCCCGACGACGCCAGCCTGGAATTCCTGGTGGAAGACAGCGGCATCGGCATCGCCGCGGCGGATCAGCAGAAGATCTTCGAGGAATTCGAGCGCATCCGCTCGCCGCACCTGACCCATATCGAAGGCACCGGCCTGGGCCTGCCCCTGGCGCAGCGCCTGACCGTGCTGCTGCGCGGCGAGCTCTCTCTCGACAGCGAAATCGGCCGCGGCAGTCGCTTCACCCTGCGCCTGCCGCGCCACTACGCCAACCACCGGGCCGCCGAGCCGGAGCCCGATCTCAGCGGCCTCACCGTGCTGGTGATCGAGGACAACGAGGGCGATCGCTATCTGGTCCGGCGCACCCTCGAACGCCTCAATCCGGTCCTGCTGGAGGCGGACAGCGCCCGCAGCAGCCTGGACCGGCTCAATGCAGTGCGCCCGGACATCATCATCCTCGACCTCGACCTGCCCGACATCAATGGCGAGGACCTGCTCGCCAGCATGGACTGGAGCATGCACCGGCGGGTGCTGATCAATACCGCCCAGCCCCTCGACGAGGCGGGCCGCCAGCGCCTGCAGGACTACTGCCACGCCATCCTGTTCAAGCACGCCCCCGATCACGCCGAGCGGCTGCTGGCCGAGGTCTGCGCCCTGGCGCGGAGCCTGTCCGATGACTAGTGCCCCGCGCCGCATCGTTATCATCGACGATACCGAGGCCAATCGCTATGTGCTGCGCAAGATCCTCGGCAGCCAGAGCCACTACGAGGTGCTGGAAGCGGCCAGCGGTGCCAGTGGCCTGGCGCTGATCGACGAATCCGTCGAGCTGGTGATCATCGACGTCAATCTGCCGGACACCACCGGCTTCGAGCTGATCCAGGCCATCGAGCGCAAGTGCGGCTGGGGCCGGCTGCCGGCCATCATCAACATCTCGGCCACCTTCGTTTCCGGCAAGGACAAGGCCCAGGGCTTCAATACCGGCGCCCAGGCCTACCTGACCCACCCGATCAATCCGGAAGAGGTGCTGGCCACCGTCGGCGCCCTGCTCAAGGCTAGCTCGCGGGTCGGCCACATGGAGCAGCAGCGCAATTCGGCCATCGCCCGCAGCGAGAATCTGCAGGCGGAAAAGGTCATGCTCGAACGCTTCATGAGATCGCTCAATCACGATCTGCGCTCGCCGCTCACCGCCGCCACCATGGTGGTCAACCTGATGCAGCGCAATCCGGCGCGGCGTACCGACGATCTGCTGCAGACCCTGCACGACAACCTGCAGCGCATGAACCAGATGATCACCGACGTGCTGGACATCAGCCACATGAGCCTGGGCGGCGGTGTCCGCCTCAGCGGCGATCCGCTGGTGCTGGGTCCGCTGCTGAACGACGCCGCGGCTAACCTGCGCCTGCAGTTCGCCAATCACCTCGAGCTGAGCTTGGAGACCCCGGCGCAGGAGGTGCTGTGGGACAGATACGCCTTCCTGCGCATCTTCGACAACCTGGTGCTCAACGCCGCCAAGCACGGCGAGGCGGGTACGCCGATCCGGGTCCGCCAGTGGCTGGCCGACGACCAGGTCATGCTGGAGTTGCGCAACCTCGGCCAGTTTCCCGACGAGGTCCTGGCCAACCTGGCCACGCCCTATTTCATCTCCACCCGCAGCGACAAGCGCGGCTGGGGCCTCGGCCTGCCCATCGTCAAGGCGCTCAGCGAAAGCTTTGGCGGCGAGGCGCGTTTCGCCAATGGCGCGGGCGAGGTGGTCATCACCCTGCACCTGCCGCTGCGGCTGGCCTAGCGACTTTCGGGGCAGCGCGCCGCGATTATCCTGGTGCCGGTAGCGTGGAAAACCGCACAGCGTTTTCCACTGGTGCAAGACAAGGACTTGGCGATGTGGACAAGGCTGCGCCGTTGTCCACGCTACGGGCTCCGCGCAGCGTCCGTAGGTTGGGTTGGGCGCAGCGAAGCCCAACGTTGCCAGGGATGAACCCGTGCGGTTGGGCTTCGGCGATGGAGCCACCTCCGCCCAACCTGCCTCCTCAGAACTCGATCTGCACATCCCCTTGCGGGATGCTGCAGCAGGACAGGATGTAGCCTTCGGCTTCGTCTTCCTCGGTGATGCCGCCGTTGTGGTCCATGACCACTTCGCCGCTCTTCTTGAGCACCTTGCAGGTGCCGCAGATGCCCATGCCGCAGGCCTTGGGGATGTGCAGGCCGAGCTTGGCCGCGGCGCCGTGGATGGTTTCGCCGGGGCCGATGTTGACGCTCTTGCCACTCTCGGTGAAGGCGACGTTGCACTGGGCTTCCAGGGGAATCGGCGGCAGCTCGGCCGCGGCTTCGGCCTGCTCGGCGGCCTCCACCTTGGCTTCCGGCGGCGTCGCGCCGAAGGATTCCTCGTGGTAGTGGGTCATGTCGAAGTCCAGCTCGCGGAGCATGGTCTTGACGGCGTTCATGTAGGGCGTGGGGCCGCAGCAGAAGATCTCGCGCTCCCGGAAGTCCGGCGCCATCAGCTCCAGCATGCGGCGGTCGAAGTAGCCGCGATAGCCGGCCCAGGACTCGCCGTGCTCGGTGCGCTCGCACACCAGGTTCAGGGCGAAGTTGTCGATCCGCGCGGCCATGTGCTCCAGCTCGCCCTGGTAGATGATGTCGCGCGGGGTGCGGGCGCTGTGCACGAAGACCATATCGACGCTGGCGTTAGTGTCGTAGAACCAGCGCGCCATGGACATCACCGGGGTGATGCCGACGCCGCCGGAGAGGTAGAGCACCTTGTCGGCGGGATAGTCGATGGCGTTGAACAGGCCGACCGGCCCGTGCACGGCCAGGTTGTCGCCGACCTTCATGTTGTCGTGCAGCCAGTTGGACACCTGGCCGCCCGGCACGCGCTTGACGGTGATGGAAAAGCTGTAGGGCACCGAGGGGGAACTGGAGATGGTGTAGGAGCGCATCACCTGGCGGCCGTCGATCTCCAGTTCCAGGGTCACGAACTGGCCCGGCTTGAAGAAGTACATCAGCGGGATTTCGGCCGTGAAGCAGAAGGTGCGCACGTCCCAGGTTTCCTGGATGACCTTGACGCAGCGCACGGGGTGGCGGCCATTGGTCCAGGTCTGGGTAGTTACGGGGTTGAGGAAGGTATTCATGACGCACCTCGACTGCCACTGGGGCTATTGGCGGCGATTCTGGGAGGGCCCCACGACCGCCACTTTCCCAATCGCGACATCCACATGCCGATGGCGACCGGCCCAGCAATGGCAAGGGCTGGGGCGTCGTGAACAGCGTCGGCCATGTCGCCCATGAGCAAGGCCCCCTCCCGGCTCCGGCCCCACACTCCGCCCCAAGCCGAACCTGAACAGCGCGCGACGGGCGACACCCGGGGTCATTCGGCGGCCCTGCCCCGTCGGCCAACAGCCTTGCAATACCGTGACCAACCACTTTCGCCACCCGCCGCGGTGGCCACGAGGATGTACGATGGACGTCAGCACCTTGAGTTTGGGCGACCCTCTCGATCCGGCCCGCAAGGCCACGGCCGAGATGCTGCGCACCCGCGAGCGCACCTATTCCCTGCCCCAGCCGTTCTACAACGACGAGCGCCTGTTCCAGATCGACATGCAGGAGATCTTCGGCAAGGAATGGCTGATCGCCGGCATGACCTGCGAGATCCCCACCAAGGGCAACTTCATCACCCTGCAGCTGGGTGACAACCCCATCCTGGTGGTCCGCGGTGCCGAGGGCAAGGTGCACGCCTTCCACAACGTCTGCCGTCACCGGGGTTCGCGCCTCTGCGTCAGCGACAAGGGCAAGGTCGCCAAGCTGGTCTGCCCCTACCACCAGTGGACCTACGAGCTGGATGGCCGCCTGCTGTTCGCCGGCACCGAGATGGGCGCCGACTTCAACATGGCCGACTTCAACCTCAAGCCGGTTCACGTCAAGACCGCCGGCGGCTACATCTTCATCTCCCTGGCCGACGAACCGCCGGCCATCGACGACTTCCTGCGTACGCTCGAGCACTACATGGAGCCGTACGACATGGAGAACACCAAGGTCGCGGTGCGCACCGACCTGGTCGAGCAGGCCAACTGGAAGCTAGTGCTGGAAAACAACCGCGAGTGCTACCACTGCAACGGCTCCCACCCCGAGTTGCTGAACACCCTGCTGGAGTGGGACGACGTCACCGATCCGCGCGCCTCTCAGGCGTTCAAGGATCAGGTCGCCGCCTGCACCAGCCGCTGGGACGCCGACAACATCCCCTACGCCCATGCCAGCTTCGGCCTGCGCAACCGCATCGTGCGCATGCCGCTGCTCGCTGGCACCGTGTCCATGACCATGGACGGCAAGCCCGGCTGCAAGAAACTCATGGGTCGCATCAAGGACCCGGACCTGGGCTCCATGCGCATCCTGCACCTGCCGCACTCCTGGAACCACTGCATGGGCGATCACATGATCGTCTTCACCGTCTGGCCGCTGGGTCCGACCGAGACCGTGGTGACCACCAAGTGGCTGGTGCACAAGGATGCCGTGGAAGGCGTCGACTACGATCCGGTCAATCTGCGCAAGGTCTGGGATGCCACCAACGACCAGGACCGCCGGCTGGCCGAGGAAAACCAGCGCGGCATCAACTCCAAGGCCTATCAGCCAGGTCCCTATTCCAAGACCTACGAATTTGGCGTGATCAACTTCATCGACTGGTACAGCGAGCGGCTGCTCAACAACCTGGGCGAGGAGCAACCGGCGCCGCACCTGCATCAGGTCGGCTCTACCAGCGCATAAGTCATATTTAAGACGGATGACCATAAAGTCACGGTGACCCTAGCCGTTAAAGGGGGCCTCACTCTTCACCGGGGCTGCCGCCGTGACTTTTCGTTCCTTCTCCCTCGCTATCCGCAGTGTGCTGTGTTTCGGCCTGCTGGCCATCCTCGTGGCCAGTCTGGGCCTGTTCGGACTGCTGCAACTGTCGCAGATCCGTACCCAGGGCCAGGTGATTGAAACCAACAACGTGCCCAGCATCGTCGAAGCCGACAACCTCGCCCTGCAACTGGCCCGCACCCGGGTCGAGGTGCTGCGTCTGCTGGCCATTCCGGATGCCGCCACCGTCGCCAACACACGCAAGAAGATCGACAGCATCAACGCCGACATCGGCGCCGGTTTCGGTCGCTATGAAAAACTCCTCAGCGGCGATCGCGAGCGCCAGGCCTTCGATGCCCTGCGCCAGATCCACGGCGACTATGTCCGCTACACCGCGCAACTGGCCGACCTGATCGGCGCCGGCAAGCTCGACGAAGCCCGCAGCCTGATCCAGACCAGCATGGCCCAGCTCGGCGTGCAGATGAACGAGCGCACCGAAGCCCTGCGCAAGATCAACCAGGAAGACATCAAGGCCGCCTCCCAGCACTCCGGCGAGACCTATGCCCAGGCCACCTCCATCACCTGGATCGTGATCGCCCTGGCCCTGGGTCTGACCGTGCTGCTGGCCTGGCGCCTGACCCTGAGCATGACCCGGCCGATCGCCGAGGCCGTCGCCGCCGCCCGGACCATCGCCAATGGCGATCTGACCCAGACCCTGGATACCCGCGGTCACGACGAAGCCGCCCAGCTGCTGCAGGCCATGCAGCAGATGCAGACCAATCTGCGCGACACCCTGGGCCACCTGGGCCACTCCGCTACCCAGCTGGCTTCGGCCGCCGAGGAGATGACCGCAGTCATGCAGGAGAGCGCCCACGGCCTGCAGCAGCAGAACAGCGAGATCGAGATGGCGGCCACCGCCGTCACCGAGATGAGCCAGGCGGTGGACGAGGTGGCTGGCAACGCCACCTCCACCTCGTCCGAATCGCGCCAGGCCGCCGATACCGCGCGTCAGGGCCAGCGGCAGCTGGGCGATACCCTGGGCGCCATCGAGGTGCTTACCGAAAACGTGCTGGGTGCCAGCGAGCAGGCCCGCCAGCTGGCCGAGCAGACCCGCAACATCAGCCAGGTGCTGGACGTGATCCGCTCGGTCGCCGAGCAGACCAACCTGCTGGCGCTCAACGCCGCCATCGAAGCGGCGCGTGCCGGTGATGCCGGTCGTGGCTTCGCCGTGGTCGCCGACGAGGTCCGCGCCCTGGCCCATCGCACCGGCGAATCCACCCGCGAGATCGAAGGCATGATCGGCAGCATCCAGCAGGGCACCGGCCAGACCGTCGATGCGCTGCTGACCAGTGCCGACCAGGCCCGCCAGACCCGCGAGCAGGCGCAGTCGGCCAACGCCGCCCTGGCCGCCATCGCCCAGTCGGTGTCGGGCATCGACGAGCGCAACCTGGTGATCGCCAGCGCCGCCGAAGAGCAGGCCCAGGTGGCCCGCGAGGTGGATCGCAACCTGGTGCGCATCCGCGATCTGTCGGTGCAGACCGCCGCCGGTGCCGAGCAGACCCGCGCCGCCAGCCAGCAGCTCTCCGAACTGGCAGTGGAGCTCAACGGCCAGATCCGCCGCTTCCGCGTGTGACCTGTCCGGCAGGGACGCCCCTGCCGGATCCCGTCGCGGTGGCAAAACCGGGAGGCGACCGCTACGCTGGCGCCTTCGCCCACCGCGCCTCTCTCGCATGAGCTATCGCTACGTCATCTTCGACTTCGACGGCACCCTGGCGGACAGCCTGCCCTTTCTGCTGAGCTGTCTCGGCGAGCTGGCGCAGACCCATGGCTTTCGCCAGCCAGCTGCCGACGAGTGGCCCCGATTGCGCGCCTCCTCCCTGACCGGTCTGCTCGACAGCCTGGGCATCCCGCTCTGGCAGGTGCCCCGCATCGCCCGGCACTATCGCCGCCTGCTGGTCCAGCGTGGCGCTCAGGTCCTGCCCTTCGCCGAGATTCCCGCTACCCTCGACCGCTTACAGGCCAGTGGTCTGCAGCTGGGCCTGGCGACCTCCAACTCCGCCGCGGCCGTGCACCAGGTGCTGCCCCAGGCCGGACGCCTGTTCGCCGCTGGCGAATTCGACATCCCCCTACTGGGCAAGGCGCGGCGCCTGGCGCACCTGCTCCGCCGCCAGGGCATCGCGCCGGCCGAGGCCCTCTATGTCGGTGACGAACTGCGCGATCTGCAGGCCGCTCGCCGCGCCGGACTGGGCTGCGCCGCCGTGGCCTGGGGCTATGGCTGCCCCACGACGCTGCGCGCGCAGCAACCCGATCTCTTCTTCGAACAACCGGCCGAGTTGCTGCGGCTGCTGCCCTCCCCCTGCTGAAGGAATGCCCATGAAGTCTCTGTTGCTGGTCGCTGGTCTCGGTCTGAGCGGTCTCTTGCAGGCCGCCGAACTGCAGGTACGGGTGGAGACGGTCGATGCCTCGGGGGGCCAGTTGCTGCTGGCGGTATTCGATAGCGAAGCGGCCTGGAAAGCGCACAAGACGCCCGTGGCCCAGGCCCATCTCGCCGCGCAGGCGGGTACCCAGGAACAGCGCTTCGAGCTGCCGCCCGGGCGCTATGCCGTGTCGGTCATCCACGACAGCAACGGCAACAGCTCGCTGGACACCAATTTCATCGGCATGCCCACCGAACAATACGGCTACAGCAACAATCCGCCACTGCGCATGCGAATGGCCACCTTCGAGGAATGCGCCTTCACCCTGCCGGCCGCAGGCCTGCTCCAGCAGGTGACGCTGCGCTAGACCAATGCTGTCGTACACAGGCTTCCAAACAGAAAATCAACAGACTTATCCACAGAGCTTTTAGCGGCGATCGCTGAATACGGCGTTGAACAGACGTGGATAACTCCTTGGGCCGGCAGAAGAAATCCCTTGACTCGGGAATAACCCGGAAACTGGTCATTATTTGATCGATTCTCTGGAAGCCGCGCCAGCGCTGGCCTCTGGCACTAGACGAACAACCTATCCACAGCCCTATGCAGCTCTATTGTGGGTTGTGGAAAACACCTAAAAGAGGATTGATCATTTTTTGTACGATCCTCTACAGGCCTTGCCAGCAATGGCGTACAGGCCAGGTCCCACATCTTTTCCACAGGCACGCACACAGCAGATGTGGGAAAACCGGACCGCGGAGTGCGCCTTCGGCCGCCTGAGCGACCTGAACGAAATTGGCTATTTAATGAGCAATTTTGTCCGCACAACCGCCTGATCGGTTGCTGACAACTTGCCCAAGGCTTATCCACAGCCTTTACCTGTCAGGCAATGACGGCAAAGCGGTCCGGCGTTCGCAGCCTGACTCAGCGGATCAGGTCGTAGCGGATTCGATCAACAGGGCCAATACCTGCCCAACCCTTCTGGCACGCGGCTTTGCGCCGGTAGCGAACAGACTGCCCACAAGGTTATGCACAGCTTGCAGGCTGTCCGGGCATAAAAAAAGACCGCCTGAAGCGGTCTTTTTCAAGGCTGACGAGGGCCTAGCGCGCGGTGCGCACGCTGTCCGACAGCTGCTTGCAGAGACCGAGCACGCCGTCGACTGCAGCGCCTGAGGACTCGGCCTTGGCGATCTGGTCGACGAAGGCCGAGCCCACCACCACACCATCGGCGATGCGAGCGATCACCCGCGCCTGCTCGGGGGTACGGATGCCGAAGCCGACGGCCAGGGGCAGGTCGGTGAAGCGACGCAAACGCGCCACGGCGGCCTCGACGTGTTCGGTGGTGGCCGAGCCGGCCCCGGTGACGCCAGCGACGGACACGTAGTAGACGAAGCCGGAGCTGGTGTTGAGCACCCGCGGCAAGCGGGCGTCGTCGGTGGTCGGGGTGGTCAGGCGAATGAAGTCGATGCCGACGGCCTGGGCTGGCAGCGCCAGCTCGGCGTCGTGCTCGGGCGGCAGGTCGACCACGATCAGGCCATCCACGCCCGCTTCGGCGGCTTCCGCCAGAAAGCGCTCCACGCCATAGCGATGGATGGGGTTGTAGTAGCCCATCAGCACCAGCGGCGTCTCGCCTTCGCTGCGCCGGAAGTCGCGCACCATCTCCAGGGTCTTGGCCAGATTCTGACCCGCCTGCAGGGCGCGCAGGGCAGCGGCCTGGATAGCCGGGCCGTCGGCCATGGGATCGGTGAAGGGCATGCCTAGCTCGATGACGTCGGCACCGGCCGCCGGCAGGCCCTTGAGGATGGCCAGGGCGGTGTCATAGTCCGGATCGCCGGCGGTGGTGTAGGTGACCAGGGCTGCGCGGCCCTCGGCCTTCAGCGCGGCGAAGCGGGTTTCCAGGCGGCTCATAGCTTGTCTCCCAGGTGACTCATCACGGTCTGCATGTCCTTGTCGCCGCGGCCCGAGAGGCAGATGACCATCAGGTGGTCCTTGGGCAGGTGCGGCGCGCGCTTGAAGGCCTCGGCCAGGGCGTGAGCCGTTTCCAGCGCCGGGATGATGCCTTCCAGGCGGCAGGTCTGGTGGAAGGCCTTGAGCGCCTCGTCGTCGTTGATCGGCACGTATTCCACGCGCTTCACGTCGTGCAGGTGGGCGTGCTCCGGACCGATGCCAGGGTAGTCCAGGCCCGCGGAAATCGAGTGGGCGTCGATGATCTGGCCATCGCCGTCCTGCAGCAGGAAGGTGCGGTTTCCGTGCAGCACCCCGGGCATCCCGCCATTGAGGCTGGAGGCGTGCTTGCTGGTGTCGACGCCGTGGCCGCCGGCTTCGACGCCGATGATGGCGACGTCGGTGTCATCGAGGAATTCGTGGAACAGGCCCATGGCGTTGGAGCCACCACCGACGCAGGCGATCAGGCTGTCGGGCAGGCGTCCTTCCTTCTCCAGGATCTGGGCGCGAGTCTCGCGACCGATCACGGCCTGGAAATCGCGGACCATGGCCGGATAGGGGTGCGGACCGGCCACGGTGCCGATCAGGTAGAAGGTGTCGGCGACGTTGGTCACCCAGTCGCGCAGCGCCTCGTTCATGGCGTCCTTGAGGGTGCCGGTACCGGAGGTGACCGGAATTACCTCGGCGCCCAAGAGCTTCATGCGGAAGACGTTGGCCTGCTGGCGGTCGATGTCGGTGCTGCCCATGTAGATGACGCAGGGCAGGCCGAAACGCGCGGCCACGGTGGCAGTGGCCACGCCGTGCATGCCGGCGCCGGTCTCGGCGATGATGCGGGTCTTGCCCATGCGCTTGGCCAGCAGGATCTGGCCGATGCAGTTGTTGATCTTGTGCGCGCCGGTGTGGTTCAGCTCTTCGCGCTTGAGATAGATCTTGGCGCCGCCGAAGTGCTCGGTCAGGCGCTCGGCGAAGTACAGCGGATTGGGCCGACCGACGTAGTCGCGCTGGAAGTAGGCCAGCTGCTCGAGAAACGCCGGATCCTCCATGGCGGTCTCGTATTCGCGCTGCAGATCGAGGATCAGCGGCATCAGGGTTTCGGCGACATAGCGGCCACCGAACTGGCCGAACATGCCTTGAGCGTCGGGGCCCTGGCGATAAGCGGTCTGGGTCATGGGATTCTCCTGCGAAGATGGATCTACCTTACCTGCTTGAGTGACGCTGATAAATCGATAAGATCGCGATGACCCGTCAGGAAATCTCACAGATGAGCGATCCCCGCGACCTGCCTCCCCTGAATGCCCTGCGCGCCTTCGAAGCCACTGCTCGTCTGGGTGGCATGAGCCGTGCCGGGGACGAGCTGCACGTGACCCATGGCGCCGTAAGTCGCCAGATCCGTGCGCTGGAGGAACAACTGGGGGTGGCGCTGTTTCGCCGCGAAGGCCGTGGTCTGGCGTTGACCGAAGCCGGTCTGCGGCTGCGCGAGGTGAGTGGCGAGGTCTTCGAGCGCTTGCGTGAGGTGTGCGCCGAACTCAAGGCCGGCAGTCGCCAGGGGCCCTTCGTGCTGGGCTGCCCGGGCAGTCTGGTGGCGCGCTGGTTCATTCCGCGGCTGGATCGCCTCAATCGCGATCTGCCGGAGTTGCGCCTGCACCTTTCGACCCGTACCGACGACACCCCGCTGGCCGCCGCCGGCCTGGATGCCAGTCTGCTGTTCACCGAGACGGCGCCGCCACAGGACGTGATGCCCTATCACCTGGCGCCTGAGCGCATCGGTCCGGTGCTGAGCCCCTATTGCCCGGCCTATCTGAGATTGCGGGACGGCGACCTGCAGGCCTTGCTGGCGGAACGCCTGCTGCACACCCTGTCACGGCCCCAGGCCTGGCCACAGTGGTTCGCCACCCAGGGCCTGGAGGCACCGGAGCTGGAGTACGGGCAGGGCTTCGAGCACCTCTATTACCTGCTGGAGGCGGCGCTGTCGGGATTGGGCGTGGCGATCGCGCCGGAGCCACTGGTGGCAGCGGATCTGAAGGCGGGCCGGCTGGTGGCGCCCTGGGGTTTTGCGGCGACCGGTGCGGAGTTGGCGCTGTGGGCGCCGGGTCGGCTGGCGGATGAACGGGTGGAGCGATTGGCGGCCTGGCTCAGAACCGAGCTGGCCGAGCGCTAGCGCCCGAGGCACCCCTTGAGGATGCCTCGAACCGCCACGATCAGTGGTCGCCGCGCAGCAGCGCCCAGCCGACCAGGACGGTCACGCCGGCGGCGATGCCGACAGTGGCCCAGGGATGTTCGCGCGCCACGCCGCTAGCGGCGCGACCGTACTGACGGGTCAGGCGACGCACGTCGTCATAGACCTCTTCCAGCGAATCGCCCGAATGGTGCAGGGCTTCGCGAGCGGTGCTCTTGAAGGAATTCAGACTGCTGCGGGATTCGCGTGCAGCGTTCTTCTTCAGCGACGCCAGCGAGTCGAGCAGGCTGTTGATTTCGTTCTCGATGCTGGCGATGGACGCCTGGTAATCGGTGTTACGGGCCATGACAACCTCCTGGGATGGACGGATTCAGGAAATGTGACTACCGAGCCGTTGGAAAGTGCTGCAAAGCCGTGGGCGAGAGCCTGGGCAGTGAACTTATCGGGGCCTTTCGCGGCCTCAAATGGCAGAGGCACCCTTCCCGGCGAGTCGACCGCGACACCGGTCAACGCGTTGCCGGCTAACCGCTGCAGCGCCCGCTATTGCTGACCCAGGAGAGTTTCATGTCCGATCATCACACCTACAAGAAGCTGGAAATCGTTGGCTCCTCCACCACCAGTGTTGAGGACGCCATCAACAACGCCCTCGCCGAGACCGCCAAGTCGGTCAAGAACCTGGAATGGTTCGAGGTGGGTGAAATCCGTGGTCATATCCAGGACGCAAAGGTGGCCCATTATCAGGTCACCCTGAAGATCGGCTTCCGTATCGAAGCCAGCTGAGCACAGCTCCAGACCTCCCTCCCCCCGCAAAAGGACAGGCAAGATGCGTAGAGTCGTGATCACCCTCGGTTTGTTGGCCCTGAGCGGCGGTGCCTTCGCCGCCGGCACCTCGTGCGACACGGTCAAGGCCGATATCGATGCCAAGCTGCAGGCCAAGCAGGTGGCGAACTACAGCCTCGAGGTGGTGGACAAGGGCAGTGCCAGCGCCTCCGCCAAGGTGGTGGGCAGCTGCGAAGGTGGTAGCAAGGACATCGTCTACCAGCGTCGCTAGCTCGCTGACAGCAAGGCGCTACCCACAGGTGGCGCCTGGGTTCTCGCGAAGAGACGCCCACTGCCCAACGGCAGTGGGCGTCTTTTTTTCAGAGGTCCGTGGCGGGTCCGAAGAACTCGTGGCGGATCTGCTTTTCCGGCACGCCCAGCTCCAGCAGATCACGGCGCACCTGGGCCATGAACGGCTGCGGACCGAGAAGATAGACGTCCAGGTCGCGATCCCTGGGTAGCCAACGCTGCAGGCGCGCCCGATCGAGGCGCGAGGCATAGGCCTCTTCCGCCACCGGCTCGCTGTAGCAGAAATACAGCTGCAGTTGCGGATGGTGGGCGGCCTGCTCTTCCAGCCAGTGCCCGAAGGCCTGGACCCCGACATGGCGGGTGCAGTGGATCAGCTGGATCGGCCGTCCGCTCGGCAGCGCCGCCGACACCATGGGCAGCAGCGGCGTGATGCCGACGCCACCGGCGATCAGCAGCAGCGGCTTGGTCGATTCCTGCAGGACGAATTCGCCGGCCGGTGCGAAGACCTGCAGCACGGTACCCTCATGGGCGTCGGTATGCAGGTAGCGCGAGACCACCCCACCCGGCTGGTGCTTGACGCTGATGCGATAGCCACGGCCTTCGCTGGCGGCCGAGATCGAGTAGTTGCGGCGGTATTCGACCCCGTCCAGCGTCAGGCTCAGCCCCAGGTACTGGCCGGGCTGGGCGATGCTGGTCGGCAGCCCGTCCACCGGCTCCAGGTAGAAGGAGCTGATCTCTTCGCTTTCCGGCTCGATCCGCGCGATGCGGAACGCCCGCCCACCACGCCAGCCACCGGGCGCCTCGGCCTGGGCGGCGTAGCGCTGCTCCTCGGCACCGATCAGCAGATTGGCCAGCTGGCCATAGGCGGCGGCCCAGGCGTCGATCACCGCATCGGTGGCCACCTCGGCGCCCAGCACCTCGCGGATGCTCTGCAGCAGGGCGATGCCCACCAGCGGATAGTGGTCCGGCTGCACCTGCAGCGAGACGTGCTTGTTGACGATCTGCTCCACCAGCGGCCCCAGGGTATCCAGGCGATCGATGTAGCGGGCGTACATCAGCACCGCGCGCGCCAGCGCCCGGGCCTGGGCACCGCTGGCCTGGTGGGCACCGTTGAACAGCGGGCGGATCTCGGGGTTGTCGCCGAGCAATCTGTCGTAGAAATGCCGGGTCAGGATTTCCCCGCCGGTTTCCAGCAGGGGGACGGTGGCCTTGATGATGGCCTTTTGATCTGATGACAGCATGGCAGGGATCTCCAAACAGGACTGCCCTGGCCGTATCACGAGTCGTGCCAACCAAAAAACTGCGCCAGATCAGGCTTTTATCTAGGGAGCTTGTCATAATGACTAGGTCCCTATGACTCGCCGAGGTCAAATTGACCCGTACCACCCTGCTCGAAGCCATGGTGCCCCTGGTGGCGGATCTGGCCCGCGACCTGCCCGATCAGCAGCGCTATGCCAGCCTGCTCGATGCCCTGCGCAAGGTCCTGCCCTTCGATGCGGTGGCTCTGTTGCGCCTGGATGGCGATGTCCTGGTGCCCCTGGCGGTAAGGGGTCTCGCGGCCGACACCCTGGGCCGGCGCTTCAAGGTCGGCGAACACCCGCGCCTGGCGCTGCTGCTGGCGAGTCGCGCGCCGACCCGCTTCGCCGTCGATTGTGACCTGCCCGATCCCTACGATGGCCTGGTGGAAGGCGTGCAGGGGCATCTGGAGGTCCACGACTGCCTGGGCTGTCCGCTCTATGTGCAGGACCAGCTCTGGGGCCTGCTGACCCTGGATTCGCTGCAGGCGCAGAATGCCCAGCCCGAGGATCTCACCATCCTCGCCGCCTTCGCCGGGCTGGCGGCCGCCACCGTGGCGGCCGCCGAGCGCATCGGTCAGCTCTCCGCGCGCATCGTCAGCGAGCACGAGCTGACCGTGGCCTATCAGCAATCGGTGGGGCACCAGCGACCCCGTGAACTCATCGGCCAGAGTCCGGCCAGCCTGCGCCTGCGGCAGGAGATCGAGACCGTGGCGGCCAGTGACCTGACGGTGCTCATCACCGGCGAGACCGGCGTCGGCAAGGAGCTGGTGGCCGAAGCCGTGCACGCGCGCTCCCTGCGCCAGCAGCGGCCGCTGATCAGCCTCAACTGCGCGGCCTTGCCCGAGGCCCTGGTGGAAAGCGAACTCTTCGGCCATGTGCGCGGGGCCTTTTCCGGCGCGGTGAGCGACCGCCGCGGGCGCTTCGAGCTGGCCGACGGCGGCACCTTGTTTCTCGACGAGGTCGGCGAATTGCCGTTGACGGTGCAGGCCAAGCTGCTGCGGGTGCTGCAGAGTGGCCAGTTGCAGCGGCTGGGCTCGGATCGCGATCTCAAGGTGGACGTGCGCATCATCGCCGCCACCAATCGCGACCTGGCCGAGTGCGTGCGCGCCGGGCGCTTTCGCGCCGACCTCTACCATCGCCTGAGCGTCTATCCGCTGGCCGTGCCGGCCATGCGTGAGCGCGGTCGCGACGTCCTGCTGCTGGCCGGTTTCTACCTGGAGCAGAATCGTGCTCGCCTGGGCCTGCGTGGCCTCCGGCTGACACCCGCGGCGCAGCGCACCTTGCTGGCCTACGACTGGCCGGGCAACGTGCGCGAACTCTCCCACCTCATCAGCCGGGCGGCGCTCAAGGCCCATGCCGGCAGCGAGGAACGCGGCGGCATCCTGACCCTGGACAGCGATCAGCTCGGCCTGCCACTGGGACCCGCGCCCGTGCCCGAGGAGGATGCCGCCCTGCCCCCCACCTCCCTGCGGGAGGCTACCGATGCCTTCCAGCGCCAGACCATCACCCTGGCGCTGGAACAGCACGGCCAGAACTGGACCCTGGCCGCCGCCGCCCTCGATCTGGATCGCGCCAACCTCGCCCGCCTGGCGCGGCGGCTCGGTCTCAGGTAGCCCTCAGGCCATAGCGCTCACAGGGCTTTCTGTACCGCCGGCAGGCCCGGCTGGCCATCGCGGGTGGTGACGCCCTGTAGCCAGGGCTCCAGCACCTGGGGATGGGCCTTGAGCCACGCCTTGGCGGCGGTATCGTAGCTGCCGCCCTTGTCCCGCGCGGCGCTCATGACGGCGTTCTCCATGTCCAGGGTGAATTTCATGTTGCTCAGCAGGCGGGCCGGATTGGGGCACTGCTCGGCGTAGCCCTTGCGCGTCAGGGTGTTGACCGTGCCGGCGGTGCCGAAGTACTTGTCGCCGCCGGTCAGGTACTTGATGGGGTAGTCGACGTTCATGGGGTGCGGGGTCCAGCCGAGAAAGACCACCCACTTGTCGCGCTTCACCGCGCGCCCGACCTGGGAAAGCATGGCCTGCTCGCTGGACTCCACCAGTTGCCAGCCACCCAGACCGAACTCGTTGTCCTGGATGATCTTCTGCAGCGACTGGTTGGCCGGCGCGCCGGCGCCGATGCCGTAGATCTTCTTGCCGAACTGGTCGGCATGCTTGGCCAGGTCATCGAAGCTCTTCACCCCGCCTTCCCAGACATAGGTGGGCACCGCCAGGGTGAATTCGGTCCCGACCAGATTCTGCGCCAGCTCGGTGACCTGCCCGGTCTTCACGAACTGGTCATAGTGCGCCTGCTGCGCCGGCATCCAGTTGCCGAGGAAGGCATCCACCTGCCCGTTGCGCATGCCGCCATAGATGATCGGCACCGCCAGGGTCTCGACCTTGCCGGTGTAGCCCAGCGCACCCAGGATCGCGCCGGTGAGGGCGTTGGTGGCGGCGATGTCGCTCCAGCCCGGATCGGCCAGGCGAACCGTTGCGCAGGCCTGGTCCTCGGCCTGGGCCGACAGGCTGACCAGGGCCAGCGTGAAGGTAGCGATGATTCGGTGTTTCATGGCCGTGCTCCTGTTAGCGGTTCAGGGTTGAGGGTAGCGGGCGCGACGCTCCAGGTCGTCGAGGTCGATGTGATTGCGCATGTACTGCTGGCTGGCATCGACGAAGGGCTGGTGATCCCAGCTGGTCCGCTCGCCCTGCTCCAGGGCCGCCGCGACGAAGCGGCGGCGCCGCTGGCTGGCCAGCACCTCGGCGTGCAGGCGCGGCAGGTCCCAGCGCTGGCGGACCTCGGCCTGGAAGCTGACGAGCAACTCGGCGTAGTCGGCGCTGGCGGCCAGATTCTCACGCTCCAGCGGATCGTTCTGCAGATTGAACAGCAGTGGCGGATCCAGTTCGCAGTGGATGTACTTGTAGGCGCCACGGCGGATCATCAGCAGCGGGCTGACGGTGCCCTCGGCCAGGTATTCGCCGATCACCTCGTTGTGCCCGGTCCGGCCTTCCAGGTGCGGCAGCAGCGAGCGGCCATCCAGCGGCAGCTCGTCCGGCAGCTGGCCGCCAGCCAGCTCGACGAAGGTCGGCAGCAGGTCCAGGGTCGACACCGAGGCCTGCACCCGCGCCGGGGCGAAGCGACCGGGCGCATGGATCAGCAGCGGTACCCGCGCGGCCATCTCGAACCAGTGCATCTTGTACCAAAGTCCGCGCTCACCGAGCATGTCGCCGTGGTCGCCGGAAAAGACGATCACGGTGTCGTCGGCCAGACCGCATTCCTCCAGCGTCTTGAGCAGGTGGCCGACCTGGGCGTCGACGTAGCTGCAGGCACCGTAGTAGGCCTGGCGGGCGTCGCGGATCTTGGCCTCGGGCAGCGGCTTGTCCCAGAGGTCGATCACCTTGAGCAGGCGCTGGCTGTGGGGATCCTGCTCGGCCTGGGGGATGGCGCCTTGCGGCAGCGGGATGTCGACCTCGTTGTACAGGTCCCAGAACTCGCGGGGAATGGTGTAGGGATCGTGCGGATGGGTCAGGGACACGGTCAGGCAGAACGGCTGGTCATCGCCGCGACGCACGTGATCGTAGAGGTACTGGCGCGCCTTGAAGACCACCTCTTCGTCGAAATCCAGCTGGTTGGTGCGCACGCAGGGCCCGGCCTGCAGCACCGAGGACATGTTGTGGTACCAGCTCGGGCGCACGTCCGTCGCGTCCCAATTCACCGCCCAGCCGTAGTCGGCGGGATAGATGTCGCTGGTCAGGCGCTCTTCGTAGCCGTGCAACTGATCCGGTCCGCAGAAATGCATCTTGCCCGACAGCGCCGTGCGATAGCCGAGGCGGCGCAGGTGGTGGGCATAGGTGGGGATGTCGGCGGCGAAGTCGGCGGCATTGTCGTAGGCACCGATCTTCGACGGCAGCTGGCCGCTCACCAGGGTGAAGCGCGAGGGTGCGCACAGCGGACTGTTGCAGTAGGCGGAGTCGAACACCACGGCCTGTTCGGCCAGGCGTTGCAGGTTCGGCAGCTTGATCGGCGATGCGGCGTCGTACAGCGGCAGGATGGGCGCCGCCATCTGGTCGGCCATGAGAAAGAGGATGTTCATCGGCTTGGACAAGAGCGCCTCCGCTAGGATCAGGGTTGCTTATGGGTGACCCATCATCCAATGCTGAAAAATCTGCGTGAAGGCCACTGGGGATGATGTTTCGGATAAGCTAGGCTTATGACCAATCGCCATGGAAACATACTCTTGGACGCCGCCCCTGCCGACCGCCCTGCCCTGGCGCTGGACAGCCTGCGCACCTTCGAGGTGGTGGCGCGCCGCCTGAGCTTTACCGCGGCGGCGGGCGAACTGGGCACCACGCAGCCGGCCATCAGCCAGCAGATCAAGCGCCTGGAAGCCCAGTTGCAGGTGCGGCTGTTCGATCGCGTCCATCGCGGCATCCTGCTCACCGAAGCCGGACGGCTGCTGCAGGAATACGTCGAGGCCGGTCTCGCCACCCTGGACGAGGGGGTGCGGCTGGTTACCGCCCGCCCCGCCCATGAGGTGCTGCAGGTGGCCACCGATTTCGCCTTTGCCGCCTACTGGCTGTTGCCGCGTCTGCCACGTTTCCATGCCCGCCATCCGGAGCTGGACGTCAGCCTGGTGACCAGCGACAGGGTGCCCCTGCCCGGTCCGGAGATCGACATCACCCTGGGCTTTGGCGACGGCCGCTTCAAGCATGGCGAAGCCTGGCCACTGTTTCGCGAAGAGGTTTTTCCGGTGTGCAGTCCGCGGCTGCTCCAGGGTCGGCAGCCGCCGCTACCCGTCCTGGAGCTGGGTCAGTGGCCGTTGCTGCATCTCAAGGCGGCGCCCAACAGCCGCTGGTATGACTGGAAGACGTTGTTGCCGGCGCTGGACCTGGCGCCCCTGCCCGCGGCCCCGTCCGGTGCGGTGCTGAGCTTCGACAACTACACCCTGGTGATCCAGGCGGCCATCGCCGGCCAGGGCCTGGCGATCGGCTGGCGCCACCTGGTGGACGACCTGCTGCAGCAGGAGCTGCTCTGTCGCCCCTTCGCCGGGCTGGCCACCTCGCGCTATGGCTATTACGCCATCCTGCCCGAGCGCAAGCGGCGCCAGCGGCTGGTGCAGCGCTTTCTCGACTGGCTGCTGGAAGAACTGGAGCTGCCGCGCGAGTCCCTGGCCGGCGCGCGGCTGGCGACCTGAGCGGCGCGCTAGCGCTCGTAGACTTCCAGCGGCAGATCGTCCGGATCGGCGAAGAAGGTGAATCTCTTGCCGGTCAGTTCGTCGGTGCGGATCGGCTCGGTGACCACGCCATGGCCCTGCAGGTGGGCGACGGTGGCGTCCAGGTCGGCCACGGCAAACGCCAGGTGACGCAGGCCCTGGGCTTCCGGGCGCGAGGGCCGCGGCGGCGCATCGGGAAAGGAAAACAGCTCCAGCTGGGCATGCGCGCCCACCGCCAGATCCAGCTTCCAGGAACGCCGGGCCTCGCGATAGGTCTCGGCGATCACCGGCAGCCCGAGGATCTCGGTGTAGAAGTGCCGGGAGCGTTGGTAGTCGGCGCAGATCAGCGCCACGTGGTGCAGACGATCGAAGTGGGTCATCAGGGTACCGCGACGAATTTGAGGTCGGCTGGCGCGCCAACGTCCAGGCTCTGGAGTTCGTCGCCGAGCTTGCCGCTGTCGGGATCCCGGGCGAAGACCTTGAGCTGATTGGATTTCTGGTTGGCCACCAGCAGGAAGCGCCCGGACGGATCGATGGCGAATTCCCGTGGCGACAGGCCGTTGACCGGATGGCGCTCGACAAAGGTCAGGGTGCCGTCGGGATTCACCGCGAATACCGCCAGCTGGTTGTCGGTGCCGCGACTGGCGACGTAGAGGAAACGCCCGTCACCGGACAGGTGCAGGGCGCCGGCATCCCGCTCGCCGGTGAATTCCTGGGGCGTCAGGCTGTAGCTCTGCAACTGCCGCAGCATGCCGTCCTGGTGGGCGAAGGCCATCACCTGCCCGGCCAGTTCCAGGGTCAGGTAGGCGTAGCGGCCATCGGCGCTGAACACCAGGTGACGCGGCCCGCTGCCTTCCGGCACCGGCACGAAGGGCGTCTCGGCGGCCACCAGCGGCCGCTCCGGCTGCTGCGGCAGATAGCGATAGACGAAGACCTTATCGGCGCCCAGATCCGGGGCGAAGACGAAGCGGCCGTCCGGGGTGGTCACCGCCGCATGCACATGGCTCGACTGCTGGCGCGGGTGCTGTTCGCTGGGCTGGTGGAATTCGATCTGCGCCACCGGACTGAGCACGCCGCCGTCCTGGATCGGCAGCACCGCCAGAGAGCCTTCCGGCAGGCTGGAGTAGTTGGCCACGAAGAGGAACTTGCCGTCGGTGCTGAGGCTGGAATGGGTCGGCTCGTCGCCCAGGCTCTTGACCTGGCTGACCTGCTGCAGGCGGCCATTGCCCGGTTCGAAGCGATAGGAGGTGACCCGGCCAATGCTGTCGCCGCTAGAGCCCCGGCCATTCTCGTTGACGGCGAACAGGGTCCGGCCATCGCGAGACAGGGTCAGAAACGAGGGATTGGACGCCTTGACGATGCGCAGCGGGCCATCGATCTGACCATTGCGACTGTTGAAGCGATAGACATACAACCCCTGGCTGCTGCCCGCGGTGTAGCTGCCGACCAGCAGATTGAACAGACCGGGTTCGGCGCGGGCCGGGGCGTTGTGCCCCACGAGCAGGGCGAACAGGGCCAGCGGCAGCAGACGGGGCAGAGCTCTCATGGGAAATCCTTGGCGAGCGATGGGCGTTGAGACCGATGCGAGGCGGCCCGGTTTCCCTACCGTCTGGAGGCGGAAGGCGGCCGCGCGCGGCGGCTATTCTACTAAAATCCGGGCTGGCACTGTGCCAGAGGGATTTCGCCATTTATCGCCTGCGCCGGCGCACCGGCGGGCCACGCCCGAGCGGCCGGCCCCGGGAGCCCGTGCCAGAGCCTGTGGTGAAGTCGGCGGTGCCCGCGGGCTGCCGGCAAAAGAATTGGGCGGACTAGTCCAGCACGCCCTGCAGGATGGCGTAGACGAGTCCGGTGCCCACGGCGACCAGCACCATGTCGGTACCCAGGCGTCGCCATTCGTAGCCGGGATAGTCAGGCAACTGGCGGGCGATGCCCGGGGGCAGGGCGCGGCCGTAGCCGGCTGGCAGAGGACGCCCACGCTCCAGACGCAGACCCGGGGGCAGGTCACCCCCACGGCCGATCTGTCCCCGCAGCGCCTTGATGCGCTCCCGCGCCGGTCCCAGATCGGGCGGCCCGCCGGCGGCCGGTCCGGCACCCGGACGACCCTGATCATGCGCCTTGGGACCGGGTCCCTGGCCCTTGGGACCACCCTGTTCCTGCCAGCCCGGCCCGTGCGGTCCCTTGGGCCCGCCAGGTTCGTGATCCGGCGGCGCGGCCAGGGCCAGGTTACCGGTCAGACAGAAGGCTGCAGCAGCGAGGAGGGTACGCATGGGGGGCTTTCCTCATGGGGGACGAGGGTGGCGGTTATCCCCTTGAAGTCCGATCGCGGAAAAAGACTCCCGGGTCATTCACGGATGCGCAGCCTGTGGATAAATCGGGGATAAAATCGGTATAACTTCATGAGAAATCCCTAATCTCAGCCATGGACCAAATAAAAAGCCTTTAGTATCAATGGATTAAAAAGATGATCGGCTGGCTATCGAATCCGCTTTTTGTGGATAAAGCTTGAGACCCCCTGCGCTGAAGCCTGTTTTCATCGCTGCAGAAGTCCTATGCGGATCGATTTCACTCGACCCAAAAACAGCAAGACCGCGCCCGGGTGATCCCGGGCGCGGTCTTGTCGAAGGTCACCGCTGCCTAATCCGTCTTCTTCAGCTTGGGATTAGGAAAGAACTGCACGGCCTGCACGGTGGGATCGGGCTTCTTGGGCTTGAGCGCCCTGATATTGACTCGCGTCGGCAATTCTTTGGGGACCGAATTGCCGCGCTCGTCCAGGGTGTCGCTGTAGCCACAGGAGACGCACTCGCGATGGGGCGTGCCCTCCTGGGTCCACATCTTCAGGGTGTCCTGCGCCTGGCACGCCGGGCAGACCGCCCCGGCGATGAACCTCTTGCGGATCGGCTCGCTCACGCCGCCTCCTCGCTCAGCCCGGAATGGCGGAGCAGGGCGTCGATGCTGGGCTCGCGACCGCGGAAGTCGACGAACAGCACCATGGGGGCCTGGGAGCCGCCGCGGGCCAGGATGGCTTCGCGGAAGGCCCGGCCGGTTTCGGGGTTGAAGACGCCTTCCTCCTCGAACTTGGCGAAGGCATCGGCGGACAGCACCTCGGCCCACTTGTAGCTGTAGTAACCCGCCGCATAACCGCCGGCGAAGATGTGCGCGAAGCTGTTGGGGAAGCGGTTGTAGGCCGGCGGCCGTACCACCGAGATCTCGTCGCGGATGCCTTCCAGCACCTCGCGCACGCTGCGGCCATCGCCGTGGCTGGCATGCAGCTCGAAGTCGAACAGCGAGAATTCCAGCTGGCGCAGCATCATCAGGCCGGACTGGAAGTTCTTGGCCGCCAGCATCTTGTCCAGCAGCTCTTGGGGCAGCGGCTCACCGGTCTCGTAGTGACCGGAGATCAGCGCCAGGCCCTCGGGCTCCCAGCACCAGTTCTCCATGAACTGACTGGGCAGCTCCACCGCATCCCAGGCCACGCCGTTGATGCCGGAGACGCTGGCGTGCTCGACGCGGGTCAGCAGGTGGTGCAGGCCATGGCCGAATTCGTGGAAGAGGGTGGTTACCTCGTCATGGGTGAGCAGCGCCGGCTTGCCGGGGCTGGCCGGGGTGAAGTTGCAGACCAGGTAGGCCACCGGATCGATCAGCCGACCCTGGGCATCGCGGCGCTTGTCGCGGGCACCGTCCATCCAGGCACCGCCACGCTTGTTGGCGCGGGCATAGAGATCGAAATAGAAGCGACCGATGGAGGTGCCGTTTTCCTTGATCTCGAACAGGCGCACATCCGGATGCCACTTCTCGAAGTCGCGCAGCTCGGCGATCTCGATGCCATAGAGCTTCTGTACGGTGGCGAACAGGCCGGACAGCACCTTGTCCACCGGGAACCAGGCACGGACCTCTTCCTGGGACAGGGAATAGCGCTGCTGGCGCAACTTTTCGGCGAAGTAGCCGGTGTCCCAGCTCTGCAGATCCTGCACGCCCTGTTCGGCGGCGAAGGCGCGCAATTCTTCCAGGTCGCGCTGGGCGAAGGGCTTTGAGCGCACGGCGAGGTCGCGCAGGAAACCCAGCACCTGGTCGCTGCTCTCGGCCATCTTGGTGGCCAGCGACAGCTCGGCGTAGTTGGCGTAGCCCAGAAGGCGGGCCAGTTCCTGGCGCAGGTCGAGCAATTCCTCCATCACCGGGCCGTTGTCGAACTGGCCGGCGTTGGGACCCTGTTCGGAGGCGCGGGTGGCATAGGCGGCATAGACCTCTTCACGCAGGGCGCGGTCGTCGGCGTAGGTCATCACCGCGTAGTAGCTGGGGAATTCCAGGGTCACCAGCCAGCCGTACAGCTCCTTGGCCTGGGCGGCGGCCTGCAGCTGGGCCTTGGCCGACTCGGGCAGGCCGGCGAGGGCGGCTTCGTCGGTGAGGTGCTTGGTCCAGGCCTGCGTCGCGTCGAGCAGCTGGTTGGAGAACTTGCTGCCCAGCTCGGACTTGCGCGCCTGGATGGCGGCATAGCGCTGCTGCTCGGCTGGCGGCAGATCGATGCCGGACAGGCGGAAGTCGCGCAGGGCGTGTTCCAAGGTGGTCTTCTGACCGACGTCGAAGCCCTTGGCTTCCTCGCTCTCGGCCAGGCGGCTGTAGGCCTGGAAGAGGTCCTTGTTCTGGCCGATCTCGGTGGAATAGGCCGACAGCTTGGGCAGGCAGGCCTCGTAGGCGGCGCGCAGCTCGGCGCTGTTGCACACGGCGTTGAGGTGGCCGATGGGGCTCCAGGCCTGGCCCAGCCGATCGTTCAGCTCGTCCATCGCCAGCACCAGGCCGGCCCAGGTGGGGTGTTCCTTCTGGGTCTCCAGCAGCTTGGCCAGGGCGGCACGGTTCTCGGCCAGGATGGTATCGATGGCCGGCTCGACGTGCTCGGGCTTGATGGCGGAAAAGGGCGGCAGGTCATGGGACTGAAGCAGCGGATTGCTGGCGCTCACGGCGTTCCCCTCGGGGCGATGGCTTTGACAGTTATATATGGAGCCCATCCTAATAGGTCTCAAGACCCTTCCGACGAGAAAAGGTATCTATCGTGACCATAAGGACCTTCCAGGGTAAGACCCCGCAACTGGGCGAACGCGCCTTCGTCGACGCCACCGCGGTGGTGATCGGCGACGTGACCCTCGACGCAGACAGCTCGATCTGGCCGCTGACGGTGATCCGTGGCGACATGCATCGCATCCGCATCGGCGCCCGCACCAGTATCCAGGACGGCAGCGTGCTGCACATCACCCACGCCGGCCCCTTCAACCCGGACGGCTATCCCCTGCTGATCGGCAACGACGTCACCGTCGGCCATCAGGTGACCCTGCACGGCTGCACGATCGGCGACCGGGTGCTGGTGGGCATGGGCAGCATCGTCATGGACGGCGCGGTGGTGGAGGATGACGTGGTGATCGGCGCCGGCAGCCTGGTCCCGCCGGGCAAGCGGCTGGAAGGCGGCCATCTCTACGTCGGTCGCCCGGTCAAGCAGGTGCGACCGCTGGAGGAAAAGGAACGCGCCTTCTTCACCTACAGCGCCGGCAACTACGTGAAGCTCAAGGACCAGCATCTGGCCGAGGGGTATGGGGAGGAGGGGGCGTAAGCGTTGCGATAACTGGTCGGGTTGGGTTGGGTTGAGTACAGCACCGTAGCGTGGAAAACGGCGCAGCCTTTTCCACGGATGACTTCATTGCGCAGGTACGCCCTCACCCCAACCCTCTCCCAAGGGGAGAGGGGGCTATCAAAGCAGGCGTCCATCTCCAGCATCTCCGGCCCGATTACGATCAGCCGTTATACCCAGCCCGTAGGAACGGCACCTGGCGCAATAGCACAGTAGCGTGGAAAACGGCGCAGCCTTTTCCACGGGTGACTTCATTGCGCGGGTACGCCCTCACCCAACACTTTCCCAAGGGGAGAAGGGGCTGTCAGAGCAGGCGGCCATCTCCAGTTGGTAGGTTGGCTTGAGCGCAGCGAAGCCCAACGCTCGGCTACCCCCGCAGCGGACAAGCTTCACCCAAGCGCGAATACAGCACCCCACGCAACGCCTGCAATTCGTCGATGCGCGCTTCTATGACCCTGAGCTTGTCGCGCAGCAGTTCTTGCAGATAGGCATCCGGATCGGCGGCGCGCTCGACGTCCTTCAGGTTGGCGGCGATTTCCTGCAGGCTGAAACCCAGTCGCTGGGCGGTGCGGATATAGCCCAGCCATTCCACGGCTTCGGGTGGATAGTCGCGATAGCCGTTGGCCCGCCGCCGCGCCTGGAGCAGTCCCTGGCGCTCGTAGAATCTCAGGGTGTCGCGACTCAGGCCGGTGGCCTGGGCGAGGGTGCCGATCCGCATCCGTTCTCCTTGACCCTGGACCTTGCTCCAGGGTCGACACTGGACTTCCTCTCGTTCAAGGAAGTCCGTCCATGTGGAAGCTTGCGCCCTATCTGCGACTGGTCCGTGCCAGCGCCCTCTATGATCTGCTGGTCACCGCGCCCTTCGCCACCCCCTGGAGTCTCGCCTGGCTGCTACGACAGCTCGACGAGCTCGGCCAGGCATTGGGCCTGGCGCCCCTGGCGGCATTCCCGCCGGAAGCCCTGCTGCTGGGCAATCTGCTCGGCTCCCTGGTGTGCGTCTGGGCGGTGCTGCGCCTGGCCAAGCCTTCGCTGCTGCTGGGACGCTACGATGCCGTCGCCAGGGGCCTGTTCGGCCTCTGGCAGGCCTGGGCGCTGTACCAGGGCGCCAGTCCCTTGCTGGCGGTGTTTCTGCTGGTCGAAATCGGCTTCGGTATAGCCCAAGCTTGGCCGGTGTCTCCTGTATCCCGCGGCGTTCAACCTCAAGTGTTGGGCTGACGCCTGTCCGTCGGGCTTCGCCATACCCCACACAGCAAGACTCTCAATCGCGGCCGTGGCTGTCCGCCGATACGGCTGCTCCTAACTGCGTGCGCTGCTGTGCTGTCTCATCGCGGCCATGGGCCGCTCCTACAGAGGTTATATATCCCGTAGGAGCGGCCCATGGCCGCGATTCGAGCCCCTAGCAACGGCGGCCTTGGCATGCCCAGTATGGCCCTCGCCCAACAAGCCGCGCCTTGCCCCTCACCCCAACTGCCGCCTTAACTCCGCCAGCACCGGCGCGCTGTCGGGGCGCACGCCGCGCCAGAGTTCGAAGGCCTCGGCGGCCTGTTCCACCAGCATCCCCAGGCCGTCCAAGGTGTGGAAGGCACCCTCGTCCAGGGCCCAGCGGTTGAAGGGGGTGAGGTCCTTGCCGTACATCATGTCGTAGGTCACCGTCTGTGGACCGATCACCGCTTCCGACAGCGGTGGGCGACCGCCCCCGAGACTGGCCGAGGTGCCGTTGATGATGACGTCGAAGGGCGCTCTCAGGGTGGAGAAGGCCGCCACCTCGATCGTCCCCAGTTCGGCGAATTCCCGCGCCAGTTGCACCGCCTTGAGCTCGGTGCGATTGGCCAGCACCAGTTGCTCGGGATTGCAGGCCAGCAAGGGCTCCAGCACGCCGCGTACGGCGCCGCCGGCGCCCAGCACCAGGACGCGCTGACCGGCCAGCTGCAGACCGGCGTTGACCGTGAGATCCCGCACCAGCCCGGCGCCGTCGGTGTTGTCGCCGAGCAGGCGACCGTTGCCCTGGCGCTTGAGGGTGTTCACCGCCCCGGCGCGGCGCGCACGCGGGGTGAGTTCATCGCACAGCTGGTAGGCCTCTTCCTTGAAGGGCACCGTGACATTGGCGCCCAGGCCGCTCTGGAAGAAGCTGCGGGCGCTTTCGCTGAAGCCGTCCAGCGGCGCCAGCAGCGTCCCGTAGTGCAGGCGCTGGCCGGTCTGGTCGGCGAACAGGCTGTGGATCAGCGGCGACTTGCTGTGGGCGATGGGATTGCCGAAGACGGCGTAGCGATCCATGGGTCTATCCTGCGGGCGTCGGGGCGAGTGCGAGCCAGTCGCGGTCGGTGAGAAAGAAGTCGGTCAGGCGCGCTTCCGGCGAGCCGGGCACGGGTTTCCAGTCATAGCCCCAGCGCACCTCGGGCGGCAGCGACATGAGGATGGACTCGGTGCGCCCGCCGGATTGCAGGCCGAACAGGGTACCGCGGTCATAGACCAGGTTGAATTCCACGTAGCGGCCGCGGCGATAGGCCTGGAATTCCCGCTCGGCCTCGCTGTACGACTGGTGGCGGCGACGCTGGACGATGGGCAGGTAGGCGTCGACGAAGGCATCGCCGATGGCGCGCTGGAAGGCGAAGCAGGTGTCGAAGTCCCAGTCGTTCAGGTCATCGAAGAACAGGCCGCCGATGCCGCGCGGCTCGCCCCGGTGCTTGAGGTGGAAATAGCGGTCGCACCAGGCCTTGTAGCGCGGATAGACGTCGGCGCCGAAGGGCGCGCAGGCGTCATGGCAGACCTGGTGCCAGTGCACGCAATCGGCCTCGTTGCCGTAGTAGGGGGTGAGGTCGAGACCCCCGCCGAACCACCAGACCGGCGCCTCGCCGGGCTTTTCGGCCAGGAAGAAGCGCACGTTGGCATGGGCGGTGGGGATATGGGGATTGCGCGGGTGCATCACCAGGGAGACACCCATGGCCTCGAAGCTGCGCCCGGCCAGTTCCGGGCGATGGGCGCTGGCCGAGGGCGGCAGGCTGTCGCCATGCACATGGGAGAAATTCACGCCGCCCTTTTCCAGCAGGGCGCCCTCGGCGATCACCCGGGTGCGGCCACCACCGCCGGTCGGCCGGGTCCAGGCGTCTTCGACGAAAGCGGCGGCGCCATCCTCGGCTTCCAGTGCGGCGCAGATGCGCTCCTGCAGATCGAGCAGATAGGCCTTGACGGCCTCCAGGGAGGGATTCATCGCAAGGATTTCCACAACAGGCGGGGAGGGCGGAAAGCATAACACCCGTATCCGACCGGTTGACGCGGCCCGCGGTTGCGGCTTGGATGAAGGCTCACCCCAAGAGAGCCCGGCCAAGGGCTCCAACCAGGAGATACTCAAGCATGGCCCAGCGCATCCAGTTCAGCCGCACCGGTGGTCCCGAAGTACTCGAACTTGTGAATTTCGAACCCGCCGCGCCCGGCCCCGACGAGGTGCAGGTGCGCAACCATGCCATCGGCCTCAACTTCATCGAGACCTACTACCGCAGCGGCCTCTATCCGCCGCCGTCGCTGCCCTCCGGCCTGGGCACCGAGGGCGCCGGGGTGGTGGAAGCGGTCGGCAGTGCGGTCACCCGCTTCAAGGCCGGCGACCGCGTGGCCTATGCCACCGGCCCGCTGGGCGCCTATGCCGAGGTCCATGTGCTGCCCGAGCGGCATCTGGTGCACCTGCCGGAAGCCGTGTCCTTCGAGCAGGGCGCCGCGGTCATGCTCAAGGGGCTGACGGTGCAGTACCTGCTGCGCCAGACCTATCCGCTGCAGGCCGGCGACACCGTGCTGTTCCATGCCGCGGCCGGCGGCGTCGGCTCCCTGGCCTGCCAGTGGGCCAAGGCCCTGGGCGTGCGCCTGATCGGTACCGCCGGCTCGCCGGAAAAGCTGGAAAAGGCCAAGGCGCTGGGCGCCTGGGCGGTGATCGACTATCGCCAAGAAGACGTCCCGGCACGGGTCCGCGAATTGACCGACGGGGCCAAGGTGCCGGTGGTCTACGACGGCGTCGGCAAGGACACCTGGGAGATGTCGCTGGACTGTCTGGCGCCCCGCGGCCTGATGGTCAGCTTCGGCAACGCCTCCGGCGCGGTCACCGGGGTCAACCTGGGGATCCTCTCGCAGAAAGGCTCGCTCTATGTCACCCGGCCGACCCTGGCCACCTACGCCGCCTCGCCCGAGGCCCTGCAGGACATGGCCGATCAGCTGTTCGAGCTGATCACCGATGGCCGCATCCAGGTGGACATCGGTCGGCGCTATCCACTGGCCGAGGTGCAGGAGGCGCATCGGGCGCTGTCGGGTCGTGAGACCAGCGGCTCGACCATCCTGTTGCCCTGAGACAAAACGCCCGCACGCCTGGCCGGGAAATCGTGACGGCCATTAAGTTTCCCGCAGCCAGGCGGCACGACGGGGGTAAACGCCGGTCTATGTCGGACAGTCAGGTCGTCACGGCCTTGACGTTCTTTCAAGAATCGGCCGGATCGCTGCCCTTGTCATGCCTATCTCCAGCCCCCTCGCCAGCCTGCTCGACACCGCCACGGACACGGCACTGATCACCCTGACCGCCGACGGGCGGATCGGGCAGTGGTGCCCGGCCGTCGCCCGGCTGCTGGGCTGGACGGCGCAGGACTGGCTTGGTGAATCCATCGTCGGCCTGCTGCTCCCCGAGCCGCCGGCCGACGGCTGGCTGACCGCCCTCGAACGCTGCCAGACCCAGGGCCTGCGCCACCGCGACGGTCACCTGGTACGCCTCGACCTGCACCTGGTGCCGCTGCGCCGGGAGGACGTTGCCGTGGGCTGGTTGCTGCACGTCTGGCAGGCCCCGGCGAGCCGGGCTCGCTTCGCCGCCCGCCGCAGCGCCGAGCGCGACCTGCCGCAACGCCTGCAGGCGCTCGGCGAATGGTCACGGCGTCTCAGCGGCACCACGGATCTCGCCGCCCTGCGGCTGTGCGCCACCCAGGCCCTGCGCGACCTGGCCGACGATCCCCAGGCGCGGCTGCTGTCCGTGGCCGAGGCCGGCAGTCCGCCAGCGGGTCAGTTGCTCATCCCATTCGGCCCGGCCACTCAGCCCCTGGGCTATCTGCAGCTGGGCAGCGCCGTCGAGGCGGACACCCGACTGCTGCTGGATCAGTTGGCCCTGCTGCTGGGCGCCCTGCTGGTGCGGCAGCAGACCCAGGATCAGGCCCGACACCTCGAACGGCGCCTGTCGCTGGAACAGGGCCTGCTGGCCAGCGTGCTGCAGCAGGCGCCCCTGGGCATCTCCATCACCGAGGCCGGCAGCGAAGAAGCGGTGATGCTCAACGACCGGGTCGACATCCTCCTAGGCAAGCGTCCGGCCGGCGAAACGCTGGACGAACGCTATGGCGCCATTGGCGCCCTGCACGCCAATGGCCAGCCCTATGCGGTGGACGACTATCCCACGGTACGGGTGCTGCGCAGCGGCCAGGCAGTGGCGCCCGAGTTGATGCGCTATCGGCGACCCGACGGCAGCATCCGGCTGCTGGAAGTATCCAGCGCACCGGTCCGCTCGGCCACCGGCGAGGTGATCGCCTCGGTCACCCTGTTCGATGACGTCCAGCAGCGGGTCGATGCGGAAACCGCCCTGCGCGAACACAGCGCGCGCCTGGCCAGCCTGATCAACCAGGCGGCGGTCGGCATCTGCCAGACCGACGCCCGCGGGCGCATCCTGCTCGCCAATCGCCGCTATTGCGAATTGCTCGATCGCAACGAGGTGGGGGTGCTGGAGCAGACCCTGCAGGCCCAGACCCATCCCGAGGATCGGGCTGTCCTGGAGCGCCATCTCGACACCCTGCGCGAGCGCGGCGACAGCTTCAAGCTGGACCAGCGCTTCCTGCGCCCCGACGGTTCGGTGGTTTGGGTCAGTCTGCATGGCTCGCCGCTGCAATCGGAAATCGGCCAGGAACTGTCGGTAAGCCTGGTGGTGGTCGATCTCACCCAGCGCAAGCAGGCCGAAGCCGCGCTGCACCTGTCCAACCAGCGCTTCCGCAATGCCGTGGAGGCGGTGCAGGGGGTGGTCTGGACCACCAATGCCCAGGGCCATCTACTCGGCGAACAACTCGCCTGGAGCACCCTGACCGGGCAGAGCTATGCCCAGTATCAGCAAGACGGCTGGGCCGATGCCCTGCATCCCGAAGACTCATCCCGCACCCTGCGTCGCTGGCGCCTGGCGGTGCAGCAGCAGGTGGACTTCCACGACGAACACCGCCTGCGCTGTCGCGACGGCCAGTGGCGCACCTTCAGCGTGCGCGCCCTGCCGGTGCGGGAGAACGGCGTGGTCTGCGAATGGGTGGGCGTGCACACCGACGTCAGCGAGATCCGCATGGCCGAGCACCGCCTGCGGCGCCTGGCCGAATTGCTGGAACAGCGGGTCCACGAGCGCACCGTCGAGCGTGACCGCATGTGGCGCGTGGCCGACGACCTGCTCGGCGTCATCCAGGGACAACGCTGGCTCAGCCGCAATCCCGCCTGGGGCCGCACCCTGGGCTGGGACGACGAGGAATTGCGCCACCAGCCGCCGACCTCGCTGGAGCATCCGGACGATCCACCGGTGTTTCCGCGCCTGGCCGCCCTGCGCCACGGCGAGGTGCTCAGCGATCTGCCCGGGCGCCTGCGTACCCGCGACGGCGCCTGGCGCCACATGATGTGGAAGGCCACCGCCGATCACGACGGACGCATCTATGTCTTCGGCCGCGACGTCACCGTCGAGCACGATGCCGCCCTGGCCCTGCAGAATGCCGAAGCGGCCCTGCGCCAGGCGCAGAAGATGGAAGCCATCGGCCATCTCACCGGTGGCATCGCCCACGACTTCAACAACCTGCTCACCGGCATCAGCGGTTCCCTGGAGTTGCTGCGCCGGCGTCTCGACCAGGGTCGCCATGACAACCTGCAGCGCTACCTGGACACCGCCGAGCAATCCGCCACCCGCGCCGCGGCCCTGACCCATCGCCTGCTGGCCTTCGCGCGCCGGCAGACCCTCGATCCGCGGCCGGTGGACGTCAACGACCTGATCCTGTCCCTGGAAGAACTCTTCCAGCGCACCCTGGGCGAGCGCATCAGCCTGCGCAGCAGCCTCGCGTTGCAGCTACCGCCGGCGCGCACCGACACCAACCAGCTGGAAAACGCCCTGCTGAATCTGGTGATCAACGCCCGCGACGCCATGCCCGAAGGCGGCCAGCTGACCCTGGAAACCGCCCTCGATCACCTCACCGACCTAGCCGCCGAACACGACCTGCCGCCGGGCGACTATGTGCGTCTGACCATCGCCGACACCGGCAGCGGCATGCCCGCCGAGGTGGTAGACCGCGCCTTCGATCCCTTCTTCACCACCAAGCCCATCGGCCAGGGCACCGGCCTGGGCCTGTCGATGCTCTATGGCTTCATCAAGCAGTCCGGTGGCCACGTGACCCTGGAGAGTGAATTGGGCAGTGGCACCCGGGTCAGTCTCTGGCTGCCCTGTGCCCAGCCCGAGCGGCCGGCGGCGAGCGCGACGCCCCAGGCGGCCATCGCCCAGAGTCGGGGCGAACGCCTGCTGCTGGTGGAAGACGATGTCTCGGTGCGGCTGCTGTTGCGCGAGATGCTCACCGAGCTGGGCTATCGCGTGCGCACCGCGGCCAGTGCATCGGCGGCGCTCACCCTGGTCGACGGCGACCTGCCCTGTGACCTGCTGATCACCGATCTCGGCCTGCCGGATCTCGATGGCGCCGAGCTGGCAGGGCGCCTGCGCGAGCGCTGGCCGGAGCTGCCGGTGCTGTTCGTCAGCGGTCACGCCGAGCGCCCGACGCCGAACGGCGAGCCCTCGCTGGCCAAGCCGTTCCAGATCGATGCCCTGGCGCGGTTGCTGCGCCAGCTGCTGGACTGACCTAGGGTCGGAAGACCTTGCCGGTCACCAGGTCGCGAATCACGCTGGGATTCTTGCGCCCGCCCAGTTCACCCGTGAGGATGCCGTCCAGGCCATTGGGAAAGTATTGCTGAACCCGCAACCGCGTGCGGGCGGCCGGGCGACCGGCGGGATTGGCCGAGGTGGAGATCAGCGGCCCGGTCAGGGCGCAGAGTTCGCCCACCAGGGGATGCTCGGAGACTCGCAGCGCCACGGTGGCATGGGCGCCGGTCACCCAGCCGGGCAGGCGATTGTGGTGCGGCACCAGCCAGGTGTTGGGCCCCGGCCAGGTGCTGGCCAGCTTGGCCAGGGACTCTTCCGGCAGATCATGCAGCAGGAAGTCGAACTGGCGGATGTTGTCGGCCACCAGGATCAGACCCTTTTCCATGGGCCGATGCTTGAGCATCAGCAGGCGATAGACCGCGGCCTGATCCCAGGGATCGCAGCCCAGGCCCCAGACGGCCTCGGTGGGGTAGGCCAGGACGCCCCCCTCGCGCACGATTCGCGCCGCCTGCCGCACTCGCCAGCTGTTGTGCATCGCCTTGCCTCCGCCAAATCCCTGAAGTCTACCCGAGCGCGCCGCCGATGCCAGTCATCCCCCGCTAGCCGAGGCGACACCAGCTGCCCTGCTGCGCCACGATCCGGCCTTCCAGCTCCAGTTCGGTCAGCTGGACCAGCACCTCCGGCAGCGACAGCTCGCAGAGCCGCGCCAGTTCTTCGCTGTTGAGCGGTCCGGCGGCCAGCTGGCGCAACAGGGGATGCTCCTCGACCGCCGCGGTGGTAGCGAGCGGGGCCAGGCTACGCCAGCCCTGCAGGGCTTCGAGAATGTGTTCAACGCCTTCCACCAGCTGCGCGCCCTCGCGGATCAGCTGGTGACAGCCGCGAGCCCCGGGATGATGAATGGAGCCGGGCAGGGCGAACACCTCGCGGCCCTGTTCGGCGGCCAGGCGCGCGGTGATCAGCGAACCGCTGGAAGGACTGGCCTCCACCACCAGGGTACCCAGGCTGAGACCGCTGATGATCCGGTTGCGCCGTGGAAAGTTGCCGGCCTGGGGCGTGCAGTCCAGTGGCAACTCCGAGACCAGCACGCCGCCCTCGGCCAGCAGGCGCCGGGCGAGCCCCAGGTGCCGGCGCGGATAGAGCTGCCGCAGGCCGGTGCCGAGCACGGCGACCGTGCCGCCGCCGGCCTCCAGGGCGCCCTGGTGCGCCGCGCCATCGATGCCCAGCGCCAGGCCACTGGTGATGCAGAAGCCGGCCGCGGCCAGGCTGTGGGCGAAACGCCGGGCATTGTCCAGCCCCTGGGCGCTGGCCTGACGACTGCCTACCAGGGCCAGTTGCGGTCGTTCGAGCAACCCGACCCGTCCTTCGACGAACAGCAGCGGGGGTGGATCGGCGATCTCGGCGAGCAGCGCCGGATAGCGCTCGTCGCCCAGGCAGAGCAGGTGGCGTTCGGGGCCGTCCAGCCAGGCAAGGGCCTGGTCGACCCGTTCGCGGGTGGCGGGACTGCGGCGGGCCTCTGCGGCCACCGCCGGCAGGCGCAGGGCGCGCCAGGCGGAGGCCGGGGCACTGAGGGCGGCGCTGGCGCTGCCAAAGGCGTCCAGCAGCAGGCGCTGGCGCACGGCGCCGAGTTCGGGGAGTGCGTGCAGGCGCAGCCGAGCGTCCAGCTCGGCAGGGGAGAAGCTGGCCATGGTGTCGTCCTTGAGGGTGGCCGGTCGCCGTCCTGGCGACCCGGGAGGGGATTAGGGGTTGCGCACCTTGTCCATGATCGCCAGCTGGCGGGTGGCGGTCAGGATCAGGCCGTAGCTGATCTTGTCGTAGGTGCGAAAGACCATCAGCAGGCCGGCGCGCTCGTCGGGGATCTTCACCAGCTCGCCGGTGATGCGATCACGCACCGTCTCGCCGGTCTTGTAGACCGCCAGCACGTTGCCCTCGGCCAGGCCGTCACGAGCGCCCTTGTTGAGGGTCACCACATCGAACTGGCCGACCTGGGTGACGCCACGCGGCACATCGAGGATCAGGCCATTGATGTCGCGGGCCGGGGCGCTGGGCATGAAGGTGGAGTTCACCAGCCGCTCCTCGGTGGGGAACAGCCGGTCGCCCAGGCGCACCTCCTGGGTGGTGCGCGTCAGGCGCAGGGTGGCAATGTCGCCCTCCTGGGCGACCAGATCGGCGCTGCCGATGAAGTCGCCATTGATGCCGAGGAAGGCGCCGGTCTTGGGATCGACATAGGTCTTGCCCTGGCGGTAGATGCCGTAGGCCGAGACCCCCGGCTGCAGCTTGCCGCGCACATAGATGCGATCGCCGGCGCCGCTCACCACCCGCTCGGCGTTGCCGGCCACCACATAGGGCGCCGCCTGGAACTGTTCGGCCGAATCGATGGCGCGATTCTGCAAGAGGAAGCTGTTGACCGCTTCCAGCGGAATGGCCGGGATGGCTTCGGCGATGGGCGTGCTGCGCACCGTGGGCGACAGCTTGACCGTGCCGCGCGAGGCGCCGCGGTTGAGCTGCAGGCGCGGCTGACCGTCGACATAGCTCAGCACCAGGGTGTCGCCGGGATAGATGAGATGGGGATTCTTGATCTGCGGATTGGCCTGCCAGATCTCCGGCCATTCCCAGGGTTTGCTGAGGAATCTGGCGGAGATGTCCCAGAGGGTATCGCCGCGAACCACGGTGTAGCTTTCCGGGTGATCCTGACGCAGGGTGACCGCTGCGTACGCCGACTGCAGGGCGCCCCCTGCAACCAGCAGCAGGGCGAACAAAGATTTCCTCATGCGTCGAATCCCTTTACACTCTTGGCCTTGAAGAACCGTCTTCACGCAAACGTCGGGGAATCGCCCCAGTCGTGCCCTGATCGCCACCTTTGTCGGCACCGGGCAGCGCAGGCGCTCATCCCCGTCGACCGACGTCATCCACCACTCGGGACCAGCCCGAGCCGGGTGGAAACAACGCTGCGGCATCTTAGCAGCGCCCCTTGACTGTATTCCACAAGTGCCCTCAACGCCATGGCGATCCTAGACATCCTCGAATTCCCCGATCCCCGCCTGCGCACCGTCGCCAAGCCCATCGACACGGTGGACGACGCCCTGCGCCAGACCATCGACGACATGTTCGAGACCATGTACGAAGCGCCCGGCATCGGTCTGGCCGCCACCCAGGTCAACGTGCATCGCCGCCTGGTGGTGATCGACGTCAGCGAAGACAAGAGCGAGCCGCTGGTCTTCATCAATCCCGAGGCCGAGCCGCTCACCCAGGAACTGGGCGAGTATCAGGAAGGCTGCCTGTCGATTCCCGGCTTCTACGAAAAGGTCTGCCGCCCCGAGCGCGTCCGGGTCAAGGCCCTGGATCGCGACGGCAAGCCCTTCGAGCTGGAATGCGACGGCCTGCTGGCGGTGTGCATCCAGCACGAGATCGATCACCTCGACGGCAAGCTGTTCGTCGACTACCTGTCGCCGCTCAAGCGCGATCGCATCAAGAAAAAGCTCGAAAAGCAGCAGCGCCACAAGGCCTGATCGCCCTGGCGGACGGCGTCTTCGGCGTCCGCCGCTCGCCCTTTCCGCCAGGTCCGCCATGTCCAGATCCCTTCGCCTCGTCTTCGCCGGAACCCCGGAATTCGCCGCCGTGCACCTGCAGGCGCTGATCGATGCCGGTTATCCCATCGCCGCTGTCTATACCCAGCCGGATCGCCCCGCCGGGCGTGGCCAGAAACTGGCCATGAGTCCGGTCAAGCAGCTGGCGCTGAGCCACGGCATTCCCGTGCAGCAGCCGCCGACCCTGCGCGATCCCGCGGCCCAGGCCACCCTGGCGGCGCTGGAACCCGATCTGCTGGTGGTGGTGGCCTACGGCCTGATCCTGCCCCAGGCGGTGCTCGACATCCCGCGCCTGGGCTGCATCAACAGCCATGCCTCGCTGCTGCCGCGCTGGCGCGGCGCGGCGCCCATCCAGCGCGCCCTGGAGGCCGGCGATGCCGAATCCGGGGTCACCGTGATGCGCATGGAAGCCGGTCTGGATACCGGTCCCATGCTGAGCAAGGTGAGCACACCGCTGACCGCCGACGATACCGGCGGCAGCCTGCACGATCGCCTGGCCAGCCTGGGCGCCGCCGCCGTGGTCCAGGCGCTGCCGGGTCTGGCCGACGGCAGCCTGGCGGGCGAGGTGCAGGACGATGACCTGGCCACCTATGCGCACAAGCTCAACAAGGACGAGGCCCGGCTGGACTGGGGCCGTCCGGCGGTGGAACTGGAGCGCCGTATCCGCGCCTTCGATCCCTGGCCGCTGTGCCACACCGCCCTGGCCGGCGAACCCCTCAAGGTCTGGGCCGCGGAGCTGGCCGCAGGGCAGGGCGTTCCCGGCATGGTGCTGGATGCCGATCGCTCCGGCCTGCTGGTCGCCTGCGGCGAAGGCGCCCTGCGCCTGACCCGGCTGCAGCTGCCCGGGGGCAAGCCGCTAGGCTTCGCCGATCTCTACAACGCCCGTCGCGAGCGCTTCGCCCCCGGTCAGGTGCTGGGTCTATGAATCCGCGGCTGGCAGCTACCCGCGCCCTGGCGGCGGTCCTCGCCGGCCGCGCCTCCCTCGGCAGCAGCCTGCCCGAGCAACTGGCCAAGGTCGATCCGCGTGACCGCGCCCTGGCCCAGGATCTGGCCTTCGGCACCGCCCGCTGGCAGCCGCGCCTGTCGCTGCTGGCGGAAAAGCTCATGGATAAACCCTTCAAGGCCGGCGACCGCGATCTCGAAGCGCTGCTGCTGATCGGGCTCTACCAGCTGTTCCACACGCGCATCCCCGCCCACGCCGCCATCGGCGAGACGGTGGGCTGCGTCGACAAGCTGAAGAAATCCTCGGCCAAGGGCCTGCTCAACGCCGTGCTGCGCCGCGCCCAGCGCGAATACGACAGCCTGCTGCCGGCCCTGGAGCATGACCCAGCGGCGCGCCTGGCCCATCCGCGCTGGCTGCAGAAAGCCCTCAAGGCGCGCTGGCCGGAGCACTGGGAAGCCATCGCCAGGGCCAACAACCTGCACCCGCCGCTGATCCTCAGGGTCAATCGCCGCCAGGGCAGTCGCGATGCCTATCTGGCCGAGCTGGCCGCCGCCGATATCGACGCCGTGCCCTGCGCCTTCAGCGCCGACGGCATCCGCCTGCTGCAGCCCCAGGACGTCACCGCCTTGCCGGGTTTTGCCGCGGGTCGCTTGAGCGTGCAGGACGAAGCCGCGCAGCTGGCGGCCGAACTGCTGGAACTGGCGCCCGGCCAGCGGGTGCTGGACGCCTGCGCCGCGCCCGGAGGCAAGACCTGCCATCTGCTGGAAAGTGAGCCGGGGCTGGCCGAGGTGGTGGCGCTGGACGCCGATGCCGGCCGCCTGCAGCGGGTCGAGCAGAATCTGGCGCGTCTGGGCCTCACCGCGCGCACCCTGGCTGCCGATGGCCGTGCCGTGGCCGACTGGTGGGACGGCACGCCCTTCCAGCGCATCCTGCTGGACGCCCCCTGCAGCGCCACCGGGGTGATCCGCCGCCATCCGGACATCAAGCTGACCCGCCAGGCCAGCGACATCGCGCCCCTGGTGCAGCTGCAGGGCGAATTGCTGGACGCCCTCTGGCCGACGCTGGAGGTGGGCGGCATCCTGGTCTACGCCACCTGTTCGGTGCTACCGGAAGAAAACAGCAGCAACCTCGCCGCCTTTCTCGCCCGCACCCCCGGCGCCCGCGAACTGGACATCCCCGCTACCTGGGGCCTTGCCCAGCCCCATGGTCGCCAGCTCCTGCCGCAGCCCGACGGCCATGACGGCTTCTATTACTGCAAGCTGATCAAGATCGCCAAGTAGGAGACCTCACCATGCTCGAATCCCTGGAGAAGATGCTCGCCCGCGGCCAGGACAACGCCCTGCTCAGATTCGGTCTGGGCAAGGGCTATCTGGATGCCGGAGAGCCTGCACGGGCGATCGAGCACCTGGCGCGCTGCGTCGAATTCGATCCGACCTATTCGGCGGCCTGGAAGCTGCTGGGCAAGGCCCATGAGGGGAGTGCCGACCTGGCCAGCGCCGAGGCGGCCTGGATCCAGGGCCTGCAGGCAGCGCAAGCCAGGGGCGACAAGCAGGCGGAAAAGGAAATGACGGTGTTTCTCAAGCGCCTGGCGCGCCGCGCTCAGTCCTGATCGCGGAGGAATCTGAGGCCCGCGCCGTCACCGTCGGTGCGCATGACTTCCATGGTCACCTTGGGCGCTTCGATCGGCAGGTCGAGCACCTGGCCGACCACGCGGGTGCCTTGCGGCAGCCGGGTCAGCTCGGGGTGCACCACATAGACGCCGCCATCGGACAGGTCACGGGTCTCGCCGACGATCTCGCCATCCGGATAGGCGATCCACAGCCGGCACTTGAGCGGGGTACGGGTATGCTGGCGCTGATCGCGCGAATTCATCGCCTGACTCCCTGGCTTAGGCGCTCCCTTGAGGTCCTGGCAGCTTCCGGCAAAGCCCGGCGCCTGTCAGCCGCGCACCGACCGAACGGTGCTGGCGAAGCGCCGAGCGATAGGTCATAGGACCACCGCCTGCCCCTCAGCGCCCGGGCAGGACCCGGGCGCTAGACCTCAGTACCACTTCTCCTCGCCATCCGGGCGATTCTTGAATCTCTTCATGCTCCACATGTACTGGGTCGGATAGCGCCGCACGTAGCCGGCCAGCACCTCGCTCATGGCGGCCACCGAGACCTCCGGATCCGGGTCGTACATGGCCGGCGGCGCGGCTTCCAGGATCACCTTGTAGCCGCTGCCGTCTGCCAGGCGCACGGCATGGAAGAACACCCCGCGGGCCTTGCCACGCGCCAGCAGCGAGGGCACGAACTTGCTGGTCAGGGCGGTGGTGCCGAGGAAGGGCACGAAGAGGCCGGCGCTGCGACTCGGCTCGGGATCGGCCGGAATGCCCACGGCGCCGCCGCGCCGGACTTCCTTGATCACGCTGATGATGCCTTCCGGGGTGGAGGGCGCCACCCGATTGCCCAGCTGTACCCGCTGGCGCTTGAGCAGCTCGTCCACCGCCTTGAGCTTGGGCGGCCGGTAGAAGATGATCGGCTTGGCGTGGGAGCAGTAAAAGTGGTTGAGCAACTCCCAGTTGCCCAGGTGGCTGGTGATGCCCACCACGCCATCGCCGGAGGCCAGGGCTTCCTGCAGGACGTCCATCCCTTCCACCTCGCGCACCAGGCGCAAGGAACGCTTCGGCGACCAGATCCAGGCGCAGGCGCTTTCGGTCAGAGTCTTGCCGATGCCGCGCAGGCACTCGCGCGACAGCCGTTCCAGACCGGCGGCATCGAGTTCGGGAAAACAGTGGGCGAGGTTGATACGGGTGACCTTGCTGGCGCGGGTCGGCAGCTTCCACATGCACCAGCCGATGAATCCACCCAGGCGCTGCACCAGCGGCCAGGGCAGCAGGGCGAAAAGGCGCAGGAAGGCGATCATCAGCGCGCCTTTGAATCTTTCCAAAAGAGGGGCTCCTGTCTGAATGCCCAGACAGTTTACCGTCTACAGACCCCGGAAACGTTAAGAAAGCGTAAGGTTCGCGCCAACTGGCAGCTATACATTCGACTTTTCCTGCAGCTCTGCCGACGCAGACGCCAATTCGCCATGGCGGTCGCAGTCGAGGGTATGGTCCATGACCAGGCCCATGGCCTGCATGAAGGCATAGCAGATGGTCGGCCCGACAAAGGTGAAACCGGCCCGCTTGAGCGCCTTGCTCATGGCCTCGGCTTCCGGGGTGATCGCCGGTACCTCGCTGCGATCACGGAAACGATTGATGCGCGGAGTACCGCCGACAAAGGACCACAGCCAGCCGGCAGGGTCTTCGAGGCGCAACCAGGCCTGGGCATTCTGACGAGCGGCGCGCAGCTTGGCGCCATTGCGGATGATGCCCGGGTCCTGCATCAGCACCGCGATCTCGGCATCGCTCAACTGCGCCAGGCGCCTGGGATCGAAGCCATGCAGCACCTGACGATAGCGCTCGCGCTTCTTCAGCACGGTGATCCACGACAGTCCGGCCTGGAAGCCCTCCAGCAGGAGGAATTCGAAGAGCACCGCCGGATCGCGCTGGGGCACGCCCCACTCGTGGTCGTGATACTCGATGTACAACGGATCGGCGGTGCACCAGAAGCAACGCGGCATGGCGAAGACTCGGTCGAGGAGGGAAGGCCTCACCTTAGCGCAATTGCCCGCCAGCGGAGACAGCCCGTCCGGACTACCCGGCCAGCCGCCCGGCCGCGACACGCGCCCCATGCGGGCGACGGCGGCTTTCGGCTATACTCCCCGGCTTTTCGTCGCAGCCGAACGGGTATTTTTCGTGAGCCAGTCCAAGCCCACCGTGCGCACCTTCCAAGACTTGATCCTGGCCTTGCAGCAATACTGGGCCGAGCAGGGCTGCGTGGTACTCCAGCCCTATGACATGGAAGTCGGCGCCGGTACCTTCCACACCGCCACCTTCCTGCGCGCCATCGGTCCCGAGACCTGGAACGCCGCCTATGTGCAGCCCAGCCGCCGCCCCACCGACGGCCGCTACGGCGAGAACCCCAATCGCCTGCAGCACTACTACCAGTTCCAGGTGGTCTTGAAGCCCAACCCGGACAACTTCCAGGAGCTCTACCTCGGCTCCCTGGCCGCCATCGGCCTGGATCCGCTGGTGCACGACGTGCGCTTCGTCGAGGACAACTGGGAATCGCCCACCCTGGGCGCCTGGGGTCTGGGCTGGGAAGTCTGGCTCAACGGCATGGAAGTCACCCAGTTCACCTACTTCCAGCAGGCCGGCGGCATCGAGTGCTACCCGGTGACCGGCGAGATCACCTATGGCCTGGAGCGCCTGGCCATGTACCTGCAGGGCGTGGATTCGGTCTATGACCTGATCTGGGCCGACGGTCCCTTCGGCACCGTGACCTACGGCGACGTCTTCCACCAGAACGAGGTGGAGCAGAGCACCTACAACTTCGAGCACGCCAATGTGCCCAAGCTGTTCGAGCTGTTCGACTTCTACGAGTCCGAGGCCAATCGCCTGATCGCCCTGGACCTGCCGCTGCCCACCTACGAGATGGTGCTCAAGGCCTCCCACACCTTCAACCTGCTGGACGCCCGCCGTGCCATCTCGGTGACCGAGCGCCAGCGCTACATCCTGCGCGTGCGCACCCTGGCGCGCAGCGTCGCCCAGGGCTACTTCAAGGCCCGGGCCCGGCTGGGCTTCCCGCTGGCCAGCCCCGCGCTGCGTGACGAGGTCCTGGGTCGTGACGATGTCCAGGCGCTGCTCAAGGAGGGCGAATGATGAGCACCACTCTGGATTTCCTGGTCGAACTAGGTACCGAAGAACTGCCACCCAAGGCGCTCAAGACCCTTGGCGACAGCTTTCTCGCCGGCATTGAGAAGGGCCTCAAGCAGGCCGGTCTCGGCTATGCCGGCGCCCGCGCCTATGCCGCGCCGCGCCGTCTGGCGGTGCTGGTCGAAGCCCTGCAGACCCAGCAGCCCGAGCGTAGCGTCAACCTGGACGGCCCGCCGCTCCAGGCCGCCTTTGGCGCCGATGGCCAGCCGACCCAGGCGGCCCTGGGCTTCGCCCGCAAGTGTGGCGTCGACATCAGCGCCATCGACCGCAGCGGTCCCAAGCTGAGATTCTCCCAGAGCATTCCCGGTCAACCGGCGGCCAGCCTGCTGCCCGGCATCGTCGAAGCCTCCCTGGCCGAGCTGCCGATTCCCAAGCGCATGCGCTGGGCCGCCCGCCGCGAGGAATTCGTGCGTCCCACCCAGTGGCTGGTGATGCTGCTAGGTGACGAGGTCATCGACTGCGAGATCCTGACCCGCCGCGCCGGCCGTGAGTCCCGCGGTCATCGCTTCCACCATCCCGACGCCGTGCGCATCAGCGCGCCGGCCCACTACGCCGCCGACCTGCGCGCCGCCCATGTGCTGGCCGACTTCGCCGAACGGCGTCAGCTGATCGAGTCCCGCGTGGCCGAACTGGCCGCGGCGGAGCAGGGCAGCGCCGTGGTGCCGCCCGCGCTGCTGGACGAGGTGACCGCCCTGGTGGAATGGCCGGTGCCGCTGGTCTGCGCCTTCGAGGAACGCTTCCTCGAGGTGCCCCAGGAAGCCCTGATCACCACCATGCAGGACAACCAGAAGTACTTCTGCCTGCTGGACGCCCAGGGCAAGCTCCTGCCGCGCTTCATCACCGTGGCCAACCTGGAGAGCAAGGACCCGGCGCAGATCGTCAGCGGCAACGAGAAGGTGGTCCGCCCCCGTCTCACCGACGCCGAGTTCTTCTTCAAGCAGGACCAGAAGCAGCCGCTGGAAAGCTTCAACGAGCGTCTCAAGAACGTGGTCTTCCAGGCCCAGCTCGGCACCGTCTACGACAAGGCCCAGCGCGTCGCCGCCCTGGCCGCCTTTATCGCCGAACGCATCGGCGGTGATGCCGAGCGCGCCCACCGCGCCGGTGTGCTCGCCAAGTGCGACCTGGCCACCGAGATGGTCGGCGAATTCCCGGAGATGCAGGGCATCGCCGGCTACTACTACGCCAAGAAGGGCGGCGAGGCCGACGACGTGGCCCTGGCGCTCAACGAGCAGTACATGCCGCGCGGCGCCGGCGCCGAATTGCCGCAGACCCTGACCGGGGCCGCCGTGGCCCTGGCCGACAAGCTCGACACCCTGGTCGGCATCTTTGGCATCGGCATGCTGCCCACCGGCAGCAAGGACCCCTTCGCCCTGCGCCGTCAGGCCCTGGGGGTGCTGCGCATCCTCATCGAGAAGGGCCTGGAGCTGGATCTGCCAGCCGCCGTCGCCTTCGCCATCGCCGGTTACGGCGAGCGGGTCAAGGCCGCGGGGCTGCAGGAGCAGGTGCTGGACTTCGTCTTCGACCGCCTGCGTGCCCGCTACGAGGACGAAGGCGTCGACACCGCCGCCTACCTGGCCGTGCGGGCCCTGCGCCCGGCTTCGGCGCTGGACTTCGATCAGCGCGTCCAGGCCGTGCAAGCCTTCCGCCGCCTGCCCGAAGCCGAAGCCCTGGCCGCCGCCAACAAGCGCGTCTCCAACCTGCTCGGCAAGTTCGAGGGCACGGTCGCCACCCAGGCCGATGCCGCCCTGTTCGAGACCGACGCCGAGCGCACCCTGGCCGCGGCCATCGCCGATGCCGAGCGGGAAGCCGCGCCCCTGGCCGAAGCTCGCCGTTATCGCGAAGCCCTGGAGCGCCTGGCCAGCCTGCGCGCCCCGGTGGATGCCTTCTTCGACGAGGTATTGGTCAACGCCGAGGACGAGCGCGTCCGCGCCAATCGCTATGCGCTGCTCGCCCACCTGCGTGGCCTGTTCCTGGGCATCGCCGACATCTCGGTGCTGGGCTAGGGCATGAAGCTGATCGTGCTGGACCGCGATGGCGTCATCAATGTCGATTCCGATGACTACGTGCGCAGCGCCGAGCAGTGGCAACCGCTGCCCGGCAGCCTCGCCGCCATCGCTCGCCTGAACCGGGCCGGTTGGCAGGTGGCCGTGGCCACCAACCAGTCCGGCCTGGCCCGCGGCTACTTCACGGAAGACGACCTGACGGCCATGCACGAGAAACTGCAGCGGCTGCTGGCGGAGGAGGGCGGTCGGGTCGACCTGATCCTGCACTGCCCCCATGGCCCGGAAGCGGGCTGCGACTGCCGCAAGCCGCTGCCCGGCCTGTTTCGCGCCATCGCCCACCACTATGGCCGTGCCGACCTGAGCGGCGTGCCGGTGGTGGGCGACAGCCTGCGCGATCTGGAAGCCGGCGTGGCCCTTGGCTGCACGCCCTGTCTGGTGCGGACCGGCAAGGGTGAACGCACCCTGGCCAAGCCTTTGCCAGCCGGCACCCGGGTCTTCGTCGACCTGGCCGCGGTGGCTGATCACCTGCTCGAGGAAGCGCCCTGATGCGGCTCTTGCGTACCCTGTTGTTCTATGTGCTGCTGGGAACCAGCGGCATCCTCTGGTCCTGCGTCAGCCTGCTGATCGCGCCCTTCCTGGCCTATCGCGCCCGCTATCGGCTGGTGGTCAAGGCCTGGACCGGTTTCGCCGTCTGGCTGGCCAAGGTCATCTGCGGCATCCGCTACGAGATCGAAGGCCTGGAAAACGTCCCGGCGCAGCCCTGCGTGATCGTGGCCAACCACCAGAGCACCTGGGAAACCTTTTTCCTGTCCGCCCAGTTCGAGCCCACCTCCCAGGTGATCAAGCGCGAATTGCTGCGGATCCCCTTCTTTGGCTGGGCCTTCTCGCTGCTCAAGCCGATCGCCATCGACCGCGACAACGGCAAGCTGGCCCTGCAGCAGCTGACGGAGCAGGGCGGTCGCTACCTGGCCCAGGGTTGCTGGGTTCTGATCTTTCCCCAGGGCACCCGCATCGATCATGGCCAGATGGGCAAGTTCTCTCGCGGTGGCGCCGCCCTGGCCTGCAGCCTGAACGTGCCCATCCTGCCCATCGCCCATGACGCCGGTGCCTACTGGCCCAATCGCTCCTGGATCAAGTCGCCGGGGACCATCAAGGTCAGCATCGGTCCGCTGCTCCATCCCCAGGGTCAGGATCCGCGCGCCATCGTCGATCTCAATGCCCGCTGCTTCGCCTTCATCGAACAGGCTCTGGCGACCAAACCCGACGCCAGTCCCGCCCGCGCTGCGTAGCCTGACCGCCAGGCCGCGAGGCCTGGCTGTTTCCACCCCTTTTCCCACAGACTTACCCACAGGCCAGATCAAGCCTTTGATGTGGGCAGATTTTGGCCCGCTACCTCGGATGAGTCTTCATCCACAAGTACCGACAAGCTTATTCCCAGGCTTATCCACAGGATCATCCGTTATAGCCTGTGTCTCTATGCCGCATGGCACGGCCTCTTTACGCAAATTTTCTGTGGTGATCAAAAGCGGCTGAGGAAAACTATCCACAAAACCTCTGGCTATAAGATGAACGGCGTTCACTCCCGAGGAACGAAACGCTGCGGCTCTCTAGGCAGAATGTTTTCCACAAAAAAGCCCCGCATGGCGGGGCTTGTGCATAACCGCGGGATCAGACGTCGAGGTTCGACACGGCCAGGGCGTTGCTCTCGATGAAGTCGCGGCGCGGCTCCACCTGATCGCCCATCAGGGTGTTGAAGATCTGATCGGCGGCGATGGCGTCCTCGATGGTCACCTGCAGCATGCGGCGCACGTTCGGGTCCATGGTGGTTTCCCACAGCTGATCCGGATTCATCTCGCCCAGGCCCTTGTAGCGCTGGATGTTGAATCTCTTGCTGGTCTCCACCATCAGCCATTCCCAGGCTTCCTTGAAGGTGCTGACCGGGCGCCGGCGTTCGCCGCGCTTGGCGTAGGCGCCTTCCTCCAGCAGGTTGTCCAGCTGGGCGGCCAGCTCGGTCACCAGGCGGTAATCGTTGCTGCCGAAGAAATCCCGGTTGAAGGTGACGTAGCTGGACAGGCCGTGGGCACGGGTCTCGACCTCCGGCAGCCACAGGCTGCGCTCGCGGTCTTCGCGCAGGCTCAGGGTGTAGGTGGTGCCATTGCGCTCGGCAGCCTTCAGGCGCGTCTCCAGGCCGGCCAGCCACTGGCGCATGGCCGCCTCGTCACCCAGCTGCTCCACGCCCACGCGGGGCAGGTACAGCAGGTGTTCGCTGACGTCGGCCGGATAGAGGCGCGACAGGCGCTTGAAGGTCTTCATCACCTGGCGATAGCTGTTCACCAGCTTCTCGAGTTCCACGCCGGACAGGCCGGGGGCGTTCTCGTTGACGTGCAGGCTAGCTTCCTCGAGGGCGGTCTGGGTCAGGTATTCCTCCATCGCCTCGTCGTCCTTGATGTACTGCTCCTGCTTGCCACGCTTCACCTTGTACAGCGGCGGCTGGGCGATGTAGATGTAGCCCCGCTCGATCAACAGCGGCATCTGGCGGAAGAAGAAGGTCAGCAGCAGGGTACGGATGTGCGAACCGTCGACGTCAGCATCGGTCATGATGATGATGTTGTGGTAGCGCAGCTTGTCGATATTGAACTCTTCGCGACCGATACCGCAGCCCAGCGCGGTGATCAGGGTGCCCACCTCCTGGGAGGAGAGCATCTTGTCGAAGCGGGCCTTCTCGACGTTGAGGATCTTGCCCTTGAGCGGCAGGATCGCCTGGGTGCGCCGGTTGCGGCCCTGCTTGGCCGAACCACCGGCGGAGTCACCCTCCACGATGTAGAGTTCGGACAGCGCCGGGTCCTTTTCCTGGCAGTCCGCCAGCTTGCCGGGCAGACCGGCGATGTCCAGGGCGCCCTTGCGGCGGGTCATCTCCCGCGCCTTGCGCGCCGCTTCCCGGGCCCGGGCCGCGTCGATCATCTTGCCGACCACCGCCTTGGCCTCGTTGGGATTCTCCAGCAGGAAGTCGGAGAAGTACTTGCCCATCTCCTGCTCCACAGCGGTCTTCACCTCGGAGGAGACCAGCTTGTCCTTGGTCTGGGAGGAGAACTTGGGATCCGGCACCTTGACCGAGATGATGGCGGTCAGGCCTTCGCGGGCGTCGTCACCGGTGGTGGCCACCTTGAACTTCTTGGCCAGGCCCTCGGCCTCGATGTAGTTGTTCAGGTTGCGCGTCAGTGCCGAGCGGAAGCCCGCCAGGTGGGTACCGCCATCGCGCTGGGGAATGTTGTTGGTGAAGCAGAGGATGTTCTCGTTGAAGCTGTCGTTCCACTGCAGGGCCACTTCCACGCCGACGCCATCGTCGTCGCGCTGCACTTGGAAATGGAACACCTCGTTCACCGCGGTCTTGTTGGTGTTGAGGTAGTCGACGAAGGCACGCAGGCCGCCTTCGTACTTGAACAGCTCTTCCTTGCCGCTGCGCTCGTCGCGCAGGACGATGCCGACACCGGAGTTGAGGAAGGACAGCTCGCGAATCCGCTTGGCCAGGATGTCCCAGCTGAACTGGATGTTGCTGAAGGTCTCGGCGGACGGCTTGAAGTGCACCTGGGTACCGGTGGTGTCGGTCTCGCCGATCACCGCCAGCGGCGCCTGGGGCACGCCATGCACATAGACCTGCTCCCACACCTGGCCGGCGCGGCGAATGGTCAGCCGCAGCTCCTCGGACAGGGCGTTCACCACCGAGACGCCCACGCCGTGCAGGCCGCCGGACACCTTGTAGGTGTTGTCGTCGAACTTACCGCCGGCGTGCAGCACGGTCATGATGACCTCGGCCGCGGAAACGCCTTCTTCCTTGTGGATATCCACCGGGATGCCGCGACCGTTGTCGCGCACGGTGATGGATTCGTCCATGTGGATGGTGATGCTGATCTCGCTGCAGAAGCCGGCCAGGGCCTCGTCGATGGAGTTGTCCACCACCTCGAAGACCATGTGGTGCAGGCCGGTGCCGTCATCGGTGTCGCCGATGTACATGCCGGGGCGCTTGCGCACGGCATCCAGTCCCTTCAGCACCTTGATGCTGGAAGAGTCGTAGGTATTGGTCTCGCTCATGCTTGGCTCCCGCTAGTGTGGGTCTGCTTGATATGGCCGTGTTCCACGTGGAACACGCTGACCTCTGTCTCCGGCCGCCAGGCGGCCTGTAGCGTCTCGCGCTCGACACAGGTGATGAAGACTTGGCACTCCAGTGCCTCCAGCAGCCGGCACAAGGCCAGCCGGTGTCCCTCGTCCAGTTCCGAGGGCAGGTCGTCGATGAGATAGACGCACTGGCCCCGCTTGACCTGGTTGACCAGCCGCCCCTGGGCGATGCGCAGTGCGCACACCACCAGCTTCTGCTGGCCGCGCGACAGGATGTCCGCCGCGTTGTGATTGCCGATGCGGATCCGCAGGTCGGCGCGTTGGGGACCGGCCTGGGTATGCCCCAGCTGCAGATCCCGCGGCAGGCTGTCCGCCAGCACCTCGCGCAGATCGCGCTCGCGGTCCCAGCCGCGGTAGTAACTCAGGGTCAGGCCGTCGAGCTGGATCAGCTCGGCCAGCACCGCGGTGAATTCCGGTTTCAGGCGCTGGATATAGGCCTGGCGAAAGCCATCGATCTCGGCACTGGCCAGGGCCAGTTCCTGATCCCAGGCGGCCTGCGCCGCAGGGTCGATTTTACCACGTCTGAGCCAGTGATTTCGCTGCCTGAGCGCCTTTTGCAGGCGTTGCCATAGGGGCAGAAAACGCTGTTCCTCGTGGAACACGCCCCAGTCGAGAAACTGCCGTCTGATCTTGGGACTGCCTTCAAGCAGCCGGAAGCCGTCGGGGTTGATCAGCTGCAGCGGCAGCACCTCGGCCAGCTGCGCCGCACTGCGGGCATTCTCGCCATTGATGCGGATCTGGTAGTCGCCGCCGCGCTCGCGCTGGATGCCCAGGTTGCAATCCTGGCCCCCGGGCAGCCGCACCTGGCCGAACACCGTGCAGCTGGCCTGCTCGTGCTGGATGACCGGCGCCAGCTTGGTGCTGCGAAAGGAACGGGCCAGGCCCAGCAGGTGGATGGCTTCCAGCAGGCTGGTCTTGCCGCTGCCGTTGGCGCCGTGCAGCAGGTTGACCCGGGGCGAGGGCTGAAGCGCGACCGCCTGCAGATTGCGCAGGCGGTCGGCGTTGAAGCGGATCAGCGTCATCGAGCGGCGATCAGAGGCGCATCGGCATCACGACATAGGAGGAATCGTCGTTGCCCGCCTCCTGCAACAGCGCACTGCTGCTGGAATCGGACAGGGTGATGCGCACCTGGTCGGTGGTCATCACGCCGAGCACGTCGAGCAGGTAGCTGACGTTGAAGCCGATCTCCAGGCTGCCGCCGTCGTAGTCGACCTGCAGTTCTTCCTCGGCCTCTTCCTGCTCCGGGTTGTTGGCCTGGATCTTCATGAAGCCGTTTTCCAGTTGCAGGCGGATACCGCGGTACTTCTCGTTGGAGAGAATGGCGGTGCGGCTGAATGCCTCGCGCAGGTGCTGACGTTCGCCCAGCACCAGCTTGTCGCCATGCCGCGGCAGGACGCGCTCGTAGTCGGGGAACTTGCCGTCCACCAGCTTGGAGGTAAAGGTGAAGTCCCCGGTGGTGGCGCGGATATGGTGCTGGCCCAGCACCACGTTGACCGGCTCCTCCGGCTCGGTGAGCAGGCGCGACAGTTCCAGGATGCCCTTGCGCGGCACGATGACCTGGTGCTTCTCGGCCTGGTCGACGTCGGCTTCCAGCATGCACATGGCCAGGCGGTGACCGTCGGTGGCCACGGCGCGCAGGCGCCCGGTGCTGGCTTCGAGCAGCATGCCGTTGAGGTAGTAGCGCACGTCCTGCTGGGCCATGGCGAAGCCGGTGCGCTCGATCAGACGGCGCAGGCGGCCTTGGGGAATGCTGAACTTCAGCGAACCCGGACCTTCCTCCACGGTGGGGAAGTCGTTGGCCGGCAGGGTGGACAGGGTGAAACGGCTGCGTCCGGCACGGATCAGCAGCTTCTGCTCCTCGGTGCGGATGTCGATCAGCGCATCGGGCTGCAGGCTCTTGCAGATATCCATCAGCTTGCGCGCCGGCACGGTGATTTCGCCGGCTTCGGCGGCTTCTTCCAGATCGACCCGGCCAACCAGCTCGACTTCCAGGTCGGTACCGGTCAGCGACAGCCGCTGGCCTTCCACGACCAGGAGTACGTTGGACAGCACCGGCAGCGTTTGCCGACGTTCCACGACACCGGCCACCAACTGCAGCGGTTTCAACAGGGCTTCGCGTTGAATGGTGAAATGCATGGTCAGGTCCTTGCCAGGGCCGCGTCCGTCAGGTCGTCAGGGTACGCAGCAGGTTCTTGTAATCCTCGCGGATATCCGCGTCGGATTCCCGAAGTTCGGCGATCTTGCGACAGGCGTGCAACACCGTCGTGTGATCGCGTCCGCCAAAGGCGTCGCCGATTTCCGGCAGGCTGTGGTTGGTCAGCTCCTTGGACAGCGCCATGGCGACCTGCCGCGGCCGGGCGACCGAACGCGAGCGGCGTTTGGACAGCAGATCGGCGATCTTGATCTTGTAGTACTCGGCCGCGGTGCGCTGGATGTTGTCGATGCTGACCAGCTTGTCCTGCAGTGCCAGGAGATCCTTGAGCGATTCGCGGATCAGCTCGATGGTGATGTCGCGGCCCATGAAGTGGGCATGGGCGATTACCCGCTTGAGCGCGCCTTCCAGTTCCCGCACGTTGGAGCGGATGCGCTGGGCAATAAAGAAGGCGGCGTCGTGGGGCAGGTCGACCTTGGCCTGGTCGGCCTTCTTCATCAGGATCGCCACCCGCGTTTCCAGCTCCGGCGGCTCCACCGCCACGGTGAGACCCCAGCCGAAGCGCGACTTGAGCCGCTCTTCCAGGCCGTCGATCTCCTTGGGATAGCGGTCGCTGGTGAGGATCACCTGTTGTCCACCTTCGAGCAGGGCATTGAAGGTGTGGAAAAACTCTTCCTGCGAACGCTCCTTGCGGGCGAAGAACTGGATGTCGTCGATCAGCAGCGCGTCCACCGAGCGGTAGAAGCGCTTGAATTCGTTGATGGCGTTGAGCTGCAGCGCCTTGACCATGTCGGCGACGAAGCGCTCCGAATGCAGATAGACGATCTTGGCGTTCGGATTGCGCTTGAGCAGGTGGTTGCCCACCGCGTGCATCAGGTGGGTCTTACCCAGACCCACGCCCCCATAAAGGAAGAGCGGGTTGTACCCGTGCTTGGGATTGTCCGCCACCTGCCAGGCCGCGGCGCGGGCCAGCTGGTTGGACTTGCCCTCGACGAAGTTCTCGAAGGTGAAGGTGCGATTCAGGTAGCTGGTGTGCTTGAGCGCACCCTCCACCTGCACGGTGCGTTCGGTCTTGACCGCCGGCTCGTCGGCCTCGGCCAGTTCCGCGGTCACGTCTTCCAGGGCGACGCCCGCGGTGACGATGTCCGATTGGATCGGCTGCGGAGCCTGCACCGGAGGAGGCAGCGGGGTGCTCTGGCTACTTGGCGTCTGCGCCGGACGCGGCTTGTTGCTGCGCTTGCTGCCGATCAACAGGGACAGCACCGGGGCGATGCCGTCGTCGGCATGTTCCTCGAGCAATTCGAGGATGCGGCTCAGGTACTTCTCGTTGACCCAGTCGAGCACGAAGCGATTGGGCGCGAACACCCGCAGCTCATCCCCTTCCGCTTCCACCTGCAGTGGCCGGATCCAGGTATTGAATTGTTGCGAAGGCAGCTCGTCGCGCAGCACATCCACGCAACGTTGCCAGAGTTCGACCGACAC